>CAWJTK010000019.1:0-18244 GCA_963845785.1 Terriglobia bacterium | reverse complement strand
ATTTTTGCCGGTGAAAAATTATAGACCAGAAAACCAACAAGACTTCCTGCCATTGAGAATGCTATTATCTCATACATAATATCCCCAGCTAACAAAAAGTAAGTACCAAAAACCAGTGTAGCCAATAAACCTAAACTTCCGGCAAGACCATCAATACCATCAATCAGGTTGAAAGAATTAATAACAACTAAAACAGTAAATAATGTAATAGAACCCCACTCGGCAAAACGCGGGATAGTAACGACTTGAAAAAAGCCGTGCATATTAGTAATGTGTAATCCACCAAATTTAATAATGATACACGCTGCAATTAGTTGGCCTATGAATTTTTTAGACGCAGATAAAATAAGGATATCATCCTTAATTCCTAGAAAAAATATTACGATCGCTGCTCCTAGCAAAATATTGCAATTCTGTATTTATAGCTGTCTTAGGAACACACAATAATATGGCCATAATAAACCCGGCAAATATTCCCAAGCCTCCCAAAGTGGGTATAACAAGTTTGTGAACCTTACGTTCATCAGGCTCATCAAACAGTTTCTTTTTCCTGGCTACCTCTATGATAATAGGAATTGCAAAAAATGTAATAATAAAGGCCAATACCGCACTTAACAAAATATTCTCCATTCCAAAAATCGTTTAATAGTTATCTCACTTATGTTTAAACATATGCAGGCAATCGTTCATCTAACCTACCTCTATCAAGACAGCTATTCTCATAAATATGTTGCCTTGAATTCTCTATTAAAACAAAATAGGTAATTTATATACGTAAAATTACGTAACACAAGATAGCAAATATTCATTAATATAATAGTTCATGCCAAATAGTACTAACGGTAAATTTTAATTTTTATTGGCTTCTCTATTGTATTGGTTTGCATTTGAAGTAGGTTTGCAACTTAGAAAAATAAAAACATGGTTAATTTAAAAGACACGGCAACTCAAGTACGCAGAGATATATTAAGAATGGTTCATGCAGTACAAAGCGGACATCCGGAGGTTCATTAGGTCTTATATATTTTTTTGTAGCGCTTTATTTTAAAGTAATGAATCGCAAGCCAGGTTTTGATATGGATGGAAAAGGCGAAGACGTATTCTTTTTAAATATTGGCCACATTTCTCCGGTATTTTATAGTGTTTTAGCACGCACTGGTTATTTTCCGGTAAAAGAACTTGCAACTTTTAGAAAATTAAACAGCCGTTTACAGGGCCATCCTACTACACATGAGCATTTGCCAGGGATACGTATAGCTAGCGGTTCATTAGGTCAAGGTTTCAGCGCTGCAATTGGTGCTGCAATGGCTAAAAAATTAAATAAGGATACAAACATAATTTATTCTATGGACATGGTGATGGTGAGTTGGATGAAGGCCAAAACTGGGAAGGCATTATGTTTGCTGCGCATCATAAAGTAGATAACTTATCTTACCATCCACTGGAATGGCCAGCAAATTGATGGGACTACGGATGATGTAATGAGTTTGCATGATCTTCCTTCTAAATTTTTAGCTTTTGGCTGGGGAGTTATTATTCTCGAAAAAGGAAATGATATCGATAGTATTATATTTACACTGGAACAAGCAAAAAGCTTTGTGGGTAAAGGTAAACCAATTGTTATCTTAATGAAAACAGTCATGGGGCAAGGTGTTGATTTTATGGAGGTTACCACCAATGGCACGGAACGGCACCAAGCGATGCACAATTAAAAACAGCTTTAGATCAATTACCTAAAACACTAGGCGACTACTAAGTTTCAACCTCTTTATATTTAAAAAGCAGCCTCGATTGGCTGCTTTTTTATTGATTTTGCTGCATTTTTGCTGCAAGTAAATATTTTATATCAAATTTTTTATTGAAAATCAATCATTTATAAAGGTGTGATAAAAATACTGCCCTTTTTCTTGGAAAAGAGATTGAATATAGACCTTTGCCGTCCATTTAAAAACCCACGGGATAGCGGGTGAATCATTTAAAAAATAACAATGAGTAAACTACATTTCACCACGAAACATGCGAACGAGGCTACCGTTACTCACAACTGGTACGTTGTATGATGGTACTAATCAAACCGTTGGACGTATGTGTTCAAAGTATCGCAGCAATTCTTCGCGGTAAGAACAAAGCTTATTACACTCCGCACGTTGATTGCGGAGATTTTGTAATCGTAATCAATTGCGATAAAGTAAAATTCACCGGTAATAAAATGGAAGATAAAATTTACGACAATTACACCGGTTACCCAGGCGGGCGTAAAGAAGAAGTCGCTAAAGATCTGTTAAAAGCGCAGACCGGAAGTTATCATCGAAAGAGCGATCAAAGGTATGTTGCCTAAAAATCGTCTTGGACGCAAGATGTATAAAAAACTATTTGTATATGCAGGCACTGAACATCCGCATGCTGCACAAAAACCTCAAACATTAAAGTTCTAATTATAAAATAATGGAAAAACAAAAAAATGCCGTTGGTCGTCGTAAAGAAGCTGTAACCCGTGTTTTCTTAAGCAAAGGTGACGGTAACGTCACCGTGAACGGTAAAGACTATAAAGAATATTTCCCATTGGTTTATCTGCAAAACCAGGTTGAAGCTCCCCTTAAAACGATTGAAGCATCGGATAAATTTGATATCACCGTAAATGCACAAGGCGGTGGTGTTAAAGGACAGGCAGAAGCTATAAAACTAGGTATTGCAAGAGCGTTGTTACAGGTAAATCCGGAATATCGCCCAGCATTAAAAGCAGCCGGATTGTTGAAACGTGATCCACGTTCTGTTGAACGTAAAAAACCAGGTCGCAAAAAAGCAAGAAGAAGCTTCCAGTTCAGCAAGGTAGTAAGTGCCTTGTAGCAAGTATCAAGAATTTATTTCTTAATACTTACCTCTTGATACTTGATACAATTAATTTAAAACACTTTTTAAAAAAATAAAATGGAAAATAATACTTCCCAGCCGCACGATCACCTTCTCCCGGAGATCCAGCGCTCCGATCATCGTGGCTGCCTGCTCCGGAGTCAGAACTTCCCGACTCCGCCCTTCCTGGTAGTGCCGCGGCGTAAAGAGCGCCGCAGCCGGATTCCGGTCGACAACGCCCTCGCTCATCGCGAGCGCGAAAACCGACCGCAACCGGAACCGGAGATGATCGACCATACTCCGGCCGCAACTCCGCGCCTTTTCGTCCAGAAGCGCCTGCAGTTCACTTCTCGTGATTTCCTGCATCAACTTCTCTCCGAGAGGCCGAACCAGATGCACCTCCAACCGGTTCGCCTCAACCATGTCCGTTGAAGCCTTCCACTTCCGGTGGCAGACCGGAAGGTAAACGACCTCGCAGAACTTCGCGAACGTCCATGTGATCTTCTCCGGGTTCTCCGCCCCTTCGTTGATCGGCTTCAGGATCTCGGTCAAGATCCCTTCCGCCTTCACCCGATCCATCTTCGAGCAGAGTCCGATCTCTTTCGATTTGGGTTTTCCCTCCTCTCTCCACTGGGCATACCAGTAGTTCTTTCCATTCCGCTTGCGGGTCTTCAGACAGCCCCGCTGGAATCGCTTTCGACGCATTCGTTTTTCCTTTTCCTGCGTCCGCGGCGGCAAAACTGAACATGCAGTCATACTATCGGGTTTTGTTCGATTCCAGCCACTGCTCCAGCCAATCGCGGCGGACCAGTTTCCTGCGCCCCATCGTCAGATGGGTCAGTTTCGGCAGGCCGTGAACTTTGCCGTGAATGGCGTTGTGGACGTGGGCCTTCGAGCAGCGGAGGATGTCGGCGACCTCCTTCACCGTCAGGATGTTTGACGTGTTCTCCATGATCTCCTCTGAACTGTATGGCGCGAGATGAACCTGCCGTGACCGTTTCGCGGAGAGAGGACGCGGGATGTTCGGCATTCTGGGGGCGCTTTTTCGGGCGGATTGCTCGGGTGACTTCGGTCGAAGCGGTGACGAACGCGAGTTTCGATTTGGTGGCGACCGCCCCTAGAATGCCGAACATCCGCCCTGTGGAAATCCGAGATTTCCTCGGCAACTTCGGGGCGCTTCTGACGGGGATTTTCGGCATTGTAGGGGCGGATCGTCGGCATTCTGGGGGCACATAATCCTATATGTCATGTACAAGATCCAGTAGCCGGGGGCACTCTGTTTGTGGAAATGTGGAATTCCTAGCGAGATAACCGCGCCGCCTGCGGCAGGGGGAAAGCCCGACAAGCAAAGGCTTGCGAGCCGCGGCGATGCATTGTAGACGGAATAGCAATTGCACCATTCAAGCGAAAATGTGGGAGTGGACAGTGCCGCACAAACCCACCCGGACGAGCAGCCGAAATTGCGCGTGAGGGAATTCGCAGACATTCTCAATCCGCTGTTCTGGATGGATGACTTCAACCGACCAGAACGACTACTAGAGTTCGCCTGCACTTTGGTACGGGCCGCTGGTCTGGAGGATACAGGATGGGATTCATATCAGGACACTGCTGTCCGGCTATAAGGTGAACAGATTCAACTGGTTGGAATTATCGAGCAGATCCTCCGGGGAGTCGGATGGCTGGAGGGCCTGTAGAATGGGCGTTTTCTCAAAAAGCGTGACGCTCAAAATCTGTAGAATCTGGTAGAGACCGATCGTCAACATGAGGCGCTTGCGGACGATGGCGACCAGCACGTAAACTGACACGGCAATCCAGATTTGGGTCTTCACCGCGTTCTCGCTGGTGCCGTAAAAAGCCTTGATTCGGAGATGCTGCTTGATCCACTTGAAGAACAACTCCACCTGCCATCGCGATTTGTAGATCTGTGCGATGGTGATTGCGGGAAGCGTGAAGTTGTTGGTGAGGAACTTGAAACGCTTTCTTGTTTCTATGTCGAGATAGCTGACACGACGCAGGGCGTCGGGATACACATTAGCTGAGCCGATGGCGGTCAGGATTACAGTGTGATCGGAGCGAACGCCGGTGGACTTATCCACCGGATGAGAGTACCGGCGCTGGAGTATCACATTGGATTTGGTCCGTACGACGAAGAAGGCCGCACTCAGAGTGAAGATGTAGAGACGTTCGAAATCCACGTAGCCGCGGTCCATGACGTAGAATGCTCCCGGCCTCCGGCATGATCTCGTCGAGGATGTTGACGTCGTGCACTTTGCCGTCGGTAATGCTGATAAATGTGGGAATATTGCCATGCAGATCCAGCAGTGTGTGCATTTTGACGGCGGCCTTGTGCTTCCGGAATTTGGCCCACGGAAACAGTGACAGGCACAGATCGATGGTCGTGAATCCAGGGCATAGAGACTGTGTGCAAGATCGACGCCGATTGGATCGCGGACGTGGAGCGGTCGCGCGATCCCGATCAGAACCTGGGCGAAGTCGGCATAGATCCGCCAATCGTGCGTCTCGTTGGCATCGCCCAAAGTGGAGCGCGCCACCCTGCCACGCAGGCCCATATGGTAAAGCTTTCCACTCATGGATCGAAGGCACGCCTCGATGTCGCGCAGACTCTCGCGATAGGTCAACTGAGCGAAACACATCGCCAGTAACTGATCCCAACAGGAGAACCCTCTGAGACGAGAGTCCCCGTCATAGCGCGCGACGCACTTCTGGAACTCTTTGCCGGGCAGGTATTCGATCAGTTGCGAAAAAACGGTGCGGCCAACATTCATCCACCATTGTTTCGTTGCCGCCCATGACCTGTCGCGGCAAATCCCGGAATTTGCCCTTCGCGGAATTTCAAATCGTTCCAGCGACTAACCGCCGTATCCACCTGATTCAAAGATTGTTATTCCACTCCGCAAAAGTTTAGCCGGACAGCAGTGATATCAGGAGTCCTCAGTGTTCATGGAGGATTTGAAGCGGCTATGGAGCCTTGATCTTTCCCAGACGTTTTTCCGGACTACCCACACGCGACTGCGGCTCTATTTGATCTGCTATTGCCACATGACGGAGATGGACTTTCCCTGTGAGCTGATGGCGAATCTCCCGCGCCTGCGATTGGGGATGAAATATTGCATCAGTCCATTCGCCCATCTTTATCCATCACCAAAAAAGAACTCAAAAACGCCCAGGTTCCTTCAGAATAAGCGGCCGCCGAGCCCGGAGTCCAAAATTCGAGAGATCGAGAAGCTGTCCGATAAGGCAGGGTTACCTGAAGTTGGGCGCGCTCTTCACGGCGTTTACGACGGAACGATCCGTAATGCGGTTTTCCCCTCCGACTACGTGCTTCACGGCGATTCGATGCGACTGTTATCTGCCTACCGAAATTCGAAGCGTGACAACCTGATGACAAAGATTGGTGAGATTGGATGAGCTCATGGAAAGCATGAACGATGCATTCGCGTTCTTCTCGGCGCTGCTAATGCTCTACAATCGGGCCAAATCGTCGTTCAGGGGCTTCCATCACAGCATTCTTCCATTCGATTGGCATTACAAGGGGCTGCTGGAGTTGACGTTCGAGGGTAATGATCTGACCGGCTTCAGAACGTACTGGCCGAATGAGAGCCTCAGCATCTATGCGCGAACAAAAGAGGGATGCACGGCTCAGAACCTCACCTTCGAAGCGGACGGCAGCATTAATTTCATGGTGGGGCTATACGCAAGTGCGCGTGGAGCGTTCTCGCCGCTTGTCGAGAATTGCGCTCAACCGATATATGCCCTGGTGCCCTGAACAGACGCACGGCCACACTGGCCCGAAGATTTGAAGCCCTACGTTCTCTATTGACCTAATCGGACCTTCATCAGCAACGACGGCGACGTCGGAAGGCAAGTCGCACGTTTGCTAACGGGGGAATGAAACAGGCGAGTAAGGCACATCGAAGAGGATGTCCCGGTTTACTCTAACGTTGAAACGATACCCAACAGCGATCTTGATCGTTGGCTGGACATTCAGATTCCGTCTCGTTATCTGCGCGCCGAGGTCGGAGGCCTGCTGTCCGACAGCGCTCCCGGCGACTTGCGCCGGACTCGGGTAAGTGAGTAGCGAGCGGTTCTGGTTCTGCGAGATCTCCGAGGCCGCGGCGAACAGGCTCGTTAGGACTGCGAAGCCGATCAGCCGGGTGTAGTGACGATCCACCTTATCGCGGAAGCCGGAGAAGCCGTGAGCATCCTGGCCGATCATGCCGGAGAGGTCGAGCGACGAGCCGTCCGGATAGATGACACGGTCCCAGATCACTTGAACGCCATCCTGACCGTATCCGATGCGCGAATTGTATACGCCGATCAGACGCGAGCCTTGCGGGATCAGGAGATACCGGCCAGAGGCCGTGTCGTAGACGTTCGAAGAGACGAGTGCCTTCAGTTCTCCCGGCAGATCCGAATTGAGCGCCTGTTCCAACACGGCCGGTATCTCCCAGCCCGCCTTGATCTCGTAACGGGAAAGTGGCGCCGTCCGCGTGGACTTCAGGTAGTCGTCCGCTTGTCCGGCGCGTGCTTTCGCTAGGAACGCTTCTTTGCCGCTCTGCTGGCCTTGGTCTGCGCTCGCCATCCCCTTCCGCGGATTGCGAGCGTTGGGCGAGGAGAGCACGGACAGCATCAGGCGTAACCTGCGAGCTTCCATTCTGACGAATCAAGCTTTGAACAGCGCTGGCGATCTGCGCGGCATCGTCACCACCGTTGCTTTGAGCTGGAGTGCTCATTTGCGGGCTGACCCCGGAGCCTGATGATCCGAAGCCCTCTCGCGACGTAGTCGGCGCGACGATGGCCTGCTGTTCGCGCTCGTAAGCGGCAAGCAGTCGGCGTTCTTCCGGAGATGGCTCCCGAGCCTGCGGCATCTGAACAGCGGCAGGCTGGGTAGGAATTGGTGCCTGCCGAACGAACAACCTGTCCGCCGTTCGGAGATTGTCCCTCGTAGCTGGTTGGCTTGCGGCGATTGCAGATCACCTGGCGGTTGCAGAATGCCCGGATCGGCCCGGACAAGCCCTTGCTGGGGAGAATTTGGGACATTGCCGGATGGCACGTCTTTCGCGATCTCCGCGCCGGCCGCCGTGGCGGGCGCGACGTTGTGTGGCATGCTCCCTTCCGCCAGCGTCGCGACCTGGCGTTGCTGGCGCTTGTATCCGCCATAGGCGAAGAGTCCGAGGATCACAGCGGCGATCGCCATCAGCGTTCCGGCAGCTCGTTTGCTGACACGTACGGAACGCGGAGGCCGCGGATTCAGATCAAGGCCGCTCGGGGCGTCCATTTTGGCAGAGAGAGTTTCAGCTTTTTCGTTCACGGTCGATCTCCACTTTGCGGGCTTTCTTTCCACTGCCGAGAATCAGTTCGGCCCTTTCGAAGAGGCGATCGACGATGTACATGTCGTCTTTAACGCGATAGTTCACCATCTCCTGCTTGCCGTCCGCGCCGATCACGACAAGAACCGGGGCCTCTCTGTTCTTTGCCGCCTCGCTGATCTGTATGTATGTCTTCTTGCCGTCATCGAAGACGCGAACGGGTCGGATCGTGTCGTCGCCGCCCTTAAGGCGATAGTTGAAAAACATCGACTCCACGGCATTCGGCTGGCAGTTCAGCGATGCGAGTCGATTTTGCCTGCTGGTCCTTCTGCTCCGCCAGTTGCTGCTGCCATTTGCGCTCATTTTGTTCGTCCTCCGGGTAGGCGAACGCGACGCGTGCGACGTAATCGTCCGGCTTGGAGAGCAGCCGGAGATAGTATGCGCGGCGATCAGTGGTGATCAGCAGGTTCGTGTCGAGGCCCGGACCTTGCGGCTTCAGGACAATGACTGAAGTTGAATGATGCGCCACTGCCGTACATGGCGGGCGAGAGGTTCCAGCGGACGGAGTCGCCGATTTGCGGTTCCCCAACGAGTTTTTCGCCGGATTGCAGTTCGATCATGCAGACCCGAAGAGGTGCGCACACCACGGTCGGCAGGCCCGCGCCATAGGAGTACAGAACGCGGCCGTCGCTGCCCACTGCAGGTTGGTTATGCTCGGACATCCACTTTTCGCTCATCTGGACGGCTTCTTGCGCCGTCTTGGTGAGCTGCACGTCGGTCTTGGGCTTGAAACCGGCAGGAACCGCGAGACTCACCAGTCGACGCTGAGCCCGGATTTGATGCCAGCATCGGATCGACTGCCTGCGCGCCAGGCTGGAGGGATCGTGTCCTGGAGAGCGTTGATCTGCGCACCGAAATCGTATCGGTCGATGAGATTGTCGCTTCCCGGGCGTTGCCTTCGGTTTTGTCCGGCGGAAGCCGCTTGGCTTGTACCGGCGGAGCTGGCGCGTCCTGTGCGATGAGACCGGCCGCGAGAGCCGGTAATGATGATGATCGAGTTTGAAGAATTGCATTCGATAATCCTTTCGTTTTAGAGAACCTTGCCCCAACTGGCGTTCGTGACGTAAATGCCGAGCGGATTGATCCGCGCCATCCGTTCGTCGGTGGGCGGATTTACTGCGATGCTGAAGGCGGCTTTCCAGTGATCCTGCCCCTTCACAGCGCCGTATAGGTCCCGCGTTGTTTCGGTCCACTCGACCTCGAACGTTCGGTCGCTGGTCGGCAGGACCGAACGGACTTCGACGCTGACGGTCTCCGCAGCCGCTCTCTTCTGTGGCGGGTCGGCCCGGTAGAACTCGCTGATAAATGCCTGGGCCTGGCCCGCCGCTCGCGATATGAGCGTAGACGCGGTCGATGGCTTTCCGCTGAGCGATTCCGTCGGTGGTGACGGTCCGAAGGTCCTCGACCCAGTTGAAGAGCGTGGCGCGTTTCAGTCGGTCATCGGAAGGCGAAGTTTCTTCCGCTGGCCCGGCTGCGGCGGTCCGACCGAGGGAATCCATCGCAACAACGAACGGAACGATATGCGACTTCGTCGAGAGGCGAATCATTCCGCCGACTGACACAAGAGCGACCAGCGAACTGAGGATCGCCATCAGCCTCCAATTACGTTCGCGGCTGATGAGGTTCCCGTATCTCTCGTCCCATTCCCGCCGCGCGGCGAGGTAGGGATTGTATGCGTCTTTTGACGTCTTCGCCTCGGACACGTGTCGGCGTGGGCCTCTTGAGCAATCGGGATCGGTTCTTCTAATCGGACAGCACTGGTCACAATCAAACTCCTTTATTCGTTGTTGTCGATGTTTAGCCTCGGAGGCGTTGCGTGCGGCCCGGCATCCGGGGGAACTTGCGAAGAAATTCGCCGCTGCATGCCGGACAGATTTCTGGCGGCATCACTCAATGGAGCAGCAGGTTGAGAGGGACCACCGGACGGACTTGAGAGGTGGAGTCGTTGGAGGAGGAACGGTGCCGCTTCCGCCGCCCTTAGAACCCGCCGACGCGAGCATCGCGGGCGAAGAACTCCCGGCCGACGCAGAACCCGCGGAGGTGGCACCGCCGGCCGCGCCTGATGAGAGCAGACCGGTCGCACCCGCTGCCGCGCCGAGTGCGCTCAATCCCATCGAGCCGACAGCCATCGCGCCGCCGGCGACGAACGCCCCGCTTGAAACCAGGTCTCCTCCAGACAGCGCAGGAGATCCGCCGAGCACGGCAGCGAATAGCTTGGGGATCTGCCAGCACAGCATCATGAAGATGATTGAAGCGCCCATAATTTCGAGCGCCGACATTGCGGGACTCGAGTTGGAGGCAATGTTCTGGGCATCAGTCATCCAATCGACTGAGAGATTCATGCCCGTACCGATCAGCAGGTAAAGGAGCATGATTTTGACGCCCGTCGCGACGCCAAGGCCGATGTACCGCTCAACATAAGGAGCTGTCCACCGCGATCCGCCGAAGCCAACGAAGATGAAGCCCGCGGCGACGATGATGTAGCTCTCCACCATCGCGACGACGAATTGAACCGTGATGGCAATGAAGGCCAGCGCTGTGATGATCCCGGTGAATATCATCGCGAGCGAGGTCCCCAGATTGGTGAAGAACGCTGCCGTGCTGGAGGTTGCCATCAGCGCCCCAGCGATGTCGATGCCTCGCGTGAAAACGTCGCTGGGCGCCATCGGCCCGGTGCCCGAAGCCGTTTGGCCGATCAATTCGAAACTGTCGGTGATCGCAGGAATCCAGAAGCGGCCGTAGATCAGCAAGGCGTAGAACGCGCCGATCCACATAAGCTTCCGAATCAGCGCCGAGGTCCACGACTGCATGTCCGATTTCTCCAGGAGCATGACGGCCGCGCTCCAGGCGAATTCGATTGTGGCGAGCAGACCGAAGAGAGTATTCGCGAACGGCCAAACAGCGGTGAACCACGTGGTCCGCTGGGATCGGTACTGATTCAGGATCGCGCTTGGTGCTTGGACCTGGGCGTGCGCAAGGGGCGACAGAATCAGCAAGAACGCTGTCGCGCCGAGGGCTAAGTGGATGACTGTTCGGTGTTTACTTGATTTTCTGCCACATGACACACGTATCCTCAACGCCTGATTTATCAGAATCAGTTCGGCGCTACCTTACTTCCAGCCGGACTGGAACTTCTCGTGGTCGTCGGACGGCTTGCGCACCCATTGCGCGATGTTCCGAGCTGCCACACAGACGCGGCCTTCGGTTGAATCCGTCCACTGTGCCGGTGCTTTTTCGCGAACTGGTTTGCACATCGCGTCGACTGCAACGGCGCAGTCGCGATGCTTTCCAAACCAGTCTTGAACCGCCACCAGGGACGTATCCGCCAAAGAACCCGCACCGCATGCCTCCGCCTTTTCCACTATCGGGCTGGGCGGTTCTTTCGAAACCGAACATCCGATCATGGTCAGGACGGAAACCACGATTAACGCTAACTTCATACTCCTCACTTCCAGCCGGATTGGAACTTGGTTCCATCAGATACCTCCGGCGTCCAATTGAAAAACCTTTGCGTGGCGGCCTCGCTTGTGGCCTGCTTCTGAATGATCGCGGCCTGATAGCTCTGCTTGCTCGACATGTCGGCCAGCATCAACTCGCGCAGCTTCATGAGTTGCTGAACCTGCTGCTCCGAGATCTGCACCCATGACCTGGAGGGCTTCCATCCGACCGTCAGACGTCTGCGCCATCGAGCGTAACGAACTCAGCACGGACTGCTCGCTCTGAAGTTGCTGGCCCTGCAATCCGGCGGCGCGCAAGAGCTCCGAGCGTCGTATCCAGCGACGTTTGTGACCAGCTTTGATATTGGGTGAAGTAACCGGTACCCGAATATCCGTATCCGGGAAATCGAGCTTTGAACTGAGAATCGAGGTTCGCAAGCGAATACGAGAGAGCCTGCCCGCCCTGTACGATCGATGCGAGCGCATTTAGGTCCGAAGAGATTGGCCCGAAGACCTGGCCCGGCAGAATCTTGCTGTTCTTCAGCATGTCTGTCGTTTGCTTGATCGCCTGCGTCGAGTTGCTGCGCTTGGCGCAAGTACTGCATGATCGAGTTGCGCATGGTTCAGAAGCTGAGTAACTTCGGTTGCAAACGCGCCTCGCGCGTGCCGATTGCGGGGCTTGCACGCTGACGCCGATCAGCGTCACGACGGCGATTAGGCTTTTGCGCATTGGAAAGCTCCTCTCGACTTCGTTCTGAACTTTTTCGTAATAGTCTGCCCAACCTTGCAGCCGCTCATCTTTGAGTGCTCTGGCGCGAACGCGCAGCCACTCGCTCTGCCAGGTGTCGGGCAATTCCGTCAGGAGATCTTCAACCAGTTGCCGTTCTTCGCGGCCGTTTACGCCAACGAAGGAGAGCGCCACGTTGTGAATCCCGAGGGAGATCAGTCGCCGACCCAGCGGCGAGATCACGTAATAGTGCTGCTTCGGAATGCTGGTCTGAAGAATGTCGAGTTCACGGGAGTTCAGACCCACTCGGTCGTAGAATTCCTTCGAGGCCGGATTCTTTGCCTCGCCGTTCGGCAGGAGAATCTTGGTAGGACACATTTCGAGGATTACGTCGCTGATATCGGAATTGCAGATATCGCTGAGGTTTTGTGTCGCGAGCAGAACGATTCCGTTCATTCGGCGCAGCGTCTTCAGCCAGTCGCGGAGCCGCTCCCGGAACACATCGTTTCTCAGATATGCCCACGCCTCGTCGAGCGAAACCAATGTCGGCGAGCCATCGAGCCGCTTTTCAATCCGGCGGAACAAGTACAGGAGGACCGGGATCACAGCCTTGTCATCCAGTTGAAGAAGGTTCTCCGTCTCGAACGTCAAGAAGCGACCCGAGGTAAGAACATCTTCATCCGCGTCGAGCAGTTGGCCGAGTGGACCGGACAGCGTGTAGAACTGGAGCGCCTCACGAACGTCCAAATCCTGAACGTTGGCGCTGAGTTCGGTGAGGGTGCGCGACGGCGAGAGGCGGAGTTGCAGCAGCGCTTGGGTGAGAGCGTTCCGATGCTTTGGCGTGACGGTCAAGCCGTTGAGGCTGCATAAGTCCTCCAGCCAGGTAACCGCCCATGTGAGGTCGGCATCGGAATCGATTTCCCGAAGCGGGCAGAAGGCGAGATCGGTCTTTTCTCCTGCCAAGTCGTAAAACTCCCCGCCGGCCGCTTTAGTCAGACACGAAAAGCGAGTAGCCTTTATCGAAGGCGAAGACCTGCGCGCGCGGATATCGGAACCACTGGGCTGCGATCAGCCCAAGAGCCGTTGATTTGCCAGCTCCCGACGGACCGCACATCAGAGTGTGCCCGAGGTCCGCTACGTGGAGGTTGACTCGGAAAGGCGTAGCACCCGTGGTGGCAGCGAAGAGAAGCGGCGGACTATTCTTCGGCATCAACCGAGAAGGGTTCTCGCGGAGGCCTGCCCAGACCGAAGTGATCGGCAGCAAATCTGCCAGATTGAGCGTATGCAGGAGGACGCGCCGAACATTCCGGTATCCATCTCCGGGAAGACTGCCGCGCCACGCCTCGACGGCGTTGATTGTTTCGAGACGGCACGCGAATCCGAGGTTCTGAATCTTCTTCATCACCAGTCGCGTGTTTTCATGCAGCCGGTCGAGGTCCTCATCGAAGCAGATGATGTTGCTGGAATACTGCGCGAACTGAACGTCCCCTGATGCCGCCACGCCCATGGCTTGCTCCGCGTCCTCAGCCATACTCTGGGCGTAAATGTTCACCGCACCATTCTGGCTCTTGAGGATCTGATCTTTGAAGCCGCGGATTCGCGAGCGCCACTTCCGCCTCGACTTGTCCAGTAAGCTGCGCGCCTCTTCCGGGTCGAGGAGTATGGCGCGGGTGCTCCAGCGATACTCCATCGGCAGAGAGTCGATTTCACCGAGCACACCGGGGAAGCTCGATCTGGGAAATCCATCGAGAGCGATTACACGCACGTGCTTTCGCCCAATCTGAGGCTCGATGCCCGCGCAGAAGTCCTGGGTGGCAAGTAGTTCGTTCAAGTAGACGGGGATCTCGGGAAGGGCGAACGGGTGATCTTCGCCGCCGACGCAACGGCGAAGATACCGCAACAGCTTGTCGTGGACCTGCGGAAATCCTTGCTCATCGACGAATTCATGGCGGGTCAGGCGTTCGGTTCGGAAGAGCGCCGAGAAGACGTTCTCGAACATCTCCACTCGCGACTTGAATCGTTCAAGGATTTGGTGGACTACGCCGGAACCGCCATTACCAGCTGCGCCCTTCGAACATCCACCCCTTTACCTTTTCCTCCGTCTCGATGGGCGGAAGATACGTGAGCGTAAGGAAGTAGTCGCTCTCGAAGTGAGCGCCTTCGTCCATGAACTGCTGGCGGCGCTCATCATCGATCACCCGCGTCACTGCATGAGGGAAAGATCCCTGCTCGGGATAACCCGGAGCACGGGACCGGATCAGGTCCGCGTTTAGCATCCAGCCGCTGCCGAGACGGAGGATGGAATTCAAACGGGCGGTGAGAGCATGCATTTCAGCGTGCGTGGCTGAATGCATGTCCGGACCGCGAAACGACCAGCCAGCGAGCAATGACCCATCCTGCTGAAGCAGGATGCCGTCTTCGATCAGGGCGAACGGCAGCAACAGATCGGCCAAGCCCCGAGCACGCGATCGATGTTCGGTGATTTGCATATACGCGCTTACCTCCAACCACTCGGCGTCTCGGTTGTTTGACCATGGAGTCCGCTCTTTGCTGGGTAGAAATCGACGTAACGGATGTGGCGGAGGTAGACGGGGCGCAAGAGCGGGTCGGCCTTGCCCATGCGCTGCAAGGCCCCCATCGAGGCGACCCACAGTGCCGCCGCCAGACCGATCCCCCACCACGACGCCAGGCTGAACGCGAGACCCACCGGCGATCATCACCATCACGAGCACCAGTTCGCGATCGCCGCCGAGCAGAAGATTTGGCCGATTGGCGGATTGATGAATCATGGTCTCTCGGGGTTTGTCGATCGCGTCCATGGCTTAGATCACCGCCGCAGTTACGCCGAAAGCGCTCGACAGCATGGGCGCCGCGAAGACGAGAACCGATACGACCAGGCCGATCATGCAGGCCCGCCGTCCGAATTCGGTGAGTTCTCCGCCCCACAACATTGCTCCGCCGGCAATCGCGATGCCGATCAGACCGATGGCGTAGGCCACAGGACCGGTTAGCGAGGTGGCAATTGCCGTCATCGGCCGTTCCCATGGCAAGGTACCCGCCGCCGCCGCGTTCGCCCGTGTGGCGAAGGCATAAGCGAGCGCAAGAAGAGCCGAAGCTCGCATCCGGAGGACGCGAGCCGACGGCCTTTCGAAACCACTGAATAAGCTGTTTATTCATCTCGATAGTTTCTCCTTTTCTGTTCACACGTACTCGATCTGATATCGGCCATCCCGATATCCGGTAACGAGCGCCACTTCTCTGACCTTTCGCCCGGCCATCAGGTCGGGTTCCTGATCAACGAAGACCACCAAATCCACAGCCTCAGCAATCAACGTCTGCTGTGGCGCGGATGTCGCCTCGGCCACAAGGCTTTCGAGGCGGATTAAACCGCTCAAGGCATCGTTGGCGTGCACCGTCGCGGCACCGCCTGGATGCCCGGTATTCCAGGCCTTCAACATCGTGTGGGCTTCAGCGCCGCGGACTTCACCCACCACGATCCGCGTGGGCTTCAGTCTCATGCAGGCCCGAAGGCAGTCGAGCATCGACACGCTGCCCACGGCGAGTAGATCGACGTGATTCCGGACGGAGCACTGAAGTTCAGTCGTATCTTCGATTGAGACGACGCGGTCATGGGGTGCCACCTCGGCCATGACGTCGAGGACGGCGTTCACGAAGGTGGTCTTCCCGGAACCCGTTGCTCCGACCGTCAGGATGTTCTTTTTCCCGGCGACAGCAGCGCGGATGATCTGCGGCATGACTCAAGCCCCGAACATCGTCCATGAAATTGTCCCGCTTACGAAGGTGATTCAGCGGGTCGCTCTTGCAAGTAAGAATTCCCGCCTGTTCATACTCAGTAAGGGAGAAAATTCTCTTTGGGCCGCAGTCGAATTGCGAATACCGGACGCCGCACGATGGGCGAAACGATACCTTCGAAGCGGCTGCCATCGAGGGGAAGTTCCGTCTCAAGAATCGGCCGCTCGTGATTCATGACCGTGCCTTTCCACGCGGCAATGGTGTTCAGCGCACTCGCCGCCTGGGCTGGCGGCATCGAGCCAACGTGTTGAAAACCTTGACCCATTCGCTTGACCCACAGTGTTGAATCGGGATTCAGGACGATGTCTTCGGTTGCGTCATCGGCGAGCAAGTCGAGCACCGTGTCCCCAAGTTCGCGCTTCAACTTAGCTTCGAGGCGGGTATGTTGCTCATCGTGTCCGAGCCCCGGAATTGCTCTTGAATGGTCGGCAATTTGTGTGGTATTTATTGGCATCAGGGGGTCGTTTCCCTCTACTCTGTAGGCCGCCTCGGCTCGTGGCCGTGACAGAGTCTTCAGGAAGTTTTCGGACCGAGGACGCGCCATGGCAGTAATCACCATCCCCTTCGACTACAACGAAATAACCCATCCCCAGATCGTTCCGATCTGCATCGCCGACACGGATGCGAAGGGAAACCTTGTGTGTCCCGTCTGGATTGAGCACGGTGTCGTGCCGGTCGTCGACCGGCTCGTAAGAATCGCCGAGCGTGTGTTATTGGACAAGTTCCGGGCTTCCGAGATCACCGAGTACGCGGTACATTCGCTTTCCCGGAAGTATGGCGATAACGTCGGCGACCGTCCCGCGGTGCGGGTCTTGAATCGCGCGCGCTTGCATGCTGAGGACCTTCGAGTGGGCGGTCGGCGGGCACGGCGCAAGTTTGATGTTGAACTGTTTGTCGAGACCCTTGAGTCACTTCAGGATCAGTACGATCTGGTTGCCGATCTGGAGAGCGAAGCAGAAGGTCGACCTTATCGTCGCGCAGTTGGACGTTCTCGGACTTGACCGGGTGAAGGAGATGCTTCCATTCATGTTGCGCAACGCCGAAGGCCAGGAGCTCATCGATGAGTTCGGCCAGAAGCGGAACACGCTCACCACTCGGTTTTACCGTGGGATGCGAAAAGCAGCGGAAGCGGCAGGCATTTCGTGGGACTGAATCGTTCCCGGCGGGCGTTTAAGGCCCGTGCCTTCAGTGCCATAATGACATGGACTGATGCCGCCTGAAGAGTCGCCAGAAGAAAAGTTCGACAGACTCAAAAAGCAGCTTCAGGACTCGATCCTCAGAGATTACCCTAACCCCGAGCGGAAGGGCTGTCCCGGTGACGCGGTCCTGCGCGAGCTGGCTGAGCGCCCATTGGATCAGGCCGTCGAAGACGATCCGCACTGGCATCACATCACGCACTGCTCCGAGTGCTACCGTGAGTTCCTCGGCTTTCAACAACGCGTTCCGTGAACGGGCCAAGGTTCGCCGGGCTCGGGTCGGCTGGGCGCTGGCGGCCGCGGCTGTCGTACTCGTCGTTGGGGTGCTTATCGGGGTGAAGCAGGGTTCGATTTTCCCGAAGCGCCCCCAGAATGCCGAACTCGCCTGGGTGGACGACACTGTAGTGGTCCCTTCCGAGAACGCGTTCCGGCAATGCCGGGGAAGCAGAAGCCGATTTTTCTCAGAGCGTCTCCCGTTGCGACTGACCGTCCAGCTTCCGATTGGGAGCAAAGCCGGGGCGTACGAACTTCAGTTGAAAATGAACGAGCGGACCGTGGTTTCTACCGGAGGGAATGCCGAGATACGTAACGGCACGACGGCGTTCGTTGCAAGATCGATCTGTCGAAGCTCGAACCTGGAAGCTATTCCATGGTGATTCGGCAGGTCCCGACTGACTGGAACCTATACCCCGTCGTAATCCGGTGACGCCGGAGGACCATCGAGCTGTGGAACCTGTTCGGTTAGTAAACGACGCTTGGTGATGAGATGGAGAGAACATTTGATGATGCCATGATGGATGTTTACCTGCGAGCGCGCAATGAGTGTGGGTA
>CAWJTK010000018.1:0-130405 GCA_963845785.1 Terriglobia bacterium | reverse complement strand
AAACCGGCCAATGTTCTTAGTGAAGGGCTCGCGGCCAACAAGAGAAAGCTGTATTCTTCTTTCGTTCGAGTTTGAATTTACCGGAGGGTGAAGGCCCGGCCGGCCGATCGAAACTTTGGCAGGCAACGGTCAGCGGCGGGCCTTCACGCCAGTCCTGATTCTCTTTATCGCACTGCCGGAAGCGAAAGACAACGGCGACCCTGGGTAACTGCTGTCCCTCTGCAGTTGCTGCCTCGGCGATGTCCGTTCTGCGGTAACCACACTATCGTCGGTCACGGGCGGCGACGCAAACAGGCCCACGACCAACAGCACGATTGGATCTGGATTCGCCGCGGTCGATGCGCGCCATGTCGAAGAACGTTTACAGTCCTGCCAGCATGGTCGCCGCCTTATGGCCATTACAGCTTTCGATGCCGGCAAGAAGCATTTGAGGTGGCTCGTGAGTCAGGCAGTTGGGAACAATCGGTTCCCGGTGTCAAAGATCCAAACCGGCTACCGGATCCGTCCACGGTGGGGCGTTGGTGCTGGCAACTGTTCCTCGTTGCGGTTCTTCTGACGAGCAAGTTATGGCAGGGGGCGGGATTGAACACTCCGCGCCCGCCCACCATCCTTGCCTGGGATTGGAACGTGATCAGCCGTATTCTGCCCGTGGAGGCAGACAGTTCGTGAATCGAAAGGCGCTCGATGAGCTGAAACAGCAGATTCCGCTGCTGGATTACCTGCACGCCCACGATTGGCAAGCGGCCCGGACCATCCGCGGTGGACGCCTCATGGGATTGTGTCCGCTGCACACCGATCACAAGCCAAGCTTTCTGGTGGACCCGGGCCAGAACCTGTTCTACTGTTACGGGTGCGCGCGCGGCGGAGATGTGATTCGTTTCGCCGAACTATATCACCAGGTGAAGTTTCCTCAGGCCGTGACGTTGCTGCGCGAGTGGTGTGGAGTTACGCCCCTGCTGGAAGAAGCCACAAACTTTTATCGCATGCAGTTATCCCGGCATCGCGAAGCAGTTTCTTACCTGGAGCAACGCGGACTCCACGAGCCCGAAGTAATCGAACACATGCGCATCGGCTATGCACCCGGCCGCTGCCTTCGGGCATGGCTGAACCAGTTAGGCTATCCGTTTCCGGTGCTTCGCCAGGCTGGCCTCGTGGACGCCACTGGTTGCGACGCCTATTCCCACCGCATCGTCTTCCCGCTGGAGGGTAATCTCTATGGCCGCAGCATCCTGGATTCGGTGGCTCCGCACCGGTTTCTGCCGGCCGGTAAAGGCGGGTTGTATGCGTGGGAGCAAGTCCGGCGCTCCCCGGAGATCATTCTTGTGGAAGGACTGTTCGACTACGCGGTGCTGTGGCAGGCAGGCTTCCATAACGTCACCTGCTCGTTGGGAAATCATCTGAATGCACGACAGTTTCTCCAGCTGTGCGATGGCTCGCGGACAGTGTATCTGGCCTTCGATGCCGACGCCAATGGAAGTGGCCAGTCGGCGGCGCAACAGATATCGCGGCGTCTCTGGTCTCAGGGTATAACCGCGCGACGCGTCCCGTTGCCTCGACGGCCATGATCCGAACAGCTTCTTGGTCCAGAGCGGCGATACGCGTCAGTTCCAGTCCCTGCTGGAGGCGGCGGAATGATGAGCTTTCGTGTAGTTCACAAACCTTCCAACAACCATGTGCGCTGTCCCTATCGCATTGTCGAACAGGCGACCGGTCGTGAGATTGACTGGATCAACCAGTACCTCGACTACGAAACCCTTCGTCGCCTGGCCGACGCTACCCTGCGAACTTATTCGCACGAGTTGTTGCACTTTCTCCGGTGGTGGGAGAGTGTCCACCACACTGACGCGGTAGCCAAAGATGCCCTCACCGAAACGACACTTCTCGACTATGTGCGATTCCAATCCGGCCAGGAACGCGAGTTGACCGGCGCCACCATCAATCAGCGCGTTGCCATCGTCGATCGCGCCCTGCGTATTACCTTTCCTGACGCGCCCCACCAGGCCGCTCCGGCGCTACAGACGACCTACTGGCAGCGAGCACCCATGGGCATCGGCAAACCAAGGCCCGCCTTGAGCCGGTTGCGAGTAAAGACTCCCAAACGAACCATTGTGCCTCTGTCCATCGACGAGGTGGCACGATTTTGGTCCAGTTTTCGCAACTCACGGGACTTGGCCATCGTGGGATTGATGTTGCTGCAGGGGCTCCGGTCGCAGGAAGTCCTCGATCTGAATCGCGATGATCTTCTGTTGTCGGAAGCGCAGATCCGTGTGCGCGGCAAAGGCAACAAGACACGCTTCCTGCCTCTCGCTCCGGAAGCGAACCAACTCCTTGACCACTATCTACGGCTGGAGCGACCACAGACTTCGACCAACGCTTTGTTTGTCTCTCTCAAGGGACCCGCCCGCGGTGCCCGGATGACTCCGGCGGGGTTGCGCTCACTGTTTCGACACCACCGTCGTACCACCGGCGTAAAGATGGCCAACCCCCATCGGTTCCGCCACACCTTCGCTTCCGATATGGTGCGCGCCGGAGTCAGCCTCCCGGCTCTGATGCAGTTGATGGGTCACGCGCAAATCCAGACGACGATGGTCTACGTGAAGGTCACTCCTCTCGAGGTCTATCAGCAGTATGCACGAGCCGTGTCACAGCACATCAGGCCCGTACCGGGAACGCCGTCGTGAGGCTCTCCCGCTATGCTCCTCTGGAACATCCGTTAGCTCACCAGTTCCAGCGAGCTATCGAGTCCCTCACGGCCGCCCTCACTCCAGACTCATCACGTCAGTATCGTGGCGCCGCGCGCCACTTCCTGCTCTATCTTGGCGAAAATTATCCTGCCGTTTGTTCGTTAAATCAGTTGCGTCGCGATCCGCACATCCTCGGCTGGTTTGCCAATCTGCGCTCACATACCCCGCCCCTGGCGCCAGCCGTCTACGTCTGCCGATTACTGTTTCTGCGGTCCATTCTGCAGGAGCTTGCCTGGACTGCACAGCTTCCCGATCTGGCTTTTCTGATCCGCCGCGAAGACATTCCGCGCATTCCACAACGTTTGCCCCGGCCGTTGACGCCTGAGCAGGATCGATTAATCCAGCAGGAGTTACTGCGCCGCAATGATCTGCCGGCCAACGTGTTCCTGCTGCTGCGCCATACCGGCATGCGCATCGGTGAGTGCGCCGACCTTTCCTATGATTGCCTCCACAATGTCGGCCCAGATCATTGGGCGATTCATGTGCCTCTCGGCAAGCTGAAGACGGAGCGAATGGTCCCGGTCGATTCGTTTGTCTGTGAACTCGTCCAACGCTTACGCTTCTTCCGCTCTTTCGACCCCCTCCCTGACGGCCGATTGCTCGCGCGTTACAGCGGCAAGCAGACCCTGATGAAACGACTGCGCCCCTACCTATCCGATGTCGCGGCTGCCGTCGGCATTTCCACCCGCATCGTTCCGCACCAGCTTAGACATACGTATGCCAGTGAAATGGTTCGCGCGGGCGTAAGCCTGCCTGCATTGATGACGTTACTCGGCCACGTCAAGGCAGAGATGACGATGAAGTACGTCTTGAGTCGCCGGCGACGACTTGCAACGTGAGTTCCACCTGGCTCGCTCTCAACCCCGCCACCTGGCCCCACAGCCGAAAGCGCCAGTCATTTCCCCCCGCGCAGGTTTGGAGGGTGTTGTCGATTCTCTACTGTTCGCTCAACACGCTATCGAGATGTTCCGTCGCTCGCTGCCGGACGGCACTCCCCGACACCGCCTCGATCAGCTCTCCAATCGACTGACCAAAATCCTCTCCGAAACCCGCAAACTCAACCCCGCAGGATAACGAGCAGAGATTGGCCGGATAAGCGCGTTTCTCGTCAAAGTGGCGTGACGGCGACATCGTGTTGATCTCCCACAATCCCGTTTCCGAGTGCTGGCAACCGAGTTCGCTACACAAGTCGGTTTGCCCGGAAGCGCGTCGAAATTCATCACATTAGGGCGTGTTCACACTACGCGGAGGGCTTCGACAATGAGTGCAAACGAGAGGAACCCGAGGAAGAGGACGTCGAGTTTCTCGAAGCGCGAGAAGATACGACGGAAGCCTTTGAGCCTACGGAACAGCCGTTCGATCTCATTTCGCTTCTTGTAAACGGCGTGGTCATAGTCCCACGGATGCAATCGGTTGGACTTCGGCGGGACCACAGGCGTCATACCGAGATCGAGCACCAGCTGCCGGGTTTCATTGCCTTCATAAGCACGATCCATCAGAAGCGGAAGGCCCTCAGGCATAGGTCCTAACTCCTCCAGCAGGGCTCTTCCGTGTGGCGCATCGTGATCGTTGCCGGGAGATAGCGCAAAAACTACGGCCGTTCGAGCATCCGCGGCAACCATATGAATCTTCGTGTTCCATCCGCCGCGGGACTTTCCAATGGCCTGTGGTCCGTTTTTTTTAACGCCCCCGTTCCGTCGGGATGAACCTTCACCGAAGTGGAATCCAGTGAAAAGGCTTCGATCCGGATGCGCACGACCTGCTCCAACTGGAGCTGTTCAAACACACGGTCCAATACGCCATTCCTGGCCCATCGGTTCATCCGCATGTAGATCGTGTGCCACCGACCAAACCGCTTCGGAAGGCCACGCCATTTGCAACCCTGCTCCGCCACATACAAGATCGCGTTCAGCACCTGCAGGTTGGTCAGACTTACATTGCCGCGCTGCACCGGCAAGCTCTCTTTGATGCGGGCGTACTGCTCTTCCGTGATTTCCATCCTAAAAACATTTTACCAACTTATTGTTTTATTAGTGTGAACACGCCCTAGCACCCCTCACCAACAATGGTCGCCGGGGGCGGCTACCCCACAGTACGCAAAGCCTTCCTCTTCCCAGTTGGGGACTATGTCGCCAAGCTCCAACCTGCACCCGCAACCACAAGTGAAGCCGTAGTTGCGGCCAATGAAGGAAGCACTGAGCGAATTTGAACACTTTGGGCACTTGATATTTGGTATTTCTGAGAGAGAAAGAGTTTTCGCCTTCTCGCCACACGCAACGCAATTCTGGGTCACGTAGTTGCCGCTGCGACTCCGAACCAGTTGCTGAAGTGCCCGACAACATTGAGAACGCGACCGGCTGTGGATGACAACGCGTTTCGGAGTACGAGCGATAAGACCGGTGACGATTCTTTGGACCTTGATCACCGTCAATTTGTCGGCGCTGGCCGCAAGCTGTCGCAGATCCTCCGCCGACACGCCCCACCAACGGGCCCGTTCCATTGCCTCTCTCTTTCTCTGCGCACATTCCTCCTGCTCTTTTGAAGCGTGTTGACGGGCAAAGACGCTCTGGCGCTTAGCGATTTCAACCGACATGAGCAGAGGATATCAAACATCGCCGTCGCGAAAATCGACGATATCAGTTGAGGGCAACGTGGACGCTCCGTACTGAACTCAATGAAGTGGACTCTGGAAAATTCTGAACGCCGATCAAGGAAACCACATGAGCGCGTATCGGCAAACCGTGGAAGTGAGCTGCGGGCGGAATACGCGCCACTCGTAAACAGCTTTCGCTGCCGGATCCCGCATGCCTCTCTCCAGTTTGCCGACGATTTGTTCCCAATACAGGTGTCAGGAACCGAGCCACCAAGGCATGCCGATGTTCAGAAGTGAGCGACGGAACGGTAACCGGAAACAGACCCTCTCGAAGCAGGGAATCGACGGAACCGTCTAGGCGAATCGACCCGCAAATCTAACGTTTGGCAACTGCGGGGTTCGCAGACGCCGATTGCAGGAGCGCGCGAATTTCCTCCAAAGTAGCCTCATTGGGACCACTGGGGCCTCGGCCTCTCCCTCTGCCTCCGCCTCTCCCGTTCGCCGGACCGCCTGCCGCTGCTGCCGCGCGGGCCTTGCCGATGACATCCGTCGGCTTCTTCTTGTCCCCGTCCAGGAGGTTGGGATCGGCGCCGAGATCGATCAAATGCTTCACCAGGTCCAGATTCCCGTTCCGGGCGGCTTCATGGAGAGCCGACGTGCCCTCTTTACTGTTGACCCCGTCATTCTGATTGCCGTACCCGATGTGAAATGAAAAGCTCAGGGTGCCGCTGATCCCGGCATTCACGTTGGCGCCATGCTTCGCCAGCAGATCCATCATCGCGAAATTCACCGGTTTGGCCTGCGCCGCGCCCGTTCGGGCCGTTTCCGGCAGCGAGCCCGAAGGGGGTGTAACCCATGGTATTGATGTTTGGATCCGCGCCCTTGTTCAGCAGAGCCTCAACCACCTCGATATCGTTCAGTTGAACTGCGCGAAACAGCGGGGTCGTACGGGTGCTCACCTGGTTATCCGCAAATCGTCCGCGGTTCGGCGCATTGGGGCGATGGAAATTCATCTCCGGATTCACATCGACACCGGCAGCCAGCAGCCGATTGATGATTTGCATGCTCGAAACCGGCGGGGGCGCATTCGGATCGCGCTCTGTCGGGGCGCTGCCGCGCCCGCCCCTTCCGCCTCCAGGTCCGCCGCCTCCAGGTCCGGCGCCACCACCCCGGGCATCCCCCGCCTCGCGCGCCACCTCCAAATGCTCCGAATCCTCCGCCAACAGGCCCGCCCGGAGGAGTCTTGCGATCCACCGCAATCCACAGCGGCGTTCGTCCCCACCAGTCCCACACATCGAGATAAGCGCCCTTATCCATCAGAAACATCGCGATTTCGTTCCGCTCATTATCCAGAGCGAGCATCAGAGGACTGATGCCCTCCGGCGTCGGAAAATTGACATCGGCTCCGGCCGCGATCAGGAGGTCCACGCAGGAGTAGCAACCGGCGCGGATGGCATACATCAACGGATTCAACCCGCCCACAGAGCGATACTGCGTGCGCGGCTCGCTGGTCACCTGACTGGGCCAATCCGTGTACAGCGAACGCGGCTTGACGTCCGCGCCTTTCGAAAGCAGCAGTTTCACGATGGCCAAATGGCCGCCGGCCGCGGCATAGATCAGAGGCGTCTGATTGTGGAACTTCTCAATCCGGTTGACGTTCGCGCCCGCATTCGACCAGCGTCTCCACCATCGGGAGATTCCCGTTCTTGACGGCGAGCATCAGAGCGCTCTCATCGTCCGGGTTCGCGGAATCCACCTTCGCGTCGGCGTTGAGCAGCATCTTCACCAGCATGTCGTCATTCAGCCGGGCGGCTTCGGTCAGCGGCATCGCGCCGAATTCATTGACCGCATTCGGATTCGCTTTTTTCGCCAGAAGCGCCTTGGCGACGTCATAATCCTGCCGATTGACAGCCCATAACAGCGGAGTAGATCCGTCCCCCTGAGCCTGGTTGACGTCCGCCCCGCTCTCGAATCATTTCGAGAGCCTGCTTGCTCGCACCCGCCTGAACGGCCGTCGGCAGGTCCATGGGGGCCTTCGCCCGAGTGGCTTGCGCCAGAATGGCTTGCACCAGAATGGCCGCTGCCGCAGCGCTCACCAATCCAATAGCCAGACGTTTCACGCATGCCTCCTCTTCAGCACTTTGCAGCCGGGCTTTGCAGGCTTTGCGCTAAACAACATTGGGCCCCAGCTTATCGTAGTAGCCCCAGCCACCCTTCGCCGCCGCATATAAGAACTTCATCGGATCTTTCCACTTGCGCGGAAGACCGTCGAGAGCGCCTCCCTCCAGCATGTCCTTCGGGCCTTCGCCGGCGCGCACCCGGTCGTAAATCCGCTGCCGGACCTCATCCATCATGTCGCGCTCCGCCTTGAACTCCGCCAGTGTCATCGCGGGACCATACGCAGGGATGAATCGGGTCTGATCATTGCCGATCGAGAGCACCAGATTCATGGAATCCACGCGGCCGCCCACCCAACCGCCCGTGAACCAGTCCAGCTCGGGGTCCCTCACCGGTGACGCGACATCTCCTACCGCGATCACGTTCGCGCTCTTGAAATGGACGTAGGCATCGCCGGAGGTATGCGCCATGAGCAGGTAACCGTAGTCGATGTCTTCGCCGCCGCTCTTGAGCGTTCCCTTTTCCACGAATGTTTCGCCGGGCCAGGCAGCTTTGGGCCGGGCCTTCACGTATTCCTCCACGGCGGGATTCCAGTAATCGTGAGACAACCACTCCCCGGTGCGCTTCTGGGAGATGATCTTCGCCCCCTGCGCCGCAAAGGCCGCATTATTCGCAGTCTGATCGAGATGATAGTGCGTATTGAACAGCGTGGTGACCTTCGCGTTGGGAGACAGGCTCTTCAGGGCGGCCATCACCGCATCGCCGGTGTTCGGCGCCCCGCTGTCGACGACCACCAGACCTTCGCCGGTAACGAAGGCGGTCACGTTCGCTCCACCCGCATCGATCACCGCCAGCTTGGCGGTGAGCTTGGTAAGCCCGCCCTGTTGACCATGCGCCAGGCGCGGAGCCCACATCGCGAGCGCTCCCGCGGCGGCGCCTTTTAATACATCCCGTCTCTTCACAGGAACCTCTTAAATCTCCGTAATCACACCCGTGCTGTCGCCGAAGTGATCGCGTTCCAGCCCGACCTTCTGCATCAGCGTCAGGTGCACGTTCGCGATAGGCGTGTGCTCCGGCAGCACCACGTGCTGGCCGCCCAACTTCAACTTCCCGTTGCCGCCGCCGACGATCACGTTCGGAATCGGGTAGTTGCTGTGCTGGTTCGAGTTGCTCATGTTCGATCCATACATGAAGATCGCGTGGTCCAGCAACGAACCCTGTCCGTCCGGAGTCTCCGCCATCTTCTTGAGGAAGTCGGCGAACATCTGCATGTGCCACTTCTGGACCTTGATCAGCTTCTCGATGCGCTCCGGAAGATCGCCGTGATGCGAAACCGGGTGGAAGCCGTCGGCGACATCGAGAAACGGATACGTCCGGTTGGTGCCTTCGGCCACGGTGACGTAGGTCGCAACGCGCGTGAGGTCGGCCTGATACGCCAGGCTGAGAAGATCGTACATGAGCTTCACCTGTTCGGCGAAATTTTCCAGCTCGCCGATAGGCGCGTTGGGAATTTTGATCGCCGAAAGGTTGGAGTTGGCGGCCATCTTGGCGCGGCGCTCGACTTCGCGCACATCGGTCAGATAGGAATCCAGAATCGCGCGGTCTTCGCTGCCCAGATCGCCTTCCAGTTTCTTTGTGCGGTCCCGGATCACGTCCAGCATGCTGTTCGTCTCGCGCGCCATCGCCACGCGTTCGCGAGGCGTTTCCCCCTCGCCGAAAAGTTGCAAAAAGACCTTCCGGGGGTTGTACTCCATGGGCAGCGGCGTGTGTTCGTCGCGGAACGAAAGCGTCGTAAACGGGCCGCCATTACCGGCAGCCACTTGCACCGTGGTCTCGGAAGCAAGCTCCAGCGTCGGGAACGGCGTGTCCTTGCTGATGAACTTCGCCATCTCCTGGTCCAGCGTCGCGGACATGTTGTTGCCGACCGGCAAGGTCGCGCTCAGCCACGTCGCCGGGTTGCGGACGTGCACGGAGCCCAGGGCCGCGGCGTTCTCCAGGTTACCGAAGGAGGTGGTGTACTTCTTGAACGGCTCAAGCGGCGAATTGATCTCGTTGAGCGTAAAGTCGGCGCCGGAGCCCTTCGGCGTCCAGCGATCCTGCGCCGGGCCGAACTTGGTGTTGAACATGATGGCGCCGTGCGGGATGTAGAAAAAGCCGGCGCGCAGCTTTGGATTCGCGGCGGTTTGCGCCAGCGCCGTCGAGGCGGGCACCATCGCGCTAAGGAACGGCAGGGCCAGGTTGACACCCGCGCCCTTCAGTACGGTTCTGCGGGAGATGTGCTTCTTCGTGTTGAACATGTTCCTCACCTGACCTGATTTTTTCCGGTTGACACGGCTGCCGGCCCACTTCGCGCTTCCGCGGCTTTGATGGCAGAAGCACCCGGCAATTTCTCGGCTGTTACGGGGATGTTACCTGGGAAACCGGAGCCAGCTTCGCAGGCGCCTTCCCCGCGGGGCCTTGCATGCGGAATGCATCCGTATTCACAACTCCCAACACCAGCGACGCGAACGTGTCGTTGTCCTTTTTCGCGTCGCGCGCGATCTTACGAACCTGCGGCATGTCAAAGTACTCGAGACGCCGGTTGACCGCGTACATCAGCAGCCTTTCGGTAAGGGTCTCGACGAAGGCTTCCGGGTGGCTCGCCAGTTCCTCGCGGAGTTCCACCGGGCCGTTAATCTTCACTCCGTTCGGCATCACCGTGCTCGCGTCGATCGCGGCATTGTTTGCCTGCGCATCGGTCTTCCGGAAGTGCCCGATCGCATCGAAATTCTCGAGCGCCAGCCCCGTCGGGTCAATCACACCGTGGCACATCTTGCATGTCGGGTTGTCGCGGTGCATCTCAAGGCGCGCGCGCACCGTTTTCGGAGCTTCACCCGGTTTCTGATCCAGGTTCGTCACAACCGTCGGCGGGGGCGGCGAAGGCGGAGTGCCTTCGATCTTGTCCAGCACCCACGCTCCGCGGAGCACCGGGGAGGTGCGGTCGCCATAAGAAGTGCGCATGAGCACCGCGGCCTTACCCAGCAAGCCTAAACGGTTCGGGTCGGTCAGCGTGACCTCTTTGAAGGCCGATGTACCCGGCCCGTTCTGGATACCGTAGTGACGGGCGAGCCGGTTATTCATGAACGTCTGATCCGAGGTCAGCAGATCCAGCACGCTCTTGTCTTCCAGCAGAATGCTGCTCAAAAACAACTCCGCTTCCTTCTGGAAATCGCCGCGGAGTGTGGCGTTGAAGCCCTGAAAGATTTTCGGATCCGGCTGTACCGAGTCGAGGGTGTTGAGATTGAGCCACTTCATGGCGAATCCGGATACGAGGCTCGATGCCTTCGGATCCGCAAGCATGCGCTTCACTTGCGCGTTGAGGGCGCCGGGTTTCGTCAGGCCGTTCGATTCGGCGAGCTTGAGCAGCTCGGCATCGGGAGGCGTATTCCAGAGGAAGAAGGAGAGGCGCCTGGCCAGTTCCAGGTCCGTAAGCGCAAACTCGCCGGTTTTGACGGCGGTCTTCGACACCCGCGGATGGAGCGATACAGGAAGTCGGGGCTCGCCAGAACCCCGGCCACGATCTCCTCCACGCCGCTGTCGAAAGGCTGATTGTCCAGGCGTCCTTCGTTGTAGAAGCGCATCAGGTACGCCATGTCGGCATCGGTCACCGGACGGCTGTAGGCGCGATGGGCCAGATTCTGCGCGATCTTTCGGGCGCACGGAAGCTCACCGATCGCCTTGGGATCACAGATGAAGATCATCGGCCGCGTCTGACTGTTCGTAATGCCGGTTGGATTGTAGGGACCCTTGATTTCCAGGATGTCGATGCCGCGGCGGAAACCGGACATGGGGACTGCGCCACCAACGCCGCCGCCCGCGCCGACGTTATCGTCGGACTCAAGGTGCGACCGCTGAATGTACCCGGCCATGATTTCATGCTCGCCCGCCAGCAATTTCACCGGGATCTTCTGGAAGCGGTCGAGAATCTGCTGCCAGCCGTCGGTTCCCTTTACGTTGGCCAGCCACAGGTCGTGCTCGCCACCCAGATCGCCTTTGAACACCGGCTTTCCGTCGATCAAAAGAACTAACGTCGTTCTGTTCTGCATCTGCCGGTTGTACAGGCCGATGTCAAGGTCGAAGAAACTGAAGCGATATTCGCCGTCGGCCGGGACACTGTGCGTGAATTTGACACCGCCGCGCATTCCCGCGGGGAACGGCAGGGCCGGGTCCTGGTTGCCTTCGGTCCGAAACATCACGCTGGCGATGGGCGGGGTCATATCGCCGACACCCGCTTTCGCCATGTGGCGCGCTGCCGTCAGGTATTGATCCAGGAACGCCGGCGAGGTCCTCAGCGCTTCGGCGATATTGTCGAACCCTTCGATCTGGACGTCCTGCGGCAGGATCTCCTTCTCGTCCACATCCACGCCGATGAGCGCCTTGACGGAGGCCGCGTATTCGGTGCGATTCAGGCGTTGAATCGGCACATACCCGGCTTTGGGGCCCCTGGCTTGCGTATCCAGCGCATTCTCCATGTAGGCCGCGAAGGCGTCGATGTCCTTCTGGGGCGGCTGAGGAAGACCCGGCGGCGGCATCAGGCGCCCACGCAATTTCTTCAGCACTTTCTCCCCAACGGCCGCATCGGCTGCGACCTGCTGCGTGCTCAAGCCCTCCAGTACCAGGCCGCCCGTCTTCAGGCGCGCGTTGTGACAACCCACGCAGTAGGTGTTCAACATCGCTCGATTGGGGTCGGCTCGATTGGGGTCGGCTCGATTGGGGTCGGCTCGATTTGGATCAGCACGATGCGGGTCGGGGGCAGCCGCGGCCGGAGTTTGACCTGAAGCCCGGTCTCGCAACGGGACGAGAAAAGCGATCAACGCCACGAAGGCACTCAGACAAAGGAAACGTTTCATACCAGGCCGCGGTCCAACATCTTCCCTACTCTTTTATCACGATAATGACGTGCCTGATGGCTGTCGTATTATACCCGGCGGGTCGGATGGCGTCATTTCGGTGATCCGCCGGTCATGTGGAGGCCATCGATACCTTACTTTAAGGAACTGAAGGAGGACCACAAGGGTTCCCGCAGCCCCGACTCGCGACCGCCGCGGAAAAATGGAAATCCAAAGGCAGAATTCCCACTTTCGCGATTGGCGCGAGCGCTCTCCGCGCCGGAGCTCCACCGTTCAATCTTTGCTTGACGGTCATTCGGAGGCTGGGTGAAAAAGCGGCGACCTCGTGGCAAATGTTGGAAGTGCCGATGTTTCCTCCCGTCTTGCCGGGAGCCTGATGAGCGAGATTTTGTGGGCGGTTCATGTTGAATCCCGGATCAGCGCGATGGCAACTTGAACACCCACAGGGTCGTGCCTCCTGGAGGATTGATGATCTCAGGCGTCAGGCTGGACGAGCCGGATGTCGGGCCGCCCCCGCCCGCTACGACCACAACATATTGCTCGCCCTGGACGCTATAGGTCACAGGCGACGAATTTGGGGCCGCATTGAGCCGAGTCTGCCAAAGAAGCTTGCCGGTGGCCGCGTCATAAGCGCTGAAGGAGCGGTCCTGTGCCCCAACGAAGACAAGCCCGCCCGCCGTCGCCAGCAGTGAACTGGCCAGGGGCGCGCGCTGGCGGTGAGTCCACAGCACGCGGCCGGTGGCGAGATTGATCGCCTCGAGGCGGCCGAATTTGCCGTCGCCGTCCGGGCGCGGCCGCGTGGCAAAACGAATATCGTTGCCGCCCGCCGCGATCTCCGCCGCGCTGCGCGGCGTCCAACTGTAATCGGCGCAGGTCTCGACGAGTGGCACGTAAAGGATATAAGTCGCCGGATCGAAAGCCGTAGTCGGCCAGTTTCGCGCGCCGTTGGAGTTAGGGCACAGCAGCTTGGTCTTGCCGGGTTCGGGCTCCAGCGCCGGGTTGGTGGTTTCCTCTCCCGTCACGGGATCGATCGCGGTCACGATGTTCTGCAGGCCGAGGTCGCGGGAAAAGACATGCTTACCGGTGGCACGGTCCATTGCGTCGAAAATCGCTGTCTTGCCTCCGGTAACCACCAACTCAGTCGGCTTACCGTTCACCGGCACCGTGAGAAGAGACTGCTCGAACACCCAGTCCAGATCCCATACATCGCGCTTCATGTGCTGGGAATGCCAGACCAGCTTTCCGGTCCCGGGATCGAGCGCAAGAGTTGAATCCGTATAGAGTGCGTCTTTGGATTCGCCAACCCGCGCCTGCGGCAGCATCAGGGTGCCGACGTCATACGTGTTACCGGTGCCGAAATAGACGAGGTTATGTATAGGATCATAGCTGCCCGAGGTCCACACGCCGGCGCCGAACCGCTGTTCAAAAGGCGCTCCGTTCCAGCTGTCGCCACCTGGCTCGCCAGGCCGCGCGATGGTGCTGAAACGCCATGCTTCTTTGCCGGTTGTTGCGTCCAGACCGACAATGAAGTTGCCGCCGCCGGTGTTGATGCCCAGGCTCGTGCCGATGATCACCTTGCCTTTGGCGACGATGGGGCCGCCATTCAGATGAAAGGGAACGCCATCGACCTCACCCTCATGCATGCCCTGGTCGCGGCTGATGACCTCGTGGTCCCAGACCAGCTTGCCGGTCCTGGTCTCCAACGCGATCACATGCCCGTCCGGCGTAGGCGCATACAGCAAGTCGCCAAAGAGGGCGATGCTCTTCATCCGTGCCTCGCGGCCATTGTGCAGCCCGTCCGGGAGCGGTCGCGTATATTGCCAGAGCTGTTCGCCGGTCGTACCGCTTAGCGCCTGAATGCTGGCGCCGCTTTCCACAAACAAGACTCCGTCGTGGACCAGCGGCGTGATCTCATTGGCGCTGAGCGGCAGGGCCAGGCTCCAGGCCACACCGAGATCATGGGCGTTCGCTGTGCCAATTTTCCTGAGAGGGCTGAATGCGAGATTTTCATAGGTGCGCCGCCACACCAGCCAGTCGCCATCAGCGGGATGCTGCAGCATCGCTTCAGTCACCGCCGTGATGCCCGCAAGCAGCTTCCTGCGCGCCGCCATCACGGATTGGTAGGTCGCATCCTGATTAGGACCGCCGAAGGCGAAATTGGACTGGGTCCGCGGCGGAGCCAGCTCGCTGCTCCCGGCAGCAACACCGTTGGCTCGAAGAATATAAGCTTCGACATCGCTATAGGCGCGGTTACTGAGCCCGGCCGGCGCTGTCGGCGGCATCCTCGCCGCGATGTACGAGAACAGCGCGTCCCCGGACTGACTCGACCAGTGAGTCTTGAAAGCGGAGCCGCGAAGCGGCGGGCCAAATTGCCCATCGTCGAGATTGCCACCATGACAGCTGGCGCAATTGTCGTCATAAACGGCTTTGCCACGGCTGGCCTGCTCTGCCGTGAGGCTCACTGCCGCGCCGCTGGTAAAAAAGCTCTGCGCCTGCGCCACTATGCCGAAGCCGGTAAGACACCAGACCGCGCCACCCGTGACCACAGACCGGCGCCATGCACTATGCCAACTCATCGTCGTCCTCCAATCTCTACTTCGCACCACCGGCGTCGGGAACGAGCACGCGGATCATACCGTCCTGCCTGGATGTGAGAAACAATTCCCCATCGCGGCCGCGGCTGATACGCAGATCGGCCCGGGCCACGCTCCTGTCCGTTGTCTTTTCGATCGGCGCGCCCGTGCGGGGAATCCCGTCGTCGGCCTTTTTCATCGCAGCGAGGTCGGAAACAAACACGCGTCCATTCTGGATGTCGCCGAACACGAACTTATCGGTCAGCGCCGGAATACGTCCGTGATACGCGAAGCCATCGGCCACCGAATGGCCTTCGTCGTGATCGTAGACCGCAACCGGGTATGTAAATCCGTCCTTCACTCGCCCGTCCGGAATCTCCGGCGGAAGCGGATACAACTGCTTCAGCTCGCCTCCTCGCACCCCGCCGTTCTCGAAGTAGCCCTCGCGCTTCATCCAGCCGTAATTCTCGCCATCGGCAAAAACGACGGCCGAGGGTACGTGCCCATCGACAAGGTGCGCAACACCCAGTGCTTGCGTGTATTCGGCCAGCAACCGCCGTTCGAGCGCGCGGCCCCACAGAGTCGCCGCCGGTTTCACGGATGTATCGCCGGCGCGGCGGGCGCGCTCGGTGCGGGTCCACGCGCAGGCGGTGCGAGCGGTGGCGGGCTCGGCGGCATAGGGGCCTTGCCGTCCAGCACGAATGTAAATACTCGCGCGTTGACGCCAGGCCGCGCAATCACGGACACATATTGCTTCCCGTCGAGCATGTAACTAATCGGCGTCACCGATCGATCCGCCATGTCCGATTCCCAGAGCTTTTCGCCGGTACTGGCGTCGTACGCCGCGTTGCCGTGAAACACCAGATTTCCACCTGTGACTAACGTCCCGCCTCCGGTGTATCCTCCCACGGTCGGACTCGTGACGCGCCAGCGTTCCTTCTGCGTGACCGGATCCCACGCCAGCAGGAACCCATCTGTCGTTATCTGAGGCTGATTTTCCGCGCCTTCGGGTTCAGGGGCGGTGCCGAAGGCGGCTCCTCCGCGTTTATTCGCCGTGTTGTTAGCGTTGGGCTTGTATTCATAGTTCGGATCCGGCTCATAGGCCGACTTACGTTCCTGGCCCGGGATGTATACAAGCTTCGTTAATGGACTGAAAGACATCGGTTGCCAGTTGTGGCCGCCGTAGACTCCCGGCCACGTCATAACCGCGGAATCCTTCCAGCGCGCGCCTTTGGCCTCGATGGGACGGCCCTTCGCATCGAGAGCCGTGGCCCATGTCATTCGCTTTACGTATTTCTGGCCCGAGATGAACTCTCCCGTGATCCGGTCCAGCACATAGAAGAATCCGTTTTTCGGAGCATGCAGCAGGACCTTGCGGTCTCTGCCGCCAATGCGCAGATCCGCCAGAATCAGATTCTGCGTTGCGGTGAAGTCCCAGGTTTCGCCCGGTGTTTCCTGGAAATACCAGACCATCCTGCCAGTGTCCGGCTTAACGGCGATGATCGAGCTCAGGAACAGGTTGTCGCCGCCCTGAGGACTTCGGACAGCGGCGTTCCACGGACCGCCGTTACCGGTGCCGACATAAAGAATGTCGGCGAGCTCATCATAGGCCATGCCGTCCCAGACAGTGCCGCCGCCGCCCATTTTCCACCACTCACCGGTCCAGGTTTTCGCCGCCATTTCCAGTTCCGGATGTTCGAAGCCTTTCGAAGGATCGCCTGGCACTGTATAGAAGCGCCACACTTGTTTGCCGGTGTCCGCATCGTAGGCCGCGAAGAATCCGCGCGCTGCATTGTCGGCGCCGCTCGATCCCACAATCACTTTGCCCTTGACGATCCGGACGGGCGAGGTGAGCACGGTGTCCGCTTTCTCGGTCACCCTGGTGCGCCACACTTGTTTGCCGGTCTCCTGGTCGACAGCAACCAGCGTTCCGTCCAGCATTCCCTCATAAATCCGGCCGTTATACATCGCGACGCCGCGATTGGAGGGAGTACAGCAGATGCCGCGCATTACTTCCCGCGGAATCTCGGGATCATAACGCCATTTCAATTGGCCGGTCCGCGCATCGATGGCATACATCACGTCCCAACCCAGGCTGCCATACATCACCCCGTTCGCAACCAGCGCGGGAGCTTCAACATTGGAACCGTTGGGAGCTTGTGTTTCCCAGGTCCAGGCGAGGCCAAGCCGCTTCACATTCGAGGAGTCAATCTGCTTCAGCGGGCTGAAATGCGTCTCGGCGTAATCGTGGCCGGTGGTGAGCCATTCATCGCCATTCTTTGCCGCGCTGCGAAGGGCGTTCGTGTCAACCTTCTTGCTTTGTTGCGCGCCGGCGATCCAGGCGGTTATCGCCGCTATGGCGACTACTGTACAAGCTCGAACGAGAGAATGACGAATCATGTTTCCCCTTATTGCCGGTCTCACGCCTCACGCATCGCGAGCGTCTTGATCTTCCACGTTGTTCCCTCGCGCACACAAACCATCTCAAGCATCGTACAGTTTGTGGAACAGACGAAGCCTTCCCCCTGCGCGCGGGCCATTTCGATCAACGTGCCCTCAGCCGCGATCGGAACGCGGGTCTCAACGGAACAATGGAGGATGGCGCGCACTGTACGGCCATCGCCGGCTATTTCGACAATATCGTGTGCGCCGAAATCCGCGGCCTGGATTCGCGTGACCCTGGCGAGTGCGGCGGGCGGTTTGCCGGCGGCGATCTCACGCGCCAGGCTCTGCTGCAGGCGGCGGATCGATTTCACGGGGTCAGTTTCGCCCGCGCTCTCCGGCTCGATGGCAGATGCGCCCGCAGCCAACGGAAGTGAGAGGGCTGTTCCGGCTTTCAGAAAAAAGTTGCGCCGTGAGGCTGTCATACGATGGTCCCTGCCCGGCCAGGCTGAAAGTATTTCCTGACATTGAATTGCCCGGCGTGCCGGGCATGCGCACCCACCGCGCTCAGGCTGATGCCGTCGGGGCCACCGTGATAGCCGGCGCCGCAATCGTGCATTGTGTTCATGTTGACCAGGATGGTGCCGAGCGTTCCGTTGCAGGCTTCCTCCAGCCAGTAGCCCAGATAAATGCCCTCGCGGATCTTAACGTACGCCGCGGGGCCGCTCCACTCCAGACCGCCAGCGCCGTCATTGCCGAAAATGATCCAGGACAGCGAATGCGGCGTGGTGTACAAATGCATCGACGTCAGTCCGGTCTCAGTCGAGTAATTCCAGGTAAGCGCGTGCCCCACGAGCTCGTCGGTGAACTGATGCCGCGCGTACTTCGGCGGCGTGACGCCGCGATTCATCTCGATACCGCCGAACAGATTTTCGACCTGCGCTTCGTTGCCGATGTACGGGCTTCCCATGGTGCCGTGCAGACAACTCGCCAGAGCATTGTCAAAGTCGGCCACAACGACATGGCAGTCGTGATTCGGTTCACCGGCGAGCAGGTGCGCAAACATGATCAACCCGGGCGCCGACTCCCAGGATTCGTAGCGCGCCGTGGTCCATCCGCCTGCGCCTTGTTTGCGCCAGCGCAGCGACTGGATTTCCTCGAAGTTGTACTCGATGACCGGACCACGATCGTAGCGGATGGTGAGTGTCTTGCCGGCGAGGTAATCGGAGACTTCCTGCTTGTTGCCCGCCATCGCGTTCGGGCCTGAAGGAAAGACCTTCGCAGGGTGTTCGGCGGCAATCCGGTCAAATTCCGATCGCATGAAGGTCTTAAAGGTCTGCATCGGCCGGTAGACGCGCCGCGCGCCTTTTGCGGCAGCCGGTGCGTTCGCGGGAGGCAGCCCGGTGTCGCCGAATTTCTCGAAGTGTGCGAGCTGCCCCAACCATTCGCCATGGCCGCGGAACACGTAATACTCCAGCTCGTCCTTCTCGTTGAAGCCGAGCCTGGCGCCGATCTGTTCCACGCGATTCGCATCGAAGGCATAAATGGTCTGTGTGCCTGAGAATTCGCACTCAGTCCGCTGATAGATGCAGACCTGATCGTTGACCAGAATGTAGTCGCTGGCAGCGCAGAAGCCGAGTTCGCCGCCCAAACGCGTGAGCTCGACGAAATTCGAATAGGCCGTCGATGGATAAAACTCGAGGGTTTCGATACCGTTATCCTGTTTCCAGTAATAGCCCTTTCCTTCGGCGCGATTGGTAGGCGCGTGCCGCGCCTTTGGCGGCTCCTTGCCGGGCCGGTCAACATACCCATGCCAGGCCTGCCGCTGCACCTCCCGGTTGTCTTTGTAGCCTGCGAACCAGACCTCGAAGACTGTGGCCAGATTCGAGTGCCGGTCCACGATGACGTGATATCCGCGCTGCGTGCGTGGAATCAGATGCGTGAAGAAAACAATATCCCCGAGCGTCAGCGCGCCGTAGCCTGCGTCTCTCGCAGCGGCGCCGTTCTCCGATACAGCAAGGCGGTTTCTGCTCGCAAAGCGATAACTCAGGGCGGGGCCATGGTCGGTGAGAATAGCGAGCTGCGTCTCCGCATAAACATCCGATAATTCGGACGCGCTCGAAGGTCCGTTCGCCACCGTGCGCAGCTTTTCGCCAATCTGGCTCTCGGTGAGCTTCGTATAGGCGATGCGGTGCATCTGCTGAACCGGATACTTTACCTGGGCCACGGCTCGAATCCTCCCGGCGTGATGAGTGCTCATCCATCCTATCTGACGAGAGCGACGCGGGATTTCAGGTAAAAATGCCGAACAACAGGAATTCACACCGCAACTCTGGCTCCAGACCCGTGTCTATGTTTATGGCGCACGGATATCTGAGAGTGAATGATGAAAGCGTCTTCATGTTTGGTGCTATTGGCAGCTTTGTCGCTGGTTGCTGTTCCCGGATTCTGCCAGAAGACGGAGTTGACCGCTCGCGGGGCGGCTCGATTTCTGGACCAGGCAACGTGGGGCCCGACACCCGCCAGCGTTGCCGCATTGCGGCAAACCACTCTGGCCGACTGGCTCAACGCGCAGTTTGCGCTGAATACCTCCACACTTCCCGCCCAACCAATCCTCAATTCCAACGGTAAGTCGAATAATAATCTCGCGCCGGTGCAGGCCGCGTTCTTTCAGAATGCGGTTACCGGGCAGGACCAGCTACGCCAGCGGGTTGCCTTCGCTCTGAGCCAGATATGGGTGGTTTCCGCGGTGTCCGGAGTTTCGCCCGCCTATGCATATCCCTCTTATTGGCAGATATTTCAGGATAATGCGTTTGGCAATTACCGGGATATAATCCAGGCCGTCACTCTGAGCCCTGCCATGGGCCGCTATCTCAACATGGCGAACAATAACAAAGCCAACGCCGCTGCGGGAACTGCTCCGAACGAGAATTACGCCCGCGAACTGATGCAGCTGTTCACCCTGGGGCTCACCGAGTTAAATCCGAATGGCACGCCGCTGCTCGATTCGAACAACAATCCGGTGCCGACTTACGATCAGTCGGTAGTTATCAACATGGCGAAGGTCCTCACCGGGTGGACGTATCCGACCGCGCCCGGCGTCACGGCGAAAACCAATAATCCGGCCTGGTACACGGGCCAGATGTTCGAGGTCGATTCCGAGCACGACAAGACCGCAAAAACCATCTTCGGCGGGGTCACGATTCCCTCCGGCGGCACCGCCGCGACTGACCTCAGCGCGGTTCTCGATGCATTTATGAAACAGCCGACTATGGCGCCGTTCGTAAGTCAGCAACTCATCCAGCATCTGGTGACCAGCAACCCGAGCGCCGCTTATATCACGCGTGTCTCAACGGTTTTCGAGAACAACGGCAGCGGCGTTACCGGAGACCTGAAAGCCGTGATTACGGCGATTCTGACGGATTCGGAAGCGAGGGCCGGCGATTCGGAGTCAGCCGCCATGAACCCGATCCTCAGGCATCCGCGCGGTGCGAGGCCCAGCGATTCGGTATCAGCCGCCGTGGACTCGAACTTTGGACATCTGCGCGAACCGATTCTCTTCATGGCGAATGTGCTGCGAGGTTTGAACGCCACGATTACCTCAACCAACAATGTGGCCGGCAATGCTTCGAACCTTGGCGAGGATCTTTTCAAGGAGCCGAGCGTCTTCAGCTACTTCTCCCCTCAGTACCGCACCGAGAAGGGACTGCCGGGTCCCGAATTCCAGATCTACTCCACTCAGACGGTGGCCGACCGCGCGGATATCGTCAGTACCCTGCTATACGGGACTGTCGGCGCTGGGACAAAGGTCGATTTAACGCCGTTCATCGCGGCCGCGGGGAATACTACAGACCTTCTGAATTACATCGGCTCGGTGTTTCTGCACGGTGAAATGTCTTCGGCTCTCACAACGGCCGCGACCAGCGCGGTCAACGCCGCCGCGACGCCCACCGAAAAAGCGGAGGCGGCGCTGTACGAGGTGCTTACTTCGGGCGAGTACCAGATCGTCCAGTAATGCGGATAGCAAACAGGGAGAAATAAATGTTTTCGCGCAGAGGATTTATTCGCATCGGAAGCGCCGCCGTCGGCTCACTGGCTCTTCGCCCGTTCGGGGCACTTCCGGTGCTGGCGCAAAGCGCCCCCAGCTATCGCGCCCTGGTATGCGTTTTCCTGTTCGGGGGTAACGACTCGAACAACACCATCGTTCCGATGGACCAGGCGAACTTCAGCGCCTATCAGAAAATTCGCGGGAGCCTCGCACTGACCAGTGCCGATCTGACGCCGGTGACGAGCGTTTCCGGCGCGCCGTACGGTTTCCATTCCGGGCTTGCCGAGCTGGCCAGTCTTTTTTCGAGTAAAGAACTCGCGGTCGTGGCAAACACCGGCTCGCTGGTACAGCCTTTGACCCAGGCTCAATACCAGAAACAGCAGGCAGCCATTCCCCTGAACCTCTTTTCACACTCCGATCAGCAGGTGGCATGGCAAACCTCCGTCGCGCAGGGGCACAGCGCCACGGGCTGGGCGGGCCGGTTGGCCGATTATACCCTCGCAAACAACCTGAATACTTCTGATTTTCCCGCCTTCTTTTCGGTGGCCGGGAACACGCTTCAGGGGACCGGCGTCTCAACGCAACCCGTCGCGCTCTCGCCCGGGCAGTCGCTCACTCTGGCGGGTTTCAACAGCAGCGCGGCGTCCCAGACCCGCCTCGACGCTCTTACCAGTCTGCTGACCACGGAAAGCGGCGTGTCTCTGGTGCAGGCAGCCAACGATACGCTGTCGCACAGCATCAGCGACGCCGCGGCGCTGGCCTCAGCGCTCGCAAAATCGACGACGCTGAAAACGGTCTTTCCCGACACTTCGATCGGCGCTCAACTCCAGCAGGTGGCGCAGATCATCCAGGTGCAGTCGTATTTGGGGATGCGCAGACAGATATTCTTCTGCTCGCTCGGCGGCTTCGACACGCATGCGGGAGAACTGGAAACCCATGCCAAACTGTACCCGGAATTGAGCCCCGCGCTCGCCGCTTTCTACAACGCGACTCAGGAACTGGGAGTGGCGCAGAACGTGACTACGTTTACTGAGTCCGATTTCAGCCGGACCTTTCAGCCCACGACTGAAGACGGCAGCGACCACGCATGGGGCAGTCACCAGCTGGTAATCGGCGGTGCGGTGCAGGGCGGCCAGATATATGGAAAGTTCCCCACCTTCGAGCTCGGCGGTCCGGACGACGCCGATGTGCGTGGACGATGGATACCGAGCACCTCCATCGACCAATACGGTGCGACGCTCTCCTCCTGGTTCGGAATACCTTCCAGCGCCATGGCCACGGTTTTCCCGAATCTGGCCAATTTCACGACTACGAATCTGGGATTTCTCAGCACTTGACTTGTGGGACGAGAGGCAGCTGTTCCAGGGGCCTGTAGCGAAGATCCGACCGGCGTCTGAGGAGCGTTCATTCACCTGTCGTGCCTCCCAATATTAGAATGGATGAGATCCTCACTCAGGGCACCGAGCTCCACGTTATGCGCTCGTCAGAAAGGCAGACGAACATCGTGGACTTGACGAATGAAACGCGGCGCCGTTTCCTCAACTTTTTCTCCGGCATCGGCCTCGGCGGCACTCTGCTGCCTGGCGTTCTCTGGGCTCAGCTTCAGCAAACCGGGTCCAACGCTTCCGCGCAGCCCATCACGCTCCCGATGCTCAAGGACGCCCTCGCGCTTTCCGGCGTCACCTTCGACGATGCCGATACGCAGGCCATGCTGCAGGCCGCAAACCAGAATCTCACGCGGTACGATGACATCCGCAAAATCTCGATCCCGAACGATGTCTCGCCGCCCTTCTACTTCAGTGCGATCACGCCCGGCATGAAGGTGAACCGCTCGCGCACCGCCTTCCGCTACAGCCTGCCCCGTGTTCGCCGGCCCGCGAATCTTGAAGACGTCGCCTTCTGGCCCATCGTTCAGCTCGCCCAGCTCATTCGCACGCGCCAGGTGAGATCCATCGAACTGACGCAGATGTATCTCGCGCGGCTGCGCCGCTACAACGGCAAACTCAATTGCGTCGTCACCTTCCTCGACGATCTCGCGCTGCAGCAGGCCAAACAGGCCGATGCCGAAATCGCCGCTCACAGATACAAGGGTCCGTTGCACGGTATTCCCTGGGGCGCGAAAGACATCATCGCCGTCAAAGGCTACAAGACCACTTGGGGCTCGGGCGCTTACAGAGACCAGATGATCGATGAAGACGCCAGCCTTGTTGAGATGCTGCGGGACGCGGGCGCCGTGCTCATCGCCAAACTCAGTTCCGGCGAACTCGCCCAGGGTGATCAGTGGTTCGGCGGCCAGACGAAGAACCCCTGGAATCTCTCTGAGGGATCGAGCGGCTCTTCAGCCGGTCCCGCGTCCGCAACCTCGGCAGGCTGCGTCGCATTCGGCATCGGTAGTGAGACCAGTGGCTCGATCCTCAGCCCCTCCGGCCGCTGCGGTGTCACTGGGCTTCGACCCACCTTCGGCCGCGTCAGCCGTTACGGCGTAATGGCTCTCTCCTGGACACAGGACCGTTTGGGTCCGCTCTGCCGATATGCCGAAGATTGCGCACTCGTCATGAGCGTCATCGCCAAACCCGATGACCGCGATCTCAGCGTTTCGGAAATGCCCTTCAACTGGAACTCGCGCTTCGATATCAAAACGCTCAAAATCGGCTACGTCAAGGACGCCTTCGACGAAACCCGCGATCCCGTCGCCAAAAAGAACGACGAGCAATCGCTGGCGGCCATTCAGGCTTTGGGCGTAAGGCTGATTCCGATCACTGTGCCTGATGCGTCGGATCCCGGCGGCTTCAACGTGGAATCGGCCGCCTTCTTCGATGAATTCATTCGCTCCGGCCGCGATAAGCAGATGACGAACCCCGGCCGCGGCAACGGATTTCGCTCGGCACGTCTCATCCCCGCCGTCGAATACCTGCAGTCGCAGCGCGCCCGAACGATCATGATGATGAAACTCGCCGAAGCAACTGCGGCGGTCGATATCTATCTTGTCCCCGCGAACGCCGGTGGAGGTCCAGGCCGCGTCGGAACTGGACGCAACGGAACTCAGCCCGCGCCACCTCCGCCTGCTCAGAGTATCGCCAATCAAAGCCCCACCCGACGCCACTTCGCGATGGCGAATTCCGCCGGGTACCCGGCCACCAGCGTTCCCAACGGCTTTCGGGAGTCCGGCTCGCCTACGGCGATTACTTTCTACGCGCGGCCCTTCGGGGAAACCGGACTGCTCGCCCTGACGAAGGCTTATCAGGACGCCACCGGCTTCCATCTGAGACACCCGAACCTCGAAGGCCATTCCGAGATCCAAACGTCGGCGGTGTGAGCTTCGAGACCCGTGGGCCGGTCCATATTCCAGTAGCTATCATGGACGCACCGCAGTCCAGGTGTCTGCATGGGGAAGCGTGGCGGTGAGCGGAATGGATTGAGGGGGACGCCGTCCATGGATCACATAAGCGGAAGTCATAGACTCACGGAAACGGCCGTGACCGTCTAAACACGGCGGAAATGTTGAATATCGGTAGCCTGCGGTGTCATCCAGGCCTGCGGTGTCATCCAGGCCTGCGGTGTCATCCAGGAACGATAGCTGCGATCCAGGGATTAGAAAAGCGGAAGCATTCGGTGCGCGTTGTGATTTCTAAATACAGGACAAGGAGGATCGACGTGACGGATGGCCATAAGCACGCCGTCGGAGCCGAAGAGCACTGCGATCCTGCCACCGGCTGCATCGGGATGTGTCGGTTCAAGACCCGTTGAACCGAAGAGAGCAGTTCATGTTCTGCCTCTTCGACCGATCTATGCGATTGGGGGGCTGTAATATTGGTTATGCGACAGGTTAGAGCGGTTCTACTTGTTTCAGCGCTCACGCTGCAGGCGGCTGACACCACGCCCGCGATGCGAGGCTATTCCGAATCCAGCGCAACTTCTGAGCTTCAATGGGAGAAGAAGTTCCGTGCAATCCCCCAACAGGATCGTCTGCGCGAAAACATGAGGCGACTATCGGCGCGGCCGCATCACGTAGGTTCACCTTACGACAAGGAAAATGCCGATTGGATTCTGGCGCAGCTCAAGTCCTCGGGACTTGATGCGAAGATCGAAGTTTTCGATACCCTGTTCCCGACGCCGGCGGAACGCTCGTTGGAATTGCTGGAGCCAGTCAGGTACAAGGCGAAGCTTGAAGAGCCGACGCTGCCGGAAGACCCCACGAGCAAGCAGAAAGACGAGCAGCTTCCGAGTTACAATGCCTACTCGATTGATGGCGATGTCACCGCACCTGTCGTCTACGTGAACTACGGCACGCCCGCCGATTACGAGCAGTTGCAGCGCATGGGCGTTTCCGTGAACGGAGCTATTGTGCTGGCGCGCTACGGAGAATCCTGGCGCGGGATCAAACCCAAGGTGGCGGCGGAACACGGGGCGCTCGGATGTTTGATCTATTCCGACCCGCGCGACGACGGCTACGTGCAAGGCGACGTGTTTCCGAAAGGCTCCATGCGCCCACCGTCTGGCGTACAACGCGGCAGCGTGATGGATATGCCCGTTTCCCCGGGGGACCCGCAAACGCCCGGGGTCGGCGCAACACCCGATGCAAAGAAGCTGCCGCTCAATCAAGTCACGACCCTGACCAAGATCCCGGTGATGCCGATCTCATATGAAGACGCGGAACCACTTCTGCAGAACCTTGGCGGCGATGTGGTTCCGGAGGCATGGCGCGGCGGTCTGCCGATCACATATCACGTCGGTCCCGGGCCTGCCAAAGCCCATCTGCATCTCAAGTTCAACTGGGATCGCAAGCCTCTATATGACGTGATCGCGCGAATACCGGGCGCGAAATATCCAGACGAGTGGGTGCTGCGGGGAAATCATCATGACGGTTGGGTTAACGGAGCCGCCGACCCCGTATCGGGCGTGAGCCCGGAACTGGAAGAGGCGCGCGCACTGGGGGAGTTGCTGAAACAGGGCTGGAAACCGGATCGGACGATTATCTACTGTTTCTGGGACGGCGAAGAACCCGGCCTGCTGGGGTCGACGGAGTGGGCTGAGACGCATGCCGTGGAACTGAAGGAGCACGCCGTCGCCTACATTAATTCGGATGGCAACGGGCGCGGCTTTTTTCGCGCCGAGGGATCGCATTCGCTTGAGAACTTCGTCAACAGCGTGATCAAAGACATTGAGGATCCGGAAGCCAAAATGACGGTCTGGAAACGTCGGCGGCTGGCGGATACTTCTCGGGCGGCAGCGGATAAACGCGGCGAGATTCGGTCTCGTGCAGATCTGCGCATTGGCGCCCTCGGGTCCGGCTCAGACTATACGGTGTTCATCGATCACCTCGGTATCGCCAGCTTGAACGTGTCCTATGGCGGGGAGGATGAGGGCGGCCAGTACCACTCGATCTATGACGATTTCTATTACTACACGCATTTCATGGACACCGACTTCGCTTACGGCCGCTTGCTGGCGCAGACTGCCGGAACTATGATCATGCGTCTCGCCGATGCGACGATCGTGCCGTTTCAATTTACAGGCTTCGCCGATACGATCCATACCTACGTGACGGAGCTGAAGAAGCTGGCTGCGGACCAGCGTGCCGAAATCAAAGAACGAAATGCCGAGATAGACGACGGCACCTTCACAGCCCTGCTCGATCCGAAGAGGAAGATGGTCCCGCCTTCGAAAGAGCCGACGCCGCCTTACGTGAATTTTGCGCCGCTGGATAATGCGGCGGACGAGATGAGTCGAGCCGCCGAGGGTTACGAGAAAGCGTTGTTGGCGGCGGGGGATCGCGCGCCGGTCAGCGTGAATGCGAAGCTGATCCGGAGTGAGCGGCTGTTAGTCAACGCGGAGGGTCTGCCCAACCGCCCCTGGTTCCAGCATCTGATCTACGCACCGGGCTTCTACACGGGCTATGGAGTGAAAACGATTCCAGGCGTGCGCGAGGCTATTGAGCAGAAGAGATCCAGCGAAGTCGATCAGCAGATGACCCGGGTTGCGAAAGCACTTCAGGACGAAGCCGATCTTCTCGATGCCGCAACTCAGGAGCTTGTGGCCGCAAGCAAATAGACCAGCGACTGCCTTTAATCTGACGCGGCGGATACGCACTTATCGACCTTCCCGCGCCTCATCACGAATGGAATCGCCGTCGGTCGGGTCGGCGAGATCCTGCACTGTGAACATATGAGTAAATCGTTCATATCACCCTGAGGAGCTGCCTGTTAAGAACAATTATCCGGACCTGTTTTTTCAACCGCAGCTGCGGAGAATGCCAGCGGAATCGACTGACAGTTGAAAGCCTGTTATCGATGGGTCGAACATCGGGTACCTTGTCGAGCACACTGAGGGACTTTCCCTTTCTGCCTGACGCAGCTCTCTGCCTCAGCCGTTTCCAGTCAGCAAGCTGTTCCGCGAAAGTATCGCGGCAGCCGTACCCGCCAGTCACATATCCGGCCAATCTCCAGTCGCATTGGCGGCTTAACCCCTTTTGAATGTTTCGCCTATGTCGCTTCCCAAAGATTGGCCCGATATGTGACCCGTTTACCGGCCAACCGACTTGTTTTCAATCGCTTACGCAAGGATTTTGGAAAAGTCTAAGTTGGCCGGTAAACGGTGACAGCGCTGGAAAATAATTCCGCGCTGATTTGACAGGGCTTATCGTCCACAGTTTGCACCATGAGCACATCGGGCGTGTACACTCCAGACGGAATATCGTTCCTTGCCTCGAAAATACTTTCGGGGTGCAACACAAAAGCTGATCTTCCTCGCCGCAAGGTGTTCGGAGAGCAAGCTTTACCGTTCTTTGACATCTTTGAATAACGGGTTCGCGGCCCGCACCAGGCTCGGACCACCAACCGCCCGCGCGGGTCACCCATTTTCATCCGCAGGGGTGGCCCGCCGGGCCAAAGGAGGTTGACAACTGAATATTCAAAATGGGCACGGAACACACCCGGCTGGAAGTGTTTTCCGCCGGGGAGGGCTGATGCGGCACACTGAAATTTTTGAACAAAGCGAACCTGACATCGGACGAATACGGATGGGTTCTGGGCCCGGATCGCGTTGGGTTCGGGTTTCTTTTTTTGACGAAACGAACCCGAGAATTTTTTGGCGAAACGAACCCAGGAAAACCGGGCTCGTTGGTAGCAACGCCGTTGGAAGCGGATGGATTCCGGCGGACAAAAGGACTGTCAGCAGTCAGCACAATCCCTGATAACCCAAAGTGCCTCGACCGCCGAAGCAACTCAACCTGTCCGACAACAAACCGGTACAAAATTCGACGTTCACGGCTACCTCCACTTGAAGGTTCGAAGAGCCAGGCTGAAGCAAATAACAAAACAGAACATTAGCAACAGAATCTCCGGCATCAGTTGCCTCAACCCTGCGCCTCCCAGCATGTTCATCCGCAGCGCGTCGATCAGGGCAGTGAGCGGTAACCTGCGGAGGATCGGTTGAAGCGGGCCCGGAAAGCGCTGCGCTGAGAAGAACACTCCCGAGCAGATCCACATCGGTACCATCACCAGGTTGGCCAGGGCCGACGCGCCCTCGACCGTTTGGGTTCGCGAAGCAATCAGCAGGCCGATCCCGCTGAAACACAGATTGCCGGCGATAGATATGAGCGCCAAATCGAAGAGGGCGCCGCGCACGGGCACATGGAACATCAGATTGCCGAAGGAAACAAGGACGGCAACCTCGGCGGCTACGATCGCAAAATGCGAGACCGCAAACGACAGCAGGTAGAAAGCGCGTGGCATCGGCGTCGCGATCAGCCGCTTCAGCAGCTTCCGCTTGCGCGCATCGACGATAGCGAATCCCATACCCCAAAGCGAGGTCCCCATCAGCGTCATTCCCAGTAAACCCGGAACCAGGAAATCGATGTAGCGGGAACCCGGCTCGCGCAGAATCTGGTCAGCCTCGGCTATGCGGGCTTCGCTGGCGCCTGCAGACTGAATGGCGCTGCCGGCCAGCAGGCGGGCAAGTCTTCCCTCAGGATTGGTGTCGTCGTACCGATAGACAACAAGCCCGCGCGCATTCGAACTTAGCATAAGGGCAACTCGTCCGGTGTGAAGCGCGGTTTCGGCGATACCCACCGGCATCGGCTCCACGTCCAACGACCTTTCCCGCCGCAGCTGGTCGGCGATCTTTGCGTCAGTGACCGCCACCTTGATGGCCTGGGAACCGGAACTCCGGAATGCCAGGCCCAATCCCGCAGCCAGCAAAATCGGGAACGCAAATCCCCAAAAGATCGCTTCCGGTTCGCGCACGAACTCGAGAACGCGTGTGGCGATCAACTGGGCGAGGGCAGAGGTGGAAAATGATCTATTCATCGCGGAGGCGCCGTCCGGTGAGAGTGATGAACACATCTTCGAGAGTGGTGGAACGCATTCGCAGCTCGGTGAGGCGGTGGCTTTGCCGGTCGAGATCCTGAATAATCGCAGGCACGGCAAGATGCAGATCCCGCACCTGCACGCGTAACGTTGCCGGCGATGCCGAGGAGGAATACTCCAGAACATGCCCTTCGCCGATCGAGCCGATCAGATCCCGCGGCGATCCCGAGGCAATCACCTTGCCGCGATCCATGATGGCAACGCGGTCGCAGAGCCGCTCCGCTTCCTCCATATGATGCGTTGTCAGGACAATCGTGCGGCCGTCCTCACGGAAGCGTTCAATCAGGCTCCAGAGTTGAATGCGAGCCTGGGGATCAAGACCTGTGGTGGGCTCGTCAAGGAACAGGAGTTCGGGATCTCCCGCCAACGCGCAGCCGATCGCCAGCCGCTGCTTCTGTCCGCCCGAGAGCCGTTCCACGCGCGTGAACCGCTTCTCTCCGAGTTGCACGAGATCGATCAATCGATCGACGGACGGCCCCTGGCGATAGAAACTGCGGAACAGGCGTAAAGTCTCTACGACGGTCAATTTGCCGGCAAGACATGTTTCCTGGAGCTGGATACCCAGCAACTGCCTCAATTCCCGGCCGTCGCGACGCCAGTTCAGGCCAAGCACCTCTACTGTTCCGGAATCCGCCTCCGTCAGGCCCTCACAGATTTCGATCGTCGTGGTTTTCCCGGCGCCATTTGGACCGAGCAAACCAAAGCACTCGCCCCGCCGGACGGTAAGCTCAAGGTTGTCAACGGCAACCGTATCCCGAAAGTATTTGCGCAAATTCCGGATCCGAAGCGCCGCGTCACACATCAAGACCTCCAAAAGCCGGCGTCAGCACGCCATGCAACCGCGAGCTCGGCCAGGTATTTGCGGCCGTTTCCATCTTCGAGCCAGAGCCCCGACTCACCGAAGAACATTTCCTGCAGCCGAAGTGGAGAATCCGTTTGCGACAGAGCGCGGCCGAGCACTTCGATCGCAAGCACGCTGTCCGAAAGCAGGAGCGATTCTGTTCCGGTTGTTCCGTAGCGTGCGTACGCCCGCCCGGGTACACCTGCCTTCCGAATCCATCGTCGCCAGACGAGATATCGTTCGAAACCCGCTGTGCGGCGCAATTCTTCCGTTGTCTCGCGCGGGCACCACCAGCGCTCCGGTCCGATTACGGTTGTTGCACCCAGCGCCAGCCGCGGGCAGTGCTTCCACTCATCCAGTTCACGAGCGAGGGGAGGCGCGGGAGCGAGCAGACTCATCCGCCCGGTATTGGCTTCCATCTCTGCAAACCACCGGCTCCAGGGATCTGCGTTCGAAGTCTCGACCGCCGAATGGAGGACGGGAAAAACTCGCCTGCCTCCGCGCTCACTCAGCCGGACACCTTGCTCCGCGTCGAACTCCGCGGTGAGATCCGTCGACCGGTCCGAGAAGAAATCCAACATCCGGCTCCCCAGCCGCGGCCGCAAGGCGGCGTTGCGGTCGTGCTGACATCTGATCGCCACATCGGCGAGATCAACTCCTTCAGCTTCGGCAAAGATCTTCGATTGCGAGATCCACTCCCGGAACCTCAAGTCACCGCGCGCGCCAAAGAGGTGGTGGAAGCGGCCGTAGAACGCGGCCCAATCGGGCGCGATGCTGCCGAGACGCAAGGCAGGCCCTTGCGGAGTGAATGCGGGCACCAACAGCGCCGATCCCGGCGGCATCGGAGAGCCTTCGCCGGAGTGTGAGATCGCGATGTTGTGGATCGGCTTTCTCCAGGCGCCCTCCAGCTCCGTCGTCCACGCTTCCATCAGGTTCCGGAAGCGCAGGGACAAATCCGGAAGATCGATGGCGTTCGCGGTTTCTTCCCATGAACCGGATGTTGCCTCGACCGCCCGTGCAGCGGGCGTCGCCGGGGCGGCGCGCGTTCTCTCGATGGAAACGCCCGCTAAAGCCAGCGCGATGTCCATGTCCGTATTCCGTGCCTGGGACATTCGCGCGTTGCGAGCCAGCAGTTCTCCGACGCCGTGGCGATCGAAGTTCCAGTACTGGCGCAGGGAACACGAGATCTGATTGCGCAAGCCTTCTGAAATTCCGATCGCAAAAGGCGCGGCCTGATCGAACACAAGCACGCTGCGATCGGACGGCAGCGGAGGTGCGTCATAACGCGCCCGCAGCGCGTTCACAACGCCGCGCGCGCGGGAAATGCCGCGCCGGAGTTGCCCCACATCCGAATCCGGAGCGGCTTCCGCCAGCGCGGCGCAGATCCGGCGAAATTCGCAAATCGCCTCATGCCACAGCGGTCGCTCAGCGGTTGAAAGACAATCCACAAGGGCGCTTAACGCAGACCAGGCATCCTCGTAGACGCCGCCTTCGTCGCACGCCGGACATAGCATGCCCGAGAGGTAAAGACGATGCAATGCGCTATCCGTCAGGCCCGACTTTCGGCGAAGCTCTTCGAACTCTGCGCGTTCAGACGGCTCCAATACTTTCTGCAACCGGGCGATATCGTGGTCATGGGCGGTGCGCGAAAACACCCAGCCGTCGGCGCCAGGGTGTGCGCAGGCGTAGGCGCCATCGTCAACGCTGGTCATGGTGGGGTTCCATCTGAGACGGACAGCTCTCCGATAGTGTTGCGGCGAGGCTGCCAGATCGAATAATTGGAAATACGCATTGAGATCCGGTTTGACGAAGATCGCCCCAGGCGTCTCCCGGAAAGAAACGGCGCCATCACCATCGTGGAGCGATTCCAGCGCAACTCCCGACCACAACCCATTGGGCGTGGCGCGTCCGGCGGCGCGCATCACATAATTCAGCAGAGTGGCTCGAAGCCGCCAGGTTTCGCGCTTTGTGGGATCGATCAGCAGTTCTTCGAGGGCGTCGGAGGTGCTCAGGCTCGCCACCGCAAGGGCTCGCCGGAACGGCATGCTGCCGACGATCCTGCGCAGTTCTTCCCGTTCGGCATCGAGCGCGGCAGTGTATCCGGAGTTGAGGCGCTGGATCTGTTCTTGCAGGAGGCGCCGCTGGGCATCGTCGTCAACGAGGGACGCCCCGATCGCGGGATGACTCGCGAGCGCCTCTATGTCGCTCGAATTTGCGGGCTGCGCGCTTCGGTGCAAAACCCGCCGAATCCGCAGAGCGATCCGGCGTTCCTCCGCTTCCAGGGTGGGCACCTGTGAGTGAATCAACGCGGAAAGTTCTTCGGCTCGTGTCCGGATTCTTTCCTCCCGCATCAACGCGCAGTCGAGCTCCGCACTGAAGCTGGCGGAACGTATGGTCTCCACGACGCTGATCGGCCAGGACGCAATGCGAAAGAGCACGGGCGCCAGGGCAAGCGGTTGCGCAACCGAATTCATTGAAATCGACTCCCGTGAGAAGGTCGATTTTGCGCATTGTTTTTTTCACGGCACGGGTTATATTGAACGGGAGTAACTCTTATGGCAGCGGGCGCAAACCAGCGACGAACGATCAGAAATCCCGAGCAAAAGCTGGCGGCTTTGTGTGAAGCGATCGGGCGAGCCGATCGCTCCACGAAGGTCGTGAGCTTGTTCCGGGAGATGTGGCGCGAATCCGGCCTTCGGCCGTTCGATGCGGAACCCCGTTGGTCGGGCCTGACAGATGACAGCACTCCGACCGAGTTCTCCGTCGTATTCTCCGGCAATGCCGAGCCGCGCCTGCGCGTTCTTTTCGAACCGCAGGGCGACCCGGCCTCCCCGCGGACGTATTGGGATGCGGGATGCCGGATGACGCGATTCCTCGGACACCGCTGGGGCGCTTCGATCGAGCAGGCGTTGAAACTGGAAGACATTTTCATCCCGGAAGATCCAGACATGTTTTTGTGCCTCGGCCACGCGGTCGAACTGGACGATGAACCCGCGTTCAAGATGTATTTCAATGCCATGGCGAAAGGTCCCTCTCGTGCCGTCGAGTGCGTTGATGAGGCTTTCCGCCGCCTCGGATACAGCCGGCCGTGGGAGGAATTGCGAAAGGTGCTCGGACCTTCGGACCGCATCGAACTTTTCGCACTCGACCTCACGCCTGTCACTCGCTTGAAGCTCTATCTCCGGCCGATGCAGGCGGACATGGACCACATCACGCGTCTCTACTCCGTCTCCACCACAGCCGAACCCGGCGACGTAAAAATGATGTGGGATTTTCTCGGCAAACCGCGTCTACCTGAAACCAGCAGACCCGTGTTCCTCACCTACCAGTTCAATGAGGCCGGAGATGAACGCCCCTCCCGCACCGCCCTGTCCATTCCTCTGTTTCCCGGAGTGCCGAGCGATCTGGCCGCCGAGCGGCGCACATGCCGGTTGCTGCGCGCCCTGGGGACGCCGGTCGAATCCTACAAAGCCTGTGTTCGCGCCATGGCCGATGCGCCGCTGTCGGAGGAAGAAGGCATCCACAGCTATATCGCTCTGCAACGAAACCCCCGCGATGTGGCTGTTGTCGCATATTTCAATCCAAGAGCCTACTTCTCACGCTACGGCTGGCTCGCACGTGATCCCGCGCGGACCTGGCCGACCGCCGTGGGTTCGCCGCGGGCGTGAGCACGGCATGGGGATGGGAGGCTTTCGCAGCTCGCTCCGCCATGGCGAACTGCTTCGCGCCATCCAGCCCGAATCGATTGCAGTGGAACATCGCCATTGTCGCCAACAGCGATCGCATTCCCACTTCCAGTAGTCCGTGTTCGCGAACCTGATGGATCGATCTGGCGAACCTCTGGTTTGCTCTGGCGTAGTGCTTTAAAACCACGCCGGTCCTGGGATCCGCTCCGATTACCGAAGCGGCTTCATTCGCGCTCGCCACGAGCCCACCACCGGGCAATTTCGCCGCCGGGACTGTGGCCGCGCGCGTGAGCTGGCACAGATTGTTCCAGGCATCCCACTCTTCGCTCGGGCAGCCGAGCACGGAATGAAAAAGGTTGCCGATCGCGGCCGCGCATATCTGTTCCGCCCCGACTCCGTGGCCGGCGGCGGCAATCTGATTCCACAAGATCCAACCCCGGCTGTCCGCATCGAAATAATCATGCACCGCATCCATGGCCGCGGCCCCGCCGAAGACGCGCGCCTCGGGCTCGTAAACACTGCGAAAAACGGATGTCACCACGCCATCCTCGCAGAGCTTCTGAAAAAGCTTCGCGAGACGCGGCAACAAAGTCTCGTCCGGCGCGACCGCGCGGAATCGCAGTCTGAGATCCGGCGCCTTGCGCACGAAATGAAAACGGTCCATCACGCCGCGCCGGCTCAGGCGCCGAACCACCGGCATCAGTTCGCCGAACAAAACGCGAGCCGACGCCAGTGCGCCGGCCGCCCCGCGTCCGAGACCGGCGTTCAACTGCACCCATGCCGGTGTTTCGCTATGGTTCCCGGCGGCCGCGGAATAGACTTTCAGATAAGTGTCAAGCTCCGCATCGATTTCCGGCCTGCATGCTTCTTCCACGCGCAGCACGCTCGTGAACCGGCTCATCGCGAAGTTGAAATCCGTTTCCGCCAGGGCATGGTTCGCCTTCCATGTCACAAAGCGATCGTCATCCTCGAGCGAGTAGGCGTTTCGGAACCAGTCGGTCGTCTCCCTGAAATCGTCGTGGCCGATCATGAGCCCGCGGCGAACCGCTTCGCGATTCGCCAGCTTCCCCAGCAGCACCTTCTTTCGCGCAACATTCAGCGATGTCGGAGGCGCCTCTTCCGGTTCAGGAACAGTCTCGCGGTCGACCTGTTGCTTGAGGTCCACCAGAAACGCTGTCTGATGGACGCGCAGTGGCGACCTCGGTCTTTCGCACGCCTGCTTGTCCAGAGCCGCAAGGTGCTTCAGCAGCGCAACGGCATCATCCTCTTTTGCTCCCCGTCGCATTCGGCCCCGGAATAACCTCAGGTTTTCCGCCGCTATCGGATTCATACCCTCTGCGATCGAAATGCAAAGAACGGCTTCCCAATGTCGCTCGGTGAAGTGCAGCGCTTTGGCGACCTTGACCACCAGCTGTGCGTCGGCGGACAAAAGGATACCGTTTTCCACTGCCTCGTCGCAGCATGCGCGAATATTTACCATCGCCTCGGAGAGCGCGCGATACCCCAGTTCGGCCGAAGCATGGGCCACCGCGACTTCATCATCGTCGGTGTATTCTCCGGAATGAAATTTCGAGAAGATCGAGCCGATGCCGACCATCCCGAACTCCGCCAGTTCCGCCGCGCGCAGCGCTCCCATGCTGGCGGCGCCCGCGACGTGAACGCCGTCGGCAATTGCCGTAAGAATTTCCTTGTGCCAGACAGAAGGCACTCGCTGGAAGTAGCCGTCGATGATTCCGATGGCATCCGGCCGGTCCTTGAGCGCCCGCAGAACGTCGCCCTGCTCGACTGGCGGGAGGAAGGTCGCGTCGAGATAGTGCCGCGCGGCGCTTACGGACAAAGTAGGGCCCAGAAAAACGATGGTCTTCATGCTGCAATCCTCCGTGCTCTTGCGCCGGGGGTCCAGGACGGGGACGAAGATGGGCCCTCGAGCCCGACAGCCAGCGTGCGCACGACGTGCAATGGCGCATCTTCGGGCGAGAGCGGAGTGGCGCATACTTGAATGTCCTCGTGATCGAGGCGGTCGAGAAGCCAGCTCAGGCTATCGCCGATACGGGAGAATGGCCGATTCGGAATCGCTTTCCAATCGCGCTCGCCGGGAGTCCGGATCAGCCGGGCGTTTTCGGCCGCAGCCTCCGGCGGCAGCTTCCACTGTTCGTATATCCTCCGCGCAAAATCGTCGCGCGCGCCCGAAATCAAAGTGAGGCGGCTCTGCGCCGCTTCCGTAAGGGCGCGCGTTAATGCCACACCGCGCTCCGGATGGCAGCCGGCTCCAAAGGCCACAGGGAGCACTGCCAGTTCGGATTGCGCCCAGCGGTCGAAGATCAGTACTCGAAAAGCGGGCACGCCCAGGTCGCTTGTGACATCCCACATCAAGGGGTCGATTTCGGCGGCCTCGAACTGGCGGATCAGTTCCGCACAAACCGGGTCGTCAATCGAGGAATTGCATACGCGCGTGCGATCCTGCTCCTCCGCGCCGCGCATCTTCCACAGAGCCATGGCGTCGCGCTCGATGAGCTCGCACAGACCGTGAAATACAGCTTCGGCCGCTGTATTGCCGGAAGCCAGGCCATTCGTGCCGAACACAAAACAACCGCTGCCGGGATGCCGCGGAACCGTTGCGTCCGCATGCACCATCTCGAAGGGAACCCAAACCCGCCGGCCGCGCATCAGGTCGATTGACTCCACCCACGGGATCGCTTCCTGGTCGCTGTAGAGACCGTAGCGTGCGCGCGGGAGCCTCCCGACGTCTGCCACGTCTTCGGTCTCGCTGCGCAGGTCCGCGTAACGGCTGATGCGCACGGGATTCGCGCACTGCTCGGCATAGTATGCCTCGATCGATTCTGCCAACGCCGACGCTCGCGCCGCGTCGTGTGTCAGTCCCTTGCCCTGGGAAAGACATAAGGACCGCGAGTTGGGCCGAACGGCGATCCAGACCGGAATTCCGATCCGGTCGAGCCCCGTGATGTTCGCAACTCGCGTGATGCCGAATTCGCGCTGCCGCGAGGAGAGGCGTTCGACGGTTTGGGCGGGATCGCAGGAGCGGTAGCTCCCGCCGATGTTGCTCATCCGCGATTCGTCGCGCCGAACCTGTTCGAAAAAGAATTCTGTCTGGGAGACTGGAGTCATGGCTTTCTGAACCGCCTGAAGGGGCGCCGGAGGGGCGCCGGAGGGGCCGTAACCCCTCCGAAGCTGTCTTTCTACCAGGGGCACATAATCGTGCTGGTGACCGGAGGACGAACGCCTTTCTTGCCCGATGAAGCGTTGTTGGCATTTCTCATCAGGAAGTTGCCATCGACCGGCATACCGTTGTTGGCGGCCAGCGTGTTCATGTTGGCGACCTGGAACATCGAGGCCGCGTTCGAGAGGGTCTCCATCACTTTGGAAGGGCTTTTTGCGGCCCGCGTTTTTGTTGCCATCTTTGTTTTCTCCTGTTCGTTTTTTGATGCCGCGCAGTCGGACTGCCCGGCGGGTTACAAGCCGAATTTGCACACGTCGGGTGTGCGGGGGAACGTTCCCATTTGGTCTAAGCGATATCGATAACCGCCCGGGGCGTCTATCTGTTTACAGACGCGATGCGGGAGGTATTTTGCTGGCTCCACGCAAGCAGTGGAATATCCTCCGGCCGGGTAAACCACGTGTGATGGCACGGCGTGGTTTCCGATTTATCTCCCAGCGGATGCCTCCCCGTGGGCAACCCGCCGAGTAACTGCCGCTGCACTGGGTTGCAGCGAGCCAGGATCGCCGGGTCCTGATCGGTGTGATCGCTGGGTTGCACCCATCGATAGGTATAGGCGTAATACAAAACTTTGCGCGCGATGTTCGAGAGATTCGGAGTGGCGCAATGCCACACGCCGGTCCGGAACAGAACCGCGGACCCCGCGGGCACGGCGACCTCGAAAGTCGCTTCCGGCGGAATTTTGAGAGCGCGATTGGCGAGCGCGCGGAAATCGAAACGATGGCTGCCCGGAACCACGCATAACTGGCCCGACCGGCCCGCTTTCAGATCGGTAAGAAAATAACCGGCTCGAATCTCCATCATGGGAACAATCCCATTCACGTCCGGATAACCCGAGAGAGGCCCATCGATGTGCCATTGTTCAGGCTCGCCCCAGCGGTTCCGGGCGTTCTTGCCTTTCACCATCGCGGCCGTCACCGGAGGGCGGACGTCCAGTTCGGAGGTCCGCAACTTGATATCCGGCCCGAGCAGTTCCACGATCGCCGGCAACAGCGTTTTGTGATCGGCCATCGCCAGCAACGCGGGATGTTTCGCGACGCAGTTTCGCAGTTCCATACGGCCGGTCACGGCGTCATGACGATTCCTGGCATACAAATCGTCGACCGCCGCGTTGAGTTTCCTGAGTTCGGCTGCGGACAAGGCTCCTTCAATCACGAGGAATCCCGCTTCGTCGAACAACTTCCGCTCCGCCTTCGTCAAACGAAAATGTTTCATCGGGATCTTTTCTCTTTCTTCGCGATTTCCGGCCAGCGTGTCGTTATGCCGCTATGTCCCAGGGCCAGCGGTGCAACTCCGCCCGGAAGAGAGCGGGCTTCCTGCGAGCGAACGAAACCGCATCGCCCGGCCGCAGCAGCAACGCATTCACCGGAGATCCGGCGTCGACACCGGGCACCGGCGTCGAACGTTTGCGGACTGCTTCGAGACAACGCTCCGGCAGGGCATCGAATCCAGCCCATTCGCCTTCACGGCTCACGCCCGAAGGTCCGAACTTTGGCCCGAGACCGATATCGGAGAACCACGGCGCTCCGCCGTCCGCGTAGGGCACAAGATATTGTGCATGCCACGCCTCCGCCGTATCAACCGCTTCGTCAACACTGCTCATAATCGATTGCCGCACCCCGTAGAGCGATGGCGGCACGAAGAGCATGTACTGCCTCACCGAAGACTCGAAGTACTGAATCGGATAAAGATTCCAGCCGCGAAAACCGCTGAACAGAATGTCGACCGCGCCCCAGCGCCGCCACGCCTCGAGCGCAACATTCGCCACACTGCCATCGCGGTCGCGCCCGCAATCGGCTACCAGCGCGCACGCTACCTGAGGCGTCCGGATGACATAGCTGTTGCCATGATTGCGAACTTCGGGATGTAACTGATCCTGTACTGTTGGCTGTTCGCCGTAGAAAGGCGCGGCGGAGACGGCAATGTCCCCCACCGTAACCGAAGACCACCAGTCCAGTTCGGTGATCCGGCGAAATCCGAGTTCACGCAGCCGATCCGCCATCTGCAGGCTTAGAATCGATTCCCGAGGGACCCGCGGCACAACTATGTGAGTGTCGCGATGGAATTGCATCAGGGTTCCCGGATGAAAATGATCGGGATGAGAATGCGTGATCGCCACGCAATCGACTTCTCCCAGTTCCGCCCGCGTAATCGGCTGGTAATCGGCCGGGTAATGGCGCGAATGCGGGAAAAGCCAGGGGTCCACCACAACCTGCGCCTTCTTTGTCCTGACTGCTACAGTGTTGTGCCCCGTGTAGACGACGTCCGCACCTGGAGCGACAGCGCCGGCTCGCGATCTCGTCGTTATGTGCCGCGAAAACGCCGGCGCGAAGGCCGCCGCGCCACTCGGCGGCGCGGGCGCCCCCATCGCCATATCGGCGATGATGTCGTGCATTTCCGGCAACGATGTTTTATTGACCCGTAGTCCAGTCTGCTCGTGGTCGTTCGAAAGAACGACGGTTTCCGGTTCAATGGTACGCGGATCCGGGTAAAGAATTGCCTTCGAGAGACCGCGGCGGTTAACGATTTCACGCATCCCCGCGCTTGCAAACAGATCCTCGAGAAGTCGGGCGCCATTTCTCACGACGTATTCCGGTCCTTTATGGCGCAGCACTTTGTGCAACGGCCCGAAGGCGGTCCGCAAGTGCTGTTGTAGTTTCGGCGAAGTCGCCCCGCCGAATCGGGAATCGTCCCGGTATTCGACTTCGATGCCGGTGCCCGGCGCAAGCGCAGTCAGAAATTCCTTCGCCTTCATGCTCGTCTCCCTTCGCTCTCAACCCGAGCCGCGGGCGCCGCGATCGGGACTAACTGCAGTATTCCTTCACCCATAAAGCCTTCGAGCAATGAGCGGAAATTCGACCGGATCGATTCCTGTGCCGATGGAGAACCGGCATGGAGCGCGGCGTTCAGGACCGTTTGCAAGGGGTGACCTGCCATTTCATCGAGGCCGGCGAGCGTCTGCTCATTGATGGTTGCGGAGCCGAAGCGGGAAACCACATGGGTGCCGTTTTCCGTGCTGGCGAGAACCGCGCCCGGATGCCACCTCATGGTGTAATCAGCGAGTTCGCCCTCCTGCGGCAGCGACGATCGGAATCGGAACGGCCGCCCGGCATAGTAATCGCTGTAAAGCACCGCATATTCTTCAAATCCCGGCCAGAGTGCCTGCGGCCCGCGATGATATTCGGTGTACATGCCGCGCAGCTTTGTGTTCGCGCGGTTAACTTCTTCCGAAGCCCGCTCGGGACTCATCCCGCGGGGATTGTCCCACTGGTCGCCCACGCTGACGATGAAATCCTTTCGCAGCGCGTCGGGTGAAATCAGAACGCCGAGGCTTGTGGCCTTCTCGGCATACTCCGTTCGAAGTTCGAGACCGAAGGGATGAACATCGAAACTCACGCCGGGTGCATTTAACAGGTCCCTGTTGTCTTCGAAGAACCGCACGGTCTCCATCGCCTGTTGCTCGGTTTCTTCGGGAAAGCCCAAAATCGAAAAAATATGAAAATGAATTCCGGCGTCGCGGCAGTTGCGCAGCAGACTCGGAACGTCACTGGCCTGAATACCCTTGTCCATGTGGTCCAGCGTCGCCTGACAGCCCGATTCGAGTCCGAAGAAGAACTTACGAAAGCCGGCGGCCGCGAGCTTCTGACAAATGCTTTTTGTGAATCCCCGCTCCAGCCGCGCATAGCCGACGAAGCTGAACCGTTTTTCGCCCTTGGCCTCAAGTTCATCCGCGAGATGCTCCAGCGTGCGAGGCGGCAGGGCTTCGTCTGTAAATTCGAAATGCCGGCTGCCGAACCTTCGGTTGAGTTCTCTCAGATCGTTGACCACGGTTTCCGCCGACCTGAGCCGATATGCCTTTTTGGAGATGTGATTGATATAGGGAATATCGCAGAACTTGCAACGGTTGAAGTAGCACCCTTTGCCCAGCAACACAGGCAACACGAGCTCCGGTGCGAGATATTTATCGAGCGGGAGACCTTCGAAATCGGGTGTGGGCAGCGATGCGACATCCTCAACGTGCGTCACATTCATCCGGACCTGTCCGCCGCTCAGATAGAGGAGGTTGGGAACGCTGGCCAGATTGCCGCGACTGGCGAGCGTGTCGGCAAGTGCGACGGCGGCCGTTTCGCCTTCATACGCAATCACGGCATCCGCAAATATTTCGAAGAATTGTGGGAGCGCGGGCAGCTTCTTCGTGAATTTGGTAATGAGCGCCCCGCCGATGACAACGAAGTGCCCTCGTTCCCGCAGACGCCGCGCGAGCAGCAGTCCCGGCAGGATCTGCTGGCGATTGGTGATGGTGATGCCGACATACACCGGGGCCTCGCGCTCGAGCTCCGGATACAGATCGCGTTCCCAGTATTCCGCAAAGATGTTGTAGCGATCGTCACGCGTTCCGTCGATCAGCGAGCGAACGCTTTGCGGGTCGATGCCTTCCACTTTGTAATCGATGGGATCGATGTTGTAGCGAAGCTTCCGGTCGCGCGCAATCGAAGTGATATCGAGGGCATCCAGCAGGCCGGCCCTCGCCGTGCCCCACTCGTTGGAATCGAAGAAAGCGCTGGGGTCCCGCAATGTGGCGAGATATTGCTGACCCAACTCCGGCAATTCCTCGGAAAAGATTGCGAGGCGGCGAGCCTGCAATTCTTCAGTGTTAGTGAATTCCTGCCGAAATGCCCTACCAGCCGCTTCGAGATTCCGCGGTTCGAGAAGGTAGTGAAGGCCGCCGATATCGAGATCGTGTAGTGTGACGCCGATCCCGGCGCTCCGAAGCGCGGCGGCAAGGCTGGGCAACGCGAGGTAGGGGCTTCGGGGATCGGTCCCTGTCGGGAACAAAAGTGCAACCTTCAAGACTTATCCATCCTTCATCGTTTAGTGATCCGGGTTGCCGAATCGTTACAACTGCGAAGGACGCCATCGAAAAGCCGAAGCGAGTGGTATCAAGGCAGACATATCTGTTTCCGGATCTCCTGTGCCTTCCACTCTTCGTGATTCAGAGCTACACGGAGCCAATAGGTGAAGGCCTCCGGTTGCGCTTCGAGTGCGCCGCGCAGCTCATCAAGACTGAGCCATTGGAATTCGGCGACCTCGTTCGGATTCGGATCGGGTTCTCCGGAAAAACTGCCGATGAAAACATGATCGATCTCGTGTTCGACGATGCGATCATCCAGCTCGGCGCGATATTGAAAGGAGAAGCTCTCCCGCAGATCGCAGGCGAATCCCATTTCTTCGCCGAGGCGGCGCCTCGCTGCGGCGCCTGTCTCTTCTCCCGGACGCGGATGACCACAACAGGTGTTGGACCACAAGCCGCGCGAATGATACTTCGAGGGCGCCCTTCGCTGCAGCAGAAGCTCCTGCCGGTGATTAAAGACGAAGATCGAGAACGCGCGATGCAATCTGCCGTCGTGGTGCGCGCGCAGCTTCTCTTCCGAACCCACGGTCCGATCCCTTTCATCTACGAGAACGACATACTCCGTCCGCATTGGCGATTCGACCTCCTGACCCTGAATAGAGTGACGTGCGCGCGTGGCGCCGTGTCATCGTGAGATTTGTTTTCGCCGCGGCATCTCCTGTTAGCCCCCGGTGTGGCAATTAACTGGACCCGTTTCTCGATCGGAGATTCCGGAAAAAACCAGCGGACGCGGCCGGCATTCATCGCGCAAAAGGGACTCAAAAGTCGGGATGCGGGTGCCTTAATTTATCAAAAGGATCGAGCCGAAGAAGGGATTCGACATCGAGTACCTTGTCGAGCACACTGAGAATTTTTCTTTATAAGATGAACGCGAGACGGCGGAACAACTGGAGCACGACCGATGCTTCCGGCGCAGATATGCGTCGATCATTGCGACGAGGCAGGTAATGCGACAGCAGTTGAAGTGTCGGGAAAACAACGTCAATACGCAGCAGACTGCGAAGTGAGACCTCAGTGACGTTCAATCGTCCGCCGTAAAACGATGCCTGACTACGATTGCTCAGTTGTAATTTGTCGGTGCGATCTGCCAGTCGTTTGCGATAATGCCCATGTGCCGCAAGGGATCCGGGCCAGACCTGTAGTTCTTGTTGCGCGCCGTTGTTTTACACTTCCTCCAGCTTGGAGATCCGATCATCGAGCCCCATCACAAAATTGCTGAGGTGGTCGATCCGCTCCGAAAGCGACTGTCTGTGATCCTCGCCGTTAGTAAGTCTGCGTAACTCGTTCAGGCTCTCGCGGATCTCATGCATAATCGGTGTATCCATTTATTACAGTCTTATCACAACAGGCGGGCCCGTTTGCCGCCCGTGCTCAGCTCTATCGTTCCCGAAGTACTATGACTGCCAGATGCAGCAATGCTCATGCTTCAGCCCTCGCACTTCCGAAAGCACTCTTGAAGCCCGAAATGGCAGGCGGTTGAGGTTGCGGAGCGCCCGATCACTACAAACGGTTGCCATGTCCGAGTGAATTCGTCCTGGCGGTCTGCCCACGCTCTGGCTTGCCGGGCCGGGCATCGCAGATCTTCCAGGCGCGGATGCATCTGTGCAAAGTGATCCAGATCGGTCCTGAGAGGATCGTTAATCGTTTCGGGATCCGCCTCAACCGTGAGGTGCGCGAATGTCCGATTTGCGGGCTCCAGGGGACAGTCGGAGCGCGAGCTTCCGATCTGGATGGGGACACTGCGACCCGGCTACAGCGATGTCACTGCGCAATCCCCAGGACGCGGACTATACGCATGCAGGAAGAGAACGAAATTGAGGAGAGCCATTCGAGGGTTCGTCGCGCACGGCCACGGCGAGCGAAGTCATCAACCTGCTGGAGTCTTGCTGCTCGTTTTTCCGTTTCCCCGCACTCCGAGTGCTTCGTTCTGCTGCCGGCTCTTCCGCAAATAGAGAGGGCTGTATTCCAGCCCGTACGCGGTCTTGACCTTGGTGGCCGCCTTGTCGTCGAAGAACGCCTGACTGGATCGTTGTCTCGCGGCGATCTCTTCCTCCGTGCCGTCACGCAGCGTGATTTCCTCTCGCGGAACGAAGAGCGCCTGTCCGATCGGCAAGTTGTGCGATGCGGAAATCGCCTCGCCGGGCATGAGCACATATCGGAACTCGCTGTCATGAACGTACCAATCGGTCTCAACCCGGATCACCAGCACGGGGGCCGCGGGACGCTCGATCATATTAAAGATCGGTGTGTAGACAGTATCCCAGCCGGAAGGGGTCTGGAAATTGTACGCTCCGCGTAGTGTTACGGCCCCCGCGGGTGTGCCGAGGTCATCGGGAGCAATGAACATCCGCGCCATCATGCTTGCGGTTTGGGTGGATTCCGGCGTCGCCGAAATCATAAACTTGACCTCTTCCCTGGTCGCGCCGATACCGCCCACCGGAAGCTGGTAGATCACCGAAAACACAGGCTCCCATTTGCGCCCTGTTGGATTGACGGAATATTGAAATTCGTAGCGCCCCTCGCCTTCAAAGCCGACTTGAATCAACTCGTGTTTGGCCAGCGGTGGATAGACCATGAAACCGAGGGCGCTGCCTGCCTCAAGCACCGGACAATGGCGGGCGTGCTGGGGCAGTAGAGGCCGCTGGCTCTCCCTGCGTGGCCGCAAGCCGAAGCCCGGCCTGCGCGGATTAGGAAAGAGGCTGACTTCCATCTGCGTAGTATAGGCGATCCACCCCACGCCAACGTGACGCCGTCGAGCGTGGGTGAACCGGGCCGGTGATTCCCTCCAGCGGCGCCAAAACCGATGGCGTCAGCATGCGGATTCCGTCGAGACTGGAACTCTTGCCGGTTGCGGAGTGAGCGTACAGTTCGGTCACAATCGCGTCTGTGTCGGGTACTCGAAGAAATCCGAACGATAATCCCGCACGAGGAATTCGGCGATCCCCGGCTGCTCTCATCGTCTGACAGGACAAGATCTCGGACGCAAGGCGGAAATCTTCTGCAATGAAGGCCCCACCATAACGCTTATGCTCCCCTGGAGATTCTGATGCGGATACCGAACGCCATGGCGCTTGCGCCTGACATCACGGCTGCCCGATGCTCACAATGCGGTGCGGTCGATCTGCTTTCCGGCTTCTCGCGGTTGGAGGCGTTTCGGCAATGCGCCTCTCGGAGATTCAGGACGTCATGTCACTCGTTATCTATCGGGTTCCAGCCGGTATCGGGATCGTACTCGCTCATCGCGGTTGCTGTTTCCGTCGTTTTCTTCCCCAAATCCTTTTGGAGAAGCAGACCATCCTGGTTGACGATAAACGTCATCACCCCCGAGTTCCCGTATTCCGCGGGATAGGCGACGAGAGCGAACCCACGGGTCAACTTCCCTTCAACCGCGTATTGTTTTGCGCCGCCTGGAGCCTTATCGCTTTGTCCCATCAGCGCCCGGAAATAGTAGCCGTGGAACGGCACGTGCGCGGCCTGCTTCGTGCTGTATCCTTCGGAGGCCGCGGAGTGCGCCAGCGGGCCAAGTGGACTCTGGGGTTTGTCTTGCGGCGACTCCCAGTACAAACCGTTGTGCTTGCCGGGATCGCTGATGAACTTCATTGCGTATTGTTTCGTGGTTTCGCCATCATGCAGTTCCGAGAAATACTGATGCTGGGCGTCTTCCACCGCTTTGCAGGCGTCGATTATGGCCAGTTCATTCCGGCCAATGCGGCGGGATAGAACTTCATCCTTACCGGCAGCCGTATCGAAGAACCATTGGCCGCCGGCATTCTTTTTCAGCGGGACCGCAAAGGGAAAATTATCCGCTCCGACCAGCAGGATTTGCGCGCCATCCGATATTTTGCGCCAGCGGTGCATCGTCCCATATTTCGTTATGAACGTGGCGACATTGTTCTTATCCTCGACGGCATCGCCGGACGAAATGACCTGTCTCGAATCCGGGCCGAAAATGGCCACCAGCGAATTTTGATCGCCGGATTTTGCCGCTGCCGCCAGAGCATTACCTGCGTCATCGGGAGACGCGAACACGCTGGAGGACGCCTTGTCGGTTTTATCGGACTTGCTGCAGGCGGCGAGCGAAATGACCGATGCCAGAAGCAGTAAGCCGAAAACCATTGTTCGAAATTTTAGAGACATCGGATTCACCTGTAAAGACTGAAAGCGCCTGGAGAAAAAAGATCCGTCACGCATATCGGAGTGGCTCACCTGCGCCATCCGCCGCCGCCGCCGCGGCTTGCGGCGCCGCGAGCGCTCTCTGCTCTGGATTGCCAGCCGCCTCCACCCCCGCCAAAAGCTGAGGACCCGCTGCTTTTCGCCTGCTCTCCATAGCCGTGAGATGCGGCGGACGAGCTCGAGTAGTTTTGCGTGGGCTTCTGACCCTGAGTCTGCTGCCAGCCGCTCCCGCTGTTCTTGTAGACGTTGCCATTTGCGGCCGCATACTTATCGCCGTTTGCCGCCTGGCCGGCTGCGGCGCTCCCGTTTACGCCCGTCGCGGCGGCGCCCTTGCCGCCTGCCGAGGTTTGAACCGTTCCCACAGACCCCGCCGCCGTAGTTTCATGCTGCGTATATGCGGTATTGCCGTTCTTCGACGCAACTGAGCTTCCGTAGCTCCCGTAGGCGTTGGAAGCCTGATGCGTAGCGGCATAAGCTCCGGTGTTCGGGTTGTATGCCTGGCCGGCCTTCTGCGTCCCGTAGGCGTTAGAGACCGATCCCCCCTGGGCGTAAGTCCCTGTCGATGGGTTGTATGCCTGGCCGGCCTTCGCAGTGCCGTAACCGTTTGAAACTGAGGCGCCCCGGGCGTACGTTCCCGTCGATGGATTATAGGCCGTTCCAACCTTCGCGGCGCCGTAGGGGCCGACCGCCGTCACGCTGGAACCATAGACTCCGCCGTGCCACGCGCTGTTTCCGTAGTACGCCGAGCTGCCATACACAACCGCGCCGCCGTGCCAATTGCAGTTCCAGTAACTGTAACCCCAACTATTGCTTATGGCCGCACCCACGGCGATACCGACTCCGAAGGCAAGCAGTCCGGTCGCCACTACCGCGGCCGTGCTATATCCCGGCGTTACGTACGGCGCGCCGTACACAATCGTGGGATTGTACTGCGGAACATAGACGACCTGCGGATTGGCGGGCTGAATTACGATTACCTGGGGCGATTGCTGCACCACGGTAATTTGCGATCCTGATTTCAAGTTGCCGGCAGCTTTGGCCTGGCTGCGCAACGTCTGAACGGCCGACATCAGATCGGCGGCCTGGGTGGAATAGGCTTCTCCCAGCGAGGAAGTCCAGCTGAGGTTGTTCGCCAGGTTGTCGAGCACCGAGGGGAACTGTGAGAGCGCCTTCACACTGGGGTCCCACGGTTGCATATCGACGGCCTGCGTGAGAGCTGTTCCTGTAAGGCTGCTGTTTTGCTTCAGCCACAGGCTGGCGGCGGCAACCTGATCGGGAAAGGTCGCGGCGCCGAAAATCTGCGCAACGAGGGCGTCCGGATAGAGAGCGATGGGCGCCGCCAGTTGCTGCAACTCCTGGGCGGAAAGGGGCACGCCTTGCCCTGAATATCCGGTTGGACCCGGTTCCTGAGCTGCGGCTTCAGAGGGCAACGCCGTAACCACCATCACGAAAGACATCGCCACCGACAAAGACTGCTTGAAAAAAGCCCCGGTCATTTACTGCCTCCATCGAACGGCTTCGTACTCGGCGTCGCCGGTCACACATCAGACGAAGCCACAGTATCGATGCGGCGAGTCAGATGCAGGTTCATTTTTATATTTCCCGAATACCGGTTTTTTAAAAGCGGGCCGCATGCTGGGGACCGCAAGGTCATCTTCGCCAACCCCTCCTATTCATCCATGCGCCCTCAGGTTAAGAACTACATCGAAATAATTAAAAATCAGACGCCCGGAATTTGCATCTTTAATCTGCACGGGCGTTTGGGTTTATGAGATTCCGCCAGCCCCAGCTGGCGACCCGCTATCCGACGGCGAATGATGAACACAAAGTCAGGTCCAGGCCTGCGAATTTAAAGAGGAAATCAATCACTACCATGAAAATGACCCCGCCTGGCGCAAGGCCGTTTCCGTTCGGCGTTCTCCGCGGCCCGTTATCGTTGTTTTGCGTACTTCTATTGGCGGCAAACTCTGAATTTCTGTACGCGCAAGAGCCGGCTCCGGCAGCGCCGGAGGCGCCGGCGCCAAAAATTCCCAACGATCAGCTGGATTCGCTCGTGGCGCCCATCGCACTCTATCCCGATCCGCTGCTGGCGCAAATGCTCGCCGCGTCCACCTATCCTCTGGAAATAATTCAGCTGCAGCAGTGGTTAATGGCGAACCCGAACTTGAAAGACAAGGCCCTTGTGGATGCGGTTGAGAAGCAGAACTGGGACCCCAGCGTACAGGCCATGGCTCCGCTGCCCGACGCGCTGAAACAACTCGCCCAAAACATCACATGGACTACCGACCTGGGTAACGCCTTTTTGGCGCAGCAGAGCGACGTGATGGACGCCGTTCAGCGCATGCGCATGAAGGCGCAGGGTGCGGGAAACCTGAAAACCACAGAGCAACAAAAAGTGGAAACGCAGGTGGTGGAGAACAAGAGCGTCATTGTCATCGAGCAAGCCAACCCGCAAGTCGTGTATGTCCCCAGTTATAACCCCACGGTGGTGTACGGACCCCCGATTTACCCCTATCCGCCGATCGTGTACCCGCCCGTCGGCGCCTACGTTGCCGGCGCGGCCATAGGTTTCGGTGTGGGCATAGCGATGGGGGCCGCCTGGGGTGGAGGGTGGGGATACCACGCGGGGTGGGGTGGTGGCAACAACAACATTACAATTAACAACAACAACAGCTTCGTCAACAATTCCAACAGGACAAACAACAGGACGAACGTCAACGGCGGAAATCGTACCAACGTCAACGGCGGAAATCGCGTCAACGGTGGAGCTGGCGGGAATAGCTGGCAACACAATCCGCAGCACCGCGGCGGCACTCCTTATTCGGATCGGTCGACGGCCGGCAAGTACGGCGGTACCACTCGCGAGGCGTCCGCAGCCAACAGGCAGGGCGGCGCGGGACGAAACCAGGGTCTCGGGCAGCAGCCAGGCGGAGCGAATCGCGGCAGTGGTTCTTTCGGGCAGCAGCCGGGCGCCGGGAATCGAGGTGGCGCTTCCGCAAGACAACAGCCGGCCGGGGGTAATCGTGGCGGCGCTAACAGTATCGGCAACCGAAGCGTCTCCAGTGGAAATTCCTCGCGCGGCGCTTTCGGCGGTGGCGGGAGCTATAGCGGAAACAGCGCGCGAGCCAACAGCTCCCGCGGATCTTCCAGCATGGGAGGCAGCCGGGGCGGCGGCAGTCGGGGCGGTGGTGGCGGGCGGCGGAGGTAGACGAGTCAGGTAAAGGACAAACAGATGAAATCGAATATACTCTGCGCCTTCAAATCGAAAGCCCCGCTTGCCGTCCAGGTGGCCGGCTTGGCTTGTACTCTCGCGATCCTGACCTACGCGGCGCCGCAGCAGTCAAATCCACCGGCTGGCCAGGCGCAGATGTCATTTGCGACGCCGCAATTAGCGGCCGAAGCAATCATAAAAGCGGCGGGCGATTTCGACGTTCCCGCTTTATTGAACATCCTGGGGCCGGATGCGAAGGATCTGGTTACCACGGCGGACGCTGTAGCGGATAAGAACGCTGCGATCGAAAGTGCGGCGAAAGCCCACGAAAAGAACTTGGTGGTCATCGACCCCAAAAATCCGAGGCGCGCCATCCTCTCGATTGGAAACGAAGATTGGCCCCTGCCCATTCCCATCGTCGAGAAACACGGGAAGTGGTACTTCGATACTAAGGCGGGCCGCGAGGAAGTTCTGCTCCGGCGCATCGGGGAGAACGAACTGGATGCCATCACCATTTGCCGTGGCTTCGTGGAAGCCCAGAACGAGTACGCGCAGACGGTCCATGACAATTCCGGCGTCAATCAATTCGCGCAGAAAATTATCAGCACGCCTGGAAAACAGGATGGGCTGGCCTGGCGCAATGCCGACGGCAGTTGGGGTGGTCCGATCGGAGAAGGGGTAGCGAATGCGCTCGAAGAGGGTTACGTCGACAAAACCAAACCCTTCCACGGATACTATTTCAAGATATTAAAGGGGCAAGGTCCGAATGCGACTTTGGGCAAGCTCGACTACGTGATCGAGGGAGCGATGATCGGCGGGTTTGCGCTTGTCGCCGTACCGGCCGAATATCGTGTCACAGGCGTGAAGACATTCCTGGTCAGCTACGACGGGGTCGTGTATCAGAAGGACCTGGGACCCAATTCTCTCAACATCGTCAAGGCCATGGAACTCTACAACCCGGATAAGACCTGGCACGAAACGGACGACGAAGAGTAGTGGTTGCGGAGCGAATCGGTCGACCCAGGCAGAGCTCCGACAACCTCCGAATGCCAAATGATCCAAATCACCGCCTGATTGTTCATCTATTTTCGATGTGCGAAGAAAAAGGGCGATGAAAAAAGAAGACAGATGCAAATCCTGAAAGCCGCCGCCCTGATCTGCCTGTCGGTCGCCGCGGCGTCCTCGGCCAGAGCACAGGCGTCACAGCCTACGCCGGCGGGGACGCCCGCCGACGATACCGAGAAGTTGCGCAAAGAGGCGCAGAATCCCGTCGCGAGCCTGATCAGCGTTCCATTTCAGGACAACTGGAATTTCAACATCGGGCCCGCTGACCGCACCCAGAATATCCTGAACGTGCAGCCCGTGATTCCCGTGAGCCTGACAGAAAACTGGAACCTGATCATTCGCTGGATCGCGCCCATCATCTATCAGCCGGTTGACGTACCGCAGACTTCAGGCCCCCCGGTCGAGACGGGCTATTACGGACTCGGAGACATGCAACCGGCATTTTTCTTTTCTCCGAAGAAAGGCAAAGTGATTTGGGGCGTCGGGCCGCAACTGCTGTTGCCGACCGCGACGAAAACCGGCATCCTCGGACAAGGCAAACTGGGTCTCGGTCCGACCATAGTCGTCCTGGTTCAGCCCGGCAAGTGGACCCTCGGCGTTCTTGCGAATAACGTCTGGGGCGTAGCCGGTCATTCGGACCTGCCTGACGTGAATCAGTTCCTGCTGCAATATTTCATCAACTACAACCTGCAGAAAGGCTATTACCTCACCTGGCAGCCTACTCTCACTGCCAACTGGGAAGCCACGAACGGTGGACGATGGGTAGTGCCGGTGGGCGGCGGCCTCGGACGGATTATGCGCCTGGGAGCCCAGCCGGTGAACGTCGGATTTCAGTTCTATGGGAATGTGGTCCATCCGCCCGGCGCCTCGCCCTGGACGATGCGGCTGCAAATCGCATTCCTCTTTCCAACGAAAAAATAGATCCCACTCCGCGGAAGCCGCGCAGCTACGGTCCAGGCGGATTGCCCAATAAAATAAAGCGCGGCATCGAGCCCGGCATCCGACAGACGTAGATATTGCTATAGACGACTCTCCCTTACGGTCCGATGCGGCGCGTCTGTTTACTGGCTACTCTGCTGTTTGCAACACTCTCGGCGCAGATCCCTGTCTCCGCCCCCGCGCTGGCGCCCGCAGCCCCACCCGAAGCCCCCAAAGACGCTCTTGGTCGCACTTCCCCTCGCGGCACGGTTCTGGGCTTCCTCGCAGCCGCGGGCAAAGGGAACATGGAAGCGGCGGCCCAATATCTGAATACGCCGTTCCGAGGCAAGAACGCCGAGCGTCTCGCGCGGGAACTCTTCACGGTGCTCGACAGACGCCTGCCTGCCCGGCTCCTGAAACTGAGCGACAGTCCTGAAGGCTCTCTCGCAACGCTGAAGCCCGGCCAGGATCTGGTGGGAACCATACCCTCCGCCGATGGCGACGTACCAATTCTGGTTGAGCTTGTGAACGTCGGCAAGGAAGCGCCCCGTTGGCTGTTCGCAAGGGAGACGCTCGGTCAGATTCCGACGCTGTTCGAGGAACTCGATGAGATACCGATAAACGACTTCGTTCCCGAATTCCTGTTGACGACTCGATTCGCGGGTATTCTCCTCTTCCAGTGGCTTTTCGTTTTTGTCGGTCTGCCCGCGCTCTATTTTGTGACAGTCTTGCTGAACCGGCTCCTCGGCCTGCTGATCGGTCTGGTTCGCAGCCGGGTTTTGAAGAAAACGCCTTCGTCGAATCCCAGCATCCTGGTCGTACCGCTTCGCTTGACACTGATGGTTGTGCTCATCCAGGCAATCCTGGTCAAGGTCGCTCTGCCCTTGTATGCACGGCAATTCTGGTCTACCACCGAGAGATTTATCAGTATTGTGGCGGGCATATGGCTGTGCTTTCTTATCGTCAGGAAGATCGAAAAGCTCATTCGCCGGCGTCTGGTGCGGACCGGCAACATCGGCGCCTTTTCGATGGTCCGCCTGTGCCGCGGCGCGGTGGATTTGTTGTTGATTTTCGCCGGCTTGATGGCTGTCCTGTACCTGTTCGGCCTGAGGCCCACCACGGCTCTGGCGGGCGTCGGGATCGGTGGTATCGCTGTCGCGGTAGCGGCGCAGAAGAGTCTGGAGAATCTGTTGGGCGGGGTTTCCATCGTCTTCGATCAGGTGGTGCGGGTCGCCGAATTCCTGAAAATCGGCGATATTATGGGCACCGTCCAGGAGGTTGGATGGCGTTCCACCAGTATTCGAACTCTCGACCGCAGCATAGTCAGCATCCCGAACGGGCAGCTGGCGAACCTGAGTCTCGAGAACCTGTCCTCCAAAGACAAATTCTGGTTCAATCCGCGAGTCCGCTTGCGCTACGACACCACCGCGGCGCAGATGCGTTCCATCCTGACGGGTCTGGACAGCCTTCTAAAAAGCCATCCTCGGGTGGAGCCGGCCTCGATTCACGTGCGATTCCTTCAGTTCGGAACAACTTCTCTCGAACTCGATACCTTCGCTTACGTAATGACCAGGGACAGGCTCGAATTCCTGAAAATCCAGGAGGAGCTGCTCCTGGGGTTCATGGACACGGTGGAAGCGGCAGGGGCGCACATCGCGCTTCAGTCGCCGGTTTACGTCGATCCAACCGCTGCGCCTCGGAGCGAGCAACTGAAATCGATGCGGCAGGATGATCCGGACGCACCTCTGGAACGTGAAATCGAGCGTCGAACGCCGAACGCGATCAGTTGACCCGGCGCGTTTTCCGGGAGGCTCTCTACTGCCGTGCCATGGCGATCCGAACCGCCTCCTCCGGAGAGACCAGGTGGTCGAGGCTCTCCGCATCGCTGCCGATCGCCAGCTGAACTCCTTTGATGTGCCCCGAAAACTCATTGCCCCGCGACCCGTAATCCGGAGAGACAGGAGCGCCCGTGTCTACCCCGACGTCGCAACCGTCATCGGCCGAGAAGACCATAGGTGCCGTAGCTGCGACATCGCCTTCGCCGACTTTCTTGCCGTCTACATACAAAGATGCCGTCCCACCCTTGCCAAGGCCTCCACCGGCATACGCGAACTCCATACGCACCTGGTGCTCGCCCGGAGACAGTACCGTCGCCGACTCTGCATAGAACTGTTGAATGCCGAGCAGGTTGTAACAGTATTTGAGTTTCCCGCTCTTTGCATAAAGGCTCCAGCCGCCCATATTGCCGCCCTGGCAGACAATCACGCCCTCAGCCCCCATTGCCGGCACCTGTATCTCGGCAGTTACGGAGTGCGATTTGTTCTTGATATTGACAACCGAGTTTTCGGAGAGCCGCCCCATGTTGCCGAACAGGATTTGGGAATTGCCCCTGATCAACACCGGCCGGCCGGCCAAATCCGAGTTAAACCGTTCCGCTTTCCGGTCATCGAGCGGTAGCACGTTATAGCGGGTCGCCTCAATCAGCCACAACCGCTGCAATTCGTGAAGCTTTTCAGGCATCTTCCCGGCCAGGTTGTTCGCCTGGCTCCAATCCTTGCTGGTATCGTAGAGCTCCCAGACGTCGTCGTCGAATGCCGGTACTTTTTCGCCCAGTAGTAGCCACGGCGTACTATGCCGCGTAACAGCGGTCCAGCCTTTGTGGTAGATGCCGCGGTTACCCGCCATTTCGAAATACTGCGTCTCGTGTCGTTCCGCAGCGGCCGCATCGTCGAATGAGTAAGCCATACTGACACCTTCGATCGGATGTTGCTGGACGCCGTTGACTGAGAGCGGCTGCGGCAGTCCCGCTGCCTCAAGAATGGTAGGCGCCACGTCGATCACGTGATGGAATTGGCTTCGGAGCTGACCTTTCCCCGTGATTCCTTTGGGCCAGTGCACGATCGTCCCGTTGCGCGTGCCGCCCCAGTGAGAAGCAACCTGCTTGCTCCACTGGTACGGCGTATTCATGGCATGGGCCCAACCAACGGCGTAGTGGTTGTAAGATTCCGGGCCGCCCAGCTTATCAATCCTTGCCATCAGGAACTCGGGCGTCTCCAGTGCGGCGCCGCCGTTGAAATTGATCATTTCATTGTATGTGCCGTTCAGCGTGCCCTCGGCGGACGCGCCGTTGTCGCCGATGATGTAATAAACCAGCGTATCGTCGAGGACGCCAAGCTTTTCCAGCGAATCGAGCAAGCGGCCCACGTGGTGATCCGTATACTCCATGAAACCGGCATAAACTTCCATCTGCCGGGTGAGGACGGGTTTCAGCGCGGCCGGCATCTCGTCCCACGACGGGATTTCCTTGTGCCTGGCCGTGAGCTGACAATCCGGCGGAATGACGCCCAGTTTTTTCTGCCGCGCGAAGGTCTCTTCGCGCAGCTTATCCCAGCCCTGGTCGAACTTGCCTTTGTACTTGTCGGCCCATTCTTTCGGAACATGGTGCGGAGCATGGGTCGCCCCTGGAGCGAAATAGACGAAGAATGGCTTATCGGGAATGAGCGCCTTCTGCTGCCCGACCCAGTTGATAGCCTTATCCGTCATGTCCTCCATGAGGTGATACCCCTCTTCCGGGCTCGTTTTGACTTCGATCGGCGTAGTGCCCTCATAGAGCGACGGATACCACTGGTTCGCCTCGCCGCCGATGAACCCGTAGAAATATTCGAATCCTCCGCCCCCCGTCGGCCATGCATCAAAAGGACCGGCGGGACTGGTCTCCCACACCGGTACTTCATGACACTTGCCGAATTGGGCCGTTGCATACCCGTTGAGCTTGAGGGTGCGGGCGATTGGCGAACAGGTGTTCGGCAGGATTGAGTTATAGCCAGGCGCCGAGGTGGCGATTTCCGTGACCCCGCCCATCCCGACTGTATGGTGGTTGCGCCCCGTCAGCAGTGCCTGCCGCGTCGGCGAGCAAAGGGCGGTTGTGTGAAAGCGGTCGTATTTCAGACCGCCTGCGGCCAGTTTCTCCGCGCTCGGCGTGTAGCAGGGGCCGCCAAACGCGCTGGTTGAGCCAAAGCCCGCATCGTCGATAAGGATGATCAGGACGTTTGGCGCGCCCTCAGGCGGCCGCAACGGCGTAATCTTCGGGTACTTCGTGTCAGGATCCTTCGCATCGTAAGTAATCAGACCTGTACGCGGCCGATCCGGAATGGGCAGTACGTTTCGGTTGATATCCTCTGCGGAGCTCATAGGGGATATGGACGAACTGCCCAAATGACTGACTCAAAATATTTGCAAATGGTGGGGCGGTCCCCCCGGACCGCGGCTGACGCCCTCGTCAGCCACGTGGGTTGAAGGAAAAAACCCGCGTTATTTCACCCGCCTGACATTAAGCAACTTGTTGTACGCCTCTCCATGTCCGAAGCTCTCAATCTCATAATTGTTCTTCTTCTTGTTGAAGCTGATCTTGGCTGCCCGGATGGCCGCGCCAGTTCCGTTGCCGTTCTTATCCAGCCTCAACTCCAGCATCGTGTACGGATAGTCGACCGACCGTCCATTGTTCCGAAGTTCCTGGAACGTAATGTCTCGCAACGTCAGCACCCGGACCACGGTCGTGTCTCCGTTCATCGAGTTTGCGGGCAACACACAGCGTTGTCCCAACCCTTCCGACCGGAGAGAACTGGCCAACGTCCTGTTTCTCCAGGACCGAGCGCAGGGCGGGCCCGCCGCTCTTCGCCAGAACGCTTGCATACTCCGCAATTTCCGCGTTCGTGTTGTACCTGGTTATGTGAATGTCGATCGGCACCGACGCTCCGCCGGCACTACCCCCGGTGACGACCCAGGTAGCCGAATACTGCTCAGGCGCCGGTTCTCCGTTCTGTCCGAACGCACCCACCGACAGCAACCCGGCGGCCAGCGAAAACACGCTTACGCGAATGACTTGCCTTCTCATGCTCATCTCCTTCGTGCACTCTTCCAAACCGCCTCAGCCGCCGCGCCCACAAGCAACTACAAAAAACATCCGTTCCGCCCGCAATTTCGTCGTGGGGCAGAGCTTCGGCTCTGCCGCCGGGCTTCCGCCCGGCGCGGGGCTTTCCGGTCACTTCGGACGGTTTTTTAAGGCTGCCGCCGAGCGTCCGCTCGGTTCGAACCGTCACGTCAATACCGGTCGCGCCGGCGATCTCGTCGCCAGAGTTCGTGCGAACTGCGTTTTCAACGGAGCGTTAAGCAACCCTTTCCCGTGCCCTGACAAGAATACTCCAGATAACTTCTGTGCGGAACCCCGGGTCTAACGCCGGAACCCGCCGCCGCCGCGAAAGCCGCCCCCGCCAAACCCACCAAAGCCGCGGTCACCGCCTCCGAAACCGCCGCCCGAGCGAAAATTGCTCCAGCGGTCCGAGCCGGATGATCGGGCAGCACTATCGCTGCTGAGCGAAGATCGCGCACTGTCGAATCCGCTCGAAGACGAAGGCGGGTGCCAGCCGCCGTCGCTGTCCGAATGCTGCTGCCAGTCGGCCCCCCCATTGGACTTGTAAACGTTTCCGTCGTGGTCGGCGTAGACATTGTTATTCGCATAGCCGACGCCGTTTCCGGTGTGGGGATTATACGCATAATGTTCGCTGCCGCTGGCAGACTGTCCCGTGTAAGCGTTGCCAACAGTTCCAGCAGCGCCGCCATGGACGATTCCGGTCGAAGGATTATAAGTGGCTCCCCTCGCTCCCGACGCATAGTTGCCCGTGTACGCATTGCTTGCTGTGCCCGCTCCGCCCGCGTACCGCGTTCCCGTTTTATCGTTGTAGCCCGCAGTCTGCGCCCCTGCACGGTAAGTACCCGTGTAGGCATTGTAGTTACTGCCGCCGCGTGCGACACCATTATTTCCGGTTACCGAATTCGAGTAACTTCCCCGCGCCGCTTGTCCAATGTTTCCTGTGTAAGGATTCGCCCACGCGGCCCTGGTTCCCGAATAAGCAGTGTTGCCCCAATGTCCGTACACATTCGCGGCGGCAGCGCCTCCATAACCGCCCCAACCCCACGCCGGGACGGCATAACCCCATCCCCACGCGCCGACTGGTCCCCACCACGGGCTGCACGCGGCGCCGACGGCCATCCCCAATCCGAAACCGAGGCCCCAGCCCGCTGCCGCGCTCCAACTGAACGCCGCGCCGACTCCGTATGTGTAAGGAGCGGGCACCCAGACATTCGCCGCCACAAATGGCGGATAAGTCCATCCGGTTCCGTATACCACGACATTGTCCGACGACACCACGGTGCCGTAGTATCCCGGCGTGTACCCAACATAGACGGTTGTTGGCGTGAAGTTATAAACATAAGCGTAAACAACGTAGTGAATGGGGCTCTCCGGAGGAATCGTATAAATCGCGGACGGTACCGATGTCGCTACCGCCCATGGACCGTTCGTGCCAGCCGATGTAAACCAGACACCATTCTCGACGGCGTAGTAGGAGGCGGGCGTAACCTGAATTACAGGCGTCGTCGTATTAACCGCGTAAGTCAGAGCCGTGTTCTGAATCGGCTGGAAATTGGGAGCGCCATAATACTTCACCTGAAGTTTTGCCGCGCTGCGCGAAATGGCCGCGGTCTGAGGAATCTGGTTTGCGATCAACGCTTCCTTCGCCTGCGGCGTCCCCGGTACCGACACCAAAACACTGGCCTTGGGATTGGAAGGCGGAATTTTAGCGAAATCGGCGGGCAGGCTGCCGCCGGGAACATAAGACCAGTTGCCGTTCGGCAGCATAGTCGAACTGAACCATCGCCCGGCCACCAGGACGTAATACTTCTGTGTAATCGCATCCAGGAAAATGTCGTTGCCGCTGTTTCCGACGTAAGAAAGAGTCGTGCCCGGTATCGGCGCAAGCTCCGGCTGCCCCTCGCTGAGCAACAGCTCGGCCGGAGTCGTGCTGACGTATACAACGGGAGCTTCCCCATCTTTATAAGTATTGTTCAGAGACTGATCCGGATTGCCGAGTACCTCATTCTGGTTATTCGCGGCGGCCGCTTCGCGGAATTTGTCGAGCGCTTTCGCAGGCTCATGGCTGGCTTCAGACCAGGGCCCCGCCAATCCCTGCGCTTGCACCCAGCCGTCCATCAGGCCGAGATAGTACGTCTTTTTGTCCGGATCGAAAATAATAAGTGAACGCGTGTTTACCACCTTCTGCAGCTTGTTTTCCTCGGGACCGAGCGACGGCTGACCGTCAACCAGCGCGAGAACGGCGGGCGCAGGGCTGAAAATGATCACCGGCGCCTCGTTCTTTACTGCGTATCTTTTCTGCTGATCGACAGCCGCCGTGGTCGCGAGCGAACTCTCTAACATGTCCAGCGGAATACTCTGAGTCCATGACAAATCGGCCTTCAGCGCTTGCGCGTATTGTGAGCCATTGCCGGGGGCCGAGGGAAACTTGTATTTCGTGAGGTTGAAGCCATCGAGAGTTACAATGCGGTTGACCTTGTCGACTTCCGTGCGCGCCGTGAACCAGATAACGCCATAAGCCGTATCGCTTGCGCCCGGCGCCTTTACAGAAACAGCCGCGTAGGCGTTCAGCATATTGCCCGTCCATGTCTCAAGCTGTGGCTGGTATACCTGAATCGTCGCTCCGGACGACGCGACATGCCGGGGCCACGGATCACCTTCCGTACTTACAGGGGCGTTTTTGGCTGTCTGGGCGATCGCAACGCTGGTCGGGTTGGCTACCAGACACGCAATAACAATATTAGTGATCGCATACTTGAAAAGATTCGTTGTAATCATAATGCAGAACCGCCTTTTGTTGAAAGAGCCTCAGGTGGCCGGCCAGCTGACCGGGATGATGCTCACGAAGTCGTTGATGCGGTTTCCGGCAGGAAGACTTTTAAAAAAACATCGAGCCTTCAATCGAAACTCGATTCAAATGCTTGAGGGATCGGCATATTCGCCTTAATCGTCTCCTTCCCAATCGTTTTGTTACGGCGCGAAGATGATCGGGAAAGGTGCACCCCGCACCGCAACTGAGCTTACTTCTCCCGGTCGGAGTGTTCACCATTCCCAGTCACCTCAATCGGAAAGGAGGCTGATCTATCGTGGCAGATACTCCGGCGATAGTAATAAATCGGACCCGGAATGCAAAAAAGCATCACGTTTACCGCATAAACACGATAAAATCGCGGGACTACGGAGGATTAAAAATACGATGCTGTTGATACGAATTGGACTTATGAGTACGCTGATCATCTTGCCCGCGCTGGCGCAGACTTCAGTAGTCTCGCTGTCTTCGAACGACGAGAAACTCGCGGCGAGACAGTTCGGGCCGATCCGCGACAAGACCGAACGCGGCGATGGCACCTCGACCAGCAGCAACTGGAGCGGATACGCCGTTACCGGTACCGGGTTTACATTCGCGAAAGCTTCCTGGATTGTGCCGGCGGCCGTCTGCTCAGGTGTTACGAAGAACCAATACGCGGCTTTGTGGGTGGGAATTGACGGATATAATTCGAACTCTGTCGAGCAGATCGGAACGGACTCCGATTGCGAGGGCCCGACGCCGAACTACTACGCCTGGTATGAGTTTTACCCGAATCCTTCGTTCCAGATCGTCAGTTTGCCGGTGAGCCCCGGAAATGTTGTGACCGCGTCCGTGGCGTATACCACCAACGGATTTACCGTGACCATCGCAAACCGGACAACGGGAACGGGCTTCACCAGAACTCACGCAGTCCCCTCCGCGCAGAGAACCTCAGCCGAATGGATTGTTGAGGCGCCATGCTGCACGGCGGGCGGCGGAATGTTACCACTGTCGGACTTTGGAACGGGCGTCTTCGGCCTCGACTATACGAACTTCGCAAATACCAACTACGCGATTTCCAGCTCGAATACCGGGCCGATCGGAAGTTTCGGAGTCGTTAACATTGAGCAAATAACAAAGACCGGAAGCAGCAGCAGTCCGCAGACGTCAACCTGCTCCACGCTGTCGAGCGACGGGACAAGCTTTTCCTGTACTTGGGCAGTAAACTAGGAACATCCCGTGGGTAGAGCTCGGCTCCGTCCAGATGGACCTGCGATCCACGGACAACCACGAAACCGTTCGATCCGCCCGCAATTTCGTTGTGGGGCAGCCCTTCGGGGCTGCCGCCGGGCTTCCGCCCGGCGCGGGCCTTCACGTCAACCGGTAACGCCGGCGATCTTGTCGCCGGTGCCCGTCCGCCGCGAAACTTCATGACTAAACACCTACCCGGCGCCCTTGAGGCGCCGGCCCGGCGCCTCACCCATTCGTCATCGAACATTCATTTGACTCCGGTGCTTTCCGCCTCATACGATAGCGCTGCTGTCTACTCCTGATCTCCAAAGGATTTCAATCGAAATGAAACAATGCGTACGTTTAAGCGCGGTGTTGGTCGCCGCTGTTGGGCTATCGGCGCTTTCACCCTTGTCTGCCCAGGTTTCGTTGCTCGCCATTGGCTCTCTTACCGAAACCCATGCCGGCCCCAACGCGGACCTTTCCGGGCTAACCTATACCCTCGAGAATGGCGCTCCTGCCAATCTGCTGGGTGGACTGGGATCCGGATTATCTTATGCCGGAGGCAACCAGTTTCTTGCTCTGCCCGATCGCGGTCCGAATGCGATGCCCTTCGATTCTTTAATAGACGATACCGTGAGCTATATCAACCGGTTCCACACCATTAACATGGAACTGAGTCCCAAACCCAACGCGCTCGGCCTGCCGTTCTCGGTTACTCCCGTAATGCAAGCTACGACTCTTCTGTGGAGTCGCTCACCGCTCATCTATGGCACTGGAGCCGGCCTTAACGTCAACTCTGGCGTCCCGCCGGTGAATAACCTGATTCAGCACTACTTCACGGGCCGATCCGACAATTTCAACCCTGCGAAGAACTCAGGTAATCCCGCCAATGCCCGCTTCGATAGCGAAAGCATCCGCGTGGGGATCCACGGATTGAGCGTGTTCATCTCGGACGAGTATGGCCCTTACATCTACCAGTTCAACCGGTTCACCGGAGAACGGATCGCTTCGTTCAAGTTGCCCGATGATTTTTACGTCGCGAACCAGTCGCCGGTTGGCGCAAACGAAATCAGTGGTAATACCGTAGGCCGAACCGCCAACAAAGGTATGGAAGGTCTCGCGCTCACTCCTGACGGCAAGACGCTGGTGGGAATCATGCAGAACGCCCTGATCCAGGACGCGAATGAGGTCATCAATAATCAGAAGCCTGCCGCCAATCTGCTGCGCATCGTCACCATCGATATCGCGTCCGCCACGGTCACGCATGAGTACGCGTACCTGCTCACGACAGGCAGCGGCGTAAGCGAAATCCTGGCGGTGAACAATCACGAATTTCTGGTCGACGAACGCGACGGCAAAGGACGCGAAGGCGGCAATAACCTGACCAGCAATGCCGCGGTAGTGAAACAGGTGTTCAAGATCGACCTGGACGGCGCGACCGATATAACCGGGCTCGACGGAGCGACCGCCGTGACTTACGCCGTGAACAAGACACTCTTCCTGGACATCGTGCAGGTGCTCACCGCGAATAATTTGAACGCGACCACCGACATCCCGTCCAAGATCGAAGGCTTGACGTTCGGCAGGAATGTTATCCGGAACGGCAAGATCATGCATACCCTGTGGGTGGCCAACGATAACGATTTTGTCCTCTCCACCAACGACACGCCGCCGGTTCCCAATCCAAATGAGTTCTTCGTATTTGGCTTTACCGACGCCGACTTGAACGGATCGCAGTTGCTTCCTCAGTTCGCCGATGACGGCGACGACGATACCGGTCAGTAGTCAGGTTGCGTTCAAGTGCCCGGGCGCCTGTGGTAGCTCTTTCCACAGCGCCCAGGCAACTTCTACCGGACAACGCACGTGTGGGGCCAGGGCTTCCGCCCTGCCGCCAGGGCTTCCGCCCTCCCGCCGGGCTTCCGCCCGGTGCGGAGCTTTACGTCAACCCCGGTAGCGCCGACGATCCCCTGTCGCCGATGCTCATACGAACTCCGTCTTCGACCGACCGACGACAAAAGAATTACCCGATACACGTGCCCTCTTGCAACTCACGCCGCTGTTGCAATCTTACGCCCGGCGTGGAATGCGCGCCGCCTCATTCCGGTGGCGCCACATATTGACTCGCCACCTGCGATCGAACACTACAAATTCACAGCCGAACCGCCGCCGTCATGAACGATCCCAGGCGATCTCGTCGCCGGTCTCAATCCGCCGCGAAGCTTCACGCAAGCTCACGAGCGATTTTTCAATGCTGCCGATCAAGCCTCAAGGAATGCCTTTGAACGGCCCTCGCCCAAAAGCGGAATTCGGAGACGCTTTCGCCTCGATCCCGCATGGGCTCTTCATCGAAATCAAAACCGATCCCGGGTAAAACGATGTTATAGTCGTTGACCTGCTCATCATGTATCGAATGGCTCCGCGAGTGTTGAAGTCGACCTGCACTGCGCTCGGGATTATGACCATAGCGGCTTGCGGTCGCGTGCATGGAGACCCGGCGCCGCCGAAGGTAGACGCATTATTCGCGCAGTGGAATAAAGCGGGCTCGCCTGGATGCGGCGTCGCAGTCAGCCGGAATGGGACGGTGTTGTATGAGCAGGGCTATGGCATGGCGAACGTCGAATTGGGTGTGCCGATTACGACTGATACCATTCTTGGCGCCGCGTCGATTTCGAAGCAGTTCACGGCAATGAGCATTCTGCTGCTGGCGCAACGCGGCCGGTTGTCGATCGACGACGAAGTAAGCAAGTATGTCCCCGAATGGATGAATCACAAGAGCCACGTGACTATCCGGCGCCTGCTTACGCACACGAGCGGCCTCCGCGAAGGTTCATGCTCCTGGGATTGGCGCAACAGAACCTGGAAGAGAACGTGAACGAAGCCATGGTTCGAGTGCTTGCCCGTCAAAGGGGCGTGAACTTTGCGCCGGGCGCGGAATGGCAATACAACAACGGCGGCTATAACCTGCTCGGCAGCATCGTCAAGCGCGTGAGCGGCCAGTCGCTTCGCGATTTCGTGGAAACCAATATCTTCAGGCCGCTCGGGATGAAGAACTCCCGGTTTCGGGACAGTCGCGGGCTCATCATCCCGCGCGTCGCATCCGGCTACTCGATCGATGGAACAGGGGTCCATCCGGATTCCGGGACGGTCGGGGTGGTTGGAAATGACGGTTTATACGCGACGCCCAGGGACCTGCTGCTCTGGGAACAGAACTTCGAGGACGTGCGAGTCGGCACTCCGGAGATTCTCGCTGCAATGCAGAAGCCCGCAGTGCTCACGAGCGGCAAGACCACCGACTACGGATTTGGACTGTTCATCGGAAAGTACCGCGGCCTGCGAACAGTGGAGCATTCCGGAGGGGACCGCGGAATCTCATCGAACCTTGTCCGGTATCCGGATCAGAAACTGGCAATGGCGCTCTTGTGCAATTCGGAAGAGATCAACCCGATCATCCTGACGCACAAACTGACAGACCTGTACCTCGCCGACGTCCTGGGAGCGCCTTCCGGTAGCGGCAGCCCGGCGGCGGCCAGGGTGACTCTCAAGGAAAGCGAACTGGCGGAAAGGGCCGGGTCTTATCTCGTTACTTCGGGTCCGGGACCGGCCGACTTGCAGGTTTCCGTTCGCGACGGCAAGCTGATTGGGCATAGCTTTTACGACGACGGTGTGGATTTCGATCTGATTCCGACAGATGCAACACACGTCCGCGCACCGGGCCCAACTACATTGGAGTTCGTACCGGCAGCGTTGGAGCATCCAGCGGAGTGGCGCCTGACAGGCGAACTCGGGAGTCTTCGCGGAGTGCTGCAACGACAGGTGACGTTCAAGCCGACGGCCGCGGATCTGCGCGCATTTGTAGGGGACTATCGGAGCGCGGAAATCCTGGCCTCCTATGACGTCATTTTGAGAGATTCGGACCTGGCGATTCAGCCGCCTGGAGGGGCCGAAGTACGGTTGCAGCCGCTTGGGCAGGACATGTTCGCGTCCGACGGATTCGGAGTGCTGCGGTTCATGCGAGGAACACGTGGAGCTGTTGCGGGATTCACGATGAATCGATCTAACCTCCGAGGGCTGCGGTTTGATCGTTTTCGGCAGGCGGAATAGCCTGCGCTCTCCACGCCTCAGCACGTCCGGTTCTGCGGAATTCTCGCCGTCCGATCCGCCGCTCGACCCATGATAACTGCCAGTCACAAAAAATGTGATCAGTAGAATCAACAACTTAACATCCGAACCGAAATTTGTTGTGCTTTAATTCTGGTCGAGGAAGAAACTAGACCGATCATGATCTCTGAAAGACAACTCGAAGCCAATCGCCGGAACGCGCAGCGTTCCACGGGTCCGCGAACCGAGGAAGGCAAGAAGGTGTCGGCCGTGAACGCGCGCAGACACAATCTCACCGGCCAGGTGACCGCCATGACCGACGCCGACCGCATCATGCACGATGCATTCTCTGCCTCGATCGTCGAGAATCTCGCGCCCGAAGGAGCCATGGAGACCCAGCTCGCCCAGCGCATCGCCACCGACAGCTGGCGCCTGAACCGCATCAGCGCCGTGGAAGACAATCTCTTCGCCCTCGGCCACAACGCCAAATCGGACGACACCGAAACTGAAGACCCGGAAATCCACGCAGCCCTCACAGCCGCAAAAGTCTTCAAGGACGAATCAAAACAACTCCAGCTTCTCACTCTCTACGAGCAGCGCATCAACCGCAACATCCAGAAGAACCTGGCGATGCTCCAGGCCCTGCAAGCCACGCGTATCGCAAAGCGGGAAGCCGAAATGAAGGAAGCGAAGAAGCTCCTCCAGCTGAGTGAAATGAAGGGTTTACCCTACGAACCCGGCCGAGATGGGTTCGTTTTTTCGATCGCCGAAATCCATGCCGCCATCGACAAAGACCGCCGTTTGAACCGCGCAAATCAAACCGATTTCAGCCGTCACAAACCCCAAAAGCTCTACGCAAACGCAGCCTGATTGCCTTTATTTGTGTGAATTCGTGTTTATTCGTGGCCCAATTCTTTCTAATAATGGTCGTCCCTGACGAAGGGCTCCGGCCGAAAGTTCTTTCTCAACTGAATATTCCTGTTTCCGGTTGCGCGAGCCCGGAATCCCGGCGCGTCCCGGCGGCCTTTCGTAGTGCATGTTCGCGCCTGCTCCTCGCGAGAGGAGGAGCAGGCTTATTGTTGTATCTGTTCCAGCATTGTCGCTGGATTTGCTCTTGCCTGCTCCGCGTATATTCACAGCGCTCCGCGCCGCCATCGATTTCGGGCTGGGCTGAGCGTGCCCCAGAATTGCGTGAGCCCGGTAAGGCTTCTCCAGCGCCGCAATCTCTTCGGCCGATAGTTTGAGATCCACAGCCGCGATCAATTCCGTCAATTGCTGTGTTTTAGTCGTTCCGATGATGGGCGCTGTAATGCCCGGAGCCTGCAGAACCCAGGCGCACGCAACCTGCGCCGGCGTGGCGCCACGTTTCTTCGCCACGTCCGCTACCGCGTCGGCCACAGCAAAATCCTCCGGCGCGTAGTACATGTCTTTGGCGAACGTATCCGTCTCGGAACGCTTCGTATCTCCGCCGCCGGGCCGTCGCGTGCCGGTCAGGAAGCCGCGCGCGAGAGGGCTCCACGGGATGATGCCCAGACCCTGATCCATGCACAGCGGAATCGTCTCGCGCTCCTCTTCGCGATAAACCAGGTTGTAGTGATTCTGCATCGTCGAGAACTTGTGCCAGCCGTTTTCTTTCGCCGTGTACAAAGCCTTCGAGAGCTGCCACGCCGCCATGCTGCTTGCCCCGAGGTAACGCACCTTGCCGGCGCGCACCAGCGAATCCAGCGCATCGAGCGTGATGTCGATCGGCGTATTCGGGTCCCACCGATGAATCTGATACAGGTCGATAAAGTCCATGCCAAGGCGCCGGAGCGAGTGCTCGCAGCCCTCAATGATGTGCTTGCGGCTTAACCCGCGCTTGTTGGGGCTCTTGCCCATCACTCCGTGGACTTTGGTGGCGACCACCACGTCGTCGCGCGACGCCATCTCGCGCAAATGGAAACCGGTAATTTCTTCGCTGAGTCCCGCCGAATAAACATCCGCCGTGTCGAAGAAGTTGATCCCGGAATCGAGCGCGATCTTGAAGTGCTCCCGCGCGCCCTCTTTGTCGACGTGCCATCCCTTTGTCCCCAGTGCCCAGTCGGGAAGATCGCCGCCGCCATAGCTCATGCATCCCAGACACAGACGGGATACAGTGATTCCGGTATTGCCAAGAATTTTATATTGCATCGTCTCTTAGAATAAGATGAACGGCCAAATCATGAAGCGCATTCTCGTCGGATTCATGCTGTTCAGCTGGTCCATCGCCCTCATGGCGGGTCCGGCTGCGCCGCAAAAGCCGAAACTGATCGTTGCTGTAGTCGTTGATCAGTTTCGTTACGACTACCTGCTTCGGTTTCGTGATGAATACACGTCGGGCCTCAAAAAGATGCTTGATCAGGGAGCGGTATTTGATAACGCTCACCTCATTCATTACCCCACCGTGACCGCGATTGGGCATGCCACCTTTCTGAGCGGCGCGACACCGTCGCTGAGCGGTATCGTTGCAAACCAATGGTATGACCGTGAAACGGGCAAGACGGTGACCAGCGTTTCAGATCCCACCACAAAACTGCTTGGATTATCCACGAATGCCGCCGGTGGCGACGGTTCATCGCCTCGCCGCCTGATGGTCAGCACCCTCGGGGATCAGATCAAGATGACCGGTCAGCAATCCAAAGTGATTGGTGTCTCGATCAAAGACCGCGCCGCGATTCTGCCCGCGGGCCACATGGCAGACGGCGCCTACTGGTTCGACGACGATGCCGGAAAGTGGGTCACCAGCACTTACTACGTGGACAAAATGCCGGCCTGGGTCAGCCGGATCAATGAAGGGAAGCCCGCCGCCCCGGCGCAGAATGGAATGTGGTATCCCCTCGATGCCAAACCTGGCACGGCGAAGGCCTTCTGCACGATGGGCAAGAAGACTGCGGAGACGCCTAAATGCCCGTCGTTCGAAGCGACGCCCTGGGGTAATGAAATTATCGAGGACTTCGCCGAACAGGCGCTGACAGCCGAGAAACTCGGTCAGCATTTGGGTACGGATGTTCTCGCCGTCAGTTTCTCCGCCAACGATTACGTGGGTCATGCGCTCGGCCCGGATTCGCCGGAAGTGCGGGACATTTCGATCCGGACCGACCGGCTCCTCGGCAAACTGCTGGACCACGTCGATAAAAGTGTTGGCCTCGGCAACGTTGTCGTAGTCCTGACGGCGGATCATGGCGTCGTATCCATACCGGAAGTGAACGAAGCGAGGCGCATGAATGGCGGCCGGATCTCTACGTCCGCGCTGTCCAAAGCGATGCAGGACGCTCTTCAGACGAAGTACGGAGCCGGGAAATGGATCGTCAACATGTCCAGTACCGGGCCCTACCTGAATCGGGAGTTAATCGAATCGAAGAAGCTGGATGAGGCGGAGGTCGAGAAGACGGCTGCCGACGCTGCTCGCAGGTTTCCGCATGTGTTTCGCGTCTACACGAGCGATCAGATAATGAACGGGCAGGTGGCCGCGGATGCGGTTACATCGAGGGTCCGCAACGGGGTTTATCCCGGCCGTTCAAGCGATCTCTTTATCATTCAGGAACCCGGTTATTTGTTCGAGGCCAATACCCCCACTTCTCACGGCACGCCGTTTAATTACGACACGCACGTGCCCCTGATATTCATGGGGCCCGGAATCAAGGCGGGTCGGTATTATGAGGACGCGGCCGCGAACGATATCGCGCCGACTCTGGCGGCTATCGCGAGAGTACAGGAACCGAACGGGTCCATAGGGCGCGTCTTGCAGGAAATGTGGCAATAGCGGATCACTTCATTCGCGTCTTTAACTTCCTCGCCAATATGGGTCTCGTCATTCGGGACGACCCGCCGAAAGTTATCGAAATGACGGGCAGGGAATGGGGACCCGCCCTCGATGGGATTGGGCTTTCGATCCGTACCGTGGCGAGGGATAGTTTGCGCGATCCGGCAGTCCTCTCGGTTGTGATCAGGAACAACGGAACGGCGGAGAAGAGCTTTACGGTTCCTGGCTGGATGTTCTTCTATCAGGCTGAAGTGACTACACAGAACGGCTCGGCGGTACCGCTGGCGGCTTACGGCAAACAGCTGCTCAAGCCCGAGCGCCGGACAGAAAAGATCGAAGTGAAGCTCGGACCCGGCGATGCGCGCGAGACCGATCTCCCGATAGCGGCGCTCTACGAAATGCGCGAGGGCGGCCCGTTCCGCGTGGCCGTATCCTGTCGCCTGCCGGATGGCTTGCTACGGTCGAACGAGATCACGGTTTAGCGTAACAATGGTTGCGCCGCGGCCGCCGGCTTCGAGTGGCGCATCCCGATAATCCGTCACGAACGGCGTGCGTGCGAGTATGGCGCGGACCATTTCGCGCTGCACCCCAATGCCTTTCCCGTGGATGATGCGGAGAGCTTTGAAGCCGAGCCGGTGGGCTTCGAGGAGATACTCCTCGACGACGCCGCTTACGTCGCGAGGGGGCACGCTATGCAGATCGAATACGTCGGTTACCGGAATACGGACGGGCAAATCGGAATCGGTCATACCTAAAAAACCCGGCCCACTCGCTACGGAGCCGGCCGGGCTTTCCATTGGCGCAGCGCGCCTGACGGAGTTCAGCCTGCGTGTTGCAGGCGGTACTCGCTCACGATCTGCTCCATCTCGTCCTTCAGATGGAGTTTGAGTTTTTTCAGACGATGTTCTTCCAGTTCTTCTTCGGCGGACAGCGCGTGTTTCGCTTCGAGCGCCTCGACTTGCCGTTTGTACTGATGATGCTGGTCCATCAGTTCACGGAATTTTTCATTCGTCTGCATCAGGTGCGCTTTAATTTCTTCTTGAGCGTTTTGTTCCATTCGTGGCATGTCTCCTCAGTGGAGTCGCCTCGCCAGACCGGCCCTGGAACCTGTCGCCGGTAAGGCAGGTAGCTTCACTTCAAGTTGAAGTGGCGAACGGTTACCCGTCCGTCTACTCGGACTTTACCATGAAGATTTCTTCATGACAACTGCTGTAACGGTCCCCTGGTTGTAGTATCCGGGACGGATTCCGGCTTCGATCCAGCCGTGCTTTTTATAGAGGGTGATTGCCGGCAGGTTGGGCTCCGCAACCTCAAGAAAAATGGTACCCTTAGCCTCTTTGGAGAGGGCGGTCAGCAGGGCGGAACCCGCCCCTCGCCGCCGCCACGCCGGGTCTACGGCGATGTTCAAAATCTCGGCTTCATCCGGAGCGGACTGCCGCCAGGAACAGAATCCCGCCGGGGTGGCGCCGATCATCGCCAGAAGCAAAGGAAAGTTCGAATAATCGCCCAGCGGCCATTGCGCCGTTTCCGGACAACGCTGCTGAATGCGGGCGATCGCGGGAAAATCGCGCTCGGACGCCGGCCGAACCACGATGGAATCGTTCGTGCTGCCCAAACGTCTATTGTGACTGGAATGAGCGGGCTGCGAAGGATCGCGTTGTTGCTGGGATGCGCCGGTATTCTCGGGGCGACCTGGGCCGAGGCGCAATCGGCGCAGCGTAAGTTCAACGCGATTGCGAACGGCCGAATCCCCGCTGGTTCCAGCGTGCTGATCACCGCCGCGGAGCTGAACTCATGGGTGAGCGCGGAGGCAAAGGCGTACTTCCCGGAAGGTCTGCGCAATCCCCGTTTGGAGTTCGCCGACGGGGAAGTAACCGGCCGCGCGCTGATCGATCTGGTGAAGTTGAGGCAGGCAGCCACAGGAGAGGCCCCGGGCTGGGCGGCGAAGAACCTCTTCGCGGGAGAGCGTCCCGTCACGATTGCCGTGCGGCTCGCATCACGCGACGGCCAGGCGCGCGTGGATATCGAGAGCGTTGAGGTCTCCGGTATTCAGATCGAGGGTCGTGTTCTCGATTTTCTGATTCAGAATTATCTGATCCCCACATTCCCGGAGGCGAAGGTAAATCAATGGTTCGGCCTCGCGTTTCGGATCGATCACATCACGATCAGCCCGCGAGGGGCTTCAGTTACGCGAGCCGGGGGTTTCAGAGCGTCCCGCGAGCGGCTGGACCACCCCGCCGCCGCAGATCGCGACTCCAGTGCGGATCAGCGCCTGGAGAAAGTTGTTCAGCATCGCGTAGCAGACCTGTTCGGTCATGGGCTGTTTGCCGGGCAGCCGGAATGTGGCGGGCAGTTCCTTTGATATGCGGAGCCGCAGCGCGTTCACTACATTGCGGCCCGCTCGGTCGCGCTTGTTGGCGACCGTCATCGGTGTCTGCATAACTCCGCCGGTTCGCCCGTCGATATAAAACTGACAGCGCGAGAACCAGCCGAGGTTGGCCGGATCGGCGGCGTCGAAGAGCAGCAACGGCGTCTCTCGCTGTTCCACCGTCAGATCCAGCAGAATGCTGCGCGCCGATTCCTTCACTTTGGCTTCGAAGCCGGCTTGCTGCACGACGGCAGAAATGCTGGCGGCATCGATTTCCAGCAAAATCAGTTTGTGCCGCCCGGCTTGAAGAACTTGCATGATCTGTTACAGGATACCCAACGCCGGGCGAGCCGGCCCTGAAGTGACTTCTTCTTCCGGGATCGCGTCGCCTTCGCCCGGAGCGAGGAACAGGTTCTCGTCAAGATTGTGCTGGCGCGTGTACATATCCCAGTAGCGCCCGTGCAGAGCGTACAACTGCGGGTGCGTGCCGCGCTCGACAATGTTGCCGCCTTCGATGACGAGAATCTGATCGGCGCGTCGAATGGTGGACAGGCGATGCGCAATCACGAAAGTCGTCCGGCCTCGCATCAGGTGAGCGAGACCCTGCTGGATCATCGCCTCGGATTCGGAGTCGAGGCTCGAAGTCGCTTCGTCCAGGATCAGAATGCGCGGGTCGGCCAGGATCGCCCTGGCGATCGAAAGCCGCTGGCGCTGGCCGCCCGAAAGTTTGACGCCGCGCTCGCCGACGATCGTGTCGTACCCGTTTTCGAGGTTCTCGGCGAATTCGTCCACGCGCGCAATGCGGCACGCTTCGAGCATCTCCGCCGCGGTGGCGTCGGGACGCGAGAAGAGAACGTTCTCCCGGATAGTGCCGTCGAACAGGAACGTCTCCTGCAGAACCACCCCGAGTTGGGTCCGGTAACTGGGCAGTTTGACTTTGTCGAGGTCGACGCCGTCCACGAGAATACGGCCCGTCGAGGGCTTGTGGAAGGCCGAGATCAATCCGATTGTGGTCGACTTTCCCGACCCCGATGGGCCAACGAATGCGGTAACCGTTCCCGGTTTCGCCTCGAACGAGATGCCGTGCAGCACCGTGCGGCCGACGTTATATGCGAACTCGACGTTCTCGAAAACCACCTCTCCCACGATCGGCCCGATGTCGAAGGTGCGTTCGGGATCCTCATCCTCGGGGCGCTCCGAGAGAACCTCGCGAGTCCGTTCCAGACCGGCCAGCGCCTCGCTGATCTGCGTGCCGATATTGACGATCCCGATGATCGGCGCGGCCAGGAACGCGAGGAGCGCGGTGAAAGTCACGAACTGCCCCGCGGTGAGCTTTCCCGCATAGATTTCATGCGTGCCGAGATACATCACGAGAGCCCCGACGATGCCCATGAGGACCGTGGCGGAGAGCGACATCAAAGACATAGCCGTCAGGCTGCGGCGCACGTTATCGAGCAGACGCAGAACGCCGCCCGCGAAAACCTTCGCCTCGCGCTCTTCCGCGTGATAGCCCTTGATGACCCTGACGCCGCCGAGCGATTCGGTCAGGCGCCCCGTCACCTCGGCGTTGATTTTGCCTCGTTCCCGGAAGATCGGACGGACCGTCTTGAAGGCCTTGCTCAGCGTCGCGCTGAAGACGATGACGACCGTGGCCGACACCAGTGTCAAAAGCGGACTCATGCGCATGAGCCAGAAAAACACGATAACGGAAGTCAATAATCCGCCGACGAACTCGATCACGCCGGTCCCGACCAGATTGCGCATCCCTTCCACGTCGGACATGATGCGGGAGACGAGTTGCCCGGTCTTGTTGGCGTCGTAGTAGGTGACCGGAAGCCGCCCGATATGTTCCTGCACCTTCCGGCGCAATTCGGCGATCAGTTTCTGCCCCTCAATCGAGAGCAACTGCGTGAGGCAGAACGAAGTAACGCCTTGTACGGCCGTCGCCGCGACCACAAGCAGCACCAGACGCATCAGCAAGCCGGACTGATGCTTAACGATTACGTCGTCGATCAGGTAGCGGGTGGAACCCGGCAACACGAGGCCGGAAAGCGTCTTGATTACGATCAGGACAAAGCCGAGAAACAGGATCCCGCGCCGCGGCTTGACCATCGCCCATATTTCGGGCCAGAGTTCGCGCACGCGCGTGGATGCAGCCTTTTTGGGGGTTAACGTCTGAGGATTGGCCACCTGAGACGTTGGATGCGTGCGCCGCTCGCCACGCGTCAAGCCAGTTTGCAGTCTCAAACTTCTATTGTGCGCCAGATCGGGCGTTATTGGGCTTTGCCGCCGGCGAGCCAGTACCCGGGCCGGGTTTTCGCGATGTAAGCCGGGTTTTCAACGGTCACGGACAGTTGATGAAAACCGGGCTCGTCGGAGTTGCTCGGACGATAGCTGATCAGGTATTGGCTGCGAATTTCCTGGCTGATTCGCTGAATCGCATCCTCGAGCCCCCTCTCCTTGATAAAAGAGAATTGATTTCCGCCGGTTCCTTTGGCAAAAACCTCGGAGGGGCTGTCGACGAAGATGCCTTTAGCGTCTTTGTAGATTTCCGTCAGCAGGGGAATGAACTGAACCTGGTTCTGAACTCCATAAGCCTGCGCGATGGAAGTCGGCGTAGGAGGCTGGCCCATAGGCGAGTTGTACGCGGTGACATCGATGGCATTAGGCCGGGGTGGTTGCGGTTTCTCGGTCAGACGCGTGGCCAACTGAGTGATGTCCACGGTATAGACCAGGACGTTCGAAAGCTGCGCATCGATCAGCGACTCCCGCACCTTGCCTTCGCTTGCCTGATCGCGAGTCTCGCTGACCAGCAGAATGATTTTCCGGTTATTCGCCGGACGTTTGCGCAGCATGAAGACCGCATGGTCCACCGCGTCAATCATTCGGGCGCTGGAGTTGCCGGCATTGATCTTATCGATCGCCACCTTCATTTTGTCAGGATCCGTGGTGAAATCCTGCATAAGGGTCAGGCGGGAGTCGAACGCGACGACCGCCGCTTCCCCGTGATCGCCCACCACCAGCGGCAGCAGTGAACCAAGGTGTTTGATCTGCGGCAGGATGGCTTCTATCCGGCCCGACTTCTCGATCAAAACGACGACCGAAAGCGGTTCGAACGCGACATCGACGTTAATATTCTGCTCTTTGCGGTTATCGAACAAGTGAAATTGCGGGGGTTGCAGACCGTCGATGATATTGCCGCTTCGATCCGTGACCAGAACGGGGGCTACGATGTTGGTGACGTCGATGCGCGAGATCGGCTGGTCGATTTCGGGTACGTCGGTCGTGCCACCGGGAGCCTGCGCAAATAGCGGCGAGGCGCCCGCCAGGAGACACAAAAACGATAGCCGTTGCATAGCAATACGTTTCATAGCAGCCTTAGGCCTCCGCAATCCCGGCATCATGTCCGGTTTGTCCGTTCAACAAATCGAGCACGTGCGGGACCAACTCCAAAATAGCATCCAGCGACTCCACCGCACCGCGCGGCGACCCTGGGAGATTCACAATCAGAACCGAACCGCGCGCACCCGCGAGCGCTCTCGAGAGGGACGCATACCTGGTCGACTGCCGTCCGTTTGCCCGCATCAGCTCGCCAAATCCGGGGATCTCACGTTCTACTACGTCCCGGGTGGCTTCCGGCGTTACATCCCGCGGAGCCAGTCCCGTGCCCCCAGTTGTAAAGATGACGTTTGCGACCCGACGATCCGCAATATTTCGCAGTTGTTCCGCGATTTCACCTCTTTCGTCGGGAATTATCTTCCGTTCCACGACCTTGAAGCCCGCCGATTCCAGCCGCGCGATGATCGCCGGTCCCGAACTGTCGATGCGAGTTCCGTGATGACCGGTGTCGCTGATCGTCAATACGGCTGCCTGCCAGACAGGTGAAACCATCATCTCCGGAAGTCTCCGCTCTTCCCGCCGGTCTTTTCCAGCAGGTAGATGTCCTGGATTTCGATCCGTTTGTCGAGCGCCTTGGTCATGTCGTAAATCGTCAGCGCCGCCACCGAGGCCGCCGTCAGCGCTTCCATCTCCACGCCGGTCTGCGCGGTAGTCGATGCCAGAGCGACAATGCGAATGCCCGCCGGTTCGATCGTCATCTCCACGTCGACATGCGAGAGGGGCAGGGAATGGCAGAGCGGAATGAGTTCGGCTGTGCGCTTGGCCGCCAGAATGCCGGCGACACGCGCTACGCCGAGCGGATCGCCCTTGGGATTATCCGGCAGCGCTGCCATCACTTCGCGATTCATGCGCACGAAGGCATGAGCCCGGGCCGTCCGCCGTGTGGCGTGCTTTTCACCAACGTCGACCATCCGGGGCTGGCCCTCAGGGTCGTAATGCGAGAGCGTAGTCATTTCAGGAGCACCGGAATCAGGTCGCCTGCCGCGTAATCGGCCTGAGACGCGTCGGCCACCAGGAACGCGTTCGCGCGGCACAAAGACGGAATGTCGCCGGATCCCTGCCACGGGACCGGTGTAACCTCAGCGCAACTGACGTAAGCGGGAAGGATTCGCGTCAATCCAGGTTTATGGCGGAACGGCTCGGAGAGACGCGCCAGCGTCAGCGGCAGCGGCGCCTCGCTCATTCCGCAAAGAAGATCGAGCGCCGCGCGGGCGAAGACCTCGAAGGTCACGGTGGTGGAGGCGGGGTTGCCCGGCAGTCCGAAGAAGAATTTGCCCTGCGCCGATCCGAACACCACCGGTTGTCCCGGTTGAATCAGCACGCGGTCGAAGTAGAATTGCGCACCGCATTCGGCGAGAGCGCTCTCCACGAAGTCGTATTTGCCCGCCGAGACGCCGCCGGAGAGCAGCAGCATGTCGGCATCGAGCCCTTGCCGGATCAGTTCGCGCGTGGCTTCCTTGCTGTCCTTCGCGACCGGAAGAATCAGAGGATCGCCGCCCGCGCGCCGCACCTGGGCCGCGACGGAGTACGCATTGGAGTTCCGGATCTGGTGCGTGGCTGGGGTTTCGGCGATGCCTACAATCTCATCGCCGGTTGCGATAATCGCAACCTTCGGGCGGCGGTAGACGCTTACGCGCGTGTGCCCGGTGGTTGCAATCCAGGCCACGCTCGTGTAGCCGATGCGAGCGCCTTTCTGCAGTACGACAGCCCCTCTGCGGGCTTCGCAAGCCGCCGGCGCGATGTTCGTTCCGGCAGGCTCGGCGCGATCCGTTTCGACGACCCCGTCGGCGTGCCGGACGGCGTATTCGACCATGAGAACCGCGTCGGCGCCTTCGGGTACCGGCGCACCAGTCATTATCTCGACGGTTTCGCCGGGTTCGACCGAGCCTGAAAAACGTTCGCCGGCGCGAACTTCACCGATGATGCGGACCCGCCCCGGTATATCCGCGGAACGGACGGCAAAACCATCCCGCGCTGATCGGTTGAAGGCCGGATAATCTCGGTCGGCTGGGATGTCCTCGGCAAGGACACGCCCCTCAGAGGCCTCGATGGAAACGATTTCGATGGCTGGCAAAACGCGACGCGCGCGCACTTCGCGAAGCACGGTTGAGCGCGCATCGGTAAACGTGAGAGCGGGCACGCATTCAGTGTAGCTTTGAAGCGGAACTCACCCGGCAGCCTTTGCAGCCAGTGCTTCCACGACGGCGATGTTTGGGAGAAGATCGTGAGGGAAATGATGGCGGGCCTGAAGCCAGTCCGGGCTGTTCCAGGAGACCTGGACTTTTCCGTTCGCGTCTTCGGCGACCAGAATTTTCAGTGGAAGGTCGATCGCGATTCCGGGTGCGGCGAGCATAAGCGGTGTGCCGGCTTTCGGATTGCCGAATATCAGCAGCTTCGTCGGCGGCATGCGCATTCCTGCTTTTTCGGCTTCACCGCTGTGATCGATTAATGCGAATAGTTGGACGCCCTTGTTTGCCAGCAGTTCTTTGAGATTCGCCACCGTTTGATCGACAGAATGATTGCTCGATATGGTCACGATCCCGGCGTTGTCGGTCGAGGGCATGGGGCGCTCTCCGTATTCTAAACTGAACAACCACAGATCCCGATGACCGCCGCGCCATCCTGCAATCAGCGATACCACAGTGGCGCTACCGGCTTGCTGACGCTCCGCTCCAGTCGCGGCTCAGAATCGTGCGCGTTGGGGAGTGGGTGCGCGGTTTCGTCGTGATGGTGATGCGACTGATGCGGCAACAACCGTAACCACCTGCGCAACTCGCTACTGGCGGATAAAAAGGCCCCAGAATTTCGCGAGGCGGCCGCCAGTTTCGCCGCCGTTCCCGTTGTTCAGGAAGTACCGGTACCGATCGGGTGCGGCGCACTCTAAAATCGATGCCCAAGTACGCTATATTGTCGGTCTAAGACGTTAGTTATCGCACAACGCAATGCGAGCGTGGAGTTTCTCGCGCGTCAAGTGCGACCGTCTCTGGGACGTTCTAACGATCCTGGGATTGCAGTTGAACGAGAGTTACTAACCAAGCGCGAATCCCGAGAATCTTTCACATGCAAACCATCTCGACAATCCATCCCTGGTACGCCATACGCGTCCGACCCAGGTACGAGCGAATAACGTCAACAGCGCTCTCGGGCAAGGGCTACGCCGAATACCTGCCTCTTTACCGATCCAGGCGCACATGGTCTGATCGTTCACTGGAACTGGATTTGCCTCTCTTTCAGGGATATTTGTTCTGCCGCTTCGACGCTCAGTTCCGACTACCGATCTTGACAACACCTGGTGTGATGTCGATTGTGGGTCTTGGAAAATCTCCTGTCGCAATTCCCGACCAGGAGATCGATGCGGTCCAGGCGGCGATTCGCTCTGGCCTTCATTTGCAGCCGTGGCCGGAACTCGTGGCCGGTTCCAGAGTTGTCATCGAGAAGGGACCGCTTAAGGGCCTCGAGGGTGTCACGCTGCAAATCAAGAAAAAGTTCCATTTGTTTCTTTCGGTGCCGCTGCTCCAGCGATCTGTCACCATTGAAATAGAGCGCGATTGGGTTCGTCCGCTTGCGACGACGATAACCCCACGCAGCATACCTCCAGCTGGCAGGCCTTCGAACCTGGTAAAAGTTGCTTAGGGACGGATACTTCAAGTTCCGGCTCATCGATGTTAGTGCCGATCCTCTTCTTCACGGTCAGGTCCGTGGTCTTCGGATGACCCGGTGAAACCGAAAGAAACTCGCTAATCCCCGTTCCCGCTACAACTGCGACACATACACGTTCGGGCATATCCTCTCGATTCCATCCGCCTCCGGTTGACACCGATCCTTCGGGGCCCACGCTCTCCTCGTCGGTCTGAGGCGAAGCCGTCCACGAATCTACGCGTTGACGTCTCGACGATCCGTAAGGCGCGTCGGCTCGTGGCATCAAGCCTTGATACACTCGCGCGTGGGGTTGACTTCAGCAATACCGGGGAAGCGCGAAACGGATTACGAAGTCAGACGAGGAGTGGCCGGAGACGCCGAAGATGTCCGGCTTTTGGCGAAAAACCTGACAACGGCATTTCCATTCAATCACGAAGCCTTCAGGCGATCTTACTCAATGGTTCTTGAGAACCCATATGCCACCCTGCTCGTGGCCGAGGCTGAAAAGAGAGTCATCGGCTATTTACTCGGCTACCGGCATTCCACCTTTTGGGCTGGCGCCGATGTCTGGTGGGTTGAGGAACTATTGGTCGATGGTCCTCAACGGCGGTATGGAATCGGCAGAGCGTTGATGAGCTACTTCGAAAACGACGCCCGAAATGCCGGTGGCAGGCTGGTGTGCCTCATCACCAGAAAGGCAACTGAGTTTTATCGAGCCATGGGTTACGAAGAGTTCGCCGTTTACCTCAGAAAGACGCTATAGAAGCGCAAAAGCCGCCGGTTTACCGCATCGATTCATCCTGCCCGCCGCGCCAATCCAGACCCCCCCCACCTTGACGTCTCTGTCGGCCAGGACGAATTGGATGGAGGTATGTCGGGAACTATATCCGCATGCCGTCACCAGAGGATCTTCAGCGCAAGCTGCGTGTTGCGAGGCTCGCCGAAACCCAGGCCGGGCGCGGAGCCCCCGTTCAGAGTCTGCGTAAGCTGGCCGAAACTCGAACTCGTGAACGTCACACTCGGGTTTGCCCAGTTGGTCCGGTTCAGGAGATTGAAGATTTCGGCGCGGAATTCCATTGAGACTCGCTCGGTGATCGGGATCTTCTTGAACACCGAGAAATCGACCGATCCGAAGCCCGGCCCGTAATAAAGGTCTCGTCCGATGTTGCCGAACGTACCGGGAGCCGGCTTTGCGAAGGCTGCCGGATTGAGGTACTGCACCGCCGTTGTGTTGGTAAGCACGGGCACGTTGGCGAAGGGGTCTCCAACGACATTCACGCGATCCTGGTTCTCACCCGTGCCGCTGACATTGGTTCCGGCGAGGATATTGATCGGCTGCCCGGTGGAGAACGTGAGCAGCGCATTGAGCTGCCATCCGGCAGTGAGACGCGGGAATCGCGGGGCCCACTGCGGGACGTCGTAACTGATAAAGCCCGTGAAGAAATGGCGGATGTCGAAAGTGCTGGAGCCGCGCTGGTCGCCGAGGTTGTAACTATCGGTCGGCACCGTATTCCGCACGGCGGATGTGTCGTCAATCGAATGCGCGTAAGTGTAGTTCGCGGTTGCCGATAATCCCTTCCAGAGCCGCTGTCTCAGCGAAGCCTGAAGGGAGTTGTAACTGGAAGTTCCGATCGACTCCGCTGTGTCTATCGTTCCCAGTTGAGGATATTGCGAGGCATAAGGGCGCACGGCAACGCCGCCGATCAGCACAGGCTGGTTGACGTCGAGAAGCACCGGTAGTTTGCGCCCGACATTCCCCACATAACCAACCTGAAGTATGGTGGCCTTCGAAAGCTGCCGCTGGATATTGAGGTTGAAATTCTGCACGTACGGCGTACGGAAATTCTGGTTGACGGAAAATACTCCGAATGGCGGAGTGGGATTGGCCGCCCCGAAGATCGGCACGCCGTTCTGGAATACCACGTTCTTGACCGACAGGTTGTAGACCGGAGTGGACCCGCCTGGATTGGCGTTGACTCCGGCGGCGCCGCCGTTGGACAGCGAAGTATTTGCCGTGAAAAAGTTCAGCGCGGGCACGTCGTAATAGATGCCGTATCCGCCCCGGATGACCGTCTTTCCATCGGATTGCGGTGTGTAAGCGAAACCGAAACGCGGAGCGAAATTGTTCCAGTCCTTTGGATAGAGCGGTCCGGCGCCATTTGTGTTCGGCGTGACGAAACCCGCTCCGGGCACGAAGTTGGTGATTGAGTTCCGCGAATCGTGTAGTACGCCCTGGTAAGTAAAGCGCGCTCCGTAATTCACAGTCAGCCGGGAAGTGACACGCCAGGTGTCGCCCGCCCAGAGGTCGAACGAGTTCTGATAATAGAGACGCTGCAACGGCCCCTGGGCGATGGTGGCTCCGTTCGAATTACTGGGATAGCCCGCGAGGAAGTCGGACAGCGATCTCAGATTTCCCGACAGAGTCGTATCGCTCGACCACGGTCCGCGCGAGCCATCGAACGTGAATGTGCCGCGCTCATTGATGTCATAACCGACGTCGAGAACGGCGCGGCGAAACTCTCCACCGAAGATCAGGGAGTGTTTGCCGAAATTCCAGGAAAGCGAGTCCGTGAGGTGACCGGTAGTGTCGGTACGCGCCTCCGGACTGGTAGCGCCCACATAATCGAACCCGGTGATCGAAAGCTTGGGCGATCCCTGGAGCACCGGCTCCGTTACCCCGGTATTGAGGCCAAGGGCGATCGGGTCGATGCCGGTGTTGGCGTCGTTGAACGACTGATAGAAGTAATTCACGCCGAGCGTGAGCACATTGACGATCTGAGGCGAGAGAATCGCCGTATCGGCCACGGCGACGTTATGCATGTGACTGGGCGCGATCTGGAAGAAATCCGAGATGTGCGATCCGATGTCCGCAGTCTGAGTGCCGGTGCCCACAAAATAGCGCACGAACATCGAATTTTTGTCGTTGAAACGATGGTCGATCTTCATCACTCCGTTATAGCTGTTGTAGTTGTTTTGTCCGTTGCTCAGGTAGTTGCTGGATTGCGCCGGGCCGTTGCGTACGGCGCTCGGCCAGATGCCAAGAAGGTTCAGCGAGACCTGATTCACGGGGACGCCGTACTTGGCGAGCACGCCTTCCGCCGCCGTGACGTAAGCGTTTGACGGCTCCGTGGTCAGGATCGAGTTGTCCGATATGGCGATCTGACCTTCGCCCGCCAGGAAAAAGAACGTCTTGTTTCTGATGATCGGGCCGCCGGCCGAAAAGCCGAACTGGTTATTTCGAATCACCTGCTTCGGGGCGGTCGGGGACAGAAGAGGCGAACGGGAAGCGAGCGCCTCATTTCGATTGAAGTAAAACAGGCTTCCGTGGAAGCCGTTCGTGCCCGATTTGAGAACGACGTTGATCTGGGCGGCGGAGTTGCGACCCTGCTCGGGTCCGCCGTCCGCCTGGACCGCGAACTGATCGATCGCCTCGATCGGCAGCAGGGTTCCTGCGATACCCGCGACGCCTCCCTGGTTAACCGCGGATACGTTCTGGAAGGCATCGTTGTTATCCGCGCCGTCGATCTGATAATTGCTTCCTGTGGTTCGGCTGCCGTTGATCGAAGTCGAGAGCGGCGATGCGCCGGGCACCAGCTTGATCATCTGCCGGAAGTCGCGGCCGTTCATCGGCAGATCCTGCACGGTGGCGGTATCGACCACCGCCGTCAGAGCGCTTGAGGTGGTATCGACCGAAACGGCGGATGCGTTCACTTCGACCGTCGATTGCTGGCGGGCCACTCCGAGGGTCACAGTGATGTCGGTGACCTTCGAGACCGCGATTTCAACGGCGTCAACTTTTTTCGTCTCGAAGCCCGCGCTGGAGACAGTCAGCGCATAAACCCCGACCGGCAGGTCCGCGAAGAGAAAGGCGCCATTCGCGGCCGATACGGCGGAACGGGTCAGGCCTGTGGAGGGGCTGTCGAGTTTGACAATCGCTCCGGGGACCGCGGCGCCGCTGGCGTCCGACGCGATACCTGACAGGCTGCCGAGAAATGTCTGAGCAAAAGCGGAGGTTGTAAATGCGGTAAAAAGCAGTAATCGGTAGAAAAGCACGCTCGTGCCTCCTTTGAATTCGAGTTGAGTAACAACCCGTCAAACGGAGACGGAGGCCAACTGTTGAGCCCTCGTTCGATACGTGGAAGGCGAGTAGAGCGGTCAGGAAACCATTAATATTGCGAGTTGGTTGATCTTATCGTGTCGAGTATGGTCGAGTCAATGCCGGTCGAGTCGGTGCCGGTTGAGTTGGTGCCGGGCGACAAGATCGCCGGCGCTACCGAACGGCTGATCGGCGCGGAGGTTATAGTAAGCTTGACGGCGAACGCGATGCGTATCCGGAGTTGGACGTGGCCGGCCGGCATTTTCCCGGGCTTTCTCCTGGGTTTCCTCCTGATTATGGGAACCGCCCTCGCATTCCAGTTGCCCTTCCGTGAATATCCCGGTCAGGAATACAACGACTTTCCCGTTCCGCCGGACGCCGGCGAGAAAACGGAGTTTGTCATGGGACGGCTCATGTATCCGGGCTCTCCGTACGGCATGTTCGGCGGACTTGATCGTTATCGGGACTGGCGCCAGGGCGGCACAGGATGGACCAACGATTATCCGCGCGCAGACCGTCACTTTGTTGAGGCGGTGCGGCGCCTTACCCGTATCCACGTGAGATCCGTGGAGCAGCCGATCAACCTGGATGACGGCGACGACGTTTACAACTGGCCGTGGATCTACGCCGTTCAGGCTTCACCATGGGATCTTACGGCTCCTCAGGCAAAGAAGCTTCGGGAGTATCTTTTGCGCGGCGGATTTTTGATGTGTGCCGACACGTGGGGTGAAGACCAGTGGCAAATTTTCAGCGAATCAATGAAGCGCGTCTTTCCCGATCGCCCGCTGGTCGAGATTCCGAATCAGGATTCGGTCTTCCACGTACTTTATGATCTGAGCGACCGGTATGGCATTCCGGGCGAATGGTCACTGCATTCGGGCATTCCGTATCTGAACGGCGGCCGGGTAGGCCACTGGCGCGGAATTTACGATGACAAGAATCGTCTGATGGTGGTGGTGGATTTCAATTCCGATACCAGCGATTCGTGGGAATGGGCGGATGAACCGCGCTACCCGGAGAAGTATTCGGCTCAGGGGATTCGCATTGGAGTCAATTACATCGTTTATTCGATGACGCATTAAAGATCCCGGGACGCTCGCTGGCGCTGCGCTAATTGTTGAATAGTTATAAACGGTAAGCTCGGGCTACTACTCCTTCCGGGAAGGCCTTCAAATTTACTTTCTGCACTTTCATCATCCGCCACGTGCTGATTCATCCCGACAAACCACATGCTAACTACGGATAATAAGTTCTCCCTTGCGGAGAAGATACGATTCAGTTACCATCTGAAACAGTTTTCAACTCTTGAGCCATGTTAATTCGCTTAAGAACTTGAATAGAGTGAAAGTTCGGGTTTACGGTTAGCAGGCTGCTACAGCGTATAAATGCCTCAAAGGCGCCAAACAGGAAATTGGAAGGAGATTCGCATGACAACGATTAGATTCAGTCTGGGCCGCCGCCTGGATATTCTGGGACTGATTCTCTCGGCAACGATACTGACCACCGCGCAGGCCGGCGTCCCCTTTCCTTCCGCCGACACTCCGAAGGCGATCGATCGCGGCACGCTGGACGCGAGGTCCAGAGCGGTTCCGATTTCCGTTACACTCACTCTCGGGCTGCGCTCCGTGAACGATGCGGAGAGTCTGGTCCAGTCGCTGTATAAGCCTGGGGATCCGCAATTTCACAAGTTTCTCACCGCCGATCAATTCACGGCGCGCTTTGCGCCCGGCAGCGCGGACGTTGCGAAAGTTATTCTGGCTCTTGGCAACTACGGGCTGAGGGCGCAACAGGCAACCGCAACAACGCTTAAAGTGACGGGACTGCCGGCTGATATGGAGCGGGCCTTCTCGGTAAGCCTGCATAGTTTCGAAGTTCCCGCGCACGGCGCCGTCTCAGGCTATACGTTTCATGCTCCTTTGAGTCACGCCGTGATTCCAGCTGAAATCTCGGGGCAAGTAACCGCTGTAGTCGGACTCGACAGCAGGCCCGTCGTTCATCCCTTTTATAAATCCTCTCCCCCGGTGGCGCGAGGTCCGCAAACCACCGTGCCATCGACAACCACCACGACCGATACCCCTGGATCGTGGACTGTGGCCGACTTTGCGCAATACTACGACGTACAACCGCTGTATAGCGGCGGCTTGAGCGGGAAGGGGAGAACCATCGGCATTCTGACTTTCGCGAGCTTCACGCCCACTGATGCTTACAGCTACTGGAGTTCGCTCGGCCTGAAGGTGGCGTCGAACCGTATCGAGATCGTCGATGTCGATGGCGGCCCCGGGGCTCCCAGCGACGTATCCGGTTCGATCGAGACCACACTGGATGTCGAGCAGTCCGGCGGAATCGCTCCTGGCGCGAACATTGTCGTCTACCAGGCGCCGAATACCAGCCAGGGTTTCGTCGACGTCTTCGCCGCGGCGGTGGACGTGAACATGGCGGACAGCCTTTCCATGAGCTGGGGTACGTGGGAGTGGTTCGATAACTTCCAGAACTCGCCTGTAACCGACCCGAGCACCGGGAAAATCGGGAGCGACCTGTCAGCGGCCCACGAACTTCTGATTCGGGCTGCACTTCAGGGAATGACCCCCTTCACCTCCTCGGGGGATGGCGGCGCTTTCACGGCGAATGACGTGCTTGGTTGTTTCGGCCCGTACTCTTCCGCGGATCCCAATAGCTGCAGCCTGACACTGAGTGTGGACTATCCCGCGAGTGATCCTCTGATTACCGCCGCGGGAGGCACGACGCTGGCCGGGGTTCAACAGTATTGTCTGACTTCCGCATGCACGGCGCCGTTTTATGACGTTGTCGTCCAGCACGAAAGCGTGTGGGGATGGGATTATCTGGCCGGACTGTGCCAGACTCTGGGTTTCTCCGGCCCGGTCGCCTGCGGAACCTTTCCGGCGGGAAGCGGTGGCGGAGTAAGCATTGAGTACCCAATACCTGCTTACCAAAACGGAATTCTCGGAGTTCGGACCAGCGAACCCTTGCAGGTGTTCCGCGCGGGAGAGGGCTTTGCGCAGGACGGAATTGGGCTGCAGTACACGCTGCCGGCGTTTTATGCTGGCAGAAATGTCCCGGATGTTTCCTTCAATGCCGATCCGAATACCGGTTACACCATCTATTACACTTCCGACCAAAGCGGATTTGCTGTTTACTCCTTCTATGGCGGCACCAGCTTTGTCGCGCCGCAGTTGAACGGTGTCTCGGCCCTGATGGGGCAGTATCTGAAGCAACGTATTGGATTGCTGAACGTGCCGCTCTATACTCTGCTGAGTACCGGTAACGCCTATACCGGCTTCAAGCCTCCCTTAAACCCGATCGCATACGGCGACAATTGGTTTTACAGAGGCAGTTACACTTACAATCCCGGAGCCGGGGTGGGCACGATGGACGTCGCCAATTTCGCATTGTACCTTCACGGGCTGTTTTAGCTTTTAGAATCATTGTCCGGTTTAATCAGCCGGGCTGCACCGCTGAAAATCCACTTCGGGCCAGGCAGGGTACCGCCTGGCTCGAAGCGTATTGTCATTGAATTTCTTGCCCGGGCGCGGGCATATCCAACACCACTGAAACTACTCCAAAGTGCCGAAAACTCCGCGCCGAGCTGGGGCTCGACGGCAGGCCTCCGGGCCCAATGTCACTTAGGTTTCCAGGAGCAGCCGGATTTGGTGGGGCGGATCCCCTGATCCGCGATGGGCGCCCTCGCCCATCTCTTGTCAATTCAACAAAACCCAGAAGGGCCGACGAGGGCGTCGGCTGCGGGACAGGGGTCCCGCCCCACAGAACTAAGTGGCATTGGGCCTGCGGGCCTGCCCCACAAAGCTCTAAAGATCGGGAGCTTTTCGGGCTACTCGCTTCCTCCCGTTGTCGGCCACTTCCTCAACAGGTTGAACGCGTTCACCGATCCGATGCCGGTCGGAAAATCCCAGCCGGTGTTGGTGCTGTACGCAGGCTGGTCGGCCGAATTGGAAGTCGAGAGCAGCCCGTAGGTCGTGAAGAACCGGAAACAGTCGGTCGCCACGAGAAGCTGCGCCTTGCATACTCCGACGTTGTCGCCCTGCGTGATGTCGTAGAAGATGCAGCCATTGTTCGTCTTGTTCACCAGGTTCGAGTTACACAGCGCCGCTCCCTTTCCCGCCGCTCCGTATTCGGCGGCCGCGAGCGAGTAATAAATCGGATTCGGGTTCCCCCAGCTGGATCCCGTCTTCTGATTGACCAGGGCCTGAATTCCGGCCATGATCGGGGAGGAGACGGACGTGCCGCCGAAACCGGCCCAGGTGCTCGGGGCGCCTGTGCAAGTAAATCCGCCGCCAACCTTAGTGTCCGGATTCGACCAGCAGGTGACGTAATAGGCGTCCCAGAAACCGTTGGACGCGAACAGGGAGACGTCCGGAATGTCGCGGACGCCGTCGCTCGGGTTACCGATCAGACCGGTCTGCCAGGAGGGCTTGGCATAGCCGGCGCAAGTGCCGCCGACTATACCTTTCGATGCCGGGGTGCCTGTGGCGCATCCGCTGGGACCACCGCTGCCACCAATCGAATTCAGCAGGACATTGAGCGAACCCGAGGAACTGGTCACTTCCGATTCATTGCAGAGGGCGAGCGGGCCGGTGGCGCCGAGAGACTTCGCGATGAGCGTTCCCGCGCACGAATCGTTCCACGGTATTTCCTGGATGTAGGACAGAGCGGAACTGAAATTCGCTTTGTTCGTGGCGCTCCAGTACGTTGCGGGGTCGATGTTATCCGCGGTGTAACCAAAATCGGTTCCACCCACAGAGACGTTGTATGGGGTCGAAGTGAATCCGCTGACTCCGATGCCGTGAGTGGACGGATTGCCGTTGTCCGCGCTGGCCGCGTCTTCGTCGCCCGACGACACGAAAATTGAAACGCCTTCGGCGTCGGCCTGTTGATAAGCGGTGCTGTATGCGAGGTTCGCAGCGGCTCCGTTCGACGCCTCGGCTTCTCCATAGCTGATGCTGACCACGGACGGCAGTCCCGAAGCGGGTCCGTTCAGCGTATTTTCCAATGCGATCAGGCCACCGAATGTGGTGAGCGTATCCTTGCATGCCGCGAGCACAATGGATGCATTCGGGGCCGCCGCCGACGCCCATTCCACGTCGATAATGGCCTCGCCGTCATCCCCATAGCCGAGAGTGCCAGGTCCCTGGAAGCCGGGATTCGCGCAGTTGACGGCGCCGGCCGGACTCACCTGGCTCAGCGTTCCGAAGGGAAAGGCCGTCGAAAGGCCGAAGGTGCTTCGGAAAGTCGACCAGTCGGAGGCTGCATAAAGATACGTATCTTCCACAACCATAATCGACGTGCCCTTGCCGCTGAAGCCTGACAAAAAGGCGGGATTCAAGTTGTAAATAGTGGCAATGTCGCCCGGCACAAGGGAGTGAAACGTTCCGGACGAGTTGGTGTAGGTGTACTGACCTCTCGGCACCAGCAGCGGTTTCGGATGAAAGTTATGCAGGGAGACGATTCCCGCTACCACCGGTTCGAGGGCCGCGGGAATCTGCGGGTCGCTCATGTTCGCGAAGTGGTTCGCTCCGTTCACCACGAGATTATGGATCTCCGTGTGGAAAGCGCCGCGAACCTGACCGGCGCTGCCGCCGAAATCGATCGTCAGCCCGGTCGGCTGCACTCCATTGACGGCGAAGCCATGTGACTTGAGCCAGCCGGTCACGGTATCGACATCGCTTTGGGCAACACCGAAGTGTTCTGCAAACTGGGCGCCCGTAAGCCACTGGTGGAAGCTCGGCGAGTTGGCGTCGTGGAGTTCGTCGATGTATTGCTTCAAGGCGGCCTCCCGTTCGGGAGAGCGCTTTAACTGGAGCAGCATATGATCCAGCTGAAAGCTGTCATCGACGATGCCGCGATCGTTTTGCGCGTTGGCTTCAGGCCGTGTGTTGCCCTGCAGGGCAACCAGTTTTGTTTCGTTGATGCCTTGCCGAATCACCGAGGCCGGATGGCCGGTCGGTTGCGCCAGCATCGCGGGAGCCAGGCTCACCGCAAAAGCGCTATAAATCAGAAATCCGCTTCCCTTTAGTTTTTTCATGGAACCCCTTATTGCGAAGAACGCTTATTGCCAGGAACGCATGTTGCCAAAAACGATCGGTCAACCCACGCTAAGCCCACCACCGGATTATTCGTTCAGGTTGACACAGAAAGAATCGCGCGGCAATAAGCGCGGGGGTCCACAGGCGTGGAAACGCCTATTTCGTGAGACTGGGAATACCAGGACCCCTGGCAATCAGGGCAATTCGAGATCGGGATTCACTGAGGCCGCTTCTGGCTTGCCGATCACCGCGAGATAGCCTCGAATCAGGTCCGCATCCGGTGTTTTGGGATCGAGCGCCAGATATTTCGCGACATGTTCGCTGGCTCCGGCGGTATCGCCTTTCGCGTCGAGAATACGGCCCAGTACGAACTCGGCTCTTGCGCCTTTGTGGCTCTGGTCGAGTTCCAGAGCTAACTTCGCGCTGGCCTCGGCGCCGGCCAGGTCCTTCATTTCATAACGAGCCACCGCCTGATGGAGGTAGACCTCGGGAAACGTCCGCTTCGGATCGAGCCGGATGGCGCTGTCAGCGGCCGCGGCTGCGCCGGGCCAGTCTTTCAAGAGCACATCGATACGTGCGAGCGTCACATAAGAGACGGTCATTTTGGCATCGGCCTCGATCGCCTGCGTGTAAGCGTTCTTCGCGTCGGCGGGCATTTGCAGCGTCTCGTAAGCGATGCCCAGCGAGTGCCAGCCTCGCGCGAATTTGGGCGCCGCGGCGACGACCAGTTTGAGCTGAGCCTCGACTTCCGGTAAATTGCCGCTGTCGACCGCCTTCATCGCAGCTTTCCACGGACCCCGCGCGGGCGCTGGCACGCCCGAAGCGTTACTGTCGATCGTCCGCGGGTCCGCGCCGCCCTTCATGAGGACGAGAGGCGGAAGTTCTTTCGCGCTGTTGATGAATCCGCTGAGGTCCGAGATGTCGATCGAGGTGGAGACGTACCCGGCGAGCGTTGCCTCAAGACGGCAGGTGCGGGTGAGCATGTTGTCGACATCCATGCGCCACAGGTACTCGCCCTTTTTATTGGTGAGCGGGCCCGGCGCCGACCCCTGGCCGTCGCTGCACAGCCTTTGGATGCCGACGGTTGCCGGAGGAGGCGAGCCGTCGCGCAGAGTGACCTTGCCGCGGAGGATCAGCTGGTAAGTATCGGCGTCGGCCGGCGTCACCAGCCACGGCAGCAGAACAGGGATGCAGATGCCGGCAATTGAGCGAAGTGAGATCATAGGCGCTCCCGGCCCAAACTGAGCCGAAGCACATTATATATGGGAACCGTCAGGAACGTTGTGGATGGAACGCCGCAGAGAGCCGGGTGAAGGCCAGCGGCGCGCGGCAATCTGTACTATACTGATGCCGCGATGCCCTGTCGATGGCTTTTCCCGCTGGTGGCTGCCGCAACACTGAGCGCCGCCGCTTCTCCTCCGGGCACGTCCCTGATCGATGCCGTGAAAGAGCAGGACGTGTCCGCGGCGCGAGCGCGCATCGCGGCGCACAGTGACGTCAATGCGACGGAAGCGGACGGTTTCACCGCACTTCATTGGGCCGCACAGCGAAACAATCTCGAACTGGTCAATCTTCTGATCGCGGCCGGCGCTGACGTAAAGGCCAGCTCGCGATATCACGTCACGCCTCTTTATCTCGCCTGCAATAACGGCAACACCGCGATCGTCGAGCGTCTGATTGCGGCAGGCGCGGACCCCAATGAGGTTTCTCTCGAAGGGCAGACCGCGTTGATAACGGCCGCCGCCACCGGCAACGCCGAGGTTGTACGGCTCCTTCTCAAGCGCGGCGCGAGCGCCAATGCGATCGAGCCGTTCCGGGGGCAGACCGCGCTGATGTGGGCCAGTGCCGGGGGAAACTCCGCGGCTGCTGAAGAGTTGATCGAATTCGGCGCGCACGTGGATACGAAATCCAGGAGCGGCTTCACTCCGCTTTTGTTTGCGGTGCGGAATGCGCATATCGAAGCCGCGAGGACACTTCTCAAACACGGCGCAAACGTGAATGACGTCGCGCCGGACGGTACGAACGCCCTGAACATGGCGGTTGTTAACGCGTATTTTGAACTCGCCTCGGTGCTGCTCGATGCGGGCGCCGATCCCAATATGCCCGACCCGCGCGGCTCCGCCCTTCACACGATCGCCTGGCTGCGGAAGCCGGGCACCGATGGAGCTGCCGGGGTGGGTAACACGCCGCATGGGCCTCCTCCGCCAACCGGCGATATGAGCGCGCTCGATCTCGCAAGGAAGCTGCTGGCAAAGGGCGCCAATCCAAACGTCCGCATTGACTGGAAGGAACCCCGTTTCGGCAAGGAGGGTGGTATCGCGCGTAATCCGCCGAACATCCAGCTCGGACGGCACTTCCTCAGCTATCGCGGCGCGACGCCCTTCTACGTTGCGGCGAAGAATGGCGACTATCAATACATGCGCGTCCTGCTCGATGCCGGGGCCGACGGAAAGATCCCCACCCTCGCGGGCATCACTCCGCTCATGGCCGCGGCCGGTTTGGATTATTGGGAAGGCGAAGCGCCAGGACCCTTTGCGGGGCTCTCCGAAGCCGAACGCCTCGAAGCCGTGAAACTTGCTGTCGAGGTCGGTAACGATGTGAATGCCCAGGCCGATTTCGGCAGTTACCCGATGACCGGCGACCCCGAATATACGCTGCTCTACTACCCGCACAACATCGATGACCTGCTCGACCTCGGCGTCGGCGATCCGCGCTGGAACGGCAGCACGCCCCTGATCGGAGCCATCATCTCTGACCAGCCCTCGCTGGTTCAGTACCTGCTCGATCACGGCGCGCGTCCCGATACGAAGACGAAGCTGGGCTGGACTCCTCTGATGGTTGCGGAAGGCGTATTTTTCGCCAACGCCAGGAAAGACTACCCCAAGGCCGCGGAACTCGTCCGCAAAGCCCTGACGAACTCGCGCTGACCGTGGCAGGCGGCTGAGAAAGGCGAAAACCGGCTTGCTTCCGCACTACGAAAAACCTTTGTGGGGCACGAGCAACCACGAAAAACCGTTCGATCCGCCCGCAATTTCGTCGTGGGGCAGGCCCCAGGCCTGCCGCCGAGCCCCAGCTCGGCGCGGAGTTTTTCCGGTCACTTCGGGGCGGTTTTTCAATGGTGTTGGATGTGCCCGCGCGCGGGTAAGAAATTGGATGAAAATGGGCTTCGAGCCAAGCGATACCCAACCTGCTCCGAGGTGGATTTTCGAGGGTGCAGTCGGCCTTCTGGCCGGCGCGGAACTTATCTGAGCGCCGGCCCTCAAGACACAGTATCGTTAGAGTCGCGTTCCGTTCCTGAGGATCGAGGTGCGGCCGATCCGGGCGATCGACGGCGTCCCGCACTGCCGCATCGTAAGGGTCAGTTCAGCGCGTAAGATGTCGAGTACCTGCTCCACCCCTTCCTGTCCGAAGGCCGAAAGACCGTAGATGTAGGGCCGTCCGATACCCACACCGCGAGCGCCGATGGCAAGAGCCTTGTAGACGTCGGAGCCGCGGCGGAAGCCGCCGTCCACGAACACAGGGAACTGCGGACCCACGGCGTCCACGACCTCGGGAAGTATATCGATGGTGCCCCGCCCCGTTTCGGTGGAGCGGCCACCGTGGTTCGATACGACCACCCCATCGGCGCCGTATTCGCGAGCGAGCTTCGCATCCTCGGGCGTGTCAATGCCTTTGAGCACCAGCTTCATGCGGGTCATCTTCTTCAGCCGCTCGACATAACTCCAGGTGGCGCCCGGAGGATTCATTTCGCCGGAGAGACCCGCGAACATCGGTTTTCCCTTGTTCCGCTGGGTATTGGAGCCGGCTGTGGGAGATGTGGCGTGACAGGTCAAACAATCGCGCTGGTCGGCTCGGGTGAAACGGCTCGCGGTTTCCGTGTTGCGTCCCGCCAGCAGATCGATAGTCCACGCAAGCACCGGACACCCGGCGGATTCCGCCCGCTTCACCATCTTTTCGGTGTCGTCCCAGGTGAGCGGCATATAGAGCTGATACCAGGGAGCCGTGCCTAACGCCTTACCCACTTCTTCCAGTGGGACGGAGGTGACCGTCGACAGCATCTGGATGGTGTTCCGAGCCTTAGCCGCTCGTGCCGTGGCGATTTCGCCTTCCGGATGGAACGCCTTCTGGCTTCCCACAGCGCTGATGTAGATCGGCGTATCCCATGTTGCTCCGAAGACTTCGGTTTTCAGATCGGCATGAGTGACGTCGACCAGGCGGCGCGCGCGAAGCTGGTAATGATCGAAGGCCTCGCGATTGGCACGCAGCGTTTTGTCGTCGTCCACGCCGGTCGCCATGTAGCCCCAGTGCGCCGGTGGAAGGGCCTTTCGTGCAGCTGGTTCGAAATCCATGACGCTCAACGCGTCTTTGGGGCGCGTGATGGTGAAGTCGGGGTCCTGCGCCCAGGCGCGAGCGGCCAGGGGACTTGCGGCGAGAAATTGCAAGAATCGGCGCCGATCGGAATTCATTGCTACATTCTAGCCAGCATTTGTCATGGAATGAACCCGCTGCGCAGCTAATGTGGGGCCAACGCGGTCCACGAGCAACCACGAAAAACCGTTCAATCCGCCCGCAAATTCCACCGTGGGGCAGCCCCTCCGGGCTGCCGCCGGGCTTCCGCCTGGCGCGGAACTTTCAGGTCACTTCGGGCCGGCTTTTCAATGGTGTTGAATGTGGCCGCGCGCGGGCAAGAAATTGGATGAAAATGGGCTTCGAGCCAGGCGGTACCCAGCCTTGCCCGAGGCGGATTTTCGAGGGTGCGGCCAGCCTTCTGGCCGGCGCGGAACTCTACGTCAGCCGGTAACACTGGCGATCTTGTCGCTGGCCCTCCTGCCAGCCGCGTCTCTTTAACGGAGTCTCCATGGCCCTGGTTCTACCAGAATTTGGGACGCGCGCGCCGGCGACGTCGTAGACTTCATTGAACCTGCGGAACGCAAGGCTCAGATTTTGGAATTTCGCAAAATCCGTCTGCGAGTACGATGAGAAATATGGGTGTTACCGTTCTCTTGCCAATAATCAGGGCCGCCATGGCGCCTTTTGCGTTCCTCGGGATGTCGACACGGTGAGGATCTCGCTATTTATTCTTTTCACCATTCCTGCCTTCGGCCAAACCCCGCTTCTCCCGCCGGTCATCGATGGAATCGTTCCCATCTACGGAACCGCGAATACAATCCAGCCCGGCTCGTGGTTCTCAATCTACGGAAGCGGTTTGACCTGTGGTGTCTACAACTGGAATGACGATTTCCCGACCCGGCTGGGAGTTCCCCAGCTTTCCGGGACGGTGACGGTGTCCGTGAATGGAAGTTCCGCCTATCTCTGGTATGCGAGCCCGACGCAGATCAACGCGCAGGCGCCAGACGACACGACGACCGGGAAAGTAGATGTGCACGTTGATTTCTCGTGCGGCAATCCCGGTGTGTATGGTGGCGCCGATGCAACCGTCACGCTCGCTCCCGTCTCTCCATCCTTTAGTCTCTTCGACGCCACCCATCCCGCGGCGGAAATCGCCACGCCAAACGGATCCGGCGCGTATGGCAACGGGACTTATGACCTTCTCGGGCCGCCGGGGATTCTGACAACGCCGACGCGACCAGTGAGTGCCGGCGAAACGCTCGTGCTCTACGGTGTCGGATTCGGCCCGACCACTCCAATGGTTTCGGCAGGCCGGCCATTTCTTGGCGCGGCTCCGACCAATTATCCGGTGACTGTGACAATCGGCGGAAAGGATGCGCCCGTCGCTTTCTCGGGGATCGTGGAGGCCGGCCTGTATCAGATCAACGTGACCGTCCCGGACCTTTCCGCCGGTGATTACCTCCTGGCGGCCTCGGTTGATGGGGTCGGGACCCAGGCGGGGATTCTGGTTGCGGTGCAGTGAGAGGGGTCGCGAACGTTTCTGACTCCGAAAAACGGGCAGTGCCAAAGGGGAAACGAAGGATTGAAGCGCATCGCCATCAATAAGCTTAAACTGTCCCTGCAAGGAGTTCATGCGCGAGGCGATGCAACTGCTGTCAGGCGCTCCCGTTCTCGACGGTTTCAAGGCGGCCCGGCGTCCATAACCGCACTCAAGTCGTTGCTTCTGGTGTAATCAGATAGCTGTCCGGGTACGTGTGGTGCTCATTCACCCGCCCGCCGCCGCAACCGATCCGCCGAACGATGTGCTTGCGGAGGACATCCGCCTCGATTGCGAGAAAGACAGCAGAGTCATAAATCTTGCGCGTGCGGCGCCACAGCATTGCTTCGGCTTTTTGTATAAAAGCTCGCAAAACACTCCTTGGGCTTCACTCGAACTGGTGACTATCGGCAAAATGAGGCATTTTGTCGATAGTGCAGAAGCCGCATGCCCGCCAGACAAGGGTTTCCGGCGCTCTCGTTCCCATATTGCCTCAATCCCGGTTTTCGCGTATCTTGAAGGGCATGGAAGTACATTTCGCTCGCGACCTGCAAGCCACGATCGACCGGCTCGTCAACGAAACCGGATACGCACCCGACAAGCTGATTGCCGACGCGATGGCCGGATACGTTGCCGAGCTTGCGGCTACGAGCGAAATGCTCGACCGCCGTTACGACGACCTGAAAAGTGGTAGGGTGAAGCCCATTCCCGGCGACGAGATTGAAGCTTATTTCCGCGAAAAAAGCGCCGCTGCGCGCCGTTCACCGTCCGGTTCATGACCGGATACGACTTCCATCCGGAAGCCCGTTTCGACCTTGCGGAGATATGGGAATTCATTCGCGCAGATAATCTCGACGCCGCTGATCGGATGATCGCGGAAATCCTTGCCGCCATTCGCACCTTGGTACCTTTTCCCAATGCAGGCCACAAGCGGCCCGACCTCAGTGGGCGGCCCCTGCGCTTCATCACGGTGCGTGAATATCTGATCGCCTACGCACCGGAGGAAAAGCCCCTTTGGATTCTTGCCGTGATGCATGCACGGCGCAGCCCCCGCGTGATGGCTGCGATCTTGAGAGGCAGGGAGTAATCGCTTCCTGTCGGAGAATTAAGTTACGGACCGGGCGAGGGGGATGCGGTGGAGCCCCGAGCCGGGATTGAACCAGCGACATCCAGTTTACAAAACTGGCGCTCTACCAACTGAGCTATCGGGGCCTCGAAAAACGAAAACTACTACAAGTTACCGGCAATCCAACACAAATATCGGGGAGACCGGGCCAGTGGCGCCGACTTACAAGTGGACTCAACGCCTTCGTTCAGACACGAGTATAACTCAGCTGCCCGAATAGTACCCCTCGCGTGTCTGCACCACCAGCCCCTTCTGCTTCACCGTCAACGTGATCTTGCGGAACCCGACGCTATCCGCCTTCTCCGGCGAAAATCCCAGGCTGTACTGATTGCGAAGCTCCTCCTCGATGCGGTCATAAATCTGATCGATCGAAAGCTTCTTCGAAACCGCGAAGAAACCACCGCCCGTGTCGCCCGAGATCTGTTCGAGCACCTTCTTCCCGTCCGGCCTCTGCTCCTGCTGCCGCGGGTAGCCGCCGCCATGGCGTCCACGACCGCCTCCCCCGAAGCCTCCAAACGGCTGCTGCGCCTGCTCCTCCCCCGTGAACAAAATCGAATAAACCAGCGTGTCGGAGCGTTGCGCGGATTCAATCGCTTCCGGCAGCGAAGTCTTGCTCCCGTTGTCGACACCGTCCGTAAGCACGATCAGCGCCTTCCGGCCCTGACGTTTCCGCATCAATTCATTGGATGCAAGGTAAATCGCGTCGTAAAGCGTCGTACCGGCTTGCCGGGCGCCGTTGCGAGGATATCCGCTGCGTCCACCCCCCGGATAGCCCCCACCGGGGTACCCACCTCCACCCCCCGGATAGCCGCCGCCCCCACCGCCCCGCCTCATTTGCGGGCGGTCTTCCTGAGCGATCTCCACCTGATCCAGAGCGCGTTCCAGCTTCGCTCGCGACGACGTCAAATCCTGGAGCAATTCCGTATCGTGATCGAAGTGGATGAGGAACGTCTGATCCCGATCCTCGCGCAGCACTTTTTCCACGAATCGCCGGCTGGCGTCCCGTTCCTCGTTCAGGACCAGACGCTGGCTGAGGCTGGTATCGACCAGTAACCCCAGCGTAAGCGGAAGGTCGGTCTCACGCGAGAAGTAGCGGATCGTCTGTGGCCGGCCTTCGTCTGAAAGATCGAAATCGTCCTTCGTCAGATTGGAAATAATCTTTCCCTGCTTATCGCGAACGGTCGCCAGCACGGTGACCACCTTCACGTCCGTCGAAAACTGGGCATCGGAGGACTGCGAAGCCGCCGGCTGCGGTGTATTCGTCTCCTGGGCTCGCGCCACGCCTGCCGCGGCCACGGCCAGGAACATTCGCCGGGAGAGGTACTCGTTCATACGCCTTGCTCTCACGAAAGATGCGTGAAACAGCGTGGCGGTTGCGCTTTTTCAGTTCAGAGGCGCCGGATCAGAACCGGTCGAGCATATGCTGCTCGCGAAGCAAAACGTCGGACGAGATGGCAACATATCCCAAAGCGGCCGCCTGATTCTGCCCCGGTCCAAGCATCCACTGCAGAAACTCCTTCAGCGCCCTCTTCTTCTGTGGATCGTCGATCTGCGCGGGAACCACAAACCACGAGAACGATGCAATGGGGTATGCGTCGGCGCTCGCGGCATTGGTGATCGAGGTCTGGAAGTCCTCAGCAATTCTGCCGGAAGATCCCCGGGCCGCGGCAAGAATACTTTCCAGATCGGGCGATACGAATTTGCCCGCCCCGTTCCGCACGCTTCCGTAACTCATGTGATTCGTGATCGCATAGATATACTCCACATATCCGATCGACCCTGCCGTCTCGCGCACGCGGCCCGCGACGCCCTCGTTTCCCTCTGCGCCCTCGCCCACAGGCCATTGGGGGCTGCTGTTCGCGCCCACCGCTGCTTTCCACGCGGCACTCACCTGCGACAGGTACGAGGTCCATACATAACTCGTCCCGCTGCCATCCGCGCGATGGATCACGACGATCTCCCGGTCCGGCAGCGCCGCGCCGGCGTTGACCGACCGAATCCGAACATCGTTCCATCTCCGGATCGTACCCAGGTAAATGCCGGCAAGTATCTCGGGCGTGAACCTGAGCGGGCGGACCACTCCGGGAAGATTGTACGCGGGAACAACGCCCCCGAGAACCGTCGGAAATCGCAAAAATTTCGGCTTCCCTCCGGCAAAATATTCATCGGAGCTGATCATGATGTCGGAACCCGCGAAATCCACCGCGCCGCTCTTCAGGCGCGCGATTCCTTCCTCCGATCCCACCGGCTCGTAATGAATCTCGACATTCGGAAACTGAGCGTGGAACGACTCGAACCATTTCTGATACACCGGATAGGGAAACGTCGCACCCGCCGCTGTCAGCGTGGCTGCCGGCGTGGTGGCCGAAGCGCCGGACGGATCCCCACCGGAGGCCGCGCCGCTCAACTTCCTCACCACAAGCCGCGCCAGATCCCGGTTGACCTCTCCCGACGAGCTGTGCGGCGTGGCGAGATAAGACCAGATCGTCTCGCCCTTCTTATTCTTCAATTCGACCGATAAATACCCGGTATATACGGCATGAGAGTCGCTGACGCTCCGCTCTCTCGGATTCATGCTGTAGTAACCCCTGACCCATACCTCGCCCTTACCGTCGAGCGTGACATCCGCGCCGGCTGGGTCTTCCACGACGTGGAACTTTCCCGACCGCGCCAGGTCTGCGACAACCGCGTCGCGGAGTCTCGCGGCTCCCGGCTTATCGCCGAATGACCCGACGAAGATGTTTTTCACCTGAATCGGGCCCGCCTGTCCGAAAACAACACTGGCAAAAGAGAAGAGCAGGGCGAGCCGGATCACTGGTCCCAGTGTAATTTGCGGTTCTCGATGGCCTGAATCACGAACCGGTTACAGATCGGATAATATTTCATGTCATCGGCCAGGCCGCATTGACAGGCTTCACGGCAGGCCGGACCCTAGAGAGTTGCGGCGCTGGCTCATACTTTGGATGCTCGTCCCGGCGTTACTACCGGCGCAGATCGGCGCCCAGGAAAACGACGAGTCGGACTGGCGCAACGAACGGTTCTGGCTTACCTTTCAGGGCAACTTCATCCGGCAGCAGCAGCCCTCCTTTCCCGCCGCATACAGCGGCCCGAACAGCCTGAGTCCGTACAAAGAACACGCCACCTCCACCGTCGAGACTCTTTACACGGGTATCAGGCTCACGAAGAATCTGGAATTCCTCTTCGACCTGGAAAGTGCGGGCGGGGACGGATTAAGCCATGCTCTCGGAATAGCGGGATTCACCAACGTGGATGTCGTCCGCAATCCCACTCTGGGGTCGGCCCCATACGTTTCGCGCGTGATGCTTCATTACACACTCCCTCTGAGCACCGACACCGTGGAAGCCGTGCGAAACCCGCTGAACCTCGCGTCGCGTGTCCCAGTGAGGCGTCTCGAATTCCACCTCGGCAAAATGAGCACCGTGGATTTTTTCGACCTGAACTCCGTCGGGAGCGACAGCCACCTTCAGTTCATGAACTGGGCCATCGTCAACAACGGAGCGTTCGATTATGCGGCCGATACGCGCGGATATACGTACGGACTTGTCATCGAGTATTACGACAAATGGGGCGCCGTGCGTTATGGCGAGATGCTGATGCCAACCGTTGCCAACGGCCTCAATCTCGACTGGAACATCGCGCGTGCGGGCGGCCAGAACTTCGAAGCCGAGTTGCACCCCGAACTGCTGAAGCACCGGCAAACCGTGGTCCGTGCGCTTGTCTACGCGAATCGCGCCAATATGGGCAATTACGACGACGCAATTAACGAATACCGCAGCGGGCAAATCACAACCCCCGACATCACTCTTTCCCGCGAACAGGGCCGCGTCAAGTACGGTTTTGGCCTCAATGCCGAGCAGGAGTTGACGGACACGATTCGTGTATTCGGCAGGCTCGGATGGAACGACGGTAAGAACGAATCATTCGCCTACACGGAAATCGATCGCACGGCGGAATTCGGCGGGGACCTGCGCGGCAAATGGTGGAAGCGCCCGCAGGACAAGATAGGCGCCACGTTCGTCGTGAACGGCATCAGCGCTGCACACAGCCAGTATCTCGCGCTCGGTGGACTCGGGTTCATCCTCGGCGACGGCGGTCTGAGTTACTCGCCCGAGAAGATCTTCGAGTCTTATTACACCGCTCATCTGTGGCGCGGAATCTCGATCGCGGGCGATGTCCAGCATGTCGACGATCCGGGCTACAACAGCGTGCGCGGACCGGCTTTGGTATGGAGCGTCCGCATTCACGTTGAGGACGGGTTTACTTCCTTCCACAAAGCCAATTGACGGCTTTTCTTGAAATAAAGGCTACGCGGCTGGTTTGGCGCCGATCGCACAGATCCACGCACGCCGCCGTTCTTCCGCGATCTCCACGCCCTCATATCCGGCTGCCAGAAACAGCGCGCGGTGGTCGTCCATATTCAAGCGCGATGAGCCCAGCAGCTTCATCACCGGTCCCAGCACGGCATCGTTGCGCGCGCCCTTGTAGTTCTCCGCCACCACCATCAGCCGCCCGCCCGGCTTCAGCACGCGCAATATCTCCTTCATGTCGCCCTGGAGATTCGGCCAGTAGTACTGCGTCTCAATCGCCGTCACCAGATCGAACTTGTCATCCGCAAACGGCAGCCGCGACACAGAAGCCTGCTCCACATGCACCCGGCCTTCTGCAATCAGCCGCTTGTTGTGCGCCCGCGAGGCGGCGACGCTTCCGGCGGCGTAATCGATCCCGTAGACCTGTGCCGCCTTCGCCGCCAGCTTGTTGATCGTCCGTCCTCCGCCGCAACCCACGTCCATTGCCGTCGCGCCTGCAGGAATCTCCAGATGCGTAAACGCCCAATCCGTAAGCGGCGCATGGCTGCCGTTCATCAGCCCCGCAAACAACCGCCCCGCAAAACGGTCAGGTTTCTTCACCTGGCGAGCCAGGTAGGCCCCGAGACAGAGCGCGGCGCCATAACGGAGGGCAAGCATGTAAATCAGGACCATTGTAAAAAAATGCTCCGGCGATTCCGTGCCAGGACGGCTCGCTGACGCTCGCAGTCACCCGCGAATTCCCCGAGGAGGCAAAATAAAGCTGTGATCGCCGATCTGCCGAAACTCGAACTCCATCTTCATCTCGATTGCTCACTCAGCTACAACGCCGTTTCCCGTCTGGCGCCGGGCGTCACTCGTGAAGAGTATTTCAGCGACTACGTCGCTCCGGCCCGGTGCACAAATCTGGCCGACTTCCTCACGCGTGCTCCGAAGTCCCTCGTCCTGATGCAGGATGAAGCAGCGCTCGAACTGGTGACCGAAGACGTCTTTCAACAACTACAGGCCGACCATGTCGTATACGCGGAACTCCGGTTTGCGCCGCTCCTCCACACCGACTGCGGATTGACACCCGAGCGCGTGGTTGAGGTCGTAAACGCTGCCGCAGAACGTATGAGCCGCGAAACCGGAGTCGATTGCGGCTTGATTCTCTGCACGCTAAGGCACTTCACCGAAGAACAGAGCATGACCACAGCCCGCCTGGTGAAGGCCTTCCAGGGCAGCCGCGTCGTTGCCCTCGACATTGCCGGAGACGAAGCCGGATTTCCCATCGCCACGCACGTCAAAGCCTACGACTACGCGCGCGAGCACGACCTCAACAGGACCGCCCATGCCGGTGAAGCAGTCGGCCCCGAAAGCGTATGGGAAACACTTCGCCTCCTCGATCCCACAAGGATCGGACACGGTACCCGAAGCATCGAGGATCCGCAACTGGTCGAATACCTCCGCGACCATGCGATTCATCTGGAACTCTGCCCTTCATCGAACGTGCAGATCATCCCGTCCATCGAAGGTTTCGCAGACCATCCGATCGATAAGCTCTACCGCGCAGGCGTGCCCCTGAACATCAATACCGACACCCGAACGCTCACTCCGACCACTCTGACCAGAGAGTACCAGGAAGTTCATAACGTATTTGGCTGGGGCGTCGCGGACTTCCGCCAGACGAACGAGTTCGCAGCCCAGGCGGCATTTGCGGATCAGCGAGTGAAGACATCGTTGCGTGAAAAACTCTCGCAGGCATACGCCAATGCGGCTTAAATGTGGGGCAGGCCTTCGGGACTGCCGCCGGGCTTCCGCCCGGCGCGGAACTTTACATCAACCCTTACGAACGCACCACACTCCGCGCAAAAAACAGCAGGTTCGCCGGCCGCTCCGCGAGCCGGCGCATAAAGTACGGATACCAGGCCTCGCCAAACGGCACATACAGCCGTAGCCGATACCCCTCCTTAACCAGCCGCCGCTGCAAATCCCGCCGAATCCCATAAAGCATCTGAAACTCAAACCGATCGCGCCCGATCGCCCGCTCCGCAACGAACTTCTCCACTGCCTCAATCATCCGCTCATCATGCGTAGCAATCGCCGGATACTCGCCGCGCGTCAGCAAAGACTGCGCCAGCTCAACATAATTCCGGTCCACCTCCGCCTTATCGGGAAACGCAACATCGGACAATTCCAGATAAGCGCCCTTGCACAACCGCACGCGAATCCGTTCCCGTTCCAGACACTCAATATCCCCCGCACTGCGTCGCAGATAAGCCTGAATCACGGTCCCGCAAGCCCCATACTGTTGATGCAGCCGCGTGACAAGACCCAGTGTGCGTTCCGTATACGCGCTCGATTCCATGTCGATCCGCACGAACCCTCCGATCGCCGCGGCCGCCCTCACCAGCGACCCCACATTTTCCTCGCACGCCGGCGCCGAAAGATCCAGCCCGAATTGCGTCAGCTTGAGCGAGACGTTCGGTTCCACTCCCGCCTCCCGCATCGCATGCAGCGTCTCGATGTAGGTGTCCCGGCAAGCGGCCGCTTCCTCGAGCGACGTCACGTTCTCCCCGAGATAATCGAGCGTAGCCGCGATGCCGTCCGCGTGAATCTTCCGGCACACGGCAAGCGCGTCGGAGAGCCGGCTCCCGGCCACGAATCGCGATGACAGCTTCCGCGCCGCGGCCGAAGTTTCCATCCAGCGGCGCACGGTCTTCTGGCCCGACAAATAAAGGATCGCGCGTCGCAGCACTATCTGGATTTTAAGCCGGTGGCTCTGGCGATCTTGTCGCCGGTGATTCGCTAACGAATAGAGCTGTAAACCAACACCCGAGCGATCGGCTCAAAACCCATCCGCGTATACACCCGTTGCCCCAATGAGGTCGATTGCAGCACCAGGCGGGCGGGGTCTCCCTCGCTCAACGCTGCGTCGATCGCATGTCGCGTGATCGCTTCCCCGTACCCGTGCCGCCGGTATTCCGGCGTGGTAGCGACGTTGTAGATCCCCGTTGCACCCGGAGACGCAACCGTAGCTGCGGTCGCAACGGGCACGCCGTCTCGATATCCCACCCAGCAGGCAAACGTCCCACGCGCCATAACTTCGTCGTTAAACACTTCGCCGAACCACGCGATCGGCACATGGAAGCACGCCGATCCGATGGCTCGGAAATCGTTCAAAGTCCCCGCCGTCTCCACCCGCCGGATCTCGAGTTCCGCCAGCTTCCGTACAGGCCGATGAATCCGTTCCGCGGTCATCCCTGGCATCTCGGCGGACAACCGCAGCCCAAACGTCTCGCAGATGCGCGAGAGTTTCCGCTGAATCGCAGGCGTCAGCCAGTCATCGCAGACCCACAACGCCCATTGCAGATTCCGCGAATCGAAATGACGCCTTGCCGCGAGCAGTCGCGTCTCAAGCTGCGCCTGCGTTTCCACTTCCTGACTGAGAAACGCCGCATTGAACATTTGAAAGCTGACTCCGAGCGAAGCCACGCTCACACCCGGAAGCTCGAATACATCCGCGCGTGGTCTGCCGTCGGCCAGAACGCGAAAAGATTGCCGTAGATTATCAGCGACGTAGCGAAAATCCATGAAGTCCTGAAGTGAGGCCCTCAAGCCCACCTCTCAAGCTATGATTGCAGGACTATGACCCCCGAGCCCTGCCCAACCGGCGCCGCCTCCCGGACACGATTCGGCGTCGTCGGCTTCGGACTCGCGCTCGGCGTAGTCACCTCCATCGACCGGGTCGTCCTGTCCCTCTCCCGCGGCAGAATTGCATCCGACCTGCATTTGACAGACGCACAAATGGGCGTCGTCTTCAGCGCCTACGCCACCGCCTACGCACTCTGCGAAATGCCCAGCGGCCATCTCGGAGACCGCATCGGCCCCCGCCCTGTGATGATGCGCATTGCCCTCTGGTGGTCGTGCTTCATGCTGATAACGGCCAGAGCCTTCAGCTTCCTGTCGCTTTACCTGAGCCAGCTGTTCTTCGGGGCGGGCGAATCCGGCTGCTATCCGAACATCGCGCGCATGTTCTCGAACTGGCTGCCGCCCTCCGAGCGCGTTCGCGCCCAGGGCCTCGTCTGGCTCACCTCGCGCTGGTCCGGAGCCGCCACCCCCATCGTGGTGGCCATCCTGTTCCGCTACCTGACCTGGCGCCAGACATTCGCCGTCCTCAGCGTCATCGGCGTCGCCTGGGCCATTCCCTTTTATCGCTGGTTTCGCTCGCGAGACACCGCACACCCCACCCCGCATGTAAGCACCCCCTGGGGAATTCTTGCGCGTTCGCGAACGATCTGGCTGCTGTGCGGCCAATATCTGGCGCTCGTCTTTCAGTGGTACTTCCTGATTACCTGGGCTCCCACATTCATTGACGAGCACCTCCACCCCGCACGCCTCGAAGGCACCGTACTCAAAATCCTGCCGCTCTTCTTCGGCGGTCTCGGCGCGCTGACCACGGGCCTGATCGAAGCTCCCGTCGTCCGCTGGACCGGCAGTCTGAGGCGCGCCCACCAGATCATCGGAGGCTTGGGCTTCGCTGGCGCAAGCGCGGGCCTGATTCTCACTGCCCTCCTCCACCAGCCGATACCCGCGGTGCTCGCCCTCTCCTTCTCCAGCTTCTGCAACGATCTGGTAATGCCCGTTGCATGGGCCACCGCAACCGAAGTAGCGGGCCCCTGGGGCGGTACCGTATCCGGCACGATGAACATGACCGGCAATTTCGGCGGCGCGCTCTACGGACTTACCGCCGGACTGATTCTCCACAATACGAACCGCAACTGGAACGCGGTCCTGATGATGGGCGCGGCCGTCTATCTTGCGGGAATGATTATGTGGCTAGCGATCCCTGGCACACAAAATGCCGCTACCCGAAAAATCGAACCCGTTACTTCAGCGTGATCGGTACGGTGGCGATATGGTGTTCCCACTCCAGTCGCAGCGTAGCCGACTTCGGTCCCGTACCGGAAAGCGTCATCTTATACTTTTCGATCAGAGCCGGAGGTTTGCTCATCGTCATCTTGACGCGGCCCAGATCCATACCGGCGTTGTATGTCAAACCCCACTGGCCGGTCTCCTTGCTGATGATGAGCTGCCAGTTGTCGGGATCCGCCACCCACGCGTAGAGCGTGTAATTGCCCTTCGGAACCCGCAGCCCGCCGATATCGAGATCCGCATCGGTATGGAACGCCGTCGCCGAGTTCGCGCCCGCGCGCCAGGCCGGATAAGTTGGATCGTTAGACAGTAGCCCGCCTGGCCCAAAGATCTTTCGCCCGCGCACGGATGGCGCGCCATAGTGAATGCTGATCGTCTTCCCGTCGAGCGTAATCGAGGTCTCTGCGGCGGGGCTCTGCGCCGAAGCGCCGCCGGCCAACGCCAGTGCAAACAGGGCGACAAATAGCGTTTTCATGATGAACACTTTTAAGAGTACAGCAAGCCGGTTTCCCGCCTGATGTCTTCATTCGTGTTCATTTGTGTTCATTCGTGGCCATATCCCACTGAAACGAAATTCCCTCTCACCCGCACTACATGCTGCACACAATCCGATTCAAAGAGCCGCCGTGAAGCGAGCCCAGGGATTGTCGCTGCCCCAGGAGAAAAGAATGAGCATCACCATGCAAGGCGCCTGGACCGTTACCGTCCAGTCGAAAAGCGCCGCCTTCGCCCAGCGCTTCGTAGTCTCACAGCCCGGCGCCGCGGACATCGTCGTCAACGGCACAGTCGGCAACTCCCTCTTTGTTAACGCGCCCCAATGGTCCGTCAACATCCAGAACCAATCGGGCGCCGGTCAGCCCTGGCTCGATTCCCGCCAGCGCATCGGCACTCCGTCGGTCTCCGGCAGCACCCTCAGCTTCCACATCACCTCGGACGACAGCGCCGGCGATGGCGACTTCAACGATCTGACTCTCACCTGCGGCATGCCGTTCACCGCAACCGACTACGTCCTCTACGGCAACGCCTCAACCTATACCGGCCCCTGCTACTGGAATCCGTGTAATCGGTGGATCATCATCGAATCCGCATCCGCCCTCCAGCAGGCTCTCCTGAATCCCTCGCTGCGCGCCATCATTCAGAAACTCTACCCGACCCGCGTCCCGAAACGTCCCGGTCCGACTCCCGATCCCGGCCCGCTCTTCACCCCGCTCGTCATCCCCACCGGAGCGCCGATCCAGAACCTGGGCCTGACCTTCAATTCCGCGCCAACCCAGGTCGCCGCGCCCGAGCGCGAAATCAAAAGCGCATCCGATGCGCAGAAATATATGGAGACCGCCGCGGCCCAGCTGCGTTCCTCCGCTTCACCCGTGGCGCTTGACGGCGCCGCCCCCGGCACTCTCGCCTTAAGCGCCGTTGAATCGCAATCCATCGCAACGCTTCGCGCGAATATCGAGCGTTACTGGTTCTGCAGCACCGCGCCGGCCGCCGGCCTCCTGCTGAACTTCCAGGAGTACACCCAGACTGCCGCCGAGCAGGCGGGCGGACCTTACACAGGCACGGGAGCCCGCGAAGATCTCGGCCTCGCCGTGACCGATGAGTTAGGCAACTACATCTTCCGCTTTACCTGGGCCCAATGGATACGCTACTTCCCCCTGTTCACCGAAGCGGTCAGCGAGCAGCCTTTGCGCGCCGTCTCCGGCGAGATCGCCAGGCTTCCGTTCATTCATCCCAACGTGATCGTGCAGGCTCTCGGCGCTTCCATGGAAGTGGAGTACGAAACGTCGCCTTACTACAACATCCCCAATCTGCTTCGCATTAACCTGTGCATTCCGCTGGGAAGCATCACCAACCCCGGCGCGGGCTGCGCCAGCTACGACCGCACCATCTACCAGATTGGCGACATCATCGTGCTGCACAACGCCCTCGGCGGTTCGCCTAACACGCTGGATTCCACGGGACGCATCACCTGCCGCAATGCCAATGCTCCGCAAGTCGATTGCGCCGCCTGGCGCGGCGGTCTGCGGCTCTATGCCTGCTTCGGCGCTTCGGGCGTAGCGAACTATACGGTCCGCTACAGCTTCAACGGCGGCTCAAGCTTCAGTTATGTAAGTGAAGGTTTCGACCTGAATTACATACCCGACTTCGCGCCCGGATATACAGGCACGCCGGTAGGTCCAAATCCTCTGTCGGTCCATGTGGATGGAGGAAGTGCCCAAACCGTGCCCACTTATGCCAATCATGAGGGTGATTCCAACTGGCTCGATAACACGCTCAAACTGATTCTGAGCACCGGTTACTATCAGCCCCCCACCGGGCCCGGGCCGGTACTCTTCAAGATCGAAGGCTATGACGCCTCTGGCAACCGCGTGCCTTCCAGTGTCGACCAGATTACTCTGTACATCGACAACGTAGCCACGACCGGTTCCATCGAATCGGTAAGTCTCGGCTCGGCGACGGCTCCAGACGAGTGCGCCCTACTTACTCTTCCCACGCCGAACGCGCCGCTGACCGTACAGTACTCCGTAGACAACGTACAGGGATTCCTCGCCTCCTGGGGGCTCTCGGTAACACGCGGCAATAACTACAACCTGCCGGTAACAGTGGTCGGAGGAGTTACTCCGCAAAGCTACCCGGCAACCGGTCTGGCGGACCCCTGTAACTTCCACGGATCGCCCGACTACGCGCTCGACGCGGGCGGTTTCACCGAAACCACGCTGCAGCCGGCGTCGCACATCGACCCCGGCACAACGACGGCGAACAGCAACTGGCTGCCGGACGGCTTCGCCTTCTGCGCCTTCGCCTTCACCCTGACGGCATACGACCGGGTCACCGACGGCAGATACGGCTACCCGCAAACGGTCTTCTGGCAGGACCTGGTAGGCATCAACTCCTGATCTTATGAGACACTCTGTGGGGCAGGGCTTCGGCCCTGCCGCCGGGCTTCCGCCCGGCGCGGAGCTTCACGTAACCCGGCGACACCCATTTCGACTCGCGATCCACGTTCCGATCGCGACACGCGCTCCGTATCTGGTAGCACCGGCGATCTGGTTCGCCGGTTCTTCACAAACATGAACTTCTACGACCTGATCCTCGGCATCCTCGGCGTCTGGCGGATTACCCACCTCCTCCAGGCCGAGGACGGCCCCTGGGATCTGGTCGTGAAACTCCGGCGCGCCCTGGGCAACCGCTTCTGGGGGCGCCTGCTCGACTGCTTTTACTGCCTGAGCCTCTGGATCGCGGCCCCCTTCGCCTGGTTCCTCGGCGCAGACCCAAAGCATCGCCTTCTACTCTGGCCTGCGGTTTCCGCCGGGGCCATTTTGCTGGAGCGAACGACGCAACCAACGCCGCCCGCTCCAGCTCCTTTTTGGCAGGAAACATCGATACTGGAAACACCCATAGAAAAAGAGGACGAACCCAATGCCCTGTTGCGGACAGAAGAGAGCACTTCAGCAGCCCGCTCCCACGCCGGCCATTAAACCATCCGGACCGCTCCCCGTCGCGAGCGCCGCCACCGCCCAGTTCGAGTACGTCGGAAACCGGGTCCTGACCGTAGTCGGCCAGGGCACCGGCCGTCAGTACCGCTTCGTAGGAAACGGAGCAAAACTAACCGTCGACGGCCGAGACCGCGTTTCGCTCTCCCGTGTCCCCGGCCTGCGCGCAGTCCCAACGCGTCTTTGATCTCGTCGATTCGCGCCGCACTACCGCGCAGCGGCGCCCGGAGATCGGAACAACAGCAGCGGCTGCCGGTTCGAAACCTGTTTCACTTCGTACGCCGAGCTGTAATCGAAATTCCAGGTTTCTTCAAGATCCCCGCAGCGCTGATCCGGCGGCACGTCGTCTTCCGTTTCATCCACATCGTATGCCGTAGCGAGTTTCACGCGAAGCAGAATTTGAAGACTGGTGCGGCTCGCGAAACCGGCGTCCTCCACATGGAACCGGCACCGTTTCCCGCGATGCGCCTCAAGGATATCGTCCAGTCTCGGCTCATACACGCGACCTGTTGCCGCCTCAATCGCCAGCACCTGTTGGGTGTCCCCCGCATCCGACCCCCACTGCCACCGTTCCGTTTTCACCAGCACGACGGATGCCCCGGGCATCCACCCCAGGATCTGCATTCCATTGCCGCCGGCCTCGCGCGCCGGCGCCATGAAGTACGCCAATTGGTATGACCCATTCCCGCGCGCAATCCACAAGGAACTTCTTAAAAGGCACTCCGGACTGCTCTGGTCTACATCCACATATGCTCGCCATAAGCTGTCTTGCGACAAAGACAACGGACTCACAACGCGGTGCGCCCGCGCTTTCGCGCAATCGGCAAACAGCGTATCGCCGACGACGGAATCACGCGGCGGCCAGACTGGCGACTCCCCGCCGGCTCCAGTCGCACACAGAACAAGCACAATGGGGAAAATCGGCTTCATGTCGGCTTCTTAAACCACGTGTGTAGGATATTTCCCTCCTGTACCCTCGTCGCATGACAAAGCCAACGCGGTAGTAGGTCATAGCCGATTGACATGGCCGCTTTAATTTCCGGTCACTACGGAGACTCCGAACGCGATGACAATCGCTCCAGCCAGAACCCTTAACGTTTTGGCCGTATCTCGGGTTAACGGGAACAAGGCCCCTGGAACCCATGAAATTCCCGGATTGTTACGGTCGGCGATTAACCACCCACCGATGAGAATTATAGGGATGCCGAGCAGGCGGTGCACAACTTAGTGCTCCGCATCCATCTTGGCAACGATAGGCCTCAACTGATGCGCCCCTGGGCGCGGCATCATGGCGCTCGGCTTCACCCTCAGCACTAACCGGAGTGCTTCAGCTTCAGATCGCAGGATGTGGACATTATCGGCGGTGCGGGACATTCGTTTCATTGTATTCCGCAAATCGGTTACTACCGTGGTGTTGATTGTGGTACATCCGAACGTTATAAACGAAGTCGCGTTCCGCGTAGTTCGATCCGAGAGGCGAGGTCCTGGTGCTTTGTAAAGTGCATAATCAACAGGACACCCCGGGCATCCTCTTCGCCAGTTCAACGAATCCACATTTTTTTCATCAACAATTTCAATACTTTACCGCCGCCACCCCGCCGCATCCCCAAAATCGCCAGCTATGCTGAACGCGGAGACAGATCAAAACCTATGGCCACAGAAGCCCAGATCGCCGCCAACCGGCGCAACGCCCAGTCCTCAACGGGTCCCAGGACCGTCGAAGGCAAAGCCCGCGTGTCCCGCAACGCCGCCCTCTTCGGCATCTATTCCACCGGCGACGTCGTTCGCCCCGAAGAACAAGACATCTATGACCTTTTCTGCGAAGGCTTCCAGCAGGACCTCGCTCCCGAAGGCGCCATGGAAACGACCCTCGCCGCCGAGATAATCCATGCCGCCTGGCGCTTGCGCCGCTGCGCCGAAGCCGAATCCGCGATCGAAATTCCAGTGAAAAAGCGATGCGCAGAACTCGATCGACCGTGCCCGCACCCAGGCCCTGCGCCACTTCCAGCGAGCCACCGCCGAACTCCGCCGCCTCCAGACCGAGCGCCAGATCCGCAACGAGACCGTCCCGGAAGACTTCGACGCCTCCACTCTCGGCCTCGCCAGTTGCAAGGCAATGGCGCCCATACTCAAGAGCGATCTCCGCCGCCAGTTGCTCCTTCACAAACTCAAAGAGACCGAAATGGCCACCGCCATAACTGAAGCGATCTATGCGCCTCTGCCGCCGGCCACCCCCATCCCGCGCGGCGCGCCATGCCCCTGCGGTTCGGGAGCCAAATACAAACGCTGTTGCGGCACGAACGCTCCCCCTGTTCTCGCCGCGGCGTAGCGTCGGCGCCCTTGCCGCCGGTGTATTGATCAAACAACGGAACGGTCTGCGTCGCCGAAAGGGGTCGCGGATCCAATCCACAGATATTTGAAAACTTAAAACTCAGAACCGATGCGGGCCAGCCCTTCGCGGCTGTCCTGGACCTGCGGTCCACGAGCAACTACGAAAAACCGTTCGATCTTTCGTCGTGGGGCAGCCCTTCGGGAGTGCCGCCGGGCTACCGCCGGGCGCGGAGCTTTACGTCCGTCGGTAGCGCCGGCGATCTTTTGTCGCCGGTGCTTATCAACGGACCGACTGGCGCTGTTACATCCCCAGTCGATCTCAATTGGCTTTGATTTGCAAAAAAAGCAAACCGCGGTCCTTCAGGGCATCCAGCGTTTAATGAAATTCGTATCGAAATTCCCGGCGACGAAATCGGGCTCATTGAGAATGCGCTTGTGCAGCGGAATCGACGTCTGGATTCCCTCCACCACAAAAAGATCGAGAGCCCGCTTCATTCGCTGAATGGCTTCCCCGCGATCGCGCCCGTGGGCAATCAGCTTGGCCACCAGCGAATCGTAATAGGGCGGGATCACGCCCTCCTGAAAGGCATGGGTGTCGACGCGAATCCCGATTCCGCCCGGAAGGTTCAATCCGGTGATACGCCCGGGCGACGGGGTAAACGTCTCAGGATGTTCCGCATTAATGCGGCATTCGATGGCGTGGCCGCGGAACTGGATCGGGCCGCCCAGGATGTCCTCCAGTTTCTCGCCGGCCGCGATCCGAATCTGGGCCTTCACGAGATCGACGCCAGTAACCGCTTCCGTGACCGGATGCTCCACCTGAATGCGCGCATTCACTTCGATGAAGTAGAGGTCGCCCTTCTCGTCCATCAGAAACTCGACCGTACCCGCATTGCTGTATCCGATCGCGCGAAAGGCTCTGCGAAGACTTTCCACAACCCTGTCGCGCACTTCGGGACGCAGAGCCGGAGAGGGCGATTCTTCGAGAAGCTTCTGGTGCCGGCGCTGGATGCTGCAATCGCGTTCGCCGAGAATTTCCACGTTCCCGTGCTCGTCGGCAAGAAGCTGAAACTCAATATGCCGCGGCGCGCCAATATATTTTTCGAGGTAGACATCCGCGCTCGAAAACGACGCGCCCGCCTCCTGCTGCGCCTGAGCCAGAAGCGCCGGCAAATCCTCGGCCTTATTGACAACGCGCATACCGCGTCCGCCGCCGCCTGCGGAGGCTTTCAGGATGACGGGATAGCCGATCTTTTCAGCGGTCTGAAGAGCTTCTTCGGCACTGGAGAGGGCCCCGGCGGAACCAGGCAGAATCGGAACGCCGTGCTCTTTCATGATGGCGCGGGCGCGTTCCTTGATGCCCATGGACGCAATCACATCGGGCGTCGGTCCGATGAATTTGATGCCCGATTCCTTGCACACTTCCGCGAAATTCGCGTTCTCGCTCAGGAAGCCGTATCCCGGATGGATCGCGTCGACGTGCGTGATTTCGGCGGCGCTGATGATCGAAGGAATATCCAGATAGCTGCGAGCGCTTTTGGGCGGCCCGATGCAGATCGCCTGGTCGGCGAAGCGGACCGGAAGACTGTTGCGGTCGGCTTCTGAATAAACCGCGACCGTGGGAATGCCGAGATCCTTGCAGGCGCAGATGACGCGCAGCGCGATCTCCCCACGATTTGCGATCAGTATTTTATTAAACGGGCCGGATGCCAAAGAGGGCTTCTCCGTATTCCACCGGCTGGCCGTTCTGAACGAGTTTGGTTTCGATGACTCCCGCGACTTCGGCCTCGATTTCGTTCATGAGCTTCATCGATTCGATGATACAGAGCACGGTCCCAGGCGTGACCTGCTCGCCGATCTTCACAAAGGGCGGCGATTCGGGCGAGACGGCCTCGTAGAAGGTTCCCACGATGGGGCTTTTCGCGAAAACAAGCTGCGGTCCCTGTGTGGGAGTTTCCGCTTGGGGCGCCGGAGAGGATGGGGGCGCCCCCGCCGGAAAGGCAGCCGGAGCCTGATACAAGGGAGTTCCCTCGCTGCCAAATGACCGGCGAATCCGCACCCGGTTTTCGCCGCGCTGCACTTCCAGTTCGGCCACGCCTGTATCGGTAACGAGCTGAATCAGCTCGCGAATCTCTTCAATTGTCATTTAAGGATTAGGTTAACAGGCGATGGATTCCAGGCCCCGACGTGGGGTCCATCTGGGCAGGGCCGAAGCGCTGCTAGTTGAGGCGGACCGCGAGTTCCCTGGCGATCGGGTCCGCAAGGTCGTCGGGAAGACCGGCGACCCCCGCAAGATACTTCGTTTTTGCGAAGGCGAAAATCGGCTTCCCTGCGTTGGCGCCGGAATAGCCGCCCATCCACGGAATGTACTTCGCGCTCTGTAGCGCCCCTTTCAGATCAAGCAGCAGGATCGCGGCGTCCTGCGCGGAAGGCGTCTCGATGATGAAAAGCTGATAAGGCTTTCCTTTCGCCTCATAGTCGCCGACCGTTCCGCCGGGTAACGGGCCGATCCCGAGGACATGATCCGGTACTACTCGGGCGGCAGTCCGATTGGCGGTCAGGAGATGACTGGTATCGTCGGCCACGGGCGGGGGCGCCGGCGCGGCCGCTTTCTGCTGGGGCGGGGAACTGCAGGCAGCCACGGAAAGGGCCGCAATCACAAGCGCGCAACGCATCAGATCGTCTTCGCGGTGGCCTCGCGCTCGCCGTACATGTGCTCGTAATACGCCCGGTACTCGCCGCTGCGGCATCGGCGCACCCATTCCGCGTTTTCGCGATACCAGTCGACCGTCGCCGCCAGGCCCTGCTCAAAGCTGATCTGAGGACGCCATCCCAGTTCATTGGTCGTCTTGTTGAAATCGACGGCGTAACGCCGGTCGTGACCCAGGCGATCCGTAACGCTGGTGAGGAGCGATTCCGGTTTGCCGAGTATCTTTAAGAGCAGCTTCAGTACATCGATATTCGGCAATGGGCTCCCGCCCCCGATGTGGTACGTCTCACCGGACCGGCCGCCCTCCAGCACCGCAAGCAGCGCGCGGCAATTATCAGTTACATGAACCCAGTCGCGGACCTGCATTCCGTCACCGTAGACCGGGATCGGGCGGTCCTCCATGGCATTCGAAATCGCCAGCGGCAGCAACTTTTCCGGAAACTGATAAGGGCCGTAATTATTGCTCGTGCGCGTGATCAGGACGTCGAGGCCAAAGGTACGCGCAGCCGCCCTCACGAAGTGTTCCGCGGCGGTCTTGCTGGCGGCATAAGGACTGTTCGGGCGCAGAGCATCGTCCTCACGGAACCAGCCGTCAGGCGGCATATCGCCGCCGACTTCGTCGGTCGAGATATGCAGGAACCGCTTTGCTTTGCGATGCCGGGTGACGTCCAGCATCACCTGCGTGCCGAGAACGTTCGTGAGGACGAACTCCTCGGCGCTGAGGATGCTACGGTCGACGTGCGACTCGGCCGCGAAATGCACGATCGCGTCGCAGTTCTCCGGCATCGCCCCGGCGACTGCATTGGCGTCCTTCACGTCGCCGATGACGAGCGAATAATTCGGGTGATCCGCGACAGACGCGAGGTTGTCCAGATTGCCTGCGTACGTCAGCTTGTCGAAATTGACGACCCGGTATTGCGGGACAGCCTGGCGGATGAATTCAGATCCGATGAAACCGGCGCCGCCCGTGACAAAGAGCGTCGTCACGCTTTGGCTTTCTTGCGGGCTTTCGGCTTCGCCTCAGCCACCTCGGCGGGAGCTTCTTCTTCCTCCTCCACCGCAGCCGCGGCCGCCGGCTCCGGAGCTGCCGGTGCGCCACCGGTTACGTTCGCCAGAACCTGATTGAACAACGCCGCTTTGCGCGGGTCAACTTTGGGCGGTGGTGGCTGTTCCCGGCGGAAGTCATGGTCGCTATGGCACGTGCGGCAGCGGACCTTTGCAGGCTCGTCGTTGAGGATCGAGACCACCGCGTGGTTCATGACACGTTTGCACTTCACACAAAAATCGTCGATATCGTCGCCGAGTCTGGCAGCGCGCATCAGAATATTCTCCCTGCTCATGCCGTTATGGGTTGTGCTGCCGGCTCCAGTGGAATCGGAGACGGCGCGCCGGAGGGTACCGCTTTCTCCATGATCAGCCACTCTGCCGCCTCGAAGCCGACATACTTGCAGATCCGAAGCTGGCCCGCAGGTGCATCGAGTGCCGTCGGCTCCAGCAGATCGCCTACGAGGAGCGGGGCCTCGGACTCGCGCAAAAGCGCCCACGCCGCGTATTCGTTTTCTGCCTCAACTTCGCCGGCGGCTTCATAATCTTTCGGCTTGACGTTAGCTGCTCCGGAAACATGAGGAGCCCAGCGGAATTGCTGCCGGGGAGCGTCCTTCATTCGGTGAATGCGGAAGACAGGCATGAAAGCCCTATTGTAGTGGATACTTCGGGCCGGGGAAAGCGCGGGTACGCCTTACCCTGCCTTACCGTGAAAGCACGGCCTGGGGCTCGAGTGCCCTCACAGCATCCCGCATTCCGAGATCGATCCAGCGTTCCACATTTTCGGCTTTCCAGAAAACGGCGTCGTTGGCATCGCCCAGCGTTTCGGAGGGCGAAATGACCGTGACGTCCAGGTCAGCCGGGTAGCGGCGCGCGGGCTTGAATGCGTGGGCGATATTGATTCCGAGGTGCAGCCACCATTTGCCCACGTTCGGCAGCGAGTCGATCGCGATGATGCGTGTGGCGCCCATTTCGATCGCCGCCCAGAGCGGCAGCTTCTCGAACAGACCGCCGTCAAGATAGCGTCTCCCGTCGATCCTGACCGAAGGCAGAAACAAAGGGATCGAACAGGTCGCCTGCAAATGCGCGGGAGAGACATGCGGATGCCGTACCAGGCGCGGCTGGAGCCGCGGGAGTTGGACCACAACCAGGCCGTACGGAATCAGGGGCCGGTACTGGCTCCAGATCTGTTCGGCCTGGGCGCGCAGAGGCGCGGGGTCGAACCAGCCGTTCCGCCAGCCATGATTCGGGAAAAGCTTGAGCGCCGAGCCCGTCGCGGGGTCCAGCCAGCGTTCGATCAGGTGTCCCGGGCTGCATCCGCTGGCGATCGGCCATCCATTTAAGGCGCCTACCGATGCTCCGACGACGATATCCGGCGGCGCCAGTTCCGCAATCGCCTGGAACGCCCCGGCCTGGTAAGCCCCGAACATCCCGCCGGCGGACAAGACGAGCGCTGTTTTTCGTTCTCCCATCTTGTTTCGATTATGAACGGGCATCCGCCGTTTCGATATGTTAGAGGTTGTGGAGTTTCGCGCTGAACAGTACGGGAGCGAGATCGCGGGCATTCTGGAACTTGCCGGAGCGGGCGCGCGTCCTGTTCCGCTGGTGCGAACTGGAGCCGGTTCGCCTGAATTGCGTAAGGCCGTAAGCGAACTGCGGACCACTGAATCGGTGCGAGGTGGCCTATACCTTTACTGCGGGTCTTGGGATGAGGCTCACAGCACCGCCGATAGTATTGAGAATTCCGACGGCTACTTCTGGCACGGCATCGTGCACCGCCAGGAGCCCGATGCGGGCAATGCGTCGTACTGGTTCCGCAAGACAGGTGTTCATCCGGTATTCGTCCGTCTGAGCGCAGAAGCGGCCGCGTGCGGCTTTGAAGTCGAGCCCTCGGCGTTCGGCGGAGGTTGGGATCCGTTTGCGTTTATCGAGTATTGCGAATCCGCCCGGCGACGGGCGGGGTCAAAAGAAGAGCAGGTGGCGATGAAGGTTCAGTTAATTGAGTGGCAGCTGTTGTTCGATTATTGCGCGCGGGGCTCCCGCGGTTGAAGCGAACCCTTTTCGTCATACTGCCGCTGGCGGCCGCCGCCCTCGCGATCTGGTTCTTCACCAGACGATCCGATATCCCCCAGGTTCCCTTCGCGAAGGCTACGCGGGGCACGATCTCAAACCTGCTGTCGACGAACGGCAAGGTTGAGCCCGTTGACTACATTGAAGTGCATGTACAAACTCCAGGCGTCATCAGCCAGCTCCTCGTGCATGACGGCGATTCGGTGCGCGAAGGCCAGATCCTCGCCCACTTGAGCGAGCCGGGGCTCGAGCAGGAACTGCAGGCGGCTCTCGCGCGGGAAGCGCAGTCGCGCGCCGACCTGCAAACCCTGCAGGCCGGAGGGCGCAGTTCGGATAGCGCAGAGCTTGACGGAAGTCTGAATCGCGTAAAAGCCGACCGTGATGCCGCTCAACATAATCTGGAAGCGCTGCAGCGCCTGCTGGCAAAGCAGGCGGCTACCCCGTACGAAGTGGAGCAGGCGCGGCAGGCTGTGCACAGTCTCGATGTACAGATCCAATCCCTGCAGCAAAGGCGCACGGCGCTGGTCGGCAAGGACGACATCACGAGCGCCCAGGCGCGGGTGCGGGAAACGCAGGCCAATGTCCAGCTGGCGCAGGAACATATCGCGCAGGACCTGATCCGCGCTCCCATGTCGGGCAATATTTACGACTTGCCTGCGCGCGCCGGCTCGTATCTCAACGCGGGCGATCTGGTGGCGAAGATCGGAAAACTGGACCCGGTGCGCGTCCGGGTCTATGTGGATGAACCGGAACTGGGGCGCGTCGCCAAAGGTGAGAAGGTGCGAATTACGTGGGATGCGCTTGCGGGCAAAGAGTGGACCGGCACGGTCGAGCGGCGTCCTACGGAGGTGATTACGCTCGGTACCCGGCAGGTCGGAGAGGTCCTCTGCACGATCGATAATCCGATGCGCGAACTGGCTCCCGGCACGAACGTGAACGCGTTCATTCTGACTCAGGTGGTCGAGAACGCGTTAACCATTCCGAAGGCTGCGGTGCGGCGGGACGGCGGCATCGGAGTCTTCGTTCTGCAAAAGGACAGTACCGTGAGCTGGCAGCCCATCCAGAGAGGGGCTTCCGATGCGCTGCGTGTCGAAGTAGTGGAAGGGCTCCACGAGGGAGATGCGGTCGCGGACGCCACCGATCAGGCATTGAAGACCGGTGAGAAGGTCGATCCGGTATTCCAGTAACGGTAAACTGTCGCTTGGCCACCGAGCATGATCCGAATCAAAAAATGATCCGAATCGAAAAGCTCGCGAAAGTTTATCGCTCCGGCGATAAAGATCTGGTGATTTTTCGCGATCTCGATTTAGAGGTTGCGGCGGGTGAGCAGATCGCTATCATAGGTGAAAGCGGAGCCGGCAAGAGTACTCTTCTCCACCTCGTGAGTGGGCTCGACTCAGCGACCAGCGGGACGATATACTACAAAGATAAAAATATCACGGCCCTCCCCGAACCGGAGCTTTCCTCGTTTCGAAATCGCGAGATCGGGTATGTCTGGCAGCAGCATCATCTGCTGCCGGAGTTTTCGGCGAGGGAGAACGTGAGTATGCCTCTGCGCATCAGGGGCATGTCGGGGGCGCAGGCATCGGCCGAGGCGCAGGCGAGTCTCCAGGAGGTCGGATTGGCAAATCGAGGGGACCATCGGGCCGGCGAACTCTCCGGCGGAGAGCAGCAGCGGATTGCGATTGCGCGAGCTCTCGCGGCGGGTCCGTCCTTGTTGCTGGCAGACGAACCCACTGGAAACCTCGATGAGCGAACGGGCGAGATGGTCTTCGATCTCCTTGCAGGTCTGCGAAAACGGCGTAACCTTACGGCGATTCTGGTCACCCATAATCTTCAGTTCGCGCGGCGATGCGACCGTATCCTTCGCCTGGAGGGGGGAGCGTTGCGGCCGGTGTACTAACCCCGGCGGATCTTGAGCTTTGCAACCGAAACGCGGCACAGAGTATCTTTAAGTTAAAGGAAGGCTGAGCGGCCAAGGGAGCATCCACACCACATGTTTGAGCGTTATACCGAAAAGGCGCGGCGCGTAATTTTCTTCGCCCGTTACGAGGCGAGTCAGTTTGGCAGTCCTTATATCGAGACTGAGCATCTTCTCCTTGGGCTTCTGCGGGAAGACAAGCAGCTCGCCAACCGGTTTCTGCGGTCGCACGCGGCTGTCGATTCCATCAGAAAACAGATTGAAGGGCACACCACGGTTCGGGAGAAGGTTTCGACCTCGGTCGATCTTCCGTTGAGCCACGAATGCAAGCGCGTGCTCGCGTACGGCGCCGAAGAGGCCGAGCGGCTGAACCACAAGCACATCGGCACCGAGCATTTGCTTCTCGGTTTGCTTCGCGAAGAGAAGTGCTTTGCGGCGGAAATTCTGCATGAACGGGGTCTGCGGCTTTCCACTATCCGGGAAGAGCTGCAGCGTTCGCAGTCGGAAAAGGTGCAGACGAACCGCCCCAAGGAAAGCTCTCTGCTCGCCGAGTTCTCGCGGGACCTGACGCAGGCTGCGATGGACAACTCGCTCGATCCGCTCATCGGGCGCGACTACGAGCTCGAGCGCGTTGTGCAGATTCTGTGCCGGCGTACCAAGAACAATCCAGTGCTGATCGGTGAGCCGGGCGTGGGCAAGACGGCTATTGTTGAAGGGCTTGCGCAGAAGATTGCCGAGGGCGACGTGCCGTCGTTCCTGGCGGACAAGCGCATTCTGGCCCTCGATCTGTCGCTGATTGTGGCCGGTACCAAGTACCGGGGCCAGTTTGAAGAGCGGCTCAAGACGATCATGAAGGAACTGATGGAGAACCAGAACGCCATCATCTTCATCGACGAGCTGCATACGCTGGTCGGCGCAGGTTCCGCGGAGGGATCTCTCGATGCCGCGAATATTCTGAAGCCGGCGCTTTCGCGCGGCGAGATTCAGTGCATCGGCGCGACTACACCGGCGGAATTTCGGAAGTCCATCGAAAAGGACCGTTCGCTTGAACGGCGCTTCCAGGCGGTGAAAGTGCCGCCGCCGAACGAATCGGATGCGGTAAAGATCATGTTCGGGATCAAGGACCGCTATGAGAAGTTCCACGCGGTCAGTTATACCGACGAATCGATCGAAGCGGCGGTGTTTACTTCAAACCGCTACATTCCGGATCGTTTCCTCCCGGATAAGGCGATCGATCTGATCGACGAGGCGGGCGCGCGCGTGAAACTGCGCCAGACCACCCTGCCGAGCGATCTCGCCGACATTCAAAAACGGATCAAATTCATTGTCCACCGGATGGAAAACGCTATCGCGAACCACGAGTTCGAGAAAGCACGATTTTACTCCGATGAAGAGCGGAAAGAGCGCGAAAACATGCGCCAGCTCCGCGAAAAATACAATCTCGACGACTCTTCGACCGGCGTGGTCACGAAGGAGGACATCGAAGAAGTGGTGGCGCGCTGGACCGGCGTCCCGATGACTTCGATCAAAGAAGAGGAAATCGCGAAGCTGCTGCGCATCGAAGACGAACTGCATGCGCGCATCATCAGTCAGGATAAAGCGATCTCCGCGCTCGCCAGGGCGATCCGCCGTTCGCGTGCGGGCCTCAAGGCTTCGAGCCGGCCAGCGGGTTCGTTCCTGTTCCTCGGACCCACTGGCGTCGGCAAGACCGAAGTCGCTCGGGCTTTGGCTAACTTCCTGTTTGGCAGCGAGAAGAGTCTGATCCGCTTCGATATGTCGGAGTTCATGGAGAAGCACTCGGTCTCGAAGCTGATCGGTTCACCTCCCGGATATGTTGGCTACGAGGAGGGCGGTCAGCTTACGGAACGCGTGAAGCGTTCTCCGTACTCGATCATCCTGCTCGATGAAATCGAAAAGGCGCACCCGGATATTTTCAACATCCTGCTTCAGGTATTCGAAGACGGCCAGTTGACGGACGGTCTGGGCAATCAGATCGATTTCAAGAACACGATCATCATCATGACCTCGAACCTGGGCGCTCGCTTCCTCGAGAAGCGGGGTCACCTGGGCTTCCAGGCGCCGCAGCTCGAAGGCCAGGCTTCGAAGGTGGAAGATCAGGTGCGCGGCGAGGTGAAACGGGCATTCAATCCGGAATTCCTGAATCGTCTCGACGACATCATTCTGTTCACTTCGCTGACGGACGACGATCTGATCAAGATCATGGATCTTTTGGTCGAACACATCAACAAGAACCTTGAGACCAAGCAGATCAAAATCCGTCTCAACAACGACGCGGCCAAGTACATCCTCGAAAAGACTTGCGCCGATCGTAGTTATGGAGCCCGCCCGTTACGCCGGGCGCTGCAGAAGTACATTGAAGACCCGCTCTCCGAGGCGCTGATCCAGGGACATCTGCCGAAACCGGCCGAACTGGACATTTATCTCGGAGAAATGGGGATCTACTATCGCCTCGCCAATCAGCCGGAGCAGGTTCCAGTGGCGGCGGGCGATGCCGAGCCCGAAGCGCCGGAGCCAGGGCCGGGCGTTCCGTTATACACGTTTTGAACCATCAGCTGTGGCGGCTTCGTCCCGCCACAGCTTCGCGCGCCGGTTTCAGATTCTAATAGCGCCGTTTTCGGCGGGACCAACTTCCGCATTGCCCACGATCGGCCCGGAGCCGGGCAGCCGCCCACTTCCCGGTTTGGGCGTGATATGTACCGGTAAAATACGGTCATGCGAAACGAGTTCACCGCGATCGTCGAGAGGGACGGGCCGTGGTTCGTGGCGTACTGCGCGGAGGTACCCGGCGCGAATGGCCAGGGAACAACGCACGCAGAATGCCTGGCAAATTTGCGCGAGGCGATTGCGCTTATTCTGGCACATCGCCGTGAGGAATCGCTGCGAGTCTTACCTCCCGAAGCCAGGCAGGAACCCGTGATCGTTGGATGAAGCGCGAGGGACTTCTCCGGCACATCCGAACATACCCTTTGGGAGAATCCACAAACCGGTCACATGGAAGCCGTTCCTCGCCACTCCGAAATCGCGGACCTGCTGGCGAGGAAGATCTGTCGCAGGCTATCCATTCCAGACCCGCCCGGCTAACGTCAAGCTCGCGCGTTTTCCGGCCTTGTGGCCGGATGGCTCGATAATACACGGCTTTGCGGAGCAACTTTTGCGGGCGTTCTCGGCGCCAATGCAGCAATCGCACGGCAGCCATCGGATAATGGCGTGAGGAGTTCCCCCATGACCATCGCCGCCGGAATCGAGTTGCCGGAATCCGCCATCGCCGATATCTGCCGCCTCCACGAGGTGAAGGAACTCTCGCTCTTCGGTTCGGCTGCGCGCGGCGAAATGCGGCCAGACAGCGATTTCGATCTTCTCGTCGACTTTCTGCCTGGGGCACGCCCCGGGCTGCTGGGAGTGTCAGCAATGACGCGCGAACTCAGTAACCTGCTTGGTCGACGGGTGGATCTTGCAGTCAAGCCAGCACTGAAGCCGTTGATCCGTGCCGGCGTGCTTGCCGAAGCCCGCCTGATCTATGCGGCGTGACGAGCAGCGGCTGAGCGACATACTGGAAGCCCTCGACTGGATTGCGAACGTGGTTTCTGGCAGAACAGAAGACGATTTCGTGACTGATGAGACGCTTTGCTACGCGGTGGCACAAAGGCTCACGACTTTCTCACGACGGGGGGAGAAGCGGTCGCGAGGCTGAGTCCCGAAATTCAGGCGCGACACAGTGCTGTGCCGTGGCAGGACATTGTGGGCTTACGCAATATTCTGGTGCACGAGTACTTCGGCATCTATTGGCCATTGGTCTGGCAGACGGCGGTAGATCACGCGCCGGTCCTGCGCGCCCAGATCGCGGCCATCGGCGAAGATTAGCGAATCGTGTGCCACATCGGCGGATTGCGCAAAAAAACCGGCCAATGTTCTTAGTGAAGGGCTCGCGGCCAACAAGAGAAAGCTGTATTCTTCTTTCGTTCGAGTTTGAATTTACCGGAGGGTGAAGGCCCGGCCGGCAGATCGAAACTTTGGCAGGCAACGGTCAGCGGCGGGCCTTCACGCCAGTCCTGATTCTCTTTATCGCACTGCCGGAAGCGAAAGACAACGCCGACCCGGGGTAACTGCTGTCCCTCTGCGATTGCTGCCTCGGCGATGTCCGTTCTGCGGTAACCACACGATCGTCGGTCACGGGCGGCGACGCAAACAGGCACACGACCAACAGCACGATTGGATCTGGATTCGCCGCGGTCGATGCGCGCCCTGCCGAAAAACATTCACCGTGCTGCCCGCATGGTCGCCGCCCTATGGCCATTACAGCTTTCGTTGCCGGCAACAAGCATGGGAGTCGGCGCACGAATCCGGAAGTTGGGAACAATCGGTTCCCGATGTCAGAGATCGCAAACCGATTACCGGACCCGTCCACGGTGGGGCGCTGGTGCTGGCGACTGTTCCTCCTGGCGATCCTTCTGTCAAACAGGCTGTGGCAGGGAGCGGGATTGGAACACTTCGCGCCCGCCCACCATCCTTGCCTGGGATTGGAACGCGATCAGCCGTATTCTGCCCGTGGAGGCAGACAGTTCGTGAATCGAAAGGCGCTCGATGAACTGAAACAGCAGATTCCGCTGCTGGATTACCTGCACGCCCACGATTGGCAAGCGGCCCGGAGCATCCGTGGCGGACGCCTGATGGGGTTGTGTCCGCTGCACACCGATCACAAGCCAAGCTTTCTGGTGGACCCGGGCCAGAACCTCTTCTACTGTTACGGGTGCGCCCGCGGCGGCGATGTGATTCGCTTCGCCGAGCTGTATCACCAGGTGAAGTTTCCTCAGGCCGTGGCGTTGCTGCGCGAGTGGTGTGGCGTTACGCCCCTGCTGGAAGAAGTTACTAACTTCTATCGCATGCAGTTATCGCGGCATCGCGAAGCAGTTGCTTACCTGGAGCAACGCGGACTCCACGAGCCCGAAGTGATCGAACACATGCGCATCGGTTATGCGCCCGGTCGCTGCCTGCGGGCATGGCTGAACCAGCTGGGGTATCCGCTCTCAACGCTTCGACAGGCAGGCCTTGTGGATGCCAGCGGTTGCGATGCCTATTCCCGCCGCATCGTCTTCCCGCTGGAAGGCAATCTCTATGGCCGCAGCATCCTGGATTCGGTGGCGCCGCACCGGTTTCTGCCAGCCGGTAAAGGCGGACTGTACGCGTGGGAGCAAGTCCGGCGCTCCCCGGAGATCATTCTTGTGGAAGGACTGTTCGACTACGCAGTGCTATGGCAGGCAGGCTTTCATAACGTCACCTGCTCGTTGGGAAATCATCTGAATGCACGACAGTTTCTCCAGCTGTGCGATGGCTCGCGGACGGTCTATCTGGCCTTCGATGCCGACGCGAATGGAAGCGGCCAGTCGGCGGCGCAACAGATGTCGCGGCGTCTCTGGTCTCAAGGTGTATCCGCGCGACGCGTCCCTCTTCCGGAAGGGCAGGACCCAAACAGCTTCTTTGTCCGTGGCGGCGATGCGCAACAGTTTCAGCTTTTGCTGGAGGCCGCTCTCCCATGACGTTTCGTGTCGCTCACAAGCCCGCACCCAGTCCGGCACGAAGCCCGTATCGCGTCATCGAGCAGACCACGGGCCGGGAGATTGACTGGATCAATCGGTACCTCGACTACGAGTCACTTCGCCGCGTGTCAGGTAACACGCTGCGAAGTTATGCGCATGAGTTGTTGCACTTTCTCCGCTGGTGGGAGAGTGTTCATCATACCGATGCGGTCGCCGAAGGTGCACTCACCGAATCGATCCTGCTCGACTACGTGCGATTCCAGTCCGGCCAGGAACGCCCGTTGTGTGGCGCCACCATCAACCAACGTGTTGCCATAGCCGATCGTGCCTTGCGCATCGCATTCCCCGGCGCGCCCGGTCAGATCGCTCCGGGGTTCCAGACCACTTACTGGCAGCGCGCACCGATGGGCATTGGCAAACCACGGCTTGCAACAAGCCGGTTACGGGTGAGGACACCCAAACGAACTATAGTGCCTCTGTCGGTAGATGAAGTGGCGCGGTTTTGGGCCAGCTTTCGCAACTCTCGTGATCTGGCCATCGTAGGATTGATGCTCTTGCAGGGACTCCGATCCCAGGAAGTCCTCGATCTGAATCAAGACGATCTGCTGTTGCCGGAAGCGCAGATCCGCGTGCGCGGCAAAGGTAATAAGACCCGCTTCCTTCCGTTAGCTCCTGAAGCAGCTCAACTGCTCGACTATTATCTGCGGCTGGAGCGGCCGCTGAACTGTGGCGTACCTCTGTTTGTTTCCCTCAAGGGCCCTGCTCGCGGTGCTCGGATGACGACCGCGGGATTGCGCTCGTTGTTTCGCTATCATCGCCGGACCACCGGCGTTAAGATTGCCAACCCGCACCGTTTCCGGCACACCTTTGCTTCAGACATGGTGAGTGCCGGCGTCAGTCTGCCCGCCCTCATGCAGCTGATGGGACATGCGCAGATCCAGACCACGCTGATCTATGTGCAGGTCACGCCTCTTGAGGTTTATCAGCAGTATGCGCAGGCTGTTTCGAAGCACATCAGGCCCACACCAGGCACTCTGTCGTGAAGATCTCTCCCTACGCTCCGCTTGAACATCCATTGGCTCACCAGTTCCGGCGAGCTGTCGAATCCCTTACGGCCGCCCTCGCCCCGGCATCACACCGTCAGTACCGTGGTGCGGCTCGCTACTTCCTGATTTATCTCGGCGAAGATCACCCGGCCGTTTGTTCGTTAGATCAGTTGCGCCGTGATCCGCACATCCTCGGCTGGTATGCCCATATGCGCTCGCAGAACCCGCCTTTGGCACCGGCCGTCTACATCTGTCGCCTCCTTCTTCTGCGGTGCATTCTGGAGGAACTCGCCTGGACCGCGCAACTTCCGGACTTAGCACATCTGATCCGTCGCGAGGACATCCCGCGGGCTCCTCAACGCCTGCCCCGCGCCTTGACGGCACAGCAGGATCAACTAATCCAGAAGGAACTGCTACGGCGCAATGATCTGCCTTCCAACGTCTTCCTGCTGCTGCGCCATACGGGTATGCGCATCAGCGAATGTGCCGACCTCACATACGATTGCCTTCACAATATCGGTCCGGATCGTTGGGGCATTCACGTGCCCCTTGGCAAGCTGAAGACGGAACGAATGGTCCCTGTGGATTCGTTTGTATGTGAACTCGTCCAACGCATGCGCTTCTTCCGGTCTTTCGATCCCCTCCCTGCCGACGGTCGTCTGCTGGCGCGACCCAGCGGCAAGCAGACCCTGATCCAACAACTGCGCCCCTACCTGCACGATGTCTCCGCCGCGGTCGGTATCTCCACCCGCGTCGTTCCGCACCAACTCAGGCACACGTATGCGAGCGAGATGGTTCGCGCAGGCGTAAGCTTGCCCGCGCTCATGAAACTACTCGGCCACACCGATCCGGAGATGACGATGCGGTACGTCGACGTCACAGGCAATGACCTTCAGCGTGAGTTTCATCGGGCCCGCTCTCAGCCCCGGCATCTGGCGCCGCAACCCAAGGCTCCGACGGTTTCGCCACGCGCCGGCCTGGACGGTGTTGCCGATGCTTTACTGTCCGCCCAACACGCAATCGAGATGTTCCGGCGATCCCTCCCAGAAGGCTCTCCGCGACGCTGCCTCGATCGGCTCACTAACCGATTGACCAAGATCCTCTCAGAGGTCCGCAAACTCAACCCCGCAGGATAACCGGCAGAGATTGGCCGGATAAGCCGACAAGCCGTCAAAGTGGATGGCTTTGCCGTTCCTGATGCCGTTCTGTGTGCAGCATGCTTTGTCCGGGTGGCGCGTGATCGGACCCGGCCATGAAAGTCCCATGAAGCGCCAAATCCTGTCCGTCAACGGCACAGCACAAGATCGCGTCCGCGCCAACCGAGGTCAGTGTAGAATATCAGCGATGAAGGGGCTCCAACCCGAGAACTAGGAACTTCGATTTGGGAACTTGAAAACCCTCTGATGCGAACACCCATGCCGGAGCTACCCCAAGCGGGTACAAACAATCTCTGGTACGATCTCAACCACTCGTCCTCCGTTATCGTTTTCGTTCACGGGGTTCTTTCGGATTCGCTTGGCTGCTGGCTGTCGAAAGGAGCGGATCGGTCAACGTATTGGCCACAATTGGTCACGGAAGACGTGCGTCTTCAGAGTCCCGCTGTGTTCCTTGGGGGATTTTACACCGCGTTCGATGCAGGTAAGTACGACATCTCCGACTGCGCGAAGGAGCTACTGAACGGCCTGACGGTTCCAGACAGCCAGTTGCACCGGACGCCTCTCGAACAGAAGAGAATCGTGTTTATATGCCATAGCACCGGAGGCATTGTCGTCAGGTACATGCTCACAAGGAACGCCGACAAGTTCAAGGGCAAAGAGATTGGGTTAGTCTTAATCGCTTCTCCTTCATACGGCTCCAAGTTAGCCGACACTCTGGGAGGCCTAGCCAGTTTCTACGACAACCAACTCGGGCTTCATCTGAAGTGGGGAAACGACGTGCTGAGAAACCTTGACGACGAGTTCAAGGAGCTTCTGGACAGAAAGACAATCCCTAATCTGGTGGGCATAGAAGCCTGCGAAAATCATTTTATTCTGCACCGCAAATTGCTTCCCGACAAGCGCTTCGTCGTCGAGCGAGAGTCGGCGGGAAGATACTTCGCAGTCAGAATGCTGAAAGACACCGATCATTTCTCGACCGTGAAGCCCGCCGGATTCGATCACCCGGCCCACAAGTTGTTGGTGGAATTCTGGCTGCGGCACTACGGCCCTCCTTTTGTTCGCGATCTTCAGGATTTGCTGGATGCATCCAAGGAGGACATGCGTGTAAGAAACCTGCCCTTCTTCACGCCTGCGCTCCTGCTTGCTCTGCTGCATGAGAACGGATTTGCCTCGTCAGTACTCAACTCGGTGCGCAATGATTCGGCAAAGGAGCTTCGAGCCCGATTCCGGCAATATCTGGACCGTGAACTTCCCGCGAGTGGTCCGGGAGCGTTTCAGGAATTCGATTGGTTTGACCGTGATGACGTTCGGCAGGCGCAACAATTCGCGTTAGAAGAACAGGCATCGAGCATTTCAGAACGAATTCTGTTTAAAGCAGTGCTCTTATCGGCGGACTCTAAGGCGGTCGGCCAACTCAAGCAATTCCTTGGGCCAGACATTAATAGGGTGATGGCGGAGATTGAGCATCGCCGCTCGGGTATCCCCCGAACACCCGGCATGTGATCGACGATTCTAACCTTGGTGGTGCAACATGATGACCCCTGGAAATCCTCTCTCCCTCCTCTCCCCGCCTTCGGGTCAAGGTGCGAAGCCGAGAAAGCGCCAAGCCGCGGGGAAAATCGGTCACTGGACCATCTATGAGGTGAAGCATGGCGGTATGGGAGACATATATATCTGCGGAGTCGGGGAGCACTCTGCGGAATTCGCTCTGAAGAGCTTTCAGCCGCGTCTGTTCTTCGATCCGGAGAGCCGCAGGGCCTTCCTGCGAGAGGTTACGATCTGGCTGCGCCTGACAGGCACGCCGTTTATCATGCCGGCGCTCGGTATCGAGGAGCATGAAGGCAGGTTCTTCGTGCTGATGCCGGCTGTTGAAGAAGATTCAAGGCGGGTGGGAACCGTTTCCGATCTGATAGTGCGCAAGTCGGCAAGCCCAGTGGAGGCGTTTACGGTCGCTTGGCAGTTGGCGATGGGCATGAAGCTGGTCGGAGATGCTATTCAGGGCGTGAGTCACGGCGATCTGAAACCGGGGAACATCCTCTATAACGGCGGTCCCGTTCTAATCTCGGATTTTGGACTGGCCGCGATCGGCCGCGTGGAGGGGAAGCCGTTGAGGGCGACTCCGGGATATGAGGCCCCGGAGTATGTTTCCACAGGCCCGACACCTGCTGCTGATATGTACTCCTTCGGGATGATCGTTTCGGAGCTGGCCGAAAGTTGCCCCGGTCCCAAAACCTCCTTCTTCCGCAGGCGCAGCGCCTCGGAATCTTCTCCCATGATCAGGACGTTGACGGAGATGGCGGAGGCTTGCCGAGCGCGGGAGCCGCAAGTTCGGCCGACCTTTGCGGATGTGGTCCGCAAACTTGGTGAGGCCGTGCTTGCGCACCCGGACTCACTCCGGGATATGTTCCTGAAGACCGGGATGTTGCACGGTGGCTTCCGGGAAATGCAAGCCAGCATGCTTCCCGACATCGCTGAAGGGCTTTTAAAGATTGACGCACCGGCGCAGGCGTTGGAAGTGCTCGACTCGATCAAGGAAGAGGAACGCAGCAATAAGGTCTTCGTTCTGAAAGGCACGAGCCTTTCGCTGCTGGATCGGGACCAAGAGGCGCTCGCTTGGTTCCAAAGGGCGCTGAAAAACCCAATGGAGGATAGAGAGCGGCTGAATTGCCTTTCGGAATATGCGTTGAGTCTGAAACGAGTCGGAAGATTAAAGGAAGCGGAGGAAATCTATAGCGATTTGTTACGCAAGGCAAAGGAGTCGCAGCTTGCTCAAATAGTGGTTAATCTGGCGAGCGTCTATAGCGAGGGGAAAGAACACCAGAAGGCAGCAGACCTACTTTTGAAGTTCGTCCGGACGCATCAGAATGAGCCCCTGGCCTATGCGACACTGGGAAACGCTTACGCGGCGCTGGGCCGATTCCAGGAGGCAGCGCCTCAATACCAGCAGGCCCTTTTTTTGGCCCCCAATCTCGCAAATATTCAAGTTGCGTTTGCCCGCATATGCCTGCAAGAGCTTGGTCGGTGGGAGGATGCGAACGAGGCCTTATTTGCCGCTCACCAGCAAGGGTTCATGTCAAGGGAATGGGTGCTGCTGGCGCTTGTGGCAAGCGCCCTTACGGGCCGCGCAAAGGACGCCGAGGCGTTAATGGACGCGGCCAAGCGGGATCTTCCGGATGCCGAGGCTGAGAGTCTTGAAAAAGAAGCGATGGACATGATGATGGCCACAATTAAGAAGGCGGTCGTCGAACCGAATTCGCCGGAAAAGGCTACACATTCCGCAGCACGAGAGGCCGTGCAATCCGCTGAGCCTGCTCCCGCTCCGGATGAGCTGCCCGATACGGCTCCTGTAATCGGAGAGGCGACAATTTCTTCGGGCCCCACCTTTGAACCAGCGGGACTGCCGTTTTTCAACGTTAGGTTCTACATGCCCGAGAATCGTTTCTCGTTTGATTTCTATGACGACCTTGGCCACGCTGACTATGTGACCAGGTTTCTGGAATCGCTTAACATGTTTAAACGCGATCCGCAGTTCAGCCGCGACTGCGAGCTAAGGCCAACGCCAGTCTTTTTCCATGAATGCCCAAATTGTAAAGTATTTATTCTGACCAATCGGGATGAAGGAAGCAATCTCAATTGTCGTCAATGCGACGAGAAGCATCCGACCCGACGAGTGCAGAATGAACGTACAAAGCAACTATGGGAATTGGTGCATCAAGCGTTGAGTAAAACGCTGACGAGTCACAAGGGTCTAAGGCAGTTCTTGTTGTTTCAGCCCGTGGAAGACAGTCCACAGGAACTCGAAGAAATGAAGCACATTTGCAAGAAGGCTGGTTTTGAGCACTTCGCTGGGGCTAGCTCGCCGCTTGGCTTTTTTTGCATCGTGTCGCTCAAGAAAGCCGGACTCCCCGTTGACCCCCGGCGGGAAATCGTCACCGTCTCTAAGTTGGGCATTTCCGATGAACTGTCTTACGAAGGCGAAACACCCGTGGAGACAGACAGGCTTGTCCGCGAACTGCGGGCCGTGGCGCCGATTCGTTCGATGTCAACGAACTTCGATCCAAGCGGCACTGACCCCGCGTCGCTCTTCTTTGGAGGCAAGACGGAAGAGATGGAGCAGCAATGCCGCAGGAGGGTCGAAGAGGCGCCGGAGGACATGGTGCAGGTAAGGCTACTGATTGAGATTTTACGAGGTAGCAAGAAAGGCGTCGAAGCAAAATCGTTTGCATTGCGCGCGACCGTATCGGCGCCTGACGACGCGGATTCTTGGGTGGCGCTGGGAGAGTCGGAAAAAGACCTTGGTGAGTACCCGGCTGCCATTTCGCACTTAAACAAGGCGCTCAGCATTGATCCGCTTAAGCGTGATGCACTTGTAGCGCTCTTCCTGTGTTACGAAAAAACAGACGACAAAGAACATGCACGGGAAACGCGGTCTCGGATCGAGGCGTTGGGCGGTCCGATGCTACTTGGGTGACGCCGGCAAATCGTGATCTTGACTTCGTGTGGAATCCACATTCCGATGATGGTCATTAGGCTTTGAGCCTGCTAAGTATTGGAACTTGGATTCCCAGAAGTTTTCTCGCGGGCTGAGTGGTCGGCCACTCGTACAAAGAGATGAGCGGGCCGACCAGATGCGTCTGCGGAAGTCGGCATGTGATGGCCGTCCTCACTTGACGGGTAACGCGC
>CAWJTK010000017.1:0-174785 GCA_963845785.1 Terriglobia bacterium | reverse complement strand
GTGCGGCATTGGCTCGTTTGGCGGGCGCCATGCTCCCGAGATAGGGCGTTCGAGGAACTCGCGCCGGATCATTCGAGTGTGGCCTAAGACGCCTCTGTGCGAAACGACGCGCAACCGCGCGCGGCCGGAATTTCGACGAAGGCATCCGAAAGCAGGCAACGCGACGGTCGCCGACATACTCTTCTGGGGGAAGAAGTCGCCGATATACTACTCTCAGACGATGTCCGATCCGGACCAAGTTACGATGCTTCGCAATGGTGTGATTACTGAATGGAACGCGTGGAGGAGGGCAAATCCCGCAGTCGTCCCGGATCTCTTCAATGCGGACCTTTCCAAAGTGGATTTGGCTTCTGACGATGCGACAGGGATTAATCTCTACCGTGCGAATCTTGAACATGCCACTTTGATCGGAACTAATCTCCACGGCGCGAACTTGCGCGATGCGAATTTCAGGCACACGCGCCTGGCGTTTACGATATTCGGGAACGCGAACCTCACCGGGGCACGAGGACTCGAATACTGTCAACATCTTGGGCCAAGCATCGTCGATTACCAGACGATCGCAAAATCGTGGCCCCTGCCCGTTTCCTTTCTTCGCGGGTGCGGCCTTCCCGAAAACCTTATCGAATACCTCCCCTCGTTGCTGCAGCGACCGATAGAATTTTATTCCTGCTTTATCAGCTATTCCACAAAGGATCAGGATTTCGTTGACCGTATCTATGCGGATCTTCAGCTTAAAGGCGTCCGATGTTGGTTGGCACCAGAAGAACTAAAAATAGGTGACCGATTTCGTCAGCGCATTGACGAGGCAATCCGGCTCCACGACAAGCTATTGCTGGTGTTGTCGAAACATTCCGTGCAGAGCGATTGGGTGCGGGAAGAAGTCGAGTCCTGTCTCGAACGAGAGCACCGCGAGAAGCGGAATCTGCTATTTCCAATTACGCTGGATGATGCCATCATGGAAACAAACGAAGCTTGGGCTGCATCCATTCGCCGACAGCGGCACATCGGGAATTTTCGGGAATGGAAAAAGCATGATTCTTACTCCGCCGCTCTGGAACGGGTACTGCGGGATCTGAAGCCGGACGATGGCGAAAGTAAGAACGGGCTCTTGAGGAGGCTCGCAGAGTGAACTGTCGAGTGTGCGGCGGCGCGATGGAAAAACGCGTCACCGACCTGCCGTTCAAAGTCGGCGACACGTCAATCGTGATCGTAAGGGCGTTGCCGGTCCTCCAGTGCCGACAGTGCGGCGAAACGGAATTGCAGAACGTCGCGATGATCCGAGTCGATCGCCTTCTGGCCGCGGTGGATCGGTCCGCGGAGCTTGAAGTGATTCGATACGCCGCGTGAGCGACGGTTGATCAGTACCTCGTGGTCGCAATGCAATCAGCGGTTTGCCATTTCTAACAGGGTGCGAAAAAGCCGGGCAAACACTCCCTTCCGGTCGCGGCTCTGTCATCGATCATCTGAAATCGTCGTTTTCTGAACTGTCGCCGGTGTAGAGCCCGACGACATCATCGGCGCCGCAGGCGCAAATCATCCGTCAGTCATCAACCTTGCCACGATAAAGTTCTTCGTCGAAGGCGGGAACGCATAGGATGTCCGGGCCGTTCGAGCGGCCCGGGCGTCCAATCTGGCAACCTTCATCAGGTAACCACACAACAAACTGGTTTTAACCTGCCATGATCGGTCGCCGTTGTCCAGCCCTGCCTGGCGGCGCACATGGATCGGCATGGTGAGGTGGTCCTTCGTCAACGCGTTTGTCCGGCTGCGGGATGTCACGCAGTTTTCTGGATCTGCCGGCACTGCGACCGAGGGCAGCGTTACTGCAGTGATACCTGCCGCTTCGAAGCCCGCCGCGGCCAGCGCCGCCGCGCCAACGACCGCCACCAGCGAAGCCCGGAAGGAAGGCTCGATCATCGTGACCGCCAGCGCAGATACCGCCATCGCCGCGCCCGCGTGACGGATCAATGTTCCGTTTCGATCTCTTCTCCGGCATCATGCGGTTGTGGGACGCCGGAAACACCGCCGATGACAGCTTCATCCGGTGCTGGCGCCGCCGTCAGACACCGGGGCTTGCTGGAGAGGCCTCCGGTCCCCTTCCTTCGCTGCGTCGTGTGCGGACGAAAGGGCCGGTTCGTCGATCCCTTCCCACGATATCCGCGATGTGGAAGAAGGAACTCATGATCAGCCCGGAAACGCGCGTGCAGATTCGGCGTTACTTTTACGCCGAACACTGGAAAATCGGCACCATTGCCCGCGAACTTAACGTTCACCCCGATGCCGTTCGCAACGCCATCGAATCGGATCGCTTCAATCGTACTGAGCCGATGCGTGCCTGCATTACGGACCCTTATATGGAGTTCGTCCGTCAGATACTCGATCAGCATCCGCGGCTGCGCGCCACGCGCATTCATCAGATGATTCGCGAGCGCGGCTACACCGGCAGCATAATACAACTGCGGCGCGCTGTGGCCCGGTTGCGCCCGGCCGCGCGCGAGCCCTTCCTGAAACTACAGGCGTTCCCCGCCGAGCAGGCACAGGTCGACTGGGCACACTTCGGCCACGTCGCCGTGGGCCGAGCCCGCCGCACGTTGTCCTGCTTCGTGGCCACGCTGTCCTGGTCGCGGGCGCTGTACCTGGAGTTCTTCTTCGACCAGACGATGGAGAACTTTCTGCGCGGACACGTTCATGCCTTCGAGGACTGGTCCGGCCAGCCTCGCGTGATTCTCTACGACAACCTTCGCAGTGCGGTCCTCGAACGCCGGGGCAACGAGATCCACTTCAACCCGCGACTGATGGAGCTCTGCGCTCATTACCACTTCGTCGCTCGGCCCTGTCAGGTCCGCGCCGGCAATCAGAAAGGGCGCGTTGAGCGAGCGATTCGCTATGTGCGCGAATCTTTCTGGGCCGGCCGTTCCTTCACCACGCTCGCCGAATGCAATCGGCAGGCATGGCTCTGGCGCGATCAGGTGGCGCACCGGCGAGGCTGGCCCGGAGACGACAGCCGCACCGTTGCTGAAGTCTTCGCCGAAGAACAGCCGCGCCTGCTGCCAAAACCCGCTCATCCTTTCCAGACGGATCTCGTTCTGCCGGTGCGGGCCGCGAAAACGATCTATGTTCGTTTCGATCTCAACGACTACTCGATTCCTCCCGAAGCCGTCGGTCGCCAACTGACGCTTGTCGCCTCGGACTCGCTGGTGCGAATCCTCGAAGGTTCGGCGGAGATCGCCCGCCATCCACGCACTTACGACCGCCATCAGCTGGTCCTGTATCCGGCTCATCAGGAAGCAGTGCTGAAGACGAAGCGCAAGGCTTTCGACGCAACTCCCGGAGGTCGTCTGGCACTGGCCGCGCCGGAAAGCAAAGCACTCATCGACCTCGCCTTCGCGCAGGGGGAGTCGGCGGGCAGCCAGACCGCGCAACTGCTCAAACTGCTGGACCTGTATGGCCCGGCCGCATTGCGCCGCGCCATCAATGAGGCGCTGGAACGGAATACTCCACGAGCGTCGTCGGTTGCGTTTCTGTTGCGCAAACAGCAGCGATCCGCGCCCGCGCACATGGCTATCGATCTCAGCCGTCACCCCGAAGCCCAGGCTATCGAAGTCCGGCCTCACGATCTGGAGACCTACGATGAACTCGCCCGCAGTGATGACGACGACTCTGAGCAATAGTCTCTCCTCGCAACTCCGGCAGATCGGCCTGCGGGCAATACCCGCAGATCTGGATGACTTCCTGGCGCGGGCGATAAAAAACCGCTGGTCGCCTCAGCAGCTGATCGAGCAACTCGTACGAGCCGAAATCGACGAGCGTTCGCGCCGCAGCATGGAGCGGCGGCTTCGATACTCCGGCATCAAAGGCTTCAAACCGATGGCCGACTTCGACTGGAACTGGCCGACAAAAATCGAACGCGACGTGATCGAGCGTGCGCTTACGCTCGACTTTCTGAGCGAATCGCGCAACCTGGTTCTGGTGGGCCGCAATGGTCTCGGCAAAACGATGATCGCTCAGAACATCTGTCATGCGGCCGTGCTGGCAGGCAGTTCAGTGCTGTTCCGATCGGCGCCGGCGCTGCTCGAAGACCTGCATCGCCAGACGCCCGAAGGCCGGCGCCGCAAGCTGCGCAGCTATGCCAACGTCGGACTCTTATGCGTGGACGAGGTAGGGTATCTGTCCTTCGACGACAAGGCCGCCGACTTACTTTATGAAGTCATCAATCGCCGCTACGAACGCAAGCCGGTGATTCTGACAACCAACAGACCGTTCAAAGAGTGGAACGAGGTCTTTCCCAACGCCACCTGCATCGTTACGCTTCTGGATCGCCTGCTCCATCATGCCGACGTAACCGTGATCGAGGGCAACAGCTATCGGGTCCGCGAAAGCGAGCTGGAAACCGCAGCCCGACGGAGGAAGAAATGACTCCGTCCGCGCCCGAATCCGATTCGGCAGTCTATGTGGCCGCCGTCGTCATGGCATACGTCGAACTGCCGGAGACGCCCTTGTCGGCAAACCTTCAGGACCACCGGCAGGCTCGCCGTCTGCATGATCGCGGCATCCCGCTCCGCATCGTCGAATCGGCCCTGCTGCTGGGTTCGTTGCGCCGATTGATCCGACCGCCGGACCTGCAGCCTTTGCCACCGATCCGCTCGTTGGCTTACTTCCAGCCAGTTATCGATGAACTCCTCGTTCATCCCATGCCCGAGAACTATCTGGAATACCTGCGCCTCAAACTGAACCGCTTTGCCGCAAGGTCCACCTCGCCGGTCCAGAAAAATACGTTTTCAGATGATCGCTAACAGCGGCTCGGAAACGTGTGCGTTGAATCAGAAGGATTATCGAGGTGAGCCTGTCGTCGGCCGTAAGCTCGCTGCTGTACAAGGCTCGTCGCTCTCGCGCTCGATGAAGAAGGGTTCCATCTCCGCTTGTTTCATACCATTCAACTCTCCTCCATTAGCCCGGCGGCGCTCTTGCCGACTTTCTTAAGTGCCGTTTCGAGGCCACGAAGTTCCTCCGGGCTCAGTTCAGAGAACACTCTCTTCATCTGCTCGGAGTGCTTTCTAAAGGCTGAAGCAATAAGGTCCCTGCCGGCTGCCGAGAGGGCCACGATGCGAACGCGCCGGTCCTCGCTGCTCTCGACCCGGCTGACCAGGCCCTTTGCGAAGAGGCGGTCGACAGCGGTGCTGATCGAGCCTGGGGTCAGATCGACGATCAGGCCTATCATATTGACGGGCAAAGGTCCTTTGTGCAGCAGGGCTTCCAGCACGCCGAAATCCGAGAGGCCGAGCCCGGTCTCTTCAATACCGGCGGCTGCGTATCTCGTCAGGGCTCGCATCGCCTTCATCATTACCAGCCAGACGTGGTCCGTGCTTTGAAGAAGCGTCGGTTCATAAGAGAAAGCGCCGGTTCATAAAAAACTGAATCTGCTGGAAGTGTACCTCAATCAATTAAATCGACATCAATATAATTTACGTCATGCAATAGCACCGATCGAAAAGGAGAACCTGGTTGTGAGAACTGCTTCCGTAATCGCCCGGTATCTGGCGGGCGTAATCTTTCTTGTTTTCGGCCTCAACGGCTTCCTGAACTTCATTCCCCTTCCCCCGCCAGGGGGCGTTGCAGGACAGTTCATGGGCGCACTGTACGCATCGCACTATCTGTGGGTGATCTTCGCGTTTCAGGTCGTTGCAGGGGCACTTCTGCTGGCCAATCGTTACGTGCCGCTCGCGGTGGCAGTGCTGGCGCCGGTGATCGTCAACATTCTTGTTTTTCATGCCTTGATGGCACCGAGCGGGCTTCCGCTGGCCCTCCTCGTGGCGTTATTGTGGGCGGTGATCTTCGTCGACGTCAGGCCGGCATTTGCCGGGTTGTTCCAGTCGCGATCGAAGGCGCAAGCTTGAGGGGCAGCACCAGAAGAGATGGGGTTTCAGCAATGACAAACAATCGAACGATTCTTATTACCGGAGTGACAGGCAATCAGGGCGGCGCGGTCGCGCAGGCGCTGCAGAGCAGCGGTTTCCATTTGCGGGGTTTGACGCGCAAGCCGGACAGCGATCGCGCGGCGGCGTTGAAGCGCCTTCGCGTCGAAATCGTCAAGGGCGATCTCGATGACGAGGCCTCGCTGCGCAGTGTGCTGGCAGGCGCGTGGGGCGTCTTCGGCGTGCAGAACGGGGGGGAGGCGGGCGTCGAGCGGGAGGAGGCGCAGGGCAAGCGTCTTGCGACGCTGGCGCGCGAGGCGGGCGTCGAACACTATGTCTACACATCCGTGGGATCGGCGGATAAGCGGACGGGCGTTCCGCACTTCGACAACAAGTGGCGCATCGAGGAAACGGTGCGCGGCCTTCGCTTCCCCTCGCATGTGATCCTGCGTCCGGTGTTCTTCATGGAGAACCTGCTGGCGCCTTTTAGTCTGCAGGGCGACACGCTAGCCTAGGCGCTCGGGCAAAACACGAAGGTGCAGATGATTGCGGTGGATGACATCGGCTGGTTCGGTGCGCTCGCGTTTACCGATGCCGCTGCCTTGAACGGGCGCGAGATCGACATCGCCGGTGACGTACGAACGATGCCGGAGGCGGCGGAGATCCTGACGGAGGCGCTGGGGAGGCCGATTGCGTTCGCGCAGACGCCAATTGAACAGGTCCGGCAGTACAGCGAGGATATGGCGTTGATGCTGCAGTGGTTCGAGGACGTCGGGTATAGCGCCGACATCGCCGGTCTGGAACGCGAGTTCGGCCGCGCGCTCACGAAACTCCCCGACTGGGCACGCCGCCAGGGGCGAGGAGGGCTCACATGAAAGCAGTCCGACTGCTGGAATACGGCGGGCAGCTGGTGTTCGACGAAGTACCGGCGCCGACGATCGCACGCGACGAGATCCTGGTGAAGATCAAGAGCACCGCCGTCAATCATCTGGATCTGGTTAAAGCTTCGGGAGCGGCGAGACAGATACTCCCGATCGACCTGCCGTGGATACCTGGTCATGAGTTTTCAGGGGTTGTCGAACAGCTTGGCGGTGACGTTGCGGAATGGGCGCCGGGCGATGCCGTGTTCGGCGTCAGCGGAACGGGTGGCGCGTACGCCGAGTATCTGGCTGTCAAGGCGGCGGTCATCGCAAGGAAGCCATCCAACCTCTCCTTTGAGGAGGCGGCATCGGTGCCGGTGGCCTCACAAACTGCGTGGCAGGGAATCTTCACCCATGGTCACCTGGAAAAGGGGCAAACGATCCTGATCCATGGTGGCGCCGGGGCTGTGGGCGCCTATGCGGTGCAACTGGCATCGCATCAGGCGCCAGCCGGGTTATATTCATCGGCGTCAGCCGGGTTTCGATTATCGAGAGGCTACGTTCGAGAAGGTTCTGCGAGAGAAGGTCGATGTGGTCTTTGACCTGGTCGGTGGCGATATCCAGAAGAGTTCGTTCCTGGTCTTGAAGGAAGGCGGCTATCTCCTCTCTGCTACACAGCCGGTATCGCAGGAAGAGGCCGCGAGGCACGGTGTGACGGGCGCGATGATGAGGCTCGCGCCGTCAGGGAATATGCTCGGCGGAATCGCGCGACTGCTGGAAGCGGAGACGATACGAACGGACGTGGCGACTGTGTACGCGCTCCAAGATGTGGCCCAGGCCTGGAGGGACATCGCCGGGAACCTGCCAGGGGTTCACGGAATGTCGCGCGGTGGGCCGGGGGCGGAAAGACGCGGGTCGCACGGCAAGATCGTGCTTCGTGTGTTGCAGCAGCTTGCCGCTGCTTAAGGCTCGTCGCTATCGCCCTTCACGAAGAAGGGCTTCATATCCTTGTACTCCAGAATCTTCACGGTCGGCTTCCGGGGAGCGTTGCCCTGCGCGATCGCGAGTAACGCCTGCTCCGACTGCGCTACCATCGCGCGCGCGAGGTCGTTCTTGTGGACTGACGGACTCCGCAGCCTCCTTCTCGCCGATGATCTTTGGGTAGTTCATCCCGGACTCGGGGTTTACGCCTGGCGCCGTCATGACCCCGCACACGCGAGCGCCTCCCGCCCTGACGGCTTGGCAAAAGGCATGGGTATAGACGATTTCGATCTTGCGCACCTCGTCCTCGGGCATCTTCGCGCTACGCTTGCCGACGCCGAAGGCGGCGAGCGCGATGTCGACTCCCTGGGCGTGCGGCGCAACCTGCTCCTCGAGCCGGTCCATGTTGACGATTACTTCAGAGACTTTGGGTCGGCGAAGGCGTTCGTCTTGCGGCGCGTCACCAAGATCACCCTCATGCACAGAGGATTGCTGATCAGAAGGTGCAGGATGCGTCCGCCCACGTTCCCCGTTGCGCCCAGCACGATCGCTGAGTACTGCACCTTTGCTCCTGCCGCTGGTGCTTCTGCCGCTGGCATCGTCACTTCACGCGGGCGCGGCGGCAGAAGACACACAGGTGCGGTAGCAGGCGAAGTTTTGTTGTTGGGGCGATTGCTTCACTTCATTTCTGGTTTCAAATTCAGTTTATTGCTTTCCTGAACGACCGGGGGGGTCCAGCGCTCCGGATCCGGGGATCCGCCCCACACACCAAACCTTGCCGTTGCTTTCGGCGGAGCGCCAGAAAAGACATTGCCGGACAAAAAAAAGCCCGTCCCGGAGTGAACTCCGAAACGGGCTGCGGATCTGGTTCCTGAAAAACGTCAGTGGCGAAGCTGGGTGCTGATCTTCCCCGTCTCGTAGACCTCGCAATTCGCACGCTCCGGCTCGATAAGATCGGCGTTGGCGTTGAGCCGCAGCATTCGCGTCGGCATCACCCACGGCTCAATGAACGAATCCGGATCTTCGATCGTCATGTCGTAGCGGATTTCATTTCCGACACGCGTGAGCTTCTCGATGATGTGCATGTTGTCGGAATGGAAGAGGCCTCCTCGTCCCAGCCACGTCGTATCGACGAATGAAGTGTCGTCGATGACGAGCGTATCGCCTTCCCATTTACCAATGCTGTACCCGTAGTACGTCGCTTCGAGCGACTTCTCCTTGGTGCGCGCGCGTCCGTCGGTGGGGATGTCGCGGAATTCCGTGTTTCCACCGCCGTAATCGGCATACTGCGAATAGAACAAGAGGATGTCTTTGTCGGTTTGGATGATCCGCCGGGGCGTGCCCTGCCGCGGGAGTCCCAGCGGCTGACAGGTCATGACCGGGTCGTCTTTATTCGTCCACTGATCGAGCTCCTGAATCTTGTCCCAAAATTCGGGTTTGTAATTGGGACGACTCGGCCCGAACCGCGAGGGTGAGATCCACTCATAATCCACCCAGAAGTTGTCTTGTGCGACTTTGCAGCCGATCTGCGTCGGGCCACATCGGCGCGTCCCACTACCCGAAATTGGAGGGGGAACGCCACCCCAGATTCCTGTCATATCGGGCTTCCCGTCGGCCCTCCGCGGAGTTTCGACGGCTGCAGTCTGCGTCGTCCGCGCCGGCGCCGCGTCGGTATTCAGAGTCCAGTTGGGAGGCTGAAACGCTGGCGTCATCGCCGCCTTCACGCTGGCCGGAACCGGCATCACGACATACATCTGTCCCGTTTCCGTCAGCGTCGTCGTAATGTCGCGGACGACGGCGCCGTTTTTACGTTCCGTCATCTTGCCCGCGTAAAGGGCCTCGGCCGGATTGAGCGGATTGTTCCAGTCCTTATAGCCGCTATAGGTAAATTCGGTGGTGTCGTTTCCCTTTTTGACCACCACGCGTTCGGCCTCGTACTTGTCGTTGAGGTAAGCGGTGGCCATCGCCCCGGGGACACCCGGAATCGGGAACGACAGAACGGGCTTGCCGTTCTCCCACGAGACGGAGGTTTTGCCGGCCTTCGAGACGTCGGCAGGTACCCGTTGCGGCCTGGGCGCCATTTCCGGTGGATCACTGATCCCAGCCATCGCGCTCTTGAAGGCGCCCTGCGGGCTGGCCCACAGGCGAATCATCCGTTCCTCTACGGTTGCGGGCATCGCCTTCGCCTTGCCTTTACCGGGGTCGAGTTCGGCGCCCGCAATGTCTTCGTTCCAGGCATACCCGCCACTGAGGACTTCGACATCGGAGCACGCCTGGCCATTAGGCCGAGTGCCCGTGTACTGAACCCGCTCGCCCGACGTCTGGTAGCTGATGCTGGTTCGATACTTCGTTACATTGCAAGGCTGACCATTCACTTGAATGGTGCCCTCGCCCTGGTATTCGAGCGACATAAGCAGGTCTCGTTCTTCGCTGCTTCGGAGCATGCCCATGTACCAGCCCCAGTTGAAAAGCACTGCTTTCAGGTCCTTCGCGCCGGCTGCAGGGGTGTATAGCGGCGCGCCGCCTCGACCGCCGCGGCCTCCAGCTCGTCCACCACCTCCGGCGCCCGCGCCCCGGCCACCCTGAGCCGGCGCCGCAGGGGCGGAGCCTACTCCTTGTGCAAAGGCCGAGGACGGCTCGCTGACCGTCAGGGCGACTGCGATCGCGATACTTGTCCCAAAGATCTTTCGTAGAATAGCCATGATGATCTCCCTTCTTCGTTTAGTCGTTCCGGTTACCGGCGGAGATCCGGATCACGCGTCCGTCCGGCAAGATCGCGGTCTTGAGGAAGCCCTGCGGACTGCCGTCGCGCGCCTGCAGAAGCTTCACTTTGATCTCGTCCCGGTTTGATCTCGCTGCGGTATGGAGCGCATTCGCTCCGGTTTTGCCGATCCCGCACCGGGCGTGCGCCGCGGCGGAGCTTTGTTTGCGCAATCCGAGGGTCATCACCCGCCCGGTCGGCGACCCGTCCTGATTCTTCACCGCGAGAGCCGGCGAACCGTGTGGGTTTGTGAACTTCACGCCGGTCACTGCCCCGGAAAGTTCTTTTTTTTCCTTCACGCCGGACACGCCCGCCGGCGAGTGATGGGTCTGCAGCGGGCCGGCGGGCACGCAGACCGTCGCCACAAATCCCAAATTTCGCCTGGTCATTTCGATGAAACCTCATCGGTTGCCCATCGGCTGAGGATTTTATCACGATTTGTGGATGCCTCGCTTTGAGCCTTTCCCCGCCGTCAATGCAAAAGAGAAAATTCCTGAAACAAGCAAAGTAGAAAGTTCTTGTTTCCCGTAGCTGTTTCAGCCCCGTTTCGGCCTCGTTTCAGCCTCGCTGAGGGATCCGGGGGGGGGGTGGAGGGCAGGCTGAAACATACGGCCAGCCACGGTTTTGTAGTTTCCCCAGCCGGCATTCCGTTTCACACTGACGTGATCGTCCCCGGTTTTGTCCGGGCGGTGGAATGTATCATCGCGCCGAATCGATCATCTCCCAAAAACCCATCCGCACCCGATGGGCGAAAACATCCGGCCTGCCATCAATCGCAGTAGAGGTTAATCCCCGGTAATGCGGTCGCGGTTGGAGACAGCCCACCCCGGACTCCGCGCAGTTACTGCTTTCTTCGGCTGGAACGCCCATTTCCAGCCATGAACGGCGTGCCGCTTCATCCTGCGGAAGGCCGGCAAGATGGTCGTGACGCTTATCGCCGCCAGACCTGACAGCAATGCGAGTGTCACGATGTCCCACAATGGCCGCCGCTGGAACAGACCCGGCCAGTCCATCGCGTGCAAACCGTAATAGAGCCATCGGTTGGCGCGATCGCGCTTATCGAACTTGACCATCTGTCCGAGGGACGGCGTGAAATACAGCCACGTCTGGTTCTCATCGTTGTAACGCACGCGCAGCACAGGCAACACATAAGCGGGCTTGTGCCTGCCCAGTTCGAATGACGCCGTCGTCTGATGATAGTAGTTGTCGTAGCGGGTCAGCCACTCGCTTTGGATGACGGGGACATTCGGCATGGCTTCACGGGACGCCTGTTCCATCACTTCTTTGCCGAATGACGTCATCACGCCGTTCTCCGGATGGCGGATCGAGACGAACAGGTGCGGATTATCCTGCGGGAGATTGACCATGTTGATCGCGTTGTTCGTGGTCCAGTGTCCGGCCTCCTCTTTCGTAGCGGGCGGGCGATAAGCCAGGAAGAAGGGCTCGCCTCGGAACTGTATGAGCTCCAATTCCTTCGGAGCGAAGCTTTCCTCGATCCTGGCGATCGCCTTTCGCAGGTTGTCGAGCTGGAGCGGCTGCAGGTTCAAGGGGCCACCTGTGACGGCGCGCGCCATGTCCTTCGTCATCGTCGATGCGGGGGAAAGGGTTGGAGTCCCCATGATGAAACCCTCGCCGTTGCTTTCGACGCGCTTCGCCACCCGCGACCATCCCGGGATCGGGAACGTGGTAATCGGGATCATTCCGCTCAGGATCCAGAAGATCGAAAACAGGCCAAAGGCGAGCCCGGCATAGTGATGCCACTTCATCCAACTGGAGTAGGGTGTGAAGGACAGAACGCCTTTGTGGCGGAATCGCGGCTTGAACGCCACGCGCCAGATGCCGAGGACGATACCGGTCATGGCCATGAGGATGGCGGTCCAGGCGATGAAATCCAGCAGCGGCGTCCACCAGGCGCGCTGTCGAAAGAAGAACAGGTTATGAAGGACGTAGCCCGAGATGGCGAGAATGCGGCCGCGACGGTCCGTTTTCTGAACGATGTCGTTACTTCTTTCGGAGATATAGTATTCGTGGCCCGCCGGATCGTTCATGGCAATGCGGTGCAATGGAAGGTACCCGGCCAGTGTGGGAATTCTCGTGAACTCATCGGGGGTCTCCAGATAAGCGTCGTACGTCATGGTGGACGCGTACTCGGGAGCGAATTGCTTCATCCACTTCAGGGCCTGCTCCGGGCCCATGCGGGGAAGGACTTCACCGGTGTCGGCGTAGACCGTAGACCAGTTGCCGATGCTGTTCCGGGTGAGCCGGTACACGGGCCGGCCGGCATACATGGACAAGCGCACGCGCGAGGGTTTGATGCCCGCCTTCGTCGCCGCCTGCGCCGGCGTTACCGTTGCGGTCGAAAAGTCGATGGGCTCGAGTCGCAGCAGGCGCTCTCCGGTGGTGATTTGCGGGTGGCCGTAGTACATGAGGACCACACCTGAGAGCGTCCAGACCAGGAACATCACAATGATGCCGATGCCCATCCACCGATGCGAATAGATGAGGAGCTTGCGCCAATCGAGCAGTTTGCGGATGTTCATGTCACCGCCGCTGAAAGTTTTCAGGGTAAGTTTATATCAACCCGGCCTGGACGATGGCGGATGGCGGAGGCGGAAGGGGTGTTCAGGCTCCGCAAAACCGCGCCGAATCAACTCTTCCGTGACGCGATTAATCCCGAAAACAACAAAAAATCGCGCGCCATTCTCTGAAATTGACGCGGCTACCGCCTGGGATGTCTAATGGATACTCGGCGTGAGCGTCTATTTACGCATGCCGGCAGAAGGAGTGAATCTTGCCGTACATTTTCGGATATGGTTCCCTGATTGAGCAGGCATCGCGTATGAGGACTACTCCGGCGGCGATGTATGTATTGCCGGCCCGGGCTCCCGGATTCGTCCGCGGATGGTGGGCTCGCACAGGCGCCATTGGCTTCAGCACCACGTTTGCCGGGGCTATCCCGGAGAAAGCGGGATCCGTGAACGGGGTGGTCTACGCGGTGACCAAAGAGGAACTGGAAGCCACCAACGCGCGTGAACAGGGTTATACGCCCACGGACATTACCGGCTCGGTTCAGATTCTCTCCGGCAGCTACAAGCCCAAAGAGAAAGTCTGGATCTATGTCAACAAATTCAAGGAAGGCGAGCGGCAGAAGAGTCTGCCTGCCCCGCAGTTTCCCATCGTGCAGTCGTATGTCGATATCTGCCTGACCGGCTGCTTCCAGATTGAACAGGGATTTCCGGAAGCGAAGGGCTTCGCCCGTGAATTCATCGAATCCACGCAGGAGTGGTCGATTTATTGGGAGAACGACCGCATGTATCCGCGGCGTGCGCCATTCAGCGTCCCTGCCGCTTCAAAGATCGACGAATTGCTCCAGAAGCATCTGCCCAGGCTGTTCGCGAGTATCCAGCTCGCTCCTGCCCGCTGGCAGTAGGTACCTGCGGGCACGAACATACGTTGTCTGACCCCGCTTACTGGAGAAACGGATCGGTAAGCGAGAGGGCCATCTCTTTCTGTTTGCCGCGCTCCAAAACTACCCTTTCGGCACGATCCCAAAGGTGGGGCGTGATACTCCACTCGTTCTCACCTTCGGGAATCGGACCCGATGGTAAAGCCAGCACGCCATATTCGCCGGGAGGCAACCCGGTAATCTGAAATCGGCCCTCTTCATCCCCGATCACCAAGGGCAGCCTGTCCATTCCAACCGGCGGCGGCGAAGGCGCCGGCCAGCCGCTGACATAGATCCTGGACTGCTTCGCCGGTTGGCCACCTTCCGTGACGGCGCCGGTCAGGATGGGCGCCTGGTCGTCGAGTACCACCTCTATGCTCGCGCCCGGACCGGAGGCGATGATCCCATCCGGCGCGACCACGCCGGTTGAACGAATTTCCTTTACGTAATATCCGCTGGCCAGACCGCTCACGATGACTGCGTGCCGTGGTCCCCCGACTCGTTGAAACCAGAATTTGCCGTCCGAGAGCTTCGACATCGAGACCATGGTTCCGGGCAAAAGGGAAGGGGGAGCCAGCAGTTGAATTCGCAACCGGTCGAGCGGCGGTAACGAAACGCCATCATGCGCCGCGACTACCGTGGCGCTGACGTCAGCCTCAGGAACCATCGCGACCGTAACAAACACATTTTTGTCCACCAGCTCAATCGGAGCGAGCGCCCAGGCATTTTTGCTCTGAAGCGCAAACTCATACGAGCCCGCCGGAAGATCGCGAACCAGGATGTCGTCGCAGCCCGGAAGAGAAGAGAGAACTGCCGCGGTGGGAACACCTTCGGGCGTCCTGATGGGCTGAAACGCCGTGAGGGCGGGGTCGGCCGCGCTCATCGAAAATTGAAGCCTGTCTCCGGGTTGGCATCCCCGCAAGGAAACCTGCACGCGATAAAGAGCCTCTTTCAGTACCCGGAGTGTGCCGAGATCGGCCGGTGTCCCTGGAACTATGGTGACTTGGCCTGCTGTCGAGGAATCCTGAACGCCGGGCCACCAGGAAGTCCCGACACCCAGGCCGACGGTATTCATCTCCCCGGGGGAGAACTTTGTCGCCGCAGATGAAATGCCGAAGTTCAGGCCGGACACCCGCACCCTATATTGGCCTGGAGGAAGACTGCGGATCCGGAACAAACCGTCTCGATCTGTTTGCGCAGTTGTGCGGCCACGGCGCTGCGAGCCGGAATCATCGAGCGCTTCCACCGAAATGCCCTCGACCGCTTTGTCGTCATCATCGACGACCCGGCCGTTCAGCTCTCCTAACCGCATCAGTGCCAGACGAACATACGCTTCCGGACGATCACGGCTCACAGTGACTAATGCTCCAGTCGCCTGAGGGAAAGACTGAGCCGTGCCCTGGTATCCCATCGTCGCGAAGTAAGCGGGCTTTTTTGCTTCCACGTAGTAGTTGCCGGGCTGGGCGGGATGAAACAGGAAATTCCCCTGGGGATCTGTCGCGCCGGTGGCGAAGACGGTCCGCTCCAGCGTCTTTGAGTACTGATAGACGCTGATCTCGGCGCCCGCGACTCCGGTGTTCAGACCCGATTCCAGAACAATCCCGCGGATTTCCAGCGAGTCGCTATCCTGTGTGAATGCACAGCCTGCCGCGAGCAGGCCGTAAAACGCCAGTCGGGTCAGCTTCACGGTACTAATCCCTATAGCAAGCTAACACAGAGTTGGTCCGGGCTATATAACCGATGAAGGGTTGATCGATGAAGGATAAACATCAAGAACTACTTCCGAGAGTCAGACAGACAGCATGTCGCTGGATAGTGGAAATCACCGGCGATCACTGGCGAAGAACAAAGACCGCCTAAACTGTAGTTTGCCTGCTACGCAACAGACCGAAGTGCCGTGCGCAGGCTGCACCGAGTGCTGCCGCAGTAATCAGGGACTCTTTCTGCATCCGGAACAAGGCGACGAGGTCGAGTCATATCAGTTCCGCGTTGCCGCCGGACGCGATGGGAGCGAGGTGTTTTTGCTGGCCACAACGCCGGAAGGCGCGTGTGTGTACCTCGGACCCGACGGGTGCACCATCTATGAGAGACGTCCACTGCTGTGCCGAAGCTTCGATTGCCGGAAGCATTACCTTATCCTGCCGCGTCAGGACCGCGACAACCTGGTGCGACTGGGACTATCATCGCGGCAAGTCTTCAATGCAGGGCGGGCGAGGGTTAAAACCCTGAGCGCCGCGGAGCGGCAGGAGTGTCTGGAAAAATCCGCAGAGTTCTTCTCCTGAATCGGCCGCGGGATCCGGCTCAGGTTTTCGGGAGAAATTCCAACGGTCGATATATCCGACTACGGCGCAGACCGCAGCGCGAATGGTGTCGAGGCGTGCACGTTCCCGCCAGGAGTCGAGCTTCGGAGCCACTTCGGGCTCCCGATCCCGGTCAGCGCTCCGGGGTGAGCCCGTGGCGCCGCATCACTTCAGCGAGCGCGTCGGGGTCTGGTGGTCCGCCGGATCCGGCTTTTACGACGGCAGCGATTTCACGGAAATAATCGGGGCCAAGGATGCCGGGGGTGACGATCGCCAGCATTCTGGCGTCTTCAGCGTGGACGTTGTCGAATCGGTGAACCGCTCCGCGGGGTATGCAAAGCATTTCGCCCGGAGCAACTTCGATGCGGCGCCCATCCACTGTCCACGTGAGTGTGCCTGAGAGGCCGTAGATCGTCTCCTCATAGGCGTCGTGACTGTGCGCGATCGGCACCTTTGCCGTGGCCGGCACATCGCATTCGAACACTGCGACGGAACCGCCGGAAGCCTCGCTCTCGACCCGGAACCGAATCGTCAATTGCCCGATCCGAATCTCTTCGTTTTTACCTGTGTCCATCAATTCCTCCTGCTCCCGTCAGCGCGTTCCCGGGTTGCGCGCCGCATAAACCATCGTCATAAACCGGCGCGTCAGTTCACGAATCCAGTCGGAATTGTGGCGGCGTACAGCTTCGTGAGGAACCAGGTCTTCGCCGATTCCCAAAGCGGCGGATCCGGCGCGAATGTAATCCCCCGCGGTCTGCTGATTCACGCCTCCCGAGGCGATCAGCGCCACGTGCGGCAAAGGAGCTTTCAACGCGCGAATATAGCCGGGTCCGCCGATCAGCGAGCAGGGGAAGACTTTGATCAAATGCATTCCCGCCTTCATCGCGGCGACGACTTCGGTCGGCGTCAAAGCCCCAGGGATTACGAGCACACCGTTCCTGGCGTCGAATTCCACGATCTCGAGATCGAGCGCGGGACTGGTGATGAATGACGCGCCCGCATCCACGCAGGCTTGCGCCGTTTTCGCGTCGAGTACGGTACCGGCTCCCACCATCAGCTCGGGGTTGGTGCGCGCCAGTTCGGCGATCACTTCCAGCGCTCCCGGTGTGGTCATGGTCAGCTCGACCACGCGGATGCCACCGGCAAGCAGCGCTTTGGCGGCGAACAGGGCTTCTTCCGACGAAGAAACGCGAATTGCGGGAATGATTCCAATCTCTTCGATACGTGCCCGGACCTGCTCTTTTGTCATTGCTTTCGGGACCTCCGTGAGTGACGACCGTAAACGACGACTGCCAGATCCCTTTTACGATATACTTGCCTTCGGCATGAGCTCCCGGCAAGAAAATCAACCTGCAAAAAATATGAATCGGCGATCGTTTCTGGGTCGCGGTACAGCGGCGGCGGGCGCGCTCGCGGGAGGTCTGGGTTTGACCAGCGCGCTGAATGCGGCCAAAGAGGGGCCGGGCGACGGTCCGGTCGTGGAGACCACGTCGGGCAAGGTCCGCGGCGCGGTGATCGAAAAGGTTTATGCGTTTAAGGGCGTGCCGTATGGCGCATCGACCGCGGGGGCCGGCCGCTTCATGCCGCCCGCGAAGCCGCAACCGTGGACCGATGTCCGCGATGCGACTCAACATGGCCATCGGTCGCCACAGCAGCCCGGGATTCTCGAGCCGTTGCCGGAAGTCGGCTCGATGGATATACAGAATCCGATGGGTGAGGACTGCCTCGTTGTGAACGTCTGGAGCAACGGGCTGAAGGATAACAAGAAGCGCCCGGTGATGGTGTGGCTGCATGGCGGCGGATACGCTTCGGGATCCGGCGATTACATTTTGTACGACGGCGCGAATCTTGCGCGCAAGCGCGATGTGGCGGTGGTGACGGTCAATCATCGCCTGAATGTCTTTGGTTACCTCTATCTCGCCGATGTCGGCGGCCCGAAGTATGCGGACGCGAGCAACGCGGGCCATCGCGATATCGTGCAGGCGCTCGAGTGGGTCAGAGACAACATCTCCAGCTTCGGCGGAGATCCGGGAAATGTGACGATCTTCGGGCAGTCCGGCGGTGGCGGCAAGGTTGCGACCCTCATGGCGATGCCTTCTGCGAAGGGCCTGTTTCATCGGGCGGTCTGTCAGAGCGGCGCTGCGATTAAAGGCGTGAGCCGGGCCAACGCGACGAAAACGGCGCAGGCTCTTCTCGACAAGCTGAATCTGAAGCCCGATCAGATCGACCAGCTTCAGAACATGCCGTTCGACAAACTCGCGGCGGCGATCCAGGGGCCGGGTTTCGGCGGTTTGGGGCCTGTGGTGGACGGCAAGTCGCTGCCGCATGATCCGTTCGATCCCTCTGCGCCGGAAGAGTCGGCGACCGTGCCGTTGCTGATCGGCAGCGTTGAAGAAGAAGTTAACTTCTTTCCGAATACGCCGCTCGATCCGATCGACGATGCCGATCTGCATAAACGGGTCAAGCAGACTACGCGCGCGGACGACGCGGCCGTGGATCATCTGATTGCCGTTTATAAGCAGGGGCGTCCGAAGAAGAGCAACGTCGAGATCTATCAGATCATCGCTTCGGATGCGACATTCAGCGCCGGTGTGCACACGGAAGCCGACCGGAAGGTGGCTCAGGGTAAAGCGCCGGTTTACAAGTATTACTTCACCTGGCAATCGACCGCGCGGGACGGGAAGCTGCGGTCGTATCACACGCTTGAGATTCCGTTTGTGTTCGAGAATGTCGATCCGGCGAAGAGTATGACGGGGACCGGACAGGATCGGTACGCGTTATCCGACAAGATGAGTGCGGCGTGGGCGGCATTTGCCCGGAGCGGGAATCCGAACGCGAAGGGGCTGCCTCACTGGCCAGCGTTTACGGCCGATCAGCGGGCGACGATGGTGTTCAACGACGAGACAAAGCTCGTGAACGATCCTTATAAGGAAGCGCGGCTCGCGCTTGCGGCTTTGCCTGCGCCTGCTGCCGGGGGACGCGGCCGGGGCTGATTTGACGGTCCGCCGCATTCTGATCGTTGCGGCGATGGTGGTCGCGCCGCTGTGTCGGGCTGATTGGAAGCCGTTCGTACCATCCGACGCGTCTCATCCACCCGCCGCGGAACTTCAGCAGTTACTCCATCAGATTTGCCCAGGACACGAGACCGCTTCCGGGTGCGCCCTGTGCCCGGACGCCACGGGTTTGAAAGGGGGTGCCTGGGACCTCGGGGCGGTACTGTTCGGGCATTTCATCTCGCCGTCTTCCGAAGATGCGCTTGTTAGCGGCATCGGCTGCGAAGACCAGGCGGATCTTGTCGGCGGAAGCTTTCTTCTCACGAGTTCGGGTTCGGACTGGCAGCTCGTGAACTACGGACCCGGCAGAATTGCAAATGACTGCGCGAACGGTGAAGGGATCGGGCGGCAGGACTCTTCTGATCTGCGGTACCTCCTTTGGCCATTCTCAAATCGGTGAGTCCTTCCTCTACCTGCTCGATCCGGCGGATTCCGACTTCCGGAAACGAAGGGACGGCCTGCACATCTTCTTCAGGGTGAACGACAGCCTTAGCGGTTGCACCGCGATGCTGAACGGTCTGGCGCAGAGCGGGCGAATCGAGCGTGTCGCGCTCAGCCGGCCTTCCAGCGCGGGCGTGGTGGAGATCACCATTAACGCTCAATTGGGTCAGGCCGTGATTTCCGAAGCTGCTTTGAATGATTGCCGGAATCGGGCCAAGCCGGGAGACGATGTGTTCCAGCCCAAAATCAAAACCGAGGCGCGGCGGTTCATGTTTACGTTTGACGGCAAAGCCGTGCGACCGGACCCGGGTAATCCGCCGATGAGCGGCTTCGAGGCAGTCATGCCGGATTCCAGCGCCATCCTGCCAAAGGAGTTCAGAGCGGCTGACGGAAGCTTCGCGATCACGGTACCGCCATTGTTCCGGGCGATCTCCGGGCCAGCGCTGCGGAGAGCGGAATCACTTTCGGGAACTCCAGTGTGCGAGCGAACCGATTTGGTTTGCCTGATATATCCGGCGGACACTTATCAGGGAACCCGTTTTGAAGCCGCCGCAATTGAAGTGAAAAAGACCGACGCGAAATCCGAGGCTGCCTGCGGTTCGGGATCGGGAATGAAGATCGGCGGCGCAACCTGGGTTTATGTCGGCTCCAATGACGTTGCGGTGGCGGGACGTCGGGTGAGGAGTAATGTCTCCCACGCCTGGCATGACGAGCAGTGCTGGGACATTTCGATGAATATCGCGGAATCGGACACAGGTCCGGGCAAGCCGCTTACGCGCGCCGATCACGACAAGATAGCGCTTCAGTTGAATTCGGTATTGTACGAGTTCCGGTTTCTCAAGTGACCCGCGCTAATCCTGGCCAGCGTGGGCTTTGGCCGTTCGAGCCTGCAGATCGCGTAAAACGTTCAGTTCGGTCTCGGTGGGCGGCGGCGTGGTCGCCACTTCTTCAGCGACTTTCAGGCTCCAGCCGGTTGCCGCGACGACAGCCTCCACGGTTATGCCAGGGTGGACGCTGGTTAGCGTCAGCTCCTTCGTGGCCGAGTCGGGTGTGAGGATGCCAAGGTCGGTAATAACCGCAGTCGGGCCTTTGCCGGGAAAGCGCATGTGCGCGCGGCTCTCGCCGCCTTCCATGTGGCCGCCGGAAGTCTGGAAATCGAGCTTTTCGACGAACGCTCGTTTCGTTTGCCGCAGAGTGATCAGCACTTCTCCGCAATTGGCCGCAATGGCCGGGGCGCCGCCCGCGCCGGGCAGGCGGGTTTTCGGCGTGTCGTAAGAACCGATCACGGTCGAGTTGATGTTGGCGAAGCGGTCGATCTGCGCCGCTCCCAGGAAACCTAAGTCGATGCGTCCGCCCTGGAGCCAGTAGGTGAAGATCTCGATGATCGAAACCACGGTGTCGGCCGTTTCGGAGAGTTCTCCGTCGCCGATCGAGAGGGGGAGCACTTGCGGTTTCGTGCCAATGCAGCCCGATTCGTAAATGAGTACGGTGTCGGGCGCGTGCGTGAGGCGCGCGAGGTTCGCCGCCGCGCTGGGCAGACCGATGCCCACGAAGCAGGACGCCCCATTGCGCATCATGCGCGCCGCGGCGATGGTCATCATTTCGTCGGCCGTATAGTCAGGCATTCACCACCACGCTTTCGGGAGCCGTCTGCCGGGCGCCAATGCTCTTGAGGAAGCCGTCGAAATCCTTTGTGCCCATGATGTGGCGGTCGATCCAGGCGAGAAAGGTTTCGCGTTCCTTCGCGATGCCGTCCCACTGTTTGTAGAAGGCGTTATTCCGCGCATAATAGCCCTGGGCATAGGAAGGAAACGCGCCGCCTTTCACTTCGCTGACCGCGCCCACAACCCACGACGGAAGGATCACCGAATTCGAGGGAGCGTTGAGATCGTCCACGATTTCTTCCACGGTGACGATCGAACGCTTCGCGGCCATGACCGCTTCCTTCTGGGCTCCGACGACGCCCCACATCATGACATTACCTTTGCGATCGGCCTTCTGCGCGTGAATGACGGTAACGTCCGGCCGGTGCGCGGGCACGGCTGCCAGCTTTTCACCGGTAAAAGGGCATTCGATAAAGCGGATGTTCGGGTTGTGCTTCGGCAGATCGGTCCCGATGTAACCACGCAGGATGCCAAACGGAAGATGCGAAGCGCCGGCGGCATAGGCCGCAGCCATTCCCGCGTGCTCATGCTCTTCCACTGCGATGGGGTTCGGCCACTGCTTTTCGATAGCATCGCGCAACCGGTGGAGCGAACCCACCCCCGGGTTGCCGCCCCAGGAGAATACGATCTTCGCCACGCATCCGGCGCCGATGAGCTGATCGTAAATTACATCGGGGGTCATTCGGATCACCGTCAGGTTGCGGCGCTTCTGGCGAATGATTTCGTGCCCCGCGGCATAAGGGATCAGGTGGGTAAATCCTTCGAGCGCGATAGTATCGTCGTCGCGTACAAATTCTTCGATTGCGTCGCTGAGTTGCAAAATTGCGGCCAATAATGGTTACCCCGGAACGAACATTCTATCAATCCGCCGAAAAACCATGGGAACGTGTAAAACTTTGTCCTGAGGGGGCGGCCGATGTTCTCTAAAATCTTCCGGACGAAGCCTGATGTTGTGCCGGCGATTATCCGGATTGTGGTGGGAGTGTTGTTCTTCGTACATGGCGCGCAGAAGATGCTCGGGTGGTGGGGCGGCCCGGGCTTTTCGGCGATGATGCGCGGGTTTGAAAGCCAGGGCATTCCCACGGTGTTCGCGTTTCTTGCAATTGCGGCGGAATTCTTCGGCGGCATCGGGATGGTGCTGGGTTTTCTTACCCGGATTGCGGCATTTGGAATTTCCGTGAACATGGTCGTCGCGATTCTCACCGTGCACCTGCGGAATGGTCTGTTCATGAACTGGACCGGCCAGCAGAAAGGCGAGGGATTCGAGTTCCATCTGCTGGTTCTTGCTATCACGATTTCGATCATGCTGGTGGGCGCGGGGGCCTTCTCCATCGACGGCATGATTTATAAGGGCGAAGCGTACCGGCAGCCCAGGTCCGGCGCCGCGTGACCTGAGGGCTGTTCCAATACGTTACGCCTGACCGCTTCCGTCTTCCTTACGAGGCCGAATCGGGTTCACTTTCGTTACGGCCCCAACAAATTCCTCAAGCAGTTCCTCCGACCTGTCGATATGTCCTGTAGCGATCCGAACGAGCGATCGCCTCCCCGCGATGTCGTGGAGAAAACCTTTGGGACAAGGACGGTCCTCCATGGACTTATCGGTATTAAAAAGCCACGGCGCCAGGGCATTCGTCGCACTGCTCGCGCTGACTCTTGGCGCGGGCGCCATGAAAGCTACTACCTTGACGGTAACCGCATCGGTTGCCGTCACCTGTAACACCGCCACCGGACCGGGAACCCCGGCGAACATTCTGGTGAAACCAACCACCTCTCTTACCGGCTCGAACACCATCGTTGTCAGTTTTACCGCGCCCGGAAACGGCCTTGTCGTTACCGCGCCGACCGTACAGACTCTTAGTACCTCCAACCAGGCGGCGGGTATTACATACACCGTCACAACCGCAGCCGCGTGCGTCGGCGCCAGCACTGGAGCCACCACGCTGCACTTCACCGCCGGCGGCGCATCGGATGCCGGCACGACGGTGAATGACACCGTAACCAGTTCGGCGTCGGCGCTTGTGGCCGCCCCGGTTACAATTTCCTGCACTCTCACCGGTGGCGTCTATAGCCCGGGGCCCGCGCAGACGGTCTCCGTCACTTCCGCAGCCGCTGGTGGAACGCCATTTACTCTTGACACCACCTCCGCAAACGATCCTGCCTGGCTGACAATTAACCCCTCGGCGCCGGCAGGCACTGCCACGTCAACCGCCACGACCTTTACCGTCGCGGCGACCGCGGGATGCGGCTCGTTCGCCTCCGGCAGCTCGCACACCGTCAACCTGCATCTTCAGAACGCTCCGGCGCCCGACAAACTGGTCGCCGTTACTCTGCAGGTTGTACCGCCGAGCCCCTTGACCGTGACACCGATTCCGGCCGCGCCCAGCATCTCGCTTTCCTACGTCAAAGGCTCGGGCAGCCCCGGATCCTCCACCGTTAGTGTGACTTCCTCCGTTTCGGGCGCCTTCTTCTCCGTGAACACGGCGTCGCTTCCGATCTGGTTGACCGTAAACGTCACATCGGGCACCGCGCCGCGGCAGATCAGCTTCACCACGACCGGTGTGGCCGATAGTCTCGCGCCCGGCACCTACACTGCTTCCGTCTATCTGAAAGTCTCCGGATACGCAGACCTCCCGGTAAACATTACGCTCCTCGTCACGAACAAAGCGCCGAAACTCTCGGTGAGTTCGACCTCGATTCCGCTTACCTGGGTTCTGGGAACTGCGCCTCCGACCACGACGATTACCGCATTATCCACCGATTCGCCCATTCAGTACACCATCACGACCGGCGGCACGCTGGCCCCAATCGTCAGTTCGACCCAGCAATCGGGTCTGGCCTACAGTTTCGGTACACAGATCGGCGTAACGTTCAACTCGTTGATCTTTGCCACAGCGCAGCCCGGCACCGTGCTTACCGGAACCGTAACATTCACCTGGGGCAGCCCGGCATCCACGACGGTTGTCACCATCAGCCTGACGGTGGTGTCTCCGGGAGCGACCCTGAGCGGCCTCAGCCCGGCAAGCCTGCCGACCGCGGTTTCCGGTACGTCGTTCCCGGTCGTTCTGACCGGAACGGGTTTTGTCGGCGGCACCGATCCGACGCTGAAAACCAAAGTCGGTATCGTCGTTGGCGGCGTCATTGTTGCCGATACCAACCTCTCGGTGAACGTCGTCAATCCCTCGAACATCATCCTGACGATCGTGGTGCCGGGAACCGCCGATCCGAACCTTCCTTTCTCGCCTACTGGCACAGGCGGCACGGTTGCACTCGGTCTGTGTAACGGGACTTGCACGATACCCACGGGAACGGCCACGCTCACGATCGGCGGCGGTCCGATTATTCAGGGTGTCACCAGTTCGTCCGCTTTCGTCGAAGTAACGCCGCCCGCCATTCCTACCGCTTGCTCCGTACGACATGATCAGCCTCTTTGGAGCGAACTTCTGCTCTTCCGTCGGCACCGGCTGCAGCACGACTCAAATCCTGATGGGCAGCCCCGATCCTCTTACTCTGCGCTTTCCGACATCGCTGAGTCCCGATGCCGCCGGCGCCACCCAGCGTCAGGTTTCCGCAAACTTCCTGGCCCACGGGACAACCACGGTAATCGGCGCCGCCCCGTTGCTTTTTGCCACCAACGGCCAGATCAATCTGATCGTTCCGGCCGCCGTTTCCGGCTACGTGGGAAGCGCGACCGTCGACATCGTCGTGAGCTTCGGTTACGGCTCGGGCACAACGCTTCTGAAGAGCTCGCCATTCACCGTCAACGTGGCGGCTACGGATCCGGGCGTATTCACAATCGGCTCCGATGGCCAGGGATCGGGAGCCGCTCTGAGCGCATCCTACGCGCTGATCACCAGCACCAATCCCGCGGGAATGCGGTCCACCGGCGCCGATTCGGACACCATTCAGCTTTACGTGACCGGTCTGGGCGCTCCGGACAGCACCGCCGACAACACCGCGACCGGCACCGGCACTCCCGTCACGGATTGCATCGCAGCCACTACGGGTACCGGAAACTATATGGCGACCCTGCAATCCGCCACATCCGTCAGCCCCGCCCTCAGCAGCATCGATGGCGCGGTAATCCAGAGTGCGCTGCTCAATACGGGCCGCTTCCCGCCATGTCTGTCGACTGTGCCCACGGTTACCGTCGGCGGCGTCCCTGCGACCGTCACCTATGCCGGCTTCGTAGCCGATACCGTCGCGGGACTCTATCAGATCAACGTTCAGCTGCCTGCAACCAGCGGCTCGACCTTGTATCCCTACTATCCGCTGACTTCCTCCCCGATCACCACCCTCACCACTGCGGCCCAGCTGCCGGTTCAGATCACGGTGGGCGGACAGACCAGCCAGGCCGGCGTTACGGTTTGGGTTACGCCCAGACTGCAAGTGACGGGTCCGACCGGCAATGCTCTGAACGCGACCGTCGGCGTCTCCTGGAGCGGTACTGTGACGGCGACCGAAGGAACTCCTTCGTATCGCTATGCGGTAACCTCCGGCGTGTTGCCCGCGGGTCTCATCCTCGCCCCGACTACCGGCGTCATCTCCGGCCTCCCGGCGGCGAACACGGCAGGATCTTACGCAGTTACCATCACCGCGACGGATTCGGCCAACGTCCCGCTGACCGGCACGTACTCCATGACGATCGTCGTCGCCGGCGGCCTCTACATGACCGACAGTGGTACGTCACCGTATAGCGCGACGTTCGGAACGGCCAGCCCGTCTCTTATGACGGTCACTGCCACCGGCGGCACTTACCCCTACACCTATGCGATTACCGCTCCGGCAACTGCACCGGCCGGTATGGCGATCAGCAATTCCGGAGTTGTGAGCACGACTGCCCTGACTCCCGCCGGTATCTACAACGGCATAGTAATCACGGCGACCGACAGCAGCAGCACCCCGTTGACCGGAACCAGCACCTTCCAGATCAACGTAGGCCTGCAGATGACGCATACAACGCCCACTGCACAGACGGGTAACGGCTCCGGCATCCTCACCACCGTGACGGCGGCCGGCGGTTCCGGAACCATCGTGTACACGCTCGATTCCGCCAGCACAACGGCGGGCTTTACGATCGACGGCAGCGGCAACCTCGAACCGACCACCGCTTCGTCCGGAACGTACACCGTCATCGTCACCGCAACCGACAGCGTCACCATGGCGCCCGGGGCCACCGGCTTCGGCACGGGAACCACCACCGTGTCCGTCACAGTGAACTAAGACCTGCGATAACTTAAGCGGGTATCGGCGGCGGGAGCCCAAAACTCCCGCCGCCGTTTTTATTTGGGAGTTTGAATCTGATTCAGTAGCGGGATGTCTTTTACAGGCTTCGGCGCCGGAATCGTTTTTAGATATGCGAAGATGTCCTCGACATCCTGATCCGACACAACCTTATCGCTGAATGCGGGCATCGCGCCGGCAGGCTTCCTGATGTAAGCCCTGATTCCGGCCGCAGTCAAAACCGGCGGCGCCAGACGCGCCCCGGCAACAGTTCCCTGCCCCGCATATCCATGACACTCATAGCACCCATCACGCGTAAACAGGCGCTTCCCGTTTTCCGCGTTCTGAGCCAGCGCCAAACCAGGCACAACCAGGGCAAGCAAACAGGGCAAATACAGATTTCTCATAATTAACGTGGCTGCGTGATGACGTCGATCAGAGCCGGCTCACCCTTCTTGACAACCTCAATCGCGTTCTTAAGCGCCGGAGCAAGATCGGCGGGAGTGGAGATCGGCCCTGCGCTGTAAACCCCGTACGCTTTAGCCAGAACGGCGTAATCGATATTCGGATCGAAAAGCCCCGTGCCGATTCGGGATGTCTCGATTCCGCGATTCGCGCGCGCCGCCATGTCCTCGACGTACATCAGCTCCTGATGATAGGCGCGATTGTTATGCATGATACTCAGCAGCGGAATGTGGTGATGAGCGGCCGTCCACAGCACCGCCGGAGCATAATTCAGATCGCCATCGCACTGAATGTTCACGCTCAAACGTCCATACTTGCGATTGGCAAGAGCGGCCCCGACCGCGGCAGGAGCGCCATAGCCGACGCCATACGCGCCATGCCCGCCGATATAGTTGTGATGCTTGTCGAAATCCCACAGCCGCGCAGGCCAGTTGCTGAAAAACGGATTCACTTCCGAAAGCAGCGACCAGTCCTCGCCTTTAATCTGATTCCACAACTCCGCCGAAACGCGAGCCGTAGTGATCGGGCTGGAATCCCACCCAAAAGCCGCCTGCTGGATCGCCAGCTCTTTCTTCTTTTTCCACGCGGCCGCCAGTTTCGCCCCGCGGTCGGAAAACGCCCGCTTGCGATCGTCCGTAACGAGCTTTCTGCACGCCTCGATGAGGTAAGGCAACGTCGCCTCGGCGTCCGCGGCGATCGCCACATCCACCTCGGCATAGCGCCCGAGATCCTGATAATTGCTCTTCTCCGCCAGATCCCCGGAATAAATCGTGATCAGCTTCGCGCCGGGCTTCGTAAGCGGCTTACTCTCCATGCCCATGCGGTTGATGGGAGTCATGGAATGCGTGGTATTCCAGAAATCCGGCACCTCCAGACCGAGGATCAGGTCCGCATCGGCAATGCTGCCGCCATCATACAGAGGATTGGTTGAAGGGAAGTTCATGCGGAACCTCCGATCCTGCACCGGCGCCTGCAGCAACTCCGCAAGCTCAATCAAAAGATTGATCCCGTTCGGCGTGCGCGCAACCCGTCCCGCAACGATGACCGGATTCTCCGCGGCCACCAGCATCTTCGCCACTTCCGCCACCGCCCCGGAATCGCCTGCGGGAGCCGAGGGCAAGGTGAGTTTGGGAATACGCGCCGTGCGCCGGTCGGCCTCGGACATCGGCTCTTCCTGCAACACCGCGTCGGCGATGATCACCACGGGCTCCATCGGAGGCGTCATCGCGACTTTGTACGCACGCACCGCCGATTCGGCGAACTGAGTCAGCGACACCGGCGCATCGTCGTACTTGGTGTAATCGCGAACCATCGACGCGGCGTCCTGCACGCTATGCGCCCACTCGACATCGCCGCGTCGCCACGTACCGTCCGCGATATTGCCGAGAACGATATAGACCGGCACGCGGTCGGCGTAAGCGTTATAGATCGCCATCGACGCATGCTGCAGTCCGACCGTCCCATGCGCCATGACCATCAGCGGCTTGCCTTCGATCTTGGCGTAACCATGCCCCATCGCGACCGAAGACTCTTCGTGACAGCACGTGAGCAACTCGGGGCTCTTGTTCCCGCCCTTATTCACGATCGATTCATGCAGCCCGCGAAAGCTCGAACCTGGGTTCGCGCACACATACTCGAATCCCAGGGTCTTGATCACTTCCAGCATGAAGTCCGAGCCCGGCCGGTCCGTGTGGTAAACATCCAGGCGGGGAGCAGGCGGAGTCGTTTCCGCCGCCGCCAGTCTCGCGGACGGAAGCCCTGTGGCGGCGCCCTTCGTCTGTACTTCCTGTGCCGGCGCGCTGCCCGGATTTGCCACCAGCGCCGCCGCTCCCGCCGCCGCGCCTTTAAGGAAACCGCGGCGACCTACCGGATTCCTGGTCGATTTCGACATCTTTACTGAGCCTTCGCTTCCTCTTTCACTTCTTTGCCCGGATTACCGCCGAGCTGCCGGATCAACGCCATTGTCGGCTCTTTCGGAATCCCGGGAGCGGCGCCCGCCGCGCCCTTTCCCATGGCCAGATCGAGCGCCGTGAAACCCTGTTTGTTGGCGGCGTTGATGTTGCCGCCTTTTTCGACCAGATAGCTGATGATCGTGTTCGCCCCCCTGCGGGACGCGCCCAGTAATGCCGTCTCGCCTTTGTCCGTGGAAGCATTAACGGCGATGCCAAGGCTCACGCAAAGCTGAACCGCCTTCAGCGCTTCCGGCTCAGTCGAACGGTTCGAATCCGTATAACCCAAACCGGCAGCCACCATCAAGGCGGTCACGCCGTCTTTGTTCGTAAGCTTCGGATCCGCGCCGTGATCCAGCAGATACTGCATTACAACAGTATCGCCGCTTCGCGCAGCGCGCATGAACGCGGTAGCGCCCGTCGAAAGCGTGCGATCCGGGCTATCCTGCGCGGCCTTCTTGATAATCGAAGGTGCCGTGAGTTGCGCGTTGACATTGGCTTTGCGCTCGACCAGAGACTTAATGATATCGAGGCTCGAAAGCTTGTCCTTTTCGGGCACGAAAGGCCGATCGGACCAGTCCACATCGTGCTGATCGACGGCTGTAAAGAGCGCCGTCCGGCCATCCTTGTTCGCGGCGTTGACATCCGCGCCTTTGTCGATCAAAACCTGCGCCAGATCGTCGTGATTATTCAGGATCGCGATCAACAGGGGGCTGTTCCCATCCGCGTCACCTTCATTAACATCCGCGCCCGCCCCGATGAGCGCTTCGCAAGCCTCAATGGAACCTTGCCGCGCGGCGAACACCAGCGCCGTCAAACCGCCCCGCGAGATGGGAGCGGCCGGGGTGCCCGCCATCAGCTTCGGAGGAGTCGTATCGCGATCGTTGGATCGAACCTTCGGATCGGCGCCATGCGCGAGCAGCAGTTTCACAACATCCGGATGGTTCTCCGCCGCCGCCCACATCAGGCTGTTCTGTCCGCGAAAGCTCTCCTTCGCGTTGGCATCCGCGCCATGTTCCAAAAGCACCTTCACGGCCGCGGCATTCCCGGTCCGCGACGCAGTCATCAGAACGGTTTCGCCGCGATCGGTGGTCAGCGTATTCGCGTCGGCGCCCGCCTTCAACAGCGCTTCCACCAGCGCCGCGCTTCCATACCGTGCGGCCTCGGAAAGCGGCGACACGTGATATCGGCTCTCAGCCCTGGGATTCGCCCCGGCGCGCAGCAACAGTTCAACGCGTTTCCAGATCGTTATTATGAGCGGCCCACTGAAGCGCGGTGGTGCCGTCCGGCTCGGGAGCGTTGACGTCAGCGTGCGACTTCAGGATCGCGTTCACCGCGTCCTTATCGTGACTCTTGACCGCATCAATTAACTGCGAATCGGCGGCCCACAAAACAGCGGCGGAAAGAAACGCGAGCAAACAGAGTTTGTACATGTTGTCTAAACTCCCGAAAGCCGCCCGGTGCTGTCGCCGATGCTGTCGAGGTTGATGTCCGCCTTATCCAGAATCGAAAGAAGCAGATTCGCCGCCGGCGTATCGTTCGGGTATTTGATATGCTGGCCGCCCTTCATCTTCCCGGCCGCGCCACCCGCCACAAAGATCGGCAGAGGATTGTGATTATGCAGATTGCTGTTACTCATGCAACTGCCGTAAAGAATCAGCGAATGATCCAGCAGGCTTCCGTCGCCATCGGGCGTGGAGCGCAACTTATCGAGGAAGTAAGCCATCAGACCCACATGATAAGTATTGATCTTCGTCAGCTTCTCCAGCTTGTCCGGATCGTTCTGATGATGTGAGGTCGCATGGAACGGATCGGGCACCCCGATCATCGGGAATGTCCGATAACTCACCTCGCGCGCCATCATAAAGGTCGAGATGCGCGTAACATCGGCCTGATAAGACACAGCCATCAGATCGAACATCAACTTCGAATGTTCTTCATGGTTATCCGGAATGCCGATCGGAGCCTTCGGAAACTCGCCCGAATCCGAAGTACTCTTCTTCTCCGCAAGCTGAATCCGCCGCTCGATCTCACGCACATTATCGAGATACTCCGAAACCTTGTTTCGATCGCCCGCGCCGAGCTTACCCTGAAGCCGGTTGACCTCCGCGGTAACGGAATCCAGAATGCTGCGTTCGCGCTGAAGCCGCAGCATGCGCTCATTCGCCGTGCTGCCATCGCCGAACAACCGGTCGAACACGTTCCGCGGATTAATCTCCATCGGCAGCGGCGTGGTCGGCGTCTTCCACGAAATCGTATTCGTATAAGTGCAGCTGAATCCCACATCGCAAGCGCCGATCAGCCCCGTCATATCCTCGGTCGCCAGCTCCAGCGACGGAAGCGGCGTATCCTGCCCGATCTTCTCCACCGCAATCTGATCGATCGTGGTGCCGGCGCGAACATCCTCCCCCTCGGTGCGCTTCGGATGCGAGGCGTTCAAAAAGACAGACGGTCCCCGTCCATGATCGCCGCCGCTATCGCCTGGTCCCAGCGAACCGGCATTCTTGTGCGCGAGCCCGGTCAGCACGAGCACCGAATCCTGAAATGGCTTCAAAGGAGCGAGCGTGCGCGAAAGCGTATACCCAGGGCCATCGGCAACAGGCGTCCATGCGGACATCACCGCTCCATGCGGCATATAGCAAAACCCGAACCGAAGCTGAGGATTCGCCGCCGTATTGGCCAGAAGTGTGTGAGCCGGAATCATCGAATCCAGCAACGGCAATGCCAGCGTTACTCCCGCGCCACGAAGAAACGAACGTCTCGCAATATATTTCCGCGTGCTGATTCTCATCTCGCTGTATCTCCTGTCTGTTAATCCTGAACCTTTTTTTGTTTCATTTCAAAGGGGGTGCTCCGCACAATCCCCAGCACAATCGACGAAAACCGGTAATCGTTCCGCGCCGCATCCGCCAGAATCCGCCGAATCGCCGGCATGTCGGAAGTCTCCACACCGCGGCCCAACGCATACGTCATCAGCCGCTCCGTCAGCACTCCTGCAAAAATCCCAGGGCGGCTGGCCAGTGCATTCCGCAAAGCCACAGGGCCATCGATCTTCGTTCCATTGAAGAGCGTTCCCGAAGGATCAATGCGCGACCCGTCATCGGTCGAGCGCCACCGTCCCACCGCGTCGAAATTCTCAAGCGAGAAGCCCAGCGGATCCATCACCTGATGGCATCCGGCGCATGGCGGATTCGCGCGATGCAACTCCATGCGCTCACGCAGCGACACTTTCTTCGCACCGGCCTCGTTATCCTTCAACGCCGGAACCCCAGGCGGAGGAGGAGTCGGCGGATTACCCAGCAGATTGGTCAGAATCCACTTGCCCCGAAGCACCGGCGAAGTCCGATTCGGCATCGACGTGACCGTCAGGATGCTTCCCTGCCCCAGCAGTCCCCTTCGCGCCGGATCGGTAATCGTCACGCGCCGGAAATCCGTCCCATAAATATTCGGGATCCCGTAATGCCGCGCCAGCCGCTCATTAACGAACGTGTAATCCGCATTGATCAGATCGAGCACACTGCGGTCTTCGGAAATGATGCTGCCGAAGAACAACTCGGTCTCACGCTTCATCGCCTGGCGCAGGTTGTCGTCAAAATCGGGAAACGTCTGAAAGTCGGGCTGAATGTTTTTCAGGTTCCGCAAATAAAGCCATTGATCGGCGAAGTTCGTCACCAGAGTCTCGGACCGCTTGTCGGCCAGCATGCGCCGCACCTGCTGTTCCAGCGTGGCGGGATCTTTCAGCTTGCCCTCGCTCGCGACCTTCAGCAATTGATCGTCGGGAATGCTGCTCCACAGAAAGAACGAAAGCCGCGAAGCCAGCGCCAGATCGGAGATTTGATACGGAGCATCCGCGGCCACATTCGCAGGATCGGGTTCAAATCGGAAAAGAAATTCCGGACTTGCCAAAATACGTTGCAGCGCCGCCTCGATACCCATCTCGAAGTTGCCGCCGCCATTCCGCCCCAGCTGATAAAAGCCCATCAGGGTTTCAAGATCGTTGTCGTTCAGCGGACGCCGATAGGCACGCTTCGCCACACTCGAAATAATCTTCTTCGCGCAGGGAATCGCATCCGCATCGCTCGCCGGACGGCAAACGAACACGCGCCGCCGGCTCGGGGTATCGCCGGAACCCGTAGCCTTCGCCGGACCTTCAACCGTAATCCGATCGATCACCGGTTCGCCCCGATAATCCAGAACATCGTAATTGGACCGGATAAAGGGCTGCAGGACGTTATCATCCTGGGCTTCGCTTTCGATATCGGTCAAGAACGTGGCGACCACATCGTGCGGACCCGCTTTCAAAGGCACTCGCACCGAAAGCCGCTGATCGATGTCGGTAGCCGAAGCGCCGGAGTTGGTCAAACTAAGATGCTCATCCTCCGGCCCGCCGATCGAAGCCAGCTTCATCCGCACCCCATCCACGCTGATCTCGACCTGATGCCGGTCTTCGAGCCCGCGAATGATATCCGCCGTAACGCGCCACAACCGGACCTTAATCAGATACTCGCCATCCAGCGGAAAATTATGGCGAACCGCAATTCCCCCGCGCGTCCCAAGCGGCAACCCATCGATATGCTCATTCTGCGAGAGGTCTGCGCGCGCCCGATAAACAGCGCTGGTCGCTGAGATCGAAGGATCCCCGATCGCCAGCCGGCTGATATTCCAGGAAGCCGACATATACCGTTCCAGCAGCGAAGGCGAAGTCTTCAAAACGTCCGCAATGTTGTCGAATCCGTAGCTTTCGTCATCCGGCGGCAACAAAGACGTCGCGTCGATATCCAGCGCCAACAGGTCGCGGATCGCATTCGCATACTCGGCCCGATTCAACCGGTGCAGAGTCGCGCGACCCGGGTTGGGATGCGCCGCGGCCTCGCGATCGATAGCCGTTGTGAGCGACGCGATCAAACCATCCCGCGAAGCGCGGTCCGGATGCGGTACCCCCATCGGAGGCATCGCTTCTACGTCAACCTTCTTGATGACCTTTTCCCAAAGCTCGGCCTTTGCCGCCGCCTGCGCCGGGATCGGCGCTTTGCAGCGAAATCCCGCCGGTCTTGAGCTTGTCGCTGTGACAGGAGACACAATACTTATCGAGAAACTGCCGCTGCGAGAAAGAAGCGTCAGCGGCAAGCAAGCCGCCGCAACCGCCCAGCGCAGAAATACAAACCATTGAAATAACAGGGAATTTTCGCTTCATCCACGCTCCGAAGCCGGATATGACGCTTACATCATATCCACTTTCCGGACAATGGTTTATCAAATCGCCGTCAAAGTTCGGGTGGGCCAGGCACCCTTGCCTGCGGACAGGCTCCCCAGCCGGTCGTGGTGCCTGAAAGGCGCCTGCCGCGCCGGGCTGAACCCCGGGCTAAACCCTGAAGCCCGACACCAGAGGGCGAGATGGAAGGCGCTTGAGCCTCACACGGGGCAGGCATCAACCCAAATTGCCCCCCGTGGAAGCGAACGGGAATGCCAGGCCGCCGAAACTTCGCGACATCGCAGCCCCCCTCCCTGACCGTGATGGAGCGCCGCTAATTTTATCCGCCGAGAGCCGCCTCCAGAAAGTCCATCACCGTTCGAAACGTTCGCCCGCCATCATACTCATCCCTTCCGCGCTATAGCGGACCAGAGTCGACCACCGCGCCCGGTCGGCCCACATATTCAACATGCCTTCAGAATCTCAGGGTCGCCCCCGCTTGCCGCCTTGAGGTGCTCGAGCCAGCGCCGCGCCAAGTCCTGGCCCTTTTCGCCCGCGGGATCTTCGCCCGCCACCACCTCAACTTCCCGGAAGAGATCGACTCGGGCCTGCCAGATAGCCGTCGACTCTTCGACCGAGCGTGACGTCAGATCCGTCTGATGCCGCTCCCACGCCGCCTCCGCGAAATACTTCCGCCGGCAAGCGATCCCGGCTTTATGCATGAATTGCATAACCTCCTCGACCCGGTATTCCTCGATTCTCCGTTTCATGACCGCAGGCCAGCTGGCTCGGTCCACCCAGGCGGTCGGCGAATCGGTCTGAACCTCCGGATCACCCTGTTGAGCCCGAAGGGAAAGAGCCAGCCAGCGCTCCGCCGCAGCCTGCGAGGCAGGCGCCGCCGGATCTTCCCCCAGCAGCGCGACCACATCGCGATAGAGCGCCTGCCACTCGGGTGACGGACCTTCCTGGTAATAGCGCCGATGCCGCTCCCAAGCCTCTTCGCTGTAATACTTCTTCATCGTTTCGACTCCGTTTTGCATCTCGATCACCTCAATGATCTTTCTCAGCACGGCCGGATCGCCCGGGTCACCCGCGCCTTCGGCCGCTTCAATCGCGCGGATCAATGTCCCAGCAGCGCTCGTTTGTCTTCGATGGCCTTGCGTTGCAATCGCAGAGCATCGCGCAATTCAAGAGCGGGGCGATCGAGAACAGCCTTGATCTGATTCAGGGAAAGACCGAGAAACTTCAACGCGACAATCTGTTCGAGCCGTTCCAGATCGTCCTGGGAGTAGACCCGGTATCCCGTGCTCGTCCGTCGCGGTCTTAACAACCCGATCCGATCGTAATGATGGAGCGCCTTGACGGTCACCCCAGCCAGCGCAGCAAATTCGCTGAATACGATAAGAAACTCAAACCCGTCCCTCGTTCAAAATGATCGGGCCTGACGCAGGGTCAGAGTCAAGCGGCCGAAGTACCCTTGAAGAAGTACCCTTGAAAGAGAACCCGGCCGATGGCTGTCAACGAAACGACTCATGCGGAGGATTTTGTCACCCTCTATCGCCAGGCCTTCAGGGAGTTCGGCGTAGCAGCGCTTTGGAGCAACGAACCAGTGCCGGAACCGACCCCAGCCGACGCGCTGGCGATCACGAAGGCGTTGCGGACGCATGGCGGGATGGCAGGCCGGCGGCTGGCCGAACAGATCGAAACCCTCTGTCGTGCCCCTCACTAAACTGCAGTCCGCAAGTGCTTCGCGCTCTCTCGGCCCAGCGAAGTCCCGACAGTTATATAGCGGGGGGCATAGCTTTGAATCGGGAAGGGCCCCGCTTTTCCCGTGATATCGATATTTTTCAAGACTCGCAGGAACACGACTCGCAGGAACGGGTCCAGATAGCGGCCGAGGCCGACGCAAGAACGTTGACGGCGCGCCGGCTTCAAACTCTCATGGAAAAAGGTCACGGATAATAAACGTGATGCTGAGATCGAGGGTTCCGGCGACAAAATGCTGCTGGAACGGGTAGCCGACAGCGGTTTTCGCTTCTTCCCCGCACGCCGGGACGATCTCTTCGGCTATGTGCTGGATCCCGTTGACCTCGCCACCAATAAAGCATCGGCTGCCGCCGACCGCCGGGAACCCCGGGATATCGTGGATCTTGTCACGATCCATGAAAACATCCTTCCCCTCGGCGCGGTAATTTGCGCGGTCGTCGGACGCTTCCCCGGCCAGTCTCCGGAAGAGATGTTAGCCGACATCACAAGGCATGGCCGATTCGACGCCGAGGAATTTCGAACTTTGGCGCTGGATCATCCGGTTGACGTGCGTGGCCTCCATCGCCGAATCAGAATCATGATTGAAGATGCTGGCGAATTTGTTCAACGAGTTCCCAGTGACGCAGCTGGGTTTGTTTTTCTGAAGGAGGGAAAACCCGTTCAGCCCGATCCTGAAGCCCTCGACGTTTACGAGCGCCATTCGGGTTCCCGGGCGGCTTGTGGCCATCGTCCCGCGAGATATCAACGGCCATGTTAGAGGCATATAGCGAGAGGCCATCCCGCGGCCCTTCCTGAGGCCGCGCCCGCCGCTCCGAACCCCGTTTGCATTACACCTGGATGCGATAAAACCGAGGGCTCGGTCGCCAATATTCTTGAGTTGCAATGGGAGGTGCTGCGAATTTCCTTTCAGCAACGAAAACTGCTTATCGGCAGTGCTGCGAATCTGCGGCTTTAGTTAATCGTCCTCGCGGTTCCGACCGAACTAGCCGGCGGTGCCTGCGCACATACTGTCGATACCGAATGGCGCGGCCCCCGGACCGAATGAGCCGGGTTTGTCGGCATCACCTGTCCGACGACGAGCCAGTCGAACAGCATCCGAATACAGGCCAGATGTTGCTTGACAGTCGGAGCCGAGCGCCTGCCGCAGTTCAATGTACGCGGCCACATGCACGGGCTGCACGCGCCCGAGCGCATCAATCCCCTGCCCTTCAGACCGGTGAAGAAAATCAGCAGACGCGCGGCCATAAGCGGCCCGTGTGTTCTTATTGCGGAGATTGACGGTGAAGTATTCGAGGAAGCGCAGCGCAGCCCGATCTCCTGCCCCAGCGATTAGCGCCGGCAGAACCAGCCTCGTGGTTGTCTGTGTTGCTGGCTCATGGCTCATGGATGGTACCTCTCTGGTGTTTACGCTGATATTCGTCGGCGAGCTGCAACGTCTCGCGTAATTGCTTCATCGTTTGCACCTTCACTTCGATCCCATCGGGACTGATCTTCAGGTACACCTCGCGACCATAACGGGCGTGAAGCCAGACGCCGGCCAGCCCCGCCAGCGGCACGAGGGCGGGAAGAAAGGCGACGACCGAAGCGACCGTGAAGTGTTCCATACACAGTCCTGGTGGCGCGGCGCGCGGGAGCACCGGGGAATCAAATTGTGAGCAGGAGGAACGTGATTGGCATCGATCCGAGCCCCCAATCGGCGTACAATGCAGCATCACGATAACCTGAAAGAAGGAGGCCTCGCGCATGACGATTGAAATTCACAGACCGGAACTGGAAGCCCTCATCCTGCAGCGCATGAAAAGCGGCGGGTTTCATAATGTCGAGGATGCTCTTTTGCAGGCGTTGAAAACTTCGCCGCCGGTGGAGGAACCCTCCGTAACATCGCAGGATAAACGGACGGGGGCGGACCTCATCGCAGCTCTGCAGACTTCGCCTTACCGTGAACTGGACATCGAGCCGCCCAAGGTGCGCCTGACCACGGTGCGTGATGTCGTGCTCTGATGGCGTGGCTTCTCGATACCAATATCCTCTCCGAAATACGCCGGTTAAAGCCAGAGCCTAAGGTGCTGGCGTTCATCGACGGTTCTCCACTTGATGAGCTTTATATCAGCGCGGTAACGCTGGCCGAACTTCGCTTTGGTATAGAACTGTTGAGCGAGGGAAGCGCCCGTCGCGACGAGCTGGATAACTGGCTCATGCGAACGATACGTCCCATGTTCGAGCGGCGAGTGTTGCCGGTTACAGAAGACATCATGTTCAGGTGGCGGGTTCTGCTGGAAGAGGGCCGGAAGACCGGACACACGTTCTCGCAGCCTGATCTGATCATCGCGGCGACCGCAGCGTACCACGGGCTAACGGTGGTCACCCGCGACCGGAGAGATTTCGACAAAGCGCGGGTTCCAGTCATAAGTCCGTGGGAGACGTAAGCCCCCCGTGTTTCCAATGCGGCGCGAAGCGCCGCTCGAAGTTTTCCGGGATAAGCAGAGGCATCTGACACACTTCAGGGTCAGGTGACATGGAGAACCGTATAAAAGAGCAGTTCAGCTTGTTTGCCGATCGCGTCAGCACGAACGATCGCGTCAGCACGAAAACGATGCGCGCCGATCAGATGCGGCTTTATCTGTCTGCGATGGCTTACTTTCTGGTACGCAAGCTGCGCCGACCGGGTCTGAAGGCGACTGCCCTGGCAAAGCGCAATTGTCGACGACCGGCGCCAAACTGCTTAAGATCGGCGCCCGGATTCGCATGACGGTGCGCAAGGTCTGGGTCTCGATGGCTTCCAGTTACCCCTGGCAGGGCCTGTACCAGCAGGTCTGGAGCAACCTGCAGCTACAGCCGCCGATCACGTAAAAGGCCACTCCAACAAAATAATCGAGATCGAAAAATCAGCGTTTTTGGGAACGCGCTGCCGAATCGCGTCTCAACCCTGTTTCGATGTCTGTCCAGCCTTCAAGATGGCTCGCATCAGACCACGTCGCCTGCCTTCAAGAGCCTGGATCGACCACAGTCGACCCGTTTCGGCACTGATCCTGGCCAGCCAGCGCTTGTCGCCTCCCATCATTCGCAAATTTTGCCTCCCGGTTACAGCCTGTGAGACATCCGGGCTAAGTGATCCGGCAGGCGGTTGGCCGCTCAACGGTGACAATTTCCGCAGGAATTTCCGTTGAATAAATTGAATAACTTAGCTTCTGGCCGCGTCACCGTCGCCCATTCCGGCTGCTACTGTCAAATCGGAAAAGCAGATGCTTAAAGAAATCCGAGACGAGATCGACCGCGCCAAAACCGAAGAATCAACGGGACCGAAAACCCCGGAGGGCAAGCGGCGTTCTGCAACGAATGCGTTCAAACACGGACTTACGGGACAGAGCCCGATGCTCCAGCCCAACGAGAGGGAAGCCTGTAACCGCCTCACCGCAGCCATGCTCCTGGACCTCAAACCCAAAACCGAGCCCGAGCGTCATCTGGCGCGGAAGATCATCGACCGCCGTTCCCGTCTGAATCGCCCCGCCGGCGTGGAGAACGAATGGTAGCCCGCACCCGCGCCTGGATCGACCAGTCTGGCCCCTTCGCCGTTCCTGGCTGCCACGAAACCCGCCTCTCACGTCCGCTTCTCAAGTACCCCCACGAATTCGAGCGCATTCAATGAGGAACGCATCGACCGCGGGCGAAGCGGACGCGAGGACGATCTCCGCGGCCAACGCCATGAAAACAAGCGAGATCCTTTCGATCTGGCTTTGTTTGGCAGAACGGCTGCCGAAACGGTCATGAGCGCAAATTCCTTCCACTCAACCCGGCTCCCGCTCGACAGACCGGCGTACCGGAAAGCTGTATGAGCGTCACAAGCGCAAGGGCCGCCGCACATTCTGACTTCACACGATACATTGGTATTAATGGCATCGCTCGGGCGGCCGTATCCCTTACGGTTGCCTCTTCGGCGACACGGTATTCCCGTTTCCCGCTCTTCTCGAAATCGCACGATCTCCGCTGTTTCGCGCCAACCGCACAAACAGCTGGAAAAGACTTTGTCATGACCCTGCCCCGTCAAATTTGGGTTTGTTTTGTCGGAACCCTGTTGACCGCCGCCGCCTTCGCTCAGCAACCGCCGGCCGCCGGGCTGGTGGTGACCACGCACGACCTCCAGGGGCAGCCCGTGCCGCAGGCGGTTGTGACGCTTCAGGCATCTCCCGGCAATCCGCCCCCCGGCGGAAAATTCACGCCGCGCAGCGGGAGCGCCAGTGAAACGGGCATAGTCCGGTTCGCCAATCTTGCTCCCGGACGCTATCTGTTGAACGTCGTCGCGAAGGGCTTCGACGAACTCACGACCAGCGTCGATGTGGAGGTAACCGACTCCGGTCCGGACACTATTGATGCGGTCCTCACCACGATCGGAACCCGTACAGACAGCATTACGGTTCAGGGTGAAGTCTCGACTCCGCTCGAAGAGGCAAACACCCCGGCGGTGCTCGATCGGGACCAGGTGAAAAATCTCCCGGACCGCCCCCGTACCGTAAATGATGCGCTTACCCTCGCCCCCGGTATCGTCCGCCTGCCGACAGGCCAGCTGGTTCTCTCCGGCAGCGGCGAGCACCGCAGTACCCTGCTGGTAAATTCCGCGACCACCACAGACCCGGCAACCGGCCAGTTCGGAGCGACCGTGCCAATCGACAGCGTGCGCACGATCAACGTCCTCAGCAGCCCGTTTCTCGCCGAGTACGGCGGATTTACCGCCGACGTTGTCTCAGTCGAAACCCGCAAGGCGGGCGACAAGTGGAAATTCGAGCTGAACGACCCCCTGCCGGAGTACCGCTGGCGCAGTTGGCACATGGTCGGACTGCGTTCCGCGACGCCGCGCATCAATTTCGGCGGGCCGCTGATCAAAAATCGGCTCTACTTCCTTGAGTCGGCGCAGTACGAGATGCGCTCCGTTCCCATCATCACCCTGTCGTTTCCGGACAATCAGTCGCGCCACGAAGGCTACAACTCACTGACCGCGATCGACTACATCATCAACCCGTCGAATCTCCTCGACGCTACCTTTCACGTCGCGGACCAGCACGTCCGCTACGCCAATCTCGACTACTTCAATCCGGAGCCGCTCACGCCCAACACCAGCGATTCCAGCTACTCCGGCAATGTAGCGGAGCACTGGTCTTTCAAGGGCACCCTCCTCGACAGCGCAATTTCGATGACCAGTTTCCGCGCCGGAGTATGGCCTCAGGGCGATCTCGACATGACACTGACGCCGTCGATCAACGAGGGGAATTATTTCGCGCAGCAGACGCGCACCTCTTCGCGAATCGAATGGCGCGAGACCTGGTCCCTCTCCCGGCGAGCCCTCGGGACGCATAACCTCAAGTTCGGTTCCGTGCTCGGGGCGACCGCGGAACATGCGCTGATCGAGGAGCATCCCGTAAATATCGTCGACCCCGCGGGCGTCCTCATCGAGAGCATCGACTTCACCAGAGGGCTGCCGATCGCGCGGACGGATGCGGAATCGGCCTTCTTCGCCCAGGATCAGTGGACGCTGAGCTCAAAATTGGCTTTGAATTTCGGAGTGCGGGTCGAACAGCAGGAAGTCACCGAAGCCTGGCGGGTCGGCCCGCGGGCGGGCCTCGTTTTAAGCCCGTTCAAGAGCGGCCGTACCATTTTCAGAGCCGGTACCGGCGTCTTCTACGACCGCGTTCCCCTGAACGTCTACGGCTTCGCCTTTTACCCCGAACAGATCATCACAACCTGGAATCCCAACGGCACGGTCGCGAGCGGCCCCTTCCGCTATTTCAATCTGACCGAAGCCGCGGCTCCCCGCCGCTCGCCTTTGATCTACCGCCCAAACGATGTGGCAGGCAACTTCTCGCCTTACAGCATCAATTCGAATTTCCAGGTGGAGCAGATTTTGAGCTCGCGCCTCCGTTTTCGCGTGAACTACCTGTTGAGCCACTCCGAGCAACTGATCGTGCTCGATCCCGAGGTCACCGACACTCTTCACGCTTTCGTTCTGAAGGGCGACGGCAGTGCTCGCCTCAAGCAGCTTGAGGTCACCGCCGCCGCGAGCGCATATAAAGAGGATCAGCTTTTTGTGTCTTATGTGCACAGCTACAGCGTCGGGAATCTGAATGAATTCAGTACCTACCTGGCGGACTTTCCCCCCGCGGTCATCCTGCCCGACGCGCGTACGTTTCTGCCCGGCGACACGCCCAATCGATTTCTCGCCTGGGGCACATTCGCCTTTCCGTACAAGTTCCGCGTCATGCCCAAAGTCGAGTACCGCACGGGCTTTCCCTGGTCGCCGCTCAACGCCGCCCAGCAATACGTCGGTGTTCCGAATCAGGTACGTTTTCCGAGCGCTTTTTCCGTCGACGCCCGCATCAGCAAAGACTTCAAAGTCACGGATAAGTACTCCGTCCGGTTCGCCGTCTCCGGCTCGAATCTGACCAACCACTTCAACCCGATCAGCGTTCACGGCAACGTCGCCGATCCTCTTTACGGGCTCTACTTCGGCGAGTACCGCCGGCGCTATACGGCCGATTTCGATGTCCTCTTTTAACCGCGATATCACAGGCAGTGGTGGCGCCGGCGAGGGTAGCGCCGGCGATCTTGTCGCCGGTGATGGGCTTGACCCTCACGTTCCTGTGTGAAAATAAGTACAATCACTGAAACGAATCACGAAAATGATGCGGCCTTTGCCGCAATCGGGGAGAATACAAGTTGTGAAGAAGACCTTATTCCTCAGCCCACCGTCCTTCGACGGGTTCGACGGAGGAGCCGGCGCCCGTTATCAGGCGAAACGCGAAATAACCTCGTACTGGTTCCCGACCTGGCTGGCGCAGCCTGCCGCCATGGTACCCGGCAGCAAACTGATGGATGCCGCGCCGCACCACCAGACGATGGAAGACGTACTCGCGATCGCCAACGATTACGAGCTGTTTATTCTCCACACCAGCACGCCTTCTCTGGCAGAACGACGTTGCAGTGCGCCGAAGCGATCAAAGCGAAGAACCCGCACGCGCAGATCGGAATGATCGGAGCGCACGTCGCGATTCTTCCCACCGAAACCCTGAAAGCTTCGCCGGCGATCGATTTCGTCTGCCGCAATGAGTTCGACTACACCTGCGTGGATCTGGCTGAAGGGAAGCCGTGGTCGGAAATCAAGGGTCTGAGCTGGCACGACTCCGCCGGCCGCATCCAGCACAATCCCGAGCGCGATCTGATTCACGACTGGGATTCCATGCCCAGCGTTCTTCCTGTCTATCACCGCGACCTGCAGATCGAGAAATATTTCATCGGCTACCTGCAGCACCCCTACGTTTCCTTCTATACCGGCCGCGGCTGCCCGGCGAAATGCACGTTCTGTCTGTGGCCGCAGACCATCGGAGGCCATGCCTACCGCACCAAGTCGCCGGCCGCCGTCATCCGGGAAATGGAAGTGGGCAAGGAGCTCTTCGGCAACCGCGTGCGCGAGTGGATGTTCGACGACGACACGTTCACCATCGATAAACCGCGCGCCGTTGAAATCGCGAAGGGCATGAAGAAGCTGAAGCTCACCTGGTCCTGCAACGCCCGCGCGCATCTGGACTATGAAACGCTCAAGCAGCTTCGCGACAACGGGCTTCGTCTCCTGCTCGTCGGATTCGAATCCGGCAATCAGCAGATCCTGAACCGCACGAAGAAAGGCTTGGTTCTCGATACCGCCCGCGAGTTCATGCGGAACTGCCGGAAGCTCGGAATCCGGGTCCATGGCACATTCATGATCGGGCTGCCGATCGAGACGCAGGAAACAATCGAGGAAACCATCCGCTTCGCCGAGGAGATCGATCCGTTCTCGATTCAGGTCTCGATCGCCGCGCCCTATCCCGGAACCGAGCTCTACAAACAGGCGACCGCAAACGGCTGGATCGATGCCAGCGCCCTGCAAATTTCGGGCAAAGGAATCCAGATTTCGACGCTTCGATACGACCACCTTTCGCCGGACGAGATCGAAGATGCGGTCGAGCGCATGTACCGCCGCTTCTACTTCCGGCACCGGCCGATTCTGCGTTTCCTGCGCGAGATGGCGACCGATCGCCAGATGCTCGTCCGCAGGCTCCGGGAAGGCAGCGAGTTCTTCGGATATCTGAAGGAACGGAAGCAGATTGCTCGAGCGCGCCACGAGCAGATTCAGGAGCACGCCCAGGTCGGAGCATAAGCCCGGCGCCTAAGCTGTAAAGAGCGAGCCTTGCGGGTCTTCCGGGGGCAAGCTCTCGCGGACCGGCGGTCCGGGTTTGAATCCGTATTTCTCGCGGACGGCGGCGACCCTTTCGCGAATCGTGTCGCGGTAAGGTCCGCGGATGTAAGCGTCGCTTTCGTAACGCAGCTGGTAACGCCGCAGCAGGTGCGGAAAGTGCTCCGCCACGAACGGAAAGAATACCTTCCGCGAGCACGGCATCAGAAAGAGGACGCCGCCGCCGAAGTAAGTCGCGCCGTTGTCGCGCGCCGCCTTTGCCAGCCGGTCAAGACGTTCTTCCTGATCGGTAATGAGCGGCATTATTGGGTTGGGAAAGACGCCTACGGGAATTCCCGCGTCCGCGAGCGCTTTGACCGCTTTCAGGCGCAGGTCCGGGCGCGGCGCCCGCGGCTCGAGTATCCGGGCCAGACTCGTATCGAGCGTGGTGATCGTCATATTGACGCTGATCGAATTGCGCTCGGCGATCTTTTTGAGAAGCGGGATGTCCTGGGCGACGAGGTTGGATTTTGTCGTGATCGACAGCGCCAGGCCGGCTTCTCCTGCGAAGACTTCGAGGGCGGCCTGCGTTCGCCGGAATCGGCGTTCCGCCGGTTGATAAGGGTCGGTGGCCGTGCCGATGGCGATGCCGCGGCTACCGTCAATGCGCTTCAAATCACGCCGGAGAATCCTGGCTACATCGGACTTGGCGAAGATCTTGTCCTCGAACTCGACGCTGTCCCGCAGTTCCATGAATTCATGGGTATAGCGGGCGTAGCAGTAGCGGCAGCCGTACTCGCAGCCGCGGTAGGGATTGAGGCTCCATTCGAAGGGCATGCCCGGGCGGGTCCGGCACAGCAGGCTCTTTGATTCCAACTCGAAATAACGGACTACCCGCTTGGTTTCGAGCACCTCGCTTTGCGCTGCCAGCTTCGCGATGCCGACCAGCCGCGCCTGCGGCGCGGGGTCGGCAAACAGGGCGCCCGAAACGGGAGACAAAGCGCCGCAACGAGGCATGCCCCATTGTTCGCCTTTTGTTCGCCTATGTCAAGTGGCGCTAAGCCTCGCGGTAGAACGTCAGAAAATAGCCAATCATGACGAAACAGACCGGCCAGACGAATCGCAGAGCCTCCGGCGCGCGCGGCAGACGCAGTTGGAGCCATCGCGCTCCGGCCGCCACGATCGCGAAGATCGCGATCGCCGTGTGGCTCTCTTCAGCCAGCAGTTCTTCCTTGATGTTCCCGAGAGAGTGAGTGTGCGTGAACAGCAGCGCACCACCCAACATGCAGATGGCCGGAAAGACGAGAGCGTGCCACGGACGCGTTGAGCGTCCGGTGGACACGCGCCACTCAAAGATCGCGAACGCGGCCACCAGCACCACGGCAAGGCGGTGCTGCAGAACCTCCGGGGCCTGAAAGCTTTCCCAGAACCCGCGCGGCCCCAGCGGCCAGTTTTCCGGATCGGCGCGGATCAGAATGAAAAGACCAAGGGCAAGAAATACGAGCGGCCAGTGCCGCGCCCAGCGCCCGCCGGGCGTGAGCGCGACGAGGCCAAGCAATCCCATCGCCAGCACGCAGAGCCCCGACCAGTTGTGGTTATACTCGCTCCATGCAATATCGCCGGGAGAACTCGGCCGGTACTGGCCGCTGCCCGGCGTGTAGCTGAGCGGTACCCCAAAACGGCGCGCTTCGTCTTCGGTAAGTGGGGTTGCGGGAGAAAGCGTATCGAGGGGCGGCGTCTGCAAATGCGGCAATTGCGGAGTGAACCGCTCCACGATCTGCGCGAAGGTGGCCCGCCCCTCCGTCAGATCCACCGCCGGCGGCTGCGAAGCCATCGACGATGCAACCAGGATCACGGTAATGCCGACAGCCGTTTCGACCTCCACCAGCCGCCGGACAATCAGCGCGGCGGATCGCTCGCCGATCTTCGCCCGGAGACGCTTGAAGTTGGTGGCTCCCAGCAGGAGCAACAGACCCAGAAGAACAACCTTCGCCATCAGCATCGCGCCATAAGCGGTTCCATAGAGGGCGTCGACGCTTCCCACCAGCGCCTTCGCCTGAACGATGCCCGCCACGATCAGAACGCCGACGCTGGCCATCGCCACCGGCGAAAAGCGGCGAGCTATTCGCAAAGCGAACGGCTCGGCGCCACGCCCCAGCGCGATCAGCAGATAGGGCAACTCGCCGATCCAGGCCGCCGTGGCGAGATGATGCAAGCCGGCGCAGAGGAGCAGCAAGCCCCTTTCCTCGATGCGCGCGAATGCATGGCTGGTGAAGACGACCCCGAGCATTAAAGAAAGCGCAGGCACCAGCAGCCACGTCGCACGCGCCTTTCGAGCAATAATTGCAAGGCAAAGAGCGCACGCCGCAATGAGCAGATACGACTGAAAGAACGACGTGTGAACCGCGTCCCCCCAGCTGAAGCCTTCGACGGTAGCCTTTAGAACCAAAGCCGTGAGAACGGCCGATCCGGCGGCGACCCCGGTGAGTGACGCGGCGAACCATCGCAGAAGCTGGCGGCAGCGCGCCACCACCAGAGGTTCGGATGGCGCGAGACCACCGAGCAACAGAAGAAAGAGCACTCCGCCGACCGAGAGCGCTTCGAGGGTCAGCGTCAAACCTCGCAGGACGACCGCGAAAAATCCGTAGAGGTCGATGATTTGTGTCACGGGTACCGCTTAGTGAACGGTGAACGGCACCTCGCCGCGGGTGATGTGCCCGTCGACGGCGAGGACTTGCCACTGGATCCTGTATTCTCCGGCCTTGACGTCCTTCGCCTGCCCCACGAGGAGTTCGGGATCGGCTTTCTTGTCGATTTCAAGGTTCTGGTTGCCCGAGACGCCCGCCAGGCTGAGATGCGAGTGAGCGGCGTCGATGCGGGAGTTGAATTTTAACCGGACCGTGACGTTCCCGCCGGAAACGACGGCATGGGCCGCGGGGACAGACTCCTTGAGAATTGCATGGGCGCTCGCGGGAATGGCGACAGCAAGCAAGGCCAGGGCGAGGGCAACGGATTTATTGGCGCAACAGAGCATGCCGCGATTTTAACAAGCGATCCATCTCACGCAGAAGGCAGGACTTCCAGATCGCCCGCGTCACAACCGGTTACGCGCTGCCAGCGGATTGTCCGGTCGAAGGTGACGAAACGGCCGCAGCAGACAGAGATCGGTCAGGTTTTGGCAGCCACTCCAGCGAGGTCGAGCTGTCCCTTGGCCAAACACTTACGGAGTCAGGCCAGAAACTATGGCTTTCCACTGCGATCAATTGGGTGAGAATCTCGCGGACCTGTTCCACAGTCAGCCCGGTGAGCGTATAACCGGGACTGCTGAGAATCCGAAGACATCCGTACTCGGTATTGGGGCAAGTCGACCAACCGTATTTCTTGTTACGCGCAAACCAGAAATGAGCCTGCGCGTGAAATTCGTGCCGGCCGGGTATCAGCCGCGCTCACTCGTCCTCGTCGAGCAGACGATTCACGAGGTCATCTGTGACCACGGGAGCATTCGCGCTGCGCGGCAGCAATGGAACGCCGTTACGGTATTCCAGCTTGAAATTTTTGGGCGGCAACGATTCGCGCAGGAGACTCGAATTCACGCTGTCCGGGGTGGCTCCCATGATCCCAGCATACGGCATCTGCGACGGATGTGGATTTGCACTACCTCCGGTAGATCACGCCGCCCTTCATGACGAAGGAAACTTTTGCAAGAACCCCGATATCCGAGAGAGGGTCGCCGGGCACCGCAATCACGTCCGCGAGATAACCGGGTTTCAGGGCTCCGAGCTGGCCCTGCCATCCGAGCAGTTTCGCCCCGTTCAGCATCCCCGCCTGTAAGGCCTGAAGCGGTTTCATTCCGTACTTCACCATCAGTTCGAATTCGCGGGCTTGCGTGCCGTGCGGAAACGGCCCGACGTCCGAACCCATCGCAAACGACAGGCCCGCGGCGAGTTGCCTGCGAAATTCGCGCGCATGGTATTCGAGCAGCCCACGTTCGAACGCTGCCTGGGCGGGCGTAGCGGCGTGATCGGCGAAGTATTCGCTGATGGTGAAGGTGGGAACGGCGAAGATCTGTTTTTCGCGCATCAGCCGTATGGTTTCGTCGCTCAACTGGTACGCGTGGTCAATGGAAGCGACGCCCGCGCGCGCAGCATAGAGTGTTCCCGGCTCGCCCGTCGCGTGAACGGCGACGCGCTTGCCCACGCGCGCCGCCTCAGCAACCGCGGCAGTCAGTTCGGCTTCTGTGTACTGGAATGGCGTGGAAAACTTACCGTCCTGCAGCGAGTCTTTTCCCGTTTCGTAGATCTTGATGAAATCGGCGCCTTCCTTGAATTGAGAACGAATCACCGCGATCAGTTCGGAGGCGTTATTCGCCTGCGTGGCGTTCGGGAGGACGTGCTGCGCGGGATTGAACCCCATGGCGTCTTCGTGTCCGCCGAGGATATCGACGGCGTTGCCGCTGACACGCATGCGAGGGCCAGGGATAAGGCCATGATCGATGGCATTGCGGACTGCGGTATCGGCCGATCCCGCACCTTCCGTTCCCATGTCGCGCTCCGCCGTAAATCCGGCCATCAGATCATCGCGAGCTGCCAGGGTGGCCATGATGGTACGTTGCGGAACCGATTCCTGGACGGTCTGCAGGTCCTCGGCGCCGGGGTGCAGGAAGAGGTGAGTATGGGCGTCAATCAGAGCGGGCAGGAGAGTTCTATCGCCGAGATCGATCACCTCTGCACCTTGCGGATGGGTTACCTGGGAGCTCACTTCCACGATGCGATCTCCGCGGACCAGGATTTCCCCGGGACTCATCATGCGGCCTGTTTCGATGTCCAGCAGGCGGGCTGCGTGAATAACCGTCGACGTCTGCGCGGAAGCAGGCGTCAGAGCAAGCATGAAGACAAGGACAGCTCTCAATGTTCGGAATCTGCCCCCGCGTGGCTGGGGATCGTACATGTTCGATTTTAGCCTCGGAGGTTAGTGTGTGGCTTCTCGTATGAGTCGAGGAGGAAAGTTCCGGCCTCAGATACTCGCGGGCTTTAGCGCAGGAATTCCATGGACGTGGCTTCGCCGGGCTCGACTTTAGCCGGCGCTGTTGGTGCACCCGGTTTTGGCGAGGGCGCCGGCGCTGCTGGTTTGTATGAGACCGTCACGCGGCGCGGCTTCTGGGCTCCGCAGGTCAACGTTGCCCCATCTTTGATTTCGAACTGCTGCGGATCCGGGACCGCGAGCACCATCGTTCTGCCCGCATCGTCTTTCACGCTCAGCCGGAACTGTTTCCCGACGCAATCGACTCGCACCAGCGCGCCCGTGATTTTGGGCGACGTCGTATCGTCGAACCATTCCACCGTCTTTGCCGATGCGTCCCGGGCCGAAGGAGCCTGCACGTTGGCGCGCGCTTCCAACTCAGCAATTTCCTGGCGCGCCTTCGCTTTCAGATCATTGATCTCGCGTGCCTTTGCCTCTTCAGCTTTGCGCCGCTCTTCGTCTTCCGCCGCCAGACGCTGCTGCTCGATCTTGCCGCGCGCGGTCAGATACTGTTCGCGAAGCTCGGGGTCGGGCGCGGCCTGCGCCGCGGCGACCCACGCCCGTCCGGCCTCGGCGTACTGCTGCTGGTCGAGGCAGAGTTGAGCGTATTGCGCCCACCAGTCGTAGTTGCGCGGGGCGAGATTCACGGCTTGCTTCCACTCGGCTGCGCGCCGCGCAGGGTCGGTCAGCTTTTGCCCGAAGACCCAATGCGCCTGCGCGTACTTCGGATCGATCGTGAGCGCCTCTTTCAGAATTTCGATTGCCTGATCCTGATCCTTTAACAATGCCGCGTACGCGGTGAGGGCTACGAAATTATGCGTGCCGGCCTTGCGCGCAGCCTCTATGTAAGTCCGCGCCTTCAAAGGATCGTCCGCTCGCATCGCCAGCACCGCAAGACCCTCGTTTGCTTCGGCAACGTGTTGGCCGGCCTGAAGCAGCTTCTCGTAGATCGCGCCTGAGGCGGGAGTGAGAAGGTCTGCGCGCATGAGTTCCCCCTCGTCGGAAGTCAGCACAGTGGTGTTGAGGTCGCGATCCGGATTGATTGCGCGATTGGGCGCGGCAGAGGTATTGAAGACGCCCGCCGCGTAATACCGATCGATCTCAGCCTGGAACTGTGGTGCGTCTTCGCCGAAAGCATTGCGGCTTGCGCTGTTCTCACTCATTCCCGAGGCGATGTTGTGCAGATAAATGCTGGCCTTCCCGGCGTCGTCCGGCTGGGTGATGATGCGATGCAGCAGTGCCCATTCGCGTGTGCGCTCGGCGGCCTCAGGGGGAGGCGCACCCCAGGTCACGCGCACTGCCTGCGACTGCACGGTGCTGAAGAAGGTTTCGAGCGCCTTTTCGACCGGCGCGGGCATCAGCGAGAAGTTGTTTCCGAGAAGCGTTCTCGTCAATTGGCGAAGCAAGCTTTGGGGGAGTTGACCCTCGGAGGTGGTGCAGGCCATGAGGCGGTCGCGGCCGTTAATGAGGCCTGGCGGACATTGCGCAGCCATGTCCTGCGCGCTCTTGAAAACAATGATGCGCAGGGCCGGATCGAGCCGAAGGTCCGGCTGGCCCATCGCCGTTCCGAGCGCGAAACTGAACTGCTCGAACTGGCTGAGAGCCTGCGTGGCGGACTTGCGGCCGCCGTCGCTGATCGCTTCGAACGATCCGAGGCGGGCCTTGATCCACGGCTGTTCGGCGGCGAAGGCGGGATTGCAGGACAGGACAGCCAGAAAGAGGAGCGCGCGCAGCGAGCGGCTCTTCGGCGGGGAGAAGCAAGCGCCGACAAGATCGCCGGTCCTACCGGCCCTGACGTGAAGCTCCGCGCCGAGCGGAAGCTCGGCGGCAGGGCCGAAGCCCTGGCCCCACAAAGCCCTGACATAATGCATTACTCTCTGCTACCTTCCTTCAATTATCGAACGGTTGCGAGGGCGTGGTGGATAATCAAGTTGAGTTATTCCGGACAAATGGTCGAAGACCTCATACGCCGGGCGCGGCGGCGGTTCATCTTTAACGAGACGCTCGGGCAACTGGCGTTCGCGGCGGCGGTCATTGCGGGTGGATTCGCGCTGCTGCTGATCGTCGGCACCCGCTATATGGAGTGGTGGACGCTTGCCCTGTTCGCTGCGATCGGCCTGGGTGTTGGCGTTCATCGGGTCTGGCGGCGAACGCCGGACCCTTACACAACCGCGGTGCGGCTCGACCAGAATGCGGGTCTCCGCGATGCGCTTTCGACGGCGCTCTATTTCTCAGGGCACACGGCGCACTCGGCCGAATTTCAGCGGGTCCAGCGTGAGCAGGCAGACGCAGCCGCGGGTACTGTGCACCTGGAGCATGCGGCGCCATTCGTATTTCCGCGTTCCGTCTATGCGATGGCGGCGTTGTGTTTGCTCGCCTCCGGCCTGATTGTCCTGCGCTACGGCCTGAGTCACGGGCTCGACCTGCATGCCCCGATTACGCAGTTCCTTCTGGAAGATCAGGCGATTCACGAGGCAAAAAAGAAGACGGCCCCCTCCCCGAGGTCGCAGAAACCATGGATGGAGGAGGCGCAATCGCTTCTCTCAAAGATGACCGGGGCGCAGACTCCCGACGCCCCGACGCCGGGCGATCCAGACGCGCTGGATAAGGCGATTGAGCAGGCCCTGCAGAGCCCTCGCGATCCGGACGGGAAAGGTGAAAAGGGCGCGGGATCGGGCAAGGCGGGAGAGTCAAAGGCCGGAGAGTCAAAAGAAGGCGCCGCATCCGACCAGCAGAAGACCGGCGACCCGATCGACAATTCCGATCAGGCGAGTTCGGACCAGAACGGGTCCTCGTCTTCGGACTCAAAAGCGGGAGAACAGGGAGCGAAACAGAGTTCCGGAAAAAACGCCGGTGCGGGCAGCAAGCAGGGCCTTCTTTCGCGTTTGAAGGATGCGGTTTCGAACATCTTCTCCAAGTCCGATCAGGATGAGAACGCGCCCCAGCAGGATAATCAACAATCGGCCAAGAACGATTCCCCGCAGGGCTCGAAGCAGCAGCAGAACAAGGGCGATCAGCAGAAGGGAAACAGCCAGTCCGACGCGCAGGCCGGCCAGCCGGATGCCAACGGCCAGAATGGCCAGCAGTCGCAGGGAAAGATGAGTTCCACCGGAGACAAGCAGCCGGGGCAAGGCGGCAGCGGGATCGGGAGTCAGGACGGGTCGAAAGAGATCCGGGAAGCGGCGCAATTGAAGGCGATGGGCAAGATCAGCGAGATCATTGGCCAGCGCGCAGCGACGGTGTCGGGTGAGACTACCGTTGAGGTTGAATCGGGAAATCAGAAGCTTCACACAGACTACTCGAATACGAAAGCTGCGCATGTGGAAACCGATGGCGACGTGACGCGCGACGAGATTCCGGTTGGGATGCAGTCGTACGTGCAGCAATATTTCGCGGAAGTCAGGAAGTCCGAAGGCGCGGGGAAGAAGAAGGGCGCGAAGGGCGGCGAACCGAATACGGCGCAGTAAGGCCGACCCAACAAGCTGAAGGTGGCGCCACCCGGCGACGATCAACAGCGTTATACGCGACGCCAAGCTCCCGCCGGGCGGGAGTTTGGAGGGACCGAAGTCTGGACCAAGACCCGACCCCACAACGAAGCGGCGGTCGCTTAGACGGGCTTTCATGGGTGCTTCTGACCCGCAGTGCCATCGAGATAGGCTGACTTACGGTCAGGAAGAAATTGGCTCCCGGAGTTTCAAAGCCGTGAGCCGCGCCGGTCTTGAAACTGTCTGCTCAGTTTCCGGCTTCACAGGGTGATCTCCCACAACGCCGTTTCGCGGGAGTGTGGCGAGGCACTTCACCGAGACAAACCACTCAAGTGGATTCGGAGCGCCGGAATACGGAGGGGTAATGCAGCCGAATGCCGACGAAAAGTGCCGCGTCCAAAAGGAACGCGGCTTTCTAGCTTGCGCCCGGCCAGACCTTCGCCGGCTGGGCCTTGACTCAACCGTTCTCAACGGCCTGCGCGGCCTTGCGGATGACGTCCAAGACGAAACCCGGGTGAGACAGCATCGGGACGTGACTGCTGTCGATTGCATGAGTGGACGCGCCCATACGTTTCGCAAGGAAGCGTTGCAGCTCCGGGTGAACCGTGCGATCGTTGTTCGCCACGATGTACCATGACGGCTTCGACTTCCAGGCGACACCTGGAGCATTTCGGGTCATGAGGTCGGCAGCCGGGGCCATGTGAGTTGCCCAGACAAGTTTCTGGTCTTGCTCGGAGAGGTCTCCGGCGAAGCAAGCAACTCCGTCCTGCCGCAACCAGATACGGCCGTCCGAGATTTCGACGGCCTTGAACACGTCCGTTTGGGGGAACTTTTCCTGCTGACTCTGCGAAGTCTCATCGGCGTCGGGAGCCAGCGCTGCGATGTAGACTAGCCCGGCGACGCGATCATCCGTTCCCGCCGCGGAAATGACACTTCCACCATAGGAGTGGCCGACAAGGATGGCGGGACTGTTGACCCGCCCCAGCGACCATTTCACTACAGCAACGTCGCCTTCCGGCGTATCGAGCCCATATTGGGCTGCTATCACTTTATATCCCTCCGCCTGAAGGGGCGGAATTACTTTGTTAAAGCACGAGCCATCGGCCCAGAGTCCGTGACAGAAGACGATGCTCGGTTTAGTCTGCGCTTTCATGTTCAGTTCCTTTCACTGCGTTGATTGGTTACTTGCTTCGTAAGCATATTCATGCTTACAAGGACATGATGCTGTACGATTTTCCTGATAACCAATACTTTGTGTGCCGCTGCTATGCTTCAGAAGTATGGATGTTTCGAGATGGAACTACGTCATTTACGTTATTTCATTGCGGTAGCCGAAGAGGGCAGCCTGAGCAACGCCGCCGCGAAGCGGCTACACACGGCCCAGCCCTCGTTGAGCCGGCAGATTCGAGATCTGGAACTGGAAGTCGGCGTGAAACTGCTCGAACGGCGGCCGCGGGGTATCGCGTTGACCCCGGCCGGGCGGGTATTTCTAGATCACGCACGGATGGCATTACTACAGGTGGAAACGGCCGGTGAAGCTGCGCGCCGCGTCGAGCAGCCGGACAAGCCTGTGTTTGTCATTGGCTTCCTCACGGGACAAGAAGTCACATTGCTGCCCGAAACGCTGCGCATCTTGCGCGAGGCAGCTCCAGATGTCGAGATCACGTTTCTAAGTCTGGCCTCGCCGCAACTCGCTCTTGCGCTGATGCGAGGGAAAGTCGACGTGGCATTCATGCGCCGCGAGACGCAGACCACAGGCCTTGCATACAAACTGCTGATCAAGGAGCCCCTGCTGGTCGTGTGTGCGGCCAGTCATAGACTGGCGTCGAGCAAGACAATTCCGCCGCAAGAACTTGCCCGTGAGATTTTCATCGGCGTGGCTCCAGCCGCTCCAGCGGTGAGGGCCGTCATCGTCGATTACGCGAAAAAGGTCGGCATCACGCTGAAGGCTTCCTATGAGGGCGACAACCTACCCGCGATAATGTCTTTGGTGACATCCACCGGAGGTGTGGCTCTGTGTCCTTCCTATGTGAAAGATCAGTTGACCCCCAGGCTTGTTACCCGTCCCCTGCAGGGTGAAGTTCCTACCGTGGACCTCGTGATTGGCTACAACAGGTCGAACACCTCCCCGTGGCTGAAACGATTTCTGTTTCGGGCTGATGAGTTGGTTCGCAAAATCCAGAAACAAATCCCCCTCAAGTGAGATGCGGTTCTATTTCCGGCCGAAGTTCTGGATGTGCATAGTGACAGCCATGGCAGGGCTTCGTCCACCTTGACGTAAAACGCGCGACCCGCCGAATTGACCCACGCAGGGCGTAAGTCCGGATCGCGGAGACGTGCACCGCGCCTGCTTCTACTCGCGTCGGGGCTCACGTTTCCGACATCGCCGTATCTCGGGAGCGACCCTTTGCAGCGTTCTGGATCAGAGTATTCTCCGCGTGGCGCGTGACCCACAAGGCGCGGTTAAGCTTCAAGAGTTCTTCAAAATATTTTGGGAATCTTACCGGCACTGCCTCAGAGACGCCAGCTCAGACATCTCTCGTGACTCGCAGCAACTCTTCGAATAAACGCCGTTGCTCATTCGTGATGTTTGCGAATAGCCGCATAACCCGCGCCACCTGCTCGTCATTTAAGGCGAAAGTATTAGCGTCTCGAAAGCAAAACGACAGTACGCGCAAAGAAAATCGGGTGATGGACGTCTGATACATCGCTTGGGTCGGCCGTGCGCACGTAGCTAATCTACAGAGGACTGAGGTGATCTCACTGGCCTTTTCCGACAATTCAGAATTCGGATCCGGCTGGGCGTCCCTGAAGAGACGAACGATTTCAGAATGTTGCGCTGCCCGATCTGAGTTTATAACCCATTCGGTCTTTGCTGTTAACTCCAAAACAGCTCGTTGATCTCGCGAGTTCGGCAGACTTTGCCAGAAGCTGGCAATTGTGGCAGCATTGATCTCCATGAGCCATTCGCTGCTAAGCGACGAAACGAATTCGACAAACCATTGAAAAAGCCGCAGGTCCTCAGTGACGCTGGTGGTAACCGTCCTCTGCAGGATGGGCAGAATTCGTGGGCCGCAAGATAAGATAAACGACTCGAATTCCATCTGCATGCCGAGCCGTTCCTCCCAACTTCTCGCAGGATCTTTAATAATCTGAATGTATTTTCGAAATAGAAAACCTTGCAACTGTGCGTCGTAGTCGATCTGAGGTGTCGCCATTAGCCTAATTGAAATCGCACACGATGACTTGATTGGCGGCTGAGCCGTACGCAATTCGGATGTCGTTGCTCAGATTCGAAAAGTGGCCTGAAGCAAAGGCATGGGAAGCAGAGAGGCGTTTGTGTAAATGGGCATCGAAGCCCATACCGTCTTTGCGAGGACTGAACGATTCGGGCCTGATTACACACCACTTCAGACCTGTTATGACTTTTGAAAAACCCGATCCCACCCTGCGCGTCGCGTCCCAGTGAGTGATAGCCAGCCACCAATCGCTTGTAGAGTCAACGTAGTCCAAACAATGCTCGTCAGGCCTGAAGAGAATACAGTCAATCTGAAAACGATTCCTGAACTCATTTCTCAGTGTTCGATTTGCGAGGTCGGCATGCACCGTAGTCGTCAGCTCCAGATAGTCCGGTGTTTGCCACGTAATCCATTCTTGGTATAGAGAGATTGCAGTAGGGTCGCTTGCATCAAACATCCTCGCTGATGAAGTGTCGTAGGTGCCGACGACTCCGACTTCGCCGTACATCATCGTTGTGCGGGGAAAGTTCACGGGTGCGACGTACAGTGCGTCGCCCCACGTGAAACCCGCTCGTTCTGCCGCGTAAAGATGTTGCTGCTTTATTGCATCATCCAAACGGCTCGCCGGCAGGTACTTGATTACAATCAGCCGATTCGCGTCAACGCCGAGGATGCCCGGTGCATTGGCATTGCTACTCGCAATGTGGGTCTCTACGGCCCGTTCAAGTTCATCAGTGGTCATTCGACACCAACAGATGAGCATAACGCAATTGTGCCTGATCAAACGCTCCCGCGGCATCTCCGAAGGGCTCTCTTGGAGGCGGGAACCCTTGGAGCGGATTGTCAGACACTCGGAGGATGGGCTCCGTTCTGCCACACTCCCAGGAAGTCCCGATCTGGGAAGTGTGCCGACGTGGCGGATTCGTCCCGCAGAACGGCGCAACCGGAACATGCACTACCGTGGGGCGGATACCGGCCGAATTGCGCACTAATTCTTTCGTCTTAAATTAACGTCTATCCAGCCAAAGCCCCAAGCTTGATCCATGGTTCCGCCGTAGCCGAGCCTTTCGAGGCGCGGAAATCCTTGCTCTTCGTGAATCGTTACTGCGGACGGGCCTGCGGCCATCAGACTCGCGGCGGTGGCGCCCAGAACCATCCAATATTTTCACTTCATCGATCTTTTACTTTCCGCCGCGGTAGAACACGCGCCAGATCTTGCCTTTTTGACTGTCGCAAATATACAACGAGCCATCCGGCGCCTGGGCAACTCCGTCGGCACGAGCCACCGCCATGGCCGGACTCATCAGCGGGTCGGCGCCCGCGAATCCATTGGCGAAAATCTCAAACTGGCCCGATGGCTTGTCGCCCTTGAAGGGCTGGAAGGTGACGTTGTAGCCATCCATCGGCATAGGCGCGCGATTCCACGATCCGTGAAAGGCGATGAATGCCCCGCCTTTGTATTTCGCGGGGAACTGCGAACCCGTGTAGAACATTACGTCGACCGGCGCCCAGTGCGCGGGAAAGGTGGCAACCGGCAAATCGAACTTGTCGCAACGACCCGTGGTTTTTCCGTCTCCGCCATACTCCGGATTCAACAGGAGCTTCTTCATACCGTAGTCGTAGAAGCAGTAAGGCCAGCCGAAGTTCTTCCCCTGCGTGACGCGGTACATCGGTTCGGCCGGGCGCTCGGCATTTTCCTTTGCGGTGAACATGTCGCCCCAGAGGGTGTCAAGCTGGTCGCGGTTGTTCATCACAACGTATAGAGCGTTATCGTGCCACGTAATGGCGGGCATCTGCCGCATGCCGGTGGCGAAGCGCGTTCCTTCGGATTGGGTCTGGCCCAGCTTGTTCTCGTCGAACTTCCAGATTCCGCCGGCAGTGTCGAGGAGCGAACACGGATCCTGGCCCTTAACCATCTTCTGGCGGTCCGGCATCTGGCAGGCGTTCGACGGCGCGCCGATGTTGACGTAGAGCGATCCCTTGCCATCGAACGCGATTCCTTTATCGGCATGGGCGCGTCCCGCAGTAAGGCCTGAGACGACTACCTCGGGCTCTCCGGCCGGTTTCAGCTGGCCCGGGGCCATCTTATAGCGAACCACCGAACTGGTCTTCGCGACATAGAGATATCCGTTGTGCAGCGCAACGCCGGTGCTGCTGCCATCGCCTATGATCTCTTTCACATCGAAGTGACCGTCGCCTTTTGAATCGTGGAGAGCGGCGACGCCGCCCTTGCCCTGCAACGCGACATAAAGGTCCCCGTTGGGAGCGACCGCCATGTGCCGCGCCGCGCCGAGATCGTTGGCTGCGACAACCGCGCAGAAGCCCGGCGGCAGCTTCAGGCCGCCATTATCGGCAGCGCATGCGGGCAGGTTTGCGGCGTGAGCACGGGTTAGCGTGAGCAGCATGGCCGCGGTAATCAGGGTGGAAAGACGCAGGGATTTCGTTAGTGCCACGCCGCAATTTTACTACCCTGTCCGCGCAGCAACCAATCTGCCCGCCGACAGAAGCGGCAGTTATGTTTCTGTAACCCGGGCGTTAACGCATCGAAACATTGAACTGCGAACATTACTCGTCAGGGGTGAAGTCGAATTCAACAATGAAAAGATTACTTATAATTCGCTTATTTGCTTTTACAATATTTTCCCTATTATTAACGACAGCGCTGTTCGGGCAGTTCGAAACAGCCGAGGTCCTGGGCTCGATCGACGATCCCAGCGGCAAGGGGGTGCCGAACGCATCGGTTACGCTTACGAATCAGGGCACCGGCATCGAAGCCAAAACGACAACCGGCGCGGATGGCGAGTACGATTTCTCCAATGTGAAGGTCGGCAGATATACGGTAAGCGCAGAGGCCGCCGGATTCTCAAAGGTCGACGCGAAGGATATTGACGTGGCCGTCGGGGCGCGCCAGCGGGTCAACCTTGCGTTACAGGTCGGCGCGGTTTCGCAATCGGTTGAGGTTACGGGCGCGGCGGCTGTCCTCGATACCGATTCGAGCGAGCACGGCCAGGTGGTCAACTCGCAGCAGGTGGTTGGACTGCCGCTCAACGGCCGCAGCTACTCCGATCTGGCGCTGCTCTCGACGAACGTGACAAGGTCACCGATGGGTGCGGCTTTTTCACCGAGCGCCACACCGCGGGATTCCGCCTTCAACATTAATGGAATGCGGAGCACTTACAATAACTTCCTGCTGGACGGTCTGGATAACAATGCTTACTCGCCCAGCAATCAGGGTTACTCAAGCCAGCTGGTGCAGCCATCGCCGGACGCCATCGCCGAGTTCAAGGTGGTTACCAGCGGGTTTAGCGCCGAGTACGGACGGGTGGGAGGCGGCGTAATCAATGCGGCCCTGCGCTCCGGTACCAATCAATTTCACGGCACCGCGTACGACTTCCTGCGCAATACCGACCTCAACGCCACCGGCTTCCTCTTCAGCCCGACGGTTTTCCAGAAACCGACGCTCCAGCGCAACCAGTTTGGCGCCACCATCGGCGGCCCGATCATTAAAAACAAGCTGTTCTTCTTCGGCGACTACGAAGGCCAGCGGCAATTGCAGCGGTATCTCAACTTCGATTCCATTCCGGACATCAACGACCGAAACGGACTGCTGATTAACCCCGCGAACAATCAGGGCGTGAGTGTCTTCAATCCGTTGACGAAGACGCTCTATCCCGCGGGAATGGCGATTCCGATATCGCAGATTAATCCCTTCGCCGCCACGGTTCTCAGCCAGCTCCCCGGGCCGACCGGCGCCCTGCGCTCGAATAACCTCGAAGACCTTCTGCTGATTCGGGATTACTACGACAAATACGACGCGAAACTCGATTATCAGATGAACAGCAAGATGAGCGCGTTCGTGCGGTTCAGCCAGCGCAAAGACCTGCAGTATTACCAGCCGGACATTTCAGGGCCGTCGGGCGGGGGCGGCAACGGCTACATCCACGCGATCTCTCAGCAGGCCGCCGCGGGATATACGTGGGCGCTCAGTCCCACGTCGCTTCTCGAAGCGCGTTTTGCGTTCGATCACATCGTCGCCGGGAAAACCCCGCCCTATCTCGGCGGCGCGAGCATGCAGGATCTCTACGGCATTCCCGGCCTTCCGACCAGTTCGAACCTGACCGGCGGACTCAACACGCAGACGTCAGCGGGTTTAACGGATTTGGGCGGCAGGCGACGAATCCTCAATTCCAGAACCCGACTTCCTTTAATCCCAAAGTGAATTACACATGGATCAAGGGACGGCACTCTTTGAAGGCGGGTTATGAATTCGTCGCGATCAGAACTGAGGTGCTGGACGTCAACCCGTTGTACGGCTCGGACACGTACTCGGGCCAGTTCAGCAAACCGACCTGCGCATTGCTGGGGCTGGCCTCAGGCTGCACCGTTCCAGGCGACTCCACCAGTTTCGATCTCGCGGATTTCATCTTTGGTCTGCCCAACAGCATCGGGCTCGGAAACAACGTCGTCACCAATCAGCGCCAGCATGTCAATTCGTTCTACGCGCAGGACGATTATCGAGTCACGCCGAAGCTCACATTGAATCTCGGGCTCAGGTGGGATTTCGCCACACCGATCTGGGAGCGCGACAACAACTGGACGAACTATAACCCTGCTACCAATTCGCTGATTCCCGCAACCAACGGCAGCCTTTACAATCGCGCTCTCGTCCATCCGAATTACAAGGATTTCGGCCCGCGCATTGGTCTGGCGTGGAACGTAGATCCAAAGACAGTGATTCGCGCGGGCTACGGGATTAGTTATTCGTTCTTCAACCGGGTCGGCAGCGCGCTCGAAAACATCAACTCGCCGCAGATTAACTTTGGAACTCTGTCGCAGTCGATTCCCAATGGGGGTCCCGTGCCCTCCGCTTTTCTGACGACCCAGAACAGCTTTACCACCGGCATTGCGAATCCCGCGAACTTCAACCCGGTCACCTCGAACGTCGATTATGTCGATCCGCACTCGCCCTGGCCGATGATTCAGAACTGGCTGTTCTCAGTACAGCGGCAGCTCACGCCAGGCACTGTGCTGGAACTGGCTTACAACGGCAATATCGCCACGCATCTGCCGGTCATCGCCGATTACAATCAGGCGAATCCGAATGCGCCCGGTGGCACGCTGGGAGTGCAGGCTCGGGTTCCGATTCCCCAGTTCGGGCCGATCACGTGGGTCGACCCGGCGGGCACCAACAATTACAACGGCTTCTCCGCGCGATTCGAGCACCAGATGGGCGGCGGGCTCTACCTGCTCAATTCATTTACATGGTCGAAGGCCCTCGGGGATTCCGAGCAGGCGCTCGAGGTTTATCCGGGATACACGGTGGCGAATCCGCAGAACATTCACTCCCTGTCGTCGGAGTATGGTCCTTCCAGCTTCGACCTGGCGGTTATCAACACTACCAGCATGGTGTATCAGGTCCCGTTCGGAAAGGGGCGGAAGTTCGCACAGAATTTGAATCCTGTCGCCGAGGCGATTCTCGGCGGTTGGGAGATCAACGCGATCAACACGGCGCATACAGGGACGGCGATCAATGTGAACTACACGCCTTCCGCGGCTAATGATGTTTCGGGATCGATTGCGGATTATCGCGGTCTGGCGGTTCTTCGGCCCAACGTGTCTGGCGCGCGGAATCAGCCAGGACACCAACGACATGGTAAATCACTATTTCGCGGGATACACGTTTACCACTCCGCCGGCGAGCGATCCGTTCGGGAATTTGAGCCGGAACGCGTTCCGCGCGCCTGGTTTCTGGCAGCTCGACACCGGGGTCAACAAGACTTTCGTGATACACGAAAGTATCCGGCTGCAGTTCCGGAGCGAGTTCTTTAATCTGCTGAACAAGACCAACTTTTCGCCGCCTACCGCGACGACGACGAGTTCGGCATTCGGCACGATCCGGAGTACGTACGCGCCACGGCAGATTCAGTTTGCGCTGAAGTTGATGTTCTGACGTAAGCACCGGCGCTACCGGGGCTACGTCAAGTTCCGCGCCGAGCGGAAGCTCGGCGGCAGGCCCGAAGGCCTGGCCCCACTGCTGCATAGCGTCAAACGCTCGCTTACGCGGGCGGCTCAGAACTAGTAGGACGAGTGGTAGGGGAGGCGGAGGCGGAAACGGGCTCCGGACGACGTCGTCTCTTCGGCCCACAGGTCTCCGCCGTGGTCAAGCACCGTTTGGCGCGCCAGAGCCAGGCCCAGACCCAGACCGTTTTTCCCTTCGGAGACGAAAGGTTGAAACAGGCGCTTGCGGACGGAAGCGGGAATGCCCGGGCCATTGTCGTCCACGCAGATCACCACGGATTCGCCATTGCGTCTCGCGCGAATTTCCACGCAGCCGCCGCCGGGCATCGCATCGACTGCGTTGGCAATCAGATTCAGGAATACGCGTTCCATACGCGCTCGTTCCAGCGGCAGTTCAATAGCAGGGTCGATGGCCACATCGAGCCGGACGCCCTGCTGGTCCGCCGAACCGGCCTGCGTATCGGCAGCCGCCGCGATTACCTCGCTCAACCGGCATAGCTCGGCGGCCTGTGTGCGGCCGCGCGAAACGTCCACGAGTTCCTGCAGAAGGTCGTTGATTGCCCTTGAAGAGCGATAAACGTTGGTCGCGATGCGGTGAAGCTGCGCTTCGTTGAGGTGTCCGTCCATCATCATTTCGGCGCCGCCGTAGATGGACGCGAGCGGATTTCTCAAGTCGTGCACGATCGAACTGGAGAGCCTGCCGATGGTCGAAATACGCTCCTGGCGGATCAGTTCCTCGCGGGCTTCGCGAATGGAAGCGCACATCGCGTTGAACGTGCGTGCCAGACGGCCGAGTTCGTCGTTACTGCCCTCGGGAACACGCGTAGCGTACTCCTGGCGGGCGATCATTGCCGCCGCTTCATCGAGCTGCCTGATCGGTTTCAGAATGCGATGAGCGAGCAGACCGCTGACCGCGAGGCCCGCGATGATCGCCGCCGCCCAGACCAGAATCAGCTTGCGCAGCAGCGAATCGAGGTCGCGGCGTATCGTGTCGAAGGTATGGACTGTCAGGAGGTCTCCGACCGGAGCGCCCTCGACGTTGCGCAGCGTGCTTCCAAGAACCGCGAATTCGCTCTTTCCCAAAACAAGATGCTGAAGGTTCGGACCGCGCCGGTATTGGCGTGCGATCTCGGCGCTTTCGCCTGCCGGCAATGTGGAGGCCACCGGGGTTCCGTTTGCGATTAATACAAAATCGCCACCAGCGGTCTGGCGCTTCAGATCGCGCACGACGGTTTCGTCGATCGGAAAGCCCGCTACCAGGACATTCAGAAGCCCCTGTCCATTCAGCGTCTGCACGTAAACGGGCGTGACGACCAGTTCGTAGAGGCGGCCGTTCTCGAGCGCGAAGCCGTCGGTTTGCGCCGGGAAACGCGGCGTGGCCGATCGAACCAGATCGATGCGATTGCCGGGAACTTCGTCGCCGCCCAGGGATGCGATCACTTCGCCCTGGGGATCGGTTACGAGAAACAGCGCATCCGATTGCGAAACCTTCGACCATACTTCGGAAGCAGTGTCTTTGATTGTTGCCCGATCGTTCGTCTGGAAGGCCGCGCGAACATCCGACATGCCGCTCATCACCAGGCTGACGGATCTCAGCGTCGCCGCACGCGACTTCCAGAGAGACTCGTAGGCCCGGAAGCTGCTCTGAAGCTCGCTTTGCAGGTTCCGCACCAGCACCGAGCGCGTCTGATCCTGCGCGAACCAGCCCGCAAACCCGAGCAACAGCGTGATCGCGATCGAAGTGGAGAGAAGGATCTTCCAGAACAGCGACAACTGACGCGGGCGCGAAGGGGTCAAAGTCAGTTCCTCGCGCTCGGGTAGAAGACCTGGTCATCGGAAGAGGGCGGATAGTCGTGCCCGTATTTATTCTTGTGTGGGGAGACGAGATAACCCGCTTCCGAGACCGTGATCGCGGGAATGCGCAAACCTTCCTCCGGCACAATAATGCGCCTCGCGAGTCCGGCGAGTTCCGTTTCCGTCGCGCGTTCGTGGAAGATCCGGAGTTCGTATTCGCCAGGCGGCAAGGTCATCTCAAAAGACCCGTTTTTTGCGGTCCTTACGAAATATGGTGTGGTGAGCGCGAGAATCACGGCGCTCATCGTGGGATGTATATTGCAGAAAACGCGAACTACCCCTGGCCGGCTGATGCGCACGGAACGCGACGTTCCGGGGGGATAAAGCCCGATATCGAAGATCTCGCCGCTGTAACTGGAAAAGGCATTGTGAAAGATGGGATCTGCGTTGGGAAAGTCGACCGTAGTCCCCACCGTGACCGGCAGAATATGCGGCGTGAACGTCTTGCCTTTCTGCAGCATGATTGCGTGGGCGGCAGGCGGAGAAGGCGGCGGACCGTTCAGCGGCTGAGCGGAAACCACCACACCCGAGAAATCCATTCGCTTTTTCACTGCGTCCACTCTCGAATCGCGGAGCATCACCGTGCCGGAGAGAGTCGCGCCGCAGGCAGTCCCAGCTGCAAAGCTAAAACATGCCGCCAGGCTAAAACATATAAGCGAGCGCAAGATCATAGTGGTTATTCAATCGGAGCAAAGAACCGAGATACTCCGTTCGTGTCTGCGAAGCCTCGAGCGCGGCCATCACATTCGGCGCAAGCTTGTACATCAGGTTGCCGGCATAGACGAAGTTGCGCTGAATGCCTGCGGGCGGAAGGTCGGAAGCGCGATTGTATTGTTCACCCGCGTAGATGTGGAATGACAGCCTGGGCTTCGGGAAAAAGGCGAATTGCCCCCATTCGCCGTGGCTGTGAACCGGGATGACCTCGTCTGACGGCAGTATGTTGAAGCCCGGCAATGCACCCAGCCCGGCAACGTTCTGACCGTAGAAGGCTTCGCCCGAGAATTCGAAAAGAGGAGCCGGGCGGTAGAACCAGTCGAGCGATGCGATCCTTGATGGCACCGAGTCCCCGGCGACGTGGGTCGAGCCGAAGCTGAACCCCGGCGCAATTTCGAATCGCCTGCGATCGTTTCCGTGAAAGAACTCGAATCTGCCCTGATACGCGGGACGGGAACGTTCGAGAGTGCCCGAGTATTGAGGCGGCAGAGTCGAGCTGTAATTTTCAGTGGTTTCGTAAACGCTGCCCTGAGCCTTGATCCCCGTGTTTTCTCCGAGGGAAAACCGCTGCTCGATGCGAACCTGCGGATTCCAGTCCCACAGATTACCCGCGGCGGTCAGCGGCGAAATGCCCACCTGGGCGAACGAGGTGGGGTCCTGCGGCGAAATGAGCGGCTTGTCCTGGGCCACGGTGAGGGTCGTATTTTTCCAGGCGAGATCGAGATTGGCGGTTCGAATGTGAAGCAGATTATTATTCGGCGCAGTGGTGCCGGCGAAGAAATCCATGTAAAGGGAGCCGCTTGCTTTGCCGCCGCCGGGAAGGTTGGGTCCGTTGAATTTGAGCCCGAGAATGGTCTGGCGGACGGTGGCTCCGTCGCTCGCCGGGCCCGGGTTCAGATTCGCGGTCGCGGGATATTGAGCCGTCCCGCTGTTACGGCCGTTTTCAAAGGCGTTGAACAACAGCATTCCGGTCAGAGTGACGGGAAATCGCTGGGATGCGGCGACTTTGGTTTGTTCCAGATCGGCGGTCCGGCTCTCCTGCACCGCCAGCCGCTCGGCGACGGGAGCCTGTTGCGGAGAATCGGGAGCCGGCGTCGGATTTCGGGCCGCCGTCAATTCGTTTCTCAATTCGTGAATTTCGCCCAGCAGCTGTTGGTTTTCGTCCTCCAGTTTGTCCAGACGTTCCATTATTTTCTGCATATCGGGGGAACTCTGCGGGGCCGCCGGACGCGGCATCGCGAGCGCCAGGAAACACAGGCACAGCGATTTCGTCAGCATAGGAGTTGCTCCAGTTTCTTACGCACGGCAGAGGGCGAGTATGGTTTTGGAAAGAAAGCGTCCGCGCCATCCGCGAGCGCGCGTTCGGAAAGCCGCGGATCGCTGTCGCCGCTGATCAGCAAAATGGGCAAGCGCGCGAATCGTGGTTCGGCCCGAAGCTGGCGGATCAGATCCAGCCCGTCGCCCAATCCGCCTTTCCGGGCGGAACTCAGATCCAGATTGAGATCCGTGATAATCGCGGCGATCTGACTGCCGGGTTCGTTGAGGATGGCAATCGCGGCGAGCGGGCTGTGAATGCTGCGTACTTCAACGCCGGGAATCAGTTCGAGGGCGATTTGCAGCGTCTCCGCGCAAGTCTCGCTGTCTTCGACAATCAGAACCTGTTTGGACATGTCAGGGCAGGAACCGGTAGCCCACTTTATGCAGAGTCAGGAAATGCCTGGGGCAGTTGGGATCCGCCTCCAGCTTCTGGCGCAGCCGCACCACGTGCGCGTCCACGGTCCGGGTGTTGGGGAACGACTCGTAACCCCAGACCGAATTGAGGATCATGTCGCGGGAGAGCGGGCGATCGGGATTCTGCAGAAAGAACGTCAGGAGGTTGTACTCTGCCGGGGTGAACTTCACCTCCTGGCCGCGGCGCGTTACGATGCGGCGTTCGATATCGACCTTCGTATCCGCGAAGGAGATGACTCGCTCCTGCTCGCCCGGCGTGCGGCGCAGAACCGCGCGAATGCGCGCAAGGAGTTCGCGTGTGCCGAACGGCTTGACGACGTAGTCGTCCGCGCCGATCTCGAGCAGGAGGACCTTATCGATCTCCTCGCCTACAGCACTCAGGACAATAATCGGCGTTTGAATCCCGGACGTGCGGAGGCGCTTGCAGATTTCGACCCCGCTAAGATCCGGCAGGCGGAGGTCGGCCAGGATGAGCGCGGGCTTGCCGAGAATGGCCTGGTCGAGGCCGCTTTTGCCGTCGGCAGCGAGAATCGCCCGGAAGCCTTCCCGTTCGAGCAGCACGCCGATCGTGTCCCTAAGGTTTTCGTCATCATCAATTACAAGGATGGTTTGCATCGGCATGGCGATTTTAACTTAAATAGACGCGCGGGAGGTCAACCCTGAACAGGCGGGCCGCGAATTTACAACACTTTTACAAGAGTAATACGACGCCGCAAATCCTGCGTATTCGGCACAACTCTTTGACATATTCATGACACCTGTGTGATCTCCATTTGTTGAGATCGAATCAGGGACCCGCATGAAATGGATCTTCATTCTGTTTTTGCCCATTCTGCTGCTGCAAGGACAGACGGCGCCACCGTCCGCGAACCGCTTTGTCGGCAACGCGGCTTGCAAGACTTGCCATCCGGACGTGTGGCTGAACTTCTATAAAAACCCACACGTCCAACAGGGATGCGAGGGATGCCACGGCCCGGGCGGCGAACATGTGGATGCGCACGGCGGGAAGGCGACTATCAAGGCTTTTTCCGTACTTAGCCCCGCGCGGACGCTCGAAACTTGCCTCGGCTGCCATGCGAAGGACGTCCCGCGCGCCAACATCCGGCGGTCGCCGCACACCGAGGCCGATGTGGTTTGCACGAATTGCCACTCGATCCACAAGCCGGCGACGCCCAGAGCCCTTCTCGCGAAGACTCAGACCGAACTCTGCTATTCGTGTCACCCCGCGCAACGAGCTCAGTTTGAAATGCCTTCGAAGCATCGCGTGAACGAAGGCGTGGTGCAGTGCAGCGATTGCCACAATCCGCATGGATCGTCGCCGTCGACGTCGCGCATGGGCAGCAGCTCGGCAGCGCTACGTCCCGCATTCGACAACGAAGAACCTTGCCTGAAGTGCCATGTGGATAAGCGCGGGCCGTTCGTATTCGAACATCCGAGCGTGCGCGTGGAAGGGTGCGAGGCATGCCATGTGCCGCACGGTTCGACCAACGCCAAATTGCTGACCCGGCCGGTGGTGTTCACTCTCTGCCTCGAATGCCACAACGGCGCGGGGACGTTCGGCCGCGAGAACCAGGGGGTGTTTCGAACGCCGGCGACGCATAATCTGCTGGATCCGAACTACCAGCACTGCACGTTGTGCCATGTGCGCATCCATGGATCGAACGCCGATCCCACCTTTCTGCGATGAGACGCCACGCTGAAGATTCGATTCGCTTGCTGACGCGTGCGGCTCGGTTCGAGGCCGCGACCGTCGCGTTGGCGCTGTTACTGCTTCCGGCCCTTGTGCTGGCGCAGGATACTGTGGCGCCGACAACTGGAGAGGCTACGCTCCCGCCACGCGGCGAGAACGCCGGAAATTACAACGTGGTGCAGTCCTGGGAGTTCGGCTACCGGTTCTCTACCGTCGGGGGCGACGACGGCAAATACCGCAGCGACGTAAATTACGGGAATGGCGTCCGTTTGCTCAGCAGTTATCTCACGATCAATTCACGAGACGGGCAGGGTCGGTATTTCGACGATCTCTCGTTGACGACGCAGGGGCTGGGCAACGACCCGTATCAGTCCGTCACTTTTCGCGTCGGAAAGAACAAGTTATACAGATACGAGGCGCTGTGGCGCTTGAACGATTACTACAACCCCGGCCTGACAGTGGCCGAGGGCGAGCATCTGGAAAACACGACTTATCAGTGGCAGGATCACGATCTGACGCTCTTTCCGGAAGACGTGATTCGGCTTCGCGCGGGCTACAGCCGCACGGTCCAGAACGGGCCTGCCCTGACTACGGAACAAGAGTTCGATCCACTGGGCGGCGTGTTTCCGCTTTTTCGCGATACGCGGGAAGAGTTCAACGAATACCGGGTTGGCGCGGATATCGTTCTGAAGAGTTTTCACTTGTCCGTTCTGCGTCGGTGGGAGTACTTCAAAGACGATACGACCGACAACCTTGGCATCACTGAGCTAGAGGGCGGCGCCTCGGGTACCACTGCGCTCACCGGATTCACCAGGGCGCAACCTTATCGCGGCAACACGCCCGGATGGCTGGTGAACCTTGCCGGCGATTATAAATGGATCGCCGTCAATGGCCGCTTCACTTATGCGGGCGGCCGCGGCGATTTTGTCCAGAATCAAAACGCCATCGGAGCCGACCATTTGGGCGCGCAGAACGTGCAGACCATTGTGACCGGCAACGGCGACAGGCCTGTTATCTCAGGAGATTTCAACTTTACGCTCTTTCCGTCGTCGCGATTGAGCCTGACGAACAACACGTCGGTTACGAACACGCGTATGGTCGGGAATAACTTTTACGAGCAGTTCGACAACGCCACGTCTACGGCGCAGACGCTCAACTTTCAGTTTCTGGGTGTGCTGCTCATCACGAACTCGACGGACCTGAGATACCGGTTCTCGCCGAAGCTCGACGCCTTCGTGGGGTTCCGGTATGCGGACCGCCAGATCCGGTCGACCGAAAGCGCGGCAACTCCCGGCACGGCGTTCGAAGGAATTTCCGCGGAGCAGTCGAACCAGGTGAAGGCGGGAGTCGCCGGGGTCAGCTGGACGCCGATCGGCAATCTGCGCGTGCATCTGGAAACGGAGATCGGACGCAACTCCAATCCTTTTACGCCCATCAGCCTGAGGAATTACAACGTAATCAGATCGCGAGTCGAATACCGGAAAAGAAATTACTCGGCGGGAGGCGGATACCAGGAGAGTTACAACAATAATTCCATTTTGATTACCGCTTACAGTTCGCATTCCCGTACTTACACCGCGAACGGATCCTGGAACGTGAAATCCTGGCTGTCGGTGGACGGGTCGTACTCGAAGCTGCATCTCGACACCCTCGGAGGCATTACGTATTTCGCGGGCAGCCCCACAACGCTCATCAACGGCCAGTCGATTTACATCAGCAACATCCATGCGGCGAACATCAGCCTGCATTTCCCGGTCACGAAGCGCGCCGATCTCTATGTGGGATATAACATCACCAGAGATACCGGCGACGGCAGGGCATCTTCGATACTGCCAACGGCTACACCCGCGGGGCAACTGCTCTATAGCGTCCAGACATTTCCTCTGACTTATCAGACGCCGCTGATCCGGCTCTCCGTCAAACTGACGGCCAAAATCCGGTACAACATCGGCTATCAGTATTACGGGTATCACGAAGAGTTCGGAGTGCTTTCCGTCGATCAGAGCTACCGGGCGCAGACCGGCTATACGAGTCTGTTGTGGTCATTTTAAAGCGGGCGAAATTCGGACCGGCTTCGTGAGATAATCTGGGGAATTACGCGGAATTAAATATGATGCGGAATGCCCATTTTTTTGCGCTCTCATTTGTTCTTTTCGGCGGGCTCCCTCTCGGCGCCCAGGATGCGGCCCGACAGACCGTTCCCGGCGCTCCCGATCCCGGGTCGAGTTCGAACCTTCCGATACAGCGCGTCGGTCCGGATGACCTTCTCGGCCTGCAGGTATATGACGCGCCGGAGTTCACCCGTACGGTTCGGATCGCGGCGGATGGCACGATTCGTCTGCCGATGATGAAGTCTCCTCTTCGCGTGCAGGGCCTGCTGCCGGGCGAAATCGAAGCGCTTTTGACCGACGCTCTCGAACGGGAAAAGCTGTTCGTGGATCCTTATGTGACGGTGAACATCGTCGAGTATCACAGCCGCCCGATCAGCGTGACCGGCGCGGTGAGGACGCCGACGATCTTCCAGGCTGTCGGCAATGTGACTCTTCTCGACGCCCTCGCGAGGGCCGGCGGCCTGATACCCGATGTTTCCGGTAACGAGATCGTCGTCACGCGCGGAGACGGCGATTCGGGTCCCGCGTCGGTCCAGCGGATTTCCGCAAAGGCGTTGATGGCGGGCGCCAACCCGGAATTGAACCTCAAATTGACGGGCGGAGAGGAAATTCGGGTCCCGGATGTGGGCAAGATTGTTGTGACCGGCAGTGTGATGAAACCGGGCGTGTACCCGGTGCTGGATCCGATTCAAACGAACACGGTCAAGAGCGCGATCGGGCAGGCGCAGGGACTGGCTCAGTATTGGGGCAGCACCGGCTATATTTATCGGACCGATGACAAAGGCGTGACCCACGAAATCATTATTCCCTTGCGGCAGATCATGGGCAGAAAGGCGCCGGACGTTACCCTGCAGGCCCGTGATGTTCTTTATATTCCGGACAGCTCGGGCCGGCGGATCACTCAGGAAACCGTCACCGCTCTGATGGGAATGGGCAACGCCGCCGCGGCGGCCTTGATTTACGCCGCCCGCTGAGCCGCGTGAACCGCGCCCTCTTTCTCGACCGCGACGGCACCATCATTGAGGATGCCGGCTATATGGGCGACCCCGCGTTCGTTCGCCTGCTTCCGGGCGCGGCCGATGCGCTGGCCGCGCTGGCCGGAGAAGGCTGGAAACTCATCATTGTGAGCAATCAGTCGGGAGTCGGCCGTGGTTTGATCGACGCACAACAGATGCAAGACGTTCACAACCGTTTTCTGGAGCTGATGCGCTCCCGCGGCGTTCCGATTACCGATTCCTTCTTTTGCACGCACGGACCGAGTGAGGCGTGCGAATGCAGGAAACCCTCGCCATTCCTGCTGGAGCAAGCTGCCCATGCGCATTCGATCGACTTGAGTGCCTCCTGGATGATCGGCGATCGCGAGGCGGATATTCTCTGCGGCCGGAATGCCGGATGTTCCACGATCTGGCTTCGCAACGATGCATTTGGACTCCCGCAAGATCTCCCTACTTTCATTGCGAACGATTGGAATGAGATTTACCGGCAGCTCGCGCGCAAACCCTTTAAGGCGCGCCCGTGAGACGAGCTAACCCCGCAGCTTTCAAATAATATCTACACTTTTTTTCTGCCTTTCCGCATCTCAGATGCACGCCGTTAGGAAGGACAGCACCGAGAGGAGATTCGAAAAATCTTAACTCATTCAGAAATGGAACGATTAACCGGGCCGCAGTCGGTCTCGCAGTCATCCTTTGCCTCGCGGGGGCGCGACAGCTCCTGGCGGGGGCGCTATCAACCGGGTCCCCCGGGGCATCGCCAGGAACCCGATTAGCGCGGAATGCGCAGGCGCCGTCACGACAGGCGAGCGCACGCGAAGTAATTGTCCTGGCGGAACTGACGGATCACCATACACTTGGAGGTCTTTGCGAGGGGCGTGTGCGAGAGTTCAAAGAATAGCCGTTGAGTTTGCGAAATTATTATGTAATATACCGTACAAATCGGCGCCTGCCTTGAAACTGGTATAAAATGCTACAATTGAGAAAAATTCGCGTAAATCGCTTTTGACCGCAAGATCCCTCCATGCCGAATCGGGCAAAGTTCTACGTCGCGATCGTTCTTTCAGGGGGAACCTTTGCGCTCCTTCTTCAGCTGATTCGGTTCCAGGCGCCCGACCCGCTTCTTTTTGGAATCTATTTTCTCCTGACCGTCCTGGCCTCAGCCATAAGACTGAGATTACCGACGGTACTCACTACACTTTCAGTTAACTTCCTGTCAATTCTCGTCGGCCTCGTGCTGTTCAACCGGCCCGAAGCGATCCTTCTGGCCGTCGCCGGAACCGTCGTGCAAAGCCTTTGGCGTCCGCGAACCCGCCCCGAACCCATCCACGTCGCTTTCACAGCATGTTCTGCCGGCTTGGCGGTAATGGCCGCGCATACTGTTTTTCACGGGTCGCTTACCAGGATCATGGGCCCGCAGAATCCTCTGCTTCTGGCACTGACAGCCACGGTATACGTTGCGGTCAACAGCACGCTTATCGCCGGCCTCCTGTCGATGATGAGCCGTAAACCTTTTTGTCCGACCTGGTATCGCACCTATTTCTGGGTACTTCCCTACTACTTTGCGGCTGGTTCGACGGCATGGCTGATCGTAGTTCTCGGCCGGCAGATCACGTGGCAGGCGGCGCTCGTGCTGCTTCCTCTCGTTTATTTTGTCTACCGGTCTCACAGGATGTCTCTCGACCGGCTTGAAGCCGACAAAACCCACGTCGAAGAAATCGCCGGCTTGCACTTGCGGACGATTGAAGCGCTCGCGCTCGCTATCGAAGCCAAGGACACCACAACCGCCGCACACCTGCAAAGGGTCCGCGTTTATGCCACCGAGATCGGCAGGGAGATGGGCATCAGTCAGAAAGAGCTCGATGCATTGCAGGCCGCCTCGCTCCTTCACGATATCGGCAAGCTGGCCGTTCCCGAACACATCATTTCCAAACCGGGCCGTCTGACTCCCGAAGAATTCGAAAAAATGAAGATCCATCCGTTAGTGGGGGCGGAGATTCTGGAGGAGGTCAAATTCCCGTACCCGGTCGTCCCGATTGTGCGCGCTCATCATGAAAAATGGGATGGCTCCGGCTACCCATTCGGGCTTGCGGGCGCGGAGATTCCCATCGGAGCCCGCATTCTCGCCGTGGTGGATTGCCTCGATGCGCTCTCTTCGGACCGGCAGTACCGCCGAGCGCTCCCCCTCGATCAGGCAATCGAGATCGTGGTTTCCGAATCCGGCAAGAGCTTTGATCCCGTTGTCGTGGATATTATGCGGCGGCGCTACATCGAACTGGAGCGGATGGCGCTCAAGGTCGGCATGGAGAAGGAGAAGATCAAGCTCTCGATGGATGTCAAGGTCGCTCGCGGACGAGCGCCGGCCACCGGCTTCGCGGAGTCGGCCGATGAGCTCTCGGGCGCCGAACTTGAGTCCGCAATGGACCCGCTTTCATCAATCGCGGCTGCCACTCAGGAAGCCCAGATGCTCTATGAGCTGACCCAGGATCTGGGCAATTCGCTGAGTCTTCAGGAGGCGCTCGCTTTTGTCGGCGTGCGGATGAAACGCTTGATTCCGTATGAGACGATCGCGGTTTACATCCGCCGCGATGAGAAGCTGATCCCGGAATACGTGAGCGGCGAAAACCTGCGTCTGTTTACCTCGCTCGAAATTCCCCTGGGCCAGGGGCTTTCCGGTTGGGTGGCGGAAAATAACAAACCTCTTCTGAACGGGAATCCCTCAGTCGAAGCGGGCTATCTGAACGATCCCTCGAAATACAGCACTTTGCGTTCGGCGCTCGCGGTTCCACTCAACGGGATCAATGGCATGCTCGGTGTGATGGCGTTGTACCGTGCGGAGCGCGATGGGTTCAGCAAGGAAAACCTGCGCATTCTGCTCTCCATAAGCCCCAAGGTGGCTCTCGCGGTGGAGAACGCGCTGACTCACCGCCTGCTGGAGACCTCGATCACAACCGATTATCTGACGAACCTTCCCAATGCGCGCTCGCTTTTCCTGTCTCTCGATAACGAAGTGGCGCGAGCGCAGAGAACGGGATCGTCGCTCGCGGTGGTGGTCTGCGATCTGGACGGCTTCAAGCAGGTGAACGATCGGTTCGGACACGTGACAGGCAACAAGGTCCTGCGGCTGATCGCAAACGGGCTGCGTGAACAATGCGACCCTCTGGATTACGTAGCGCGCATGGGTGGCGACGAATTCGTGATGCTGATACCCGGGGGTAGCGGCGAGGCGCTGGACACCAAGATCGAGCGCATGCGGACTGTTGCGCGACTGGCTGGCGATTCGACGCCGGAACCCAGCCCCCTGTCGATGAGCGTGGGCGTGGCGATTTTCCCCGGCGACGGCAGAGATGCCGAAGACCTGCTCGCCGAGGCCGACCGCCGGATGTACAAAAGCAAACGTTTGCGCAAGCGGTCCACACCCGTCGCCGTCGAGTCATCGCGCGTGCCCGCCGCGATGTTATAAACGCAGGCAGACTCTCTCGTCATCTCTGTATTTTACTTATGCTGAGATCTCATGGGTTCGTATGGGGGGGGTTGCGGCGACATCGGAGATTCTGTTATAAACCACGTTACCGGGTGACCTGAGGGTCACTGCTTATGACAAAGAAGAAGCCATCTGCAATGGGAACGAGGAGCAACGGCGCTTCACAGTCCGAGCCGGCGCACAAGACGGCGAGCGTCGAAGCACCGAGCGGATATGAAGTGCAGTTGAAAGCTTACGAGCAGGGCATTCAGCTCTTTTCGCAACGCAAGCTGCATGAAGCGTGCGCGTGTTTCAAGGAGGCGGCCAGGGGACCGGCTCCCCATATCGCCGATAAGGCGCGGTCTTATGAGCGCGTTTGCGAGCAGAGAACCGCGGCTGCGGAGACGCCGATATCCACGGCGGAGGATCATTTCAACTACGGCGTGGAACGGCTTAACGCGCGCGATGTCGAAAGGGCCAGAGAGCATTTCGACCGCGCTCTGACGCTTCAGCCCGACGCCGACCATGTGCTTTATACAATGGCCCTTTGCTGCGGTCTCGCGGGGGATGGGGCCGGCGCGTATGAGAATCTGAAACGTGCTATCGATCTGGAGCCGAGAAACCGAATACTGGCCCGCCAGGACCCCGAGTTCCTCGCTCTCTTCTCCCAGGTTCCGTCTCTCCGCACGCTGGTGGCTCCCGAGCCTTCTGAAGGCTTCTGATCAACGGTTCCGGCTGGCGCGGGGCTGATCATGACGGGCCCCTTGAGAGTGGTGTCGATCGGGGGAGGCCATGGCCTTTCAGCGCTGCTCGAAGGCCTCAGGAAGTACACGCATCCGCAACACACCCCAAAAGGCCGGGATGAGCTGTTCGTCGATATTACGGCAATCGTGACGGTGACCGACGACGGCGGCAGTTCCGGACGGCTTCGGCGCGAGTTCGACGTGCTTCCTCCCGGCGATATCCGCAATTGCATGGTCGCCCTTTCCGATGACGGCGCGCTGCTTTCCCGGCTCTTTCAATACCGCTTCAAAGCCGGCCGCGGCCTCAAGGGCCACAGCTTCGGAAATCTTTTTCTGACTGCCCTCACCGATATCACCGGTGATTTTCCCGATGCGGTGCGCAGTTCGGCCGAAGTTTTAAAAATCGCCGGCCGCATCTTTCCTTCTACCGCCGCGAACGTTTCGCTTGAGGCCGTGCTCGACAACGGAGCCGTCGTCAGCGGAGAAACCCGCATCAGCCGGAGCCGCAGCCGCATCCATGAGATTCGCCTGCGGCCGGGCCGCGCGCGGCCGCTGAAAGAAACGCTCGACGCGATTGCGCACGCTGATCTGATTACTTTGGGACCGGGGTCACTGTTCACGAGCCTGATTCCGAATCTCCTGGTTACGGGGATTCCCACCGCGATCCGCCGATCGGCGGCGTTGAAAGCGTATTTCGTGAACCTGATGTGGCAACCGGGCGAGACGACAAACTTTTCGGCTTCGGACCACGTGCAGGCGTTACACGATCATGCGGGGGGCAAGCTGGTGGATTGCGTGGTGGTGAACCGGTCGCCTGTCGCGGCCGCAACACGCCGGCGCTATGCGGAACAGAATGCCGCGCCGGTGGAATGTGATATTCCCGAACTCGAGAGCATGGGAGTCGAAGTGCTGACCGCGGATCTGCTGCAGAAGGGACCGAAGGTAAGGCACAATCCGGACGCCGTGGCGCGCGTCGCAGTCGACCTCGCGTTAAAGGGTCGTGAGAAGCGAACGGCGGGATTGCGACACTGAGTGACAGAGATGTTTGATGACACCGCAGTCGTAATTCTTGCCGCCGGGCAGGGTACCCGCATGAAGTCCCGCATGGCCAAGGTGCTGCACCGGGCCGGGGGCAAGCCGCTCGTGCGGCAGGCCATCGATACCGCGAGGGAGATCGCCCCGCCTGAACGCATTTTTGTCGTCGTGGGCTATCAGGCGGATCGCGTTCGCGCCGAGGTGGAAGCTGCCGGCGCGCGCGTGATTCATCAGACCGAACAGCTGGGCACGGGCCATGCAGTAATGTGCGGCGAAGCGGAACTGGCCGGGCTGGGCGGACGGCTGATCGTGTTTGTGGGGGATTGTCCTTTGATCCGCGCGGCTACCCTGGCGGAACTGGCCGAGATGCAGGAATCAAGCGGGTCGGCGGCGACTGTGATCACGACCGAAGTCGAAGACCCGACCGGGTACGGCCGTATTATCCGCGGCTCCGACGACGGAGTCGAGGCGATCGTGGAGCAGAAAGCGGCGACGCCCGAACAGCTTGGCGTGCGCGAGATTAACTCGGGCATCTTCTGCTTCGATTCCGCCGCGCTCTGGAAGCACATTCATGAAATCCGACCGGACAATCCCGCGCACGAATACTATCTGACCGACATGGTTTCGATATTGAAACGGGCCGGCAAGCGGGTCACGGCGCTGAAGATTGCGGACGCAAGCGAGCTTCTTGGAATCAATAATCGGATTGAACTGGCGGCGGCGGATCGCATCCTGCGCGCGCGCAAGCTGCGCCAGCTTATGCTGGACGGCGTCACGATCGAACAGCCGGAGACGGTTACCGTGGACGCGAATGTGAAGATCGGGATGGACACCGTGATCGGCCCTTTCGCTCAGATTACCGGCGACACGGTAATTGGCGAGAACTGCCGCATCGGCGCGTCGTCGATTATCGACAACTCCGTCCTGGGCGAGGGCGTCGAGGTGTTTCCGTTCTCGTTCGTCGTTTCGTCGAAGCTTGACGCGCGAGCGCAGGTCGGGCCGTTCGCGCGTTTGCGACTGGGCGCGCATCTGGAAGAAGGCGCGCATGTGGGGAACTTCGTCGAGTTGAAGAACACGCGCCTGGGCGCGGGGTCGAAATCGATGCATCTGGCTTATCTGGGCGACTCGACCATCGGGAAAAAGGTCAACGTCGGCGCGGGCACGATCACGTGCAATTACGACGGAAGCAAGAAGTATCCGACGGTGATCGGCGATGGCGTTTTCGTGGGCAGCAATTCCACTTTGATCGCTCCGGTGGAGATCGAGGAAAGCGCTTATATCGGGGCGGGAAGCGTGATCAACCAGAAGGTGCCGGCGAAGGCGCTGGCGCTCGGGCGATCCCGGCAGGTGAATAAAGAAGACTGGCGCGGGCGGAAGTGAGTCTTGCGAACGGTTAATTTTACAGGCGGTTGATCAGACTGGCCACATAACCCGCCCCGAAGCCGTTATCGATATTCACTACGGTCACGTTACTCGCGCAACTGTTCAGCATTCCGAGCAGCGCCGCGAGCCCGTTGAAGCTTGCGCCATAACCGACGCTGGTCGGCACCGCGATCACCGGCACTGACCACCATTCCGCCGACCGCGCTCGGCAGCGCGCCTTCCATACCCGCACAGACAATCACGACGCGGGCTTCGCCGAGACGCTCGCTATTGGCCATAAGCCGATGAATCCCGGCGACGCCGATATCGTGAATCGAATCCACCTGATTGCCCATCGACTTCAGCGGTGACCTGCGCTTCTTCGGCCACCGGAATGTCGCTCGTTCCGGCGCATACGACGGCGATCTTTCCCTTGCCGTGAACCGCGCGATCGCGCCAGAAGCGAATGGCGCCGGAGAGCGGAAAATATTCGCCGCCGGGCAGTTCCTGCAATACCCGCTCCGCCATCGCGGGAGTGGCCCGGGTGATCAGAACGTTTCCGCCGCCGCGTTCCAGCAGTCTTGCCTGCGATGGCAACCACATGATCAACGCGTCTTGCCCGAGCCCGAAGACGACTTCGGGAATGCCGTGGCGCAGGGCGCGATGATGGTCGACCTTGGCGAAGCCGAGATCTTCGAACGGCATGTGCCGCAGGCGATGCAGCGCGGCATCGACATCGGCCGCGCCGCTGCGCACGTCTTCGAGAAGTCCGCGAAGGTGATCTTCCGTCATCCGATAAAATGGTAGCTTCCTGAAACCTATGGCTTCGCGATGTTCCTGAAACGCCTTCGGCTGACGCTCGACATGATCAAGTTCGAGCACTCGGTTTTCGCGCTGCCCTTTGCGCTGACCGGGGCGCTGCTGGCGTTTCGCGAAAGCGGATTTCATGTGCCGGGCGCCTGGTGGAAAGGTTTTCTGGATCGTCGTCGCCATGGTGGGCGCGCGTTCGGCCGCGATGGCGTTCAACCGTCTCGTCGACGCCGAAATCGACGGCCGGAATCCGCGCACGAAGATCCGGCATATCCCGGCGGGCCTGCTTTCCCGCACCTTCTGCTGGGGCTTCACCGCTCGCCGCGAGCGCGCTTCTTCTTCCTGCGCCGCCTGGGAACTGAATACGCTTTGTTTCCGGCTTGCGCCGGTCGCGCTGGCGATCGTGCTGGGCTATTCGTTCACCAAACGCTTCACGCATTTCTCGCATCTCGTGCTCGGATTTGCGCTCGGGATCGCTCCCGCAGCCGCATGGATCGCGGTGCGCGGCACGCTCGACCCGCGCATCCTCTGGCTCACCGCCGCAGTGATGTTCTGGACGGCGGGCTTCGACATCATCTATTCCTGTCAGGACTACGAATTCGACAGCGCGCTTCAGCTTTACAGCGTGCCGCGCTTGTTCGGGATCCGGCAAGGCGCTGCTGATCGCCCGCGCGCTGCACGTGCTGATGATCGTTTCGCTGCTGATGCTGGTGTGGCAACTGCAACCTGGGACTGCTCAGCGTGGCCGGCATCGTCGCCGTGGCCTGCCTTCTGATTTACGAGCACGGCATCGTGAAAGCGGACGATCTTTCGCGCGTTAACGCGGCGTTCTTCACCATGAACGGCTGGGTCAGCGTGTTATTCTTCGTTTTCTGGGCAGCCGATATCCTGCTGATTCATCAACATATATGAACGTCACTTTTGAAGACAGGCGGCTGGAACGGCATTCGCGAGAAGGTGGAAGCGGGCGAGAGGCTGTCCTATGACGACGGCGTCTCGCTCTACCGTTCGAGCGATCTGCTCGCTCTCGGCTACCTGGCGAACATCGTGCGCGAGCGGATGCACGGGGATGTTACTTACTTCAACGTCAACCGGCATATCAACCCGACCGACGTTTGCGTTGCCAGCTGCCGGCTGTGCGCATTCGGCAAGCAGAAGCGCGATCCGACTTCTTATACGATGTCTCTCGAACAGGTCTGGGAGACGGCGGGCAAGGGCTGGAGCGAGGCGATCACCGAGTTCCACATCGTCGGCGGTTTGCATCCCGAGTTGAATCTCGACTGGTTCTGCCAGATGCTGCGCGGCCTGAAGGAACGCTTTCCGCAGATTCACCTGAAGGCCTTCACGATGGTGGAGATCGGTTACTTTGCGCGCCGCGAGAAGATATCGGTTCGCGAAGTTCTGATCCGGTTGCGCGATGCGGGCATGGATTCGCATGCCGGGCGGCGGCGCCGAGGTCTTCAGCGAGCGCGTGCGGCGCATCATCTGCGATCACAAGCTGACCGGGCGACGAATGGCTCGAGACCGCGCGCACCGCGCATGAGCTGGGGCTGCATTCCAACTGCACGATGCTCTACGGGCATATCGAGAACGAAGAAGATCGCGTCGATCATCTGGTGCGGCTGCGCGGCTTGCAGGACGAGACGCGGCGGTTTCGTCACCTTTATCCCGCTGGCGTTTCATCCCGATAACACGGCGCTCTCGCATATCCCGAAGACGACGGGCTTCGACGATCTGAAGAACATCGCCGTCGCGCGGCTGATGCTCGATAACATTCCGCACATCAAAGCGTACTGGATTATGATGACGCCGAAGGTGGCGCAGGTGGCGCTGCGGTTCGGGTCGAATGATATTGACGGCACGGTGGTCGAGGAGAAGATTTACCACGAGGCCGGAGCGACGACCTCGCAGTCGATGCGGCGCGGAGAACTGCTTCGCCTGATCAAGCTGGCGGGGCGCACGCCCGTAGAACGCGACACGCTTTATCGGCCTGTGCAACGAACGGAAAACGCCTTTACCGTTCTGGTTTGATGTTCCGTCTGTCCGCTTAACTTGTTTTCTTCTTTCTCTCTCCAATTCAGATGAATTTGGGGCGCCCCATTATTTGATATCGTCCGGACGATGGCCTGATGTCGTTCAGACGAACGCCGTTTTGTTGTCGCCGGACAGTACCGGGAGCGCATAGTTCCTGCTTACGCCTACAGGCCCATTTGTTTCGACGTTATGCCACACGGAGCCTCGAGGAATCGCGTGGTTTAGTGCCCCCGTACGCCAATGGGTGCGACGAGGTTCTTTCGATTTGAAACTTACCACGCGTTTTTGGGAACGCGTGCGCTCGCCGGGAGAGAAGGCGCGGAAGTGTTTTGTTTTCAGCGAACGCATGGCGGAGATTTATTTTCGAAATTTGTCACCGGTAAACAGAGTGCATGCAATTTTGATAATCTTGTGACCGGATGGCATATCGGTTCGGTTTTACTCTTGTCGCTTTGAGTTCTCTGGCGGTGGGGTCCGCATCCGGCCAGATTCAGCGAACCCCTGACGGCAAGCCCGACCTGAGCGGGATCTGGCAGGCATTGAATTCCGCCAATTGGGACCTTCAAACGCACGCCGCCGCCGCGGGGCCTTTCTCGGCTCTGGGTGCGGAAGGCGCCGTCGCTCCGGGCCAGGGTATCGTCGAAGGCGGCGAGATCCCCTACCTTCCGGCGGCCGCGAAACAGCAAAAGGCGAACTTCCAAAAACGCTGGACCGACGATCCCGAACTCCGTTGCTTCATGCCCGGCGTTCCGCGCGCAAACTACATGCCCTATCCGTTCCAGATTCTGCAGGGCAAAGACACGATCATGATGACCTATGAATATGCGGGCGCCGTTCGAACGATCCGCATGGACAATCCAGGCAAGGCGCCGGCGGATAGCTGGATGGGCTGGTCGGTCGGGCATTGGGACGGCGATACGCTGGTGGTCGATGTGACAAGCTTTAACGACCAGACCTGGTTCGACCGGGCTGGAGACTTCCACAGCGATGCGCTGCATGTGGTTGAGCGCTATACCCCTCGCACCGCCGACACGATGATCTACGAGGCAACTATCGAGGACCCGAAAACCTTTTCACGCCCATGGAAGATCTTTATGCCGCTCTACCGGCATATCGAAAAAGACGCCCACCTGATGGAATTCCAGTGCATTCCGTTCTCGGAAGAAATTCTCTACGGGCACCTGCGCAAACAGGCAACCAATTCCAATCCCGAAAAAGGAAATTCCCGATGAAGCAGCGAGTCTTTGTTCCCGTGACTATTTTGGCCGGAATCGCCATCGCGGTGCTTCTGGCGGCCCTGCCCGCAATCGGTCAGAAGTCAGTGCCGCGCACGGCGGACGGACATCCCGATCTCAGCGGAGTCTGGACCAACGCCACAATCACACCGCTCGAGCGTCCGCGTGATCTTGCCGGAAAGGAGTTCTTCACCGAGCAGGAGGCGATCGCGTATCAGAAGAATTCGCGCGAACGGCGCAACAAAGATATCCGCGAGCGGGGCACGATTACAGACGTCGCCAACGCTTACAACGATTTCTGGTGGGACTCCGGCACCGAGGTGGTGAAGACTCGGCGCACATCCCTGATCGTCGACCCGGCAGACGGGAAACTGCCCCCGCTTACGCCGGAAAGAAAAGCCGAACTGCAGGCGGCACTGGACGAGAAAAGGCAGCGCTGCCAGCACAATCCCGGCTGCGAGCCCGAGAACGGCAACGCTTTGGCCCCTGCGGATGGACCCGAGGATCGCCCTCTGATGGAGCGCTGCCTCTCCTTCAACAACGCAGTACCGATGCTGCCGACTGCCTATAACAACGACTATGAGATCGTCCAGACTCCGCGGGCTGTAGCGATCGATGTCGAGATGGTCCATCAGGTCCGGCATATACCGCTGGACGGAAGCCCGCACCTTCCCGCGAGCATCCGCACATGGCTCGGCGATTCACGCGGTCATTGGGAAGGCGACACGCTGGTGATCGATACCACGAACTTCAACGATCAGATTTCTTACCGCGGGTCCGACAAGAACCTGCACCTGATTGAGCGCCTGACGCGCACGGATCCCGACACCCTGATGTACCGTTTCACGATGGACGATCCTACGGCGTTCACAAAGCCGTGGACCGCGGAATTACCCATGGTCAAATCCAAGGGTCTTTTGTATGAATATGCGTGCCACGAGGGCAACATGGGTATGACCGACATCCTGTCGTCGGCGCGCTCGGACGAGAAAAAGGCGGAATCCGCCAGCAAGCATTGATAACACGCAGAGAAGAGGAGCAATCATAGAATGCGAACAGCGATCGCTGTTGTGGTTTCCTGTATCGGGATGTTGCTGGCTTCGGCGCCCGCTTCGGCGCATCATGCGTTCGCGGCCGAATTCGATTCCGCCAAGCCGGTAAAACTGAAGGGAACCGTCACGAAAATGGAGTGGATCAATCCGCATTCGTGGATTCATATCGACGTTAAAAACGCCGACGGAACGGTGACGGCCTGGATGATCGAATGTGGCAGTCCGAACACTCTCTTCCGGCGCGGAGTGACGAAGGATTCGCTGCCCGCGGGGACGGAAGTGATGGTCGACGGCTACCTTGCGAAAGACGGCAGCAATCGGGCCAACGGCCGAGACGTCACTCTGACGGACGGCAAGAAGTTGTTCCTTGGGTCATCGAACCCGGACGCCGAAAAGTAAATTACGGCAGGAAGACTGACCGCTGAATCCAGATGATGTTATCCCAGCTCAGCAGTTTTTCCGTACCATCCAGTAGTTTTGCGAAACTTCCTCCTCCGGCTTTGAAGGAGAACTTCTTCACCCGGTCAGGCGGGTTGGTAGTGGCATTCCGCAGAATATCGAGCACCTGCTCCTGCCGCGAAATTTGAAAAAAGCCGGGATTTTTGGCTGAATAAAACCTGGTGTCCGCAGGCTTCCCTCTATTTCCGACTGCCTGTTCGAATTTGATGTGGAATTCCAGATGTTCGCCGCTCGCGGCCGCAAACGCCCAATCCTGCGATTCGAGGACAGCGCCGCCAGCGGATGAGACGGACCGCTGCACTGTGTGGCTTGTCGCAGGGAGATAAACCCCGAATGGCCCGGGGGCGTCCGCCGGGTCTTCCGTCAACCCTCCCACGACGAGTTGAACGCGTGCGCCTGAGGGGTCAGTCACCGGAGCGACGAGGTACACCAGACGATTCGATCCCTTCCCCACAGGTTTCCCATCTGGCCCGTTGATGGTGATCCGATCGATAAACACTGCCCGAATGTTGGCGTCCTTCGCCGGTCCCTGGGTTGCGATATTGGGTTTCCATTCTGGCGGCAAGAGAGCCTGCAGGGCAGCGTCAGGAACATGGAGATCCAGTTGAAAACGGGTTTCCATGCTGGATTCCGAGAGCGTTTCCGCCTGCGACCGTGCCAGGAGCAGACTCAAAACCCCAACCGTGTAGAGAATTCGTCTCATCGCACCTTTTCAGCCTCAAGATCGAGCGCATACTGCGCCAGCCACTGCAGCTTGTCGATAACCTCCCGCAACAGGGCCTGGGCATTTTCGCCGTTCATCTCCGTCATAGTATAGACCGCGCGGAAATCGGGTTGCAGGCCTCGGATGCGCATGACCTGAACGGAACCAGGCAGGAAGTTTTGTTCGAGAATCCCCGGCATGAGGCCCGCCTCATGCCACAATTCCGCCAGCTGGGGATGGTAAATCGTGCGGAAGCGCCAGACTATCTCCTTTGATCTGTTAGGGTTGGATAGTTCAGCCCGCAGTTCATGAATGAGGTTGGCCGCCCTGACGGCGACTCGAACCGGTCTGTTCATGATTTCCGCCATTCACAAAAATGAGCGCGGGGTAGAAAGCGGGAGCGGGATGACGCTTCGCCGATCATCCTCTTGCGAGATGTCTTTGGCGAGCGTCTCCTGGACGAATATACCAGGAATTCCGGCAAATCGGGCCGGGTAAGCATCAGACCCTCGGGTTTTTCTCGTTTCCCGGTCCCAGGGGAGCGAATCGCACCAGGACGTCGAGGGCCTGTTTCATAATCTTCTCCTGAACGAAATATACCGCGTCCCATTAGTACCATTTATCGCATTGTCAAAATTTTCGCCGGAAGCACTTTCGGTCTCCCGAAAAGCTCGGGATGCGCCGATATATCTCTCAGTACGGATCTTATGGTCCTGGCGGATGATCTCACTGAAAAAACATATTGACGACTGGAACAGTTCGCCTCTCGACAATCCCGAATTGGGAGCCTATCGTTCCCTTCTGGTGGCTGCCGGCAAAGCCAGTCACCTCGCCGTGCCGGACCTTGGGGACAATCTTGATCGGAAACTCTCGGAACTGGCCTCTTCCCTCTCATGTGAGACGCCCCCCAGCCTGATTGAGAACATGAATCAGGTCGCTCAGGCGGAAATCTGTCGCTGGGTGGAGCAGGCTGTTCAGCGCCGCGAGGCCATTGAGCGCGACCACAGGGAAATCATCGACGTAATGGCGAACGCGATGGAGTCGGTCACCGAAAGGGACGAGCGCTATGCGCGGGAGGTGGGGAGCCTCGCCGAGCGTCTGCGCGCTATCGCCGGGGTCAACGATATGGCGGCGATTCGCCGCTCGATTATCGAAGGCGTCAACGCACTCACCACCTGCGTCGAGCGCATTTCGCAGGACGGCAGGATGTCACTGCTGAGACTCAGCGAGCAGGTCGAGGACTACCGGTCGCGCCTGGATAAATCGGAGCGGCTTTCCGCGCTGGATGTAGTCACCGGGATTTCGAACCGCCGGGTCTTCGAAGAACGGCTGAGTGCGAAAGTCCGCGCTTCCAATCGGTTCTGTCTGATTCTGATCGACCTGGATGGCTTCAAACGGGTGAACGATCGATTTGGCCACCTTGCGGGGGATGAAGTTCTGAAACATGTCGCCGACAAGCTGCGCCTGCAGTTCCCGTCGGCGGATATGGTCGCGCGTTGGGGAGGAGATGAGTTCGCCGTGATCATATCCAGCCGCAAAAGCGACGTTGAGGCGAGGATCAACCGTCTTCGCCGCTCCGGGTTCGGCGAATGCCGGTTTGATGCTTCCGACCCGACCGCGTCGGTGCTGGTTGAAGCATCCGTAGGCGTCGTGGAGTGGGACGGCCAGGAGAGCGGCGCGGAGTTGCTCGCGCGCGCCGACCACTCGATGTATCACTCAAAAGGATCGACGAAAATGGTGCGAGTGTCAGTCTGAGCGGTGGTAATCGACGCAAAGGGACAACGACCGCCGGCCGATCCTGCCTCTTCCTCTGCAACGGGACCGCAAAGGACCATCTGTGGGCTGGGAATCCTGGAAACGGCGACGGCGGCGCTCCGGTCGTAAGTGGCGGCTCAATTCCCGTAAATTTGCTACCCGAGATCCGTAGAATTCCCGATACTCGGTTTCGGGCGGCGCCCGTAGTCTGGATTTATGAGGTTGAACATGAATCAAACCATGAATCAAACAACGCTGACCCGCAAATCGATCCTTGCCGCCGCCTGCTTCTGCTTCGCAACATCGCTGGCCGCCCAAACCAGCGCCCGGCAGGAATCAACCTCTTCGAAGGAGATCGCCACCGCTCAGGAACCGCAGATCGTCGCATCCCTCACCCATCCCGCTTCGATCCCGGCCATGCCCGTGGCGAACCCCAACGCGGCGACGCCCGCTCCGGATCATTCCTCTACCGAATCCGTCCCCGTGAAGCTGCTCGCGTCTTCGTCCCTTCTGATGCCTGCCCTTTCATCGGCAACAGCGGCCGTCCGGTGGACGGCGGTGACCCCGGTTACGGAACACTCCTCCAGCCGCAAGAGCTGGGTCAGCGTCCAACCGGGGACTGTGCCTCCCGCGCCGCTGTACCAGGAAGCTCCGTCCGCTAATCCCTATGGCCCCGCGCCGGCGTTCGCGAATCTCCGTTTTGGTCACAGATAATCCTGACCACTGTCGAAACGGCCTCAAAAAAGTAATAAGTCTCTTTCCTCATTCCCTCATCAGTATGAGGATGACAGGGTCGGCCTCGAGAAAGGCGATCGAGCGTAAGCAGGCTGAAGGGAGACGGCGCGGCGGCCGGTCTCGATTCGAGAGTCTGCTCAATTGCCTTGACGGTATCGCCTGGGAGCTCGACCTGTCGGCGGGGAAGTTCACGTTCGTCAGCACGCAGGCGGAGCGTATCCTGGGATATCCCCTCAAACAATGGAAAGATCCGAACTTCTGGGCGGACCATCTGCACCCCGACGACCGTTCCTTCGCGGTGGATTTCTGCAAAGCGGCGACGGACAAAGGGGAAAATTATCAGCTGGAATACCGCATGATGGCCGCGGATGGCCGTGTTGTCTGGCTCCGCGACATCGTAGCCGTGGAAATGAGCGACGGCCGTCCCGCTTCCCGGCGCGGAGTGATGGTGGATATCACGGAACGGCGGGTGGCGGAAGAGCAGCGCGCGCTCCTGAAGATGGCGCTTCGGCAGATGCCTGGCGGCGTCATGATTGTCGAAGCAGGCGCGGGGAAACTCCTGATCGCGAATGAGGGAGCCGAGCGAATCTGGCGGCAGCCGGGGATGGGGCTGACCGGGATGGATCTGACCGGCGCCGAAGAGATCTGCCGGTACTACAAGGGGCTCTCCGCCGACGGCCCCGAATACGAATTTCGCGAGCAGCCGCTGACCCGCTCGATCCTGACGGGCGAGGTCGTCCGGAACGAGGAGTGCCGGATCGAACGGGGCGATCGAACCTCCGGCCAGGTGAGTATCAGTTCGGCTCCGGTTCGCGATGCCGAAGGAAAAATCGTCGCGGGCGTCGCGGTCCTGGCGGACATCACCGATCGCGAAGACGAGCAGGCATTCCACACGGGGCAGAAGCGAGTACTTGAGATGATCGCGTCCGCCGCTCCGCTTCCCGAAACCCTGAAAAGCATCCTGCACCTTATCGAACTCCAGTCGAACGGAATGTTGTGCTCGATTCTCCTGCTCGGAGACGACGGCTTGCACGTGCGCCACGGGGCGGCGCCCAGCCTTCCCGAGGGCTACCTCAAAGCCATCGATGGCGCTCCGATCGGTCCGAAGGCCGGCTCGTGCGGGACAGCGATGTACCGCGGGAAACCCGTGATTGTCACCGACATCATGACCGACCCGTTGTGGGAGGACTACCGGGTGCTGGCTCAAGCCTTCGGGCTGCGCGCCTGCTGGTCGACCCCGATACTTTCGCCGGAGGGCGCAGTGCTCGGTTCCTTTGCGATGTATTACCACGAGCCGAGGCGTCCCAACGCGGGGGAGATGCGATTAACCAGCGTGGCCACCCACCTCGCCGGGATCGCGATCGAGCGTCAGAGAGCGGAGCAGGCGCTCCGCCGCAGCGAAGAAAAGTACCGCCGGATTGTGGATACCGCGAACGAAGGCATCTGGATTGTGGAGGACGACACCAGAATCGTCTTTGTCAACCAGCGAATGGCGGCGATGCTTGGCTACTCTGCGGACGAGATGATCGGACGTTCGGCGCTGGATTTCATCGGCGACGATTCACGCGATGAAGCGAACCGGCGAATGGAGCGGCGGCGCGCGGGAATCGCCGAGCAATTCGATCTCAACTTCCGTCACAAGGATGGGTCCGATCTTTGGGGAATCGTCTCGACAACTCCCGTGCCGGGCAATGATGGCGAGTTCGCCAGCGCTCTCGGCATGGTGACCGACATCACCGGACGCAAGCGGGCCGAGGACGAACTTCGCCGGAGCAGCGAGCAGATCCGGGAGATGGCCGGCAAACTGATTACCGCGCAGGAGGAAGAAAGACGGCGGATCGCGCGCGAACTGCATGACGATATCGTCCAGAAGATCGCGGTTCTCGCCATCACTATGAGCCGCCTCAAGCTCCGAGTGCCGCCCGAGGAACCCATCGCTCAGGATCTGGCCGGAATTCAGCAGCGAGTTTTCGGGCTGGCCGACGACGTCCGCCAGCTTTCACACCAGTTGCATCCAGCGCTGCTCGAGCATGCGGGGTTGAGAGTGGCCCTGGCGTCGTTCACGGACGAGTTCAAGCGGCTTGAGGGGATAGAGGTCGGGCTCGCGGTTCCCGAGAATCTTGTTTCCGGGAATAATGACGCAATCCCTCGGGATATCGCTGTGTGCGTATACCGCGTGGTACAGGAGTCACTTCGGAACGTCGCCAAACATTCGCAGGCAAAGCGCGCCGAAGTGACTCTTGCGATTGAGGATAATACTCTTCTATTGACGGTTCGCGACGAGGGTCAGGGGTTTGAAATGGACCAGACGCGCGGGGAGGGCCTGGGTCTGGTGAATATCCGCGAGCGGATTCATCTCTGCCGGGGAACGGTCGCGATCACTTCACAGCTGAATCGCGGAACGACGTTAACGGCGCGAATCCCGCTCGCGCAGGTGTCCGAAGCTACTGCGTAGCCAGCTTTGCGGCTTTTTCCGCCCGGATTTTCTGATACTTCTTTTCAAACTTATCCACGCGACCCGCAGTGTCCACCAGTTTTTGCTTACCGGTGAAGAAGGGGTGGCAGTTGGAGCAGATTTCGACGCGGATGTCGCCTTTGTGGGTGGAACGGGTCTTGAACGTGTGTTGGCACGCGCAGACTACGTTGACCTCGTTGTAGGCGGGGTGAATTCCAGCTTTCATTTCTTTAACCTTTCGGGAATTTTCATCTTAACATGCTTGTCAAATGCGCCAAAAGACGCACAAAGCCCCCGCGAGCCGTAGCGTGGCTCACGGGGGCCTGGCAGCCTGTTATTACTGAGGCAGTTACTACGTACGCGAATTACAACGCAACGAGGCAACCGGTCCACAGGAACGTGATCCTGCCACTGAGAGCAAGATCGGCAACGTTAGAACGGGTCGACTCAACAGTCGGCCACCTCGCGCGGTCTACTACTTGAACTCATTATTCTGGACCACCTCCTTCTTCAGTGATATCTACAAAATAAACCCGAGATTAATATTTGTCAAGAAGCGATTGCGCGAAGTTGTCGCTCGCCACCCAATATGTGTAAACAGAATCGCAAGATACCTCAATATGCAGGGGTCCATTACGATCATGCCGCATGTGGTCGCAAGGCATCCGTGATGTTGCGGCAGCGGTCGGCCAGAATAGAATAGGATTTCCTTTTATGGCAGATGTTTTTGTATGTGACGCAATTCGTACGCCCTTCGGCCGGTATGCGGGTGCGCTGGCGCCGGTCCGCACCGACGATCTGGCGGCGATCCCGATCCGGGCTCTGGTGGAACGAAATCCGAACGTCGACTGGGGCGCGCTCGACGACGTCCTCTTCGGCTGCGCCAACCAGGCGGGCGAGGACAATCGCAACGTCGCCCGTATGGCTCTGTTGCTGGCCGGCTTGCCGAAGGAAGTGACGGGATCGACGATCAACCGGCTGTGCGGATCGAGCATGGACGCGGTCGGAACGGCGGCGCGGGCCATCAAGTCGGGCGAGACGGAGCTCATGATCGCGGGCGGCGTCGAGAGTATGACGCGCGCGCCTTTCGTCACCGGCAAGGCCGATTCCGCGTTCAGCCGGACCGCCGAGATCTTCGACACCACCATCGGCTGGCGCTTCGTGAATCCCGCCATGAAGGCAAAGTACGGCGTGGATTCCATGCCGGAGACCGGCGAGAACGTCGCCGAGGACTTCGGAATCTCGAGGGAAGATCAGGACGCGTTCGCGTTTCGCACCCAGCAGCGGTGCGCGAAGGCAACCGCCGCGGGCTTTTTCGCGAATGAACTGGTTCCGGTCTGCATTCCGCAGAAGAAGGGCGAGCCGGTCAAGGTGGATCGTGACGAGCATCCCAGGCCAGACACGACTCTGGCCGGACTGGCGAAACTGAAGCCGATTGTGAAGCCGACCGGTACCGTGACGGCGGGAAACGCATCCGGGGTAAACGACGGTTCCTGCGCATTGCTGCTGGCCTCGGCGGAGGCAGTTTCGAAGTACGGTCTCACGCCTCGAGCCAGGGTGCTCGGCACTGCAACAGCGGGCGTGGCGCCCCGGATCATGGGCTTCGCGCCCGCGCCGGCTACGAGGAAGGTGCTGGCGAAGACGGGCCTCGCACTTTCCGCGATGGACGTGATCGAACTGAACGAGGCCTTCGCGTCACAGGCGCTCGCGGTCACGCGCGACCTCGGCCTGCCGGACGATGCCGAACAGGTGAACCCGAACGGCGGGGCGATCGCGATCGGCCATCCGTTGGGAGCCAGCGGGGCGAGGCTGATTACAACCGCCATTTCGCAGTTGCACAACACGGGCGGACGCTATGCGCTCTGCACCATGTGCATCGGCGTGGGCCAGGGAATCGCGACCATTCTGGAACGCTGTTAACCAAGTTCGGCGAGCTTCAGATCGAGATGGCGCAGCGCCGCCTCGAGTTGTTCCCGGCGGCGCGGATGCGTGGCGGATTCAAGGTCTTTCAATACGCGCGTCCGCGACAGCTGCAGGCTTTCGCGTTCGGTCCGCAGGCGAATCTCTTCGGCAGTCGGAGGCGCGTGTTTGGCGGCGGCTCGCTTCGCCGCCGCTTCTTCCTGCTGGAATTCGACGTCCTTACTCTCCCAACCTCGGGACATTGGCTCGCCTTTTCTTGCGCTCGGCCGTGGTCGAATAACCTCGGTCGCGATTTATGTCCTGGACATGGACGGTGACTGACCCGAGACCGGCCAGGTCTCCCACGAACTTGTCAACTTCATCGCCGAGAACCTGCGAGGCGTTCAAACGAACTTCGGCGGTACGGCCCGGCGTGTCGTTACCGGCCGAAAGGGTCACGTGCAGGAAACGTTTCGAATGGTCGCCGGCCATGTGGGCGTAGTAGAGCGGCACGATGGCGTGCTTCAGGTTGCTCAGGTTGATCATCGGCACCTCGGCGGGCAACGTCGGGTCGTCCACTGCTTTGACGTTCGGCATGCGCAGATTCGCGACAACCTGCACGAGATGATCAAGCAGCTTCTTCGCGTCAAAACCCGTCGTGGCTTTGAAGTCTTCGGTGAGCCACTCCTGCGCAACTTCGATTCTTAAATGCGGCATCAGTTCTCCCGAAACGCATAAAGCTTACGCGGATTCTCGACGAGGATCTGCCGCATTACCGCGGGATCCTTGTGGGCGGCGGGCCAGATCCAGTGATTGGCGATGTCGCCATCGTTCGGCATCTTGTTGGGCGGATCGCCGCGGCCCGTGACGATAACGGTATTCATATTCGGACGCGGCCGGTCCGTGCCGCTGATGATCTGCCCGGGAAAGTGTTTGATCAGCGCGTGCGCGAAGGGCAGCACGACATCCCAGTCTTGCGGCCTCGCGGAACGAGTGTATCGGTCGGGCGAGGTGACCTTCCAGAAGATGCCGTCGCGGCTTGCGCCCAATTCGAGCAGGCGCTGGAAATAGTCGTTCTTCTCGACCGGGATTTTGACGTCCGGACGGCCCATGTGATCGATGATGACAGGGGTTGGCAGGGACCGGATCAGCGGCTCCATGATTTCGAATGTCTGCGGGAGGAAGTAGAGGTCAGTGTGCCAGCCGAAGGGCTGGATCTTTTCGGCGATGCGCTGAATGACGTCGGCCGGGGTGGTTTCGCTTGCGATGTGCGGGAGGAAGGCGAAACGGACGCCGCGAACGCCGGCCTCATGCATGCGCTTCAATTCGCCGGTGGTCACATCTTCAGTGACGCTGGCGACGCCCGCTGCCCTGCCCTGCATGTGTTCGAGCGCGTCGACCACGACGCGGTTATCGGTGCCGTGACAGGTGGCCTGAACGACCACGTAGCCCCAGAAGCCCAACCTGTCGATGATGATTTCCTTCTGTTCCTGCCAGGTGGCCGCGAAAGGTTTGTATTGGGCTTTCGGCGACAGGGGAAATTTGTCGAAGGGACCGATGACGTGCATGTGCGCGTCAATCGCTCCGCGCGGCATCTCGAATTCGAGAGGGTAGGGATTATGGTCCTGCTCAACGTAGGGAACTGGCTCTGCGGTCATTCTCTTTCAGAATACGACCGTGTTTAATTCGCCGAGGGAAGCTGGGCGCTGTCGATAACGAGGACTTCGACCGGTCCTTTTTGGGATTCGAGCCTGAGCCCGAGTTGCTCTTGCAGAGCGGTAAAGATCGATGGTCCGGAGGTGTCCGGCGGAGCGGTCGGTTCTGTCGGGCGCAAGGAAGGCCTGTGTATCGTCCGGTGTCCAGTGGAGAGTGATGTCGAATGTCCCTGCGAGCCCTGTCTTGTCGACGACAGGCCTGCCTACGATACGCGACAAAGCCAAAGCAAAACGCGCCATCGGCACACGCCGCGCCGAGCATCCGTCGCGATTCATGTTGAAACCGCCGCAGGGCCGCGCATCTGGCGCGGGGGGCGGAATGCCGGCCGTGGGATCGAAGCAGTTCCCTCCGCGCGCGGGATCGAGCTTCGGCCCGTTTCTTCGCGATCAAGAAGCGCGTAGATGGGGATCTCCTTCGCTTCGCGATGAAGCCTGAGCTGAAATCGGTCCGCAAGCAGAGCCTGACTCATTTGTGAGATCTGATCGCCGATTGGAATGTCAGGTTTGATGGTTCCCTTTGCATTAATATCGAATCGCGCCGACTTCAGCCACGTTGGGCCTCCCGAAATCTGATAGTCCTGCACCTGATACGCCGCTGTGATCAACGACCAGAGGGAGGCGTTTGACGCAACCATTCGGCCCCCCGGCTTGATGCGAATGCTGTAGGTTGTTCTCTCACCGGAGTTGTTCGGCCTTGATCGAGGCGACCTCGAATTGCTGGTTTATCGCTGGAGTCTGGGCGTGAAGCAGGGGCGCGTGGAGAAGACCGATCCAAACCGGACCGGCGACAGCTCCGGCCAGGGTAGCCGTTAACAGGAGCTTCTTCGCGAGCCCGAGTTTGCCGGCGCTTCGGTGAGTCATGATTTCCTCGAATTCGTTGCTTGAGATTCGACCCGGTCACGCCCGCGACGCAACGTAACGGCGACTCGACATAAAACCTGCAGACGTTCAGAATTCCTTCGGCGTACACGGCAGGATCGTTGCTGCGCTGCAGGACTTCGTCGTCGCAGATTCGTTCACGTTCCAGCGTCAGTTGCCGACCGAGCCACCAGACCAGGGGATTGAACCAGAACAGCGCTTCGACGAGCATATGAACGGCAGCGGCAAGGTTGTCCCGACGGCGAACGTGACAGACTTCATGCGTAAGAACCGCTTCGAATTGTTCGGGAGAGAGGTGTTCCGTGATGCCTTCGGGAACAAGTATTACGGGGCGCAGAAGACCGAAGACGCCGGGTTCCAGGCTGCCTTCGCGAGAGCACAAAACGGGGATGCCGTCGGCCGTCCTCAACGGGGCTGCAGCGCGCCCAACAGAGCGTACCCGGTACCAACGCAGCCACCAGTTAGCCGTTACTACCACAACTCCGCAGGCCCACACAATCATGAGCAGTATGGGAAGCGGATTCCCACCTGCCGGCATGGCTGAAGGAACGAAGTGCGGGGCGAATGCGGCACGACGCGCTGGCTCATGTCATCCATTGCGTAGTAGAAGGTGGCTTGTGTCTCGGGCGCGGCCAGGCGCATAAATCCCAACCGGCCGCCCAACGCAGTCAGTGCCGCAAAGGGCATCAGAAACTTGACGGACGCAGTGAGCCAGATGGCATAGCGCGCCTGCGGGCTGTTCTTCCGCAACAGCGTGAAATTCAACAGGCACGCCAGCACCGCGAACAGCGTGGATTGCCACATGTGATTCATCGCGAAGTTCATTTCCGTTTTCCCTCCTTTGCTTTAAGGTCGCGAAGAGTTTTCTCGGCGTCCTGAATGTCCTCGAGAGTCAGCTTGCCGGTTCGAATCAGGTGCGCCATGACTGGCTTCGAGCCGCCACCGAAGAGGCTGAGAAGTTCATCCACCAGCCTGCCCTGCGCTTCGGTACGCGAGATCGCCGCCTCGAAGATGTTGGCGTTGCTGATTCGCTTGGCGATGCGCACGGCCTTTTTTGCCTCCAGCCTGTAGGTGGTGGTCTGAATCGTTGTGTACGCCGGGCGCTTCGATTCGGGGAAGGTCTCCAGGATCTCGCGGACCGAACACGCGCCTTTAGTCCAGAGAGCTTCCATGATCTGCAGTTCGAGTCTGGTTAGTTTTGTCGATGCCATCCGTCCAACTTTTGTTTTAGTTTACTCTACTATAAGAATAGTCGGGATGCAAGATTGTTAGGCTTGAAGGTTGATTCAGGAGCCGAGAACGCTGGATGTGGGATGCGGGATTCGCAAAACGCCGGGGTCGATCGGAATCGACGTCAATCCGGCAAGCGCGGCCGACGTCATCTGCGATCTCGACCACTTCCCTTATCCTTTCGCCGACCGCACATTCGACGGGTTGCGCGCGATCCACGTCATTGAGCATTTGACCGATGTGATCCGCACGATGGAAGAGTTCCACCGGCTTGTCAAACCGGGCGGCCGGGTCCGCATTGAAACGCCGCACTATACGGATTTCAGTTCATTCTGCGATCCCACCCACAAGCACCACCTGAACAGCTTTTCGTTTCGCTACTTCGGCGAGAACCATGGCGGGTTCGGTTATTACACCGCCGCGAGATTTCGTGAGATTTCCGTGCACGTGAAGCTACTAGCGTTCTGGAGATGGCTTGGCTTCGAATTTCTGGTGAACCGGTTTCGCTCGCTTCCGCAAGTTCTGGGAGTTCTACCTTTGCTATGTGATTCGCGGGAAAGCGATGGTGTTCGAGTTTGAACCCATTGGCCCCCCTGTACCGGATCGCGGACGGCCTGCGTTATCGCAAGGAACGTAATTTCGGGCGGCGCGGCGAAGACCTCGCGCATCGGTATCTGCGGCGCAACGGATTCACTGTGGTGGCTCGCAACTGGCGGCCTCCGCAGGGCGGCGGCGAGCTCGACATTGTCGCCTGGGAGGGCGAAACCCTCGTGTTTGTCGAGGTGAAATCACGGACTTCGGGCGAGTGGAGCGCGCCGGAGCGGGACATCGATGCGGAAAAGATAAGCGCACTTCGACGGGCAGCTCGGGATTATGTGCGGCGGTCAGGAGCGGACGAATCGCGTACGCGGTTTGATGCTGTCTCGATCACGGGCGACGCGATTACGCATCTGCGCGACGCGTTTGACCCACGAGTTTCACACGAATGATGCCGCCGGCCGTTACTTGCTGTTCTTAGGTTTGGGGCGCCCCGATATCTGATGTCGTTCAGACGAACGTCGTTTTGTTTTGACGATGAGCGCAGACGCGCTGGTAAACTTGTCCCCCGATAAGTTGACCGTACGACTTCGCCGGTGGCCACGAGACCGGGAGCGCATAGTTCCTGCTTACGCCTGCAGGCCCATTGTTTCGACGTTATGCCACACGGAGCCTCGAGGAATCGCGTGGTTTAGTGCCCCCGTACGCCAATCGGTGCGACGAGGTTCTTTCGATTTGAAAGTTAGCATGCGTTTTAGAGGACGCGGGCACACAGGGGGAAAGACGCACAAGTGCTTTGTTTTCAGAGCACCGATGGCAAAAATTTATTTTGAAATCCGTCACCGTTTACCGGCCAACTTAGACTTTTCCAAAAGCCTTGCGTAAGCGATTGAAAACAAGTCGGTTGGCAGGTAAACAGGTCACATATCGGGCCAATCTTTGGGAAGCGACATAGGCGAAACATTCAAAAGGGGTTAAGCCGCCAATGCGACTGGAGATTGGCCGGATATGTGACCGGCTTTTCAGGCACGGCGAGCGCGGCTTTTCCGACGCGCCCGCCAATCTCCCGGACTAGAAGTTCGGCAGCACCGGCGTGCCTTCGAGGCGTACCGACAGGAGGGAGGTCGGGTCCAGTCCCAGGGCTTTGAGGATGGTGGGAGCCACCTGCATCGTCTCGACCGGAGTGAATACGGTCGCGGGGGTTAGTTGAGGATTCGAGAGGAGCATCATGACATTGGTGTCGTCATGCGCGAAACCTCCATGCTCCGCCAGTTTCTTCGAACTGCCGGAGTAAGTAACTCCGACGTTCGGAGTGACGAGGATGTCCGGCGTACGGGGATCGCCCGTCGGGGCAAAGCCAGGAGGGTTGAATAACTGAGCGATACCCCGTCCCCAGAAGATCTGACCAATTCCCGCAACATTCGCGGATGAGGGCGAACCGGTCTCAAGCTTACTTACTGCGCTTGCGGTCGTGCAGTTACTGTTGAGCCAGATCATCGAGATATCGTCTTCGGTCGCGCCGATACCCGTCGGGTTCGAGGGGGATTCAGACAATGGGAGGCAGCCGAATCCGTCCAGAATCGTGGCTGGCGACGTTGTCACCGGCCCAGAGCTCGTGATGCCCGTGTACCGAGCGGAATCCACGGGGCTCTGGCCGTGCTTGGCGGTAATCACAATCAGCGTGGAATTGTAAACGCCGCTGCTTTTAAGAGCGGCTACCATCTGGCCAATCGAATTGTCGACAAACTGGATCTCGCTGACCAGCGAGGGGGTCGGCGTGCCTTCGGAGTCGAGATAGCCGCCCGTCAGGCTCACCGACTTCTCAATCAGCTTCTGACCGACGCTCACTGCCTGGAAATTCATTCCGAAGAGCATCGGCACGGGAGCCGGCGCGGCGCCATTATGAGTTTTCCGGCCGATTTCGTTGAGAATGGCGTTGACCTTCAGGGTGTCATAGCACTGAATGTTCTGGAAACTATCGGTCCACGCATTTGAAGCAGCCACGGCGGTCTGGTCGGGAAGCGGACTGCAACTGACCGATCCGGCACTCACGCCGGGAAGAGCCACAGGAATCGAGTTGATCTCGGGTGAATAGTAGTCGTCGAGGTTCGTGCCGAAGCCGGGGCCGGAAACGGACGAGTATGACGGGTGCTTGTCGGACCATGCGGTGTAACCGCCCGCGGCATGCACGACTCCGAAGATTGTATTTGTGCGGACGAAGTTCCAGGGATATACGGGGGCGCAGTTTTTGCTGGGGTCGCGCTCGAGTTTATTGGGATCGATGGATTCGATGCCACCGTCTCCACTGGCTGCGCCGCCGTTGAGTTTGGTTTTGTCGAGATCGATGCCTTCATCGAACTCCGTGGTCGTGCCGGTCGGAGCCGTGTTCGAAACGCACGCGCCAGGGTTGCCCGCGACGCCGTTGCCGGTGGTTGTGGCGGGCGGATCGAGCGACCGGTCGTAGGCGACGTCGTAAAACGCTCCCACCGTGCGAGGAGATCCGCCGGATACAAGGGCCATCAGGCCGGGAAACGAATCGGACGGTTTGGAAGTGGACGCCTGGAGATAGTTGACTCCGGCGCCCTTGAGCGCGGCAAGATTCGGGCAGTATGGCTGACCTCCGTTCACGCCGCTTATGCCGTTGGCACAGTTGATGTAGTCCAGCGCGTGCATTCCGTCGATGCTGATGAGCAGCACGCGGCGGATGTTACTGGAACTCTGGGCCGACAGACGGAGCGTCGGCGTCAAGGCCAAAACGAGCGCGCCTGCGCACAAACACATTTTCAAGTTTTTCTTCATTTTTCCTCTTTGTCGAACGAACGGGATTCGAAAGGCGGGGGACATGTGGACCGGCCTCTCAGCGAGAAGTATGGGGTTACAGGATTAACAATCTGTTACGCGGAGATGAAGCGGGGATGAAGGCGAGCGAGATCGAGTTCCCGTTTTCACATTTTCAGCAAAACTTCAGATACAGGCCTGTCGTCTTCGTCCTGGTCAGCGGCGCGTGGTTCTGTTGTGTCGGCGAGCAGCTCGGAACCGCCCCCAGGCGCGGATTCGCTGGCGGCGCGTGAGGAGTCAGGGCCCAACCGGCCGAACTTCCCCCTGATAGGGTGTCGTCGTTTTCCAGTTTCTTCAGACAGCGGATCAGGCAGGACGCTTCGTCCTGCCTGATCCGACATTCCCTCGCTCCTGGAAACAGTTCGTTCATCCGGGCCTTTTCAACGCCGCGAGTTGCAAGGCGGGGTTCCGGCCATCGATGGATACACGGGGAAAGCGCTATTTCATGCCGCATTTTGAATCTGAATGTGACACACGTCTGGTGTCGGGAATCGAGGCATTTTCCAGTTTCCCTTCTTGCCGGTTACGTATTAGACCTCGCTGGACGCTGGCTGGAAGCTCTGCAAGTAGTCGGCGACGGCTGTGCATAGCTGGCCGCCAGGTCGGCAATGAAACTCCTCAATGGCAACGCCGCTGTCGCTCAAAGGCTTGCGATACGGCGGTCCGCCACCAGGTTGAGGAGTCAGAAGGCATTCCTGCGTCAGATGGGGCAAATCCGGAGTATGATGCTTTCACGAAGATGTTTGCTCGCAGCCAGTTGCTTCTGCTCGTAATATTCCAGGCAGGCCAGGCTATGCTTTGCAGTCGATTTGTTAGTGCCTCGTTTTATATTCTTTTGCTCTGGTATCAACCATTGACCGCCCGAGCTCAAAGCCGGAATCCTTCAGGTGTCAGGACGAGTCTGCGGGATACGGACCCCGTCGACGCAGGAACGGTGATTTCTCGTGCGCCTGATTCCGTTACCGTCAAAAATGAACTCTTCACCAGGGTTTTCCGAATTAATGCCCAAACAGAAATCCGGCGCGTAGATTTCTCCCCGCTTCAGGTCGGCGATCAGGTAGCCATCCGTTGCCACATCGATGACAAAGGTACTTCCATCGCAGACTCCATCGAAGCCAATGTCGGCCGCTGGGAAGGCGTAATAACGAAGGTGCTCAAAGATGCGGTCTACATCGAGTTCGACGCACCGGCTAAGGGAAGCGCCAAGGTGGTTTTTGACAGCAGGACCGAATTCGATTACTGTGCTGTCGATGACCCTGCACGGGGCTGTACCATCAATGACCTTAAGGTCGGCCGCCATCTTGAAACAGTCGGCTTTGTTCTGAGAAAGAGCGAGCTACGCGCCACGAGCGTGCTTGGCATTCAAAGCCACTGATTCTGTCTCTTCCCCGGAGCGGAGCACTTCCCATTTCACCCAAATCCCTTCAGCGATGAATCGGTGGAACGCCGACAAGCCCCGCAAACAAGAGATCACATGGAGAATGCCGAATCGACTATTCTTGAAAATGGTATTCACGGCAGCGGGCCTGAACCGACTCTATGAAACCGGAACACGAATGGACCACCAGACTCGTTACCGGGCGGTATCCCGACCGCAAGTTTGATATCGAGTTCTGGCAGAAACAGGGTGATGAGGCCATTTTTTCGGCAGCGTGGGAAACGATAGAAGCAGTCGAGGAAATGAAGCATGGCCGAAAGCCAGAACTTCAGAGAACTGTTACTTGTCTTAAACGATTGCCAGGCTGATTATCTGATTGTCGGCGGTTACGCCGTCATGAGATATTCAGAGCCCCGTTTTACCAAAGATCTCGACATTTAGGTGGGAGCATCGCTTGCCAATTCGAGGCGCGTTTTTGCGGCACTTGCCCGCTCTGGCGCGCCACTAAGGCACGACGGCGTCACGGAGGAGACCTTCGCCGTTGAGCAGACGGTTTATCAGATCGGGGTTCCGCCGATTCGTGTGGACATTCTAACCAGCATCAGCGGCTGCGTTTTTACGAACGCATGGACGAGACGAATGCCGGGCGTTATGTACAGCGTGCCGGTGAACTTCATTTCCCTTCCAGACCTGATTTCGAACAAGCGAGCATCGGGACGCTCCAGCGATCTGGACATCTCAAGCTTCTTGATGACGAATGACTACTCCCTGCACCGCCTTTACGAGAGCGGAGTTGCTGCCAGAGATTTTTCCCGGGTTCTGGTGTAATAAAGCTCAGTTATGGCGCGGGGCAAACTTAAGATCTTCCTCGGCTATGCCGCGGGCGTCGGTAAGACTTATCAGATGCTGACCGAGGCGCAGGAGCTCAGGCTGCAGGGCGTCGATGTCGTCATCGGATGGTTCGAGCCGCATGGCCGGAAAGAGACCATCGCGCAGACGGTCGGGCTTGAGTTCGTGCCGCGAAAGGTTTACGAGCATCGCGGATCGACGTTTGAAGATATGGATACCGCCGCGGTCATCGCGCGGCGTCCGCGCGTCGCGGTGGTTGACGAGTTCGCTCACACCAATGTGCCCGGATCGGAGCGGCCGAAGCGCTGGCAGGATGTGATGGAGATCCTCGAGGCGGGTATCGACGTCCTGACGAGCCTTAACATTCAGCACATGGAGAGCCTGAACGACCAGGTGTGGCACGTTACCGGGATCCGTGTGCGGGAGACCGTTCCGGATTGGGTGGTGCAGGAGGCGGACGAGGTCGTGATGGTGGACGTCACGCCTCGCGCGCTGCTGCATCGTCTGGAACGGGGCGTAGTTTATGCGCCGGAGAAGGCGAAGCAGGCGATCGAGAATTTCTTTACCGAATCGAACCTTACGGCGTTGCGCGAACTGGCGCTGCGGCAGACCGCGCACCAGTTGGAAGAACGGCGGGAAGACCTGCGGGTGCCGGAACCGGTGTGGGCCCGCGCGTCGGGGCGGCCGGAGAGCATTTTGATCTGGCTAACACCGCATCCTTCGACGGCGATGCTGATCCGGCGCGGACGGCGTGTGGCGGATTATCTCAATTCCCCCTGCCAGGCGGTCCTGGTGGCGCGCGATTCGGCGATGTCCGAGCTTTCGGCGGAGGATCGGGCGGCGGTCGAGCGGCATTTCAACTTTTGTCAGAATCTGCGGATCCAGCCGCAGGTGATTGAAGGCCGCGAGCCCGCAAAGGCCGTTGCGGCGTGGGCACGCGAGCACGGAATTACGCAGATTTTTGTTACGCGGTATTCGCCCGAGGCGCTTAAGCTGGTGCATCTTTCGCGCGATATGCAGGTCACGATTGTGGCTGAGCGGGTGCGGCATGCGGGGACGGTTTCGTAACGCTCCGCGCCGGGCAGAAGCCCGGCGGCAGGCCCGATGGCCTGCCCCACTTTCAAAGCCGAACAGCGATCATATACACTCTGTCAATGACGAAGTTCGTCGCTATTCCGGCCTGACTTCGCGAGTGCAATATCAGTTATTCACCAACACATGATCCTGCAATTGAATCACATGAACGGCAAGGCCGCAGCGGCTACCACGCCGAATGTCGTGGAATCGCTTTACAAGCTGGTCGGGGACGGCCATATCGACCCGGCTCAATTCGCGCGGCTGCAGGTTGAGCTCGACTGGGTTCAATACAAGCAGAATTTTCGCGAGATCGTGACGGCCTCACGCGGCAAGGCCCAGAAGGGCGACAAGCGGCCGCCACTGATGGATATACGGATTGACACGCGGCAGGTTGGAACGGAGAGCCTGAGCGGCGAAATCGAGCGTGCGATCGCGGCGTCAGATCCGGAGAAGCCCGCCCGGAACGACGACAAGATCGTGCTGGAGGACTTCAAATCCTTTCGCCAAAGCATCGCCTGGGACTTCAACAAGCTCTACTGGATGTGCCTCAAGGATTGGGAGCAGGCCACGGGCAAGGGGTATGAGCAGGCGCTGCCCGGTGGTTCGTCCGATGGGAATAACGACGAGGCGGTCTCTGACAGCGTCGCTGATTTCTGGACGCTATTGCGGGATATGGAGAGCAAGAACCAGCTCCCGCAGGAGATCTTCATCCTCGAGATCGGGGTGGGCAGCGGCAAGCGGTCCGGCATGTTCGTGGAGAAGTTCCGCGTGCTGGATCATCTGCGCGGCACCAGTTTCTACCCGAAGCTGCGCGTGCTGATGGGCGACTATTCGCTGGCAACGCTCGACATGTCGCGTCCCGCGGTCAAGGAACACATCGAGCTGTGCAGTTTTCTGGCGCTGGACGCGCTGAATCCGCTGAAGACGCTTTCGTTCCTGCGCCATAAGGTTCTGTACATTCATTCGACCAATATGTACGACAACCTGCCGGACGAAGAGATTCTTCGCCGCGACGGCCGGCTGTTCTACGTGCATGTACGCGCTTATGTGCCGATGAGCGACGCAGTGAAGATCGCGGAGCGGTACAAGGCGCCGGTGGCCAACATCCGGTCCATGGCGGAAAAGCTGCTCGTGACTGGACCGGAATTTATTGGCGATCGTGGATGCGGAATGGCTTTCTGGCAGGATCTGTGGAAGGCGATGCGGCTCGAAGAAAAGATTGTCGCGTTCGAGGATCTGCCCGATCTCGCGCTGCCCACCGGTCTTGACGTACCGAGGCTCGAAGACATTCTGCAGGAGACGCCTGGCGACCTTCGATTCCACCTCAGTTCGGGGGCGCTTGAGAGTTTCGTGAACACGATTCCGCTGCTCCACCCGCGGGGATATTTGCAGGTACAGGATATATTCGTAACGGACCTCAATGAGTATCGAGTTGGCTTTCATGGTCCTGGAAAACTGGACGGATCGATCGTGAACTGGGTGAACGGCGCACTTTTGCGAGGAGTGGCCGAACGCACCGGGTACGATCTGCATTTCGCGCCATACCGGTATCGCCAGGGATCGAAGACTTCCGTGCTCTACACGTCGCCACGCGAATAGCAGATGACAAACCTTCCCATTCTTCCTACGTCGATTGTCGGCAGTTACTCCATGCCGGGCTGGCTGGAACGGCTCAAGAGCGATTATTTCGCCCGCCGGATCAGCCATCACGACCTCGATGAGATTTACGACGCCGCGGCCAAGGCCGCGATTAAGGACCAGGAGACAGCGGGTCTCGACATCATTACCGACGGCGAACCCCGGCGCGACAACGTGGTCGATTACTTTCTGGAACGCCTGCCGGGCGTGCAGATCGACCGCTCTTCGAAGAAGTTTTATTACGATTTTTACGACAGTTCGGTGATGGCAAAGCTGCCGCGGGCGTCCCTAGGGCTGGTGCGGGATTTTCAGTTTCTGCGCGACTTTACGGACCGCGTGACGAAGATCAGCATCACCGGGCCGCACTGCCTGACGAAGCGGCTGCGCAATCAGTTCTATCCGAACGATGAAGCGCTGGCGATGGATATCGCGCGCGTGATGAATCTGGAATTGAAGGCGCTGGCGAAGGCGGGCGCGGACATTATTCAGATCGACGAGCCCTATTATTCCGGTTTCCCGGAAGACCTGCCGTGGGCGCTGAAGGCTCTGAATACCCTTGTGGACGGCGTGGATACGAAGATTGCGCTGCACGTCTGCTACGGGAACCGGTATGGAAAACCTTCGTGGGAGGGCAGCTACCGCTATCTTTTTCCAGCGGTTCTGGATGCGCATATTCAGCAACTGACGCTCGAATTTGCGCGGCGCGGGGGCGAGGATCTGGACCTGTTCCGCGAGTTTAAACCGCCGTTCGAACTGGGCGTGGGCGTGATCGACATCAAAAATCAGGAGGTCGAGACACCTGAGATGGTGGCGGACCACCTTCGGCAGGCGCTTGAAGTGATGCCCGCCGAACGGATTGCGGTGCTTACGGATTGCGGCTGTTTTCATCTTCCGCGCGATGTCGCTTTCGCGAAATTGAAGTCGATGGTGGAGGGCACGCGGACCGTGCGCAAGGAACTGGGAAAATAGATTCAGGAACGATATGGCCCTGGTGAATCCAATCCGGGAAGCGGTGACGGCTGGCCGGTTCTCCTACATGGTGGAACTGGTGGCGAGCCAGCTTTCGCGAGAGGCGAAGCTGTTCCAGACTGCGTCGGATCTCGCCCGCGTGCCGGGTTTGATCGGGGCTGGGATCACCAGTTACGCCGGAGGTTCGCTTGGGCACGACCCGATTCGCGTGGGCACGGCGGCGCGGGCTCGCGGGCTGACGCCGAACGTTCACATCACGTGCGTCAATCGCAGCCGGGAGCAGGTGCTGCGGGCGCTTGAAGACCTTTATCTGCTGGGGATCGAGAATGTTTTCGCCATCACGGGAGATTATCCGCAGAGCAAAGACAAGTCGGCGCCGCCTCTTTTCGCGATGGATTCGGTCCAGCTGGTGGAGACGATCAGCGAACTGCGGGCGGCCGGGATGCCGTTCTTCACCTCGGTTGCAGTGTCGCCATTCAAGTACACCGAGGCGGATTGCGCTTATCAGTATTTGAAGCTGGAGAAGAAGATCGCGGCGGGGGCGGATTGGGCCATCACGCAGCTCGGTTACGATGCGCGCAAGTTCCGCGAGTTGAAGCGTTATCTCGACGAGCGCGGCCTGAAGACGCCCGTTTACGGGAACGTTTATATTCTGCCCGTGAAAGCCGCGGAGAAGTTTTCCAAGGCGGAGCCGCCTGGCTGCTGGGTTTCAAAAGAGCTGGTGGAGCAGGTGCAGGCGGAATCGAAGGCGCCCGACAAGGGGATGGCCGCGCGGCTGGAGCGGGCGGCGCGCACCGTGGCGATTCTGCGCGGTCTGGGATATGCGGGGGCGTATCTGGGCGGCGACCATAATGCCGACCGGATTCGCTGGATCATTCAACGCTCCGAGGCAGTGGCGTCGCGGTGGGAAGAGTTCGCCGAAGAGTTCTGCTACTCGCCGAAAGACGGATTCTATTTCTTCGATCAGCACGCTGGTCAGCACAGTGCGCCCACGAAGCCGCGCGGCTTTGTTCCCGTCGCCATGGATGCGATGGGGAAGGTGTTCGACGTGAAGCACGCCGGCCCGCTCAAGAGTGCCCTCCGGGGCGTTGCCGGCTGGGTCGACAAGCATCCGAAGATGGCCAGCGCTCTTGAGCGGTTCGAGTTTTCGATCAAAGAGCCGATGTTCGGGTGCCAGTCCTGCGGCAACTGCGTGTTGAGCGATATGGAATATGTCTGCCCGATGACGTGTCCCAAGAATCTGCGCAATGGGCCTTGCGGCGGGACGTTCAATGGTCAGTGCGAGGTGATTCCGGAGAAGCCGTGCATCTGGGTCGGCGTGTACAATCGCGCGAAGACCGCAGGCCAGCTGAATGACCTGAAGACTTACATTCCGCCGCGAAAGCTGGCGCTCAAAGGGCACGAGTTCGTGGATCAATCTTTTCCTTGACCGCGACAGCAGGCCGGGAAATAACCCCGAACCGCTCAAAGTGGAACTGGTGCAGATCAGAAACGCGGGGATTCCCCCGAAGGTTTACGATCCTGCCAACGAACCGACCGAGAGGATTCTCGTTAACACCGGAGCGGGCGACGGCGCGTAACGGGATGCGGAGAGACGCATTTTCGTTACCGCATGCTTATGCGCGCGGCCCGGCGGGCTCTTGTCGCTCGCTGAAAACCGGCGACAAGATCGCCGGTGCTACCGGCAAATACGTAAAGCTCCGCGCCGGGCGGAAGCCCGGCGGCAGGGCCGAGCCTGGCCCCAAACCCTTCCTACGCTGAAAGCAAACACTACTTAGATGCCTCATAAGCTGAAGAACCTTCTTGCGTCCGTGCCCAGCGATATCGAGATCGCACAGGCCGCGACTCCGCTTCCGATTGATCAGATTGCCTCTGAAGCCGGGATTCTTCCCGACGAACTTGAGGCCTACGGCAAGACCAAGGCAAAGGTTCATCTTTCGGTGCGGGATCGCCTGAAGGACGCTCCGAACGGCAAATATATCGTCGTGACGGCGATTACGCCTACGCCTTTGGGTGAAGGGAAGACAACGACGACTGTCGGGTTGAGCCAGGCGCTGGGCGCGCACCTCGGGAAGAACGTTTTCACCTGCATCCGGCAGCCGAGTCAAGGGCCGACCTTCGGGATCAAGGGCGGCGCGGCCGGCGGCGGCTACAGTCAGATTATTCCGATGGAGGAATTCAACCTTCATCTGACGGGCGACATCCACGCGATCATCGCGGCGAATAATCTGCTTGCGGCGGCCATCGATACCCGCGTGATGATCGAGCAGACGACGCCGGACGATCAGGTGCTGTTTGACCGGATGTGTCCGGCCGGGAAGGACGGCAGCCGGCGCTTTTCGCCCATCATGCTGCGCCGCCTGCGCAAGCTGGGAATCGAAAAAACAAACCCAAATGACCTGACGCCGGAGGAGCGCAGCCGTTTCGCGCGGCTTGATATCGATCCGGAGACGATCACGTGGCGCCGCGTTGTCGATACCAACGATCGCATGCTGCGGAAGATCACTGTCGGCATGGGGCCCGAGGAAAAGGGCGTCACGCGGGTGACCGGGTTCGATATCGCGGTCGCGAGCGAGATTATGGCGATCCTCGCTCTGGCAACCAGCCTCGGCGATATGCGGGAGCGCCTGGGGCGGATGGTGATCGGATCGAACCGGGCTGGGGAACCGATTACGGCCGACGATCTGGGAACGGGCGGCGCTCTGACCGTGCTCATGAAGGACACGCTCATGCCCAATCTGATGCAGACGATCGAGGGTACGCCGTCTTTCGTGCATGCGGGGCCGTTCGCAAATATTGCGCATGGGAATTCGTCGATTGTGGCGGATCAACTGGCGCTCAAGCTGGTGGGTCCGGACGGGTATGTGCTGACCGAGGCCGGGTTCGGCGCGGATATGGGGATGGAGAAGTTTTTCGACATCAAGTGCCGGTATAGCGGCCTGGTTCCCAGCTGCGTCGTGCTCGTGGCTACGATCCGCGCTTTGAAAATGCATGGCGGCGGTCCGAAGGTGGTGGCGGGGCAGCCTCTGGCTCATGCTTATACCGAGGAAAATCTGGAGCTGCTGGAGAAGGGCTGCAGCAATCTGATCAAGCATATCGGGAATGCTCGCGCTTTCGGGGTGCCGGTGGTGGTGGCGGTGAACCGGTTCAAGAACGACACCCAGGCAGAGGTGGATCTGGTGCGGCGTCTGGCGATCGAGGCCGGGGCCGAGGATGCCGTGGTCGCGAACCATTGGGCGGAGGGCGGCGCGGGCGCGGTCGATCTGGCGAAGGCGGTGGTCGCGGCCTGTGAGAAGCCGAGCGATTTTCATTTCCTCTATTCGCTCGATATGACCATCAAGGAAAAGATCGAGACCATTGTGCGGGAGATGTACGGCGGCAGCGGCGTCGAGTATTCGCCGGAAGCGGAGAAGAAGATCGAGGTGTACACGCGCCAGGGCTTCGACAAGCTGCCGATTTGCATGGCGAAGACGCACCTGAGCTTGAGTCACGATCCCAATCTCAAGGGCGCTCCGACCGGTTTCATCGTGCCGGTGCGCGATGTTCGCGCCAGCGTCGGGGCGGGGTTCGTTTATCCGCTGTTGGGCACAATGGCGACGATGCCTGGGTTGGGCACGCGGCCCGGGTACTACGATATCGATCTCGATGTGGAGACCGGCCGCATTATCGGGCTCTCGTAGGTAAGTCAGGGCGCGATGGAACCGTCTGTCTGGACCGGAACGCTCGCCCACCTTCGCGAGAAGGTGGGCGGACTGGAACCCGTTCCGGCCGGTGTGGCTTGTTCGGCTGTCAGCGCGAGTCTGGCTCTGGCTTTGCTGGCCAAGGTTCTCGCTATTACCGGCAACCGGAAGACGTTCACCGGCGACAGGCAGCGAATCGAGGAGTTGCTGGCGGCGGTGCGGGCGGAATCCGCGAATCTGGCGCAGCTTGCCGACGATGACGTCGCTGCTTTTCATCTCTATCTGGAATGCACGCACGAGGGGCGTGCGGCGGAGGCACAGGCCGCCATGCGGAAGGCCATCGAGGTCCCGATGGAGGCGGCCCGGTGCGGCGTTCGCGGGATCGAGCTGTGTGCGGAGGCCGCGGACGTGGTCGCTGGCACTCTGGCTTCGGATCTGCGGGTGGCGGAGACTCTGGTTCGGGGAGCGGTTCGCGGATTGCTTACGACCGTTCAGGTCAACATCGCTGAACTGCACGCGGACGAGGCTTTTTCGGAGGCGATTATGGGCGAGTGGCGCAAGCTGGAGCTCAAGACCGGATGACTTCCCTGCCCCGAGCTTTGTTTCGGCGAGATTCGCGGGTGGCTGTTCTTACGGGCGCGGGCGTGTCGGCCGAGAGCGGGATTCCTACCTTCCGCAGCAATGGGGGTTACTGGCAGCAGCATCGTCTTGAAGATCTGGCAACGCCACAGGGTTTTGCACGCGATCCGAAGTTCGTCTGGACGTGGTACGAAGAGCGCCGCCGCGGGATGGCGAAAGCGCGGCCGAATGCGGGCCATGAGGCTTTGGCGGAGATGGAACGGCGCGTAGCTTCGTTCACTTTGGTCACCCAGAATATCGACGGGCTGCATGACCGCGCGGGATCGCAGAATATTATCAAGCTGCACGGCGATATCTGGAACGTCCGATGCCTGAAATGCGGCAAAGAGCGGGTTGAGCGATCGGAGTTGAGCGATTTGCCGCCTTACTGTGAGTGCGGCGGAATGCTTCGGCCGGCCGTGGTTTGGTTCGGAGAGATGCTGCCTGACGGAGCGATTGAACGGGCTTCGGCGGCGGTGCGGGCGGCGGATGTGTTGATTGTTGCGGGGACGTCGGCGCAGGTTTATCCGGCGGCGGGACTGATTTCAATCGCGCGCACGGTGGTCGAGATCAATCCGGAAGAGACGGAGTTCTCGCAGCAGGTGACTTACTCTCTACGGGGAACTTCGGCCGAGATTCTTCCGCAATTATTGCCGCAGAGGGCATGACCGGGAGGTTTGCGCCATCGCCGACCGGGCCGCTGCACTTCGGGTCGCTGGTAGCGGCCGTCGCGAGTTATGTGGACGCGCGGTCGCGGGGCGGCAAGTGGCTGGTGCGGATGGAGGACATCGACACGCCTCGCGTGGTGGCGGGGGCGGATGCGGATATCTTGCGGACTCTCGAACGCTTCGGCTTCGAGTGGGACGGGCCGGTGGTCTATCAGAGCACGCGCCTGGAGGCTTACCGGGAGGCTTTGGAGCGGCTGCAGGCGATTGGGGCAGTGTATGGGTGTTCGTGCTCGCGGACGGCGACTGAACCGTGCAGCTGCACCAGCGGGCCGCGATTGCGGGTTCGATTTGGCGGGGACGATTTTACCGTGCTGCGGGCGGATGGGATCTTCGCGTATCAGCTTGCGGTGGTAGTGGACGATGAGTGGCAGGAAATTACAGATGTTGTGCGCGGGGCGGATCTGCTCGATTCGACCCCGCGGCAGATGCATCTGCAGAAGCTGCTGGGATATCGGACTCCGCGATATGTTCATGTGCCGGTCGTGACGAATGAGAGGGGCGAGAAGCTAAGCAAGCAGACGCTCGCTCCGGCATTGGATCCCGGTTCGGCGTCGGAATTATTGACTCGTGCGCTGCGGTTCCTCGGTATAGATGTCGCCGACTCCGACGTTCAGTCTATCCTCACCTCAGCGATAGCGAAGGCTTCGCAAACGGATTGGAAAAGGCCCGCGTTTCTGCTGACGAATGTGACGCACTCAGACCCGTCGGAGATATAGGATTCCGGTTGGAACTTTTCTATCTGTTCCCAGAAGATGACTGAACGGGCATCGTTGGCAAGGTCGGGCGAGAAATAGTAATTGACGAGAGCAACGATTTCTCCGCCCAGATCGGCAGGCACTTCGAACAGATACCACTCGTCAAAGCCCCCGTTGCCCCGTCCGTGAACTTGATAATCGATTCCCTCGATGCTTTCCAGACGCGGACTGTATGCCACTCCTCCCCGACACTCCCAGCCGGAGAGCTCTTTGGCCCAACGCGCCGGATCGCCGCTGTCAGTCGAGGTCACGGCGAGGTAGCGGCCCAGCAGAACTTCGGGACACAGTCGAACGATGTCGTCCAGGTAGTGCTGTTCACTCGTTACCCATTGGTAGTCTCCGCGTGCACCGATCGCCATACATCAAACCAGGACCGTCCCGCCGTCGACCACGACGATCTGACCGGTGCTGAAGCCCTCCTGCATCAGGAACAAATAGGCGCGCGCTATATCTTCGGCCTCGCCGACGCGACCAACCGGAAGGCGTTTCCCGATCGATTCGTACATGCTTTCGCGATCTTCTTCGGGCATGTTTTGCCAGAGGCTGGTGCGGACTACTCCGGGCGATACGGCGTTCACGCGAATGGGCGCGAGTTCCATCGCGAGCGCGCGCGTCAACGCGTCCATCGCTCCGCAGACACTCGCCCCGAAGACCCAGCCCTTGCGCGGGCGCAGGCCGGCAATGCCGGTTGTCAGGACGATCGAGCCGCCGTCGCGAATCTGGGGCGTTCCGTATTTCACCGCTGCCAAAGCCGCCCAATAGCGCAAAGCGAAGGCGTCGCGCGCCTTTTCGAGATCGGCCGTGGCGAAGTCGGTGAGTTGAAGGGAATCGCCTGCGGTGAAGACCAGGTGGTCGAACGCTCCGATTTTTTCGAAGAAGGACTGTACGGCTTCTTCGTCGGACACGTCCAGCCTGTGCCCTTCTGCCACGCTTCCGAGAGCGGCGACGGCTTCCTTAACCCGCGTCGCGCTGCTCGAAGCAATCACGACTGCAGCACCCTGCGCCGAGGCCTGCCGCGCCACTGCAAGACCGATCCCGGACGAGCCTCCCAGGATTACTATGCGTTGGTTAGTCATTGTTCTTACTGTAAAAAACGTTCACGTCTGACAATGGAGATTCATGATCTCGTGCCGTAAGCTCACCCGGCGTTTCGGGGAATTCACCGCCGTCAACAACTTGAATTTTGAAGTGGCCTCCGGAGCCATCTGTGCGTTCCTTGGGCCGAATGGCGCGGGAAAGTCCACCACGGTTAAGATGCTCACGGGCTTGCTGCCGCCGTCGAGCGGCGAAGCGGAGGTGTGCGGTCTGGATGTGCGATCTGGCTCGATCGAGTTGAAGCGGCGCATCGGGGTGCTGCCCGAAGATCTCGGCCTTTTCGACGATCTGACCGTGGAGGAACATCTCTCCCTGACGGGCGCCGTCTATGGACTCGACAAACGGGAGACACGCTCCCGGACCGACCAGTTGCTGCGCACGCTCAGTCTGGAAAACGGCCGGCATACGTTCGCCGCATCGTGCTCTCACGGCATGAGGAAGAAAACCTCGTTCGCGATGGCGCTGCTGCCGAATCCGCAGCTGTTGTTTCTGGATGAGCCGTTCGAAGCGATTGATCCAGTAAGTTCGAAAATCATGCGCGATCTGTTGCAGTCGATCGCCGCGCGCGGGGTCACCGTGTTCTTTACTTCGCACGTGCTCTCCGCGGTGGAGCAGATCGCGACGCAACTCATTATGATTCGCAAGGGCGGGATCGTCTGGGACGCTCCGATTGCGGATCTGCCGGTGTCGCTGGAACAGCATTACTTCGATCTGGTGGAAACGCCTGTACTGGAAGATCTCAAATGGCTCGGCTCGGCGCGGTCCTGAAGGCCCTCGGGCGCGCGATGGCCAGAGAGCAGAAGTCCATCTGGTCGCTGGCGAGCAACAACTTTTTCCTCTTTTCAGTTTTCGTCCTGCAGGGCGGCGGCGGTTTTATTTTCCTGATCATCGGGCTGGTGCTGCTTTTCCCGCTGAGCACCGATCCGCTGCGGCGGATTCCGGCGTCGCGCCTCGGTCTTTGGCCGCTGGAGCGGCGCGAACTCTGGCTTCTGCGCGCCACGAGCCCGTGGATCAATCCGATGACATGGGCGATCGCGGCACTCGCGGTGTGGGCGGCGCGCGGCAAGGTGACGATCGGATTGTGGGCGCTGATTGCCGGGCTGGTTGCATCAGGATTCGTGTTTTCCTCGCTGCCTATCGCGTTGAACAAAGGAGTGTGGCGCCTTGTCCCGAATTTCCCCGGTCCGCTGAATCAGCTCATCCGCAAGAATCTGCGCGAAATGCTGTGCACGCTGGATGTATATTGCGCGCTGTTGCTGAGCGTGAGTGTTCTCGGCTTCCGCATCGCGCTGCCGCCTATGCCGCGCGAGGCCTTTCTGATGATCACGATTCTGGTGGTGGTGGCGCTGTCGAGTTATGCGCAATGCCTCTTCGGTCTCGATGGCAGGGGTGGACTCGCACGCTATCAGCTGCTGCCGTTGCCGGGATGGCAGATCCTGGCCGCCAAGGATATCGCGTTTCTCGTGGTGATGATTCCGCTTACTCTGCCGCTCGCGCCGCTCGCGGGAATCGGCGGGGCGCTAATCGCTCTGGCGGCGGGGCATCTCAATTCGGTGAACACTCCCCGCTCTCAGGTGCGCTGGCGCTTCACGACGGGAGCGGCTCTGGCGCGCGGCATCGTGCAGGTCCTGGCGATCGTGGTCGCGGCTTCGACGATTTACTTTTACAGCGCGTGGACACTGATCTTGTGTTTTGCTGCTTTGGCGGTTTCCGTCTGGTGGTGCGGACCGCTGGTCGAGGACCTGTCCAGCGATGAAACCTGATAGAATTCCGCATTGTCTCAAGACGCAGAGAACCGGAGTGGGTCCGTGGCGAGCGCACCGCAACCGCAACCTTCCAAACCGCGTGAAGACCTGACATACGAATGGTATGTCGTCGCGGCGCTGACGGCTCTCTACACCCTCTCCTACGTTGATCGAACGATTCTGGGCCTGCTGGTCGGACCCATTAAACGGGATCTCGGCGTCAACGATACGGAAGTTGGACTACTCACCGGAGTCGCATTTTCGGTCTTCTACACCTTAATGGGCTTGCCCATCGGCCGGCTCGCCGACACAAAGAACCGACGCAATCTTATCGCCGCGGGCCTTGTGGTCTGGTCCTTTTTCACTTCCGCAGGGGCGGCGACCCGAAGCTACGCCACGTTGTTCCTGGCCCGCATCGGAGTGGGCGTCGGCGAATCCAGCCTCTCGCCCGCGGCGTATTCCGTAATCTCCGATTACTTCCCGAAGCGGGTTCTCGGCGTCGCCATCAGCGTCTTCTACATGGGCGTATTCGTGGGGTCGAGCCTGGCGCTGTTTTTGGGCGGGATGGTGGTCCAGGCTCTTACACGAACCCCTACGTTAACGCTCCCTCTTCTGGGGACGATCGCATCGTGGCGCGCCACGTTCCTGCTGGTGGGGCTGCCGGGCTTCTTATTCGTTCTTCTGGTCTATACAATTCGCGAACCACGACGCCGCGATCTGATCCAGAGTTCCACGGGTGGAACCGACCTGTCCGTCAGCGAAGCGATTGCCCAAATGAAGCGGCGATCGGCATCGCTTATCGGAATCTCCGTCGCCAGCGTCTTCCAGTCCGTATGCACTTACGCGCTGATCTCCTGGGGGCCTCAGTTCTTTCAGCGCATCCATGGATGGAACGCCGCCGAAGCGGGACGCTCTCTGGCGGCAATCCTGTTAATTTTCGGCTGCGGCGGGATGTTCTTTGGCGGCAAGTTGAGCGATTACTGGCTGAAGCGGGGATCGCCGGAAAGTCCGCTGATTGTGGGCGTCATTGCCGGAATTGGCTCGGCTTTGTTTCTGGCGCCGGCGTTTGCGGTAAAAGACGCCCGCCTCACGCTGGCTCTCGCCGGGATCGGGCTTTTCTTCGCGGCGATGCCGATGGGCATTTCCGTTGCTGCGCTGCAGCGAATTTTTCCCAATCAGGTGCGCGGGCAGGTGTCCGCTTTCTTCCTGTTCGTCCTCAACCTGGGCGGTTATCCGCTGGGTACATTGACGCCGGGCGTATTGAACAACTACTTCTTCCACGACGAGAAGATGCTTGGGCCGTCCCTTGCGATTACAATTTCGATAGGCGCGGTATTGATGGTGATTTTGTTCGCAGTCACTATCCGGCCTTACAGGCGGCATTTTCAATTGATGGTCGAGTCTGACCGGATTGCCTCGCTTCTTCTACTGTATGAGCGGACCGATAGCAATAACCCTGGACCCGACACCGATTCGTGAGATCCGACTTGCACCGACCGGCGTCACCGTCGACCGCAAGCCGGACGGCACGATCTACGTCCGATCGACGTTGACGCTCGGGCCCTATCCACGCCGTATGACGGACCGGCTCGATTATTGGGCCGAGCACACGCCCGACAGGACTTTCATTGCCGAGCGCAATGAAGAAGGCGGCTGGCGGCGGCTCACATACGCACAGGCTGCGGCGTGGGGACGCCGGATCGGACAGGCGCTGGTCAAGAGGCGCTTGTCCGCCGAGCGGCCGATCGCGATTCTGTCGGGAAACGATCTCGAACATGCCCTGCTCGGTTTCGGCGCGATGTACGCGGGAATACCATGGTCGCCGATCTCGACCGCGTACTCGCTTGTATCCAGAGATTTCGGAAAGCTGAAGCATATCTTCAAAGTGCTGACACCGGGTCTTGTGTTTGCCGCCAGCGGCGAGCAGTACGCGAAAGCCATCGGGGCCGTGAAACCGGCGGATGCCGAACTCGTATGCACGCGAGAGCCGCTCGCGGGCGCGACGCTGTTCTCCGATTTGCTGGATACTTCCGCGGGTCCTGAACTGGAAGCGGCGCACGCGCAAGTGGGTCCGGAGACCGTTTTCAAGATCCTGTTCACCTCGGGATCGACCGGGATGCCGAAGGGGGTCATCTATACGCACCGCATGTGGACCAGCAATCAGGAGATGGTCCGCCAGTGCTGGCAGTTCCTGGAAGATGAACCGCCCGTGATCCTCGAATGGCTGCCGTGGAACCACACCTTTGCGGGAAGCAAGGATTTCGGCATGATTCTCTATAACGGCGGCATCCCTCTATCTGGACGAAGGCAAGCCTGTGCCGGGCGCGTTCGAGGAAACGATCCGCAATCTGCGTGAGATCGCGCCAACCATCGTGCTCAACGTGCCGAAAGGGTATGAGGCGCTCATTCCCTACCTGCGCAAAGACCCTGAGTTCCGCCGGCACTACTTCAGCCGAATGAAGGCGTTGTTCTACGCGGGCGCCGGTATCTCGCAGGAGGTTTGGGACGCTCTGCAGGACCTGTCGCTCCAGGCCTGCGGCGAACGCATCCTGATGCTCTCCGGCCTGGGCTCCACTGAGACCGGGCCCTTCGCGTTGTGGGTAGGTAAGGATGTACGGCGCGCCGGCGAATGCGGCGTGCCGGCGCCGGGTATGGAATTGAAGCTGGTTCCATCGGGGCGGAAGCTGGAAGCTCGCGTTCGGGGGCCGAATGTTACGCCCGGTTATTGGAATGAGCCTGAACTCACTCGCGCCGTCTTCGACGAGGAAGGCTTCTACAAATTGGGCGATGCGCTGCAGTTCGTGGATGAGTCCGACCCGAGTAAGGGATTCCTCTTTGACGGCCGTATTGCAGAGGACTTCAAGCTGTCGAGCGCAACATGGGTCAGCACCGGGCCGCTGCGCGTCAATTTTCTGGCCGCATTTCGCGCCATATGCAAGAGAAGTCGTGATTGCCGGCGCCGATCGCGACCACATCGGTGTCCTCGTGTTTCCCGATATCGATGCATGCCGTGAGCTGTCACCCGAGCCTTGCAGCGTAGAGGAATTGCTCGCGCGGCCTGCCGGTACGCGCGAAGTTCAGGGAACTGCTCCTGAGCATGGCTGGGACCAGCACCGGGAGTTCGAATCGAATCGTCCGTGCGATTGTTCTTGATGTGCCGCCATCGATTGATGCGCATGAGCTGACAGACAAGGGCTCGATCAGCCAGCGCGCTGTGCTTGAGAACCGCGCCGCGGCGGTGGAAGAGCTCTATCGAGGTTCGCCGCGGGTAATTTCCATTCATGACTCCGAATCACGGTCATGAACCTTGAATAACTGACGAGACCGCGTTCGTTGTCCCGGGCCGAGCGACTTGCCAGTTCAAGCAATGTCGAGGTTTCGCCGCGAGGCCGATTGAGCCACAAGGTGATTTGAATGGAAAACGTGGACCTGCTGAACCCTGATTGGCGCGCCAGGTTCTGCGGATCTATCCTCGGGCGGCCAACGCCGCCTTCAGTCTTTCAGGCGTAAACGGAATCTGGCGGATGCGCGCACCGGTGGCATCGAAGATGGCGTTTCCGAGTGCGCCCGCGCTGAGAGTAATCGAAGTCTCGCCCGCGCCCGTCGCGGCTTCTTCCGGACGGTTCAGGAGCACCGTCTCAATTTTCGGAACGCCGAAGCCCAGGGGCAGACTGTGATAGGTCCGCCAGTCAAATGACGTCACCTTCTGGTCATCCCAGGTGACTTCCTCGCCTAAGGCGCGGCTCAGGCCCTGCAACGCTCCTCCTTCAAGCTGATTGCGCAGACCATCGGGATTTGAGATGGGCCCACAGTCGTTGCTGACAACGACGCGCTTGACCGCGATCTTTCCGGTGTTTCGATCGACCTCGATCTCAACTACCATGGCGGCGTAGCCGTTGTCGCGCTCATAAGCCACGCAGGCGATGCCGCGGCCAACGGCGATGCCGGCGGCCCCGTTTGCGTTGGGCGAAGGGCGCGCGTCCCACTTCGCGGCTTTGGCCGCTTCCCTCACAACCGCCTGCAGTCGTGGTTCACTGAGATGGCGCAGCCGATACTCGACGGGATCGGCCCGGACGTGCGCCGCCAATTCGTCCATGAACGATTCGTGCGCGAAGGTGTTCTGGAGCCGCGACGGCGACCTCAGCGGGCCGGTCCAGAAGGGCGATTCCACATTGTGGACCAGCACGCGCTCGCTCCGCACCGTGCCCGTGCCTCCACTCCTGCCGCGGACATTGCCGGCGAGATAGGAAGGCACGCCGTTACTGTTGTTGTTGAATGCGGCGGGGGGCGAGGCGGGCGATTTGGGACGAAACGGATCGGGTTCAAACCCTGCAAGAAATCCGGTAATAACGTTCCCCGGGCGCGCGAGGCCGGGCCGATTCCCAAGAGAAGGAGACCACGTCTCCTGGTCCCACACGACAATGTTTCCCTGAGCGTCGAGCGCCGCGCGCTCATCGAAGAGAAATGCGTTGCCGTAATTCTCCCACGCCATTTCGTCTTTGCGGGTAAGCTGAACGCGAACCGGTTTGCCGACGGCCTGAGATAGAAGCGCGGCGTCATATGTCACGGTGTCGGCGCCGTTCAAGCCGTAGCAGCCGGAGCCTCTTCGAAAGATCACGCGCACGTTTTCGGGTTTCAAGCCGAGAACCATGGCGGCGCTGCTTCGCTGATACCAGACCGCCTGGGTGGGCGACCACAGCGTGGCTTTATCGCCCTGTACATCCGCTACGGCGCAAGAACTGCCCACCGACCCGTGCATTTGAAAAGGGTGATAGTAGGTCGACTTTAAAACCGTCGAAGCCTGACCCAGTTTGCTGTCTACGTCGCCGGAATCGACCAGCAGCGTGTCGCGGGTCGCCTTCTGATTGCGCAGGTGCACGGGGAAATCGGCACAGGAGGGCAAGCCCGTTCCTGGTGTCCAGGAGACCTTCAGGCGCGCGGCGGCCTGCATTGCCTGCCACGGCTTCTCCGTTACCACCCCGATGAAGTTCTTTTTGATAACCACCTTCACCAGCCCGGGCATGTCCCGCACGGAACTTTCGTCAACGCTGACCACCGCCGCTCCCACTGCGGGCGGCCGCACCACGCGGCCGTGCAGCATTCCCGGCACGCGCACATTATGCACGAACTCGAATTGACCGGTTACGATCGCGGGAAGGTCGGGGCGCGGTACGGGCTTGCCGAGTACGGTCCAGGTGCGGGGATCTTTCCTTTTGGCGTTCGGATCGAGAGTGAGATGAAACTGCTTCCCGCCGATGAGTTCGCCGTAGCCGATCTTTTTCGAAGGATCCTGTGTGGCCGTTATAAAGCCATCAGCAGCCATCAGCTGGTCAAGCGGAACATTCAGTCTTTCGGAACCAAGCCGAAGCAGTGTCTCCCGCGCCGTGGCGGCGGCCAGAGCCAGATTTGCATGGTTGAAGTTTGCCGGATGGGATTGGCTGCCCGAGGTATGCGCCTGATCGGGAGTAAGCGCAGTATCGCAATAGATCAGTTTGACGCGATCGAAGGGTACAGCAAGCTCCTCGGCGACCAGTTGCATCTGGGCAACTGAGATCCCCTGGCCAAGCTCTTCCTTCCCGCTGAACGCCGTCACGCCACCATCCGCGCCGATCGCAATCCAGGAATCGAGCTGATCGAGGGGCGGAGAACCGGCGGCCGGGCCACCCTGCGCCTCACCGGCATTTTCCAAAATGTTGAATGCGACGACCAGGGCGCCGGAGGTCCTGAAAAAATCGCGGCGCGAGAATTCACTCATTGGCTCGGCCTCGCGCGTAGCGTTCGATGGCCGCGAGCATGCGCACGTGAGTAAAACAGCGGCAGAGCACGCCGGACATCGCCTGTTCGATCTGTTCCCGCGTCGCCTTCGGATTGCGGTCCAGGAAAGCTTTGGCCGTCATGACGATTCCGCTGACGCAGAAACCGCACTGCGCGGCCTGCTCGTCGATGAAAGCCCTCTGAATCGGGTGGAGTTTCTGCGGATTGCCTAAACCTTCAAGGGTTGTGATCCGGGTTCCTTCGACGGTTTTTACCGGTGTGACGCAGGAGCGCACAGCCTGACTCCCGGCGCCACGGTCCACGATCACGGTGCAGGCGCCACACTGACCCAGTCCGCAACCGAACTTCGGCCCGCGCAGTTCGAGATCATCGCTTAAGGCGTAGAGCAACGGCGTAGCGGGGTCGAGATCCAGAGTGTGCGAGCGGCCATTCACCTCAAGCGTGATAACGCTCATAGATCCTCATGATTTCGGCCTCAAAAGTATCAAATTCATTATCTCTCCGCTTTTTGAGGATCACGCGCAAGTTCTGGCCGCGTTTCGCCATCGAAGGAAGCAGGAGCCAGAAGTCAGAAGGACTGTCCACGAGAGATTCGGAGAGGTCCATGATGTTCCGTCGCATCGTCCCCGGTTGTCAAAAGAAGCGTGGTGGGCAATTTATCACTGATTTCGCGTCGCCCTAAAGCTCCGCGCCGAGCGGAAGCTCGGCGGCTGGGCCGAAGCCCTGGCCCCACCGGCGGCGTGGCATAATGCGGGTCGCGCTCGTCCATTACTGGCTGCTCGGATCGCGAGGCGGCGAGAAAGTTCTGGAAGCCATCTGCCGGATACTCCCGCGCGCCGATATCTTCACGCTTTTCTACGACCCGGAGCGGGTCTCGCCGCTCATTCGGTCGAAGAATGTGCAGGCCTCGTTTTTGAACCCGTTTCGGAAGTATTACCGGGGCCTCCTTCCGATCATGCCTCTGGCTCTCGAATCCTTCGATTTGCGCTCCTACGATCTTGTCATCAGCAGCGAATCGGGACCCGCGAAGGGCGTGATTACGTCTTCCGGAACGCGGCATATCTGTTATTGCCATACGCCGATGCGTTATCTCTGGGAGCTCTATCCGGCTTATTGCAACGACTTCCGGCAGGGGGCGACAAAAGGGGCGCTGATGTCGCTCTTCGCCAACTATCTGCGTATCTGGGATTACTCGACGGCGGCGCGTGTCGACAGTTTTCTGGCAAACAGCTGGAATGTCCGCCGCCGGCTCTGGAAGACCTATAGGCGGAAGGCGCGAGTCGTTTATCCGCCGATCGCCACCACGTCGTTCTTTCATCGGCCACCCGAAGACTACTTCCTGATTGTTGCGGAAATGGTCGCCTATAAGCGTCTGGACTATGCCATCAGCACATTCGCGCGTAACGGGCGGCGTCTGAAAGTGGTGGGCGACGGGCCCGAGTACCAGAAGCTCCGGAAGCTCGCCGCGCCGAATATCGAATTCTGCGGTCACGTCCCGGACGCGGACCTGCGCGAGTTGTACGCACGGTCCCTCGGGTTGATCATGCCCGGGGAAGAGGACTTCGGGATGACGATGGTCGAGTCGCTCGCCAGCGGTAAACCGGTGATCGCGCTCGGGCGAGGGGGCGCGCTCGAAATCGTCGGGCAGGATTGCGGGGTGCTGTACCCCGACTGGTCTGTCGCCTCTTTGGGCGAGGCGCTGCGGGAATTCGACCGGATCGGTCCGTCTTTGAGCCCGCTCAATCTGAGCCGTCAGGCGCAGCGCTTTTCCGAAGCGGCGTTCGACGAGAGTTTCCGTTCCGCGCTTTCGGGAAGAGCCTGGCGTTCTGCCGTGCAGGAGTCCGGGGCGGCCGCGGGGGTGCGCTGAGCGAATTTACAAGGTGTTTACACGGCCCGAACGACACCCGGCGGTTTCCGTTCCTACGATCGGGTATGCAAACCGAATCGCTCGTCGGACTGGCGGTAACCTGTCCCGAAGCTCTGACCGATCAGGAATTGATGATGGTACTCGGCGGTATGGAAGGCAACGAGAGCCGCGACGACTTGTTTGGCGAGGTTTTCCGGCGATATCAGGGGCGGGTGACGGCATGGTGCTTCCGAATTACCCGCGACCGCAGCGGGGCCGTCGATCTGGCGCAGGAGATTTTCCTCAAGGCATTTCGCCATATCCGGAGCTTCCGCGGAGACGCGAGACTTTCGACGTGGCTTTACGCCATTACACGAAATCACTGCCTGAGCTCGATCAAGAAGAGGTCGGCCGACCCGGCCGAACTGGCCGAAGAAATGCCGCGGGGCCTGCGGGATCTGACGGTAGAGACTGATCGCGACATCGAGCGCGCGCAGGCGAATCGGCGAATGTGGGAGATGATTCATGCGACGCTGGAGCCGATGGAAGCGCGAGTGATGGCGCTCCACTACGGCTATGAAATCCCGCTGGCGACGATTACGCAAAGGCTGGCGCTGTCAAATCCGAGTGGCGCCAAGGCTTACGTAGTCAATGCCCGCAGAAAGCTCAGCCACGCGATCCGCAGGCGTGCGCAAAACGCCGCTCCAATCGCGACGGCCGCACCGGCGCTTGCTTCTTTGGATCGTGGGCCGCGATCGCGCCGCTGCGGATCAGACAATGGTGTTACCAGTGATTTCGGCAAATCCGCAGCTTGAATCGCCGCTTGAGCCGTCGATATGGAAAGTCGCCGATCGACTCCTCCGCGCGCCTTCCATAGAAGACCCGTTGGAATACCGCATCGCCCTGCCATGGACGGCGCGCTACTACCCAATGGGCGTGCCCGTCGATATCGAAACCAACTCGGCGGCCGTGCTCAGGGTAGCGGAGCAGATCTGGGGCGGTTATCCCGCTCCGGTCCGTGCGACAAAGTTGACCGGCGTCGCTGGCGGGTCGGGGGTTACGTTCCGGATTGCCGTATCCGATCGGGACGCTGTCATTGCCCCCTTTCCGTCGATGCCTGTGGGTCAGGGTCATCTCGTGACAATCGTTCAGGGGACCTCCAACTTCGCGGTCTGCGATCTGAGAACCTCTTTCGCTTTTGCCCGCCTGACGCGGGACGTCGCCTGCGACAGCGCCTGGTTTCGCTATCATTTCCTCGAACCGGCAGTTTATGTGATGATCAACGCGCGCTATCTCAGCCCGCTGCACGCCTCCTGTGTGGAGCTCAATGAACGGGCGCTCGTATTCTGCGGCAATTCCGGCGCGGGCAAGACGACTCTGGCCTATGCGTGCGCGACGAAAGGCTGGAAGTACCTCTCTGACGATGCCACCCACATCGTGAGCGGGCGGGCGGACCATACGGTGGCAGGCCGGCCGCTTTCGATCCGATTCCGCGAGACGGCGAGAAATCTCTTCCCCGAACTGAAGGCGTGGACTCCGGAGCGGCGTCCGAATGGAAAGCTGGACCTTGAAATCGAAACCAGCGAACTGGGCATCGCGACCGCCTTCGAGGCCAGGGCGTGCGGCGTGGTTTTTCTGAATCGGCAAAGTCCGGAAGCGAAGCCCCGTATCGATCCATATCCAGCGGCGGCGGCGCTCGAAGAATTCTCGAGGGCCATATGCTTCGGCGACGACGCCATGCGAGCGGATCAAACCGACACGCTCAGACGCTTTACGCAGCTTCCGATCATGCAACTGACCTATGGAAATCCCGACAGTGCGGAAAGGGTTCTTCGGGCGCTGGTCTCATGAGCGCCGTTCTGAATACGCTGCGGGCTCTGCGCTTTCACGACCGGAATGTGGCGGGACTGGAAGCGCTCAAGCCGGCCGAGTGGCCGGATCTGCTCGCGATGACGGATCATGAACGGCTGACGCTGGCCCTGGGCATTCGGTGTCGCGACTCGCTTCCTGGCGCGATCGCGGCCCGTATCGATCGCAATCTGGAGCAAAACGCAGAGCGGCACGGTTATCTGCTTGCCGCCTGGCGAGAGATTGCGGACGCTCTGCGGGCGAGCGGAATCGAGTTCCTGGTTCTCAAGGGGCTCGCGCACACCGCTTATTATGCGGCGGAAGCGTGCCACCGGCCTCAATACGATATCGATCTTTATTGCCCGCGGTACTACAGCGCGAATGCGATGCGCGCGATCGAGTCGCTTGGATACGAGGCCTTTTCGAAAGGCGATGCCGCCACGACCGACCATTTTCCCGTGATGATCCGGAAGACCGGATGGAAATGGCGAGGCGATTACTTCGACCCGGCGATGCCTTTCTCCGTCGAACTTCACTTTCGCTTCTGGGATGAACGAACGGAACGATTTCAGGCCGGCGATGGCGAACGCTTCTGGCCCAGCCGGACGCTGCGCCAGGTTTCCGGTTTCGCTCTGCCCTCTTTGAGCGCCGCCGACGGGCTGACTTATGCCACCTGGCATCTTATGCGCCATTTACTGCGGGGCGATTTGCGCCTCTATCACGTCTACGAGCTGGCGCACTTTCTGGAGCGGTCCTCTGGAGATGATGCGTTCTGGAAAGAGTGGGAGAGCCGCGACCCGGCGGGCTCGCGGCAGACCGAAGCAATCGCCTTCCGGCTGGCGAAGGAATGGTTTCACTGCCAGACTCACGCCTCGGCGCAAGCGGCTGTCGAGCGGCTCCCGAACCCGGTTAAACGCTGGTTCGAGCTGTTCGCGATGTCCCCCGCACTGGCGATCGACCATCCGAACAAGAATGAACTATGGCTGCACTGGTGCCTGGTGAACGACGCGAGCCACCGGCGGGAGATCGCGATGCGCCGCCTGTTTCCGCTCTCGCGCGAACGGGTTGTGGCGGATGCGCACATCGCCACCGAAAACGTCACGTCTCGTGTACGGGCGCGGCGAATCGCTATCGAGACACAGTTTCTTGCGAATCGCGCAGTTCATCATTTGCGCGCGCTGCCACCGGCAATCGGGAGCGGGATGCGCTGGTGGCTCGCCCAGCCGCGTTTCTGAGGAACACGCGCAAAACGGATCGCGTCCGCGCCGCCACCGGAGGACGAGTTCCTTCCATTTCCTGCCGACGTGGGACAGCGTCCTTTGCGCTCGCAATAAAATCGCAGGCGTTTTGCTGAAAGCTTTCGAGGCAGAAACGGCTTTCCCACTCGCGGCGGCCGGCGAGGGAAAGGCACTCCATTTTCGCAGGGTCCGCAATGAGAAGGCGGATAGCGCGGGCCAGAGCTTCAGCATCGGGCGATTCCGTCAGAATTCCCGTGCGGCTATCTTCGACCAGTTCCGGTATGCCTCCCGAGCGATAAGCAACCACAGGCGTTCCGGCAGAAAACGCCTCCATGATGACGCGCGTTGCCGCTTCCGCCGGGCCGGAAGGGACCGCGAGGACGTCGATCTTATGAAGTGCGGCCGCGATATCGTTCGTCCATCCGCAAAACTCGACCGGGGCGTCTTTGGCCTCCGCACGCACTGCGAGATCGTAGCCCGGATCGGAGAATAGCGGCGCGCCGTAAACATGGAAGGTCGCGGTTACCTGCCGCGCCGCGCGAACGAAATCCAGATGACCCTTTTCAGGGCTGATTCTGCCGAGAATGCCGATGCGCGCCGGTCGATTCCCGAATGACCTCGGTCCCAGCGACAGGTCGGGGACACCGTTGTAGATGACGCTCGCTTCGGGCCAGGCAACCGCGACAAATTTCGACGCGGCGATCACGTTTCCTTTCGCGCTCCCGAGGGAACGCCGGGCGAAGTTTCGGATATAACCGCCGCCGATGTCGTTGTGAGCATGAAAGATCACCGGGAGCCGGGACAGGCCCGCCACTGCCGGCAGCGCTCTTGGTCCGTTCACGTAGATCATGTCGATCCCGTGGCGGAGAATGATGCCGCGGACCGCCGCGATCATGCGCGGAACATCGAAGCTGTACCGAAGGAGATCCATCGCCGTTTTCGTGCCGTTCGCACACGGCCTGAGCGGCAGCGCATGAACGGGGATTTCAAACGCGCGGCACCATCTCGCAAGTTCTCCGTCACCCGGAGCCAGAAGGCGCGGATGCCAGCCTCGGCGTTTCACTTCCGGCAGAAGATTCATCAGACAGCATTGCGCTCCGCCTGGGTCGGTGAACTGATCGATAAACAGAATATTCATTCCGCGGACTCGCGCGCGGCCGTTGCCAGAACCCAGAAATAGACGGGAAGAACACGCCAGTAAGTAATCAGATCGCCCGAAAGCATCTGGACCATCTCGCCACACCAGAAGCAGAAGATCCACATGCCGAAGAACGAAGCGCGTGGTCGGGCGGAGCGCGCTGCGCGAAAGGAAGTGCGCAGAATCGCGGCGTTCAGGAACAGGAAGGCCGCAAGACCGACCACTCCCGTTTCCAGAAGCAGGCTCAGGTACGTGTTGTCGGCAGGCAGATTCGGGCCCACCAGGCTGGTATAGGGCAAAGTTTTGTAGCCGATGCCGAACACTGCGCGCCACGGTTGCCGTATCAGGGCTTCGGCCATCATTTTCCATACGGAGAGGCGGCCGGAAAGAACGCCGTCCGGCGAGGACCCGAGATATTGGAGCGATAACTCGATCCGGCTCCAATAGTGCGCCGAGAGTTCCGGCATCGCAATCCGAAACAATAATGCGGCGCAGAGCATCGAGCCGCACATGACCAGAAAGGCGCGGCGGATCTTCATTCGCCTCACGCAGACAAAGGCGCAGACGGCGACGGCAATCGTCACCAGCGAGGCGCGCGAGTAAGAAAGAAGCAGCGCCGCCGCAAAGAGGACGCCGCCCGCTGCGAGCGCGAATCCGGAACACGGCCGCTCTCTTTCTGAGGAAGATGCCGCGTTCGAAGGCCGAAAGGCGGCAACGAGAATCATGACCAGGAAGAAGGCGCAGAAATTGCCCAGCGTGCTGGCTTCATAAAAAAGTCCCTGCGCGCGCCGCAGCATGTCCTCGCCAACCCAAATGAACTGGGCGCCGTACCCGGCGGGCGCGGGTAGCTGGAAATAAAAATCGACGCAGGCGAATAGCGCCGCGGCGGCTCCGGCAATGAACAACCAGCGCGCGAATCGCATGGGATCCGCCCCAGGGCCGCGGGGGCCCGCGAGCGTGTAGAAGAAGATCCAGACGCCCACGGCCAGCAGCATCACGCGGGCCAGACTGCCGGCCGCGATAGTCCAGCCGGAGTAGAGCGCGGCGAACCCGACGCTTCCGGTAACGATCGTAAGGAAGACGAAAAATGCGACCGCCAGCGTTCCGCGCACCGGGCGCCATTCAGTGATACGCAGAACGCCGACGAAAATTCCGGCAAGCGCGAATGCGGGCGCCAGGTTCAGGCCGGCATTTCCGAAAGCGCCCGGCAGCGGCGGCAGGAGAATCGCGCAGAAAAAGAAGAGGCCGAGCCAGCGCTCGGGCGAAAGGACCGTCCACCATGCGAGCGCAACCGCGACCGGAGGGCCCGCGATCACCAGTTTCGAAGTGAGATCGGGCGCGAGCGCGAGCGCTGCGGCCGAACCACCCAGGAGAGCGGGGACCAGAACCTCGCGTTTCAGCGCGGATGTCATCGAAGCGCGCGGACGCGGAACGCCTGCGCGGCGCGCGCGTCTGCAAGACGCGCCTGGCTGAACCGGATCACAAGCCAGATGAGGGAGCCCGCGAGAGAGAAGATCAAAGCACCCGCAAGATTGAGCGACGTATTGGGTGAACTCGGCTGGTCCGGAACAACGCCGGTATCGACGATCTGGAGCCGTTCTCCGTGAAACTGCGCGGACGAAAGCATTTCGTTCATGCGCGCTTCGGCCGTTTCCCATGCTGCTTCGGCGGAGCGTTCGTCGCTCTCGAGCGCATCCCGGCGGAATTTGCGCTCGTCGAGCTGCCCTGATTTGAGAGCGAGGGCTTCGCTCAACTCACGAAGCTGGCTTTCGAGCGCGGCGATTCTTGCCTTCGCCGAGGCAATCTGGGCGGTGAGATTATCGGCCGGGCTGTGGGAGCCGTATTCGGCAAGGTCTGTGCGCGCCGTCAGAAGGTCGCGCTCAAGACCAAACCTGAGCCTGGTGTTTTCATCGACCTCGTTTTCCAGATCCTCAATCGGCTGGGCCGCAACATAAGCCGCCCGCGCCTCTTTCGCCTTCGTATAACGCAGGAGCGCGGCATTCAGTTGTGAGCGGAATTCGGCCGTCAGATCGTTCGACGACCGATCGTCGAGCGACCGGCTCAATTCCACCGTTCTTTCGGCAATGAATTGCGCGACGGCCTGCGCCTTCCGGGGATTGCTGAGCGTCACGGAAATCTCGATGATGGCGGTGTTGGCCGGCTTCGTGACTTTCAGAACCCGGTTCTTCACAGATGAGAACGACGCCCGATCTGGACCCTCAGACACATGGAGCGCGGAGAGAGCCCGTGCGAACAGCGTATCGCTGGAAGCCAGACTCGCATAAGATTTCAGCGATTCGAGATAGACGGGACTTACGGCCGTCGAGGCGCGGGGATCGTTTTCGCCTGGCGCCTGCACGATAAGGCTGGCGGTGGCTGTATAGAGTTTCGGTAGCGTCAGACTGACTGCGAACGCGATGCCCAGAGCCACGCCGCATGCGATCGCTATGGTCAGCCAGCGCCTTCGTATGTATTCGACAAACTCGAGCGCATCAAACATTCCGTTCATGAACCTGTTCCGTATGGGTCCCCGGCTTTGTCTCTATTCAGCAGGGGTCAGCGCTCCCGAACGCTCTTCCGGATAACCCGGCGCCGGGAGCGCTTTCATTAGTTGGACAGTACCAGGAGCGCCTGGGGAACAGGTGTTGCACTGGCGCGGCACGTTTGAAGACATCGCCTCGGAAGTGCTCCGAATGGCGATGAACCGGGACGGAGCTGCGAGGGTTAAGGCAACGTCGATTCGGCGGCGAGTTCGTCCAGCAAAGCGGCCGTCGCCTTCAGATTGTCGACGCCAAAAACCAGCAGCGCAAGCGAAGATCCCGGTTCCAGCCCGGAGTAAGAGTAATCGATATTGATGTTCTTATCGCCCATCAGCGAGGCCGCCCGGCCCAACTGACCAGGGCGGTGCGGCAGATGGACGACCGCAACGTCAGTCTCCTCGAAAATCATGCGGAGGCGGCCAAGCACCGTTTTAGCGGTTGGCGGATCATCGACCAGCAGCCGGGCGAGGCTCTCACCTTCCTCCACAAACGATTGAAAGGCCAGAATGTTCACGCCCGCCTCGGCAAGCGCAAGAAAGCACTTTCCCAGGGCTCCTGGCTTGTCTTCAATCGTTACGGTAAGTTCCTTCGCCTTCGCCATGGGACCGATCCTCACCTTTTACAATACTCGGCGCCACAGTACTTTGGTGGTCGCTGATGCTGCCGCTTCAGGCGGCGGCGCGCACAGGATGCTGGTCCGAGAAGCACGAGGGCCCGAGCCGCTGCAGCGTCCTGCGAGGGAGGGCATATAATGACTCGGTGGTGAAAATATGAAGCGAACGACCTCCCTCGCCGGACTTGGGGCCTTTGCCGCGATTTCCTTCGCGATCTTCGGGGCCGTAGACAAACCGGCCGTCGATAAATCGGGACCAGTTCAGTTCAGCACGCACGTCATCAGCGACAAATTGCGCGGCGGGTATTCGGTCGCCATTGCCGATCTTAATAAGGACGGCAAACTGGACGTGATTCCCGTGGCGTCTGGGGGTACGGAACTCGCCTGGTACGAGAACCCCGGCTGGGAAAAGCACGTCATCCTCAACGACAAGAGGGCGATGCTGTGGGTCTCTCCCGCGGACATTGATGGCGACGGAATTCCCGAACTGGCGCTTCTGAGCGATTTCGGACAGGACCCCGCGAAGAGCAAAGGATCGATCTGGGTTCTCAAGAGTCAGTCGGATCCGAAGGAAGAATGGAAGTCTTACGCGGTGGACGCGGTGCCTACGGCCCATCGAGTGACATGGGCGGATCTCGATGGCAAAGGGAAGCCATCTATCGTCATGGGTCCATTCGTAGGTCTCAAAGGTTGGGGAGAACCGAAGTATCAGGACCATGTTCCGCTTTATTACTGGCGCGTTCCTTCCGCTCTGGACGGGACCTGGAAGCGGGAAGTCATGGACAACGAGTTGAATGGAGTGATCCACCACGTACATGCGGTGAAGTGGACGCCGGGCAAACGCGATGAAATTCTTACCGCGGGGTTCGATGGAATCGTGCTGCATACACCTTCCGGCAGCGGCGACAAGATCAAGTTCGAACATAAGGTGCTGACGAAAGGCGACGAACCGCGGGACGTTCCGGGCGCGGGCGGCATGACGAAGGGCGCCAACGATGTGCATCTGCTGAACATCAAAGGCAAACGCTTCCTGGCGGCGCAGGAACCCTGGCACGGGGACGAAATCGTAGTTTACAGCCAGAAGAACGGCGCCTGGGAACGCAACGTGATTTTCAAGGGCTTGATTCAGGGCCACGAAATTGGGGTAGGCGATTTCAATGGCGACGGCCGCGACGATATCGTGGCCGTGGACGTGACAAATCGAGGCCGTCCCACACCGGCCAGCGTCCATATCTTTTACTCTCAGGACGACGCGGGCACCAAATGGCGCCATGAGTTGCTTGATAAGGACCAGATGGCCGCGTCGGGCGTTATGGTCGCCGACATCAATGGCGATGGCAAACCCGATATCGTTGCCATCAGCGGCAGCACCGTGAAATACTACGAGAATCTCGGCGCAGCCAAATAGGCGCTGAGCACGCTGAGCTTGTAACCGGCGAAAGCAGTACAAGCCATCTCTTGGAGATTTTCCCAGTTTCGGTAGCGCCGGCGATCTTGTCGCCGGCTTCCGCTCCCGCCGAGTGCGTCAGCTGACCTCGCCCGTGCCAGTCGGTTCACCGAATCCACATTTTTTTAATCAATAATTTCAACACCTTACCCCCGCCGCCCTGCCGCATCCCCAAAATCGCCAGCTATGCTGAGCGCGGAGACAAAACCTATGGCCACAGAAGCCCAGATCGCCGCCAACCGGCGCAACGCCCAGTCCTCGACGGGTCCCAGGACCGTCGAAGGCAAAGCGCGCGTGTCCCGCAACGCCGCCCTCTTCGGCATCTATTCCACCGGCGACGTCGTTCGCCCCGAAGAAGAATCCATCTATCACCTTTTCTGCGAAGGCTTCCAGCAGGACCTCGCTCCCGAAGGCGCCATGGAAACCGCCCTCGCCGCCGAGATTATCCATGCCGCCTGGCGCTTGCGCCGCTGTACGGAAGCCGAATCCGCGATCGAATTTCCAGGTGAAGGTAAAGCTGACGCGCAGCACTCGATCGACCGTGCCCGCACCCAGGCCCTGCGCCACTTTCAGCGAGCCACCGCCGAACTCCGCCGCATCCAGACCGAGCGCCAGATCCGCAACGAGACCGTCCCGGAAGACTTCGACGCTTCCACTCTCGGCCTCGCCAGTTGCAAGGACATGGCGCCCATCCTCAAGAGCGACCTCCGCCGCCAGTTGCTCCTTCACAAACTTGAAGAGACCGAAATGGCCACAGCCGTAACCGAAGCGATCTATGCGCCCCTGCCGCCGGCAGCGCAAACCTTACCCATCGCGGCCGAATCCGCGCCCATCCCGCGCGGCGCGCCGTGTCCCTGTGGTTCTGGAGCCAAATACAAACGCTGCTGCGGCACGAACGCTCCCCCAGTCCTCTGCCCCGCGGCATAACGTAACACCGGCGGTCTTGCCGGCGGTGGACGTACCAAAGCAACCCGTCCTCGCCCCCGCGGCATAACGTAACGCCGGCGGTCTTGCCGCCGGTGTATTGACCAAAGCAACCCGTCCTCGCCCCCGCGGCATAACGTAACGCCGGCGGTCTTGCCGCCGGTCTATTTATCAAAGCAACGGAAAGGTCTTGCAGCGCCGAAAAGGGGTTGCGGGATTCGATCCACAGATATTCGCCTCGAAAATACTTTCGGGGTGCAACACAAAAGCTGATCTTCCTCGCCGCAAGGTGTTCGGAGAGCAAGCTTTACAGTTCTTTGACATCTTTGAATAACGGGCTCGCGACCCGTACCAGGCTCGAACACCAACCGCCCGCGCGGGTCACCCATTTTCAGCCGCAGGGGTGGCCCGCCGGTCCAAAGCAGGTTGAAAATTCAAAAAACCCAGGCGGTCGATTGCCGCGAAGCACGTCACTTTGGGTTTGATTTGCAAAACTGGGCCTCGCAGGGTGATCTGCGATTTATGCCCTTGCCATCCGTGAGAGCTTTGACAGCATAGCGAACGTCAGAGCCTTTCCAACGCCGGTTTCCGCTCCTTGTATCCTCCGCCCGGCCGAGACCGGACTCCAGGCCGCGGCCGGAGGGAGCGAATTCTACAGTATTTGCCAAAAAATGCCCTGGTTAGTGGGGTAGTTTGGCTCCCAGCACTTCCACTTTCTCGATGACGGGAGTCATCGCGAGAAGGTCGGGCGCGTTTTCCATCAGAGCTTTCGCGATGGGGCCAGTCAAATGAGCCTGGCGGCCGGATTCGTCGGTGAACGCATCGAATATCGCAAAAGTAGAGGGCGCAAGACGCAACGCGAACCACAGGGGCGTCGTGGTTTCCCGATTGGCGAGCTCGAGACCTTTTTCAAGAAAGGCGGCGAGCTCGTTCTCCTTGCCGGGTTTTGCCTCAAGGCGAACATACAGAGCAAGTTTAAGCATGTGCGATCCCCTGCAAGCAGAGGGCCTGTCAAGGTCCGGTCGTGCCGAGGATGCCCTTCGCTTTGTCTTTCACGCGCTCTACAAGGCTTTTCTTCGACGCCTGGTCCTTGGCGTCGGCCTTGAGCAGTTCCTCGGGAGAGACCTCCTGCGCTGCGGTTTTTTCACAGGGCTGCACGCCCGCCAGATGGACCGCATTACCCGTCATCGTGAATTCTTTGCGAACGCGTGAGCCGTCATCCTGTTCGAGGCAAACCGAGAATTCGCCCTGCTTCGCCTGAACCGGGAAAAACCCGCGCTCGCGCCTTTGAATGTACGAGGTCTCGTAGCGGTGATGGCGCAGACTCCAGACGAACACGCGAAACCCATCAAAATCGTGGTCCTCGCCGAGCGTTTCCGCCGTCGTCCAAAGCCAGATGTCTTTCTGCTGGCCCTGATCGTCGATCTTGCCGAGAGAGAAGTAGGACATGATCCGGTGGCCTTCCGCGTACTGCGCCACCTCGTCCGGAATCGCGAGATAGAGGCCGCTCGTCAACACCCAGCCGCTCTCCCCGTTGGGGGTGCGAACCAGCGTCCAGTCGTCGCTTCGAACAGGAGTGGCATCGGCGGCTTCGGTAGGCTCCGGGTCGTGGGGTTGAGACAAATCCAGCCAGTCGGCGGGGGGAGCCGGCGCGGGAGGCACGGGAGGCGCCGGCGTCTTCGAAGCTTTCGCGTCCTTTTTGGTTTGTTTCTTCTGCACCTTCGGCGTGGGAGAAATCAATTCTCGTTTGGGGGCTTCAGCGGTTCGCGGGGTGACCCGATGCGCGATCACGTCGACCTTCTCCTTCGGCGCCACTTGGGTAAAGCTCGGCGACAGACGCGAGGGCTCCATATGAACGTTCAGCGTCTCGAATGTGGTGGCGACGCCTTGAGACGGCATGCCTGCCGTTTCGCGAGCGAGCGATCGCAGGCGCTGCATCTGAGGCTTGTCGAGCAGCTGGCGATCGCTCGTCCAGCCCTCGACTCCTTTCCCGGTGCGTACCTTGTACCAGAGTCGCCTGCGTCCCACGATGTCGAGTTTCTCTCCATGGGCCACGGTCGCGACAATCGGGGATTTGGAATCGATGTCTTTGCGAAGCTTCAGCGAGGCGGGTCCGGCCCAGGCGGTTCCTATCACCGGCGTTTCGTTCCGTTTGGTCTGGCAGCCCGCGAGCACGGCGAGAAGAACCACCGGGCCGGCGAGACAAAACGTTCGGGGATACAGCATGCGAAGGCAGAGCGCGGCGAATGCGCTCTGATGCCAGCTTAGCAGTCTATTTCCCCGGCGAAATTTCGCAATCGGGGTATTCACAACCGAGGTAAGCACGAAACAGTCACTTCCCACGTCTATCTGATATCTCGCGTATGCCGGTGAATGAGAACCGGTGAAAGAAAAGGATCCGCAATGTCATGAACGATCGCAATTGCCAGTCTGTCGCTGTTTGGTATCAGCGCGGTTTACGCTCAAACGACGGGATCCCTGCCCTCCTTCGATGTGGCGTCGATCAAACCGGCGGCTCCAATGGCCCCCGGCCGCATGATGATCGGATTCCGGGGCGGCCCGGGAACGGGCGACCCCGGACAGATGACATTTAACAACGTCTCGTTGAAAGATCTGATCCAGGCTGCCTGGGACGTGAAGGCATACCAGATCACGGGTCCGAGTTCGCTGGAATCGGCACGGTTCGATATTACTGCCAAAGTTCCCAAAGGCGCCACAAAGGAGCAGTCGCGATTGATGTTGCAGAGCCTGCTGGAGGACCGTTTCAAACTTAAGCTGCATCATTCGACCAGAGAGCAGCCGATATACGCGCTGATGGTGGCGAAGAACGGACCGAAACTGAAGGAATCGGTAGAGGATCCCAATGCCCCGCCGGCGCCGGATTTTCCTCTCGCGGATGGAGGCGGCGGCAAAGCCGTGCAACACGCCGATGACGGACCGGTAATCAGAAAAGGAGATCCCGTGACCGGGCCTCCCGCCCCGCCGCGAGACGCGATGCGAATGATGGTCAACAATGGCCGCATGAAAATGGCTTCCGATGGTCAGACCATGGCGCGGTTTGTAGACATGCTGGGAATGCAGGTGGACCGGCCGGTGGTCGACATGACCGCGCTGAAAGGCAACTACGATATCTCTCTGGAGTTCGCTCCGGATATGGCGCTGATGCAGAGCAAAATGGCGGCGCTCGGAGCACCGCCTCCGGGGCCTGCGGCCGGGCGAGGCGGTTCCGATGCGGATTCGCCGGACGCTCAGAACGCTCCCGGGATTTTCACGGCCCTGCAGGAACAACTCGGCTTGAGGCTCGATCCGAAGAAGCTGGCAAAGTTGCGGGATCCGCGCGTCAAGGCCAGCGAGGAGACCATCCGGAAATCGCTGGAAGGCAACTGGCGGCCGGAACACATACTGGCGCTCAAGCAAAGGTTGTCGCTCTATCGAAGCCATCGTGAATTGATCGACGAGTGCGACAGGGAAATCGAGAAGCTGGTCGTGGCCTTCGAGCCCAAAGTCGATCCCGCGGAAAAGCCCCTGCCGGAAGATCGCAAGCAGAAGCAGCGAAAACGCAAAAAGAAGAGCGGCTCTGCGGATTTCAACATGCGTGCCGAGGCCTACAAGCTTTTTGGCGTGGATCTCACCCAGATTCCCGGCCTGATGACTTTGGTCTTCATGTTATTCAGCGAAGTGGGACGAGACATGTCGCGGTGGCCCACAGCCGCGCATTTCGTCTCCTGGCTCGGGCTTTGCCCCGACAACGATATCAGCGGAGGAAAGGTGTTATGGCGAGGCGCTCGCAGAACCAAAAACCGCGCGGGAACTCTGTTCCGATTGGCAGCTCACTCGTTGCACCGCGATCAGACACCAATGGGCGATTATCTCCGTCGCATGAAAACCAAACTCGGTCCGGCCGCCGCCACCACGGCGACAGCGCACAAGATCGCCATCATCTTCTACACGATGGTGAGCAAGCAGGTGGAGTACGACGTCTCGCTTTGGGCGAACCGTGACCAGATCCGAGAAAAGCGGATCGAGGCAAGACTTCAAAAACAAGCCGCACAGCGCGGCTACAAACTTGTGCCGCTGGAGCCCGCCGCCTAACTCACTGATAGCGCAGGCTCGCGGTAGAGGTTCCTTAAAAGCGCAAGGGCTGCCGGACGCGGCGCCAAAAAATGGAGGAACCCGCCCGTCAAGCCGCGATTCGGCGGCCATAACTTGCGCGTGTTCCTTATAAAGATGCCTTTGACCGCGCCGCGCGCGAGCGCCCTCAAATCCGCCGCAGGCCAGGCTGAGCGAAACGATGCGGCTGCCGCTGCGTTTCTAAATTTGTTAAATCCGTCATGCACCCAGAAGCATCATCCCTGACACACCATGGCCGCACAACCGACACCGACGCAAGATCCCGTTTCCGTCATACGACAGTACATCGAGGCTTTCAACAAAGGCGACGCAAGCGCACTCGCATCGTGCTTCGCCGTTCCCGGTTCAATTCTTGACGGCATGGCCCCACATGTCTGGAGCGGCCCGACAGCTACTCAGGACTGGTATCGCGATGCACTGATTGAGGCTGAGCATCTGGACGTCAGCGGTTATTTCGTCACGCTGGGCGAACCATTGCACAACAACGTCACAGGGGATGCCGCCTACGTTGTTTTCCCTGTGACCATGAAATTCAACATGAAAGGCAAACAAATCACGCAGTCAGGCGCGTTTTTTACCGTCGCGCTCCGGAGGATAGACGGCGCGTGGCGTATTGCGTCGTGGGCATGGACAAAAGGCACGCCGAAGGTCTCCTAGTACTACTGTGTTATAAAGCGTTGAGCTCTTGGGATTTATGGTTCCGCGCGAGTAATCTGAAGGTCTGGGTGGCGGTTTGGGAACGGGCAGGGTTGGCTCTGTGGCCGATATATACCGGATGGTGCGCTCGGCCGTGGAGAGCAGGCGGCCGGTGTCCGCTGTTTACCATGGTCGCCACCGCCTGTTTTGTCCGCACAGACTGGGAAGGAACAAGGAAGGGCAGTTCCGAGTGCTTTGCTATCAGTACGGCGGAGAAAGCGAATCCGGCCTGAAACCGCCGGGGTCGCCGGATAACTGGCGCTGCATTGCGCTCGACAAACTCAGCGGCGTGGAACTGCTGGATGGGGCGTGGCAAACGGCGCCGAACCACTCACGACCCGCATCCTGCATAGTTGAGGCGGACGTTGACGCGGAAGATTATCCGGAGCGCGATCCACAACAGGGACATCGAGGAAGCAGTCCGATCAGATAGCGGGCAATGACGATTCTGATGGTCGCGATCGAGTGTGGGTTATGCCGCTCGGGTCTTATGCGGGGAGCCGCGCGGCCGGAAGCGTTGCGGCGGTTTGGCGGCGCATAGTCCAAGATGACCGGCGCGCGCTGAGGGGGAAAAACAGCTCCGCTCGGCGATCAGGAACCCATACGAGACGATGCAGAGGGTGGCGTGATGGTGAAATCCGCGCCAGCCTCGCCCTTCAAAATGACCCAGCCCCAGTTCCTGTTTCAACTCCTCGTAATCGCGTTCTATGATCCAGCGATGTTTGGCAAGGTGGACGAGGTCAGTCAGAGGCAGATCTGCGGGAAGAGTCGAGAACCAGTATTTTGTGGGTTCATTTTCGCCTTCCGGCCATTCGATCAGAAGCCATTCTTCCGCATGCGGCTCCGCACGCCAGTAATCGCGATGTGCCGGACGCACACGAACCGCGGCAAAGCGCGATTGGAGATCGTCTTTGACTCCTGCACGCCAGCAGACGGTTTCCCATGCTTCCGGGGCCAGTGACTGCGCAAGGCCTTTCACTGTTACCGGCTGATGTTTCAGATCACGCTGCAGCAGTTTCGGCGGACGGCCCAGGCCCTTTTGCGCGGGAGGGGATACGGGTTGCTCACCGGGTTTCCATACCTTCACCGTACTCATGAGTCCCGCAATATAAGGCAAATCCCATTCGGTCAGTTGTGCCCGGAACTGCGAATCGTTGCCATATCCGGCGTCCGACAGCACCACACCTGTGGGTACACCGCGTTCCTTTGCCCGCTGTATCTGTGCCAGCGCAATTTGGGGCTTCGTTTGAAATACGATCTCCTCGGGGACCCTGGCTTTCTTCCGTCTTTCCGGATCGCTCGCCCACACTTCCGGAAGATATAAGCGAAACGCAATCGGCATGCTCGATGCTTCCGTCGTTACGGAAAGACTTACGGCCACCTGGCAGTTATCCTGTTTACCCACCTGCCCGCAATACTGCCGAGTCACGCCCACAGAATGTTTGCCCTTCTTCGGGAAACCCGTGTCATCCACTACCCACGCCACCACAGGACCCTGCCGCAGCAGGGAAGGCAGCACCGTATCCAGCGCCCGATCAAGCAGCACTTCGTCATCCCAGGGAGCATCCGCCACCAGATGATGCAGGGACTGATGCATGCGGCGAACATTTTCCGGCGCAAGCTTCGCGGCCATCGGCTCAACGCTCTTCCGTTCTCCCGGCAAAAGCAACCCTGTGCAATATGCCTTGAAAGGTGCGATCCGGTCCGAATGCCCCGCCGCCTGCGCCAGGCTATCGAGATATGCAGCGAGCCGTTTCTGTTGTGCGCCTGGCGCCCTCGTTGATATGGCGCTCACAACAAAAACAATATATCATGTTTTATAACACAGTAGTACTAGGGGGAGCTAAGCGGATGCGGCCGCGGTGTTCGTGAGCGAAAGCAGAGAAAAGCAAATCGCGGCGGCCGGCCGCCTGGCACGGTAATCACTGCACTGCTACAAAGACCTGGCTTCCCTGAGACGAAAATCCACCGCTGGAATACACGCCAGCATAAATTGTGATTGGAACTGAAGCACCAGTCGGCGCGTTGGGCGGGACCTGCACGTTTACCTGTGTGACGCCTGCAATTAAAGTGGGAGCTTGTCCGGCAAACATCACCGGAGCGGGGAAGGGGCCCATCTGAGCGGTGATGCTCTGAACCGGCGCAGGAAAGGGCGGACTCAGCGGTCCGAACGATCCGTCTGCGATCGGCGGAATCAGTGCGCCTGTCCCAGTCATGTAAAGGGCTATGATCGAACCTCGAGGCGCCGGATTCGAAGCAGAGTTGACGGTGCCGTTCTGGTTGATAACCGCTGCCTGGCCCGTGCCCGATCCATTCAGCACAAAAATACCCGGCACGGCGGCGACAACCGGCAGTCGCACAGGTCCGAGCGTTTGGGAACCAGCGACAACGCTGACAGACGTGGAAGCCGTCGCAAAAGGGGCGGAAGGGGAGGGCACCCCTGCACTGAGGGTGAACGGAACCACAGCGTTGATCTGGCAGTTCGATGCGTACAGGACGGGCGCTGAGAACCCGTCAAAGGTGACTGAGGGCTGAGATCCGAACCCGTTGCCGAAAAGGGCAACAATTTCCCCGGGGGCGACGGCTCCCGTCGCCGGCACATCGTAGCCTCCAAAAAAGGTCGCTCCGCTGACGACGGACAGCAGTGCCGGGGCTGCCGATTGAGCGAAATCGACTCTTCCGGCGAAAGCATCGGAGCTGCCTCCACCGTAGGAGGTCTGGTAAGCATGGGGAGTCGACAGGAACGCTAACGTTCGCGTTGTGCCTGCCGAGTAAAGGCGTCCGTTGCTGTCCATCGAGAGGTAGCTGCCACTGACGGGCGAAAATCCCGCGACCGCCGACCCGTCCGCGCTCAGTACGGTTATAGCGGGCTGCCCTGCGCAGGCGGTGGCTTGACTACTTAACGACGCTGCGGCCGCATTGACCGCGGCCTGCTCGTACGGACCCACAGCTATCGCGGTGCCCATCGTGCCGAACGCGCCGACGAATGTGGAATAGACAACCTTTCCGGACGAATCGAATTTCGTCACGAATGCATTTCCCGAAAGGGTAGGCCCCTGACTGCTGCCTCCGATGTATGTGGTCTGGAGAGCGCCGGGTGTTGTCGGGAAATCAGGCGAGGAGGTCCCACCTGTGACCAAAGCCGAATCCGTGGCATCGACCGTCACCGCGAAAGCCCCGTCGGGCGCATTGCCACCGAGGTAGGTCGAGTAAACCAGCTTGCCGCCGGCGGGGTCGAACTTAGCGACGAAGGCGTCGCCGTAACGCAAGGGTCCGAAATCTGTCTCGCCTCCGAACGATGAGTCGAGGGCACCAGAGGTCACCGGGAAGTTGGGCGATACGGTCTCTCCCACTATCCACGGGCTGCCTGAACTATCGATTGCGATGGCGTGGCCGTCGTCGGGCCCGGAGCCTCCCAGGTACGTTGCCCACAATACGGCTCCCGAAGAGGACAGTTTGAGAGCGAACGCATCAGGGCACGGCTCCTGGCCATTGCCCGCCAGACAGTTGCCGGGGCTGAGTTGCTGCTGGTAAGCGCCGGACGTCGTGGCGAGACCGGCTACCGCAGAACCAGTGAGGTAAACGTTGCCCGACGCGTCGACAGCCATCGATTCGGGAGTGGCTGCGATCGGGGCGGTGTACAGGATGTTCTGACCGACTGGGTCCAGTTTCAGGACTGAGTAAGCGGAACTTCCCTGAGGCGTTTGCCGGTTCACGGCGAGGTACATGTTGCCGGCGGAATCCAGGCCGAAGGCGATGGCTTGATAGTTGGCTACGCAGATGGAAAATGCCAGCCCGCTTCCGGCCGGATTGAACCTGGTGACAAAAGCGCAGCTGGTTGTTACAGAGGGAGCGCCGAGAGTGGTCGACGTCAGGGGAAAATCGGGTGAATTGGTGTTGCCGGCGATGTACTCTGAACCTGAAGAGTCGACGGTCATTGCGCTGACCGTGTCGCCGTAGGCACCCCCGAGATATGTGACCCAGTCGGTTAAAGGCGGGCTCGTCAATGCCGCACAGTTCGCCGCCACTGCCATGAGAGCCGCCAAACTGCGGGCAAACTTCATGACGTCAGATCTTCTCACGTTGCCTGCCATAACTTTGACAACCCGGCCCCCGGTACGTATCGCGGCTTCGCTTTCGAAATCCGTTCCGGAAAATCTTCACGCCAACGAGAATTAGTCCCCATGCAATGGGTAGAAGTATCCAGGATCCCTTGTCGTCTCTTCCAAAAAAGAACGCCTTGAACATGTAGAGAAAGGTAGCGCCCAGGCTAAGGAATGACAGCCCGAAGAGCCACGCCGCGACGCTTTGAATTCTCGAGGGTTCTGGAGAGCCTCGCCAGAGGAAGACGTCCGCTGCGCGGCTATTCGTTAAACTGTGTGGCCAAATCGTGTTCCTCTGCTTCCGACCAGTTTCGTCGATGTACCGTTGCAGAGCTTCGGATTGGCGGCGTTTCACTCCAAGACTTTATCACCGGGCCTTGAGAAATTAGCTTCTGCCAGCGTGTTGCAGGCGGCGACTTTTATTTTCGTTCTTGGGCCACAAGTTCTGTCACGTAAAGCTGGCTTCGCGTGCGGGTGAGCGATTTTCGCTCGGCCGCTCATACTGGCTAGCGGTCCCGGCTACGGCTCTGTCGAGGTCGATGAATCGGCCGGCTCTGACCTGGCGCTCCTCGAGTCTCACGGTAGCGTAGATGCCGGGCGGCCCCGCCGAGCCGATCATGTAAGGGTTCGCATCTTGATCGTGGCTGCTGGAGCGTAGCAATGCGGTCGCGTCCGTGGTCTTCGTGAGCGAAAGCGGAGAAAAGCGATCGCGGCGGCGGCCGCCGCTGCGTCTCCGAATTGTCCGACAGCTGCGGACTAGCCGCGAACGGCAGCCTGAAAGGCTTTGGCTTTGAGCGGGCTGCGACGTTGACATGGCGACTGCCGTTCCCGCGAGCGGTACACCCCGGGTAGGATTGCTCGAATTCGGCTAAGATAGCCCTGGAGGTCCAATGAGATATCCTCTCGCGCTCGCGCTGTGCGGAGGTATGGCGCTCGCAGCGAGCGTTCCGGTTCGCGAGCTCCGTGCTGACTTTCCCGACGTCAAAGGGGCGACCTTCGTTGGCGGTCGTCTCTTTGACCTTGGGTCGTCGATGGTGAGAGCCTATGCTCCGGATGGCACTCGCGATTTCGACGAACCCATCCTGACGCCAGAAGGGCAGTTGGCCTGGCCGACGGACATCGCCGTTGATCCGGACCGAAGCTTCGCTGTCGCGACCAGGAAGGGTATTGCCTTGCTGAACGAGCGTGGAATTCAGACCAGTTCTTTTCTACGGAAAGCTTCCGGCCGCTCAATCTCTTGCCTGGCATTGTCGGCAAACCCGGGCGGACAGCGCAAAGTTTTGACGCGACGTACCAACCGGACTTGGGACTGTGGCGCGGATCAGGAATTCCGGTAGGAGAGTGCTACCCGAGTCAGTTTCCGGAAGGTTTTTCAACGCTGTCGATCACGATCACTTCAACAGGCCTCTTCGTTGATTTAACTGCAAGGCCGAGCTGATCCCGCAGCGCGGATAACATCGCGGCCGCGGCTGCCCGGGAGTCCGGTGCGCTCTCGGGCGCACTCGACGTACCGGACGGCGCGGCTTCCGGCGACCAGTGCAGGTCGAAGTCGAAGAAGCCCTTCAGGTTCGTGTCGTCGATGACGGTCCGATCTAACGTACCCTCGAGCATGTCGGCGAGTCTCGGGATAGGGACACGCCGCCCATTAATGCTCGTGACGCCTGCCGCGAAGGTACCCCAGACGTCGCCGCATGCTGCAGCCCGTGTTTTGCCGTCTGCGGCAGACGGCGGAGGCGTACCGGGAGCAGGCGGTATGCAGTCGTTTTCTGGCACGCTCCTCAAATGCACCGTTTTGCCAGCCATCACCAGTGAGTAGACCGGGAGTTCCCGCATCTCGCGATGAGCCTTCAGGGCGAAACGTTCCTCCAGCAGTTGCCTCAGCAGAGCCGCCATTCCGGCCTTCGCGACGACCTCAGGTTCGGCTTTGGCCGAGATGTCAAACCTGTCATTCGTGAGCCATGCAGGCCCCCCGAACACCTGGAAATACTTCACTTCAAAAGCGTACGGGATAAGAATACGCAGAGACACATTGGTGGCCGAAAGGTGGTTTCCATTTCGAAGACCCATGATCCTGACCTGCGCAACCCCGGAGCGATTGGGCTTGATCGAAGCGACCTCGAACGCCGGCCGGTCGGGGGTTTGCTGAGCGAAGGAAGCGCACAATGAGGCGGCATACGCGCACACGGCGAACGGCTTCACAAACGCGATCTTAGCGCGTTTTCAGCCGGGTGAGGCTTTCCGAACGCATGATTGAATTTGCGGAGGGCTACAGGCGATTCACGGCGATCTGGAAGCTTTCGAGGACACGGGTACCTGGCAAACACGCGACTTCCCGACTAATCGCGGTCAACTGCCTACACACTTCACATCGTCCCTGCAGGGCTGTCCCACGGTGAGTATCTTGGCGAAGGGGCGACCGCAGCTTGACCCGCAGGACGTCGCTGTTCGACGGCGAGTTCGGCCTGCACACGCCTGAGCAACGCCGATCTTCTGAGGAACCGAAGTTCGGTGAGCCCCAGTCGCGGAAAGCTCGGACGCCCGGGCTTCCGATTCGCCTGGCGCACTGGCGCCCGCTTGTTCTGGCTTCGCGCGCGGGTGAGCGCTTTCGCTCGGCTGCTCATATAGCGGCCCCGAATGGCTCGCAGCCGCTGCGGGCGATCGCGTGTCAGCACTCGAGTCTCACGGTCGGCCCGTAGATGCCGGGCGGCCTCACCGATCATGTACAGGGTTCGCGTCCTGATCGTGGCTGCTGAAGCGTCAGCGGAAGCGGCGTCAGAGATTGCCTTTCGCCTTTGCCGCGCGCGACCGCCATCAAATCCGCTGCAGGCCAGTTGAGCGAAGCGATGCGGCCGCCTGGGCGGTTTCATTAAGCGAAGCGGAAGAAAAGCAAAAAGAGCCGTTTTGAGACACGGAAGGCGAATAGCGCGGGCTGCGGAAAGCGGTATAGTGTGGACATGGCTTCTGTCAGGATCGCTTGTAGCCTCATTGCCGTGGCGGTCGCTGGCACTGTTTATGCTCAGCATTTTCCACCTCTGAATGTAGACAATTCCCCGAAGTCGAGGACGATCAGCGCGGTCGGCGCATATAGCTTTTGCATGACCGCTCATCACGCCATTCCCGCCAACTCCACGCAACCACTTTTTACGTTCAACTTCGTAGCCCCCGGAGCATCCGGGGTGGCATTGATCGACGGGAAAGCGGTTAAGACCTTCCAGAACGAACAGCATCTCCTTATCCGCGCCAGTGTGTCGGCGGGAGATCACGGGTTCGCGTTACGCCTGGATAGACCGGCTGAGAATACTTTTATGTCCAGTAACGACGATTTCAAATATTGCCAGCCCAAATAGGGCCACTTTCTACCAGTTTTGACACAGCCGGAGCGGTGCGCGAATGAACGGATCGCGCCTGCTCAATTCTGAATGAACTTTCGCGCCGCATTCATCTTTCTGTTGCCGGCTGTCGCTATCGCGACGCATCCAAATGCTGCAACCAGGCAATGGTGGGTGCACGTGGAGGCGCTATCCAACGATTCGACGGAAGGCCGTTATCCCGGTCGCGAGGGTCACCGGCGAGCCGTTGACTATGTCGTGCAGCAATTCGAGACGAGCGGTTTGATACCCGCTGGTGAATCGGATTACAAGCAGGCTATCCCCCTTCGAGTTGCTCGATTTCGCCCGGACCGTTCCAGAGCTGAATTAATCTCCGCTGGCAAAGCTAGGCCTTTGCGGTGGCTCCGTCAGATCGCGATTACTGCCGTGGGACGAGCACCTGAGGGAGAATTCGACCTGCAATTCGTGGGCTCACAATCGTACTCGAAAGATGTGGATATCAAGGACAAGATTCTTGTACAACTCGGTGCTCCTCGTTTTGTAAAAGGCGCATCGCCCGTCCTGCCCTCCGCTCCTGAAGGCAGCGTCGGGTTGCTTGAGATTGACAACCCCGGCGGACCCAGCCTCGCCAATGGCCGATTCCCTACACTGCGGGGATGCTGATCCGAAATCCCGCCCAAGAGTCGCCTCGGGCTGCCGCGCCCGCGCGCCCGGTGCCGTTCGGCATGGCATTCAATCCCGAGTTTGCGGAGTTGCTCTTTGAGGGCTCCAGCCACACCTATAAAGAGTTGGAGCGACTCGCCGGACAAGGCAAGCCGCTTCCCAATTTCACGCTACACGTCCGCTTAAAAATTTCGATCAATTTCGAAGGCGTGTCGCTGGAATCCGACAACGTTCTGGCAATGCTTCCAGGCTCCGATTCGGTGCTCAAAAATGAATGTGTTGTCGTCTCCGCACACCTGGACGGCTGGGGAATCGGGGAGCCTTGGCATGGGGATCGCATTTACAACGGCACATTCGACGATGCAGCTTACGTGGCAACGCTGATCGAGTTGGCAGCCAGGCTGCACGATGCCACTCGCAAGCCCAGGCGCTGCGTCCTGTTCGCGGTCTTCACGGCCGAGGAAGAGGGCTTGCTGGGCTCCCAGTATTTCATGCAACACCCAACTATTTCGAAAGAGCGTTTGGTGGCCGACATCAACCTGGATAGCCTCAGACCGATTTTCCCGCTGAAACTGCTGACTGTTCTTGGACTCTCGGACTCGACCCTCGGAGAAATGGCTCAAGGCGTTGCCAAATCGCTCGACATTCGCACGCAACCCGATCCCGAGCCGGATCGGCTTGAACTTATCCGTTCAGATCAAATCAGCTTCTTAAGGGCGGGAGTGCCCTCGATCGCGTTTATGTACGGCTACAAGCCGGGATCCGGCGAAGAACGAACGTACCGCAGGTGGTATAGGGAACGCTACCATAGACCCGCCGACGATCTGAAACAGCCGTGGAATCCGGCCGTGGCCGCGAGGTTCAACATTTTTTTTTATCAGCTGTTGGAGCAGGTGGCCAACATGGATACGCGACCGGAATGGAGGCCAGCCAGCCCGTTTGCTCCGAAGCGTCCGTAGACGTCGAAAAACAGCTCTTTGGGCTGTGATCGGCAGCGGTCCGAATGGCTCGCATCCGCTGCGGGCGGTCGCGTATCAGCACTCGAGTCTCACGGTCGGCCCGTAGATGCCGGGCCGCCTCACCGATCATGTACTGGGTTCGCGTCCTGATCGTGGCTGCTGAAGCGCCAGCGGAAGCGGCATCAGAGATTGCCTTTCGCCTTTGCCGCGCGCGAGCGCCATCAAATCCGCTGCAGGCCAGCTGAGCGAAGCGAGGCGGCCGCCTCCGCGGTTTCAGAGAGCGAAGCGGAGCAAAGCAATCGCGGCTGCGATCCGAATTGTCTGACCGCGCCGTGGGCCCGCAGCGGATTCCTGCCATACCGGTCGGTCGGAGCCGGGGGCCCCAAAGCGCTCGGCCAGTCAGCAACCTACAATGGTTCCATGACTGGCCGAGCGCCAGGCCGTCTCCAGGGTGACGACCTTATTGGAGAAGTCCTGCGCAACATGGAGGAGGGTCTTTTCCGCATTCGCCGAAAGACCCTGGTGCCCGCGATTTATCGCATTTATCTGAACCCGGAGGACTACGAACCGTTCCGAGACATCGTCCCGTTTATCGCGGGCGAAATCCGTGCCGTCCTCGACGACAAGCTCGCCGCCTGGAACGGATCGCACCGCAAAATGGCTTCGTCCTTTCTCAAGAGCGGCCTTGAAAAGATCGGCATCGAGAAGATCGCCGAGTCGGCCGCGGGCAGCGAGTATGTCCGGGTCAGCGATTCCTGGACAGTCGAAATCTATCCCGATCTTGACAGCAAACTGCAGCCCGGCGAGATTGAGGTTTATTCAGAATTAGGCGCTCCGCAGAAGACCGAATATGGCGCCGGTTCGCTGACGCGGCGCATTTTCCCGAAAAAGGCCGAAGAACCGCCGGAGCCCGCCGCGACGGCCCTCACCTCCGCAACGCCCGCGCCCGACCAAACGTCTGAACCTGAAGATACTCCCGCTGGAGTTGATGATAAAGACGAGCAAACAAAAGGTCGGGCCTTTGCGTATCTCCGTTATGCCGACCAGCAGGGTGATCAGGTATTCGACGTGACGAAAAATCAGGTCGTAATCGGGCGGGGAGGAAGGTCATACTGGGTGGATCTCAAGCTGGAAACGCTGCCCGATGTGTCGCGCGAGCACTGCCGCATCCGCCGCGACGCTGAAACCGGCCGGTTCACGATCGAAGACGTCAGCCAGTTCGGGACGGCGGTCAATGGCAAACCGGTCGGGCGGAATGCGTCGGCCGAACTGCCGAGGCGCGCGACTATCAGCCTTGCGGGCGTTGTCGACTTGCAGTGGGAAGCGGTCTGAACGGGCGCATGAAAGACATTCTCATGTGGCGGACGATAGTGATGACGGCCCTGATCGTCATGGTCGCGCTTCTCGCTATCGTCACGGTGGTTGGTGAGAACAGGCTGCGCGAGAAGAGGCTGCGCGAGAAACGGTGATGGCCGTGAAAACCAGGCTTCGTTCCGCGGCCGCCAGCGACCCCGGCAAGCGCCGCAAAAACAACGAAGACCGGTATTACGTCGATCCCGACCGCGGCATATATGCGGTGATTGATGGCGTGGGAGGCCATGCCGCGGGCGAAACCGCTGCCGCCGTCGCTGTGGATGTCATCCGCGAGCGTCTCGAGCGCCAGACCGGCACGCCGGAAGAGCGGCTGCGGGAAGCGATCACGCTTGCCAACAACGAAATCCTGCGTCTCTCCCGCTCCCGGGTCGAATGGACCGGAATGGCCTGCGTGCTCACCGTGGCGCTCGTGGAGGACGACATCGTCACTATCGGCCATGTAGGTGATTCGCGTCTTTACCTGCTGCGTCCCGGTGAAATTCGCAAGGTGACCCACGATCATTCGCCGGTCGGCGAACGCGAAGATCGCGGCGAAATCGGCGAAGACGAAGCCATGCGGCATTCGCGGCGTAACGAGATTTACCGCGACGTGGGTTCGGCCGAAAAAGAGCCGGACGATCCCGCCTTCATCGAAATCGAAACTTTCCCGATGCCGACGGACGGTCTCCTGCTCTTATGTTCGGACGGCCTGACTGATCTCGTCACCAGTACCGCTATTCGCGCGGGCGTCGAGCGCTATGCACCCGATTTCGACGCCGCCATTAACGCCCTGATCGGAGCGGCGAATGCCGCGGGCGGCAAAGACAACATCACCGTCGTTATCGTCGCCGGCCCGGAATACAAGCAGGACTCTCGCGGCGTGCGTGCGCCTGTCACCATAACCGAGATTCGGGCGCCCGGCCCATTCGCCCGGCGGTGGGCCTTTCTCGTCTATGGCCTGCTGCTCGGGGATCGCGATTGCCCTTCCGGCAGCTTATCTCCGGAGTCACCTGCCCACAGGCCCGCGGACGTTACTTGTCGGCCCCGCCGGCATCGCGGCGGCGATGCAGGAGGCTCGATCGGGCGATACCGTCGTGATCCCGCAGGGCCGCTATCGCGAACGCATCGAACTGCGCGAGGGCGTGACGCTGCGCTCCCAGCTTTCCGGCTCGGTCATACTGATGTCTCCTGACGGCGGCCCAGCGCTGGTCGCGCGCAAAATAGATTCGGGCGGCATCGAAGGCATATCGATTTTGGGCGAGTCTGAAACTCCCCTCGCGGCGGGTATCGAGATCATCGACTCCAGTCCGTCCGTTTCGAACGTCAAGATTACCGGCGCGAAAATCGGAATCGAGGTGCAGGGAACCTCGTCGCCGATCATAACGGCGAGCACGATCACGAACAATCTCGGACCCGGCATTCTCGTGGCGCCCCCGGCCTCCCCAAAGATCGACGACAATCTGATCGCTGCAAACGGAAACGGCGAACCGGGCAACCCGAAACCCGGAGTGGAAGTGCTGGCCGGGGCGCATCCGCTCTTCAAAGACAATGCCATCGTCAACAACGCCGCGGAGCCGGTCTGGATCCACGGACGCGCTTACCAGGCCGGGGACTTCGAGGAGAATTTCTTCGGTGGATTGTCCGCGAAGAAGGCCATCCGCCTGATTGAACCGGACCCCGATCCGGAAACCCGGGGAGCGAAATAATCATGGACCCGAAGCTCTTCGGCCGATACGAAATTATCCGCAAGCTGGCGGGCGGGGGCATGGGCCGCGTCTTTCTTGCCTACGACCCCCTGTTGAATCGCCAGGTGGGGTTGAAGCTCATTGACGCCGGCGGCGATCGCGACAGCATCGATGTAGTCGCGGCCGAACGCCGTGGCGCAACCCTGCAGGACCAGCTGGCCAAGCGCGAACAGAGCGGCCGGGTGGCCCAGATCTTCGATGTGGGCGATCGCGAAGGTTACTTCTACATCGCGATGGAATACATCGAGGGCGAAGATCTTTCGGAACTTGTCGCGAACGGTCCGATCGACCCGCAGCGCGCAGTAACCATCGCGCTCGATGTGCTCGACGTCCTCGTGAAGGCGCACACCTTTCACACGGTGATCGAAGATCGCGCCCATCGCGGGATCATCCACGGCGATATCAAGCCGCGCAATATCCGGATTACGTCTTCCGGCCAGGTCAAGGTGCTCGACTTCGGCATCGCGAAGGCCGTGTCGATGACCCGCAGCATCACGTTCAACCAGTTCGGCAGCATTCCCTATTCCTCGCCGGAACGCCTGCAGACGGGCGATATGGACGCGCGCTCGGACGTCTGGTCGGTTGCCATCGTGCTGTTCGAGATGCTGACGGGAAAGCCGTATTTCCAGGCGGAAGGATCGAAGCTGGAGTGGACGATCCGCAACTACCGGGCGCTGCAACCCTCGATCGCCGGATTGCCGCCCGGCCTGCGTGAGATTCTTTCGCGCGCGCTCGACCCGGACCTCAACCGCCGTTTTGCGAGCGCCGCGGCATTCCAGGCGGCATTGTACGAATGGCGGAAATATGCCGTAGCCGGTGCGGCGGCGCCGGCCGACCCGGATGCGACGAGGCGAACGGTTTATCCGAATCCGGAGGAACGGACTCGTCGCGCCAGCGCGGCTCCCATTGCGCCGTCCTTTCGACTTTCCTCGTTTCGAATCCCGAAATCGGCGCAACGTGTGGTCGCCGGGAGTCTGGTATCGCTTTTCCTGCTTGCCGTCTTCACAGTCGTCTTTGAGGTTCGGATGTACGGCAACGCGAAAGCCCTCGCGGATCGTATCGATTCCGGAGGAATCACGCTCGATCAGGGCATGACTGAGTATCAGGCGCTGGCCAAACACACTTTGTTCTCGTTCCCGCTGTTCCCAGCGCGGCACAGCCTGCGCGACCGTTACACAGCCGAAGCGGACCGGGTGATTGCGGACTACCGGGAAGCGAGCGAGAGCACTCCCGTTTACCTGCGCGACTGGCGCCGCGCGCAAGCGGCTCTGGGTTCCGCCATGACGCTTGCTCCCGACGACAAATCGATCCGCGGTAAGTATCAACTGATTAACGGGCACATCGCGCGCCTGCAACGGAATATACAAGATGCGCGCGCCGACTTCGAAGACGCGCGGAATCTGCTTCCACATTCGCCCGACCCGCATTTGGGGCTCGCTCTGATTCAGATGAGCGACGGCAACCTGGATAGAGCGCAGGACGAACTGAACCAGGCGGAGAGCAACGGTTTCCGTCCGGGACGCCGGGAACAGAGAGCGCTTGCGGACGGTTACCGCGCGCACGGTGAAAGGTGGCTGGCAGCTGCGGGAAAGGCGCAGGGGATCGAACAGATGCAGGACGCGTTGAAGCACGCCGATGCGGATCTGGCGCACGCCGAACAACTCTACAATTCCGTCGCGCCTTTTTTGAATGGAGTACAACTCGCTGAACGAATGTCTCTCGAACGCGATAAAGCCGCGAAGACGCTGGCCGAGGCGCAGCAGGCAACGGCCAAGCCCGCGCAAGTGACCCCCGCTTCAAACGCGGCGCCGGCGGAGACCAAATCGCCGGAGGCCGAGGCCCCGAAGTAATGGCAGTCACGCGCAGCACCGTCGCAACGAGGAGCGCCGAAGCCCAGCGCGCCGCAACCCGGAATGACCCGTTCGCGCCGGCTCCGGGCCGCGGGCCTGAGTTGTTGTGGCTCGCGCTCGCGGCGATCATCGTTTGCGGCATCTGGGCGCTGGTGTATACCGCGAAAGTACGGCGAAGCAGCGCGCCTGCGCCCGCGGTCAATCTGACGGAGATCGATCGCGCTGAAAAGCTTCTGCCCGTCCTGATCGTTCTGCAGAATCCCGAGGACCGCAACTTCGCCGCGCAGCAGATCTTCGAGGCGTTGGCGGACCACGAAGGCGTGCTGCCGAACACGGGCGCCATCGCGCGGATCAGAATCCCGCGCAGCGATCTGGTCGGCAACAAGAACCTGGTGGAGTTGCGCAAACGAGCGGAGGACGGCAAAGGCGACAGCATTGCCTTGTTCACGCCCGCCGAGTTCGCGCAGATCAAGACGCAGATCGCAGTGCGCAGTCTGAACGTGTTCCGCCGCGATTTTCTGATCTGGGGTGGTGCGATTCTCGCGGCCTTCCTGCTGGTTCATATTGTCTGGAGCTTCCGCCATTTCGGGGGTTCGTGGGCTTACCTGCCGCTGCTCTTGATCCTGACCGGCATCGGATTCGCGCTCATGACTGCGCTGCGCGACCCTCTACGCGACATACTGATCTTCGTGCCGTTCGCGCAAGGTGTCGCGCTCGGCTGCATCGCGATGCTGATCGCGAGCCTGATCGATTGGGAAGGCTCGATGTCGGGCTACAGCTTCGTGCCATTGCTGGGCGCCATCGTGCTATCGGTCGGCCTCATTTTTCTCGGCAGCGGACCCACGGGGAGCGATGCGCGGGTCAACCTTGGGCCATTCCAGCCGGTGGAGGCGATCAAGATCCTGCTGGTGTTTTTTCTGGCGGGCTACTTTGCGAAACGCTGGCCGCTGCTGCGCGAACTGCGCGAGAAACGGTCGGTGGTTGCGAAGGTGTTTCGATGGATCGAGATTCCTCCGCTTCGAATACGCGTTGCCGGTGCTGATCGGCGTGGGCGTGGCGCTTCTGTTCTTTTATCTGCAGAAGGATCTCGGCCCGGCGCTTGTCTTCGCGTGCGTGTTCCTCACTCTTTACTGCATCGCGCGGAATCGCGTGCCGCTCGCGGTGGTCGGGCTGGCCGCGCTGCTTGGAGGGTTTCTCGCCGGCTACTTTCTTGGAACGCCGAAGACGGTGCATGACCGCGTGGCGATGTGGCTCTCGCCGTGGAGCAATACGGTGCGCGGGGGCGATCAGGTGGCGCATTCGCTCTGGGCCATGGCATCGGGAGGCCCACTGGGGACGGGGCCCGGCCTGGGCGAGTCAGACGTCATTCCGGCCGGCCACACGGACCTTATCGTTTCGGTGCTCGGTGAAGACTGGGGCTTTCTGGGGATCGTTTCGGTCTATCTGATTTTCGGATTGCTGATCTGGATCGGGCTGCGCATCGCCCGGCGCGCGCGCACCGATTATGGCTTCTTTCTCGCGCTCGGTCTGACGCTGCTGATCAGCGCCGAACTGCTCCTGATCTCGCTGGGTATTCTCGATCTGTTCCCGCTCTCCGGCGTGGCAACGCCGTTCCTGAGCTATGGCCGCACGGCGATGCTGGCGAACTTCGCCATTGCCGGAATTCTGCTGGCTATCGACCACTCCGGACGCAAGCCGCGCGCCAATACCGAAGCACTCGCCCCGCTCTTGCCGGGGCTGCGATGGATCGAGGTCGTGCTCGCGGTGCTCGCGATCACGATCGTTGGGAAGGCCGCTTATATTCAGCTCGGCCAGGCGGACGCCATCGCGGGACAGGGAACGCTGGTGCTGCAGGCGGATGGCGGCCGCCGCTATGTGTACAACCCGCGTCTGATCGATGCCGCGCGGACGCTGCAGCGCGGGACGATCTATGACCGCTCCGGGCTCCCGCTCGCCACCAGCAACTGGCAGGAACTGGAACAGCACCGCGCGGATTACAAGGCCCTCGGGATCGATATCGATCAGGCCTGCAGCCGCGCCGATCCGCGCTGCTATCCGCTGGGCCCGCTGACGTTCCACTTGCTGGGAGACATTCGGACGCGCGCGAACTGGAGCGCACCCAACAGCTCGCTCGTGGAGCGCGATTCCGCAATTCGTCTGCAGGGCTACGACGATCGCGGCCGCGTTGTCGCCGTAAAAGATGCCGCGGGAAAACCGTTCTACACGATTCGCTACGACTACCGCGAGCTGCTGCCGCTGCTGCGCCATCGCTGGGAGCCGGACAATGTCGCGGTCAAGCGCATCCGCGACCGCGAACGGAACGTCCACCTTTCGATATCGGGCGCGCTCCAGGTCAAGGCGGCGCAGATCCTGCAGACGCGGCTGGCGGCGCAGCATCTGGATCGCGGATCGGTGGTCGTGATGGATCCGGTAACGGGCGATCTGCTCGCGTCCGTCAATCTGCCGTCGCCCGATCTGTTGCAGGAAAAGCTGGCGCTGGGCGAAGCCGCGGGTCCGCTGCTCGATCGCGCGCGGTATGGCCTTTATCCGCCCGGTTCGACGTTCAAGGTTGTGACCGCCATTGCGGCGCTGAGGCTGAATCCCTCGCTGGCGACGCAGCAGTATCAGTGCATTCGTCTGCCGGACGGCAGGAATGGGAACTATGTCGGCAAATCCAAGCGCCCGATTCGCGACGATGAAGAGGACAAGCATCCGCACGGCACGCTCGACATGAATTCGCGCCATTGTGGTTTCCTGCAACGCGTATTTCGCGCAGCTGGGCACCTATAAGGTCGGGGCGCAGCAGTTGCTCGATACCGCGCAGATGATCGGTATTTCGATCGCAAATCCGCCGACCGTGAAGAATCTGACGCCTCAGATGCCGCAGGTTTCCTATGGACAGGGGCAGGTGGTGGTTTCGCCTTTCCAGATGGCTCGCGTGGCCTCCGCGATCGCGGCCGGAGGCGTGCTGCCGATGGGGCGCTGGGTAACGGACGACAGCAACGCGCGCACGCAGCCGCGGCCAGTCACTGTTACCGCCGAGTCAGGCCGAGGTTCTGGCTAAGGATATGCGCGGCGTGGTGACAAGCGGTACCGGGCGCGTGCTTGCCGCGATAAAGCCCGAAATTGCGGGCAAGACCGGAACGGCCGAACTTGCGACAGCCCCGTCGCACGCCTGGTTCATCGGATTCGCGCCTTATGACGTGCCTGCGGGCGGTAATCCGAAGCGCATCGCGTTTGCGATTCTCGCGGAAAATGGGCACTATGGCGGCACGGCGGCAGCCCCGATCGCAGGCGATCTGACGATCGCCGCACAGCAATTACATTTGATTCCATGAGTATTCTGCGGCGTATTGAGAAATCCCTCGACCAGCGCCTGCGGTCGATCTTCGCGGGGAATCGCGACGAACCAGGCGCGCGCGAAGCCATCGAACTGTATCGCGATGCGCTTGACCAGATCGCACGTCGGGCAACGCTCGGCAAGCGCGGCGACCGTATATTTCCCTTCAACCTGATCACGATCGAACTGGCGGCGGAGAACGCCGAACGCAAAGCGGTGCTCGAAGCCCTGTTCGACGTGAACCAGTTGGGCGGCGATGTTCGTTCCAGTCTCGAAGAGGAGGGCATCCAGCCGCCGGCCGAACTCACGATTGCGGTGCGCTATCCGGAAGAAGCCCTGGTAGAGATGCGGATTCTCTGCGAGCGAGTGGAGAAAGAAGCGCCCGCGCCCCAGCCGGTTGCGGCAGTCGAGAGAACCATCGCGCTCTTGCCGGCGTGGCTGGTCACGCTGTCCGGTGTTTCGTCAGCTCCCGAACTTCCTCTCGACCGCCCGCGGATCAATCTGGGGCGCGAAGAAGAAGTGGTGGACGCGCTGGGACGCGCGATCCGCCGCAACGAACTGTCTTTTCCGGAGGCCGCGCATGAAGCGAACGCCAGCGTTTCGCGTTCGCACGCGCACGTCGCATTTGACGCCGCATCCGGCCAGTGGCGCATCTTCGACGACGGGAGTTCGCTCGGGACCAGCCTTTTCCGCGACGGACGCCGCATCGATGTGCCGGCTCACGCAAGCCGTGGCGTTTCGCTTCACCCGGGCGACGAGATCTATCTGGGACAAGCGCGGCTGCGGTTTGAAACGGATCGCGCGATAATATAAGGAAACGCCATGCCAATCTACGAATACCTTTGCGATTCCTGCGGAGACAAGTTTGAGAAGCTCGTGCGCCGCGCGAGCGACGTCATGGAATCTGGCTGCCCGTCATGCGGCGACAAGCACCTGACACAGCAGTATTCAACATTCGCCGCGCGTGGTTCACAGGCGGATTCGGGATTCACCCCGGCGCAGACCCGCGGTTGCGAGGGCGGCATGTGCAGCACGCCCGGTCTCTGCGGCCGTAATTAGCGACGGGGTATCGAAAGACTCCGTTCCATCACCTCTAGAGATAGAGTCCATAAAAAGAACCTATTCGTCTGGAGGCCTGAAATGCTTGCCCCTCCAGCGCGCTATCGTGCATAATTCTAAGTTCGTCGGGACTGAATAATAACAGTCGCGCTTACTGCTGGCGGCGTCTTCGGCGCACGAGGGCAGGCAGCGCGTTTCCCCGGGGATCGCCAAATTAACCATGACAAAATACAAATTCGAATATATCTGGCTCGACGGCAAACACCCCGTCCCCGGCCTTCGCGGCAAGACTCTCCTCAAATCATTTGAGGAGCCCCCCACGCTCGCCGAGATTCCCAACTGGGGATTTGACGGCAGTTCCACCATGCAGGCCGAGGGCAAGAGCTCTGACTGTATCCTGAAACCCGTTGCGCTGTATCCGGATGCAAGCCGTAAGGACGCCTACATCGTTCTCAACGAAGTCATGCACCCGGACGGGACGCCGCATTCCACCAATATGCGAGCGACGATCGAAGACGACCCCGACTTGTGGATCGGTCTCGAGCAGGAGTATTTTCTCTATCAGGATGGCCGTCCGCTCGGCTTTCCGTCCGACGGCTACCCGGGTCCGCAGGGTCCTTACTACTGCGGCGTCGGCTACAAGTACATGGGCGACATCGCCCGGCAGATCGTTGAAGAACACCTCGATCTTTGCCTTGCCGCCGGCATCAATCATGAAGGTATCAACGCCGAAGTGGCGAAAGGTCAGTGGGAATTTCAGATCTTCGCCAAAGGCTCCGCCAAAGCCGCCGACGATCTCTGGACCGCCCGCTATCTGATGATGCGTCTTTGTGAGAAATACGAAGTCGATGTGGAATTGCATTGCAAACCCATCAGAGGCGACTGGAACGGGTCCGGCATGCACACAAACTTCTCGACAAAATATCTCCGCGAGGCGGGGGGCAAGGAATACTTCGAGTCCCTCATGAAGGCCTTCGCCCAGTACATTCCCGAACACATCGCGGTGTACGGCCCCGATAACCATTTGCGTCTGACCGGTCATCATGAGACTCAGGCGATCGATAAGTTCAGTTATGGTCTCTCGGATCGCGGCGCTTCGATCCGGATGCCCGTTAATTTTATCAAGAACGGCTACAAGGGCTATCTGGAAGATCGCCGTCCGAACTCCGAAGGCGATCCTTATCAGATTGTGTCGCGCATTCTGAAGACGATCAACACCGTGCCCAAGCCTTAATTAAGGTCTTCCGCCCGCGTTCTACCTCCGGGCTGCGGCTGCTTTCGGGCAAAAGCACATAGCAGCAGTCTTCCTTCGCTCACCGCATTTATTCGGGAAAGGGGATGCCCCTTTCCCGAAACCTTTTAGTCCGCCTTGCACGCCAGGAGATCGGCATGTCATATGAAGAGACTCACGAAGGTGTTGGTACTGCGACGGCCCTCGAACCCCCGGTAGACGTTGCCCTTTCCGAAGACATTCCCCACGATTTGAACCACGCGTTACCAGAGGAATCTCCGGCAGATGATCGTGAGGCCTCCGAAATAGCCGCGCGAAAGCAACTAAAGAAAAAGTTGAAGGCGCAGAAGAAGGGCTTGGCGCGAAGCGCACAAACGGCTGAAGTAGACCTCGAGAAAAGGAAACTTAAGAGCAAATTCAAGGAAAAGAAGAGCTACGCGAAGGCGGCGGCGGGAGCTTTTCCGATGGTCGCACTAATTGACGAACAGGTGCGGACAAGTATTCCCGAAGAGCTGGTTGCCAAGGTAAAGGGCGCAAAGAGCAGCAGACATATTATCAGTGCCAATTATCCCTATCCGAAGCAAATGAAGAATTCGGACTATCTGGAGGAGATTGAACTGCTGCAAATCGAACTGGTCAAGATGCAGGCCTGGGTCAAGCAAGTCGGCGAGCGCATCGTAATGATCTTTGAGGGACGCGATGCCGCGGGCAAAGGAGGAACGATCCAGAGGTTTACGGAAAACCTCAATCCTCGCGGCGCCAAGGTTGTAGCCCTCGCCAAGCCTTCTGACACGGAACGCGGCCAGTGGTATTTCCAGCGTTACATCGAAAACCTGCCCACGAAGGGTGAGATCGTCTTTTTTGACCGCTCCTGGTATAACCGCGGGGGCGTTGAACATGTGATGGGATTCTGCACACCGCACGAATATCTGGAATTCATGCGCCAGGCCCCGGAATTTGAGCGGATGATGGTGCGCAGCGGGATCCGGGTCTATAAGTTCTGGTTTTCAGTGAGCCGGGAGGAACAGCTACGGCGGTTTCTAAGCCGCGCGCAGGATCCCCTGAAGCAATGGAAGCTCAGCCCAATGGACGTAGAATCGCTCGGCCGGTGGGATTCCTATACCAAGGCCAAGGAAGCGATGCTTTTTTACACCGACACCGCCGATGCGCCGTGGACGATTGTGCGCTCCGACGACAAGAACCGCGCCCGTCTCAACGCGATGAAGCATGTCTTGCACACCATTCCCTACGCGGGCAAGGACCCGGATGTGGTCACCGCGCCCGATGCTCGTATCGTCGGATCGGCAAAAGCGATCTACGAACATGGGGAAAATTCTCACACCCACGATCCTACGAATCATTTTCAACTGTGAGTGCCAGGTTCCCGGAATGCCGAACTAGTCACGCGATGGCGTCTCTTGACCTTCGCTCGCGCCGTGGGGCTGACGCGATTGTTCAATAGCTCAAGAATTCCTGGGTATCGAATAATGGCCCGTCGTTCATCGATCTCGTCCGATTGAATTTGAAATCGGCCGGGAAGGACCGGTCTCCGATGCTAGACTGACGAATTCATGCGATTCGTCACCTTCGATCACCATAGCCACAGGCATGCCGGCGTCGTCACTGACGGCAATATAGTCAGCCTCAAAAGCGCCGGCTTCATGGATCTGCTCTCATTTCTGCAGGCCGGATCCGAGGCTCTTGCCGCCGTGCCGGCATTCATCTCGCAAGCTCCCGCCGACGCGATCTTCCCCCTTGCATCCGTGAAGCTCTGCGCGCCCATTCCCAAGCCTCCCAAAATCCTTTGCCTGGGTTTAAACTATCGCGACCATGCGGCGGAGGCAAAGCTTGAACCGCCTCCCTATCCCGTAATCTTCGCCAAGTACGACAACACGGTGATCGGCCCCGGCGACAGCATCATATTGCCGAAGAACTCGCGAAAGCCCGATTATGAAGCGGAGTTCGCTTTCGTAATCGGCAAAGGCGGCCGTCATATCGCGGCCGGCGACTGGCGCGAGCACGTCTTCGGTTACATGAACACAAACGACGTAAGCGCCCGCGATTTTCAGACCGCGGTATCGCAGTGGACGATGGGTAAAAACTTCGACACCTTTGCCCCGATGGGGCCGTATCTCGTGACCGCCGACGAAATCGAGGACCCGCACAACCTGAGCATTACCCTTACTCTCAACGGCGAGAAGCTGCAAAACTCGAACACAAGCGAACTGATATACAAAATTCCGGAAACCATTGAGTTCCTCTCAAGCGTAATGACGCTCGAACCGGGAGACGTAGTGATGACCGGCACGCCCGCCGGCGTGGGCTTCTCGTTTAAACCGCCGAAGTGGCTGACGCCAGGCGCGGAAGTCGTGGTAAGCGTAGAAGGCCTGGGAGAACTCCGCAACATCTGCGTGGCGGAAGCCTGAGAGCCCGGCAGTGAACATGACCGAGGGATCCTGGGAAGAGTTCCGGCATTTTATGGTCCTCGACGGAGACCTCGGATAGACCGTCACCGAACTGAAGCGCGGTGGCGCCCTCGAAATACCACTCACGAGCTTGCGTAAAGCTTCGCCGCAGACGGCCACCGGCGACAAGATCGCCGACGCCACCAGTTGACGTAAAGTTCCGCGCAGGGCCGAAGTCCTGGCCACACAGCGGAATACGCCGATTGATTCGTATAAACTGCGGAAATGCTTTAGTGTGCCGCAGCTTTCATGTTCTTCGGCGGTTTCTGCATCAGAAACGCGAGCGGCGCGAGGCAAAGCACTCCTACCGCCATGATCGCGATAATGTCGACGTACGCGAGCGTCGTCGCCTGGCCTGAGATCATTCTGCTCATCAGCGAATAAGCCTGGGCGTTGGCCTGATTCGGCGGCATTCCCTGACTCGTCAGATTGCGCGTCAGGCCATCGATCCTCTGCGTGAACAGCGGATCGCCCGCGGAGGTATGCGCCACCAGATACACCTGATGCCTCTGCGCCAGCCGTATCAGGAAAGTGCTGAGCATCGAGATACCGATACTGCCGCCCAGATTTCGCATCAGGTTATTCATACCCGCAACCTGATTGCTCTTGTGCCTCGGCACGCCGACATAGGCCAGCGTGCTGATCGGAATAAAGATAAACGCTACCCCGAGCATCTGGTAAACGCGATACATCGTAGCGGTGTGGAAATCGATCTCGAGATTGATGTTCGTCATGTGATAGAGCGCGAGCGACGTCGCCGTGAAGCCCGAGGCGATCAGAATTCGCGGATCTACGCGCGAGACCAGTTGCCCGATGATCGGCATCATGAATACAAGCACGACAGCACCCGGCCGACAGAGCCTTGCCGGCACTCTCCGCCGTGTATCCCATCAGCACCTGGAGGAACTGAGGAATCAGCACCGTGGTCCCGAACATCACCATTCCGAGAATGAACATCATGAACGCGGCGGTTCGGAAATTCCGCATCCTCAGCAATTGCAGATCCACGATCGGGTTCGAGTGCCTCCATTCATTGATGACAAACCACGCGAGCGTCACCAGCGAAGCCGCCAGCAGGAACGAAATCTTCTTCGACGAGAACCAGTCTTCCTCCTGACCTTTGTCGAGCACGTACTGCAGGCAGCCGATACCCACGGCGATCAGCCCGAGGCCCATGTAATCGATCGGGTTCTGCCAGCGTCTTCTGCCGCTCGCTTTCCATGTAAGGAGGGTCTTCCACGATCTTGTTCGTCAGATAGAGCGACAGAAAACCAACCGGCACGTTGATATAGAAAATCCAGCGCCAGCTGAAATTGTCCGTGATCCACCCGCCCAGCGTCGGTCCGATCGCGGGCGCGAGCACCACAGCCATGCCGTAAACCGCGAACGCCATCCCGCGCTTTTCGAGCGAGAACGTATCCGCCAGAATCGCCTGTTCGCTGGTGGCGAGGCCGCCGCCGCCCAACCCCTGCATCACGCTGAAGCAGAATCAGCATCCCGAGCGTGGGCGCCAGACCGCAGAGAAACGAACTGATGGTGAACAGGGTCACGCAAGTCATGTAAAAGCGCTTGCGGCCCACCAGCACCGAGAGCCATGCGGCGATCGGCAGAATCACGGCGTTCGAAACCAGGTAGCTGGTCAGAACCCAGGTCGATTCATCCTGGCTGGCCGACAAGCCGCCCGCGATATGCGGCAGCGCCACGTTCGCGATCGACGTATCGAGAACTTCCATGAACGTCGCAAGCGTGACCGTCAGCGCGACAATCCACGGGTTGTACTTCGGGGTCCACGGAGCGTAGACCGTCTCTTGTTTTTTCTTAACCGGGGCCGCCTCGACAGGCAGTTCCAGCGTAGTTGTTTCCGCCATGGTTCAGGTGGGGAATCGTCTAATGATGAAAGTGGTTACTTGTCAGTGTCGCACAGCGATTTAAGCGGCCACTTCTTCAAAGCCCCGGCACTGCAGGACGGGCAGGCGCGGATATTTCGGATATTCGGGTTCCTGAAAAGACCGCATACACATCGTAAACACGCTGCCGCGATCGCTCCGGATTTCCTTCCGGTGAATACATCGGCCGCAAAGTCCCAGGTTGTCTCGACGGCGTTGCGCCGACAGGATGCGACGCCGGCACGGCGATCCCTTCGCCATATTGCGCCAGGCCGGGGATCGTGACGGGCAGCTTTCCCCCGATCGCGATCTCTCCGAACAGCGCCTTTACCGCCGAGACTTCCGAGGGCGGCACCGGTGCTGTAAGTCGTCATGTAGGCTGCGACATCCGGGAAAGCTCCGCAGCAGATAGGGATTTCCCAGGGCGATCAGAGCCACGGGCTTCTTCGTCGCCATCAGGTTCTGCACCATTGCCGGAAAACCGCCGCCCAGCGCCACGCTCTCCTCGATACGCCGCCACCGACGCGAATGCCGCGACCACATACTGGCTCGCCGAGGACGCGCGTTGCACGGCGGCGTTCAGATCGGCATCCGACATCGTCGGGTCGACGAGGATTACGTTCGCGGCGGCCGAACGCTTGCGCACCTCGGCCGCGAACGCCTCCCCTTCCACTGAGGTGCGACCCTCCGCCAGAATGAAGAACGCCGTCGTCGCGGGCGCCTTAAGCGGAACCAGATCGCCCGTGTTCCTGACCAGCGTGACCGAACGATCGCTGATTTGCTGCGCCACGGCGTTGCTCTCGATCGAGTCCACCACGGAATGAATCTCCTCCAGATCGACCAGCTTCTTCGTGGCGAGGCCCACATGGGCTTTCGCAGTCAGAATCCGCATCACGCTCTCGTCGATTCGCTTCGGTTTGATGTGGCCGCTCTTCACCGCCGCCTCGACGGCGTTGATCGCGGCCTCGGCGTCCGGCGGCATCAGCAATACGTCGGCGCCGGCCTGAAGCGCCAGCACCGCCGCTTCGCCCGCCGAGTATCCCTTCGCGATGCCTCCCATTTCGAGCGCATCGGTCACGATGATTCCCTTGAATCCGAGTTCGTCGCGCAAAATGCCGGTCATGATTTTGGGCGAGAGCGTTGCGGGCAATCCGGGATCGTCGAGCGCGGGCACGGCGATATGCGCCGTCATGACCGCGTCCGTGCCGCTCTTGATCGCGGCCCGGAAGGGCGTCAATTCCACCTGCTCCAGCCTTTCCCTGTCTCCGTGGATCGTTGCCAGATTGAGATGGGTGTCGGTATCGGTATCGCCATGGCCGGGGAAATGCTTTGCCGTCGTCAACACGCGAGCGTCCGGAACCGAATGCGCTCCTGCGATGAACGCGGAAACGAACGCCGAGACATCCGCGGGATTCTCCCCGTAAGACCGTATGTTGATGATCGGATTATCGGGGTTGTTGTTGACGTCGGCATCGGGGAAAAAGAGCCACTGAACCCCGAGAGCCCGCGCCTCGCGAGCGGTGATCTCGCCTTCGATCCGGGCCTCCTCGGGATCGCGCGAGGCCGTGAAAGCCATCGCATGAGGAAAAGGCGTAGTGGCGTCGACGCGCATTGAGGCTCCGCGTTCGAAATCCCCCGAGACCATCAGCGGAATCTTCGCCAGGCGTTGCATCCGATTGATGAAGCTCGCGGCCTCCAGCGGATCCGCCTTTGCCGTGGTTCGCCCGTTCGAGACATTCACCAGGATCAGACCGCCGACTTGCTCCTGCTGCACAAGGTGGACGAACTTCCGGTAAGCCCTGGTCCGCGTATTCATGGGATGGCCGCTGAAGCCGATGACGACCAGCTGCGCGATCTTCTCGCGCAGCGTCATTGTCTTCATCCATCGTGCGGCGATGGCCTGGTCAGAAGAGCCCGCCGGTATTACAGCCGGAGTTGCCGCTGGAGCTTTCCGCACCGGCTTTTTGGCAACGGCGGACAACGCCGGAGAAACCGCGATCACGGCCGCAAGGGCCAGGCAGCAAACCATTAACCAGTGCGGCGTCTTGACGAACCGCCGCGGGGAGGCCCCGCATTCGTCGGCGGTTTCCGGCGAGGCGTAACCGAGAGTTTCCCGATGGCCCGTAACAGCTCCGGAACTTCCTTGTTGCTCTTTGCGATCACTTCGTCCGCGCCCGTCGATTTCTCGGTCAGCGCCAGGCAGCCGACGAAACCCGAGAGCAGGATGAATCGCGCGGGCGAGCCTGACTCGCGAATCAGGCGAATCAGTTCCACGCCATCGATTCCGCTCATTCGCAGGTCCGTCACTACCACGTCGAAATGATGTGTTTGAAAGATTTCCCAAGCTTCCTCGCCGCTCCGCGCCGTTTCGACTTCATAACCATGATCCAACAGAATCATCTTGCGAGCGGTGAGTCCGTGAACATTATCGTCGACGAGCAGAACACGGACGGGGCGGGCTTCTTCTTTTTTCATTTGCGGAGAGGTGCCCCGAACGTAACAGAGCCGTCATCAGACTGTCAATGGATTTGCATCCGCATGAAAGGGCGGAGAATTGAGTTCTTGACTTCAGACGTGCGACGGGATTATCGTGTGCCGCAGTTCCCTGCCCGCTCGCGTGTCTACTCGACGGCGCGGGGAGCTTTGTAGCCCGCCTTTGCGAGGATCGTGTACTTCATCGGCTTATTTTTGTCGTTCAGCATACGCACGGGTTCGCTGGTGGCGGGGTCCACGAGTTGCACCGTGATCTTGCGGAACTTGCCGTCTTTCGCCTGGTTGTTCGGCGAATAGCCCAGCGAATACTGGCTGCGCAGCGACTGGGAGATTGCGTGGAAGACATTCGGAAGTTCGCCGGTAAAGCGAGGAAAGAAAGCCTGCCCTCCGGTTTCTTTGGCGAACGTTTTCAGTTCGTTGTCACCCTGCAGGAAATCGAGCTCCTGGCTCGCGCCCATTCGGCCTTCGGCCATGATGCGCTCAATCTGAAGCATTTCGATCGAATAAACCGGCACGCCGGATTCCTGCAGCGCCTTGCGGGCCTTGTCGTAGGTGAGTTTGCTGAAAGTATCGATGCCGGAGGCGATCAGGAGAATCGCCTTGCGCCCTTCGATCTTCGACATGCGATCGGCCGTGTCCGCGAGAGCGTCGAACATGTTGCTCTCGGAAAAGCCGGGCATGCGGAGACGCGACATGGCTTCCATGGTCTTCTGGCGGTCGTTGGTGAAATCGCTCAAAATCGTTGGATGCAGATCGTAGGCGATGATCGCGAGGTAATCGTCGGGCTTCAGCGTCTGCACAAATCCGTAAGAGGCGGTCAGAGTCTCGGCCCACCCGCTGGTGTAGTAGGCCTGAAACCGCGCGCTGAATTCGATCAGCATCGCGACCGTCAGGGGCGCCTCGCCGACTGAAAATTGCGAGACTGTCTGCGGCACGTTGTCTTCGAGAATGCGGAAGTCGGCCTTGGGAATGTTCGGGATCGGGTTTCCGTTGGGATCGATCACCTGCACGTCGACGTTAACGATATTCGTCTCGGAGTTGAACGTCGCATCCGCCGCGGCGGGTTCGTTGTCTTTCGTAGCTTTCGGACTGAGCTTCGAGGGGATCTTCGGGAGATCGCCGTTGGTGTTCGGGGTCGGCGCGTTGGTGCTGTCGCTGTCCGATGCGGTGGGCGCCTTGCGCGGTTTTGCCACCGTCTGGCTGCTTTGAGAATTCGGGCCGTCCTGCGCCCACATGCCGACGATCAGCGTTAATGCCGCCGCCGCGCCAATAAACCAGGTTTTCATGCTTACGTGTCTCTATAATCTCGATGATTAATTAACCCACGGATCGTCGCCGGAGCCGTGCTTTTTCATATAAACCTTGAACTTTTTCCGCGCCCGCTCCATCTTGTATTCCTTCCATCTCCTCTGGAGGTCGAAATCGGACCTTCCGGCAAGCCGCGGCGCGAACTGGGTCTTGATGTAAATGAAGCCGAACAACATACCGCCCAGATGCGCGAGGTTACTCACGGTGCTGCCGCCCTGAAAAGAGCCGAAGAATGCAATGGCTCCGAAGATCATCACCATGTACTTGGCCTTCATCGGGAACAGGAACATGAAGAGCACGACCTGATTCGGGAAGAGCATTCCGTAAGCCAGCAGCAGACCGAAAATGGCGCCCGAGGCGCCGATGGTCGGCTGATACGAGTTTCCGACCAGCAGGTTAACGATCACCACGCAGATCCCGGCGCCGACGCCGCAGAGAAAGTAATACTGCATGAAGCGGCGCGTACCCCACGTCTCCTCAATCGGCGCGCCGAACATCCAGAGCACAAGCATATTCAGGAGAATGTGCATGATGCCCGTGAGGATCGTGCAGGAACAGATAGGTGACCGGCTGCCAGACGGCCCCGCGGATAACCATCGCGGGTACCAGTTTGAGCGGGATGAAGAGCCCGTCTCCGATCCACCGGTAGGCGAAAAAATAGAAGATCCAGATAGCGATGTTGGCGATGATCAGCCACTTGACGCCGCTGGGAAAAGACCAATTGAAAAGCGAGCTGCGACTCCGATACCGTGTGTCGTAACGCATGGAGGACCGCGCGAATCTATGCGTAGGATACCAGAAGCTTGAGGAAGACCGGCAATCTATACATTTGCGACGGCCTGGGCAGCGGATTCAGGCTCCGGCTCGCTGACCGACCGCGCATAGCGCGTTAGTCGCCAGCTGATATACTGCACAGCCGTTGCGACGCCGATCCACACCTGCCAGTGGGACAGGAAGCCGGTTCGAATGACGAAATTCCCCGCCCAATCCAGATCCGATGCGAGCCGCCATAACCCGAGAGAGGCGCAACTGATCGAAACCAGCGTCAGCAGACTCCCTGCCAACGTCGCGATCCGGCTGTTTTTCCCCTTTCGCCGCGTGACCACCGGCCCGCGCCCGAAACGGATTCTGACGACCATAAATCAGTCTTAGACTTAACTATACTCCGCGTCGAACCATCGGTACAAAAACATAAAACGCGCATAAGGGGCGAAAGGATTCATGAACAAGCTGAGGGCAGCCATTTTCGGGACAGGCTTTATGGGCAGGGTTCACACGGAAGCGCTGCGGCGTTTGGGAAACGTCGAGGTTGCCGGGATCGCCGCACGGACCGCGGCCCAGGCCCGGCGATTCGCCGATGAGCTTTCGATCGAGCGCTCGAGCGGCGACTACCGGGATTTCCTGACCGATTCCTCTCCTGGCATTGGGATCGATGCGGTTCACATCTGCACGCCTAACCCGCTTCACTTCCCGATGGCGATAGCCGCTCTGGAAGCCGGGAAACACGTTCTGTGCGAGAAGCCGCTGGCCTCTTCCGTCGCGGAAGCCGAGGAAATGGTGCGGCTTGCGGCCGAAAGAATCTCGCCAACTGTACCTTCCATAACCTGCGATTCTACCCGCAGGTGCAGAATATGCGGTGTCTGCGAGAATCGGGGGAACTGGGCGAAATCCTCGCCGTGCAGGGGACCTATTCGCAGGATTGGTTGCTTTACAACTCGGATTGGAACTGGCGCATCGAATTCGGCCCGTCTCGCGCTTTCGCGGATATCGGTACCCACTGGTGCGATCTTGTCGAACACGTCACCGGCCAGCGGATCGTGGCTCTGTGCGCGGATCTGCAGACTTTCCATAAAACGCGGCTGAAACCGGCCGGGTCAGTGGAAACATTCTCCGGCAAGACTTTGCGGCCAACGGACTACCGGGAGGTTGCAATTGATACCGAAGATTTCGGCTCGATGATCTTCCGCCTCGGCGATTCAGCGCGCGGAGCCATGACGGTCAGCCAGGTTTCAGCCGGCCGCAAGAACCGGCTGTTTGTAGAAATATTCGGGAGTAAAGCATCGGTCGCTTGGAATGGCGAGCAGCCCGACCAGTTGTGGATCGGCCGTCGGAATCAACCAAACGAACTGATCGTCAAAGACCCCTCGCTGCTCACCGGAAAATCCAGCGGTTACGCCGATCTGCCGGGAGGGCACAGCGAGGGGTATGACGATACATTCAAGCAGGTTTTCCGCCGCTTTTACCGGACCGTGGCAAACCGCAATGCGCCCGTCGAATACCCTCAATTCGCAGACGGCCTGCGCCAACTGCGGATCCTCGACGCTGTAATTGAAAGTTCCCGCGCCCATGCGTGGGTTGACCTGCCGTCGCGGTTCGTGTGAAGGCCGGCTACAAAATCACTGGTCTATCGGCAGTGAGAAAACGCCGCGCCGGGTGGAAGCCCGCGGCAGAGCCGGAGCTCTGCCCCACAACCAGGGGGCGGTCCTTTGGTGGCCCGCTGCGGGCCATGGGACACTCCCTTCCGGTCGTGGAATCTGTGAGATGCTCTCGGGCGTTGTTTGTGAGCCTGACGGATCAGGCCGAGGCGACGAGATGCTCGTCCAGCATCTTCTGGACGTCGCTCTTGCCGGTTGCGCCCACCTTGGTCGCCACCAGCTGGCCGCCTTTAAACAGCAGAAGGGTGGGAATGCCCCGAACCTGGTAACGCATGGCGGTCTGGCCATTGTCATCCACGTTCAATTTGCCGATCTTGGCCTTGCCGTGGTACTCATCGGCAAGCTGATCGATAATCGGCGTCATCTGGCGGCAGGGACCGCACCAGGTTGCCCAGAAATCGACCAGGACGGGCTCGTCGGACTTGAGCACCTCCGTGTCCCAGCCCGCATCGGTAAAGTTGATCGTGTTCGTTCCAGCCATTTGAATCCTCGTTATTCCTCGCTTTTAATGTTCGCGCTCAACAGATTAGACTCACGCTACACCACAGTGGATGCAATCTCGCTGTACAGACGGGAATACTTGGCCGCCGAAGCCTTCCACGAAAAGTCCTTCCGCATTCCACGAGCCATCATGGCCGCCCATGCGGCGCGGTTCTCCCACTCCCGGCAAGCCTGTCGAACCGTCTCCAGAAGCGCCATTCCATTGTAATCAACGAACTTGAAACCCGTCGCTTCCGCGGATGGCCCGCCGGTAATGGTATCTTCCAATCCGCCGGTCGCTCTGACCACGGGAACCGTGCCGTAACGCAGGCTATAGATCTGATTGAGCCCGCACGGCTCGTAACGGCTCGGCATCAGAAAGATGTCGGCGCCAGCCTCGATCCGGTGCGACAGGCCATCGTCGTAGCCGAATTTCACGGCGATCTTGCCCGGAAACGCCGCCTGCAAGTCGCGGAACAGCTTTTCCCAACGTTCTTCGCCGTTGCCGAGAGCGACGAGCGAGATATTGTCCTCGAAAAGCTCCGGCGCCGAGTCCGCCAACAGATCGAAGCCCTTCTGTCCGGTAAAGCGGGAAATGATCCCCAGAAGCGGCCGCCCGATCGCTTCGTCCGGCAACCCCATTTCACGGAGTAGTTCGAGCTTACAGGTTCTCTTGCCCGTCAAATTGCCCGAAGCGACATCGGCCGCCGAGAAGTGCGCCGGAATTGCGGGGTCGGTCTCGGGATTCCAGCGCTCGTAATCGGCGCCGTTCACGATCCCACTGAGAACCCCGCGCCGCTGGCGCAACAGGCCGTCGAGACCGAAGCCGTATTCCGGCGTCTGGATCTCCTGAGCATAGGTATGGCTGACAGTATTCAGCGCGTCCGCGAAAACAATGCCGGCCTTAAGGAAACTGGGGCGGCTTGTACGATACCGTGTCGGCACGCTATGACGACAATGACCGTTTTGGCAGTAAGGTCACATACCGGATAGCGCCGGAATATCTCATCGGCGATTCCGGCTTGAAGATCAAGGCAAGCATCGGCACCGGCTTCAAGGCCCCGACGCTGACAGAAATGTTTCAAAGCTTTCCGGCCTTCGATTTTTTTGCAAACCCGAACTTGAAGCCCGAGATCGACTTGGGATGGGATGCGGGCTTTGAACAGGCGTTGCTCGAGAATAGCCTGCGATTCGGCATTACCTACTTTCATATCGCCATCAAGGATTTGATCGACACCAGCCCTGATGGGACGACTGATGAGAATATCGGACGAGCGGTGACGGATGGCGTCGAGAGTTTCATTGCGTATCAGCCGATAAAGACGCTTACTTTGCGCCTGGATTACACCTTCACGCAGGCCACCGATGAAATCGCGCATCTGACCCTCCTGCGCAGACCGAAGAATAAGGAAAGTCTAGTGACTGCATGGCAAGCCACAGACCGGCTGCAAGTGACTGCTACCCTGCTTTCGGTCAGCTCCTGGGTGGACGGCAATCGGGATTTCTCGATTCCCCGCTTGAACGCATCTCCCTACACGACCCTGGATGTCGCGGGCAATTACAGCCTAACCGAGAACTGGGCATTGACTGCGCGCATCTCCAATTTGCTGAATCGTCACTACCAAAACCCCGACGGATTCGATCAACCGACATTCGGAGCGTTTGCGGGCATCAAGGCAAAGTTCTAAGCTCAAGCCGTTCCGGTCGCGCACGCTTTGCAAATGCACACGACGTCGCGGGCTTCGAGTGGAATCGCCTTCAGGATGGATTCTGAAATGCTCACACTGGTGCACCAGCACGGCGTTGAATCGGTCGCGAGTCCACAGGCATTTGGTTTGCCGCAGAGCGGACACACTTGGGCGCAGTGATTTTCAGCGGGCTGATTCAAAACTCCGCTCCTGCAGCAACACCGCTACCTCTCGATTGTTTGGCTGGCCTGATATATTGAAGCACTAATGCGGCCCGACGGGAAACTCAAGCCCACGAGAATTTGGCTGACTGCCATATGGGCGACCGCGCTGTGCGCCTCGACAGCGCCGGCACAGCCGCCGCAGCATGTGATGTCGTTGAGCGTGTGCACCGACGCGCTGCTGCTCGACTTGCTTCCACCGACCCGCATTGCGTCCATTACATTTCTTTCCCGGGATCCGGGCAACTCGTCTCTCTGGCCGCAAGCTGCCAAAGTCCCCATCAACTACGGCAGTGTCGAGGAAGTCCTCGCGGAACGGCCCGATTTTGTGCTTGCCGGCACCTACACGACCCCGACGGCTCGCATGTTGATCAAGGAAGTCGGATTACCGATGCTCGAGGTGCCTGCCGCCAACAATTTCGCTGAAATTCGCGCGACCATGCGCAGCGTCGCGCATGCGCTTGGCGTCGCGGCCTCGGGGGAGGCACTGATTGCGAAGATGGATGCGACCCTGGGCGAATTGGCGGCAACCAAACCTCTGCGCATCATCCGGGTCGCCGGATGGAATGGTGGCGGCTCAGTGCCCGGACGAGGCACGTTGTTTGACGCGATTCTCACCGCCGCCGGCGGCGTCAACATCGCATCGGGTAACGGTGAAAGCGACGGTTCTTTTGATCTTGAACAGTTGCTCGAGGCGCACCCTGACGTACTGGCTTACGGCAGCGATACCAGTTCAGCGCCGAGCCTGCACACCGATGAGGCCATGCATCCGCTCGTTCTCAAGCTCTACGCCGGCCGTCGAATTTCCTACCCTAGCGCCCTCTACAGCTGCGGCGTCGTGGAGAGCGCAGATGCGGCCGTCGCGCTTCGCACCAGTCTGCTCAAGGCTCTGCAAGGCGGGACTTGACGGCAGTTTTCGCTTCTGCCACAGCGAGCGGGCCAAGCTCAATTCAGACCTGTGAGTCCGATAATTCGATCGATAGACTTAATATTTTCAATGACTTAGCGCATGATTGGCGTTCCGATGGCCTGCGGAGGATATCGGAGATATACTTCATATGTCACACTTTACACTGCAAAGTTATGATCACAGCCTCGGCATCCAGCAGCCTCCAGCAAAGTGCTGTCGGTGGAGGCGGCCTCGAAACGGCTGCTGGATTGAACGCGGTGCGTGCGTCGGCAATGTTGGTTAGCGATCGCAATTAAAAATCTTAAATTCACGACGCAGCACATGCGTCATTGCATCCGGGGGTTATAGAAATGAACGCGGCTCAAATAAACACACCCATCCAACAGGCTGGAGTGAAGAATCGCTGGGCACAGTTGGTCATGGGAATCATCTGCATGGCGATGGTCGCCAACCTGCAATACGGTTGGACGCTATTCGTGAATCCAATGCACGATAAGTTCGGCTGGACAAAAGCGGCCATTCAGGTCGCATTCTCCATTTTCGTGCTGTGTGAAACCTGGCTGGTTCCGGTCGAAGGCTACTTGATGGACAAATTCGGCCCTCGCCCGGTAGTCCTGGTTGGCGGCATTTTGGCAGGGCTTTCATGGATTATGAATTCTTATGCTAGCTCTCTGGGGATGCTGTATTTCTCCGCAGTGATCGGCGGAATCGGCGCCGGTAGCGTGTACGGAACCTGCGTGGGCAATGCGCTCAAGTGGTTCCCGGACAAGCGCGGACTTGCGGCGGGGCTGACCGCGGCGGGTTTCGGTGCGGGAGCCGCGCTAACCGTGATTCCAATCGCCAACATGGTGAAGGCCGGCGGCTACGACAAGGCATTCTTCTCCTTCGGGATGATCCAGGGAATCGTGGTCGTGGTGGTATCGTTGTTTTTGATTCGACCGCCTGCTACCGCGATTGTTGCTGCATTGAAGGGCGCGGTGAATCCGATGGCGCGGCGCAACATCGGGCCGGGCGAAATGCTCAAGACACCGGTCTTCTGGGTTCTCTACATATGCATGGTTCTGGTCGCCTCCGGTGGCTTGATGGCGGCTGCGGAAATTGCGCCCGATCGCCAAGGATTACGGCGTTGACAAGATCCCGGTTACCGTCCTCTGGGCCACCCTGCCGCTTCTGACCATGGCGCTGTCGATCGATTCGCTCGTGAACGGCTTGACCCGGCCTCTGACGGGTTGGATTTCGGACCATCTCGGCCGCGAGAACACCATGGTGTTGGTGTTTATTGTGGAAGGAGTGGCTATCTGGGGACTGATGCAGTTCGGCCACAGCACCGCCGGCTTCCTGATCTTCGCACCGCTGATCTTCCTCGGCTACGGCGAAATCTTCTCGCTCTTCCCCGCGGTGAGCGGCGATACCTTCGGCCCGAAGTTCGCCGCGACCAACAATGGCCTGCTTTACACCGCGAAAGGAACCTCTTCGCTGCTGATTCCGTTGGCCAGCGCGTTGAAGGCATCCGCCGGCAGTTGGGTGCCCGTGCTATGGATCGCGGGCGCGCTGCCGATTGCCGCCGCCATCCTGGCGATTTTCGTGCTTTCGCCCATGCGCCGGAAGATGCTCGACAAAATGGTTGCGGACCCCGTCGGAAAAGACGTACAGGCGCAGACGAGTTAATGCGATGGCGGGATAGTTGGGCTATATTTGGGGCGGCATTTGACGCCCCATTTTTTTGGCGGCGCCCGCCCGGATCGCCGGGTAGGGGTGCCGGCAGATAAATTGCTAGCGCTGATCCGCTTCCGGTCTTGCCACCGCATGCACAAAGGCGGCCAATTCGTCCGCATCCAACTCACCGTCATGATTCCGATCCGCACGTGCAAACTGCATTTCGAGGAATCGAAACACCTGATCCTTGGACACCGATTCGGTTGCCGCAATCGATCGTACATAGTCTTGGATCGCCATGAAAACCTCCGGCCAGAAAAAAGGCCCTGTGAAGCGCGGGCAAACCACGCCGTCGCGGTTCCATGGACGCTCATCATAACGCGACGGCACATGGAATTGGTGTAAAGACGAAGCGATAAGCGCCTCACACTCTGCGCATCGTTTGCAACATTTTTACTTTGGATTTGCGATTCTAGCGGCGTGTCTCAAAGCCCAGCTCCAGCAAGCGTCCGCGTTTACACGCATGCCCCCTCGGCATCGAAAATCCAGGCGGTCGGGGTCGTCATTCTCGCGCGGAATCAATCAGAAGAAATTGCAAGGTGCATTGCCAGTATCTTCGCAGCCAATAGTCATTCCGGCTGGCGTAACTCTTTGTGGATCGTCGTCGTCGCCGATTCGTGCACCGATGACACCGCCAAGGCAGCTCGAAACAGCCTTGGCGCGTTTGGCCAGGTGTTGGAAATCAGCGCCCAATCCCGGCCGGCTGCCTATCAACTGGGTGCAGCCATCGTGATGGAGCATTTTCGAGCGGTTCCACGCCATACGCTGCTCTTGACGAGCACGGATGCCGCTGCGGAATTGCCGCGCGATTGGATCGAAGCGCAGCTGCAATGCTCGAAATCCCCAATGGGATTGAATTCGACTCAATCCTAGGGCAGCCGAGGGCTGTCGAGCCCATTTTCCCGACCTTCACGGGCTGTGCCAATGAGAGGCTGGCTTGCCTGCCAACCCAAAACGGCAGGACGACATTGCCTTTTCTAATGGCTAGACCAACCAAGAAGATCCCGGCGGCAGCGCAAACGCCCAATGCCACGACCGATGCCTCCGCGCCGAACGCGCCGCCGGTCAGCCAATCCGGCCCGACCATCCTTGACTGGAACATTCCTTTGCTCTGCCCTCCCGAGACTGCAACCGAGAAGACCCCGCCTTGCGTGAAGTTCCAGGCGATGTGGATTCCGATGCAAAGCCACAACCGGCGTGTGAGCATGAATGCTGCCGCCAGGAGCACGCCGCCCTCAATACTGATTGCGGCAGCGTTCAACACGGTGGCTCCAGGATTAAGAAGATGCAGCCCCCCAAAAATCAGAGCTGAAATACCCAGCGCGATCCAACTCCCCAGGGATTTTTCCAATATTCTAAAAACGATCCCTCGAATCACAGTCTCCTCGAGAACGCCGGTCATGACATACCCTGGTATTGTCCCGAGCATGATCAGCCAGCCATTATTCCCGGTAATTTGATATACGCCCATCGCGCTCAGAATTCCCACGGTCGCCGAGAATAGAAGCGCGCCCAAAGCGAGGCCCAAGCCCAGTTCACGCACCGCGCGCCTGCTGGACAGTTCGGTAACCGCCCTTTTCTCCATCACTCGTACATAGGCCCAATAGGCTCCCAGCACGACTGCCGTGAGCAGCACAGCTCCGACGCGCCGCAATGGCTTATCCGTCACGAATAGATTGAAAGGCGTACTGACAACGGCAAAGGGAATGGCAATAAAAAGAATTGCCACGACTATCTGAACTACTGGAAATGCCAGCACCCGGCCGCAGAGCGTGGGCGCGGCACTGGAAAGCTCGGACTGGCTGGTCATTGTTCCTCTGGGCCTTGCGGTATTTCGAAACGGGGCATTCGAAGGAAAAGATCCCTCCGAAAGGGGCGTCGATCATGCGCCAAGCACGGACTAACAGCAAAGGACTCAACCTACGCTGGCAAGCCGGCCCCTCCCGGACTATTCCGCGGCGGTGGGGAGTTGAAACGCTGACGGCGCCTCCTGACCCAGATCCGATAGCCCATGACTGACAACATTACGAGGATCCCACCCACCAGGAAAATGCCCATCGCCAGCACGCGGTAAGGATGCCGACTGGCAAACCTGGCGGTCGCGTAAATTCGATCGATCCTGTTTAGGTTCCGCATGCCCGGAATTGCCTCTGCTCGCAATTCATCCCCGAGAATCATCACCTGATCCGGCGAGTCCGTGAAGCTCGGCCAAAGCGGCAATCCCGGCCCATTGGGATCTCCGTTTTTCGCAAAGTTCGCCCAGTATTCGGGTAGCACAGCGGCGAGCCCGCGATCCTTTGCGGTCCAGGGCACTTCCTGCTGATCGAGATGATCGAACACGTACGGCATTTCCATGCCGTGCGTTGCACCAAGTCCGTAGTAACGATTGCCGCTGGGGAATGGCGGTACGCGCGCGAATTCGTAGTAATACACGTGTTTCTTTCCGTCCTCCGCCGCAAGGCGCGCCCACCGCCACATATCCCAGCGAAAGCGCATGTCGCCTTCGATCGCCGCCGCGGCCAGGCGCGCTTCGGAATCCGTCTTTCCCGGATTAGGATGCAGCAACCACACCAGCGGGGCGGGAAAATCCGCATCAAGGACGTCTTTGAAATTCGCAACTGTCACGCCTTTTTTCTGCAGGAACAATTGGCCTTCGTCGGCGTTGGAACCCACCAGTACATCGACATCGTTTTGCGCATGACGCTGATAGGCGTCAAACGGCGATTCCTTCAGCACGTAGCCATCCACAACAAAATGCGCGTCGAACGGGGTACTCAGCAGGTCGGACACAGACTTCGCGCGCAATTGCGCAAGCGTCGATACGCCCTGGCGCTGCGCAAACTGCCCGCCGCTGTCCTCAGCTCCGGCCAGCGAGAATCCAGGAGAGAGATCCAACGGCTCAAACAGGCCGCCGCTTTCGCCGATGGCGCGCTCGAAAAGACCCTTGGCAAGGGGTGAGCCAACGAGTGCACTCACGGAAATGGAGCCCGAGGATTGACCGAAGATGGTCACGCGCTGTGCATCGCCGCCGAAGGCGCCTATATTCCGCTGCACCCATTGCAGAGCCGCGATTTGATCGAGTAAACCATAGTTGCCCGACACGCCGGCCACGGATTCTTTGCTCAACGAATTTAAGGCCAGAAATCCCAGCACCCCGAGCCGATAGTTGAGGGTAACCAAGATGACGCCGCGCTTTGCGAAGCCATCGCCCGCATACAACGGGGTCGAGGCCGAACCGTTTTGCAGCGCGCCGCCATAGATCCACACCATCACGGGTAGCGGCTTTGCGGCCGCCTCCAGCGGCGTCCAAATGTTCAGGTAGAGGCAATCCTCGCTGGTTGGCTCGGGCGCTGATTCTGGCGGATACGACCCCACCTGCGGACATACCGCAGAGAAACGATCCGCTACTCGAATTCCCGGCCAACCCGCTGCAGCCTGGGGCGCGCGCCACCTGAGAGGTCCCACCGGCGGCGCGGCAAACGGTATCCCCTTGTACACACGAACGCCATCCGCATCGACCCCTTGAAGATATCCGCCGTCGACGGCGACGGGCTCCGCTGTAGCACAGGCGCCAAAACCAAGGGATGCGATCAGCAGGAGTCCGAGTTGTGCGGTCTTCAGAAATTTATCCCCAGATTTAATCCCACCGTTCTCGGGCGCAGATTGACATTCGCGACCGACCAGCCGTTTAGCGGTAGTTCGCGAGACTACTCTGGCTGCTCGCATCGCGCACGGAATCGCCGCGCCATTGATGGTCGGCGCGTACAAAGACCGCGAGTTCCCTGCGTTTTGTTCAATCAAATGAGCGCCCCGCATCAGCCGCATCGCGTGAGCTGCATCACGGTCCAAACTAGAAGCCCTGTTCACTGCATCACGGTCGCAGCCGCAGCCCTGTTTCAAGCCTATCGGATCACGAATAACTGCGATCGCACACACGGTCGGACTACCCATAACTGAGAGCGTACACACGGTCGTCCGTTCAGGTTTTGCCCTAACTTGTCGCTTCAATGGATGCTGGCGTAATCCCTCAAATCGCCGGCCGTTACAGGGTCATCAATGCCGCAATTTGCTCATCGGAACTGTTGGAGACGGCGCGTTGCCAACGCGGCGATCCTCTATGTCCTGGTGGTGCAAAGCGGTTGCATGGACAGTGGCAGCGGCGACGGCACATACAGCGGCGGCGTATCGGCCCAGACCTATTCCCTGGGCTCCACGATCAGCGGCCTCAATTCCTCGGGCCTCGTGCTGATGGTCAATGCCGCACAGCGCAGCGACACTGACCTGTTCCATATTTTCAATAGACGCAGCATCGCGGGGTACATGCAGGTGCTCAATGCCGCACCCGTGACCGTGTCGGCGGGGAAGACCGCGCAGATGCTGGTCAGATCGCTGCCTTCTGGCGCCAACTACTCCGTGACGATCCAGAGCCAGCCCACGGGCGAGACGTGCAGCATTGCCGGCGCGACCGGCATCATCCAATCGGCGAATGTGGCCAATGTGGTGGTGACCTGCTCAAATCAGGCCTATTCCCTCGGCGGCTCGATCAGCGGCTTGAATGGCTCGGGGCTGGTGTTGGCAAACGGCACCGATACACTCACCGTGAGCTCGGGAGCCGTGAGCTTCACGATGCCCACCGCGGTGGCTTTCACCAGCGGCTACGTTCTCACCGTGCAGACCCAGCCGGCGGGTTTGGCCTGTGCGGTTGGCAACGCCATGGGCACCATGCCCGCCGGTGCGGTCACGAATGTCGCCATTACTTGCACCGATCAACCCTTTAAGCTAGGGGGCACGATCAGCGGCCTCGGCAACAATGCGGGGCTAG
>CAWJTK010000016.1:0-435905 GCA_963845785.1 Terriglobia bacterium | reverse complement strand
GAAAAGGGTGAGATTCCGCTCCGCGGTCGTCCTCGGCTGGACGGCGATGGAGCCGTAAAGGGTCCAGCCTCTTCCTTCGCTGGCGGCAGCGGCCTCCAGAGCTGGCAGAATCGTGGGCTGAGCTCGGCCGCGCTGCGCTCCAGTTCCCCCGGCATGAACCGCACCGGGGAGCCCGATCACCACGAACTTCCCCTTGCCGAAGCGTTCTGGTACACGCCCCGCAACCGCCGCCGGATGTGGGCGATTCGCGCAGCGGGCCGTGGAAGCCCTTCAGACGAAAGATGCCGGCGCTCTCATGAGCGATGATGAAGTCCAGCACGGCGCGGGGCAAGTCCGTCCCCTGCTCGAACACTTGCTCGGACGCGCCCCGCGCGCCGTAGACGGGCCGAAGCTGGCGGGTGTGGAAACATCCCCCAGTCCGCTTGAGCGGCCGTGATAAACCTCGTCTGATGCTGTACACCATTGAGGAACACACGAGACATATGGACAGTTTAACGACCCTTTTTGGCGCGAATCGCTGTCAATTGCTGCTCCGAATTACTTAAAATATACTACCTACGAGGCTGACATGGAATCAGAGAATACGGAAGGATGCTCCGTCCGGATGTTCGGGAGCTTGCCGTGCAGACGGCCTCTGTATCAGACAGGCAGCGGAGCCGACGAGCGCCCCCGGTGTCTGATGCATTCGAACGATTCGGCCAAGAATAATCATTCTTTCCAAGAAGAATTTAACCGGATATTGAAGGACGCCGGGGACGGCTGGGCGGATTTTACCAGCTTCGTATTTCCGGACTCCAAGTACTCGCATCGTGAATTCGAAGCCAATTGCTGTTTTAACGGCGCTATATTTATCCAAGAAGCGCAGTTCAGCCAGTCTACGTTTCTCCGGGATGCCCATTTCTGCCGCGTAGAGTTCCAGAAATCTACGAGTTTCCGGTCTGCCAAATTTGTGGGAGACACATTGTTCGGCGATGCGAAATTCAGGCAATGGGTCACGTTTGCCTCGGCGACCTTTATCAAACTTGCCCATTTCCCGGACGCCAGATTTTTCGATCAAGCGGATTTTCTTTTTACAGTCTTCGCTGGCGGAGCAAACTTTTGGCTGACCCGTTGCAAGAAAACAATTGATTTTCGTGAGGCGGCGTTTGTTGACGCCGCTAACTTCGATTTCATGCATTTGGACAGTGATGCGAACTTCGTGAAAGCCGCATTCCAGGGACCGCTGCGAGTTGAAAAAATCAATCCACATTCTGACGTGCCGCCTCGTATGATTTTTATAGATACCAGATTCTTCAAACCGGAGGCCGTGCTCTTTGCTGAGGTTAGACTTGGCCAGACCTCGTTCCGCAAGTCTGACTTGTCAAAGGTCAACTTTCGTGATGTCATCTGGGCGAAACGACCCGGCAGTAGCAAATCGATGCTATGCGACGAGGCTGAATTTCTTGAATGGCGCGCCTCTCGGTTGGGCTCCCCGCAATACTCAGGCATAAGCATCGATCCGCCCAGCCCCGGTCTTATCAAGGAAACCTACCAGCTCCTGAAACGCAACTACGATAACAAGCCCGATTATGTGGCTGCCGATGATTTTCATTACGGCGAGCTCGAAATGAAACGACTAGCCGATATTTCGAATAGTAAGAGGGTCAATGAGGTACATTCATTACTCGGGCTGGTCGCCTTTTACAAATATGCGAGCGCGTACGGAAGCAGCTATTCTCTTCCGGCTACTTGGTTTGCGCTCACGATTCTTGTCTTTGCGTTCCTGTACCCTGTCGCAGGGTTAATAGACATGCACCACGCTACACCAGTCGAACCACCTTTTACTTATGTTCAACTGTCCAACAAGGATAAGAATGGCGCGATGATCTCACTCAGTCGCCCCACATTAATAGGACACTCCCTAAACACTAGCTTGTATATTGCCACTTTGCAGAAGGATCTCCCCTTCGCTCCGACTTATCCGTACGGACGCCTACTCGCTGTATCGGAAGCGCTTATGACCTCAACATTTGCAGGATTATTCTTGTTAGCCGTGCGACGCCAGTTTCGGCGGTAGGTATTGAGGATTCGCTGTCGGCGGGCTTTAACCGTTTTTCTCCTAATTCGCTGCATGGACACGTTGTTTCGATAGCAGTGGGTCTCGCGTCAATGTGCTCTTCCGGAACAAGGCACGATGATTCGAGCCGTAACAGAAGGATATCCGTGACGGAGTCGGGATCTCTGCCCTGGCGATTATGCGCATTCGTAACGAGAGGGCCGCCAGCTGAAGGCCCTTGACATTGCGAGCGATCCACTTGCAAGCACGCACCATGTAGACCGAAATTTCGCGTGAATTGGCTCTATCTCCTGGGCATCCGCAATTGCCTCAACTCCAGACCCACGGCGATCTGGGAAGTGTACGGTCCCCTCCCGGCGGGTCAGCGGACACTTGGAGAAGGCCACCCCTTCAGGCGTCGTTCGGCCACCACTCCTCTGAATCGTGGCTCCGGATTTGGAGATGCCCATTTTCTATGACGGTAGTTCCTCAGCCGGGCGCTTCACCGGAGAAATCCGGCTATACCGGACCCTGAGATTCGGTGGCCACCGATTGTCCAGAGATCGATATGCATTACAGTAGTGGCTGTTCATGCCAATCGAACTCCCCGAAGGTGTGCCCGCGCTCCCAGACCCCAGAATCGAAAAAGTGCTCGATTACTTGGGAATCTATCAATCTACACTCCGGAAGGCCTTCAACGACCTTTCAGACGAAGCCAGATCAAACCTCGCAGGTCTGCCTAACCCGCATTTGGCGACCGGCCCGATGGAGATAGTTGTCTGTACCAATGGCGTGTTTGCCTCCATCCGAAATAGTTTGGACTACGGGGAGATCGAGGCTAGAGTGGAGTTCCCCGCGATTCCGAACATGACGGTAATGGAATACTTCAATTCGGTTGTCCAGAAAGTATTTACCTTCATGGATCCCATATCGAAGCTTTCGGCGAAGGGTCAGGTGGCCACATTTCAGGATTCCGATATTTATGATGGAAGCTTAGTGAATCTCCTCATTTCCGATCGGATCGACCGTCTCTGGTACCCGCGGGCCGCGAAAGTATTTCTCCTCGGATGGAAATTTCTTGAAGTCGGCGATTTGCGCGCCAGGGCTGAAGATGCGGCGAAACAAAGCCTCACGATGGCGCGCGGTCTAGTAAACCTGCGGTCCAAAGGTGCCGCAAGGACGCTACTCGAAGCGTACCGAATGCTCCTGAACACTACTGCTTCGGAAGGACCATTGCAGACTTTTCTCGAGGAGCATCCTGAGTTTCTCCATCCCGAGTACGATGCCGTTGTTCCAAAACCATCTTTGGCGGGCGAGAGGTATCCCGACTTCGCGTTTTCGTTCCAATCCGCTTTTGGTGCTCGGTGGCTTTTTGTTGAGATCGAGCGGCCCAACAAACTTGTTTTTACCAGGTCCACGGAGTTTCAATTTACAAGCGATTTCACACAAGCCAAGGGACAACTCCTGACATGGGACATTCTAATAACTAGGGACCAAACATTTTTTGCGAAGCGTTTTCCCGGCCTCGTCAAGCCGGAGTTTCACCTCGTTTATGGTCGCGATGCCGAATTGGATACCGCGCGAAGGGATATGCTTCTTGCGGAATTTTCAAGCACGCCGAACAAGACATTCAGCACTTTCGATGATCTAGCGAATCGATTCGAGAAGATCGTAGACCGAATATTTCCCCCGCAACAAACGAAATGAGGAGGACCGGCGCGTCCAATAGTTTGGGTTCCCTTCGGGAGAACCTCGGCATAGGCTCAGGCAGAATAGCAGAAGGACCAATTCGAACTGTGAGCGGCGCTAAATCGCATAAACGAGAACAGCGCCACGGGCCAGGTCGTCTTTGTGTCCATGATCGCGACCGAAGGTCTTCAACACGTCTTCCCCACTGCCGGCTTGTAGACAACTGTGTGATCCAACTTGACGTGCAACGCCCCGTATGTCGAGGTGCCCTGCCGGTTCCAGATCGTCGGCGCTCTGGAAGTCATCACCTGGATGCGTTGTCACCTCGCTGATCTGCTCCAGTCGCAGCGGTGCCATTTTACTTCCCGGACTGGATAAGAGCGCCGGAATCAGAGCAAAACCCCCGCTGCTAATATAAACATCGAAGGCCATTCTTCATGCGATATATAGTTGTCCTTGAGCGAGAAGCCGACGGCGGATACGTCGCCACAGTGCCGGCACTGCCGGGGTGTGTGTCCCCGGGCGATACCCGTGAAGAGGTAACGAGCAACATCCGTGAAGCGGCGGATCTGTACATTGAAGACTGTATCGCTACTGGCGACCCGGTTCCCACTGAAGCATGAAGAGAGTACTTCGAGCTCACTGCCATCGGCCCCCGGTGAAGCTGGCGACGGACTTTTTCGGCCAGGAGTTGGTCGAGGTCCTTGTGGGTGCGGGTTTTGCGGCAAATCGGGAAAAGGAGCCACATCGTTCTACGCCGTGCCGACCCTTTCGCTCGTGTGGTCGTGCCCGATCACAAGCGACTCCGTCCTAGCGCCCTCAGCCTGCTCATTCGCTGCGCCGACGCGATCCCTTCGAGACATCGGGCAAGATCGTCCGGCATTTCAATGGTCAGGTTCGTCATGTGCCCTATCCAGTTTCCATTGTGGCGTACAAGGGCTGCGAAAGCCGCGCCGGCCTGGGGATAGTTACCGATGAGAAGCCCCTTGTCATTCCTGGTTTCCCAGAACGACGTTTGTCGACTCTTTGGTACGGGGTGGCGTCGGCGCGGTAGAATTGGACCGGTTTCAATGAAAGTCTTCATTTCTTATGGGGCGTTATCCGATCAGGTCACTGCCTTGCGCCTTCGGCGCTCGGGGCCGCCCACGGGCTGACCGTGTTCGTTCCCGCGGCATACACGCGGGAAGGCTTCGCGCCGATTTACGATGCCGACGCCCAATTGAAACTCGTCGAAACCGATGTCGTACTTGGGGTCCTCGGTACAGGGCTGACAGAGACGTGTCGCCAGGAACTGAATATGGGTCTGACGCTGAAGAAGAACATGATTGTGATGGCTAGTCCAAACCTCGCGCCAGGGCTGGGATCGACTTTCGGTTCAAATCTCGTCCTGATCAACCCTCAAGATCCCGGGCTGCGGAGCGGGCAATCGTCGAGCATCTGAAGGGGATGCACACCCAACAAACTGCGAAGAACGCGCTACTTGCCCTCGGACTGCTTACGGTCGGTCTGGTACTCCTTTCCTCCATTAACAGCGGCTCTATTAACAGCGGCTCTATTAATAGCGATTGATGTGCGCGCCCGCATGCGTTATCGACAGTTCGTGCGTCATCGCTCTCGACCATCTGGAACTTTTCCCCCAGCTCACTTTCCTGTTTTCTGAAGTCCTGCTCCCCAAGGCGGTAAGAAAAGACCTGTTCAAACGGCGGGTGTCGAAGGACCGCGTGCGAAGCTTTTTTCACATCATTCGCATTCATCCATCGCTGCGACCGTTACGATCAGGCTGCTGTCGATCTGCTTCTTGCGGATCGCCGCGCCAACCGCGATCGAGGTGAGGCGGAAGCGGTCGTACAGGCTTCAGAGCGTGGGGCGGCGGTGATAGTGGATGACAAATGGGGACGCGAGCTCGCCAAAAACTTCGGCCTGGAGTGTCACGGAACGATCTGGGTTCTTGCCCGATTTCACGAACTCGGTCTGCTCACCGCTTCAGGTCTCTGCGCACATTTCGTCGCGCTGCGCATGCGGGGTGTTCGTTTGCCGTGGACGGAGGTAAACAACCTTTTGAGCAAAGTGGGAGAGGCGCCACTCGACGCTAAATCTCAGCCTGGATAAACCCAGCCGGGCCACTCACCATTATGTGTTGGGAAAACCGGGACAGACTGAGATTTAACCGGATAACTGCTGCGCGAAGCTGGCGGCGATGTATCCATCTGGACCTGGAGCCTGACGTAAGGGCTGTCGCGCGACGGCGCCGCGTCGGAACCGGGGACGGACTCGCCCCGCGCCCTGCTGGACTTCATCGTCGCTCATGAGAGCCACGACATATTTCATCTCTGAAGGATTTCCACGATCCGTTGCGCGAATCGCCCGAGATCCGGCCGCGGCTGCGGGACGTTTACCAGAACGCTTCGGGCAAGAAGAGTTTGTGCCGATCGGCTCCCCGGTGCGATTCATCCGGGGGGACTGGAGCGCAGCATAGCGGACGCGAATGTGCCCAGTGCGAAGATTAACGCTTTCCTCAGCCCACGATTCTGCCAGCTCTGGAGGCCGCTGCGCCATTCACGGTTTCATTTGTTAATCCCTTTCGACTTCACATCCCAGTTCGAATTCGTGCAGAGACCGCAGTCCTTGCCGACGAACATCTTGCCGGCTTCCTTGTCGCCTTTGAGCGTCCACAGGAGCCAGTTCGAGGCGACATTGGCGAACTCGCCGCCGCCGGGATGAAAGTACGTCGCGCTGTGGCCGGCGTTGTGCCGCGCGCCGTAGAACTCCGGCACGTGGTTGATCGCTTCGAACGTCGCCGCCGAGGCCACCATCAGGAAGTCCGGTTCGCCACCGTTGAGCAGCAGCACGGGTCCGTGCAGTTTCGGGAGTGCGTCCGCAGTCGGTTGCGCCGACGGGCCACCGCGCCCGGCTGCCCCTGCGCCTGCCCGGCGGGCGGTGTCTGCACGCCGGAATTGAACACGCCGATGGTTTTGACGCGGGGATCGGCGCCGAGCGTGACCTGGTACGGTCCAGGCTCCGCCTTAGGCGCACCTTCGAGAGGCAAAGCCGCGAGATCATCTCACGGGTGACGCCGGGCGGTTGCGCGAGGGACACCCCGGCGCCCGTAAGAAACACTGCGGCGGTAACAATGGTGATCTTCTGCATAATCCGTCTCCTCCGGAAGCGGGGTTTATCAAATTGAGACCGCCGATGCTCAGAGGTTGACACTAAGCGGTGGAAAAGCCTAGATTTGGGGCATGGAGATGATTCCCATCAGGCCTGAGCGCAAAGCCCAACTGGATGACTACGCCCGGCGTCATGGGCAGGCTACGGCCGATGCGCTCGATGAGGTTTTGGCCGAAGCGCTCGAATGGGAACAGCAGGACTATCGCGAAGCCGTGGAAGGCATCCGGGAGGGATACGCGGATTTCAAAGCCGGACGCATTCAGCCTGCCGAGGAAGTTTTTGAAGAGCTGCGCGTGAAGCATGGCCTTCCGCGTTGAATACAGCGTCAGAGCAAAACTCGATTTAGACGCCATCCTCGAATGGTCACTTGCGCAGGAGTACTCAGGCAACAGCCGCGACTTCAATGCGTTTACTGCGCGCCGCCTTCTGAAGCTCTTCGTAGTCGCGCTGATTCTGTTCGCTATAAGCAAAAGCAAATTTCGTCAGCGCTTCATCGATCTCATCGGTTTTTCCGAGGTACCCGGAAATCATTGCGGCATCTCCCGATTTGGCATGGGCCAGGGCCAGAGCCCAGCCGCACAGGCCACAGTAGGCCTCCATGCCTTTGCGAGTTGTGGTCGCAGGATCAAATCCGTAACTGCCTTTCATATCGCGAAGCTGCCGGATGTAGAAATGCGTTTGATGGATGATCCCCCAACCCAGAAGAATGTCCGGTGACCCCTGGATCAAGCGCTGTCCGGAGACGACACGGAAACCCTGGTTCTGGTATGTGGGAGCCTCCAGGTATGGCGCCAGTACGGACTCCTCCGCTTCCTTGAACTGCAGGAAGAGCGGATCGCCTTCGTCTGCGCCTCGCAGGAACACAACCCAGCAACGCGTTCCCACACTGCCCACGCCGACCACTTTGCGGGCCACATCCAGCAGCTGGTAGCGCGAGATGAGTTGCCGCCGGTCCTCGGCCAGGGACGACAGATACTGCTCCAGGAACAGCCCTATAGCCTCCCGAATCGGGAGTCCGGTCTGGGTCTGGGTCTCGCGCACGATAAATGGGGCATTCTCAACGATGCGTTGCTTGTTGTCGACCAGGTCCGTCATCTTTTCGAGTACCTGGAGGTGGGACCCTTTCCGGGCTTTTGCGAGCCCTTTCTGCCACACCGGCAGCAGCTTTGGCGGAACGGCTGCCAGCACATCCTCTTCGCGGATAATCGAATACCATGTGGCCAGGTACCCCATTTCGGCATATTCGCGCATATGCTGCCGATAGGAACTCACAACAGCCCGGCTGAACGACTCGCAGGATTGGCGGTCCGTTCCGACAAACTGCCCGGCTACCACTGCGCTCGCCACCAGACGCTTCAGGTCCCATTCCCACGGTCCGGGGATGGTCTCGTCGAAATCATTGATGCCGAAAACGAGGCTGCGCTCGGCAGAGGCAAAGACGCCGAAGTTCGATACGTGCATGTCGCCGCAAACCTGGACGTGAAGGCCGGTGACTGGCGATGGGCTGAGGTCCTGCGCCATCACCGCAGCCGTGCCCCGGAGAAATGCGAAGGGTGACATCAGCATCCGGGCGTAACGCACGGGGATGAGTTCGGCGAGCCTGGTTTTGGCCTGGGCTTCAAGGATGGCGACAGGATCCTTACGCTTCGCCGCGGGCTTGAATTCTGCCAGGCTTGCCCTGGGCACGGCAGTTCGCAGACGTTTGCCGGCGTCGATACGGTCGGCGATGGAAGGGCGGGGCGCACTGAATCGTTCGAGGAGTTCCTCGCTGCCGGCGACATCTTTGGCAGATGCTGACTTCGTCGATTTGGCCATTGTTGGCTTGTAGACCTCCGTGGAATTACCCGATGATCCGGACACCCTATATAACCATGTTTCGAGAGTTTTATTGCGGTATCGTTAAGCGACCTCCATGTGGTTCCCTATTGGAGACGCTGAGATCGCTCCAGAGCGGCTGGAGAAGAGAAGCTGAACGGAACGACCTGCATCCCACAAATTCGGTGTCGTGCAATTTTCACTCTTTCCCACCGGGTTGTTTGATCTCAGCGCGCGAGTGGGCGCCGATCCGACCTGAGGGGCCAAGGCGAATCTGCCCGGTGACAAGATGAACGCGCTCCTCAGCCCACGGTTCTGCCGGCTCGGGAGGCCGCTGCCACAAGCGAGGAAGATACTGGACCCTGGCGAACACGGTAGCTGCCCCGCACGTGGCGACTACCGCGAGCGCCATTCACGGCTTCATTTGTAAATCCCTTTCGACTTCACATCCCAGTTCGAGTTTGTGCAGAGACTGCAGTCCTTGCCGACGAACATCTTACCGGCTTCTTTGTCGCCTTTGAGCGTCCACAGGAGCCAGTTGTGACGCTGCAGAACTCCGGCACGTGGTTGATCGCTTCGAACGTCGCCGCCGACGCCCTCATCAGGAAGTCCGGTTCGTCACCGTTGAGCAGCAGCAAGGGTCCCGTGCCGTTTCGGGAGTGCGTCCGCAGTCGGTTGCGCCGATGGGCCACCGCGCCCGGCGGGTGGTGTCTCCAACCCGGAATTAAACACGCCGATGGTTTTGACGCGGGGATCGGCGCCGAGCGCGATCGAGAGAAATCCTCGCTGGCGATCTTGCGGTTCAACGGCGAGCCGGTTCGTGCGTTTTCTTTCCGGGCCCAGTCGATCGCGGCGCGCATGTCATCGGCGGTCTCCTGCCGTGGAGCGGCACCTACTTGAGCGACCTCCTGAGGGACCGTGCCTGCCACCAGGACGCCGTGCGAGGCGATCGTATCGGGCCGTCTAAATCTTTTCCTTGCTCTCGTTTTTGTACGGCTGGTGAAGATACTTCGCCACTTCATCCTGCGCGCCCTGGGTATTGTCGCGGGTTCTCTGCGCCTGCGTGTACTCGTTCACGGCGCGCTCCCGCTGCCCGCTGATATCGAATATCTTTCCCAGATAAATGTGCGACCAGACCTCAATCCATTTCGGGCTCAGATCGCCATTATTCGCTTCGCGAAACTCGTTGGCGGCCGCCTGATAGTTCTGCTGCAGAAAGAACACCTCCGCCACGCGATAGTGCGCCATCGAACTGTTTTTCTTCGTGTCGAGCGCCCGCTGGTACTCTTTCAGCGCTTCGGCGAACTCGCTGACCTGGACGTACTGCTCGCCCTTCCGGATCGCCACCAACACCCGCATGTCCGGGCTCATCCGCAGGATCTTGTTATCCGGATCGATCGTCACTTTCTTCGGCTTGCCGAATGTATCGACCGAAAACTCGGATGAAGTCCCCATCACTTCGATCCGCTTGTTCTCCGGATTTCCTTCCGTTTCGATATGGAGATCAACCGGCATCCGGAAGGTATCCAGATCCTGCGAAATCTTCCCCTGCACTCGGAAACCCTTTTGTGTTCGGAAAATCGTATATTCCAGTTTGAACTCGGGCGCGCCGTTCGACTCAACCCACTGGATGAAGAAGTAGCGCAGTTCCTCGCCCATCTGGGCTTCGCATACCTTCCGGAAATCCTCTGTCGTCACGGGTTTCCAGGCGAATTGAGCAAGGAATGCTTTCAACGACGCGAAGAACTTCTCATCGCCCATGGTGCTCCGCAGCATTTGCATCACGACCGCGCCTTTGTCCCCGCTGAGGGCCCAATATTCCGGCGAATAATCTTCCAGCCGCGCCGTCTGGATCAGAGGCACGTTATCGACGGTGAGTGCTGTGATGGCCATATCCTTCATCCGCTGATCCATGGCCGTCGCGCCCTTCTCTTTTTCGGTCCACAACGCCTCGGAATAAAGCGCCATTCCGTTCTCCAGCCACATGTGGTTGCGATTGACCGGCGACAGCTGAATCTCCCACCACTGCCTCCCGATCTGGTTTGCCAGGACATTGGAATTCACCTCTTTACCGATCGCCTGGGGAGACAGAAAAAGCACCCCCGGCGCCGCATAGCCGTTCGGTGCGCCATCGCTCATCTCCACTACATTCAGGTTGGCGTAAGGCGCGAGGCCGTAGACCCCGGTGAAATACTCAACCATTTGCGCGGTGGCTTCCCCATAAGCATTCGCCATGGCAGTCTGAGGACCACGGAACCACAGCGTCGTCGTAAGCCCGCTCGAAGAGATCTTGACGGGCGCGCCCTTCTCGATGGCGATGTCTCCCGGGAAAGAGGGTTTGGTGAAGTCGAATGAATGGGTGGGCTGGTGGTCCGCCGAGGATCCTTTCGATTCGATGCCTCCGGCGATAACCGTAAAACCATCCGGAACACTGACGTTGATCTTCGAAGTGAAGCGATCCGACGAGTAGCCGCTGACCGGGAACCAGCGGGAAGGATAAAGGAGAAACGCGTAGTCGTTCTGAATCGCCGCGAATTTGATGCCATAAATCGGCGAGTCCTCGTTCCCGGTGAGCCGGCCGTCGTAGTAGAAGGTCAATACAGCGGGCTGTCCTTTCGGTAAACCCGTTGGGAGCGTCACGCGTATCGTATTGTCGGAAGGATTTCGCGAGGACTGAACATTCTGGCCTTTGCCGTCCAGAATTCTGGAAACATTCAGCGCATTGTTCAGTTCGAAGGTTAGGGCGTTGATCTGGTCGTCGAGCGGGAGGAAGTGAACCTCGGCCCGCGCCGAAAGCGTCTGGGTATCGGGATTGATCTGCGCGTCGATGACGTAATTGTCGACATCGATGTGGGCGCGCTTGTCATCCTGCGCCGGGGCCGGCCCCGCCGCGGCCAGAATTCCGAGGGCAAGAATCGCGATCGTTTTTCCTTGAAGGCGTTTCACTTTAGATTCTCCAGAACGCGTTCGACTTCATCCGCGGCACGGCTGATCGCATCGCCTTCACCCGAGAGCAGGGCAGCGACACGCGCCAGGTCTTCCTTCATTTTGCCTCTTTCCGTCGCGTCGTTGAGTAATCGGGCCGTTTCGGTCGCGAGCCGCTCTCCGGTCATATCGCCTTGCATCAGTTCCGGCACCACTCGCTGGCCCGCGATCAGGTTCACCATAGAGTAAAACGGGATGTCCACCAGGAGCTTGCCGATCGCCCAGCTTGTACCCGTAACTCGATAGAACGTCACCATCGGCGCCCCCAGCAGGGCCGCTTCCACCGTAACCGTCCCGCTGGCAGCCAGCGCCACGTCGCAATAGGCCATCGCATCCCACGCCTCGCCTTCGATCGCCTGGATACCGCTTCCCGCAAGCGGCTGCGCAAAAAAACCGGCGCCGCAAGTGGGCGAAGCCGGCAGCACAAAGTTCATGGGGCGGTCTCTGGCAAGGATTTCGGCGGCACGTGTCAGTTCCGGCAGATGACGCAGCGCTTCGCTTCGACGGCTGCCCGGCAGTATCGTTATCAGGGGACGACCTGGATCCAGATTGTGTTTCCGAAAAAAATCCTCGCGCGATAGCGCGGGGCGTACCCGGGAGGCCAGCGGATGGCCGATATAAGTCACCGGAACACGATGTTCACGAAAGAACTTCTCCTCGAACGGAAAGATGCAGAGGAGCCGGTCGATGAGCTGCCGCATCGTCTTTACGCGGCCTTTACGCCAGGCCCAGACCTGCGGCGCGACGAGATAAACGACGGGAATCCGTAGCCGTTTGAGCTTGCGGGCAACCCGAAAATGGAAATCCGGCGAATCGGTGAGGATTGCGAGATCCGGCTTCTCCCTTGCCGCGGCGCGGATCAGCTCCCGGAAGCGTCTCCAGATTCGCGGCAGATGCCCCACAACCTCAACGATTCCCACCACCGACAAATCCTCGGATCGAATCACGGCACGCACTCCAGCCTGTCGCAGGTGCGGCCCGGCGCATCCGAAAAAATCGAACCCGGGATGGCGCCGCCGAAGTTCGCAAACCAGTTCGGAGGCATAGTAGTCCCCCGAAGCTTCTCCGGCGGATACCAGAATGGATCGAGGCGGGCGCGGCAACTTTCAGGGTAGCGTTGCCTCCCACGGCGATGCCGGTATCCGCAACTTGCTACAATCATTGCGAATTCGATCGAATCGCCGACTCAATCTGAACATGCCATCTGAAAACGGACGTCCCCGGAACACGGTTGACGAACTTAGTCGCCGCCTTCGCTCCGAAATGACGCCCCTCGACACCAAATTTTCCTACTTCCTCGCATTCCCGATGGCTGAAGAAGATCTGCGCCAGTATCTTCACGATCCCGTCGCCGCGTTGCCGGCCGGCGTTTCGGAACTTTTACCCTCGGTTGGAATCGTGCTGGCGCCGTTTCTTGAACGCGGACCGGCGCGGACCAGCATCTCCGTGGCTTACGAGAAGCCCGCGGAGCCAAAGTTGTTGTTTTCCACCCACGTCGAGAGTCCCGATTTCACCACGCTCTTCTTTACAGTGAAAGAGGAGCAGGTCTCCGACTATCACTACTATCTTTACGACGAACTGGCGGCCTTGCTTTCGCCGCGCCTGCCCCAGCAGGTGCAGGACACCTTTCACGGCCTGCTCCGCGAGGAACTGAGCAGTGAAGTTCATGGCGAGGTCGACGAGAAAAGCTGGCACCTGAAGCAGACCCTGTTGCGGCGCCCGATGACGGCGCGGAAAGACGGGAAGCCCTTCCGCGAGTATGCGCGCCAATCGTTCGAAGATACGATGACGCTCTATTTGCACGGAATCTGCTGCGATATCGACGTCGAAACCGGTCCGCGGCAGTTGCCCAGCCGGCACTTACGGAAGCGTCTGGAAGCGTTGAAAACGCTCTTTCCCCCGCCGGAAGGCCATCCGGTATTTCCCGAAGACGCGAATCGTCACCGGCATAATCATTGACTCGGCAGTAACCGGCGCAGAATATCGAGCGCGGCCTGCTTGCCGCGGTCGCCAATCTCACCCTCCGGACCTGTGCATGCGGGGCATCCGGCCTTGCATCCGCAGCCTTCGATCAGTTCGCAGGTCTGCCGCAACAGGCGGTCGCTCAGGCGGAACAGCGGTGCGCTAAGGCCTGTGCCCCCCGAGTAGCTGTCGTACAGATAAAGGTTCGGCTCCCAGTCGACCAGGCCGCCCGAGATATCTTCGGTCAGCGCCACCCCCATATCCCGCGGATCGCACATCAGCAGAAGCGAAGCGATTGTTCGAAAGGCATTCCCCAGACCGGTGAGTCCGTTCTGCCGCTCTGCCGGACTGTATTGCTCCATCGAGGCCAGAAACGGGGCGGGGAAGTGCAGCCAGAAGGCGGTGGTGTGCATCTCCTGCTCCGGCATCGAAAGCTTGCCCGCGCCCACGTTCTCGTTTGTATAAAACTTGATCTTCTTGAAACCCACAATCTGCCGATTGACGCGGACGTCGCCATGCACGCCATCAACACCATGCCTGATGCCGCGTGTTTCGAATTCACGTAATGGCTTCACCTGCGTGTAATCGATCGCGTCTGTGTAGTAATCGCTCTCCACGCGCTTCACGTAAGCCTTGCGCTCTTTGTAATCGAACCGCTCCACGTGAAACTGCTTTGCTTCGTGGAGGTAGATGGCTTTCTCGTGCAACGTCGTCATCGCAGCGGTGAAAGAGACCTCGCCGATAATCTTCGACTCCCCTGTTATATCCACGACGACGAAGTTGTCGCTCGATACAGATCTCAAACTCACGGCGTCCGCCGGATAACTGTCGGAGGTCCAGTGCCACGAGTTGCCGGAAAGGTGCAAAAGGCCCGATTCCGCGAGGAACGCGCACAACTCGCCGATATCGTGCGGGCCGAACCGTTCGTCGCTTCGCATCGGCAGTTCGAAGACCGCACATTTCAGGTGGTTGAGCAGAATTTCGAGGTTATCCGCATTCACGTAAGCATGCTCCGGCGACCGTTCGAACAGGTATTCGGGATGTTCGACTACGTATTGATCCACCGGCGCGCTCGATGCGACCATGATGGCGAGCGACCCTGTATTCCGTCTCCCCGCGCGCCCCGCCCGCTGCCACGTCGAAGCGATCGTGCCCGGATATCCGGCCATAACCACCGCATCGAGAGAACCCACGTCAATCCCCAGTTCGAGGGCATTCGTCGCCACCACGGCCCGGATGTCGCCCGAACGAAGCCGCTTCTCGATCTCGCGCCGCTCGCGCGGCAGATAGCCACCCCGGTAGCCGCGCACCGATTCGGTCGGCAGCCGGCCTTTATCGCAGGCGTCTTTCAGATAAGTAACAAGTATCTCGGTAGCAAGCCGGTTATTCGCGAACACCAGCGTCTGCTGATTACAATCGAGCAGTTCCAGCGCGATCCGCCGCGTCTCCCCGATATAACTTCGCCGGATTCCGAGTTGCCGGTTCACGACAGGCGGGTTGTAACAGATGAAAACCTTCTCGCCCGCGGGAGCGCCGTTGCGGTCGATCAATTCGAACGGCGCTTCCATCAGCGTCTCCGCAAGCTCTTTCGGATTCGCGATGGTGGCTGAGCAGGCGATAAACTGCGGCTTCGATCCATAGAATTCGCACAGCCTTTTGAGCCGCCGCATGATGTTCGCGAGATGGCTGCCGTAAACGCCCCGGTAATAATGCAACTCATCCACTACAACGTAGCGAAGATTTTCGAACAGCTTCGCCCATTTTGTGTGGTGGGGCAGGATGCCCGTATGCAGCATATCCGGATTCGTCAGCACGATATTCGCTCGCTGCCGGATTGCGCGCCGCGCGTCCTGCGGCGTGTCGCCATCGTAAGTAAAGGCGCACAGATCGGAGCCCATCGCTTCGATCATGCCGTGCAACTCGTCGAGCTGGTCTTCCGCAAGAGCCTTGGTCGGGAACAGGTACATCGCCCGCGCGCCAGGCTCAGCGATCAGTTGGTTCGCGACCGGCAGGTTGTAACAAAGCGTCTTGCCACTGGCGGTCGGAGTGACGATGACGGCATTATCGCCCGCCGCAATTCGCCGATACGCCTCGGCCTGATGCGAGTAAGGCTTGTCGATGCCGCGCTGGCGCAGAACCTCACGCAGTTTCGGATTCAGGTCTTCGGGAAACTCGCCATATTCGGCATCCCGTGCCGGAGTGCGCCGGATCGCCCGAATCGGTCCATCCGCATCATGCGCCAGGCGCTCGAATTTATCTACAATCCCCGAGGCGCTCGCCGAGCGAGGCGCGAGGGGAAGTTCCGGAAACAGCAGTGACAATGATTCGGGCATTCGTCTTTTCTTCGCCTTGAGCTATACGTTAACACGCTCTTCGCTTGACGAACCCGCACTGAATTGGGGATTCTACAGACCGCATGGATACAACGGCGAGAGATTATGAATTTGTAATTCTTGGCAGCGGTGAAGGGTCGAAGTATCTGGCGTGGACGCTCGCCGCCGAAGGCAGACGCGTAGTCGTCATCGAAAGGAAATATATCGGCGGATCCTGCCCGAACATCGCCTGTCTTCCCAGTAAGAACGTCGTTCACAGCGCGAAGGTCGCGCAGCACGTTCGCGACAGCGAAGAGTTCGGAGTTCTCACCGATCATTTCAAAATCGACATGCCGCTGGTCCGCGAGCGCAAGCGCCGAATGGTGCAAGACCTGGTGGATATTCATCTGGGCAACTTCAAAAAGAGCGGAGCCGGATTGATTATGGGTTCTGCGAAGTTCATCGGCCCCAAAATGCTCGAAGTCTCGCTCCCGGACGGGAGCACGCGCGTAATCCGCGGCGACAGGATAATTATCGGTGTTGGCACACACGCCACCATTCCAGACCTTCCCGGACTTCGCGAATCGAACCCGATGACCCACGTTGAGGCGCTCGAGCTCGATCATGTACCCGAACACCTGCTTATTCTCGGCGGCGGTTACATCGGTCTCGAACTGGCGCAGGCGATACGCCGCTTCGGCAGCCGCGTCACCGTGATTGAACGCAACGATCGCCTGGCGAGCCGCGAAGACGAAGACGTCTGCGAAGCCGTCCACCAGCTTTTCGAGGACGAGGGCATCGACGCTCTTACCAACGCGGAATCGACCAAAGTTGAAGGGACTTCCGGCCAGTCGGTTAAGCTTCACTTCACTCGAAATGGTTCGCCCGCGTCTATCGAAGCGACGGACATCCTGGTCGCAACGGGCCGTACTCCGAACACGCAAGGCATCGGGCTCGATCTCGCCGGGGTCGAATTGACAGCTACCGGATACATCAAAGTCAATGAGCGTCTTGAAACCACCGCGCCCGACGTCTGGGCGATCGGCGAGTGCGCCGGGAGTCCGCAATTCACGCACATCGCGTTCGACGATTTTCGCGTAATCCGCGACAACCTTGCAGGCGGAAATCACGTCACCACCGGCCGTCAGGTTCCTTATTGTCTGTTCACGGATCCCGAACTGGCGCGGGTCGGCCTGAACGAAAAGGACGCCAAAGCGAAGGGCATTCCTTATCGGCTCGCCAAAATGCCGATGGCCGGCGTACTGCGCACCCGCACGCTTTCCGAAACCCGAGGTTTCCTGAAGGCATTGATCGATACCGAAAGCGACCGCATTCTGGGAATCACGGTCTTCGGAGTAAGCGCCGGAGAAATCATGGGCGCCGTGCAGATCGCAATGGTCGCCGGGATGCCCTATACCGCCCTGCGGAACGTCATCCTCACGCATCCCACGCTGCTGGAGGGATTCTTAGGCCTCTTCTCGTCCGTACCGCCTCGCTCGTCGAAGTGACTGGAACCTTATGGATCTCCGCCCGTACCTTCCCACAGATCGTGCCGCCTGCCTCGGCGTATTCGAATCGAACGTCCCCGAATATTTCGATCCAGCCGAGCAAACCGGCTTCGAATCCTTCCTCGACAACCCCGACTGCCCGTACTTCGTGATGGAGCATGACGAGTCGATTGTGGGTTGCGGCGGCTACGCCCTCGGACAGCAAAATGGCCTCGCGAGTATGGTCTGGGGCATGGTCCGGCGGGACTCGCACAAACTCGGCCTCGGACGTTTCCTTCTCCTCTATCGATTGCGTGAGATCGGTAAAGCAAGCGGTATCGAGATGGTTCGGCTCGACACCTCGCAAAAAGCCGAACCCTTCTTCCGGAAGCAGGGCTTCAAAGCCACCGGCGTCGTAAAGAACGGCTACGGTCCCGGTCTCGACCGCGTCGAGATGGTCATGAAGCTGACGGTCTGCCCATAATTCGGGCTCTCCGACAGGTCGGATTCCCTAGTTCTCGGAAGGTTGTTCCGCCCGGTCTATTACGAGAATCTCAATCTGGCCGTGTGAGGGCTCCAGCTTTAGTCCCAGTTGTTCTTCGACCGCTGGAAAGAACGAAGCACCGGAGGAATCAAGAGAGTTGCCGGCTGCTTTCAGCTTGTCCGCGGCAGTTGGCCCACCTTGATCCGGCGTCCATATCAATTGAAAATCGAAGGCGCCTGTCAGCCCTGTGTGGTCCAGAACCGGCCGTCCGGCGAAAGCCGAGAGTTCGCGGGCGATTCGCGGCATCGGAACTCGCTGCCCAATCAGAGCCCCGAGTCCTGTGTTGACGCCACAAAAGTTGGCCGGCGTCGGATTTTGCGGGCAATCGGCCTCCGCTGAGTTACTGATTCTGGGCCCCAGCTTCGCGGACTTATTTGCGAAATTCAAGGTATACACCGGGACATTCCTGCTCTCGATGTGATACGCCAGCCTGAAGCGATCTTCAAGCAGCGACTGCAGCATTTTCCAATATTGATCGCCAGTGATTCTGCCTGCGGACCTGGCGACAATATCGAATCGTTCGGAACGGAGCGAAGGGGGTACGCGGGACAGGTCGATCTGACGCGTTTGGAACGCCATTTCGAGTAAGACTGTGAACTCGCTGTTTGTAGCGTTCAGGCCGCCGGGAGTTCGGAGAAGGGAGCCCCCTCCTTCGTCCCGACTCGGCTTAAGGGAGGCAACCTCGAACTCCAGACGATCGGCACGAGACTGGGCTCGGATCATTTGCCCGGTGCTCAGCAATGTGATTCCAATTGAGATAACCGTTAAAAATGTGGAATCGAACATACGGAGCCGATTTTTCCACAGCGGCCTGTGCGCAGCAAAGTATGAGGCGAGGTACACCAGCCAGGATAACGGCCTGCCTATGATCCTACCGGCTTATTCACGAAACTATCCACCGCATCGAACGACAGGTACGCCGCCCCGAACAGCCCCGCCTCATTTCCAAGTTCGGCTTTCTCAATCCGTGTCTTCGTAGCCCGGTAAGTGAACGACCGCCGCCGCGTCTCCTCCAGCATCGGAGGCGCAAAAAGATCCCACGCTGCCGTAGGCCCTCCGGCTATGAGATACAGCGGATAGTTAAAGGTATTCACAAGCATCGCCAGCGCGATGCCGAGCGCCTCTCCCGCCGCCACGAAAATGGCGCCGGCCTTTTCGTTCCCGCTCTTCGCAAGGTCATAAACGTCCTTCGCGCTGATCCCATCGCCCAGCCCCAGCAATCTCGCCATCACCATAACCGCCGTCGCCGACGCATGCTTCTCGAGACACCCCCGATTCCCGCACCCGCACGGATTGCCGTTCGGTACCACCGTGATATGCCCCAATTCGCCGGCCATCCCGACCGAACCCCGCATGATCTTGCCGCCCGAAATAATCCCGCCGCCGATGCCGGTTCCGAGAGTAATCAACACCAGATCGTCTACCGTACGGCCCGCGCCGATCCACTTCTCCCCAAGCGCCGCGGCATTCGCATCGTTCTCAAGGATTACCGGCGTCCCCAGACGCTTGCTCAATTCATCGCGAATCGGAAAGTTCTCGAGCGACGTGAGGTTATTCGCATTCCGGATCACACCGTCTTCGATGGAGATGAATCCCGGCACCGCCACTCCGATGCCTTGCAGTCCCGCCACCCCGCGTCGCTGGCGCAGCGTCTCGATCGAGTCAACGATATCGCGAACGATCTCCTCGCGCCCAGCCGAATACCCGGTCTTCCCTGTCACCTGGTCGAGCAGTTTGCCCGACCGGTCGATCGCCGCTGCCCGCAGATTCGTTCCGCCCAGATCGAGACCAATGCTGAAATCGTTCATAATTGAATTATCCGGTTGACATCTGCCACGAATCGCGCATGATAGCACGCAGCGCGATAACGCCCTGTTATCAGTTCCATTACAAGTTTCATCGACGTTAATCTCCGCTTCATGCTATATACGAAACAGAGACCACGTCAGTACGTCGAATTAGATAGCAGGAGTCTTCAATGGACCGTGCTTATATCGAAGTTCCGGGTGCTGGCACCCACGAACTGCCACCGCTTCTGGTACGAAGTATTCCCGAACCTGCCAGCCGGGAAGATCTGGTCGAACGGGCAGCGTCGATCGTCGAAACGGAAGACATGATCGAGCACTCGATCGAAGACGCCCCGCGGGGCGTCATGGAGCAGAGAAGGCTTGATCTGGCGCTGCATCTGACGGATCAGTATCTCGGGCTTCTCGTGCATTGGGCGTGGGGAGATTCCGTCCTCGAATGGATACGTCAGTGCGAGATCACGTTCTCGGCGACCAGCGCTTTACGCGATCTTTTGAGCAGGGACATCTGGCCGCACGCCGCGCGCAGCAGTTTCGTCGATTTGCTGCTTGACAAAGAAGTCCCTACCCGCGGTGTCGCGATCGACCGGGCGGTCGGGATGCGTCTCACTTTTCGGCAGCCACCCCCCATAGACTGCTGCTCGGATCAGTTTCTGTTTTTTTTGAACAGCAGGCTGGCGGGCGCCGCTTATGAAACCTGGGCGCGTCTGTCGCCCGAAACCGCCGCCCACCTGCCGCCAAACCGTTTCCACTTCGAAGTCCACGATATGCGGCCGCAATAACTCACAACTCGTCGCGATACTCTTCCAGAGCGACCTTTACCAGTTGCGCGCGCGTGCGCACACCAAGCTTGTCGAACAACTGACGGAGAGAAGCCTTGACCGTTCCTTCCGAAACCTCAAGCTGCTGCCCGATCGCCTTGCTGGTCAGGCCCTCCAGAATAAAGCGCAGCAAAGTCCGGTCCCGGCTCGTCAAAGCCGGCCTCACCGCATCCTCGGCCTGGGCCACAGCGCGAAACACCGTCTGCAGATAGTCCGTCTCAAGAAGCCGTTCGCCTCCGACCACGCGCCGGATCGCGCTGAACAGCGCCTCCGTCGAATGCTCTTTGTGGAAAATTCCAGCCACGCCGTTCCGGATCAGTTGAACGGCCTCAAGATCGCTCACGCCGGCCGTGACCACCAGAACGGGCGTCTGGAATCCCGCCTTCCGCGCCGCTTCAATAAACGCCGTGCCTCTTTCGACTCGCAGGTCCATGTCGAGGAGCACGATCGACACGCGACTGGTCTCCGCGAGGATAGCCAGAGCCTCCTCTGAAGTACCGCACTGTCCCGCCACGTCCAGCCCGAAATCTCTTTCCAGACTGCGCGCCAGTCCCTCCCGGAACATGGCGTGGTCGTCCACGATCAGCAGACTGATCGTGTCAGTTCCCGTGTAAGTCATAGAATGGCTTCCGGCGAAATACCTGCAAATCGATCAAAAACAGCGCGCCCTCCTTTTGTGGTTCATAACGCAGATCGCCGCCATAGCTGCGCAGAGCGGCCCGCGCAACGAAAAGACCCATGCCGGTTCCGCTGGCGCCCGCTTGAAATGGCTCGAACAGGCGATTCGGCTCCGCGACGCCAGGCCCCGAATCAGCCAACTGAATGGTTGCGGCGTGCTCCCGGACGCAGACGCCGACGGTCAACTCGCGCCGGTCACGCTCCTGCACGGCCCGGTAACTGTTCTCCACGAGACTCAGAAGGACCTGGAGCAGACCATGAGCGTCGGCCAGGACGAACGGGAGAGGTTCCGTAAAATTCCAATGGATTACCCCGGACATCTCACGCCAGTCGGCCTCGATGAGGATTCGAAGATTGTCAAGCACCTCCTTCAGGGAGACATGTTCGTGTTTCTCTTTCGCGCGGGAATGCAGATCCAGGAAGGCGATTTTCTCAAGCGCGCCAATCAGATTCAGAAGCCCTTCAAAATCCGGGTTGCCACGCATTTCGGATTCATTCTTCAGATTTGAGCCGACAAGCGATAACGCGCGGCACAAAGTCTTAATCTCGTGCGACACCGCGGCCGCAACGATTCGGCTGGACTCCCTGAGTTGTGCGAGGTTCGATTCCTCGCGCTCACGCATCTCTTCGGAAGAATCGACCACAATTGCCGCCAGGCGTTTTCCTTCCGGCGCGTTATACGACGAGAACCACGTGTGCGCCCGGAACAGATCCCCGTTTTCCCGGCGTCCCTGACATTGGGATGCCGTCCGAAACCCGGCCCGCGTGGAATCCAGCCGGAGGGCGTCGGAAAGCAGAGGCAGGTAAGGGGAGATACTCTTGCCGTTGAGCGGAGTCTCTTCCGGGATCATCAGTAATTCGTTCGTTGCATTGTTACATCCCAGAATCGTTCCACGGTGATCGAGCGTAAGTATGGCAGCGGGGCTGCTTTGGACCAGGACCCGCAACTGCTCCTCAGCCTCTCTTCGTAACTCCTGCTCGCGCTCGATCCGCGTCAGATGTTCGACAACGAGCCGGCGGTTCCGCACCAGCGCCCTCACGAACATCCCCGAAGCGAAGTAAGCCAGCAGCGCGAACACGAACCGGAGACTCTGTTCCAGACCGGAAGCCGGCGTGTCGAACCATGCTCGCAGGAACGCGCAAACAGCCGCCAGAAATGCCGTTTCGCGCCCGTTTAAAATCATGGCTCCGATCATCATCGGCAATATATAGAGGACGCCGAGAGAAACTCTGTTTCCCACGCTCCAGTCCAGCAGCGCAATGCAGGGAATCAGAACGGCAATCGCCAGATAGATTCGTCTGTCCCCTTCACGCAGCCAGAAGCCGATAATTTCCATAAGATGGCCTGAAGAATGATCCTCGTCGCATCATACTAAGCCGCTCCTGCCGGCTTGGCGACGCCTTCAGATCGCCCGGCGCGGCTTAATGGTGCGCCCGGGCTGTGCTCGTATCGAATGTCCATTGCCAGGACAACGGTGTTTCGTCGTTGGATAGGAAAGGCGGCTATCTTTCGGCCGGAATTTCCTGTTCGTTCGGTGAAAAACAGGCTCTAAGCTTTCTACGGGCATCGAAATTATCGATTGGATTTGAGCTCGCTATAGCCGCTACACTGCAATCTTAACGGCGCACTTGAAACGTTTATCGATGGTCTGGCTGTATCGCTGAGGGCTCGTCACGAAATAACAGTGGCAACCGCTCCCCTCGCGGTCGCGGCTCGAAATATCGGTTCTGATCCGCGTGCGGCGGCAAGCGAAGGTCGAGAGCAGCACCGGTTATTTCGTGACGAGCCGGACGACGTCCGAAGTGTGTTCAGAGTCTGAGCTGTTAGTTGTTTGTCCAGGGCACAGTCGGCCCACTTACTTAAAAGGAGTGATGTATGTCAACGGAGAAGAAGTTATCTTTCTCGGAAAAAGCGTCGAGGCTGGCAAAGCGCCTGCGGGATCCCGAATGGCGGCGCTATGGCGGTCTTCTGGTTGCCGGAAAGCTTCTTGCTATAGCTTTGCTGCTCGGCGTCATGGCCTTTGTCAATCCGGACCTGATCGGCTTCCGCGCCTTTGCGGCCGACCCGCAACTCAAGGGGAATGACATCGTCAATCCGATCAATACCGTCTGGACTCTCGTAGCCGCATTTCTCGTCTTCGGCATGCAGGTAGGCTTCACCATGCTTGAAGCGGGCTTCTGCCGGTCGCGCGAAACCGTAAACGTTCTGATGGAATGCGTCGTCGATACTTGCCTTTGCGGCCTCCTTTTCTATGCGTGGGGCTTCGCCTTCATGTTCAGCCATGGCAACGGCTTCATCGGAATGAACTGGTTCTTCCTGCAGGGCGCTCCCGCGACTTACGAAAGCACCGGCGTCGCTTTCCTCGCAGTGTGGATCTTCCAGTTTGCCTTCGCCGATACCTGCTCGACGATTACCTCGGGAGCCATGATCGGACGCACCGGCTGGATCGGCGATCTGGTGTACAGCTTCGGCAGTATCCGGCTTCATCTATCCGATCATCGGGCATTGGACCTGGGGCCCCGATGGCTTCCTCGCTACCATGGGCAGCGCGGGTAATTTCCTGCCCTGGGTTGGCACCGGCTTCCATGATTTCGCCGGTTCCACAGTCGTTCATTCGATCGGCGGCTTTATCGCTCTCGCGGGCTCGATCGTTCTCGGACCCCGCATCGGAAGAAAATTCAAGCGGGATGGCGGCGGCCCTATGATGCCGCACGATCTTACAATCGCCACTTCGGGTGGATTGCTGCTTTGGTTCGGGTGGTACGGATTCAACCCGGGCAGCACCCTTTCCGCCATGGATTTCGTGGGCATTGGGCGGGTGGCCACCAACACCACTCTCGCCGCCTGTTCCGCCGGCCTGATGGCAATGTTCGTAGCCTGGACCATGAGCAAAAAATGGGATGTCAGCTTTACCGTGAACGGCTTCCTCGCCGGTCTCGTAGCCATCACCTGCCCGTGTTACTGGGTCAGTCCCACCGGGGCGGTGCTGCTGGGTGGCGTGGCCGGTGTCATCGTGGTTTACGCCGTTGAGGCTCTGGAATGGATGCGCATCGACGATCCCATCGGCGCCGTTCCCGTTCATGCCATTAATGGCGTATGGGGCACGATCTCGCTCGGGCTCTTCGCATCGGGCGAGTATGGCGCAACCGGCCCGTTTGCAGCCGACAACTCCATGCCTCTCAAAGGACTCTTTTACGGTGGCGGAACCCAACTGCTGACTGCTCAGATCATTGGCAGTGCGATTACCTGCATCGCGACCTTCTCGGTTGCTATGGCGGTCATGCTGGCGGTGAATGCGATGGGCATCCTGCGCGTTTCGAAAGAGGGCGAACTGGAAGGTCTCGACCTGCACGAGCACGGAATCTCGGCCTATCCGGAGTACGTCATTTCCTCGATCGCCACTCCTGCCGCTATGACCATTTCGAGAGACGTCAAAATGCCGGTCGAGTCGCATGCGCGGGTGAGCTACGGCGAGGCGCAGCGTTGACGCGGCGAACGCAAGCCGCTGTATTGAGCCGCCTGAAAACAGGGCGCCTGGAGAAAGAATGAAGAAGATCGAGGCGATCATTCAACCGCACAAGCTGGATGAAGTCAAAGAAGCACTGAAACAGGCGGGCGTGGATGGACTTACTATCTCCGAAGTTCACGGCCACGGCCGGCAGAAAGGACATACGGAAGTCTATCGGGGCGCGGAGTACAAAGTAGATGTCGTGCCCAAGATAAAACTGGAAGTGGTAGTTTCCGATCACGTTCTCGAAGGCCTTCTCACAGTAATCGCGGAGGCGGCCCGCAGCGGCAAACTGGGCGATGGGAAAATCTTCGTTTCTCCCGTCGAGGATGCCTTGAGAATACGCAATGGAGATAGAGGCGACGGGGCGCTTTAAACGCCCCTTTTCCTGCTTTATGAAATCGGAATATTCTGGCCCCAACCCACCCTATGGAGAGAGGAGCCGCTATCGAAAGGTCACGTTGACTGTTCCACCTGAAGCGTATAGCATTCTTATACGAGAATCCGCCCGCAGAAAGATTGCGGAAGAACCGAATCACGTAATTTCGGCTATTCTTCGGGAGGCACTTCAGGAATACTTTGAGCGGCTCCAATCTCGCAATCGGGACACCAGCGACGCGCGCGCTGCGTTTGTCTCCGCAAACATATGACTCGGCAGGCCCGGCGATTTTGTCGCCGGGCCGCCGTGTTTACGTATCGTTCATATCTGAAGAATCTCGTATCTGAAAAATAAATGGTTTTCCGAAAACAGCCGTTCGCCGGCGAATTGCTCCTCCCATCGGGCGATCTGGAGATTCTCGAAAGTATCAGGACGGAACTGGAGCTCCGGAGCGGCATTCGCACTCACGAGGATCGGGATATCATTGATCTGGCCCTGCGGCTGTTGCAAAAGGATCTCGACTCCGGCGCCGCTGGTGAAGTAATTGAAGAAGTTCGTCGTGAAGTGCTTTATCGCCTCTGGTGTACCGAATCAAGCCGTGCTGAATCAAGCCGTATCGAATCAAGCCTTGCTGAATCAATCCGTGCTGAATCATGCGGCGCGCGAGACAATAAAAATGAAATAGTGGGATGCGAACCGCTAGCTTGCGCATCCCTTCCGGCAAACCCTCCTGGTAAAAATTCAATATGACATCTGGTGAGACTACGCGGTTGCCTGCGGGTACTTCCACGCGGACGAAAGTTGTGGTCGCAACCACGGTCATGCTGTCGTTCATCTCGTTCTGGAGAGCGGCGGCGATCGTCCTGAGCGATCTCGCTTCCTCGGCCTACTACGCGGGAGGAATCGCCGAAACCCAGATCGGCAAATCGGCCCCCTGGTTCATCCTCGCCGTCATGCTCTTCTCTTATGCGGTAAGGGCGATCTACGTCGAGAGCTGCAGCATGTTCGTCCGTGGCGGAGTGTACAAGGTCGTCCACGAAGCCATGGGCGGCACCCTCGCCAAGATATCCGTCTCGGCGCTCATGTTCGACTACATTCTTACCGGCCCCATCAGCGGCGTCAGTGCGGGACTCTATCTGGCGGGCATTCTGAACGAAATGGGCGACCGGTATCATATCCCCGGGCTGCATTTCTACCCTCCGTACTTCGCGGCTGCGTTCGCCATCCTCGCCACAGTGTATTTCTGGCGCAAGAACCTGCTGGGCATGCATGAATCCAGCGAGAAGGCGTTGCGGATCATGCAGATCACCACCGTCATGGTCGTGATCCTGGTCACATGGTGCCTGCTCACCATGGCTCTGAAAGGATTTCAACCCGTTCCGCTGCCGGTGAAGGCGAATCTCCGCCTGGGACCGAACGCGGTTGGATGGCTCAAGGGCACGGTCGCGCCCACCATTACCGCGGTCGCCATTCTGATCGGGCTCGGACACTCGTTGCTCGCCATGAGCGGCTTTGAAACGCTGGCGCAGGTGTATCGCGAGCTTGCCTCGCCGAAACTGCAGAACCTCAAGCGGGCAGGCAACGTCATTTTTCTTTACAGCATGCTGTTCACATCGCTCGCGTCGTTCTTCGCGGTGATGCTGATTCCGGATTCCGAAAGGCCGAAGTATCTCGACAACCTGCTCGGAGGCTTGTCCATCTTCCTGGTCGGGCCCCCGGCGCTGAAGCTCCTGTTTCATATTTTCGTGGTCGTAGTCGGAACGCTCATTCTTGCCGGCGCAGTCAATACGGCCATCATCGGCTCGAACGGCGTGCTGAACCGCGTAGCGGAAGATGGCGTGCTGCCCAACTGGTTCCGCAAGCCGAATCCGAAGTTCGGCACCACCAGCCGCCTGATCAACACGGTGGTGGGGCTGCAAATCCTGACCATCATCCTCAGCCGCGGCGATGTCAACACGCTTGGTGAGGCGTACGCTTTCGGCGTCGTCTGGAGTTTTTCGTTCAACGCGCTCTCGGTTCTGGTTTTGCGGTTCAAACAACCTGAAAACCGCGAATGGAAAGTGCCGTTGAATTTCAAGGTGCGCGGGGTCGAGATTCCGGTTGGTCTGGGTCTGATCACGTTATTCCTCTTTACCCTCGCCTGCATCAATGTCTTTACCAAGGAACTGGCGACCATCGCCGGCGTCTCATTCACACTTGCGTTTTTCCTTTTATTCACCATCTCGGAGCGGATCAACCGCAAAGAGCACGCGCGTAACCGTCAGGACCTCGAGCAGTTTCGACTGGATCAGAGCGCGGAGGTTTCGCAGGAGGAAATGCACGCGCGTCCGGGCAACGTATTGGTCGCGTGCCGCAATCCGTTTCATCTCGAGCATCTGGAAAAGACGCTGGCCAAAACCGATACGCGCAAAGTGGACATCGTGGTGCTTTCGGTCCACCGCGTTACGGCCGCGGCGTCTGGTGAATACGACCTGAATGCCGACCAGATTTTCGCCGCCGCCGAGCAGGACCTTTTCACGAAGGTGGTGTCCATCGCGGAGAAGGCCGGGAAGCACGTCGAGCTTCTCGCGGTTGCCGCGGCCGATCCCTGGTTGGGAATGGTGCAGACCGCGCAGCGCCTGCAATCGTCGCGAATTGTGACGGGGCTTTCGCCTCTTTACGCCGGTAATCCCGCCGAACAGGGGAAGGTGGTTGGTGAAGCGTGGGAGTCTCTCGAACCTCCGCGGCCGTCACTCTCTCTGGAGATCGTGCTGCCCGATCCGGATCAGTCCCTCTTCTTCAACCTGGGACCTCATCCGCCGCGATTATGGCCCGAAGACATCGATCGCGCGCACCGGCTCTGGCTGGAATTGAGTGCGACCAGTTGCGGCGCCAAACTTCACCACCGCGACGTAATCGGCGTCGCGCTCAGCCGTCTCGAACAACAACTGCACTCTGAGCAGGCGGGCGAGGTTCTGGCCGACATCAATGCCGAAGTGAGACAGCACACCGTCGAATCGCCCTTCGAAATCCAGAAGGTCCGGCCGCAATAGCCGCGAAAAGGCCTTGTACTCGCAATCCAGTTCGATTTCTTTCATGGAGTCCACCGAGCTTCGATCTGTTCACCGGGTTGCATCTCGCGGATATCGATTCCGACATCGGGAAACTCCCGGCGGAAGCTGCGAAGCAGGTCGGGCAAAACGCCGCAAACGGCTGTGCTTACCACACCGATTGCCAGGACTCTGGCGACTCCGTGGCCGACGCCGCTTTTGTCGATGTCCGCCAGAATGCGAGTGGCGCGAGAGAGAAACGCTTCGCCTGCGGCAGTTAGCCGTACCCGCCGGTTCGAGCGTTGAGCAACGGCGTTCCGATTTCCTCTTCGAGCTGCCTGATCTGGTGGCTGAGCGCGGGTTGCGCGACGTTCAACAGCTCAGCCGCTCTGGTGAAGTGAAGTCGTTCGGCGAGTACGCAGAAGTCGCGAAGGTGCCGGATCTCCATGGCGGGTCAATCATAACAGCCGTTTCCGGAGACCTCTGCTATGTCGAATTGCCGTACCAGCGAAGCACTCGCATAGCGCGAAGCGTGTTCCAGCGGCTTGCTCTCCCAATGCCGGTCTCCATCTCCAGTGGAATATATTCCGGATGAAGCAGGTTGAGCGGCCAGCGCCCGTTCTGGTGGCGACGCTCGATCACGATTCCGACGGCTTCACTCACGCGTTCGTCGGGCTTGATTCCCGCATCCCGGAGATAATCGAGCCCGCGCAAAACGTCATAGTGCCAGAACGTCGGGAACGAGAAGCGAAGCCAGCGTTTGTTGACGACCTCGCCGGTTCGGAGCGAACGGAACATGCGACGACTGAGCAGATAGTTTTCGGCCCTTTTGCGTGCCCTGGCAACGGACGCCGATCCACGTCCCGCTCGTTCATAATCGAGCAGACCTTCGAGCACGCATATGGTCGTATGGAACGAAGATCGCGGGCTCCTGGGGGCCTCGCAGTTCCACCCACCGTCTTCGAGTTGCTCGCGCAGGAGTTGCTCTGCCAGCGCGTCGTTCGGTTCTTTGAAATATGCGCCGAGGCCGAGGATTCTGCCGTTGATGCAGGGCTCCGTTTCGCCGTGAAGGAACGGCCGGTTGTTAAGCCGCCGGAACACGAGCCGCTCGTCGACGCGGTCGATCATTTGGCGGGCCTCCCCGCTGGCGGGGTCGAGCCCGAGGTCTTTCAGAACGGCGAGAGCGTAGAGAGTAATCAGCAGGCGTCGGTCGTCTTCCGGTAAATCGTCTCTCCACCCGCGAGGCCCACCACCCCAGTGCCCGGCGGGAGTTTGCGAGGCGAGGAGTTGCGCTCCCCAGCCTTCGGTTGCCACGCGAGCCCGCTCGGCCGCAATCGCGTCGGGAGCTTCATCGGTGAGGTCCCTCATGACTTGCCAGCGGATTGCGGGATCCGAATCGAGAAGCCATTTCAGGTGCGCGGGCCGTGGTGCGTAATCGGGCAGGCGCATTCCTCTCACCTTCTTCAGAAGCTCCGCAGGAGAAATTCCCGCGCGTTGGCGAGCACTTTCGCTCGTCCCGCCTGATCCGGCAGCATTCGGGCGATTGCAATTGCCCCGATCATCGTGGAGAAAATCGCAAAGAATGCGCGCTCCTTCTCGGCAGCGCGCCGGCCCGGCATCAGGGGAATCATTCGACTCTTATATTTAAACAACTCCTCAAGGATCGCGACCTTCAATGCCTCGTCGGCTCGCGCCAACTCGGGCGCGAGCGCCGCCACCGGGCATCCGCACTCCGCATGATCGCAGTGTTCCGGGCTCAAGTAGGTCTTCACGATCGCCTTCCACGCCGTCCCTGGTGGGGATTTTTCTCCAGCATCAGCCAGACGCTCGGCAATCTCCCGGAAAGCCTCGCCCAGGGACTCCGCGAGCAGCTTGTCTTTGTTTTCGAAATGCTTGTAAAAGCCTCCGTGGGTCAGGCCGGAGTCCTTCATAACGGCGGAAACCGCGGCGCCGGTGACGCCTTCGACGCGAACGCGCCGCGAAGCCTCCTTCACAATCTTCTGGTGGACTTCACTTTTGTGCTCGGCCCCGTATCGCATGGCTTATTATAGGATGCTCGCGATCATCTCACGGTGCAGCCGACCGTTGCGGGGGGCGGAGGAAATTTTCTGAAACCATAGGATGATATATGTAATCCTATGATCGGGAGGCCAAATGTCGCCAGAAAATCTCTTCCGAATACATCTCGTTTCAGGTTATGTCGCGTGGTTGCTCTGCTTCAATGTGTACATTCTGCCCCGACTCAGGCCGATGGGCCGGTTTGAAGCGCACCGCGCCATTGCAACTCTGCATAGCTTTCGCTTCTTTGGGCTGGTCTTCGTCCTTCCAGGTGTCGTCGGCTCTCAGTTGCCATCGGGCTTTTCCACCTTCGCCGCCTGGGGCGATTTTGGAGCCGCGGTGCTGGCGATGCTGGCGCTTGCCACTGTAAGGTGGAGGGCCCTCTTCTGGTTATTCGTCGGCGCTTTCAACCTCGTCGGGTTGGGCGATATCATCATCGACTACTACCATGCCCTCCGGGTCGGCCTTCCGGCGATGGCTGGGCAACTGGGCGCCGCATATGCGATCCCGATCATTTACGTGCCCCTGCTGGTGATCACGCATGTCGTCGCTCTCTATTGGCTGGTACGTCCTCAGTCAAGGATGGACCGACCGCTTGCCGCCGCGGCTTAGCTCGATTGAGAACCTCTATGACCGATATCACCGCAAAGGTACGCGCGCACTATAACCCCACCGACCTCACCGGCCGGATCAAGTCGGCCCTCGCAACGGTCTCGGCAGAAGATCAGACGTGGACCGTCGCTCAACTCGCGCCACTCGACCAGTTCCATATCCGGGGCATCCTCGCCACCGCGGAACTGGCCAACTCGGCCGGGGTCGGGCTATCAAGCCGGGTACTCGATCTCGGCTGCGGAATCGGCGGTCCCGCGCGTTATCTCGCTGCCACATTCGGGTGCGACGTAACAGGTATCGACCTCAGCCCCGCCTTCGTCGACGCGGCCCGTTACCTCACGGCGCGCTGCAGTCTGTCCGATCGCGCCAGGTTTCAAGTCGGCGACGCCCTCCAGCTGCCCTTCGAGGACGCACAATTCGACACGGTATTCCTGCAGCACGTAGCGATGAACATCGGGAACCGCTCCGCCCTCTATGCGGAGGTTCGCAGGATCCTGGCCCCGGCTGGCCGGTTCGTCACCTATGACGTGGTGCTTCGCAATAACGATGTCATCTATCCCACCCCGTGGGCGCGCGACGCCTCGACCAGCTTTCTGCTCAGCGAAGGTGACACCCGCGCGGCCCTGGAACAAGCCGGATTCAAGGTCTTTCTCTGGCAAGACGACAGCGAAACCGCGCTCGACTGGTTCAAATCGCTCCAGGCCGGTCCGCCGCCGAACGGATTGAATCTTGCTGTAGTGATGGGTCCGGATTTCGCAGCCTCCACAGGCAATCTCGCCCGCAACATCCGCGAGAACCGCCTCGGCGTTCTTTCCGCCGTCCTGATCCCGAGCCTTACGTAGCAATCCTATGGAGTGGAGTGTCAGCGCCCGAAGCTATGTGGCGCACCGCCCCGCGTTCGCGTACCCTTTTAAAAGGCCGACATCCTTTTAAAGGCGCTCGCGCAATGAAATCGATCTTATCTGCGGTATGGCTCGCAGCCGCGTCAGTGTCGCTGTTCGCCCAGGAGTTCGAGGTTGCCTCGATCAAGGTTATCGATCCGAAAAAGCTTCAAGAGGACTGCCGGGATATCTCCTGGGGACGTCAGGGCGGTCCGGGGACCGATAACCCTGAGCGAGTTGCATATCGCTGTCAGCCGTTGCAGCTGTTGGTCCTGGAAGCATTCGGTTTTCAGGAGTCGGAAACCTTCCGCATGCCGAATCTTTCATCCAGGATCGAATGGGATCATTTCGTAAATGTGAGCGCTATTGTGCCGCCGAAAACCTCGGTGAGCGAGTACAAAACGCTCCTCCGCGATCTGCTGGCCAGGCGCTACCATCTCAAGTCGCACGAAGAGACGCGTGAGCGGGATGTTTATGAGCTTGTTGTCCCTCCGAACGGCCTCAGACTCAAAGCCCACGTTGAGAATCCCGACAGACCCAGGGCAGCCGAAGATGGCCTCATCGCTTTGACGCCGGTCCCGGGGCAGGTTTTGGCAACCGGGAGACGTGATCATTGGCGAATCGTTGGAAGCGACGTGACGATCCAGCCTCTGGCTGAGCGGATCGAGGGCATCGTTCAAGCTCCGGTCCTCGACCGAACCGGACTGGATGGCAAATTCGATTTCCAGCTGGATTTCGATCCCGGGTATGGCCCTGCTTCAGAAACCGGCGTGAGCTACCCTGTACTGTCCTCAGCCCTGCGAGACCAGTTGGGTCTGTCCCTCAGGAAAACAAGAGGAGCTGTAAAGGTAGTGATCATCGACTCCATCGACCCGAGACCGTCGGAAAACTGACTCCCGCGGTTCCTGTGTCCGGAGTCGATCAATAAGATAATTGATTCAGCATGAAATTGTCCCGGAGAAGTTTGCTCGCGCGGGCTGCGGCGCTTCCGATTGCTTCACGTGTGGCAAGCGCCGCGCCTGCCGCCAGACAAATTTCGGTCGGGCTGGAACTTTACTCCGTACGCGGCGAGTTTGCGAGACATCCTGTGGCGACCATTCAGGTGGTTGCGAAAATGGGGTACCAGGTGGTCGAGTTCTACGCTCCCTATTTTGACTGGACTCCGCAGTATGCCCGGGAGATGCGCACATTCCTCGATGACGCAGGCCTCGAATGCCGCTCAACCCACAACAACGCGCCGTCTTTCACCGCTGAAGGGCTCAAGAAGGCCGCGGAGTTGAACAAAATACTGGGATCAACGTACGTAGTCATGGCGAGCACGGGAAGGATCGCCGGCCTTGATGGCTGGAAGTTGCTGTGCGATCAATTGAACGGAATTGTGGAAACGCTGAAACCAATGGGACTGAGGTCGGGCTATCACAACCATCAGGTCGAATTCGTTCCGCTCGAAGGCAAGCGCCCGATCGAGATCATCGCCGCAAACACGCCGAAGGATTTCATGATGCAATTCGATGTGGGCACATCGATCGAGGCGGGATCGGACCCCGTCGCCTGGATCAACTCCAACCCGGGGAGAATCAGAAGCATTCACTGCAAGGACTGGGCACCAGGAGCGGCATCAGGACCGGAATCAAAACCGGAATCAGAAAAAGATAAAGGCTATCGCGTGCTTTTCGGCGAAGGCGTGGCGCCGTGGCCACGAATCTTCGAAGCGGCCGAGAGCACAGGCGGCGTCCAATACTATCTGATCGAACAGGAAGGCAGCCGGTATCCGGAGCTGGAAACGGCTGAGCGTTGTCTGGCGACCTGGCGCGCACTAAGGGGCTGATTCGGACTCATGGCTGGCCCAATCTTGTTTGTCGCCGCCGACCCGCGTGAATGCGCCGGCCTCATCGCTCACTGGGAGAACGTTCGGGCGATTCCACTGCCGGTCGCCTGGGTACGCACTGGCCGGTGGAAGGGCGGGGAGGCGATGGCGATCGCAAACGGCGCGGGCTCCGATCGCGCATTCGCCGCGGTGCTGGTCGCTCCGAAGCCGTCGGCCGTTTGCAATATCGGATTTTGCGGTGCGCTCGATGAATCGCTGCGGGTTGGGGACATCTTCGTCGCGTGCGAGGTGCGCAACGGATCGAGGAGATATGAGACGCTGGTTCCAGGGGTTGTTGGGTCCGGAATCGCGTCAGGCGCCGTCGCTTCGATCGATCACATTGCCGCCACTGCGGCCGAAAAGCGCAACCTGCGCGCGACCGGCGCATCGATAGTAGAAATGGAAGCAGCGGGGGCGGCTCGGGCAGCTGAAGATCTGGACCTGCCTTTTTATTGCGTTCGCGCGATCAGCGATCTGGCCGATGAGGATTTTGAAAACGATTTTAATGCCGCGCTTACGCCCGAGGGGCAATTCAGCACGCTGCGGCTGGTGACCGGAGCGCTGGCACGGCCTCGGCAGCGCTTCGGAGAGTTGCTGCGCCTGAAGCGTCGCACCGACGCCGCGTCGAAGAAATTGGGAGACTTTCTTGCCGATTGTACGTTTTGATGAGACAGAAGAAAACGCCGATGTTGCAGCGCCGCCGAATATGTTCGCGGCGGTCTACCGAGGCAACAGCATCGTTTCGGTGGACGAGGTCGATACGCCGGAAATCGGCGCCGGCGAAATCCTGATTCGCGTGGAGGCCTGCGGCGTCTGTCACACCGACCTCAAGAAGATCGAATATAACCTTCTCGCGCCCCCTCGCATCTACGGACACGAAACCGCCGGAGTCGTGGCGCACGCAGGCGCGAATGTGACAAAATTCCAGCCTGGCGACAGAGTCATCGTGTTTCATCACATCCCCTGTGGCAGCTGTTTTTATTGCGCCCGCAAACTTTATGCGCAATGCCCCGTTTACAAGAAAGTGGGCGTTACTGCCGGTTTCGAGCCTGCGGGCGGCGGCTTTTCGCAGTATGTTCGTGTGATGGACTGGATCGTCGAACGCGGCGTTGAAAAGATTCCCGACGGTGTTCCGTTTGAAGTCGCGGCGTTCGTCGAGCCGGTGAACACATGTTTGAAAGCGGTCGAGCAGTGCGATCCACAGCCGGATGACGTCGTTCTCGTGCAGGGGCAGGGACCCATCGGTCTGCTCTTCACGATGATGCTGAAACTCCGCGGATGCACGATCGTGGCGACGGACACCATCCCGCAACGCCTGGATCTGGCGAAACAGTGCGGAGCCGCGTTTGCAGTGGATCCTCGAACCACAGACGTGCCGGCAAAACTGAAAGAACTCACCGAAGGCCGCGGCGCCGATATGGTTTTTGTCGCGACGAATGTAGGCGGCGTGGTCGAAGAAGCGGTGAAATCGACGCGTCCCGGAGCGAAAATCATGCTCTTCGCGCAGACCTCGGATAAAGAAAGAATAGAGCTTTCGGGAGCCAGTATTTGCGTTGGCGAAAGGTCATTATTGGGGTCATACAGCGCTTCGGTGGATATTCAGAAAGACTCCGCGGATCTGGTTTTCAGCGGGAAATTGCCGGTGCATTTATTGATATCGCACCGTGTTCCACTTGATAAGATCGATTTTGCGTTTCGCCTGGCGACGCATCCGGGAGAATTTCCCGGGGAGCACCCGCTGAAAATTATCGTTCATCCGCAGGAGCTCGCACGCACGCGCCCCGTTTGAAAGAGAACGAATTGGGAAAGACGATGCTCGCGGCGGTCCTTTACGGCAAAGAACAGGTTCAACTGGAGCGAATCCCGGTGCCCTGCATCGGGCCTGGAGATATTCTCGTTCGAGTGGGCGCGGCCCTCACTTGCGGCACGGATATCAAGGTGTTTCGCCGGGGCTATCACGCGAAGATGATCGTGCCGCCCGCTGTCTTTGGCCATGAGTTCGCGGGCGAGGTAGTCGCCGTGGGCGACTCCGTGACGCGCTTCCAGCCGGGCCAGCGCGTGGTGGCAGCAAACTCGGCTCCGTGCCTGCAGTGCTTCTACTGCAAGCGCGGAAAAGTGAACCTTTGCGAAGATCTGATGTTCAACAATGGCGCGTATGCCGAATTCATTCGCATCCCGTCGCGCATTGTGGAACGAAACACGTGGGAGGTGGCGCCCCACCTGAGCTATCAGGACGCCGCCCTTGCAGAGCCGCTTGCCTGCGTCGTAAAAGGCCTTGACGACACGGGTCTCGAAGCGGGAGACACGATGGCCGTTATCGGCATCGGCCCGATCGGTTCGATGTTCGTAAGATTAGCCAAGCTCCGCGGCGCGCAGGTGATTGCGATAGGACGCCGCCGATCCAGACTCGAGCACACGTTGAAGCTGGGCGCCGACCGCGTAATTGCGACGGAGGAAACGCTCGACCCGGTGGCTGCGGTTCGCGAACTGACGGGTGGCCTCGGGGCTGACGTTGTCGTCGAAGCGGTAGGGCAGCCGCAAACATGGAACTGGTCGGTCGAGATGTTGCGCCGCGGCGGCCTCGTTAATTTCTTCGGCGGCCCCCCCAGCGGCACTCAGGTGCAGCTCGATACCAACCTGCTCCACTATTCGGAAATCACGTGCAAGGCGAGCTTCCACCATACACCGCGTGCGTTCCGCGAAGCGCTCGACATCATCGAAAACGGTGGGGTGACTGCGAGGGACTTTGTCCAGGCGGAAGAGCCGCTGGAGAGCCTGTCGCAGGTTTTGTTCCGGCTGATGGAAGGAAGCGGACCGCTGAAAACCGCCATCATTCCATGACCACGACGTTGATGCCGCGCGAGTTCGTCGGGAACTCGCAGGCGCTCGAACGCAGCTGGAGCCTCGCCGAAGCGGAGCAGTACACACGCTGGCTGGCGACTCACCACTACGAGAATTTTCACGTCGTCAGCTTCCTATTGCCGAAGGAACTGCACCAGGACTTCTACAACGTGTACTCGTATTGCCGCTGGGCGGACGATCTCGGGGACGAAATCGGCAATGTCCATGAGAGCCTCAGGCTGCTGGCCTGGTGGCAGACCGAACTGGATCAAATGTACGAGGGGGAGACCCGACATCCCGTCTTTGTCGCGTTGCGCGGCACAGCGAAAAAATACGGAATTCCGAAGCAGCCGTTTGCGGACCTGATCCGGGCCTTTGTCCAGGATCAGACCGTCACGCGATATCAGACGTGGGACGGAGTTCTCGACTACTGCCTGTACTCGGCCAATCCGGTCGGGCGGCTCGTGCTTTATCTCTGCGGGTACTCCGATGCCGAGCGGCAGCGTTTGTCGGATGACACGTGTACCGCGCTCCAGCTTGCGAATTTCTGGCAGGATGTCACAATCGATCAGCTCAAAGACCGGGTCTATCTGCCGCTCAATCTGCTTGCCCGGTATGACTACACGGTCGAAGACTTATTCGCGCATCGTTTTGACGACCGCTTTCGCGCCATCATGCGAGAAGCCGTGGATCGCGCCCGCGAGCTCTTCCTGGCGGGACTGCCTTTGAACGGAATGGTGAACCGGCGGCTTGCGGTGGATCTTGAACTATTCAGCCGCGGCGGCCTCCGAATTCTCGACAAGATCGAGCAACAGGATTATGACGTGCTGTCGCGCCGGCCAAAGATCTCGAAAATCGAACGCGCCGGCCTTCTGATCGGTGCGCTCGCTCGCGCCGCCTTTGCCCGAGCCGCGTAACTGCACAGAATGCCTGTTTCGCTCGATCAGTCGTATGCGCATTGCCGCGCCGTCGCGAAGAAACGCGCGCGCAACTTTTACTATTCCTTCATCCTGCTCCCGCCCGGGCAGAAGAACGCAATGTGCGCGGTCTATGCGTTTATGCGCTATTGCGACGATCTCAGCGACGAGCCCGGAGCGACGCGGTCCGCGATGGATCGCTGGCGTTGCGGGCTTGATAATGCTTTTGCGGGGCGCCCGGATGAGAATCCGGCATGGCCGGCATTTCTCGATTCCGTGGAACGATACGGGATTCCCCACGAGTACTTCTACGAGATGATCGAGGGCGTGGCGTCCGACCTTGAGCCCCGGAACATCGCAACCTTTGAAGAGCTTTACCGTTATTGCTATCGCGTGGCTTCGGTCGTGGGACTCACGACTGTACATATCTTCGGATTCGCATCGCCGGACTCTCGACAAAGCGCTCTGGAACTTGCGGAAAAATGTGGCATCGCATTCCAGCTGACAAACATTCTTCGCGATATCAGGGAGGACGCCGGACTCGGCCGCATTTACCTTCCTGCCGAAGATCTCGCCAGATTCGCGGTGCCGGCAGAGGATCTGAAGCAGGGAAGACGCAGCGAGCAGTTCGGCCAACTGATGGAGTTCGAGACGGACCGCGCGCGCGGCTATTATCGGGAATCCGAGCCGCTGTTGGCGCTGATACAACCGAAAAGCCGCCCATCGCTCTGGGCGCTGATCGCGATTTACTCGCGCTTACTGGATCGCGTCGCGGAATCCCCCTACGATGTCCTGAAGCGGCGCATCTCACTTTCGACTCTCGAGAAAATGTGGATCGTAGTGCGAGCCGCTATCGGCTGGATATAGCCATAAACCTGTGGGGCAGGGTTTCGACCCTGCCGCCGGGCTTCCGCCCGGCGCGGAACTTTACGTCAACCCGGTAGCGCCGGCGATCTTGTCGCCGGTGTTCGCACCACGTTTTCCAGCGATCGATACAACTCCACAAACTCCAACACGCTCAGCTGTTCGGCGCGCCGGGACATCTCCGGACGCCCTTCAAGAATCGCCGCCGGATACTTCGCCGCAAGATTATTTCTCAATGTCTTTCTCTTCTGCCGAAAACAACCGGAAACAAAAGCCAGAAATGCCTCCGGCTCATCAATCGGCAACTCGGATCGCGGCGTCAGACGAATCACCGCCGAATCGACTTTTGGCGGGGGGCGGAACGCTCCCGGCGGCACAGTGAAAAGGTACTTCGGCTCGGCGAACAACTGGCATTCAACCGAGAAATATCCATACTCGCGGCCGCCCGGGCTGGCCGTGATCCGCTCCGCGACCTCCTTCTGAATCAGAAAGACCGCCTGGCTAAGCAGCCCGGGCGCGCGCACATATCGTGAAATGATGGGCGTGGCAACGTAGTAGGGAAGATTCCCGGCGAGTACCCCGGCCCCCCATTTCGACCAGTCGGCATCCAGGGCATTGCCTTCCAGAACTTCGAATCGCGGCTCCCCACGCCAGCGTTCGCGAAGCTGACCAACCAGCGCCTCATCGAGTTCGATCGCGCAAACGCGATCTGCACGAGCGAGCAGCCGTTCGGTCAACGCACCCTGACCCGGGCCGATCTCCACAGCCAGAGCGGCGTGATCGCCGCAAGCGGCGGTAGCGATCCGCTCCAGAATCTTGCCGCTGACGAGAAAGTGCTGTCCGAGTTTCTGACGCGCCAATTTTGCGGGTCGTCTTTTCCTGGTTAACCGAGTTCCCGATTAATCGCGATCCCGATTAACCGCGGATGTTGATATGACGGATATCGACCCGAATCTTACCGGTAACCGGCTGTCCGAAAGCGGTAGCCGGCTTGAAAGTGCTGAAGAGCACCAGATTGCCGACCTCCTTCATCTCTTCCGGCGACACGGCGCCTTTGGGAAGTTCGAAATCGCTGACCGCGCCATCGGGGTCCACAGTCAACTGAACGCCGAGCACGTCAGCCGACCCGTCCACCGAAAAAGGCGAGAGATCGTTCACCGTCACTTGTGTGAACAGGCCAACTGGCATATCAGGTTGCCATTCGGGATGATAGTGCAGCGTGTCCACAATCGCCACGAAGCAGAAGAGGGAAGCAAGCATGCCGCCGGCTGCGGGAAAGGCGATCGGCTTCAATAAATTATCGAAGAGCAGCTTCGCCCTGGAACGAAGTTCGCTCATACGCGCCGCCAGGTCGCGCTGCAGCAGCGAGCGCGAACGCTCACGCGACGCAATTACAGCCAGACGAGTCGCAAGCATCGAAGGAACGTTCTTTGCGGGCAGACTCTTAAGACCCACGCGCATTGAGCGCGCTTCGGAACGATGCAAACTGCAGTCGCGGCACTCGCGAAGATGCATGGCGATGGCTGTGCGCTCGCTCTCGTCGATCGTTCCCTCCAGGTAATCCCAGAGAGTATCCTGGACCCAACCGCAGGTCAGTTCTGCAGTCATTTCGCCGTCCTCGGAACCAGTTGCAGGGAAGGGCCGGGATCGAGCCTCGTCGCGAGATTGCGTCGGAGCGCCTCGCGGCCTCTGACGATTCGCGATTTTACGGTGCCGATTGAGACTTCAAGAATATCGGCGATCTCTTCATAACTCATATCCTCGACCTCCCTCAGGACGAGCGCGGCGCGATACACAGGGTTGACGGCCGCGAGAGCTTCTTCGAGCAGGATCTGGGCTTCCCGGTTGACAGTGAAATCAAACGGCGTTTCGCCCGCGTCCATCAGGGGCTTTTCCCGGGTTTCGGAGTCCTCAAACGTCTCCTCGATTCCCGTTTCTCCGCGGCGATGACGGAAGAGCCAGCGCCGGCGATTGTGGGATTCGTTTACCGCAATACGGTAAACCCAGGTACGGAGGCTGCTGTCGCCTCGAAAATTACCGACGTTTCTGAAGATCTTCAGGAAGACTTCCTGAACCACGTCGCTGGCGTCCGACTGATCGTTCAGCAGGCGGTAGGCCAGATTGTAAACCGGCGATTGAAATCGCTCGATGAGTTGTTCGTACGCGTCCTCATCGCCCGCCTGCAGACTGGAAATGAGGCGGTGATCCTCCAGAACGGCTTCCTGCTCGGCTGTCAGGCTCGAGTTCAGGTTCAGGTAATAATTGGCTGCCAATATAACCTCGAAGTTTTTGCTTCAAGCGAACGTCAAGCCGGACTACCCGGTTCGCCTGGCCGATTCGGTTAAAGTTTCTCTTCGATTATAAGACGCCGCGGCATCAAGCTATGTTCCCGGCGCTGGCAAGCAATCCGAATCCGGCCGGCCCGTGACCGAACCACCGGCCCTTTGCGTTCGCGAGCGCCGAAACGCCGGATCCAGCCACTCGTTCCAGCCGTGGCGAGCACAAACCGCGATTGCCGCGTCCCGTGTCGTGGCCCGCACGTGGCCGCGGCCGCGCGTTCGATGATCGCCGCGGGATCGCAGGGCAATATCGGAGCGATCGCGACGGACGTTTCAATTCCCGCCGATTGCGACGCCGCAACCGTCTGCCAGCGCTCGGAGATCGGTGCGCAACCGGGTTCGAAAATTCGCCGGACGCTGTCGGAGTCGGTTGTGATCGAGAAGCTCACGCGCAGAGTCGTTCGTGCTGCCAGAACCCGCAGCAAATCGATATCGCGGACGATCAGGGGACCGCGCGTCTGGATCACGAATACCCGTGGCGGATTGGCCGCCACCGCGTTGAGGAGATCGGGCATGACGCGAGCCTCGCCTTCAGCGGGCTGGTAGGGACGCGGTTCGCGCGTCCCTCCTGTCCCTGCTCGGTCAGGGGCGAGCAATAGATAACCTGGTCGGGGCGAAGCTCGCGGCGCGCCAGCCGGGCGGCATTGCGCTTGATGGTTGTCCACTGTCCCCAGTGTTGCCAGTCGCCGGAACGAAGACCGGCATGCACTCGCATCGTCGGAACATTGCGGTAGGCGCAGCCGAAGGTGCAGTTTCGCGCGGGAGTAAGTGAATGGGTGAAGCCGGCGTCGGCAAGAAATCCGGATACCGGACTCAGGATCGAACTCGATTCCGTCTGGAAGATTTGAAACGGCACAGGTTCGCGCGCCTTTTCAACCATCATAGATAGCAGCGCAAGATAGATAGAGCGCTCACAACTTCCGTTAAGTGGCGATCCGCCTGTTACGGCGATCTTACTAACTGGCATATCAGCGATTTTGTAACTTCGGACCGCATAACCATTGGGGTGAAAAGCGGCGAAACATGCGGATGTTTTTTCGCCCCACCCCCCCGTGACGCCGGGCCCGAAGTGGAGTACTATCTTGGCAAGGACGGAAAACCGTTCGATTTAGGATAAGGAGAATAATTAAATGTTTGACAGCCTGGAAGACCAGATTAAGGCAGAGGACATGGAAGGTTCCCCGAAAGAAAAGTTAATGCGCTATACCGTCATCAGCGCCGTCGCTGTGGTCGTGATGGGCGCTGTTTTCGCGGCAGTCTCGTTTTTGAAATAACACCGCGGAAGCGGAAGAGCTGAACCGATAACCTTGCCTGGTTGTCGGTGGGGGTATTTTCTTCGCCTGGGCGCCGCTGAGATGCGAGGCAGTTTTAACCGGACAGCGTTAGCGATTGTGCGCGGCTCCGTCAGGCGCAACTTGATGAATGAACCGTAATATTTATTGCCCTTAATCCCGCCTGTCCGACGGGAACGGACAGCCCTTGTGAGTCGTCTGCGAGTGTGAAGGGAATCCTACGTGCTCATAGCCACTCGCAAGATGCCGAAAACCATTTCAATCCCTGTACTTCTTACGTTGTTATCTTCGGGTCAGGTCTTTGCTCAGGCGCCGTACCCGCAGCAGCCGCCCCAGTATCCCCCGCAAGCGGCGCCCTATCCGCAGCAACAGCCACCCTACGGTCAGCAGCCCGGGCAATACCCGCCCCAGGCGCCTCCGTACGGTCAGGCGTCCCCGCAGTATCCGCAGCAGCCGCCGCCTTATTTTCCTCCTGAGCAACTGGACCAGCTGGTTTCCCGCATCGCCCTCTATCCCGATTCCCTGCTCGCTCAGGTGATGGCCGCGGCTACTTATTCCGATCAGATTCCCGCCGCGGCGCAATGGGCCGACCAGCATCATTATTTAACGGGAGACGCTCTGGCAGCCGCGATCAGCGCAGACCAGCTTCCCTGGGACCCAAGCGTTCAGGCCCTGCTCCCGTTCCCGAACATTCTCGCCATGATGGCCTCCGACCCGGCCTGGACCCGTCAACTCGGCGACGCATTTCTTGCCCAGCAGCCTCAAGTTATGGATGCGGTCCAAAGTGAGCGCAGGAAAGCATACGATTACGGTTATTTGCGATCCAACGGTCAGGTTACCGTCTCCAACGGCCCCTACATTGCCATCGCGCCTGTAAACCCGGCATACATAGTTGTCCCGTATTACAACCCGGCGATCGTCTACTACCCGCCGCGTCCCGGCTTTTTCATCGGTGGCGCGATCGGCTTTAATTTCGGCATTTCTCTCGGCGTCGCGTTCCGTCCGTGGGGCTGGGGTTATAACCGATTCGACTGGGGCGGCCACGCGATTTTCATAAATAATGCCCGCTGGGGCCGCACCTGGAATAACCGTTATGCCTATGTGCACCCTTACGCGGGAGTTCGACATTATGGTCCGGGACCGGTCGCCCGGCCCGGCGGCTATGCCCGTCCGCCCGAAGCGCACGAACTTCGCCCACGCGACGCTCAGGAGCGCGGAGCATGGCAGAGCGGCCACGCGCGTGAAGAAGATCACAGGCACGACCACGACCAACACTATCCGCGTTGATCCCTCCAAAGTCTCTGGCAACGCCTCGGTGACGGCAAATACCGGATACTGGGGAGATGGCATTCGAGAAACTCGCCTCGCTCGAGGAACTGCCGCCCGGAAGTCTGATCGAAATTGTACGGGGCAACGATCTCTATGCCCTCTGCAACGTCGAAGGCGAGATTCGCGCCCTCTCTGGTACCTGCCCTCATCAGGGCGGTCCCCTGGGGCAGGGAGCGCTTGACGGCGGATTCATAACCTGCCCGTGGCACGCCTGGGAGTTCGATTCCTCTACCGGAGCTTGCGTCTTCAATGATGAGATCCGGGTCCCAACGTACTCCGTTCGCGTCGATTCCGGCGAGATCCTGGTCGACCTGCCCGAAGTGAATCTCGTCGGCCATGCCTGAGCTTCCTGAAGTTGAGACCGTAGTGCGCTCCCTCCGGCGGACGATCGTGGGGCGGCGCATTATGAACGCCGAATTTCGCCAGTTGAGAGTACTGCGCGGGGCTCCCCAGGCGACGGCGAAGTCGCTCGCCGGCAGGCGCGTGGTTGCCGTCGAGCGTTACGGCAAGTTCATCGCCATGCGCCTCGATCGGGGTTATCTCGTGGTGCATCTCGGCATGACCGGCAAGTTACTTATCAACGCGCCGCTCACAAAGTGGACCCACGCGATCTTCACTCTCGACGAAGGCACGCTCCATTACGACGACCAGCGACAGTTCGGCCGCATTGAATATGGCGCAGAACTGCCCGAGCGCGTAGCGGCTCTCGGACCCGAGCCGCTCGAGATCTCGCTCGCCGACTTCACGAAGAGAATCAAAGCGCGCAAGGCCCCCATTAAAGGAGTCCTTCTCAATCAGGCTGTGGTCCGCGGCGTCGGCAACATTTATGCCGATGAGGCGTTGTTTCGCGCCGGCGTTCATCCGAAGCGAGTCGCCGCCACTTTGAGCAAACCCCGCATTGAACGGATCTACAACGCTATGCGCGAGGTCCTCGCCGAAGCGATCGAAAGCCGTGGATCGTCGGTATCGAACTATGTCGACGCCGAAGGCAGAAAAGGCAGTTTTCAGACGGCGCATCGGGTTTACCGCAGAACCGGCAAGCCCTGCGTGAATTGCGGCGCTCAGATCAGGCGCACGCTCATCGCCCAGCGAGGCACGCATTTCTGTCCGAAGTGTCAGCGGTGATATTAAGGCTTAATGAACACCTCCAAAAACACCTTCAAAGCGGCCCTGAGAGGAAGCGAGTTACAGATCGGTCTGTGGCTCGCCATGGCCGATTCCTATGCAGCCGAAATCTGTGCAGGCGCGGGTTTCGACTGGCTCGTTGTCGACGGCGAACATGCGCCCAATGATATCCGTTCGATCCTGGCGCAATTGCAGGCGCTGGCTCCCTATCCGGTTCATTCCATCGTGCGGCCGCCGGTTGGCGACATACACCTCATCAAGCAGTTGCTCGACATCGGCGCCCAGACGCTTTTAATTCCAATGGTTGAGAGCGCGGAACAGGCGCGGAGCCTTGTTTCCGCCATGCAATATCCGCCTCTTGGAGTGCGCGGGGTCGGCAGCGCAATCGCGCGATCGTCGCGCTGGCAGGCCATGGCCAAATATCTCGACGAGGCCGACGCTGAAATCTGTCTGCTGACTCAGATCGAAACCCGCGCAGGTCTTCAAAATCTCGAGGCCATCGCGGCCGTCGACGGTGTCGACGGACTATTCATCGGACCGTCGGACCTTTCCGCCTCTCTCGGCCATCGCGGCAACCCCATGCATCCCGAAGTTCAGAGCGCGATCGCCGACGCCATCGGCCGCATCCGCAAAGCAGGCAAGGCCGCGGGAATCCTGTCTACCACCGAGGAAGTCAGCCGCCGCTATATTTCCCTGGGCTGCAACTTCATCGCAGTCGGCGCGGACACCATGCTTCTGGCGGATGGCGCCAGAGATCTGGCATCAAAGTTCAAAGCCAGCCAGTTATAGCTAAGTTCAGCTGGTGGGGCGGTCCCCCGGACCGCGGCTGACGCCCTCGTCAGCCTTTTCTGCCCTGTTAAGTAGTCCAGCCCCCATCGATAATGTGAATCTGGCCGGTCGTGTAGGTGGCCGTAGCGAGATAAACAATCAGATCGGCGATCTCTTCCGCCTGACCGACGCGGCCGATCGGCTGCCGCGCTATGAAGGCAGCCCGCGCCTTATCGTAATCGCCGGTAGCGCGCAGCCTGTCATTCATGGACGGCGTCTCAACGGTTCCAGGGCAAATGGCATTGCATCGAATGCCGCGCGTAACATAATCGGCGGCGACGGCCTTCGTGAGCCCGATCACCGCGGCTTTGCTCATGCCGTACACGAAACGGTTCGGCACGCCCTTAACGCTGCCGCACACCGAGGACATGTTGATGATCGAGCCCTCGCCCTTCTCCAGCATTCCCGGCAGGAAAGCCGTGATCGTGCGGTACATCGACTTCACATTCAGATCGAAAGCCAGGTCGAGATCCGCCTCAGTGCTTTCGAGAATCGTTCCGTGATGCACGAAGCCCGCGCAATTGAACAGCACATCGATGGGCCCGGCCTCCTTACCGAAGCGGGTGACAGCGGCGCTATCCCGGACATCAAGCGTCCGAATCGAAATGCCCGGCGTATCCCTCAATTCCTCCAGCTTCGCGCTGTTGATATCGGTTGCCCAGACTTCCGCGCCCGCTTTCGCAAACGCTTCGGCCGTCGCTCGTCCGATTCCCTGCGCCGCAGCCGTCACCACCGCTTTCTTCCCCTTCAAACCGCTATTGCTCATCGTTAGTGTGAGATCTCCTCGAGGCCAAGGTTCTTCGTCTTCGGGCCGAACCCGCCGATGGTCACAGTCATGACCGCCATTGCGGCGCCTATGAAAAGCGCCACGCCCTTCGCGCCGCCTTCCTGCAGAAAGAAACCGATCAGCAGGCCCGCAAACGCCGCACTCACGCGGCTCCAGCCGTATACGAAGCCCACGGCGCGGGCGCGAACCCGCGTCGGAAACAACTCCGCCTGGTAGTTGTGAAATGCGAACGACATCCAGTTGTTCGAAAGCGTGACCAGCACGCCAAGAAAAATAACCAGCGCCGCATTTGATTGAACGGCGAAAAGGAACATGAAGATTCCGATCCCCAGTCCGGCCGACACGATCTGCCACTTCCGCTCCATCCGGTCGGCCACCAGCATTCCGAGCAGCGGACCGACGGGATTCGCGATCGCGATGATGAAAGCGTATTGCAGGCTGGTCGTGATCTGAATGCCTTTCGCCACGAGCAGTGTCGGCACCCAGGACCCGAATCCGTAGAAGGCGATCGTCTGCATCAGGTTGAAGATCGAGAGCATCAGCGTCCGGCCACCGTAAGGCGGTCGAAAGATTTCACTGAAGCTGTTGTTTTTTGCTTCGAGCGGCGGCGGAGCGGCGGGCGAGGCCAGTGGCACGCCAATGTCCCGGGTCGCACTCTCTTCAAGCTCGGCGCACGATCGCGTCCGCTTCGGCGCCGCGTCCGTGCACCGCGAGCCAGCGAGGGCTTTCCGGGATTCCGCGCCGCAGCCACCACGCGAAAATAGCTCCGAGGCTACCGACAAGAGTCACCCATCGCCATCCATCCAGCCCCCAGGGATGGCGCGGTACCAGCAACCAGCCGAGCAGCGCCACAACGGGAACGATGCAAAACTCCACGAACTGGTAAAAAGCGAACGCGCGTCCGCGCGCCTGCGGCGGAACGAACTCAGGCAGCAGCGTGTCGATGGTCACCTGCTCCAGCCCGATGCCGATACCTGCGATAATGCGCCACAGATCTATTCCGAACGCGGTGTTCTGGAAGGCCATGATCGCCGTCGCCGCTGAATACCAGAGGAGCGACGTAATAAAGATCGTCCGGCGTCCGAACCGGTCGGCCACATAACCGAAAAACATGCAGCCAAGCAGCATTCCCGCGAAGTTCGAAAAGACGAAGAAACCGAGCCCGTTGATACCGAATAATCCGACCGTGCTGTTCGCGAAAAGACCGCTTGCGACGAGCCCCGGACCTATATAAGCGGTGATGAAAATGTCGTAAAGCTCGCACGCTCCGCCCAGCGAAATGAGCAGCACGAGACGCCACAGCGTGCGCGACATCGGCAGGCGATCGAGCCGTGCCGCGATCTGGCCGGCGCTTACTGGCGGAGTCGAAACGGGGACCGGCCTCGGGGTCACAATAGCTTCTTAGTTTATTGCAGGGCCGATCGCAGACGCCACCAGATCGCCCATTTCCTCAGTTCCCACGCGCTTCAAACCGGTTTCGAAGATATCCGCGGTGCGATAACCGGCCTGGAGTACGTTGCGAACGGCCTTCTCCACGCGTTCGCTCTGATCCCTGAGATCGAACGACTGACGCAGCATCATCGCCATCGAAAGAATAGACGCCAGCGGGTTTGCCACGTCCTTGCCGGCGATGTCCGGAGCGGTGCCGTGAACCGGTTCAAACAGACCCTTGCGGCCGGTTCCCATGGATGCGGAGGGCAGCATGCCAATCGATCCTGTCAGCATGGCCGCCGCGTCGGAAAGAATATCGCCGAAGATATTACCGGTCACAATCACATCGAACTGTTTCGGATTACGCATCAGAGCCATCGCCGCGGCATCCACGTAGAGATGTGAGAGTTCCACATCCGGATATTCGGGTCCAAGCCGCACCATCACTTCGCGCCACAGCGCGCTGGTTTCGAGAACATTCGCTTTATCGACCGAGCAAACTTTCCCATGCCGCCGCCGGGCCGTCTCAAACGCCACCCTTCCGATGCGTTCGACCTCCGACTCCGAGTAGCGCATCGTATTGAACCCCGACCGCTCACCCGAAGCGCTGGTCTCGAAACCGCGCGGCTGGCCATAATAAACATCGCCGTTCAGTTCGCGCAGAATGATGATGTCGAGCCCATCGACGATCTCCGGCTTCAGCGTCGATGCGCCCGCCAGTTCGGGGAAAAGGAATGCCGGGCGGAAATTCGCGAAGAGTCCGAGCTCCTTACGCAGGCGCAGGAGACCCCTTCCGGCAGCCTTTTCGGGAGGCCGCGATTCGTCTTCCAAAACGCCCGCTCCGCCGAGCAAAATCGCATCGGACTGCCGCGCGAGTTCGAGCGTCGCCGCGCGGCAAAGGGTCGCCCGCCGCTTCATATCCAGCGCCGCCGATCGGGCGCTTCCGTCAGTTGGACGCGGCTTATCTCCCAGGACCGCGTGCAAGCACTTGACGGCCTGCCGAGTCACTTCTTTCCCGATTCCATCGCCGGGTAAAACCGCAATTTTCATTCAGTTGTCCGATTGATTATAGCTTCGCCCGGATGAACTCGCTTGAACTGGGACAATAGGCTCATCCTGCATGAAGAAGATCGGCTTCCTCTCGTTCGGCCACTGGACACCCGCACAGCAATCACTGACACGCTCCGCGGCCGATGCACTCCTGCAGTCCATCGATCTTGCCGTGGAGGCCGAGACGTTGGGCGCGGACGGAGCTTATTTCCGTGTCCACCACTTCGCCCGCCAACTCGCATCGCCGTTCCCGCTCCTGGCGGCCATCGGAGCAAAGACCAGACGCATCGAGATCGGCACCGCGGTGATCGACATGCGTTACGAGAATCCGCTCTATATGGCGGAGGATGCGGGCGCAGCCGACCTCATCGCGGGTGGGCGGCTGCAACTCGGCATCAGTCGCGGTTCACCGGAACAGGTGATCGAGGGATGGCGTTATTTCGGCCATCGCCGGCAGAGGGCGAGAGCGACGCCGAGATGGGCCGGCGCCACGCCGAAGAGTTTCTGGACCTGCTGCGCGGCGATGGATTCGCGCGGCCCAACCCGCGCCCGATGTTCCCCAACCCACCCGGCTTGCTGCGCCTTGAGCCGTATTGCGAAAGGGCTGCGCGATCGGATCTGGTGGGGCGCGGCTTCAAACGCCACCGCGGCTTGGGCGGCGAAGCTCGGAATGAACCTGCAAACCTCGACCCTGAAATTGGATGAAACCGGCGAGCCATTGCACGTCCAGCAGGCTGCGCAGATCCGCGCCTTTCGCGCGGCATGGAAAGAGGCCGGTCACGCGCGAACGCCGCGCGTCTCCGTCAGCCGGAGCATCTTCGCGCTGATCGATGACCGCGATCGCGCCTGGTTTGGAGGGCGCACAGAGGAACAGGACCACATCGGCTTCATCCACGAAGATACGCGGGCGATCTTCGGCCGAGGCTACGCCGCCGAACCCGACATCCTCGTCGAACAGCTCAGGAAGGACGAGGCCATCGCGGAGGCCGATACACTCTTGCTAACTGTGCCGAACCAGCTGGGTGTTGCTTACAATGTGCATGTCATGGAGGCCATTCTGACCCACGTCGCCCCCGCTCTCGGCTGGCGCTGAGTCGGGCGCACCCCGGCATGACGGGCTGAAATCAAAAGCCACACCCCTGGTGTCAGGCGGCGCGAAGTTCCCGGTCAATGAGATGTCGGGATATCTCAAACGGTGACGACAGCGATTTCCCGGCCGGAAGCCCTGACGAGCCGTTCTATGTCGACCGGGTCGCTTGTGAGAATCATGGCTTTTTGGCGAAGAGCTATCGTCACCACAACGGCGTCAACGACATCCGCCGTTCTGGTCATGCCGAGCAGCCGCCCTGCTTCGTGCGCCTCGCTTTCGCCAAGAGGAACGACCACGCACCCAGTCAGGAAGCGCCGGAGTTGGGCTTGTCGTGGAGACCGGCTGACCTGGGCGACCACCGGCGCGGGAACCAAAGGAATAACGCCAAATTCCAAACGGGCCTTGTGTTCAGCCCACGCCCGCCGCTCGTTTCTATCCGCGGCCACGAGAACCGCGGCGTCGTAAACGACGGCGCTCATGCCGGACGCCGGACCGTTCGCGACGTTCGGAGCTGCGCCCGCACGTTGCGGCGAGCTTCATTCATCTCTTTCGCTGTGAGGCGTCCATGCTGCTTTTCCCACAAGGCGACCGCCGCCAAACCGTCCCGCGGCTGCAGCGCTTCGCGGACGGTAGCCGCGAGGATATCTTCGTGAATGGCGGGATCTGTGGTGATCGAACGCTCAGGTGATGGGTTACGGCGTGGCATAAAAACTATCCCTGAAACATCGTGCCCATTTTACCGGCCGTTGAGCTCGTACTGCCGCTCGAATTCCGCGATCTCGTCCATCCGCGTGAGCGTATAACCGAGTTCGTCGACGCCGTTCAGAAGGCAATATTTCGCAAACGGGTCGATCTCAAAACCGACCTGCTCATCTCCGAAGCTTACTGTCTGCGCGTTGAGATCGACCTTCACAACCCGCTGCGAATCCGCGGCGAGCAAACGGTCGACAGCGTTGCGCCGAAGGCGAACGGGGAGCAGACCGTTCTTCAGACAGTTATTGAAAAAGATATCGGCGAAACCGGGCGCAATGATTGCTCGGAACCCGTAGTCGTACAGCGCCCACACCGCGTTTTCGCGCGAAGAACCGCACCCGAAGTTATCGCCCGCAACCAGAATCCGCGCCGCGCGATACCGCGGCTGGTTCAGAACGAATGCAGGATTTTCCTCGCCCGCAGGCGAATGACGCAGGTCATGGAAGAGCCACGGGCCGCACCCCTCGCGCCGCGGCTTCTGCAAAAACCGCGCCGGAATAATCTGATCGGTATCGATATTCGACTCGGGCATGGGGACGACAGTCGATTCCAGGAGCTCGAATGGTTCCATCTTCAATTTCCGTTCATGAGCCGCCGCACATCGGTCAGACATCCTTCAATCGCCGCCGCCGCCGCCATCGCCGGGCTCATCAGATGCGTTCGCGCGCCTCTCCCCTGGCGTCCCACAAAATTGCGGTTCGATGTTGAGGCGCAGCGGTCACCCGGCGCGACCACTTCTCCATTCGTACCCAGACACATCGAACAACCGGCTTCGCGCCATTCGAATCCTGCTTCACGAAACATCCTGTCCAGCCCTTCCTCTTCCGCCTGCCGGCGCACCAGACCGGAACCCGGCACCACCCAGGCGCCCACGCTATCGCGCACCTTGCGCCCGCGCACCACACGTGCGGCACTGCGGAGATCTTCAATACGCCCGTTCGTGCACGACCCGATGAAAACCCGGTCGACCGCGATCCCTTCGAGCGCAGTGCCGGGGTCGAGGGCCATATAGTCAAGCGCGTGAATCATGTTGTCGCGCCGCTGAGGATCTTCCACGTCCTTCGGATTCGGTACACGGGAATCGATCGCCGCGGCGTCCTGCGGGCTCGTCCCCCAGGTCACCATAGGCGCAAGCTCTTCCGCGGCGATGCTGACCTCGCGATCGAAAACGGCCTCCGGATCCGAAGGCAAGTCGCGCCACTGTTCCACCGCGCGATCCCATTCGGCGCCCTGAGGCGCATACGGCCGGCCGCGCAAATATTCAAACGTCTTTTCATCGGGCGCGATCAGCCCAGCGCGTGCGCCCGCCTCAATCGACATGTTGCAGACGGTAAGCCGCCCCTCAATCGCCAAGGCCTCGATCGTGGAGCCCGCATACTCGATCACGTGTCCGGTCGCTCCGGCTGTGCCGATGCGCGCAATAATCGCGAGGATCAGATCCTTGGCGGTAACGGCATCACCCAAAACCCCATCGATCCGGATGCGCATCGTCTTCGGCTTGCGCTGCCACAGCGTCTGGGTCGCCAGCGCATGAGCCACTTCCGTCATGCCGATCCCAAACGCGAGCGCCCCCAGAGCGCCATGCGTAGACGTATGGCTATCGCCGCAAACGATCACCAGACCAGGCTGCGTGATGCCCTGTTCGGGCCCGATGACATGCACGATGCCCTGTCTCGCATCGCCCAGATCGAACAGGGTCAAACCCCATTCTCGAGCGTTTTCGCTGAGCGAGTCAACCATATGCCGCCGCTCGGCGTCGAGAATCTGCGTCACAATCCGGCTGTTCGTCGGCACATAATGGTCGGGCGTTCCGAAGATACGATCGGGCCTGCGAGGCTTCAAGCCCCTCTCGCGCAACATCTCGAAAGCTGGAACATATCCATCGTGTGCGAGATGCCTGTCGATATAGAGCAGAGTCTGGCCGTCGGCCCGATCGAGAATCCGGTGCCGCGACCAGATCTTCTCGAACATGGTTTGCGGAAACGCGCTTTGCGGCTCAGGCATAGAAATTGCGGTCCCAGGCGTGGCGCCGCACGATGTCCAGTGTGGGATTCGGCAAAGGCCCCTGCCCGGATGCCATCACATTGCCTTCCACGCTGCTGGTCGACCTCATCCCGGGAATCACAGTCGATACGGCGGGATGAGACAGGCAGAATCTGATCGCGATTCCGGACAGATGGGTCGCATCTTCAAGGTCCAGATCGCGTGCCAAACCCTCCACCCGCGCGGCCACCTGTTTCCTCCGATCGCCTCTGAAATAGAAGTTACGGAAGTCCCCATCGGGGAAAGTCGTATGCTCGGTCACCCGGCCGGCGAGCGCTCCTTCGTCGAAGGGAACGCGAACCAGCACACCGACATTGTGTGAGAGGCAGGCCGGAAACAACGCCCGCTCCGGCGTCTGATCGAAGATGTTGTAGATTACCTGGACGGTATCCACAAGTCCCGTTTCGATCACCGAAAGGGCGGAATCCGGCTGATGATCGTTGACCGAAATGCCCACTGCCTGCGCCTTGCCCTGGGTCTTGAGGTCTTCGAAGCCCCTGCGCCACTCGTCCCGGTCGAGCCAGTCCGGATTCCACACATGAAGCTGTTGCAGATCGATACAGTCCACTCCCAGATTTTTCAAGCTCTCCTCGGTCGACCGGACAATGTAATCGCGCGGGAAGACCTCGTCGATTCCGATCCCCGGCTGGGCTGGCCACAAGCGGTTCTTCGGCGGGATCTTCGTCGCCACATATACCTTGTGCGGCGCATCCTCGATCGCGCGGCCGATGAGCTTTTCGCTGTGGCCGTCGCCATACACCAGCGCCGTGTCGATGAGGTTTACGCCCAGCTCCAACGCATAGCGCAGGGCCTTTAGCGACTCCTTATCCGAAGCGCCAATCCACATGGTGCCTCCTATGCCCCAGGCGCCATATCCAATCTCGCTGACCTCGAAGTTCGTCCTGCCGAGTCTTCTATGCTTCATGCGCCTTCATTATAGGAAAGAAGATTGACAGGCTTGTCTCGTTAGAGAGACGTCAGGTTTCACGTCGCTCGCATTTTTACAATTCTTTTACCGCCCTGCCACAAGCCCGACGTGTCCGAGTGGCACTCTCGCTAGAGGAAGGGGATTATCCTTGCAACAACTCTCGAATGTCCGCGTACTTCCGCTACAGCTCTGTCTGCTGTCCGTCTGCGTCGCGATCCAGCCCGCCGTTGCTGCTCCCGCCGGGTCGGCCAGCACGTATCTGGCGCACAACCTGGTGTCGGATCTTCCCAATACAGCCGATTTTCAGGACAAGAACCTCGTAAATCCTTGGGGAGTCGCCACGTCGGCTACGAGCCCTTTCTGGATCGGCAACAACGGAACCGGCACTTCCACGATCTACTCGACCAACGGAACTCCCTCTACCCTCGTCGTTCAGATTCCTACCCCCACCGGACCCACTGGTGGAGCGGTGAGCGGTGTGATCTCGAATGCCACGACTTCGTTCAACGTGACGGCCGGCAGTAATACGAAGCCGGCCTCCTTCATCTTCTGCACGGAAGACGGTACGATTTCCGGCTGGAGCTCAACCGTCAACGCGACGAACGCGATCATCGCAGTGGATATGTCCGCATCGGGCGCGGTCTTCAAGGGGTGCATCGCCGGTGGAACATCGACGGCTTCGGTGTTGTACGCAACCGACTTCCACAACGGCGTTGTCGATATGTTTGACGGCAACTTCAAGCCCATTTCCAGCAGCACCGCGTTCGTCGACAAAACCATTCCCGCGGGCTTTGCTCCTTTTGGCATCTGGGCTTCGACGGCAGGCATTTACGTCAGCTATGCAAAGCAGGATGACGAGAAACACGACGATGTCTCCGGACCCGGAAACGGCTATATCGATCTCTTTGACCCGTCGGGTACTTTTCTCAGCCGTTTCATCTCCCAGGGAAAGCTGAACTCGCCCTGGGGCATGGCGATTGCTCCCTCGACCTTCGGAACATTCGGCGGCGCGTTTCTGGCGGCTAACTTTGGTGACGGCACCATCAACGCTTTCGACCCGACGACGGGTGCTTCGTTGGGAACTTTGATGGATAACACCGGAAACCCGATCACCTTCCCCGGAATCTGGGGTCTGTTCTTCGGCAATGGGGGGCGCGGCGGCGATCGCGCGACGTTGTATTTCACGGCGGGCATTGGCGGGCCGTACGGAGAAGAGGCTGAATCGCATGGTTTATTCGGCAGCATTCAGGCCATTCCGTCATTCACAAGCGCCAACATTGTGAACGGGGCAAGCTTTGCCCCTTCAATCGCCGCCAATACGTGGACTTCAGTTTTCGGCGGTGGACTCGCCTCGACAATCCGCAGCTGGGCGTCGACCGATTTTGTTGGCTCGAAACTTCCGATAGTCATCGACGGAGTCGGTGTCACGGTGAATGGCGAAGCGGCGGCGGTAAGCTACGTCAGTCCGAGCCAGGTGAACTTCCTCACTCCGACAGACATTGCGCCGGGTCCCGCTCAGATTCAGATCACGAACAATGGCCAGGTGAGTGCGGAGGTCGCCGTCACTTCGCTCAGCGCGGCGCCCGGTTTCTTCTGGCTTACGGGTAATAAATATATTCTTGCCACCCATGCGAATGGAGCGCTGATCGGACCGACGACGCTCATCAGCGGCGCAACGACCCCGGCGGCCGCCGGTGAAACGATTGTTCTATGGGCAGCCGGCTTCGGCGACACCTCACCCGCCGCGCCAAATGGATCGACGCTCACCAGTTCGCTCCCGCTGGTGACGCCACCCACCATCTCCATAGGCGGCGCAAACGCGGTCGTGAAGTTCTCGGGCCTTGTGAGCTCGGGACTCTATCAGATCAATGTTGTGGTGCCGACAGGCCTGCCGTCCGGCGACGCGGCGATTGTCGCGACTGCCAGCGGTCAGCAATCGCAGGCGAATGCGTTCATTTCGGTCCAGTAGGATCGCTTCGGATCGTACGGGAATTTCGTCTTGCCATTTGATGGGTAGACTCTAAAGAGAGGCGCCCATGCGCAAGCTAGTGTTTCTCCTTTTGGTATCGGTCCTCACGCTGGCGGCCGCCAATTTCAAGCTGTATCTGAAAGACGGCGGTTTCCAGCTGGTGCGCGAATATAGCGTCGAGGGCGACCGCATTAAGTTTTACAGCGTCGAGCGCAGCGACTGGGAAGAGATTCCAGTCGCGCTGGTCGACTTGAAGCGGACTCAGGCGGAAACGGGCGCGCAGCGGGAGCAACTCGCCAAACAGGAGCAGGAGGCCGACGACGAGAAGGCCGCGGCGCGTGAACTCCGCGAGCAGATTCACAAGATCCCACGCGATCCGGGCGTTTATCAGCTCGACGAGCAGAACCAGCTCCGTGTGTTCGAGAAGGCCGACGCCAGCGTACATGACCAGAAAGGGCGCAACGCACTGAAGGCCCTCGCGCCCCTGCCGATCTTTGCCGGCCAGGCAACGCTCGAGATTCCAGGAGAGCATTCGAGCGCGGTGGTGAAAGATACGAGCCCCGAGTTCTACTTGCAACTCGACACGTTCGAGAGCTTCAGCATGATCAAACTCACTCCCGCCAAAGGCCATCGTGTGGTGGAGCACATAACGACTGAGCCGGTCAGCAAAGAGATCACAGAACAAAGGACCGTGATTCAGACGTTCACCAAGGAGCTTTCCGATAACGGGCTTTACAGAATCTGGCCGCAGGACCCGCTGCCGCCGGGCGAGTATGCCGTCGTCGAGTACACCGAGGGCAAGGTCAATATCCAGGTATGGGACTTTCGGGTCGAATAGCGTTGTTATCCTGAAATAGCAGATGTTTCTCAAGATCCTCGCGCATCCCGTTTTCGCGAATTTGAACTTCCACATGCCGATGATTGTGGATCTCTCGCATCCTCTGGTGATGCTCACTGGAGAAAACGGTTCGGGCAAGTCGACGCTGCTGCATTCGATTAACTATGCTCTCCGCGGCGATCAGACTGACGGGTATGTTTATAAGCTCGACCGCGGCGGCGTGAAAAAGGGAAAGGTCTTCCTTTTTGATGCTGAGCAGCACAATCCGCGCATGCAGCTGGAGTTTTTCAAAGACCAGCCCGATATGGTCGAGTTCTTGCAACTGGCCAGCCATGGACAGGTCATGCTGACTATGTTTCAGCAGAATTTTCCGGCGCTTGATCGCGGCACAACGCTTCTTCTCGACGAACCCGAAATGGCGCTCTCGGCATCCAATCAGCGGCGCATTTTGAAGATGCTGATGGAACTTATCGATCAGCGGGGATTTCGTATCATCTGCGCGACGCATTCGCCGATTCTGATCGACGCGCCCGAGACTTATGTCATCAATCTGGACAACCACGTGAACCGGAATGTTCCGCTGGAATCGTTCGGAGTTGAAGGCGCCAGCACAATTCAATAGACACGCGGAGTCTATGCCGCTCACTCACTTTGATCCTGTCGTTTTCGATCCTTTAGTGGCCGAGTGGTTTTCGAACCGCTTCGGCAATCCGACCGAGCCGCAGATTGCGGGATGGCGCGAGATCCGCGCTGGCGGAGACGTTCTGATTTCCGCCCCTACAGGTTCAGGCAAGACCCTGGCCGCGTTTCTGATTTGCCTCGACAAACTGGTGCGCGCGGCCCGTGCGGAAACGCTTCCGGCGGAAACTCAGGTCGTTTACGTTTCACCTTTGAAGGCGCTTTCCAACGACGTGCGCCGCAACCTCGAAGCGCCCCTTGCGGAAATCGCTGAGCTTGCCGTTCAGCGTGGAGTGCGTCTTGCGCCGATACGGACGGCCGTGCGCACAGGAGACACGCCCGCTGCCGAACGTCAGCGGATGCGCAAAGAAGCGCCGCACATTCTGGTGACGACGCCCGAGTCGCTCTTCATCCTGCATGACTGCGGAACGGTCCCGGGAAATGTTGCGCGATGTCCGTACGTTGATCGTGGATGAGATTCACGCGATCGCCGACGACAAACGCGGATCGCACCTTGCATTGACGCTGTCACGGCTGAATGCGATCGCGAAGGTGCGGCCTCAGCGCATTGGACTTTCCGCCACGGTACGTCCGATCGAGGAGGTCGCCGCGTACCTCGCGCCTGCGACCAAAGTCATCGACGTCGGCCACAAACGCGAAATGGACCTGGCGATAGAAGTCCCTAACGACGAGCTTGGCGCTGTGGCGACGAGCGAAATGTGGGACGAGATTTATGACCGGCTGGCGTCCCACATCCTTCGCGAGCGGACAACTCTGGTCTTCGTCAACACGCGCCGCCTGTCGGAGCGCGTGGCTCACGCGCTCGCGGAACGGCTCGGGCCGAACGCTGTTCTTCCGCATCACGGAAGCCTCTCGCGCCAACTGCGACAGGATGCCGAAGCACGGCTGAAGAACGGCGAACTGCGGGCGGTTGTGGCGACGGCCTCTCTTGAGTTGGGAATTGATATCGGGACTGTGGATCTTGCGATCCAGATCGGCACGCCGCGTTCGATAGCTGTGGCGTTGCAGCGGATCGGGCGTTCGGGCCATTGGGTCGGCGCAAAGCCGCGCGGAATCTTTTTCCCCACGACGCGCGATGAACTGATCGAATGCGCGGCGGTCATTTACGGCATTCGCAGCGGCGATCTGGAACGAATCGAGATTCCCCAAAACGCGCTCGACATCCTGGCGCAGCAGATCGTGGCGGAGGCGTCCTGCGAGACCTGGGATGAGGACGATCTCTACACACTCATCAAGTCCGCATATCCGTATCGCAATCTGTCGCGCGGCGATTACGAGTCAGTCGTCTCGATGATGTCGGAAGGCATTACAACCGCGCGGGGCCGCAGCGGAGCGCTGTTGCACCGCGATCAGGTCAATCACAAGCTGAAGGGCCGCCGCGGCGCGAAACTGACGGCGATCACTTCCGGCGGCGCCATTCCGGATACGGCGGCTTATGCCGTTGTTGTCGAACCGGAAGGGCGCACGGTTGGGACGATTGACGAGGATTTTGCTGTCGAAAGTTTGACCGGAGACGTATTTCTTCTCGGCACCCAGTCATGGCGAATTCGGCACGTGGGCCAGAGTCAGGTTCGCGTGGAAGACGCGCATGGCGCAAAACCCTCGATCCCGTTCTGGCTGGGAGAAGCGCCGGGCAGATCGGTGGAGTTATCGGCCGCGGTTTCAGAGGTTCGCGACAAGCTGGAAGCTTCGCCGGAAGAGTGCTCTGGACTGATGGACGAGGCAGGTCTCCGCCAGGCCGAGACGTATGTTCGCGCAGGAGTGGGCTCGCTCGGGGCGCTTCCGGCTATCGATACCGTCGTCGCGGAACGCTTCTTCGACGAGTCCGGTGGGATGCAGTTGATTCTGCATGCGCCGTTCGGATCGCGCATTAATCGCGCCTGGGGTCTGGCGTTGCGCAAGAGGTTTTGCCGCACCTTCAACTTTGAACTGCAGGCAGCCGCTACCGACAATGGCATCGTGATCTCGTTGAGCGAGCAGCACGCGTTTCCGCTGGAGGCAGTCTTCGAGTTCCTTCGCGCGGACACCGTGGAGGACGTGTTGCGCGAAGCCTTGCTCACCGCGCCGATGTTCGGTATGCGGTGGCGCTGGAATGCCAGCCGCGCGCTCACGATCCCCCGCTTCCGCGGCGGCGTGAAAGTGCCGGCCGCCATCCAGCGTATGCGCGCGGAAGATCTGCTGGCTTCGGTTTTCCCCGATCAGGTGGCGTGTGCAGAGAACCTCACGGGCCCGATCCGGATCCCCGACCACCCGCTGGTCAACGAAACGATCTCGAATTGCCTGCACGAAGCGATGGATGTCGACGGCCTCAAGGACGTCCTCGCGCGCATCGAGTCGGGCGCCATTCGCCGGGTGGCGATTGAGAATCCGATGCCCTCGGTTTTCTCGCATGAGATTCTGAACGCTAACCCGTATGCGTATCTGGACGACGCGCCGCTGGAAGAGCGGCGGGCGCGAGCGGTCCAGTTGCGAAGCGGCACCCGAACCGAGGTAGCGGGTGGCATTCTGGATCCGGCTGCGATTGAAGAGGTTTCGCGGGAGGTCTGCCCCGATCCGCGTGACGCCGATGAACTGCATGACGCGCTGCTGACGCTGATCGCGTGTCCTGCGAGCTCGGAGTGGCAGGCATGGTTCCTCGAACTCAAGGCAACCGGGCGAGTATTTTCGATCCGCCGCGGCGACACCGAGTTCTGGGTGGCAACCGAACGCCGCGATTCGCTCGACGATACACTCGCGACGGTGCGCGGCTGGATGGAATGCCTGGGTCCAATAACCGCCACTGAACTCGCGGGCAGGCTTGCGCTCGATGTGAATGATGTTCGGATCGCGCTGGGCACGTTAGAGTCGCAGGGGCAGGTTTTCCAGGGCCGCTATAAATCTGTTGCCGGAGAGATCGAGTGGTGCAACCGTCGCATCCTTGCGCGGATTCATCACATGACGCTCGGCCGGCTGCGCCGCGAGATCGCACCGGTCACCGCCGCGCAGTTCCATCAATTCCTGATGCGCTGGCAGCACATTGCGCCAGGCGCTCAGCTTCACGGAGCGGACGGGGTGCTGCAGATCGTTCGGCAGTTGCAGGGTTTCGAAATTCCGGCGGCCGCCTGGGAAGAGAGCGTGCTCAGCCGGCGCGTTGTGGAGTACGCCCCGGAGAATCTCGATGACCTCTGTCTCTCGGGCGAGGTCGCATGGGCTCGTCTCTCTCCGCATCCCGCTCTGCTCGATGCCGAGCGCCGCGTGCGCCCCACGCGGATCGCGCCGATCTCGTTCTTCGCGCGCGAGGACGCCGACTGGCTGATCGATCCCTCATTCGGCCTTGTCGAGACCGTCGGGCTTTCGCATGCCGGGCGAGAAGTTTACGACGCGCTGGTTGCGCGTGGCGCTTCGTTCTTCGCCGATCTGGTCCGCGAAACGAAGCGACTGCCGAGCGAAGTCGAAGATGCGTTATGGGAACTTACGGCCGGTGGTCTCGTAACCGCGGATGGGTTCGAAAATCTGCGGGCACTGATCGATCCTAAACGGCGACGCGGGGAGGGCCGGAGTCATCAGCGCCGTCCTCGTCACGCCGCGGGACGCTGGGCGCTGGTGACGCGCTCGGAGACGGTGATCGCGCCGGAAGATCGCACCAAACGCTTCGCGCAGCAACTGCTGCTTCGCTGGGGCGTGTTGTTCCGCGACCTGCTGGCCCGCGAGAGCGTGTCTCCTCCGTGGCGCGATTTGCTTCCCATCCTGCGGCGCATGGAGGCGCAGGGCGAGATTCGCGGAGGGCGCTTTGTGCAGGGCTTTACCGGCGAGCAGTTCGCGCGTCCGGAGGCAATCGACCTGCTGCGAGCGGTCCGCAGGGCAGGGGATGAAGACCAGACACCTGCGGAGGTGGCCCCGGCAGATCCGTTGAATCTGGTCGGGATTATTTTGCCCGGCGCAAGGGTCAGCACGATCGCGGTGATCAGATGAAGACACTCGCGTTGCTGCTTGCGGCCGCCGTGTTGGCGTTGTCTCAGGAAGATGTCGTTTTTCGTTCCGGCGTGTCGCTGGTCCGGGTGGACGCGGAAGCCGTTGTGACCAGCGGGCCTGACGCGGGCAAAGTGATCCCCGGCCTCACGAAGGATGATTTCCGTGTGCTTGATCAGGGTCAGGAGCAGAAGATTACTAACTTCAGCTTTGCGGAAGAACCGCTCGACCTCATCCTTCTCTTCGACACGGGCGGCAGCATGAAAGGCAAGCTTCTCGAGATGCTGCGGGCGACCGAGCTCGGCTTTTATGAACTCAAGAAGGGCGACCGTGTGTCCGTGCGCAACTTCGCTTCTCTCAGCACGGAAGTCCTGCCGTTCACGGATAATCTCGAGACTGTGAACCGGTCTATATTGCTGGGGACCTTTACTCTTAAATTCAGCGGCACATCAAGGCTGCTGCCTGCAGCCGAAGAGGCTGCTCTGCGTTTTCGCACGGAGCCCCAGACGCATCGGAAACGCGCGATTCTGGCGATCACCGACAAGACTGCGGGACATGACGCGGACCAGGCGAATACGGTGAAGGACCTTTGGAACAATAACGCCGTATTCAGCGAACTGATTCTCGGCCGCTCCTCGCAAACCCAGACCATGGCGGGCGATTCGGATGCGATAGTCGAAAAGACCGGGGGTGCGACGATACACGCCGGCACCCCTGGTCCGGCTTTCCGCGATTCCGTTCATTACCTGCGCAGCGGCTACGCGATTTACTATACGCAGCCAGATGCCCCATCGGGATCGGAGCGTTCCCTACAAGTGGAACTCACGCCTGATGCGGCGAAACGGTATCCCAACGTTCGGGTTCGCGCGAGATCGGGATACATCGTTCCTTGAGTTTGTCTTCGTCGATTTCTATTTCGTTTTAAATTCCTCTCTAAAAATCTGGGGCGCCCCAATGCCTGATATCGTTCAGACCAACGCCGTTTTGTTATCGCCGGACGAGACCGGGAGCGCAAGTTACCGGCTAACGCCTGCCGGCCCACTGTTTCGACGTTATGCCACACGGAGCCTCGAGGAATCGCGTGGTTTAGTGCCCCCGTACGCCAATGGGTGCGACGAGGTTCTTTCGATTTGAAAAGTAGCACGCGTTTTTCGCGATGCGTGCAGATACGAGAAGGGCCTGGCTGCAAGTAATTGAATTTGAACGGAAGAAAAGTGGGATGTTTTTTGCGTCGCTTGTGATTGAAAAAGGTCTCATCAGCTTTACGGCAGAAAAACACGCGCGAGCGATGGCGCGACTGCGCCTCCGCAGTCGACCAGGACGGTTCAGACGCGTTTAAAGGTAAGACAAAGCCTGGGACGCAGGCGTCGGGGAGGAAGGAGACCTCCCCACGCTGCAATCCTTTCGCTTTGCGCTATCCAACCTCCCGCGCTCGTCGCGACGATTCCCTATTTCAGCCGCCTGTTGCCACTTGAACCTGCGTTGTTCGGGGAATTGTCGAAAGTCTCCTCAGTTTCCACGTCCGGCTCCGTACCTGTCGGCTTTAATCCAGCATGAGCCTTATCGGGCGCCATCCCGCGTGGTGCAGTTTTCGCTGCCTCAGCCGCTGCATTTACCTTCGTCGGATCGATCTTTTCGTGTTTCATTGGCCCTCCGTTTTAACCGAGGGAGCAATTCACATTCCACCAGGGCGCCCCAATGTCCAGTTGGGACGCGTTGCCAGATAACATTTGCCGAACGCTTCGCCGGTATTACCGGACGACGTCAAGTTCCGCGCGGCCAGAAGGCCACGCAACGGGTCGGCCATAAACGCCAGTACTGCGGCTGTTTGACCAGCGATCATGTGCCCTGCTTCCGGCAGATAAATCACTTGCGAACCCTTAACGAACGCTTCGAGCCTTCGTTTCGTCTGCTGAGAATCCAGAAGCACATCACGCGCGCCGACGATCGCCAGCAGCGGCATATTCAGGCTCTTTAGCGCGTTGTCCGAAAAAACCGGGAGTTTCACCATTCGCGGACGGAAATGCTTGTGAATCAGCGCCGCGAATTCGATGAAAGCCTTCACTGGCGGTGGCGGATCGGCCGGTGCGTCGCCAAGGATTCGCATCATCAGCCGGCGCTTTCCCCATCGGCCGAACATGCGCGACAGGAGCGTCGCGAACACAATTCCGACTTTCTGACGCCCGATCCCTCCGGGGCAGAGCACTGCGACTCGTTCCACTTTCTCCGGGCGCCGGATCGCGTAATCGAGAGCGAGCCAGCCGCCCAGTGAAATACCCAGTATTGATGCCCGGCCAACATCAAGCTGGTCCAAAACATCGTCAAGCCACAGAGCATAGGCGTCAGATGCAAGGGCGGGCCGCATTGGGGCGCTCAGTCCTGGCTCGCCGATCATGTCGATGCAATAGACACGAAAGAAGCGCGCAAACGCGGTTACCTCTCCCATCCACATCGCCGAATTCATCAAGCCGCCATGCAGCAGGAGCAGCGCCGGCGCGTTTTCCGGACCCGAGATAATGACAAACGTTTCGCCCTGACTTGTCGGCACGCGTACCTGCCGATTTGGTATGGGCCAGCGCTTCAGAAACGCCCGGTAACGCTCGAGAACGAGGCGCTCGCCTTCAACGGATTTGAAAATCGCTTTCATTTGTTCGCTTCCTTTCACGAAATATACGCGTCACGAAAATGGACACACGTGTCCTGTCTCTCTGCATGACTGGAGTCTGAGCGTGGAGCTGCTTGCGGCGAAACCGCTAAACCTGATCCGAGAAGGCCAGCTTGACCGCGTAGCCGCGAACGTCATCGGGCCACTTTGCAACGATTTGGGTGAAACGGCGACGGTCGTAGGCAAAGAGCGCCCGCGCGGCTTCTTCGAATCCAGGCAAATTGCCTGCGATAGCGGACATGAATCGGTATGCGGATTCCTGGGCCGTACGGACCCGGTCGTGATCTCCCCTCGTCCGGCGCGCTTCTTCCACCAACTTGCGCAACGCGACCGAAGCGCCACCGGGTTGCAGATTCAACCAGTCCCAATGACGGGGCAAGAGGGTCACCTCCTTCGCCACGACACCGAGTCGAGGGCGCCCGCGCCCGCGCGGTTCGACGGCGTGATCTGCAGGGATTTGGTCCGGTCTCCCGCCGATCTCACCGAGGTCGACTTGCCCGCCCGTTGCGTCGTCGAAAACCAGCACCTCGCCCTGCGGCCGGTTCCTCAGGCACGCGGCAACGTCCTCGGCGGCGCCGGAGGATAGCTTTCGAAGACCTTCGAATGCCGTGTATCTCACGACCTTAAATATACCCGGGTAAAATTGCTGCTTGTCAATATTATCCGGGTAAAAAATTTGAGTGGCTTTGGCCGGGACGTTCAGAGGCGTTCAAGAAAATCCGTCAGCGATTTCAGTTGGGGATGGGGACGCGGTCGATATGGTCGATGACGATCACGTCTACCGGCCTTTGCCGCTTCTCCAGCTTCAGGCCGAGCTGCTGATCGAGCGCCGTGGACAGAACGGGAGGAGCCTGATCCAGAGGGGGCGGCGGGGGAGGAGGAGAAGCGCCGTCGGGTCCGCCTGACGTACAACCTTTGCAGGCGTAGACCGGTTCATACGTCAGGCTGAAATCCCAGGTTCCAGTGAGCCCGGTTTCGTCGAAGACAAGACGTCCATCGGGATGGTCGAGCATCTCTGCGAACTCCCCGACAGTGCAGTTACCGCAGGTAATGGTCCGGATGCCGGGGAGTGAATTTTCTTTGCGCGAAGGGTTCGATGCGGAATCCTTCGCGGTGGGGAGCCTTACGCGGCCTTTCGCCGCGATCAGGACGTAGACGGGCAGGTTCTGCTTCTCGCGGCGCCACGACATATGAAATCGTTCCGCGAGGAGATGCTGCAGCATGGTGCGCATCTGGTCTTTGGTTGCGTGTGGCGGAAGGGTGGCTGCGAGATCGAACATGTCGACGTTCAGCCAGTCCGGGCCGCTGATCTTTTGAACATCCTGAAGGTCGAAGGCGGTCTGGAGGATCATCGTCAGGGTGGCATTGGAGAAGGTAAGGCGAGTGGGATCGCCGGTGCCCGGGCCGCCGGTGGCGGCGATGTGGATCGGGCCACCCTTGTAAGGTGCGGCGGGCTTGACGGAGGCGACCTCGAATGTCTGAGCCGTCGCGAAGGAGAACGTAAGCAGGATCAGGGAAGTGAGCCGCGCTCCCGATGCGCTCTGCGTGGCGGCCGTCATTCTGAAAAGATTCGAATTCATTCTCCGGGCGCTCCCGCCGGGCGGTTACGAGCCCCGCTCGGACTGCGAAACGATCAAGTGTCTCTCTGTACTATATTACTAGAACATCAGAGCACAGTTCGGGATTGGCGTCGTTCAACTTCCGGGTAGGGCTCGACGCCGAAAACGCCGGCCCGCCGCGCGAGGAGGCCGTCGAGACTGTATCTACCGGGTCCGGAGAAGATCAGCCAAATGAGGATCAATGTGTACAGCACTTCGGGAAGATAGAGAAAGTCGTCGAGCCAGGCGAGGACGCCGCTCGCCTGAATGCTGTGAATCCGATTGGTGGCGATCGCGACGATCATGTCACCCGCAAGCATTGCGGCGCAGAGCGGCGTGATCAGCCCGAGCGCGAGGCCGGCGCCGCAGGCGAACTCGACCATGGAGACGAAGAGGGCGTTGGCGTGCGGGAATGGAATGTGGGATTGGACGAGGGTCTGCTCCAGCACGCTGAATTGCGCCGGCGCGAAGAACTTGGTCCCGCCGGAGATACAGAAAAAGATACCGATCAGGACGCGGGTCGCAGTCATCGGTATCCATTCCGCGGCGCGCAGCATCTTCAAGGCCCTTGTGATCAGATGCTTCATTTTTCGAAGGCTCGACCTCTCCGGCGAACTTCACGGCCAATCGACGGCGGGCACTCCGGATATTGTCGTCCCGGATACCTCCGACGGGGTTATGGTGCTGCTCAACTTAACCCCGTAGTCCGGTACGACGGCGCTACCTGACGCGAGGAAAGTTCCGGTCGTTTTCGTTCCAGTGCTGGATCATGGCCGTGACTTTCCCGTCCGCGTTCTTCACGAAATCGACGTCGGTACCTTGCATTGTGAAGTTGCTTTCGGAATGAGCCACGAGCGGCGTCTTTCCCGACCCCGTGTCGATCATCAGGCGGCCGCCTTCCAGCGAGACAATCGCGGGGGCGGGCCCTGTTCCGTATGTCCCGGCATATTGAGCAAGAACCTCCGCGGGAACGTGAAATTCCTCGCCGCTCTTCCCGATCAGGTGTGGTTTGTCGCGCTCGTTTTCACACACGTACTCGATCAGGTCCCCATCCGGCATCAGATCGAGCTTCGCCGATACCGTCCACGGGCGCGTGTACGCTTTCGGATCGTCGAACGTCACCTGGAGATCGATTTGGCCGTAATCGACGCGACGATAGCGCTCCGTCATGCGCAACGCTTCGGTATGGGGATGACCGCCGAGGTCGAGCGATGTCCGGTCGTTGTAACCGATGGTCGTAACGACGAGCGTGTCTCCGTTCCAGGTTCCAGTCGAGTAGCCCATCCACGTGGGATTGGGATCCTTCGGAAGCGCGCGCCCGTTGGTGAAAATCTGCCGGTAGATGGTCTGGTATTCGTACAGCATGGCGATCAGTCCGGGCGTCTGGACGATTCTGAAGGGGAGATTGCCGACGCCGATGCCGGCTTTCGGACCGGGCGGAAGACAATTGATCCCGTCCGTGTTGTTGCGGAAATTCTCCTCACTTTGTTTCAGGCGCGCGGCCGCCCAGGGCTGCATTTCTCCGGGCTTCAGGTCCCCGGAGAAATAGAATAACGATCCCGGGTTGGCTACCATCCAGACTCCCGAGAGATCCGGTTTGCCATCTGCGGACCGCGGGGCGGGGGCGGAGAGATCGGGCTTTCCGTCCTTTGTTTGCGGGACACCGAAGGCCGGGGGCTTCGGCCATTGCGCTGCGAGGGAGCCACTCAACAGGCATAGAGTTGTCGCAAGCTTCAGCATGTTTTTCTCGCTTTCCGCGTTGTAGTCTGACGACGCGTCACAGTCTATCAGGATTTTTGGGCGGCATGTTCCTGAAGGGCGCCTGGCGACAGCCTCACCCGAACAGGGCGTCTTCAAATTGGAGGCCGACTGTTGCGAGAAGGGCTCAGGTTCGGCGCAGGATGTTAAGGATGGTCGCCCGCGGACTTTACTCCCGCTGTGGCGCGAAACCCTTCAAGCCCTGCTGGACGATCTGGAAGAATGCGCGCGACATGGTAGACGACGAACCTCTCACCTGAATATGCAGTCGCGGGCCTTGGCTTCGAGAAGTGCTGGTCCGAATCGCTCCCGGTGGGCACGCCATGTCTGGATTTAGAGTACGCGGCTGTGATCTTCCAGGCGATGCGCGGTCACGCTCGTCCGGCAAACTCCCGATTCTCAGTCGCCACTTTCACTTTTTCCCCTTCCTTGATAAACAGGGGAACGCGAATCTCAAGACCCGTCTCCAGCCTTGCCGGCTTGGTCACGCTGCCGCTCGATGAGTCGCCGCGCACGCCCGGTTCCGTATGCGCAACCGCAAGTTCCACGAATGTCGGCAATTCCAGGCCGATCGGATTGCCGTTGTACTTCAGCAACTGGATCAAGGCCCCTTCCAGCAGAAAATCCAACGCATTGCCGATCGTCGCCTCGGTCAGGGTGAGGGTTTCGAAGCTGTCCTGGTCCAGGAAGTGAGACCCCTCGTTGTCGGTATACAAATAGGACGCCGGAACGGTCTGCAGATCCGGTTCCTTGAACTTGTCACTCGCCTTGAAGGTCTTCTCAAAGACCGCGCTGGTAAGAAGATTGCGAATCTTCAGGCGTACCAGGGTCTGGCCGCCGCGAGCGGTGGGAGTGTTCACCTCCGCTTCGAGGCACGAAAACGGGGTATTTTCGAACTCGAATAAAGTCCTCCGCTTGATGTTGATCGCTTCAATGAGCACGGCCTGGAACTCCTCAGCTTCCAAGTATAAAATTCGAATCCCTGGCGGGAACGGAGCGTCACCGATTTGTGTAGACGGTTTTTCCGCCGGCTGTCGCGATCGGGCGGAGAGTGGCGGAACCGGCAAGGTCGCGCAGATGCCGGCTGTTCTGGTCTTCCGACACGATATACCAGCGTTCGGGGCTGCGCCATCGCGCCGTGAAACCCGCGTCATCAATAAACACCCGGGGCGCGCCGGGCGCGTAGGAACCATATTCGAGGTTGTTGCGGCGGCCGTTCAGAATCATGACGGTCCGGTTCGTATAAAAGCCGATGGTCGACATCTCCCAGTAAGGATCGTCGATCATGATGCCGCCTTTCGGACTCCCGTTGAGCGCCTGAGCGAGAGGCCATGAGCCAAGGTAGGGATCGAAAGCGATCAACGCGAGCCTTGCCGCCTGAAAGAAAAGCACCATCATCACGGCGAGCGCCAGCGCCGCCCACAGACCCGGGAATCGCCAGCTACCCACACATCCGATCAGCATCGCCAGCCCCGCGATCGCCAGCGGCAGCCGCAAATACGCCATCGACCGGATCGTGAGATCGCCCATGTGTCCGAGGGACAGCGTGTAGCTCTCCGGGTGAGAAGTGAGCGCCTCCGCAATGTCGCCCGGCGCCGGATAGCCTCGGCTCGCCCAAAGGATTCCGGCAATCGCCGCCAAGGCGATTCCCGCAAGGATGCCCGCTGCTCGCGTCGAGCGTCGCCAGGCCGATTCATCCGATTCCGCCATGGCGCTGCCGATCAGGATCGCGAATGCCGGGTAAGCGGGCATTGAATAATACTCCTGGGTCGTCGACAGCGTGAAGAAAACCATCACAACCCCGATCCAGCAGAGACACAAGAGGCGTAGCCGCGAAGCCCGGTCCGTGCCGCGATAGCGCAACCGGAAGGCCGGAACGAAGAATGCGCTCCACGGAAAGAACCATGCCAGATGCAGCAGCCAGAAGAGCGCTCGGGGAACCGTGTCGTAATCGCGCGGATAACGGAGGCCGAGAAATCGCAGGATGTGCTCGTTGAAGAAGTAGAACCAGAAGAATCCGTGGTACTGGCCGGATTCGCTGTGCAAGGTGAAGGCGAAGTACGGGGGATTGCGAATGGTCGCAAGAACATGCCATGGCGCCGCTACCGCCAGCATCAGCAGGATGCCGGGCACGATATGCAAACGCCGCCACGTCCTTCGTTCGCGCCAGAGTCCGCTGACAAGGAGGTAAACAAACGCCGTCCCCAGCGGAAAGACAATGGCGATCAGGCCCTTCAGCAGAAGTCCGATGCCGATTGAAGCCCAGCAGGACAGCGCCCACCAGCGGTTGTCTTCAGTGCTCTCGGAGTCGATGGCCCGGACGAAGGTCCAGATCGCAAACGCGATCGAGAGCGTCAGAATCACGTCGGCGATCAAGATGCGGGTGAAAAGCCAGAGCCCGACTGAGGTTGCCAGTGCGAGTCCGGCATAAAGTCCGGTACGCGGCCCCATCGCCCACCCGGCCATACGCGATGTCAGCCAGCAAAGCAAAATAGCCGAAAACGCAATCGGTATGCGCGCCACCCAGTCCTTCACGCCCAGGAGTTCATAGCAGACCGCGATCATCCAGTACTTCAGCGGGCTTTTCTCGAAATATTTGACGCCGTCGACATGAGCCGTCACCCAGTCGCCCGACTGGATCATGTTGCGGGCGATCTGCGCCTGGACGCCGTCCACATCGTCCATCAGATGGGGTGGGCTGATAACGCCGGTTATGAAGATGATCGAAGCGAAAAGAAGAACGATCCAACGGCCATAACCCCGCATGAGGTCCGGCCCCTGGATCGCAGACTGATTCTGTAGCGCCGGCTCGTCAGCCGGGGTGGGCGGGGTCGCCCCCATCTATTCCGGAGAACCGCCGATATCGCCGCCGCCACCACCCAGGTTCCAGCTGCCGCCGAGCGGATCGGGCCCGTTCTGCGGAGCGGCCCGAAGGATTGGGTCAACGCCAGCCACTACAGCTGTGGCCGCTATTTTCGACATATCGTCGGCCGCGGCTCCGCTTACGACAATCGGCTCGCCCGCCTTGAGATCGGCAAGCGTAATCGTGGGCTGAGCCTCGAGTAACTTGGTTGTATCGAGTCCGCCGCGGCCGCCGCCGCCTCTTCCCCCACGTCCCTCCCCGCCGCGGGCGACACCGCCCGAAGCGCCGCTGTCCGCCGCGCCTTCACGCTGCCCACGGCCTTGTCCTCTTCCGGCCTGACCGTTTTGAAACGTTGGATTCAGCCGGCGCGCCATTGCAAGCGCAGTAGCATCGTCCAGTTTTTTCAAGGTTGTGTCGGCCTTGATCTCGATGGTGATCGGCTTCTTGCTCGCGAGATCGGTGGCGAAGATCTGTTTCGCTTCGGCGTCGATGGATTTGATTTGCACCGGGATGGTCTTGAACGGTCCGGACATGACGTCTTCGACCTTGATCTCGGTCTGATCGGCGTTCTTCTTTCCCAGAACGCGAACCCGGTCGCCCACCTTGATCGCCTCGAGCGTGCTGCCGGGCTCATACTTCCCGGTATTCAGGTTGTATCGCTGATAGCCAACAGGACCGCTGACATCGAGAGTCACGTCTTTCGGCGGCCCGAAGGTGCCCTGAACCGCGATCGCCACCTGTTTGGCCGCGGGGTCGATGGTCTTCACGGTGCCGGACACGCCCTGAGTCTGCCACTCCTCGCGCGTCTTTTCCTGCCGCTGCGCCAGATCCTGTTGCTTGCTGAAATAGAAAAAGACCGCGGGTTGTCCCGCAGCCGCATCGGCGCGCAGCCGCGCGATCACCCGGTCACCGACGCCGACATCGGTTGCCTGAGCGCGCGTCGCCTTTTTCACGTCCAGTTCGCCGGCGGGGAGCCGCAGGAACTGGGTCTTGTCGTCGAACTTGACTTCCGACTCGGCGGTTTTGTCGGGCTTGATCGAAAAAGTCTTGCCGGAAGCGTCGACCTTCTCAACCGTTCCGATCAGGCTGACATATTTTGATTTTGTCTGCTGAGCGGGTTCCTGCGCCATAGCCGGAATGAGAACAGCGGCTAACGCAAACATTGCGCCGGGGGTAAAAATTCGCATGCTCATAGTATATGGGGCGGAGACCCAGGCGGCGGCGTAACGTCGCGGCCGCAAAAACGAGCCCAAAAGAGAGTAAAGAAAGGTAAGCGAGACTCAGCTGGCCGATGGGATTTCGCGGTGGAACACCGGCACGGGTTCGGCGGCGGGAATGGCCCTTTCACGCAAATTCTGCAGAGTCTTCAGGCAGGCGCGCGCATCTTTCTCGGCGTGGCGGAGCGTTGCCTGTTCCAGTGCAATGCAGCTCCAGAGCGCCGCGACGGAGAGTGTCATGGCCAGTAATCCGCTTTTCGTTATCGCAAAGAGTCGCAAAACATTCCTCACCGCGGAGGCGGCACCCTGTGGTGGCACGCTGGAATCCAACCTCTATTTCCATGAATACAAAAGGCGCAGCTGCCATTCTGTGCGGGCTAGTCCGCACGGAGTGTGAAATTAACACTACAGATGAGCGGAACGCTTGCATTCCGTTTTAAATTGAGCAATAAGTGAGATGGCACGGAAGTTGCAACCTTCCAGCGCGTATTTGCATCGCGTCGGCACGGAGTAGTTGCAAGGAGCAGCGGTATGAAACAGCTTTTGATCGTAATTTGCCTCTCGGCGCTTGTGCCCGGGCAATACGCGATGGCGGCGGTCGGATTCCCCTGGTTCCGAACTCGCCCAAAGCCTGTGCTTCTGGACCAGACGGTAACGCCGCCCAGGCAAACCAAAACAGTAACCCGAGTCGCGTATCACGGTAACGCCGCGTATTCCGCGTCCGGCCGTCTTTACTTTAAAGACAGCCGGGACGGTTACGAACCCGTGCGCGAGAAGGCTCGTACTCCTTCGAATTCACACGGCACAGGCAAGTAGCTGAGCTGGCGCGGTCGGCGGCGGTTCACACGCCCTTCGCAAAATCCGTGCAATCGCCTTCTTTAGCGGTCATGCAGCTTTATTCGTCGCGCGGCCGGTGAGGCATGCGAAACCACGCCTGGTTGAAGCACTTCTGCCACGCCAGAGCATTTTCGCAATTATCGTAGACGCTTCTTCGCGGTCGTGGCTCGGATACTCTTTCAGAGCCGCGCGTCAGTGAGCGGTGGACTTCGTTAAATGCGAAAATGTGCTGGCTGACGTCGCCCGTGCCAGCCAGTTCAACGAATCCACATTTTTTTCATCAATAATTTCAATACCTTACCGCCGCCGCCCCGCCGCATCCCCAAAATCGCCAGCTATGCTGAGCGCGGAGACAGATCAAAACCTATGGCCACAGAAGCCCAGATCGCCGCCAACCGGCGCAACGCCCAGTCCTCAACGGGTCCCAGGACCGTCGAAGGCAAAGCCCGCGTGTCCCGCAACGCCGCCATCTTCGGCATCTATTCCACCGGCGACGTCGTTCGCCCCGAAGAAGAACCCATCTATCACCTTTTCTGCGAAGGCTTCCAGCAGGATCTCGCTCCCGAAGGCGCCATGGAAACCACCCTCGCCGCCGAGATCGTTCATGCCGCCTGGCGCTTGCGCCGCTGTACGGAAGCCGAATCCGCGATCGAGATTCAAAGCGACGCGCAGAACTCGATCGACCGTGCCCGCACCCAGGCCCTGCGCCACTTTCAGCGAGCCACCGCCGAACTCCGCCGCATCCAGACCGAGCGCCAGATCCGCAACGAGACCGTCCCGGAAGACTTCGACACCTCCACTCTTGGCCTCGCCAGTTGCAAAGACATGGCGCCAATCCTCAAGAGCGACCTCCGCCGTCAATTGCTCCTTCACAAACTTGAAGAGACCGAAATGAGCACCGCCGTAACCGAAGCGATCTATGCGCCTCTGCCGCCGGCAGCGAAAACCTTACCCATCGTGGCCGAATCCGCGCCCATCCCGCGCGGCGCGCCGTGTCCCTGCGGTTCCGGAGCCAAATACAAACGCTGTTGCGGCCCGAACGCTCCCGCCGTCCTCTCCCCTGCGGCATAACGTCACGCCGGCGGTCTTGCCGCCGGTCTATTTACCAAAACCACGGAAAGGTCTTGCAACGCCGAAAAGGGTTGCGGCTTCGATCCACAGATATTTGCCTCGAAAATACTTTTCGGGGTGCAGCACAAAAGCTGATCTTTCTCGCCGCAAGGTGTTCGGAGAGCAAGCTTTACCGTTCTTTGACATCTTTGAATAACAGGTTCGCAGCCCGTACCAGGCTCGGACCATCAACCGCCCGGCGCAGGTCACCCATTTTCATCCGCAGGGGTGGCCCGCCGGGCCAAAGCAGATTGAAAATTTAAAAACTCGGGCGCTCGATTGGAGCGAAGCACGTCAATTTGGGTTTGATTTGCAAACTGAGGCCCCGGGTCGGCTCATTTGCATTAAAACGCCAGGCGAATCGTGCCTCACGGGGTGATCGGCGATGACGGCGTTGCCATCCGTCAGAGCTTTGACCGCATAGTGGATGGTAGAGCATTTCAACTCCGGTCTCCCGCTCCTGGGTATCGTCCGCCGGCCGAGATCGGATTCCGAGCCGCGGCGGGGAAGGGAGCGAATTTTACAGTATTTGCGAAAATGCCCTGGTCGTGGTGATCCTCTATGGATGCTTTGGGATCGGGGTTCCTGTTTACGGCGTTCTTCCCGCCCACTTTCCTGATTGCCATTGCCGTGAGCCCGCCGGTAGAAGCGATCTTGCCGGCAATCACTACCGCGGCTGTTATGCACACCGGACACATGGCTTCTTCCTCAACGTCGTAAGCGGGCTTCGGCGTGCCTGCGAATGCGATCGTGTATCGAGCTCCAGCCTTTATTCATTCCCGCTTTGTGCTCCTCGGTAACGAAGCCGAGCGCGCTGTGCCGGAAGGCGATCAGGGTTCCCCCGTCGACTTCGCTCCGGCGGTATTGCACGTTCGAAACGAACGGAAAAGAGGCGAATAACGGACCCGCGAATTCCAGCAGCGTGGGGCGCTTGATGGCCTGCACATGCGCCCAAAAGTGTCCGTTATCGCCACCCAGGTCGCGGTACCATCTGCCGCCTGGCCACGCTTCGATCTTCATGCTGAGAGGTTTGCCGTCCATGGTTTCGTTGCCGGGACCCAGTTGCTCCAGCAGGGCGGCAAAAGCTACCTCGAGAGGCGCCTGGACGTGAATTTCCTTGATTAATCGTAAGAGTCAGGTCTTCAAGAGTCTGTTCGGTGGAAACCATCATTTCTTCTCCTTAATGTTTGGATTTGGTGAATGACTCACCTGTGTTGAGTCCTGGCGAACCATTGCTTCCGCGCGTTCTTTCACTCGATTCAACTGGTGCTGCCAGTAACGCTCGAAGGTTCCCGCCCACTCGTGAAGCGGGCGTATCGCTTCGGCGTTGGTGCGGTAGAGCTTCTGGCGCCCCCGGCATTGCATCCTGACCAGCCCGACGTCGCGCAGTACCCGCAGATGCTTCGAGACGGAAGGCTGCTCCAGGCCGAGCGCTGCCACAATGTCTCCGACCGGCCGCTCCCTTCCGGCGAGATAGGTCAAAATTTCCCGCCGGCGAGGCTCGGCAACCGCGTTGAAGGCATCCGAAGTGGTGCTCGCTCTTGCCACGACTTGATATTACATTCCTATATGGGAATATGTAAATGATAAGAATTTTACCCTCATGCAGAGGAGTGCAACGGAGATGGGGTGCTGCTCGGGATCAATGACGGCTGGGGTTGCTGAACTGACGAGGCGCCGGCCCTCCCGCCAAAAAGAAAAAATAAGCTTTCTTCGAATCTTCTACATCTTAAGCACCGGTGCCAAACCTTTCGCAGGATTTAATTCATGAGTAAGAAACTCACGGTCAGCTATCGTACTCACATCCGTAATCGCCGGATTGTCATCGCGGCAACGGTGCTCCTGGCCGTCGCGCAGGCGGTGGCGCAGAACCCCGAACTGCAGCAGAAAGTTGCAGACGTAAAGCAGGCGGCTGCGGCAAACAAGCAAAGACTGCTCCAGTATCAATGGACTGAAACCACGCAGATCACATTGAATGGCGATGCGAAACCCCCGTCTCAAAAGCTCTGCCGATACGGTCCCGACGGACAAGTGCAGAAGACCCCGATCGGACCTCCGCCGCCACCGCCGAGCGGCGGCAGGGTCAAGCAAAGAGTCATTGCGAAGAAAAAAGCTGAAATTACGGATTATATGGACGACGTGAAGAACCTTCTGGCTCTCTACGTGCCGCCCGACCCCCAGAGAATACAGCAGGCATTCCAGGCCGGGAAAATATCCCTGAATCCCGCCGGCGGTATGGTGAATATCATCTTCACCGACTATGCTGAGCCCGGCGACCGGATGACCTTGTCTTTCGACTCGGCCGCAAAAAAGATCGCGGCGATCAGTGTCAATACGTATATGGGTCAGGCAAAGGATGCGGTAACGCTGCAGGTTCGGATGGCCGATCTGCCCGACGGAACCAGCTATTCGCAGCAGGTCATTCTGGACGCAACCGCAAAGAAACTCGTCGTGACCACCACAAACTCCGGATACCAGAAAATCGGCGGCTAGCAGTCTTTCGAGCGATCCGCGCTCGTTACAGAGGCCGGCGCAGGCCGTCCATCACGTGGCGAAACAACTCGTCCACATAAGCATCGTTCAGCGGACCGCTTCCGGTCTGCACCCGATAATAGATACCCCCATACAACGCATCGATCGCCGTATCGATGTCCAGATCGGGGCGTAATTCTCCACTCCTCATGCCTGCCTCGAACGTAGCGCGGGCCAATTGACGCCTCGGCCGGATCCACCGGTCACGAAACGCTTCGGCGAGTTCCGGATCGAACTGCAGTTCGCCCATGATCGCCTTGATCAACGCTCCGAACCGGCCCCGATAAGCTCGGGCGAGCGCCCGCATCTGCAGGCGGATGCTCTCGGGCGGGTTGACGGTCGCGGGGAATTCAATCACCGGGCCGATCTCCTGCAGAAACGCATCCATTACTACGGTCGCCTTATTGGGCCAGCGCCGATAGACCGTCGTCTTCCCAACCCCCGCCTTCGCTGCAATCGATTCAATACTGACGGCCCGAAATCCCAGATCCAGAACCTGCTGCAGCGCCGCCCGGAGAATTGCCTGGTGAGCTTCCTCGCTCCGCGGCCGTCCGCGGGGCGGTTCGATTGCGGCCTTTGCGGACGCCGATCGGCTGTTCATCGTGGAACCTCTGTCGGAAATAGTTCCGTCATTGAATCTTATATGATCCGCTACGTATCGTATTGCCATGAAGAAAATATCAAGTAAGACCGCGGCAGCCTGCGAATATTAGATTCGATCCGGGTTGAAAAACACAAAAATCTATGGCAACAAAGACTTTCTTCATTACAGGCGTCAGTTCGGGTTTTGGTCTGGCCCTCGCCCGGGAAGCCGTCGCGGCAGGTCATAAGGTAGTCGGAACGCTTCGTAACGATAAGGCTCGCGCCGATTTTGACACCGTCAGTCCTGGCCGCGCATTCGGAAGGGTACTGGACGTCACGGACGGGGTGGCGATCCCGCGAGTCGTCGGCGAGGTCGAGTCGCAAATCGGCCCGATTGATGTCCTGGTCAATAACGCCGGTTACGGCTACGAAGGGCTGGTGGAGGAAACTCCGCTCGACGACATGCGTCGCCAGTTCGAGGTGAACGTCTTCGGAGCCGTGGCTATGATCCAGGCCGTGCTGCCGTTTATGCGCAAGCGCCGCCGCGGCCATATCGTGAACATCACCTCTATGGGAGGCGTGGTCACCTTTCCCGGGATCGCTGCATACCACGGCAGCAAATTCGCCCTCGAAGGAATCTCCGAAAGCCTCGGCAAGGAAGTAAAAGGATTCGGTATCGCCGTGACTGCCGTTGAACCGGGGATGTTCCGCACCGACTGGGCTGGCCGCTCGATGGTCCGCGCGCAACGCACAATAGCCGATTACGACGCGCTCTTCGAACCGATTCGCGCAGCCCGGACGGCTCGCAGCGGGAATCAACCGGGCGATCCGGTCAAGGCCGCACGAGCAATTTTGCAGATCGTCGAAGTGGAAAACCCGCCAGCGCATCTCCCGCTGGGACCCGACGCTCTGAAATTGATTCGCGAGACGCTCACCGCGCGTGAAGCTGAGCTGAACCAGTGGGAAGCGATCTCAGCTTCCACTGATTTCGATCGAAACTGAAAACCCAATATGTGGATTGTCCGAATCGCTCTTGATCGCCCTTATACCTTCATCGTTCTGGCACTGCTGATTCTGATCGCGAGCCCGGTTGTCATCTCGCGCACCCCGACCGACATCTTCCCCAATATCAATATCCCCGTGGTCGCAGTCTCCTGGACTTATACCGGTTTGAACCCCGAGGAGATGGAAGGTCGTCTCACGACCGTTTATGAGCGGGTTCTCACCACAACGGTCGACAACATCGAGCACATCGAATCGACAACCGTCAACGGCCAGACCGTCGTTAAGATCTTCCTTCAGCCGAACGCGAGTCTCGATACAGCCAACGCCCAGGTCACGGCCATTTCCCAGACGATTTTGCGCACGTTGCCCGCCGGCACTCAACCGCCCCTGATTCTCAACTACAGCGCTTCGAGCGTTCCCATTCTGCAGCTTGCGCTCTCCGGAAAGGGTCTTTCCGAGCAGCAACTCAACGATATCGGACAAAACTTTCTGCGCACTCAACTCGTCACCGTCCCTGGCGCTTCCATCCCGTATCCCTATGGCGGCAAGCAGCGTCAGATCATGATCGATATCAATCCGCCGCTGCTGCAATCCAAAGGGCTTTCCGCGACCGACATCGTGAACGCCGTCAATCAGCAGAATCTGGTTCTCCCCTCAGGAACGGCCAAGATCGACCGCTTCGAATATGACATCGACATGAATTCAAGCCCGCGGACGGTTCCCGAGCTGAACGACCTGCCGATCAAGGTCTCGGGCAACTCGACAATCTATCTGCGCGATATCGCGCATGTGCGCGACGGCTTCGCTCCCCAAACAAACATCGTCCGGCACGACGGCCGCCGCGGAACTCTTGTAACCGTATTGAAAGCGGGCACCGCTTCCACGCTGGACGTGGTTCAGGGAATCCGCGACATTCTCCCCAGAGTCGCTTCCACGCTTCCGCCCGAGCTTGAGATTCGGCCTCTCGCCGATCAGTCCATTTTCGTGCGGGCCTCGATCAGCGGAGTGATCCGCGAAGGCGTAATTGCCGCCTGCCTGACGGGTTTGATGATCCTGATCTTCCTTGGAAGCTGGCGCAGCACCCTGATCATCGCCGTTTCGATTCCGCTCGCCGTGCTGACGTCGATTCTGGTGCTCAGCGCACTGGGCGAAACAATCAACATCATGACGCTGGGCGGTCTGGCGCTCGCCGTCGGCATTCTCGTCGATGACGCCACGGTCACCATTGAAAACATCGAGCGCCACCTCGAAGAGGGGCAGAGTCTGCGCGACGGAATCATGGAGGGCGCCGCCGAAATCGCGGTTCCGGCTCTTGTCTCCACGCTTTCCATCTGCATCGTCTTCCTTCCGATGTTTTTCCTTACCGGCGTTGCCCGCTATCTCTTCGTGCCTCTCGCCGAAGCGGTGGTGTTTGCGATCCTCGCGTCGTATATCCTTTCGCGAACTCTGGTTCCCACGCTGGCCATGTATCTTCTGAAAGCGAGGGTTCATACCGACAAGACCTCGCGCAATCCTTTCGGAATGTTCCACCGCGCTTTCGAACGCGGCTTTGAGCGCGTGCGCCTGGGGTATCAGGGACTGCTCGCCACATTAGTGAATCGGCGCCTGATCTTCATTCCGCTGACGCTCCTGGCCTGCGCGTCGGCATTTCTCCTTGTCCCCTTTCTCGGCCAGGATTTCTTCCCGAGCACCGATAGCGGCCAGTTCATACTTCATGTGCGCGCCAGGTCCGGAACGCGTATCGAAGAAACTGCCAGACTCTGCGATCTTGTGGAAGCGTCAATCCGACGTGCGATCCCGCCGGCCGAGATGGACAACATCCTCGACAATATCGGTCTTCCCTACAGCACGATCAATTTCGTTCACAGCACATCGGGCCTGATCGGAGCCGGTGACGCGGACATCATGGTTGCTCTCAAGGAGAAGCATCGTCCGACCGCCGATTACATCCGCGAGTTGCGGCGCGCGTTGCCGGGCCAGTTCCCGGGCGTGACCTTTTACTTTCTGCCGGCGGATATTGTCACGCAGATTCTGAACTTCGGTCTGCCGGCGCCCATCGACGTGCAGTTCGACGGCGCGGACATTGAACATAACCGCCAGCTTGCCGACAAGATGCTGGAGCAGTTACGCCACGTTCCAGGCATCGCGGACCTCCGCATTCAACAGAAGTTCGATTATCCGAAATTCCACATCGCCGTCGACCGCACGAAGGCCGCCGGCGGAGGCTTCGCCGAGCGGGATGTCGCGAGCAGCCTGCTGATCTCGCTCAACGGCAGCTTCCAGACCACTCCCACATTTTTCCTGAACTGGCAAAACGGCGTGAGTTACAACCTCGTGACCCAGACCCCGCAATACGACGTTCAGTCGCTGCAGGATCTTCAGAATATCCCGGTAACCGCGCCGTCGGCGCCTCATCCGGAGATCCTTGCCGATGTGGCCTCAATCGATCGCCAGAATGAGATGCAAGTATTGACGCATTACAACATTCGCCGTGTGGTGGATATCTACGGATCGGTCCAGGATCGCGATCTGGGCGCGGTCGGGAGGGATGTTACGCGCATCGTCGACGCCAATCGAAAGCTTCTGCCGCGCGGCAGCTTCCTCACTGTTCGTGGCCAGCTGGAAACGATGCGTACTTCTTATATTGGTCTGCTCGCGGGGCTGGGATTCGCCATCATCCTCGTCTACTTTCTGATCGTGGTCAACTTTCAATCGTGGGTTGATCCGTTCATCATCATCACCGCGCTGCCCGCCGCCCTGGCCGGTATCGTTCTTTTCCTGTTCGTCACTCACACCACGCTCAGCGTGCCTGCCCTCATGGGATCAATCATGTGTATGGGCGTCGCGACCGCGAACAGCATTCTCGTGGTTTCCTTCGCGAAGGAGCGGCTGGCAAGCCATGGACACGCCATACGGGCGGCCGTCGAAGCCGGTTTCACCCGCTTCCGGCCCGTGCTGATGACTGCGCTTGCCATGATCATCGGCATGGTCCCGATGGCGCTTGGGCTGGGCGAAGGCGGCGAACAGAACGCGCCGCTCGGACGCGCCGTCATCGGTGGCCTCCTTTGCGCCACAGTCGCGACATTGTTGTTTGTACCCGCGGTGTTCGGCCTGATTCACAGCCGCTCGCACCAGATCGACCCGGAAGGGGAAGCAAGATGACAAACCCGGAAATCGAAGAGATTGATCCCGATCTGACAAGCGCTCGGCCGCCTTCAAATCGTCCCAAATGGCGCGGCCGCCTGATCGGATTTCTGACGCTCGCGGTCATGGCGATTGTTCTGGCCATCGTGATACGCTCCGGAATCTCGGCGCGCGCGGCTGCCGAATCGAACCTTGTCACCACTACAGAACAGGAGTCGGTTCCGACCGTCAATGTGGTTCATCCCGCCAAAGGGGCGCCGATTCAGGAAATCGTTCTGCCGGGTAGTACCCAGGCCTTCACCGACACGCCCATCTACGCGCGCACCAGCGGATACCTGAGGAAGTGGTATTTCGACATCGGCGCGCGCGTAAAGCAGGGCGACCTGCTCGCGGAGATCGAAACGCCCGAACTCGACCGCCAGGTCCAGCAGGCCCACGCCGATCTCGAAACCGCTCAGGCCAACTACCGTCTGGCGCAGACCACAGCCGCGCGATGGGAGAACCTGCTGAAAACCAATTCGGTCTCGAAGCAGGAAACCGATCAGGCCGTCAGCAACCTGGGCGCAACAAAGGCCACGGTCGATTCCAACGTCGCCAACGTTCACCGACTGGAGGAACTGCAGGGATTTGAGAAGGTCTACGCGCCTTTCGACGGCGTTATCACGGTGCGCAATACCGATATCGGCGCTTTGATCGGTTCCGGAGACAATTCGCCCAATCGCGAGCTCTTCCACATGGCTGCCATTCGCACGCTCCGCGTTTTTGTAGCCGTGCCGCAGATCTATGCCCGCGCCGCGCACACCGGCGCCATTGCGGCCCTCACGCTCGACGAGTATCCGGGAAGATCGTTCCGCGGTACTCTGGCCCGGAACTCCAGCGCGATCGATCCGGCCTCGCGCACTCTCAATGTCGAAGTGGACTTCGACAACAGCGACGGCGCGCTTCTGCCGGGAGCCTATGTGCTGGTTCACCTGAAGCTCCCGGAACCGACCTCATCGGTGACGATTCCATCAAACACGCTTGTCTTCCGGGCACAAGGCCTGCAGGTCGGCGTTGTCCGGAATGGCCGCGCCGAGCTGACAGCCATCAAAATTGGCCGCGACTACGGCAATATCGTCGAGGTCGTTTCGGGACTCGGGCTGGATGATCCGGTCATTCTCGATCCGTCGGACTCTCTCACCAGCGGTGTTCCGGTCCGAATCGGCAGCACTCAGGGAGGACCTGCCGCGCCATGAAGCACCGGCACCTTACCGCAATCACTGTAACCGCATTGCTGCTTTCGGGCTGCACGGTGGGGCCGAACTACGTCAAGCCCCCGGCGCCCGTGACGCCGAACTTCAAGGAGCCGCTCCCCGACAATTTCAAGGAAACGAAGGACTGGAAGATCGCACAACCCGGACCGCCGGGAACGCCGCTGAAATGGTGGGAAATCTTTGGCGATTCACAGCTGAATGAACTGGAAGAGCAAGTCCCCACTTCGAACGAAAGCCTGAAAATCGCGGAGGCCAACTTCCGAAAGGCCCGCGCCATGATCCAGTTCAACCGGGCGGCGCAGTTTCCCACTATTTCCACAGCGCCGGGGATTGCGTCCGTGCGCGATTCCAACCATCAACCCTATTTTCCGTCGACAGGCGGAGGCGCCACGGGGCAATTCACACTGCCCTTCGATCTTTCCTACGAAATCGATTTCTGGGGTCGCGTTCGCCGTAGCGTAACGGCGGCGCGCGAGGAAGCCCAGGCAAGCGCCGCCGACCTCGCCACGGCGACCTTAAGTCTTCAGGCCGAGTTAGCTTACGACTACTTCGAGCTGCGGAGCGCCGACGCGCAGAAGCAGGTTCTGGATGACACGGTCAAAGCTTACGAGACGGCGCTCGAACTTACCGAAAACCGCTTCGAAGGAGGCGCCTCTCCCAAATCCGACGTCGCTCAGGCGCAAACGCAACTCGACTCGGCCCAGGTACAGCAAACCGACGTCGGGGTCGAGCGCGCGCAATTTGAACACGCGATCGCGGTGATCATCGGGAAGCCGCCCGCGGCCTTCAGCCTCGCTGAGGCCTCGCGACCCTTCGCGCCGCCGGGTATTCCTGTCGGTCTCCCTTCCCAGCTTCTCGAACGACGCCCCGATATCGCCGCCGTCGAGCGGCGCATGGCCGAAGCCAACGAACAGATCGGAATCGCGCGCGCGGCCTTCTATCCGACTGTGATCCTCAGCGCGACCGGTGGCTTTGAGGGGACGTCACTCCTGAACTGGCTCACCTGGCCGAGTCGCTTCTGGGCCGTAGGAGGGTCTGCGGCGCAAACTCTCTTCGACGCCGGGCGGCGTCACGCAAGCTCCGAGGAAGCGCTCGCCGGCTACGACGCTCAGGTGGCGAGCTACCGCGAAACGACGCTCGAAGCTTTTCAGCAGGTGGAGGACAACCTCGCCGCGCTGCGTATTCTCGAAAAAGAAGCGCAGCAGGAGCGTGAGACGGTCGAGTCCGCGCAGGAGTCGCTGCAGCTCTCGACCAACCGCTATCAGGGCGGGGTAGACAATTACCTTCAGGTGCTCACGGCGCAAACGATCGCGCTCTCGAACGAACGCAATGAGGTCGATATCCTGCGCCGGCGAATGGATGCGAGCGTCTTATTGATTAAGGCTCTCGGCGGAGGCTGGAATGTTTCAAATCTGCCGCAGATCAGCGAATTGCGGCAATAGCCACGCCGCGCGACCTGTTTGATCGGGAGCCGTCGTGGCTCCAACTATACTCAAAAACAAATGTCGGTTTCCGATTGGCGGCTTTTGCGCGAAGTTCCACTGGTTTTCGCGCGAATGGGGATGATGTTATCGAAATACTGGGATTCCGAACAGCGCCGCGGCCGCCTGAAACTTCTCCTTGAGATCCGGGCAAAACGGGACATGTTATTGCTGCCGGTGGAGGCTTGCCAGATCATGAGCGCCATCGATGCCGTTAAGAGAATTCCGGGAGAAATGGCTGAACTCGGAGTTGCGAGTGGCGCTTCGGCGATGATGATAAGCGCGCGTGCGCCTGGACGAATCCTGCACCTCTTTGATACCTTTGAGGGTCTTCCGACTCCCACGCAGGCTGACGGCTCTCGATTCAAAGAAGGTCAGTACCGCTATTCTCTCGAAGAAGTCCAACGCTATCTTAAGAGTGACAACGTCCGGTTTCATCGTGGAATGTTTCCTCAAAGCGCCGCCGGGCTCTCTGAAACCAGATTTGCATTCGTTCACCTGGACGCCGACCTGTACGTAAGTACCATGGCTGGTTTGGAGTGGTTCTATCCGCGCCTGAATAGGGGAGGAGTTCTCATCTGCCACGATTACGATACGTCAAAAGGGGTGAATCGCGCTTTTGAGGAGTTCTTCGCCGACAAGCCGGAGCCTTATCTCGAGTTTGCAGGTTCTCAGTGCGGATTTGTAAAAATGTGATCCGCGGCCAGGCAGGTACAGTTCTGAAACGCGGCGACATTAATGACAGGCTTTCAAATAGCCTTAATGAGACGATCCACCTTGCCGGGTGGAGAAAGGTGCGCTTATAATGCCGTCATGCTGCGGTTCTCTCTTTTCATCGTCTGCATCGCCGTCTGCGTTCCTGCCTTTGCCCAGAATTCAAAATTGGCTGGCGACTATGCGGGAATGCTGGGACCTTACCACCTAAAGCTGCATCTTGTTGTGGATCAAACCGGGATGCTGACCGGCACGGCCGAGAATCAGGAGATGGGTTTGTCGGGGAATTGCGAGAAAATTCGGGCCGAAGGTCAGACTCTCAGCTTCACGATACCAGCGGTACAAGGCACCTGGACAGGTCTTGTGTCAGCCGATTACAACACTCTTTCCGGTCTGTGGAGCCAGGGTGCGAGCCCGATGCCCTTGAATTTCACAAGGGGTAACGGCACTTCCCAGACGAGCGCAATCGTTCCGGCCGGACCTGCTTCTCCTCAGGCCGCTCCTTCTCAGAATGACGCAACGGGGGCCGTATACGTTTTCAATCCGCTGCCCGGTGGCGCTGTGACACAGGTGTCCCAGAATGGCGCTCCGGTAGGGAACATCATGACGTTGAACGGCCAGGTGCGCGTGATCGTTCGTTCCGGTATTGATTCGGGAAAAGTACAGAAGGCGTATCAGGACTATCTGGCGGCCAACGCGGGAGCGGCGCCGGCGGGCGTCACGCCAATTGCGCCGGGCGCCCCTGGATTAGCGGGGACAACCGCTCCGGCTGTCGGCGCCGCATCTGCGTCACTCGGATTTTCAAACAACGGCAAAGCCGATCCTGCGGGAATCAAATTCGACGGCGACACGGTCACTGTGCCGCGAACGGACGGCATTACAGTTATCTTTGCGGGCGACGATGTGACGATTTCGGAAAGAACCACCCCTACGTACATTTTGCGGCGCAAGAAAGGGTCCGTCGGACGAACGTTTGAGCAGGCACTGGAGCACAGCAATGCCACGGGGGGCGGAATCGCCGGGGGCGGAATTGAGTTTTTACGAGCAGGTGGCGGATTGATTTACGATTCCGGCATGGGGGGATACAACGTTCAGGAGTCGCCGGGCGTGCGGCAAGCCAAACAGCTTGCCCTGGTAGCGATGGACGCTATTAACGCGGTTCGCCAAATGCCTGGTCACTCGAATTTCAAGCCGAGCGGCTATAACGCCCTGAAGGAAGTTTCCACATACCGGCTCAGGTCCGACGGATCGCGTTAGGCCTTGTCGGCAAATAAGACTGGCAACCGCTCTGTCGAAGAGGCGGTTCGTGTGAGGGGTCGGCGCTGGATAGAGCTCCGCGCCGAGCGGAAGTTCGGCAGCATTGAAAAACCGCCCCGAAGTGACTGGAAAACTCCGCGCCGAGCTGGGGCTCTGCGGCAGGCCTGGGGCCTGCCCCACGAGGGTTTTTCGTGGTTGCTCGTGGGCCGCAGGTCCATCTGGACCAGGGCCTAAGCCCCGGCCCTACACCGGCGGCGTGTCTTCATCCCCTTGACCTGTGCGCGGCAGCAAACGGAGTTCGGGAGTTGGTCCGGTTTCGGCCGATCAGGTTCGCGCCGCGTTCCGCGGCTTTCTCCTCGATCTCGCGCTCAACGCGATCGTCCCGTTGATCCTGTACAGGCTCTCAAAACGCTTCATCTCTCCTTCGGAGTTTACGGCCCTCGCAATCGCGACAACATTCCCTCTCGGCAAGAGCGTTGTCGATGTCGCGAAGCGCCGCCGGCTGGATCCCGTCTCGGTGATTGTGCTGCTGGGCATCCTCGCAAGCGCGCTGGCTCTTCTCGCCGGCGGAAGCCCGAAGCTGTTGCTGCTTCGCGAATCGTTCTTCAGCGCGGCGTTCGGTCTCGCCTGTCTCGGATCGTTACTCTTGCCCCGGCCGATGATGTTTCATATCGGCCGGCACTTCATGGCCGGTGACAATCCCGAGAAGCGCCGAAGATACGAAGCCAGTTGGGCTCTCCCGGAGGTGCGCTTCTCCAGCCGACTGATCACATCGGTGTGGGGCGGAGTCTATCTCGGGGAGTTCGCAATTCACGTAGCGCTGATCTTTCTGGTCCCCGTCGCATGGGTGCTCGCGATTTCGCCTGTCCTGCTCGGTTCTTTAACGCTCGTCACGATCGTCTGGACGTTCCGCTATGCGAAGAGGGCCAGGGAACGTGCTCTTCCGAAGGTCGACGCCCTGATGCGCGGCGACGGGCCTTGACCCCGGGTTCTCGTCAGGCTACAGTCTCGTTTCGGGACCAGACAGGCGGATTTAACATGAGACCCTCGATTCTAACCCTCGGCGCCATCGCAATGACGTTTGCTCTGACGGCAGTTGCTGCGGAAAAAGCAAACGATCCTGAAAACTGGAAGGGAAATCTTACCGGAGTCTGGCAGGGACCTTACACGCCCGATCTCACGCGCGGGACCACGGCCCAACTGACTCCCTGGGGACAAGAGCAATTCAGCCGCTTCGATGGAAAGGCCGATCCCTGCCTGCCGGTGGGCGTTACGCGACAGGCCAATGCTCCCGACCCGATCGAAATCGTGCAGACGCCGGACCGTGTCGTCATCCTCTATGAGTCCTGGCACATCTTCCGCTCGATTCCCACCGATGGCCGGAGTCATCCGAAAAATCTCGATCCCACCTGGTTCGGCAACTCGGTAGGAAAGTGGGACGGGGACACGCTGGTGATTGACGTAACCGGCCTGAACGACAAGACCAGTCTCGACACGAACGGCCATCCGCACAGCGATCAGTTGCATCTGATCGAACGCCTGCGCCGCACGGGCCCGAAAACAATGTCCTATGAAGTCACCGTCGACGATCCACAAGCCTACGTCCAACCCTGGAAGCAGAGCCGTGTTTTCAACCTCCAGCCAGGTCTGGAGCTGATGGAATACGTCTGCCTCGAAAACGAGAAGGATCGCAGTCACCTGGTTGGACTCAAATAGCGCGTTACACTCTCTGCAGAGGCGATTCCATGCGATCTCGTGTGCCATCTGTTCTCCTCACCGCAGCATTCGGCGTCCTCGCCTTCGGCCAGACGTCGGCACGCATCAGTTCCGGTCCGGATGGCTTTCGCGGGTCCGCTCATTTCTCAGCTCCGAGGCCATTCGAAATGGTTTCCCCGGTCGCCGGCGCTCCGTACTCCGCCGAAGAGGTCAACGAACAGGTGCGGACTTTGGCCGACGGAACCCATATCACGCAGAAGCAGGCATCCCGCAAGATCTTCCGCGATTCTCTGGGCAGAACGCGTATCGAGCGTCCCCTTTTTCGCGGCGGCGCGGTTACGGGACAAAGGGTTGAGTCACCGCTCATCGTCGAGATCACTGACCCCGTAGCGCAAGTCAAGTACACTCTCGACACGATCAACAAGGTCGCTCATCGCCAGCGATTGCTGGCTCCCAAGGCCGGCGCAGCCAGAACGCCGGCGCCGGCGGGAACGGCAACCGCGCGCGTGACCGCGCCTCCGCCCGTACCGCTCAACGCGGCGCGACCGCAAAGAATCCAACTCGCGAGGGCGACCGAGAACCTCGGAACTCAGAACATCGAAGGCGTACTTGCCGAAGGCGTCCGCACAACAAACACGTGGCCGGTTGGCTCGCAAGGGAATGACCGCCCGATCTCCGTCGTGACCGAAACCTGGAGGTCACCCGCTTTGAAAACGACCGTCCTCACGACGAGGAACGATCCACGAAACGGAGAAAGCACCACAAAACTGACGAACATCAGCCAGGCCGAGCCCTCCGCGGACCTCTTCCAGGCGCCATCCGATTACTCAGTCGTCGACGAGGAAGGCGAGTTCACGATTAACTGGGGCGCTCAATAAGGCCGCGATCTTGCCCGAACCGCACTCCGCCGTAACCAATCCCCAATGAAGCGCAATCTTAAATCGCACTGCTCAAGGTGAACCACCTTCGGCGGCCAGCCACGGCGCAGCGCCAATGCGACAAAATCCGCGTCGGTTGTGACAATCGCAAAGTCGTGGTCCCGAGCCCAAGCCCAGATCTCCCGGTCGTCCGCTTGCTTCAGGCCAACTTCGCGCACATGTGTCAATTCTGGAAAAAGCAAATTCAGGCGTGTCACCAGCCGAAGTGAGAGGTTTTCGTCGAAAGCAGCTTTCACCCGAGGTGTGCTATGCGTCCCACTTCGGCCGCGTAATGATATATGGCAGGGAAGTCAGTTTTTTTGAGATCCGGATGCTCAACAAGGATCTCGTCTTCGGTCATTCCCGCGCCAAGCCACCCGAGTACATCCCACACGGTAATGCGCAGTCCGCGCACGCAGGGTTTCCCCCGCGTCTGCCCGCCTCGATAGTGATTCCGGCATCAACCGGTGACAATTAGCCGAGCATATCATTCAAAGTGATGCTTGAAGAATCCGGCGTCGGGACGAACCGCCGCGTCACGTCCGACAGGCCCGATCCTGCGACACCTCGAGCGCTCGGCCGATCATGTCCCCAACCTCTGAAACCACCGGGCGCATTCCTTGTATGACGCCGTTTTCCCGTTGGGGTAAGAGTTCCAATCCCAAAGCCTGAAAAAGGTCATATAATCGAAACAGCGGCCCTCTGAGCGGAAGACGGTTTTCGTCAACCTTCGCACCGTTTTTGCCCTCTACCGCGTCATCAATCTTATGAACAGCCGCACGAAATTCGTCGTCGTGATGTCTTCCACCTGTTTGGTAGCCCTGCTCCTCCTCGGCGGAGTCGTGAGCAAGGGTGCCGCCGCCGACGATACGCTCACGGCAGACAATAACGTCTACAAACACCTGGCCGTCTATTCCGAAGTTCTTTCGCGCATCAAAAGTGAATACGTGGAAGAGCCGAACATGAGCAGCGTCACTTTGGGCGCTCTGAACGGCCTTCTGGAATCGATTGATCCGTATGCAAGTTATTTAAATCCGGAACAATACAAGGATTACCTTAAGAACTACGACACCTACCGCGGCGACCTTGGGATGGTGCTTGCGAAAAAGTTCGGCTACATCACGATTGTCTCGGTTATTCCGGGCTCACCAGCCGCAAATGTCGGCCTGACCACCGGTGACATGCTCGATTCCATCAAGGGTATTGCCACGCGCGACATGCCGCTGGCGTACGCAAGGCTGTTGCTCAAGGGGGAGCCCGGCAGCTCGATCGAGCTTTCGGTACTGCGCCGCAAGCCTGAGCCGCAGAAGCTCACGCTGACCCGCGAGATCGTTAAATATCCGCCTGTCGAGTCGAAACTCCTGCCCAACGCGGTCGGCTATATCAAAATGCCGTCGGTGTCGGATAGCGAAGTGAAGCAGGTCGCCACGGCCGTAGCCGATTTGCAGAAGCAGGGCGCGAAGAAGCTGATTCTCGACCTGCGGTATTCCGCCTCCGGCACCCCGGAAGACGGTATCGACCTCGCAAATCTCTTTCTGGACAAAGGGCTGATCACCTATACGGAAGGGCAGAAATCACCGCGGAAGGACTTCAATGCCGATGCGAAGAAAGACGTTACGGCGCTGCCGCTGATCGTTTTGACGAATCACGGTACGGCGGCGGCAGCCGAAGTAGCAGCCGGCGCTCTGCAGAGCGATAAGCGGGCCTCGCTGGTGGGTGAACGAACTTACGGAGACGCTTCGGTGTTGCGCCCCATCTCGATGGACGACGGCAGCGCGATCATCCTTTCGGTTGCCAAATACTACACGCCCGACGGCAAATCGATTCAGGACAATGGAGTCACCCCGGCCGACATCGTAATTGAACCGGACTCCGCCGCAGCCGGTGACGTGGACGACGATTCGGAGCCAGCCCAGCAAGCAACCCCCGCCCCAGCCGAGAAGAAACCCGGTGACAAGAACTCAAGCGACGACGTGATTCTCCAGAAGGCCCTTCAGCTGGCCCAAACCAAATAATTCCTGGCCCGGCGGTCGTTATCAAAACCGCCGGGCAGCAGCCTCAAAAACTTACAGAGTCTTCAGATATGCGATCACGTTCGCGCGATCGGCGTCGGACAGAATGTCCTTGTAGGCCGGCATGCCATTTCCGCCTTCATTGATTTTGGCGGTCACATTTGCGTCCGTAGGAGCCTTCCCTGTGGTGGACATCTTGTCTTTCTTGAACAATCCTTTCAAACCAGGACCCACCTTGACGTCAGTGCTGTCCGAGTTGTGGCAGACGCTGCAGTTCTGCTCGAAAACTTCCTGGCCTTTCTTCGCATCGCCCTTCTGGGCATAAAGACCTGATCCGGCGAGGGCAATCGCGCCGGCGAATAAGAAAGTGATTGATTTCCGCATAGTGGCTCCTTAACCCGCTAGTCTACAAGACGCTCAGCGGCGATAATGGGGATTCGGTGTTCCGCTTTTACTAACCGATCTTAATTCTACCGATCCCAAGCAGCCTGATCGCCAAACTTGTCCAAACTGCGCTCAATCCTGTTTTCCGCCCCGGCGGTCATCGTTCTGACGGCCGTCATGGCCCTCATCTCCCACATCTGCTCGTTGTGGGATCGCGATGGCCGCACGCAGCACCGTCTCGCCCGGCGATGGGCGCGGATGCTGCTCGCGGTCAGTTTCGTCCGCTCCCGAGTCAGTGGCGCCGACAACCTTGAACCGGGCGGAAGCTATGTCGTCGTCTCCAATCATTCCAGCTATATGGACATCCCGGTTCTCTATGACGCGCTTCCGCTCGAACTCAGATTCTTCGCAAAGAAAGGACTTTTCTCCATTCCCCTGCTCGGCTGGCATCTGCGCCGCGCCGGACATCTTCCCGTGATTCGCGGCGACGCGCGCGCCTCCCTGAAATCCATGTCGGAAGGCGCGAAACTGATCCGCGCCAGACGCATTTCCGTCCTCCTGTTTCCCGAAGGCGGCCGCACCGAGACGGGCATTCGGTCTTTCAAAGAAGGCGCCGCATATATCGCGATCAAGGCGGGCGTGCCGATCGTGCCTGTCGGTCTGGTCAACATGCGATCCGTCCTGCCGATGCATTCCCTGCGTCTTCGTGCCGCCGATGTCGAGGTCAATATCGGCGAACCTATCGACACCAGCGCGATGAGCGCGCGCGATCGCGAGCGCCTCAACGAGATGCTGGAGGAACGTGTCGCCGCGCTCGCCGGCGAAGCGCCCGTCCCCGCCAGCGTAAACTAACCCTGATGTCTGCCACTACGATCCCGGAACTACTGCGCCAGACCGCGGCGCGATACGGCAACAGACTCGCGCTGCGCCAGCCATCGGGCAAAGACGCAGCCACGTGGACCTGGAGCCAGTACCTCGAAGCCGCCGAAGAAATCGCCGCCGGACTCCGAGCGCTCGGCCTCATCACGGGCGATCACATCGCGCTTTGCTCGGAAACCCGCGCCGAGTTCTATCTCGCCGATCAGGGCATTCTGATGAACGGCTCTGTCGCCGCGGCCCTCTATCCCAGCTACCCTCCCGAGGAACTAAAGCGAACGATTGCGATGGCGGACGCGAAGGCCCTCTTCGTCGAAGACCCGAAGATGCTCTCCCGCCTGATGCTTGCTGACGTCAAGGACGTCGCTCTCTCGCACATTTTTCTCCTGACGGGCGAAGCCGAAGGCGCCATGTCGCTGGCCGATCTCCGGAAACTCGGCGCCGAAACCGGCAAACGGCCCATCGAAGTGAGCCCGGACGATAACGCAATCCTCTACCTCACTTCCGGCGCCACCGGTGAGCCGAAAATGGTCATGGTGTCGCAAGCCGCCGTGGTCGCGAACATTCGCATGGGCCCCTCCGTGCTGCCGCTGACCGTCGACGACATTACCATCGCCTTTCTCCCGTCGGCCCACATCGCCCAGCGCATCGTGGTCGAGATCCTGCCCATTCTCAGCGGCGCCGCGGTGTCTTTCGCCGAGAGCCTCTCGAAACTGCAGCAGGAGATCAAGGCTGTGCGCCCCACCTGGTTCCTGGCGCCCCCGCGCGTCTGGGAGCGCATTTACACCAGCATCCGCACGGAGATCCTCAAGAAGCCGGCCCTCGCCCAGAAAGCGTTCTTCGCCGCTCTTGGGATGGGACTCGCCGCCGCCCGGCACGAGCGCACGGGCCGTAAGGTGCCCCTTCGGATCAGTCTGCCGCTTAAAGCCGCGCACCGCGTCATCTTCAACAAAATTCGCGAACGCCTTGGCGGCCGGCTGCGGGTGGCTGCGTCCGGCGCCGCTCCTCTCGGCGCAGATCTCGCTGAATTCTACGAAGCCATCGGCATACCGCTCATTGAGGGTTACGGTTTAACCGAAGGGGGCGTAGCGGCGTTCAATCCGATCGGCGCGTCCCGGCCTGGCAGTATCGGCAAACCGTTGCCCGGCGTCGAGTTCCGTGTCGCCGATGAAGGCGAACTGCTGATCCGCAGCCCTTGTCTCTCACGCGGATATTACAAGGACCCCGAAGCGACGGCCCTGCTGCTGCGCGATGGCTGGTTGCACACCGGCGATATCGGAACCATCGATTCCGAGGGTTATATCTACATCACAGGCCGGAAGAAGGAGCTCATCGTATCTTCGAACGGCAAGAAGATCTTTCCCGCGCGTGTCGAAACCCTCTTTAAATTCGAACCGCTGATTAACCAGGTCGTGCTCGCGGGCGACCGCCTGCCGCATCTGGTCGCACTGTTTACCATTCACCCGGCCATTGCCGAATCGATCCGGGGCGCAAACGACCCCGGCATCCCGTTGAACGAAGCCCCGCCTGTAATCGCGGAAGTGCAGAAGATCGTCAGCCGCGTAAACAAACAACTTGCCCCGTTCGAGCAGGTGAAGCGATTCCGCATTCTGCCGCGCGAATTCACCATCGAGAAGGGCGAAGTAACCGCAACCATGAAGGTCCGGCGCAGCCAGGTACTCGAGAATTTCCGGACGGAACTCGACTCGCTCTATCAACTGAGCGCATCCGGCCGCGGCGGCGAATAGCGTTCGCGTTCCGGCCCCTGAATTGCTGCGTCGTCCTCAATGCAGCAATTGCTGACACCCGAGCCGCACGTCGATCTGCATCCCGACGAGGGAATCGTAACTCCCGAGCTGACCGAGCGTGAACAGGAAGAAGTCGAGCAGAGGACTTCCGTCAAAGCTCACGTCGTGCACGAGGCTGTGCGCCGCGACGGCGATACCGAGTTCGAGCGTTCCGCTTCCGCGCTCGCAACCTCCGGGCTTGCCGCCGGCCTCTCCATGGGCTTTTCCTTCATCGGCGAAGGCGTGCTGCGCCGCTACCTGCCGGATGCTCCCTGGCGGCCTCTGATCGCCAAATTCGGCTACTCGCTCGGCTTTCTCATCGTCATCATCGGACGCCAGCAGTTATTCACGGAAAACACTCTGACCGCCGTACTCCCTGTGCTGGCGCGACGAAACTGGCAGTCTTTGCTCCGCATGACGCGTCTTTGGGCCATCGTCCTCGCGGCGAATCTGCTCGGCGCGCACATCGTCGCCTGGGTTCTCGGCAACACCGGGGCCTTCGCACACGAAACGCAAAACGTATTCGCCCAGATCGGGCGCGAAAGCATGAACGTGACGCCGCACGAAGCAATTCTGCGCGGAATCTTTGCTGGTTGGCTGATTGCCATGCTGGTTTGGATGCGCGCTGCGATCAGCACCGGCCAGATCCCGCTGATCGTCATCATGACTTACTTCGTCGCCCTCGGCAGTTTCACCCACGTCATCGCCGGTTCCATTGAGGTCTTGTTCCTCGTCATGACCGGCGCGCTGCCGTGGCTCACCTGGCTGACGCATTACATGCTGCCGGTGCTCCTGGGAAACACCATCGGAGGCGTTTCACTGGTTGCGGTTGTCAACCACGCTCAGGTCGTGGCCGGAGCCATGCCGCACCGCACCGAATACCAGCAGCAACAGCAGAAACCGGCCGGTAAACGGACGAACCTCGTTATACAGCCATAAGCGGATACTCGACCGACTCCATCAGCCACTCGCCATTTTTCCGAACCGCGCCCCGCAGCGTCTCGACAAGCTGGTCGCGCTTTTCATACAAACGGAATTGCGGGCGCGCCCCGTGCTTTTCCATCAGCGCCTTCACGATGAAAGGCATCATGGTGGAGTAATCCCCCGGCATGCTCTCGGTCGATTGCTGGTATGTATCCTTATCGACCTTCCCCCACGTAACCGCTTCCGCCGGCGGACATGAAGACAACGACCCATCGGTAATCGGCGCCGTCGTAATCTGAACGTCGAATTCGTAACCGCGAACATCCGGAAGCCCGAGCACCTGCCCCAGCGCCGGCTCCGGCTGCAGATTGTAATTCTTGGGTACGCCGCCGCCCAGGATCAGCGTTGCCATCGCCTTCGCCTCGCTCTCGAACAGTCCCCAGTAGTGACAGGCGCAAGCCTCGAATACTTCCGCATGCAGGTCCAGATCGAACCGGTAGTCGTCGATCAGCCCAGCCTGCTTCATCGCCCACAGCTTCATCGAATTCAGAAACACGCTGCCATCCGCGGGCGCCCCGACAAACACCGGGATGCCCAGCCGATTGCATGTCGAAAGCAGCCCCGGTTCCACGCGATTGCGATGTTCCTGCTGCCCGTAATACGCGCCGAGCCGGTACCGCAGTTCCGTGCCCGTCATCTTCTTCTGGAACTCCGGACGCGTCAGCACGGCCGCGAGAAACTTGTCCTGGTCGAGCAGCACCGATTCGTCGAAACCCATGTCGGTGACGCGAATGACCTTGTCGTCGCGCAGCTTGCCATCGTCACCGAAGATCGGAACCTCGTAAACGGGATCTTCCGTGTGGCCGTTCAGGCTGCGGTGGCCATCGTGATAACAAACCGCGTCGGTCGTGCTGAGATAAGCCACCCAGCCGGTCTCAAGCAGAGGAATCAGCCACGCCTGGTGCTGGCCCGAAACCGTCACAGGTCCTGCGATCGAAATCGTCAGCGGGCACTTCATCGCGATCGCGCGGTCGAGTATGCTGTAAACCCGCCGCAGAATCGCCCCGCCGAAAGCCGGCAGGCAATGTTCGAAAATCTCATGAACGGACCCACACTGGTCCACGCGGCGCACACGCACCGGTTTCCGTTGCTCTTGATTCATCAGTATGAGTTTCGCATCAGGCGTCGTTATTAAGCCGCAAGCCCTGACCGAATCAGCAATGCATCGGGATTGGGATCGCGTCCCATGAACTTCCGATACAGCTCCGCCGGATCCTCGCTGTCGCCCCGCGAAAGAATCTGATCCCGGAACGCCGCGCCAACCACCGGACTGAAAATCCCCTCGTCGCGGAACCGGGTGAACGCGTCCGCATCCAGAACCTCCGCCCACTTGTACGAGTAATAACCCGCGCCATAACCCACCGGACTGGAAAACAAATGCGTAAAGCCGGCGATCATCGCATAGTTCTCCGGAAACTTCGCCGCCGCAAAGGGCTGCATAATTCTAGCGGCATAAGCCACTACATCCCCATCCCGCGCCGGATCGTAATCGCGATGCAGCTTCAGATCGACAAACCCGAATCCCAGCTGCCGCATCTGCCCGTTCGCCCCGCGATAAGTTCGAGCCCGAACCATCTTCTGAAACAAATCCTCGGGAATTGTTTCCCCGGTCTCATAATGGCGAGCAAACAAATCCAGCGCCTGTCGCTCCCAGCACCAGTTCTCCATGATCTGACTGGGTAACTCGACGAAATCCCACGCTACCGACGTACCCGCCAGACTCCGCACCTCCACCCGGCTCAGCACATGATGCAGCAGATGCCCGAACTCATGGAAGATCGTTTCCACCTCCCGATGCGTAAGCAAAGCCGGCTTATCCCCGATCGGAGGCGTAAGATTCCCGCAAACGCACCCCGCATGAGGTTCGAAGTGCCCTGGCGCATCGACGCCGGTAATAAAGCCCTCCATCCACGCCCCATCGCGCTTCGATTCGCGCGGATACCAGTCCGCATAAAACGCCCCCAGCAGCAATCCATCGCGATCATGCACTTCGTAATAGCGCACATCGGGATGCCAGACAGGCACGCCCTCGCGCCTCTTGACCTGAATCCCGTACAGCCGTTCCACAATCTGGAACATGCCCTCAACCACTCGCTCCGCCGGGAAATAAGGACGAAGCTGTTCTTCATCGAAGTCGTACAACGCCCGCCGCTGCTTCTCCGCCCAATAGCCCACGTCCCACGGCTCCAGTTTCTGTCCCGCGAATGCTTCAAGCGCCGCGTTCTCGCGCGCAAAAAACGGATCCGTCTTCGCTTTCAGTTCCTCCAGAAAGTGCAGCGCCTTCTCGCCTTTATGCGCCATGCGATCGTGCAGCACGAAGTCCGCGAAGTCCGGAAAGCCCAGCAACCGGGCTTTCTCTTTGCGCAATTCCAGAATCCGAGCCAGCAGCGGACGATTATCCCGCGTCGCCTCGGTCGCCCGCGTCGAAAACGCCCGATACATCTTTTCCCGAATCTCGCGGTCATCGAGGTAAGTCAGCACCGGAATGTAGCTGGGCGCCTGCAGCGTGAACCGCCACCCCTCGACTTTCTTCATCTCCGCATTCTGCCGCGCCGCGTCCATCGCGCTCGGCGGAAGCCCCGCCAGCTTCGCTTCGTCCGTCACGATCAACTCGAACGCATTCGTCGAATCGAGAACGTTCTCCGAAAACTTCGTCGTGACTTTCGTAAGCTCTACATCGATCTCGGCCATCCGCTTCTTGCCGTCCGGATCCAGTTCCGCGCCATGCCGCTTGAATGAATCGAGCGTCTTCGTAAGGAATCGACGCCGCGTGGCCGCGAGAGCCTTCGCCTCGTCGGTCTCCGCATAAGCCCGCAGTTGCTTCCACAGCCCCTCGTTCAATGGGATCTGCGAGTAAAACGCGCTGGCCTCCGGTTCCACCACATTCCACGCCGCGCGCAGCGCCGGCGTCGTGGAAACCGACTCCAGGTGCCGCACCACGCTCAGCGCATAATCCAGATTCTCCGTAGAGTTTTCCAGCGCCAGCATGGTGTTCGCAAACGACCGCGGCGTATGATCCGCGGCGAGGCCGTCAATACGCTCCTGCGCCTGTTTCAACAGCTCGCGAATCCCCGGCTCGACATGCTCGGCGCGAACCTGATCGAACGGAATGTGAAATTGAATGGAAAGAAGTGGGTTGTCGGACATGGGCAGGGCCTTGATTCAAGGGTAATATAGCCCGCAGCCCGTCCATATTTTACTCGTGGATCTATAGTTTCGGCACAGCCGCTTGCGCACCGTTCCCGGCGGACTGCCGATGAAATTCGGGCCCGCTGAGAAATCCGCTGCCGCGCCAATTCACTCTCAGTAAGTCGGAGCCGTCCAACCTGCCGTCGAACTCGTGGATTGAAGTACTCGTGTCCAGATGCATCTTCAACGAGCCGGTCTTGAGATCGCTTCCCTAATCGGAGAACGGGTAGCCCAGGTCCGTCTCATTCGGCGAAATCATATCGAACGTAGCGGCAATACGAATCGGATCCATCACGTAGATGTGCAGAACACGCCCGTCGTTGATCCAATCTCCTTGCAAAGGCGCATTCGGGTTGGTGGCAGGCCTCGCAAACTCAATGTAAGCCGATTTCCCAGCGGATTCTATGAGAACTGTCAATCCTTGTACGCTGTCATGAGGAACAACCCTCACCCTGACTTCGGTAGGGGCTTCACCGCCGCGCGACCAGCCACTCAACTGCATGCCGTCTCCTGTGGTCGGCGTCGAATTGCCCAGGCCGATGTCGTCATCTACGTACGCGGGCGACTCAAAGTCGAGCCGCTCCTCCACCTGAAGGCGCGCTTCGGCGAGCGTAGTCTCCACCCGGTCGTCCTCGCGGTGAATCCGTGTGTGGGTACTCAGAAACAAACGGGTAACCGGGAACGGCGCCGCGGGAAGTGTCAACAACTGCCCCGAATCCGGCACACCTACCCAGAGACCGGAAATGCGCGCCGCCTTCGCAACCGCTTCGTCCCAATCCGGGCTCTCCCCATACAAGGGAAAGGAAAGCAGCGCGACCCCAACTAAAGCGAACGCAAATCCTCTCGACATGACCTCTTCATCCAGCCGAAGATCTCTTTCACGCGCTTACGCTCTGCTGGCTGACCCGCTAACCCTCATGCCTTCGAATCATGCTCAGTCGCTCGAATGAGTATATGATGGCAGGAAATGACTGGATGGTGGCGGCCCGGAATCGCGACATTGTTTGTTCTCCTGTTCATTGGGACTGTGTCCCAGCGCTTCCTCCAGGGAGAGTCTTTAATGGAGTCGTCTTCGGCCTCGCTTGGCGATTCGCTCGGGGCAAAACCAGTTCCGAATTGGAGCGGCGAAGGGCTGATTACTCTTGAGGCGTCCGAGTCCGAGCATCCATCATTTACGCTCTGGGATGCCAACGGGCGAGCGGTCCGTTCGACAGTTGTTACACTTCCGGGAGTTGCGCGGGTCACGGTCTCGAGCTTCGCACACGGCACTGACGGCGCGATCGCATTTTGTGGTTCGGCCTGGGATCAAGCCGGTCGAGGGTTTCCGGTTGTCGCCTGGAGCAGCGCCGACGGCAAAGACTTGAAGGTGATTCAGACCGCGCCTTACTTCCCAAACAAAGTGACTATAGCCTCTGACGCGACCATTTGGACCGTGGGCTATGAATATCTTGAACCAGTGCAACTGGGAAGTAAATTGAATCCGGAAGCTGACATTTTCCGGCGATGGAGCCCGAGCGGCGACCTGGTGGCCGGTTACTTGCCACAGAAGGAACTGAGAAACGCGCTAACTAATTTAATCCAGCCGGAAGAGACTCTCAAGGCGGGACGCGATCGAGTGGCATGGTTTGCATCGGCAGCGGGCCGGTACTTTGAGATCTCCTTATCGGGACAACTTACAGACATCGACGGTGATACCATACCGGCAAAGAGCGAGGTGTATGGACTCGCCCTGCTGGACAATGGGCAGACGGTGCTCAGCTATGTAGCGATGGATTACAGCGGCTGGACAGTCGTGCGCCTGGATAGAGCGAAACATCAATGGGTAGCCGTCGAAACCGGGCAAAGGCCTCAACCTCCCGTTCTGATCTACGGTGCTCACGGTAACCAGATAGTGGCTCGTCAGGGTGGGGTAACGGGCGACTTCAAATTCTTTGATATGCGGCCCTGATCGGGAGACCGCACGATTCGCAGCGCAGCGCTGCACACGCGGTCTGAATAAGCATGCCCGGTATGGCAAACTGCGCCCCGGTTGGTCGATAAACGCTGCGCCGTCGATTATGAGAAACGCAAGATCCAAAAGACAGCCTCTCCGAATGAACTGACGACGATGGTGGCTTCCGGCCCGGCCTCTTCGACAACGCGAGGGTGCGGACCAGGCAGCCGCGTGGTCCCAGACGTCCGGGGGCGCGAACATCGTCCGGCGAATCGCCGCTTACAAAAGAATCTGCGGGACTTAGTCGATGCTCGGGAGCTGCGCGGTCGTATCGCAGAGTATTTGGCTTCTTAAACCCGAACCGGAATCGACCCGCGATTTCTTCTGATGAACCGCTTTCTGTGCCCCAGGCCGTCGCATTTGCAAAGGCAACCTGAGTAAATCCGGCCGCCAACGTTAACTCCTGGGCGGAAGGAAAGTGTAAAGAGGAATGCCCCCCAAAAAAAAACGAATAAAAAAGAACGGCCCGTCAATTACCGCATCTCTAACGGCTAACAGTTCACCTGGAGGTTTTGCGATGAGCAGTCAACGAGGTTTGATTGTAAGAGCAGGCGCGTTGGTGCTGGCTGGCATGTTCGGCGCCGTGACGGGCGGCGCTCAGACGCAGGAGATAGATCAGTTGCGGGAAAGGCTGCGGCTTCTGGAACAATCCACCCAGCAATCCATGCAGGAAATGAAAGCGCAAATTGCCGCCCTCGAGGCAGAGGCGCAGAAGCCGCCTGGTGACGTGCCTGCCCTCCCGGCTCCTTCGTCCGCTTCCACGCCCGCACAGGTCCCGACCGCACAGCTGCCCTTGAACATCGGTGAAGAAACTCGCCTGAGACAAACCGCGGGCGAAAATGAGGACGGTGCGCCGCGTATCGATAACGAATCGCTGGATCCGTCACTGCGGGGCTACTTTCGTCTGCCGGGTACGACTACCCTCATGAAGTTTGGTGGTTTTGTAAAGACTGATCTCATTTATGACCTGAACTATGCGGGAACTTACTATGGCGCTTATGTGCCATCCAGTTTCCCGTCGTCAGCGACTCCCCATTCCAAGAATGCGACGGTTTCCATGCGGGCAACCAGATTCAGTTGGGAGACCCTGACTGACGTCCTGGATAACGGAGGAGCCAAGGTGAAGACCTACTTCGAGTTTGACTTTTTTAGTAACTACGATCGGAACTCGATACGTTTGCGCCAGTTTTACGGGCAGTACAAAAATTTTCTTGCCGGGCAGGCATGGAGCGCCTTCTCCGATCCGGACGTATTTCCCGACACCCTCGAGTTTGAAGGACCTCCCGGTATTATCGCCGCCCGGAATCCGCAGATGCGCTATACTCAGCCGCTCAACGCACAGAACAGCGTCGGAGTTTCTGTCGAGAAGTCGGGAGTGGATACTCCTGTCTCCACGCCATTCGGCACGCCGATCGGCACGTCCTTTTTTCCGGATCTGATCGGCTTCTATCACTTTGAAAATAAACACGGCCATCTTCATGCGGCCGCGCTTTTCCGAAACGTAGGCGGAATCATCCCGAACTCAACTGTTCCGGATCTGACCAGACATGTTGGCGCATATGGGGGAAATCTGTCCGGCGCGTGGGGTCTGGGAGCGAAAGACAACATCGTTTTCCAGGCGATTATAGGCAAGGGAATTTCCAACTACTATAACGACAACTTCGGCCTCGGAAGCGACGTCGGCTTCAACGCAGCCGGAAAACTGGTAGCGACGCCGACGGGCTCCTTCCAGGCCGGGTACACGCATAACTGGTCAAAAATAGTCCGTTCAACCGTGAGCTATGGATATACGCGAATCAACAACACCGCCATGGACCCCGGCACCAACTATCACACCAGCGATTACGCTACGGCCAACCTGATCATTCAACCGAGCATACGTTACCTGTTCGGCGCCGAGTACATTTACGGCGACCTGATACGAAAAGATGACTTCAAGTGGGTCGCACCCCGTATCCAGGCGAGCGTCACTTATTACATCAATAAATATCCGCGGTAAATCACAAACCGTCGCGCCGGGGAAGCCGGCGGGAGCTTTGGGCATTCGTCTTGCTCCTCCCGCCGCCTTCACAGCCTGTTCAGAAATTGAACATGAGCTGCAGCAGCGGTTCCCACCCGGTCATGCCGGCCGTATAAGGAGTGATGATGGATCCTACAGAGGACCTGTGAACCCGCAGAGCTTCCCCGACGATCCACACGCGCCAATTGTTGACGGGATACCATTTGAAACCAGGGGCATACTCATAGGAGTTGCCGAACTGACCCAAAATGCCCGACCCGCGGGCATACAATTCCAGCCTTCTCGGAATCACGAAATCGGCCACTGACAACTCGCCGCCATGATCGAATGTTGAAGCGAGGGGAAGCGGGCCGTCGGCAATGAAGTCGTCAAGCCACCGAAAGAAGTATTGTGCGTTGATAGCCAGGCCCTTATATTTGAAGCCGGCGTCAACCGCCAGCATGCGGTAGGTGGCTTCCTGAAGTGTTACGCCCGGAGCAAACGCTCCTGTCGCGAAGGTCAACACGCCGTCGGAATTGTACATCGACGTGTTCTCCGGATTCTTTTGATCGAGATTCGAAAAACGGTCTTCTCTGGATCGGGTGTAGCTGGCTCCAATCCTGATGGCAGGTTTGTCGAGGGCCATATAGTCGTCGAACATGCCGTGTGTTCGTCCGGGAGGTCCCCAGGGCGCCAGCGGTTCCCACCAGGCGCTGCCGGAATACACCAGATTCCTGTCGATCTTTACAGTCGGGATTGTCAGGGTATTCAGGCCGTTTCCGATAAATACGTTGTAATTGAATCCCTTCGCCGGCTGCCCGGTAAACCAGATTCCCTGAGTGAATCCCGGGCGGAAGAAGTTGTCTGCCAGGCTCCGGTCCGTCTCAATAAAATAGGGGAACGTGCCGGTTAATGTGCGCGAACCGGGAATGCTCCAGTACCCCGCATATGCCGTAATTGCCCGATTGAATTGCCAGCCGACGATACCGCCCGCGATCACTGAGGCCAGTGAGTTCGATGCCCAGGTGATGAGGTTGTACTGTAATCTCTTGTCGAAGACATAACCGTTGAACATGAACAGATTACGATTCAGGCTGAAGTCATTGCGCCCCTCGACCGGGTGGGAAACGCCGAGGTGGTCGGTGAAGGTACTGTTCTCTGGTTGGGTATTGGTAAATCGGAACTGCGTAATGTCATTGAGCTTTAAGGAGAACGGAACTTTGGCGTCTTCGGAGCTCTGTACGATAACGATTCCGTCGTCGTATCGGGAGCCCGGCCGGTCCGTCACACTGCCCGGCGTCGTAAGTGCTTGCGAGCCGGCCGCGGGCGCCTGCTGCCCCTGCGCGCCGGCGGTTGCGCCCGCTGACGGCAACGCTGCTTCCGCCGCCGTTGGCAAAGAGACCGGGAGGCGGCAGCCGGTGGTACCGGCGGACCGTCGACAGCCGTCCCCTGCCCAGCGGCCAATGACGAGTTGTCGAGTCGTCGCTGCAGCCCGCTTACAACCTCCAGCAGCGTCTTCTGCTGCTCCTCGAGCCTCCTGACCTGATCCCGCAGAGCTGCGTTGTCAGCCTTTATCCCCGCGACTTCGCTCTCCAGGTTGCCTGTCGACGCTGCGGAAGCCTGTCCGTACGCCACGACCTCGAACAAAATCGCGGCCGCAAAAATTCGCGCCACCGCGAGACCACAGGATTCTCGCCGTATTAGCATGTTGAGTTCTCATTGGTGGATTAGAGTCGGTGGATCAGAGTAGAAGTTACATGGGGAGAATATGATCCGGCTCTCCGATCTTGCGCAGTCGCGACTTACTTCGCTGCCATTGCGGCGGCAGCATCGGACGTCTCGGATTCCACCGCGCCGGGTGCTTCCAGCGCGGCATTGAACGACACCGCGATGCGCGGCGTTTGACCTGCGTAGGGATGTACCCAATGATAGAGCCAACTGGGAAAAGCCACGAGCAGCCCGCTTTGCGGCCAGATACGAAAAGGTACGCCGTACGGATCTCCGGGAGCGGTCACAGCCTCCACGCCGGCGCGCGGATCGAGAAATTCCAGCACACCGCTGAGCGGCTGATCCGGAATCTCCGTGCCCGCGTCCACGTAATACACGCCGGACCACGCGCTGTCCGGGTGCGAATGCGGCGCATGGTAAGCGCCCGCGCGGCAAATGGTCGCCCAGGCGGAAACAGCCAGCGTTCCCTTGAACCGATCCGGGCCGGCCGTCGCGCCAACCATGCGAGTCACTGCCCAGGTGACCCAATTGGTTAACGCAGCCACAGCCGGCTCCGGATGGTTGAAGAAGTCGGTTTGCGAGTGCCAGCCTCCGATGTTGCTGCGGCCGAGACTCGGATGACTCGCCTCCTCTGCAAGGATGAATGATCGCAGTCCCTCATTCATCGTTCCGGCATCGGGAACCTGTAACCTGCCGATAAGAGTAGGAAATGCCGGCGTAACCTCAAGTGTCATGAGCCCCGCTCGCTTAGCAGAGGACTACTGAAAGTGCGAGGCCGGCCTCGCTGGTTTCCTTGTACTTGCTGTTCATTTCCTTGGCGGTTTGAGCCATTGCCGTGATCGTTTCGTCGAGAGTGACCCGGTGGCTGGATGCAATTTCGTTGCTCGCGATGGCAAAGGCGGTCCAGGCCTTCACTGCGCCGAATGCGCATCGCTCGATGCACGGGATCTGAACATACCCAGCGACAGGGTCGCACGTCAGACCAAGAGATGATTCCAGGGCCGACTCGGCCGCGTTCTCGACAACTCGTTGACTGGCATCATGCGCCTGCGCGCATAGCGCCGCAGCCATCGCTGAGGCTACTCCGATCTCTGCCTGGCATCCACCCTCGGCTGCGGACAACGTCGCGTTGTGCTTGCAGAGATACCCGATTGCAGCCGCCGCTATCATACCGTCGCGGATCTTCTCGGGCGCAAGTTTACGCCCTCCTTCGCCCAGGCCGTAAACCAGCGCGGGCATAACTCCCGCCGAACCGCCGGTTGGAGCGGTAACGACCAGGTGGCCGCGTGCGTTTTCCTCTGATCCCGCCAGAGCGAAAGCCGAGAGTGAGCCGATTCCCCGATCTGTCTGGTACTGGTCGTCCTGGGCGCGCATGAAGACTGTTCCCGCTTTTGTCTCAAGCTTGATCGGACCCGGGAGCACACCGGGAGGCGCGGCGAGCCCCGACTTCACGATCGCTATCATGGCATTCGTAATTTTGTCGACGAAAGCATAGACTTCTTCCTCGCTCTTGCCTGAGATTGCTACCTCATTAGCGAGAACAACTTTCGCGATCGTCAGATTATTTTTCTCCGCGTGCTCCCGCAACTCCTTCATCGTGGAAAAGGGGTACTTCGGCGGGTTCTTCCTGGGAGGCGTGTATCCTTTCCACTCGATGAAGCCGCCGCCTACCGAGTAGTATTCCTGCTCATAAAGCACCTTGTCGCCCTCCATGAGTTTGCACGTCATGGTGTTCGGGTGGGGAAAGTTCCCTTTGGTGGCATCGAAAACAACGTCCTTCAGCGAGAGGGTGAAGGTCTTGTCGCCAAGCTTCAGCGGGTAAGTGTTGTCGGGCTTGTCTCTCATTTCATCGAGAAACGCCGGATCGACGGTAGCCGGCTCTTTTCCGAGCAGGCCCGCGAGCGATGCGCGCTCCGTACCGTGCCCTTTGCCTGTAGCGCTGAGGCTGCCATACAAATGCACTTTGAGCCCAGTCGCCTTGGCGATCTGATCCGCCGGCAGCTTGGTGCACCGCTGGTAAAAATCGTAAGTAATGCGCATGGGCCCGATCGTGTGCGAGCTTGATGGGCCCGGACCCACTTTGTAGAATTCGTCCAGGGTCGTCATCACCGGCCCCTTTTCTTTCTTCACAACCTCAAGGTTGGGAGATATTTTGGTCCCATTCGGTGTCCCGGTGGATCTCTGGGTTTTCTCCTGGGCGGACATGGATCGGCCGGTTATGACCGTTGTAGCCGCTACCACGGCGCCTCGCATCAGGAAGGTGCGACGATCGGCGCCAGCCGGAACTTCGCGAGAAATCAGATCCCGCGTGTTTCCGAGCGGATCGTCTTGTGGCGGAGCGGATTTATGTTCCCCTGTTGTGGCGTTGGGGGTCAACTCATCTTCGCGTTTTGACATATCGTCTTCTCCTCTTAAATGACAAACTTAAGGATCGGCGGATCGGTAAGGGCCGAACGACTGCTCCCGTTATTCCAGGAGAATAGACGACTGCCCGAAGAAGGCGTCTCTTTTTTTTTACGGCGCGTACGGGAGCGGCGTATCCTTACAACTTACTAACTCACGTAAACATTTCCTTAATTCCGCCAAACGACGGGATTCCTCCGAAAATCCTGAAAACCGCCAGGTCTGACGCAAGCTTTGCTAACCGGTCACAACAATGCTGATAAATAAAATCAACAACTTAACACTCGAATCGTAAGTTCATGTGCTTTGCTTCTTACTGAAACAACAGGAAAGCGACTAACCGCATAATTTCTGAAAAACAATTCAAAGCCAATCGCCGCAACGCACAGCGCTCCACGGGTCCCCGGACCGCGGAAGGCAAAAAGGTCTCCGCCCTGAACGCGCGCAGACACAACCTCACCGGCCAGGCCACCGCGATGACCGCGACGGATCGCGCGATGCACGACGCCAAATCGGACGAAAATCGAAACGGAAGACCCTGAAATCCACGCCGCCCTGACAGCCGCGAAGGTCTTTAAGGAAGAATTAAAACAGCTCCAGCTCCGCACCCCCTACGAGCAGCGCATCAGGCCCTCAAGGCGGCGCGCCTCGCGAAGCACGAAGCCGAAATGAAGGAAGCAAACAAGCTCCTCCAACTCAGTGAAATGAAGGGTTTAGCCTATGAACCAATCAAAGATGGCTTCGTTTTTTCAACCCAACCGATTTCAGCCGCCACCGGCCCCAAAAACTGCACGCGAAAGCAGCCTGACGCACTAAATTCAAGTTCATACGTGTTTATTCGTGGCCAAATCAAGCCCTTCGTCTCCGACCGACAGGCGACCCAGGCCCATACCCGATGATGGTTTATGCCAGATGATCGCTCTCTCCAACATCAATAAGCAGTACGGCAGGCAACTTGTCTTCGTCGACGCCTCATTCCAGCTCAACCCCGGCGAAAAAGTAGGTCTGGTAGGGCCGAATGGCGCGGGCAAGACCACGCTTTTCCGAATGATCACAGGCGAAGAAGATCCGGACGAAGGCGAAATCTCCGTCCCGAAGAAGCTGACCATCGGTTACTTCCGCCAGGACGTCGAAGAAATGAAAGGCCGCTCCGTCCTCGACGAAGCCATCGCCGGCAGCGGCCGCGCAGGCGACCTGCACCACGAGCTCGAAGCCCTGCAACATGCGCTCTCCGATCCCGAACAGGCCGGCGAAATGGATCGTATTCTCGAACGCTTCGGCGAAGTCCAGGAGGAGTACGAACACCTCGGCGGGTACACTCTCGAAGCTCAGGCGCGCGAAGTCCTCCACGGCCTCGGCTTCGAAGACGATCAGATCGATGGCGACGTCGGCGCCCTCTCCGGCGGCTGGAAAATGCGCGTCGCGCTCGCCCGAGTTCTGCTCGGCCGGCCCGATGTCCTCCTGATGGACGAGCCCACCAACCACCTCGACCTCGAATCCATCATCTGGCTCGAGCAATTCCTGAAAACGTTCCAGGGCGCGCTCCTCATGACCTCGCACGACCGCGAATTCATGAACCGCATCGTCTCGAAGATCGCCGAAATCGACGCGGGCGAAATCGTCGTCTACTCCGGCAACTATGATTTCTACGAACGCGAGCGCAACATCCGCGAAGCCAACCAGCAGGCCGCCTTCGCGCGCCAGCAATCCATGCTGGCCAAAGAACAGCGCTTCATCGAACGCTTCAAAACGCACGCGGCCAAAGCGGCGCAGGTGCAGAGCCGCATCAAAGCGCTGGACAAGATCGAGAAGATCGAACTCCCGAAGAAGCGCCAGATCGTGAAGTTCGACTTCCGTGTGCCCTCACGCTCAGGCGATCTGGTTGCGGTCATCGAAGACGTCCACAAGAGCTACGGCCCGCGCACCATCTACAACGGCTTCAGCCTCACCATTCGCCGCGGCGAACGCTGGGCCGTAATGGGCAGAAACGGCGCCGGCAAATCAACGCTGCTCAAGATGATCGCCGGCGCCAGCAATCCCGACGCCGGAAGCGTGCGTCTGGGCGCCAGCCTCAACATGGCGTACTTCGCGCAGCAGTCGCTTGACGTCCTGGACCCGGACCTTACGGTGATCGAACAGCTTCAGCGAGACTTCCCGCAGGATGGCCTGGGCTCTCTCCGCTCTCTCGCTGGCGCCTTCCAGTTCTCGGGTGACGACGTCGACAAAAAGATCCGTTCACTCTCCGGAGGCGAGAAGTCGCGCCTCGCCATGGCGCGCATGCTCTACAACCCGCCCAACTTCCTGGTGCTCGACGAACCCACCAACCACCTGGATCTGGCCACCAGGGAAATGCTCATCGAGAAGCTGAAAGATTTCCAGGGCACCATGATCTTCGTCTCCCACGACCGCGTCTTTCTCAGAGGTCTCGGCTCGCGAGTGCTGGAACTGGCAGGCAAAGACACGTCAGGCAAGCCCACCATCTATCCCGGATCGTACGTCGAGTATGTCCAGGCGTCGGGGCACGAAGCCCCGGGTATAACATTCTGATGATGCCCGAATACGCTGAAATAGCGCGCTCTTTGCGCGAGTCGCTGCAACTCACCCAACCGCCCGTCGCGATATCGCTGACCGATGCCATTCCCGAAGGCGTAGCGATCTGGTCCGGGCACAGCCCCGCCGGATGCCGCTTCTGGCAGGAAGCCGGGAGCCGCGTCTTCGCCACCTCAGCGAGTGACCACGAGCTTTGCTCCATCGGCCTGCACACGCATAATCTCGAAATGACTCCGGCAGCCGTCACGGATCTCGGCGACGCTCTGAAAGTCTTCGCCCAACTCACCTATGTCCGCGACGAAGACGTAGCCGCGATTCCGGTGTTAGCCGCCAGGCCGAAGTATGTGGTGTACGGACCCCTGGCGGAAATTCCCACCACGCCCGACGTAGTGCTGCTCTTCGTAGGAGCGGACCAAACGTTGATTCTCACCGAGGCCTCGCAACAACTCGAAGGCCGCCAACCGCCCGCGATGGGACGCCCGGCCTGCGCCGTGATTCCGCAGGCCAGCAACACCGGCCGCTCCGCCCTGAGCCTGGGCTGCTGCGGAGCGCGAGCATACCTCGATATCCTGACGCCCGGCGTGGCGCTCTACGCGATCCCGGGAGCAACCCTCGAAGCCTTCGCTGAACGCATACAGGCTCTATCGAAAGCCAACGGAATCCTGACCAGATTCCACCAGATCCGCAGGGCCAGCGTCGAAGCCGGAAACAACCCGACGATCACTGAATCCCTGGCCGCCCTGCAAGCCGCCAACTAAAATGTCCCGCGAAACCATCGCATTCTCTTGTGGGGTCAGGGCTTCGGCCCTGCCGCCGGGCTTCCACCCGGCGCGGAACGTTTACGTCACGAGCGTTTTCCCCATGCCGATAGCCACCATAAACCCGGCCACAGGCGAAACGCTAAAAACCTTCGCCCCCCTGACACCCGAAGAAATCGAATCGAAGCTCCAACTCGCCGCCGAAGAGTTCCCACGCTTCCGCAAACTGACCTTCGCCGACCGGGCCCGCATGATGTTCAACGCTGCGGGCATCCTCGAACGCGACAAAGAAGATCTTGGCCGTCTCATGACCACTGAGATGGGCAAAACCTTCCGCTCGGCCGTAGACGAAGCGGTCAAATGCGCATGGGCCTGCCGCTACTACGCCGAAAACGCCGCGCGCTACCTGGCCGACGAAGAAGTCCCCACCAACGCCAAACGCAGCTACGTAAAATACCAGCCGATGGGAGTCATCCTCGCAGTGATGCCCTGGAACTTCCCCTTATGGCAGGTATTCCGTTTCATCGCGCCAGGTCTGATGGCAGGCAACACAGGCCTCCTGAAGCACGCCTCAAACGTGCCGCAATGCGCCCTCAAAATCGAAGAAATTCTCCGGGACGCAGGCTTTCCCGAAGGGGCATTCCAGACGCTCCTCATAGAGGCGAAACAGGTAGACGCAGTCCTGAGCGATCCCCGAGTGGCAGCGGCGACCTTAACCGGCAGTGAAGGCGCAGGCGTGGAAGTAGGAGTCTCCGCGGCCAGGCGAATCAAGAAAGTAGTCCTCGAACTGGGCGGCAGCGACCCATTCATCGTAATGCCCAGCGCCGATTTCGAAGCCGCGGTCGACACCGCAGTCAAAGCGCGAGTCATCAATAACGGACAATCCTGCATAGCCGCGAAGCGCTTCATCATAGCCGCAGAAATCGCCCCAAAATTCGAGCGCGAATTCGCCGCAAAGATGAGCGCCCTGAAAGTGGGAGACCCGATGGACGCCGCGACCGACCTCGGTCCGCTCGCCTCGAAAGATGCCGTAGCCTCTCTCGACAAAGAAGTGAAGGCCACGATCAAAGCGGGCGCAAGAGTCGTCACCGGAGGCGAACCGCTGGACGGCCCGGGCTCTTACTACGCGCCCACCGTCCTCACAAACATCCCCAAAGACTCACCAGGCTATCGCGAAGAACTATTCGGTCCCGTGGCCTGCGTCTTCCCGGTAAAAGACATCGACGAGGCGATCGCCGTCGCGAACGACAGCCGCTTCGGCCTTGGCGCAAGCGCATGGACCAGCGATCCTGCCGAACAGGAACGGTTCGCGACTGAGATCCAAAGCGGAATGGTCTTCATCAACAAAATGGTCGCTTCCGATCCCCGTCTGCCCTTCGGCGGAGTGAAATGGTCCGGCCACGGACGAGAACTGGGCGGCGCGCACGGCATCCGCGAGTTCACCAACATCAAAACAGTGTGGGTCGATTAGGATGGCAAATCTAGGCTTCATCGGACTCGGAGTAATGGGCGGCCACATGGTGGATCGTCTCCTGCAACACGGCCATACGGTCACCGGCTACAACCGCACCCGCGCCAAAGCGCAGTGGCTCATCGATAAGGGAATGCGTTGGGCAGACACGCCGCGCACGGTCAGCGAGGCGGTAGACGTAACCTTCTCGATGGTCACGAACACATCCGCGCTCGAACAGATCGCCGACGGATCGGACGGAATCCTCGCCGGCCTCAAAGCCGGGAAAATCCTGATCGATATGAGTACGGTCAGCCCCGCCGTGAGCCGAGCCATCGCTGAAAAGGTGAGAGCGAAGGGCGCGGACATGGTGGACGCGCCCGTATCCGGCAGCGTGATCACACTCCAACAGGGGAAGCTTTCCGTGATGGTCGGCGGAAGCACGGAAACCTTCGAACGAGTAAAACCGCTCCTGCTCGATATCGGTCCCAAGGTGACGCACGTAGGCGATAACGGTCAGGCGCTCGTCATGAAGATTGCCGTCAACCTGAGCCTCGCTACTCAGATCCTGGCGTTCTCCGAAGGCGTGCTCTTAGCCGAAAAGAGCGGCATTCCGCGCGAAGTCGCCGTCGACGTGCTCACGCACAGCGCGGTCGCATCGCCGATGATTCAATATCGCGGGCCCTTCGTTCTGCAGATGCCGGACGAAGCCTGGTTCAACGTCAACATGATGCAAAAGGACCTGCTGCTCGCGCTCGAACTCGGCCGCAAAGTGGATGTCCCCCTGCCCACCACATCAGCGTCCAACGAAATGCTGACAGCCGCAAGAGCAATGGGCCTGCAGGAACAAGATTTCGCGGTGATCTTCGAAGTGCTTGCCAAACTCTCGGGACTCCCCAAATGACCCTCAAATTATCCAGAGCACTTGTGGGGCAGGCCCCCGGGCCTGCCGCCGGGCCCCAGCCCGGCGCCGCGTCTTTAACGGAGTCACCATGGCCCTGCGGCCGCCAAAGCGAATGAAGACGCAATGCAACCGGTGTCGGGCCAGCGCTTCGGCGCTGCAGCCGAGCTTCCGCTCGGCGCGGAATTTTACGCCAGCGCCGGTAGCACCAGCGATCTTCGCCGGTGCTTATACGAACCGCGTCTTCAACGGAGCATCCTGAATGGCCCTGAAAACGTACGGCTCCATGGGAGTCGACTGGGAACAGCGAATCGACTTCGACCGCCTGCGCAAACAGCGCCTGGCCAAAGCGAAAGCCCAACTCGAAAAATCCGAAATGGGCGCGTTGCTCGTCTTCGACATGAACAACGTCCGCTACCTGACCGCCACAACCATCGGCACCTGGGCGCAGGACAAGATCTCGCGGTTCGCCCTCCTGCCGCGAGGAGACGGCGACGACGCCCTCCCCATCATGTGGGACTTCGGCTCCGCCGCAAAGCACCACCAGCTCTACTGCCCCTGGATGGGCGAACGCTCCCGCGCCGGCATCTCCATGCTGCGAGGCGCCATGTCTCCCGAAATGGGCCGCGCCGAAGACGTAGCGCGCAAAATCAAAATCGAACTCGAAATGCGCGGCCTCCACAAGCAGCCGCTGGGCATCGACGTAGTCGAACCCCCGGTCTTATTCGCGCTGCAGAAGGAAGGCATCACCGTAGTCGACGGCCAGCAGTTGATGTCGGACGCCCGCATCATCAAGACAGAAGACGAGATCTCGCTGCTCAACCACTCCGCCATGATGGTGGACGCGGCCTACGACGAACTCTACCGCGCGATGAAACCCGGCATGAGCGAGAATCAGGCTGTAGGCCTCGTCAGCAAAGTACTCTACGATCTCGGCTCAGAGTACGTCGAAGCCGTCAACGCCATCTCAGGAGAACGCTGCAACCCGCACCCGCACGTCTTCTCAGACCGCGTGCTGAGACCCGGAGACCCGGTCTACTACGACATCCTGCACTCTTACATGGGCTATCGAACCTGCTACTACCGCTGCTTCAGCATCGGTTACGCTTCTCATGCCCTGGCCGACGCTTACAAACAATGCCGTGAATATCTCGATGCGGCCATCTCTCTCGTTCAGCCCGGCCGCCAGACCGGAGAGATCGCGGCCGTATGGCCCAAAGCCCAGGAGTTCGGATTCCACGACGAAGAGGCCGCCTTCGGCCTGCAATACGGGCATGGCATCGGCCTCGCGATTTGGGAGAAGCCCGTCATCAGCAGGCTCGTCTCGCTCGAGCACTCGCACGAAATCAAACCCGGCATGGTCTTCGCGCTGGAGACCTTCTGGCCTTCAAAAGACGGTTGGAGCGCCGCGCGCATCGAAGAGGAAATCGTAGTCACGGAAACCGGCCACGAGATCATCACGAAATTCCCGGCGGATCAGCTTCTCGTAGCCGGCCGCCACTACCACACGGTCAACGGACCGCTGCCGGCGATCCGGGAGCACGACGCGCCCACCTAAGCCTCTATGACCTAACCCTTATGGAAAAACCACGTCCGGGCGAAGAACCAGACCGTAAGGGCCCAGGCGTACACCAGAATTGCGTTCCGCGCCGTCTTGTCGCTGAGGCGGGTGAAGACGGTCGCTCCAAGATACCCACCGACAATGCTCGCGACGAACATCGGAAGACCGAACTTCCAGTCGAGCGCGCCGCGCGCCGCGAAGAGGATGACCGCCAGAATATTCACCGCGGTAGCGCAGAGCATCCGCAACCCGCTGGCCTCCTGCACGCCCATATTCGCAGCGGCCAGAAACAGGGCAATCATCAGCACGCCCATGCCCGCGCCGAAGTACCCGCCATACAGCGCAATCACGAACTGGCCGGTGAAAAGAAGCACGGACGACCTGTGACCCGAACGCCTGCGCCGCCGCGCTGCGCAGACGCGGAGCGGCGGTGAACACGGTCGCCGCAACCAGCAACAGCCAGGGCACCAGATTCGAGAAGGTCGCATTCGGAGTGTGCAGCAGGAGCAAGCTGCCCACCAGCGAACCGGCAATGCTGATGGCCACCATTTGCCCGATCGTCATCTGTCCATGACCCGTCAGCGATCGTCTGTAAACCCACGCCGAAGCGATCCCTCCAGGAAGCATGATCAGCGAAGATGTAGCGTTCGCTTTCACCGAAGCGACGCCCGCCAGCAGCAGTGCGGGAAACACGATGAACGTGCCGCCGCCCGCCAGCGCGTTTGCGGCCCCGCCGGCAACGGCGGCGAGCAGCAGCAGGAAAATCGTCACCGCGCTTCGTCCGGACGAGGATGGAATGGCACCGGGAATTCGGTCGCCTCCGCGATATCGAGGTTTACGACAATCGGCTCCTTCCCGCTCCGGACCACCACAGCCTCGACTGGCTCATCCGGCCTGGCGTTCATCTCCTGGTGCGGCACATACGGAGGCACAAAGATAAAGTCACCGGGACCGGCCTCCTCGGAAAACTCCAGATGATCGCCCCAGCGGAAGCGCGCCCGGCCTCTCACGATATACAGGATGGTTTCAAGATCGCCATGATGGTGCGCCGCGGTGCGCGCATCCGGCGCAACCACCACCGTTCCGGCCCAGAGCTTTTCCGCGCCCGCGCGGGCATGCGTGATCGCAGCGGCGCGGCTCATCCCCGGCGTCTGCGGCGTGTTCGTATCGAGCTCACCCGCGCGCACCACGCGGATCCCGTTCGTCTTCCAGTCGGGCATTTATTTTTTAACGTACCTTCGAAAGAACGACGTCTTCTTCCACTCGGGCTTCGTATCGGCGTCGGCGACGCGCACCAGCAGGTGCTCGATCAGCACGTTGAATTCGCCCGCGGCCGGTTTGTCGACCGGCTGATTCAGATCGTCAGACGGCGCGTGATAGCGCTCCTCCAGCCACTTGTTCTCGATGGCTTCTTCCTTCGACCCCTTCACATTGCCGAAGCTCGGGAAAGATGGCCGGGATGCCCTGCTTGACAAAGCTGTACTGATCGCTGCGAATGAAGATGTTTCGTGCCGGCTGGGGATCGGGCTGGACCGCGACGCCCATCTGCTGCGCGACCACGCGAATGTCGTCGCCGAGCGTCGACTCTTCCAGTCCAGGCACAGTCAGCAGTTTGAGCGGATAGAGCGGCAGGAACATATCGGTGTTGATATCCGCGACCATGCTTTTCACCGGAACGGTCGGATGCCGCGCGAAGTAGTCGGACCCCAGGTCGCCTTTCTCTTCGCCGGTTACAGCAACGAAGAGAATCGAACGCTTCGTCTTCGCGCCGGATTGCTTCAGGTCCGCCGCAATGTCGAGCATCGTCGCGACGCCCGCCGCGTTATCCATCGCGCCGTTGAAGATCGCATCCCCGTTGATCGGCTTGCCGACACCCAGATGATCCACATGCGCCGACAGAACCACGTACTGATCTTTGAGCCTGGGATCCGAACCTTCGAAGATGCCCGCAATGTTCTGCGAAACCACCTCACCGCGCTTCACCGCGGTCTTGACCTTCAACGTTCCGGGAATGGCAAACCGAGGCAATTGTTTGCGCGCTTCGGCATCTGCGACGAGCTCATCGACGGTGTGCCCCGTGCCTGCGAGAAGCTCGTCCGCGTGCGCCGGATTCCAGCCGATGCCAATCTGCTCGCCCGCGGTATCGTTCATTCCAGGCGCGGCCAGTTGCATCGTCATCTGAAATCGATTCGACGCAATGCGCGCCCACGGAATGTCCATATGTTTCGGGTTGGCGATCGAGATGTAGCCGATCATGCCCGCACTCTTCAGGGCAGCCCATCGTTCGCCGCCCGATTGATAATGCGACGCCAGCGCGGCGGACATACTGGCGGGCGACCCGCTCATGTAGACCGCGATCTTGCCCTTCGTGTCGAGCCCCGCGAAGTCGTCGTACTTCATTTCCGGAACGCGCAATCCATAGCCGACGAACACCAGACCCGCCTCAATCGAAGGAGCCGGATCGATGCGTGTGCTGATGTTCGCGTCTTCTCCAAGCGTAAGTTGCTTGCCGTTCAGTGCCAGGCTGGACTGGCTCTCATCGAGCTCGAGCGTCTTGAACTTAACCGGCTGGATGTAGCCTTGCTCGCCGGCCGGCTTCAGGCCATCCCGCTCGAACTGCGAAGCAACGAATTCCGCGGCCTTCCGATGCCCTTCGCTCCCCGTATTCCGCCCCTCGAGTTTGTCGGATGCGAGGAACTCAACATAAGACCACCAGCGGGCTCCATCCGGCCCCGCGGCGGCAAAAAGGGTGAGGGCGGCCGAAAATCCAATCAGCAATTTTTTCATCGGAATGTCCTCAGTAGTAATCCGCGCAACTCATGTAGTAGCCGCATTGAGCGCAGAAAAGCTTGCACTTACGGCTTTCCAGCCGCATTGAGCAGACGGGGCAGTAAAGCATCACTTCGTCATCTGAACCCGGTTCCGGGATGGACGGAGGTTGCGGCTGAGGCACGGAACTAGCATCATTATAAACATCGGGCAAAATAGACATTGGGCAAACAGACATCGGGCAAATCATGAAAATCCAATCCGCCTTTCTTGTATCAACGGTTTTGGGCTTAGCCACCTTCGGCGTGATCTTTGCGCAGCACAGCGCCGAACGCCCCGCGCAGTTTTCCGCGCGCGGTCTGCATGGCGCCATCGCCGCCGGCAGCGGTTACGCGACTGAAGCCGCAATGCGGATGTACTACACGGGCGGAAATGCCGTGGACGCGGGCGTCGCCAGCATCTTCGCGGCGGCAACCACCGAGTACTCGCACGTCGGGTGGGGCGGGGAAGCGCCCATCCTGATTCGCACGAAAGACGGCAAAGTCCACACGATAGCCGGAGTCGGCACTATGCCGAAGCTCGCAACGGCCGACTTCTATCGCAACCGGCCGCTCAAGTTGGGCGAGATCCTGGAACCGCCTGAGAAGACCGGATTGAAAGGCATGGTGCCGGTGGCGGGAATCATGGCCGCGCTGGTTCCAAGCCTGCCCGACTCGGCGATGGTGGCCCTGCGCGATTACGGCACGAAGTCCTTCAGCGAAGCCGTTCAGCCCGCCCTTGAGTTCGCGGATGGTTCAGCCATCGATGAGCTGCGAGCCGGTTCCATCCAGGCGAGCCGCGAATTCTTCACACTCTGGCCCACTTCGCAGAAGCACTTCTTGCCGGATGGCCGCGTGCCCCTGCCGGGTGAAATCTTCCGCCAGCCCGACCTTGCGCGCTCCATCCGCGGAATGGTCGCGGCGGAGAAGAAAGCGCTGGCGAGCGGAGCGAGCCGCACGGCCGCAATCGACGCGGTTCGGGATTACTTCTATCGCGGCGAGATCGCGAAGAAGATCGACGAGTTCAGCCGCGCCAACGGCGGCCTGCTGCGGTACGACGACATGGCCGGCTTCAAGCTGACGCCCGAGGACGCGGTTGAAACCGACTTCCATGGGGCCAAAGTCTACAAGCCCGGATTCTGGAGCCAGGGCCCGACGATGATCGAGGCGTTGAACATCCTCGACGGCATCGACCTGACGTCGATGCATGACAATTCCGCCCAGTATATCCACACCCTGGTCGAAGCGCTGAAACTGGCCTACGCCGATCGCGATACCTATTACGGCGATCCGAAGTTCGTCAAGATTCCCACCGAACAACTGCTCTCGATGAAGTATGCGGACGAGCGCCGGAAACAGATCAGCTCGAAAGCCTCTCTCGATTTCCGTCCCGGAAAAATAGCGGGTTTCTCGGATATCCATCCGTCGCAATCACAAATTGTGCGCACCCATATCGACGATTTCCTGATGGCGCACGACACAACGTGCGTCGATGCGATCGACAAAGACGGCATTATGTTCTCGGCGACGCCTTCGGGCGCGTGGCTGCCTTCGGTGATCGCGGGCGATACGGGAATCCCGCTGACGGAGCGGGCGCAGAGCTTCCTTTTGGTCCCGGGCAATCCGAACGAACTGGCGGGCGGTAAGCGGCCTCGCGTGACGCTAAGCCCGACTCTGGTAACGCATGAGGACGGCAAGCCCTGGATCGTGCTTTCAACGCCGGGCGGAGATAACCAGGAGCAGGCGCTGATCCAGATCCTGTTCGACGTGATCCTGTTCCACATGAATGCCGAGCAGGCGATTGAAGCGCCCCGGTTCGAGACGCGTCATCTGGTTTCGAGCTTCGACAACCATGCGATGAACCCGGGCGATCTCCAACTCGACGATCGCACGCCGATGGCCGTGATGCAGGATCTGGCGGCGCGTGGGCACAAGATCGGAACGCGTTCGAAGTGGTCCAGCGGGTCGGCTCCGGGCCTGGTGCAGATTACTCCCGGCGGCGTGATCGAAGCGGGCGCGGACCCGTGGGGTTACAGAAGCATGAGGGCCTGGTAAACCCGGGGTTAGGCGTGTGACGCGTGGGTCAGGCGATTTTCGTTTCGTGTTCCCTGCTTCTTTGTTCCCTGCTTCTTTCGGCGGCGCGCGCCACGTCGCGGGGAATGGCAGGGAACAGCTGTTGAACCACGATGTCGTTTAATACGGCCCTTACTCCGGGAATGGCCTTTGCTACCTCGCCTGCCGTGACTTTGACTGCATTGCTGTAGACCACGCCCGCGAGAGTTACCAGTCCATCGACCGTTGCTTCAACTCTTACTTCAGGAATCCACTCAAGGTAGTGCAAAACGATCTCCTCGAGGCTTCGACCGCTTCCGTATCCCGGGATAGATGACATTGGCCCTTTGCTAGTGCTAGTAGTACTGGCTTCTCCCTACTTGTCACGGTATCGCCCTTCACGCTCAAGCAAAGCTGGCAAAAGTGCCGGGTACTAAATGCCCTGGTGAAGATGGCTAGATCAATCCCTCTTCCATCGCGTACCGGGTAAGTTCGGCGGTGGTTCTCAAACCCAGCTTTCGCTTGATGTTCTCGCGATGAAAGGCGATCGTTTTGGCGGATATGTTCAGAAGCCAGGCCATCTCTTTAGCAGCCCGGCCTTCGGCGATGAGCTGCAGGATTTCCCGTTCCCGTGTGGTGAGGCGAAGACTGGAGGCCGCCTTCGAGAGATCCGCGAACCCCGCGAGGGTCTTGCCGGAGAGGCCGGGAGTGATGTAGATGCGCCCGTTCAGGACGCTCTCGGCTGCTTTCAGGAGCTCCTCGCGCGCGCTTGATTTCAGCACATAGCCGGCGCCACCCGCGTTCAGCACTGCTTCCAGATAGGCGGGGCTTACGTGCATCGTGACGAACAGCAGCTTCACGGAAGGCAGACTTTTCCTGATCTGGACGGCGGCGTCGATGCCGTTCAACAGCGGCATGGTGATGTCGAGGACGATCAGATCCGGTTTGGTGCGCAACGCCGCTTCCACCAGCGCGCGCCCATCGCACACCGTCCCTACCGTTTCGAGATGGGCATCGAGAACGGAAAGAATCCCTTCGAGCGTCAGCGGGTGATCGTCCGCCACCAGGACGCGGGGCCGTTTCATAATCCGCCGGAATTCACGGGAATTCGCAGTGCAATTCTCGCGCCTTTACCCGGCGCGGAGTTTATTGTCAACTTACCCTTAACCAGACGCGCGCGCTCCTCCATTCCGATTAATCCGAGGCCGTCGCGTCTTTTAGCGGCGTCCTGATCGAAGCCAACGCCGTCGTCCGTAACCGTCAGCACGATAAATCCCTCCTCCAGCGTCAGCGCGACTGAGACCCGCCGCGCGTTCGCGTGTTGAGCGATATTCTGCAGACTTTCGTGCGCCACGCGGTAGATACAGGAGCCGATGGCGCGCGACACCGGTGCGAACAGGGCCACGTCCCTGCACTTCACCTTCACTCCGGGAGCCCGCTCGGAGAACTGCCGGCAGAGATCGCGCAGAGACGCCGCCAGACCGAGGTCTTCGAGAACCGAGGAGTGCAACTCGTAGGCGATATGGCGGGTTTCTTCCGATGCTTTTACGACGCGGGCCTGCAGCGTCTTGAGTCGTTCGCGCTTTTTCCCCTCAGGCGGCGGTTCCTCCGCGAGCGTGCCGATATCGATGGCGAGCGCGGCAAGCTGCTGGCAGATCCGGTCGTGCAATTCACGCGACACTCGCCGGCGCTCGTCTTCCTGAGCGGTAAGGAGACTTGCCGCAAGAGCCTGGACCTCCAGAGCGCGGGCCTGCGCGGCCTGCTCCAGTTGCACCCGCTTCGTGATGTCGCTGATGAATGCTACGGCGCGTTTGCCCTCCGCCGTCTCGACGGCGCTCAGGGAGATTTCAACCGGAAAGCTCGTACCGTCCTTTCTTTGGCCTTTCTGATCGAGTCCATCCGTGGCGAGGCGGCCGCGTGGGCTTGCCAGGTACGCTTTGAAATATTTCGCATGGCTGTCCCGACCCTCTTCGGGGACAAGAACTGCAAGCGGCTGGCCGATCAACTCCCCCGGACCGTATCCGAACATGGTTTCCGTATTGCCGTTTGTCATCGCGATTTTGCCCGCCCCATCGACAGAGATGATGGACTGAACGGTGGATTCCAGCAAGGCGCGAATCGTCGATCTGCTCTTTTCCGCCTCCTCCTGCGCTTTACTGCGTTCGGTGAAGTCTTCGATGGCGATCAGGATCGTTTTAGACGTCTCGATTCTGCGGGCGTTCAGCACCAGATGCCGGCGCCCGACCCGCGGAAATGCCTGGTCAATCTCGAAATTTTCGATCCGGGTGCTTTTGGGGAGAATGTCCTCGAGCAGCTGGCGAAGGCGTGGAACCTTCCACTGGCCGTCGCCGATTTCGAGCAGCGTCCGGCCTTCCACCTCCTCGGGGGTGACGCGGAACATCTCGCAAAAACTCCGGTTCACGGTCTGCAGACGGAGTTCGGAGTCCACCACGGCCAGAGCTTCGCGGATGGTCTCGACGATGGCACGGGAATAGTCGCCGTACCTCTGAGCTTCGTCTCGCACGCGATAGATCTGGTCCACGTCCAGCATCACGACCAGAACGCCTTCCACTTTGTTGTCGGTGGTCTTGTAGGGCCTCAGGCGCAGCGAATACCGATGGCCGTGCCGATCGTTGACTTCCCGCTCGATGGAGTTGCCTTCACCGGCAACCTGGGCAAGGAGTTCGCTCCAGTCCGCGACCTGCAGGGTGGAGGCGATATTGCTGAACGGGCGCCCTACGTCGCCCGGGATCAGGTTCAGCAACTGACCCGCGACGGGGGTAAACCGGCGGACCCGTAAGTCGGCATCCAGCAAGAGTACGGGGATCTCGATGCCCACCAGCAGGTTCCCGAGATCGTGCGTCAGAACGTTGAGCTCGGCGTTCCTGTGCTGTAGTTCGTCGTTGAGCGTGATGAGTTCCTCATTGGAGGATTGCAGCTCTTCTTTGGCCGTTTCCAGCTCTTCGTTCGTGCTCTGAAGTTCTTCGTTGCTGGACAGGATCTCCTCATTAGCGGCCTTCATCTCTTCGTTCGTGGCTTCGTGATCCGAGATGAGAGCGCGCAGGTGTTCCCGGGTGGAGGCGAGTTCCCGTTCGAGCTTTGCCATTTTCGCCGCGTTTCTGCCTCGCCCTGTGCCGGCGGCGCCCGGCAATTTCGCCTCGCCTTTGCCGTTCCGGCTTTCCTCCGGATCGGCGATATCGAGCGGCTGGAACACAACGATCAGATCCTGCTTTCCGTTCGCGCCAATCCTGATGGGCCGCACTTCGATGCGCGCGGCGGCGCCGTGTCCGTGGTGTTCAAAGCGCACAGGATCCTTGCGGACCGGGGTTCCCTCTTTTCTGACCTTCTGGATGGCGGTGCGTACGTCGACCACCAGTTCGGGGCGCAGCATCTTCAGCAGGTGGAAACTCGGCTGGCCGGTAGCGGGCGCGAGATACGGGCTGACATCGCCCTGGAAGTGCAGGATGTGGAGGTTCCGATCCACAACCAGGGCGGACGGGGAATAGTGCTCCAGCAGAACCTCCTCCGCCTCCCTGCGGTAATCGACGGGGGCGCCCGCCGGTGAAGCCGCCAGGATTGCGGAGTCCCGTCCCGGGTACTCCTCCGGGTTGGGACGAAACCCGTGGAAATGGGGTGCGCTCGGCTTGCGAAGGAAGATCCGATGCTTCTGGTCCTCGACCGAAAAGGCCTCGGAATACTCGCCGATCGATTCCGAGTTTCCGAGGAAAAGAACCCCCCCGGATTTGAGAGCGTACTGGAAAATCGACAGAATTCTCTTCTGCAGAACGGGACTCATATAGATGAGCACGTTCCGGCAACTGACGAGATCCAGCCGCGAAAAGGGCGGGTCTTTGGCCAGATTGTGTCTTGCAAAGACGCAGAGGTCGCGGATTGATTTCTGGATTCGATAGCCGTCTTCGTGCCGGGTGAAGAATCGTTTCAGGCGAGCCGGGGATACGCCGGCGACAGCCGCCTCGCTATAGATTCCGGCGCGGGCATGATCGACTGCGCGCTCCTGAATATCGGTTCCGAAGAACTGGACTCCGATGCGGCCGGCCCGATCACCCAGTTCTTCCATGAGCAGCATCGCGATGGAGTAGACTTCTTCTCCGGTGGAGCACCCCGGAACCCAGATACGAATCGGATCTCCCGGGGACGCATCCGCGCGCAGTTTCGCGAGTACCTGCTTTTTTAATGCGTCGAAGCAATCCGGGTCCCGAAAGAAGCTGGTGACATGGATGAAAATGTCTTCGGCGAGCGCCTTCGCTTCATCCGGGTTCTGCTTCAGGATCTGAAGGTATCTGCTCAGTGAAGCGATCTTTTGCAGCGCCATCCTGCGGGCGATGCGCCGGCGCACGGTGGGCCGTTTGTATTGCCGGAAATCGACGCCCACGGCGGCGCCTAGAACAAGGCATATCTTGTCGAGATCCGCGCCATCGGGAATTTCTTTCGCCTCCGCGACATAAGGGTGGCGGGCGATACGCGCCAGCTCGGCCGCGATCCGTTTGGGGGATAAAACGAAATCGACCGATCCGGCGGCAATAGCGTTGGTCGGCATCCCGGGCCATTGGGCGGTTTTCGGATCCTGCGCGAACGTGACGCCGCCGGCCGCCTTGATGGCCTTCAGACCGTACGTGCCGTCCGATCCGGTTCCGGAGAGGACTACGCCGATCGCGCCGCTACCCTGTTCCTCCGCCAGAGCGACCGAGAAATCGTCGATGGGATGTCGCAGCCCCGCGTGTTCGGAACGAGGCGCGAGACGGAGCAATCCCGCGTGAATTGCCATGTTCCGGTTCGGTGGAATCACGTACACATGATCGGGCTCTACCGGCATTCCGTCGGAAACTTCGACGACGGGCATGCTGGTCGCCTTCGAGAGGAGAGCTGTCAGAGCGCTTTCGTGGCTGGGCTCCAGATGCTGAATGAGCACGAAGGCCATGCCGGAACGGGCAGGAAGGGCCCTCAGCAAGGCGTTGAAGGCCGCGAGGCCCCCTGCTGAAGCGCCGATGGCTGCCACGGGGAACGAGCGCGGCGCGGGCACGCGGGAGGGTTCGGCGGGATCTTCGGGGCGCTCCTGCGAGGCTTTCGGAGCTGTCTTTGCCTCAGGCATGATTGAAATACGATGTGAACGTACTATAAATCATTCCTAAAGTAAACTGGCGAGGCTTGGGCTGGCGAGGCTTGGGCGCGGATGTTTCAGCGAATCTTCAGTTTTATCGTTTAGTTTGAGAATGGATCGGACTGTGAACCCGGATAATTGAGGGTGAGGAGAAGTTCAAATGAAATTCTTTTTGATTTTGGCCTTCGCGGTGACTGCCGCTGCCGCGCCGCCCGTTTATAAAGTCACCGGGAAGATCAAGATCGGCGGAGCGGGCCGCTGGGACTACGTCTATGTGGATAGCGCCAACCACCGGTTGTACGTTTCGCACGGCACCCAGACGGAGGTGGTCGATACGGGGACGGACAAGGTGGTTGGGACCATTCCCGGGACGACCGGAGTCCACGGTATCGCGGTGGCTAACGATCTCGGACGGGGCTTCACCAGCGACGGCATGGATAACGATGTCACGATCTTCGATCTGAAGAGTTTGAAGGTTCTAGGCAAGGTCAAGACGGGGACTAACCCGGATTCGATCATTTACGAGCCTGTTTCGCACCGTGTTTTCACGTTCAACGGCCGCAGCGGCGATTCGACGGCGTTTGACGCGAAGAGCGGGGAGGTGGTCGCGGCGTCAATTCCGGTAGGGGGGAAGCCGGAGTTTGCGCAGGTGGATGGCAAAGGCCACGTTTACTTCAATCTCGAGGATAAGAACGAGATTGGCGAGATCGACGCGAAGAATGCGGTGATGACGAAGCATTACTCGATTTCGCCCTGCGACGGGCCGAGCGGGCTGGCGATTAATCCGAAGACCGGCTATCTGTTTTCCGTCTGCGGGAACAAGATGATGATTGTGAGCGATCCGGCGGCGGGTAAGGTCATTGCGACTCCGGAGATCGGGCAGGGGCCGGATGGCGTGGCTTTCGATGATGGTTATGCGTTCAGCGCGAATGGCCGGGATGGCACGATAACGATGGTCGGCGAGACGTCGGGTAAGTTTGAACCGGTCGCGACGATTATGACGCAGTTCGGCGCGCGCACAATCGGGTCGGATCAGAAGGCGCATAAGCTTTATTTGCCCGCGGCTGAGTATGGGCCTCCGCCCGCGCCGCCGGCGGGTGGCGGAAGGGCCGGGAGAGCGGCGGCGATTCCGGATAGCTTTATGATTCTGGTGGTGGGGCGGTAAGAGGGATTTGAAGCGTTTTGCCGAACTTGCATCTCACGCTGAGGGTGCGGGCTCGTCTTTCGATTCGGTGCAGCTGCGTCATGGGTGCGACCGGCGCTCCAGTATGTTTCTCTGCCTCCCCGCCGTTCGGCCCCGCAGCTTTACACCCCAGCCGGGGCGATCACATGGATTCCTGTAAACCGCTCAAAGTGAGTGGTGTGTTGAACGTGAGAATGCTCGACACCGCATTCACGCGCATGATTGCCACCAAATGCGCATCGTGGGTTTGCTTTCCCGCGATTCCCTGCTCAACAACCAGACGCTGCCACGCTTCCGGTACCTCCGGCGTATAAACCAGCAGGTGAAACAAGCGTTGCAGTCTGCCGATTTCCTGTGCCGTTATTGCGGAATCCATCCCCAACCGTTTTCCACGCTCGGCCGCGTTGCAACCGCCCGGAACTCCACCAGATTCTGAGGCGCCAGGCACAGCGTCTCCCCGCGCATGCGCAACGTGCTCAAGGTGTTTTCCGCCACTGAGTGATGTGGATGTTGGGGGTGCAGCGAACGCAGCAGGATATTCGTATCGGCGAGAATCACCGATTACAGTCCGCGTTCGGCGTAGATAGATTCCCGGCTTATATCCTCGTCCGAAAGAAGCGGCAGCTTGAGCCCTTCGTGACTTTTCGCCCGTGCCCTGAACTCGCGTACCCATTCCTCGGGACTGAGCTCAGTTGCCGGGGCCGCGGGCCTCGCCGCCATCAGAACCTCGCGCACCACTTCGTCGACTGGTAAACCGCGTGCGCGAGCCTCAGCCAGATAGGCTTGCTCCACCTGGGGCGGCAGATTCAGGTTTACGGTCATAGCATCCTTCCAATTTCAGGTTAGCGCGGGCGAGAACACGATCGGAATCAAGGGATAAACAAATTACATTGCAACGCGTATGCGCGTCAGGTCCGACCGCTACCTCGGAACCCCGTGGAGCCGGTCTGATAAAACTGCAATCCGGGTGACTCTACGGTTGATAAGATGCCCACACGGCAATCTTGAGGACGCCTTCGTTCGAGACATCCCTGCCGGCCGGTTCGGTTGCGGGGTGAATAGCTGAGAGGATTGATGGCGCAGGCAGTCTGGATCGTCGAAAGGCCTGGCGGAGAGTTTCGGAGGGTGGAGGTTCCTCGTCCGACGCCCGGCATGAATCAGGTGCTGGTAAGGATCTTTGCGAGCGCCGTGAATCCTCTCGACACCAAAATCCGCGCGGGGAAAGCAACGCACGCCCGGCAGCCCTTACCCGCTGTGCTCGGTCTGGATATGGCGGGGACCGTTGAAGAGACTGGACCCGGCGTCGCCGCGTTCCGCGCCGGCGATGAAGTTTATGGCATGGTTGGGGGCGTCGGCGGCCTGCAGGGCACTCTTGCCGAGTTCGCCGCTGTGGATGTGGACTTGCTGGCGCACAAACCGCGGAATCTTTCGATGCGCCAGGCCGCTGCCCTCCCACTGAGCACGATCACAGCCTGGGAGGGGCTTGTCGACCGTGCCAGGGTGCACGCGGATCAAAAAGTGCTGATCCACGCGGGAGCGGGCGGGGTCGGCCATATCGCGGTTCAGGTCGCACGAGCCTTCGGGGCGAAGGTTTTCGCGACCGTCTCGGCGGATAAGAAAAGCATTGTGGAAGGCTTCGGCGCTTTCCCCATCGAATATCGCTCGACCTCGGTCGAAGCATACGTGGCCGCTTGCACCGACGGCAGGGGGTTCGATGTCGTTTACGATACCGTGGGAGGCGCAACGCTCGATGCCTCATTTGAGGCGGTCAGAAGGTATACCGGTCACGTTCTAAGTTGCCTTGGGTGGGGATCCCACTCGCTTGCTCCGCTCTCATTTCGGGGAGCCACTTACTCCGGGGTATTTACCCTGCTTCCCCTGATTACGGGCGAAAATCGCGCGCATCATGGCGAGATCCTCGCGCAGGCAGCGGCGCTCGCTGAAGCGGGCAAGCTCAAGCCGCTTCTCAACGAGCAGCGATTTTCGACCGCGGACATCGCGGGAGCGCATGCTCTTGTCGAGTCCGGCGCTCTGGGGAAAGTTATCGTTGAGATCCGTAGTTGAACGGGAAGACGCGGCCGAATCGATACCGGGTTCGCGGCTATGGCTCGGAATTAAGTTCGGCCTGCAGGCGTTGCATGGCGCGGTCGTCGATACGAAGCAAACCGCTGCGGGGCGAATCGAGGTCCGCGACCAGGGCGAGGACGATCGCAATGGTAATTGGACCGAGGACGAGGGTGAGCCAGAAGCGGCGCGTCAGAGTCAGGCCGCGGCTTAAAATTGCGATCGCGGACACGCAGAGAATCAGGATCCAGATGGAGATGGGAATGCGGTTCTCCATGGCGGCGAGGCGTTGTTCGTCGAGATCGATCGTCTCGTTGAGTGAGGTGAGGTAGGTGGCGGTGATCGCGGTCCGATCCGTTTGCGCAACCGATTCCGCGTCTGCCCAGAGCTGACGCTGGATCATCTTCGAGCGATTCGCGGCTTCTGTGGCACTGGCATCATCAAGGCCGGCTCTGTCGAGATCGACGCGGGCGTCGGCATATTTGCGCAGGAGCGCGCGGGCGTTCTCGCGATGAGGCGAGGGGAGCGTGCCTGCTCGGAGATTGGTCGCCCCGATCGAGACGGCTTCCTCCACGAGGCGGCTTCGGCGCTCGGTGTAACGAGGAACCGCCAGCGCCAGAGTGAAGCCCAGCAAGAGGCTGACGAGGACAAATAGCCCATCGCGGATGGCGATCGTCTGCTCTTTGCGGTGCGTTTCCTGGTGGATCCCGGACACGGCGCCGATTTGCTGTCCAAGTTCGATCATGGCCGCCAGGGAGACACCGACTACCAGACCGAAGAGCCATGGGTGATTCAGAAGGTATGTCATTTGTGATCGTGATTACCGGTAGTCCAGCATCGTTCAGACGCAAATCGGAGCTCTTTTGATTTAAGACCTTTGCTGGATTTACGACCTGCGAGGTCCCCGGAGACGGGATCGCCCCCAACGGCATCATTGCCATCGTTGGAATTTGCTCCCGTTCGGTCGCGGACCGGAACCTGATTTCGGCCAGCGGATACCGGGAGCGGAAGCCTGCGACAAGATCGCCGGCGCTACAGAAACTGCGAAAATGCTCAGCATTTTCGCGAATACTGTGGAATTTGCTCCGTTGAAGAGGCGGTTCGTATAAGCACCGGCGACAAGATCGCTGGTGTTACCGGCGCTGACGTAAAGTTCCGCGCCGAGCGGAAGCTCGGCAGCAGCGACGAAGTGCTGGCCCCACACCGGTTGCATTGCGTCTTCATCCGCTTTGGCGGCCCGCGGACCGGAACCTGATTTCGGCCAGCGGACGGGCACCCGTTGGAATGCTTAAGAGGTCTGGGCTTTCAGTACCGCCGCCCGGATGTCGTCCGCTTTGGTGAAACCGTTGAAGCGCTGGATCGTGTTCCCGTTGCGGTCGAGGACAACCGTCACCGGTAATTGCTCCATATCGCCCGTGCCGAGGCCGATCGTGTAGCGGATCGGGTTCTTCTCGAGGTACGGCTTCACCGCGTCGGCGCCGTCCTGATCCATCGAGATGCCAACGACTTCGACGCCCTTGGCGCTCAGGTCGTCATGCATGCGGTTGAATTCCGGGATTTCGGAGCGGCAGGGGACGCACCAGGTGGCCCAGTAGTTCAGCACGACCACTTTGCCCTTCCAGTCCGCGGTCGAGAGCGAGGCGCCGTCGAGGGTCTTGAAGGGGGCGCCCGCGAGAGCGGCGTTAAGAGGCGCGGCCGCGGCGGGTTTCGTATTCAGAAACGCGAGATACTCGTCGGGCTTGCGCGTCAGACCGGGGAAGGTCGCGAGCACGTTCTGGTTCGCGTCGTAGAGGACGTAAAACGGAATCGCGACGGTCTGAAACTTGTCTTCTTCGAGCTTCTGATTGGCGGCGGAAGCCGCGTCGGTGCCATCCGTGTAGAGATCGACCAGCACCATGTTCTTCATCACGCCGTTAATCTCGGGTTTGGTGAACATGTTGGCCTTCATCCAGTGGCAGTTGGTGCAGGCGTATCCGGTGAAGTTCACCAGCACCGTCTTGCCTTCGGCCTTCGCTTTCGCGAATGCGGCCTGAAGGTCGTTCTCGTTCCAGGCAAGAGAGCCGTCACCCGTTCCATTGGCGGGCGGGGGGATGTAGGCTTCGATCTCGCCCAGTTTCGTGCCGAACATTCCGGGTACGAGGCTGAGGCCGAAAACCACGAAGACCGTACCGATCAGCAGGCGCACCACGCCCACTTCGTCGTCGCGAGAGATGCCAGGCAGGCGGATGAACCCCAGCAGATAAAAGCCGGCCATAGAGAACAGCACCACCCAGGCGGCGAGGAAACGCTCGCGCGTGAGGAAACCGGTCTGCAGCACCGCATCCAGGCTATAGAGATACTTCAACATCGCCGCGAGGACGAAGAATCCCATCACGACCTTCACGCGGGACAGCCATTCGCCGGAGCGCGGCAGTTTTTGCAGATACTTCGGGAACAGGGCGAGCAGGAAGAAGGGCAACGCAAGGCCGCTTGCAAAAACCACCATGCCGAGTACCGGGCGCAGCTTGTCGTCTCCGACCGACGCCGCGAGCAGGGTGCCCATGAACGGGCCCACACAGGCGAATGAGGCGAGCGCGAAGGTGAGGCCCATCAGCAGGGTTCCGACGAATCCGCCTTGTCCGGATGCGGCAGTTGAGCTTCGTCAGGAGCCCGGAGGGAATGGTAATTTCGAACGCGCCCAGCAGGCTCAGGCCGAAGACGAAGAAGATCAGAGCGATGAAGCCGTTGACCCAGGCGTTCGAGCCGAGTTGAACGACGGCGGCGGGTCCGAGGGCGAGCGTCAGGATCAGACCCAGACCGCTGAAGAGAACGATGATGCCGAGGCAGAAAGTGATCGCCTGGCTGAAGTCCGCCGCGCTGTCCCGACGAAATAGGACATCGTGATCGGGATCATCGGGAAAACGCACGGGGTGAAGATGGCGGCGAGGCCGAATCCGAAAGCCAGAAGCGAGGAAAGCGCCGAGGCCGCCCGCGTCCGTTGCCGCGGTGGTTGCGGCAGAAGTAGAGGAGGGGCCAACCGTTTTGGGGCCGTCCTGCTTCGCTTCGATGTAGCCGGCGGGAATGGCGATCGCCGCGGCTGGCGCCGACGCCATCGATGTTCAAATCGGCGCTGACCGTGCGCGTGCGCGGCGGGATGCAGGATGTGCCGCTGCAGGTCTGGTAACGCGGCTCGAAAGTGATCGTGACGGGCCCGGGCTGCAGGTCCTTCTTCAACTGGATGCGGGCGAGGAAGAGCTGGCGTGCCTTCATAGGTTTCGGTGTCGGCGTTGAAGTTCGGGTCGAACTTGCGGATGGGCGGCGGCTCGAAAATCGTGAACTTATCGACCGCGGGGCTGTTCCGGATTTGAATGGTGGTGGGGATCGGGCCGGGCGGCGTCGTCAGCGAGTACATGTGCCACTCGGGTTCGACGGTGGCTTCCAGACGGCCGAGGACGGTCGCGCCGGGGGCAGCGGAGGCCTGGTCGAAACGTCAGCTTCCATTGGACGTGGTTGAATTTCTCGCTTTGAGCAAAAGCGCTCGCGGCGAAGAGAAACAACGAGAAGCAAACGGCGCATCGAATTCACTCCCGCTAAACCTTGGCAAAATTCGCGCAACTCTTCTTCGATGCGCTGATTCATGTTGCTGGATGCAAAATCCGCGGCGACGCGGATCGCATTCTTGATGGCGTTCGAGTCGGACCGCCCGTGGCAGATGATACAGACGCCTTTGACGCCCAGCAGAGGCGCGCCGCCGTACTCGGAGTAATCGACTCGCTTCTTGAAATCCGTGTAAGCGGAACGCGAGAGCGCGTAACCGATTTTGCGGGTCACCGTGGCCTCCAGCGACTCGCGAGCATGCGGCGGATCATCTCCGACAAGCCCTTCGCTGACCTTGAGCGCGACATTGCCGACGAATCCGTCGCATACTATCACGTCGACGTGGCCCGAAAAGATATCCCGGCCTTCGACATTACCGATGAAATTGATCGCCGAGGGATTTCAGCAGGGGCGTCGCGTCGCGGGTGAGCGCATTTCCCTTGTGTTCCTCTTCGCCGATCGAGAGCAGCCCTACCCGGGCCGTTGATCTTCAGCACGCAGCGGGAGTAAACCTCGCCCATGAGGCCGAATTGCTGCAGCATTTCGGGTTCGCAATCCACATTGGCGCCGACATCCACGACCACAACGGGCGTTCCTTTGTGGGTCGGAAAAACGCCGGAGAGCGCCGGGCGGTCGACGCCGGGTACCTTGCCCAATACCATCTTGGCGATCGCCATGCAAGCGCCGGTATTCCCAGCGGAGAGGAAACCATCGGCCTGGCCGCTCGCGGCCAGACGCGCGCAGACGTGCATGGAGCTATCCCTTTTTCCGCGCGCGGCCTTTGCAGCATGGTCCTCCATGGTGATCCGCTCGGCGGCGTGAACGACCGTGATCGGCAGATCGCCCGGCGGATCGTGGGATTTGAGCTCTCGTTCGACAGCCGGGCCATCGCCGACCAGCAGAATGCGATGGCCATATTCCCGGGCGGCAAGTATCGCGCCTGCGACTTCCGGCACCGGGGCCTTATCGCCCCCCATCGCGTCTACTGCAATGGTGACCATTGGCTCATTTCGGGCAGCTGCTTATTCCGTGGTGGTTTCGATCACTTCGCGGCCTTTGTACTGGCCGCAGTGGGGGCAAACGCGGTGGGGGACTTTGGGTTCGTGGCAGTTCGGGCACTCGGCGTGCGCGGGCTTGCTCAGAGCGTCATGAGCGCGGCGGGTCTGCGTGCGCGCATTGGAGTGTCTTCGTTTCGGATTCGGCATGGTGTTTCTGTTTCTCTTAATACTTAAATGTGCAAATCTTTCAAAGCCATCCATCGGTCATCACCCGGATGGGGCTGGCATGAGCAGGTCGGTCTCATTGCGGTTCGCGCCGCAAGTCGGGACAAATGCCCTTGCAATCTTCCTTGCAGACCCGTTGCATGGGAAGCTGCAACAACACCTGCTCCCTTACGATGTCTTCGAGCTGGAGGCCGGGCAACTCGTAAAATCCCATCTCGGCCTCGCCTTCGTCAATCGCAACCTCTTTGATCCCCTCGCCCTCTTCCACGCCGGCTTCGACTGGACGGTAGAAGAGGTCGAACGGCGCGTCGATATGAAACTGCGCCCGGCCGAGGCAGCGGTCGCACTCGGTTTCCAGATCGGCTTTGATCCGCCCCTGGACGCGAACCTCGCCACCCGTGTGAGGCAGCAGTTCGGCAGTTCCTTTGGCGGTCACGGGCGCGGTCTGGATGACGCCGGTATCCGAAAAATCGAACCCACCCGGTCCCCACTCTTCCGCAAAAGGTATTTTGCGGACTTCCATCTCCTTAATACTCAGCAACATGGCTATGGGTTGGGAATGCCTTGATTGTAGCACGCGGAAGCCGCACGCTCAGCAACTACACGGGCTGGCTTCGCTCAGGCGAACCCCCTCTAATGCGCGCCCACGCTGCCGCGATTGAAATTGCCGCCGCGGGCGCCAACTGGGCGAGCAATCTGTCATAGGCGTCATGGATCTGCAATGCGATATCCCAGTTGGTAAAGCAGAAGGTTGACGTGTAAGCCAGCACGGCCGCAAGAGTTCCGGCCACCAGCAGGCGCTCGCGCCGCCCTCCAGCGATCGCCAAAAGCAACGCCGATATGAAAAAAGCAGGCCAGAAGACGCCCCACTCCGGGACATCCAGCATCCGGGCTGAACAATGCGTTACGACAAGCACAAGATTCTGCCAGGCGCGAAGAAAGTGGGCTCTGTCCAGCGGGCCATAGGTTGAGTCGTCGAACTGGAGCCAGGCCACGTATATCCAACGGAGGGCCAGGCATCCAAACACTACCGCCATTGCCTGCCCATACCGTCGAAAATCCGGCGGTAGACGGTCATGGGCGGCGGTGAGCATCCACAAAACGAGAATTGCGCAGACGATCAGGCATAGGATTGTCCCCTCGCTCTTCACGGCTATCAACCCTCCCACGAGCCACGGAACCGGGCTGCGCCATCCGACCTTCGAGGTGGATCGGAGCCCTGAAATGGCGGCGATGACAGCGGCCGCGAGCGCCGCTTGCGGGACGTCGGCATAGCCTCCGATGCTGGATCCGCTCGAAACCGCGGGGAGGCATGCGAGGAGCGCGGTCGCACCCAGAGCGACTGGTCTCGAAACGAGATTCGCCGCCGCCTTGAAAGTGGATATCAACATCGAGACGTAGAAGAAACCAAAGACGGGTTTGAGCGCATTCCAGTCGAAGCCGCCTCGCAGCATCGAGACGAGGGCCTCATAAAGCGGCACCATCGGAGGATACGTGAGTAACCGCTGGTCATAGCCTGGGGAAAGCCAGACTTTGCTCAGTGCGCCGCCGTGGTAGAGCAGCAAGGCTCTGGTTGCCCAAACCTGGTAGCCGTCCCAGACATAGGTCAGCCGAAGATTCTGGACATTGAACTGAATTGCGAGCACTGCAATCAGGATGATCAGAGCAACCGAGACAGGCTCCGAACGAAGAGGGCGGACGGGTTGGACTTCGTCCGGCGATTGTGGCCGTTTCGGCCTCCAGAGCAATCCGACTGCGCCTGCCCTGACTAGACCTGCCCCGACCAGGCAGGCCGCGACCAGGAGGAGGGCGGTGTCACGAAACAGCCACGACAGCGGGAAAAGAGAGGTTGAGGTCAGTGAGAGCCCGACGAGAAAAGACTGGTTCCATTCGAGGAGACCGGCGGATCGGCGCTGCATCAGAACGTCTCCGAGGCAGGCGAAGCAACAGGCCAGGAACACGGTGATGAGGACCGCCGTGAGGGTCGTCATTTATGGCTGCAGCTTTCCGAGGACCTCAGGAATCCCGTTCGGATAGGCGGGCAGTAACACCGGCGAATCAAAGCCGGGATTCAATGGCGGATTGCCCGCGGATAATGCGAAATCAATGTGCTCATCCAGGCGGATTTTTCGGAATTCGTTGGCATTCAATTGCGCCACCCCGGTCACCCCAAGCAGGACGTAGTCGGGATAAAGCGATCGTTGCCATAAGCCGAATTGCCACGCCTCCGGCTGATCCGTCAGATAGAAGACAGTCGATCCTTTCGGTACGATCTTCCGAAAGATTGCCACCTGCGCCACATGGCCCGGGGGGACGATACTGTGCGGGGCGTTCACGAAAACGAGCGTCAGATCTTCGGCGCTTCTCCGGCCCATGGAGAAAAGAGCGACTCCAAACACAAACGCGGCCAATATACCGGCCCCGAGCCAACGCCATGCGTTCACTGAATGTATATCCCGGGAATCAGGCCGGCTCTCTTTCGTTACCGCGATACCCGGGCTGGCCGAAAATTCAGAAGACAATGTTTTCAGGTATCGCGCCTAACTTGCCGACTCACCCTCGACGCTTAGTTGAAAAGCCGGGAGCGTGCCACTCTTACCACCCGCGCATACCGCACGGCCCGTCAATTCGTGTGGCCCCGGTCCGATCTCTCCCAGGGAGACGATCGATTTCCAGCCGGTCAGCTTGAAGTCCGGCCGGCCATAGGCATCGGCCACATCGGGCCGGGGAAGACCGAGCGAAGCGTGGCCTTTCACCTGCTTGTCGACAAGCAGGTCCACTTCCCTCAGCGGCGAATTGGCGTCCACGCATGCGGCCCATCCCGATACTTGTATGTCAGCACGCGGAGAAGCGTGTATGACAGGCTTTCCGTCGACCATGTCCAGGAATCCAAGCGCCGCCACCCCGCCGGGTATTATCGCTTTAGGGGTTTCGGCTCGGACAGTTTGCGCGGGAACGCCATTCGAACCACTGCCTCCCAACCACTGGCTAACAAAGATGCCACCAGCGAAGGCCGCCATGATCGCTATCGTACCGAGAACACGGAAGTTAAAGGCTGAGCCGGATCGGATGGCCATAATTCTCCAAGTCAGGTTAGCATGGCCCGGTTGCTATAATCCGGCAGAATTGAATGAACTCAGAATCGCTCTCCATACTTATCCCTCTCTACAACGAAGAAGAGTTCATTTTCGAGATTCTGGCGCGTGTGGTCGCCGCGCCGCTTCCCGCCGGTCTCGATCGTGAGATCGTGATTGTCGACGACTGCTCAACCGATGGATCGGTGGAGGCGGTCGGGACTTTTATCGCTTCCCATAGCGATGTTCCCATCCGGCTGATTCGCCATGATCGTAACCGCGGCAAAGGCGCGGCGATCCGGACGGCGATTCAGGCCGCATCCGGCCAATTCAGCATTATTCAGGATGCCGATCTCGAATACGATCCGCGGGATTATCTGAAGCTTCTTCGCCCCCTGATCGAGGGCGAAGCGGACGTCGTGTACGGCTCCCGCTTCATGAGCGCGGGGGAGCGACGCGTACTCTACTACTGGCATTCGCTGGCGAACGGGATCCTGACGACCCTTTGCAACATTGCCGCCGATCTCAATCTCACAGACATGGAGACCTGCTACAAGGCGTTTCACACGTCCTTTATCCAGACCATTCCCATTCAGAGCGATCGTTTCGGAATCGAGCCCGAGCTCACCATCAAGTTCGCCCGGCGAAATGCGCGGATTTACGAGACACCCATCAGCTATCACGGCCGCACCTATGCGGAGGGCAAGAAGATCGGATTAAAAGACGCGGTCGAGGCCATATGGGTCATTCTGCGATCGCGGTTCACCAGCAAACTCTATCTCGACGCGGGCCACTCGACGCTTGACGCGCTGTCGGTTGCGCCGAAGTTCAACCGCTGGATGGCCGAAACAATCATGCCTTATATCGGGAAAAATGTGCTGGAGATCGGGGCCGGAATGGGGAACCTGACGCGGCACCTGTCTCCGCGCAGGACCCGTTACGTGGCTACCGATGTCAATCCCGAATATACGCGCTATCTCCGGAATATATTCAGCCACCGGTCTTCTGTTTGCGTCCACAAACTGGACGCGGCGGACCCAAGGGATTTCCTTCCGTTCGAGAGGCGCGTCGATACCGTGATCTGCCTCAACGTATTGGAGCATATCGAGGATGACGCCGCTACGCTGGGCTCCATCCGGACTTTGCTTGAACCAGGCGGCAGGCTGATTCTGCTGGTCCCCAACGATCCGAGTGCCTACGGAACGATCGACAAGGAGATTGGCCACTACCGGCGCTACACGCCCGACGGGCTCAGGACGCTGATGACCAGGTCGGGCTACGAGGTGGAAGACATTCTCAGGTTCAACCGGATCTCGATGCCCCCGTGGAGATTCACGGGGCAAATCAGAAAGGCGAAGACACTTTCGCGTTCGGGCATCCGGCTGTTCGACATGTTTGTAGGGTTGTGGAGAAAAATCGACGCGAAATTGCCCTGGGAGCCGGCGTCGATTATTGCCATCGCCAGGCGGCCGGATTGACGCCTGCGGGCCGAAGCCGATAGTTCGTTCATGAACATTTTGATTCATGGAGTGGGCAAAACCGGAACGACGGCGCTTTTTTACTCGATCCGCCAGGCTCTTTCCGGAACAGTGGCAGAGTTGTTCGAGCCCGCCGGGCAAGATTTGTTTGACGCGGCCTTCTCGGCGCCGTCGAATCACATCCTTGCCAAAGTGATTCTTCGCGAAACGATTCAGGCGCCGTACGAGCGTTTCCCCTGGAAGATCATGACGGTCCGGGATCCTCGCGATACCCTGATCAGCCGCCTCCTCTACCTTGTCTGGCATGCGGGTTTCCGCGCTGACACAAGCAGCATGAATGCTTACCTTACACTGCTGCGGGTCAAAGAACGTGATCCGAGGTCTATCCCGCTGAAAGATCTCTTTTCGTCATTCGCAGCTTTTCAACGGCAACATCCGTACCGGGAATATCTGCAGGTGTTGGGCGGGCTTGCGAGGCAGCAGGAACTGCTGGCATCGAGATCGGACTTTTTTATCCAGCGTTATGAAGAATTCGTCGAGGGGAAGCTTGAAAATCTCTCAGCTTATCTGGGCGGGCTGGATCTGGATCACCGCGTCAAGGTCCACGCGGATGTGGCTCGCGTAGAGCGCCGCAAAGGTTACGGCGACTGGCGTCATTGGTTGACGCCTGAGGACGTTCCGTTTTTTCGGCCGATGCTGGCCCCGGCCCTGCAAGCGCTGGGGTATCAGGATGACTGGGAACTGGCGGAAACCCCAGCGATCGACTCGCGCTATTGTTCCGAATACGCAACGCGCCTCAATCGCGAGCGCGGCGCACAGATACTGTCTCTTTGGCCCGCGGGGGCGCCCCAGTCTCACGCAGAACTTCGGGATATCGGTCCGGAGGCGCTTTTGCGACTGGCGGATGCTTCAGCGCCGAGGGTGGCGCGGGCTGACCTCGGCGAGGCGTCCGAGGCCGGGGCAACGGGCCCCCGGAGCGATCCACAATTTGTTATCGAGTGGGACGGCGAGCCGTTAACCGGCGACGTCGCCTTCCAGTTTTATCTTGAGGCCGAGGTTCCCGATCCCATCACTCGGCTCTTTATGGACTTCGGCGAAGGATTCAGTGAACGAATGTCCCTGATTTTGCCTGCCATGCGAGGTCATAACCTCGTGCTGATCCGGTTTCATCAACCCGTGGTTTCATTGCGCCTTCGTCCTGTCCATTTCATCCCCGGATTCATGCTCCGAGACGTCCGGCTTTATCTGACAATGACGTGAAGGGCGAGAAAGCCGCCGTCGTCCGTGCTTTTGTAACGCACCGTTACGCGCGTCCCGACGGCCAGCTTGCCCTCCACCTGCGTGTGTGCGTCGCGGATGAAATCGCGGGTCACCGGATCGTGCCCCACTACCTTCCGGACCGCGGTGATCGAATTATCCGTCATCTTTGTTAAAGTGCCCGAGAAGATTTGGGCTGCCGGAGGCGCTTTCTTCGATTGCGTTGTGGCCGGTTCCTGCCCGGACAGCAGCGCAGCCGGCGCCAGTATGCCAAGCCAGATCAGCATCGCGCAAAAACTGCGGGAAAACCGAAGCACTGTATTCAGAATATAGTGGAAACCCTGCGAATCGAGCTCAGTTACGATTAAACCGGCTTCATCACCTCGTTGTGCGCTATCGCACCATCGGGCCGCGAACCGCCCGAATTGTTGAGCGGCAAATTAAGAGTGAACACCGTGCCTTTTCCAGGCTCGCTCTCAACGTCGATCGTTCCGCCGTGCGCCCGCGCGATCCATGCGACGAAGCTCAGTCCCAGCCCCAGACCTTTCTCCGGCGACGCCTGCTCGCCCGGCCCGCGGACGCGGTAAAAGCGGTCAAAAATGTGGGGCAGATGCTCGGCCGGGATGCCCTCTCCGGTATCTTCCACCCGAATGACGGCTTCATTATCCCGGCGCTCCAGCACTACGCGAACTTCGCCGCCGGACGGTGTGAACTTGATTGCATTCGACAGCAGATTTGAGAGCATCCGTTCGATCTGGACAAGATCGAAGTCGCCGGGGCAACGGGCGAGACTTGTCGTGAACCTCAGAGTCACGTCCCCGCCTTCGGCTGGAATCTGGAACTGATCGACAACGTCTCCGATCACTTCGACCAGGTCGAGAGGTTGCTTCTGCAGGATTACCTGACCCGTTTCGGCCTGCGAAAGGAGCAGCAGAGCGCGGACGATCTGGGAGAGGCGTTCGATATCGGCGAGCGAGTTCACGATGGCGTCGCGGTATTGATCCACGGACTCAGCGGTGAACAAGGCGACTTCCAGCTGGCCCCTCACGACGGTAATGGGGGTTCGCAGCTCGTGTGAAACATCGGTCGAAAACTGCCGCACCTGATTGAAATTGATCTCGATGCGCTCGATCATTTGATTGAACGTCTCGATCAGGCGGTCGAGTTCGTCGCCGGCGCCGCGTACCGGAATGCGGAGGCTCAGGTTCGAACCGCTGATGCGCTGAGCGGTTTCCGCGATTTCAAGAACCGGGGTCAAAGCGCGTCCGGCGAAGATCCAGCCAATCACGATACCGGTCAGAATTACCAGCGGCAGGAGTATCAGACCTTGCAGTGTGAAGCTGTTGAGGATGCGTCGCGAGTCGGCGAGAGAGGCGCCGATGGCGACATAAAATTTCTTCGAGGTATCCTCCTCACCATAGACATAACTGGCTCGGATCAGATAGTGAACGTTATGGGAGTCGGTTCTCTCGGTCCAGACCGCTTGCGGTGACTGGAGAACCGAGCGAATTTCGGCCGGGCTTCCTAAGCCCAAAGATTGAGTGTTGGATGACCCGTCGATCGCCTCGCCGTTCACTTTGCAGCAGACAAGGTAGAACTTCTGAACACTGGCAACGGCACTGCGTTCGTCCGGATCGCCGAAGTCGGCGTTCCATATGGCGTGGTAGTTCTGCAGGCCGGGATCGTTTGCGATTCGCAGGTAAGCCTTGACGATCGCCCAGTTCTGATCGAGATCATCGCGCGCCCCTGCCTCGAGGCTGTTTGCGAGGTTCTGGCGGAAGAGAAGGCTTACGCCAAGCAGGAGGAGTGTAAATACGACGGTATAAACTGCCGTGAGAGTAAAACGAAGGCCGCGCGTGATGTTCTTACGTTCCGGCAACGAATTTACATCCGTCTCTTTCGGGCCAGCTCAGGGCTGAATCTCGAATTGATTCCCGGATTCGCTCTTCGGTGTCACGCCCTTTTCCGGCGCTTCGATCATATAACCGATCCCGCGAACCGTGTGGATCAGCTTCTGTATAAAACGGTCGTCGATCTTGCTGCGGAGGTGGCGGATGTAGACGTCCACAATATTGGTCAGCCCGTCGTAATCCATATCCCAGACATGTTCGACGATCATGGTTCGGCTGAGAGGGCGGCCTTTGTTCCGCATCATGTATTCGAGGATGCCGAATTCCTTTGGCGCCAGCTCAATGGTTTCCGAACCCCGGGTTACTTTCCGGCGAACGCAGTCGAGAGCGAGATCGGCGACCTGCAGCTTCTCGGGTGAAGGCTGGCCGCGGCGTAACAGCGCGCGCACCCGCGCCAGCAGTTCGACGAATGCGAAGGGCTTGGTGAGGTAATCGTCGGCGCCGGTTTCGAGCCCTTTGACCCGGTCGTCAACCGCGCCGCGGGCGCTTAGAATCAGCACGGGCGGGCCGGCCCTGCGGCCGCGAATGCGTTCGAGGACCTTCAGGCCATCCATGTCGGGCAGCATCAGATCGAGGATGACCAGGTCGTAGTCGGTATCGTGCGTGAACTGCAAGGCGGTGGCGCCATCCTGCGCCACGTCGACGGCGTAACCCGCCCCCTGCAAGCCGCGTCCGAGGAAGTCCGCAATCCGTTTCTCGTCTTCAACAACGAGGATTCGCATTTTGCTTCAGGGTACCTCAAACCGTGTTTCGTTAATTCTTAACGTAGAATGTAATCCCGCGGGGGTTGCGGCGCATCTCGGAATCCGAATGAAACTTCTGCCGCTTCTGGCGATACCGTTTGCGCTACTGGCTCAATCGCCGGCCCGGAAGACCGCTCCTCCCAATCCGGACGGCTACGGAACCCTCACTTTCGACGACGAGTTCAACGGCGGCGAGCTCGATTTATCGTTGTGGTCGCCGCACGATCCCTGGAATCAGACACGTGACCGCCAGCTTCAGGCATACACCCCGGATGCGGTTCGTATCGCGGACGGGCAGTTGCATCTGGATGCTCGCCGCACGGGTAAGGCCAACCGGGTTCGATATGACGGGAGAGATCGCGATTATGTCTCGGGTATCGTTACCACGTTCGGTACGTTTTCGCAGACTTACGGACGGTTCGAGATCCGCTGCCGGGTTCCGGCCGGGCGGGGGCTCCATGCCCGCTTTTCTCTGATGCCCGTGCCGCTGGGACCGCTCCCGGAAATCGGCGTTTTCGAGATTGCCGGCAGCGCGCCCGCGCGGATCGCATTCGCGAATCATTGGGGCTCCGAGCAGACCCACAGGTCGTTTGGCGATACGTTCGCGGGCCCGAACTTCTCCGCCGGTTTTCATATCGTCGCCCTCGAATGGGAGCCGGATCGGATCGCCTGGTTCGTGGACGGCAAGCAAATGTTCCAGTCGGACGAGGGAGTTCCGCACCAGAAGATGTATCTGCTGCTGGAACTGGCCGTGGGCGGTGGGCTCGGATTATTGCCGGACGACTCGACGATACTGCCGGCGTCGTTCGATATCGACTATGTAAGGATCTACCAGCGCGGCGGGCCGAGCCAGAGTAAGTAAGTCCGGTTCAGGTGACGGATCATATCGCCGTTGCGAGGGCCCTTATCGTGCGACTTTAGGCAGTTGCGCGATCGCGATCCAGAAACGCTCGATCGCTTCGATAATCGTTTCCATCACCTTGCTGCTATCCGGCTTTGTGATGTACCCGTTGGCGTGGTTGTCATACGCCTCGTGGATATCGCGTTCCGCCTCGGACGACGAGAATACGATCACGGGGATTCGGCGAAGCTTCGCGTGTTCCTTCATCCGCCGCAGCACTTCACTTCCATTTACCTTCGGCAGATTCCAGTCGAGAAGCATGATATCGGGCAGGGGGGCTCTGTCCTTTTCTTCCGAAAAAAGAAAATCGAGCGCCATCTGGCCGTCCGTCACGACAATCAGGTTCCACTGAAATTCGCCGGCATGGCCGTGAAAAGCCGTCTCGATGAAATAACGATAGGAAGGGCTGTCTTCCACGACAAGCAGGCGAATCGTGCGCGTTGCGGCCACTAAAACCTTTCCTACATCTTGTCTGCCAAAGCTTCGTGAGCACGTCCGTCTCAATCGAGGGGACCGGACGGGTCTGTGGTGAACGTACCGAGCACGCTAACTGCCAACGCGACAACCTCGAAAGTAGAATATCGTCGTGGAGCACTTCTCCCCGGAACAAGCAGTACGTGAACGAATGCGCGCGGACTGGAACGCGCGCGCGAGAGAAGACGCACACTATTATGTGGCTTTCGGCCGTCGCGGCCAGGACGAGAGCGAGTTTCTTTCCACTGCAGCGGACGTGATTCGCGACCTTGAGGGCGAACTGAAACGGTTTCCCGCCGAAACCGGCATGCCGTCGTGGCGGGCGCTCGAGATCGGCTGCGGGCCAGGCCGCCTGATGCGGCCCATGAGCCGTCACTTCGGCGAGATCCACGGCATTGACGTGTCGGACGAAATGATCCAGCAGGCGCGCGAAAAGCTGCAGGATATTCCGCATGCGCATGCACATCATGCCAGCGGCAGCGATCTCGCCCTCTTTAGCGCGGACTACTTCGATTTCGTCTACTCCTACGCCGTTTTCCAGCACATCCCAAGCGCGGAGGTGGTCTTCTCATACCTGCGCGAAACCATTCGCGTTCTGAAACCGGGCGGCTTTGCACGTTTGCAAATCAACGGACTGCCCAGGTCCGCCCGCGCGTACACGACTTGGGAAGGCGTGCGCATTGCAAGCGATGAGGTGCGCGCGTTCGCGCGCGAACAGGGCGTTCGGCTGCTCTCCCTGACCGGCATCGATACGCAATATATGTGGACGACCTGGCAGAAACCGCACGCCGCGCTCATCCGGAACGTCGTGAACGCCTTCAGCCGGGAGCAACCGGTACCCTCGAGCGGACGGGTGGCGTGCGCCACGCTCCAGATCGAGAACCTTTCTGTGGATTGTGACCTGAATACGCTGGAGGCCTTCATCGACGGGGTTCCGGGCGTGGGATGCTACGTCGGCCCTCCTGTGAACGGGATTTCCCAGTTCAATGTGTTCCTTCCCCATGGCGTGCGCACGGGTCTGGTTCCCGTTCGGGTGGAGTGGCGCGGCCGCAGGCTCTGCCCCGACGCGGTGGTGCGCGTGATTCCGCCGGGTCCTCCAGTCCCCCGGCTGGTTTCGGTGAGCGATGGCGTAAATCTGATGTCGGCGCAAAGGATCGAGAGCGGGTCGGTGAAGGTTGTTGTCGAGGAAGTGGATTCGCGGATCGACTTTGATGCCGAGTTTCAGGCGATTCTCGACGGGGCGCCGGTCACGGACGCCGAGACGTTCCGGACGGACCCGCTCGCCTCCAGGTACGAGGCGAACTTCCGCGTGCCCGCGGCCACGCTGCCGGGAGGACATGTGCTTGAAGTTCGTCTCGGCGGCCGGACATTGACGACAATGGGAATCGAGGTCGTTTAAGTGCGTGCTGGTATCGGCTTTGGTTTTTGCGCGTTCAGCTTTTTCGCGTTCCATTCGGCGGCGGCGACCGCGCCTGATACGCAGCTGCGCAAAGCCCTTCTGGCTAAAACGGGCGCGGTAGCGCTCCCGGCGGGCGTCATCGAAATTTCGCGTGAGATCGTGCTGCCTTCGGATGCGCACGATCTGGATATTCGTGGTTCGAAAACAACCATTAAAGCCGCCTCCAGCTTTCGCGGGAGCGCCCTGATTGTCGTGCCCGCGGGGAAGAATATAAAGATTCACGATCTCTCGCTCGACGGGAACAGGGACGCGATCGCACAGCCGCTCGGGCTGCCGCCCTCCAGCACGATGTTCGCGCGTTTTGTCCCGGACAACGGAATCCTTGCCGAGGGCGTGACCAGTTTTGAAGTCGCGGCGGTCAAAGCCTCCGGGATCGCGGGCTTTGCCATTCTTGTTAATGCGGGCCACAATGTTCGCATCCACGACGTTGAAATCAGCGGCAGCGGGGGGCTGAACGCCCGGAAACGCAACAACACCACAGGCGGCATCCTGCTGGAAGAAGGTACGACTGATTTTGAGGTGCTGAATTGCCGCATCGCGGACGTGCGCGGCAATGGTGTCTGGACGCACTCCCTCTATACTTCGCCGCGCAACGCCCGCGGCCGCATCGCGGGAAACGAGTTTGCGATGATCGCGCGAGATGCCATTCAGGTGGGCCATGCGACCGAGGTTCGGGTGGAGAATAATCGCGGCCGGATGATCGGCTATCCGGCGGAAGAGGTCGATCTGGAGGGCCGCGCGTTTCCGGTGGCGGTGGATACAGCGGGGAACGTGGATCGCTCGTTCTATCGCGGCAATCAGTTCGAGGAGATCGACGGTAAATGCTTCGACCTCGATGGTTTTCATGATGGCGAGGTGAGCGGCAACAGTTGTGTCAATGCGGACAGTGTGGGAAATTATCCCTACGGCAACTTCGGCATCATCATGAATAACAGCAATCCGGACATGCAGTCGCGCAACGTTCGGATTACCGGCAATACCATTGACGGCGGCGTATTTGGCGGCATTTTTATTATTGGCTCCGGCAATACTGTGATCGGCAACCACCTGCGCCATCTGAATATGGCTCACTGCAACGACCCGGGCGGCCCTTTTAATTGCGGCTATGCGCCGAAAGAGCCCGACCTTCTGCGCACCGGAATTTATCTGGGAGCGGGTGCGGAACGACCCGACCCGGCGAAGGGGAATACGATCGAGAGTAACGAAATCGGGGGGTATGGGATGTCGCGGCACTGCATCGGCGCGGCTCCTGGCGTCTCGCTTACGGCCAATACGATCGCTAAGAATGACTGCTCGGACGATGCGGCCGTTGCGTCTGTGCGATTCTCGACACCGCATTGACGAGCTTGCGGTAGGGGATTTTCGACCACTCGTCCACCATCAGCAGTTCGCCGTCGCGCCAGCTGGAATAAAACCATCGGGCGATGACGGCGAGGTTTTCCATTCTTTCTTTGCCACCAGGCGACGGAGCGCTTTCGACCGCCTGCGCCAGTTCACGAAGCCTTGCATCGAGCGAGACGGACGCGCCGCCGGCCGGATCGAATTCGAGCCGTGAAAACCCGCGCCATGCGCCGCCGCGAAGCCACCCCAAATCCACGCTGTCTGGTTCGGCGGAGGGTGTGACGGCGATGGCGTTCAGGCTTTCCACTTCGCGCGCTATTTCGTCGCGCAAGGCGAGTACTTCCTGGATGCGCTGGTATCGCTGGTGCATGAGCGCTGCGCCTTCAAAGTCCATTTCGGCGCTGAAGCGTTCGCGGGCGCTTTCGGCGAGCGAGGCGAGAGAGCGGCCGTTCGTGCGCAGGAATTCGGCGACGCGGTCGGCCTCTCCCCGATACTCAGGAGGTCCGACAGCCTCCTGGCAAGGGCGGAGGCAACGACCCATTTCGCCGTAGATACAGCCGGGATGTGTGGGAGCGGGTTGAAGGTCCTCCTGACATCGGCGCAACTGAAAGAGATCCAGAAACTCCGATTCGAATTTCGCGGCCGTGGAGCGATTGCGGAACGGGCCGAAGTAAACGGCCTTCACGCGGCCGATGTGGGTCGTTAGTTGCGTGCGAGGGAACTGGTTGGAGAGGACGAGTTTTACATACGGTGGTAGTCGAAGGCGGATTTCGTCGCGATATGCGCGGCCAAGATGTTTGCGCGCGAGATCGAGCACCAGGAATTGCGCCTCAAGCTTCGAGCCCGCGAACTGGTACTCGATACGTTCGGCCGTTCCGCGAAGGTTCAGCGAGCGGGAAGGGGCGTCGCGCGCCCCGAGCAGACGGAGCAGTCTCTTTCGCAGGACGTTCGTGCGCGCGAGAAACGGTTTGCCTTCACGCGGCCACAGCAGGAAGACGGCGGGGCGATTCGGCAGCGCTTCGAGTGCGCGGTCCAGATCCAGGGGGTCTTCCGGGATGGCGAGTTCGACCATTCGATGGGGCTGGTCACCATCCTACATTCAAGGGGTGGAAAAGCGATTCACCGGCGACAAGATCGCCGGCGCACCGGTTTCAGGCGCGTTTGGTTTCGAGTTCGGCCCAGCGAGCGTAGAGTTTGTCGACTGTCTCCTGCGCGGCGTCCAACTCTGCTACCGCAGCGGTGAGTTTCTTGGGATCAGAAACGACGTCGGGCTGCTCCAATTGCCGGCGCTTCTCTTCCAGCGCGTCTTCGGCACGCGTGACCAGGTCTTCAATCTGCTCCCATTCGCGCGTTTCGAGGTACGTCAGTTTCTTGCGATTTGGCTGAGTTGCCGGTACAGCGCTTTTCGGTGATGTTTTCTGCTCTTTCCTGTTTTTAGCCTGGTTCGCCTGCTCCCATTGCGCGAGCTCGGCGAAGAATTCCACGCCTCCCTCGCCGTCCATCGCGAGGATGGCTTTCGACAGCCGGTCGAGCAGGAAACGGTCGTGGGTTACCAGAACAATCGCGCCGGGAAAGTCCAGAAGATTGCTTTCGAGCACTTCGAGAGTCGGGATATCGAGATCGTTCGTGGGCTCGTCGAGCAGCAGCACGTCGGCGGGTTGCAGCATCAGGCGTGCGATATGAACGCGTGCGCGTTCACCGCCGGAAAGCCGGTTGAGCGGCAGGTCGAGCTGATCCTGCCGGAACAGAAAACGCGCAGCCCAGCCGGCGACATGCTGCGGGCGATCGCGAAACATGACCGTATCGCCGCCTTCCGGCGCGAGTGCGCGGCGCAGCGGCTGGTCGAGATCGAGCTTGTCGCGATTCTGATCGAACCATGCGATGCGAACGCCCTCCGCGCGCCGAACTTCTCCCGCGTCCTGCTCGATTTCACCGGCGAGAATGCGCAGCAGCGTGGACTTGCCGCTGCCGTTCGACCCGAGCACGCCGAGCTTGACGCCGGGGCCCAGCGCGAAGGTAAGTCCCCCGAACAGCAGGCGGCCGCCCATGCTTTTCGCAATTCCTTCGCAGGCGAGCAGGCGTTTCGTCATGCGTCCGGTCGCGGTGAAATCGATCGTGGACGTGCCTTTGCGGTTGCGCGAACTGACGTCCGCAAGTTGATCCTGAAGGTCGAACGCGGCATCGATCCGCGCCTTCGATTTCGAGGTGCGCGCCTTCGCGCCGCGCCGCAGCCATTCGATCTCGCGCTGGACGAGATTCTCGAGCGCCTGCTGTTCTTTCGCCTGCGCGCGCAGAAATTCGGATCGCTTTTCCAGAAATTTGCTGTAATTCCCGGGCGCGCTGAAGAGTCCCAGTGGATAAGCGCGGTTGATTTCGGCCACGCGCGTGGCGCAATTTTCCAGAAAGTATCGGTCGTGCGTCACGAATATCGAGGCGAATGCGGCCGACTGGACCAGCTTTTCGAGCCAGAGAATTCCTTCGACATCGAGATGGTTCGTGGGCTCGTCGAGCAGCAGCACATCGGGCTGTTCGCGCCAGGGCGGCGGCGATCGCCAGACGCTTCCGCCATCCGCCGGAGAGCGTTCCGGCCTTTGCCGCGGCGTTCTCAAAGCCGACGCGGCTGATGATCTTCGAGACCTCCAGATCCTTGTCTTCAGCCTCGCGCGCGCAGGCTGCGATCACTTCGCGCACGGTTGCCTCGGGTTCGAATCGGGGGTCCTGCACGCACCATCGCGAGCCGCACGCCTTTGCGAATGGAGACGGTTCCTTCGTCGGGAGACAGTTTCGCCGCCGAGGATCTGCAGGAACGTCGACTTCCCGGCTCCGTTCGGACCGATTACGCCGAGCCGCTCGCCATCGTGAAGGCTGAGCGAGATATCGGAGAAAACGGTGCGCGAGCCGAACGATTTGGCGATCGCGTCGCAGGTCAGAAGAACGGACATTTAGCGGCGTTATTCGATTTTCTGCAGAACCGGCAGCATGGCGGAGCCGCCGCGGCTGAACTCAGGCTCGATTTCCGGCTCTTCGGTATCGAGATAGCGTGTGTCGAGCAGGCGGCCGTGCTGAATGTTCCCCATGGCCGAGAGGATATTTTCGCGCAGATGCGGATGTTCGGTCTCCCAATCCGCGATGGTTTGGCGAATGCTGCGGCGAACCGTACCGGTGCGAAGCGAACAACCGCAGGGCACAACGGGAACACCTTTGCTCTCGACGTACGCGCGCGTGATCTCTTCGGTGACGTAAACGAGCGGGCGGATCAGCCGGAAATCGCGCTCGCGCGAGTGCGTGATGGGGGGCAGGGAACTGAGGCGACCCGTGAACATGATGTTGCGGAGAAGCGATTCGCAGAAATCGTCGGCGGTGTGGCCGAAGGCGATCACGTTGGCGCCCATGCCGCGGGCGATCTGATAGACGGCGCGGCGGCGAAAGCGGCTGCAGAGATCGCATCCGTGGTCCGGCTGTTCTTTGAGCAGGCGGATCGAAGGATTGTCGGTGTGGTAAGTCCAGTCGACCCCGAGGCTGCGAATGTATTCGCCGATTGGTCCGACGGGCCGCAGGAATTTGCCCTGCTCCACAGTAAAGGCGCAGACGGAGAAATCGATAGGCGCGCGCTTCTGCAGCAGGATGAGCGCTTCGAGGAGCGTGACGGAATCCTTGCCGCCTGATACCGCGACGGCAATGCGATCGCCATCGCGAATCATTTTGAAGCGGTGAATCGCTTCGCCGACTTTCCGCAGCAGAGTTTTTTCGAGGTCCACTTTTTCAGATCTGCTTTTTTTCGGATCTACTTCGACCAGATTAGCGCGATGCGCTAGCCCTGCAGATGTTCTTCGAGATGTTTCAATCGCGCGTCAATGACCTGTTCCATGCGGAACATCTCGGCCCGAAGGGTTTCCTTCACGTCGTCAATGTGCCGATTTGTATCGGCGAACCGGACGTCGACTGTCCGCGCAAAATCATTCATACGTTGATCTACGGCCCGCGCAAAATCGTTCAGGCGCTGATTATTGATGAGGATGCCGATAAGCACGGCAAATGTGGGGAAGGCCGCAGTGGCGAGAGCCGTCACCAATTGATCCGAAACGATCACAAGTTACAGGATATCAATGGGGCAGATGTTCTTCCAGATGTTTTAACCGCGCATCGATAACCTGCTCCATGCGAAACATCTCGGAGCGAAGGGTTTCTTTCACATCGTCGATATGCCGATTAGTATCCGCGAACCGAATGTCGACAGCGCCGGCAAAATCATTCAGCCGTTGATAATTGACGAGGATGCCGATAAGCACGGCAAATGTGGGGAAGGCCGCAGTAGCGAGAGCCGTTACCAATTGATCCGAAACGATCACTGATCTGTTAAGAGTACCAGTGCGGAAGACCGACGCCAACAAGTTCGGGTCCGGCTGCTAGACTGAGGAGCGTTCCGCCACCGAATGTCCGCGAAAAGTCTTTCCGCCCTCCTTCTCGCCCTCGCCATTCTTTCTCTCATTTTGGCGCTCGCTACGCTAATCCCTGTTTCATCGAGTTCTCCCGGAATAGTCAGCGATCTGGGCTATTACACGTTTTGTCCCTTCGCGCCCTACAGCACGCTGACACTCCTCTTTGTTGCCGGTCTGGCTTGGGTGGTTCGCCGCTACATCGACAACCAACGATCGCAGGCAAATAACTGAAAAGAGGCTTGTTAGCATGAAATCCGGTTCGTTTGGCAGAGCCGGCGGACGGTGCGGCCGTTCCACCGGCCCCGCGAATTCCGGGAGAGAATTCAGAGCCTCGCTTACACTGAATCAATAGTCGTATCGGGCGCGATTACAGAGACGCATGCCGTTTAATATCCAACCAATACGCGAGTTTGTCGTTCGCCCGGCCCTCCCCCCTCAATTGGCGCGCATGTCGGAGCTTGCCTACAACATTCTCTGGGCCTGGGAGCCATCCATCCGCACGCTCTTTCGCCGCCTCGACGCGAACTTGTGGAAGGAGTCGGGTTATAACCCCGTCGTAATGCTGGGCCGCGTCTCGCAGAGCACGCTAGAGCGCGCCTCCAACGACCCGCGATACCTTGCTCAGTATCAGCTTGCCTGCCAGCGCTTCGACAAGCACATGCGGCCGGATCCGAGCGAGACTAACACGGGCGACCCTGACTCAAAGAGCGACGGGAAGCTGATCGCCTACTTCTCGGCCGAGTACGGGCTGACCGAGTGCATGCCGGTCTACTCGGGCGGTCTCGGCGTGCTGTCCGGCGACCACATGAAATCCGCGAGCGACCTCGATCTGCCTCTTGTCGGCGTAGGGCTGCTCTATCAGCTGGGCTATTTCCGGCAGTATCTGAACGCGGATGGCTGGCAGCAGGAACGTTATCTCGAGAACGATTTCTACGCTCTGCCGCTGCGTCCGGCAAACGACGTCAACGGGCAGCAGCACGTGGTCTTCGTGCAGCTTCCAGCCGGTTCCGTGGCGATCCGCATCTGGATCATGGACGTCGGCCGCGTCCCGATGCTGTTTCTCGATACGAACACGCCTCTCAATTCGCGGCCGGAAGACCGCGCGATCGCAAGCCAGCTTTACGGCGGCGACAACGACACGCGCATTCGGCAGGAGATCGTCCTCGGCATCGGCGGTATGCGCGCTCTTGAGGCGCTTGGCTACAAACCCACCGTCTTTCACATGAACGAAGGCCACTCGGCCTTCCTTGCGATTGAGCGCATCCGCCTCTTTATCGAACGGCAAAAGCTTACTTTCGAAGAGGCGCTCGAAGCCACTCGCGTCAATAACGTTTTCACGACGCATACCCCGGTGCCCGCCGGCATCGATCTCTTCGACCCGGGTCTCGCCTACCACTATTTCAATCAGTACTGCCGCGACGCAAAGATCGACTTCGACCGCTTTATGGCACTCGGCCGCCGCAATGCGAACGACGGTGGCGAACCGCTTTCGATGGCCATCCTGGCGCTCAATACCTCGGCCTATCGTAATGCCGTGAGCCGCCTGCATCGCACTATTTCCCAGGAGATGTGGCATTCCCTCTGGCCCACGCTGCCGATCTGGGAAACCCCGATTACCTCGGTCACCAATGGCGTGCACTTGCCCAGCTGGATCAACGGCGATCTGGCGGACCTCTACGATCAGTATCTCGAGCCCGACTGGCGCAATCGCTGGAACGATCCCGGCGTCTGGAATCAGATCAACGATATCCCGGACGAGGAGTTGCTCGAAGTGCACCGGCGCCGCAAACGCCGCCTGATCAGCTTCATTCGCGATCGGCAGACCGCCTCGGCCCTGCGCCGTAAGGCGGCGGCGTCGGAGATCCGCCACGCCGCCGAAGTGCTCGAACCTCACGCGCTCACCATCGGATTCGCGCGCCGCTTTGCCACCTACAAGCGCGCGACTCTGCTGTTCCGCGACGTGGAGCGGCTGAAGAAAATTCTCTGCGATCACGAGCATCCGGTCCAGATCGTCATTGCCGGGAAGGCCCATCCCAAGGATCAGCCGGGCAAATCCTTCATCCGCGAGATTGTGCAGCTCTCGCGCGACCCCGACCTGTGGAAGCACATTGTCTTCGTCGAAGACTACGACATGAAGATTGCGCGCGAACTGGTGCAGGGCGTGGATCTCTGGCTTAACAATCCGCGGCGCGGCGAAGAAGCCTGCGGAACGTCGGGGATGAAAGCGGCGATGAATGGCGTGCTGAATCTCTCCGTTCTGGACGGCTGGTTTGACGAAGCCTACGAGATTTCGGGAGGTTGGGCAATCGGCGATCGCGAGGAATACACCGAAGACCAGGACGGAATCCACGCGAGCAACATCTATTATCTTCTCGAGCGGGAAATTGTTCCCCTGTTTTATGCGCATGCCGAAGGCGGCCTTTCCACCGAATGGGTCAAACGCATCAAGACCACGACCGCCAATCTGACGCCGGCTTTCGATGCCCGGCGCATGGTGCACGACTATAAGACGCAGCTCTACGATCCCGCGCACGAGCATTGGCGGCAAGTGGAGGCAAGCCATTTCGAGGAGGCGCGGCGGCGTTCGAGCTGGAACGCCCGCGTTCGGGAAATCTGGCCGCAGGTGAACTTTGTGGATCTCGGCCCCGCGCCAACAGGGCCTGTGATGAGCGGCCAGCCGGTTGAAGTAAGGGCCGCGATTCAGCTCGCGGGGCTGAATCCGGAGGATGTGCGGGTTGAATGCGTGATCGGGCGCATTGCGGCAAGCGGGGGGCTGGAGGAGACGGAGGTCGTGGTGCTGCCGGGAACCGTAGTCGACGGAGATGTTGCCGTCTTCGCGCGCGAGATCGTTCCGGCGCAAACAGGGAGGCTGGGATACGCGGTTCGCGTCAGTCCGAACCATTATGACGACCCGCTGACCCGACCCGTCACGAGCCTTCTGAAGTGGGGCAGCCGGTAGGCGTCACCCGCGACCGGAAAGGAATTACCATGGTCCTGCGGGCCGCCAAAGCAAACGGTGTGGGGCAGCGCTTCGGCGCTGCCGCCGAGCTTCCGCTCGGCGCGGAACTTTACGTCAGCCGGTAGCGCCGGCGACCGCCGGTGCTTATAAGAACCACGTCTTCAACAGAGCAAATTATCTGTTACTTCGCGAACTTCTGACCGATCACGGCGCGAAGAAGCGACGATGTCGAGCTGATTAGCGGGCTTCGCTTTCCTCGCCGCCGCGATCAGGCGCTTTTCGTCGACGGATTGCGGCAACGCCCATCCGCGATCCGGGTTTGAGACGTTCGAGAGGAAGTATTGATCGCCATAGCGCTCGAAGCTCATAACCGCCCGTCCCTTGTATTTCGAACGTTCGGCAACATTGGTAAGAATCACCATGCCTGTGGGTCCATCTTTGCTTTGGATTCGCAGGACACGAGGTGTGCTTTCGCGAACACTGTATACGCCCGCGGGAAAGGATTTCGGTCCGACGGTGAAGTCGAACGGAATAGCGAAGTCAGCCGTTCCTGCGCCACGGCGCTGGAAGGCACGAGTATTGCGATCAGGCTTAAGATAGCCAGCATACGCATTTTGAATGTGGTCATTGGGAAGCTCCTCTTCAGATCGGCCCGATTTGAATTACTCACGGGCTCAGTCTGATAAGCGAGCGCGTGGAGAAAGTCCGCCAAATACGGTGAAGCGGGGGCCGAAAAGAAGGCGCCCCGGGGGTCAGGAGCCTTTTCTCGCGGAAAAGCTTAGTCGTTCCCTAGCCAGAGCGGAGACGATATTCAGGAAGACCGGCATCTGATAAACAGCCTGATCGTTAAGCCGCCGCTGCAATTGATTGGGAGGGAGTGGGAAGACCACCGCCAGATCCGTGCCATCGTTCTGCGACACCAGCCAGAACGCCTCTACCAGGATGCCCGGAATCTTCAGAAAGCGAACCTGGAAGTCCTCCAAAGATGGAATTCCGGCAAGTTGCGGGAGCGAGTTCAGAGCTTCGATCATTTGCCATACGTCGCTGCCGTATGAAACGTTCGTCAGCTGCCATATGCCCGTGTCCGGGTTCTGCAGACATTCGCCGGCAACTGCCTCGCTGGCGGTGTTGCCTGCAAAAAACTGCCAGGAGCCCGCTTTGGCGGAACTGGTCTCGCCCGATCTCTGCACATCGCGAAGACCGAGAGTGAAATTTTGCAACGGAGCCGCCGGCGCCGAAACTGTCTTGATAATGTCGGCCAGGGCAGGCAATTTCGGCGCATCCCCGATGAAGGCCTGATGCTTGAGATCGCTGTCGAGCTCCGGTCCTGCGAGAAACGAACCGATCCCTTGCCGGAACGCATCGAGTGCATCCGGTGGCGCTGGGAGTGTCATGAGTGGCATATTCTCGATTCCTTTTCCGTATTGGCAGCACTACGGCTGTACAAGAGATGTGTCTGTCCGGTCGGTAGCCATCGGCAATAAGCAGATGACATCGCGACTGACATCAACTCCTGGACCTCTCAGATTTAACGCACGCGCTAGCTACCGATGACAATCGGCCCAATCACCACAACGCGGGAGCCGGCGGATGACTTAGTGCCTTTGCCGCTGCTACCGGGCTGCACGAAAAAGGTGTCCGTCCAGACGCCGTCGTCCTGATAGCCATTGACGAGGCTCGAATATAGTACGTAGGACGGTCCATAATAAGGATCCGCCACATGCACCTGGTTGGCCCCTGACGAAAATTCACGGTAGCCGTCGATAAGTAAAAAGTGTCCCCCTCCGTCTGGCCATTGGATTCTTACCCCGACTGGTCGTCCCGCATCAAGTTCGGTGGTCACGCCGACGAAGTCCACGCAGGCATGTTCAACGTGCGATAAATTGCCGGCCCAGCTCAGGCCGTCCTGAAGATACGCAGGTATATTGCATTTGTCCCGATTCGTGCAGCAATCGACAGATGGATGTATCTGCGACTCCGCGAGCAGAACGGGCCTGGCGACGTCGCATTGGGAAAGGATCGATCCTGGTGAGAAAAGGCCGTTGACGCTGACCGTAACGGCGGCCCAGCACCAGTTCGGTTCCAATTGCATGGGCATCACAATAGGCATCAGCTTTGAGTCACCTCGTTTCTTATCCTGATGGGCTATGCGCTAACCGCCGGTGTCCGTCGATGTATTCTGGCCGCCGCCGCCGGTGTCCGTCGACGTGTTCTGGCCGCCGCCGCCCGACCCATCCCCGGCATCAGTTCCGGCAAGAACGATCGGCCCGACCACTATTACGCCCGATCCATCTGCAGTCCCTGTGATGGATATGACTACTCCCGACACGCCCGACTTATCAATTTTGATTTCCATGGTGATTTGTATCCTGATCTTATTTGATCTTTCGGTTAGCCAGCAGCTGTAGGAAGCGAGGATCCTTATGTAAGTCCGCGGCATCCGGCCAACGGTTCAGATCCGCGAGTACCGCATCGGGAGATCTGGCCAAAATCTCGATCGTGCCGTCCCTCTTGCCAAGTGTTTCCCAGGTCACAGCCGCCATCCAGAGTGTTTCCGCATCTTTCGGTAAAGGTTGCAGCGCTTGCTCAATATCGGATTCCGCTCTTTCACGGTCTCCCATGCGCGCCTCGAAATAAGCAAGGCTGGATCGGACGTGGCCGTTACGAGAATCCAGGGCCATTTCTTTCTCGGCCAGATCCAGTCCCTGACGATTCGCTCTTGCTGCATCCGCATTCCTGTTCATCCGCCGATAGGCCGTTTCAAGATTCATCCATACGAGATCGGACCATTCCGGCGACAAAGCCAGCGAGCGCAAAAGGTAACGCGTTGCCTCGAGATCCTTCCCCTCATACATTAGCGCGACTGCCATATTGTTCAGGCTTTTCGGAGTCTCGGCAAGGCGCAGGGCGGCGTGGAACTCTTTCTCCGCGTCCGGATACCGACCCATTTCCGAAAGGGCTGTTCCCAGCGCGTGGTGGGCGTCCGGTTCTTCCGGAGCGAGCTTAACTTCGGACTGAAACTGGCCTAAAGCATTGCTGTAATCACCCTTGTCGATATAAAATGCGCCCAAATCCTGATATGTTTTGAAATACTCTGGATCCAGATCTACCGCCCGAATAAGTTCCGGCAAAGCCTGATCCAGCTGTCCATTCGCCTTAAATGCGTGACCCAGGCGGCGATGGGCGTCCGAATTCCCCGGCTCGATCTCGATGGCTCTCTGATACTCGGCAACCGCTTGCTCATATTGGCTGTCATTGGCTTTAAGAAGCCCCGCGATACGGTGCACCGCCGCCACATCGGGATTGCGAGTTTGCGCCGCCCGTACGGATTCGACCGCGCGGTCGAGCCAGACCTGGTCTTTGGTCAGAAGGTACTTGAACCACTGCGCTTCCGCGAGGCCCGCATGGGTCAAAGGAGAATCGGGGTCCCTCCGCACCGCGTTTTCCAACAACGGAAGAGCATCGTCGACAGTCGAGTTCCGGCGCGTATATTTGATCCCTTGCAGATAATCCTGACGCGCAGCTGCATTCACGACCGGAGTCTGTGCCGGGGGCAAATGCAGCGTCTCCGTAACGAAACCTGCCAAAGCCGCCGGAATGTAACGCGTCTCCGACGGCGCGTACCCCGCCTTCCACTCAGCCGCATCGATGCCTGATCGCGGGTCGGTGAGGTGCGCGTCAAGAATCACTTTTCCATTCTCTCGATCAAGTGTTCCCTGCAGCACTTCCGTTGCACCGGGTGTCTTCCCAGCCAAAAACTTGAAGCTCGTGTCCGCGTTGCCCTTGATCCGGGCCAGTTGCGCTGCCGTATCGCGTAACAAACCATCCGCAAGAGATACGGTTTCCCCGGCAGCTTTGAAAGGCGGCATCGCCAGCCGCACTATCTTTTTCGGAGCTACGGCGCGCTCATAAGTGACTACGCCCGTAACAGCCGCGAGCACTACTGCGGCCGCTGCCAACAGAAACCAGCGCCGCGAGCGCGACGGCCCCAACGCCTTCGCGATCTGATCCGCATCCGGGAACCGCCGCGCCGGATCCGGATCGAGGCAGCGCGCCAGAACGCGATCCCACTTTGGATGCACGGCAGGCGGTTTCCACGCCAACCTCCGCTCCCAGGACATTCGCGGCCAGGAGTCTTCTTTCGGATGCGGATTCTTCCCTGAAGCCAGCTCGAAGAGAATCACGCCCAACGCGTAAATGTCGGAAGCGATCGAAGCCTTTTCGCCCTTCCAAAGTTCGGGCGCCATGTAGGCAGGCGTTCCTCCCGCTCTCCCCGACTGCGCGGTCCGCAACGAAGCATCGAGACCCCGTGCCAGCCCGAAGTCTGTGATCACCGCCCGCATCGCCCCGCCGGCGGTCTTCGTAAGGATCACGTTGCCGCTCTTGAGATCGCCGTGAATGATCTGGTTGCGGTGGGCTTCCGCCAGGCCCGCGCAGAGCTGCAGGGCGATCTCACGCGCCTCGGCGTCCGGCAATCGCCCCGCTCGAAGGCGCTCAGACAGCGTCTCGCCATCGAGAAACTCCATCGTGATGAAGTCGACCTCGCCCTGCGCCGTCGAGGCAGTGTGCATTTCGAAGATTCGGCACACATTGGGATGGCTGATCGAGCGCCCGTTGCGGACTTCCGGCGGCAGCCGCATCTTGAACCCGGCCTGAGCGCACTTGATCGCGACGCGCTTGTCGAGTTTGACATCGACCACTTCGTACACCACGCCCATGCCGCCCCGGGCAACTTCGCGAATGACCTGGAAGCGTGCCTCAACCAGATCTCCGGGCTCGAAGGGACGTTCGGTCGGCGGCGCCTGGCGCAGCGGGTCGAGAAGAACACCGTTCATACGTTCTTCCGCCTGAACGTAGTTCCACACCGCGCCGAACAATTCCGGGTTGCCGCCGCAAACGCTTTGAAGATAAGCCTGACGTTCGTCCCGGGGCCGCGAAAGCGCGAGCTCCACCAGGTTCATCACGCGGTCATCGTCAAGCGCTTGTGTGGGCTGCATGTTTTTACAAGGCAGAGACGCCGGGCTCGGTCTGTGAAAAGAGGAATTGCCGCGCGTCCAGCCAGACCCTCTGCATGGAGCGTAGCTTCATCCCAGCGCTTCCGCCGCTTCTACACCGGTAAGGCCCTGGAAATACTTTACTTCCACAAGGAGGCGCCACTCGGGCTTCGCCTCCTCAAGCTGATCGAGCAGACGGTCCACGTCGGGACGTGCTCGCGCATCATCAATGAGATACCGCCGCATCGCCCTGCCTGCTATAGCGAAGAAATGCTGGCGATTGTGCCAACCCCGGTCTTTCGCCCCAACCAGACGCAGGTAAATCTGATCAACGAGTTCGGTCGCCTGGAGTGTATGGCCCGTACGCGTACCCTGGTGTCGCGCCCAATTCCTTGTCAAGCTAAAGATTGAATTGAACATATGTATTTGAAATGGAGTTTACTCCTTTACTGCCGCGGCGTCGAAGATTCGCGTGTCGGGTGCGGCCGCGGTGAAGGGTGTCAGATCGGCTGAATTCGTGAACATGTCGTCAAGATTCGCCGCGGTGGCATCCGAAAGATTCAGCGGTGGCACATGCAGCAGTTCGAAAACGGTTCGGAGCAGTCCGGGGAAACTCGAATTGGTATGGGAAGCATAGTTCCTCTTGATATAAGGACCGGCCGCGACCAGCACCGTCCGGTTTGCGTCGATATGGTCCAGTTCTCCGTTCGTTCCGCTCTCTGTCACAAAAACTGCCATTTCCGGCCACCATGGTGAATGAGACAGATATTGAATGACGCGGCCCAGCGCGAGATCGTTATCTTCCACTGCCGAAACGTCGTCGTAAGGGTACCCGTGGTCAGGCCGGGCGTCCGAAGTGTGGTCGTTGGGCAAGTGAAGCCAGATGAATCGCGGGAACGCATCGCCGCCCTTCCGATATCTGCGTTCAGCGTCTTCGATGAACTCATCTGCGCGGTGCTGATCGGATGTATCGGTCTCTTCGTCAAATTTCCGGAAAGAGATGCCATGACTTTCGAGGTGCTTCCACAGAGGTCCGGGGCCTCGTTGCCGGCTCGAGAACCCCGTAATCAGATCGTTTTTCGTCCGCAGGTCCGGATATCCGCCGGAGAGCCATAGATGGCCCTCCGCCTCCGTTTCGCCATCGGCATAGAAGTTATCGCTGAAGGCCCAGTGGCGGGCGGCGGCATGCAGGTTCGGCGTCACTTGCGCGTCCTGTATGCTGAACTGCCCTTTGTGTCCCTGGGCGAGCCCGTGCATCCCGAACCGCGCCAGTTGAGGAAGGGACTGCACCTTCTGATTGCCCACCGCCCCCACATCGCCGAGGAATTCGTCAAACGTCCCGCCCCCCCTCACGATCAGAACCACGTATTTGACGTCGGCAGGCAGCACGGGTTCGTTGCCGGTGCGCGGGATGAATCCATTGTTTACGAAGGCGATTCCCGTTTGTTTCGGCAGTTCCTTCGCATCCGGCATAATGAACGTGGTCACCACGCCCCGATGCAAAGTGGGAGCCTCGCCCAGTTCAAACAGCGGATGGCGCAGGTTCGGCCCTGTCCCGCGGCCGAGCGCATTTGCGACGAAGACCCGATCGCCCGAGATGGCCACGCTCGTGGGCATCCATCCCGCGGGAAGATGGGCGATCGCCGCGTTCTGCACGGTATCCACCACACCCACTGAGTTGATGCCGGCCTCGGCCACCAGCAGCCATTTCGTGAGCGGATCGTATGCCATTCCCGCGGGCGCAATGCCGCGATACGTTTCGAGGGAAGGAATGCGCAGGGGAATTTCGGCCGTGATCTTGTGATTACTCGCTGAAATCTCGGTAATCGCGTCGACGTGCGCGTTCGAAACAAAAACACGATCGCCGGTGATCAGAATCCCCTGAGGCGAGTCAACAGGGATACAATTTCCCAGTTGGGGCTTCATCGGATCATGCACGTCGAGTGGGCAGACGGAATCCGGATCGGAATTCGCGATCCAGGCCGAAACTCCGTCGGGCGAGAGCGCAAGAGCGAACGGCTGGCCGCCCATCCGCACTGAAGCCAGGACGTGTCCGGACTTCGCGTCGACCACCGCTACTCGAAGGTTTGCCCGGTCGATTACATACAGGAGATGCCGGGCGCTATCGAACGCAAGGTCTTCGGTGAAGCTGTTGCTCCACTCGCCCCCGTTCAAACTAATCGTCTTGCGGGGATCGCCGCTGTCGATGTCGATGAGTCTGACCTTGCCGGAGGCGCCCTCCGATACCCAAACCGATTTTGGCGAATCGAATGCAATTCCGCGCGTGACGCCTCTCCACGACGGATCGGCGATTTCCGGCGCTGTGCCGTTCGGTGTACGGGCCCAGATTTGATTCACCGTCCACGCGGAGCCTTTCCGGGGCGGCTGAATCGCGGTTATGCCCAGGCGCTCGTAGCCGATGTCGGAAATCGAGACAGCTCCCCGGGGGCCGATGGCGATGTTGAAGGCGCCGGGTCCCGTTTCGATTTCCGCGCCCAGGGGCCGCAGTATTCGCCCGCCTGGAAGAATAGACCCCGCGGCCGCTATTATGGAATAGCGCTCTCCTCCCGGCGGAAGAAACTCCGCGGCGGATGCGAGAAGGGCGGCAAAAGCTGCAGCGATAAGTCCGAAAGCGCGCAAAATCTGCAACCTCTGAATTTCGACGGGCGTCGTCGTTCCTGATGCAGGGTCGTCGCCCTTGATCGAACTTGATCAAAGAAGAGGCCGTTTTTCAATGTTTGCATGTTTTGCATGGGCTTGACAGCATTGGCAACCCTGGGGAAAGCAATTTGAGAGAAATGGAACGGGGCGTGCTAGCAGCTTTCCCGGATCGCGTGACAAAAATCACAAGATCTTCTAGAGTGGTACTATCAGTACGTCCAAAATGATTTTATAAGGGGAATCTAATGGGAATGAGTATGGCGCCGGCTCCGCAACAAAGAATACTTGAAGATCCGCTCGCGCATCTGCCCTGCTCAACGATACTCGAATATCGAAAAGGACAGACGATCTATGGTCAGGACCAGCCTTCAACCAGCATTTATCTTGTCATAGACGGGAAAGTTAAGGTCTGCCGCATGGCGGACGACGGTCGTCAGGTCGTGGTAGACATCTACCAGCCAGATGAATTCTTCGGTGAGTCGGCTTTTCTCGGGCCAGCCCAGCGAAGCGAACTTTCGGTCGCTCTCGAAAACACCAAACTGATGACGTGGACGACCGCCGAGATTGAGGACATCGCGACTCGCCGTCCGAAACTGGCCATTGCGCTGCTGCAACTCCTGGTTCAGCGCTCGATGGATTTCGGCAGCCGCATCGAGAGCTTCTCGGTCGACAATATCGCGCGGCGCCTGGCGCGCGCGCTGATCCGTTTTTCGGAACGCCTCGGGCACGAGGCCGAAGACGGTTCGGTCCAGATGATCCCGTTCACGCACGAGCTTCTTTCGCAGTACGTCGGAACCTCACGCGAAATTGTGACGCATTACATGAATCAGTTCCGCCGTCAGGGTTATTTGCGGTATTCGCGAAAGGGTATCCTTTTGCATCGCGAAGCGATGAAGGAATGGTTACGGCAGGAGCCGGTCGCCGCCTAAACGGTGGGTCTTCGCAGCAGGACCACAGTCACGTTGTCGGGGCTTCCCGCCTCGTTGGCTGCGGTAACTAATCTCTGGCACTTATAATCGAGTTCGGCGGGAGAGTTGATCGTGGCTGGGTTGTCTGATGGCGCGCTCAGAATTTCTTCCATCTCCTCCCGCCCGACTACGCCGTGCAGGCCGTCGCTCGAGAGCATCATGATGTCTCCTGGTTCGATGACGACGCCGTAATAACGAATTCGCACTGTAGTTCCCACGCCTACCGCCATTGTGAGCACGTGCCGCATGGGGTGTATTTTGAGGCTGGCTTCGTCAAGACCAAGCGGTCTCCCCACCTCCTGAACCCACGTCTGATCCTCTGTAATCGCCCTTAGCCTGCCGTCTTTCAGGAGCCACGCGCGGCTGTCTCCCACGCTTGCGATTGCAACCTCGTTGTCCCGAGTCTCGAGTGCGGCGACGAGCGTAGTGCCCATTCCCTCAAGGCGAGGGTCCTGAATGGCTTCTTCAAGCACTCTTCTGTTGGCTTCCTCGACGGCAGCCAGCAATACCGATGCGTCGCGATGCTGCGATTTCTCCAGTACCTCCGAAACGGCATCGACGGCGATCTGCGAGGCGCGTTCGCCCCCGCGGGCGCCGCCCATGCCGTCCGCAAGCAAATAAGCTCCGATTTCGGGAATAATCCGAAAAAAATCCTGATTGCTGGCGCGAACTTTTCCGGGATCCGTCAGAGCGCAGGCTTGAAGCATTCAGACAATGTTTCACTATAAAACAAACGTGTTCGATGAGGCGCGGTTGCGAATGCGGCGCGCGATACACTGAGCGCGTGAGGCTCCAATCAGCATATGATACGGGCGATTATCGAGGCGCGCTTGAGTGCGGCGACATTCTTTTTTTCCCCGATGGCGGCTTTGAGATTCCCGCCGCCGTGCGCACCGCGCTTATGGGAGCCACACAGGACGCGCGGAGCTTTCACAAGAATATCGCATATAAGCCCCACATCGATAAGGTGACCGGGCTGGTCGACCGAAGCGAGGCGGCGGTGGTCGGCGATGCCATGCGCGAGTACTCGCGCTGCGCGCTTGCGTTCATGACCCGCATTCTGCCCGACTACGCGCGGTCGTGGAAGGTGGACTACGCCAGCTTCCGCTCGATCGAAGAGCGGGGCAGGGAATTGCCTCTGGCGAAGCGTAACGATCTGTTGCATGTGGATGCGTTTCCGACGCGTCCGGTGTTCGGCGATCTGATCCTGCGCTGCTTCACGAATGTGAATGCCGAGCAGTCGCGCGAGTGGATGACCTCCGATCCGTTCGCCATTCTCGCGAAACAGCAGGCGGCGAGCGCCGGGCTGAAAGAGTTCGCCGGCGCTGCGGATTCCGCGATGCATAAGCTGCGCCGCGGCGTCACGAGGGCGTTGACGAAAGCCGGGCTTCCCGTGGTGGACCGGTCCGCTTACGATGCGTTCATGCTGCACTTTCACGACTGGCTGAAGGGCAACAGCGAATATCAGGAGCGGTCCCCGAAATATCGCTTTGCATTGCCTCCCGGTTCGACGTGGCTGGTCTTTACGGACGTTGTGCCGCATGCGGTGCTCGCGGGGCGGCTTGCGCTGGAACAGACCGTCATCGTGGCACGTGAAAGCCTGGCGAACCCTGCGAGCGCGCCTTCGGCAATTCTGGAACATATCGCCGGGCGTACGCTCACCGATTGAGGTAGATCATGGCGGCCCATCCGAACGAGTTCACGGATACCGACCCTCGCGCCATGGATATCTGGCTAAGGCTGCTGAGCGAAAAGACGCCGGGAGAACGCATGGAAATTGCGTTCGACTTGACCGACTTCGCGCTCCGAATGGCGGAATCGGGCGTGCGCGCGAATTATCCTGATGCCTCGGAACGGGAGATCTTTCTGCGATGCGCAGCGCTCCGACTGCCGCGCCATTTGATGATTGCGGCTTACGGTTGGGACCCCGAGCGAGAGTTCGATCCCGAAACTCAGCCGGCAGGCGAGGAGCGAGGGCTGCCGGAACATGGCCACTCCCGCTGAGGCTCTCGCTCGTCTGCTCGAGGTTTTCGACCGATTTGAGGTTGCTTATGCCGTGGGAGGCTCCGCCGCCAGTTCCGCTCATGGGATTCCGAGGACAACGCTCGATGTCGACCTGGTGGTCGATCTGCGGTCCGATCAGATCGATGCTTTGGCGGAGGAGTTAAACACGGAATTCTATATCGACCCCGGTATGATCCGAGAGGCGTTTGCCCGAGGTCGCGCCGCCAACCTTATTCACTTGAAGACCGCCTGGAAATTCGATTTGTTTCCCCTCCGCGACGATGAATACAGCCGCACCGAATTCGATCGGCGCGTGTTCCGGGAAATCCGCCCCGATGGCCGGGAAGCGATTGAGTGCGCCATCGCGTCGGCCGAGGATACGGTCCTGCGCAAGCTCGAATGGTATCGAAATGGCGGAGAGACTTCGGAACGGCAATGGAACGATCTCCGCGGAATTTGCAAAGCCGCCCGCGACCGGCTCGACGTAAAGTACCTGCGCCGATGGGCGGCTATTCTGAAAGTTTCGGGCCTGCTCGAGAAGCTGCTGGCGGAGTTCAACCTCTATCCCTGAATCGGAAAGAGTTTTGCGCCGGCCTTAGCTCGGGCAGAACCGAAAACTGAAAAGTTGATTCTTCCTGGTTCGGCTACCGCTCAGGAAGCTTCGAAAGTGCCAACCTTATCGCCGGCGAATCTTCGATCGCAAGTGCGCGCTGGTACAGCCGGGTCGCGGCGACGTAATCCTGTAAACCGGCCTCCACGAACGCATAGACGCACAAGGCCTCGAAATTCTTCGGATCCTGCGCCAGAACGTCGCGCACTCGATCGCGAGCATTGTCCCACCGCCCAGTGATGGCGTCGAGGCGCGCCAGATCGATCCGGGCCTGCTCGGTGGGTGCGGCATCGATGGATGCCTCAAGCTGCGCCCCAGCCTCCCCCAGACGCCCGCGCAACAGGAATTGATGGCCAATCTGCGCCTGCCGCGCCGCCGTCGAAAGATTTGCATTAAACGACAGCAGATACGGCCCGGTCCCCTCGCCCGTGGAAGAGCTTAAATCGAGATCGAGACTCTTCGCGTCGTCATCTGTCTCGGCGTCGACGCGGTAGTGCCCAGGATGCAAACGATCGAGCGGCAGCGCCAGCACCGCGGCCTCCTTAGCTTGAGTAATCTGCCTCCAGACCACTCCGCCGTTCTGCCGGATTGACCAGCGAACCTCACCGGGACGACGAAGAACCACGAGGACGAAACGGCCATTCGCGTCCGGATAATATCGGTTGTCGTCGAATTCAAATGGCGTATGAACGGACGCGTGCGCTTCGGCCATGCGCAAGAGGCCGCTCATCGGCGCCTCAGCGGGGACATCCAGCGAATAAGGAGCCGCCCGGCCATCAACCTTCGCAATAACACGATAAGAGCCCGGGAGAAGGTCAATGCGTTGGATGTACTGCGCAGGCTTCGCTTCAGCGAGATGCAGATTCAGAACATTGCGGTAAACAGTTGCGCCCTTATCGTCGAGAACTTCAATACCGATCTGCCGCTGTGCGGTAACCTCAGCGGACAGATCGACCTGCAGTCCGCCTGCAGAAGACGGACTCAGAAGAAAGCTCACATTCGGCCTGTCGACGAAAAAGTGGGATTTAACCGAAGTTTCGGGCCGCCTGGTCAGCATCAGGCGGGGCGACATAACCTGCCCGAGGATTTCCTCGTTTCCCACATCCCTGATTCCGGTTCCCACGTTCACGGATGCGGAGATGATTTCGTCCTCCGCGGGCGGAACATTCAGGTTCTGCCGGATCATGTTTTCGTCGATGATGTCATTCGGACCGAACATCGTGCGCGTTCCGGATTCGTTTAACAACAGAGCGCGGATTGTGTCGTTGGTGGGCGAATACAACTCAAGCGGGTTGACATTGTTCTTTCGAAAAAAGATCAACCGCAGTTCGGAATCGATCACTCCAGGAACCGCTGAGTAATACCAGATCTCCAGGGTTACGAATATGCGCGAAGAAGGGAACCGTGAGATCCGATTCGGCGGACCGAGAGCCAGGTATACGCGTCCGGGGTCCGTATTCGCCGAAGAACCGTGCTTCGGGCCACCCCATGTCGCGTCGGCGTACGCCAGCCGCTGAAAATACTCCTGGCCGGAGATTGATTTGTTCGCCCAGAAGCTTTGCTCGAACTGGACGCGCTCGGCTTGCGAGAGCGCGATCCAGGTCTTCTTCTCCATGGGAGTGATGACGGGAGCCACAAGATCCAGCCAGGAGGGTTCAGCCGCGTAGACGGTCGCCGCAAGGCCGGCGAGCAGCAGGAACGGCCGCAACACAATGCCGCGGGTCATCTTCAAAACTCAAACCTCCCGGCGAGCTGCATCATTCTCGGCTCATACTCGAGATTCGTATTCTGCGCGGGATTGGTGAAGCTGGCCGTCACGATGGATGTCGCATACGACCCGAAGTTCGAGTGATTCAGAACATTGAAGACTTCATAAATACCGATGAACCGAAAGCGTTCCTTAAGCACGAACGTTTTCGAAAGCCGGACATCGACGCGATGGATGGGCTGCCCGTAGAACGCATTGCGTTGTACGATGGCATACTTCGGATTCACAGGGTTCAAGTAGTTCCAGGCCGGATCGTCGTATACGTGAGTTGTGGCCAGGAACGTCCGATTTGAGCCGCCGTTCGCGAATGGATTGCCGCCCGCGCTCACCCCGTAGTCCGACCCGGACCCGAAATGATAAACGCCGCTGAACTGAAATCCCCAGGGCAGCCTGTAGCTTCCATTCAGGTTCAGCGTATGGCGCTGGTCGCCGCTTCCGTTGCCCCACTCGCCGGCCAGGTTGAACTGATTGTTCGGCACATAGAAGGCGCCGCCGCTGGAGTCTTTCGTTTTGGCGAGAGTGTAGACCGCCGCCAGCGTAAGTCCTTTGGCGAAACGCCGCTTCACCTCCATTTGCAGGCCGTTATAGATGGCGCCCGCGGCATCGGGGGTCACAAACCGCAGAATCGAAGTGAAACGCGGATCGGGCCGTCCCACCGTCGTGGGATTGAGGTTAAATCCGGTAGTGGGATCGTAGGTCAGGTTCTGATCGACCCGTTCCCACTCGTGATAGATTCGCCAGAAAACGTAATCGGCGGATATGGTCCAGTTCGAGGATAATTGCCGTTCGAAGCCTCCCGACGCCTGCAGGGCATAGGGCGTTACCACGTTCGGATCGACCAGTTGCAGCGCCTGCTTCGGAGCGGGCGCGGTTCCATTCAGAAAATCCTCGCCGGTGGTCGAGCCAAATGGCTGTGAAAGGTTGAGGGGAGCGCCCGGGGCGGCCTCCACCGATGCCTGAATCGTCGTGATGCCGTTAAACAACGCCTGGTCGTAATACTGGTTGGCTTCAATGTCGCCGTAGTAGAGTCCCGCGCCGCCGCGGATAACCGTCTTATGATTGCCCATTACATCCCAGGCGAAGCCCAGCCGCGGACCGAGGTTGTTGTTGTCGCCATGGGTCGGAACCAGCAGGCCAGTCGGGACCGGCGGCGAATTGCTCAGCATTCCGATATCGTTGTCATAGCGCAATCCGAGGTTCAAGGTGAGCCGGGGCAGGATCTTCCAGTCGTCCTGAATCCAGAAACCGATTGTGTTGCGCTGGAGGTTGTAATTGTAGCTGCCGAAACCCTGGACCAGCGTGTTCGCGTAAGGCTGAAGTGCGGCCACGTTCCAGGTCGTGGGATCGTTCCAGACGGGAAAGATCGACGGAAGGTTCGGAGGCGTCCCGCTGAATGAAGTGACGACGCCTCGCACATACTGCGGGAAGTAACCATGGTGAGTCTCGCCGAGGTACTCGCCACCCGCCTTGATGCTATGGTTGCCTTTATTCCAGATACAAATCGTCGCGCCCGGAGAAGACTTCCATTGCGATCTCTTTCGGGTAGTTATATGGGCCGCCCACGGTAACCGTAGGCAACTGATATCCCTGACTCGGGACCAGAGCCGTGTTCTTATACATGAAGTAATTGAACCCGAGCTTGACGTCGTTGACGACCTGGGGACTCACAACCTTAGACCACGTGCCCAGGATACTGGCCGCATAGTTATTTGCCGCCGTGGCTGTCGAAGGATGTCCCGTGCCGCCGACGCCCGTAAAAGGATTCGAGTAAGTATAAGCGTTGACGCGGAGTGAAAATCGGCTGGTGTCGCTTTTCTGATAGTCGAAGCGCACAAGGTATTCGAGGTTTCTGTTCAGGGAAGGAAGACTGAAGGTCTGACCGTTAAAGCCGGTGGGAGTGGCGAAGATAGTCGCGGGGTTCCGCTCACCCTCGAAGGACCCAAAGAACCAGAGCTTGTTCTTGATAATGTATCCGCCGAAAGTGCCGCCGAACTGCTGATCGGAATAAGGAAGAACTTTGTGGGCTACAGGATCAGAAGCATTGAAGACGTTGTCGCGGAAGTAGCCGAACAACGTTCCGTGAAACTGGTTCGTGCCACTCTTGGTTTCGGCGTTGATCTGAGCGCGCAATGAGCGGCCCTGAGTTGCGTCGAAGCGGTTGGTGATGATCTGAAACTCGGCGATCGCATCCTGGCTGTAACGGGGCTGCCCGTTGCCCGAACCAGAGTTATTTTGAGTCACCTGCTGCCCGTCAACGTTGATCTGAAACTTGCCGCCATCCACGCCGCCGATGGGGTTGTTCGAATCGACGTCGTTGGTATTCACCCCCGGAACCATAAGCGCCAGATTCATCCAATTGCGGCCATTGAGCGGGACATCTTTCATCTGGGTGGGATCGATATTCCCGCCGACGCTGGAAGTGGCGGTCGAAATGGCCACCGCTTCCGCGGTTACATCCACGGAGGCGCTGACCGATGCCGGGCGGATCTCCACGTCGAGCGGAAGAACCTGGCCTACGAGCAGAGTGACCGTCTTCTCCGAGGGCGCGAACCCCGGAGCTTCGATACGAATAACGTAATCCGCCGCATTGAGCGCGGGCAGCGTATAGCGGCCCTGGCCGTTAGTCAAGGTGCTGGCGCTTGCACCGCCCCCGGCCGGAGTCGCCATGACATGGACTTCGGGAACGGCGGCGCCCGACTGGTCGGTCACCGTTCCGGAAATCGATGTCGTCTGCGCGTACAACACGCCCGTTACCGCGGCAAACAGAAAAGCCGTTTTAAGACACATGTATTAATCCCCTTTTTTGATGGGGGCTTACGCGGCCCGGATTTCGCGTGTTCCTTAGAACCCGCTGATGAAGCGGCCGCGGCGCGGGTCCGCGCCGCCTTCGAGGACCCGGCCGAGGCCTTGATTACCACAGGCGCCGACGCGTTGCTCCATGCCGCGGTCACTCGAACTTTGTGACCAAGCGCCGCCAGTTTGTCCGCGGTCGCTTTCGGAATGCGGTTCTCGAGATTGAGCCCGCCAGGCGTATACTCATGCATCGCGAAGGAGCTGTAGAAAGCTTCTGTCTGGAAGCGAGGCGCTTCGACGGCTTCCTGCGGCGTCATTCCGAACTCGATGAGATTGAGGATGACCTGCAGCAGCGCCTGATCCTGGTTGTCGGCGCCCGGCGTGGAAATCGCGTATACCGGCTTGCCGTCTTTGAGAATCAGTGTCGGGCTGAGAGTTACTCTCGGACGTTTGCCGGCTTCGATTACATTCGGATGCCCGGGCACTATGAGCAAAGACTGAAGCCGGGTCCCGAACGCAATACCGGTGTCGCCTGCAATGACGGCGGGGAGCCAGGCGCCGCTCGGGGTCGCCGAAAAGACATTCCCCATGCGATCCATCACATCGACGCAGGTTGTATCGTGAACCTCGACCTTAGCGACATTCCCGTCCGGCATCGGGATCTTGCGGTCGCCGACTTTACCCGGCCGCGACTCCATCGAGGCGTGCTGTCGGATCGATCAGTTTCCGGCGCTCCGCCGCGTACGTCTTTCGACAACAACCGCTCTTCGGGAATCTTGCTGAACTTCGGATCGCCGTAGTACATGTCACGATCCGCGAACGCCAGCTTCGCGGCTTCGACCAGAGTATGCAGATACTCGGGCGAGTTCTGTTTCATGGCCTTCAGATCGTAGCTTTCGAGCAGGTTGAACATCTCGAGTAGCACGGGACCCTGGGTCCAGAAGCCGGGTTTCACGATTTCATATCCGTGAAAGATCGTCGAGCGCGGCGTATCGATCTCGGCGTGAAACGCCGCGATATCGGAGTAGGTGACCAGGCCGCCGTGGCTTTCGGAAAACGCGCCCATCTTTTTGGCGATCGGGCCGCGATAGAAGTAATCGCGAACGGCATCGATTTTCTTGACGCGATCGCCATGAGCCTTTTCTTCCGCCGTGACCAGTTCGCGCAGCGTGCGCGCGAGGTCCGGCTGATGGAAGACCTGACCGGGCGTCGGCAGTTTGCCGCCCGGATAAAACAACGCGACGGAAGCGGGCCAGCGCCGCAGCATCGAATCGTCGCGCTGCAGCGTGCTCGCGAATACTTCCGTGGTGGGAAAGCCGTCTGCGAGTTCTATAGCCGGTTCGGCGGCTTTGGCGAATGTCATGGTTCCAAACTTCTCGAGCGCCAGCATCACGCCGTCGAACATTCCCGGAGTGGTCGTCGCGAGAATGCCCTGCGCCGGAATCGGCGGCTTCTTGTCAGGCGTTTCCCAAGGCTCGAGAGGCCGGTTCTTGAAGAACTCGACCGTCGCCTTTGCGGGAGCCGTACCGATGCCGGAGATTACCTGCACCGGCTGGCCCGCCATTTTCACGAGCGCCGGCATCTCGCCGCCCATGCTGAAGTGATCTTCTTCCGTGACGGCGGCTGCGAGAACCGCGGCCACGCCCGCGTCGACGGCGTTACCTCCTTCGCGCAGAATACGCAGCCCTGCTTCCACGACGAAATTGTTGCCGCCGCCGACCATATCGTGGAGAGCGCGGACTTCAGGAAACATGGTTTTTTCGGTGGCGCCGCGACGGGCGTTCGCCTCCGGGAAATCGGGAGTGGACTGCGCGGTGACCAACGCAGGTAAAATCGCGCACACGAATGCGCAGGCACAGAAGGGTTTCACGGTTTGTTCCTTCCTTTCGTTACGAATGCGTGAAAAAATGCGTCGGACGCGGAAAGACTCGCCGGACAGGGGTGGGAGGCTACAAAGACAGCGAAAAAAAGAGCCTGCTTTGGCTGATTTTTGGGTATTGTGTCATGAATAAAGAAACTATGTCAATTGATAATCAACGTATAAAGGGCCAAAAATCCGTGGATTCGATCTTGCGTTGCCGGGGATAAATCTCGACCCGTCGCCGGTCTCAGAGCAGCTTGTCGAGAGTTATTGGCAAGTCACGAACGCGCTTTCCTGTGGCGTGGAAGATCGCGTTGGCGATCGCCGCTGCGACGCCGGTGATGCCTATCTCGCCGATTCCGCGGGCGCCCAGCGGCGCATGTTCATCCGGTATGTCCAGATAGACGATATCGATGTACGGTACGTCGAGATTGACCGGAACATGGTATTCGGCGAGCGACGGGTTCATGATTCGGCCGCGGCGCTCGTCAAACAGAGTCTCCTCGGTAAGCGCCATCCCGATGCCCATGACGATTCCGCCCCGGAGCTGGCTGACGGCGGTCTTCGGATTAATGATCGTGCCGCAATCGAACGATCCGAGCCACCTCGAGACGCGTACTTCGCCCGTCTCTTCGTGCACCCGCACTTCACAAAATTGCGCGCCGTAAGACGCCATCGAATATTTGAACATCTCCAGGGGCAAGCCCGAAGCTGCTTCGGCTTCGATGGATGGTTGTTCCGCCTTCTGCAGAATGGCTGAATATTTCTCGCCGCGCGCCGGGTCGTCACGGCGAAACAGCCCACTGTCCCGCGCTGTCCACTTGTTCGTACTTTGCGCCTTTAAAGGCGAATCGGAATGTTTCTGCGCCAATTTGAGCAGATCGCGATGGAGCTGCTCGACCGCCGCTCGCACCGCTGCGATTGTGGTGGCGGTCTGATTCGACCCGCCCGCCATCATCGGCGTGTCAGGCAGCCCGGAATCGCCGTACTGGAATGTCAGCCGATGAAGCGGCAAGCCGAGACGGTCGGCGGCTTGCTGGATCTGCGCCGTTGCGGTTCCCATTCCCATCTCGCTTGCCGGAGCCATCACGAGCGCCGAACCATCGGCGTGTAATCGCACACGAGCCTTCGCGGGAAAGCGGAGGAACGGATAATAGGCCGACGCGACACCCTGCCCAATCAGCCATTTGCCGTCGCGCTGCGAGCGGGGCTGGGAGCTGCGCGCGTTCCATCGGAACTTTTCGGCGCCGAGTCGATAAGCTTCCGTCAGGAGCCGGCTGGAGAATGGCGTGTCCTTCGTGGGATCTCTTCGCGGCTCGTTGATTCTGCGCAGTTCGATCGGATCGATCTTCAATTCGTAAGCCAGTTCGTCGATCGCCGATTCCAGCGCAAATGTGCCGATCGATTCGCCGGGAGCCCGCATCCACGTGTTGGCGACGGTATCGAGGTAAATCATTTTCTGGCCGATAAACAGATTCGGCGCCGCATAGAAATGCCTCGGCGGAAACGTACATTGCTCGGCATATCGCCCGCTTGTGACCGTCGCCGTCAATCCGGTATGGGTGAGGGCCGTCAGGTTACCGTCCTGTTTCGCTCCTAACGCGACGCGTTGTTCGGAAAGAGTGCGGCCGCCGATCATTCGAAACGTCCCTGCCCGCGATAACGCCAGTTTTACGGGGCGATTTGCGCGCTTCGCCGCCGCTGCGCAGAGCGCGGTATTGCTCCAGCCAATTTTGCCGCCGAAGCCGCCGCCGAGAAAGGGCGCGACGACCCGTACGTCCTCCACTTTCAGATCGAAGATCCAGGAAAGCGTGTGTGCGGTCAGGTTCACGGACTGTGTGGAATCGAATACGGCGAGGGTGTGTGGCCCGGTCCAGACAGCGATGGTTGCGTGCGGCTCGATGGCGTTGTGGTTATAGCGCGGCGTCCGGTAAACATGGTCGACGGTCGCATCCGCGTCTTTCATGCCGATCGCCACATCGCCGATTCGGATTTCGGACGGTTCGCCCATGATGTCGTGGGGAACGATGGCTTTGGGCTTCATGTTTCCGAACGAGACATCGGGCGTTTCCGCATCGTACTCCACACGGACCACCGAGGCGCCGTACTCCGCCTGCTCGAGAGTTTCGGCGACGACGATGGCAACGGGTTCGCCGTCCCAATGCACCTCGGAGTCCTGCATGATGGGGAGATCGCTCAGAGCGAAACCCTTGCCGATGTTGTGAAAGTCGACGATGGGCGGCGCTTTCATCCGCATGATGTTTTCCCAGGTGAGTACAGCCAGCACGCCTGTTGACTGTTCCGCCGCCGCGGCATCGATTTTGCGCACCTTTCCTCTGGCGATGGTGCTGTAGACAGGCACCGCATGGGACATGTTCGCGACTTTGAACTCGGCCGTGAAAGCCGCCTCACCACGCACTTTGAGATCCCCGTCCACGCGTTCGAGCGGCTGGCCGACGTAGCCATGCCGGTCGATGAGCGGATCACGCTTCTTATCGGGCAGGAACTTGACTACCGTTTCGATAATGCTCTGCATTCCGCTCATCGAGTGCCTCCGGCTTTCACCATTTCGCTCAATACGCCGACGATGACTCGCTTTGCCAGCGAGATCTTGAAGTCGTTATCGCCGTAACCGCACGCATCTGCAAGTTCCGCATCGGCCGCGCGCTCGAACGCTTCCCGGTTTGCGGTCGCTCCGGTCAGCAACCTCTCTGCCGTGTATGCGCGCCAGGGCTTGTGAGCCACTCCACCCAGCGCGAGACGAATGCTTCGAACAGCGCCGTCTTCCACCTGCAGCGCCGCCGCCAGGCTCACCAGAGCGAAGGCGTAACTGGCGCGGTCGCGAACCTTTCTGTATCGCGAGTTTTTCGCGAACGGAAGCGCGGGCAGGTGGATCGCGGTGATCAGTTCTCCGGCACGGAGACTGGTTTCGATATGGGGAGTTTCGGAGGGCAGGCGATGAAAGGAGTTGATGGGAATGGTTCGCTCGCCGGCGGAGCTTTTCACATGCACGGTCGCATCCAGCGCGGCAAGGGCGACGCACATATCCGAAGGATGCGTGGCGATGCAGTGATCGGATGCGCCGAGGATCGCGTGCATGCGGTTAAACCCGCCGATCGCATCGCAGCCCGCGCCAGGCGTTCTCTTGTTGCAGCGGGAGGTTTCGTCGTAGAAGTAGTAGCAACGCGTGCGCTGCATCAGATTGCCGCCTGTGGTCGCCATGTTGCGAATCTGGCCGGATGCGCCGAACAGGATCGCCTGCGACAGCACCGGATAGCGCTCCCGGATCAGGGGATGATTTGCCACCGCACTATTGCGGACCGAGGCTCCGATGGAAACCCCGCCTTCGGGAAGCTCGACGATGCCGGCAGAGGGGAGGCGGGTAACGTCGATCAGCGCGTCCGGCTGCTCGATGTTTTCACGCATCAAATCCGCCAGGTTCGTGCCGCCACCCAGAAATTTTGCGTTCTCGTGTCGGGAAAAAAGACCGATGGCGCTATCGACATTCTCCGCACGGGCATAAGCGAAGTTTTTCATCGCGACAGCTCCAATTCAAAGGCGTGCGATTCGAAGGCATCGCGGATGGCCTCGCAAATTCCAACGTAGGCGCCGCAGCGGCATAGGTTACCGCTCATTCGTTCTTTGATCTCTTCATCGGAAAATTCGAAGTGCGAGGAGGAAACGTCGCCGGTCACGGCGCTCGGCATTCCGTCTTTGAACTCGCGGATCATCCCGATCGCCGAACAGATTTGTCCGGGAGTGCAATAGCCGCATTGGAAACCATCGTATTTCACGAATGCGCTTTGCACCGGATGCGACACTCCATCTGCAGCCAGGCCTTCGACGGTTGTGATCTCCTCGCCTTCGTGCTGAATCGCAAATGTCAGACACGAGAGCGTTCGCTCGCCATCGACCAGAACTGTGCAGGCCCCACAGGCGCCTTGATTGCAGCCTTTCTTCGTTCCGGTCAGGCCCAGGCACTCCCGCAAAGCGTCGAGCAGGGAAACGCGCGGCTCGATTGACAGCGTATGGGTGGCGCCGTTGATGTGCAACGTGATTCGATTTGCGGCGAGCGGAGAGAATGTGCTCTCCCCGACGGTTGTAACGGTTGATTCCGCCATAGGTCCTTCCTGGTGCCCTGGATCAGGGCTTATCTTCCCGGCGGCTTTGCCGCGTGACTTCAGTTTGATTCAACGGGGTGGCTTCGGTTTCGATCGGGAGGCCGGCAAATGAGATGAAACCACCATTATTGAAATTCACCGGCGACAAGATCGCCGGCGCCACCCACATGGGCCGTCATGCTGCCCACTTCGGAGAGTATCGGCGGTAGTTATCGAAGTCGTAGTGGTGTCTTTGGGCAGTCGCGATGTCTGCGAGACGAAACTGGCGGCGGGCTTCGGCTTCGATTTCGGCGGTCGAAAAAACGAACTGTCTGGTGCTGGGTTCGGCCTCGGCCTGGATCGTGATGATGACCGTGTTTCACCTTTCATTTTGTGGAGGTTGCGCATGGCTACGGCTTCGTCGAGGGCGGCTTGCCTCGCGGCTTTGCGTTTGGCCTGGAGAGCCTGGAGCTGGCGCAGGGCTTCTTTTGAGCGTGCGCTGCAGGCGCTGTTCGTAGAGGGTCAGGTTGACGAAGGATCTGGAGTCGTCGCGGAAGACGCGGGCGGCGGTCAGGGCGGCGTGGATTTGGCGTGGTCGGTATCGATTTCGCCGGCGTGCTTCGAAATGGCCGAGGGCGAGCATGGAGTCTTCGAGCGAGCGGGCTCGGTTCAGACGCCATTGGGTGTCGCAGAAAGTTTGGGCGTATTGGCGCTTCGAGCGGAGTTTCGGGGGCGAGGTCGGCATGAGGTCTTTGCAGAAGGCGTGGTATGGCGTCGATGTCTTCGGAGGGCAGGACGACGATGCGGCCGGTCAGGCCGTGGCGCAGGGCGTTCATAGCTGGATCGTTTTTGCCTTCGGGGGTGCGGGGTCCGGTGGACTGGTTGGGTTGCGGGGATGCGGTGCTGCTTGAAACGGACTCGGTTGCCGGGGACATGTTCGTGTTGTTTTCTCCTGGTTATTGATTAGCATGCGTTTTGGGAATGGTGCACGTGGCTGGGGCTATGTGGTTGGATTTACTCGTTAAATATTCGGGCGGCCGGTGTGATCGATGAAATCTTAATGGCCACGAATGCACACGAATTAACACGAATTCAATTCCAGCCCGGCAAACGGGTCGGATTGGCCTGTCAAAACTCAACGCCACTCACAGCGTGGCAGCTAGACACGAAAACGACGCGCAGACAACTGCTGCTCGCGGCTTAGTTCAACGTCTTCTATGATTCACCAGCGGAGCCAGCCTGCCGACGCGGTTCGAAGTAGAGAGGTGACTTTCAGTGATTCCGGCGTTCATCGAAGGTGCTGTGCCAGGAATTCGCTTGTGCGGCCATTGGCGAGATGAGCCGCAGCGACATTGTAGTGTGCTCCGTTATGCCGCGAGAAAGCGTGACGCTGACCCGGATAGCTGTAAACCATAGCGTTCGGCTTCCCCGCGAGCGCCGCCTTAATCTCCGCTTGCGCGGCCTTGGAAATGAACTCATCTTCCTCAGCCAGATGCATCAGAATGGGCGCGCGAAGCCCATCGACCTCTCCCAGGTATTTTTCGGTATCGCCGCCGTGATAAGCGACCGCGGCGTCCACTCCCGAATTGCGCACAGCTGTCAGGAAGACCATCAGCGCGCCGAGGCAATAGCCAAGGAGTGCAACCTTGCCGTTGCACTCCTTGAGGTTGCGTACGGCGTTGACGGTGTCCGTTCACATCCGTTGCGCCCGCATCTCTGTCATAAGCTCCGTACAGACGAAGGCCGTGCGCCCAGTCGGCACTCGGAGGTAACACTGAGATCGACGCCTGGCTCCTGCCGCCAGAACAAGTCAGGCGCGACTGCAAGGAAACCCTTGTTCGGCCAGTTCATCGCAATGCTTGCGAATGTCTGCATTCACCCCGAATAGCTTCCTGAAGAACCACGACGGCGGGAGCCGGCAACGTCTTCGGACGTGCGATATACGCGTTAAACGAGCCATCACGGCCTTCTATGCCGATGCGATCTTTCATTGCTGTTCTCCTCAGGCGGTTTCACAGAGCTCCGCCCCTCTGGCCCGGATCGGCGGACTTGACTACCGATTGGCCCGTGCCGATGCGGCAACCTCTTCATATGAAGTGGCAGCCTCCTTCGATGAGCCTGGCCGCCTCCTTCGGATGAGACATGTAGGCCACATGGCTCGACTTCACTTCGACTGTCCTCGCCTTAGCGCGCTTCGCCATCATGCGCTCCTGATCCGGATTGATCGATCGGTCTTCGCTGGCCACCATGTACCACGTGGGCTTGTGCTTCCAGGCGGGGTTCGTAACCTGATGGGTAAAGGCGTCGGTAGAGATCGGCACCTGCGATATCGCCATGAACTCCGCCTCATCCCGGGAATGTCCGCTGCGAAGTCAGCCACGAAATGCGCCTCGTCTGATCCACCAAAGCCCGTTGCTGTCCGCTTTGAACGCCGTGGACGCTTGCGGCAGAGCCTGTTCGATCGATGCGCAGCTTTCCCCTTCATCGAGAGCAAAGGCGGCGATATAGACGAGCGCTGCAACGTTCGGATGATTGCCTGCTTCGGTGATGATGGAGCCGCCATAGCTGTGGCCAACCAGAACCACTGGTCCGCCCATAGCGTCGATTGCGGCCTTTGTGTACTTTTGGTCGTCGGCGTACGAAGTCTCCGGAGGCTGCGCTACCGACACCTTATAGCCATCCTTCTTCAGGATGTCAGCGACGGCTTTCCAGCCGGAGCCGTCGGCGAATGCGCCGTGCACCAGAACCACGTTCCTGATATTCGTCATTGTTATTCTCCTCTCCAGTTTGAGCTTCAGCGAATCGCGTATTAAGCCTCGAACACGAAATGGATCGTACCAGGAACGCGCACGACACTATTGAAGACACGGACCACTTTTGTGGATTCCTGCTTCAAATGCGGAGCGAAGAATCTATTCGTGTGAGGGAGAGGATGCGGTGTTCGCGAATGTCGACAAACATTCTGCGGTGTGAGTGTTCACGCCTCCACTTTCCCGGAGTCGCGCCGACGACGTTTGCAAAAGTCCGGGTCAGGGCGGCTTGATCGGAAAATCCGGTCTGCGCAGCAATTTCCACCAGCGAGCTGTTCGTTTCGGAAAGAAGGACCTTCGCGATCTCCACGCGCCGCAGAGTCAGGTAACGATGTGGGGAGGTCCCGAACGATCTTCTGAACGATCGCGCAAAATGGCTGACCGAAAGCCGGCAGCTCCTCGGCAAGTGTTTCCAGCTTTAACTCGCCGTCCAGATGCTCGTGGAGCAATTCCACAGCGCGCCGCATTTGCCACGGGGCCAGACCGCCTTTGAGTTGCAGCGTGGGTTCGTGAAGCTGACCATACCGCCCCACAAGGTGCGAACAAACCGTCATGGTGAAAGAATCCATGAACAACTGAGAGAACATCTCCGGCCTGTTCAGACATGGCAGAATCGATTGCGTCAGGTGGTGGAGAACGGGATCGGGAGTTCCATAAACACAGTGGAGCCGTTTAACCTGACGCATTCCGGCATCGTCCGTAAGGGAATCGAGGGTTGTCCGGGGAACATGGAAATGGACCCAGTCGATGGCGCCCGGGTTTCGAATACTCGAATTCGACTCGAGGTCGCACATGGCGACTCCACCCACGGGCCATGCACCCGTCTTTGTGTACTTTTCGTCGGTCCAGAGTTCCCATTCCCCGGAGTTCGCATGATTCAGATGAACCGAAACCACATAGGCTTTTTCCGCGGGAATGGAGGCGGTTCGCTCCGGGATGCCGCTCCGTGCAATCAGCCGGGTAATCGCCAGTTGCGGCCGAACCACAGAAACCGCGGAATCGATTGCAACATGGGGCGGTTGGTTCAGGGTGAAATACTTCGCCATTTGGGCGCCATAGGCGCTTGCCTGGGCTTCAGACGAGTGAGCGGAATCGTTCACAGGAACAACCTCCAGACATAAGACGACCGGTCGCCTTATTAGCCAGGAATATACCACTTCGAGGACACCTTCTGAAGAGCCACAAAAGGAAGATCGAGACTTTGGTCAGGAATCGACAAATTCAGTCCTTTTCGACAAGCCACCGGCGGGCGATTGTCTGCCAATATTCATAAGGATGCCTCCGATTCAGGGGGAGACCTCGCATCGACAGCACGATCCGCGCGAAATGCTTCTGCGCGCCGCCGGCAAATTATTTCAGAATGTCGGCTATGTGCAGGCGAGCATTTACCGCATCGCTTCTGCGGTAAACGCGCCTAAAGGCACCTTCTATAACTACTTCAGGAGCAAAGAAGACGTGGCATCGATACTGGTGGAGCGACAGTTCGAGGCGCTTCATGAATCGCTTTCCCGAACGGGTCATAGTGCGAGACATCAGCTGAAAGAGCACTGCAGCTTCCTCGCCCTGGAACCACCAGCGGTTGAAGTGGCTCCGCTTCAACTTCTGGCCACCCTCGCCGCGGAGGCGACAGCAATTCCCGTTGCCGTTACGCAAAGTATCGCCAGCGGCACAGACATCTGGGTCACTCATGTCAGCGACGTGATCTCACTCGCTCAGATAGAAGGCGGAACATCAACTGCACAAGATCCTCAAAAGCTGGCGTCACTGCTGGTCACTTGCTGGTACGGAGCGATCGTTCGCAGGAAATCGGACCCTTCTGTAAAACTCCTTGATGATTTTCTCCCGTTCTTCATTCGCAGCGGCATCTTCTGAAAAGAACTGCAACGGGACGCCGGCGCGGCACGCCTTCTCCAGGAGCATCGGAGGATGAGGAGCGGGGGCGCGGGATTCAGTATCGGTTCTTTGCAGGATGCTAACTAAAGCAGGGATTCGCGCGTGCTTTCCTCAGTCCGGCCCATGCCGCAAACATCGCGGGATCTCCCAGCCAGACCAGCATCCATTCGACCATCTCGGCTTTCAAAGGGTGCTTCCGCGCCAGGTACCGGGCACGATCTTTCGCCGCGATCACCCGGTCGCGGCAGTAACGGCGAAGATCCGGCCGCTGCTCGTAAATCGCGCTCAACTCACGGAGAGATTCCTCAAGCTCCTCAATCGTGTGTTGAGCGACTCCGCGCCAGGGCTGTGCGATGGAAATCCCGGATCTCCGGATGGTCGCTTCCGAGACATCCGGCAGCGCGGCGCGCAGCTCGTTCCACTCGGCTTCACCGATCAGCGCCCAGCCTCGCGCCGCCACCAGATCCAGCACGCGCTGCCTTTTCTTCGGACGCCTTCCTGTGCGCTCCCTTAAGTCGCGGCTGGCAGAGTCACCGGCGACAAGATCGCCGGCGCTACCGGTTGCCTGCAGCGCCACGGGAACTCGGCCTGTGCGCTGATCACCTTCGCGTCGCACGCTGGTACCGCGAAACCGCCGCTTCATGCTGCACGAGCGACTCGGAAAAGTTGTGGCCGCCCGATCCATCGGCCTTCGCCACGAAATAGAGAAAACGCGTATCCGCGGGCGCCAGCGCGGCCTGAATCGAGCTGAGTCCGGGGTTCGCGATCGGGCCCGGCGGAAGACCGGCGTGCTGGTAGGTGTTCCACGGACTCACATTCTCCAGATCCGACCGGTAGATCGTGCCCCGATAACGGTGTTCAAGGAGAGCCGCATACACAGTCGTCGGATCGCAGTCGAGTTTCATCCCGATCATAAGGCGGTTGTGGAACACCGAGGCCACTACCGGCCGTTCCTCCGGCCTGCGCGCTTCCCGTTCCACCATGGAGGCCAGCGTAAGCGTTCGGTGAACGTTTGCCTTCGTCGCGAGGGCCTGCCATCGGGTACGAAATTCGTCCGTCATCATACGGCAAATCTGCCGCGCAGTCGTATGCCGGTAAACGCGATACTTATTGGGAAACAGATAACCCTCAAGAGAGGGCGCCTCCGGATCCAGGTCCCGAATCAGAGACGGATCCCGCGCCGCCGCCAGAAAGGTCCGGGGCGTCATCGTTCCCAGTTTGCCCACCGCCTCGGCAACATCGAACATGTTGAACCCCTCCGGCACAAGGAGTTCCATGTAAAAGATGTCGCCGCGGGCAATCCGTCCGAAGACAGTCAGGGGCGAAGCGGGGCGGTCGAACTTGTATTCGCCCGCCTGCAGAGTCTGATTCCGTCTGAGAGCGCGAGCCGCGAGAAACAGCCAATCGTCGGCAATCACTCCTTTCTGTTTCAGCGCCGCGGCCATGTCGCGTGTGGAAGTGCCGCGCGCGAACTCGATGAAAACCGGCGCGGAGAACCCCCGGTAAGGCTGGTTCATGCGGTAGAAAAGCCATGCGCTCGCGATCACCACGATCAGCGCGACAAGCGCGAACAACCGCAACAGGAATCTCACGAGCGTCCGTCTCTTTCAGGCACCTCGGCAGAATCGAGATAGCTTTGCAGCAGGATTACCGCCGACAGCCGGTCAATCGCAGGCTTTCGCTCTTTGTGCGCGATGCCCGAGCCCCGCAGGGTGCGCTCGGCTTCGCGGCTGGTCCAGCGTTCGTCCCAGAATTTTACCGGCAGGCCGGTCTTGTACTCCAGTTCGCGGGCGAACTCGCGGGTGTAGTCGCCCTGGCGGCTGGCTGCGCCGCTCATGTGCAGGGGGTCACCCATAAGGATCAGTCCGACGCCCGACTCGACGGTCAGGCGCCGCAGTGTTTCGATATCGTCGCGCCGCCCTTCGCGCTCCATCGTCTTCAGACCCTGAGCCGTCAGGCCGAGTTCGTCGCTGAGGGCAAGGCCGATTCGTTTCTTTCCCAGATCGAGCGCCAGAATGCGGGCCGCCTTGTTCACGATTCGATTGTAGCGGCGGATCACATTGGGTCGGGACCCTTGCCGGAGCCCCGCTCGGACGGGTCATGTTAGGCTCGTTTACACGGACAGGCATCGAGTGATCCGCGAGCGAGAAGAGACCGCCCATGAGATCGTTTCGGAACAGGTTAGCAGTTATGCGCTTCCAGCGATCGCCACAGGCGTGATCATCGCGATCCTGTACTGGGCACGCGTAGTATTCATCACGACGATTATCGCGGTGATCGTAGCCCTGATTCTGGAGCCATTCGTCAGTTTCCTGACCCGGCTGCGCTTTCCCCGATCCCTCGCGACTTTCATGGTCGGTTTATGTGCGGCTCTGGTTCTTTATTTCGCGGGCCTTGCCGCCTGGAACCAGCTGGCGGGCGCGGCGAACGAAATGCCGCAATTCAAGGAACACCTCTCCGACTTCATTACCGGTGTCACCGGCAAATTTCAGGAAGTCGAGGACACCACCGCCCGCCTGCTCACCCCAAGGCGAACCCCGGTTGCCCCGGTCGTTGCGCCGGTCATCCCGCGCGCGGCGCCGAGGCGGAGGGGCGCAGCGTCGCCGCCCGTTGTAGAGACTCCCGGGCGCGATTCCAGTCCCGGCGCGATCCCGGAAGTGCGAATCCACCAGGACAGCAATCGGATTACGGATTACGTGTATGCCCGGCTCGGAACCCTCTACGAATTCCTGATCATGGCTTCGTTTGTTCCGTTTCTTGTCTATTTCATGCTGAGCTGGCGGGATCATATTTACCGCAGCTTTCTTCGTTTTTTTGACGGGCGCGACCGCGTCACGGCGGCGCGCAGTCTGGAAGGCGTGGCCGGGATGGCGCGCGCGTTTGTGGTCGGCAATTTCATGATCGGCGTGTTACTGACGACTCTGAGCTGGGCTGCTTTCGCGCTGCTGCGCATCCCTTATCCGTTCCTGGTGGGTGTTCTCAGCGGTTTTTTGAGCCTGGTGCCCTATGCGGGAATGCCGCTGGCGGTCGCGCCACCGATTCTGGCTTGCCTCGCTGGTGGAACACCGAGCACCGTGATTTTTTTCGCCGTGATCTCCGTGCTCGCGCTTCATCTCGCCGCCATGAATGTGTTCTATCCGAAGCTGGTGGGAGCGCGGGTTCATCTGAACCCGCTGGTTGTGACCTTTGCGTTGATGTTTTGGGGTTTCCTCTGGGACGCCGCCGGATTAGTGCTCGCGATTCCAATTACCGCCGGAATAAAGGCCGTTTGTGACAATGTCGCAGGGTTGCGTCCCTGGGGCCGGTTTCTGGGCGATTGACGTCACTGCGCGCCTTGCGGTTCGATCGAAATCTCCTGCACGACGATACCCAGTTCGCGCCGATCGGAGGCGGACGGCGGAAGCGCCCGGTCCAAAGAGAAATCGATCTCGGCTTCCCCTCCGGTGATCGCGTCGTCGTTCACTTCGCGGTCCAATTCGCGGCGAAAAACGTACGGACCGGCATGCGACCACTTTTCCGGCGCGAGCTTGTGGCCATTTATGGATGCGGTCAGAGTCACCGCCCCCAGTTGCCGGATCGTGCTGTCGGGAACGTAGAGGCGCATCACCAGTTCCGCAGCGCCGCCGGATTTGGGTAGAGACAACCTCGCCCGAAACTCGCGCTTCGTCCAGCGAAATCCGCTCCCTTCCGGCGCATAGAAGCCGGTTAACCGACTTTCGGAGTCGCGCGTATTCATCATGATGCGGGATTGCGGTGAATCGCCGGCCGTCCCCGGACCGTGAATACTATTCGGCGTTATGTCGATCAGCTCCGCGTATGTTAATCCGCTGTGTTGCCGAACAATATGGACTTTCATAACGGGGCTTGCCGCAGAAAGCGCTCTCAAAAAACCGGCAGACGGTTTCGGAAACTGGCGATTGTCAGGCCCGTTCAACAGGAACACTCCTCCCTCGCGGATGTCGTCAACCCAAGGACGCCCGTCGAAATCGGTATCCTCCGACATCGGCGAATAGATTTCACTCGCTCTTAACCGCCCATCCGTAAGAACGTACAAGTTGTACAAGAGCCCCCAATCCGCAATCCTGATTTCACGGCCGGCGTAATTCCGGTCGATATACCTCGCCAGTTCGACTCCGCTGTTCGACCAGACTCCAACCCCGCCCGAGTCGCTCAAACCCCGCACCGTCTGCACTTGCCAGTAGACTGCCGACGATCCATAAATACAGAGCAGAATGAGGGAGATAACCCACACTCCTGGAATCCTTTCCTGAAGGAGCGAACATGCGAGAACCACAATTGTGACGGCAAGCGGGAGCACCATGACAAGGTGATGTTCGGCCACCTGCAGCCGCGAGAAAAACAAAAATCCCTCCGAAAGAACGAACGTCAGAACCAGAAATTGCGCGAACGGACGGCGGCCGCCATCTCCGCGTCCGTTCCATAGGAGGCAGAAAACACATGCCAGGATCACAACGGCAGGAAACAGCCATAGCTGCCACTCCGGCAAAGAAGGACCGTCCCACATTTTACGGTGTTCGCCGTCGGATAAAATACTGTCAGAAAAAAGAAACCATCTGTACCGGAGAAGCGCTGCCATTGTCATCGGCGCATTGAAGTATTGCTGCGCTTTCCACGTCGCTCCATGAGACAAAAGCTGATACAGAAGAAAGGAAAAGCCCCCGGTGACGCCGCCCGCCGCAAGCGCAGCAGCATGGGCGACAGGAATCAGAATACGCCGCCGAAAGACAATCACCGCGGCAATACCGCCGGAGACCAGAAGCCAGACGAAATTTGCGCGGCACCAGACCCCGAACCCGATCGCGACACCCAGCCAGAACGCCGCACGCGTTGACTGGCGGGTCCCGTAAAAGCCGACGCCTGCGCATGTGAGTCCAAGCCCGGCCATAAGCGTCCCACAGGCGTTGTTGTCGAAAATCACCATATTCAGATAGGCCGGGTTGATCGCCAGCGCCACCCCGCAAATCGTCGCCACCCTCAGACCGAACCAAGGCTCGACCAGAATGAAAAGCCCCCAAATTCCGACCGCCCCCAGGATGAGTGACGTGAGCCGGATTAAGGGAGTGCGAGGGCCAAAAATCGCAAAGAACGGCAGGCTCGCATACTCCTTCACGGAACCTACGTAGAGCGCCGCCATGAGTGGAATACAGCGATGAAATGGGCAGACCCAGGCATTTGGCGTATTCTCCAACTCGAATACCTGGGGGGAATGCTGCATATGGACGGCGCCTGAAACCAGCAGCGCCTCGTCATACTGAAGACCTGGGTTCTGCGCAATCAGCCCGATACCGAAGAGGAAGTAAACTCCGATAGCCGCCGCGATCAGCCAGGGTCTCAAGCGCTGTTTTTCTCCCGATATCGTGTTTGAGGGCAAGCGCATATTATAGGGCGCGGGGTTTTATAGTGGTGATTCGCCCCGTGGAAAACATAAAGACCCAAGGGTGGCCGGCGCGCATCGGTCCCCTGATCTGGTGGTTGCTCCCCCTTGCTTTTCTGTTCTGGCTGTACTCGACGGGTCTCAGAACCTGGTTCCTCGCCGATGACTTTGCGTGGCTTGGGCTTCTTCGGGACGTCCACAGCTTTCATGATGTCGTGAGCGTCCTGTTCACTCCGGCCGCCCAGGGCACCATCCGCCCGTGGAGCGAGCGCGGATTCTTCCTGCTTTTCGAGAGCCTGTTCGGCCTTGATAGTCTGCCTTTCCGCATCTGCGTCTTCGTCACCATGACGGCGAACTTGTTACTCATCGTCTGGATCACCCGCCGGATCACCGGCTCGCTGATGGCCGGTTCCGTGGCGGCCATCCTCTGGACGGCGAACGCGGCACTGGTGACGGTAATGGCGTGGAACTCTTCTTATAACGAAGCGATGTGCTCGTTGTTCCTGCTCAGTTCCCTCGTTCTGCTGATTCGGTACGCGGAGACCGGGCGGCGCGTCTTCTGGTGGTGGCAGCTGGTGGTTTTCATCCTGGGGTTCGGCGCTCTTGAGATTAATGTGGTGTATCCTGCGCTCGCCGCGGCGTACGTCCTGTTCGTTGCGCCGAACGCGCGGCGCAAGACGCTTATTCTGAGTCTCGTGCCGCTCTGGTGCATCTCCATCATTTATTTCGGGGTTCATGTGGTGGCGGCGCCGCTCCCCCAGGAAGGGCACTACGCAACCCACATCGACGCTAAAATGTTGCAGACGCTGACAACTTATTGGCGGTGGTCGTTCGCGCCCCAGGCGCGTCCGGAGCGTATCCAAACGGCGCTCTTCTGGACCGCGGTCATTCCGTTAGCCGCGTTCTCGATTCGCGAACTCGCCCGGCGCCGCTACGCGGTGCTGTTTTTCGTCTTCTGGTTTCTGATCGCTCTCGCGCCGGTGCTGCCGCTTCCCGACCACATAACCGACTACTACGTGACGATTCCGCTGATCGGAATCGCGATGCTCTCCGGCTGGGGCGTATCCGAGGCCTGGCGAACGGCGTCGCTTCGCTGGACAACATGGCTCTGGCCCATCCTCTCCCTTATACCGCTTGTTGCCTACTTCGGCGGTATGATTCCGGTTTCCCGCATTTCGTCGCGATGGTGGCTCGACCAAAGCCTTGCCGTGCGCGGGCTCGTACTGGGAGTCCAGGCGGCAGAGAAGACCCATCCCGGCAAAACAGTTGTTCTGGACGGGATCACGAACAGTCTCTTTAATATGGCGGTCTCCGATTCCGCGTTTTTCTCGGTCGGGCTCAAAGACGCTTATCTCACGCCGGGCTCGGAAGCGGGAATCCACGACGACAGCGATTCGGGCCGGTTATCCCAGGTGGTACTGGCCCCCAGCGCGTTGCGGTACGCGATTGCCCATGATGATGTCGTGATATACTCCGATGTCGGCGATCACCTCCGGAATATAACGGGAGCGTGGGAGCAGTCGAACCTGGCACGTCTGGCTTCAGCCGGAAATCCGGATCGGGAGCCAAGCCGTGTTGATGTTGCTAACCCTTTGCTGGCTTACCTGTTGGGTCCCGAGTGGTTTCCTGTGGAATCCGGTTTTCGCTGGATGCCGCGAAGGGCTACAGTTCGCCTGGGAGGGCCCCGGTCCGCGAAAGACCAGCTCGTCCTTGAAGGATCTTGCCCTGATCTGCAACTGAAGGCTGGCTTACTGCATCTTTCAGTGACGGCGGACGAAATTCCGCTCGCGAACATTGAATTCGGCATCCGGGACGGCGCTTTCCGCCGTACAGTTGCTTTACCTCCGTCGCTGATTGGACGGTCGGTGGTCACTGTGGGTCTGCAGGTCGACCGCGTGATCCGCGATCCGGGTGGGCGCGAGCTGGGTCTGGTGTTCGGCACGATCGCGATCGAGTAGACCTTTGGTACTATTTCGCATGAATTTAACATTCCTGGGAATAGACGAAACAGCTCGGTTGATGTAGTCTAAACAGAACCCGCAAGGGCTTCAAATCTTTGGCAAACAAGTTGCTAAGGGTGAGGGTCATGAGTAGCAGAAGCTTAAATTTTTCGAAAGGTGAGAAAAATTTAAGCTGTCAGCACTCAGATTTCATGAAACTTTTATGGTAGATTTTCGTCTCTAGCACAGAAGAGAAAAGAAGTAAAGCTCGAAGGGCACGAAAGAAACCACACAGACGCCACATACGGACGTTAGAGAACGAGGAAGAGAAATGACCAAGGTTGAACTGGAGAAATACAAAAACATTCTGGAAGCGAAGCGGGCGGAACTTTCCGGCGCTCTGCGCAACCGGGACGAAATCGTCATCGAAAAGGCGCCGGACGCCCTCGATGAAGTGCAGTTAGCGGGCGAACGCGAGCTTGCGATTCGCAATCTGGATCGGGATTCCAACATGCTGCGGCAGATTCGCCGCGCGCTGGCCCGCATCGCGGATGGCTCGTATGGCGTATGCCTGCATTGCGAAGAAGACATCTCGCCCAAGCGCGTAAACGCGGTGCCGTGGGCTGCATTCTGCATTAAGTGCCAGGAACAGGTTGATCGGCACGAGATCGAGGTTGAAGACATGGCGGATCTGTTCGCCAGCGCCGCCTGATCGCTGCGTCTCAAAAACGTCTGATGGGTTTCCGGGCGGACCCTTTGAGGTCCGCCCGACGTGTTTTAGAAGGCTTTAGAAGCGCGCAGGCGAGTCCGTTGTGCGCGTATTTCTCAGATGCGCACAGGCGAGTCCGTTGTGCGCGTTTCTGAGAAGCGCACAGGCGAGTCCGTTGTGCGCGCATTTCTCAGAAGCGCTTTTGCCAGCCGATAAACGACGTCATTCGTCCCGCCTGTTCCTTTTCCCGCCGAAACGAATAAAATCGGTCCTTCGCGCAGAACGTGCACTCGTTCGATGTCCAGATATCGACAACGCCGGCGTCACGGAGCTGTTTCTCGTTGATCGCGGGCAGGTTCAGATGTACAGGTTTTGAGACTTCCATCTCAAATTGACACGCCACTTCCGGACCGACCTCATAACAGCACACCCCGATCGATGGTCCGATCGCCGCGCGCAGGTCACCGGGCCGAGCGTTCCAGCGCTCCGACAGCTCCCGCACCGCCGCAGCGGTAATTCCCGCCGCCGACCCTCGCCAGCCCGCGTGAATCGCCGCGACGGATTTCGTCACCGGGTCGGCAAGCAATATCGGCACGCAATCGGCGGTTCTTACCCCCACCAGCACATCCGGCTGGTTCGAAATCAAAGCATCGCCAGGCCCCAGGGGTCCTGCCGCGTCCTGAATGACACTCGAATGCACCTGCTTCGCGGTCACGATTTCCGGGGGATACGTCGACGACCGCAGCCCGAAACCGTGTATCAGGCCGTCCAGGTCCGCGAAATTCGGGGCACCGATCATATCCGAACCGATCATATGCGGACAATCGTTGTCGGTTTGTTGTACACCTGACGGAACATTTCCGACAGACGTTCCGCCGCCCAGATCTCGAGATCGATGTCGACTTCGGTCGGAACATTCAGCGTGATGAGAAAATCATTCTCGCGCGATTTGCACTCCACCGAGCGGATACGCTGGCTGTGGCTGCGGTCGAGCGCATCCGCCATGCGGAGCAGGGGGATCAGGTAGTTCACCGCGCGCCTCGCTTCGCCATCGAGCATCTGCAGATTGCCATGTTCCGGCGTGGGCAGCGCCTTGCGGTGGTAGCGGCAGAGATTCGCGATTAATTCCCTTTCGTTCAGCGTGAAACCGGCCAGCTCGGAGTTGGCCACCAGGTAATAAGAGTGTTTGTGGTGGCGAGTATCGCTGACGTAATGCCCGATGTCGTGCAGGTAGGCCGCGGCTTCCAGCAGCCTGCCGAAAGGCGCCGGCAGCCGGTGGGCGTTCTGGAGGCCCTCAAACAGGTCATTCGCCAGCCGGGCGACTTTGCGAGCGTGGCGTATCGGGACGCCATAGTGCTCCGCCATCTCTTCCACCACGTTCCGTTGCTCAAGTGAAAGCTGCGTCAGACCGCGATCGAGCCCTCGGGTGGCGAGGTCCGCTATGATGCCGTCGCGCACGCCCGCCGCGGAATAGAAAAGCGCGGGCATCCGAAACGCTTCCAGCAGTTGCAGCAGGACGGCCGTGCCCGGAATGATGATTTCGGCGCGGCGCGGACCGATGCCGATAATTTTCTGCCGCGCCGCGACGTCCAGGGTCGAAATCTCGCGATAAAGCTTCCGCACCTCCGACGTGGTCGCGCGCCTGCGATCGACTTCGTCCCGCCGGGTTCGGGGAATACGGTTCACGGCGCAAATGACGGCGGCGGCCGTGGCAGACGTTCCGACCACCCTGTCGATCGCTTCTCCGCCGACGCGTCGCACCGCGGAGCCGATGCGCTCCTCGACGTATTCCTGAAGGCGGTGGAGATCCGACGGCTTCGGCGGGTCCGATTTGAGGAACAGCTCCTGCAGCCGCAATGCTCCGAGCGGTTTCGAAAACGCTTTGCCGATGCGCTCGCAGTCGCTCAGAATGATCTCGGCGCTGCCGCCGCCAATGTCGATAATCAGGAAGCGTTCCTTGGGGTGAGGCCAGCGGCTTTTGACGCCAAGATGAATCAGCCGGGCTTCTTCCTGGCCCGAGATGACTTCCACCTCGGCGCCGATCGCCGCGGAAGCCCGCGTGAGGAACTCATCCTGGTTTCCGGCATCCCGCACGGCAGCCGTTGCAACCGCTCTTACGGCTTTCACATCCAGCCGCTTGTACTGTTGCGCCATATTACCCAGTACGCCGCAAATCATGTCCATCGATTCGGTGCTGATGCGGCCGCTTCGGAACACGCTGGCCCCCAGGCGCGTGACCTGCCGCTCGTATGCGAGAATGCGTGGCGGCGCGCCATCGTTTACCTCCGCCGCCTCCATTCGAACTGAGTTACTCCCTATGTCGATCGCGGCGTAGCGCGGCATCCAAACGCTATAATAGCGGGCGACTTCACCTGGCCCGCATGGATTCCCTTTTTACCCCCAACCGCCATCGCGGCAAGCTGATTGTTGTTGAGGGAATCGACGGATCAGGCAAGAGCACTCAGATTTCGCTGCTCAGCCGGTGGCTCCGTTCCCGGGGATTTGCGGTTGCTTTCAGCGAGTGGAACTCCTCGCCGCTGGTGCGCGAAACGACACGCCGCGGCAAGAAAAAGGAGATGTTCACCCCGACCACTTTCAGCCTGATGCACGCGACCGATTTTGCGGATCGAACCGAGCGCTACATTCTTCCCCTGGTGCGCGCCGGCGCCATCGTATGTGCGGACCGGTACGCATACACGGCATTCGCGCGCGATGTTGCGCGCGGGATCGATCCGCTGTGGGTACGCAATCTCTACAGTTTCGCGATTCGCCCAAACCTGGCCTTTTATTTCAAGACGCCGCTCGATGTGGCTCTCGGCCGGATTCTGGGCGGAAGAGACGCGTTGAAATATTACGAAGCCGGTATGGATCTGAAAATCAGCCGCGATGTGGAAGAGAGCTTCCGCGTTTTTCAGGGTCGTATTCTGGCGGAGTACGAAGGTATGTCGGAAGAAATGGGATTTCATATCATTGATGCCACGCTGTCCATCGAAGAACAGCAGCGCCAGATGCGGGCTGTGGTGATGCGGGAACTCGGCCGCAGCCTGAAGGCAACTGTTCTGAAGGTGCCTCTGGCGCCTGTGCCGGCGTGGTGACGGGATGCCGGTCTCTCCCAAAAAACTGATTCTCCCCAAGCCTCTGACACCCTATGCGGAATCGCTCCCTACGATCGACGCGGCGGACCTTTCGGGCAAACTGATTGTGATCGAGGGACCGGACGCCGTCGGCCGCTCGACACAGGTGGCGCAACTCCGTCTCTGGCTGGAGCAGGAAGGGCATGCCGTGCTCGATACCGGCATGGCCCGATCGGCGCTGGCGGGTAAAGGCATCGCGCAAGCGAAGGGCGGAAATACGCTCGGTCCCGTCACCATGACGCTCTATTACGTCACCGATTTCGCCGATCGCCTGGAAAACGAAATCATCCCAGCGCTCCGCGCCGGCTTTGTCGTCCTGACCGACCGCTATATTTTCTCGATCATGGCTCGCGCCATCGCCCGCGGCGAAGACCCGGATTGGATCGAGCGCGTCTGCGGTTTCGGGCTCGTGCCCCACGCCGTATATTATTTGCGAGCCAATGTGAAGGATCTCGTCTCGCGCGTCGTAATCGGCCGCGGAGCGTTCGACTACTGGGAAAGCGGGATGGACTATCACTTCGGCAGCGATATGTACGAGAGCTTCATCAACTATCAGAGGCGGCTGATTCGAGCGCTCGACCGAATGGCGGCCCGTTACGGGTTCGTCGATATCGACGCCAGCAAACCTCCGGAAACGATCTTTCATGAACTGCAGGCAAAGATCGCGGCCCTGCAATTGAAGAAGGTCAATGGGAACGGAAGCCCGGCGCCCCCGAGCCGGCCGTCGTCCAGGCGAATCGGAAAGGCGTCCGCCTGATGGAGCTTTATATCTTTCGCCATGGCATCGCCGAAGATGCCGTGGCCGGGCAGTCCGACGCCGACCGCGCGCTGACGGACGCGGGCAGGAAGAAAACGGCGGAGGTGGTCCGAACAGCCCGGCGCGCGGGCGTCGATCCCTCGCTGATTGTCTCCAGCCCTTATTTGCGCGCGATTCAGACCGCTCGCATCGCGGCGGATGAGTTCGGCTATCGGGGCGAGGTGTTGCGCACCGAAACGCTGGTTCCTCACGGCACACCAGAGGATGTCTGGAGCGAACTGCGGGATTACCGGGACGAGCGCGCGGTTCTGCTGGCGGGTCACGAGCCGCTGTTGAGCCGGCTGGTAGCGTGGCTCCTTGCGGCGCCGGAGCTTCGCGTGGATATGAAAAAGGCGGCGATGGTGCGACTCGACCTCGAAAGCTTCGGCCCGGCCCCACAGGGGACGCTGCGCTGGATGATTACGCCGAAGCTCGCCGGATAACATCGACCAACCGGGCAATGAGCGTGCTCAGCAGCTTCCACATTCTAATCATGCTGGCGGCTGCAGGTTGTGCAGCCGGTTTGCTTGTCTTGCTGCGGCGGATCTGGCCCAGCGACGCGCGCCGGCCTTACAACGATCTCATCGGCTGGCAAATCAGTGTTCTGGGTACCACGTACGCCGTCATTATCGGCTTCATGCTTTACGCCGTATGGACCAATTTCGAAGTGGCGGACAATAATGCCGAAAACGAGGCAAACAGTCTCATAAATCTGGTGCGACTATCGGATGGTTTGTCCTCTGGCGAACGCCTGCGCATCCACAGTTTGGGGAAGCAGTATGTGGATCTGATGTTAACGAAGGAATGGGCCGAAATGGGCGACGGCCGGCTTGATCCTGGAGCTCAAAAGCTGATGATCGAACTGTGGTCGGCTTTGGACACCGCGGAAGTTAACGACGCCCGGCAGCAGATAAGTCTGGACCACGCTCTTTCCGAACTCGCCAAAATGGCCGAATACCGCCGTCTGCGCGAACTGCAGGTGGATGCGTACCTCCCCGATGTTCTTTGGCTGGTGCTTGTTCTTGGGGGCGTCATGACGATTCTTTCAGCGTGTCTGTTCGGAACTTCCAACTTCCATCTGCATCTGACTCAGCTGATCATGCTGACCCTGATGATCATTTCCGTGCTGATCGCCATCGGAGACATTAACCACCCTTTTCAGGGAGAGGTCCATGTGCAGCCTGGCGGCTTTGAACGAGCCCGACTTGTTTTTCAAGAGTGACCTGAGTGAAATTCGATGTGCGTCTTATAGTTTTGGGAACTGTTTTGTTCTGCTGCGCGGCGTTGGATATCCGCGCCCAATCCGCATGCCCGACGCCACAATTCAAGAATGCCCCCTCAGCGAGCCTGACGCCGAGCGCGAATACACGCCGTTATCTGGCGCGGCAGGCCGACGGATCTTATGCCTCATACGAGTCATCCGTCAATCCTTATCAATTTATCGCTGTCACACCGCACTTCGAAAAGCAGTTGACAGAGTGTCTGCCTGAGGCAATAGCAGCGCCGAACCCCCGGTCGATTGCTCCTGCGAATCCGATCGGCGCGCCCTCCCAGCCGCAGGCTGTTGCCGTTCTCGATTCGGGCGATTATCTGGTCGTTACTCCGTCCTCCTATCTCAGTATTGGAAACACTAACCTGGTTGTAAGCCTGTTCGACAACCAGCTCAATCTGTCTGCGACAGACAGTTGTCAGCTTGATCTCGGGACCTCCTTAGTTGCATCCTTTGGTCTGGCGGACCTTAACGGCGACGGGAACCCCGCTCTGGTCGCAATTGCCATGACCAAATGACTATTACTATGACTATCTGCTCGGGAACGGGGACGGATCGTTCCAGGCGCCAGTCAGTTTGAATGTTCCTTTTGGGGATGGCGGCCTCATGCTGATGGTCGATCTGAATCGCGACGGGCAACCTGACCTTCTGTCAACCTCGTTGCCGTTTGGTTTTTTCTCGCTTCTGAATGTCAGCACCCTGTCGCCATCGTTCCAGGTTGTCTCGTCGGCGAGTTTTGCGCTCGGGCCTGTCGCTCCGAACTCGTTTGTGACCGTATTTGGAGCCGGTTTGCCCACCTCGCGTGAAGGCGCATCCGTCGTCGTGGCCGACTCTGCCGGCGAGATGCGAGCGGGCACTATACTCTTCTCCTCGCCCACGCAACTGAACTTTTTCATGCCCGAGGGAGTCAGTGCCGGCACGGCGGTGGTAGATATCCGGGTGGCTATAAACGGCCCTCGTGTAGTTGGAAACGTCGAGATTGCTCCTATCGCGCCCGGTCTGTTTACGGAAAATGCCGCCGGCCTTGCCGCCGCGTATGCCGTCCGGGTGGACGCGATGGGTAATCAATCCTTCGAACCGATCTTCAGTGTGCAAAATGGTCAGGTGGTCGCGACGCCGATCGATCTGAGCTCATCGACCGACCAGGTCTTTCTCTGCTTGTTTGGAACCGGTTTTGATGCCACCACTGCCAATGCCACGACTGCAGCTGTTGCCGGACAGTCCGCGCAGGTAACTTACGCCGGGCCTCAGGGGGAAGCGGGGCTCGATCAGGTGAATGTTCTTCTTCCGCGCTCGTTAGCCGGCAGCGGCGATTCGCTCGTTGTGCTGACGGTTAATGGATCGGTCGCAAACGCAGTTCATGTTACGATCCAGTAGGGCTGGCCGTCAGTTCGAACGCCCGCAGCAGCGCCTGTGCCTTCAACTGCATTTCGTCCCACTCCGCTTCCGGATCCGACTGAGCCACGATCGCGCCTCCTACGCCGAGACTGACCTTGCCGCGGTAAAACACCGCCGTTCGAATCACGATACTCAGATCGACGGAGCCGTTGAAACCGAGGTATCCGATGCTACCCGAATAGATCCCGCGCGCGTCAGGCTCGAGTTGGTCGATCAGTTCCATCGTGCGCAGTTTCGGCGCGCCGGTCATTGATCCGCCGGGGAACAACGCACGCAGACAATCGACGGCGGTTGCATCAGGGGCCAGTTGTCCCGAGATTGTGCTCACGAGCTGATGCAGAGTTTTATAGGTTTCAACTTCCATTAACCGCGGAACGTCGACCGTACCGGGGGAGCAGACATGGGCGAGATCGTTCCGCACCAGATCCACGATCATGAGATTTTCCGCGCGATAGCGGCTGTCGCTGGCCAGCAGATCGCGGAAGCGCGCATCCTCTTCCTCATCGTGGCCCCGGCGAATCGTTCCTTTAATGGGGCGCGACTCGGCCCGGCGCTCGCGATCGATTCGAAGGAAGCACTCGGGCGAGGTGGAAGCAACCTCGATTTCGCCAAGGCGCAGATACGCCGCGTAGGGCGCCGGATTGGTCCGCCGCAGGGTTTCGTAGTAATCCAGCGCGGGTAAATCCGATTCCAGCAGCGCCTGATTCGTAAGACAGATTTCGTAACTCTCGCCCGCCTGGATCAGCGTCTGGCACTCGCGGATCCGCGCCAGGTAATCCTCTCGAGGCGTTCGGTATCGCTCAAGCGGCTTCACTCCCCTCGCGCGCTGTTGACATTGACTCGCGCTGATGGCAGCTATCCGGCTCTCTGTCTCGTCGAGCCACGCTTCGGCGTCCTGGTCCAGACATACGGTGTAAAGGGCTCGCTCCAGGTGATCGATCACCAGAAATCGTTCGACGCGCAACAGCACCGAATCCGGCAGCGCTGAGCGATGCCGGGTCCCGGCTCCGCATTCCGCCTTCAATTCATATCCAAAATAGCCGACATAACCGCCGGTAAAAGGGAAGGGGAGCGGTGGCGCTTCGACGCGCGTGCGCCGCAGCGCGCGATCGAGAAAATCGAAGACCTTCTCATCGCCCTTGCCGCTTTCGAAAACGTCCGTCGCAGCTCCCATGTAGGAAAAACGGCTGCGTTCGGTGACGAGCGCGCTGTCGAGCCAGAAGGCGAACGGCTGATCTTCGAAGAGCCCGCGAAAGAGGGTCTCGGGCGAATGAACCAGCGGAATCTTTCGAACGCTGGCGCGCAGAAAGGTGAGACCGGCGAGCGCGAGGAAGTTACGCAGCAGTTCGACACCATACTCGGTGCAGATCGACTCCGGATGGAACTGCACTCCCCACAGCGGCCGGCTGACATGACGCAGCGCCATAACCGTGCCATCCGCGGTCCATGCGATCTTCCGGAGTTCGGCCGGCAGCGGCTCGATGACTGCCAGAGAATGATACCGGATCGCGGAAAACCGTTCGGGAATTCCGCGAAACAGATCGTCGCCGTCGTGAATGATTTCGCTTGGCTGACCGTGTACTGGCGTGGTTTGCACCACCTTGCCTCCGAAAGCGGCCGCGATCCCCTGATGCCCGAGACAAACGCCCAACACCGGAACGGATGCGCAGCGGATCGCATCGGCCGAGACACCGAAATCGCGTTGCCGATCCGGCCTGCCGGGGCCCGGCGAAATAATAATGCTGCTGAACTCAAGCTTGCAGATCTCATCCCAGGTTTTTTCATCGTTGCGCACGACAAGCGGTTGCTCGCCCGTGATCACCGCGACCGCGCTGACGACGTTGTACGTGAACGAATCGTAGTTATCTATGATTAAAGTCGGCAATCGGAACCTGTCTGGGCTTCAACGTTGCTGATACGTCCACAAGGGAACGGTAAACGATGGAAGAGCGAACAAAGTGCAATGTGTGTGGTGGAACCGGTCAATGTATTGAGTGTAAAGGGACGGGCAACGGTGGACAGTGCTTCAACTGCGCGGGCACCGGTCAATGCCCGCAGTGTCAGGGAAGCGGCCGGAGAAAAATCGAACACAAATGACAAAGCGGAGGAGGCGAGCGCGCCACGTCCCCGCGATACCATCAAAGTTTGTTCCATCATTTGACCGACGTCCTCGTGGCCTGGGGACCCGCCGGTATTCTCCTTCTCGCCATTCTTGATTCGTCCGGCGTTCCCGTTGCCGGCATCTTCGACGCATTTCTCATTCTGATCGCGGTGGAGCGCCCTTCCGCTGCGTGGCTTTGCGCCGGCCTGGCAGTCGCCGGGTCCATGACGGGAAACGTGATTCTCTTCTGGACGGCGCACCGCGGAGGCCGCCGCTTCATGAATCGCGCTGCGCCTGAAGGGAAAGGCGCGAAGTTCCGCGAATGGTTCAAGCGCTATGGCCTGGTGACGGTGTTTGTGCCCGCGCTGGTTCCCGTGCCGCTGCCGCTGAAACTTTTCGTCATCAGCGCCGGTGTGCTCGGAACCTCGATTACCGGATTTTTCTCGGTTGTGCTTGTTGCGCGGACCATTCGTTACTTCGGCGAAGCATGGTTGGGTGTAACTCTCGGCCGCGAATCGACTTCTTTCCTGAAAACCCACGCATGGATGTTCGCAGGGGGGGCGGCGGCGCTATTTGCCGTATTGTATTGCTTTATTCTTCTGCGCGACCAGAGACGGCCCGGCGCCGCGAGCGAACGGAAAGCCTCATAGTTGGTTATCGGCGGACTGAACCTGCGCCTTCGCATGCTTCCGCTCATGATCGAGCAGCCATCGCTTACGTTCGAGTCCCCCGCCGTAGCCGGTAAGCGATCCGTCTGAGCCAATGACTCTGTGACAGGGCACGACCACACCAATCGGGTTGGACCCGTTGGCAAGGCCCACCGCCCTGACGGCTCTCGGACGGGCGATCTTTTCTGCCAGCTTTCCATAGGAAATGGGGGAGCCGCCAGGAATGTTTCGCAGTTCCTTCCAGACACTGCGTTGAAAAGGCGTGCCGGCTGTTTGCACGGAAATATCGTCGATCGCTGTGACGTCGCCGGCGAAATAATGCTTCAGCGGGTCCCTTAACCCGGAAGGATTGGAAGCCGGCTCGAGCCGGAACCCGTCCTTTCCATAATGCCGCCGCAATAGTGTCATCATGCGGTCTTCGTATTCAGCCCAATCGAGGGCTCGGAGCTTTCCGGAATCATCCGCCACCAGCAGTAACTCGCCGATCGGCGTTTCCATTCGATCGATTAACAAACGTAAGACATCAGGCATAAGTACTCCGTAATTGTGAAATATCCGCCGCCGCGGCAGCCCAAAGATGCTGTGCCGCATAAGCGCGCCATGGCCGCCATGATTCCGATCTCGTCAGCAGATCCTTTGGTGTCGCTTTGGCGCCGTCAATCAGTTCCGCCCCGCGCAGCAACCCGAGATCGGCGGCGGGGAATGCGTCGGTTTCGCGTAGAGCTCGCAAGGCGATGTATTGCGCTGTCCATTCACCGATTCCGCGGATCTTGCGTAATCGGGAAATTGCCTCTTCAATCGTCCCGAAGGTGCGAAAGAGATTGGGGTCTGCCGCCGCGGCTTTCGCCAGTTCCTTCAAAGCCTCGCGCCTTGCCGCGGGCATCCCTACCTCTATCGATTCGGCTGAGGCAAGACGCCGCGCGTCTGGAAAGACGTGCGTTAATCGAGGGTCTCCTGCGAACTCCTGCGACACCAGCTCGCCATGGCTGATGACAAGCTGTTCGGCAAGACGGCGCGCGGCCGCAACGCTCACTTGTTGACCCAGGATCGCCCGCACTGCCAGCTCGAACCCTTCCCATCCTCCCGGCGCACGCAAGCCGGGACGCAGTGCGACAAAAGGCGCGAGCAAGCGATCGCTGGAGAGGTGAGCGTCAATCGTTTCAATATCCGCGCCAAGATCGAACAGGCGGCGTACACGCCCGACGATCGCCGGCAGCGATTGAACTCGCGGAAAACGAATGGTGACTCCCAGACTCTGGCGCTCCACCAGATGCCTTACTTCGACGCTTCCGCTGAATCCGTCGAGTCCGATGGTGCGCAGATATCTTCCGTCTTCGACAACCTCTACTCCGGGTATCGCCCGCGCCCGCAGAAATGCGAGCATCGAGTTCCAGTCATAAGGCGGCCGATAGCGCAGGCGCAGGGTGACGCCCGATTCCGGACTCGAAGAATTCGTCCGCGTGTCTCGCCGCAGTGCCCTGGGAGGCCGGTGAAAAAGCTTGAGAAAGATCTCGTTAAACCGCCGCACGCTGCCGAAGCCGGCCGCCAGCGCAACGTCGGTAATCGGCATCTGTGTTTCGTGGATCAGTTGCTTCGCGAAAAGAACGCGCCGGGTTTGCGCCACCGCGATCGGCGACGCGCCCAGATGCTGAACAAACAGACGCCGCAGATGACGTTCGCCGATACCCAGGCGTTCCGCAAGCGCTTCCACGCTGGCGGTATCTCCATCAAGAGCGCCATCTGTAATCAAAGCGAGCGCGCGCGATACGGTGCTCGAGGTGCCTCGCCAGCTTGCTAAATCGGGCGCCGTTTCCGGGCGGCAGCGCAGGCACGGACGAAAACCTGCCTCCTGTGCTGCCGCGGCGGAACCAAAAAACCGGCAGTTCTCGAACTTCGCGGTACGCGCCGGACAAACCGGGCGGCAATAGATCCCCGTCGAGGTGACGCCCACGTACAATAAGCCATCAAACCGGGCATCGTGGCTTTGCAGAGCGCGATAACAGGTTTCCCGATCGGGCAGCTCCATGACCCTATTCTCGCAGCGCCGGGGCACACAAACTGGCGGTTTTCGGACATGAACGTTGTTCGCCCTTCAGTCCAGCTCCCAGCCTCTGAATACATGCTGAGAAGAGACAAGGTCGACTCTGCGCCCCCGAAATTCGACCCCCTCCAGTTGCAGACGAAACCGTTGTTCCTCCGCTGCCTCGAAGCGCAGTTTGATCTCGCCGCCGGCCCCGATCACCCGCTGCCACGGAAGAAGTGAGGCCGAACCCTCCATTCGCAGCAGGCGCGCCACTGCGCGGTGATACAAAGGATATCCCGCTGCGGCGGCTACCTGGCCATAAGTCGCGACTTTGCCTTTGGGGATGGAACGGATCACTCGCCGGAAGGCGGCGTCGCGCAACTCATTCGGCCGCGCACTATCCTTCGTGATGCGGCGAGTCAGTTTCCGGGAGATAGCTGGCGGGGTCTTCCGGGTGCTTTTCATAGATGGCTGCGGACATCACCAGTTTATTTCCCTGTGCCGCGCGTATTCGCCCCGCCACCTCACCGACGACAATAGACAAATGTCGTCCGGAACGATCCGCCGATTGATCAACTTGTGGCCGCCGTTTCTTTTTTCCGGCATTCGAATCGTAAGCATTGCCGGCGACTGGAGGCGGTTGGATGCTGAACTGCGCCTGCGGTGGTGGAACCGGAATTCCCTGGGCACCATGTTTGGCGGCAGCTTGTTCGCCATGATGGATCCTTTTTATCCCCTCCTGCTGCAGCACCACCTCGGCCGCGGCTATATTATCTGGACAAAATCCGCCATAGTCGAGTTCCTGTCGCCCGGACGCTCGGTCGCGCGAGCGACGTTCCTGCTTACCGGCGAAGTTGTGGAAGAGATTCGCGCAGCCACGGAGGATGGCGGAAAATCGGAGCCGCAATTCTCCGCGGTCGTTTCAGACCCTGAGGGCAAAGTCATTGCCAGGGCCAACCTCACATTCCACATCCGCAGGGCCAGGTCGGAATAGTCCGGGCGGCTTCGAACACGCGAATTTCGCGAAGAACTGGACCGGCCGCCGGGATGAGCACAGGCGCGAATTTCGATGCATCTTCGGTGAGCCAGGCTTGACACGAGGGATCAGCCAGGTCGCCAGTGCGTTGTGAAATTAGAGGGGGCGCATCGAACGGCACTGAACGTTGCGCCCCGAGCTCCGTGGGGACCGTTAAACCCGTGGGCTCATCCCTTCAGTCTCCTTCAGAGTTGCGAAAACGTCATAAATCATTTGATATATCTTCTGACTGCCCCAGTGGTGGAATGAGCAGGCGCCATAGACTACCTGATGGTCAGCTTCCGGAAGAAGAATCGCTGCCTGAAGGCCCTTTTGTCCATCGCGAGTTAACCTTCGCAAGCCGGGCGAAAATAGCGATCATGTCGTCGACATGGTCTTAATTAACTTACGCTCAACCAGGGAAAGCTCTGGCTCCAGGTACGCGCGGATCGGCGATCTATTCGCGCTCGCTTCCGGACAGACCGAAGTACCAGAGTTTTTTCTGTCGCGGGTGAGGTTCGGCAGCGAGCGGTTCCTCCGGGTCAGCCATCGGTCTCGCTACCGGCCGTGGCATATCCCTGACCACTACGCGCAACTCCTCTCCGCGGGATTTTGGCGCGGACGCGTCGCTTTGCGCCAGTCGCACAGCGGCTCCGTAAGTCTGAAGCGCAAGGGCCTCTCTCGCCAGCGGCGATGGGTTTCCTCGCTCTAACGGCAGAGGAACGGCAACATGAAGCACGCGGCCCTGAGTGTATCGCGTTGACCCAGCGCGGAGACCGGGAAAAGCCTCGCAAGCCACGGAGCACAAGAGCCTCAGATCGCCATGGCCTCTGGTAAGAGAAAGCGACACATGCGCCAGTAGCGGCGCGGCGCCGGAATCCACGGAGACAGCAAGGGCAACACCGCGGGAACTGGCGCGCAGCCGGGGTCCACGGATGGGAGGCGCCTCGAGATCCCGAATGACCAAATCGCGCATTTCCTGAATATGCTCCGCCCTGAGCAACCGGCTCCTGCCTCCCCGCCGATCGCTGACCGCCTTCCAAATCATCACCGCGGGCAGAATCAGACCCAGGACCGCCCACACAGCAGGGCCGGTATTTCCCGACTCGGACAAAATGATCGCGACGCCGCCCTGGCCGATGCACATCCACTGCGACTGCGACCATCCCAGGAAATGAGGCCGGGGATCGGCGCGCAACGCCTCGAGGCCGAAGCGGACTACGGCGTAGGCGATGAGAAACCAGATCAGCCCCTCCCCCGGCCGGGCGAACGGCAGGGCCGCGAGTCCCGATAACCCGATGAGCAGGAGGGCGAAACCCTCGATGGCCTGCACTGGGAAGAGACGGATCCCCACGAACTCCGCCGGAAAACCGTCCGCAACGGCGGAGTCTTTGTAGACGATTCCGACGGAACTGGGGTGGCCGTGGCAACAGCCCACCAGAGTACAGCCGATTCTTCCGGCCGAGAGAAACAGCGCCAGAGCCGGGGCCATGATGTCGAGCCAGGTCAGCACCGGCTGGTGAACCAGCCAAAGCGCTCCGCTTACCAGGGCCAGCGCGAACCAGACATGCTCCAGTAAGACCAGCTTTTCTCCGCCGCTCACCCGTCGCCGGAAGAATGCCCAAACGAAGAAAGATCCCGCGGCGACTGCGGAAATGAGGACTCCGACGGCGAGCGACCGTCCGGTTAGAAGCGTGGCGGCGGCGACGACGATCAGGGCAGCATAAAAACCAGCGATGCCGCAGCAACGGAAGGCGGGCAACTGACGGCCCGATACGGTTATGCGCGTCCGGGGAAGCGCGTCGAACAGGTCATTGATCGATCCAATGGCGCTCAAAACAATCTAAACCTTCGGTCCGTTGTCTCCGCGAAAGAACACGCTTCGTGCGTCCCTTCCGTTATATCGTGACGGACGGCGGGTGCGCCGTTTCACCCGATGGTGTTGCCAGCCGGATGTCTGAGGCTATTGCAGATGCGAAAAGACATCTTTCATGGCCGCGATAGCGTCCTCTTCGGTCCACCGTGTCGACAAGGGCCGCCCCTTGATCGTCAGGTATTGCTGTCTGAAAGCCTGCCCCAGCGCCGGGTTAACTTTGGAACCGACCGCTTTCGCGCCAGCCGCCGTCGGCGGGGCGTCGCTGAAATCCCCCGAAATCCCGAAGGATGGCCCCAGAGTTTCGAGCAGTCCGGCAAGCGGCCTTCCCCGCACAATCAAATTCCCGTTCCAGTCGATAAACGGATCGGCAGCCGCAATCTGGTTCAACTGATCCTGTGTCAGCAGCGGGATATTCATCCCATACGTCTGGTTTGCCACCTGAATGAACGCATTCGCTGCGAGCGCGTGCGCGGTGTCGGAAGGGTGCACCCCGTCCAGGCTGAGCAGGCCTCCATTGAACTTGACGGTCAGCGGAACCCCGAAAAACGTCGGCGGAGTCTGCTCCATCTGCTGAAACAGACCGTAGACATCTACCACCCCGAAGCCGGCCGCAGTGGCGTCGGAGGTCATGATCTGGTTGAACTGCTGCAGACGTAGCTGAATAGCCGCGATTTCGCTGGGGTCGAGCACGAAGCTGGGGTTCAGCAGGATGCTGCAACCGACCAGGCCCATCTTAAGAAGCAGCGCCGTGGGGCCCGTGGTGTAATAGCCTTGCCGTAAGCCGCAGTCCGAACCCGTAAAAGCTTTCAGGTCCGCGCCGCTGAAGACGAACCCGATCTTCGTGACGTCGGGAATCGTGCCGATCACGACCTTTGTGTGCATCGCTTTCAGCAGACTGATCATTTGCCCGAAATCGGTGGTAAAGTCCGCAATCGACGTCATCTGACTGGCATCCAGGTCGGACCACGCCAAAACTGCGCCATCCACATCGTTGTTGCCGATCCAGATTCCCGTGAGCGGCGCGTTCAGGGATTGCGCGATGGACATTTGCGTTTGCCCGTAACGCGGTGAAAGAACCAGGCTGGTTTCGGTGGTTATCGGTTGCGCGGCCGCCGTATAGAGCACATCGTGAATTGCCGCGCCGCTGACTGCCAGATTCGGCGAAGAAACCTGCGGGAAGATGCGGGTGCGGCCGGCAGTGGACTCGATATTCGCCGTCGGACCGCTCTTGATCAAAGGCAGAGGAAATGATACCCCCATCTGTTGCGCGACCAGCGTAGCCCAGTTGTTCGGCTGCGTACGCTGGTTCGAATCGGCGGACTGCACGCCTTCCGTGATGCTGTCTCCCATCGCGACGAAGGGAGTGCCGGCCTGGGATCGCGCCGGCTCTAAGGAAAGTGTAAGCAGAATCAGGACGGGAACGGCGAGTAGTCTCATGAGTGGTCTTCTCTCTGGTGCGAATTAAGAGTATAGCGTCGGAGGCGGACTCATCGCCGGGGTACTAGCACCAATATGAGGCGTTTGGCTGGATGAAAATTTCGATTACTCGAGCTTACCGCGCGCCAGCCAGTACCACCTGCAGCACATTCCGCACAAACTGTTCTTCAGTCAGCGTCACCATAACCTCGTCGGGAATGCGAACGAGCTCGCGAAATCTCGCGCCAAGCATTCCGAAGACCTCCACCTGAGATTCAGGCCCAAGTTCGTTGCGCCGTCCCAGAGCCTGAAGCGCCAACTCCACCAGAGCGGGCGTGGACTTTTGCCGCAACACGTTTACCACGTGCGGATAGTCGAGCAGTGAGTTATACTTCACGACGCCCAGGCCGGCGGAATCCGGAGCCGCGAAACGATTACCCCGGATCACCACCGTGTTCGCAGCCATATCCCCAAGCCGCTGGGAATCGCGGCTGAGTAACGCCGCCGCGCCGCCAATCAGATACAAGACCGGCAGGGAGTCCACGAATCGCAGCAGGTTCCGAACGGCAATCTGATGAAACGCAAGGTGCAAACCTTCCGCGTCGACTACTCTCAGCAGCATCAGCCGTTTGCCCGGCGTCTGGCCGCCCCATCGCCATTCGAAGAAAATCCCGTAGCCGATCGAAACGACGAAGTACGCGATGGTCAGCGCGGCGGCGTACCAGTCGGAACTGAGCGTTCGCATGAAAGACAGAGCCTGCGCAGCCGCCGACATCCCCGCGCCAATCAGTAATGCATCGAGAGTCCACGCCAGCAGTCGCGCTACCGGACCCGCCAGGGGAAGTCCGAAATGAACGCCCTCGGGCGTTACGATCTCGATGCGCAGCCTGCGTGCGAAGCTCATTCGCGGTTGGAAGTCCGGCCGGCCCTTGCGAAAAAGAGCACCAGCAGCACAAACTCAATCAGACCGAAGGCAATCTTGAGATTGTAAGGCAGTACAGGCTGGTGGTACTGCGAGAGAAACGCTTCCACAATGCCGGCCCAAACCAGCATGACGGCGGCCGTGCCCGCCAGAGTCAGAACGTCCGTCGACACCAGACGCAGCCGCTCTCGCCGAGTCCTCTGGTCTCCCCAACCGATCAGTGCCCCGGCCAGTACAAAGCCCGCCTGTCCCGCCACCAGAATCGCCGGGATCTCAATCACGCCATGCGGCAGGAGCCAGCCGAGCAGGAACTGAAGATAGCCTGCCTGCGTATAATCGGCCGCAACGGCCCCCAGTGTGACGCCGTTGTAAAAGATGGTCACGACCGAGCCAATGCCCCAGGTCATACCCAGCGCGAGGGTGAAGAGGGACACTCGGATGTTGTGAGTCATTAGCTCCGCGGAGAAGGATGTCTTCACGTTCTGCAGCCGATCGGACCGCGCGCTTTCCTCCTGCTTTACACGCTCCGCCGGGCTCTGCATCAATCCCGGGAACGGCATCAGGACGGCCTTTGCGGAGGCGTCGAAATGAACGGCAGCCGCGCCGAATGCCGATCCGGCGACCGTTATAGCCACGCCGAGAAGGAACTCTCGCAAGTGCCGGCGAAACGTTCGCGGAACGGTTCCAAACAACCAGTTAAAAGGGCGGAACCGCGAGACCGTATAATCCCGCGCGTTGATTTCGGCGTAACCGCGCGCGACAAGCGACTCCAGATACTCGCGCGTGTTTGGGTCGGCCGAAAACGTTGCCATCCTCACCAGATCGGAAGAACTGCGCTGATAGAGGTAGTGGAAGCGGGCGATCTCCTCAATGGTCATGGTGGTTCTGCTGTCGCGCTCCAAGCGCGCCAGAATGTTCTCGAATTCCTGCCATAGGGGGCGCTCGAGATCGGTGAATCGGCCGAGATCGAGAATCACAAAAGCTGCCCCTGCTTTACATCCCGATATTGCCCCTTGAGCTGTCCTGGCAGGCTCGCAGCATTCACAATGGCGAGGCGCACCCCATGCCGCTGCAGAGTTTTCTGCAACTCACGCAGGCCGACCCACTGCATATGCCCTGCCAGTTTCGTATAGATCTGATTGTAGTTTTCCGGTAAAGCGCCGGAAAACAACGGCCGCACATCGCTCAGTTCCGGCACATTGACCATCACCAGGTGTCGCCGCGACAGGACGTGAATATTTTTCAGAAACGCTTCGGCGAGAAACGGATCGTCCAGTGCAGTCAGAAACACGATAAGCGAACGCCTGCGCAGCCGCGTATGCAGGAAAGAAAGCACCTCTTCGAGATCCGGAGTTACGGTGGAAGGCTGCAGCGCATAAATCGCGTCGCGGCATGAAGCGAAATGCCCTTTGCCGCTCGCCGCCGGACGAAAACGCGTCCACCCCCGCGCTGAACGAAGCGAGTCCGAAGCGGTCGTGCTGCGATTCCGCCGCTATCGCCAGTGTCAGCGCCGCAGTCACATATGCGTCGATCGCACCAGCGCGCGCACTCAGCCGAGACGAATCGATAACCGCGTATACTTCCTGGGTTCGTTCGATCTGGAAGACCTTCACTACCGGCTTCTGACGGCGCGCAGTGGCCTTCCAATCAATGTCCTCAAAGCTGTCTCCTTGTTCGTACTCGCGAAGCTTCTCGAATTCCTTCCCCTTTCCCAACTGCCGCCGCCGATGGGCGCCCATGAGATTACGGCCGCGAATGAGATCGGTCGCTCGCTCGCGCCGTAAGTCCGGGTAGACCCGAATCTCCGAGGCGATCGGCAAGGCCCGGCTGGCGAACCAGAGCCGAAGCGAAGAGAGCAGTTCGATGTTGCAGGTCCGGAGCGCGAAGTCCCCGCGCCGGCGTGGCGTACAGGCGATCTCCACCACACCCGGCTGTTCGGTCGTCGTCACGACGATCTTGTTCCTGGTTTCGATCTCCGCTGGAAACGCGACGTGAATCCGAGCCTCACCTGCTGTCGGCTCGGCAGGTTCGATCGACAGGGGCAGCACATCCTGCCGGTCTTTGAACCACCGAAGAGCGGGCGGCGTGGAAGCCTTCCAGCCAGCGAGCGACCGCACGGCGCGCGCAGCATCCACAACCGCAACCGCTGCAAACAGAGCCATCCCGCCGCAACAGACAAACAAGAGTTCCGGATACAAGCCGGCAACCGTGCAAAGCGGCGCCACAACGACGGCAGTGGCGGCGATCAATGGCGGCGCCGGTCGAATCATCTCGGAACCGGAATCTCACGGAAGATTGCTTCCAGCACTTCCTGCGTTCGAACTCCTTCAATCTCAGATTCCGGTCGCAGGACGATCCGGTGGTCGAGAACGCTGAACGCCATCGCGCGTATATCGTCGGGCGTGACGAAATCCCGTCCTTCTATTGCCGCCGCAGCCCGGCTCGCGAGCAGCAGGGATTGAGTCGCGCGAGGCCCCCCACCGACCAGGATGCTTTCATGCGCGCGCGTCTTGCGCACGACATCCACGGCGTAGCGCACGAGCTCCTCTCGCGCAGCCACATCCCGGAGCGCCTCTCGCATTCGATCCAGTTGACCGTCCGCAAGTACCGGCGCGACGGCGCCGCTTTCGAATACCGCCTCCGGCGCCTCCGGACCCAGCACCCGCCCTGCCAGCGTGATTTCTTCCTCGCGCTCGGGAAATGACATCGCGATCTTCAGCATGAAACGGTCCTTCTGCGCTTCCGGCAAAGGATATGTGCCTTCGAACTCGATAGGGTTCTGCGTAGCAAAAACCGTGAAACCTGGCGAGAGCCGGTGAGTCTCGCGGTCGATGGTCACAGTCCGTTCCTGCATCGCCTGAAGCAGTGCGGATTGCGTCTTGGCGGGTGCTCGATTGATCTCGTCCGCCAGGAGAAAGGTCGTGAACACGGGGCCGGGGATGAGATTGAATTCATTCCGCTGCAGGTTGAACACGTTCGTGCCCGTGATGTCGGCGGGCATCAAATCCGGAGTGAACTGGATGCGTGAGAACGCGTCGCCGGTGACGCGGGCAAGCACTCGGACAAGTAGTGTTTTAGCGACGCCAGGCACGCCTTCAATCAACGCGTGCTGCCCGGCGAGGATTGTGATGATTGCCTGATCGATGGCGCGATCCTGACCGAGGATCACCTTGCGGATCTCCGCACGCGCCTTGTCTAAATTGTGGTGAAAGACTTCGAGATTCTCGTTCATTTGCGAGTGAGTTTGTTCCTGAAGAGCCCGGTAGGCTGCCAGCGGATCGTCTTGTCCCGAGACCGAGAGTCTCGTGCGGATATTGGACCGTTCCCATTCGTGGACACAGGTCTCGATGAGCCGGGAAAGGGGAACTTGGCGCCGCAAGAGTTGTCCGAGGCCGGAGCCCGCGTCGTGACCGGCGATTGTTTCGAGGTGCACGGGCGAGGGTGGCGGAAATCCCGCGGCGTGGCTCCATACATATACGCAGGCAAGCATCAGCAGCCCCCATAGCAGGCCATCCATTCGATATTTGCGAACGAGCCCCAGTATGCTTCCCGTGTCCTCCACGCCGAGGTGCGACTCGTCAAAAACGACGCGCGCGTTTGGCCCAATCAATCGCATCAGCAAAGCCGAGTCTCTCTTCGTGGCAAGATTCTGGTTGGCAAACGCGTCGGAACTCGCGGCCAGAACAATACTGCCGGAACCGAATCGCCGTTCGATAACAACCGGCCGCCCGCTGGTAAGAACGAGCGGTGTCCACCCTTCGGTCTTATCGAACAACAGCTCGACCGTATCTTCGTCGCCCGGGACCCGGTTGACGCCCACGCCCCAGCGTTTCACAAGTGCGCTGTTGGACTCCTGCTTTGGCGGAAAGAACCATCCCCGGGGGTCCAGTGCCACCACCAGCCGGTTGCCGGATCGGGCGGCCGCCTCCAATTCCCTCAACTCGGCGCTGGATGCCTGAATCAGGGAGCCAGGTGAATAGCCCGGAAACAAAATGGTCGCATTCCGTTCAGCCGACGCTCCGAGTCTCTTGTAGTTGCGAACGGTTTCAAACCGCCCGGTCCCGGCAAGCGAGTCGAAGAGCACCCGCGTACCGTCCGGATCGGAACGCAACGAAGACCAGGCCGGATAGAGTCCCCCGCTGATAAGGCGGATGCGCAGGATCTGGAAAAGGCCTGTTGCGAAAATCGCACCGAGCAAACACAGCACGACCGGGCCAAAATACTTATGCGCTGCTGGGTGGGGCAGGGCTTCGGCCCTGCCGCCGAGCTTCCGCTCGGCGCGGAACTTTACGACGGCGGTAGCGCCGGCGATCTTGTCGCCAGCCTCAGCCTTCCGCATAACCCTTCATCCGAGACAAAGTCTCAATGAATTCCCCCACCTGTCCGGCATCGACCGGATGCAATCCGTACCATCCACGCTCAAACGCGTCCACATTATCGGAAAACGCCGCTTCCAGCGCTTCGTTATGCGCTCGCCGGCGCAACTCGCGCCCATAGTCCCGATTCGATTTGAAAGGCGCAATCGTCAGCAAATCGCGCCGTCCCAGCCAGGAGAGACTTCCCAGATAGAATGCTCTGAGCGCCAGGCGGCAATCGTCGCGGGCAAGGCACTCACGGCCAAGCTCCATCCACTGTTCTTCCGGAAGGTCGGCCGCCGAGGTCTCCTCGCTATCGAGCGCAAAAGCCCGCGGCGCCTGCGCAGGAACAGCCGTAACAGCAGTGTTTCGCGGGCGAAGCACCCGTACAAGTGCAAAACCCAGCGCAACAGCCAGCAAGGCGATGAGCAGGACAACTGTCCATCGCACGGCTGGAAAATGCGCTGCCCTGCCGGACCCTTCTTCCGATTGGTCGTTGCGAAAGAGACGGCGGAAAAACTCGCCCAACCACCGTACGGCCTTGCGAAATGCCGTGCGAACCGGTTGAAAAAAGTCGAAAAAGCCCGGCTTCGAATCGTGTGCACGCGGAAGATGCCAGGCATATTCGCGCTGTTCCAGGACTTTTTCGACGCTCGCATCGAGTTCCCGGGGCGTAACCTGCGCCGGTTGCGCAACCGCGTGCGGAACGGCGGCAACAGCCAGCAGAGTCAATGGCACAAGATGGCGGAGCGCAAATACCAGATCGAGACCGGTTTCGCGGGAGTCGGCGAGAAATGCGCGCACGCAAAACACGGCCTGGTACAAAGGGTCAACCAGCAACCAGGTCAGCCCGGCCGCAACCGAGAGCACGGTTCCGTTGAGGACAAAACCCAGCCGCGTAAAATCGTTCTCCGCGCCGGAAAAGATTTTTACCAGGCCCGGCAGCAGGGTAAGCACTACCAGCAGGTTGAGGAACACAACAGCGGAAACCAGAGCCAGGATACCGATGATTGCCCACGTCTGACCCGGCCACAGTCCCGCCATTTTTGCAGATCGCCTGCGCGCGCCGCGACCCGCGAAAGCGACGACCGTACGGAAGAACGCCACAGTCCACCCCAAAGGGAATACGGCGATGAGTGCCAGAGGCATCGTGAACAGCTTGCAGCTTTGCAGGACAAGGTTGCCTGGATCGAATGCCTGCTTCCACCCACGTGGGTCCTGATCGCCAAACGCGCTGGAAAGTAATTGGGCGAACCGGGCCCGGCACACGTTGAACCACAGAAAACAAACCGCGCACAGCAGTGCTTCTGCCACCGGGCTTGAGTTAGCGCCGGCCGACGTCATATCGAAACTGAAATAGAGCACGCTCAGCAGAAGGGACGCCGAACCCGCGGCCTGGACTGCCCAGACGCCCGCCGGAAGGGATCGCAGGAGGAAAAGAGCGCGCTCGACCATGTCGACTCCCGTCCCCGTTGAACCCTGGGCCGAACTCATAGGCCACCCGCACCCGATAGACGGCCAACAAGCTGGCCCGCCAGATAGAAAAAGGTCCAGCTCAGCACCAGAGCAGACAATGCTGCGGCAATCGACTTGATCGCCGCCATCCATCGCCGCCGGCCTTTCGCATGCGTGCGTGCCGCAAGCTGCGCCCGAATGCAAAACGCGCAGGACAGCCGTCCATCGAAATCCGTGACGCACTCACGGCAAAAGAATCGCGCGCATCCCGGACACCGCGAAACCGCTTCCCGGCCTGCATGAGAAAAACAGCGCTGCTGCGCTAAGGCGCCGATGTCTGCCTCCTCCGCGCGGTCGCCAGAAGGTATAACAGACCCACCAGGCCGAGCGACACTTCCGCGATCTGATTCAGCCAATAGAATGATTCGTTGAAAGGGGACACGGACAACGATGGTTGGGGCCTGATTCTTTGAAACGCCAGTAAAACCGTCGCAAATCGAGTGCCGTAGTTGGCCAGACCCACCGCGAACACGGCGATCAGGAACAGGTTGCGCATGAATGTGAATCGTTTGCTCCGCATGGAGACGGCAATCGAAAAAACCGGTAAAATGACCGCGACAAGCGTCGCCAGCACGTTGAATATCTGAACGGCGCGAGAAATATGCGGGGCGCGAGCCAGCCAGGAGAATAACGCATCGACGAGGAGCGCCGCGCAGGCCAGCGCAGCGACCAGGTCTTGCTTGCGGTTTCCCGAATCGGACTCGGGTATTTGTTCCGCCGCCTGTGGGAGCGCGGAGTCGGGTGCGTCGTCTAAATCCCAATCCTCGGCCAGGGCGCCCTGGGCATCATGGATTCTCGCTTCCAGAGTTTCGACAGCGCGTTGCGCAGCCGTATATCGATAGAGGCCCCGCAGTTCATAGTCGCCGATAGCGGTTTGAATATCGCATCTGCAACTGAGCAATAGCGAAGCCGATAGCCAGTAGAGTGCCAGCAGCAGAAGTACCGCCCAACTCAAAACGGTGACCGAATCGTTGTGCCTGATCTTACCGGCGATCACACCCACAAACGCCACACCGCAGGCCAGAGCCCAGTAAACGGGTACCCGGAAGCGCGGTTGTTTGCGGATCACGATCGCCTGAATCTCCCGCCATTCGAAGCGCCGGTACTCTTCAACGAAACGCGTGTTGTGTACCGATAGCAGATGGTCGGCGCCTGTCCACAGCGTGTCATAGCCGAAGATGTGCGGCATGCGCGATCCGAGCCGGCGATAAGGAAATTCCGTGTTCATTGTCGCCGGTTCCTCAGCGTCAGAAACATCCCAAACGCAATAAACACGAAAAGCGCCAGTTCCGCAAACGCAATCAGAATCGCCAGTACGAAGCGCCACTTCCCGCGCGGGATCAGGCTGCCCGGGCGTTTCCAGTACCGGATAGAAATGAAAATCGCGGCGAGACTACCTGGCAGCGCCGGCCAGATAAAAAGAACGAAAGGCAGCGTCGCCGTCGCCAGAGCGATCGAGTCCCAAAGCACGCGCCGGTTCTCGAGCGCGGCGTGTTTCCTGCCCGACTGCGCGTCCGCGAGACATCCCGGACACCATATGGCGCCGTCAAAGTCAACGGCGCATAGAGCGCAGACGAAGCGTCCACATTGGCCGCAGGATGAAGCCGCGCGTTTTTGGAGGTGGTAAAAGCAACTGGCCTCGCCCGCCTCGATTCGCAGCTCGTCGGGATTTACTTGAGGTCTCGTAGCAAGCAGAGCGGGGAAGGGGCGAATGATCAGGTTCGTGTTACAGGAAGGGCACATCGCGGAATCGCCTGCCTTGACGATCCAGACCGGCAGCGCCGCGGCGCAGCGCGTACAGTGAATCGGCATCCCTGTCAGCGAGTTTTGATTGCCCGTGTGCCGCAAATGCGGTCGTGCAGCGTGCGCGCCTGGTCGTCGAACAGCGCAAGCAGGTAGCCGATCCCGAGCGTAAACGGCTCAAGAAAATTGGCGCAGAAGTATCGGCCGGTAGACCGGCCGAATGATAAAGGCCCGCCGTCGGAGGTCACGATTCTTACCCCCATCGCCATCTTGCCCAGGGTCGCTCCATACGCTGTCAGCAGAAAGACATAGTATGCAAAGCCGATTCCGAGATTCAGCAACGTCCCGAGACTAAACAGCCCGTAAATGCTTCCCGGGGTCGGGCGCACCGGCCCGGGGAAAATAAACCCGATGGCAAGGCTGGCAATGAACAATATGACGCCATCGATTAGTAACGCCAGAAAACGCATCCCGAACGAGGCATAATTCAGAGCTGGCCCGACGGTGACACCTTCGCGCACACGTTGCACGAACGAGCTCTTGCAATCGGCACAGACGTAGCTGTCCCCGAAACGCAACAGGTCGTCCACCGGAAATGAACGGCCGCATTGACTGCAGAAAATCAGGGTCTCCGGCGAAGAAGCTTCGTTCACGTAAATCCCTTTTCTCGAAACTGTGAAGCTTACCACAGATCGCGCGGCATCCTCCCGGCGCCGCCTTATGATAAGCTCCAAAATCCGAGTCCCTGGTAAAGGAGAATCTGCTTGATTTTGCTTCGCGGAATGAGACGGTTGCTATCTGACGCACAGGGAGCCGGGCGCGTCGCCAGAGCCAGGGCCGGCTTCTGGCTCCTGAGTCCGGTGACTCCCCTGGTCCTGTGTTGCCTGACCTCGGGCGCCGCCTGGGCGCAGACTCCTCCAGCCGCTCTGGGCCCTGGCCCCTGGACCTATGAGACCTATGAGCAGAAAACGAAAATCCAGGTCTCGGTTGTGGCCCGAGGACTCCCACATCCCTGGAGCATCGCCTTCCTTCCCGGAGGCGATGCGCTCATCACGGAACGCCCTGGCCACCTCCGGCTGCTTCACAATGGCAAACTTGCTGCCGAGCCCGTCCACGGAATAGAAGGCCTTTCCATCGATCAGTTGTTCGACGTGGCGCTGCACCCGGATTTTGCGAAGAACCAGTTCGTTTACCTTACCTACATCAAAAAAGGAACCCCGCCAGCGGGCGTCAAGGGATACTGGGCAACAACCGCCCTGGCACGAGGGCGGTTCGACGGGCACAATCTCACGGGGGTCACCGACATCTTCGTTGCCGACGCCTGGCAGCCGCTGCAGGGCGGCGACGGATCGCGCGTAGTTTTCGGCCCGGACGGCAAGCTCTATTTCGCCTCCTCCCACCGCAGAAACGAGAGTCTTCCGCAGGACCCCAACTCCGACGTGGGAAAGATCCTCCGGCTCAACGACGATGGCTCTATCCCGAAAGACAACCCTTTTGTGGGTAAGCCGGGCCACAAGCCCGAAATCTTTTCGCTCGGACATCGCACGATTCTGGGCCTTACGATCCAGCCCGGAACAGGTCTTCTGTGGGAAACGGAGAATGGCCCTCAGGGAGGCGACGAAGTCAATATCATTCATGCCGGCAAGAACTACGGATGGCCGGTAGTTACCTACGGACGCGATTACGACGGAAAGAAAATGTCCGCCCCTCGGCCGGTGGAAGGAATGGAGGAGCCGGAGTTGTTCTGGGTACCGTCCATCACGACGTCGGGCATAACGTTCTATACGGGCGACCGCTTTCCCGCATGGAAGGATAATCTCTTCGTTGGCGCCATGACGGTGGGACGCCTGCCGCGGACGGGACACATTGAAAGGATTGTATTCAATCAGAATGGGGAGCAGCGCCGCGAATCCTTGCTGACGGACCTGCACCAGCGGATCCGCGACGTCCGGCAGGGCCCCGATGGATTGCTCTATCTGCTCACCGACGAGAACGACGGAGCTCTGCTGCGAATCGAGCCCGCGCCCTGAAAACAAGCGACGTATAAAGTTGTGGGGTCAGCCCACGAGCAACCACGAAAAACCTTTGTGGGGCAGGCCTTCGGGCCTGCCGCCGAGCTTCCGCTCGGCGCGGAACTTTACGTCATTTCCGGTAGCGCAGGCGATCTTACCCCGCCTTGTCCCGAAACAGCCCGTTTCGCGTCCATGTGACTACTACGCCGCTAACGGAATCAGGCTGCCTTTCGGAGCCTGCGCACCGGTCTAATACCCGAGTAATAAAGCGCCGCATGCACAGCCAGGTACCACCGCTTCTGCATCGAATGCGGCAACCAAAAATTATTGAACCAAAGTCAGGACTGCAGTCATTTAACGCCCGGAGGCAATACTAATTCGTTGCCGGGTCGCGCAAATCGGAGAAACTATCGCCACTAAGAACCGCAGCCCGTGGAGTGGCCAGGGCGACCTGACCGGAACATGCGTGGGGATTATGCGAAGAGAGTCGCAGGTAACGAACGCAAAGCCTTTGGCGGCGCGGTCGGGACCGTCGATAATTGCATGCCGATTATTGATGGAATGCGCGTCATCTACCCGACACATTCCCGGCTCGGGAAATTGGTATTGTTGCGGAGTGTAATCGACAGCGGAAAGAGAGCCTTTTCTTTATGCCCCTTTCGAAAAGAGCGTTTGCGGAATTTATCGGAACCTTTTGGCTCGTGTTCGGCGGATGCGGCAGCGCAGTGCTTGCCGCGGCTTTTCCGGGCCTCGGCATTGGCTTCGCGGGAGTCGCTCTGGCATTCGGCCTCACGGTAATGACCATGGCGTTTGCAATCGGCCACATTTCGGGATGCCACTTGAATCCCGCCGTCTCAGTGGGCCTGGTTGTAGGCAAGCGATTTTCTGCTTCGGAACTGCCGGCATACGTCGTCGCACAGGTGTTGGGCGGCATTGCTGGATCGGCCGTGTTATACATCATCGCGGCGGGCAAAGAGGGATTCGATCTGGCGGGCGGGTTTGCCTCCAACGGCTACGGGGCGCATTCACCCGGCGGCTACAGCCTGGGAGCATGCCTGACGGCCGAAGTGGTGCTGACGTTTATGTTCCTGATGATCATTCTGGGAGCTACCGACACGAGAGCCCCGAAGGGCTTCGCGCCGATCGCAATCGGCCTCGGGTTGACTCTCATTCACCTCATCGGGATTCCTGTGACGAACCTGTCGGTGAATCCGGCGCGCAGCACGGCGCCGGCGATATTCGTGGGAGGATGGGCCATCGAACAGCTTTGGCTGTTTTGGGTCGCGCCGATTATAGGCGCGGTGATCGCAGGCGTGGTCTATTCGGTCTTCGCCACCGAACCCGAACCATCGGTGCGTGACAAGCTCGCGGCGTCCGCGTAACGAGTTCGCGCTAAGTCTGGTCGAAGGCCCCAGGCATCTCAGCGGCCGCAACAGGAATTGCGACATCTTCCAGAACCGGAGAGTCTGGCCAGTTCCCAGCGCGCTTGCCGAGAATAGCCCTCGCTTCCGCGTGCTCGTCTCATCGATATTAACTACTGCCCAGGGCGATACCTCCATCGTGCTTGAGGCGCGACGGCCCGCGCCGGTGGGGCCGCCGAAAGCGCAGGCGCCATCGCGTCCATAAACGGTGCGGGAGGCGATTCTGAGCCGGGCACGATGCTTTCGTGAAGCTTCCCGTCGCACTGGTAAGGAGTGGTTACCGCCTCCCATACATACTCGCCATCGAGAGGCAGGAAGCGTCCTGAAGTTTGTTACCGGGTTGAAACTGATGCTGGCGTCTTTCGCCTCTGTTAAAGGGCATCTGCTCCTTACTCATTTCCCTTTGTCCTGCGGAAATAGGTTAAACCTGCCGGAAGAAAACACACGGTTATGAGGGAAAAAATACAGTCTGCTTTCCAGTACTAACCAAAGGCCACTCCGGCGTCCCGACGAAAAGAACTATATTTTAAATGCAATCCGTCCGTCTCGCAGCGCCGATGCAGCAGGAGTGGGACGCTTTTGTTGGGGGTGAGGCTTCCTCGTGGACTGCAACGCCTGCAGACTCTAAGAAGTTCATTGATGGCTCCGCCTTAGCGGTTCGCAGTCGAGCCGGAGGCAGGAATGTGCGCCGCCTGGCTAGCCGGCCGCCAATCGAAACAGAATGCGTCCGAAAACGGTGAACCTGAGGCAGCAATGTCAGAGGAAACGGGCCGGGGGGCCTTTTAAAGGCAAATTCCAATCTAAGGCTACAAAATGCAGAAAGTAGATGTTCGGATTCGGAAAGACAAAACGACATCGGATTATTGCCGCGACCCCGAGTATCCGGAGACAAAGTCTGAATCGGAAGGTGTCGCGGCTGCTCCAGTGCGCAGAGCTGGGATATCCGTCGCTGGTCGCATGGGATCCATAGCTCTCAGGATCCTCAATTGGATCGAGATGATTTTCTTCAAGAAGTATGTTGTGGCGGTCGGCTCACTGTCGTCTCCAGCTGAGGATCTTGTCCAGCTCAATGCGGCCCTCCGGCGTTATCGTTCCCCCAGCGATTCGGACACCCCAAACGGTGACTCGGAAAGACCATCGCGGACTCGCGTGGGCTGATTTCTTCCCTGGGACTGCGCGGGTGAGGTCGACTAAACCTGATTATTCCCCTGCGTCCGCGGACCCCGTGTGACCCGCACGGCTACACATAAACAACAAAAACCAGCCTCGAATATTGCGCCGCCAGTTCGCCTCCCGTTGCCACATCCTGCATGGGATGCAATAAAAGTCTGCCCGGCCTTGGATACCTGCCGTTGGAGATCTTGCCTGGAGAACTGAGAGCGAGGACGTCTCCGGTACCTGGCACAGTGACTACGCCGCTGCCGATGAAATCATTCCGGAACCGTATTGTCGTAAAAGCCCGGTCTTTTCTTCTCGATTTTGCGCGATGCCCTTTAAGAACGCCTGCGGCGGTTGTTGCCGCCGCCTGCGGTGAGACCTCCAGAGACCGATGGTCGCCGCGACCCGGCTGCCTCGAGAACTGCGTTTCCCCCGACAACGAAGGAAATCTGTTCCCGCTCACAGCGAAAATGCGAGGTCAATTTATTTCCGTAAAAGTCCTGCCCCGCGCTTTCCGATTAACTCTCGGTCTGCGTCGCATCCCTGCTGTATGTATGACCGCGGCAAAAATGCGTACCTGGTAACAGACACGGAACTTCCCGATTACCTCGCTCGCAACGATGTCGTCCGTGCTTCTTTGAGCGGTCCTGCGGCGCTCCCGAGCTTCGATCTCAGTGTTACTCCGAGCGTCGAATCGCGCTCCTTGACCTTTGAAAAGCCACCCGTTTTGTCCCGGGCGAAGCTCATAACTTGCTAAACAGGAAGAATAAGGCGATTAATTATTAAAAAATAGAGCTCATTGTGTCTATTATTAGCGCTGAGCAATGGATATTAAATTGCTCTGTTTGGCTGCGAGCCGACCCGCCATGGCAAAAAAGGCACGGTCACCGCAGAGTCCGCAGACTTTCGGAACAATTCGCCTTTTCACGAAAACCGGCTTGAGTCGCGAAGGGAGCCCAAAATTGCAACGTATCGTAGCACTCTCCGACGAACCTATCCTGATTGAAGGTCTTCAAAACCTGTTATCGCGCATGGATGGACTCGCTCTGTCCGCGGTCTACCCGAACCATAACCTTCTCCTCGGCCACCTGCAACATGGCGGATGCCCCGATCTGCTTGTCGTTCACACAACACCTTCCGTCACACTGGGCATTCTGGAGCAATTAAAATCCGTGTTCGGAGGTGCGGAGATCATTCTCTGGGTGGAAGACGTGGAGCCCGAGTTCGCCGCCCAGGCGCTTCATCTTGGCATTAGCGCATTTCTTCCCAGGAACTCGGCGCTCGATATGTATGCCGAGTGTTTTCGAGCCGTCCTTGCAGGCCGGACATGGATGCCCGCAGAGCTCAATACGAAGCTCCTTTCTCTGAACGAGACAAATCTTACCCCGCGTCAGCGTCAGCTCGCGATGTTACTGGTGCAGGGACTGAAAAACAAAGAGATCGCCTGGAAAATGGGAATAACCGAAGGAACGGTTAAGGTCTACCTCTCGCATCTGTTCCAGAAGGTGGGGGCGAACGATCGCTTTGAATTCGCGCTCCTCACTCTCAGGAATGTGACCCCGAGCCAGGTTGCGGACCTTTGGAATCTCGATAGCCGCTCTCACCCAAACGCGGCTCCGTTTTCCTTATCGCGCTTTTGTAGGCCGAGAGCGGCTCGGGAATCGCGCGGTTGCTAAGAGATCGACCCGGACCGCCGGGCCTTTGATGAGGGGGCGCGCCTTAGCTTGAGAAACTACCCGGCTGCCGGGACGACAGGAACGCCCGCGCAGGAGCAGGACAAGGTTTAAACGCCCTCGTCGGAGACGCCGGCTCTACCCTCGTCGTTTCTTAAAGGCGCCTCACTCGGCGCGAACGCATGGAACCGAAAGTGGTGCCTGCGCGGCCCTTCGTTCGCTTCTCACTTGCAGATGGAGACGGAGCTTTGCTAGCGCTCGTTGTTTTATTTGAGACACATAACGCTCCTTAAGGTGTAGCGCGGCGGCGATCTCGCGGCTCTGCCAGCCCATTTCGTACAGCAACCCGATCACGCGATTCTCGACCGAAGAGAGGCAACAACGAGCTTCTCGGAGTTCGGAATGCGTGATGAATGCGGGCTGGACCGGTGCCGCAAGGCGACGTAACGGGATATCATCCAGGCTGACCGTCGCAGGCTGATGGCCGCCGCAGGTTGCACGGAGATCGGACTCCCGAACGCGCCGCCGTTCGGTTCGGGAGAGCGGATCCTCTTCGCGGAGAAAGTCGAGCATTGCCCCTCCGATTCTGTGCTGAGCGTACGACTTGAACTTCAGACCGCGGGCGTGGTCGAAGCGATCCACGGCCTGGATCATGCCGACCATGCCGGCGCTGAACAGGTCATCGAATGCGATACATCGAGGCACTCGTAGCCGGAAGCGCTTCGCGATCTCATTGACGAGATCGATGCCCTGAAGGATAGCGGCCTCCCGGACGGCACTGTAAGTGTTAACGGTTGCTGAGTTGTTTCGGTGTTTCATCTCGTTCCTTTCAGCCCGCATGTGCGGGCGACCTTGATCGAGTGGTCCCGTTCCGTCCCGGTCACGCTGGCGCGGGGCCTCACCCGGCGGTAAGAGGTCGGTATGCCGGTTCCGTTTTCAAGCCCGGCCTTTCCCGAACGTGAGAGCGTCAAAAAACCGGGAAAGCGCCTCTCGCGGGATTTCCGGCGTCAGAGCGTTATTAAGCAAACCGCCATTGAGCTCCAATTTGTCGTCACACTCTCCACGGCGACGTTGTCGCCCGGTATGTCCGATTTCCCGGTCCCGGCCGAACCAGGTCTTATATTTTGATTTCCTTCGCAGCGCAGGCAACCGCGAGCGTGCGAAATGCTCGATCCCGATTCAGCATGCGCTGATTTTCCGCAGGCGAGATTTCGGAAGCCAAGGCGGCCGCCCGTGGAAAAGGATCTGTTATGGAACCCTGGATTCCCGTATTCATATTCCATTCCCATGAAAAAGAACGACGCCTCTTGAATTCGGATTGCCCACGCTAAAGCGTTCTTCGGGTATTCGATTTTGCAGCCCTCACAGAATTAACCTTAAGGCGCGCGACTAACTCGCTACAATCCCCGCTAAGGTTTAGTAACGTTGGTTATTTGTGAAGAAAAGCGCATAATAAGCCCCGAAAGGATCCGCAAAGTGGCCTGGTGCGATAGTCGCGCGGCCTCGTCCTGCGATTCGCTGGTGTCCTCCGTTGGAAGTTCGCTCCAGGGAACGTAAGTGCGGGATACGTCCTCGCCTGCGCCGGACCGCGCGGTCCGGCTGCACGAACGGCGACGAACGTACTGGTAACTCAACACCCTGACTAATTACCGGTGGCAAAGACTTGCACGTTATCGATCCAGATGTTCGACGGTTGAGCTCCGAGCCAGAATTCCAATGTCGCGTCGCTTGCGGTTGCCGAGGCTACGAAGGTCATCGAATAATAACTCCACACACCACTCGTGAGCAGGACCGGAGTCGCCAGTCCGTAAAAAGGCCAGAGGGGAGGGCCTCCCTGGGTGACCACTGTAATGGGCGGTGTGCAATCCGACATCGCCAGGAAATTGACCTGATACTCTTTGCCGGCGGTCAGTGAAAAGGTTTCCGACTGGAAATCGATTTGCCAGGTCGAAGGAACGGTCTGGGCGACCTTGATGAGCGCGGAGAATTGCCCGCCGATCGCCGTTGAGGTGTCCGGAGCGGCGGATACCTCCCCTGCGCCGACCAGGAGCTGCCACGGGGACAGAGAACCGTTCTCAAATCCGCCGTTAACAATCAGATTGGGCGCCACCGTGAAGCTCTGAATGACCGGTGGCGCCGCGGCATAAGCGGTGCTCCCCGGCTGCGTTGCCGTAATGCTGCATGTGCCGGGCGCTGTCAGGAAAACCATACTCCCGGAAACCCGGCAAACCGCCGGGGGCGCCGCACTGAAGCTCACGGGCAGTCCCGAACTCGCAGTCGCGACGATCGTAAACTGATTCGCTCCCATTGCCTGCGTGGGAGTCGGCGCGAAGCTGATGGTCTGTGCACTTGTTGGGCTCACCGGATTCATTACCTGAAATGTTTGAGTGACCGGTGCTGCCGCCTTATAGGTTCCGTTGCCTGGCTGCGTCGCCGTAAGTGAACAAGTGCCGGGTCCGGTCAGGGTCACAAGGTATGCCGCCGTCGGGCACACTAATGGAGTGTTGGATGCGACGATGACCGGCAGTCCCGAACTTGCTGCCGGTGATACGGGAAATGGCGCCGTTCCCAGCGATTGATCGCTCACCGCGCTGAAAGTAATCGTCTGAGTTTGAGTTTGTGTCTGTCGCTGCAGCAGAATGGCGTCAAATGGGGCCAGCGTGACCTGAGGCGCGGCCGATCCGTCGTTGTAGAGCGCCGTTGATGAATACACATACGCGGCGTCGGCAATCAGCGGGCCCGAACCGCCGTTTTGCACACTAAGATAGGGTGCTGTTGCTGTCGTGAGATCAAGGTCCGTGAAGAGCGTGAACCACTGGTCACCCGCCGCTGCCTGGCTCTGATCCAGCGTCGTGGTGGCAATTACCGTACCCGCCGACATCACGCTATAGACGGCTTTCCGGGTCCATGTGCTCGCCAGTGGCGCGCCCGGCAGCCAGACCTGAATCGTGAAATGAGTCTGCTGCGGAAGGTTCAGATTCCACTGCGCACTGCCCTCGGCGGTGTCCAGTTCGTGCAGAACGCTTTGCCACGCATGATAGTAAGGACCTGTGGCAACGCGCTGACCTGTATCGAACGTGTTCACGATCCAGGGTCCGTTCGTTGTAAAGCCGGCGCCCGTATCGTCCACAATGTATTGATACAGGGGCGCCTGCGAACCGCTGAACCGCTGCAGACCGGGCTCAAGGGAAATCGTCTGCGTACTTGATGTTCCGTTCAGCAATACCACGCCGTTGGTGAAGTCGCGCCGGTAGAGCCGTGTGGGGGCAGTGAAAAGCTGCACATCTTCGAGCCAGAAATCGCCCGTCTGCTTGCCTGAGAGGAACTCGAGTATTCCGTCGCTTGCGGTGGTCGGCGCCACGAAGGAAACCGAGTAAGAGGCCCACGTCGTACCCACGGTTACTGTCATCCCGTTCAGTCCGTAATAGGGGTATGGGGAAGTTCCACTCTGCACGCTCATCTGAAACGTGTATGGATTACTGGCCCTGGCCAGGAATTGAACCTGGTATTCCTGTCCGGCCGTTAGCGACATTCCGCCCTGCTGGAAATCGAGATACCAGGCCGCTGTAGCGGGCGAGGTAATGGTGATGTGCGCCGCCGGCCCTCCATCCATACCGCCGGCGGCATCCACTGTTGCCGTGCCCTGGCCGGAGCCGCCACCTGTCACGCCGAGAAACCAGGGCGCCAGACCGCCGTTAAATCCGGGATTGATGGTTTGGTTTGCCCCCGGCCCCGAGCCGATCTGCGTGGCGGCAGCGGTCGGCATTCCCAGATCGAAATCGTATTCGTCGTACCACCACGTTACCGGTGAGCTGGTGTCACCCAGGTCGTATATCGAATAACCGTTATTCATCAGTGCCACGCCCAGACCGAAACGCATGTTGGGGTACCAGCTCTGCCCGAAGGCAATCGTGGAGGGAAGCGCGGCTGTGAGCGGAGTGTAGCCGTACCCATAGGCGATCTGGTTGGGCGGCGAAGACTGTACCGTCGCAATGACCGGGGACTGGCCCTGCGCGAACCACTGCTCATAGGTGTCGTACAGGTTTCCGAAAGCCAGCGTTCCTTCCCGGACGTTCACGGCGTCGAAGAGGAGCGCATCCCCGTTCTCGATGGCGAGATTACGGGGATCCGGAGGGAGTTGGTTGGCATGCGAGGAAATGTAAGCCTGTGGCGCCAGTTGACGAAAAGCGGAAAGCAGGCTGTAGAGCCCTGCGCTCCATTTGGCATCGAGTTCGCCGGGCAGGTCGGGAGCTCCGGGATAGTTATCGTTGATTTGAATTGGTTTGCCGAAGCAGTCCTGAGTCATCGTGGAAATCGTCGTCGATACGTTATCGAAGAAGACGCCGTCATAAACGAAACCCGTCTGCGTCATCTGCTGATAGGCATACTGTGCCAGGAACTGAGCGACGTCCGGGTTCGTCAGGTTCAGAACGAAGTTTCCTGGGTTCCCCGGCCAGTTCTGAATCCTGTTACCGTTTATGTCCAGCAGGTAGTAGTTGTCCGGCACCGCGGGAGCGCCGTTTGTCGTCTCCATGGCGTTTATAGTCGTGAGCTGTAGTGTGGCCGGGGCCGCTGATCGCACGGCGGTAGCCGCCGCCGTGTCGAAGTTCGGAGCCAGAAAGAGTTTAAACTTCTCGGCCTGAGTGGGATTCGCAGCATAAGTCGATTCTCCCCACCAGATACTGCCGATCTGGGGGAACGATCCCGAGTAGGAGGCCGCACCGGCCCCCGGACAGTTAGCCAGGATGGCAGTGGCCACAAGGCACGATCTCAGAACGTGCCAGCGGTTCGCCGAAAAGGATCTGATTATCGAACGGCAAGTGCCCGTCATCATATTTGACACTCCTCGTTAAAGAAACTGCCTCGCTCCCTTAAGGATTCTGAGTCAGCGAAGTTGCTCACACAGAAGGTTTGTGATCCGGGATCCTCACGAATTAACCGTAATAGGATTGCTTAATTGCGGCAATCCCGACGTAAGTGTAGGTACTTTTGTTATTTATGGAATAGAAGCGCTGACTGTAGCTGATAAATGATCTGAACTGTGTCGGCAAGCCGTGATCCGACGATTGCACAACCTGCAACGCACAGACACGATTCCATTCCGTACTCCGCATCGAGCCTGCGCTGATCTCCCTTTGGCTGATGAGAAGTTCCCGGGTTACGTCAGTAGTTGGGCTTGTTCAACAGGTCGGCAATGGAACGAGCCATGCGTCCCGGGGCTCCTCGCTTCGGCTTGCGCGGACGAACGCAGGGTACGGTACCATTTCCGGCAAAGCGCAAGGTACGGTACCAGTTTTTGTGAGTAGTTGCGGCAACCGATGTCGCAACTAGCCCGCGACAACCCTTCAATCCTGCCGGAAAACACACAAAATGAACAATCCAGGATAGCTGTTTCGCCGTATACATCCTAAAATGTGCTTTTAAGATAGAAGCCAGAAGCATTATGAAGAAAATGAGTCGCGAATTACACCGCTCGGCGCAGGGTTGGTCCCGAAAGACGAAAGGAAATTAGTTATTTATTGGAATTCCGATGAATCTCCAAAGAATTCAGGTTCTTTATCAACCACGCCGGCTCTCGCCTTTCTGCAGCCGGAGAGGACGCATCAAAGTGAAAAACATCGTAGCAGTCTCCAGTGAACCGATTCTTGCGGAAGGCCTTCGAACCCTCCTGACGCGCATGGAGGGATTCGCGCTCTCCGCTGTCTACTCGAGCCACTACCTTTTGTTCGATTCCCTCCGGCAGGGTGACCGCCCCAGCCTCCTCGTGGTTGAGACATCCTCCATCACGCTGCAAGTCCTGGCGCAATTAAAATCAGAATTCGGAGATACGCCGATCGTTCTATGGGCGGAAGACGTGGAACCTGAGTTTGCCGCCCAGGCGCTACATCTTGGTATTCGGGCCTTTCTACCCATGAGCTCAGCGCTCGAACTGTATGTAGAGTGTTTTCGGACGGCACTGGATGGCGGGATCTGGATGCCCGCTGGGCTCAATACTAAGCTTGATTCTCTTAACGAGACAGATCTTACGCCCCGTGAGCGTGAGCTGACGATGTTGCTGTTGCGGGGGCTGAAGAACAGGGCGATCGCCTCGAAAATGGGAATAGCGGAAGGAACCGTCAAGGCGTATCTTTCGCACCTGTTCCAGAAGGTGGGGGCAAACGATCGCTTCGACCTTGCGCTTCTGGCTCTCAGGAATATGGTCCCGAATCGGGCGGCGGGACTATCGAACCTGGAAGCCCGCGCCGGCCAGAACGGAACGCCATTTCGGTTGTCGCGTTTCGTCGGTCATCCCGAACGCGAAAACCACGACCCGATCAACGAAGGCGATTTGCGACTGCAACCCTCTGATAAGGTCAACCCCTTACCGGGTGAAATTACGGAGCCATAGAAGATTTAGCTTCGTCAGACGCCGGTTCTTACCGTCCGAGGAACTCTGGAGCACGGCTGAGAGCGTGCGATGACACGACTCGGCGCGGGGTCTGCCCGCCCGCCTGGGGCTAAAGAAAAAGGATTCCGCGCTCAAGCCGTGGCTGGACTGCGTCTTATGCCCAAAAGGTACGCCGGTCCGACAGTCAGTCACACCACACGAAAATTATCTTGCGCTGATAACACTATACTTACGCATCGACGAGTACAGTATCCTGCCAGGCCAGGTGCACAATGGGGGCGTATGGAAAGACTTTCCAGCCACTACAGCCGCGCCCGCACGCTTGACGCCCAAGCTTGGACGCGCGGGATCCGACCGATGTCCTTCGTTCTCCGCCTGCGCCAGGCGTAGTAAAAAACGCTTCAAATTTGGCAGGGCGCGGGATTCACGCCCTTACTTCCCGGCGCCCTCGGCGGACCTCTTCAGCTCTGCCTTAAAGAGAGCCGCTTCCGTGCGCAAGGATCGGTCTGTCGTTACAGCCGCACGTTCCAACATCTGCCGGTCGATCGTTTTATCGGCGTCACGTTGACCTTCAGCCAGTCGAATGCGCGCTGCCAGGACCATCGCGCGGGCTTCCTGATCGCGCTCGGACTCCTCGCGAAATTCCGCCGCGGCGTTCAACACCTCGGCCGTAGCCCGTTCCCAATGTTTCTGTTCGAACTCGACTTCCGCGATGGCGAGCGCGCTCTCGGCCATCAAACCTTTCTCGCCGGATTTCTTCCGTAACTCGAAGGCTTGTTGATGCTGCGCCAGTGCCTCCGCCAGATGCCCGCGGGCGCGAAGTACCTCACCCAGGCCATATCTGGCGTAAGACTCCTGTTTCGGTTCCTGAATGGTCTCACCGATCTTCATTTGGGCCAGATATCGGCGCTCCGCGCCATCCAAATCGCCTTGCAAAAGCATCAGGTCCCCAAGATCACCCTGAATGCGTGCGACGGCGTTTTGCTTGCCGCGCTGCCGTTCGATGCTTTCCGATTGTTCGAAGAGATCGCGAGCTTCCCGGAACCGCTTTTGTTCCTGAAATACAATCGCGAGATTACTCATAACCGTCGCCGTGTTTTCGCGGTCTCCGATCTCTCCCCACTTCGTTATCGCCAGCTTGTAATTGCGCGCGGCGTTATCGAGGTCGCCGCGTCTCCAGAGAACAAGCGCAACTCCATTAAGAGCGCGCGCCTCGCCGACGCGGTCCCCGATTTCGCGGCTGATCCTCAGGGATTGACTAAAATCGCCTTGCGCGCCCTGCAGATCGCCAAGGTCCTTCAGCGCATAAGCCATATTATTCAGACACAGCGCGACCCCGCGCGAATTGCCCAGCGCCTCGAAAATCGTCAATGCTTTCTGATAAGTCGCAGCAGCGCCCGCGTGGTCCCCGTTATCGTCAAGCACGTCGGCGAGATTCTTGAGCGCCCTTGCCTGACCGTCCTTGTCCCCGATCTTCCCGAAAATATCCAGCGCGCGCGAGTCGGCGGACTCCGCATCGGCGCGGCGTCCCACGTTGTCAAGGGCCCAACCCTCCAGTTGCAGCGCCCTCGCCTCCACCAGCGACTCGCCGCGCCGCCGGCGAAGTCCTCCGCTCGTCGGGCGGCAGTAGTTTCAGGATCGAACTCCCCAACCGATTGCCATGCGGCCGCTTCTGCCAGGGAAAAGCGCGGGTCGGTACCCTTACCCTGGTTCTCCAGCGTTCGGATGGTTGCCAGAGCATCGCGTCCACGCCCGGCGGAGGTCTGAGCCCTGGCCAGCATCAACCCGTAATCGGACTCCTCCGGGAACGACTGGCTCAAAGAACGATAAATCTGAATGGCGCTATCGAATTCTCCGGAAATCTCGCGAGAACGTCCCTGAATAACCAGCGCCGACGCCATCGAGACCGGCGCGCTCACTTCCGAAGCCTTCCTCGCTTCCTTGCGCGCCTCATTCTGATAACCCAGGAGCTCCCAGCACTCTGCCAGCAGTGAATGGATGAGCGGACTGTCGGGGTCCGAACGCTCAGCTTCGATAAGTCGATCGCGCGCCGAGAGCGGGTCAAATGCCCGCCATTTAGCCAACGCTTCCATATAGAGCTTGCGGCCTTCGGCGGTTCGCGGAAGAACAAATTGTTCGGGAGGAATAGCCGGAGCGCGCCGAACCCCCAGCTCAGCTGTCAACCGGCGAGTTGCACTGGCCACGAGTTCCGGAAGGTCCGACTCGTTCCCGTCTCCGTCAAACTGACTCGCCGTGAGCCGTCGCGCGCGTCCTGAACGGCGATGTCAAGACGTAGCAAAGGTCGGCCGTCTTGATTAAATTCAGCGAACGCCCCGGACAGCACGAGATCGCAATCGAGTCTTTGGCGGATTTGGGACAGCGTTTTCCGAGAATAGGTATCCGTATCCGCCAGTCGAAGCTCGCTTTCGTGCGCTGGCCACCTCTTCACCCCGACGGGCTCGGATAACTCTTGTCCCGAAGACAAATCCGTCCGGAACATCTCCTCGAGAGCCACGCTCAGCCATGCCGAGTCCGAATGCCCCGGAACATTCCGGAAACCGACAACGGCTATCGTACGCTCTTCCGAAGTGACTCATGGTCCGAATTCGCCATACGAACCACGAGAGCCCGGCGGCCGCCGCCACCGCGAAGGCCAACAGGGTAATTGTGAAAGTCGGCGACAATCGCCGCGATGAACTTCGAATCGGCCGGGAGTTCCGGAAGGCTCGGAAAATTTGATCGCACCGCTTCCGCGGGTCCCGTCGGGGCCGGTGCCTCCGACTGCTGCGTTACGGAGTCGCTTGCTTCAACCGGGGCGCAAAGCGATATCCGAATTTCGGAATCGTTTCCGACGAATTCCAGACCGTTCTTGTCTCTGCCGAGTGCCTCACGCAAGGTCCCTACGAGTTTAGGGAGACTGCTTTCGCCGACGCTGACATCAGGTCAAACCCGGCGAGTCAATTCATCTTTGCTCAACGCATTTCCGGCCGACTGTACCAGTACGACTAGTAATTTAATCCCCTTCCACGCGAGCACCACCCCATCTCCGTTGCGTTGCAGGAGACGATCGGTTGCATTCAACTCGAAATCTTCAAAGCGATAAAGCTGCTTATTCTCCATGGACATACGCGATTCAGAAATCTTTCAGGGAAACATCATACCTGTTATTCACGATTTCGCGGTATCAAAGATTTCTGCGAGCTTCGGCGCACGCAACATCCTCTGATGGGATTTGGCGGAAATCACAACCTTCGGCAATCCCTCCCGAGCTATTAACCCGTCGCCCGGGAGATCCCTTGTTCCAGAGTTCGCAAATTCTCAAATCGTCCGGGCTCTCCCGCGTTTCTTCTTTGTTATGGGTTTCGGCGTTGGAACGCGTGAAATCCCTGTCACAGCGCCGCCCTCTCGTTGTGGGGCAGACCTTCCGGCTCTGCCGCCGGGCTTCCGCCCGGCGCGGAACTTTACGTCAGCCCCGGGAGCGCCTGGCGATCTTGTCGCCGGTGATTTTTCCGCACCCGCCTCAAAGTGGGGAACCGCCGTTTTCGAGGATGCCGCCGAGCTTCCGCCGGGCGCGAAACTTCAAGTTCGCGCGGAAGTGGCTTTTCAGTAGTGTCGTGTTATTCGCTCGCTCTGGTTCTCGACGCTGGCTCAACAACCAATCACCTTTCAGTACTTCTATGACGACCTCAACCAATTGGCGAAGGTCGTGGATCTCGAGCGGAGTCGTTGTCGAGTACGTCTATGACCCCGCTCGGCAACATCACTCAAATCAAACGTTCCGCCGTTTCAACCGGTGCACTCACCATTTCTCAACATCACGCCGTTAACCGTTCCGGCGGGCAGCACGATTACGATTCAGGGACAAGGATTCAGCACGACCTTGACCGCAAACACCGTAACGATCGGTGGCGTCGCAGCTACTGTGCTCTCGGCAACCGCGACGACGCTTGTTGTCCTCGTCCCGGGAATGCGGGTTCGGGTACCCTGATCCGTGCTCGGTAAACGGTGTGACTGTCACTGCGCCGACTTCCTGAAATCGGTGTTGCCGCTGGCAATCGATTCCTGTCCGTAAGCCCGAAAACCGCACTTGCCGGGACATCGATTCCCGACCTTTTCGGTGACAGGGCTATAACCGAGCGGGGCAACTTTCGCTTTCGCAGCCCCCGGAGTGATGATCAGCAATTCAACTATTTCGCAGGACGGAAAATCGGCGACTCTCTACGGTTTCGATCCGTGCCGGCGGCGCAAGGTCGCTTTAGATCTTAATCGCGACGAACGCCGCGGGGGACCTCGCATGTGGACGCCAAAACTCGGCTTCCTGCCTGCATCCATGGCAGAAGCACCCTGAACAATCCCCGGTTCCGATCCGAATGCGGATCCGGATCAGGACGCTCTCGTCGAATTCTCGAAGGAGATCGCGGCCTGGAAACGGATCCGCTCTGCGCCGATACCGATGGCGGTGGACGTGGTTACCCTGCACGGTCTGGAGATGCTGTTTGGCACGGTCCCGCTGAACCCGTTGGAGCTTTCCGGTCAGCTACGGCATTGGGGCGGCGCCACCAGATGCGCATAGGACGGCCCCTCTCGATCCTGAAGTTCGGCCTCGCCCGCGTCCCGCCCGCAGACTTACGTAAGCACTGATCAGCGGGTCGCCCTCTTCCCACTTCGGTATTCAGCCTCGCCCGTCGTCTGGCCCCCAGACAACTGACACGATCAGCGGATTGCCCTTCTCGATTCTGAATTTGACTTCACCCGTCGTCCGCGCGCCCAGACCTACACGATCGGCGGATTGCCCTTCTCGCCATTCTGAATTCCACTTCACCCGCATCCTGGCCCTCATACCTACACCATCAAGTCGGCCGCCCTTTCCTCGATCCCTGAATTTGGCCTTGCCCGCGTCCGGCCCCCTGACTACGATCGGCGCGGCTGGCTGCCTTTCCCCCACTCGCTGAATTCGGTCTCGCCGGCGTCCGGCCCGCGCAGACCTACACGATCAGCGGGCTGCCCTTCTCCGATCCTGAATCTCGGTCGTCGTCCGCGTCCGGCCTGGCAGACTATACACGATCAGTGGGGTGCTGCTCCTTCTCGACTCCTGAATGGCACGCCTGCGACCTCGTTCCGAATCCGCCCCTGCTGTATCTCCCAGCCTGAGCTTTCGAGTACCAATCAGTCCTGCGTTCCTTGCGGAGGGCGCTTGCGCGTGGCGCGGGGGAGGATCGATGGAAAACCTGTCGTGTGCTCGCATTCCGATGGCGATGGGCTGTGCGATTCCGACGAACTGTTGATGGGCACTGACCCGTATAAAGCGGACACGGACGGCGACGGCTATCCGGACGGCCTTGAACTGACTCTCGGTTCGGATCCGCTGGACCCGAACAGCCTTCCCGATATTCGCCCGCCGGGCTATATCGTGACACCCCCGGTGAGCATTCACAACACAAGTCCCATTGCAAGGCTGACCCCACGTCGGCAAGGAGCTATTAATGCAAAGAACGATCGATAATTGACGTTTTCGCTCGTGGGTTCCCTCCTCCTAGCGGCTGCTGAGTTTCTGCTCTCGCGGCGATACTGCAAGGCCAGTCGCTCTCCAACATCTCGACCGGCGCCGATGGCCCTGAACGTCACCGCCGCCGGGGTGACAATGTTTACGACCGCGCCACTTGGAGGAGGAAGCGTCTACAATTTTACGACCATCAATATTGCCGCCGGTTCGACACTGAAGCTATCGGGTTCGGTCTTCCCGGGACCCCTCTATTTCCTGGCACAGGGTGCGGTAACGGTGGCGGGGACGATTGATCTCAGCGGTCAGAGCGGCGCAGCGGTTACAATTTCCGCGCAGCTCCCCACCATTCCGGGCTCCGGCGGGTACGGCGGGGGCGCGGGATCATGGGGGAACAATTCCGCCCAGCCGGGCTACGGTCCAGCGGGTGGCGCCACAAGCGGTAGCGGCTGCAACATCAATGCGCCTAAGCCCGGGGGCTTTACTGGCAATCAGTTCCTCGTCCCGCTGGTTGGCGGATCAGGCGGCGGCGGCGGTACAGCCCAATCCGGAGGGGCCGGTGGAGGTGCTCTCCTGCATTGCGAGTTCAGTATCGATAACCGTAACTGGAATTATAACGGCGGCCGGAGGGGGTGGACTCACTACGGGGGTCAGCTACTCGGGCGCTGGTGCCGGAGGCGCGATTCGCCTGGTCGCTCCGATTATCGCGGGTACCGGACGCTTACTGCAGCCGGAGGGACCTCCAACTGCGAAGGCTCCGCCAATGGGACCGTCCGGGTTGGAATTTTGTCCAAAGCACGTTCACCGGCACCGTCGCAGCAACGGAAATATCCCTGGCAACCCCCGTCGGCTTATTCCTCCCCCTGTCGACCGCCCAACCCTCGATCATGGTTACAAGCATCGGCGGGGTCGCTGTGCCACCGAGCCCAACGGGGAGCTTTACCGTCCCCGACGTCGCCCTGAACTCGAATTCACCGCTAACTATCAACATCCAGGGCACGAACATTCCGGTCGGAACAACCGCCACCGTATACTTCTCGACGGAAAACTTCCCCTCGCAGCCAGCCGCATCGGGGCCGCTGACGGCAACGACCACGGCGGGCGTAACAACCGCAACCGCAACCGTTACCTTGCAGCCTGGTCTGGTCCCTGGGCTACATCATTGCGACCTGGACCCAATGAGGTATCGCCGATGGCTCCACGCCGCTAAAGCGTGCCGCAGTCAGCTGGACCCAGGTGAGTCTGGAGCCTTCTTACCATTCGAGTTTGAAGGGCTCGACCCTCATCAACTGTCCTGCCCACCCATGAACCACCTATTTCGAGGAGGCCGTTAGATGTTCGAGCCGAATTTTTCGAGCGCTGACTCTTTACATCATGCTTTGCGACGCAGGCGCTCCACGGTCAGACTTGCTTCTTCGTCCTGTCGCAATCGCTCATCTTTCTGGATTCCAGTGCCCGGACGGTGAACATCACGGTCACCCCCAGCGTGGGGAACTGCGCCTCGACAGCTCCGTCCACAAGCCGTTTCATTACGGTGACGGGAGGCGCCGCGCGTAAGATACCTACGAGCTTAGGCAGACCACTTTCGCCGACAATGACATCCGGCCACACCCATCGAATGAGTTGCTCTTTGCTCAACGCGCTTCCCGCGGAACGCACCGGTACGACTAGTATTCGATACCCTTCCACGCGAGCACCACCCGAACGCGATGCGCTGCAGGAGCCTATCTGTCGCGTTCAGCTCAAAATCTTCAAGCGATGAACTTGCTCATTTTCCATGGATATACGCGATTTCAGAAATCTTTCAGGGAAACATCATATCGGGAATTCGGGATTTTGCGGTATAAAAGGCTACACCGAAGTTTTGGCACACGAACATCTCATGGCGACTTGGCGGAAATCACAATCTTCGGCAATCTCTTCCGAGCGATTGGGCCGCCGATCTGGAAATGATTCGTCAAACCGGTCGCAAATTCTGCGATCGCCTTCGGTTTCGAGCGCCAGCCCTCGGCGGGATCGCTCGTGGTCATTCTCGGCTCTGGACTTCGGTGCAGTTAGGTTAGTCGCCTGTGCGGGCTCGGCGTTGGCTCAGCAACCAATCATGTTTCAGTATTTCTATGACGACCTCAACCAATTGGCGAAGGTCGTGGATTCGAGCGGAGTCGTTGTGGAGTACGTCTACGATCCTGTCGGCAACATGAATCAAATAAATCGTTCGACGGTTTCCGCCGGTGCGCTGAGCATTTTCAACATCACCCCGTTAACCGTGCCTGCGGGCAGCACGATTACCATTCAGGGACAAGGATTCAGCACCACGCTGACCGCGAACATCGTAACGATCGGTGGTGTCGCCGCGACGGTGCTCAAGGCGACCGCGACGGCACTTGTTGTCCTGGTCCCCCGCGAATGCGAGTTCGGGGACCGTGACAGTCTCTGTAAATGGCGCCACTGTCACTTCGAGCAATCCCGAAACCATCTTGCCCCGACCTCTCATTTCTTCGATAAACCCGAAATCTGCTCTCGCGGGAACAACCATTGCCGCTCTCTCGGTGACGGGTCAGAACCTGAGTGGATCCATGTTTATGTTCACTGCCTCCGGAGTAGGCATTGGCAGCTCCACAATTTCACCGGACGGCAAATCGGCGATTCTCACCATTTCCATTGATTCGACAGCCCAAGGTCGGTTCACGCTGATCGCCGCCAATTCGATCGGGATTTCGGATTTGAGGCCCCAGCTTGGGTTCTTACCTACCACTATTGGAAATACATTAACAATTCCTGGTTCTCAATCCCAACGCTGACCCGGATCAGGATGGACTGTCTAATCCGCAGGAGATCGTGGCCGGCACCGATCCCCTCAATATTGACTCCGACGGCGACGCATGGCCGGACGGTCTCGAGGTGGCTCTCCACTCCGATCCGCTCGACCCGGCCAGCATGCCGCATCCTCAGCCGGGCAACGGTTTGCTCCTTACCCCGTTGATCTCTATGCTGAATAACTCCAATCCGTCGGATACCCAGGCGCATTCTCCGCAGTCCGCCGCCGCCCCGATTTTCTCGATCCCTGAACAACCTCAATCCTTCGGCGGGAAAGAGCGGATCGAGACAATATGTCTCAGGCCTGATCTTCTCCATATTGGACGGCGTCCCGCCCGCTTCGGCCGCTCCGTCGTCCATTTGGTCCGTCGGCCCGGTCTTTTCGATTTCAAATCTGACGCCTGCCGTTCAGAGTCTGCTCACACCGCGCTTTCCTACCCTCGGAACGATCCGGGTTTCGCCCGCGCCTCCCCGAGTGAGGATCAATTCGCTGGCTTTGCGCGATACGGATGGCGACGGCCTCTCCGATGAGGAGGAAATTCGCCGGGGAACCAACCCATTCGAACGCGATACCGACCGGGATGGCTATCCGGACGGCCTCGAAATCGCTTTGGGCTCTGATCCGCTCGATCCGAACAGCATTCCCAATATCAACCGACCCGGATTTGTATTAAGTCAGAGTGTTTCAATTCAGAACACTAGTTTGCTCGTCCGCGGAACCTCGCCGGTCCGCTAGTGGCATCAAGGAGAACACAATGAGATTCAACTTCGCCCAAAAATCCATTCGCAGTCTGATTCTGGTAGTCGTAGTCCCCTTGCGGTTGCCCAGACTTTCCCGCCCGGCGGTTCCAGCGGTACGGATGGAGCACTAACTTACCACCACGCCCGGAACATACATTTTTGACCCCAGGACTTTCATTCCGCCCCTCTTGACCCCTCCGGAGATGGTGTTTTCAACTTCACCACGATCACCGTTGCAGCGGGGGTAACAGTCAAGATTACCGGGTCAGCACTCAATGCGCCGATAGTATGGCTCGCCCAGGGAGCGGTCGAGATCGACGGGACAATCGACGTCAGCGGCCAAGGACGGATTCAGCGCGAGTAACATGACACAGCGTACCTACACGATTCCGGGGCCCGGTGGTTATCCTGGTGGTTATCCCTCCGTAGGCTCTTAACCTCGCCCGGAGCTGGCTTGGGGCCTGCGGGAGGGAGTGGCGCAAGTTTTTGTGGTAATGCTTACCTCGGCATTCAAGGCGGTTCCACCGCAAATCAATTCCTGGTACCGCTGGTCGGGGATCGGGGGGCGCCGGATACAGTAGCTACGCCGGGGGAGCGGGTGGCGGAGCAATTCTTATCGTTAGCAACCTTTCAATCTCAGGCGCGGGCTCGATTCTGGCAAACGGTGGAGCGGCGGCTGGCTCAGGCGCTATATATGGTGGCGGAGGCGGGGGCGGCAGCATTCGCCTTGTGGCTCCGACCGTCTCAATCAGCGGCAATCTCAACAGCGGTACAGGTGCGGGGCCATTTATCTTGTCGTGCAGCAACATCGGTGTTGGCACGATTCGAATAGAGGCGTTCACAATTGGAGCGATAAACGCCAACGGAAACCTTTACACCGGTACTCCCTATAACCTCTTCATTTCCTCTGCAAGCACCCCCGCAATAAATGTGACTAGTGTCGGCGGGGTCGCTGTCGCTATAAACCCCACCGGAACCTTCACCATTCCCGATGTCACCGTTAATTCAAGCGCGCCGCTCACCTTCGCCATTCAAGCAAGCAACATCCCCATCGGCACAACCGCGACCCTCACGATCTTCTCGGAAGAACGGGCCGGACCAAACGATTACCTCTACGGCTCTAACCTGGAGCGCTCGCAAGCTCTACAGCCACCGCCAGCGCAATCTTGCCCCCAGGATTCTCTAAAGGCTTTGTTCAGGCCAGCTGGACTCCGTGAATCCCATGGCGCATCATAGGCGATCATTCCTCCTGGGCCTTACCGGAATCGGAGCGGCGTCCGCTTCGGCGAACGGATTACCTCGCCGCCCGTTTCCTCCCGGAGGGCTGGCGTCGCGAAGTGAAACGACACTCGCGATGCGCGAAAACGCGGCCGTGGCGGATTGTCTTCAAGCAATCCCGGCGCAGTCAACCAATGGCGATGAAACCGCGCTGCCCGGATATGTCGGCTGTTTCACGAAAGGACTGCCGCACGATCAGACCGGTCTCGTCGAACCGGCTGCGTACGAGTCCCTGCTTCACGCCGTCTCCACCGGTCAGCACGCCGATTTCGAGGCCATTGATCGCGGTTCCGGTATGAAACTGGTGAACCCGGAATCTTCCTTCGCATTCGAACTCGAGGGACTCGACTCTCATCAGGTGTCCTGCCCGCCTGCGCCCCAGGTTTCCAGCGTTCAGGCCGCCGACGAAATGGTCGAGCTCTATTGGCAGGCGCTTGCCCGCGACGTCCCCCTTTGCCGACTACGAAACCTCACCGGTCATTCAGTCGGCGTGCGCGGAATTGAGTAACCTGTCAGCGTTTCAGGGACCCAGGCAAACCAATGGCGCCGTGGACCCGTCCACAATTTTCCGCGCACCTTTCGCCGGATGCCTCGACGGCCCCTTCATTTCCCAGTTCTTCTGGCAGCCAGTCCCAACCGTCTCCACCTGGATACCGCAGCAGTATCGCGTTCCGCTCCCAGGCAACGATTTTATGACGGAGATCGCCGAATGGCTGGTCATTCAGAGCGGACTCCCTCCCTACCGCCAGTACGTCTTCGATTCCACGCCGCGCTACGTGTCCACCGGTCGCGGACTGGCGGAATGGGTCCACTACGATTTCCTCTACCAGGCTTATCACTATGCCGCGCTCATTCTGCTGAATCAGAGTCCCGAATCCATCCTGAACACCAACCCCTACTACAACCAGACAAATCCATATAAAACCTCGAAAATTCAAACGGGTTTCGGCACCTTCGGGCCGCCTCACATCTGCAGTTGGCTGGGCACGAAGTCACCCACGGCCGCCCTTCAGGCGGCGTGGTACCAGAAAATGGGGCGTTCACCGCCGGCTTCGCCCGGAAGAGTTCGCCGGACTTGCGCAGCAGACGCTCACGGGCGGCGCTCGCTACCCGATCTCCTCCGAACTGCTGAATTCCACCGCTCTTGCAAACGTGTACAAATCCAACAGAACTTACCTTCTGCCCCAGGCTTTTCCCGAAGGCTGCCCGCTCCATCCCGCTTATCCCGCCTGCCATGCCACGGTTGGGGGCGCCTGTTCCGTAATATTGAAGGCATTTTTCGATGAAAACGCCCCTATCACCAATGCCGTGATGGCCAGCGCCGACGGAACTTCGCTCGTCCCCTACGATGGGGCGCTCACCGTGGGCGGGGAAATCAACAAACTGGTCTGGAACATCGCCATCGGCCGTAACTTCGCCGGCATTCACTACCGGTCCGACGCTATGAGCGGATTTTTAATCGGCGAGGAGATCGCCATCGCCAAACTCCAGGACCTCGTCAACATCTTTACCGAAACATTCCCCGGATTCCGGTTCACGCGTCTCGACGGAACGCCGGTTTCCATTTCAAAAGGGACAGCATGACCATCATCGAGCGACCAGAACTCTTGTTCCCCAAAAGCGTACAGGCCGCCGGACACGGCGCCAGACAACGAGGAACTCCCTCCGCTCGCGCCGCGCCAGGCGAGTCCGTGGTGCGCGCCATCCTCAAGAGCGCAAAGGGCGCTGTCCCGCGCCGGCAGGAAACGGAAGGAACACGCATATCGGCGGCGGCGCGGACGCGACCCGTTTTGCGCGTGTTCCTCAAAAGCGCAAGGGCCGCCGGACGCGGCGCCAAAAAGTGGAGGAACCCGCCCGTCGAGCCGCGATTCGGCGGCCATGACTTGCGCGTGTTCCTTAGAAGACCGAGCCCGGGTGTCGCACGCCGTTTTCGCGCGGGCGCGCCACTCCTCGGGTTGATCGCCTGCTTTATGCCTCCGGCGCACTTGATCGCGCAGTCCGCGAATCCGGGATTGCAGTTTGTACCGCTGCCGCCCTGCCGCGTCATGGACACGCGAGGCAACGGCCTCACTGGCGCCTTCGGGACACCCTTCATTGCGGGGCAGACTTCGCGACCCGTGCCTGTTCTCTCGAGTGCCTGCGGCATCCCTGCGAGTGCGCTGGCCTATTCCCTCAACCTCACGGTCGTTCCCCGAACCAGCCTTTTGGGTTATCTGACGGTATGGCCCACCGGCCAGGCCCAACCGCTGTTCTCGAACCTCAATTCGCTCGATGGGTCCGTCCTGGCGAATGCCGCCATCGTGCCTGCAGGGCAGGGCGGAGCGATCAGCGTCTTTGCCACCGACGACACCGAGGTGGTGATCGATATCAACGGCTACTTTACCGCGCCCGGCGCCTCCACGCTTCAGTTCTACACTGTGGCCCCGTGCCGCGTTCTCGACACGCGCAATGCCGACGGTCCTTTCGGCGGCCCTTTCCTTGCAGCCGACCAGGCCCGCTCGTTTGCGATTCCCTCCAGTCCCTGCGGCGCGCCGGCTTTTAGCGCAAGCCTCTCCGTTTAACGTGACCGTCGTTCCTCATGGGGAATTGGGCTATTTGACGGCATGGCCGACGGGTTCGGCACAGCCGATCGTGTCCACGCTGAACTCCATTGACGGGACGGTTCTGGCCAACGCCGCCATTGTTCCGGCGGCAAACGACGGCAGCGTCAGTTTCTTCGCCACCAACGACACGGATCTGGTGGTAGATGTCAACGGCTATTTCGCCCCTCCGGGTACGAACGGCCTGAATTTCAATACCTTGGCGCCATGTCGCATAGCGGATACGCGCAACCCTGTGGGGCCCTTTGGCGGTCCCGAATTTACGCCGGACCAGACACGGGCCTTCGGTATTCAAACGGGTTCTTGCGGAATTCCGGCCACGGCGCAGGCCTACGATTTCAACTTAACGGTTGTCCCGTCCGATCCCTTGGGCTACCTCACGGTGTGGCCCGTCGGACAGACGCAGCCAGTGGTGTCCACGCTCAATGCGCCAAAAGCATTAGTAGTTGCTAATACCGCTCTTGTACCTGCCGGAACCGGTGGCTCGATCGATGCCTTTGTCACCGACGCGACGAACCTCGTGATCGATACCGACGGATTTTTCGCGCCCGGCGGAGCGTCCGATCTGACCACCATCACCGACTTCAACCCGAAATCCGGCGCGCCCGGCGACCTGGTAACTGTAACGGGCGACAATTTCGCGCCCTCCTCAACCGTCGTGCCGCAGGTGATACTCGCGAAGCAGGGCGGAGGAATGCAATCGGTCGTTCTCGCCAGCTATACAAACACCAGTCTTTCATTCGTCATTCCGACGGGCGTCACGAGCGGCCCGATTTCGATCACCGGCAATCAACAGGCGTCTTCCGCGGTGCCCCTCACTGTTGTTTCGCCATCCAGTTTCACTCTGACGGCCATACCTTCGACTGCGAACCTCATTCAGGGGCAAAGTGTCTCTTACTCCGTCCAGATCGCGAGCGGCAACGGCTTCAATCAGCTTGCTCAGCTGTCTCTGGCGGGGATTCCCGCCGGCGTGACTGCTTCATTCAAGCCCGGTGCAATCACGGCCGGGCAGACGTCGGTCCTGACGTTGAGCGCGCCGTCTGGCCAGACAGCGGGCAACTTCAATTTCACACTGACGGCCTCCGCAACCGTCGACAATTTTCCGATAGCCCAAGCGGCAACCGCCCAGCTCTCGATCCAGCCGCCGACCACCTCGTTCATCGGGCGGACTGTCGTATCGGACGCTCAGGAAACCCCGCTTGCGGGCGTGACAGTCAGCATGATGGGAACGGACGGCAATGGCAACTCGACGGGCTGCACGGGCAGCACCGTATCAGACCCCGCCGGAAACTTCGCCCTCATCAATCTGCCCGCGCAGTGCGTTGAGCCTCCAGTTGATCGGCTATGACGGCACAACAGCCGTTTCCCGGCCGGTAAATACGTGGGCGTCAACCTTGTTCACTGACCTCAGTTGCCGGCTCAGCCGTGCCACCGTCTCCCGTTCTCGTTTATTTGCCGGCCGAAGTCGACATCGCTCGAAACGTTTCAGGTGCATACAAGAACTATGCGACCGATCAGAAACGCTACCTCGTTCCAAACTATCCCCTGGCCTTGCCTTACCGTGTACGCTCACACCACTTTCACGATGGCGGACGGCACACACCCAGATCCCCTTCCGTCTGTCCGCCGTGCACGTACCCGTTGATCGCTTACCGGACTTGAAACCCCCCGTCCCGACCATGATCAACGTGTACATCATCGCCTTCCAGCCCGCCAATGTGACCACGAATCAACCTGTCGCCGTTTACTTACCCGAATCCCTTGAATTCGCCTCCAGGAACCAACATGGCGCTGCTCACGCTCGATCCGACGCGCGGCAAAATGGTGCCTTACGGAACAGGCACCGTATCCGCGGACGGCACGCAAATCGTTCCTGATCCCAATCCAGCGTCGCCAGGGCATCGCTTCGGCATCGTCCATTTCGACTTGGCACGGACCCATGCCCGCTCCGCCGCCCCAGAACAATCCCGACACCACCGACATAGCGGCGGTGATCCGGATTGGCCAGGAGGCTGCTCGAGGCCAGGCAACGGCGACGGAGGTAATGGTAACGGCGACGGCGATGGCGACGGAGGAGGGACGTCTCAACAGCCGGACCCCAATCGCTCCCAGTACCTGTCATGCGTGTCCATGCCCGGCAACAACTGCTCTTGAACCACGCAAGCTTTCTTGCCGCCGCCCGTTACCTGAGAGTTCCACGGACATCGATATCGAACTCGCCGCTTACATCGCCTGAAGGTCTGGCTGATCCGTCCTTTCGCTGGACACGATCATAGTGCCGAAGCGGGCGACCCCGTCGATCTGTCGTCTGGGAATCCAGACCTTAACACATCGCGATCTTGCTCATTCGGCGGTTCTCGCGGTTCGATCATCCCTCGAATCGCAGTTATCGATCCCTGACAACCGTTGCCGGGCCTTTCGGAATCGGCATCTAACCACAGCTACAACTTCGGTCTTGAAACCGCATTCCCGACACTTGTGGCCGGCGATCAACCTGATCATGCCGGATGGAAACCGGTTTCTGCTGACAAAGCATCGCTTGTCCCGCAATTGCATCGAGCGGCGGCATTTTCCCCTGCCCGATCGGGCCTTACGAACTCCAATATTCCGGCGCTGGCAGGCGCTGAACCTGACCGTGAACTCGGACAATACGGCGGACCTGCGCCTGGAAGAACGGCACCATTTATCACTTCGCTCCGATAAGCTTTCAGGCGGGATCGCTGCTTGGCTCTGTTACGGACCGAAACGGCAACACCATCACCATTGCGCACGACGGTTCCTCCGGCAATGTCACAAGCATCACCGACCCTGTCGGCCGTAGCTTGACCTTCACCTACGATTCCGTGCAAGCCGAGTGACCTCCATCGTCGATCCGATCGGGTCGAACCACGCAATACACCTATAACGCTCAGGGTTCGCTCGATACCTTCACCGAATCCCGCCGGCGGCGTCACGCACTATGCGTATGACAGCAACAATAATCTCCTGCAGTTGAGCAGACCCGCGCGGAATTGTTCAGGATTCAGAACACTCTGGATTCAACGGGGCGCGTAATCTAAGCAGGTTCGCTCCGACGGAGGAACGCTGACATTCAGCTACACGTTCGCCTAACCCGACTGTCGTTGTTCACCCCGCTCGTTTCTGGCCGCGCAGTGTCACCGATTCCAATGGCGTGCAGGGTACGTATCGCTTCAATACTGACGGCTACCTGACCGATGTCACCTCAACTCAGGGACAGACCACCCACATCGAACTGCAGGACGGAACGAACCTCCGCTCGAGCGTAGTGACGGCGTCCGCGCAAACGACCTACTCATACGACCCCAACGGAAATATTTTGACGGCGACGGATCCGACGGGCCTGACGACGACCTACACGTACGATCCGGTGTTCAGCAACGTAACGTCCGTTACCGATCCCCTCGGAAATGTCACCAGTTACGCGTACGACAGTAAAGGGAACCTGATTTCTTTGTCCGATGCTAACGGAAACACGACTTCGTATCAGTACGATACAAATGGGCTCCTCACTAAAATCACCGATCCGCTCCAGAACGCCACGACGCTCGCTTATGACGGCCTCGGCAACCTGCTCTCGGTGACCGATCCCTTAAGGAATGTTACGACGCATGCCTACGACCAACTGTCACGGTTGATCTTGACTGTTGACGCGCTCAACCGGCGAACTTCGATTGCATACGATCTCCTGGGTCGGACGCTAACCAGCACGAACGCCAAAGGCGGGGTCACGGCCTTCGTTTACGATGCCGACAGCAATCTTTCCTCTATTACCGACGCAAATGGACATTCGAATTCTTTCACCTACGATCCGATGAACAGACTCACAAGCCGGACAGATGGATTGAGCAATTCCGATATGCGAACCTGGGACACCAATGGTAATCTCATCCAGTACGTTGATCGCCGCGGCCAGACCAGCACATTCGCCTATGATAATCTCAATCGGCTGACGAGCGAAGACATACTCCGACGCAAAAGTCGCGCGAACATATGACGTCTATGGCCGTATTGCGCAAATCGGTGACTCAGCTTCGGGCGTGTTTACATTCGGCTATGACCTCGCAGGCAGGTTGTTGAACTCGTCGACTCCGTTCGGCGCGGTCCAATACACCTACGACGGCCGCGGACTGACGGCGTCCCGTCAGGTCGTTGGCCAACCGGTCCTTTCACATACCTACGACGCCGTCGGAAATCTGGCGAGCGCTAGCATGCCACAAGGTTCGGCGACGTTCAGCTATGATGCCCGGAATAACTTGTCGGGCATAACACGCGCAAATGGCGTCGGAACGAGTGTCGCATACGACGACGCCTGCCAGTTACTCTCAATCACGCACAGTAAAGGGTCGAGCGCGCTGGACACGGAGAGCTACGGTTACGACCCGATCGGAAATCGCAATTCGCACACAACAAGCATCGGGCAGTCCCTGATCACACCCGCAACTGCGAATACGTTCAACGCCGCGAATCAGCTCACCCAGTTCGGAACGACCGCGAACACTTTCGACGGCAACGGCAATCTGGCTCGGGAAGCCGGAGCCGCAACATATGCGTGGGATGGCCGGAATCGGCTGAAATCGATTACGACCGCGGCTGGGCAAGTCACAAATTTCACGTACGGCCCGGATGGAGAGCTAATTCAACAGTCCGACAGCGGCCCGACCCTGAATCTAACAAAAACGTTCGTTCTCGACGATCTGACGGATGTCGCATTCGAAACCGCAAGTGATGGATCGTCGTATTCGGTTATCGCAGGGCGATCAATCGATAGCCATTTGGGCGTTGTTCAATCGAGCGGAGCGCTTCAATACAGTCTGTCGGACGGAATCAACAGTACTCTTGCAACCGTTGACCAGACCGGAGCTGTGCAGTCGACGTTCAAATATGAGCCCTTTGGACAGACAACCGGGACCGGAACGTATCCGTTTTTATTCGCGGGCCGCGAGACGGTTTCGAGTTCCCTCTATTACAACCGCGCCAGATTCTACAACAGCCAGACCGGCAGGTTTATCAGCGAAGATCCGATAAGCTCTGATAATCTCTACCGGTATGTCAATAACAGACCCGCCACGTTCGTCGACCCATCTGGACTTCGCCAAGACGTTTATTTAACCTTGGGAGGTCCCCAAAATGGTGCGGCATACGAGGTTGATCGTCCTACTGGCACTGTGACGCTTGTAAAATCTTACCCGGACTTCGATTTTGGCCCGCAACGTCCGACTGGCGAGCTGACATTAAATCCACCGCCAGGATCAGAGCCTCTCGATCTGTCATTTTATCTTCATGTTGGCGAAGTTGCCCATATTGCTTACGAATGTGTCTTTCACGGCGTCATCGGTCCGGCCGGTTCGCTGGTATCGATTTTCTTGGAAGGATCGGAGACTGGCTGCGGGCCGGGTGAGACCTGCGCTCCGTGAAATCATAACGCTCGTAGGTAGTAGGTTTCCGACGCATCCGACGCCATCAAACCCCTGCCAACGCCAAGAGACCGCGGCTCCATGCTGCGGCAACCGGCTATCGAACTCCTGTCCGACCGCTTCGCAACGTCTGGCGATTTTCCTGAATGTAACGACCCAGTCCTGGGAGCCTTTTCCCGCAGCACCGAAGCGAGCAGATCGAATTCGTCCCCTTTTACAACCGGTCTGCACTGCGGCCCCATCCTCTTGACACCACGCGTTCTCCGGCCGTTAGCAGTGGTCTTTGCCTCGGAACGTCCACCGTTGCATTCGCTCTCCTCTCGGCCGAGGCGGTCTTGCGGTTGATCCGTTCCAGCATCAGCCGGTGGTGGAGACATTATCAGTCACGTGTCAAGCAAATTTTTATATCTAAGATACTAAGCCACTTACACTCCGACGAGTGCGGTATCTTGTCGCTGTTGGTGCACAATAGGGCGTATGGAAACGATGCTCAGCCACAACCGTCGCACGCGCTCAGTCGGCGTGCGGACTGATGACCACCGGCTAAAGCTGCACACATTAACAAAAATTTCCAAACAAACTGAACCTAACATCGGAAGAATACGGAGGAATTTCCGCCCGAATCACACGATAATTCAGGACAATTTTTCACCAAACGAACCCAACAAACCCAAACAAAACAAAGCAGCGGGCCAATAATCGAACCCAAGCCAACCCAGGCCGCACACCCCACCCCGGCCGCCTCGGCACCGCCGCTCAACCACCCGTCGCTATACTCGAATTTCATGCTCAGAGTTCGTTTCGCGCCCTCGCCGACGGGCTATCTGCACATCGGGAGCGCGCGCACCTTCATCTTTAACTGGCTCTACGCCCGCCGCAACGGCGGCACAATGATCCTCCGCATCGACGACACCGATATCGAGCGCAACACCGAACAATCCCTCGATTCCATCTTCGAAGGCCTCAACTGGCTGGGCCTCCCCTGGGACGAGCAATACCGCCAATCCGACCGCCTCCCCCTCCACAAAGAGGTAGCCGAGGCTATCCTCGCCAAAGGCATGGCCTATCGCGACTTCACGCCCCTCGGATCCGGACGACGCCAACAAACCGCACGGCCCCTGGCTCTTCAACCCCGGCCAGCGCGAAATTCCCCGCGACGAAAGCGACCGCCGCGCCGCCGCGGGCGAACACTTCGTAATCCGTTTCCGCGTCCCGCGCGACACCAGCGACTGCGTCACCGTCAAAGACCTCGTCTACGGCGAGCAGACCAAAGCGGCCGCCGACATCGAAGACTTCGCGCTCCTCCGCAGCAACGGCGTGCCCACCTACCATCTCGCCTCCTGCGCCGACGACATCGACCTCCGCATCAGCCACATCGTGCGCGGTCAGGAGCACCTCGCCAACACCTTCAAGCACCTCCTGATCTTCGAAGCCGCCGGCTACGCAGCCCCGCAATTCGCGCATCTCCCGCTGCTCATCGCGCCCGATGGCGGCAAGCTCTCCAAGCGCAAGCACGGCGCGGTCGTCTCGGTGACCACCTACCGCGACGCGGGCTTCCTCCCCGAAGGCTTCATCAATTTCCTCTGCCTGCTCGGCTGGTCGCCCGGCAATGACCGCGAGCAGATGACTCTCGACGAACTCATCCAGGCTTTCTCCTTCGAAGGCGTGCACCGCAGCAACGCGCTCGTGAACTTCACCGAAGCGGACCCCTTCGATCCCAAAGCCGTCTGGCTGAACGCCGAACACATCCGCACGCTGCCCGTCGAAGAACTTGCGGAAAGGCTGCTGCCGTTCGTTCTCGATGCCGGTTATTCCGTCGAGCCGGAGAAAATGGCGCAAATCACGCCGCTCATCCGCGAGCGCATCCGCCTCCTGAATGACGTGCTGACAGCCGCCGATTTCTTCTTCACCGACGAACTCGCGCCCTATCCCGCAAGCGAGCTGATCCCGAAAAAGGGCGATGCCGCCCTGGCGCTGAAGGTCCTCGAAAAGGCGCCGCGAAGTCCTCGCGCAAGCCGAGTTCACGCACGACGGCCTCGAAGCCGCCCTGCGCGGCGCGGCCGAAAGCCTCGGAATCAAAGCCGGCCAGATGTTCGAACCCATCCGCGTCGCCGTATGCGGCCGCAAAACCGCGCCTCCGCTGTTCGGGACGCTCGAAGTCCTCGGGCCGCCGACATGCCTGACGCGAATCGGCACGCGCCATTCGAGAAACTCAAATCAATATGAACCCGTCTTCGTCCGACATGCCTGCAAACGCAGGCCCACGCACTAACTTCATCCGCGAAATCGTCCTCGAAGACCTCCGGACCAACAAGTACGGCGGCCGCGTGCAAACCCGCTTCCCCCCGGAGCCGAATGGCTATCTCCACATCGGCCACGCCAAATCCATCTGTCTGAACTTCGGCCTCGCCGCCGAATTCTGCGGCAAGACGAACCTGCGTTTCGACGACACCAATCCCGAAAAAGAAGAACAGGAATACGTCGATTCCATCATGGACAACGTACGCTGGCTCGGCTTCGAATGGGATCGTCTCGTCTACGCGTCCGACTACTTCGGCCAGCTCTACGAATGGGCGCGTCAGCTCATCCGCGACGGCAAAGCCTACGTCTGCGATCTGCCCGCCGAAGAAGTCCGCGAGTATCGCGGCACATTAACCGAACCGGGCCGCGAAAGCCCCTGGCGCAATCGCTCGGCAGGCGAAAATCTCGCACTTCTCGACCGCATGCGCGCCGGCGAATTCCCCGACGGCTCCCGCACCGTCCGCGCAAAGATCGACATGGCATCGCCGAACCTCAACATGCGCGACCCCGTGATGTACCGCATCCTCCACGCCGAGCATCACCGAACGGGCAACGAATGGTGCATCTATCCGATGTACGACTTCGCGCACGGCCAGTCCGACTCCATCGAAGGCATCACGCACTCCATCTGCACGCTCGAGTTCGAAGACCACCGGCCGCTCTACGACTGGTTCCTCGATCAGCTGGGCATCCACCACCCCCAGCAGATCGAATTCGATCGCCTGAACATCACTTACACGCTTTTGAGCAAGCGCAAGCTGCTCCAGCTTGTACAGAACGGCAACGTCCGCGGCTGGGACGATCCCCGCATGCCGACCATCTCCGGAATTCGCCGCCGCGGCTACACGCCGGAATCGATCCGCAGCTTCTGCGCCGCGCTCGGCCTGTCGAAGACAAACGGCATCATCGAACTGCGTCTCCTCGAGCATCACGTCCGCGAAGACCTCAATAAACGAGCCCCGCGCATGATGGCGGTCCTCCATCCGTTAAAGGTGGTGATCGATAACTACCCCGAAGGCCAGGTGGAAGAAGTCGAGGCGGTGAACAATCCCGAAGACGAGTCAGCCGGCACCCGCAAAGTCCCCTTCTCCCGAGTACTCTACATCGAGCAGGACGACTTCCGGGAAGATCCTCCAAAGCAGTATTACCGGCTATCCCCCGGACGCGAAGTCCGGCTGCGATGGGGATACTTCATCACCTGCACGAGCGTGGTAAAGGACTCGAACGGCGAAATCGTCGAGATCCACTGCACCTATGACCCGGCCACGAGAGGCGGAAACGCTCCGGACGGACGCAAAGTGAAATCCACGATTCATTGGGTCTCCGCCTCCCATGCCGTCGATGCCGAAGTCCGTCTCTACGACACTCTCTTCCTCCGCGAAGATCCCAACGAAACGGCTGCAGGCGAGGACTTTACCGTGAACCTCAACCCGCAGTCGCTCGTGGTGCTCACGGACTGCAAACTGGAACCCGCTTTGGGTAGCGCGACGCCCATGGATCGCTTCCAGTTCGAGCGGCTCGGCTATTTCTGTGTCGACCCCGACACGACGCCGGGCAAACCGGTCTTCAATCGAACCGTAGCCCTCAAAGACACCTGGGCCAAAATCGAGAAACGCGGGAAGGCCAATTGAATATCCTCGGAATCGGCGGAGTACTCGGCGACGCGGCCGCCGCCATACTGCAGGACAACCGCATAGCGGCCGCAGTCGAAGAAGCGAAGCTGACGCGACGCCCTCAACCGGGGCGGCTCCCCGCGGCAGCCGTCGAGACGTGTCTCCGCATCGCAGGCATCGGGCCGGAAGATGTAGACTACGTAGCTTTGGCGCGGCCGCTGCCGCCGGGTTCGGCGCTCCCGATCGCGCTCCGCATGTTCCCGAAAGCGCGAGTGGTCTCCATCGACCACCACGCGGCCCACGCGGCGGCGGCCTGGCTCACGTCGCCCTTTGAAAACGCCGCAGTGATCACGCTCGACCGCGAAGGCGATCTGCGTTGCGGCTGCAAATGGCGCGGGGAAGGGAAGAGGCTCTCGCTCGAAGAAGAAATCCTTTACCCCGATTCGATTGGCGAACTCTATGGCCGCGTCACTGAACTCCTGGGCTTTCAGCGGCGCGCCGACGAGCATCGCGTGCAGTGGCTCGCGGCCACAGGCGAACCGCGCTACCAGAAGGTCTTCGGGTCGATCACCCAAGGTCTTGCGATCGATCAGTCGTACTTCGATTCCGGTCGCCAGGGTCACGGCGGATTCGGCGTAAAATTTTTCGAACAGATCGGCATCGATGGTCGTGCCGAATTCAAACCCGAAGAACGTGCAGACATCGCCGCGAGCATGCAGAAGACGCTTGAGGACTACGTACTCAGGCTTGCCGGCGATGCCGAAAATGTATGCCTTGGGCGGAGGCGTAGCCTGGAACGCGTTGCTGGTCTCTGCGCTGGAACGCTCGGGCCGCTTCAAAGGTGTCTTCGCCCAGCCCGCCGCTGGCAATGCGGGCACCGCGCTCGGCGCGGCATTAAGCGTCTGGGGCGACTTACCGGGCGAGGCGCGAAAGATCGACGGCGGCGGCTACTGCTTCGGCCCATCCTTCAGCGCGGCTGAAATCAAGCAGGTTCTCGAAAACTGCAAACTCCGGTTCAAAGTCCTGTCAACCACCCCGGAAATGCTGGGAGCCGCGGTCGACCAGCTCAAAGACAACCGCATCGTCGCCTGGATGCAGGGACGGATGGAGTTCGGGCCTCGCGCCCTGGGAGATCGCAGCATTCTCGCCTCTCCTCAGAATCCCTACTCAACCGAGAATCTGAACGCCTTCATCAAACACCGCGAGCCCGTTCGCAAGTTCGCCGCCTCCGTGCCCGCCGAGCTTGCCTCCGAGTACTTCGAAGCGGGACCCAACGCGCGCCATCTTGCCACCGTGAGCCGAGTCCGCTCGGGATACAAAGAGCAGTTCCAGGGCGCCATTCTGGCGGGCGATCTCGTCCGCGTGCACACCGTGTCGAAGGAAGACAATCCTCTCTACTGGCAATTGCTGCAGGCGTTCGGACAGAAGACCGGCCTGCCAGTTCTCTATAACACATCATTTAACCTGTTCGGCGAGCCCCTCGTATGCACGCCGCGCGATGCCGTCCGGAGCTTTTATTCCTCGGGCATCGACGCAATGGTGGTAGGAAACTTCCTCCTCGAAAAATGAAACTTCGTGGCGGCGCATCGCTGGTGGCGGCTGGCATCTTCCTCAGCCGGATCTCAGGACTCGTGCGCGAAAGCGTATTCGCCCGATACTTCGGCGACTCGGGCGCAGCGGACGCTTTCAAAGCCGCGCTGCGGATCCCCAACTTTCTGCAGAACCTGTTCGGCGAAGGTGTACTCTCCGCATCGTTCATCCCTGTGTATGCCGGCCTTGTGGCGCGTGAGAAGGTGGAAGACGCTGGCCGCGTCGCCGGGGCCGTATTTGCGATTCTGGCGTTGGTCACGTCGGTGTTGGTCCTGATCGGCGTTCTGGCCACACCGCTCTTCATAGATCTCATCGCACCCGGCTTCAAGGGCCAGACCCGCGAGCTGACCATCGCGCTCGTGCGCATCCTGTTTCCCGGAGCCGGCCTGCTCGTGCTCTCCGCCTGGTGCCTCGGAATTCTGAACAGCCACCGCCGATTCTTCCTTTCATACAGCGTGGGCGTGCTCTGGAACGTCGCCATGATTGCGGCCCTGCTGTGGTTCGGTTCCCGGACGGGACAGGATAGCCTTGCCCGCATCGTCGCCTGGGCCTCGGTTGCCGGCAGCGCGGCCATGTTTCTGACGCAGTTGCCCGTCGTAATCCGGCTCGTGCCCGAACTCCGTATCCAACTGGCCACTCAGCTGGAAAGCGTCCGGATCGTCATCCGAAACTTCGGCCCGGTTTTCGTCAGCCGTGGAGTGGTTCAGCTCAGCGCTTACATCGATGGCTACATGGCGAGTTGGCTGCAAACGGGGGCCGTCGCAGCGCTGGCATATGCGCAGACCATCTATCTCCTGCCAGTAAGCCTGTTCGGGATGTCCGTGTCCGCTTCGGAACTGCCGGAGATGTCCCGCGCCACCGGGGACAAGGACCAGGTAGCGGCGTACCTCCGCCGCCGCCTGGTTACCGGCTTACGCAGAATCGCGTTCCTTGTGATCCCCTCCGCGGTCGCTTTCATCGCTCTCGGCGACCTCATCGCCGGCGCGATCTATCAGCGGGGAAAGTTTACCTACGCCGCCGCAGTTTACGTCTGGGGAATTCTTGCGGGTTCCGGAGTGGGGCTGCTCGCTTCCACCCAGGGACGCCTGTACTCGTCGGCCTTCTACGCCTTGAAAGACACCCGCACGCCCCTCCTCTTCGCGGTCATCCGGGTCGGTCTCACTACCGTGCTGGGCTACCTCGCCGCGTTCCACCTTCCCTCGCTGATCGGCATCGATCCGAAATGGGGGGCTGCCGGACTGACTGCCTCAGCCGGTGTAAGCGGATGGATTGAGTTTCTGTTGCTGAGAAGATCTTTGGGGCGGAGAATTGGCTCCGATGCGATCGGAGCGGCTTACCTGGCAAGATTGTGGGCTGCCGCCATCGTCTCGGCTGGCGTGGCATGGGGCATCAAGCTCCAGTTCGCGCACTTCCCACCCGTTGTCAACGCCGCGGCCGTGCTCCTGCCCTACGGACTTCTTTACCTGTTGTTAGCAGGCCGCTCTAAATGACGCCGTCTCGAACCGCAATCCGCACAATGTCGCCGATCGACTCGACATTCAGCTTCTTGAGGACACTCGCGCGATGAGTCTCCACCGTCCGCACGCTCATATCGAGTTCGTAAGCGAGTTCCTTGTTGCTCTTCCCGAGTGCGAGCAGACGCATGACGTCAAGTTCTCTCGCGGTCAAAAGAAACTGCGCCGGAACATACTCGGACACCGACAATTCTTTCGTCGGGCGCGACGCCGAATGCGATGCGAAGAACGGTTCCCCGGCAAGAATTCGCTCCACGGCGAGAACAAGCATCTGCGGCGCCTCGTTCTTCGCGAGGTAGGCATTGACGCCCGCCTTCCGCAAATGACGCAGAATTGGAGCGGCCGCGTGCATGGTCAGAATCAGAATGCGGATTCCCGGCACCGATTCCCGCAGGTATTGAGCGGCCTGAAAGCCGCCGCAACTCGGCATGGAAAGATCGAGAATCGCGACATCCGGCTGCAGGATCCGGCCCTGTTCGATGGCGTCGGCTCCGTTTGCGACTTCGCCGACAACCTTCCAGTCGGCATGCCCTTCCGTGAGAATGCTGACAAGACCCTTGCGTACCAGCTCGTGATCGTCGGCGATCAGGATTCTTACGTCGCTCATTCCGGTCCCGATCCCGAAATCGACAATCGCGCTGTCACCTCGGTCGGGCCGTCTTTCACTTCGAACAACCCGCCGAGTGTGCGCGCTCTTTCTCGAAAAGTCGTCCATCCGGCTGCCATATCGCGGTCCCCGACGCTCTTTAGTTCGAGCACGATGCCGGTACCGTTTCCGTGCAGGCCGATGAACAGACGCGCTCGCAGACGCTTTCGGATCATACGCGCCGTCCACTCCTGGATCGCTGTCAGGAAGAGATCTGTGGCTTCGAGCGAAAGGCTTTCGTCTACTCCAGGTGCGAATTCGACGTCAGTCTCGATGCCGGCCTCCTCCAGATATTCGGTATACCATTCTATGGCCGTACCAAGTCCGGCTTCGCCGGTCGAAGGGGGAGCGAGGATATAGCTGATCAGGCGAATGTCGCGGCAGCAGCGATCGATCAGATCGAGAGCGTTCGCGCCATCGCTTTGCGACTGCAGCTTGCTGATCGTGAACGAAAGTGCCACGAGGTCCTGCGAGATCGTGTCATGCAGGAAGCGAGAGACGTCCCTGCGCTCTGCCGCAACCTCTTCGGGGTCCGCAATGATTGTCGAGACAACGCCTCCCGCGTCGCGAATTACCGAACTCGACGTAGTCAGCAGCAGCGAACGCTCGGCTCCCAGTCTCCATCGATATCTCGCACGAACCGGAGACTTGCTTGCCAGAATGCCCTGAAGTTCGCACTCCCATTCCTCAACGCTTTCAGGAAAAAGCAACTGATTCGCAAAATTCCGCCCCAGAATTTCTTCTCTGGGAACGCCGGTCAGCAGCGCGATTGCCCGGTTCCAGTGGAGGACGCGGCCTTCCGGATCGAGAACGAAAACGGGAGAAGGTATCGCATCAAGGATGCCCTCCGGTCCTGTGTTTTTATTTTCCAATGCAAAAGGTGGTGAAAATCTGATTTATGATATCGTCTGCCGTTGTCGCTCCGGTGATGGCGTCGATCGGATGCAGCGCGCAGTAGAGATCGAGCATGAGGAGTTCGTGCGGTATGCCCTCCTCCGCCGCGCCACGAGCTTTCTCCAGCATCATCAGGGCCTCCCGCAGCAGACCTTCCTGGCGCACGCTTGTTATGAAGCCGCCCTGCATCTCCAGGCCGCCGCCTGGCGCGAGCGTGCTGAAGATCGCATCGCGAAGATGATCGATTCCCTCGCCGGTGTGCGCAGAAACAGCTATCTCGTGCTCCCCTGCGCGGAAGCCCGGCAGATCCGACTTGTTGGCAACAGCCAGGAAACGGCCCTGATCGCGTGCTTTGCCAATCAACTCGCGGTCTTCCTGTGACGGTTCTGCCGCGCCGTCAATGACCACGAGCGTCAGGTCCGCATCCGACATCGCCTGCAGCGACCTTTCGATCCCCAGCCGTTCGATCAGTTCTCCGGTATCACGGATCCCCGCTGTATCGACGAGCCTCACAGGAATTCCGGAAAACTCGGCTACCTCCGACACAAGGTCGCGCGTGGTGCCGGGAATTTCAGTCACTATCGCGCGTTCTTGCCGCAGCAGGCGATTGAAGAGGCTGCTCTTCCCCGCGTTTGGCCGGCCGACAATCGCGAGCGAAAAACCGGAGCGGACCAGATTTCCGTACTGGAAGCTGCGCGCCAGTGCGCCAGTACGTTCAATAATCGGTTCGAGCCGCCGGAGAATTTCAGATGCCGGAGCGACGCTGATGTCGTCCTCCGCGAAGTCGATCCCGGCTTCGAGCAAAGCAATCAGTTCGAGCAATTGCGCCTTCACGGGCGCGAGCTGCCGGGAGACCGATCCCTGGGTTTGTTGCGCCGCTACGCGCGCCTGGTAGAGTGTCGTCGCATCGATCAAGTCCCGGACGGCTTCTGCCTGAGGGAGATCCAGGCGCCCATTCAGGAAAGCTCGAAGAGTGAATTCGCCGGGGTCGGCGAGGCGCGCGCCGGCGCGCACAGCCCGATCAAGGCAATGCCGCAGCAGGACTGGTGCTCCATGGCAAGAGATTTCGATTATGTCCTCTGCGGTGTAGGATTGCGGAGCTGCAAACCAGGTTACGACGACTTCATCGACCATCCGCCGCTGGTCGTCGAGCAATTCGCCGCGAGTGGCTCCCCACGAACGCAGCTTGCCCTTCAGGGTGACGAGGGAGGACGCGATTGCAGCCGCTTTCGGGCCGGAAAGACGTATTATTCCGAGGCCGCCCCGTCCCACGGGAGTGGAAATCGCGACGATCGTGTCTTCGAGTTTCGTCGTCAACCGACTAACGGCGGCCCCGCGGGGGTCTTCGGTCGTTTCCGCCGGCACGCCGGTCCCGATCGCGAGGGCGTTGCTGGTAACGTTCTGCCGGCTGAGGCGGTAATTCGGGAAGCGAAGGCATACCTGCAGGGTAAATCACCACATGCCGGAAGGGTCCGGAGCCCGCGCTTTCGCTTCGCAACTCGTGCTCGTTCCGCAAAGCGATATGGATGACCCGGCGCTCCCTGCTGTTCAAAGGATTGAACCGGAAGGGAGTGCCCGTGTGCTTCACTTTCTCGGCGGCGGCCAGCGCGCTGACGCGGAGTTCTTCGATGCGCAGCGCCCGATAGTCGTTCGCATCGAACGAGATGCGGGAGTGATCGTCGGAGTGCAGTCGAAGCACCTCCTGGGTCACGAGCTCCAGCGCGAGCAACAACTCGGCGCGATTCGCCAGCAGCAAATCCACGTCGGAACCCTTGAACTTGACGATGATATCGGGGTTTTCGAAATCCGGATGGCTGTGGTCTCCGGCCTCGATGGCGAAGTCCAGATCGAATTCCCCATGGGCGATCATCTGACGGAGAAACTGCTCGATCCGCGGACCAGTTTCATCAACCGAATACTTGGGATTCAAGCCCTCTTCCTACCGTCCTTTGCGCCGTCCTTTACGATCGCCTTCTTCGTCGCGGCAACCGCCTCGACAGGAGCTGCCGTCTTGTTGAAAAACCACTGCTGGGCGAGTCCGACGACATTGCCAGTGAGCCAGTATAACACCAGACCGCTCGACGCCGACCAGAAGAAAAAGAGGTACATCAGCGGCATGAACTGCATCATTTTCTGCTGGCTCGGATCGCCCCCGGTCGGCGCGGGCGTCATTTTCTGCAGCGCGTAACTTGTGGCGACCATGATCAGCGGAAGCGTGTGGATGGCGAAATGTTCCGGCTGGGACAGATCGCCGATCCATAGCCAGCTTGCGTGCCGCAACTCGATCGAAACCCCAAGCACCCGGTAAAAGGCATATAGAAACGGCATCTGGATCAGCAGAGGGATGCATCCCCCCATCGGGTTTACCCCGTTTTTCTTGTACAGATCCATCGTTTCCTGCTGCTTGTTGGCGGCCCGCGGGTCGCTCATGCTGATGCCCTTGTACTTATCGTTGATCTTCTTCAGTTCCGGCTGCAGCAACTGCATCTTGCGGGACGATTTGAGCGTGGTGAGTTTCAGCGGAAACATCGCCAGATTGATGAACACGGTCAGCAGAATAATCGACCAGCCATAGTTGTTGACGAATCGGTCGTTTATGAAGTGCAGCACCAGGAACAGGGGTTTTGCGATGATGCCGAACCAGCCCCACTCGATAATTCCGTCGAGTTTGGGGTTTACCTGATGGAGCGCGGAGAGCTCTTTCGGCCCGAGATAGATTCCGAACTGGTTGCTTGCGGCGCCACCCACCGCAACTCCGGGATAAGGCTCCTCTGAGCTGTTTATCGGCGACGCAACGGTGTCGTCGTACGTTATGGTTTGAAGCGAAGTGTTGGGCGGCGGCAGGAATGCGGCCGCGAAATACTGATCGTCGATTCCCGCGAACGAAAATACGCCGTCCGCGTTGACCGGCCCGTTTTTCGCCGACTTTGCCGCTTTCCGGGTGAGCTTGTTTTTCTCGAGGTCGTAATAAACGGTGGCCTGCTGGCCCGCCGCGTTCTGCACGGCCATGTCGCCGAATCCGCCTCTCCACTCGACCAGATGTGGAAGGCCGGAACCATTCAAAGTGACGTCATCCGCATATTGGACGATGTACCCGTCCTGCTGCAGAGCGAACGTCTTGGTGGCATGAGTTCGGCCGTCGGAGTACTCGAAGCGCACCGTCAGTTCGGGTCCCGTATGAACCGACCACAAAACTTTGTTCAAATCCGAGGTTGGCTGCTTGTCCCGATAGGTGAACTGAAAGGGGTAGCCGACTTTTTCCGCGCCCTTTTGATTCACTAACTCCAGGGGCTTTCCGGCGCTATCTTTGAACTTCTTCAGAGTCCAGCTCTTTACCGTAGCGCCGCGATTGGAGAAAACGACGTGATAAAGCGCGGTTTCCAGCACCTGATCCTGCTCGCTTGCGGCGGATACGGCGCCGGCGGCGGGTTCAGCCGCGGCTGCCTCCGCTGTATGGGCCGACGATGGGCTCATCGGAGTTCCGCTCGCCGCTGGTCGCGGCAGAGGATGGCGGGGCGCCGGCATCTTTTGCGGTTACCGCCTTCTTCGGAGCCTCCGGGGGTACGAGGCCCAGCTTCCGATACGCATAGGGAGTGACTACGAGAATCAACCCCATGAGTACGAACGCCAGCAGCATTCGCACTTCGTTGGAGAGCTCTTTTGGTTCTTTTTTTGGCGGTGTTGGGGAACTCATTCAGTTTAATGCGGTACGGGATCGCTGCCGCCCGCGTGTAACGGGTGACAGCGGCCGAGGCGCTTCAGCCCCAGCCATATTCCTTTCGCGGGTCCGTGTCTTTCAATCGCTTCGCTCATGTACTCCGAACACGTCGGATAAAAGCGGCAGGCGGATGGCAAGAACGGCGAAATCAGCCGCTTGTACCAGCGGAGGGCGAGGACGAAACTTCGCCTGACACCTCGGTTGAAGCTGACGCCCGGGCGCACCTGATAAAGAGACGCCTCACCTCGGCTTGAAGTTCGGTGAAACGGCAGTCGAGGACCTTCCGGCGCGGGTTGAATACTATTGACCACTCGGGACTCAGGAATGCCAGTTCAAGGCGAACAGCCTCACGCATCCGGCGTTTGATGCGGTTGCGAACCACCGCCTTGCCGAGCGCCTTGGGAGCGGTGAAGCCGACGCGCGGGCCACCGCCCTGCACGGGTGCTGCGAGACGAAAAGCGGCGAAGAAGGGACACGTATAACGGGTCCCGTGATCGTATATCTTTCGGAATTCGCTCGATTGCAACAGCCGGACACTTTTGGGAAAGCCTGGTATCCGGGCTACCTTTCCGAGCTGACGGACAGCTTCTTGCGGCCGATTGCGCGGCGGCGGGAAAGAACCGCCTGGCCGTCGGCGGTCTTCATGCGAGTCCGAAAACCATGCGTCTTTGCGCGGCGACGGTTATTCGGTTGAAAAGTTCTTTTGGGCATAGTTCTAAATGTCTCGGGAAACATCGATTATACAACAATTTGAGCTGATGGCACTCGAGATACTGATGTTGCGCCGCGGGTGGCGCCCGAGAAAGAGGGTAAGGTAGGAGGATTTATCATCCTCGCCGGCGGAGAGGGCGCCGCCGCGCTCCGAATCAGGGCGACGATGTGCCCATTTTGTCGCTGGGAGGCCGGAGATGAGGTGCCGCGTTTTATCGTTCCAGGCGGGTGCCCCGCACCCTCCCGCGGCCCTGAGAAGTCAGGTCTATTTCATCATGGTTTAGAACTAAGACTCTCAACCTTCCTATTACTCGGCGGACGTTGGGAAAGTTCAACGCGCGACATGCTGTTTTTTGACTGAGAGTTCAGTCCAAGTTCTGGATTCTCTGAGTCTTGGCGGCTGAGGCGAGGCGCCGACTCATGCCCGAACGACTTACCCAAACGGGGGTCGGACACGCTCAAAGATTCGGTAAGAAAGGAGCAGTTATAATACGTGTTTTAATACACATGCCGCCTTTGAATCCTTGATTTTACCGGAATTTTTCTGCCATACTTGCTGGTGTAACTTTGCGCCACAAATGAGCGGTCCGTGTCGAGTTTTTTGATACAGCTGGGGGCCCCAAAAGGGCGATGCGTCGTCTTTGATCGGTACCGGCAGTTTCGTGACGGATTGAATAAAAGTGCGTGGTGAAGAAACATCTCCGGCGCAGCAAAGTGACTTTGAAACGACGCCGGTAGTCGATGCCAGGTCTGCTCGCCGGAATGCGGCCCCGTGCGATAACGGCTTCACCGAGTTCGTGACCGGATACGTCAGTCGGCCGAAGTGGTCGGGTAATGAAAAGAAGCTGACATTACGATTATTCCCGAGTTACTTATTTCGCCGTTTCAAATTATCAGATCTGGGTGCAATTCTCAATCGTTTCGGCGTGATTTCCGCGGGCAGCACCGGGAACCAGCCAGCCGTGCTCGGCGACGGTGACGATGGTGTCGCTGGCGATGGTGTCGTTTTTGTTCTTCGGCGAGTTTTTGCGCAGACCGGACCGGGCGAGCGGCCGAAGCCATGCTGCGGGCCACGTAAATCCGTTAAACGGCTTGTTGTCGCCGAATTGCGGAAGGGCGAGCTGTGGACGGGATGGGTCGCAGCGGCTGCGGCGTCTCGAAACGAACCAGCGTCGTGGCGACTTGCATTCGTCCGATGAGCGTGGGGCATGGAAAGTGAACGGAGGATCCGTTCGGACCAGGAGCAATTTCCAGGAAGCTAATTACTTATGAAGCTGTTATACCAGTCTCTGATCGGCATTTTACTGTTTGCTTTCGGCATCGCGGCGCAGACGGACCTGCCGCCCGCCGCCGCGCCGAGCGCACCACGCGTTACCGGCGTACAGTCGGACAATCCTCTCACGAATCTGCCCTGGCTGGCGGTGGGGCCGGGCGATCTGCTCGGTATCACCGTAATGGACTGCCCTGAGTTAAGCCGCGCGTTTCGGGTCGCCGACGATGGAACCGTGACCCTTCCGTTGTTGCCAAATAAGCTTCACGTCGCGGGCCTGAAGCCGCCGGAGATCGAGCAGTTAATTGCTACAGCCACGAAAGAACAGCGCTTGCTGGTGCGCCCGAGCGTGTCTGTGGCGATTATGGAGTTCCGAAGCCGGCCTATCAACGTGGTCGGCGCGGTAAACCTTCCGACGCAATTCCAGGCAACCTCGGGCATGACGCTTCTGGATGCTATTTCGCAGGCGCACGGGATGACAAAGGACGCGGGCCCGGAAATCATCGTAACGTCCTTTCAGACGGGTCCGGACGGGGTTCGAACTCCGTTAACCCGTCACATTCCGGTGCACGCGCTGTTGCACGACACCGACCCGTCACTGAACATTCCTCTCGTTGGCGGTGAAGAAGTTCGAGTGCCGGAAGCCGACAAAGTGTACGTTGTAGGCAACGTCAAGGTTCCCAGCGCTCTGCCGGTTCACGACGATACCGAAACGACGGTTCTTAAAGTGCTTGCGCAGTGCCAGGGTCTTACGTCATTCCCGACGAAACAGGCGTATGTCTATCGGCTCAAGCCGGGAACGAAGGAGCGTCAGGAAATTACAATTCCCCTTCACGATATCGTCAAGCGTTCTTCACCCGACGTTGCCCTCCTTCCGAACGATGTACTTTATATCCCCGATGCTACGGGCAAGCGCGTGACGCTGACAACCCTGGAGAAACTGGCCGAAATCGGGGGATCTACTCTGTCCGGGATGGCGGTTTGGGGCAGACTTTGAGAAGTCCCCATCAGAAGGGCTCCCCGTCGTCTACAAAGCTCTGCGTTTACCGGTCTTCGGTAGAGTTTCGGGCGGCATAACGGGCGCCGGATAGCGCGTTGGAATTTTTGTTCAGGAGAATTCATACCTCATGCAAATTGAGCAGAGACCGCGTTCATTAGCGTTGTCGCCTCTGCGGCCGATTACGGTGCAGCCGGAGCCGTCCGTCCGCCATCTGTTCGGCATTGTCGGGCGGCACAAACTACTCTTTGCCGGCTTTGTAATTATTGCGATGGCTGCGACCGCCGCTATGTGCCTGCTCACGCCGGCGATGTACGAAGGCACGGCTCAGGTCGAAATTGATCGCCGCTCGGCGATGCAGGGGTTGGATCAAATCGAGACTCCCGCAGCGTCGATGGGCGACATGGATCAGATTGTTACGACTCAGGTGGAACTGGTACAGTCCGATCCGGTGCTGCGCCCCGTCGTTGAGAAGTACGACCTGCTTTCCCGTGAGAAACAGTTGACGGGGAGATTTGGAAAGCCACTTCCGCCCGCTACGGTGAAGGAAATCACCGAGGGGCCCATTCAGCTGAAGAATCTGAAAGTCAAGCGCCCTCCCAACTCTTATCTGATAGACATCACCTACGAGGCGACAACCCCGGAGCTGGCGGCTGCGGTAGCCAACGACATTGCCGTTACCTATGTCGACTATGTCGGCCATCTGCGTGCGCAGGACACCGCGGCGATGCGGACGACGATGATGCAGCAGAGAGCCGAACTGGAAACGCGCCTCGATCAGGAAGACCGGCAAATTGCGGCGGCAAGCAAAGAGCTCAACGTGCTCGATCCGCGGGATGGGACAACCGTGGCTTCGAACCGCCTCGATCAGCTGACAAACGCCTACACCGCGGCACAGAGCGAACGGTCCAAGAGACAAGCTGAGCTCGATGTGGTCAATTCCGGCTCGCTGGCGGCAGCGCAGATCTCAAATCAGGGCGACGATTTGAACAAGCTGCTCGAACGCAAGAACCAACTGCTGCAGCGTCTCGCGGACGTCAAGACGACCTATGGCGAGAATTACCCCGAATACCAGAAAGTTACCAATCTGCTGACGGAAATAAACCGGCAAATTGAAACACTGCATTCCAATATCGCGCAACGGAGCGCAAAGTCTTATCAGGAAGCTGTGCAGCACGAACAGGTTCTCAAGTCGGTTCTGGACAAAGCGAAAGAAGACCTGGGGGGGCTGACGACGCGCGGCGTCGAATACGCCAAGCTGAAACAGCAAGCCGAGGAAGATAAAAAGCGGTACGACAATCTGGTCCAGCGCATCCGCGACTCGGACATCGATCTCGGATACGAGAAAGGGGTCGCGCGTATGGCAAATCCCGCGCGGCCGTCCTCGTTTGCCTCGTTCCCGAAGACCCGGCTTATTATGTCGGCAGCATTTGTGCTCGCAACCGTGATGGGGCTGGGTCTGATCGTGATTGTCGACACGGTTGAGAATCGCGTCTCCTCGGCGGAGAGCGCGGCACGCCATATGAGCGTGAACGTGATGGCCAAGTTACCCATCATCAAGGGCAAGATGCCGCTCGCGGAACTAGCGGCGGCCGATGTCAACAGTAATACGAAGTCTCTGAAGAGCGCACAGTGGTTTCACGAAAATGTGCGAACTCTGGTAAACACGCTGCTGTTGTCGATCGATTTCGAGACGACGCGATCGCTTCTGGTCACGAGCTCCGCCTCCGGAGAGGGAAAGTCCACAGTCGCTTCTCATCTCGCTCTGGCCAGCGCATCAATGCGGAAAAAGACGTTGCTGATCGATGCCGACATGCGTCGCGGCGTCGTGAACCGGTTATTTCAACTGGATCAGGTAGATGGGCTTTGCGGCGTGCTCGAGGGAAAGACGAAATGGAGAGATGTCGTGGTTCCCGTTCCCGGACGACCCAACCTTCATGTACTTCCAGCGGGCGGCTCGTCTCAGCTTGCCTTCGACCAGCACGGCATGCTGATGCCGGCTATCGTGGCCGAAGCCGGCCGTGAATACGATCTTGTGCTTATCGATGCGCCGCCTCCCATTCTCGCCGAGTCGATACAACTGGCGAGAATAGCGGACGGCGTTATTGTGGTCGCTCATGCGGACAAGACCAGCGCTTCGGCTTTGGCCAGCCTGATCAGTAAACTGCAGTCGCTCGATATCAACATCGTCGGCATGGTCCTGAATCATGCCAGAGACGGCATGTTCGGCGGATATTACGACTCGCAGTATGTATATGGCAATACCTCGGCCCCGAGGAGCGCGAAAGTTTGACGCGGGAAGGCCTGACGAAGGATACGAATGGGATGGACCAGCTTTGGGGAAAGGCGGTCCTGCTTGCGGACGGCTTTCGAGCGCTGGTCCGGAGCCGTTCTGCCCTTGTCATCGCCGCCAGCGTCGGAGTGGGCATTCTTTTCAAGCTTGCGGCTTTCGTACGCGAAGCGTACATCGCCGCCAAATTTGGCCTTTCGGGTCAAATGGACGCTTATTTTGCCTTCCAGCAGCTTCCCTTCACGCTAATGAGCTTCATGGGCGGCGCTTTTTGCGTGGCTTTTGTGCCGGCCTTTGCAAAAGCGAAGCAACATGATGAAGGGGGTCGGTGGCTCACGGCGATACTGAATTTCACCGTTGCCGCGGCGATGGTCGCCACCGTCGTGTGCATCATCGGGGCGCCTGTGTTGGCGAAACTGGCCGGTCAAGCCGTCAACGCCGGCGCGGCCGTTACTCTGAGGATCCTGAGCCTGAGTTTCGTTCCGGTTGTGCTGATCGGGATCTGCACAGGTATGTGCCTGGGCATGGGCCGAAACATTACCGCGATGGTCGTGCAGGGTTTGGCGTACCTGATTATGGCGGTCGCGCTGATCTCGATGTGCACCATCTGGGGGGCGGACCAGTTGAGTCTGCCCGTCTCGATGACATTCGGATTCGGAATGATCGGACTTGCCGGTCTGATCTTTATTGCATCCAAAGGCAACCTCAGATTCGACCGCGAATCCTTGTTTCATCCACTCCGAATACGGGGCATGCAATCGTTTCTGAAGCAATTGAGCGCGTCCGCGACCGAAACTGCAGGTTATCTTTCGAATCAACTGCTCGCCGTCTGGTTTCTGAGCCGGGCCGCGACCGGCGCGGTCACGGCGAATAATTATGCGATGCGCATCGGCATGCTTTCGCTGAGCCTTTTCTCGCTTCCGTTATCCCAACTGGCGCAGGCCCGTATGTGTCTTGTGGCCCCCGAAAACCGAAAGCGTGTCCTGATTGAATATTTGCTGATCGCCACGGCCTTGCTTGTGCCCGTGGCGATTTTACAGATTCTGCTGCGGACGCAACTGGTGAGTCTGGTATATATGCGCGGCAAGTTTTCGGCGGCGGACCTGGCTGCGGTCTGCAGCTTCATTCCCGCCTGGGTGCTGTACGTGCTGGTAATGACGGCAAACTTTCTTCTGGCAAAGTATGAGTTCGCAACACAACAGGGTGGCGTCTACGCCCGGCGCATGTGGTGGGCGTATGGCGCGGTAACCGGCCTTCGCTTCGCGGTTCACGGATGGACTGAGCCGAACGCCATTCTCTGGTGCGCGGTTTTCGCGGAGGGTGTGGCGTTTCTTGTTGGCTTTTCCAAATGTCTGTCCGACGGAGTCCATGTCGAGGATGCGGTTCCCGTTCATGCGCCTTCGCTGACCGTCCAGGCCGGAAACTAAACCGGGATCGCTTATGGACAGGTACGTTTCCTACGCCGATACGATGTTCGAAAACCCGGTGTCTCCGGACAGTCTCATGTCGGCGGGTCTTGTGGCCCTCATCGCGCTCGCCCTTGCAGCGTATTGGCCCGTGTATGCCTGGAACGCGAATGTCTCTGTCCTTCTTCTGCGGCCGCCCATTGTGGGAGCGGCGATTCTGCTTGCTTTTATCTGGTACCGGCAGCCCGCGGGAAGAGCCGAAACGACGCTCATCACTCTTTTCAGTGTTCAGCTTGCGCTCCTCATGGTACCCACGCTGCTCGCGACGCAACCCGCGGCGGCGCGCACCGACTGGTTCAAGCTCGTTTTGATGTCCGTGATTTGTATTACCGTTGCGCGTGCTCTGCGCGACGACTTCACGTCCAAATGGTTCGGGCGGTGCATGCTGACCGCTTCTTTCGTGATGTCGGTCTACATGCTGAGCGTTTATTTCCAGGTTATGGGCGCGACCATCCCGACTTACGAAAGTCTGAGGGTGTTCAAGGGGAATCTCATCTTATCCGCTCCCCTCAATAACATCGCGATGGATGCCGTCGTATGCTACCTGGCGGCGGCGTGCCTGGTCGACTCGAAGAAGCTGCTTGTGGCGGTCGGAATACTGGTCTTTTTTGTTGCCGGCTTCATGACGGGTTCGCGGACGCCGATCGCGATTTCGTCCGCAGCGTTGCTCGCGGTGCTCCTGCTGGGAGCATTGCGGAGCCCGAAGTTTAATACGCGATTCGTGGCCTGGATCGTTGCCCTGTGCGTGACACTGGGCCTAGCCGTGGCGATTTTCAACGCAAGTTTCAGGGATATGTCGCGTATCACCGAGGGCCGTTGGGATCTCTGGTACATCGCGTGGCAGAAGTTCACAGAACAGCCGATTTTTGGATACGGTTTCGAATCATGGCATGACGATCTCGCCTCGCGAGTGCCAGGCGTATACGGCTTGACCTTCGGGGCTACCGGCATCGAACATCTCGATGCAGGCGCATACCACAATATCTATCTCACGATGCTCGCCGAACAGGGACTTGTCGGATCGCTTCCAACGCTCGCGATCTTCTGGTTTCTGCTTGCAAAGAGTTACGGACTGGCGTTTCGGGAATTCGTGACCTGGCGAAAGGGCCGATGGGCGCTCGTCGGCGCGATTGTGATTGTGCTGCACGGGATGGTGGAAGCATCCGGAATCTTCGGCTACGCTTCGGCGCCCGACGACTATTGCGCCATACTTTTTCTGGCGATCATTGTCAGCCGCTACTCACGCGAAGAAGAATACATGCTCGTTGAGGAGTGCCTGCTCAGCGAGGAGCAATTTGTGGAAGCGATGCCATCGAGCGCTTTCGCTGGTTAATCCGCGGGTTAAACGGAGACAAGAGACAGCGGTACCAACTCGCGACTACGCTCAGCGAAGTTTTTCGCCGGGCAAGATTTATCGAAAGAATATGATCGCAACCGAACCATCAATCGGCAAGGGCTTTCCTCCTGTGAGGAACAAACGGCTTTTGTTCCTGATCACTTCGCTGCAATATGGCGGGGCCGACGCTCAGGTGGCTGCCCTCGCAAAAGGACTGCTGCAGCGTGGCTGGGGAGTCGCGGTCGTGTGCATGGTGGCGCCGGTTGCTTTCGCCGACGACTTGCGGGCGTCGGGCATTCCTGTTCACTCTCTGGACATGCCTCGCGGAATTCCCCATCCCGGGGCAATTGTAAAGTTCGCGCAGATCATACGGGAATGGAAACCCGACGTGGTACATAGCCACATGGTCCACGCCAATCTCCTGGCGCGCGCGACCCGGCTGTTCACTCCCATGCCGATGTTGATCTGCACCGCCCATAATCTCCGCGAGGAATCGGAAAAAGGGGGAGGGACCTGGCACAAGGAAATTCTCTACCGGCTCACAGATGCCCTCGCGGATCACACAACGATCATTTCCGAGGCCGCTTACGAACGCTACGTCGCAGTGGGAGCGGCGCCGCGGCGCAAAATTTCTGTGGTTCCCAACGGCGTCGATACCGAACGCTTCGCTCCGTCCGCGGAAAAGCGACAGCGCGTTCGCGCGGAGTTCGGATTCGGTGACGAGTTCGTGTGGATGGCTGTAGGGCGTCTGGTGGTGCAGAAGGATTTCCCGAATCTGTTGCGGGCCTTTGCGCAACTGCGGGACAAGAAGTCGATCCTTCTGATTGCGGGCAATGGAGTTCTGGGGGATGAACTGCGAGCCTGTGCCGGGCAACTCGGGATCGCCGACCGGGTACGCTTCGCAGGCGTCCGTCCCGATATTTCCGGCTGGTACAACGCGGCGGACGCTTACGTCATGTCCTCGATATTCGAGGGTCTGTCGATCGCGCTCCTCGAGGCCGCCGCGTCGGGTCTTCCATTCGTGGTTACCGATGTGGGCGGGAATCGGGAGATCGTTCTGGAGGGCGCGAACGGCTACCTCGTTCCTTCACAGGATTCGGCGGCTCTGGGCGCCGCGATGCAGCGTCTGGTGGATCTGCCCGAGGAGGGGTTAACGGAGTTCAGGCAGGCATCGCGGAATCACTGCATGGAGAAATATTCGATGCACAAGATCATTCGCGAATGGGAGGGAATTTACGATCGCCGCCGGGTTCCCGAACGAGGAAATCGGATACATGCGGCGTCAGTTGAGCAACCCGGGGCCAACGGGTCCAAATGATTTCCGAACCCACAGCGAACGCTTCGGCGCGTAAAGTCAAAGTCCTTTACGTAATCACGCGCGCGGAGCATGGCGGCGCGCAAGTGCACGTTCGGGACCTTTTCGCAGGACTCAAGGGCGTAGTGGAGTCGGTCATCGCCACCGGCGAAGACGGCTTCCTCTGCGATGAAGCTCGAAACGCGGGGGTTCGCGTGCATCGAATGAAGTATCTGGTGCGGCCGATTCGTCCGTGGACCGACCTTCGGGCCATTGCGGAACTTTCCTGGATCATACGCGACGAAAAGCCGGATCTTGTGCACACTCACACCTCGAAGGCCGGCATAGTCGGTCGAGCGGCCGCGGCCATTACCGGAACCCCCACGGTATTTACCGCGCACACGTGGAGTTTTGTGGAAGGCGAATCGCGAATGCAAAGCCGAATTGCGACTTTGGCGGAACGCTTCGCGGCGAAGCTGGGCGGTCCGATGATCATGGTCTCGCAGGCGAATCGCAAGTTAGCCCTGAGCAGGCGAATCGGAAATCCGGAGCAGCTCATTACAGTCTGGAACGGAATGCCCGACTCGGCCCATCGCGCTCAGCATGGACCGAAAGAAGTGCCGCAGATCGTGATGGTGGCGCGCTTTGCCGCTCAAAAAGATCACAGGACGTTGCTCCGGGCTCTCGCCGGGATCGATCTGCCGTGGGCGCTCACATTGGCCGGCGACGGCCCTCTGCTGGCCGAAACTCAGGCGCTGGCGGCGCAGCTCGGCATCGCGGGCCGTATCGCGTTTCCCGGGGCTACCAATCGGGTCGGCGAGTTGCTGGCGCGGAGCGACATTTTCGTTCTCAGTACTTTCTTCGAAGGCTTGCCGATAAGCATCCTTGAGGGAATGAGAGCGGGTCTGCCGGTAATAACGACGGACGTCGGCGGATCTTCCGAAGCCATCACCGACGGCGTCAACGGCTATCTTGTTGGTATTGGAGACACTGACGGGCTGCGAAAGCGCCTCGTCTCGCTGCTCGAAGACGCGAGCTTGCGGGTAAGAATGGGCGCTGCCTCCCGTGCCCGGTTCGAAAAGGATTTCAGACTGGAGAAGACGGCCGCCTCAACTCTGGCGGTCTATCGGGCGGCTCTTGGCTGGCCGAAATGCGAATTTTCGGAGCAAACCCGATTTTCGGAGCAAACCTGATGATGAAGAGTCGAAATTCAACGCGCGGCGGGCAATTGCCGGAGCACTCCACGGGTAAACCAGCGCAATCCATTGGACTGAAAGCGACAGGCGCGGCGCTCGTTCTGGCGCTCGGAAGTTTTGCCGCCGGTCCGTCCCTGACCCCTCCGCCTCCCGCCGCCGGTTACCGGCTCGTCTTCCATGACGAGTTCGATTCGCTGGACCTGAGCCCTGACGCGTCCGGCAACCATGCCTGGTACGCGAATGTCTGGTTCAATCACAAGCCCCGGCCCATCGAGAATATTTCCGCATCCGATGGAATTCTTCATTTGAAATGGACCCTGGGACAGAAGTCGGATGACACGAGCATCGAGTCGGCTTCACCGGACGGCCGCTACTTTCACGCCTGGCGGTATGCCTATTTCGAAGCGCGCATGAAGTGGGACGTCGTGAACGGCGCCTGGCCGGCTATCTGGCTCCTTCCGATCGAAGGCCCCCGGTTCGAAGACCGCTATCACGGCAAGCCGGAAGGGGGCGAAGCAGACATTTTTGAAGGCCAGGGAAACCGGCCAACGACATTCTTCGGCACGATTCACTCCTGGATAGACAGCAAGCAGGTGGAAATCAACGAAAACCGGGTTTATCCACTTCCCGCCAGCAACGATTTTTCGCAGTTTCACGTGTACGGCATGCTTTGGGAGCCAGGAAAGATGACGTGGTTCTTCGATGGACGGCCCCTCCACTCGGAGAAGCCGTATCCCATATTTGATAAACAAAAATATTTTCTGGTTTTCTCGATGCAGGAGGGGGCAAACTGGACAGCCGGCAGTCTGAACGGTGTCCGCGCCAACAGCATGACGACCGATGTCGATTGGGTTCGCGTGTGGCAGAAATAGCCTGTCGACCACCGGGCGGCTGTGCCGCTCGATGCAAGTTTTTCTATGACTATCGATAATCAAACGCAATTTTCAGTCGCTCCGTCCGGTCTTTCCCGCCGTACAGAGTCCGCCACCGCGGATTATGTCGTTGCAGCGGTTTCGCTGGCTTTGTTTGCGATCTGGATTTTCGTTTTCCGATTTCACGGCGTGCTGGAAGAATACGATCTGTATGACGTCGTGTCAGGCCTGCTCGATGGAGCCGATAGCGGAACGAAACTTGCGTCGCCTCTGCAGTACGGACCGTCTTTCAGCTTTGGGTACATCGCGGCTCTCTACTGGTTCGTGAATGACCGGGTTGTTCGCGATCCCAATCTCCTGATACCGCTGGTGAATCAGATCGGCACCTGGGCCGCAATTATCGGCGCGGCGTGCTTCTGGTATTCGACCCGGATTCTCTACGGACTCCGGGTGGCGACGATCGGCCTTATCCTGTTCGCTCTGAGTCCCATGATGCTGGAATCGGCCACGTCGGGCCACCAGATCCTTCTCGCGTTTGCCTTTTTCGCGGCCGGGAGTATCTTCCTTTTCCTTCGGACGAGCGGCTGGACGGCAGCGGCGTGCGAAGGTGCCGGTTGTTTTTTGTTGCTCATCGCGCTGACTGTCCGCGCCGAAATATTCCTGGCATTGCCCTATGTTGTCCTCGCCCGGGCCGACTTTCGGTCAGCCGGAAGATTTTTGAAGTCGGCCTTCGTTCGTTGCATAGGGCCCGCTCTGGCGTTTGCTTCCTTTTTCCTGATGAAGCATTTTATCGTCGACAGCGCGGCCTCCACCCCTCTTCCTTCGAGCGGCTTCTTCGATACGTTCTACACTTTCAACAATATTCCGAAAGGCGTCGTTGTCATCTTTTTCGGCTGTGGCGTAGCAACTACCCTGCTCGGATTGGCTGCGGCGTTGTGGGCTTACCGCACCGAATCGGCAGAACCGGAAGCCGCGGGAACGGGAATGAAAGACCGATTCGGACGATTCGGCAGCGTGGCCGGTCCAATCGCGCTGTTCCTGCCGCCTTTCGCATTCTGGATCGCGAACCCGGTGCCGACCAGGCATTTCATACTTTGCCTGGCTGCGATCGCGATCCTGATCGGCCAATGGCTAGCCTCCTGGCGCCGCGGTTCGGCGATGGCTTATGGACTGGTGGCTGCGACGGTTCTGGCAAATCAGGGAATAGCGGCCACGGCGGGTCCGGTAGCTTTGAAATTCTATCCCTCGCCGTATTTCCCCGTCGCCGGCGTGCCGCGCATCGTGCCCCGCGTGCCCGTTTCTACCAGCTGGGCCCATCGGCGAGAGATTCTCGAAGAACGCGAGCGTGTAGACCGTGTTGCCGAAGAATTGCAGAGTACATGCGATCCCAAAGTGGTGTTGCTTACCGGGTGGCAGCGGCCGATTTTCGTGCGGCTGTATGCCGGGGGAAGACAAGTCGAGGCCAGCCTGACGGATTTCCACGGCTTTCCTGTAGCTTCGGCAAAGGTCGGAGGACGCGAGTTTGCGATCATCTCGACCCCCGAGGGCTGGCCGCACGACGCGCTGGTTGCCGTCCTGAACGACAGGGCCTATGACTCGTATAAGTTAATGTTCGAACGCGACACCATGTCGGAATACGAAAAGACTCCGATCCCCCCGGACCGTGCAGTGCGCACAGGGTGCCAGGCGCCATCGTCTTCGGAGGGCGCCCACCCCATGAATGCGACACAGGCTGTGACCACGGTTCCGCTGTGCGTGGATCTCGACGGGACGCTCCTGCGTGGAGATCTGCTGTGGGAATCGCTCGCGCTTCTGCTGCGGGATAAACCCTGGCTTGTCTTCGCGCTTCCCGTGTGGCTGATGGCTGGTCGCGCCGCGCTGAAACGCAGGATACTGCAACACGTTCGCGTTCCCGTCGAATCGCTGCCTTACAACACCGAGCTTCTGGCGTGGCTGAGGATCGAGAAGGCGAGCGGCCGCCCGATCATTCTGGCGACTGCGTCGGATCAGACGCTCGCGGACTCTCTGGCCAGGCACCTCGACCTGTTTGACGGAGTACTAGGGTCTGACGGGGTTACGAACCTGAAAGGATCGGACAAGCTGGCCGAATTGAGGGCGCGGTACGGTGCCAACTTCGACTACGCGGGAAACTCGAGCGCGGATCTGCCCATCTGGAAGGCGTGCCGGGAGGCCATTCTGGTGGATACGCCCGCGCACGTGGAGCGGACGGCACGGCAAAGCGCGGTTGTCAGCCGCGTTTTCAGTTCCCCTCGTTCCACGCTCAGCCTGATCCGTCGCGAGTTGCGCCTGCACCAGTGGCTGAAGAACCTGCTGGTCTTTGTGGCGTTGATTACCTCCCACCAGTTCACGCATCTCGACCTGCTCTGGAAGGCGTGTGTCGCATTTCTCGCTTTTGGATTGATGGCATCGAGCGCGTACATCATCAATGACGTTTCCGATTTACAGAGCGACCGGAAACACCCCCGGAAACGAAACCGTCCGTTCGCGAGTGGCGCGCTGGGGTTGCCGTGGGCTTTCGCGCTGGCGCCCGGTCTCTTTTTGGCGGGTGTGGGACTGACCGCGATCTTCATTCCATCCGCCATCTGGGTGCTTTTCGCATACTACGCGTTGACGCTCTGGTATTCGTTTGGATTGAAGACCAGGTTGCTCGTCGACGTGTTCGCTTTGGCTGCGCTTTATACGATTCGAATTTTGTTTGGGGCGAGCGCGTACCACATCGAACCTTCGGTATGGCTGCTTTCTTTCTCCATGTTTATCTTTCTCAGCCTCGGCTTCGCCAAGAGGGCGGCCGAGTTGTCCAACCTGAACAACTCCGGCGCCACCCGAAATATCCGGCGAGCCTATGTTACGGGCGATCTGGCGGAAGTGAAGGTTTTCGGCATCGCGGCAGGCTATGCCTCGAGTCTCGTGCTGACTCTCTATATGAACAGCGACACGATGCGTGCGCTTTATCGGAACCCGGATATCCTGTGGCTGCTTTTCCCGCTCACGTTATACTGGATTAGCCGCATCTGGATCATTACCTCGCGGGGCGAAATGGATGAGGATCCCGTGTTGTTTGCCGTGAGGGATCGCACAACAATTCTTGTAGTGTTGTGCTTCGCCGTCGTGATGTTCCTCGCAACTCGTTCCTGGTTTCGAATTCTCTAGTCATGCAAGCGATCGTGTGGGCAACATAATCGAGTAGAACTATGGAACAAGGCGTTATCTCATTCGACGTATTCGATCGGTGTCCAGGCTGGGATCTGGCGCCCGAATGGGTGCTCGGTGTGATCGATAAGTATAAGTGCCGGAGCATTCTTGAGGTAGGGTCGGGCGCAAATCCCACGCTGGAGCCGCATGTAATTTCGCAACGGGGACTGCGATACATGGCGAACGACATCGATGCGGAAGAACTCGCCAAAGCGGACCCGGTGTTCGATCAGTGGGTGGGCGACATAAGCCATGGAGCCCCCGATCATATGAAGTCACGCTTCGACCTTGTATTCAGCCGCATGGTCAATGAACACGTCTCGGATGGCCGGTCCTATCATTCCAATATCCGCGATCTTCTCGTGCCGGGCGGCATCTCGGCTCACTGCTTCTCGACGCTCTACACTGTGCCGTTTCTTGCCAACCGGCTTCTGCCGGAGGCCATCAGCGACTCGATTCTTCACATCTTCGATTCTCGGGACCGGTTCAAACGGGCAAAGTTCAAGGCGTATTACAGCTGGAGCCGCGGTCCCTCCCGGCGCATGGTGGAGAAGTTCGAATCGCTCGGTTTTGAGGTCTTGAATTATGTCGGGTACTTTGGCCATGGTTACTACTGGCGATGGCCGTTTATTCATCGCCTCGAACAGAACAAAGCCCGGGCGCTCAAAGCAAGGCCCGTACCCGCCCTGTGCAGTTTCGCGATGCTGATCGCCAGAAAAAGAGCAACGGGTCTTCCTGACACCGGAACGTCCGGCATTTGCGTGTTTGGTTTCGAGGTGATCGGGAACTCGTGCCGTGGGCAGAGGATCGGTGCCGATCCGGGTCCTCTGCTTGGGGGACTGCGAGTATTGATGACGTTACGATCATGACCAGCAAGATGAGCACTCAATCGGGCCCCCAGGTGTTCGTACATATTCCGGAGCCGACCAGTGGCGCCGCGCTTTATGTGTTTCATCTGGTCGAGGCGCTGGCTGCCATCCATCCGCGATTAAGTCTTTTTTGTCCCGATAACTTCGTCTACAGGAAAGATGTGGCGGCGGCGGGAGTGGGCGTCATCGAACTCGGTGCCCGCGGAATCTCCCATGCGAGCCTGGCCTCACGCATTCAGCGGAATTTGAGCTTCTTTGCGATGGCAGCACGCCGGCAGTGGGCGACGACGAGCCGCGGCGACGTGATTCACTACCAGTTTCCTCCGCACTTTCCGCTGGGGCTGGTTCTTTTCGCTCTGGCGGCTATTCGCGGGCTGCAAAATTGTTTTTACCGTGCATGATCCCCTTCCACATCGCTGGCTCTATCCTCGCCGGCTTCGTTTTCTGGAAATGGCGATGAGGCGTTGCGCTTACAAGATGAGCGATGTCCTGATCGTGCACAACGAAGCGGGACGCGATATCCTCATCCGGCAGTTCAACCAGCCGCCGGAGAAGATTGAGATCATCCCCCACGGACCCATGAATATCGGAAACAGGCTCGGGTCGCCGCCTCCCGCATCCGGCGAACTGCGGTTGCTGCTGTTTGGTTCGATCCGCGAGAACAAGGGCATACGCCTTGCTATCGAAGGTGTAAAGAAAGTTAACGCCTCCGGGCAACTGAGAGCGAAACTGACGATCGCCGGCCAGGCGGAGAACTCAACGGATGGGTCTTACTGGCAAACCTGTCTCGATTCGATTGCGTTATCCCCGGAAATGTTCGACGTGATGTACCGGTATATCGATGAGAACAGAGGTGCCGGATCTGGTCGAACGCCACCATGCCGTGATCCTCCCCTATACGGCCTTCGTCTCGGAGAGTGGTGTGGCGGCGCTTGCGTTGACGCACGCGCGCCCGCTTATAGGGACACGAGCCGGCGGCTTGGGTGAGCTTCTGGGAAAGAGCGGCGCCGGTATCTTCATCCCGGCGTCCACGACCGACGGCGTCGCCGAGGCGATCGAGACTGCCCTGAAGATGGGTAAAAACGAACTGGCGGTAATGGGCGAGCGGGGAGCGGTGTTCATGCAGCGTGAACGAGGGTGGGCGGCGATCGCCCGGAGAACCGCCGCGATTTATAGCAGGCTCTCGATGAATGACCGCCATGCGCAAACCGCAGTGCCCGAACAACCATGCGCGCGCGAGGAGATCGAAGCTGCCACAGGCTCCGGCGTCCGGCCGCCTGCGTCGGCGGACTAGCCGCCCTCGTTCAGAGCGGCCGCCGAAGGGCCACAGATCGTTCAACGGCGCGAAAAGCGGCAGTACCCTTGTTTCTGGAATTTTCCCGTTTTGCACAGGAGTGAAGCACAATAAATATATGAAGGCTGCGCTGAAAGATACCCCCACATCCCTTCGTCCGAACAATCAATATTTACTCTCGCGAGTGGCTGAGCTGGGCCTGGGAGCACGCTCGCTGGACTTTGGCTGCGGGAACGGCGCGCTGGTTGCGGCGGCGCGGGCAAAGGGCTTTCAGGCGTATGGCGCCGAGACCTTCTACGAAGGCGTGCGGACCGAGGACTCCGAGCTGGCGCGCTCCTGGGGATGCGACGAAAATATCATTCGGGAAATCAAATCCGGAATCATTAATTTCCCCGACGATTACTTCGACATTGTCGTTCACAATCAGGTTTTTGAGCATGTGGAGGATCTGCCCCTGGCAGCCCGCGAAATCCACCGCATCCTCAAGCCCGGAGGGATAATGGTTGGAATATTCCCTACTCAGGGCGTTCTTCGCGAGCCTCATCTCAGGTTGCCCTGCGTCCACTGGTTCCCTCCGGGTCGAATGCGGCGTCTGTGGGCTGGAGCAATGAGGCGTCTGGGCTTTGGCTTCGATTTCTGGGGCGAGGGGAATGCATGGTTCCCACCGGCATTTGCATTTCTTGACGAGCGCGTGTTTTATAGAAGCCGGACGCAAATCGCGGCCATTCTGAGACCGATGTTCGGGTTGAAATGGATCGAACCGGAATGGCTGGCATTTCGCGCTCCGAAATACAAGTGGACGTTGTCGATTCCTGGCGTCAATAGTCTGGCACGCAGCTTCTCCAGAGTAATGGCGGGCGTGGTTGTCGAGGCAACGTGCAGAAAAAGCGCTCAAGTCGAAACCACGAACGATATGGAAGCCATAACTGTCAAAGGGCGATGACTTCAGCACGTCCATAACGCGTTCGCGACCCGGATCTCCTTCATCCTGTGTGCCTGCTCTGGTGCGATCCGCGTCTTCCAAACACGCCGCGTATACGGGACGTTGTATCGTATAGACTACTCAAAAGGAACTTCAGAATGAAGGTCTTCCTTATATGAAGGAGAGAATGCAATGAAAGCATCAAGAGGATTTCTGCTTTCGGCGGCCGCGGTCGTCTCAGTAGCTGCGCTGGCGTTCGCGCAGGCGCCCCCCGGGGGAGGACGAGGACGTGGACCGGCTGCGCCGCGGCTGGTATTTTCAGTGACGTCCGATGCCTGGCCGGACGGCGGCGAGGTTCCCATGAAATATTCGGGCCGCGGCGAGAACAAATCGCCTGCCTTCGAATTTCACTGGACTCTGGGAGGCAATGCGGCGCCGGCGCCCGATACTTTGAAAACCTATGCCGTGATTTTTCACGACACCGAGAATTCCACCAACAAAACGACTGCCGACACCCTGCATTGGTCGGCGTTCAATATTCCCGGTACTGCCAAGGGGCTGCCGGGAGAGCTCGGCAAAGGGGATCTGCCCGACGGAACCCGCAATGGTCCGGGCATCGCCTCCCGCGGTGGCACCCAACCGGGCGCATACTTTCGGTCCGGGAGCCGGCCCGGGGCCGATCCATCACTATGTATTCGAGTTCTATGCTCTCGATACGAAACTCGACCTGCCCGCCAACACGACGCGTGAAGACCTGCTGAAGGCGATGGACGGCCACGTCATCGGCAAGGCCGCCTGGTTCGGCCGCTTCCCCGGACCCAACTCCTGATCCAATAGATCTGGTTACGCTTTCCCGACCTTCTTCAAAGCCACGGCATTCATACAGTAACGAAGGCCGCTCGGCCTGGGACCGTCGGGAAAGACGTGACCAAGATGCGCATCGCACGTATTGCAAACCGTCTCGACCCTCGTCATTCCCCAGCTGTTGTCAGCGTTATAAGCAATCACGTTGGGTTTGATCGGTTGAGTAAATGAAGGCCACCCCGTACCGGATTCGAACTTCTCCGTAGCGTCGAAGAGCAGGGTGTCGCAACAGAGACACGAATAAATCCCCGGCTCGAATAAGCTGCACATCTCCGAACTGAACGCCCTCTCGGTACCGGCTTCACGGGTCACATGATATTGCTCGGGTGTCAATTGCTTGCGCCACTCCGCCTCAGTCTTTACGACCCTGTGATCCGGCTCTGGATTGCCTTCTTTGGCGATGCGGAGGATATCCTGCCATTTGAGTATCGTTGTGGTCATACTCTATTTTGATGCTCTCATCTCGATAGAAGTTGTCGGCTCTTAACCGCGCAGAAACTGCTGTAATTCCGCAAGCGTCTCTTTCGGCGCGCTTTCCTGCAGCGAATGATTGCCCGGCAATCCTTTGCCGCTCACATTCACTCCCTCCTCCTTCCAGATCGCCAATACGTCGTACAGCTTGCCCATCGCGCCCTTTGCCGCCCACAGCACAAGCAGAGGGCACTGAATTTTCTTGCCCGCCTTGATGTCCTCCGCGTCGATTTTCAAGTCGATCGAAGCGGATGCGCGATAGTCCTCGCACATCGCGTGAAGCATGGCCGGGTCGGAATTCAGCCGGCGGTATTCAATCTGCGCTTCGTCCGTCGTCGGTCTGGCCGCCGCGGCCTCGCTGGCCTTGAGTAGTTCGTTTTCCGGACCGGGCGCGGGACGCAAGTAGTTAAACCAGTGAAAGTAAGCCTGCACGAACTCGATAGTTACGTGGCTGTAGAGGTAGTGCGCGGGAACGATATCCATTACGGCGAGCTTCGTCACCTTGTCCGGATGATCGATCGCCATGCGGCGGCCGACGCGGCCGCCCCGGTCGTGACCCACCATGCGGAACTGGTCATAGCCGAGATGCTTCATGACTTCTACACCGTCGAGCGCCATCGGGCGTTTGGAGTAATCGGAATGGTCTCCACCCCCGGGAGGCTTGCTCGAATCGCCGTACCCGCGGAGATCGCACATGACGATCGTGTAATCCTTTGCCAGATCGGGCGCGATCAACCGCCAGGTGATGAGCGATTGAGGAGCGCCGTGAAACATCAGCACCGGAGGCCCGGAGCCCCCGATTACCGCATTGATTTCCGCGCCGGATGTTTTTATCCTCTCGTTCCGGAAACTGGCCGGGAAGAGGCGCTTCCATGCGGGTTCCTTTGCCGCATTCCCGGTCGCTGAGGTCTCGTCCGCAGCCTTTGCGAGCGCCGCGGCGCCGGAGGCAAGAATCGCCTGTTGCAACAGCAGGCGACGGGTGGAAGTACCAGCTTGTTCTTTCATCGAAAAATCTCCTGAATCATCCAACGGTCAAAGGTTCGAGCTTCAGCGGCCCGGTGCTGTCGCCGAGTTTTTCAATCGGCACACCCGCCTTGTCAAGAATGGTCACCAGCAGATTCGCCATGGGGGTGTTCATCTGGTAATCGAGATGATAGCCGGTCTTGAACTTGCCGTCCAGTTTACCCGCCAGCAAAACGGGCAGGTCCGAATGACGATGCAGATTCCCGTTCCCCATCCCGCTGCCATAGAGAATCAGGCTGTGATCCAGCAGCGATCCATCGCCGTCGGGCGTTGCCTGCATCTTTTCCAGCAGGTAAGCCAGCATCTGCACGTGATAAGTGTCGATGCGGGCTTTCTGCGACATTAAATCCGGATCGTCCCGGTGATGGGAAATCAGGTGATGCTGTCCCGGAATCCCGATCATCGGGTAGGTTCGGAAGCTCAACTCCCGGGCAACGATCATGCTGAAAACTCGCGTCAGATCGGCCTGCAACGCGATGATCTGCAGATCGAACATGAGCTTGATATGCTGCTCGAACGACGCGGGGATTCCGATCGGGCGGTCCGGTAATTCAATGTCTTCGGCAGTCTCTTTCTCGGCGTTCTGAATACGCTGCTCGACCTCCCGCACGGAATCGAGATATTCGCTGAGTTTCGAGCGGTCGCTGTTTCCCAAAGTAGCCGATAGCGAGTTCGCTTCGTCGGCGATCGAATCGAGGATGCTCGCGTTCTTCTGCGCCCGCGCGAGACGCTGCGCGGTCGTGCCCCCGTCGCCGAACAGCCGCTCGAACACGACGCGAGGCTGGTTCTCCGCCATATTGGGCTCCGTCGGGGATCGCCACGAAATGGTATTGACGTAAAAGCAATCGCCCACGTCGCACGCGCCCTGCGAGGGCGAATCCACGGTCAGTTCGAGGGAGGGAATCGGCGAACTCTTTCCGATGACATGCGCGGCAATCTGGTCCGCCGTGGTGGCGAGCTTGACCTCAACCCCCGGTTGCGTCCGATCGTAGGCATGCACGCCGGTTAACCATGCGGCCGAAGCGCGCGTATGGTCGCCGCTGCCGTCACCCTTCGTATCCGCTTCCAGATGTGACAGACCGGTAAGGATATTGAACTGACCGTTCAGCGCCGCAAGCGGCTGCAGATTGGGCGTCAGCTCAAATCCCTGACCGATGGTCTTCGGCTTCCATTGGTCGAAGATCACGCCATGCGAAGCATAAACGAACCCAAGCCGGGGAATCGACTGCACTGACTTCGCGCTAAGCGCCGGGACCATCGAATCCAGCATCGGCAGCGCCAGCGAGGCGCCCAAACCTCTCAGGATCGTCCGTCGCGACAACGACTTCCGGGTAACGAATGTCATGGATTTGGCCCCTTTTGTGTTGTTTTCGGCAATTCTGCTTTTCTCGTCTGAAACGGAATGCTGCGGGTAACGCCCAGCACGAGATCGGCAAACTTATAATCGCCGGCAGCCGAGTCGCGGACGATCTGGCGAATCGCCGGAGCGTCGAAATACTGAACATTACGCCCGACGGCGTACATCAACAGCTTCTCCGTGATCGCCGCCGCGAAGCGGTCCGGGTCCCGCAGGACTAGCTCTTTGACGCCGGCCATGCCATCGACCACCGTGCCATCGGAGAGTTTGCTCACTACATCGATCGGTTTGCCCGCATCCCGATCGCGCCACTTGCCGACAGCATCGAAATTCTCCATCGCGAATCCGATAGGATCCATGCGCGCATGGCAATTGGCGCAAGCGGGGTTCGCGCGATGCAGCACCATCGCTTCGCGCAGCGAAAGCTGCTCTCCCGACTTCCCCGCCGCGTATTCAGGGAGGGAACGTTCGGCGGAGGCGGAGGCGGCGGCGATGCCAGAAGGTTCTCCAGAACGTATTTGCCGCGCAGCACGGGAGACGTCCTCGTCGAATACGAGGTCAGTAAAAGGACGCTGCCCTGGCCCAACAAACCGCCGCGAGGGCTGCCCTGCGGGAACTCAACCCGGCGGAACTGGCTGCCGCGTATGTTTGGAATGCCGTAGTGCTCAGCCAGGCGCTCATTGACGAAAGTGTAGTTCGCCGTGAGCAAATCCTTGACGCTGCGGTTTTCGCGCAGAATGCTATCGAGGAACAGATTCGTTTCCTGCTCGAAGGACTTGCGCAGACCCTCGTCGAAATCGCGAAACAAAAACAGGTCGGGAGCCTTTACCTCAACGTCGCGCAGATAAAGCCATTGCGCGGCGAAATTCGTGACGAGCGATTCCGAGCGCGGATCGGCCATCATTCGCCGCACCTGCTTTTCGAGCACCGCCGGGTCCTTCAATTTGCCCGCGGCCGCTACGTCCACCAATTCGTCGTCGGGAATGCTGCTCCAGAGGAAGAAAGACAGCCGGGAAGCCAGTTCCAGATCGCTGAGCCGGTGAACCGAACCGGGATTACCGCCGGCGGGATCGCGCTCGATGCGAAAGAGGAACTGCGGACTCACCAGCAGACGTTCAAGAGCCGTCTGAATGCCGCGCTCGAAACCGGTTCCTTCCGGAGCGCCCGCACGTCCCTTTTCGTAGAACGGTAGAATCTTCGCCAGATCGGAATCGGTGATCGGGCGGCGATAAGCGCGCCGCATCAAAGTGGACAGGATCTGCTTTGCGCACGGGGCTTCGTCGGCTGCGCTTTTCGGATGGCACGTGAAGATACGTTCCCGGCTGGGAGTGTCGCCGGGGCCGGTGGAATTATAGGGCCCACGAATCGTGACGCTGGCGATCGCCGGTTGCACCCCGCGGCTGCGCTGACGCGTCTGGAGCGTACCTTCGTCAAGCGCTTCCGTGTGCTGCACGAACGTCACGCCGATCAATCTCGGCCCGGCCGGGATCGGAATTCGAAACTGCGTCGGAGGATTGCTTCCGCGCGCTCCTTTGCCCGCCGCGGCAAGGGAAATCAAGCCCTTGCGCTCGCCGTCCACATCGAGTTCCAGTTGCTGCGGTTCGCGGACATTGCCCGCAAGATCAACCTGAATCTCATACTCCGCATTCAGAGGAAAGTAGCTCCGAACGGCAATTCCTCCGCGCGTTCCAAGCGGCAATCCCTCGACATGCGTGTTCTGCGGCTGTTCGAGCGGCAGCGGAAGTATGTTCACCATCACCGGCATGGAGGGGTCGCCAACCGCCATGCGGCTGATCTTCCCGGCGGTATCGAGATAACGCTCCATAACTACCGGCGAGACATACAAGAGGTCCGCGATGTTATCGAAGCCGCTGGCCGAGTTATCCGCCGGCAGCAGAAGCGTGTAATCCATTTCCTTCGGCAGATTATCCAGGCCAAGCAGGTCGCGAACGGCGTTTCCGTATTCGGTACGCGTCAGGCGGTGAAGGTTTGGCAATTCACCGGGATTTGGGTGGGCCGCTGCCGAGTGGTCAATCCCGGTTTCGAGGTACGACGCCACTTTTTCGTAAGTTGCCTGATCGGGCCGGGGCATCCCCACCGGCGGCATGGATTTCGCCCTGAGCTGCCGAATCACTTTCTCCCAGAGAGCCGCGTTCCCGGATGGATCGAGGTTCGAAGGATCGAGAACGATCCCGCCTGTTTTCAAGGTGGCGTTATGGCACGTCACACAGTACTTGCCGACCGCCGCGCGGGCCGAAGCTCGCGCCGAATCTTCCGGTTGCGCACGGCCGGCGAGAAGCGGGAACAACAACAGGATCGGCGCCAACCCAGCCGTTCCGTATTTTCGGCATTCGCCCCGCGACACTGGATGCATTATATGTAAAAATGCTATCGGTGTCTGCCCCGGCGAGGTCCGGGGACGGGGAGGCCTGGAGTTTATGCGAAGCACCGTAGCGCTGATCATTTCCGGTTTGCTAATCGCCGGAACCGGCTTTGCCCTGAATACGGGACCGCGCCTGAGAGACGCGATTAACGCCGGCGATACTGCCGCGGTCAAAGCCCTCATCACGCAAAAAGCCGATGTGAACGAGAAGGCCGCCGACAGTTCAACTCCGCTCGACCTGGCGGTTCGAGCGAACAATCCGGACATCGTCAACCTGCTGATCGATGCGGGGGCGGACGTGAAGGCCGCCACGCGATACAACATCACTCCCCTCGCTATCGCCTCCACGAACGGAAATGCACCGATCATCGAGCGCCTTGTACAAGCCGGCGCCGACCCGAACAGTAAATCGGAAGAAGGCGAAACCGCCTTGATGACGGCTTCTCTGAACGGGAACGTCGACGCCATCAAGGTGCTCCTGAAGCATGGCGCGAGGGTAAACGAGATCGAACCAATGAAAGGCCAGACCGCGTTGATGTGGGCGGCCGGTCAAGGTAACGCCGCCGCGACCGCAATGCTGGTCGAGTTCGGGGCCGACGTCCGGGCGAAATCCAAGGCCGGATTCACCCCATTCCTTTTTGCCGTTCTGAACAATCGCATCGACACGGCGAAAATGCTTTTGAAACTCGGAGCAAACATTGAGGATAGGGCCCCCGACACCACAACCGCATTGAATATGGCCGTAGTGAACGCTTACTACGATCTCGCGTCGGTCCTGCTCGATCTCGGAGCAAACCCCAATGCGCCCGATCCGCGCGGATCGACCCTGCATTCGATCGTCTTCATGCGCAAGCCAGGCGCTTCCTGGGAAGCGGCGGGCCTGGCCGCCGACCCCGAGCCCGTGCCGCGTCCGACCGGCAACGTCTCCGCTCTTCAGCTGGCAACGAAGGTTCTGGAAAAGGGCGCAAATCCCAACGTGCGCATCTCCTGGAAGGAAATGCCGATGACCAAAGGTCTCGGCACAACCCGGAACCCTCCGGATATCAATTTGGGCCGGCACCACCTGAGTCTCGTCGGCGCTACACCCTTCTACTGCGCCGCCCGCAACGGCGATGCCGCCTTTATGACACTTCTCGTCGATCACGGTGCTGATCCGAACATCAACACCGCCGTTGGGGTGACGCCTCTAATGGCTGCGGCTGGGTTGGACTATTACGAGGGTGAAAGCCCAGGTCCTCTGACCGGCGTTCCGGAGTCGGAGCGTCTGGAGGCGGTCAAACTCGCGCTGGCGCTCGGCAACGATATCAACGCGCATACCAACTTCGGAAATTATCCGATGACCGGCGGCCCAGAATACACCCTGCTCAGTTATCCGAAGAATATGGACGATCTGCTCAATCTCGGAGTCGGCGATCCACGCTGGAACGGAATGACGGCGCTGCATGGCGCGGTGGTTTCGAATCAACCCTCGCTCGTGCAGTTTCTGGTCGATCATGGCGCTCAGGTGGATGCAAAGAACACCCTCGGCTGGACGCCCCTTATGATCACCAAAGGGATTTTCATGGCGAATTCCCGCAAGGAGTTTCCGGCCGCCGCCGCCATCCTTAATAAAGCGATCGCGCAGCGGGGACTGCGCGCTGACGCAGGCGGATCCGCGCCTGCCCTGCGATAGCTTTCCGGAATGCGCCCTGTGAGGCGAGCGACACGGGTGTGAAAAATCGGGGCAACGGTAGGTTCCAAAATGTCGTCAAATAGGACTATGGCGATTCGACCCGGTTTCTTAATCTCCGGTTTCCTGGTCGCGAGTTGCGCTTTCAGCCAGATTATCGGTTTCCCGGGGCAATACCCCGGTCAGTATCCCGGAGGACAATACCCCGGCGGACAATACCCCGGCGGCCAGAGTCCGTACCCGCAGGGAGGATCCGGCAGTCCGTTTCCCCGCCGCGGAAGAAACACCACCACGCAGGACAATCAGGCCCCTGTTATCACCTTCGCTGGCGTACTGCGGAGAATATCCAATCACGACCTGGTAATCCAGTCCGATGACAAACGCATCGTAACCATTTCCACCGCAAACGCCACGAAGTACTACAAAGCGTCCGGAGGAAACGGGAGCGTAAGGGATTTTAACCCCGGCGATCAGATCACCGTCGACACCAACAAAGACGACAACGACTTTTACCACGCCCTCAGAATCACTCAAGTCAGGGCAGGGACTGCCGAAGAGCGCGCCGCCGCGTCTCAGCCCGTGGACGATTCACCCATCGCGTCGGGAGACGATAAGGGAAGTAGCGACGGACCACCTAAACTGCGTCGTGCCGCGAGCCCGGATAACGGTGACAGTCCCACAACCAGTTCGGCCAGCGACAGTGACGGACCTCCGCGGATGCGCCGCGCTGCCGGTTCGGATTCTGCTCAAACCGATTCGCGCGGAACAGTTTCGGCACCCTCTCAATCATCTTCAACGGCTGCGCCCCCCGACCCAACAGATCCCGGTCCGCCGGTCCTGAAGCGGGGAGCGCCTCGCTCCAATTCCTCATCCGATTCCACCCCAGTCGTCGCCGACAATCGGCTGCCGGCTTCAGCGGATTCGGCTGCCACGGCCGCGCGTCCCAGCATTCACGCTCAAGAGGTGAACGGCGTGACGCAAGCGCCGCCCGCCCCGCGAATCGGCGAAGCGAGTTCGACTTCGTCCGGGAGCCTCTCGCTGCCGTCGAGCGGCGACCCGGTGATTGATAAGGCCCGGGAAGCTGCGTTTTCTTTTTCCGAGACGCTGCCGAACTATACGGTCAAGCAGTTTACGACGCGTTTCGAGACCGAATCCGCCCATGGGGGCCAGACATCCTGGCAGCCGATCGACAACGTCACTGCCGACGTCGTCTCTGAAAACGGTAAAGAGAACTACAAAAACATCCTGATCAACGGAAAGCCGCCAAAGGAGGCGATTGAGAAAACCGGAACGTGGTCAACCGGCGAATTTTCGAGCGTGCTTCAGGATATTCTTTTGCCACAGACGAACGCCGATTTCCACAATAAGCGTTCGACGACGATCGTGAACCGCGCGGCGTTCCGCTATGATTTCTCGGTCGAACAGCCGAACTCGCACTGGCATATTTATGCCTCAGCCCAATCGTATCTTCCTGAATATACGGGAGCGATATGGGTCGACAAGGAGAATTACCGCGTATTGCGAATTGAGCTCTCCGCCCGCAATATGCCGAAAGCGTTTCCGCTCGATACCGTCGAATCCGCCGTCGATTACGATTATGTCCTGATCGGCGACGGCAAATTTCTGTTACCGGTGCATTCGGAATCGTTGAGCTGCGAACGCGGGACCAGCATCTGCAGCCGCAACGTGATCGACTTCCGGAATTACAAGAAATTCGGAGCCGATACGTCAATCACGTTCGATTCCGACGCCGCCAAGCCGTAAACGGGGCTCTCTTAAGCGGTTTGAAGCGAACGCAAGCGAATCCGTAGCGTCTCGTAAGCGCGAAACATCAGCGCCTTTACGGCTGACGGTGAGCAGCCGAGCACGCCCGAAATCTGGACGTAGTCCATCCCCTCATATTTGTGCATGATCACGGCGGCGCGTTGTTTCGGGGGCAGCGCCCCGACAGCCCGTCGGATTTGCCTCAGAGCCACCTCGCGTACGAGCAGATCCTCAACCAGCGGCGCCTGATCGAGAGCTTCGCGCCGAAGCTGAGCGGCATCCTGCATGTCCAGGCTGATATTGTTCTGCGTACGCTTTTCGTCGCGGAAATGGTTCAGCGCCACATTCGTAGTGATTCGGTAAAGCCAGGTCGAAAACTTCGCCGTGGGTTCGTATGTGCGCCGCGAACGGTAAACCCTGATAAAAACGTCTTGCGCGAGTTCCTCGGCGATCGCGCGGTTGGCCACCATCCGGGCCAGGTAATTGACCACCAGGGCGCGGTTCCGGTCGAGGAGCGTGGCGAAACTGGAGTCGTCATCCCGTTGTACCAGGATCATCAACTGAGTATCGAGATCCGCAGTCGCAGTCATAAGTCTGTCCAGCATTGCTGGACGACTGGGATTTAGTTCCCGATTTATCAGGAAATCGTCAGGATTGGGATCGGCGGGATCCCAATATTCAGGAAGAGAAAGCGTCCCGCAAACGCTTCCACGTAACCGACAGTTCTTCGGGCAGGACCCGCGTCTGTCCCACCGTGGTCATGAAATTGGCATCGCCGGTCCAGCGCGGCAGCACATGCATATGAATATGACCGGCGACGCCCGCCCCCGCGCTCTCACCGAGGTTCATGCCCAGATTCAGCCCGTCGGGCCGGTAAAGCCACCGGATGTGCCGCTCCGCGGCCCGGGTAAGCGCCATCAGTTCGGAAGCCGCCTCTTCGTTTATGCCCGCCAGATCGGGAACGTGCTTGTAAGGAACAACCATCAGATGCCCGCTGGTATAAGGAAAGCGATTCAAAACGACAAAGTTATGTTCACCCCGGAAGACGATCAGCGTATTTTCGTCGTCCCCTGCCGCCGCCATAATACAGAAGATGCAACCCTCCGGTTTCTGCAGTGCCGTGAGGTAGGGATAGCGCCAGGGACTCCAGAGATAATCCAACGCCTTAGAACGGAGCTTCTGCGGAGTCGTCGTCGGGCGCGTCGGGTTTCCCGCCGACGTTCACGACATCCTTCAACTCCTTGCTCGGTTTGAAATAGGGAATTTTCTTGGCGGGCACTTCCACTCGGGTCCCGGTCTTGGGATTCCTTCCGACGCGGGACTGCCGCTGGCGCGTTCTGAAACTGCCGAAACCGCGAATTTCGATCTTGTCGCCGCTGCGGAGAGAGCGCACAATACTGTCGAAGATCGCCTCCACTATGACCTCGGATTCCTTGCGGGTCATCTCGACGACTCGCGAGACCTCTTCAATCAGATCGGCTTTGGTCATCTTTTACCTCTCTTGATTTTGCCAAATACCACAGGATCAGGCAATTAGGGGAAACACGAGTATCTCCCGAAAGTAACGAATTTGCAATTGCCCAAATGGGGATCAACGCCTGTCGCGCGGTGGGAGGTAGTCTTCAAGGCTCGAGGTGGCCGCCGCCGCCCGCTTCTGGTACTCTTCGAGACGCCCCCGTTCTCCCGCCTCTACAAACGCTTTCAGGCTCAGCCCGATCTTTCGTTCAGCCTCGTTCATCCTGATGATTTTGAAGTCCATTTCCTGGCCTGGACTTAGCGGCGCGGGGTCCGACTTCCGGCCAGACCAGCCGGGCACTTCAGAAAAGTGACACAGCCCCTCAACCCCTTCGGAAAGTTCCACGAACGCTCCGAAGCCGGCCAGCCGCAGAACTTTGCCGTGAACGGTTTCGTTAACGTTATGTTGTTGAAAGAAGGTCTCCCATGCATCAGGCTGTAACTGCTTGATTCCCAGGGATAAACGTTTGTGGCCGGCGTCGATCGCCAGAATCACGGCTTGCACTACGGAACCTTTCCGCAGCACTTCACTTGGGTGTTTCACCCGTTTCGTCCACGACAAATCGGAGATATGAACAAGTCCGTCGATGCCTTCTTCGATTTCGATGAATGCGCCGAACTCGGTCATATTTCTGACCCTTCCCTCGACCACCGAACCGACGCTGTAGCGCTGTTCCACGGTCGTCCACGGGTTGGCCTCAAGTTGCTTCAGGCCGAGAGAAATGCGGCGGTCTTTTGTATTGACCTCAAGCACAACTGTTTCCACCTCATCGCCGGGCCGCACAACCTTCGAGGGATGTTTCATCCTCCGCGACCAGGTCATTTCGCTGATGTGGATCAGCCCTTCGACACCCGTATCGATCTCGACGAATGCGCCATAGTCGGTCACGCTGACGACCCGCCCCACAATGTGGGTATTCACCGGGAAGCGGTCAGCGACTCCCTCCCAGGGGTCCGGCAGCAGCTGCTTCATCCCCAGCGAAACCCGTTCCTTTGACGGATCGTATTTCAGAACCTGGACCGTGACTTCGTCCCCCACGTGCAACACTTCGGCCGGATGGGTAACCCTGCCGTAAGAGATGTCGGTCACGTGCAGCAGGCCGTCGATGCCTCCGAGGTCTACAAAAGCGCCGTAATCGGTCAGATTCTTGACGACGCCTGTCAGAATCGCCCCCTCGCGGAGGGATTCGATGGTCACCGTCTTGCGAGCGTCGGCCTCCTCCTGAATCGCGAGCTTGCGCGATACGACAACATTGCCGCGCTTGCGGTTCAGCTTGACCACCTTGACGGGGATGTTTTGCCCGGTAAACTGCTCAATGTTGCGGATCGGCCGCACATCCACCTGCGACCCGGGCATAAATGCGCGGACCCCCACGTCCACGGAGAGTCCGCCCTTCACGCGTCCCGTGACCAGACCGGAAAGGGTCAACTGCTCCTCAAGCGCTTTTTCAAGGTTGTCCCAGATTTTGAGCCGGGTGGCCTTCTCGTGCGAAAGCTGCACATAGCCTTCCGACGTCTGGCCGCTCTCGACCATCACCTCGACGATGTCGCCGGGTTGCACCGCGATGGCGCCCGTCGAGTCTGCGAACTGCGCCAGAGGGGCAACCCCATCCGATTTATATCCGACATCGATAAAAACGCCGGCAGCGGAAATCTTCAGAACCCGCCCTTCCAGAATTTCATGCCGGGAAGGCGGCGCAAGGTGGCTGTAATCCTCAAGGAGATGCTGATACTCATCCGGATCCACGGAGGTGACAGGTGGAGGGAATTGGCTGGCCGTGTCGTTTTCTGTCACTGCTTCATCTCCAGGGTTCTCTGCGGTCCGATCATGGAGACACGAGTCGCGTGTAGCTCAGGATTCTATCAACTATAGAGATGCTGCCAGGGGTTGTCAACGCGCTAAAACTGCGTGTTTCATTAATAAATCTTCTTTTATCGGAAAAGAATAAATCAAGGACCCAATTCCAGGTCTGAGGGTCCACGACTGCTGTTAACGAGGGAGTTAGCTGGTAGCGGGAGAAAGATTGGAACTTGCCGAGGATGGGAGATGAGGGAGGCCGGGCCGATCACAAGGAATCGGCCGGCCCCCGACTCAACCTTAATCTGCCTCTTCGAGCTGCGGACGAGGGGCAATCTGGCTCATAATATCCCGAACCATAGCGCGGTAGTCGGTGCCATGGTTGTAGGTTGCCAGCTTGCCGTCGAGATCCTTGCCGATGTACGACTTACCATGCGAGAGGACAGCCGCCACATGGTGAATCGCCTCGCTGATACTGCCAAACGTGATCTTGCCATTGCCCCACCCGAAAAGGTTATTCCCTTTGGCGGTTCTGCCGCCACCCGATTCAACAAGCGCCAGGCTGGGCAGTAAACGCCAGTCGAGGTTGTGGGCATCGGCCTCGGCGACGAATAACTCCGCGTAATCCTGATCGGGACAGTTCCTTGCTTTTAAAAACTTGCGGAGTATGGACTCTCGCAGATCGAGCTTTTTACGAATCTTCGTGACGTCCTGGTCGCCCTGCGCCGCCGCAGTGGCAATCCCCAAAACTCCCGCGAAGAATATCAGACCGGATGGAAAAAATCGCTTCATGTAACGTCGTTCTCCTTACGGAAAATCAAGTCGAACGGCCTCTCTGGAGCGGCCGAAAGTCAGTGGTACTGCGTTTCGATTTCAAGACATATGGGAAAGTGTAGCAGATGCCATCGTTTCCGGTACTGTTCTCCCAAAAACGGAAGCGAGGCTTGAACGGAAGATCAGCGATCCAGATCTACGCGCGTCAAGGGATCGATCAGCATCCAGCAGATGCCGCCTGCCGCATAAATCAGCGCCGAAGCGTAAAACGCGACGTTCCATGCGTTGCCGCTTGCAAGCAGGAGGAATCCCGTCACCGCCGGAGCGACGCTGCCGCCCAGCTGCCCCAGCGTATTCATGAAGCCTGAGACGGTGCCGACGTGCTCTCCCCCGATATCCATCGCCGTCGTCCAGGAGGCCGGCCCGCTGAATTCCGCGGCGAAGCTGGAAAGACTCATTACGATGACCGCCAGCATCGGATTCGCGATCCACGTGAACAGCAGCAGCAGCGCCGCCGCGCCACCGTAGGAGATGTAGCAAAGCAGCCGCCGGGCGCGCGCCGTGCTTCCAACCACCCGAGTTAGCGCCGATAGCGCCCAACCGGCAAACAGACTGCCCAAACCCGCTGCCAGGAGAGGCAACCCTGCCGCAAACGCTTCATGCCGCAGATCCAGATGCCGCGCCTGATTCAAATACAAAGGCAGCCAGGTGATATAGAAATAGAAACCGTAATAGTGCGAGAACCACTGCAATCCCAGCGCCCAGACGCTCCGCGAGCGAACCAGCTTTTTCCATGACACGCCACCATCGCCGCGAACCGGTTCAGCCTCCGGGAGTAAAGCCAGCTCAGCATCATTGACCGACGGATGCTCCCGCGGATCGTCGCGATACCAGCGATGGAAAATGACTCCGGCGACGACACCTGCCGCGCCCAGCAGCAGAAACACCTGCCGCCAGCCGACCAGCCCGTAGAGCGCCGCGATCACCGGCGGAGCGATCGCCGCCCCCCAGCGCGCCGAAGCCGCCTTAATCCCCTCGGCCGAATTCCGCTCCGCTCGCGGAAGCCATCTCCGGAAGACCGACGCCAGGGCAGGGAAGCAGCCCGACTCGCCCGCGCCGAACAGGAACCGCGTCAGAAACAAGGAAGGAAAGTTCCAGACCCACCCGGTCGCCGCGGTGAAAACCGACCATAAAAGGATGACCCGCGTCAGCAGTCGCCGTGCGCCGAAGCGGTCGCAGAGCCAGCCGCTGGGGATCTCCCCGGCCGCATAGGCGAACCCGAAGGCTGAGAAAGCCAAACCCATCTGGGCAGGGGATAAATGAAGTTCCCTGGTGATTGATGGCGCCGCCTGGCTGATGGCTGCACGATCCAAAAACGAAAGAAAGGCGATCGATGCGCCGAACGCGACAACCGTCCTGCGTGCGCTCGTGGGTGGGTGCGCCGGTCGGGTGGCCGTCGAAGCATCGGTTACCGTCTCGACCGCGCTGCCTGTTTCGATCATGCAGTCACTTCTGAGCTGTCGTTGCAGGAGCGGCCGGTCCCAGCAACTGGCGGATTTGCGCCACGGCCAGGTTCACCTTCAGATCCGTGACTCGCTTGCCGATCTCTGGCGTCGACCGCCGCGCGTCTCCGCTGATGCCGTTACCGCCTTCCTCACCACCACCTTTGGCCGCCGGCTTACCGACCGCGGTCGGGATCAGATCCTTACGAACCCAGCCCTTGTCGCCACCCAGATAGAGCAGCTCTGACGTGTCCTTGAGCGAAGCGTGAGATCCGGCGGGGTACCCGTTATCCGCGGCCCACTTATTGAATTCGTCGCCCGCTTTCTTATACACGTCGTCGCAATAAACAACCCGAATGCCCTTTGCCGAATACTTCGCATCAAGCTTGCTCGCGACCTCCGCCAGTTCCTTCTGGCCGCCGCCGTGGTCGCCCATCAGCACTACGTTCTTGAACCCGTTCACGATCATCTGCTCCGCCACCTCTTCGTTGAGCGACGCAAACACCGGCCCGGTGATGCCGATCGTCCCCGGTAGTTCGGCGTTGGCTTTATTGACGGAATAAGGAATGACGGGCGCAAGGATCGCGTTGCCCAGCTTCTCCGCGATCTCCACTCCCAGCGTATGCACAATCAGCGAGTGCGCGCCGTTTACGCCCTGCGGACCCCGCTGCTCCGTGCCTCCGTTGAAAATCAGCGCCGTGGTCTTGCCCTCAGAGAGCGCCTGCTTCACCTCAGGCCAGGTCATCAACTCGAAATCGACCTTCGCCGACTGCGCATAAGCGGCCCCGCACGAAAGTGCCGCCAGAGCGATATTTAATATGGTCTGTTTCATTATGATTTCCTTATTGCTGGTGTGTCTCGGCGGCGGCCTTCGCCGCCTTCAGCGCGGGCGCTTCGCCCTTGATGATGCCGAGGATCTCCTCGCCCTCGACCGCCGTCAAAGGAGGAGCGCCAAGGCTGGTGAGCAATTGAGCCGTATCGGGATGCTGTATCGGAACGCTGGTGCGCAATGACGGCCCCATTGCCATATCCGTCACCGACCAGCCGCGGGTGGTGCGGGCATCCAGCCTCGCGCCCTTCTCCACCAGTAGCTTGACCAGGTCGTTCTGACCCCGCCACGCCGCACCGGCGAGCGCGGTAAAGCCCTGCACATCCTGCGGCGTCGGATCGACCCCGAGTTCGAGGCAATACTTCACCACGTCGAGCGGTGAATCGCCCGCGTTGATCGAAAAGTTTCCCGCCCATCCCAGACCTGCGGCCACCATCAAAGCGTTATCGCCTTCGTTCGACGGAATTTTCGGATCCGCGCCATGCGCCACCAGCAGACGCATAGCGGCAAGGTCGGTAGCCTGCGCCGCGCGCCAGAACGCAGTGGACCCGGCGGACCCCACCCACATCTGGTCGTGGTTCGTGGGCCGGAACCACAGCTTCTTCGTCAGCCGGACGTTGGGATCGGCGCCGCGATCAAGCAGCGCCTTCATCAGGTCCAGGTAGCCGATCTTCTCCTGAGCAATGATCGGATTCGGCGACCACCCGATCGGCGCATACTGGTTGTCCTCCACCGCGTAAAGAGGCGCAAGTCCATCCTCATTGACCAGATTCGGGTTTGCCCCACGATCCAGCAGGAACTTGGCCAGATCATAATGTCCATTAACGATCGCAATCAGCATCGGAGTGGTCTTGTCTCCCGCCCCGGCCTCATTAATGTCCGCGCCCGCATCGAGCAGGGCGCGCACGGCGTCCCTTTGATCGTCGCGAGCCGCAAGAATCAGCGCCGTCATGCCGCCGATCTTCGTAGCCGAGGCTCTGCGCGCCGATTGGGCCAGGGCCGCGGGACTCGGAGGCGCGGCCCCCGTTTTGGGGGCCGGTTTTTCGGCAATCGGATTACCGTCCTCATCGAACTTCGGTTTTTGAAGCCTCGCGACGCTGGTTGTGATCTTCGTGTCCGCGCCGCGCGCGACGAGGAACCGGATCACATCCGCGCGATTCCCCGCCGCCGCGAACATCAGCGCCGTCTGCCCGTGCGACTCGGCCGCGTTGATCTTCGCCCCATGATCGAGCAGCACCTTGACCGCTTCCACGCTCCCGGAACGCGCCGCGCTCATCAGCGCCGTAGTCCCGAGCGAATCAGGAGACTCCGCATCCGCCCCCGCCTGCAGTAAAACTTCAATCACCGCCGGCTTTCCCGAGCCGCTGCCGATAAACAGCGGAGTCAGCGCTTCGTCACGCGTCACAGCCCTCACGTTCGCGCCGGCAGCCAGAAGGTCCTTCACCAGATCGCCGTCGCCCTGGGCTGCGGCCCAGTGAAGCGCGGTCATCCCATCGCCCTGCGCCGCGTTGACGTCGGCCTTGTCCTGCAGCAGCGATGCTACGGCTTTTCGATCGTCACGCTGCGCCGCGTCCGCTACGCGCAGGTCTGCTGCGAAGCCGTTGTTTGCAGCGCAAAACAAGAACGCCGCGCAAATGTATCTGACTGTCGCCATATATTCCACTCCTCACTTCAGATCGAAACCTTTTCAGATCGAGACTTCGCCCGCGCTGTCTCCGACCCTCGCCACATCCGCCGCGCCCAGCCGGTGCAGGCACGTCAATAGAACATTTGCAGTGGGAGTTCCTGCCGCACAGCGCACATGCTGATTTCCCTTGATTTGTCCGCAAGCGTGTCCCGCCAGGAATAACGGAATCCGCTTGTGCTCGTGAACGTGCGAGTCGCCCATCGGGCTGCCATAAAGCACCAGCGAATGGTCCAGCAGACTGCCGTCGCCATCCGGCGTGTTCTTGAGCCGGTCCACGAAGTAAGCCACCTTGCTGACGTGATACTGGTTGAGTTTGGCGAATTCGGCGATGATCTTCGGGTTCTCGCCATGATGCGAAAGCGCATGGAAAGGCGTCTTCACGCCGCTCGCGGGATAAACGCGGGAGCTGACATCGCGGCCCATCTTGAACGCCGAAACGCGAGTAATATCGGCCGAGAACGCCAGCACCTGCAAATCGAACATCAGCTTCACGTGGTCTTCAAACGAATCCGGCACACCCACCGGAGCCTCCGGAATCTCGCGCGCCTCGTTGCCCGAGTTGTATTCCTCGATCTTCTGAATCCGGCGTTCGATCTCGCGCACGTCGTCGAGATAATCGCCCAGCCGCCGCCGGTCGCTGGGGTCGAGGTCCTTTTGCAGCCGTGCCACTTCGCCGCGGATCGTATCCAGAACGCTGCGGTCGGCCGCACGGCGCTCCACGCGCTCGGCCTTCGTCCCACCGGTACCGAACAACCGCTCAAAGGCGACACGCGGATCGATCTCCATCGGCAGAGGTTCGGTCGGCGAAGCCCATGAGATCGTGTTCGCGTAAACGCAGCTATAGCCATAGCCGCAAGCGCCCGAAAGCGATCCCACATCTTCAATCCCCAGCTGAATGGAAGGAAGCGGCGTATCCTGACCGAACTTCTGCGCATAAAGCTGGTCGATTGAAGGCCCGAGCAAAATGTCCGCGCCTTCCGTTTTCCGCGGATGCGCAGCAGTCAGAAACACGGCCGAAGAACGGGTATGGTCCGCGCCTTCCTCATCCGGATTGAGCGCCATTGCGTTGTGCAGATCGGTATCGCTGACAATCGTGAGATAGTCGCGGTAAGGTTCCAACGACTTGAGCGTGGGCGTGATCTCAAAGTCCGAGCCTTCTTTCGCAGGCGACCAGTAATGCTGCGCCTCGCCGGTGACAGTGCTGCCCGCCGCGCCGTGAACCATTTCGATCGCTGTGAACCGTGCTCGCGGAACTGCGGCGGTCTTGCTCAGAGGCGTCTGCGCCGGCACCATCGAATCCAGAAAAGGCAGCGAAAGCGTCGCGCCCAGGCCGCGAAGAACGGTGCGTCTCGATAAGTATTTCTTCGTCAGGAACATGATTTACCTCAAGCTGGAAGTGTTTCGATCCCCGGGTTGTGGGGCCAGGGCTTCGGCCCTGCCGCCGGGCTTCTGCCCGGCGCGGAGCTTTACGTCCTCTCTGAGAGCGCCGCTAACCTCAGCCCGCCGCATCCGAAACGGCGTGCTTTTCACGATGCTCACAACAAATGACGAAAACCGGTTATCGTGAGCCGCGGCGTCGCGGTCGATCGCGCGTACCGCCGGCATATCCGTATACTCAACGCCCCGCCCAAGCGCATAAGTCAGCAGCTTGACCGTAAACGTGCGGACGAAAGCGTCCGAATGATTCAGCAAAGCGTTTCGCAGGCTGGTCGGCCCATCCAGCTTCGTGCCGTCCACCAGCGTCCCTTTGGGATCGACATCGAAGCCGTTATCGTGAATGCGCCACGCGCCCACCGCGTCGAAATTCTCAAGCGAGAACCCGATCGGGTCCATCATCTTGTGGCACGACGCGCAGGTGGGGTTCGCGCGATGCTCTTCCAGTCGCTCCCGCACGGGTTTCAGTGCCCCGCCTTCCGCAGTCTCCTTCAACGCCGGAACATTCGGTGGAGGCGTGGGAGGCGGCGTGCCCAGAATCGTGTCCATCACCCACTTCCCGCGCTGCACGGGCGATGTCCGGTTGGCCATCGACGTCAGGGTCAGAATGCTCCCCTGTCCCAGCAATCCCCGCCGGTTCTCATCGGCGATCTCGACCCGCTGCAACCGGCTCCCCGATATATTCGGGATGCCATAGTGCCGTGCCAGATGTTCATCGACGAACGTATAGTTCGCCGTCAGCAAATCGGCTACGTCGCGGTCCTCACGGACGATGCTGTCGAAAAGCAGCTCAGTCTCACGCCGCATGGAATCGGCGAGGTTTTTGTCGAAATCGGGGTATAGAAAAACGTCCGGCTGAACGTCTTTCAGGTTCTGCAGTTGCAGCCAGTGACCTGCGAAATTCGCCGCAAGCGCGCTGCTCCGCGAGTCGGCCAGCATGCGCCGCACCTGATCCTCCAGCACTCCCGGATTCCCCAGCTTCCGCTGGCTGGCCAGCGTGATGAGCTGATCGTCGGGCGCGCTGCTCCAGAGGAAATAAGACAAACGCGAAGCCAGCTCAAGATCGCTGATCCGATAACTCGCCCCCGGAGCGACTCCCGCGGGAGTGCGTTCGAACCGGAAAACGAACTGCGGATCGGCGACGATTTCCTGCACCGCAAGGCGAATCCCCGCTTCGAAGTCGCCCATATTTCGCCCGGTCTGATAAACGCTGAGGAGCGGCTCCAGATCGTTTTCACTAACCGGCCGGCGAAATGCCTGGCGCGCAAGCGTCGAGAGAATCTTCTTCGCGCAAGGAACCTCATCGGCCTCCGAAGTCGGATGGCAAACGAAGATCCTGCGGCGGCTCGGCGTCTCGCTCACGCCCGTAGCCTGGAACGGACCGCGGATCGAAAGATCACGCAGGTGCGGCAGCGCGGTCAGGCCAATCGTCTGACCCGCGAAGAGATCGGTGATGCTCCGCTGAAACGGCATCACCATATCCTCCGTAGGGCCGTCCGCCCGCTTAAGAAACGAAGCCGTAATCAGTTGCGGTCCAGCCTTGATCCGGATCGGCTGCGTCCGCAGATCCTGATCGACCTTCATCGCCGGATCGATGTCAAACAGCGCCACCCGCTCGCCATTCACCGCGACTTCGAGCTTCTCGCCTTTCTGCGTATAGCCATAAAGAAAGGTGTTCGTGGTGAAGTAGAGCGTCATCTTCAGGACGTACTCACCATCCGCCGCAAAGTTATGCCGGACGGCGATGCCGCCCCGCGTCCCGTAAGGAGTGCCCTCTACGTGTCCGGTCTGCGAGAATGCCTGGGGCAGAGGATAAGTCGCGACAACCGGACTCATCGACGCGTCACCCACCGCAAGCCGGCTGATCTCGCTCCCGGCCCGCACATATCCTTCAAGCAGCGCGGGCGAAAGATTCAGAACCTCGGCCATGTTGTCAAAACCGTGGCTCATGTCATCGGGCGGCAGATAAGACGCCGCGTCGATATCGAGATCCAGCAGATCCCGTATGGAATTCGCATACTCAGTCCGATTGAGCCGGTGCAGAGCGGGTCGCCCGGGGTTCGGTTTTGCCGCGGCAGCCTGATCAAGACCGGCTTCCACAGATTCGGCGAATCCCTGAATCGTAGCTTTATCCGGGCGGGGCGCCCCCGAGGGGGGCATCATACCCGCCCGCAGCTTTACGACGACCTTCTCCCATTCCGGAGCATCGCGATCGGGATGGACAAGGTCCAGCTTCGTAATCGCCATTCCGCCGGAGCGAAGCTTCTCGTTGTGGCATCCGGCGCAGTACTTGCCGATGAGCGCACCCTGCGTACTAAGCGGCTGCGCCCCGAATGCGCTGGCCGCAACCGTAAGGAAAGCTGCCGCTGACGAAAAGGCCCTGGTCATGACTAGAACACCACTTTTACGCTGAACTGCACTTCCCGACTGGGATTACTCGTCTGAGTTACCTGGCCAAAGTTACTGGCATTGATGCTCCCGACGGGCAATCCAAAATCGGCATGATTGAACAGGTTGAAAATCTCCGCGCGGAACTGAAGGCTCAGCCGTTCGCGAATGGCAAAGTTCCTGAACAGGCCGAAGTCAACGTTCTGCACACCGTCGCCCCGTAAGGTATTGCGCCCGACATTCCCATAAGAGTAGGTGCCCGGAGGCAGCGAGAGACTGAAAGCCGCCGTGTTGAACCACCTGGTCGGCGCGGGATTCGACAGATTGGGGTCTCCCACAACGAACGGCCTCGTAGACGCGCCCGTGTTCGAGAGATCCGTGCTCGTCGTGATGGAGAAGGGCGGTCCGGAACTGGACGTAACAATCGCGGTCGTCTCCCACCCGGAGATCGGCACACGAAGATAGCCCGGAAGACCTGCCCCGTATTTCTTGCCCGAGCCGAAAGGGAGCTGATAGACCAGACTGGCCACGAACCGCTGCCGGATATCGAACGGAGAAGAACCCTTGTTGGAAGCTACAATATTCCGCGGATCCTGAATTCCCGCAACCTCGCCGTCGCCCGAATCGCCCAGCCCGCCGTCGTCGATGGAATGCGACCACGTCCACGACGCAAGCAGAGACAATCCATTCGTATAGCGCCGCTCCAGCCGCGCGGAAAGGCTGTTATAAGTCGAGAAGCCGATCGAATCCACCCAGTTGATCGAGCCCCACTGTGGATAAGGCCGCCGCGACTGAATCGGTCCCGGTCCCGGTGTCGGCTGATTGAGGTTATAAGACAGCGGAAGGTGATCCCCCTTGGAGCCGAGATAAGTGACCTCGAGGATGAGATCGCGCGTAAGCTGCCGCTCCACGCCAATGCTGTACTGCTGCACATTACCGCTCTTGAGGTCATAGTTCACGCCGTTTGGCGTATAACCGCCAACGCTGACAGTCGTTGAAGGGTAAGGATTGGCCCAGGTGGCGATCAGCTGCGTCGGAGTATTCGTAAATGTCTGGTTCGTGCGGAACGGAATGCCTCGAAAAAGCTGCGAAATACCGTTTCCATCGACCAGCAGATTGTAGAAAATGCCGAAGCCCGCGCGAATCACCGTCTTGTTATCGCCGAAAGGACGGAACGCCAGGCCGAATCGCGGAGCCCAGTCGTTCTTTTGTAACTTCCACATCGTGTCGCCGAGAGAACTCGTCCCCACATTGAGCAGTTGTCCGGCAGAATTCACGCTGTAGAGCTGCCCGGTTGCCACCGGCACCAGCCCCGTAGCGGGATCAAACGACGCAATCCGATCCAGCCGTTCTTTCTCCGGGAAGTACAGCTCGTAGCGAACTCCGTAGCTCAGTGTCAGCCGCTGGCTTACTTTCCATTCATCCTGCGCATAAAATCCCGCCGAGGGCGTGAAGCTGCGCACAGTGGGATCGCCGGCATTCACCGAAGTCGAACGCAAGTCACCCAACAGGAAATCTGCGAGAGCCGAACCCGTGTACTGACCGTTGAATGAGAAACTACCGCGAGCGTCTGAAAACGAACTTTGCGAATAGTTATAGATGAAGTACTTGTAGTCGCCGCCGAACTTGAAGGTATGCGCGCCTTTGATCCACGAAAGACCGTCGACAATATTGTAGGTGTTATCGCGTCGCCCCTGCGGGTTGCCGCTCGATCCTCCCAGCACCGCCAATCCGCTGATCGTCACCTGAGGAAGCCCCAGGTTGCCGATATTCCCCTCCGGCGTCCCACCGGGCTGAGCAATACCGAGCGACTGGCCGACATTACCGAGCGCCGCATCCTCATTGAAGCGATTCGTGCGGATACGGTTATAACCAAGACGAAGTTCATTCACCAGAGTCGAGCTGAAAACATGCATATCGTTGATGGAAAGGCCCTGATCGCGCTCCGGCTCTGTGCAGGCAATACCGGGCAGGACGCGCGAACCGCAAAGCGTATTGTTCTGGTACAACGTCGCGCGTTGCGCGAACTGATAACTCACGAACAGAGTATTCGATGAGGTAACAATCTGATCCACACGGCCCGAAAACTGGTTATCCTGCTCGTTGCCCAGCAGGCTGTAGTTATAGTTGTTCGCGGTCCCCGGCCCGGTAGGGGCAGGAAAATACTGCAGCAGCGCCTGGCTGGTCGGATTGATCATCGACGCGGGAATGACGTTGCCGGAAAACGGAGCACCCGTCGCCGGGTTCTTGATCGTGGCCTGTCCTGCGAAATTTCCCGTCGCCTGCGCAAGCGACGGAACCGTGGTCAATCCGGTAACCTGATTAGTCAGCCGCAAACCTTCATAAGTCGCGAAATAGAAGGTTCTGTTCTTGATGATCCGGCCGCCATTCGAAGCGCCGAACTGATTCCTCCGAAACGCGGGCACATCATGAGGACTGAAAAAGTTCCGCGCATCCAGATCGCTGTTTCGCAGGAACTCATACACGGTGCCGTGGAAATCATTGCTTCCGGACTTGGTCGTAATCAGGATCTGACCGCCCGAATACCGTCCGTACTCGGCGTTATAAACGCCCGCCAGCACCTTGAACTCCTGAATTCCATCCACCGACGGGCGATTCGTCGGCTGCATCGTCGCCCCATCGGCGTTGTCTACGCCATCGAGCAGGTAATTGTTCGTGACCTCCTGATGGCCTGAGACATTGAACCCGCCCCGAAAACCCACCGAAGAGTTTTGCGCCGGCGGCAAAACATTGGGTACAAGCTGCGAAAGCTGCCAGAACTGTCGCCCGTTCAACGGAAGCTCTTTGACCTTGCGTTCGTCAACAACCGCCCCCACCTGCGAGTCTTCCGACTGCACCAGAGAAGCGTTAGCCTCCACCGTGACGCTCTCCGAAACCTGGCCCGGCACGAGCACGACGTCAACCCTGCTTTGCTGGCCCGTCTGGAGAACGATTCCGGAACGAAGCTCCTTCTTGAATCCGTCCGCTGCGGCCGTAATCGAGAACGTATCGGCCGGCGGAAGCTGCAGGAATTGGTACTCACCCCGCCCATCGGAGCGAGTCGTCCGCACCCAGCCCTTCGTCTGGTCGTTGATAATTACGGCGGCGCCGTTTACCACTGCACCGGATGAATCGGAGATTGTCCCACGAATGTCGGAGGTCACTCCCTGGGCCCAGAGAATGCCTCCCAACAGCAGGCTTAGAGAAACCGATGTTCTGATTGCCACTTGTTCTAACTCCTTATATTTCTTCAGGAAAAGTATGTTGAGGTCGCTTTGCGGTCAGCGTCGACAACAGTTGTCTGGGGCGAAATAGAGATGCGAAGTGACATTCATCATGAGTTATAAACTACTATTCCTATCAACTTAGTAGATTAAATGTCAAGAACGCGGCATCAAAAAAACTCGCAGCGGTCTTCAGCCTTCAATCGCAATCGGAGGTCGTCTCAAATAACTACCGAATCCTCAGGAGGGTTAAGGGGTCATTCGGTCGTAGCACCGGCGACCTTGTCGCCGGTATTTTTTCGCCACACGAAAACGTGATATTGTCATCCCCGTGGCACAAGCTCGCGGATCACTACTTCCCGTGATTTCTGTGCTGGCGGCTTTCTCCACCCAAGCGCAGAATCCACCAGATTCCTTCGAAGTTGCCTCGGTGAAGCCCAACAAGTCAGGGGTCTGGACCGCAACGAGCAACGGGAACGATCGGCGATTGGCATGGGGCAACGCAACATTGATGTCAACCATTTCGTACGCATACAAGGTGCTGCCTTATCAGGTCAGGGGACCGGCGTGGCTGGACTCGGAGCGATACGACATCCAGGCCATCAAGCCGCCGGCAGCGACCGACGACCAGGTTCGGATCATGCTCCAAAACCTCCTCGCCGAGCGTTTCGAACTGAGAGTACATCACGAATACACGGAGACGCCGGTATATGCATTGCGTGTCGGAAAACACGGGCCGAAGTTCAAGCCCTCCCTCCCGACGACAGTGAGTCAAATCCGGGCTCCCCGCAATGGCGTCGAAGGAGTCGCATCTTCGATGGCAGGCCTATCGTACCTGCTGATGCGCTGGACAGATCGTATCGTCGTCGACGAGACGGAATTGACAGGCCTCTACGATTTCAAGCTGACCTTGAATACCGGTAGCGCGCCACAAGACGCGATCTCTCTCGGCAGCGAGCTGTTTTCCGCGTTGGATGAGCAACTCGGATTGACCCTGCAAGCCAAAAAGAAAGCAATCGAAGTTCTTGTCGTAGATGACGCGGACAAGATCCCCGTAGACAATTAGCGGCAGTACGGCGGACGCCTCCTCGGCGCCGATCCCTCAGTCCGGGCAAACTGGAGGAGCTCAAGAAGCCTTTCCGGGAAGTATCGCGTGACAATCTGGTGTGGCCGGTCGGCGCGGGCCTTTGGCTCCGGATTCATCCGGAGGAACGGATCAAGTCCCCCCTTATACGAAGTAGGGGTTCGACGAGTCAACCACCAGAATGCCTTAATTTTGCGGGTCCCGGTCTGTGACGGCACAGCAGTGGCGTTCAGATCAGACTCACCGTGCCCGAGAACGCCTCGGGCGTTTTGTGCGCACTGGGGGGCTTCTCAGGCGGCCTCGCGTTGTTCATGGACAAGCGCCGACTCGTGTACGAGTACACATGATGATCGAACGCTATCAGGCGCGCAGCGCCGGCATAATCACGCCCGGCCTGCACGTTATCACCGTCGATACAACTCTCGACAGTTCCAGGCAGATGTCATCGGGAGCCGTGCTGGTGCTCAAAATGGACGGCGAAGAAGCCGGGTGTCGCGCGACGGCGCCGCGTCCGAGCAAGTATCCGAGCAGGGGCCGAACTCGCCCCGCGCCGTGCAGGATTTCATCGTCGCTCCTCGGAGCATCGGCATCTTTCATCTGAAGGATTTCCACGATCCGCTCCGCGAATCTACCGAGATTCGCCGGCGGCTGCGCGAGGCACACGCCGGTGCCCGTAAGAAACACTGCGGCGGCAATAACGATGATCTTCTGCATATTCCGTCCCCTCCGGAGCGGAATTTTGTCAAAATGAGACCGCCGACGCTCAGAGAAAACTTCCCGGCATCGACAACTTGATCGACCTCTGCAGAGCCAGCCCCGTTTGGACGTATGACCTCGCGGTCGTTCCTTCTGGCATCCCGGTGGGGATCACTCAACGAGCCGCCTGCGATCCACCTGACGATTCACCCGAAGCCGCGTACTGCGCCATTTTCGCCGTTTGCCGTTTCCCTTCAACTTGACCCGGGCAGTCAAGTTCCGTGTGGCGCGTGATCGCCCCGAATAAGCGCTAATCGGAAACGATCTCTCAGGCTCGACGCCGCTTGTCGTTCGGTGTTGTAGATCGGTGTTGCAGAAAGGTCCGCGGTCAGACCAGACGGCGCCTTATAGATTGGACAGATGGCGCTCAAACGAATGGACAACGTAGGGATCGTCGTCGATGACTTCGGAGGGACGATCGATTTCTTTCGTGAGCTCGGCCTCGAGCTCGAAGGGCGGGCCATGATCGAAGGAGAATGGGCAGGACGTGTCTCTGGATTAGGCGATCAGCGGGTCGAGATTGCGATGATGCGCACGCCGGACGGGCACGGCCGGATCGAGCTCTCCCGCTTCCTCACGCCGCCTGCCGTCGCGGATCACCGCAATGCCCCGGTGAACGCTCTGGGCTACCTCCGCGTCATGTTCGCAGTGGATGACATCGACGAGACGATTGAAAGGCTCCGCAAGCGCGGCGCGCAGCTCGCAGGTGAAGTAGTCCGGTATAAAGACGCGTATCGACTCTGCTACATCCGCGGACCTGAAGGGCTTCTCATCGGGCTCGCCGAGGAACTGAGCTGAGCGCAATACGAAGACGTCGGAGAGACCGCCGCTTTCAGCTACCGAGAGGATCGCCGCCTACTCGGGAGCAATCCCCTGGAACGTTTTGTCGGCGATTCGCTGATTGAAGTCAGGACCGGCGGCACAGCGACACATCCGGCGTTTACGGACATATGACGGATCGACGTTGCGAATCAGATTCGCAGTGCTGAAATAACGAGACCGAGGCGTTTCTGCGTTACGGCCAGGAGAGTCCCAACCGGCTGATACTCGTCAGACGGAACGGTCGTTCTGGTTTGGACATTAAGCGCAGACGCGCTGGCGAACTGTTCTCCGATAGTTGACCGGACGACTTCGCCACTGGCCACGAGGGGCCGCACCAAATAACGGGAGAGCCTGCCGCCCATTGTTTCGACGTTATGCCACACGGAGCCTCGAGGAGTCGCGTGGTTAATGCCCCCGTACGCCAATGCGTGCGACGAGGTTCTTTCGATTTGAGAGTTAGCATGCGTTTTTTGGTTGGGCGCGTTGCGGAGAGGTTTGTCCTTTAAGTTATTGAATCGGCAAAGAATTCTGAACGGATTTTTTTTGAAATTTGTAACGGTCTTCGGTCCGGCGTCCGATTCGCAAAGTTTTCACCCGGCGACACAGGGTGGCTCGCCATGTTCCGGATCCCGACCTTGATAACCTGAATAAAGGTGCGTTGGATTCCTTTTCTTTTTGTCTGGCTGCTGGCGGCGTCGCCTCTCTGCCGGGCCGCCGATACGGTGGCAATACTTCCCCTCTTCAACCTCGATGAGAGCAAGAGTCCGAATCTGGACTGGATCGGCGAAAGTGTAGCCGAGACCATTCACGAGGCGCTCAGCACCGGCGGACTGCTGGTACTGTCGCGCGACGACCGGGAGGAGGTTTATCATCGCCTTTCGCTGCGGACGGGAGTGTTATTAACCAGGGCCTCGGTTCTCAAGATCGGCGAAACGCTGGATGCGGGTCACGTGATTTTCGGCGAAATGCACGTCGAGAGTACGGATGCCTCCGGGAATGCCCTCAAGTCGAAGATGCGGCTGGTGGTGCGCATTATCGATCTGAAAAAGCTTCATCAGGGGCCTGAGTTTTATGAGGAGGGCCCGCTTGAGAACCTGAGCCAGATGGAGATGCGGCTGGCATGGATGCTCCTTCACAACCTCGCTCCCGACAGCGCGCCGTCGGAAGATGCTTATCTTCATGACCGGGCGCCTATCCGGGTGGACGCCATGGAGAGTTACGTGCGTGGTCTGATGGCGCCCAACGACGACCAGAAGATCAAGTTGTTCACTCAGGCGGTTCAGGCGGACCCGCACTTCTCGCCGCCCAATTTTCAGCTCGGGCGCCTGCTGTTCAACAAGAAGGATTACAAAGGAGCCGAGCCCTGGCTCGCGAAGGTTTCCAAGAACGATTCGCACTTCCTTGAAGCGGCGTTTTTACGCGGCATCTGCAAGTATTATCAGGGCAATTTCGATGGCGCCGCAGACCAGTTCCGCATGGTCTCCGCCGAGATTCCGTTGAATGAGGTCTTCAATAATCTGGGCGCCGCACTGTCCCGGAAGAACGATGCGGCGGCGAAGGACAACTTCAATAAAGCCCTGTCAGGCGACGAGTCGGATCCGGACTACTGGTTCAATGTCGGTTACTCGCTGTGGAAACAGGGACAATTCGCGCTGGCCGCGGCGGATTTTAAAGCTGTGCTGGAGCGATCGCCGGCCGATGAGCAGGCAAAGTCGCTGCTTCAGCGATGCCTCAAGATGGACGGCCCGCATGAAGGCGAACTGGCGAGCAACCCGCGCGAACGGATCAAGACCGCGTTTGAGGATTCGGCTTACCGGCAGCTGCAGGCAGAGTTGAAGCGCACGCGCTAACGACACAGTGCGGTAAGATACGTCGGCAAGCACTTTGCTGATCGGAATAATGTATGCCATGTCTCCTGACGCTGGTCGTCCTGCTGTTTCCGCGAATCATTCTGGTTGTTCTATGGCTCTTCACCAACTTTCTCGATCGCGCCTATCATGGCCTGGTGATTCCTCTCCTGGGGTTCTTTTTTCTCCCCATCACGACCATCGTTTATGCATGGATGGTCAATTCGGGCCTGCCGCTGCAGGGCATTAATCTGGTGATCCTGATTATTGCGGTGCTCCTCGATGCCGGCTCACACAGCGGGGGCGCCAGTTACTACCGGCGACGGATATAGATTTATTCGCGGCAGATGCCGCGCTTGCTGCGGCGGATGAAAGCCACGAGATGAAGCGTATTTTCGTCAGCCAGTTCGTTCTCGATCTTAGCGAGCGCGTCTTCGAGTAACAGCCCCGAACGATAGAGAACATGGTAAGCCTTCTTCAGCCGGGAAACCTGCTCCAGGGTGAAGCCGGCGCGCTTGAGTCCGACGATATTCAGGCCTTTCGCTTCCACGTTGAAACCCGAGTACAGGAAGAACGGCGGGACATCGAGATTGACGCGCGTGTTGCCGCCGATCATGGCGAGGCGGCCGATCTTCGAGTACTGGTGGATTACGACGCCTCCGGAAATGAAGGCATTGTCTTCCACTTCCACATGTCCCGCGACGAGCGCGCAACTTGCAATGACGGTATTGCTGCCGATCGCGCAATTGTGCGCGATATGGCCGGAAGTCATGATGTAATTGCCGTCGCCGATCATGGTGACCGATTCGGGTTGCGTTCCACGCGAGATCGTATAGTGCTCGCGGATCTTGTTGCCGCTGCCGATTCGGAGGTAGCTGCGGTCGCCGTTGAAATTTTTGTCGAGAGGATCCGTACCCAGCACCGTTCCGGCTGAGATCTCATTGCGGTCGCCGAGCGTAGTCCAGCGCTTGACGAAAACATAGGGTTCGAGAAGGCAGTCGGCGCCGATTTCGACATCGGCTTCAATCACGCAGAATTCGCCGATTCGGGTGCGTGCGCCTATGCTGGCCTCCGGATCAATGCGCGCGGTGGACGCGATAACGGCGGACGAGTCTACGGGCACGAATTTCATGATAGCGACGGCAGATCGAAGATCAAGGGGAGACACGGCTGGGCGCAACGTCACCGATCCCATCTCGGAACCTGATTTCGGCCGGCGAACGCTACCGGGAGCGGAAGCCGGCGACAAGATCGCCGGCGCCACCGATTCCGGGCACCGTGAAACTGCTCTAACGGAGCGCGGCACTCTGGAATGCGATCCGCTCTATACACTCAGGGGCGCGGCAAGCCGCTCTCGATCCAGCGTTCGAAGTGCGAGGCCAGATTGCCGACTGTGAATTGTTCGGCGCGCGCTCTCGCATTCGCCCGATTCAGTTCGGATACTCTTGAGATCGCGTCAAACAGCGCATCGGTGTCGTCGGGTTCGATCAGGAAACCGCTTTTACCGTGCTCAACGATTTCGGCCGGACCGCCGCGGTCGTAAGCCAGAACCGGCGTTCCGCATGCGAGGGCCTCGATGGTCGTGAGTCCGAAAGCTTCAATCCACTTCGGCGTGACCAGCATCGCGGCGGCATTTCCGATTACCTTCGCGAGCTCTGTATGCGGCAACATGCCGTGCCAGGTGAGCGAGGCGTCCGGATAACGCGAAACGATGTCGTCCCGATGCGCGCGGTCCTGCGTCTTCCCGCAGATGTCCAGAGGAAGGCCCGCGCGCGAAGCTACTTTAACCGCGTCTTCGAGCCCTTTTTCCGGCGAGATTCTCGCGGCCCAGCACAGGCGGTTTCGGGTGCGGATGAGAAGGGAAAGCGACAGGTATCGACGGCGCCGGGCAGCAGATTCGCTTTTGAAATGCGCAGCTCACGAAACGTATCGGCCTGGGTCTGCGTGTAGAATCCCAGGCAGTGCGTGCCGGTCTTCAAATCGTTCGAAGATCATCCGGTCGACCGCGTCGACCGCGGAGGATATGGTGATCCAGTGCAGGACCGGAGTCCTGAAATACGGAGTCAGGAAGTAAGAAAGCCAGTCATACGTCATTCCTACGATGACGTCAAAATCGTCCTGGACCAGCCGGGCGCAATCCCACATGCGCTCAAGAACGCCGTATCCCGATGTCATCGGAAAGGCGTCTCGCGCGGCGGTCGTGACATCCGGCGGAGAGGCTCCATCGACCTGGAAGACTCTGCTTCCCTCAGGTGTCACGCTCACCGCGGGCGCGACAATTGCGACGGTGTGGCCGCGTTCGGCGAGGCATGGGGCCAGATGCCGCAGAGTGGTTTCGACTCCGCCGCCGGCTCCCGCGCCGATCGGCGAAACCGGGGTTGAAACAAACAGAATTCGCCTCGGCATTGCCACAAGTCCAGGTTGGTAATCTACCATCGAATGATACGCGGTGAAGGTGATGCGCACTCCAGGCCCGGCATGAGGCAATATCGATATCTCGATATCCTGATCAATATTTTCGTGGTGATTCTGCTTGTGTCGAATCTCATTGCGCCGAAGTTCGTGGCGGTTGGGCGGTTCCGGCTGAGCGTGGCGCTGGTGTTGTTTCCGATCACCTACATCTTCGGCGACGTTTTCACGGAGGTTTACGGCTACAGCGCATCGCGAAAGGCGATCTGGATCGGCCTGATGGCCAGCATTATCATGACGGCGATCGGCATGTTCGCGATCTGGCTGCCGGGGGCGCCAGAATTCAAGGATCAGGCGGCCTATGAAAAGATCTTCGGGGTGCTTCCTCGCAATATCGCGGGCAGCCTGCTTGCATCCTGGGCAGGTGAATTCGCGAACTCTCTCACGGTGGCGAAGATGAAGCTGTGGACCAACGGCCGATACTTGTGGACGCGAACGGTCGGGTCGACCGTCATCGGGCAGGCGGTCGATACCACGGTGGTTGTGCTGGTGATCTTCTGGGGGCAGCCGCTCGGCGTCGTGTTCAGCCTCATCATCTCGGGCTATCTGTTCAAGGTTGGTTATGAGGTTGTGGCGACTCCGCTGACTTACCTTCTGGTCAACTTTCTCAAGCGGAGAGAAGGGGTGGACTTTTTCGACCGCAGGACCAACTTCAATCCCTTTTCGGTGCGCGGAGAAGCGTCTTCAGACTCAATGGTAGAATCGCGGCTGCTGGATCAGTAAATCTTTTCAGGGAGTCGAATAATGGGAAGACATATGCGACGTCCCTCGATCGCCTCAATATGCCTGGCGCTCAGCCTTCTGCTCTTTCACGATTGGGGCGGGATGCTCTTTGCCCAGGCCCCCGTTCCGACGCCGCAGCAATTAGATCAGTTGCTGGCGCCGGTCGCCCTTTATCCGGACACGCTGCTGGCGCAGATCACAACCGCCTCTACAAATCCGCAGGAAATCCTGGACGTCGACGCCTGGTTGCAACAGAACGGCGGTTTGACGGGCGCCGCCTTGCAGAACGCGGCGCAACAACAGGGCTTCGATCCGGCTTTCGTCGCGCTGGTCACATTCCCCCAGGTGTTGGACATGATGGCCCAGAATGTCGACGACTACGCGGCCATCGGCGCCGCTTTCTCCTCGAATCAGGCTATGGTCATGGATTCCGTTCAAAGGCTGCGAGCCCAGGCGCAGGCCGCGGGTAGCTTGATGAGTACCCCTCAGCAGCAGGTGGTCAGCCAGAACCAGGGCGGCCAGCAGGTGATCGTGATTCAGCCCGCGAATCCGCAGATCGTTTATGTTCCGGTATACGATCCGACGGTAGTTTATGTCCGACCGAGTACGGGCGCGGTCGTGGCGGGAACGCTGCTGGCGTTTGGCGCGGGGATCGCAATCGGTGCGCTCATCAGCAGCAATCAGCCGTGGGGCTGGGGCGGATGGGGCTGGAATTGGGGCCGCCGCACCGTCATCGTGAACCATAACACCTGGGTGGTTCGCAATAATTATTACCGGCCTCCGCACTACAGTTACAGGCCGAGGCCCGTGGTTTATACCAACCGGCCCGGATATGGCGGGAACTGGGGTTATCGTCCGCCGAATTATCGTCCTCCGAACAACTATCGCCCGCCGAATTACCGCCCGCCGGTTTCGACCCTGCCGGTCCCGAACCGGCCGCCGAATTATCGTCCCCCGAACGCGACGCTGCCGGCTCAACCGGTTGCCCGGCCACCGAATGTAACCCCGAGCCGTCCGCCGCAGACACGGCCGCCGAATGCGAACCCGAGTCGGCCGCCGAATGCGCCGCCGCCGAATGCGAACCCGAGTCGGCCGCCGAATGCCCCGCCTCAGCGGCCGAATACCCGTCCGGCGAACCCGACCCCGCCGGCGCAAAGCCGGCCGCCGAACGCTGGCCGACCGAATCCGTCCACGCGTCCCGCCAATCCTCCGGCGAATTCCGGACGAAGCAATCGCGAACAGCCGAAAAACGATCGTTCGCGGCAACCTGCGGAGAAGAACTGAATCGCCTGGATGCGGACCAATTTGGCGGTTCGTATCGGGCCGCCACTCCTTCTCGGAGTGAGCACCTGCGGTTACGTTCCCGCGCAGGAGGTTTTGGCTCGCAACGCCTAGGTTTGCGCAGACGGTGACAGTGCACAAAAGCATCTGTATATCTTTCAGCCCGGCCGGAAGAGCGGCTCACCGCATTGGGTGAAGACCGGCAATGGGCTCGGGTACGAAACGGATTTTGGAGATATTCATTTTCTTGCGCGGGCCACGCTGGTGGAGGATGGAATTGTTTTTTATTACGAATTTCTAAATCGCTCAGGCAACGATTACGACACTTCGATCTGCTGGCTTCCGAAACCCCCGACCGGCTGACCATGCCTCTCGGCGCCTGGTTTCCGGCTCGCTATCACGCCTCGTACACGGTGCCCGTGCCTGCCCAGCGGGTACAACATCGCGACGATGGAATCAACTACTATTACAAGTCGCGATTCGTGGACGTTCCGATGATCGCAACGCTGTCCGCGGATCGCCAGTGGATCGCGGCGAGCTTCGCGCGCGATCCCGGCAACGTCTGGACCAATCCGGAACTTACTTGCCAGCATGTTGATCCGGAGGTCCCTCTCCCACATGATGGGCGCGCTGCGTATGACGTGAAGATTCTCATCTTCAGGGGCTCACTTGACGATGCGCTGAAGAAGGTCCGGTCCCAGCGCGCAGGTCTGCAATAGTCAGCTTGCGCGGACGAAGTCTTCCATAACGGCTTTGCGCAGCAGATCAGGCGGAAGTAATCCTTGCGAAAGGATGAAGTCGTGGAACTTCTGGGCGTTAAACTTCGGTCCCAGGGCCTTTTCGGCGGCCTGGCGAATCTCCAGAAGCCGGGTAAGACCGTCGAAATAAGAGACAGCCTGGCCGGGCGCGCCGAACGTGAACCGCTCCAGTTCTTCGGTGGCGAAAGCCTTGGAGCAGACGACATCCTTTTCGAGGACCTGTATCGCCTGTTCCTGCGTCACTTTCCCCTGCTGAAGTTCGGGATCGAGAAACGCGCGGGCAGCGCGCAGCAGGCGGAAATCGAGCGAAACGAGCTTCGCGTCGTCAGGCATATAAGGGAGCATGAACCATTCGGCGTAGAGGCCCCAGCCTTCCACATTCGTGCTGTTGAAGGCAAAGATCCCGCGAGCTTGCGACACGCCGTGTTCGATCATGCCGTCGAATTGCAGCTCGTGACCGGGACGCGCTTCGTGGGCAGTGAGCGTCCATGAGACCGCCGCATAGCTGAAGTCGTCGTACTTCATCGCGTCGCCGCCTTTGCCGGTGGTTTCGAGGGGCAGCACGAAGACTGAGCGCTCACCGTGGTTGTTCAGGAGCGGCGCGGGCTGCAGATGCGGCGCAGGCTGCTGTGCGGTTTCCGCAGCTGTGGCGATCCGGATCAACGCCTTCCGTTGCGGCAGCGTAACCAGGTGGTTCGCGCGAATCACGTCTTCGATTTCCGCCAGCCGCTTCTGATAGTACGAGAGGACCTGGTTCGCGGGAATCTGGTCTTTCTTGAGAGCCGCGATTACATCGCGGTAGTTGGAGGAAGGCATTCCACGCTGCTTCGCGATCTTTGCTGCGAGAACCTGCATCTGCGCCTGGATGTCGGTGAAGCTGGCGTGCGCCAGGCGTGCGAGTTCTGCGGACGGATAATCGACGCCGTAGCCTTTGAGCTGGATTTCGTAGAAATCCGGCGGCAGGCGGAAGCTGGAGCGCTCTTTGGGGACTACTTCTTTACGAACGAACGCTTCATAGTCTGCGAGCTGTTCCTTCAACTTTGCATAAGCCGGCGCATAGTCGCGAATCTTATACTTCTCGAACAGCAAACCAATGCCGTTCACGTACGCTTTCGAGTTTTCGAGACCTTTTTCTACTTCTTCCTTCGACGGTCCGAGAAGTCCCGACTGATTTTCCTTCTCGCGGAAGCGTTGTTCCGCGACCATCGTCAGCGGCTTGAAACCAGGTTCAAGCCCCGTGTATTTTTTCAGACGTACCAACGCGGCTGCTCTGCGTTCCGGCGCGATCTGATCGTCGAGGAGGCCTTGGATTCCGCCATAGACGAACCCGCCCGCATCCGCCCACGGGATGAAATATTTCTCCGTTGCCTCCGATTGGAGCACCTGCTGATCGGCGGCGTCAATCAGAATCTGGAGATCCTGCTTGATCAGCGGATCCTTCTCGACTGTCAGACGTGACTGCAACACCGCGCGCGCGGCACGAATTGCATCACGTTCCTCCGGTCCGGATGTGAGGTCGGAAATCTGTTCGTCCACGCCTCTGACTCCGTTGGAGCCGGCCGACTCGGGTTCGTATCTGGCCTGGATATCGATCAGCAGGCGGGCGTTGGCGTCGCTCTTCTCAACCCAATCAGGCTGGTTCTGAGCGAACAGGACGGTGGTCAGGAGGAGCGCCGAGGGGAGAAATACGCGCATACAAGAGTATAGACGGGAGTTCTCAAGTGAACGTCTCAGAACAACTCGGGCTGGGCTTCGCGCTCCACGGCGGCAAGGAACGCGTCGAGGATCTCGATCTTCCGCTGCGCGACCGCGCGGGTGGTGTCGAGGCGGATCTGAGCGGGAAGAGTCGCGTGTGCCTTCCGCAGAGTTTCGATGGCGGGAGTGAACACGGGGAAACGGGTATCGCGTCCGATCTTGCACAGCGCTCGCAGGATGCCGATCGCGCCCAGTTGCTCCAGGATATCGGCATCGCGCAGGATAATTCCCTCGATCGAGGTGGGATGGGCCGCCGGCTGATGCGTGCGTATGGCTTCGACGACCGCATCCACCTTCTCAGCCGGAAAATTCATTTCCCGCAGCAGATCGGGCGCCCGCTCCATCGCATAGGCGGTGTTGTCCCAGCGTGCGAGCGCTTCCGGCTCTTCCGGGCGATGGCCTGTAAAGACGCCCAAATCGTGCAGCCATGCGGCGGCGAAGACGACGTCGTCGTCGTAGTCCAGCCCAGCCCCGATTTCTCTGGTAAGCGAGTAAAGACGCGGCTGGTGGCCGAACTTGTCGACCGGCTTTGCTTCACGGGCAATATAATCCCGAATCGCCTGACGGAAGTCGGGTGGGGTGAAGTCAAATCGATCAGCCACCGGCAAGGATCTCTCGGGTTTCCGCCATCGTCTTGTCCTTCCAGTGGCGTTGAAAGTTTTCATGCCCCATGAAAGAACGGCTGATCATCCGATCGATGTAGAGAGTTCCGTTCAGGTGATCGATTTCGTGCTGGAGTATGCGGGCGTACCAGCCTTGCGCATGAATGGTGACCGGTTCGGCGCGCTCGTTCAGGCAATCGACGCGGACTGCAAGCGCGCGGTCCACGATGGCAGTAAACCCCGTGACACTCAGACACCCTTCGAAGAACCCGACAACCGGACCTTCGAGGGTGAGGCGCGGATTGATGATGACATGCGGCGCAACGGGTTCGCGCTGTCGTTCGGCCCGGTAGTCCGGGGGGAGTTTGTTGATGGAGTCCGCGGGATCTTCAATCACCGCAAGCTGCAAATTCATCCCGATCTGAGGCGCGGCCAGACCGACTCCGGGAGCGGCGCGCATGGTCTCGAACATCGAGGCGATGAACTCCTGAAAGGGGGCCGAGACAATCTCTTCGGGCGTTAACTCTCGGGCGCGCTGGCGGAGAACGGGCTCTCCGGCCTGGCAGATCGGAAGGAGCATGGCGATTTGTTAACGGGGCTCGGCGGCCTGCAGCTTCGCGTACGTGGCCAGAGCCAGCAACGGGAAGTAAAGGCGGTAGTAATGGTAGTTAAGGTAGAAAACCTTGGGAAATCCCGTGCCGGTGGCCAGTTCTTCAGACCAGGAGCCGTCCGGGGTCTGCGACTCGACCAGGTAAGAGATGCCATCGACCACGCTCGAACTCCGGGTATCGCCGCCGGCCATCAAGCCCATAAGCGCCCACGCGGTCTGCGAGGGAGTGCTTTCCGCGGGCGTGTAAATGTCATTGTCGTAGCTGGCGCAGCTTTCGCCCCAGCCGCCGTCGGAATTCTGAATCGAGCGCAGCCACTCGTTGCCGCGCTGGATCCAGGGCTCGTGGTCGTCTTCGCCCATCGCGCGCAGTCCCCGCAGCGCGAAGCACGTCCCGTAGATATAGGCCACGCCCCAGCGCCCATACCAGCTTCCATCGGAAAGCTGCGTGCGGATCAGGTAGTCGATCGCGCGCTTGCAGGCGGCATGCTCGCGGTCGAGCCCGTTGGCGGCAAGAGCTTCGAGGGTGCGGCCGGTGATATCGGCGCACGTGGGATCGAGCATCGCGTTGTGATCCGCGAAGGGCACGTGGGTGAGAATCTCCCAGTTGTTATCGACGTCGAACGCGGCCCAGCCGCCATCCTTCGACTGCATGGCGATCAACCAGTCGAGCGCGCGCCGGCGCGTGGCCGATTGGGCGGAGGGGTTCGCGGCCCGCATGTGTGGGAAGGCGAGCATCACCATTGCCGTGTCGTCAATGTCGGGATACCAGTCGTTTTGAAATTCGAATGCCCAACCGGACGGATCGGTGTACGGCCTTTTGACGGACCAGTCGCCGTTGCGACGGATTTCGCGCGCCAGCAGCCAGTCGGCCGCGCCCGACAGTGCCGGGTCGCCGCTATATCCGGCTTCGCCGAGCGCGTAAGACGCGATCGCCGTGTCCCACACGGGGGAGAAGCAGGGTTGGAAAAACAGAGTTTTGCCGTCGTCGACGATCAGACTCTCGAACTGGCGGACGGCCTCGGCGCGAACCGGGGAATCGGGCGTATATCCGAGAACGTCGAGGGCCATGATCGAATACTGCATCGGAGGATAAATGGCGCCCAGACCGTCGGCGTGTTTCATTCGCTCGAGCATCCAGTGCTCGCACTTCCGTACCGCGGCCTTGCGAATGCGGGCGAAGCCGTAGCTCTCCCAGAGCTTCAGAATTTTGTCCGAGTGGACGAATGTACTGCGCCAGCTCAGCCAGGAGTCGTCGGTCTCAAAGCTGGTGCTCTTTCCCGGGATGAAGAGTTCGTCGAGATTGAATCCCGCCGGCACCGGCCGTTTGGGATCGTGAGCATGGACGATGGCGAGCGAGATGACAATGGCGCGCGTCCATGACGACATCTGATAAAGCAGCTTGCCGGGCAGCAGCATGATCTCCGGCGGAATGCTGGGTGTGCCTTCGCGCGGGTAGAGATCGAACAGGCTGAGATTGACCTTGGTGTAGCTGTTGGCCGCCTGGATGCCACCCAATTCGAGGATGCGCAGGCGGAGCCTGAGCATCGCGTCACTCTCGACGGGAATACCCGCGAGCTTCAGCGCGAAATACGCTTTCACCGAGGCGCTGATTTCGCTCGGGCCTTTGACATAGATGTTGAAGCCGCCGTCCGGCAGCTGGCGGGAGAGAATTCGGTCCGCGGCGCGCCGGATGCGGCCCGGATCCGGAGGATTCCATACGCCGGAATTTTCGCCGGACGAGCTGGGCGGATACATCCAGAGCTGCAACAGGATGTAATCGGATTCGAGGGTTGTATCGGCGGTGAGGAGCGCGCACCAGTAGCCGTCTGAATGCTGTAGTGAGAGAAGGTGCCTGGCTGCGGAATCTATTGACCGGCCGACGGCGGTCAATAGCGTGTCTTTGGCGTGGAGCGTTGGGCTCATCGTCTGGTAAGCGTTGACGGCGAGCCGCTACGGTCTGATTCCATAAAGTTGCGAGCTGCGGGCGCCTGCCAGTTCCGGGGGCAGGGAAAAGCGCACATCTTCTTCGACCATTTCCACTTCCTCAAGCTGTCCGAAACCGCCGGCCTGCAGAGCCGACACGATCTGCTCCACGAGGTGCTCCGGCGCCGAAGCACCCGCGGTGACTCCGATATTACGGATGTTCTCCAGCCACGCCGGATCGACTTCGCTCCAGTCGTTCACCAGATACGCCTGGACGCCGTAATTCTTGCCCACTTCGACCAGCCGTTTCGAATTCGAACTGTTCGCCGAACCGACCACAAGGATCAATTCACAGAACTCCGATACGCCTTTTACCGCCATCTGGCGATTTTCGGTGGCGTAGCAGATATCCTGCGATTTCGGACCGCGAATCATCGGGAATCTCTCTTCGAGACGAGCCATAATGTCTTTGGTTTCATCGAGGCTCAAAGTTGTTTGCGTGAGATAAGCTACGCGCTCCGGGTCTTCGATGTTCAACGCATCTACATCGGTGACCGATTCCACGAGAATCATCTTCGTGGGCGCCTCGCCCAGGGTTCCGATCACTTCGTCGTGGTTCTTGTGGCCGATCAAAACGATGGTGTAACCCTCGCGCGCGAACTTGACGGCCTCCAGATGCACCTTGGTCACGAGCGGACAGGTGGCATCGATGATCGCGAGATCCCGTTCCTTGCCTTCCTTACGAACCTGCGGCGACACGCCGTGCGCACTGAAAATCGCCCGCCCGCCGGATGGCACTTCCGCGAGTTCCTCCACGAAAACGGCGCCGAGATCCCGGAGTTCGTCGACCACGTGTTTGTTGTGGACGATCTCCTTACGGACGTAAACAGGCGGCCCGTAAAGGTCGAGAGCAATCTTTACGACATCGATCGCGCGCACAACCCCCGCGCAAAAGCCGCGGGGTTTCAGGAGATAAATCTTCTTTTCTTCGCCATGATTTGCGGCGATTGGTTTGAGCGGCATAGCGATTTTATCGAGCTTCGGACCGGGCTTTGAATTGAACTTCGAGTATATCATCTGAAAGGACGTTAACCGGCCGGGAGGGCATCTTGCGAGCGTGGCGTTTTACAGACGGATTTGGTAAGGAAAACCTTGGGATTGTGGAACTTCCGGATCCTGTTGCCGGAGCCGGGACAGGCGCTCGTGCGGGTGCGGGCGGTCTCGATCAACTATCGCGATCTGGCGGTGCTGCGCGGCGCTTACGGATCCAATGTGAAGCCTCCGCTGATTCCGCTTTCCGATGGCGCGGGGGAAGTTCTGGCGGTGGGTGATGGCGTTACGCGCGTTAAGCCAGGCGATCGCGTCGCCGGGATTTTCATGCAGAAGTGGATTACCGGCGAGCAGGACGACGTGAAGGCCAACTCCGCCCTCGGAGGCTCCATTGATGGCATGATGGCGGAACGGGTGTGTCTGGATGCAGAGGGGTTGGTCCACTTTCCAGGGCATTTGTCGTTCGAGGAAGCTGCATGCCTGCCTTGCGCCGGGGTAACCGCCTGGAATGCGCTGATGCGCTCCGGCGACATCAAGCCCGGGGACTCGGTGCTGTTGCAGGGAAGCGGCGGCGTTTCGATCTTCGCCCTCCAGTTCGCAAAGATGGCCGGAGCGCGCGTGATTATTACTTCAAGCAGCGACGCGAAGCTCGAACGGCTGAAGTCGATGGGCGCCGACGAGACGGTCAATTACAAGACCACGCCGGATTGGGATAAACCCGCTCGACAACTGACCGGCGGAGTCGGCGTGGATCACATCGTTGAAGTCGGCGGCGCGGGCACCCTGCCGCTTTCGAGCAAGGCAGTGCGGCGGGGCGGTCACATTGCATTGATCGGCGTGCTGACCGGGGGCGGAACATTCGATCCGCGGCTCATGATGGTCAAGGCAGTGCGGCTGCAGGGGATCTACGTCGGCTCACGGGACATGTTCGAGGAAATGAACCGGGCCATCGCGCTCTCCGGATCGCGGCCGGTGATCGACCAGGTTCTTGAGTTCGGCCAGCTGCACGAGGCACTGGCGCACATGGAGAGCGGCGCGCATTTCGGCAAGATCTGTCTGGGCGTCTGAGAGTCGGCGTATTCTTCGCCCGTCCTTTTTACTTGTAGACCTCGCGCCGATGGGCGATCCGCGTCACGCGACCATTTTTGCCGCGTCGTCGATGATGTACACCACGCGCCAGTCACCTATGCGGACCCGCCACTATTCACGCAGCTGGCCGCGCTTTACCAGATCCGCTTTAACCTTTTCCAAAGGTATCCCCTTATCGTTGCCGCGTGACTCCGAAATCAGCCCGTCCCAAAAATCCTCCAGAATCGGACCATATTTTTTCAGGTCGATCTGAACGGCCACCTTGCGGCCCTTCTCATCGGTGACGAACTGAATTCCGCTCATAGATTCGGGTGACTTTACCCTCGCATAACCCATTCCGCCAGTTCTGAGAGCTTAGGGGCCTTACCCTGGGAAAGAATTCCGACACGGAAGATTCGCGCCGCGGCCCAGATCACCGCGAACGCGCAGACGATGATGCCCACGAGGCCCACCCACGGCTGCCACCACGGCACCCCTCCAGGCAAAGCCTGACGCAGAAGCATGAGCACCGGCGTAAACGGCGGGAAGAACGACATGACCGTTGCCAGCGGGCCATTCGGTTGCTGCATGACGGCAGACATCATCAGCATCGGAATCAATATCGGCAGGATGATCAGGAATGCCAGGTGCTGAGCGTCCTGCGCACTCTCGCAGGTCGACCCGAGCGCAACGCCGAGCGCCGAAAGCATCAGGACGTCTCCGATCAGGTACACGAAAAACCACGGGATCAGGTTGAGCGGCGCATATCCGAACATGGCGAGCCCCCAAAGCGCCATGAGTCCGCCGGCGACGTACAAGGTTGAGCTGGTCAGCGCGAGGCCGAGCGCCGAGAGAACCTTCCCTGCCATCAGTTCGAAAGGTGACGCCGAGACCAGCAGCATTTCGAAGACGCGCTGCGCTTTGTCTTCCGCGATTGCGCCGAGGTTCGGCGCCGACCCGAGCATCGTCACCATGACCAGGAGAAACACGAAGAAAAACGCCAACAGCCCGGCCTGAATCGGGTTTCTCCTTCCGTTCTGCATGACGGCCCTGGTCGCCGGGTTTCTGGTCACCAGATTCATCGGCACGACGTTGACGTCACGCAGAAGACCGGGGATAGAGGCTGGGTCGACACCCGATTGCCGAAGCCGCACCTGGCGCAGACCATCGTTGATCGCGGCGTCCAGCCATGTCAGTTGATTCGCGCCCGACGAGTTGGTGTAGTAACGGACCGGTTCCTTCGCAGGGTCGGCATCGGGTTGAAGCGCATCGGCAGAAATGTCGATCACAAGAAACAGATTTCCCGCGCGGATGCGATCGGAGAGAGACAGGAGTTGCGCGGCTTCATCTGCCGCCGGCTTGTCTTCCTCGAAAGTAAATTGCAGCGATGCGGTCCGAAGGCCGCCATTGGCCTGCCCCTTGCGGCTGGATTCCTCGCAGGCCTGAATCACGGCTGCTGCCGAAACGCCTGTGTGGTCGATTACGGCGACGCGCTGCTCTTTGGTGTTCGCTCTGTTCGCGAGGGCAATCGCCAGGAACGATCCACCGAATAACAGCGGGAAGATCACCAGGCTGAAAAGATAGGCCTTGCTCTTGATTCTCTCCAGATAATCGCGTCCGGCGATGAGTAAAATCCTTTGCATCGGCCCAGCGCCCCCTTTATGCGACCGCCGTCATTTCGGGCTGCGGACCCGCAATGCGCACGAAGATGTCGTGAAGCGAGGGTTTCACGACGGCGAATGAGATAACTCTCGTGTTGGCGGCGAGCGTGCGGAGAACCTCCTGCGGATCGCATCCGGTAGCCATGCGTAGTTCCTGCACACGGCCCATGTTTTTGATCTGTTCGATACCGGGTAAGCCTTCAGGCGCCGGAAAGCCGCCCTCCAGTTCGACCCGAATGGTATCGCTGCCGTAGTTTGCCTGAATGGCGCCAAGAGTGCCGTCGAGGACTTTCCTCCCTTTGAAAATCATGAAAATCGAATCGCAGAGGCTCTCCGCAACTCCCATGTCGTGGGTGCTCAGAATGAGGGTGCATCCGCGCCGTTTCATATCAAGCATCGCGCCGCGAATGGAATCGGCGCTCACCGGGTCGAGGCCGCTGAAGGGCTCGTCGAGAATCAGAAGCTTCGGTTCGGGAATAACGGTCGCGATGAACTGGACCTTCTGGCTCATGCCCTTGCTAAGAGTCTCCACCTTCTGTTCGGCCCAGTTGGCAAGGCCCAGACGTTCGAGCCATGCGCCGACTTCGCTGGCAGCGTTGCCGCTTCCGCGCAACGCCGCGTGGAACTCCAGAAGCGATCGAACGCGCATCTTCCGGTAGACGCCCCGCTCCTCGGGAAGATAACCGATTTCCGAGGAGCGCGTGCCCGCGCGCTGCGTTCCGAATATACGAATGATTCCGGAATCCGGGTGAAGGATGTTCGCGATCATTCGCATGGTCGTCGACTTGCCCGAGCCGTTCGGCCCGATGAAACCATAGATGGAGCCCTCCGGCACCGAGAGGGAAAGATGGTCTACAGCGGTTACCGTTCGGAAGGTTTTGGTTACATCGCTGATTTCGACAGCAGCCACTCGCTGGTGATGCTATCACGGCACAGGGGAGGCGATTTGTCAGCGCTCGGCGGCTTTCTCGATGACGTCGAGCATGCGGCGTGCCGAGCCGCGCCAGTCGAACAGACGCGCCCGAGCCGGCCCGGCGACGAGCGCGCGTGCCCGAAAATCGACGTCAGAAGTAATCGTTTCCATCGCGGCAACCATCTCGCTGATCGAATCGGGAGCGAATTGCACCGCCGCGTCGCCCGCTATTTCGATAAACGGCTCGATGGTTGAACATGCAGTTGGGATGCCTGCTGCGAGGGCCTCGCTCAACGGCATACCGAATCCCTCGAACTCGCTCGGAGCAATGCAGGCATCGGCGCGCTCGTAAAGCAGGTAAAGCTCCTCACGCGGAATCCATCCCGTAAATCGGACGCTGTCTTCGAGACCCAGGTCGCGCCGCCTCTCTTCCAGCGTTTGGGTCGCAAAACCTTTCAACCCGGCGATTACAAGACGAAACTGGGGACGCATGCGCCGGAATTCGGCGAACGCCTGCAGCAGCCGATCCAGATTTTTATGCGGATGAAGAGTCGAGACAGTCAGCAGATAAGGCTCGCTCGCCGTCGCGCGATGGCGCCTTTCGGCGATACGAAAAAACTCCGGATCGACGCCGACAGGAACCACGAAGGTCTTGTTGCTCGCCTCCGGATAGTAATGAATCAGGTCCGATTCGGTTGCGCGGGAAATAACGATAAGCGAACGCGAACGCACAGCCGAGGCCCGGAGGAGCAGGTTCCAGAACGGCCGGTCGAACCAGCGAAAGAACTCGGGATGCCTCTTATGCTGCAGATCGTAAAACACGGTCACCGACCGATCGGCAAAGGATAAAGGGCACGTGAAACCCGCATTGAGAAGCACGTCAATCGCGTCCCTCCGCAGCAGACGCGGCAGCATCGCCTGTTCATACAAAATACGCGCGGGCCGGACGCGAGCTTTCACCCCCGTCTGAACGAAATGAAATCGGGGCGAGGAAGGAACCAGATCGCAACCGGTCTCGGCGTTCGCGTAAACGAAGTATTCGTTCTGGTCGTCGACCTCCGGAAGCGCTTCAAGCAGGCTTCGCAGATAGATCTCTGTGCCGCCCACGCCGCCCGGAATCAGGTAAAGAGCGTTGATCCCGATACGCAGCGGCAATGACACTAATGTCCTGTCCAGGATAAAAGTTGCCAACGGCTTGCCTGCATTCTGTGACTGGTGGGGCAGGCATTCTTGCCTGCGGACAGGCTTTCCAGCCTGTCCTGCCGCCCGCAGGGTGGCTGCGGCCACATTATCTGAGCCATGACACTAACGCTGGCTCGCCACGGTGGCGAGCCCATGCAGGGCCATTTGATTTCCGGGTTCGAGTTCCAGCGCCCGGCGAAGATCGCTCTGGGCGCCGTTGAGGTCGTTCAGCGCAGTGCGCGCCAGCCCCCGGTACGTGTAAGCGGTAGCGTCATTCGGATCGAGCGTCAGCGCTTCCCCAAACGCAGCCATTGCGGCGTCCGAGTGTCCCAGGCTCGCTTCGACAAAGCCGATCTGACGATACGCCGCCGATGTGGGTTGAACGGCCGCGAAGGAACGGTAAGCGGCCAGCGCCTCTGTGGGCTGTTTGCTGCACTGATAGGCTTCGGCAAGATTCCAGAGCACCGCATTTCTCGATATGCCTTGTGTGGGCCCCGGGAGCGAGCGCGCCGCCGAGAATTGCCCCACCGCACGGGCGCAGTCGCCGCGCGCCAGCATGGCAGAGCCCAGACCATAATGCGCCCGGAAACTTGTCGGATCCGTCTGCGCCGAGTTAGTCCAGAGACTCAGATCGCTGGCCCAGGCGACGCTCCGGTTGTACGACAAAGTAGACAAGATCAGGAGCGCCGCGATTGCCCCGACCCATCGCATCGCGGGTGTAAGACGCATCCGCGCCACCGCGCCGAGAACCGCAAAAATCAGGCCCGCGATGGGCAAATACATTCGGCGCTCGGCAAGCGCGTCGGCGACGGGAACAAACGATGAGGTCGGCGCGAGCATAAGGAAGAACGCCGCCAGTCCGAATGAAATCACGCGGTCTCGCTTATAAAGCCACGCGGTTGCCGCGAGCGCCCCGAGCAGCAGGATCACGAAGACCGCGGCGGCTCCGTCGGTAAAGGAATGGTAGAACGGCAATTGCCAGTCGCCATTCTGTGCGAAAGGAAGGACAAAGAGACGTATGTAAGTGAGAATTACCCGGCATTGAGTAAGCGCATAGTCAAACGGATTGACGCCGCTTTGAAAGCCGGCAGCCGTACCGGTGGTCAGGCTTCGCAGAATAAGAATCGCAGCGGCGACGCCTCCCAGTAAGAAGACCGAATAGAGCTTGAGCCGGCTGACTAACTGCTTCACGATCGGCCGTTCGGAAAAATAGAAATCGGTCAGAAGGAGAAGACCGGGAAGGCTGATTGCGCTTTCTTTTCCGAGGACCGCCAGTCCGCTGAGTACGGCAATTTTCAACGTAAGAACGAAAGTCGCGTCCTTCTCGAAGTTACGCAGAAAAACCAGCCAGGCCGCGAAGAAAAAAAAGCCCGAGACCAGTTCGGATCGCCCCGCGATGTAATCAACCGCTTCGGTCTGCAATGGATGCAGAAGAAAGAGCGCCGCGCCCGCGAACGCGAACCACTTGCGGTCCGTAGCCGCGGGAACTGCGGGCTTTGCGATCGCAAAAAGGCGATCGTAAATGAAGAACATGATCGCGGACGTCGCCACATGCGTCAGAACATTGAAAAGGTGATAGCCGAAAGGGCTGGTTCCCGATATCAGGAAATTCATCCAGTAGGTAGCCATGAGCACCGGACGAACACCGCCGATCCAGAACCTCGCGGGCATTTGCGCGGCCTGAGGATTGGCAAACGGAAGATTGAAATCGTCGAAAACGAAAGTCCCTTTGAGCGCCGGCGCGAAAACAGCGAGGGCCGCGACCAAGGCGATCGCCGGCCAGAGAATCCACATCCAGTTGCGCGCGGGGGGCTCCGGCGCGGTCACGACAACGGTGGTGCGGGGGCGGCTTTTACTGGCTGTTTTGGCCATGGCGGTCGTTCGTCCGCTGGAACTGATACTCCAGAATAGCGAGCCTTTGCGCGAGAATCACATTCTCGTCGCGAAGCCGTGAAACCACGTGGGAAATTTCGAAAACCAGACCGGAGATCAGCGCGCCGCCCGCAATCAGAAAGAACAGGCGCGGATCGAGGTCGATACTGCGCGCCGCCTTATCCAGCGTTCCGGGAAACAGAGCGAGAAGCGTCAGAACCGACCCGACGACCAGCCAGTTCACCGAATATTCGGTGCGGATATGCTCGCGCCGAAGCGAGATCAGAGTTCCGCCGATCGTTACCAGACCGATTACAAGAAACAACGTATGAAAGCTCATATCACCTGCTTTGTTTGAGGCGCGCCGTCCGCCCGATTCCGTGGAGTTCCGTCGAAGCGAAGGACGTTCACAAAAACGCCCAGCAGGACGTGGAGCATATACCGGAAAGACGTCACTACCGTGATGGTGGATTTACCGGTTTTGCGCGGGTACATCCGGCAGGCCACCTCATGAAAACGAAATCGCTTTCGCTGCAGGACCACAAGCACCTCAATCTCCGGATACTCCAACGGAAACGTCTTGGAGAACACCTGAAGCGCCCGCCGGTTCACTCCGACGAAGCCCGAAGTTGGGTCATAAATCGTCCGGCCCAGAATCGGTCGCAGCAGGAGACGGAAGAACACGATCCCGATGGAACGCGGAATCGACGTATAGCTGCCGCCCGAGTCGACGAACCTCGATCCGATAACCACCTCTGCCCCGGTCGTGACCAGCGCATCGAGAATCTTCGGAATATCGGCGGTTTCATGCTGCCCGTCGCCGTCCACCCGAATCACATAGTCGTAGCCGAGCTCGTAGCCCAGCTTGTAGCCCGTCTGAACGCAGCCGCCCAGTCCGAGATGAACGGGCAGCCGGACCGCCGTGGCGCCGGCCTGTTCCGCAACAAGCGCCGTCGCGTCATCCGAGCAATCGTCGATGACGAGAACGGGTACCTCCGGCAGAACCGCTTTGACCGACCGAACGACACGCCCCACGGCGGCCTCTTCGTTGAGGGCGGGAACGATCACCAGAAGCCTCGCGCTCATCAGGACCGCGCAAGCTCCCGCGTGGTGATCCGATGCCTGAAAATGAGCCTCAGAAACTCGAGCGAGCCGATCTTTCGCGTGCGCCGGATGGCTGCCCGCTTGCGCAGCAATGTCGGCAACGCCCGCAACGTTTCGCCGTGGGCCCGAAGCAGGATCGCGAATGCGCTCCCGAGCGAATTTCCCGATCGGACAAACTCCGAGGCCGCTCCCTTGCGGCTGCGAAGCGAGACCAGTTGCCAGAAATACCGCAGCATCGATGTCAGCGGAGAAACGGCCAGCAGAGCCAGGGGAAAGTTCTTGATCGCGACCCAGAGCCGGTTACGTTCCACAAACCGCGCTTTAAGCGGCGAGAACGCTCCCGCGCTAACGGAATAGTGGTGCCGCAGAGTCGCGGCGGGCGCATATCGGCAATGCCAGCCGGCCCAGCGGGAGCGCAGCCCGAGATCGGTATCTTCGCAATACAGGAAGTAATCTTCGTCGAAAAAGCCGATCTCCCGCAGCATTTCACGCCGGTAAAGCGCTGCGCAGGCGCTGGGAAGCAGGACTTCTTCGGCACGATCGAAGACCGGCGGCGGCTGCCCCTGGCCGCGCTGCTTGCTGCTGCCGTCGAGGCAAATGAGCATGCCGGCGGAATCGAGCACGCACGATTCGAACAGGCGAATACGCGAGGCGCACATCCCCGCGCGGGCGTCGACCGAGATCTCCCGGACCAGCGCTTCGAGCCATAGCGGATCGGGCTCCGTGTCGTCGTTGAGAGTTGCCACGAAGGGCGCGTCCGTGGCGCGCGCTGCGAGGTTGATCGCGGCGCCGAATCCGGTGTTCCGGCCAGGCGAAAGAACTCGGCACGGAAACCACAGTCCCGCCGGTGGGGCGAACGGCTTTTCGCCGTTGTTGATCACGATGACTTCAAAATTCCGGAACGTCTGGCTGCCGAGCGCGCGCAAACATGCCGTGAGAGCGTCGCCGGCCTGGAGAGTCGGAATGGCAATTGTTACGGCAGGTCCGGAAGGCAACGTCAGTTATTCTAACAATGCAATGACCGCATGAAGACGCCAACGGTCTGTGTCGACTGCTCTCCGTTGTTGTTACGAAGCGCGGGCGTCAAGACATATCTGTACCATTGGGTGCGGGCGCTCTGCGCGCAAAGTCCCGAGTCGATCAGGACATTTCTCGCGCCGGCGGATCGTGGCCGGCTCGACCACGATGGCGGCCCACGCATCCATCCGCTGAAGATTGCGGCTCTCGTGGCGCTGAGCCGCCTGCCGGAATTCGTTTCCGATATGGCGGTCCCGCAGTGCGATGTTTTTCACATATCGAGCCTGTTGCGGCGAGTGCCCTCGCGGCCACGGCTTTCCACCACGCTGCATGATCTTACGGCCTGGATTTTGCCTGAATGTCACATGCCCGCGAACGTGACTGCCGAAAAGGAATTTGCGGACCGCGTACTGAAACGCGCATCGGGGATTATGGCCGATTCCGAGAGCACGAAGCGGGACGCGATACGAATCCTCGGCATCGACCCCGAAAAAATAACCGTTGTTTACCTGGGCGTCCCGCCAGAGTACTTCTCGGCGCCGGAGGAGTCCGTTGATCGAGTCAAGACGGCATACAAACTGGCGCGGCCGTATTTTCTGTTCGTCGGGACCATAGAGCCGCGGAAGAATGTCGATACTCTGCTCGCGGCCTGGGACGGCATGTCGCCGTCCTTCCGCCGCGAAAACGATCTGGTAATCGCGGGCATGGCCGGCTGGCGCGCTGAGGTCACAATGCGCAGACTGCTCCAGGCGGAGCACGACGAGAGCGGAATTCGTTACTTGAATTACGTTCCGGAAGCCGACCTGCCCGGACTGACGGCGGGAGCCAGGGCGTTCGTGTATCCGAGTCTTTATGAAGGCTTCGGGATACCGGTGGCGCAGGCGATGGCGGCCGGGTGTCCGGTCATCACTTCCAACGTCTCATCGTTGCCGGAGGTCGCGGGCGATGCGGCGTTGCTCATCGACCCGAGAAGCACGGAGGAATTAAGGTCTGCCATGGCGGAAATCGATGAATCTCCGGATCTGAGAATGCGGCTGGCCGGCGAGGGCAGAGCGAGGTCGCAATGTTTCAAATGGGAGACGGCGGCCGCTGAGTCATTGCGATACTTTGCCGGCCTTGCGGGATAAGCAGTCTCAACCCGGTGTCCTGTCCCGGATAAAAGTTGCCAGTGGGATGCTTCCGGGTGGGGCAGGCAAGGCGGCTGTGGCCACGATTGGCCAACCCATGAGTTGTACATAATTATCCGAGACATGACACTGGAAGTTACTCACGGTTACCCACGCCAGCGATCCGTGGGCGCCGCTGCGCGGGCCGCAAACCATCTACTGGCAGCGCTGTGCAGTTGTGAACGCCGTCTGCTCGATACCAGCGCCCCATCGGCGGCCGAAGTCGCAGGGATGAGTCGCAGGGATGAGTCGCAGAGATGAATAGGTGACAGCAGAGGCCATTTCCGCTGTTGTCCTCGTTAAAATGAGGGAGAGTTGCAAATGACACTGAACACGATTCAGGAGATCGAACGCGCCATTGATGGACTCGCGCTGCAACAGCTGGCGGAACTTTATGCGCGGCTTGACAGTCACCGCCTGTCCTATGCGCCTTGGCTGAACCAGAACGAGCAGGTTACGCTGGCCGCCGCCGATTATCTTGCCGCCGCCACCATCAAGGCCACTGCGTGAAAGCAAGGCTTGGTTCTCGAACTTCCCGATTGGATGATTGCTGCCAGGGCGCGGGTGGCTACGGTTCTGTCATGTCCCTTGAGATATTCGGAAAGGATGTCCCTATCCAACAGAGACTTATCCATGCGCTACAGCTCAGATGGGCCGCCTGGGCGGCGTCCTTCCTCGTAAGCGATATGGACTACTTCATGCCGTTGCGGTTCGGCTTGGGATGCCGCTCGTAACCGGGACACCGAGGATTTTCAAGCCATTCAAGAAACGGAAGGCGCGCTGCGCATCGAGAACTCGCGCAACGGGTAGCGTGTTCCAAAAGGGCAGGAAATGGAAAAAGTCAACATGAGCCATCCTCATGAGCGCTGGATACGACGCTTACGCAAGACCTGGCCAGAAGGTATAGCGCCGCGGCGCCCCGAGCCCGACGAAACACCTGCCCCCGGCAGCCCCGAGCCATGGCCGGACACCTGGCGCGATCCCGACAACGGAGCTATGCAGTGTCTTCACTGTCGATACTACACAGAGTTGACAGGCGAACTCGGGGCAGACTGGGGAGCTTGTACAAGCGAGCAATCCCAGTATGACGGCCAAATCGTTTTCGAGCACTGGACTTGTCTCTATTGGCTCGCTGAACAGCGGGAAGATTAGCATTTCACAAACGGTCCTTCGCGCAACCCGTTCCGAACCACGGCGCGGGCTGTTTTGAATCGATGTGCCGCTCTGGTGGTAGATTGTTCGAACGCGATGATCTACGTGAAGAGTTTTCTTGCGGGCGTAGGCGCATTAATCGTCTTCTATTTACTTTTCGTCACGGTCGGCATCAGGCTGCTTGTCCGCCGCCCGCCCGATCTGCCGGCTGGTGTCGGCTATATTTCAGGACCACCGTGGTGGTTTCCTTCATGGCTGCTTGCGCTCATTGCGCTCCTCGTCTTCACGGGTGCCTGTTTACCGGACATTCAGGAAGCTGCGAAGTTAAAGACTTTGAGGGAACCCGCCGAGCGACGCGGGGGCGAAGCCGAATTCTCTCTCAAAAGCGCAAGGGGCGCCGGTCGCGCCTCCAAAAAATGGAGGAACCCACCCGTCCAGCCGCGTTTCGGCGGCCAGAACTTGCGCGTGTCCCTCAAAAACGGCAGGTTTTGCGACAGAGCGGAATTGCCAGTACAGCAGAGCCGCACCAGCAGGCACAGGGAACACCGGTCCCGGCACTCAAAAAAAGCAACAATCCTGCTAACATTATTCTTGACCTGCGTTACGTAACGGGTTACGGTTCGGGTGATACGAACGATACGCCCAGCGTCGCTTCGCTCCGACGCCTGATCGCTTTCCTTCCGGAACCGTGATCGGCTTCCCTCTGGAATGACTGATCGCCTTTAGCGGAATCCTCACCGATACACCGCCGCTATAGCGCTACCTGCGGTCAACAGGACTTAAGCGTGTGCGAACGTCGGCCCTGATGCGGTCACGCTCTTTGTCGTCGGACGCAAATGCCGTCTCGTATTTACCCTGCAGCCGTGCCGCCTTCACCGCAAGAGCATGAACCTCCACCAACTTGTTTTCGAGCTTCTGAGGTTTTGAATGCTGAAACGTTTCATCAGCGTCGGGTAGCTCACGCGCCAAAGCCTCCACAGTCGTGAGGTCGGTTTCCAACGCGGCTTTCCAAATCCCGGAGGCATCCGATTGCAACGCGCCCATGGCGGCACTTACCGCGCTGCGGGACGCCAGCGCCCCTTCCAGGAAGGTAGGAAGCGCCTCGATGTCGGCGCGAACATCGGACACCTGTTCGCGGAGTTCAAGTCGAAGGTCGAGAGCCTTGATTTGTTGCGAGCGCCGCTAGCTGATCCAGCCGATCACGCTCCCGGCAGGCCCGGTGATCGCGCCGATAATTCCCGGCACAGCGCCGATGTCGGGCATCGCAGGACTGAACATGTGACCATTTTACTCGCCACGCCGGGAACGTCGCATAAACGGTCCTTTGCGCCACGTCTTGCCCGCAGTGCAGCAGGCCCATTCCTGCCCGTTCTGCATGCACCCCCGTCCTGCTGGTAGACTGCTCCAAGAACGGCGGGGCGGCGTGCTTTTATGAAATATTGCCCGAACTGTGGGAAAGAACTGTCGGCCGGTGTAACCCGGTGCGGGAACACCGAATGCGGTTTCCAATTGGGGTCACCTAACAAAACGGACGACATGACCGCCCCTGTGCCCAAATCCGACAAGCTCCGAATGATGGAGATGGAATACGAACTCGCCATGCGAGGACTCGCGAAAGGGTTGCCCGCTACGTTTGCAGCAATGCTCTCGGGTCTAATGACGCTGCTGGCGTCTGCGGTCGTTCTTGTAATGACAGGAAAGACATTTATAAACGGCAACCAGCTCGTATTGATTTTCGGGATTTTAGCCACTGCGGTCATCATCTACTTTGCGTTCGTTTTCGGACGCGCTGCACGCATCAAGGCAAAGATCGAGAAAGAGAAGAAAGAGCTACACATTGAAGTCGGCAGGAAAATACGCTGAAGCTGTTTCGTATTGGGTAAGTCTTGCATCATTCGCGGAAGGCCCGTAAACAAAGGGCTTGGCATGTTGCAGATGTCTAGTGCAAAGTAGAGCGCATGAAATACGGCTATGCGCGGGTATCAACCGACGACCAGACCCCTGCCCTGCAACTCGCGGCGCTGAAGAAGGCCGGGTGCAAAACCATTTTCAAGGATGACGGCTTATCAGGCGCGACGACGAAGCGCCCCGCCCTGCTCCGCTGTCTCAAGAAGCTCGAACACGGCGACACGCTCATCGTGTGGAAGCTCGACAGATTGGGCCGCAGCTTGCGCGACCTGATAACCATGCTGGACGACCTGAAACAACGCGGCGTGAAATTTCGTTCGCTCACGGAGGCAATCGACACCGAAACGCCGACAGGCCGCGCCATGTGGCAGATGATCGGCGTACTCGCGGAACTGGAACGCAGCCTTATCAGCGAACGAACCCGCGCGGGGGTGAAGGCCGCGAAACTCCGAGGCGTGAAATTCGGGCGCAAGCCGAAACTGACCGCGCAGCAGATCGACCACGCCCGAAAGTTAATCGACGCTGGAGAGCGTCGGGAGGATGTGGCCGCGCTATTGAACGTGAACCGGGCTACCCTTTACCGAGCGCTTGTTTGAAACAACGGCTAAGTTACCGCAGATCCGTGAGCGCCTTCATTTCCTTAAGGAGCTGGTCTGGCAGCATGCTGAAGTGTGCCGGGTCGTCCTGCTCAACTCTTGCGGATGCTTTCAAAACTTCTATGGCAACCTGTTTGGCTATATTGTTCTGGCCCGCATACACTGTGCCCAGCTGATCGTCATACACTGTCGGGCCAGTTTCGCTACCCATCGTTATGACGGGCCCTGCACCGCCCAGACTGCTTGCGCCACCGGCGCGTACCCTGGGGCCGCCTATTCCCAGCACAGCGTTCGTAAGCCCACCCCCGGCGCTGGCCCCTCTATGTTTCACGAAGAAGGTCTGGCCGGGAATCGCGCCGGTACTGCCCCCTGCCACCACAACAGGCTTATCTGTATCCTTTTTCTTGTCTAAATTCTTAAATGTAACGACCATACCATCGTCCAATGGGACGGTGAGGGATTTGCTTGCCGCGTCGAACTGGATTTGCGTTGCGGGTGCAGACGAAGAATGGCCAGAAGGTGGGACGTTTCTTGCTTCTTCGACTGGTTGCGAAGCCGACGCGGCACCTTTGAGGTGAGCGTTATAAATCTCCACCGCTTTTTGTTTATAGGCAGAAGGTTCCTCCCCGGGCAGTCCTTGCAGAAACGCCGTATACATCGGCCCATTGGGAGTGAGTATGATCGGGGCACCGCTCACTTTTTTGCCGCTGAGTTCCTCACTAACGTAAACGAAACCACCCTGCTGCTTAAACTCCAATCCGCCATCCTTGAATGAGCCGCTACCAGCAGGTGCACCAGACTGTTGAGCGAAGCTCAGTGCGGCTGCCAGCAAGAATCCGAATAAGATGCGTGCAAACATGGCGAATATTCTACTCCAAATTCCGCTCTTCGGCGTTTTGGTGGAGGCATGAACCTCCGGGTGCTTGCTGGGCGTGCTTCATTTTGTACAACATAACGTCCTTTATGTTCTGCGATTCGGACCTGCTACACCACGCTTTCCTGGATTGGCCCTTATACATATTCAAATGCCAACCGACAACCGACCTATTTTTAATCACTTGGGCTTGAATTTTGGTGAAATTCCTGGATCGCCGCTTAACGGTGACAATTTCCCCAGAAATTTCTATCGAATAAATTGAATAACTTAGCGCCTGGTGGCGTCACCATCCCCAATTTCGGCTGCTACCGTCAAATCGTTAAACGACCATGCGCAAAGAAATCCGAGACGAGATCAACCGAGCCAACGCCGAAAAATCGACGGGTCCGAAGACCGCCGAAGGCAAACAGCGTTCTGCCATGAATGCATTCAAACACGGCCTTACGGGACAGAGCCTGATGCTCCAGCCGAACGAAATGGAGGCCTACAATCGGCTCACCAGCGCCATGCTATCCGACCTCAAACCCAGAACCGAGCCCGAGCGTCAACTCGCCCAGAAGATCATCGACGGCCACTTCCGTCTGAATCGCCTCGCCGGCGTGGAAAACAACATGTTCAACTTCGGCCTCATCCAGCACACAACCGACACGGACCACGATGACCGGGTCGAGGTCATGGTCGCTCAGATCCGTTCCTGGATTGAGCAAACCCATGCCTTCGACGTCCTCGGCCGCTACGAAACCCGGCTCTCCCGGCAACTCCTCAAATACATCGAAGAACTCAAGCACATCCAGAAAGAACGCATAGCTCGCGAGCAGGTAGAACGCCTCGAAAGAGAAGCCGATCCCCGCGGCAAACGCCATGAAAACAAGCGGGATCGCTTCGATCTGGCTTCGTTTGGCAGAACCGCTCCGGAAATGGTCATGAGCGCCAATTCGTTCCGCGTCCTGACCCAATTACCGCTAACCCAAAGCCCGCAAGCTCCGCCGGAACTGCGCCTTTCCACTCATTCGCCGCTCACCGACTCCCCGGACCACAAAGCAGCGTGAGTGTCCGGAAGCAAACAGGCCGCCGGCAGTGTCGCCAAACAGTCGAGGAACCGGTCGAGAGCAACCATTCCGACTTCCGGCTCCTGACTTCCTATGGCGTGGCGGGCTTACTGGCAAGGTTCTGGTTGAACCAGGCGATAGTGCGTTCCAGCAGATCCTTCACATCCGCCGGCTTGCGAATCGCATGACCTTCGCCCTGGTAGACCAGAAGCTGCGTCTTCACCCCAAGCGTCTTCAGCGCATGCCAGAACTCGTAGGATTGCGGGGCGGGGCACTCAGCATCGCTGTCGCCCACCGCAATCAGCGTAGGGGTCTGAACATTGCGGATAAAGTTAATCGGCGAACTGCGCGCATACACCGACGGGTTGTTATAAACCGTCGTTCCGAAGTAAGGGATCATCCACTGATCGATCAGGTTCTCGCCGTAGTAGCTTTGCCAGTTGGAAATACCCGCTCCAGCGACCGCGGCGCGAAAACGATGCGTCTGCGTAACCGCCCACATGGTCATGTAGCCGCCATAGCTCCATCCGGCGATTCCCAGCCGCTCAGGATCGACCGGCAGCGTCTTGACAACGGTATCGAGGCCAAGCAGGATGTCGCGCAAGTCCCCCTGTCCGAAGTCCTGAACGTTGTTCCTCGTAAACGCTTCGCCCGCGCCGAAGCTGCCGCGCGGATTCGGAAACAGCACGAAGTAACCCTGGCTCGAAAGCAGCGTCATGTCCCACGATCCGGGCCACGCGGGCTTCTTTGCCGCAGCCGGTCCGCCATGCACCGAAACCACCAGCGGGTATTTCTTCGCCGGATCGTAGTTCACGGGATACAGCAGCCAGCCCTGCACGTCGGCATCGTCGCCGCGCCAGTGCAGACTTTCGGTGCGCCCCCAGAGGGGTTTCAGCGCATCATTGGCATGAGTCCTTTGCGTCCATTGACTCAGAGGGCCGGCCCACACTTCGGGCGCCTTCGTCCAGGAACTGCGGATGGAAGCGAGTGTGCCTCCGTCGGTCGACGCGGAAATCGAGCCGACCGATTCCTCGCCAGTCCAGAGCGTCTCAGCCACCCGCGTGGCGGGATCGAGCGTCGAGATCGCCGTTCCGCCGTTGACGGTCTCGGCAAACAGAATTTTCCCGGAAGGCAGCCAATGGATGTCGCTGGGGGAGCTTTTGCGTTGGGGCGTCAGGTTATGCGCCGGGCTGTCGCCCGCTGCGGGGACCGCGTAAATGTCGCCGCCGGTCGAGCCCTCGTCGCTCATAAGTCCGCCGATCAGCGCGATCTGCTTCCCGTCCGGAGACCAGCGCGGTCGGGCGATCTGAAACGGCGCTTTGAAGACCTGCTTGATCTCCCCCAACCCTACCGGAATTGTATAGAGTTGCGCGACCCACCAGTTGTTATCGCCGTTGCCCGTGGCGGCGCTGAACGCGAGTCGGCTGCTGTCGGGCGCCCAGTCGTATTCATAAACGTAAAGGTCGGCGGGAGAAATTGGCTTTGTTTTGCCGGAATGCGGATCAACGAGGGTGAGGCGCTGCTCGTAGATGTGCTCTTCGACGACGCCCGAGTCCTTAGTCGACGGTTCCAGCGGTCCGGCGGCGCGCGGCGCATTTTCAGTGAAGAGAAGCGCGATGGTCTTACCGTCGGGCGACCAGCGAGCGTCGTCGAGAAAGCCAGTCAGGCTGGTGAGCTTATGCGCCGGCTTGCCGGGGCTGTCGACGGAACCAACGTAAAGTTGCAGTTGCCCTGGCTTGTCGTTTCCCGACTTATCCCCGTCAGAAAGAAAAGCGAGTTCCCTGCTATCGGGCGACCAGGCGAGGCTCTTCATCTGACGCGGGGCGCCGGATGGAGAAAACTTCTGGGCCGCAGCGCCGGGTTTCGCGAGATCGAGCAGGAAGATCTCCGAGTTGCGCGAGGCTGTGTTGTCCGTATTGCGCAGGTTCACGGTCCAGGCGACGTAATGAGCGTCGGGAGAAACCGCCGTTTCTCCATAGTGGGTCGTGCCGGAGACGGTCGAGAGCAACTGCGGAACAGTTTGCGCAAATGAGGAGGTGCAGACGAAGGCGGTCAGGAGCAGAGTGCGGGCGAGCACCCCTCAAGTGTAACTGCGTGCGGGATAATAGCGGATCGAAAACATCGACATGAAAATCGCACCTTACGCGTCGTGGAAATCGCCGATCACATCGGACCTGATTGTGGCGCAATCGATCGGTTTGTCGGAAGTCCGGCTGGAAGAGGACGACATTTATTGGCTGGAGTCGCGGCCGCATGAAGGCGGGCGGTGCGTGGTGGTCCGCTACGTGAGGGGGAGCAGCACAGGCGAAGATTGCAATCCCGAACCCTTCAACGTGCGCACCAGCGTTCACGAGTATGGCGGTGGGGCATGGACGGTCGCCGGTGGGACGCTCTTTTTCTCGCACTATACGGACGGGCGGCTGTACCGGATGGAACGCGGCGGGCACTGGCCGTATCCGCTCACGCCGGAGGGCCCGTGGCGTTATGCCGACGGCCTGGTCGACATGCGGCGCCGGCGCTGGATTGGGGTGCGGGAGGATCACAGCGCGGGTACGAACGCGCCGGACAACGCCCTCGTCTGGATCGACATCGATCACGGTTCGGCCGACCAGGCCGGGATTGTGCTGGCGTCCGGGCATGATTTTTACTCTTCGCCGCAACTGTCGCCTGACGGCAGATGGCTGGCGTTTCTGGCATGGGATCACCCCAACATGCCCTGGACCGGGACGAGCCTTTATGTGGTGCAACTGGGCACGGACGGCATGCCGGCCAGAGAGCCACTGTTGATTGCAGGAGGGCCGGACGAATCGATCTTTCAGCCCGCATGGGCTCCGGACGGGTCGGCGCTTTTCTTCATCTCCGACCAATCCGGATGGTGGAACCTATACCGGAAGAAATCGCAGTCGCCGGTGGAGGCTCTGGCGCCGAGAGAAGCCGAGTTCGGGCAGCCCCAGTGGGTGTTCGGGATGTCCACATATGCGTTCGCCGGGAACGACGTGGTGTGTTCATACGTTTCGAACGGGATCGGACATCTGGCCACGATCGATCTGGCGCAGGCGGATGGCGCCGGGGGTGGATTCAAACCGCTGGACGTTCCGTATACGGATTTTTCGTCCGTGCGCGCACGCGGGAGCCGCGTGGTTTTTCGGGGTGGCTCGGCTGTGCAGCCCGGAAGCATCGTACTGCTGGACCTGTATTCGCGAGACACCGAAGTCCTGAAGAAATCGACCAGTGTGGCGGACGATCCGGACCTGGCGAAATATTTCAGCGAGGCGCAGGGGATCGAGTTTCCCATCGACCACGAGAAGACCGCGTTCGGACTCTATTACCCGGCGTTCAATCCCGATTACGAGGCGCCCGAGGGCGAGCGGCCTCCGTTACTGGTGAAATGCCATGGCGGCCCGACATCCGCGGCCAGCAGTACGCTCGACCTGAGGATTCAGTTCTGGACCAGCCGAGGTATCGCGGTCCTCGATGTCAATTACGGCGGCAGCACCGGCTACGGACGCGAGTATCGTGAGCGGCTGGATTCGCGGTGGGGCATCGTCGATGTGGACGATTGCATCGAGGGCGCGCGTTTTCTGGCGGAACATAACCTTGTCGATGGGGATCGTAGTGTAATCACCGGGGGCAGCGCCGGCGGTTACACCGTTCTGGCGGCGCTTACGTTTCGCAATTACTTCCGCGGCGGGGCCAGTCATTACGGGGTAAGCGACCTTTCGGTGCTCGCCGAAGACACGCATAAGTTCGAGGCGCGCTATCTCGATTCGCTGGTCGGACCTTTTCCCGAAAAGGCGGATCTGTACCGTGAGCGGTCGCCGCTTGCCCATGTGGACAAGCTTTCCGTGCCGGTGATTTTCTTCCAGGGCGACGAGGATATGGTGGTGCTGCCGAACCAGACCGAAATGATGGTGGAAGCGCTTCGGAAGAAAGGCACACCGGTGGGCTATTTACTCTTTTCGGGCGAGCAGCACGGATTTCGCAAGGCGGAAAACATCAAGCGGGCGCTGGATGCGGAGCTTTATTTCTATGCGGTGAATGTGTTCCGGACCGGGTTGACGTTCTGAAGCCACATACAATGAAAAGGTCATGAGCTGTACTCATCTGGACCAGATCAAGAAGGTCAAACCGCACACCCACGGCTGTGAAGAATGTCTGAAGATGGGCGATACATGGGTTCATCTGCGGCTTTGCATGAGTTGCGGGCACGTCGGGTGCTGCGATTCGTCGAAGAACAAACACGCGACGAAACACTTCCATGCGACGACACATCCGATCATCAAGTCGATCGAACCCGGTGAGGACTGGGGCTGGTGTTACGTCGATCAGGTTGAGCTCGACTTTGACTGAGCCTTCGGGGAGTAAGGTCTCAACAACCATCAAAACCTGGGCGGTCCTTCTCTTCTTCCTGGCGCTTAAAGCCGGCGGCAATTCCTCCATGGCCGTCGGAATGAAGCAGGTGCCGGAGAAGATGTCGATCAATCCGGCGCTTTACCTGCACGCGATGCTCAACCCTTTCGTGGCTCTCGGTGTTGTGGCGTCTGATGCTTTCGCTCCTCACGCGAATCGCGCTTTTCAGCCTGGCGGATCTTAGCTTTGTCCTTCCGGTTACCGCGATCGGATACGTGATTGCGGTGCTGATCGGGAAGCTTTTTCTCCATGAGACGGTCACGTCTCAGAGATGGCTCGGTACACTGCTGATCTTTCTTGGGGCGGCGCTCGTAGGGTCGACTTCGAGAAACACGACATCATGAGATGGCTGCTGGTAGCCGCGATGGTGGGCGCTACGGTCGTCAGCGATCTGCTTCAGAGCCATGAGATGAAGCAGGCCGGCGAGCAATCCGTGAGCGCGCGCGGAATGGCACGATTGCTCCAGACGATCGCCAGACGGCGCCTGCTGATTCTCGGGATTGCAGGCAATGCGGTGTCGTTCTTCGCGTTTATGGCGCTGGTGCAATCGGAGCCGCTGAGTTTCGCGGTGCCCGTATCGTCGGCCAGCTTTGTGCTGGAGACGCTGCTGGCGAAATTTGTCCTACAGGAGCGTATCGGTCTGCGAAGAGCCATGGGCACGCTGGCCGTGATGGCCGGCGTATTGCTGGTTGCCCGATGAGGCGGGGACCAGCTGGCCGTTGCGGATGTAGTAATCGGCGCCGCGCCATCGGATGCTGTCACGCGCGAAACTGACCAGCCAGAGGCGAAAGCCAGGGCATCCCAAACGGGAATCAGCGGCATCTGTTTCCAGAGCAGGGCCTGACGCAGGCCGTGAATCCCGATGATCCAGGTCATGGTGATCCGCAGTAAGAGATAAGCGCCGAGATATGCGGCGGCGACCGCCAGGGAAGGAGCAAAGACCGCGGCCGCGATTGACCAGGGAAGTCCGAAAGTCAGTAACAGGCCCAGGTGGCCGCGCGGACGCAGATGTCGCATCACGACGATCCATCGCAGCCGCTTGTGAATCAAATCGCTCATCGACCCGTAGTCGCAAACGGTGTCGATCGCATAACGAAGCAGAACCACTTTGTAACCCTGCTCGTCGATCAGGCGGCCCACCAGAAGGTCATCCGCCGGGCGATTCTCGAGAACCGGATAACCGCCAAAGTCATTGAGACGCGTCCGCGTTGTCGCGATGGTCGGTCCCAACGCGAACTTCATTCCTTCGAGCTGCCAGTCGATGAGAACGCCCGCGTAGAAGTCGGACATCATGCCGATGCACTGCAGATGGTCGGTTCCGGTTTTCGTGTCGATGGGGACGTACAGGCAAGTAACCGCGCCGACTTTCGGATCCCGCAGGGGCGCCGTGACCTGGCGGAAATAATCCGGCCGCACCCGGACGTCGCTGTCACTGATCACCACCACCTCGTGGGCAGCTTCCTTCACCAGCCGCGCAAGTTTTGCAACCTTGTCGTTGACGGCCGTACGTCCTGAGCCGTAAAGGACACGAATGCTGCGTTCCGGAAATTCGCTGATTAGTCTGGCGATGACAGACTGAATCACCTGGTCATCGGGATCTATGCACAAAACAATCTCATATTCGGGATAATCCAGACGGCAAAAACTGGAAAGGTTCTCCCAGGCATCCGGATCGACGCCCCGAAACGGCTTCAGAATGCTGACTGGCGGCAGGAAAACGGGGTCTGGCTGGCTGACCGGCTGCCGGAAATAGCGCCAGGAGCTATAGATGACAATGACGTAATAAATAAAAGGTATTGCCGCAATTGCGAGGAAAATCTCTCTGGTGTGCGGCATGATTATCAGGATAACGGATGGTTCGTGAGAAGCAGCTTGCCTCCGCTTTGGGAAACAATGGTGAGCAGTTCAGGTGCCACGAGAGCTTTCAGCCGCTCTGCGGCCTTTTGGGTGATCACGAGGTAGTAGCGATCGGGTCCCGTCCAGAGTGTCTTCCATCCGGCGTCGTCGACGAAGACATCTGGCGCTCCTGGCGCATAAGACCCGTACACAAGGTTATTGAACCTTCCGTTCAGCAGAAGGACACGCCCTTTATTCTCCGCATTTGTATAAAAGAACACAGAAGAAAAGGTGTAGTAGTGGTGATCGACGATTAGCTTCCCCGGGGGCGCATGAAGCAACGCTTCGGCGAGAGGCCGCGAAGAGAGATAAGGATCGAACGCCGCCATCGCGACTCGCGAGGCTTGAAAGAACAGAATAGCCATTAAAGCTGTCGACAGGAACGCCCGCCGGCCTTTGGATCGGAACGTCCCCGCCGCGCCGACGAGAAACGCCGCCGCCGCGAGCAACAGCGGGAGGCGCAGGTAGGCAAAGGAAGCGATGGTCAGGTCTTCCATGTGACCAAGGGAAAGTTTGTAGGCTCCAGGATTGGAACTGAGCGCGGCGGAAATATCCCCTGGCGTGGGGAAATTCCATGACAAAGCGAACAGCGTGAGCACCGCCGTCGCCGCGAGGACGAAAATCCCGCACAGGAAACGCGTACCGTACCGAATCCAGTTACCCCCGGCCGCCATTGCCGATCCGAGGAGCAGCGCGAGCGCCGGATAACACGGCATCGAATAGTATTCCTGCGTAGTCGAAAAAGTGAAGAAGACGAGGATGAAACCAGTCCAGCAGAGAGCCATCAGCCGGGTCTTGCCGGCGCGGTCGACCGGCCTGAAGTTCAGTTTGGCAACAGCCGGGAAGTAAACGCTCCAGGGAAACAACCATAAGAGATGGAAACCCCAGAAGTAGAGGCGCGGGACCGTGTCATAGTCGCGCGGATACCGCATATTCAGGAAGCGGAGCAGTTGCTCGTTCATGAAGTAAAACCAGAAAAAGCCGTGATACTCGCCCGGCGCGCTGCGCATCGTCCAGACGAAATAAGGCGGATTCCGGAGCGTGGCGATAATGTGCCAGGGCGCGGCGATCAGCAGGACGATAAGAAGTCCGCTGAGAGGATGAAGAGCCCTCCAGACTTTCGCGCTGAACAACTGCCTGGTGACGGCGAGATAAAGCAACACTGCTCCGACGGGGAATACGACGCCGATCAGACTTTTGAACAAGAGGCTGGTTCCGAGACTTACCGCCATGACGAACGCCCACCGTCGCGGGCGTTTCTCCGTCTCATCAAGTACCCGCAGGAAAGCCCAAAGAGTCAGGGCGATGCTTGCAGTGAGCATCACGTCGGGGATCAGTATGCGGGTGAAGAGAAAAAGGCCGAAACACGTAGAGATGCACAGTCCCGCGTAAAAGCCGGCGCGGCTTCCGAAGGCCCACATTCCAAATGCGGTGGTCAGCCAGGCCAGAAAAATGGCCGCCAGGACAATCGGAATGCGAGCGGCCCAGTCCGTTGCGCCGAAGACTTTATAAGACTCGGCGATCATCCAGTAAATGAGAGGCGCCTTTTCGAGGTAAGGAATGCCATCGAGCCGCGCGGTAACCCAGTCTCCCGAGGTAAGCATATTGCGCGCGATCTGGGCCTGGACCGCATCCACATCGTCCATCAGCGAAGGGGGCGAGATCATGCAGCCCGCATAGATCGCGGCGGCAACGACCAGAACTATGACGTAGAACTGAAAGCGGGTTCCATTGACCGGCGCGGCGTCGTGGCCGGCGCCCTGGTCTGAATTCGCCATTTTTGCATCCAGAAAAACAGTGTCATTAGTCCCCAAAGGTTGTATCCCAGGTTGGCGCGGCGGTCGAAATGGGCTCGCATACAAGCCTCGATTTTCGGTATTTGAAAGAAGTCTCCATGTTCGGTGGAAGCGAATGCCACCGCTTCTTCAAGCAAGGGCCTGAGTGGGCCGCGGAACCAGTCATGAGCGGGAATGTCAAAGCCGATTTTTTTCCTCTTGAGTATCGCGGCAGGAAGTTTACCCTGCATCAGCCGCCGCAGAATCACCTTTTGAGTCGACCCCTGGATCTTCATGCCGGCCGGAAGCGAGTTGGCGAATTCAACGATTCGATGATCGAGAAACGGCGGCCGCACTTCTACCGAATGTGCCATGCTCGTGTGATCCACTTTGGTCAGAATATTGTCCGGCAGGAAGTATTTCTGATCGAACCATAAGTAATCCTGCAGACTGCCGCCACCAGCGACCAGGATCGACTCCAGCGCAGGCGGCAAAGCCTGTTGCAGCAGCGACTGCTTATCCTCATCGCCGAATGCTCCACCCCAGTAAATATGGGCTCTCGCGGCCGGCATGAGACAGCCTTCCAGAAAGCGCTTCAGCTTGTACTCGAACCCGATCTTCTCATTCGATACGGGCAATCGCCGGGCAGCCGCGAGCAGAAACTCCAGCAAGGGACGCGGTAGCCGGCGCGCCTTCGCCGCGAGCAGGTCCGCGCGATGGGTCAGGTATCCACCGAACAATTCGTCGGCGCCCTCTCCACTCAGAGCGACCGTCGCAGTCCCTCGGGTCATGCGCGACAGAAACCATACGGGAAGCGCGCCGGAATCCGCATTCGGTTCATCGCAGTAATACGCGAGTTCGTGGATCGCTTGCGGCAGATCCTGCCCGGGGTTGAGATCGAATTCGGTGTGCCGGGTTCCGTAGCTCCTGGCTACTTCGCGCACATAGCTTGCTTCATCGAAACTTCGCCCATTGAAGGTGACGGAAAACGTCATCAGAGGCGAGGAGGCTTCCTGAGCCGCGTAATGTACAAGGCTGGAAGAATCCAGTCCGCCGCTGAGCCAAACGCCCAATGGCACGTCCGATTGAAGATGTTCCCTCACGGACTGTTTCAGCAGCCGGTCCAACTCAGCTTCGGCTTCCTGTGGCGTGCAGGTTGCTGTCGTGCCCCGCGGCAGATGCCAGTAACGACTGATATTGACTGCGCCGCGGCGCCATTCAAGCCAGTGGCCTGGAAGCAATTTCTCGATTCCCTCGACGAGAGTCCAGGGAGCCGGCACATAGTTCAGGGACAGATAGCAATCAAGACCTTCAAGGCTTAACTCACGGTCGATCTCGGGATGAATCAGGATCGCTTTGAGTTCCGATCCGAAGTAAAGGTCATCTCCTTGACGCGCGATGTAAAGAGGCTTGATCCCCATGCGATCGCGAGCAAGGACGAGGCGACGGTCGGACTCGCTCCAGAGCGCCACCGCGAACATTCCGCGCAGGCGCGAAAAGCACTCGGTGTCCCATTCGATAAAAGCGTGGAGAACGGTCTCAGTATCGGTGTGGGAGCGGAACGCTGTGACCGCGTTGTTCCAGTTCCCTGCGCAGTTCGAGATGATTGTAGATCTCGCCGTTGAAAACGATAACCGTGCGGGGTTCTTCGCAGACAATCGGCTGATCGCCGTTATCGATGTCGATGATTTTCAGGCGCGCGGCGCCAAGCGAAACTGTCTCCGACTCGTAGACGCCCTGCTGGTTAGGGCCGCGATGGCTTAAGGTTGCAACGGCCTTCTGGATTCTACCGGTCTCCGCGCGCTTTGCGTGCGTAAAACCGGCTATGCCGCACAATTAGTAACTCCGTCTCATCGATATTTTTGGAACCTTCAGCGGAGACGTTCCGCCCCCACAAGCCAAACCCCACCCGGCAACTTTACTCCGGTATCCGAATTGTACGATGCGAAGGCGCGCCGGATCGACTCAACTGCCGCGTTGCGAACCTCATCCGGTTGGCCCTCAAGCGCCCTTCTGGCTGGCCCCGTCCCGGTTGCCTGCAGCGCGGCGTCGTCGATCGTGCCGCCGGGCGCCAGTTCGATCGAGATGTCCAGCGGCGTGAAAGTGGGCGTGGTGAAGCCTGCCGTCGTCAGGATGCGTTTGACGCGGTCCGTGTCTCCGAACGCAAACGGACCCGGCTCGTCCGGACCAGCCGGAGGCAGCCGTGGCACATGCTCATAGACCGCCTGCAGCGGTACCCGCAGCCAGGGATTTTCCTCGATCCGCCGCCAGCAGGCGAAGCGAAGACGACCGCCGGAACCAGACCGGTGGCGAGGTTCGTGAATGCGGCGACCGGGTCGCCGAAGAACATCACTCCGAAACGCGAAGTAATCAAATCGGCGTTCAGCCCCTGCAGGGAAAGTTCTGCGGCGTCGCCCAGGAGACAGTTGGTATTGGCGAATGCGCCGAGACGTTGCTTCGCAACCGCAAGCATGGTTCGGAGAGATCGACCGCGACCAGACGACCCGAAGGCCCGACGGCGCGAGCGAGTTCCATGGCCAGGGATCCGCAGCCGCAGCCGACTTCGATCACTGTAGTTCCGACCACAGGCGCGGCGAACGCGAGCAGCGGTCGGGTAACCGGAGCGAGCATCGCGTCGAGACGGTCCTGCTCACGGGTCCAGAATTCGCCGTCGATTCCGTTCCAGCGGGTACGCTGCTGTTCGTTGAAAGTCTGTGCGGGCGTCATATCACATAAAATGGTATTCGACTTCAGATGAAACGTGCGTTGCGCATCGCCGCGCTTTTGTGTTTCTCGTCTGCGCTCGGTCTTGCTGCCACCTGGTCAGGATTCCTCGTCGACGCGCGATGCTACGGCGCCAGAGAGCGCAATGTGAATCCGACTGACACTCTCACCGCCGTCGATCGGGATCAGAATTCTGAGCTGCGTTATTGCTCCCCGAGCGTGAAGACGAAATCTTTCGCTCTGGTGCAACAGGACGGGTCGAGTTTCACGCTCGATTCCGCCGGAAACGCAAAAGCAAGTGAACTCGTCCGCAAGGCGGGTAAGACATCGTGGCTCGTTGTTTCCGTAACAGGCGAGGCGAAAAAGCATACGATCACGGTGGATTCGATCTCCCTGGCTCAATAATCCGGCTGGCGGACTGTTAAGCTGTCGATGTGCGCAAAATCGCTGCGGCACGCCGTCTTTGTCCGTGATCCCCGTCCGGTCCGGATCTGTCGAAGCACGTCCTTCGGCGGCTGTGGGCAAGCACAGGAGGCTCAGTGGAGAACGGGACACGCGAGGCCATTTCGGACGGCCGTGATACGGAACTTGTCCGGTACATCAACCTGAAGCTGGCTGCACTCGGCCAGCCCGCAAGCCAGACGGCGGACTCCGAATTCAGCGAAATCGCGGGTCCGCTGCTCCGGAACTACTATCAGAAGAGTCAGCTGCTCGGCGACCGTCTCTGTCCGGTCGACGCGCGGATCCAGGCTTTCCTCGATTCTTACTTGAATGGGACTGCGCCGCGGCTGCCCTCTCAGACCCTCGTCCTCGACCGGCCCGGTATGGCGCGCGTCGTCTCACTGCCCCCTGAGGCCGATCTCCTTGCTTCGCCTTATGTGAAGTCTTACCGAATCCGGCAAGGTATCCTCCACAACCCGCGCAGCGACCGCCGAACCACGAAAGGCATCTTCCACATCGTCGAAGGCGGAATGCCGATTCCCGACGATAAGATCGCAGTCCCGAAGGTTGCGTTCGCATCACTCCTGGCGCGCGCTCTTACGCCGCCGCGTGAAGTGCTGGAACTGCCGTTCAGCGCGAATCAGGAACAAAAGGTTCGTTTGTTCGTATCGCTGTTGCTGCGCCCGCTGGTGTGTCCCGCTACGGGTTCCGAACCGGCGAAATCCATGGAGACGCGCTTCTTTGCGCCCGCCAGTCTGGTCAGCAATCTGGATTTCGTCGAAAGAATTTTCGGGAACGCTGGTGACCCGGAGTTGCCCGAAAACGACTCCGCGCTCGACGTGATGCACTGGACGGGCCACACCGGCTGCGTGATCGTGGCGCCTCATCTGGAAAGCGTGAAGAAGAAAGAAGTCGGCCTGCCGCATTACGACGAGGCCACTCCGCGCCAGCGCCGCGATGGCATGTGCTGGCGCTCCGAAGACGAGCTCTACAACAACGGAGTCGCGTTCAAACTGGCCTGCCGGGACCATCGCGGCGTGATGGTAACGATTCTGGCCGATAACTACTACGGTTATTGCAAGAAGGAAGTCAAGACTCAGATCAGTTACGCGACTAACCTCTCTGGCATGTGCGAAGAGGAACACGCCGGCGGCGCTCTGGCCTTTCCCGCCTACGTGCTGGGCCAGCAGTTCTTCGCGGGCCGCACCGTTCTTACGAAGAAAGTCACTTTCGATCAGGCTATGCGCTGGCTGGGGCCGCGCGTGGACATCAAACCCGAGCGCTACGCCGTCGATCGCCAGTTTCCTTCGATCAAGTACGTCCCGGAAAACGCGGAGTTTCGCGTCGCCGACGGCGCCGTGAAGTGGGAATTGCCCGACGGCGGATGGCATCAGCTTAGGCTGCGCGCCGATGAAGTGTATGTGCTGCCCTGGGGCACCAAGATCCGTCTGGAAAAGCAGCTCGGAGGCACCATGTGGCGTCTGATCGCGTCGCGCGCGGATGGAATCCTTTGCCACAAGCCATGCACGGTGTCGGGCGGCGGAAAGTCGGAGATCTCGAAGTCGATCGGCGGCATTATTCTCAAAGGCGCGATTATTGTCACCGATTTTCAGCGCGAGATGGAGCAGGTCGAGCAGATTATCGCGAAGGATTTTTCGACCATCTATCGCGAACCGCAGGCCGGTCCTCGCACGAAGCGCCCCATTCTGACCACCGAACGCTCCCTTGGCTCGGTGATCAAGCTCATGACTCCTTCGCCGGAGTACACGGACGAACACAACGAATGGCTCGCGACGGTACCGCAAACGGTGCGTCAGCTTCTGATCACGGTGAAGCGTTATTATCAGCCGGAATGGGGCGACAACTGGCGCGAACGTTTCAGCGTCGACCGTATCAATGGCCTGCCGGGTAACGAGCTCAAGTTCCAGAATCAGAAGCTGCTCGGAAACTATCTGCGCATGGGATACGATCCGGCGGATGGATCCTGGCGCATCTTCAAACTGAGACCCGACTTCAGCCCTGCGGATAAAGTTCAGTTCGAGGACGATATCACCGCGTCGGTTGTGCTGCCGCGCGAGAGTCTTACGCATCTCGATCCGGAGTATCACGCGGAAAGCGTGAAGCTGGTCGCCAATTGCGAAACGCAACTGTTCCAGCGTCCGGACGACGCCATTTATCGCGGTTTCGATAAAGAAGCGGAAGCGGATATCGCGGGCTCGACGATATTTATTTCGAATTTCGAGCCCCTCACGCGAGATTCCGCGCGCAACCTCGTGGACCAAGTGGTGGAGTTCGACAAGTACACGGCTCCCATGAAGCGCGTGCTCCTGGATTTTATGACTGGTTCGAGGCCCTCCTTCGTGGTGTCATCGGCGCATCCGCGTCTGGTGAACGGCAGTCCGTCGAAGAACCCGCGGTACCTGCAGCAGCGGCCCGATCTGACGAACCCGCGCAACGCTTACCTCGGGGAAGTCGGGACGCGTCTCGCGCGCGAGATTCCTCCGGAGTGCCCTGTGTACTTTCCCGTCAACGCGGTTCTCTCCGGGCGCCGGAACAACCCGGCGGACCGCAAGGCGGGCATTCCGCCGCTGGCCGTCTACAATCCGATTCACTATCAGGAACTGCCCGAGTTGTTTATGGACCTGATCTGCAGCCTGACGGGCAAATCGCCCGCGACCACGGGCTTCGGTACTGAAGGCGCGCTCACGAAAGGGCCGTTCAACGCGCTTGCGCCGGTGATCGACGTCAACAATGCGCTGGTGTCGGCGATCCTGACGGAGAATTGCGGCTTCACGACGGCCGCGGGACACATTGGACCGAAATACCGGATGGATCACGACAGCAGCATGCTGGTCCCGGAGTTGTGGTGCCGGATGCGAGTCTTCGAACGCGAGCCGCAGTTCCTGATTGCGAACGGATATCTGGAAAAGGTGGAAGATTTCGAGTTCGGGGGCGCGCGGGTGCTTGCGAGCAGGCTTGGGTTTCGGATCACGGCGGCGTTCGTCGATCACTTTCTGGGACGCATCTTCGAATTGCCGGGATCGGTGTTTCCGGAAGAGATGCTGCAGCCCGAGAAGCAGGATCTGGCCGAGTTCGCCGATGGTGTGAATGCGATTGTGGATGCCCAGCGTGTTGTGGCTCTCGAATATTTCGCGGATGGCAGCATTGAGGACGCTTGCCCGCCGGTCCGGGCGTTGCTGCACATCATGGCGCACGGGCAGTATGAGGGGAAGTGCGCGAGCGATCCGGAGATCCGGGAGATGTTTACTCGCGAAGCGCTGCTTGCGAGCAAGTGGTATCGGGAGCGGCTTCATGCCCAGCAGGCGCACGATACGGCGCTCTGGAAGCGTCACGAGGAAGCGCTGGAAAAGTTTCTGGCCAGCGGGTTGCCCGCGCCGGAGCTGATGCTCCATAACCGCCTGGCTGAAGCTCGGGAGCAGTTGAGCCGGACGCGGAGCGATACCTGGCTGGCGAAGCTGAAGGGGACGATTGGGGCCGACCCGGCGGCTATCGCCTGAGCGAAAGGGGGAGCACGACCGCGACGGTCAACAGACATTGCACGATCAGGGCAAAGCCGATGATGAGGACGAATCCCTCAAAATGTGGCGCATCAAGAATGCGTTCGATGGCTGCGGCTCCCAAAATCGCTATGCCGACGGCTCCCGTCAACACGAGGGCGCGAAATATTAGGCGGCCGTCAAGCAGCAGGAGAAGCAGCGTCGCCAGCCCCTGGATCGCGATACACGCCGCGATTACGGTTCGCCCTCCGTACCCGGCATGCTTGAGAATGTTTTCCATCAGCGCGAGCCAGACCCCGGCAGCGGCGGTAAGCACGGACGTCCAGGTCAAAGCCGCTTTCATTGGCGGTCCTCCAAAACTCCGAACGGATAAGAAGCTGATCGACTGGCGCAGATACCAGACATTCGCCCGCATCGCGCCCAGACGTGGCGCCTGTTCTTCCCGGTACTCCTCTAACAGATCGCCCGAAATCGTCTCCCGGTCACGGGGAAGCAGGCAACACTGTAGTATCCATTCGAGCCACCGAGGCGGCGATTGCTGAGTCATGTCTTTGACTCCAGTGGCCACTTTGCGAGTCGCCACACATTCTCCAGGGCAGCCCTGGACTCGTTAACCGCCTTGATTCCAGCCGCAGTGAGACGGTAATAACGACGCGCGCGACCCGCGCGAACGGGCGTCCCTTCTTCCAGACGCGAAGCGATGAGGCTCCGCTGTTCCAGCCGATCCAAAGTCGCGTACACGGCTCCCGCGGCGACTTGTCGATCGAGAGCCGATTGTACGCCTCGAAGAATACCGCGTCCATACGCTTCTTCTGCCAGACTCCAGATTGCGAGTAAGATGGCTTGCTCGAAAGCGCCAAGCAGATCCGCCACAATGTCTACATTGTAGGCATTGCGAAGGAATAAGTCAAATGAAAACGCCGAATCACTGAGCCAGCTTCTATACACCACTCAGTTCATCGGAATCCGATAACGGCTCACTCAAGAAAAGTTCCACGTGATCGGTAGTCCACGTGGCTACGCCCGATCCGAAGAAATCCGCATCCTCAGTCCAAATTGGACATCGTAGCGCCATAGCTGCGGCAAGCACGTGCCAGTCGGCTTCATCGCGTGCTTGCAGACGCCGCCGTTGCTCTCTTTTCGAACTGGCGATAGATTTCAACCTCAAGGCATCCGACGAGATCCCCAAGTTCTTCCAGCACCGCCATCGCGGCTGTCGGATTGATGCCTCTCTTTAACAGGATTCCGGGGAGATGCTCTCCCGCTTCGGCAAAAGCCCTGTCAGGAGCGAAGAATTTCGTCCGCGAATAATGAGTCTCCAGAATCTCTCTGACACGCCGGCCCAGAACTCCGCGAATCAATATATTCGCGTCCAGCACCAGCATTCACTTTCGAACCTTTCGACGGCGGCCGTGACGCGCCTCCTTGAAGTCGTTTACCAGTTCCTCTTCGGTCACGCCACTCGCGACGAGAAGCGCATCAAGCTGGGCGGCCGCTTTCCGTAGTGCAGCGAGGTTTGCTGAGTCCCGGTTCGCGTGTGCGGGTATGTAGTATCCCACCGTCATTCCGTGCCGCGTGATTGCCACCGGGTCAGATGCTTCGAGGAAAGTCGTCAGGTGTTCCCGAAACTCGCGCACACCAATCTTTTGCGTTTGCATATCTCGCCTCTTGTTGTGTACACCCAATAGCACAAATGCCGGTGTGCTGGCGCACCCTCCGGCTATCTCGAATAGCCCTGTAAAATAGCCGTTCGGGGACATTTTGATTACGGGCGCCATTATTCGTCAGAGCATGAAAACGGTCTGGCTGGCATACGGGCTTGCGGCACTCGTTCTCGTCGCCGGGATCTGGCTTTACTACGAGTACGGGCAAAACCAGCCGGCCTGGCTGATGGCAATCCCACTGCTTGCCTTCCTGCCCGCGCTCAAGATGCACCTTAAGCGGCGTCTGGTTTCGCTGCGCCTCGTTGACGATCACCTGATCCTCGAAAACGGGTTTCTGTCCCGTATGCAGCGCACCGTCGACACCGCAAAAATCCAGGACGTCACTGTCAAGCAAACGCTCGGGCAACGAATTCTGGGCATCGGAGACCTGCGGCTGGAAAGCGCGGGCGAAGCCGGATCGATGGCGATCACCAACCTCGACCGCCCCTATCAAATCGCGGATGCGATCATCAAAAGCGCAAGGCGTTCGCCCGGAGCGGCGTCGCTGAAACCATTCTAACGGGAAAATTTTATGAAAACGCTGCCGACCTCGCTGGTCGGATCTTATCCCCAGCCCGAGTGGCTGATCAATCGCGAAATGCTCAGCAAGAGGATGCCGCCTCGTGTGCGCGCGGGCGAATTGTGGCGAGTGGGCGATGACTGGCTCGAACTGGCGCAGGACGACGCTACGGTGCTGGCAGTTCGCGATCAGGAGCGCGCGGGTCTCGACATTCTGACCGACGGGGAAGCGCGGCGCGAAAGCTACTCCAACCGCTTTGCCACGGCGCTGGATGGAATGGATCTGGATAATCCCGGGTCGATCCTCAGCCGCAGCGGTCAGTCGATCCTGGTTCCGCGCGTCACGCATGCAGTACGCCGGATGCGTCCCGTGCAGGTTCGCGACGTTGAGTTTTTGCGCGCCAATACGGATCGCAAGATCAAGATCACGGTGCCGGGTCCATTCACGATGACCCAGTTGACGCAGAACGATTTCTATAAGTCTGACGAAGACCTCGCGTTCGATCTGGCGGCGGCGGTCAACGAAGAGATGAAGGACCTTTTCGCAGCGGGGGCAGACGTCGTGCAGATTGACGAGCCTTATATGCAGGCGTATCCGGAGAAGGCGCGGCAGTACGCCGTGAAGGCTTTGAACCGGGCGCTCGAAGGCGTTGAGGGCACGACCGCGCTCCACATCTGCTTCGGGTATGCGGCGCTTGTGCCAGGCCGTCCGCCTGCTTATGCGTTCCTGACGGAGCTGAATGATTCCGCGGTGAAGCAGATTTCGATCGAGACCGCGCAATCGAAGCTCGATTGTTCGATCCTTGCTGATATTCCGAAGAAGGACATTATTCTCGGCGTGATCGATCTTTCGACGCATGAGGTGGAAACGGCGGATACGGTTGCCGACCGTATACGCCGCGCGCTTCCGTTTATCGCCCCCGAGCGCCTGGTGGTGGCGACCGATTGCGGGATGAAGTATCTTCCGCGGGACGTGGCGTTCGGTAAACTGCGCTCGCTGGTTGAGGGCGCGGAGATCGTTCGTAAGGAAGTGGGCTGAACTATTGCAGCCTTTGCTCGAAGTGAGGACAAACTCCGAGGCGGGCGGAAGTCCGGCGGCGCTATTGAAAAGGCACTCGACCAAGGACGCAAAGCTTCGCGGCGGACGGACACCGGCGACAAGATCGCCGGTGCTACCGGCTGACGTAAAGTCCCGCGCCGAGCGGAGGCTCGGCGGCGCCATTGAACCGCCCCGAAGTGACTGGAAAACTCCGCGCCGGGCGGCAGCCCGGCGGCACCCTCGAGAACACATGGCGAAGTGATGTGTTTTCATTGCTATCCTTGCCAGCGGGCTGGCCAGCAAACACCATTGAAGGCGCGCCGCAAGTGGTTGAAAACAAACGAAGCGGTATCGGGCGCGTTTTCATGGTTGCTCGTGGGCCGCAGGCCCATCTGGACAGCCCCGAAGGGCTGCCCCACAACGGAACTCGCAAGGTGGCTTGTGGCGCAGCGCCATCGGAACGGACCCGAAGAAAACCCACCGGCGACAAGATCGCCGGCGCTACCAGAATGAGTGAATTCGACATCGTGGTCGCCGGCGGCGGGCCAGGCGGATTAGCTTTTGCGGAAACCGCCGCCGGTGCCGGATGTTCGGTACTCGTGTTGGAACAGTCCAAAGAAATTGGATCGCCCACTCGAACTACCGGCGGGAGCTTTATCGAAGACCTCCGCGCGCTGGGAATTCCGGAGCATCTGTATCACCCGATCACGACCTGTCGATTCGTCAGCCCGAATAACGGTGTCCGCTTCGATTACGACGAGCCCGTGCTCTGCGTGATCGATGTCCGGGGCGTCTTTCAATTCCTGGCCGAACGGGCTATCGTCGCAGGCGCGAGGATCAATGTCGCGACTACCGCCGTTGAGCCGATAGTCGAAAAAGACTGCGTGACCGGTGTGCGGGCGAAGAGCGCGATGCGCCCCGATTTCGAGATTCGCTCGAAAATACTGGTGGACGCGACCGGTTACCACGCGTCCATGCTGAAACAATCCCGCACACATCCGGGTTACAAGCGTTTCGGCGTCGGGGCTGAATACGATCTGTACGCTCCTCATTGCGATCAGGACGAGGCTCTCCTGATTGTCGGGAGCCAGGTTGCGCCCGCGGGTTATGCATGGATCTTTCCCTGGGGAAAAAATCGCGTGCGAGTGGGCGTCGGAATCATACATGCCGACTCCGACGCGCATCCGGACGCTTATCTGGACAGGCTGGTAGAGCGCGCGGATCAATTCGGCGTGAACCTCAAAAACGCGCAGCCTGTCGAATATCATTTCGGTCTGATTCCTTCCGAAGGGCTGGGCGATCCGTTTGTCGGCAACGGCATCATGGCTGTGGGAGACGCCGCGGGACAGGCGCCTGCGCTCGTCGGGGAAGGAATCCGCTGGGCGATTAAAGCGGGACGTATGGCGGGGAGGGTGGCTGCCCGCGCCGTGAAGGCCGGCGACTTCTCAAGAGAGTTCCTCGGGCAATATCAGAAAGAATGGAAGGGCGCCTTTGGGAAAAACCTGCGGATCGGATACGAGATCAACAAGAAGATCTCAAAATTCGACGACGCCAGATGGGATGAAAAGACTGAGCTCCTGAAGTTGTTGACGCCGCATCAATTCGGTCAGGCGCTGCAATCGAATTTCGTGGCCGCCTGGACCCTGAAACTTGCGTGGTCCCATCCGGAGATCCTGTCTGGAGCTTTGCGCTAAAAAAAAGGCGCGGACCGAAGTCCGCGCCTTTTTCAGCGAAGCGGCAACGAGCGATTTTTAGACCGCAAGGAAGACTTTGTTGCCGCCTCGATTCACCAGGAGAAGAGATTCGCCATTCGATTTCTTCAGCGCCTGGGCCAGGTCGTCTGAGTTGGCGACCGGCTGCCGGTTCGCCTGCTGGATGACATCGCCTTCCTGAAGACCAGCGCTTGCGGCCGGGCTGGAGGGATCGACGTTGGTCACTACCGCGCCTTTAGTACTGGCGGGCAGCCCGAGCTGGCGCGCGGTCTGCGCGTCCAGATCCTGAACCGAGACGCCCTGAAGGGCTTCGGCGGAGTGATCCTTCTGGAGGCCGGCCCGTTCGACTGGCTGGCCAGGCAACGGGGCCAGTTCTACGGTCACTTCGCGGATATCGCCGTTGCGGAAGACCTTGAGCTTCACGCTCTGGTCCGGCTTCATCATCGAGACCTGCATCCGAAGCTGGTTGCTCTCCGCGATCGAGTCGCCGTTCATGTCGAGAATCACATCACCCGTCTGCAAACCGGCTTTCGCCGCGGGGCTGTCGGGAGAAACACTGCTCACCAGCGCGCCTTCCGGACCGTTCAGTCCGATGGCCTTCGCGATCGCAGGCGTCACTTCCTGGATCGTGACTCCCAGATAGGAGCGGGTCACGTGTCCGTTGTTCGCGATTTCGTCCATGACGGTTGCGGGCGAGGTTGATCGGCACCGCGAAACCGATTCCCTGATTGCCGCCCGATCCCTCGGCGAGAATAGCGGTGTTGATTCCGACCAGTTCGCCGCGGTCGTTCACGAGCGCGCCGCCCGAGTTGCCGGGGTTGATCGGCGCATCGGTCTGGATGAAGTCTTCGTAGTCCTCGATGCCGAGGCCGTTTCGCCGCGTGGCGCTGACGATACCCATCGTCACCGTCTGGCCGACGCCGTAGGGGTTGCCGATGGCAAGAACCGCGTCGCCAACCTGCAGTTTGTTTGAGTTGCCGACGGTGATGGCGGGGAGACCGGTCGCATCGATTTTCACGAGCGCGATGTCGGTTTTGGCGTCGGTGCCGATGACGTCTACCTTTGAATTCGCGCCTGTCGGGCAGCGTCACGGTAATCCGTCGCTCCGTCAACAACGTGGTTATTGGTGAGGATATAGCCATCCGGGCTGATGATCACGCCCGAGCCCAGACCGCCTTCGCGATGCGAGCGTGGCGCTGGGGTCTGGAAGCGGCCGTTGCCGCCGCCGAAACCACCGCCGCCATTGCCGAAGAACTGCTGGAACAGGGGGTCGTTAAGTCCCTGTCCATCTCCGTCGTATGCGGCCGGCTCCTTCACAATTTTCGACATCGAGATCTTCACGACGGACGGCATGGCCACCTTTGCGGCAGGCGCCATCGTGATTCTGCTGGGACCTTCATTCGAGTCCGCGAGTTTGAGACTGATATGAGAGGACGAGAAACCCGCGCCGGCCGCGAGGAGACCTCCTCCCAAAGCCAGTGCACACACAGCGATTAGCCCTTTGCGGGGCGATTCCTTAAAGAATCGGGATACGTTCACTTTAATCTCCTGACTTGTCGGGCGCGCGCCGATCCGTCCGGCCGGGGTGGCCATTGGATCTAATCGCCCCTATCTGATTCGACTCGCGAGAGGGGATTTCGTTAGTTTCACCGCCATTGATTATCGGGATTCCGCGCTGAATTCGCGCTGAAACGCGCGGGAGATTTGGCGCGTCCATTCAGGCCCGCAAGAGGCTCAGTCTTTTTGCTCTCCCGCTACGCTTCGCGAGTATCATTCACGCAGCCGCCGTCGTCATATCGAGACTGCTATGAGAATGCTGCCGGTTGTCGGTCTGCTCGCGGCAACGACTGTTGCGCCTCAGACATTGCCTCGGTTCGAGATCGCCGAAATCCAGCACAGCGCCGGCGCGATGAATCCATTTACCCTCGTGTCCGGCGGTGTGCTCCGCGGCGAGCGCTATGACCTGCGCAAGGCGACGATGCTCGATCTGATGCGCATCGCCTGGAAAGTGGAACCGGAAACGGTGGTCGGCGGTCCGTCGTGGCTGGAGTTCGACCGCTACGACATCGCCGCCAAAGCCCCGCCGGCTTCGTCGCCTGAAACGGTGCGGCTGATGCTGCGGTCGCTGCTGGGCGACCGTTTCCAGTTGGCAGTCCACAACGATACCCGGCCGATGCCCGCTTACGCGCTGGCGGCGGGCAAGATAAAACCGAAATTGAGGAAGTCGGACGGCATGGGCGATCCCGACTGCCAGTATCAGCGTCAACCGGATGGATCGTCCTGGACCGCATACTCATGCCGGAACATCAGCATGGCAGCGTTCGCGCGGCAGCTGCGTGACATGGCCGGCGATTATCTGAGAGAGCCCGTTGTCGACGCGACGGGGATTGAAGGCGTCTGGGATTTCGACCTCCGTTGGAACCGGCGGGCCCAACTTCTGCAGGGCGGCGCACAGCGCACGACCATCTTCGATGCCATCGAGAAGCAACTTGGGCTCAATCTTGCGGTGCGCCTGGCGCCCGCTCCCGTGCTCGTGGTCGACCGCGTCAATGAGGAACCCACCCCGAATCCGCCCGATGCGACACGAAGGCTCCCGCCGCGAGAGTCCGAATTCGAGGTCGCGGATTTAAAGCTCAACAGAACGGGTGAACGTGACGGCCCGTTGCGACAATCGCGTAACGGACTGGAGGCGCAAGCCGTGTCGCTGAAGGTTCTGATGGGATTCGCCTGGGACATGGACTGGGACCACGTGGACGACCGCTTCGTCGGTCTGCCCCGGGGGATCGAATCGGTTTACGTCGACATCCACGCGAGGACCGCGGCGAATACAAACGGCGCGCCACTTGAGGGCTCGGGCTACATCGATGACGACCTGCGCGCGATGACGCGAGTGCTGCTTACGGAACGCTTTCAGATCAAATGGCACTATGAGGACCGGCCCGTGGAAGCTTATTCGATCGTGGGAGGAAAGCCGAAGATGAAGAAGGCCGACCCGGCCCACCGGGCGAGTTGCAAACAGGCCCGCACGCTGGCGAACGATCCGCGCGACAGCAACCCGCTGCTGGCATATCTGATTTCATGTCAGAACGCGACGATTGGGCAGTTCGCTGTGAAACTGCAGGAATTGGACTCCGAGAATTTCGCGTACCCGGTCGAGGACGCCACCGGTATCCCGGACCGGTTCGACTTCACCCTGAGCTTCACCCCGGCGTACCTGTTGCGGGTCGCCCAGGCGGACCGGAATCTTTCCGAGCCAAACGGCGCGATCTCACTTGAGGAAGCCATGCGGGGACAATTGGGATTGACGCTCGAGAAGCGCAAGCGGCTGCTGCCGGTGATCGTGATCGATCACATGGAAGAAAAGCCGCTCGAGAACTAAGCGGCGCCGCCCTGGACTGCCGGACACACTCACAACCGCCGGGACGAACTCTTTGTTAGTACATTGGTTTCCGTGCAGTACTCACCCCCAAGGAGGGTTGAAACATTGTTGACACTTGCAGACGCTAAACGAATCATCGCCGCCGGCGAGAAAAAAGCGGCGGAAATCGGCCAACCCATGAACATCGCCGTCGCGGACGCCGGCGGGAACCTCATCGCCCATGTCCGGATGGATAACGCCTGGATGGGCAGTATCGACATCTCGATCAAGAAGGCATGGACCTCGCGGGCATTCGACATCGCGACCAAAGACCTCGCGGAACACAGCCAGTCGGGTAATCAGTTCTTTGGAATCCATGCATCAAACAACGGAAAGGTGATGATCTTCGCCGGCGGCATTCCGCTGAAGAAAGATGGCAAGGTAGTCGGAGCAATCGGAGTCAGCGGCGGCTCGGGCGATCAGGATCACGCCGTCGCCGAAGCGGGGGCCGCGGCGCTCTGACGTTCCTGCGCTGATGTCCCTGTTGTGAAGCTGTGGAATGCCGGCGGGTTTGCTGAGATGGAGGTTGCGCCGGGGAAAACGGCAGCCCTCACGAGTCTGCAAAGGGTCTTCTGGCCAGACGCCGGGATTGCCGGGCGCGATCTGCTTCAGTACTACGTCGACATTTCACCTTTTCCGCTGCCCCATCTGGCCGATCGCGCCATCGCGATGAAGCGGTCTCCAGATGGGGCATAGGGGGAAATTCTTTCTGCGACGGCGCCCGATTAGAGCCCGCGCCAATGCACCAGAATCAGGTGAATCAGCGCGAGCTTGCGGCGATTCTTTTGTCAGAACACCAGCTTGAGGCTGAACTGCGTCTGCCGTGCGTTGCCGACGATCGAGGTGATCTGACCGGCGGTGGTACTTGGTGTACCCACGTACCCGGTAGTGGCCGACCCCGCGTTGAATGCCGTCAGGGCGGGAAGGTTGAAGTTGGCGTGATTGAAGATATTAAACAATTCAGCCCGGAACTGAAGGTTGAACCGCTCGTTAATTCGAGTGTTCTTCAATACGCCGAAGTCGGTGTCCACATAACCGGGCCCCACGAGGGAGTTTCTTCCCAGATTGCCGACAGTGCCATACGCCGAAGAAGTGAAGCAGGCCGGGTTATACCATTGATGGACACTTTGATTGGCATAGAGGTCGCATCCGGCAATAACGTTCGGCCGCGGGTTATCGAAGTTATTGCCCAGGAAAGCCTGGTCGCCTTCACCGAGTGAGAATGGTACGCCTGTGTGCCAGGACTCGATTCCAGTGAATTGCCAGCCTTCCTTAAAACGATTGCCCCTGAAGGGCAGCACGTAAACGGCATTCAATGAAAGGTTCTGACGGAGGTCATAGCCGCAGTTTCCTTTATCGGCGTTCCAGTCGTAGGGATTGGTAACCGCGGAAGTCACGTTGTTCCCACCAAGGCCGCCGTAGGTGTAGGCGCTGTCGATGCAATGCGACCAGGTATAGGCGACCTGGAAGACAAGATTGGCTGACATCTTATGCTCAAGGCCAACTTGAAGCCCGTTGTAGCTGGAATAGCTGCTCGTATCCAGCATGTCGAGAGCGCCGAGCGCGGTAGAGGGCCTCGGATTCTGGATGGCCTCAAGGCCGTAGGGCGTGGCCGGCGTCACGGGACCGATTGCAGAGTCGCAAAGGTCATGACTCCGTTAACGGTGGTTGGTATGGGAGCGTTGAAGTCGTGAAATGCGAGCAGATGAATACCGCGAGTTCCAACGTAGCCTACCGTCAGCAGCGTGTTCTTCGGGAGTTCCCGCTGAATACTAACGCTGTATTCGAGAGCGTATGGCGTCTGGTGAATCCCGTAGTAGGTGCCGTTGGTCTGGCTGAGCAGGGGGGGCGCTCCACCGCCCTGAAACGGCACCGGAAAGTTCGGATCTGAAGTCCCGAAGAACTGGTTATAAGTCAGGAATGGTGGGTTTGAGGTGTAGGCGGAGGAGAACGTGTAAGTCTGGAACACGTCATGGAAAATCCCGAATCCGGCGCGCACCGACGTTTTGTGATCGCCGAACACGTCCCATGCGAGCCCGACCCGCGGATCAAAGTTCCTGTTGGACGGGTTGGTGACAAACGCATGCGACACGTTCTGGAATGTGTCTCCGAACGGAGGACCTACGACGTTATGCAGGAGATTGTTGACTTCCACGGGATTCGACTCCCAGCTGTAGCGCAGACCGATGTTGAGTGTCAGCCTCTTGTTGACTCTCCAATCGTCCTGAATATAGGGATTCAGGGAAATCGTCCGGATACCGCGGTAGGCATTGGTCCCGCCGTTCGGCGCTCCCACGAATTCGTAGGGAATGCCGCCCAAAAAATTCTGGAGACTCGTGAAAATGTAGTCTCCGTTCCAGTATGTGTAGGCCGTCGGATTGAGCTGGTCGCGCCGGGCCGAAAGGCCCATGCTGATCGTGTGGGATCCCCTGATCCATGTCACGTCGTCTTTTTCGGTGAATTTGTTCTCGAGGTACTGGAAGGGATTGATGAAGGAAGAGCCAAGCGGTGAAATTCCGTTCGGCATCGTGATGTACACGTCTTGCCGCGCCGGAGTGAATACCTGCAGAGCGTCATGCGTGGTCGGCTGGGTTTCGGAAGTGACCGGGCGCGAATATGACGCCGTGAACTGATTCACCAGGTTGGGGGAGAAGATGTGGCGCTCGCCAAGCGTCAGGAATTGGTTGTGCGTCACGTCGTAGGTAGGCCAGAGACCAAGGCCGCCATACGTCGTCCGATCTCCGAAATCGAACTGGTAGCGTCCGAAAAGAGAGTCCTTTTCGGAAATATTGTAATCGATGCGGGCCAGGAAGAAATTCTCCGGTGACTGCTGCGGGCCCACCACCGTGTAGGTCCCTTCATTGGGATTGCCAGGAAGAAGAGTCTGCGGCAATGGATAAAGGGCGAGCATCGCGGCGGAGGCCGGGTTGATGGGGGACTGAACGCCGTTGACGAAGCCCTGATGGAAAGCGGCGCTGGGAACGAAATTCACGTAGGTTGAGTCCAGCACCTGCTGGATGCCCTCATAGTTGGCGAAAAAGAAGATCTTGTTTCTCTTGATCGGGCCGCCCATGCTTCCACCGAACTGGTTCCTGCGAAAGGGGGGCGGCGAAGCTCCGTCAAAAAAGCCGCGGGCATCAAGAGCGCTGTTGCGAAAGAACTCGTATGCGGATCCGTGGAAATTATTGGTGCCGGACTTCGAGACGGCATTGATCGCGCCACCGTTGCCGCCGTATTGCGCGCCGTAAGTACCCGTCAAGGTCTGGAATTCGGCGATCGCTTCGATACCGAGAGACGTGCCTGTCACGTTTGCGCCGGCATTGCGCTGCCACCAGTTCAGCATGTCTTCGCCGTCAAGCATATTCGCGTATCCTTCCGGCCGCGTGCCGGATATCGAATAAGCGTTCGCCACCGAAGTCAGAGCGCTGCTGCCGCCCGCAGGATATGAGGCCACGCCCGGCGCAAGGAGAATCAATTGTTCGAAATCGCGCCCATTCAAAGGCAGTTCCCGCATCTGCGTCTGATTTACCAGAGAAGATACGGCGGCGCTTGTTGTTTCAACCTGGGCGACGTTTGCGGAAACATCGACGCTTTCCGTTGTCTGACCTAATGCAAGTTGAAAATCGACAACGGGAGCGCTTCCCACAGTTAGTGCAATTCCGGACCGAACCGCGGTTCGGAAACCCGATTTCATGGCAGTTACTTCATAAGTTCCGATACCAAGATCCGGCACGGAATAACGGCCGCTCATATCGGTGTTTACAGTTTGAGATGCGGAAGTGCCGACATTCTTCACGGTTATTGGAGCCTCGGGAACGGCTGCTCCCGTGGCGTCCGTTACCCTTCCGGAGATGGAGGCAGTCTGTCCAAACAAAGAACCAGCTGAAGCGACTGCCAGAAAAGTAACAAAGGCGAAGTATAGAACTTCGCGGTTCCATAATCTGCTCATTTATATTTTTAGACCGATCCGAAGATCGAGTAACCTCTTATCGCAGAAATATCAGAATTCCGCCCGGTGAGTCCATCTTTAGATAATCATTATCAGCAACTTTGATATGTCACCGGCCATACATTGACGTTGAAAATAACTGTACCCGGCCGCGATTAGTTATCCGTCAAAAACGGGACATTCAACGCGCGGTCGTGATGACTTCGCGTACCTTCTTCAGGTCCTCGACGAACCTCTCAAACTCGAGGTGACGCTGCTCTTCGTCGGGAGCCCGCAGGATAGCTGAAGGATGAATCGTCGAAGTTGCGTGCGGCGCCCATGGATGCGCGACGAACTTTCCGCGTTCCTGTGTGACTCGATGTTGCGGCCCGAAAACGGTCTGCGCGGCTACCGCTCCAAGACATACGATTACCGCCGGCCGGATCAACAGGATCTCCGCTTCCAGCCATGGCCTGCAGGCGCGGATCTCCGGGCCGCCCGGCTTCTTGTGCAGGCGCCGTTTGCCGCGTTCCTCGAATTTGAAGTGCTTCACTGCGTTTGTAATGTATATGGCGGTGCGGTCGATGTCCGCCTCTTCCAGGGCGCGGTCCAGCAGACGTCCGGCCGGGCCCACGAACGGATGGCCCTTGCGATCCTCTTCGTCGCCGGGTTGCTCGCCGATCATGACGACGGAAGATCGGGGTTTCCCTTCACCGAAAACCGCCTGCGTCGCGTGCAGATAAAGGTCGCAGCCACGGCATTCCTGCACGGCATCCCTGAGCACCGACAACGTCTTCGTTTCCGGGATAAACGCGCCCGCGCCCTGTGATTCCGTCCGCCTCATGGCGAAATTTCCCAAGCAGGTTCCAGACCGAAGGTTTCAAATCCGAAGTTTCAAGCCCGGAGGTTTGAGGCTGAGAAATGCTTATTTTGTTTGTAGACCACCGGGAGGCGCACGCGGCAGCCGCACTATCCGCCGGCGGATGCGCTTTTTCCCGTTGTCGTGGTGACATTCGAATCTTCTGCAAAGTCGTCCGAATTCTTTTCCCCCGGCTCGGGTCCGGTGACAAGAGGCGTTGTTTTTTGCAGGAGGGTTATGCCGTTCCGCAGCGTATGGGAGCTGTGAAGATGGATTTGGGAAAAATTGGGATGCTCGCGCAGTAGCGTATTCACAAAGAGCCGCTCCGTCACCGCTTGCTGGTACCGGTCCCCGTCGATCCAACGGCCTGTTTTCCTGCCCAGGATGGAGGCGGTGAAGGCCTGGTGACCCTCCGTGAAAAACTTCCGGTGCCAGATGCCCGTGTCGTGGACCGCAAAGACCGCTCTTTCTGAGAGGTGGGGCCGGACCAGCTCAAAGGTCTTGAGGTTGAGCGTAAGATCGTGCGACGCATCGAGAAAGCAAAGGTCGATCTGCCTGTTATCGATATCGGAGGGCGAAAAATCGGCCTGCGATTTTTTGATGAAGCGAAAATTCTTGAATTGTCGAAGGCATCGCCGCGCAATCTCCTCCGAGTTATCCGAAATGTCGTAACTGAAAACCCGGCAATCCGGCCGAGCCGCCAGCATGAAATTGAGCGCGCTGTGACCTGACAGGAATCCGAACTCGACAATCGTTTGCGGGCAAAGAATCCGAGTCAGACCGGCCAGGGACAGGGCCTCATCCCGGTCCACCGTACCGATCTGATCCTCTCGAAAGGAGAGAATATGCGAAAAATCCAAAGGTAAGCGTTTACCGGGGATCAGCCATCGCGCCATACGACGGAAGAGCCTTGATCGAAAATAGATTACCCGCAGGTTTTCCTTTATTGAACTCACGATTTTTCCTTCTGAGGTGAAGAGACGGCCGGCTGGTAGGCACAGCATCAGACATTGAACTCGCTCCTGGCGTTATAGCCAGGCCCTAGCGTGTCCTAAGACGTATCTCCAGGTAACCAGGAATACATCTTCAGGCAACACTGTATGGCGAAGCGTTCTTGTCTGTTAGACGACGACCTTGGGATTTGGAGAACAGGTAAGGTGGTGATCCTCACAAATGATGAGGTCAGCACAGCGCCGACTGTGGCAGAGAGCCGGAACGCCGATCAGAAGGGTGCGGGGGGGCGACAGATTCGAGGTTGAACTGCGATGCCACGGCAATTGCAACAAAACTAACAACGAGGATGGCGAAGAGGAGGTTTATAACCGAAAGTGCGAATCGCGTGGAATCTGCGCCGACCGCTGTGGTCGACGCAGGTCGGGCACTATTCCCCGGCGGATGCGCTTTCTCCCGTCGCGGCGGTGAGATTCTGTCTGATGTAAATACCGCTGGGAGCGATAACTGTTCCATCAGCCACATCGATCTCGACTTTTACCGCCTGCGCTCCTGCCCGGGTCTTCGGTTCAAAAGTAATCCGGTATTGATTGGCCAGTTGAAGGCTCACGTCATCCAGGAATGGGCGCAGAGAACAAAGAATGCCGTCGCTCGCGGTGTAAAGGTGACCACCCGTCGCATGGCTAAGGGTCAAGAGACTCGATTGCCCCGCATTTGCGCCTGGCGTGAGAATCGAATACATAGCGATACCGGCGATCTGCGCATTTCGCCACGCGGCTTCGACATAGGGGTCGCTCGTGGTGGACCCCGCGTATTCGGGGCTCACACCGGCTGTAACGATCAGGACCGCGCGGCGGTCTGCTGCATCGTGCGCCGGCCACTGCCGTATCACATCCAGGAGATTTGACCAGGTCCCCGCCGCTCCTGAGTTCCGGAGCGGTTGCATTAGCCCTGCGATCGCTTTTTCGCGGTCCGCCGTGAATATCTGATTCCGGACGGAATCACCAACAGCCACCCGGGTGCTCTCCGGCAACGTCCGAATGAACTGCGCCAACTCCGGCAGGATCGTATCCAGCCCCTCTGAATCGATGGAGCGATCAAGGTAGATGAACAGCTCCATTCCGCCCCGCTCACCTGCAAGACGCTCAACTCCGGTGACTACCCGGCGACTGGCGCCCTGATAAACCTGAAGGTTGCCCGGCCTCACATCGCCGGCGCCTGCGTTGGCCGGCAGTATCGTGACAACCATTTGAGCGGCCGGAACGGGCGTGCTCATTTCCGCGGCGAGGGAAGGATTGAACATGCCGCAAATCAGGCTCAAGCCAATGGATGCCAAAGCGTGCTGGAATTTGTTGTTTGTCGTCATCGGAGTGTACCTCTTGCAGTTTTGTCAGTCGCCGTTATTTGTGGCCAAAGCGAAGATTCACGAACGCCGGAGCGGGGCCGTAGGGATTCGCCGAGGGAACTTCCTGGTATAGCGGCGCCGGAGGCGTAGTCCCCGGTTCGACGCTGACCCAGCTCTTGCGACGGGAAGAGTGATCGGTAAGCGGGGTAACCGCCGACCACCGGATCGCTGTCGCCGCAGACAGAGATGCAGAGGCCGGCAGAGAGGAAGAAGCGAGCAGCTTTACTTGCGGGGTATCGACGCTAGCCGAAGAAACCGGCGTGGCGGCCGATGCGGCAGAGGAATGGTCGCGAGGGGGTGTCACAGTGCCGGGAGCTGTCAACGGCATGGCCGGGATCGAAGCCGGGTGGCTCAGGGAGGCGACGATCTGCGGTTCCTGCGCCGAGGCAGTGTCCTTCAAAGAGGTTGATTCCTGCCGGCCCGCGGTTTGCGCGGTCAGCGACGTGGCGAAGCAGAAGCAGGCGGCGGCCAGGATCGATTTGCGGGTCAGCGTTGTTTGATTCATATTCAACCTCATGAATCCACATTAAGGGCCGGTCCCCAAACCGAATATCGGGAGTTTTACGGATATCGAGCGGCAGATTTACGGAATCCCGCGGTGAATTTCACGCCTCCGTAATTTTGCGGATAGCCGGGATCGGACCCGGACGAGTGTAATCGTACTTGATACAGCGCGCACTGGTAGAGGCGAGGGAACAAGGAGCGAAGGTGCGAGTCCTTCTTGCCGACGATCATGAATGGATGCTGCAGGAAATGGAAGATCTTCTGGCGTCCGATTTCGATGTCGTCGGAAAGGTCACGAACGGCATCGCCATGGTGCAGGAGGCGTCGCGCCTCCGCCCCGATCTGATTGTCACAGACCTTGCGATGCCGGGCTTGACAGGGATCGAAGCCAGCCGGGAGGCCCTAAGAACCAGACCGGGTGTGCCGATCGTGCTTCTCACGATGCACAGCGAGAGGCAATTCCTTGAAGCGGCGCTCAGCGCCGGCGTTCGCGGCTACGTGAGCAAGTTGACGGCCGGCGAAGATCTGATACCTGCCATGCGGTGTGCGTTGAAGGGAGAGACCTTTATCTCGCCGGCTCTGAAATGGGCTGGTACGGCGCAACGGTGACACGGTAGTCTGGAACAGTAGACTTCACGGCGGCGGTAAAGACAGGTCGAATGGCGATTCCCAAAGTCCTGATCGCGGATGACCACACAATCGTTGCCCAGGGCCTGGAGCTGATGCTCAAGGACTCCTTCAACTTTATTGGCACCGTGACTGACGGCCGGGCGCTGCTGGAAGCGGCTGAGCGGCTCAAGCCGGATGTCATTGTGGCGGATATTTCGATGCCGTTGCTGAATGGATTAGACGCCACGCGCCAGCTGAGAAGCAATGGAAGCACCGCAAAGATCGTCATTCTCACAATGCATGCGGATCCGCATCTGGCCAGTGAGGCGTTTCGGGCCGGAGCCTCCGCCTTCGTTCTGAAACAATCGGCCGGCGAGGAACTGGTGAGAGCGATCAACGAGATCCTGCAGGGGCGAGTCTACCTCACACCACTGATCGCCCGAGACATGATCACGGTGCTCATGGAAGCAAAGGGTGAGCCGGGCGGCGAGGTCAAACTGACTCCGAGGCAGCGGGAAGTGCTGCAGTTAATCGCCGAGGGCCGGACGATGAAGGAGGTGGCGACGATCCTCAACATATCGTCCCGAACCGCGGAAACTCACAAGTACGAAATCATGGAGGTTCTGAGTGTTCGGACGACCGCCGAACTGGTGCAGCACGCAATCCGCCTGCGGCTCATCAGTCTTGAGTAAATCTGGCCTTGAGTAAGCCTTGTCTTGATTAACCCGTCTTGAGTGAATCGGGAAGGGGCCTTTGGGGCTAATGCGTTGTCGATTTCTGCTGGGCCGCTTTGGCGCGAGCCCGGGCTGCTCGCCAGTTATCGTAGGCGATCCGCTGCTGGGGGTTCAGCAACTGCTTGATCTGATCGATGTGATCCTGCTGAATCTTGTTCTGCGTCGGCTTTTCCTGGGCGACGAACTCGTCTTCCTTCTTTTTGGTGTCGTACAGGATTTTGGCGATCTCTGCAACCTGGTCCGGAGTTGCCCCTACCTGATCCTTCATCGCGGCAAGATACATCTTCTGGAACTCGGCGACGCTCTGCTTCGAATTTTTGGCGCTGGCGGTTGTCGCGGAATACAGGCGGTTGGAAGCGACGCCAACCAGAACTCCACTGCCAAAGACAAGGATCAGGTAGAGCGCGATACTTGTCCGCGTGCGAGGCATCATTTTTTTATTGAGGCTCCAGATACGAAATCCGCTCGACACTCATGGGTTCCAGCGTGGAGGCGTGTTCAGCCTGCAGCGCTTCAACGTATGTGTCGTTCAGGTAGGCGTTCGATTGAACGTTCCGCGATGACGCCATCAAACCCAGGATGACACAGGCAGCCAGTGCAGCCGTCACCAGCGCTCCCGCCATCCGGCTGAACCACGTTACCGAAACCTCGCGCGCCTCGATTTTTGCCCACATCTCCGGCATGAAGTTCACACCGGGATCGGGATTCGGGCAAGCTTCGCGATATGCCCGAAACAGTTCGTCGAGTTGACTCGATTCGCTTCCGCCAGAGCAGAGTTGTTCCATAGGACTATTGGACATATTATCGCTTTTTCCCCAACCTTATCATCCCCGTCAACTATCTTTGGCGCTCGGAGATGAAGGTCCGGTTACGTCCTTCATCTTTTTTAATACGCGCTGACGGGCACGAAACAGCCTGACCTTCAATGCATTCTCGTTAACATGATAGATCTTTTCGAGTTCCTTGAGGGACAGCCCCTCGACTTCCTTCAGGGTGAGCAGAATGCGGTCGTCCTCGGAAACCGCCGAAAGGAGTTCCTGAACGGTATCCCTGACGCGCCGTTTTTCGCCCTCGTCGCTCTGCACCCGTGTGCCCGCAACTGCATCAGCCATCATGACTTGCTGTTCAGACAGGTCCGCCATACGGGACTCCATCCGCCGCCGTCCCTTGCGCAGGTAATCGTACGAGGCATTGACGGTCAGGCGGTACAACCACGGCTCGAAAACCTCCGGGGTGCGAAGCTGCCCAAGGGAAAAGTAAAGACGAATGAATACTTCCTGGGACACGTCCTCGACGTCTTCGGGCCGGCCGATCAGACGGGAGATCGTGCCCAGAATTCGTCGGCGGTAAGCCGAAACAATCTGGTTGAACGCACTGGCATCGCCCTGTTGAGCCTTCTGAATCAGTTCGAATTCAACCAGCATCCGTTAATCGGCCAGTCCCCACGGAGATCCACCCACGGGCGGAGATCCACGGAAGGCTTGGCGCGATATATCGCAGCGGTACGGATAAAGGCGCACGATGTTGCTCAAGCCACGGTTCGCGCCGGCGCCGGGGGGCGGCGATAAATCCTTTTGATGGCGCGCATCGGCGTAAATATACCAATAAGAGCCACTATAGCCTGGCATGTCAAATGAACTTCCACGTGCGCGCAGCGAATTTCTGTGCTATTAATCACTAATCGGGCAATGGGTCGCGAGTACTGGAGATGACGACACTACCCGATTCAGATCTCGCCGGACCAACAGCCTCGACGAGTTCGCGCCTCAGCGAGAGACTGCGCTCCGGTCTGTATTACGGGTCGCCTCTTCGCGGGTATGCGCTTGCGCTCGCTTTCTTCATTTTCGCCTGCGCATTCCGGGTTGTGCAGCTCCGGGGCGGCTTTCAGACGCCTTTTCTTGCGTTGTATCCGGCAATCGCACTGGTTTCGTTCTTCACGGGAATAGGTCCGGGGCTCGCTACAATCGTGCTGGGCGCGATTTTCGCGAACCGTTTCTTTGCGCATCCGCTGGATCCGGTGAACTGGGTTGCCCTTGCGGTACTCGGTCCTTCGACCGTCCTGGGATTCGCGCATCTTCGCCAGCTCCGGGAGCAGGGCCGCGCGACCGCGCAGGAACTGGCCCGATTTAAGTTCATAGGCGATCATGCGTCGGACTGGATCCTGCTGCTCCGCGCGTCCGGCCATATTATTTATGCGAATTTTCGGGCGTTCGGCGATCTCGGCTGGTCCGAAAGCGAACTGGTCGGGCAGCACGTCGAATCGCTTGTCACCGAGGACCAAAGAGCGAAGCTTGCCGCGCTCCTCAATGGAGCCCTGTCCGGGCCGGTGAATCCCATTGAAATTGCGTTTGAGCGTCGCGACAGGTCGGTCGCCACGATGGAGTTGGGGTGCACCGCGGTTCTCACCCCGGACGATCACGTCATCTACGCAGTGGCGCGGGATATCGGAGAGCGGAAAAGTATCGATCAAAGGCTGCAGGAGGTGCGCCGATGGGAGAGTCTGGGCGTGCTGGCCGGGGGAATCGCACATGATTTCAACAACCTGCTTACCTCCATCCTGGGCAACGCATCTCTGGCAAAGGAGCTCGTGCCCACGGAGCACGAGCTGTCTCCGCTGCTCGGGGGCATCGTCTCCGCCAGCGAGCGCTCGGCTGATCTGGTGAGACTTCTGCTGGCGACATCGGGCTACCGATCCCGTTCCAGCGAACCGGTACAACTCGATCAGGTACTGAGCTGGGTTCTGGCAAACCGGCTACTTCCGCCCCGTGTCCGGGTTCTTTCGGACGTTGGTCCGGCGCCTTTGACCGGCGACCGCCGGGCGTTCGAGACGTTGGTCTGGAGTTTGATCATGAACGCGGCGGAGGCTTACGGTGAGCAGAGCGGCGATGTTTTCGTAACGATCCGCCAGGGCCTTCCTTCGTATTCCGGCGAAGCCAGCTTTGAAGAGGGCGATCCCGGTCCGGGAGAGTGCCTGTGTCTGATCGTCGAGGACGCGGGCTCCGGGATGCCGGCGGACGTTCTGGAGCGGGCTTTTGACCCGTTCTACAGCACAAAATTCACGGGCAGGGGTCTAGGCCTTCCGGCCGTTCGTGGAATAGTCCGTGCCCACTCCGGCAAGCTGTGGCTGCGGACGGAACCGGGGAAGGGAACTCGCGTGGAGGTTTGGCTCCCGGCAACAAAGCTCGACGCAAGGGAGCTGATGGCAATCGCAGACGGACCTGCATAGTATCGTGTAAACATGGCGGTGACATGTAAACGCGTCACAACCCTGTTTTTAGCGGCGCTGATCTTTGCGGCCATTCTGCCGGCGCAATCCCGGATCAACGTTGCGGCGGCTGCGAATCTGACCGGAGTCGCGCAGGAATTGGGTTCGCGGTTTGAGGCGGAGACGAAGATTCACCCGGTCTTCAGTTTTGGATCGACGGCGCAACTCACGCAACAGATCGATAACGGTGCGCCCTTCGATTTATTTCTCGCGGCCGATGCCGACCACGTGGAGCAACTCGACAAAAAAGGGCTGCTCGTGCCCGGCAGCCGTGCGGTGTATGCGATCGGGGTTCTCGCGCTCTGGGTTCCATCCGCTGCCATGTCGGTGAAGAGTATTGAGGATCTTCTGTCGCCCAAGGTTCACGTGATCGCGGTCGCCAAGCCGGAGCTGGCGCCTTACGGCGCCGCGACCATCGAGACACTTCGAGCCGCAGGGATTCTCGATAAGGTGCAGTCGAAAATCGTCTACGCCGACAATATCAACATGGCGAAGCAGTACGGGTCGACCGGCAATGCCGATGCGGTTTTTACCGCTTATTCTCTTGTGCTCAAGGAAAGCGGGAACGTGATTCAGGTTAGCGAGAAACTGCATAAGCCGATCACGCAAGCCCTCGGAATTATCGCCGCGTCTCCGAACAAAGCCATTGCGGGCAAGTTTTCCGATTTTGTGCTCCACGGCAACGGGCGCGCAACGCTGAAGGCTTTCGGATATCTCAGCGCCACACCGTGAATGATTCCGGGAATGATTCCGGGAATGATTCCGGCTGAGCACTGATGGCGCTTGACACGTTCAGACTCTTCGTGTTGTCCTCAATACCGGGCGCGGAAAGGTAAGGTTTGCTAAAGAACTTCTGTAGTCTGGCGGTTGTCGCATCGGGCCTGCTGACTCCCTCCACACATGGTCAGACCGCTTCCCTCGCGCGTCCGATTGTTCCGCGCTTTGATGTCGTCGCCATTCAGGAAAACAGATCGCCAGGCTGGAAGATGGGGATGTCGCTACGAGGCGGATCCCTTCAGGTCCATAACCTGTTTCTGAAATCGCTGATTACCAGCGGTTACGGAGTACGTGAGGGATTAATCTTCGGGTTGCCGCGTTGGGCTGAACAAGCGCGCTTCGATATTCAGGCCAAAGTAACGGATGGCGATCCGAGGATGATGGATCGTATCAGCCGTGAGCAGCGACGAGCCTTGATGGCGGCGATGCTCGAGGATCGATTTCAGCTGAAGGTGCACGTGGTAACCAGGACGATGCCGGTTTACGATCTCGTCGTCGCCAAAGATGGCCCGAAATTCAGCGAACGCGTTCGAGACATCACCGGCGACGGTAAGAACGCCGCTGAACCCAAGGTGGATGTCAGCAAAACAGAGTTCGCGGCAACTGGTGCTCCGATCCTGACACTTTCTTCTCTTCTGGAAGAAGTTGTCGGGCGCACGGTGCTCGACAAGACCGGCTTGACGGGCATCTATGATCTGCATCTGCAGTGGGCGCCGGATCTGACGGGAACTCCCGAGAGCGATCCTTCACCGTCTATCTTTACGGCGCTTCGGCAGCAGTTGGGGCTGGAGCTTCGGCCGAATAAGGGTCCGGTGAACACGCTCGTCGTCGATCATTTGGCACGGCCCGGCGGGAACTGAACGGCGCCCTCCGAAACGCTTACCGGGAGGCCGTCTCGCTGCCGAAGCCTCGCTCGATGAATTCCACCATACGCCGGCGCAGGTCAACGCCGTGCCACGGTTCCGGGCTGGTCTCGCCGTAAAAGTTGCTGTGCAGTTCGCCGTGACTTTCGCGGGGATAGGTCACCATGTCGACCGGCACCCCCTCCTGGCGCAATGCCCGGTACATCTCCTGCGATTGGCCCATGGGATCGGTTGTATCCGCCTCACCCTGCAGGAGGAGGAACGGCGTCTTCGCGTGCTGCGCGGTAGCGAGTGGGCTTTGGCGCCACGCGTCTTCGAAGTGCTCCCACGGTTTGCCGTAATACCAGCGGTCTCCCCACGAACCGTTCTCCGTTCCGTATTCGCTGAACTGATCGATTACCGGAGCGCCGCAGACGATGGCTTTGAAGCGCTCCGTCTTGCCCTCGGCAAATCCGGCCATCTCTCCACCGTAGCTGTAACCGATCAGGGCCAGGCGCTGCGGATCGATCGGGAAACTGCGGATAGCTTCGTCAACGCCGGCCATCACGTCCTGGAAGTCTTTCCCTCCAAGATCGTTCTTGTTCGCCGCTTCGAAGGCGGCGCCGTAACCGGTACTGCCCCGCGGATTGGGTTCGAGAACAGCCCAGCCGTGCCCGACCAGCATGTTCACGGTGGCGTAGAGCCGGTCGTTGAAGACCCCGGTGGGGCCGCCATGAATGTGAACGATCAGCGGCACTTTCTTCTGGCTTGCTTCGGGCGGCAGATAAATCATTCCTTCAATCGTCAGACCCTGATTCTTCCAGTGAATGACCTTCGACTGAGCGAGACGCCAGTTCGCGGGAACCAGGTCGGGTTGAGCCAGGCGGACGCCCTTTTCCGCTTCCGCGGAGCGATAGTAAACGTTGGCGGCGGTCTGGCTGTCGGCGCCGAGATATGCCCATCCGGAATGCGATGAGTTAGTCGAAATGCCGCTGACGACAGGCATGCCGAAATCGAGACGGGTGTACTTACCGCTCGCGAGATCGAAGCGAAATACCTGTTCCTGCACCCCAACGGCCGCAGTCAGCACCAGATGGGCGCCATCAGGCTCCACAACCGCGCCGTTGCCTGAGATCGAACCGTTGAAGCCGTTACTCAGATTGCGAATGGCATGCGTGCTCAGGTCATACGTGTAGAGATCGTTGCATCCGTTAGGCGCCTCGGCTTTACAACTCGCGAAGTAAGCCAGCATGGTATCGCCCTTTGTCCACAAGAAACGCTGCGCCGAGGCGGGAACGTGCTCGATTCGGGCAGGCTTGACGGACGTATCGGCGGGGATGATCCAGGGCGCGTTTGAGGGACCGCTGACGTCGTTGTCTGGCGCATGCGAAACAGCCAGAAGCTTCGTAGAGGAAGAATTCCATTGCGGGCTATCGATGTCGCCTTCGATCTGTACGCGCGAGGCGGCCATGCTTTCAAGGTTGACCAGATAAAGGCGGCGGGTGCGGCGATCATGATCGACCCAATGCGCATCGTCCTTGTCCTGACGCTTTTTCGCTGCGCCAGACGGTTCGGGGTCGCGCGCGACCACAGCGAGCATCTTGCCGTCCGGCGAGAGGGAAAACGACTGGATTTCGGGCGCGCGATCCATGCCGGCGAAATGCAACTCGAGCGGCATTGCGCTGCCCCCGGCCGGCGAGATGGTGAAAATCTGATCCGCCGAGCCACGGCGCGCAAGGAAGAGAATGCTCTTGCCGTCGGGCATCCATTCGGCGCCGTGCTCGCCGCCGCCACCGCCGCGAGCGCCTCGGCCGCCGGCGTTGGCGGTTTTATCGTCAGCCTTCTCAGCGGCAGCCGGAGAGAACGTGAGCTGACGGAAGTCGGCGCCTTTGACCGGAAGCAGCCAGATATGATTCTGCCCGCCATTTGCCGTGCTCTCGGTGATTTCAGTCACGATCTGCGCGCCGTCGGGAGAAAGTTTGGGCGCGGACGCCGTGCGAACCTGTCGAATCTCCTCGTTCGTTGGAAAATGTTGCTGCGCCGCGGCGGAAGAGGCGAGAAGAGCGCCCAATGAGATAAGAATTCCCTGATAGCAGAACATTACGAAAACTCCTGGCGGATGTAGTGAGCTGGACGGAGCTTCAATACGGGTTGAGGCCGCGGGGTCGGCAGCTGGAAATCAGGGCCAGGATAACACGGAAATGAGCACAGCAGAACAAAAAGCGGGATTCGAAAATAAATGCGCGCCGCAGCGAAAGAATCGACGGCGCGCACCCTCGAAATGTTGAGGAAACCAGGCTACTGCGGCGGCGGAGTGCTTGAGCTTGAAGTGTTCGACGAGGTGGAACTCTTCACCTTGCCATGTTTCTTCTTGGTTTTCGATGTTGATTCGGTGGTTGTGCTGCGTTCGGCGCCATCCGGGTAGGTTTTGCTGTTCGTGGCCACCGAATTCGTGCGGGTCTTGTTGCCGTCGCGTACGGTGGTCGTGGTCTGGCTCGAATCCGACGACGACTGCGCAAAGCTTTGTGTCACAAACAAAGACGGCGCGACGATCAAAGACGATGCCATGAATGAAGCAAGAACGAGTTTTTTCATTGTGTTTCTCCTTTCGGTGACTAACTACGGCTTCGATTTTGCAATCGGGAGGCCCACGTCGGGAAAAGCACAGACTTTCGGGGGCAGATTTATTCAGGTTCCATGGCGTCCCACACCCTGCGGCTGTCGACAAACTGCACAAAGCGCACGATTTTGCCGTCCTTCAAACTGAATACATGCGCGAAAGAGGCTTCCATCGGCCGGTTGGTTTTGCGGTAAGTGCCGCGATAAAAGCCTGTGGCGATGATCGTCTCGCCCGCGTCGTGGATTTCGTCCACTTCGGGTCTGAAGTTCTCCCATTCCGAAGCGAGGCGGGAGAAGACGTTCTTCACAATGTCGTCGGCGCCGGTGTAAGTCCCGCCGTAAGGGAAACCGGCGGCCTCAGTCCATTGCACATCCGGGGCGAGCGCGGGCATCAGCGCGGCAGGGCCCAGCGTGTACGTGCTTTTGATCAGTTCCAGATTCGTGCTCATGGTCCGATTATCTGTGGTTGAACTGAGTGGCGCTTCTATTGCGGAGCAGCAGGCTTCGGTTTGGCCTTTGGCGTCACCACAATCTGACGCGAGCAACTCTTGCCTTCCACCTCAAACTGCACCGGCCCCACTAACTGCACCACCTCTTTGGGAAAACCGGCGGCGAATGCTGTCAGGCTGTGTTGTCCCGCCGCGAGGCCGTCGAAAACGAAGCGGCCGTCCGCGGCGGATCTTGCATATCGCGCCTCATCGCCCGACTGAAGCTTGAGCACGATGTCGGAAACAGGAGACCTGATGGAATTTACAAAACGCGATACGTCCTGAGTCGGGTCGTCGGTAACGAAGCCCTCAAGCCGGGTCGATTCGTCCCCGCCCTTCTCGCGGAAATAGAGATAGGCCAGATCGTCGCCCGCGTCCGTCAGCCGTTTGGTCCGCGTACATTTTGTTGTTTCAATCCGCGCGGTTTCCTCGTCACTGTCGGCATAGATCAGGTAGGTCTCGCCCCTCTGAAAGTCGTAGCCGCAGTCGTCCGAGGGAGTCCACACGGTCACGATCTCGTCCTTCGGGCTGTCTTTGTCGTCATCGTCTGCTCCGGTTGCCTGCGTCCGCATCGTCGTCGTCATCCGAATGCTTGAAGTATTTCTTCACGCGGACGCGCGCCTGTTTGCCCTGGCTTTCGATTTCATCGACGACCGTTTCAAGTTCACGATTCGTCCCGGCGGACTGCAACTGTTCCTTGTAGTGACCGGTCAGGCTCGGGTAAAGCTGCAGGAAAATGTCTTTGAGTCTGGCCAGGCTCGCCGGAGTATTTTCCGCGCGCAGCCGCATGATCTCCGCCGTTGGCAGCAATGAAAGGCTCTTCGGATTCCACGGATCGAGGAACGCGGGTTCGACGGATTCGACGGTCCCGATGAAGACTACATCGTTCGCCACGACTTCGTTGCAGACCGGATACGAAACCTCGCACTTGCAGGCCAGGAGGGAAGCGGGAAGCAGAAAGAAGAGGAGCAGGCGGCCTGCTTCCCGCCGGATCTCAACGCGAGGCTTCAGGGCCGACATATTTTTTATACGCTCCAATCCAGTCCGCGGCAATGTCGTGTTGTGCGGTTCGCAGGTCCAGTCTCCTGCACAGACGAGTTTGTGGAGCCGCTCCTCAAGTCTGTCCTTCACATGGGCATTCCAGACTGCGGACCAGGGTTGCGGCCAAAGGTTGCGGATCGATTCCGTTCCGCCGAGATCGGGGGTAATCAGGTAGTCCACCTCGAAGTTACTCGAATTCGCGCGGATGCCGCACTCCGAGAATACCTTGCGGCGAGTTTCCGGGGGCACCCACGCGATGACATCCGCGTCCGGTTTTCTGCAGATCTCGGCGATCGTGATGGGTCGCGTCTCACCCGGCGTGAGAGCAGCCTTAGGCTTTGGTCCTTCCGCACTCACCGTCGACTCGAAAATAGCAACGATCGCGGCGAGGACGCCGAATGCACCTGTGGCGAACGCGAGTTCCCAAGCCCCGCGCGGTGAGGTATTCCTCGCCACGGTGGTTCGGGAGGCTTTGGCAAGCCGGGCTCGAAGCAACGCTCGCGAGCCCGATCCGCCGGGCGGCAGGCGATCGAGTTTACGATTGAGTTGCCTGTTGCGGGCTCGCACAAATTCCGCAATTGCGCTTTCCACTGAGCCCATGCGCTCACGGCAGGACCAGCAGGACTCCAGATGGGCGGCGACCTGCAGTTTCCGGAGCGCCGGCAGTTCTCCGTCCGCCGCCATGATGAGATCGCGATCGGCGGGATGAACCTGCTCGGACATCGAGCACTCCTCAACCTGAATATCCCTTTACGGCCGCAATCGTTCATCCTTTTCGAACGGCTCCGCGCTCGGCGGCGCATCTGCGCGTCGGGACCGATTCACTCTTCGCCGAAAAAAAGGGTGAACAAGACCGCCGCGTTGGGAATTCAGGTAGTGATGGAATCTTTTGCTCATTATTTTCGCTGGCGGCGACCCGTTTTTATACTGGCGGCGCTGGCTGGCGGCGCTTCGTTCCTTTGGGCGCAGGCGAACGGCGATATCAAGCTCGAGGTGAAGGATCCCTCCGGCGCTGCAGCGCCGGCATCGGGGACGCTTCGGAACGTCGATTCCGGCGCCAACCGCGGCTTTCAGACGGATCCGCAGGGAGGCTTCGATTTTACGAATCTTCCCTACGCCACATACGAAATTCGAGTTTCCAAGAGCGGATTTGCTCCCCAAATCGCGCGGGTCGATGTGCGCTCCGGAACGCCGGTCTCGCAAGTCGTGACGCTTGAGGTTAGTTCCCAGAGGAGTTCGGTCGACGTTGTGTCGGTTTCGCCGCTGCCAGGCGGCGTCGTGCCCATAGCCGATCTGCCTATGAACATTCAGACCGCAAACGCAAAAGATATCGAGAACAGCGGCGCCATCGACCTTTCCGACTTCATGAATCGCAACCTGAACGGCGTCTACGTGAATAACAATCAGGAAAACCCCTTTCAGCCGGACGTGAATTACCGGGGCTACACCGCCTCGCCCCTGCTGGGAACGCCCGAAGGAATGTCGGTTTATGTAGACGGGGTGCGCCAGAACCAGCCGTTTGGCGACGTTGTGGCGTGGGATTTGATACCCAAAGTTGCCATTCAGGATATGGCGCTGGTGCCGGGTTCAGACCCTGTCTTCGGCTTGAATACCCTCGGCGCCGCCATCACCGTGCGGATGAAGGACGGGCGCAATGCGCCTGGAACCTCCGTTTCCCTTGATGGCGGTTCTTTCGGGCGCAGGGAAGGCACATTCGAACACGGCGGGTCGAACTCGAAAGGTCTGGACTGGTATCTCGCCTCCAACTGGTTCCGGGAAGACGGCTGGCGCGAATACTCGCCCTCCGACGTTTTCCAGACCTTTGCCAAAGTCGGCTACACGAAGGGACAGACGAATATCTCGCTGGGCTTCTCGTACGCCGATAACAACCTTACAGGCAACGGTTCTACGGACACGCGCTTTCTCGCCGAGAATTACAAAGCCGTCAACACGATTCCCGATGTTACGTGGAACCGGTCGCCCGCGTTTACTCTCAACCTGAGCCATGCTTTCAGTAATCGCTTCACCATGTCCGGCGCGGCATATTTTCGTTACGTACGCGCCGACAGCACCAATGGCGATCTCAACGACGATTCGTTCACCGAATCGCTTTACAATCTGAGCGCCGCGGACATCGCTGCGCTGACCGCCGCGGGGTACAGCGGATTTCCCTTAACGGGCAATCCCACTACGGAACCGTTTCCGTTCTGGCGCTGCATCGCGCAGGGGCTGGAGATGAGCGAGCCGTCCGAAAAGTGTACTGGCCTCTTTACGCGCACCTACGACAAACAGCATGCCTGGGGCGTCTCCGGACAGGCGCACTGGCTCAACGCACATAACAGCTTTACGGCCGGAATGTCGTGGGATCGCGGTAGTCTGACCTATCAGCAGGCGGGACAATTCGGATACCTCAATCCCGACAGCGTATCCATTACGCCGATAAACAGCTATGCGGACGGCAGCACCAATAGCGACGGCGTGCCCGTTGATACCCGTGTCGATCTGCATGGGATCACGAACGCCATCGGCCTCTACGCCACCGACACGCTGCGTCCGGCAAAGAACCTCGTGATCACCATCTCGGGCCGTTATAACCACGCCGCGATCCAGAACATCGATCGCCTTCCCGTCACGGACCCCGAAGCCCGCGGTTCGCTGAATGGAAACTACACGTTCAATCGATTCAACCCGGCAGCGGGGCTCGTTTATACGCCATTTCATCTGGCGAGCCTTTATTTCGGCTATAGCGAGTCGAATCGTGCGCCGACCTCAATCGAATTAGGCTGCGCCGATCCGACGCAGCCTTGCAACCTGCCGAACGCGCTGGTCGCGGATCCGCCGTTGAAGCAGGTTGTGGCGCGGACGTTCGAAGCCGGCGTCCGCAGCACGGGGGAGAGCAAATTGAAATGGAGTGCGGGATGGTTCCGGGCGGAGAATACCAACGATATTTTGTTCGTTGCCTCGCAGCAGACCGGGTTTGGTTATTTCGTCAATTACGGAAAGACTCGCCGCCAGGGCGCCGAGGCCAGCATCAGCGGCAACTATCGCTGGTTTACATTAGGCGGTAATTATACGTTCCTCAATGCGACTTTCCAGAGCACGCAGTTTTTGGGCGGCGGCAGCAACAGCACAAACGACTCCGGGCCGGGCGAGGACGGCAACATTCAGGTTACGCCGGGCGACCAGATCCCCCAAACGCCACGGAACGTTCTCAAGGCCTATCTTGATTTCCATCCAAGTCGAAAGCTCGACGTCGATCTGGATTTCGTGGCTGTTGGCCGCTCGTTCGCCCGCGGCAACGAAAATAATCTGGATCAACCGGACGGAGTCTATTACCTTGGTCCGGGCTTTTCACCTGGTTACGGGTCAACCAATCTGGGCGCGCATTACCAGATTCTCAAGCATATGCAACTCTTCGCGCAGATCGACAATCTGTTCAACCATCGTTACTACACCGCGGCTCAACTGAATACGACTCCGTTCAACGATCAGGGTCAATTCATTCCGCGGCCCTTTCCGGACGACACCGATGCAGTACGAAACTCGACGTTCTATTCGCCCGGCGCGCCGAGAGGATTCTTCGGCGGCGTGAAGTTTACGTTGTGACCGGCATGGGAAGCGAGTCCGCCGGAAGAGCGAATCCCGTCAACGGCGATGCGGCTCGAATAACGCGAAACCAGCGCCTTGCGGATCGGCAAGAAACGTCATCCGCCCCACATTCTCGGTGGTTATCGGCCCCATGAACACGCGCGCACCCAGTTCTTTCGCCTTCGCCGTACTGGCGTCGCAGTCCGCCACAAGGATATAGATGAACCGGTACCAGGGTCAATTCATTCCGCGGCCCTTTCCGGACGACACCGATGCGGTACGAAACTCGACCTTCTATTCGCCCGGCGCGCCGAGAGGATTCTTTGGCGGCGTGAAGTTTACGCTGTGACGGGCAGGGAAGCGGGTCCGCCGGAAGAGCGACGCCCGTCAACGGCGATCCGGCTCGAATAACGCGAAACCCGCGCCTTGCGGATCGGCAAGAAAGGTCATCCGCCCCACATTCTCGGTGGTTATCGGCCCCATGAACACGCGCGCACCCAGTTCTTTCGCCTTCGCCGTACTGGCGTCGCAGTCCGCTACAAAGATATAGATGAACCAGTGCGGTGGCGCGTTCGGATCGCGACGCTGCGCCGGTGGGATGCCGCCGATGAAATCCTCGCCGTTCTTTATGTGCAGATAACCGGAATCGTCCTGTCCCGATTCGATAGACCATCCGAAGAGCTGCGAATAGAAGCGCGGACGCGGCCTTTGCGTATCGGGAGTGCTGAGGTCCGCCCAGCAAAAGCTGCCGGGTTCGTCTCTAATGGCGAGACCCTGATGGTCTTTCGCCTGCCAGATCGAAAACACGGCGCCGGTGGGATCCTGAATCACCGCCATGCGTCCGTGCGTGGCGACGTCGAAAGGCGGCGCGAGGATCTTTCCGCCAAGCTCGCTCGCGCGCTTCGCCGTATCGTCGGCGCTCTCGACGCCGATATATAAGTTCCAGTGCGGTGGAACGCCCATTGCGGTTTCGTCCTCACGAATGGTGTATCCTGCCGCGACAACATGGTCGTCCAGGGAAAACATGGTATAGAAATCGCCCGGTCCCATCGGCGAATCCTGGAATGTCCAATCGAAGAGTGTGGTGTAGAAGGTCTTTGCGGCGTCCTGGTCACTCGTGGTCAACTCGATCCAGCTGAACGCGCCTGGTTTGTGTTTCTCGATTGTCGGCATCAAGGGGAGTATAAGCGATTTCTGGAGGTACATTGAATAACCCCGCCCACAGGGAACTCCGCGCGATATACACTGGCTTTAAGATGCGTACGCCGTGGGTTGAAAAACGATCGTCCGATTCCATCCGGACCCAGATGCACTATGCCCGCAAGGGGCTGATCACGGAGGAGATGGAATATGTTGCCCGCCGCGAAAAGGTCTCGCCCGAGCTGATCCGTGCTGAGGTGGCGCGGGGCCGTATGATCATCCCCGCCAACATCCGGCATACCAACCTGGAGCCGATGGCGATCGGGGTCGAGTCGAAGCTGCAAGATCAACGCGAATATCGGGAACTCCGCCACCACGTCGAATATCGACGAAGAGCTGGAAAAGCTGCGCTATTCCGTGAAATACGGCGCCGATACCGTGATGGATCTTTCGACCGGCGGCGACATTCCGGAGATCCGCAAAGGCGATCATCGCCAACTCGCCCGTGCCCATCGGCACCGTGCCGATTTACGAAGCGCTTTCGCGTGTGCGCCGTGTGGAAGACCTGAATATCAACGTCATGCTCGAAGTGATCGAAGAGCAGGCGCAGCAGGGCGTCGACTACATGACGATTCACGCGGGCGTGCTGGTGCAGTATGTGCCGCTCGCGGCGAAGCGTATTACGGGTATCGTCAGCCGCGGCGGAGCGATCCTCGCCGAATGGATGGTCAAGAATCATCGCCAGAATCTGCTCTACGAGAATTTCGACGCCATTTGCAAAATCTTCCAGAAGTACGACGTCAGCTTTTCTCTGGGCGACGGCCTTCGCCCCGGCTGCATCGCCGATGCGAGCGACGAGGCGCAGTTCTCCGAACTGAAGACGCTGGGCGAATTGACGAAGAAAGCCTGGGAGTACGACGTTCAGGTGATGATCGAAGGCCCGGGGCACATTCCGCTCGACCAGATCGAGCTGCAGGTGATCAAGGAACGCGAATTGTGCTACGACGCGCCGTTCTACACGCTGGGGCCGCTGGTGACCGACATCGCGCCCGGTTACGACCACATCACTTCGGCGATCGGGGCCGCCATGATCGGCTGGCACGGCGCGTCGATGCTCTGCTATGTGACGCCCAAGGAACATCTGGGACTGCCGAACCGTGAAGACGTCAAGGCGGGAATTATTGCGTACAAGATCGCCGCCCATGCGGCGGATCTGGCGCGGCATCGGCCCGGCGCGCGGGATCGCGACGACGAGTTGTCGCGGGCGCGATACAACTTCGACTGGAACCGCCAGTTCGAGCTCTCGCTCGACCCCGAGACGGCGCGCTCGATGCATGACGAAACTCTTCCCGAGGAAGGCTTCAAGGAAGCGGCTTTCTGCTCCATGTGCGGACCGAAATTCTGCTCCATGAACCACTCCGCGAAGGTGGAGAGCTTCACGGCAGCTCAGGCCGATGAAGTTTTGCATCAGATTTCGGACGGCGGCGACAACGTCCGGGTGACGGCCGACGCGGCGGACTAACCCGACTGGTAATGTACGTGCTTCAGATAGCGTCGATGTACATGAGAGGAAAGGTGCGTATGAAGGGAATTGGGTTTGTTTTGCTGATCGGCGCGCTGGCGATTCCCGGCACGATTGCCGCTCAGGATAAAGGCCATATGGACCCCTACGTCAATGGACCGGGGAACGAGGCCAGGATCATCAAGGACGTCCGCCGGGCGCTCGTCACTTTGCCGTATTACGGCGTTTTCGACGACCTTGGCTTCACCGTGAACGGCAGCATGGTGACCCTTGTCGGCCAGGTTGTAAAGCCCGTGCTGAAGGATGATGCCGGGCGCGCCGTTAAAAGGGTCGAAGGCGTAACGGGCGTAACGAATAACATCGAAGTGCTTCCGCTTTCGCCGAATGACGACAGGATTCGCCGCGCGGTCTATAACGCCATCTACCGCGACCCCTCGCTTGGGACGCGGTATGGATATCAGGCGCTTCCGTCGATCCACATCATTGTGAAAAACGGGAACGTGCGCCTCGAGGGCGTGGTGGCCAACGAAATGGACCGCACTATTGCGGGGATCAGGACGAACGCCGTTTCCGGCGTCTTCAAGGTTGAGAACGGTCTGCGGATCGAAGGAAAGTAAAAACTCACGACTTCTGCGCGCGCCGGGATCGCCAGGCGAACAGGACGATCCCGGTAGCGACAGAGACATTCAGCGACGCAATCTTTCCCGCCATCGGAATGCGCACCAGCGCATCGCAGTTTTTCTTCACCAGATCGTGCAGTCCTTTGCCTTCGGCTCCCATGACGATTACGGTGCGTTCCGGCCAGTCAACGGAGTCAAAGGTCTGGTCGCCCTTCTCGTCGAGGCCATAAACGAAGTAACCCTCATCTTTGAGTGACCTCAAGGTCTGGTTGATATTCACGGCGCGCACCACCGGAAGGTGCTCAAGGGCGCCCGCGGCCGATTTCGCGACGGTTTCCGTAAGACCAGCGGCGCGCCGTTCGGCGATGATCACTGCGCCCGCGCCCGCGGCATGCGCTGTGCGGATAATCGCGCCCAGGTTGTGCGGATCCTCTACGCCGTCGAGAACAACGAGAAGTTCGGACGCGGGGGCAATCTCTTCCAGTTCGGCGTATTTCTTCTCCGCTCCCAGCGCGACCACACCCTGATGCGACTTCACTCCGGCAAGGCGATCGAGTGCTCCCCGATCCTCGAATCGCACCGGCGTTCCCGTGCCGCGGGCGAGGTCGATAATTTCCTGCAGGCGATGGCCTCCCGCTCCGCGAGCTATGAGGATGCGTTCGAGAGGGCGCTTTGTCCGAAGCGCTTCGGCGATGGGATGAACTCCGATGAGAACGGCCAAATATCGATCATCGCACCGGTATTAACCCAGCGCGGGCGTCGATAGGGGGGCGCTTCCCGCTTCGAGGGGAACCGACAAGCCGTTATTGAAGCGGTTTGTGAAATTCGCCATCGCGGCGATCATGGTTATCGCGACGAGCTGATCGGAGGAGAAAAGTTCCTCAACCGCATTCCGCGTGCCTCCATCGACGTCCGCGGTTCGGGTCAATTCGCGGACATAGTGCAGTGCCGCCTGCTCCTTTGGCGTGAAATTCTGATTATTTTCCATTTCGATTTCACGAATTTCGTCGTCGGTGAGACCTGCCGCCCGCCCCGTCCCAATATGGTGTGAGGCGCAGTAATCGCATTCGTTCACAAAGGAAACGGCGAGATAGATCATCTCTTTAAGGCGGCTGTCGAGGGCTTTGGTGCCCACGACGCTCGCATACAGGGGTGCGAAGGCGCGCATCGCGTCCGGCTGATGCGCCATGACGCGCAGGAAATTGCTCGGGCCGGTCTTCTTTTCGATTTCAGCAAGGGCGGGGCTGAGAGCGGGATCAACGGGCTTTGCGGTAGTGACCATGATTTCACTATAGGTGCGCCGGCGCGGGGCTGGAGGCGGCTGATGGTACGAATCGATACGAATTTCTGGATTCGGTCTGTCGGGCGGGCCAGGCTATACTGTTGATATTGCGCCCGTAGCTCAGTTGGATAGAGCGTCTGGCTACGAACCAGAAGGTCGGGTGTTCGAATCACTCCGGGCGCACCAAATAAATCAGTAATTTACAGCCGAGACAACCCGGAAAATTGAGTACCATGAGCGCGAATCTGGGTGGGTTGACGTTCTGGCCTCCGTCCAGAAGGTCGGCCCATTGGAGTATTTTCCTCCCGGCCAGGGGTTTGTAGTTGGGATGTACTTGGATCAATGATGGCGACACACTTTTTCGTCGCGTCCCCTACATTAGAAGCTGCGTCTTCCACGCAGAGTCCGTGATTTCAAATAGCGACGGTCTCGTCGAACCCCGTAAGTCCGCTCCGCGCGCCGCCGACACGCGGCAGACCGGCCCATTACTCCACATCAACGAGAGCCCGTGCCCGACTCAAACGCGCGTTGAGCGTATGGCGGCACGGCTGCGGTCGTTCGGAATCGCATCGCGCCGTTCGATCTCGTTGCGGTAGAAGAAAACTCAACTGGCGGCGGGCGGGTCCTCGAGCAGTACTGCCTCGAAACCTGCTTGCCGGAAATGGTGATCCGTTGTGAGAGCACGCGGCACCCCGCGTTGCTCCATGACCAGAAACGACAGGCAGTCGGTGAGGCTCCAGTCCTTGTCGCTTCTGGCCTCGTAGAAACGCGACGCGGCGGCGATCATGTCAACGGCGAAGGGCACAACCTCGATCTGCGTATCCTGGTGACATCGCCGGTAGCCTTCCGCTGTTGCACGGCGAGTCGAGGAGTTTGCCAATGCATTCATCCATTCCCACAAAACAGCCTCGGTGGTGAGAATAAAGGCATCCTTCTTAACCAGGTAGTCGCTCCAGGCAGATGCCCGGCCGTGGTATTGATCGGTCTTTTGGGAAACAGCAATCCAGAATGAAGTGTCCGCGAACCAGATCGCAGCCGCGTTCAAACGTCCCTCTTGGGTACGCCGTACAGGTAATGATCGTGCTGATGCGACAAGTCAAAGGGTACGTCGGGACTGTCGCTTGCGTTCGCGGCCAGCCACGCCAGCGCGGATTCGCGTGTTGGCGGTTCATCCAGCCTCTTCGTCTCAATTCGCACAATCAAAGCCTGATTTGGAGGCAGATCTACGGGCTCATCCGGGACGATTACCTTGCCGTCGTAGTGCGCGTTTATGGCGATCATGCCGTTACTCTACTTTACCTTCGAGTATGGCATGCGAGATGCCGTCTCGGTCCTGCGCGGAAAGTCCAGCAGCCCGGTCCTCTTCATGTTACGGGCGGGCTGTCGATTTGCCGGTAGACTCCCTGATTTTGGCCACGCAATTCTTCGCAGCTTTTACAAGCCTTCAAAGAAGAGCGCATCCAGCACCCGGACCGGCTCGCCTGCAGTTCCTGCGAAGACCTCCTCGCTGGCTCGCAACCCTGGAACGGGTTTGCGCCACTCCGTCTCCGGCAGCACGCCGAATCCCATGGTTGTCCAGCATGTCGCAAATCCGGCCGCGCAGCTTCAGGAGTGTTCGAAATGCCCGCTCGCCTTTCCACTTCAGGAACTCAGTCTCCGGATCGATCCGCTGTCCCGTTTCGGTGAACCCATGGGACTCGATAGTGGGATCCGAAAATGAGCCGTCCTCATAAGCCTCCATGTCACTGAGGGTGATGACCGCGAAAGGAGCGATCAGGGATACGGCCACCGCCCAGCCGGTTCTGCCGCTTCCGGCAACTGTTTCCACGGGCACCTCACTCTCGTCTTCCTCCCCATTCCTATGTGGTTCGGCGATACCCTCAATCGCGGTCTCATAATTGAATGCGTCCCCCTCCGGGCAGACGAAGAAGAGATGGTAAGACCGCGAAGGCTCCGGATCGTCCGGGAAACGATCCTCGTCGTCATCGGAATCATCGAACCGCACGGGCACCGGTGCCGACTCGCGTTCGTGCGCCAGTTGCGCACTCTTGATGCGCCGAAACGCCGACGCCAGCTTCGCATAAACATCGTGGAACCACGACTCATCGGAGTCGAATACCATTTCCACCACGCCGTCGGGCCACGCACGTTCAATGGCTTCCCGAACATCCTCCCGCAGATCGGAGCCAGGATTCCGCCTGGTTGTAGTGCGCCGGCGATGTGTCGTGGCCATGCCCCTATTTTCTCCGAAAACCAACCATCCAGCCGATGGGAATTGTCGCGGGCCGGAGTGCCAAAATGATTCAGGATCCATGTCGGCAAAACATACCTGGATATTCGATCAGGCGGTATACGCCCGCAGAGCGGCGCGGCCTTTAGCGATACTCTCATCCGCGCGTGTTCGTCCGATCCACGAGGGTATGGGGTAAAGCGATCGCCGAAGAACAACGGACATGGACAACAAGCATCACGAGGCATCGAGAGGCAAACCCATCGCACAAGAGCTGATTGCAAAGTTGCAGCGGCGCGGGCGGGGCAAGGCCGCCGAGCTGGCGGAGGCCATCAATAGTAGTGCCGCGGCAGGAGGCCTTACCGGCTTCCATCCCGCGCACGCCGCCTACATCTACACCCAAAACCAGGTGTCTGTCATGTCGGAGCAACTCACTGCGTTCAAAGAGATGGCGCCATTCGCAGAGGTCATTTCCAAAGCAGAGGATCTCTACATGCCGAGCGCCCCGCCCATGAGCCCGCTCACGACTTCGTACTTCACTTGCTGGGCTTTCTTCGACGCTTGCGCTGGAGCGGCGAACGAGACAATCGGCACCACCGTCCTTGAGTTCGGTGCTGCTTTCGGCGTTAATTCCGAACTGTTGCGCCTCATCCGGCTGATGCAGGACTCGCGGATGGGCATCTATATCCACAAAGCCAGGAAAGACGATCTGGCCATCCTCGAGGATCTCGTCACCGGCGCCACGTTCAGCGCCATCGTTCCGTCCGGTTACCACGGGAAGGAGGGCGAGCTATGGTACGTGCGCATACTCCCGCCGCCAATCCAGGGCAGCGCCGACCACGTTGTCTTCACCACACCATATATCCTGCTGGAGCCAGGGCCTCACGACTGGCTGGCATACTTCAGTCGCACGTTCGCGCAAACGGCGCGCGTCGACGACTACGAGGGCCACATGAAGTACGCCCCGACGCGGGAGTACTGGAACGATTTCATATTCGAGGCCTATGTCAACCACCGGACGGAGGCCATTTATCTCGCCGGCCTTCCCGACATCCCCGAAAGCCGGCCGCACTCCAAGGTGAACGCCTGGGGTTTTGGCAGTTGACTCTTCAATGAAACCCGGACTTATGGACGATTCCGATTCCGAGTGGCAGCGCGAGGGAGCCACCCTCAGCGACAAGACGGCGCGGGAAGAATTCGGGCTGACGCAGGACGAGATCATCCTGGCGATACGGGCCGGCACGCTCCACTACCGGGAAGGCTCGATGTATGGAAATCCCTGGCTGCGGCTTCTTCGGCGAGAGGTGGAGGCACTGGTCGGGAAGAAGCACGGCAACAATTACCTGAAGGACCAGCAGGCGAAGACGGAGTTGGCGCGCCTCAACCGCGAACTTAGGCGTCTGAAGGTCCAGATCGCTCGATTGGAGGAGCGAAAGGCAAAGCTGATTGCCGCCTCCGGGAAATGAAGTGGCCTTTTGTTATTGCGCTCCGGGGACCGAATCGGGCCGCCTTCGGGTTCTGCGGATCTCGGTAGCCTCCCGAATTACGCGCCAGCCATTCCGCGCGCGAGCAGCCAGGAGAACCAGCCCAGCCACTTCCTCGATCTCGCCCCTCGGAAATGAAAATGCATCCTCCTGCATCTTCTCCGCGAACGAAACCCGCGATTTTCGCGCGCCGCAGCGAACCACCTGTGAATATGCCTCGCACGCATACGCGAATAGCTCGCGATGGCGAAACTCGACGTCTACGAACCTCTCCTGACCCCGTCGAAGATGCAATCCATGGTGCGCGGGCTTCAGGTAGTGCAGCAGGTGCGCCGTTTCGTGGACGACAACGTCACTGTATGGGTCTTTGGTTTCATAGGCTGACCAGCGCACGTGTGCAAAGTCTCCTGCGAGGCCATCGCATCCCATCTCGATATCGTCTGGTTTGAGCCCGTAGTCTCCAAACAAAGCCCACAGAATCCGCCACGCCGATCCCATGAAACAGGTCGACAACTCTGCGTCAATGGCGGCTTCGGCCCCCTGAAAATTCAGCACGAACGTCCGAGGCACGATTTCACGCAGGGCGACTTCCCGCCAGTCGCGCTGCACAAGCCCCGTCACCATCGGCTCAACGCGCCGCCGTATTGCTTCGGGCGCAACCGGCGGGAGCAGTCGAGTTTCCGCGGGAAGCAGATCGGACAGCAGACGGAACAATGTCCGCAGTGCGGCTTTTGCCGCTCGGGTGTAAACCTCGTCCTGCGTGAACTGGGCAAGAGTAAAGCGCCCGGAGCCGGCTCCATCCCACGTCTCCTCTCCCGTACGGAGAAATCGTTCGATGACAGGCGCTGACAATCCGCCGGTGGCCGCGGTTTGCTCCGCGGCTTGCTGGATGCACCGATTGACGGCTTTGTATCTGTCATGTTTCATTTCTTTCAGTAGGCCACTCATGCCGCTAGATGATTCCATACCGCTACGAACAGAGGAGACTGGCTAATTCATAGACCGCGTCGTAGATCTGGTGGAACTGTGATTCCACTCCCGGCCAGTTTTCCAGCCTCTCGAAAACGTCGTCGTCCATAAGCAGCCGCCCGGGCAATTGGGCAGGCTCGGCGGGCAGTACAGGCGACGACCAGAAGGCTTCGGGATCGGCCGGTAAAACCGAAAGCTCCATCGGAACGGCGATCTCCGGAAAATCCTCCTCCGCAGCCGTTTCCGCAGGCGCCGGAACAGCCGCCGATCGCCGGTTGCGCAAAATGGCAAGCAGCTCGTCGCGCTTCATCCCCCGAAGCTCGAACAGAAGGAAAGGGTCGTGATCGAAATCGCGCGCAAACTTCAGCCATACGGCCACAAGGTGCTTGCAGGGCTTGAGCCAGTCCGGGCAGGCGCATTCGAGGTGCAGGTCCACATAGCGCTCCGGCATGAATCGGAGATTGGCCTTTGAAAACGCCGTTTGAACTTCCAGTGGAAGATCGCCCGAAGAGATCGACGACGCAAGCGCGCCACGGTCGCGCACTTCGGCAAACAGGCCATCCCACTGCTCACGCGAGAAGGGATCGAAGGAGATCCGGACAGTATACGGAGGCTCCTGCGGGCCCTGCACTCTGGCTGCGATGGTGCGTCCGTCGAATCGGATCGCTGGCACGCGGCCCTTTTGCGCGTACTGCTCTCCTTCGGCGAACCGGCTGCGTTCGGCCAGACGTTCCATCTTTTCCACCCACGCCGCTCCCCACCAGTGGCGCGCCCTGTCTTTACTCACAAAATGACACTCACGAAACGGCATCCTGCCGAAGCGCGAACAGATGTTTGATCTCCGCAGTCGAAAGCTCGGTGAGCCACGCTTCTCCGGCGCCGATGACGTCGTCGGCCACGGCTTTCTTACGCTCAATCATTTCGTCGATCCTCTCTTCCAGCGTACCCATACAAACGAATTTATGAATCTGAACGCTGCGCTTCTGTCCGATACGAAATGCGCGGTCGGTGGCCTGGTTTTCAACAGCGGGGTTCCACCAACGGTCGAAGTGGAAGACGTGGTTCGCGGCCGTGAGATTCAGACCCGTGCCGCCAGCCTTGAGCGAGAGGACGAACAGACGGGGATTGCCCTTGCCGCCGTTCTGAAAACGCTCCACCATCTGGTCCCGTTTGCCAGCGGGCACGCCGCCATGCAGGAAGAGCACGTCTTCGCCGAAGGTGGCGGAAAGGTGATACTGCAGCCTCTTGCCCATATCGACGAACTGGGAGAAGATCAGGGCGCAATCGCCTTCCGCGAGCAATTCCTCCACCATTTCGGTCAGACGCGACAGCTTTCCCGAGCGGCCCAGGAGCGGCGACTGATCCCCCAGAAACTGCGCGGGGTGATTGCATACCTGCTTCAGTTTGGTGAGGGCCGCGAGAATCACGCCCTTGCGTTTGATGCCCTCGGCGGCTTCGAGCGCGCGCGCGGTCTCTTCGACGACGCTTTTGTAGAGCGAAGCCTGCTCCGGTGTCAGATTGCAGAACACCTTCATCTCCATTTTTTCGGGGAGATCCTGTATGACGGAAGTGTCGGTTTTGAGGCGTCGCAGGATGAACGGCGCCGTCAGCTTCCTTAGTTGCAGCGCTGCCCCGGAATCGACCCCTTTCTGAATCGGGAGCAGAAACCGCCGCCTGAATTCAGTCTGGTTACCGAGAAAGCCGGGGTTCAGGAAGTCCATGATGGACCAGAGCTCGCCGACGTTGTTCTCCACCGGCGTGCCCGTGAGGGCGATTCTGAAATCGGCCGCGAGGGACCGCGCGGCACGAGACTGGCGCGTGTCCGGGTTCTTAATATTCTGCGCCTCGTCGAGAATGATTCCGGACCACGCAATCTCTTTCAGCAGATCCAGGTCGCGATGCATCAGGGCATAACTGGAGATGACGAGCGCATGACGGGCGGCCTGTTGGGCGAATTCTTCACCGCGTGCGCGCGACAGTCCATGATGGACCAGGACAGGGAGGCCGGGAGCAAAGCGCGCCGCCTCCTTCCGCCAGTTGCCAACCACCGATGTGGGACAGACAAGCAGCACCGGACGGTCGACGCCGTTGGCATGATCGCGTTCCAGCAGCGCAAGAGCCTGGATGGTCTTTCCGAGGCCCATGTCGTCGGCCAGGCAGGCGCCCAGTCCGTACTGCCGAAGAAATCCGAGCCAGGAGAAACCGCGCAGCTGATACGGCCGCAGGGTACCGTTAAAGCCCGTGGGCGCCGGAAGCTCTTCAAAGCGTGTATGGCCTCCCAGTTTCCCGAGCAGTTCGCCGATCCAGCCTTCGCCGCGCGCCTCTTCGAACTGAACGCCCGGCGGCGCATTGGCAGCACCCAGCGCCATGCGAATCACGTCGCGGGCAGGCGCGGGTTCCCGCTTCCACAGGTCCAGCGCCGCGCGAATGCTTGCGGGATCGAAAGGCAGCCACTTGCCGTGCACCTTGACGAGCGGCGCAGTGGATGCCGAGAGCCAGTCCAGTTCGTCGCGTGTGAAGTTCTCGCCGCCGATGGCCACTTCCCAGTCGAACCGCATCAACTCACTGAGTGAGAACATGCCGGCGCTGCCGGCCGAAGGCGAATCGACGGCAGACGGCTTAATGACCGGGCGGGCCCGGACGTTGACGGAGCGTTCCCGGCGCGTCCACCACTCGGGCAGCACGACGCGGAAACCCTGCTGTTGCAGCAAGCCCCCGGTCTCAGTGAGGAAGCGAAAGGCGCCGGTGACATCGAGGGGAAATGAATCGGCATTCTCCCCACTGTAGGTCAATGAGATATCGGCGCAAATGGTGGCGGCCCGCGCGAGCAGCCGCGCCGCGATCCGGGGCGGAGCCTTATCGACCGGGAGCGGGGGCCCGCCGTGCACCGGTTCGAATTGGTATTTTACGCGCCAGGCGTCGGCTTCCGCGTGCTCCCCGTGAGAGGCCTCGCGCGTTGCGCCGTCCGGCTCCCCGCCAGGTTCATGAAGTTCAAAAGAGAGCAGCCAGGGAAATGCCGCTTCGTGCACGACGGGCCGGTGCCAGGAGTTGACCCGCTCGGAGAAGCTCGCCAGCAGCTCAGCGGTTCCCTGGCATTTCGGATTCGATCGTGCGCAGCCTGATCATCCATGCCGCATCCATGTTCCTTTTGTTGACGTCGCGAAGGAGCGAGACCGGGAGCCGCACCGAGCTGCTCGCGGCGCGCGGAAGCACGTCCATCAGCCAGGCGACAAAACCTGACAGCAGCACGAATGGATCGTCTTCGGGAGGCGCCTTTGCGTCCGTTGGAGTGATGGCGCGCGCGACAGGCGGCATAGCCCTGGCCAGGCTACGCAGCCGATCCTGATCAGGCGCGGCGATCAGAGGTTTCCATCGCGCGTGAAAACTCTCTCCTTCGGCAGTCACGGATGGAATAAAACGATCGCGCAGCGCGAGGCCGGCTACGAAGCGGAGTGCTGCGCCCCAGAAGCGCGTGCTCGGTGCGAGTTTGGTGTCCCGGTCCTCGGCGTAAGGATTCCGATTGCAGGCATCCAGAAAGTAGAAAGTACTTTCGGCTGAAAGAATCGCGGTGGAGACGATCCATGGTTGAATTTGAGGACCGGTTGGGGCGGAGGGGTTTTCCATCCGGCGCTCCAGAGGCCCAACCGGTTTCCCCTCGATCGTGGGAAGCCAGATTGCAAAGGCTTGAAAGTCAGCGGGGAGATCGGCCTGGTCCACGACCTGCGAGATGGCGCGCCTGATCCGAGCGGGTTTGGCGCAAAAGGGCAGACGCCGCGGAGACGACTGGCGCGGATCGACTTCTCCCCAGACAAGAAACCTGCCGTTCCGGAAAGCGGAATGAATTTTCAGGATGTCGAACGCAGACGCGCTCACGTTTGTCGGCACGGCCATGAAGGGGTAAGCACCGATTCTAATCAACGGCCGCGCTTCACGGCCGATTCGCGCGAAGCCGCATGGCCACGCAGATCGAAAGGCGGGGTGGAAGCTGCCCCCCCCACAGGCGTATTTTTGGTGCTTAATTTGAATTTTAATGCGAAAATATCTACCGTATAATCAGGGAGTTAAGGAAAACGGGATGGCTACGAACCAGAAGGTCGGGTTTCGAATCACTCCGGGCGCACCATCGAATCAATAACTTAAAGGTCTTTTTGGCCCTGCGGACCAACCAGTAAACTATCAGGCGAGGCGCGCAATCCGCATTCCTCGACGTGGACGGCCAGCGTGGGGGGCGTCAGACGCCCATACGGTGGAGAACTTTTCATTGCCGTGGTGAGAGGGGTGCATCTGTCCCTTCCCGCGAGCCACCAGGCGCTCGTCGGCTGCCGGCGTCGAGAATAAAAAGTTGCCCTTGTGTTTCATAGGGCGCCGGGATGAGATCGATCTCGCCAGGTTCCCACATAATCCCGCCGTCGTGGCTGCGGCGGAATGTGTGCCGGCCTCGCGCATGCCAACCAAAGCGGGAAGCGATTTGGCGGCCCGGAAATAGTCTGACTCCATGCCAATCTCCGCTAACCTCGGAACAGATGGCGCTTAAAAGCAGCGGCTACCGTACGACTGTCTTCGTAAACAAGTGGCTTGCGCGTTCAGCCGCTCGGCGGCCGCGATGTGGGCGGTGAATCCTGGAATCCCGTGCGCTGCTTGAGCGCGAGATCCTCCTTATCGTTGACGACAACGAACTTCCACATCCGGACTCCCGGCACGGGCGCGACGTATCTCACTTCAAAATCTTCTATACTGGTTTCCGCTCGTTCCTGAAAGAGAGGTCAAGATGCGAAAGACAGTTCTCCTGGCACTCGCCGGCACGACCGCGCTCGTCACGGCAGCCGTGATGTTCATGGTGTCCAACATGGTCAGTCTGCATGCGCAGTCTCGCCCGCTCAGCAGCTATGGAGAGGATCGCGCCGCGATTGAGGACCTGCAAGCACGATATCTCTTCGCGCTCGACTTTCACGATCCGAATCTCTATGTTTCGACCTTCACACCGGACGGGGTGCTCGACACAACATCTCGAATATCGTCATCAAGGTGGACGGCGACAAAGCGGCCTCAGTCTCGTATTGGTTCCACTATTCCAACGACAAACCCGCAACGCAGGGGAGTCTTCGACGGGTTCGGGCACTATGAAGACGAGCTGGTGAAGGTCAATGGAAAATGGCTGTTCACAAAGCGGAAGATATACAACGAGGGGCGTGATGAATGGGCGTACAAGGGCGGCAAGAATCCCGCCTGGTAGGTTGCTGATGTTTTTCTCTGATCTCGCTACCTTCCGCGATGCGCGTCGCTCGGGACTCGTCGCTGGCGGGGCCTGTCGCCGTCGGGGCCGGTTCCCCCAGCCGGGCTTCACTCGGCTCCTGCCTGTCATACACTTGCCGATGGAGTAAATAGAAACCATGAAATGGCAGCGCCTCATGCGCTTTCTCCCGATCGTCGCGATGGTGGCCATCCTGCCGCGTGAAACCGCTTTTGCCCAAATCCTGCTGGATGGCGAGTGGTCGCCCCAGTATCACGAAGATCAGCCGGAGCGGATTCCCGGTCCGGAACTGGTCGACTATCTGGGACTGCCAATCAACGACGCGGCCCGTCAGAGAGCGGAGAGCTGGGACGCATCGCGGCTCACACTGCCGGAAGAGCAGTGCCGGGTACATGTTTCGCCTTATATCTACCGAGGTCCGCTCGATCTGCGCATCTGGCAGGAAAAGGACCCCGAGACCCAGCAGGTGATCGCGATCCGGAACTACATCAGCACCTGGTCGCAGTTTCGGACGATCTGGATGGATGGCCGTCCGCATCCGCCCGCTTACGCTCCCCACACCTGGATGGGATTTTCGACCGGCAAATGGGAGGGCGACGTTCTCACGGTAACGACGACGCATATCAAGACCGGCTGGGTGCGGCGCAATGGCGTAGTGATGAGCGACCAGGCGACCATGACGGAGCACTTCATTCGCCATGGCGATTATCTGACTCACGTGATGATCCTGCATGATCCGGCATATCTGACCGAACCGCTGATCAAGTCCGAGGACTTCATGATCAACCTGCACGACAGCGACGCATCCTGGGTTTACCATTGCCGATCTGCTGAAGAGATCACGAACCGCCCCAAAGACGCGGTACCGCAATATCTCCCTGGCCAGAACCCTTTCCTGCGGGAGTTTGCCGACCGTTATCGGATTCCCGGGAATGCCGCGCTCGGGGGCGCGGAGACGATGTATCCCGAATATCGCGCGGACATGAAGCAATCGGCGCATACTGTTTCGAAGAATCGCGTCGTACCGGCCGCGCCGCCGCCCGCGGAAATCCAGGTTCAGAAAATTCAGGGCAACGTTTTTCTGCTGGTCGGCGACGGCGCAAATGTTCTCGTCCAGACCGGTGAGCAGGGCGTGCTGCTGGTCGATACCGGGCGAGCGGAAGCATCCGCAGGAATGCTGATGGCGGTGCAGAAGCTCTCCGCGCTGCCCATCCACTGGATTCTCAACACCGGAGTGGACGCGGATCATGTGGGAGGCAACGCCGCCGTCGCGGGCATCCTCGGGTCTTCGCGGCATGTTGAGTTGGTGAATACGCCTTTCTCGACCGCGGTACAGAATGTTGAGATCGTGGGAAGCCAGGCTGTTCTCGACCGCATGGGCGCGCCGGAAGGAAAGCGTCCGGCATTCACCTCGGAAGCATGGCCTACCGAAACCTTCGCGGGCGAAAAGGACGAGGTTTTCTTCAACGGCGAGGCAATCGAAATGTTTCACTCGCCAGCGGCACACACGGACGCCGATAGCATCGTATTCTTCCGTCGCTCGGATGTTATTGCCACCGGGGACTTGTTCGATACAGATCATTACCCGGTGGTGGACGTGGCCCGCGGCGGGAGCCTGCAGGGAATTATCGACGGCCTCAACCATGTGATCGATCTGGCGATCCCGGCGTACTCCGAAGAGGGCGGCACCATGGTGATTCCCGGTCACGGACGAATCTGCGACGAAATCGACGTAGTGGAATACCGGGACATGCTGACCATCATCCGGGACCGTCTGAAGGCTATGATCGCCAAAGGGATGACGCTCGAACAAATCAAGGCGGCCAGGCCGACGCTGGACTACGATCCGCTCTATGGCGCGACCACTGGCTCCTCGACGACGGATATGTTTGTCGAGGCGGCTTACACGAGCCTTGTGAAGCAACCGGGCCACGCGGGCTTACGTTCCAGATAACCCACCGTTCTGCCGTTCGCAAAGCGCCGTCAGAATGAGCGTGTCGATGTCGAGGAAGTGGTTTCCTGGCCTGCAGTTTGACGGGGCGTTATGGGGTAATATCGTGCCTCATCAATGCGCTTAAGAGATGCTGGGCTGCAAAGAAAGCTGCCGCACAAGAGGCTTCTGGACATTGCTTCGGAGACGATGGACATCGCGGCGCACACCAGCACCGGGACCAGGCCGACCGGCATTAAGATCGGAGCAACGAGTCAGTGCAGGCTGATCCTCGCTCCGTCACCTCCGCAGCCCGTGTAGCCGGTGCGGATCACGGGCAGCCGGACATTCCAGGGCGGGTGCGCAGCCGCTGGATATTTCGCGAGCGTCGTCAGCGCCGCCGCCAATTCGCTTCCGACGATCCCGCTCTTCGCCAACACGCATCCTGCCCACCCGTCGGCCCGTAATTCGGGAGTCCAGGTGTTCTTGACCCAGGCGGCTCCCAGAACATCGTCAAGCCCGTGCCCCAGTTCGTGCGCCATCAGGGCGAACACACCCGCGTCGCCCATCGCATCGTGGACAGACGCGAAGAATGCCGGTCCGTACACTAACCTCGCCTGGTCGCCATTCGCGATAAACATTACGCCCCCAGCGGTGGGATTGCGGAACAGCGCAACGGCAGGGCAGTGGGATCCGCAAATCGATTTCACCGCCGCATTCACGCGGCCGGCCAGTTCCATCGCGTCGCTCGTCGGGCGTTCATCGCTCGCCGGCTTGTAAGTCGCCGTGCCGGGTCCGAGCACGCAAATAATCCGATTATTGGGGCTGGCGAGCAGGAGCGCGCTGAGAATCCACCCACTCAGAAACCAGGTTCCTCGGATAGACGCGAATCGCATACTTAAAACGTTCGAGGGGCCCGTCCCAGTTTTTCTCGCAGGGAATCGGCGCGCGCGCCGGCGCCGGCGAAGAGGTCTTCCGGAAACTTCCTGTACGCCAGAATATCGCTGTAAATTCGCGGCGATAAACGCGAGTTCACTCCCAATCCGGCGAGGTATTGCAGGCGCAGATTCCTGTCGTCCGTAATCGATGCGCCGTCGAGCATCGGTTGCAGATCCGTGGCTCGGCCCGCATACGCGCCAAGCAATTCTTCCGCCGAGTGAAATCCGGCATCGGCGAGCGACGCCGACACGCCCGCGTAAGTGGGTTGATCCAGACGCCTCTGCAGCGCGTCGATATCCACCTTAGCGGGAGCGGGAGCCTGCTCCTGCCGCCCGACCAGTACGAGATCGTAACCATCGCCATCGGTGTAATTACTCCATACGGTGGCTTGCGGGAAAACACTGAAGAAAGTGGCGAGCTCGCTCTTGACTGTTTGCTCGTCGCTCTCGTAAATCGGCAGCCATTGCGCCGCCACGCCGCCCGGATTCAGATGCTTTTTCACCAGCTCGTAATACTGTTTCGAATACAGGGTCGCGGTGCCTTTGACCCAGGGATGAATAGGATCTGTGGTAATCAGATCGAACTTCCGGGGCGTCGTGAGGATGTAATGCCGCGCATCGTCGTAAACCACGCGGGTTCTCGGATCGCTCAACACGTGGTAGTTTTCTTTGCCGAAGTATTCGTCCGATGCCGGCGGGATGATCTTCTCCAGTTCGCAGACAACGATACTCTCTACCTCGGGGTATCGGGTCAGAGCCCCGGCCGTAACGCCCGCGCCGAATCCGACCACCAGCACCGCCCGCGGCGCCGTGTGCAGCAGGGCCGGTATGTGTCCCATCATTCGCTGCAGCCGCATATCGAGCGGCGCCGAAGATGCCTCGGACTTGCCGCTGACATAAAAGAACCGCTGGTCGTCGACTTGAGTAATAACGACGGATGTATTCATGCCCTCGCCGACGAAGAGCGGTGCCGTGGGTTTCTGACCGGCCGACTCCGCTTCCCGCAGAACAGGCGCCACGCGCCTTCCATAAGCAATCGCCTGCCACGGAATATCGGAGGCCGTGTCCGTAAGACCCCAGGCCAACAACACCGTGGCCGCCGCCGCCGCGCTTGCCCGGGCCATGCCCCGCATTCCTTCGGGATGTTCGATGGTCGCCGCAGTCATCGCTACGATGGCGCTGAGCGCGGCGATCCAGATGAGTGCCTGCTGCGAACCCTTCGTTCCGATTGCGGGAATCAGCAGCAGGGTAAAAACCAGAGCGCCCACGATGGCGCCCGCGGTATTCGCCGCATAGACCTCTCCGGACACAAGCGCCGGGTCCTCTCCCTCGCGTGCCACGCTCGCCATGGCAAGCGGGAAACTCGCGCCCCACAGCAGGGTCGCGGGAAAGATAGCCCGCAGACATCGCGTCACGTCCAGGTCGAAATTAAACCACGGGCTCACTGAAAGCCACGGATCGACGGGCCAGTATGGCAGGACCCTGGCGATTGTGAATGCAGTCCAGGCAATTGCCAGGGCGAGAAGGATCTGGCAGGCCGCCAGCGCCACCCGCGGACTCCGGGTGCGCGTACTGAGGAATGAGCCCGCCGTTCCGCCGGCCCACAAGCCGCCCAGGAACACCGCGAGAATAATCGAGAACGTGTAGACGGTTGCCCCCAGCAAAAGCGAGAGCAGGCGTGTCCACACAACCTCCGCCCCCAGCGCCGTCAAACCCGATAAAGCGATGGCTGTGTATACGAGCGCGGTACCGGGCCTCTGCGGCGCACGATCGGGCTTGTCGACAGTCTCGCCGTCACGGCGCGTGTCTGAATTACCGTACGCCATTGCCAGCGCGCACAATCCAATCGCCAGGTTGATCGCGGCGGCGGTCCAGGTTGCGACCGCCATGTCGTAAACCCGCAGCAGGTAAAAGCCCGCCAGCACACAACCGGTCACTGCGCCCGCAATATTGAAGCTGTAGAGCAATCCCAACTGCCTGACTGGGTTTGGGGTATTCTCAACAACTCGGGAAATCGCCGGCAGGGACGCGCCCATCAGGATCGTTGGCGGCAGCAGACACGCGGCCGCCACCACACCGCGCAGAACCAATCCGGCCGTGCCTGAAGCCGCGCCCGCAATATAAATTCGCGCGACGAGGGGAACCGCATAGAGTGCGATTAGTCCTGATGCGCCGATGCCTAATTCCAGCAGCGCGTAAACCTGCATCGGATTACGCCATGAGGGAATGACGCGTCGCAGAGCCGCGCTTCCCAGACAAAGGCCGCCCATATAAGCCGCGAGCAGCAAACCCATGGAAACGGCCGATGACCCGATGACCAGTTGCAGCAACTGAAACCAGACCACCTCGTAGATCAGGGCCGCGCAGCCGCTGCCTGCGAATAACAGCAGCAAGGCAAAAAAATAAGGAGAACCGGTTGCGGTTCTCCTTATCGTCTCGACCTTTTCCGGCTCGGCTTTGCTCGGCTCCCGCCGGACCGTTGACGCGCGCCTCGACATGCGTTTCCCTGCCTCAGCCCGTTAGTCTACCCGATCCGACAGGTGACCAGAATCAGAACGTAAACCTCGCCACAATCTGGCCGCTGCGAGGCTGCGCTCCGACGCCGTTCACCCAGGGAACAAAACCCCAGCCGGACGATAAAGTGCCGCCTGGATTGTTGTGAGCAGTCACGGATGTGATCGTCGTAGCTCCGCTGTTGCTGGGCGCGGAGTAGAACAAGCGGTTGAAGATATTCTGGAACTCCGCCCGCACCTGGAGCTTGTATCTTCCCTCTTTACCAATTGGGAAGAGTCGCCCGAAGGCCATGCTTTCGCCGGGTTGCCGCTGCCAGCGGAAGTCGTTGTAGTAAGCCGGGGAAGTCCCGAACGTCCCGTACGGCGGTTCTACCCAGGCTTTTGAATTCAAAACGAGTTGCTGAGTGGGATCGAACTTCGAATTCGGATTCACCAGGAACAGAGGCTGGCCGGCCACCCGATTCAGGAATGTGTAACCGCCGCCCCATATAGCGGGGTTGTTCGAGGGTCCCCGGTCCAGATTCGCCAGAAGGTTGTTCGCGGAGTCCGGACTTTGTAATATCTGGCCGCTCTGATAACGGAGAACTCCGCCCAGGGTCCAGTCGCGCGCAAACCACGATAGTGTTTTCATCGCCGTGGAATCGCCGTGTATCCTGGGCGTGGTGTAGTTGAAAGCGATAATCAGCGCCTGGGGAATGCTGAAACCGGATATCTGCTTGTTCTGTCGTATGTTGAACACGTCGTTGATCAGGGGCGGAGACGGCGTCACATAAGAAGTGTTGGAGTTGGTGCCGTTGGTCAATTCCTTCTGCCAGGTATAGGCCACCTGAGCGCTCAGTCCCTGACTCAGGCGCTTGGTTGCCTTGATCTGCAGCGAATCGTACCAGGTATCTCCCATGGGCGGGCCCAGGAATGGCGGTATGCCGTTCCACTGCGGATACGGCCGCAGCGCCTGAGAGAGGGTTTGAGTACCGGGGAATCCGGGATAGACGTTGTTCGGATTGGCGAGGCCGGGGAAACGCGCAATGACCAACGGGGAATTGATCTGTGTGTTGAGAAGCTTCGCGTCGTTCGCGTTTGTGACGTCGATCCCGGTCGTGCTGCCGTACTGCCTCTCAGCCAGCAGACCTTGTGGCGTAAGAGCGTTGTAATTCAGGCCGGCCAGCAAAGGTGATGCCCACCACGCGCCGCGATTCCCTACATACGCGGCTTCTACAACCAGATCTTTAGTAAGCTCCCGCTGGACGCCGACGCTCCACTGGAAGGTGCGCGGCAACCGGCCCGAGTTCGGGGCGATCGAGACGAACGGCGACGAAGGAGGAATCACACCGGGCGCCGCCTGAATCGGGTAAGAAGGGGTAAAATTCGGCCAGTGGACCACCGGATTCGCGTAAATGTTGCCGGGCCCGTAGGGGTCCCCCAGTTTCAGAGGTCCCGCGGATGCGCCATATGCCGCTGCGGGGATAGTGTAGAAGTCTCCCGCGCTGCTGTTTAGTCCGGCCTGATCTGAAATCGCCGCATACGAGATCGCGCCCCCCGCTCGAAACACAGTCTTGGGCGTTATCTGGTAAGCCACTCCAATGTGCGGGCCGATCGCATACGGGTAGGCATTGGCATAGTTGCAGTGGCAAGTGGCCTGGTATATCACCGTGCCAATCCTTCCGCCGATCACCGGATTGGGCTGGTCAAAGGAGGCATTCTGCATGCGGCCATATTGTTCCTTCCATAGAATCGCGTAATCCCAGCGAAGTCCGTAGTCGAAAGTCAGTTTACGCGTGACCTTCCAGCTGTCCTGGAGGTAAATCGCATAGGAGTGAGTACCCAGGCGCACATCGGCAGGCGCAGCCGTCGAGACGCTGCTGGTCGCGCCCAGCAGAAAACTGGCGTACCCGAATCCGCTGGAGGCGCTATTCGCAAAAGGCTGGCCGTTTTGCCACGGATCGCTGGTCTGAACGGCGGAGAAGCCAAATTGTCCATCGGCCCTGCTCTCGTTCAAGCTTTGTATCCCCTCAAAGAGTGCCGTCGCGCCCATCTTGTAGGTATGGTTGCCCCGGACCCAGGTCGCGTTGGCGTTAAACGTTGGCTTGAGGTCCTGCGCCTCCGGCGTGAGAGTGAACGCCACACCGGTATTGGTGACTGCGGGGAACCCTCCGCCCCCGCTCCACCCTCCGCCAAGCGCGCTGTACATGCCCGCCATATACGGAAAATAGTTCGAGGCCGTGAATGGGATGCCGCCTCCGTTCGCCGCGTTAAAAAGTGTCGACTGGTCGAACGCGGGCGCCGTCTGAGGATTCGACGTGTGCAGATAACCGGCCCCGAGATGCAACAGAAAAGTAGGAGTGATGGTGTAGTCGTAGTTGATACGTATGGTCTGCGCCAAAGCGTTCTGAGGTTGCAGGGCGGTATACGGTTGCGGGAAACCATTGGTCTGGGGCGACTTGGTCTGCGTCGCCGAATAGTATCCCGACAATTTCATCTTTTCGCTCAGGTTTTGATCGATCTTGAAGGAAGGAATTGTAGTGTGGCGGTAATTGGAATAACCCGGCGCCGTGTAGTTGGTGAGACCTGGCGCATTTGCCTGCGGAATCATATTTTGAATGACCAGCGCGACCGGATCCATCATGCTCTTCGGAATCGTGTTATTGGGAAACGGCATGCGCACCTGACTGCCATTCACGGTTGTTTGGGTGCTGGGATTAAAGATTTCATTGAGGCATACCATCTGCCCGGCCGGGTCGGGGCCGTTACACGGAACCGACGGATTCAGAGCGGCGCTGAAATCCCCGCTGCGCTGCGCCGCGGTGGGCACGATCGCGATCGTATTGCTCGTGAACGCGCTTTGCCGGAACTGCTCAAAATTAAAGAAAAAGAACGTCTTGTCGTGGCCGTTGTAGATCTTTGGAATTACGACAGGTCCGCCCACGGTGAAGCCGTAATCGTTCTGCCGGATCGCGTTCCGGATATGCTGCCCTTGTTTGGAGGGGTTGATGGTCCCTGCGTTGGTAAACGGCGCTCCCGCATTCAGCGCTTCGTTTACAAAATAGTCGTAAACGCTGCCGTGAAGCTGGTTGGTGCCCGATTTAATGGTGTAGTTAAAATAACCGCCGCCCGCCGCGCCATATTCGGCGGCGAAATTACTCGTTTGAATGGCGACTTCCTGAATGGCGTCCACTCCCGATTGATTGATCTGATTCTGCTGCTTGAAGAATCCGTTGGTGGCGTCCTGTCCTTCGACATTGATCGACTGCGAATTCGAAGGCATCCCGTTAATCCGCATAATGGAATCCGTCGTGATACGCGCGCCGGGCAGCAGGGCGACGGCCGAAAGCGGATTTCTGATATTGCCTAAGCTGTTGGCCGTTCCAATGCTGGCGGCCCCGACGGTGAGTGTAAGAATCGGCAGGTCGTTCAAGGTGCTGGTGGCGACGTTGTGGCTTACCTCTCCCCCTTCCGTCTTGAGCAGGGGCGCGGCATCGGTAATCGTGATGCTTTCATTGGTGGCGCCGACCTCCAGCGTGACGTCTACACGGACGGTTGACGCCACCTCCACCACCAGGTTGGTGCGGACGAACTTTTTGAAGCCGGCCACCGTGACGCTTAGTTCGTAAGTGCCCACTGGCAATTGGGCGATGGTGTAGTTGCCTGTCCCTGAAGTGGCGGCAGGGTAGACCGAACCGGTCGCGGTGTTCCGGGCCTCGATGGCCGCGTCGGGAACGATAGCGCCGGCCGGATCCAAAACGGTGCCCGTGATGGTTCCGCGATCGGACTGAGCAATCGCGGTTACAGCGGTCAGGAAAGTCAACGCGAAAAACAGCCCTGGGCGCATAGGTACACCTCTCCCCGGTTGAATTCTGGCGGGAAATTTCTTCGAAGGGACTTACAAGTTTGTTGAATACCGCGGATATCTTCCTGCCGGTCGCAGCTTTCCCCGTGTCTTACTTGTTCATCCCCGTCTTGTGTTCGACTAATTTCCCCAAATCCAGTCGAATAAGATCCACTCCAGGTGGAATTGCAAAGAAGCTATACCCAACGCATAACGGAGTCAAGCCTCATGGAGAATTATTTTTTGGGGGGTAAGTCTCGCGGGGTAGCGGCTACTTTAACCAGCGCGCGCAACGAAAATAACTCGGCCACCGCCCCAGCTGGAGGCCGCTGCCGCCTCACGCGAAACGGTTCACGGCATATCTCCGGCATCGTCGAGGAGCGATTGTAATGCTATGATTCTCGCCAGAAATGTGATCTCAACGTAGTAATTTCAGCCCGATGGAGTTGACGATTGCGGGCAGGCCACTGCGGCTGACCGGGACGATGTGGGCGTCACCGGTTCCAATGAAATTCACAACGCTAAGAACGTAGGTACGATGTTACGCGCGCGAGTCTGGCGGCGACCGCCACAGCATTTGCCGCAAACGCTGGTGACCAGCCTCTCAAGGATCTGCCCGACGGTGGGTACAAAGTTACCACCCGCGACTGGGCGAAACCGCCAGGCGGCATCCCCTGGGCCGCGGTTACCGCGGTGGAAGTCCCGCCCGACGGCAGCATCTATGTCATCCATCGCTGCCACGACAACTCCTGCGCCGGCGGCCTCGAACCGCCCATCCTGAAATTCGACGCCTCCGGGAAGCTGCTCAAAGCCTCTTCGATCAGCCCACCGACGTGGCCATCGCCCAGAGCCGGCACGGACGCCGGCGAGGAGAACCAACCGGACCACAAAAGCAACAATCTTGCTACCATTATCCTTGACATGCGACCCGTGGCGCGTTACGGTCCGGGATGATAAAGACAATACGCCACAAGGGACTGAAACGGCTGTTGGAACAGGACGACTCAGGCGGCGTAAACCCGGAACATGCTGACAAACTGCGGGATATTCTGGCGACGCTTCATGCCGCCCCTGCGGTTGCCCACATGGATTTACCGGGGTTCCGGTTACATCCGCTCAAAGGCCGGATGAAAGGTTTTTGGGCTGTGACCGCGCGGGCCAACTGGCGGGTGATTTTCCGCTTTGACGGTGGCGCGCAGGACGTTGATTATGTCGATCAGCACTGAAAGGAAAGCCATGACCATGAAAAATCCACCGCATCCCGGAGGCGTCGTTTTGCGTCAGTGCATCGAGCCTTCGGGCTTGAGCATCACGGACGCCGCCGCCGCCCTTGGCGTGACGCGCAACACGCTTTCAGAACTCGTCAACGCGAAGCGCGGCATATCCCCGGAAATGGCCGTCAGGCTGTCGAAGGTTTTCGGCGGCGCCGCCGAAGGCTGGCTTGTGCAACAGGTGCAGTACGATCTTGCCCATGTTCGCGTCGACCGGATGAAGCTGAAAAAACTGGAACTGGTTTAATCGGCATATCCGATTGACCCGGTCAGGCCCTGCAAAGGCTTCGGGAAAAATACACTCTGGATCATCACCGAGGCCGACCGCGGCGCGACCAGCTTTCTTCTGCCGAGCGAGTATTGACGACTTCCCTGTCCCCGCGCCCGGAGACGCCGGCGCGGGGATTTTCTTTCTCCCCGCGTGACGCCGCCGCCGAAGCGTGGTAGAAGGCTACGATTAAAGGAGGGTCTCAACATGAACCTTGAAATCCATAAGCCGGAACTGGTGCAGCGCGTGAACGCGCACATCCAGACCGGCCAGTTTCACGACGCGGACGAGCTGCTCGAAAAGGCGCTGGACGCCCTCGACGAACGCACAGCCGCCCCCGCGCCGCCGACGACGGCGACCGGCTCGGTGATACTCGCGGCGTTGCAGGCTTCGCCCTATCGGGAGATCGACCTCACGCAGCCCCGCGTGCTGCTCAGCAGCGTGCGGGATGTCGTGCTCTGATGGCGTGGTTGCTGGACACCAATATTCTGTCGGAAGGGCGGAAGCCAGGGCCGGACCCGAGAGTGACGGCGTTTTACGACAGGGAACCGCTGCGCGAACTCTATATCAGCGTCCTCAGTATTGCTGAAATCCGCTTCGGCATCGAGCTTCAGGAAGACCCGGCGCGACGCGCCGAGTTGAATGAGTGGCTGACGCTGAAACTGCGGCCCGCGTTCGCCGGGCGGATTTTACCGGCCTCGGAAGACATCCTGCTCAAATGGCGGCTCCCGATGGAAAGCGGGCGGAAAATGGGGCATACGTATTCGCACCCTGACCTCGTGCTTGCGGCAACCGCCCTTCACCACGGCTTTACGCGTCATCCAGTCCGCCGGCAGATCGTTCAGCGCGACAACGTCGGGCTCCAAATCAGGGCCCTCAATCTTCAGCAAGGTGAAATCCGGCGGCACGTCATTCGCGCAGGTATGAACGCAGACCTCCAGCAGCGCGGCCGCCGGACTTTCACTCAGATAGACAACGGCCTGCCCGGCATAATGCCAGCGGCCGGCTGCCCTCAAACCGCCCAACCCGCGAAGATCGCGATAACGGCTGATCCTCCACAGGATCATTCACACAAACATGCTTTCGTCAATCTGCCCGAGCAGTTCCTCGACAATCCGGCTACCGGTATCGGTATTGAGAAGCGAGAGCGGCGCCCGTCCGTCCAACCGCGCATGCGGGTTCCGCAGCCAGGCCAATGCCCGCTCGCGGCTCCCATAAACGGACTCGGCCAGGGAAAGCACCCGAATCACGCGCAGCACGCGATCCGATTCTTCGACTGTCAGCTTTTCCCGCCGGGACCGGCGATGCTGGAGCGTTCTCAGCGGGATGATGGCCGCATCGATTTCGGAGCGCTGCAGACCAAGCGAAACCAGCCGTTTAATCACAGCAGGCGCGAGTTGCCGTTCGACGATGCGAAGCATCTCCGTCTCCGTGACCGGCGGCTGGAGACCGAGCCAATCCCCCACCTGAAAGTACACTACGTTCATTACCCTCAACCTCAACTACATTATGCCGCAAACTCTCCGGCAAAACGTCTACTGCCGCAGCGCATACGTATAAAGAGCATTTCCCGCCGAAACCGCGACGTACTGTTTTCCGTTCAACGAGTAGGTCATCGGACCCGAAGAAACCTGCCCGCCGACCGACACTTTCCACAACAACGAACCGTCGCCCGCATTCAACGCGAAGAAGTATCCTTCCCGACCGCCCACGAAAAGAAGATTCGACGCAGTCGTCAGAATCCCGCTGTCGGTGACATCGGACATCTTGAACTCCCACTTCATGTCGCCAGTCTTCGGATCGAACGCTCGCACAGCGCCGGTACCTTCCTCGTCATTCTTCAGATTCACCGGGCCCGACCGCACCATAGGAACCGGCGACTGCGGCATCGCTCCGGCAAAGAGTCGCCCTTCCGTGTATTCGACCGGCTGTTTCGTGTAAACGGACGAATAATTGGTCCAGCTCGGAATATAGAAAAGCCCGGTCCGCGGACTGTAAGAAGGCGAATACCAGTTCGTCCCACCCTGATTCCCTGGCTTGATCACAGTCCCTTCCGCCGTCGGCACTTTGCCCGGAACCCGCATGGGTCGGCCCTTTTCGTCAAAGCCGCTCATCCAGTTCACATCGACGAAAGGCTTACCGAACAGGAACTGGCCGGTCGTCCGGTCGATCACATACCACAGCCCGTTGCGATTCGCCCAAAGCATCACCTTGCGCGGCGAGCCCTTCCACTGCATATCGACCAGCACAGGCACCTGCACCGCGTCGAAATCGAATTCATCGTGCGGCGAAAACTGGTAATACCATTTGAGCTTGCCGGTATCCGGATCGAGGGCGACTACCGAATCGGTGTAAAGGTTGTCTCCCTTGCGGGCATCCCCGTTCCAGTCGGGTCCCGGGTTGCCGACGCCCCAGTAAGTCAGATTCAGCGCGGGGTCGTAAGATCCGGTCATCCAGACCGATCCGCCCCCGGTCTTCCACGAATCTCCCGCCCAGGTTTCGTTGCCGGGCTCACCCTTGCCGGGAACGGTATAGAAGCGCCAGTCTTCCTTGCCTGTTTTCGTATCGTATGCGGCGATAAAACCGCGGATTCCGTATTCGCCGCCCGCTGTGCCTATGATGACCTTATCTTTCACGATCAGCGGAGCGTGCGTAATGGCGTATCCTGACGCGGCATCGGCCACTTTCACGTTCCACAAAGGCACGCCGGTCTTGGCATCGACCGCCAGCAAATGCGCATCGATCGTGCCCATGTAGAGCGTATTACCGAGAATCGCCAGCCCTCGATTCACGCGGCCGCAACACGGTCTTGCATCTTTCGATGGCGTATAGGCGTATATCCACAAAACCCGGCCGGTCACCGCATCGAGAGCCACTACGTCATTCGGCGCTTCGACTGTATAAAGAACACCATCCACCATCAGCGGAGTCGCCTCAAACTTCTCCAGTGACCGCGCCTGAAAGATCCACTGAAGCTCCAGGTTCTTGACGTTCGCCGGAGTAATCTGATCGAGCGTGCTGTAGCGCTGGCTGAAGGTCGAACCAGAGTAGGTCAGCCAGTTCTGCGGTTCCTTCCCGGCTGCGAGTATGCGGTCGAACGTTACCTGGGCGGAAGCCCCTTGCGCGAGCCATCCCGCTAAAACACCCCCTAAAACGAGAAAAGAAAAGGCCAGATGTGCTTTCATTTGCTTTCAATTCCTTTGAGGGTGCCCAGATACGCCACCAGGTCTGCGACCTGTCCCGGAGTCAGCTTGTTCGCGTAGGAAGGCATAGGAGACTTCTCGACAAATCCGTGGGCGCGCAGACTCGGGATCGAAAATGACCGCAGGCGCTCGTTCGAATCGAGCAGCTGTACCGAAAAAGTATCGCGGTTGAGCAGTCTCCCGGTGACGACCGTCCCGTCGCTTGTAACCACCCGATAGAACCGGTTTTGCGGAAGAATCTCCGCGTCCGGATCGAGAATGGATTTCTCAATATTGGCGGGACGGCGCAGCGATCCGATCGCGCTCAGATCCGGACCAACCCTCGATCCCGTATCGGCCACCCGATGGCACGTGAGACACTTGCCCGCGCCGTCAAACAACGCCTTGCCCCGCGCCGGGTCACCCGCAAGCCCGCTCTCGCGCCCGATCGAGGCCATAGACCGCAGATATGCGACGATCGTCGCGGCCTGAAACTCCGTATAATTACCCGGCGGCATCGGAGTGCCGGGGATGCCGGTGCGAATGGTGTTGACCAGATCGTCGTCGGATGCTGCGCGGTGAAATTTACCGTGGAAGAGGTCGATGCCCGGTACCAGATTGCCCTCCGCTCCGTGGCATCCCACGCAGTTCGCGCGAAAGAGCTTACCGCCGTCTTCCACGTCGGCTGGGGTGTAACTATGTTGCGCAAAAGCGGCGCTGGCCAGCGCCAGCAGGGAACAGACTCTAAGCGGATGCATGGTTCTCGACCTGTCGGGGAAAATCCCGGGAGCGGTTCCAGTGTATCCCAGGATATCTATCTCTTGAAACTGGCCGGACCGCCTCGTTCGCACCCCGGCTAGTTCGCTCCGACGTACTTCTTATAAGCGTCAATCCAGTTGACCGCGATATCGCGCTGCGCCGTCGGCAGGTCCAGCTTTCCCGCACAGACCAGCTCATGCAGACGCTCCTCGAGGCGGTCCTTGACGTGCGCATTCCAACGAACCGAATAAGGCTGAGGCCAGAGATTGCGCAGAGATTCCGTGCCGCCCAGATCCGGCGTAATCAGATAGTCCACCTCAAAGTTGTCCGGCTGGCCGTTGATTCCATACTCCGCGAACACCTTACGCCGGGTCTCCTCCGGAATGTTTGCGATCACCTCCGCCTGCGGTTTGCGGCAAATTTCAGCGATGGTAATCGGGCGCGTTTCGCCCGGCGTCAGACCGGCCTTCGGCTTGGGTCCTTCCGCATTAACGGTGGCCTGAAAGATCATGACTACCGCGCCGAGAACCGCCAGGAAAACTCCCCCAGCCGGGATCATCCGCCGGATGACATGTCCCCACGCGAAACCGGGCGCGCTGGTTCGTGAAGCCTCCGCCAGCTGCGCTCGCAGCAGAGCCCGCGGACCGGCCGCATGGCGCGTCCGGTCGTGAAGTTGACGATCAAGGTCCTGATTTCGCGCCCGCACAAAATCGGAAATCGTGGTTTCCATCGAGCGCATGCGCTCGCGGCATGACCAGCAGGCGTCAAGGTGAGCCGATACTTCGGCCTTCCGCCACGCCGGCAGTTCTCCGTCCGCGGCCATGATCAGATCCCCATCGGACAAATGAACGTTCTTGTACCGCATATTTCCTCAATAACTGCTGGCCCGAGCCAGCCTCGAAAGAGATCGTTCGAGCGAATTCGCCACAGCCCCCAGCGACATGCCCAGTATCTCGGCAATATCCCGGTAGCGGAGACCTTCCGCGCGCAGCGAAAGGCAGCATTGGTCCTGTTCCGGCAGCGCCCGGACAACGGCCAGCAAACGTTGCTGCTTTTGAATGACTTCCAGACGTTCATCGGGTCCCGGTGTGAGATCGTCCGGAGCCTCGGCAAAAGGCGGCAGATATGCAAAATGTTCCGAATGGCGCCGGCTACGGGTGCGATGCTTCAGGGCCTGATTGTGCGCCACCCGAAAGACCCATCCCTGCAGGTTCGCCCGAGACTTACCCTGGCGCAAATGTTGAAAAAGCGCGAGAAATACTTCCTGCGCGATCTCCTCGGCGTCCGGGGCGGAAATTCGGAAGGAGACGAGATAGCGAAGAACCGCCGGCCGAAGTTGCTCGAACAGGGAAACAACTTCCTCTTCGAGCCGGGAAGGCCGCTGCGCCGAGGCTTCGGCGCCCTCGCTCGCCAGACTGCCGATCTTTTCCCACAGCGTAGACGCCATTACCGGACTATTCTCTCAATTGGAGTATCCTCCGGCGCCGGCAATTGTTCAGGCTATTTTTCAGTGGCGCCGGCGATCTCGTCGCCGGTGGACCTGTTTGCAAGCGCGCACAGCCTTCAGGGCTTCGCTTCCAGAATCAAGTTGAACGGCGTCTGTGTCGCCCGCCGGAAATGAGTAAATCCCCCTGAAGTAACGGCCTCCCGCAAACGCGCTTCTCCCGCCTGCGCGCCAAACGCGGCGCCCACTTCCTGGGAAAGCGAGGCCGGAACGCACAACATAGTGGATGCGGAGTAAAACACGCGCCCGACCGGATTGTGGTTTGCCTCGGTGGCGTCCTCGGCATAAGGCTCGACGATCATCCACGTTCCCTCCGGCTTCAAGGTTGACCGCACATGCTTTGCCGCACCCGCTGGATCTCCCATATCGTGAAGGCAATCGAAGAACGCCACGAAGTCGTAGTCTTTGCCGGGGAACGCTTTTGCCGAAGCGACCTCGAACGTGATTCGATCGGCGACGCCTTCCTTTACCGCGGCCGCCCGCGCCATCTCGATTGACTGCTCGTGGTAGTCAAACCCGAAGAGTTGCGACTTCGGATATGCCTTCGCCATCAGAATCGTGGAGGAGCCGAGCCCGCACCCGATATCCGCAATCTTCGCGCCCTGCTTCAATTTCTCTTCGACCCCGGTGAGAGCCGGAATCCAGCTCGTGGTCAGATTCGCGATGTAGTTCGGCCGGAAGAATCGCTCGGTACCGTGATAAAGATCGTGATGGTGCTCATGCCAGCCAACGCCTTTGCCTGACTTGAACGCTTCCTCGATCTTCCCTGCATCGTGAAAACACGCTGAAATGATCTGAAACGCTCCAGGCAGATATGCCGGGCTGTTGTCGACGGCAAGCGCAAATGCCTGCTCGGGAGGAAGCGTATACGTCCCCTCCGCTGCGTTGTAAGTCACATACCCGCTCGCGGCATTGGCATTCAGCCATTCGCGCACGTATCTTTCGTGCGTTCCCGTGCGCGCGGCCAGTTCGGCCGGGGTTACAGCCTGCGAATCCGCCATCCCCTTGTACAGTCCGAGCCGGTCTCCAAGCAGAATCAGGACCGCGTGCATTGCCGCGCCCATATCGCCGACCGCCTTGCCCATAAATTCGTTCAGCTTCGCTTCATCAATTGGTAATGCGACACCCGGTGTTGCCATCTCTCCTCCTCTTACCCATCTACGCTAATGGAAGGTTCGCTCCCCGGGAAGCGGCAGGGGACCGCGCAACAGCGATTTTCTCTTTGTGATCGCCGGCCGGGGGCTCTTAACGAGGTGAGCGCAACCGGCTGTTTGTTTCAGGGATCGAATCGCTTTCCCCGGAATAACGACTCCAAATTTGATTCCTGGCCGGCTCACCCGGCTTGCAATGTCAGATCACGTTCGAGTTTCTCGAAGATGATTGTAGAGTGTCCCGATATCCGAATCTGCTGAAATCTCTGTTCCCTGCCTGGCTCAACAGTCTGCACCACGTTTCATCGTTTCGCCACGCCTGATTGTCTCCCTCCTGGTAGAAGGTGCGATTTCCCTCTTTTGCGAAGTTTTGGAACCTGGTCACCCAATGTACAAAACGCGGAGTTAATTTTGGCTTTAATCCAACAAATGCGACAATACGCTCCAGAACGTCAAAACCAGCGATCAGTTCCTCATAGCGAACAAGAAGCAGCCTCCCACCGGAGCGGTTGAATAAGTCAAACCCGGCATCATAAAACAGTTCATACTTATCCAGATGATCATTCAGATCGTTTGGGGTCTCGAGAATAAACTGGAGCCGGCGCCGGGCACGCCAGGCGCTGAAGGCGGCGGCAATCGGGTCGCGTATCAGTAGAAGCGCGGTATTGTTGCTTTCCACCGGCGTTCCATGTACGCCGGCCGCGAGGGGATTGAGCCATACCGGTTGAAATGGCACGCCAGGTTCTCGAAGCTCCAGCGCGTAAAGAGCTTCGGTTCTTATTTCATCTTGTCGTGAGATTGCCTCCGGCGATGTCCGATGAACCTCCGGCAACAGCGAGATCGAGTCAAATAAACCGGCGAAGCAATGCGCCAGCAAGTGGGAACCTGTTCGCGGAAAAGCAAATACGTCTACCTGCTTTAGTAGCGTGCCGAAGTAATACTGATCTTTTGTCACTATTCTCCCGAATGAATCCTATCCAACAGAATACCGAGTGTCGTCGCAGCGTTCGCTGATTGCTCAAGACGTTTCAGCCCAAAGCTTATCATCGTGAATATGTCTCGTTCAGTCGTACACAATGGGAATCAGTCTTGCGAGAGCGCCCTGATTTCCCTCGCCCCAGGCACGCAGGAGTTGGCTGATCTCGTTCAAACCGGATCTTCAGTTCGGTCCATCTTCCATTCAATAGTAATTTATTTCGCCGGACCGCTCCTTCCATTTCGACTACTCGCGTGAGCGTTTCCTGAAGCATTTGGCGCCTATGCCGGGTAGGGAGGTAAGAATGAAACAGATTTTGATTTGTGTTGCGGCTAGCCTGCTCACCACGCTCGCATCGGCACAGTCGGCAAAATACAACGTCACAGATCTCGGGACGTTGAACGATGGCCCATTCAGCATGGCCATTGGTGTCAGCGGCAACAGGATCGTGAATGGTACATCCGGGTTCTCCGATGGCTCTCAGCATGCCGTCTTTTGGTATCGGGGATCGATCATCGATCTGGCCTCGCCGGGATTTGGGGGGCCGAACAGCGAAGCCTTTGGCGTCAATGCAATCGGCATGGCGTCCGGATTGGCGGAAACCGGGAACCCGGACCCGCGGGGAGAGGATTTCTGCGGCTTCGGCACCTTCCGTATCTGCCTGCCATACATCTGGTTCCAGGGCGTAATGTTTCCTTTACCGACACTCGGGGGCAAAAACGGCGAGGCTGGACAGATTAACAACCACGGCGAAGTGGCGGGAAATACCGAGAACACGACGCTGGATGTGACCTGCCCAACGGGAGGCGTCCAAAAGCTCGAGGAGAAGCCGGTCACGTGGAGAAACGGAAAGGTGATCGAACTTCCCACGGTGACCGGTGATCCCGACGGATGGGCCTTCGGCATAAACGAGAAGGGCCAGGTTGTCGGCGCCTCAGGGGTTTGCTCGCCGCTCAACCCGCAGACTGGCGTCTACATCCTGTCTCGTCACGCCTTGCTGTGGGACGATGGGAAGGCAGTGGATTTGGGCAATCTGGGCGGAACGGGGGCGTTTGGTCCCGGAAACGTGGCGGGCGAAATCAACAATGAAGGCAACGTTGTTGGGACCTCAGGCCTTGCCGGCGACACTACGTTTCACGCATTCCGTTGGACCAGGAAAGCCGGCATCCAGGATCTGAATGCGCTTGATGGGGATTTCGCCAGCGTGGGCCTCGGCATCAGCGACAACGGTGACATCGTCGGGGCGTCTTTCGACGACAATTTCAACCCGCGCGCGTTCCTCTGGCACAACGGCGTAATGACCGATCTCAATACCCTCGTTTCTAGCAACTCACAAATGTTTTTGTTGTTCGCTCACGGCATCAATACTCGCGGTGAGATTGTAGGTTTCGGGCAGACGAGCGACGGTGCAGTTCACGGTTTCCTCGCCATTCCGAGGCAGAATTCCGCCGATGAAGGCGCCGAACTGGAAACGCGAAGCTTGACTGGCGCGGTCGTTCCGTCCGAAACCGCCCGCAAATTGCTCTTCCGACTGCTCAGGAGTCCTGGATGGCAGACGGGATCGGACCGTAAACCGTAGACGTGCCCCGCACGGCCGGTTCCACCATGCTAAGGAACCGGCCGCCGCACCCATCAATTTACACAGCCCGGCTCAATACCCGATTCAGCCGCTGCACGAAAACACCCGGGTTCTCCACCGGTAAGCCCTCAACAAGCAACGCCTGGTCCAGCAAAAGCCACGCAGCGTCATTCACCAGCGATTCATCGGTGGCATTCTGCAGCTTCTTGACGATCTCGTGATCCGGATTAATCTCCAGCGTCGGCTTGAGCGCCGGCAGCTGCTGATTCTGTCCCATGGCCCGCAGCATCTGCTGCATCTTCATCGACGGTTCATCTTCATCCGAAACGATGCATGAAGGGCTATCCGCCAGACGCATGGACGCCTTCACGTCTTTAACGTTATCGCCCAACACGCCCTTAATCTTGTCAAGCAAAGGCTTGAGGTCTTCGCTTTTGTCCTGATCTGCCTCGTCCTTGAGATCTTCACCCGCTGAAGTCTTGTTGACAGCCTTCAACTCAACATCCTGATACTTATCGACTCCCCCGAAGACCAGCTCATCGAATTCGTCGAACAGGATAAGAACCTCGATATCCTTCTTTTTGTAAATCTCAAGAAGAGGCGAAGTGCGGAGAAGATCCTCCGGACCGCCGGTGATGTAATAAATACCCTTCTGCCCCTCCTTCATCCGGCCTTTCACATCGGCGAGGCTGGTCCATCCATCAACCTTACTCGACTTCACCCGAATAAGATCCAGCAAAACATCGCGATTGCCGAAATCACTGTAAAGCCCCTCTTTCAACGGCCGATTATATTCATCAATAAACTTGACGTACTCCTCCGGCTTATCCGTCGCGATCGACTTAAGCTCTGAAAGCACCTTCTTCACGCTCGCCGTCCGGATCGAACTCAGAATCCGGTTTTGCTGCAGAATCTCCCGGCTGACATTCAGCGGCAGATCTTCGCTGTCGATGACCCCGCGCAGAAACCGCAGATAAGCGGGCATCAGCTCCTTCGAATCGTCCGTAATAAAGACCCGTTTGACATAGAGCTTCACGCCGGGCTTGTAATCGGCCTGGTAGAGATCCATCGGCGCCTTTGCCGGGACATAGAACAGAGTCGTGTACTCCATCGTGCCTTCGGCCTTCGTATGAAACCAGAAAAGGGGATCCTCCCAGTCGCCCGAGATGGTCTTGTAGAGTTCCTTATAATCCTCGTCCTTCAACTCGCTCTTTGGCCGCTTCCATAGCGCGCTGGCGGAATTAATCTGCTCCGTGGTCCGCTTCTTGATCGACTTCTTCTCGGTCTCGTCCCATTCGCTTTTGTCCGCGGTAAGAAAAATCGGAAACGCGATGTGGTTGGAATACTTGCGAATAATCTCCCGCAGTTTCCAGCTGTTGGCGTATTCCTTGCCCTCGTCGTTGAAATAAAGAGTGACCGTCGTCCCCTGCGTAGCGCGTTCGGCGGGCTCGATCTCAAATCCTGTCTTGCCATCGCTGGTCCAGCGCCAGGCGTGCTCTTCCGCTGCCTTACGGGACACAACTTCGACCTTATCGGCAACCATAAAAACGCTGTAAAAGCCGACACCGAACTGGCCGATCAGATTCGAATCGCGCTTCGCGTCCCCGGAAAGATTCGAAAGGAAGTTTTTGGTGCCGGATCGGGCGATGGTGCCGAGATGCGACTCGAGATCTTCGTCATTCATCCCGATGCCGGTATCGCTGACGATCAGCGTCTTCTTATCCTCGTCAAGATCCAGATCGATGCGAGGGTCGAAGGTCAGCGACTTGTAAGGCTCCTCTGTGAGGGTCAGATACTTGAGCTTGTCCAGCGCATCGGAGGCATTCGAAACAAGCTCACGGAGAAAGATCTCCGGATGGGAATAGAGAGAGTGAACAATCAGGTGAAGCAGCTGATTGACTTCGGTTTGGAATTCACGTTTGGACACGATCCCTATTTTAAGCGTATGGTCTTACGCCTTGACAGATTTAAACATCCATTTTAAACTGCTGTTTAGATGAGTGCGGCGCCCGAATCCAGACGAAAGCCTCATGCCCCGGCGCTCCCCGACGACACCCGCACGAGATTGATCGACGCTGCAGGTCAGGTTTTTGCCGATTCGGGCTTCCAGTCCGCGACCGTTCGCGAAATCTGCGCCCGCGCCGGTGTCAACGTGGCGCTCGTCAATTACCACTTCGGCGACAAGCTGGAACTCTACACCGAAGTCCTTCGGTATTCGATCGGCTCGTCCAAAAACGGAATCCTTCAGGAGGCCATCCGGAGCCAGGCCCCTCCCGAGGAGGCCCTTCGCGAGCTCATTCTCGCCATGCTGCAGCGGGTTTGCCGCGGCGATCGTCCCGACTGGCACTTCCGGTTGATGATCCATGAGCACGCGCAACCCACGCCAGCTTTGGGCGCGGTGATAGACGAAACCATGAGGCCGCTCTACAACCGTTTCTGTGAAGTGATCGCGGCCATTCTCGAACTCCCGCCGGATCACGACAAAACGAAGCTGTGCGCCCACAGCGTGATCGCCCAGGTCGTGCACTACGTACATTCGCGCCACGTCATGGCGCAGCTGTGGCCCGAGCTCGAGATGACTCCCGAGCGGATCGCAGAAATCGCCACGCACATATCCGATTTCTCGCTCGCGTACATGCGCACACTCCGGCCCTCCGGCCATTCGCCGGTAGCAAGGCGGCGTTCACCGAAAACCGGGTGAGACTCGTTCCCGATTCCGATTAAGTTCAAGAGAAAGACGAAATGACGGACCAACAAACAGCTCCCAACGTCGCCACGGAACCGGCAGCCGCCGCGCAAAAATCTGAGGCTCCGGCCGCGCCTCCACCGCCCGTTGCCCGCTCCCGCCGCAAGCTGATTCCGCTGATCCTCGTAATCCTCGGCGTCGTCGCGTTCTTCGTTTGGAGAGGCTATTTCGCCAACCCGAACGTGCCGGACAGCATCGTGATCGTGAGCGGCCGCATCGAAGGCGACGACTCGGCAGTCGCGCCCAAGACCGCGGGCCGCATTCTCGAAGTGAGAGTGCGCGAAGGCGATCGCGTCAAGGCCGGCGACACGATCGCGGTCCTCGACGATGCGCAGATCCGGGCACGCGAAGATCAGGCGCGCGCCGCCCTTCAGGGCGCCGACGCCAGAGCCAAATCGGCTCGCGATCAGGTAGCCGTGTACGAACAGCAACTGCATCAGAACGACCTCATGACGGAGCAGTCGAAGGTCGACGCAGGAGGTCGCGTACGTCAGGCGGAGGCCGACCTGGCCGCCGCGCAGTCCGACCTCGCCCAGCAGCAGGCGTCCCTGAAACTCGCCCAGTTCGATAACGACGCTTATCAGAAGCTCCTGAAGACAGGCGCCGCGTCCGAGCGCCAGGCGATCCAGGCTTCTGCCACCGCGAATCAGCAGGCCGCAGCCGTTGCAGCCGCCCAGCGCCGGGTCACCGCCGCGGAGGCCGCCGTCACCACCGCGCAGGCCAACCTCTCGAATCCCGGTATCCGGCAATTCCAGGCCGATAGTGTAAGCAAGCAAATCGCCCAGCAACAGGCGGAGATTGGATCCGCGAACGCAGCCGCGCAACAGTCGCAATTCGAGCTGACCGAAGCCGAGGCGAATCGCAACGACCTCATCATCAAGGCGCCCTTCGACGGCACCGTCATGACGCGCGCCGCCGAACCCGGCGAGGTCGTGACCGCGGGCACCGCAATCGTCACGCTGCTCGATATGAGCAAGGTCTATCTGCGCGGATACGTCCCGGAAGGCCAGATCGGCAAGGTAAAAATCGGTCAGCCCGCGCGCATCTATCTTGATTCTGCGCCGCAAACTCCCGTCGACGCTTATGTTTTGCGCATCGACCCGCAGGCGACGTTTACGCCTGAGAATACCTACTTCCGCGATGACCGGGTGAAGCAGGTCGTCGGGGTAAAGATCCAGTTGAAAGGCGCGATCGGCTTCGCAAAACCCGGTATGCCCTCCGACGGCGAAATCCTGGTCCAGGGCGACACCTGGCCCTCCGGCAGATTCCATCCGTGAGTTGAAAGTCATGATTATCGCGGAACCTGTTGAGCAAATTTCGGCGCCTGCCGGCGGCCAGGAGGCGGACGGCAATTCGTATTCGCAATCTCTGGAAGCGCTACGGCGCGCTCGATGCCGTGCGCGGAATCAACCTCGACATCGCCGATGGCGAGATCTTCGGCCTGATCGGACCCGACGGCGCGGGCAAGACCTCGACATTTCAGATCCTCGCGGGCGTTATGGAAGCCACGTCAGGCGATGCTGAAGTTTTCGGTTCGCCCGCGCGCGAAGCCCGTTCAACCACCGGTTATCTCACGCAAGCCTTCAGTCTCTACCCCGATCTCACGGTGGCCGAAAACATCCGCTACATCGGCGATCTCCGCCGCGTGCCGCCGGACGAAATCACGAAGCGCGGCCGCCGTTACCTGCGTATGTTCGACATGGATCGCTTCGAAGAGCGGCTGGCCGGACGCCTGAGTGGCGGCATGAAGCAGAAACTCGCGCTCGCATGTGCTCTTGTCCCTGAGCCGCGCGTCCTCCTTCTCGATGAACCAACCACGGGCGTCGACCCGGTCTCCCGCCGTGAATTCTGGGACACGCTCGCTCACCTCGCTGCCGACGGATTAACGATCGTTCTCGCCACCCCATACCTCGACGAAGCCGAGCGCTGCAACCGCGTAGCCTTTATGCACCAGGGCGAAATTCGGCAGACCGGTACGCCCGCTGAACTGCGCGCCAGCCTCCGTGCGCGGCGCATGGAAATCCATTGTTCGAACCTCGCGAAGGCCGAACGCGCGCTGACGCCGCTCACGGGTCCCGACGCCGAGATCATCGACGTCCAGCGTTTCGGCGATCGTCTCGACATGCTCGTTCGCCAGCCTGACAACGCCCGCCGAGTCGCAGACAAAACGCTCGCCACCATTGGGCTCTCGATCGACGACATCCGCATCGACGACCCCACGCTCGAAAACACCTTCGTCGCCACACTCAGGAACCTCGGTCAGAAGGTGCATCAGGATCCGTTTCCCGGCCACCGCGACCACGGAAAATTACGCGGCCAGATCGCGATCGGCGCGGAAAATCTGGTGAAGCAGTTCGGGGCTTTCACGGCCGTAAAAAACGTGACCGCCCATGTGAAATACGGCGAGATTTACGGTTTGCTGGGCGCGAACGGAGCCGGCAAAACCACCACCATCAAGATGCTCTGCGGATTGCTGCCGCAGACCAGCGGAAGCATGCAGTTAGCCGGACAATCCGGCGGATTCCGCTCGGCCGAAGTTCGGGAAAAGATCGGCTACATGTCCCAGAAGTTTTCTCTCTATGACGACATGTCCATCGAGGAAAACCTGGACTTTTTCGCCGGAGTTTACGGCGTTCCCGAAGAGGAGCGCGAAGAGAAGAAGCGCTGGGTCCTTTCGTTCTCCGGGCTTGCAAGGTAAAGAAAACCAATTGACCGGCAGCCTGCCGCAGGGCTGGAAACAGCGTGTTGCCTTCGGCGCGGCGATCCTTCACGAACCAAGCGTGCTGTTCCTCGACGAACCGACTTCCGGCGTAGACCCTCTCGCCCGCCGGTCCTTCTGGACGATGATCAATCGCCTGGCCGACACGGGCACCGCAATTCTCGTCACCACTCACTATCTGGAAGAAGCGGAACAATGCAATCGCCTGGGCTTCATGGTCGCGGGCGAACTGGTGACCGAAGGTAGCCCCACCGGAATCAAAGCCGGTCAGAGCGGCCATCTGCTCGAATTCATCATCGATCAGCCGCAGCGCGCGATGGACCTGCTGAAGAACGATGCCGAGCGCTGGCGCGTGTCTCTCTTTGGTGACCGCCTGCACATCATCACCGAAGATGACGCCGAAACCGGCGAGCGCATCAACCGGCAGAGACTTGAGAACGCCGGCATCCGAGTGCTTCAGGCGCGCGAAGGACGTTTCTCGCTCGAAGACGTGTTCATCGGAGTGGTCGAAAAGGCCCGCCAGCAGGGCAAAGTGGCTCTGGAGGAATAAATGAGAAGAATCCTCGCCCAGACGCGCAAAGAGCTTACCCAGCTCATCCGCGACAAGATGGCGCTCGGCCTCGCCCTGCTGCTGCCGTGCACCACGCTCATCCTCATGGGATCGGCCATCTCGCTCGATGTCTCGGACCTCCCCATCGCGGTACAGGACCTCGACGGCTCTTCCGCCTCGCGCCAGTTTATCGATGCCTTCCGCCATTCGAACACGTTTCGCGTCGTGCCGATGCCTGTCGATGTGCAGCCGGAAACCGCATTCACAACCAACAAAGCGCGCGCCGCTCTGATCATCCCGGCGCATTTCGGACGCGACCTCGCGCGCGGCGTCAGCGCGCCCGCTCAGATGCTCATCGATGGCTCGGACTCGAACACCGCGAAGCTCCTCTCGGGTTACGCAGCCGAGGTCACCCGGGCCTGGAATGCAAACAACGGCGGTGCGGGCCAGGCGGTTCCGGTCACCGCCGCGATTCGATTCTGGTTCAACCCGGGCCGGTCCGCGAGGAAGTTCTACGGGCCCGGAATTTTCGTGCTGGCGCTTTCACTGTTCCCACCCCTTCTCGCCACCTTGGCCGCGGCCCGGGAAGGCGAGCAGAAGACTATCCTGCAGGTCTACGTATCCAGCATTTCGGCCCATGAGTACCTGCTGGGCAAGATCCTGACCTTCATGGTTGTCTCAGCCTGCGACTGTCTTTTGCTGCTGACGCTGCTGTTCACTTACTTCGGCCTCAACTTCGCGGGAGACCCGACGCCTTTCATCATCGCGACCATTCTTTACGCGTTTTGCGTATCCTCTTTCGGCACCATGGTCGGGGTTGCGATTCCCAATCAGGCGGCGGCAATGCAGGCGGTCGCGCTGGGCGGTTTTCTTCTGGTCTTCATGCTTTCCGGACTGATTTTCCCTATTCAAAACATCCCGGCGCAGATCCGCTGGCTATCGAACTTCATCTGGGGCCGTTATTACATCGACGTGGTGCGCGACGCGCTGCTGCAGGGCGGAGGCTGGCCCGCGGTCTGGTGGAAGATCATCATCATCGCTGTAATCGGGCTGATCTTCTACACCCTCGCCTGGCGCAACATGCGCCGCATGCAACTGAAAGCGTAAAAGAATGCCGACCACCTTCGTATTCAACGGTAGCTCCGGTGATCTTGTCGCCGGTGATTTCAGGTCACGCACGACATGAACCGCATCTTAAGCTTCTTCTTCAGTAACCGCCTCCGCTCCCTGCTGCGAAAAGAATTCGCACAGATCCGCCGAGACCGCCGCCTCGCGATGTCGCTGATCCTCCCGCCAACCCTCCAACTGCTCCTCTTCAGCCTGGTCCTGAACGCAACGGTATCCGACCTCAAACTCGGAATCATTGACGACAGCCGCACGCCCGAAAGTCGCGCGCTGACCTCCTCCCTGACCGAAAGCAAAAGCTTCAAACTCGCCGGCTATTACTACGACGTGAATAAGCTCGGAGACGCCATCAGCCGAGGCGAGGTGGATGCCGGAGTGGTAATACCTCGCACCTATGCGCGCGACCTGGAGCGAGGGCGGCCCCTGACCGTACAGTTTCTGCTGAACGCCATGAACGCAAACACCGCAGCCATCGCCCAGGGCTATGCGGAAGGCGTGATCCAGACCTATAACGCCGGCCTCCCGTCAAGCGGACTGCACGCAAACTTCGCGAAGATCGCGGCGCCCGATGTGACTCGCAAGGGCCAGGTTCAGATCGTTCCGTCTTATCTCTACAACCCGGGCCTCGTGGGCTCGTGGTTCGTGGTAACCGGTATCTTTGGGTTGCTGCTCATCCTGAACGGCTCGATCGTGGCCGCCACCGCCATGGTGAAGGAACGCGAGGCGGGAACCATCGAGCAGTTGCTGATGTCGCCCGCCGGGACCTATGAAATCATCGTCGCCAAGATTGCTCCCCTCTTCTTCCTTCTGATGATGATGGTGCTCTTTGCGACCACGCTGATCAAGGTCGTATTCGACGTGCCCTTTCACGGAAGCATATTTGTGGTGCTGAGCGGCGCTGCGTTGTGCGTCCTCTCCGGCATCGGAATCGGAACAGTGATCGCGACCTTCACACACTCGGCTTATCAGGCGCAGTTGACCAGCTTCTTTGTGAACCCGCTGCTCACCACGGCATCGGGAGCGATCACCCCGGCCGAAGCGATCCCGGGCTGGCTGCAGCCGCTGGTTCGGATCAATCCCATCCGCCACTTCAGCGTGATCGCGCGGTCGAGCATGATCAAGGGCAGCAGCATCGAAACACTATGGCCGAACTTCCTGGTGCTCGCCGTCTTCACGTTCATCATGGTGTCGCTCAGTGTGTGGCGTTTCCGAAAACAACTCAGCTAGAACGAAATGAAAAAACGAACCCGATTTTGCCGCCGCGGCATGCCCGCTGCTGTTCGCAGCAGCCGCTCTTGGCCAGCAGCTCGGCGCGCCTCCAAGCTCAAATACCGGCACGCTGGCCAATCAGGTTCCGCTTTCCGGAAGAACGAGTCAGTCGGGGTCCGTCACCGCGACTCAGGCCCCGGTGGCCGGAACCACCACAAGCGTCAACACGATCAATCCCTCAATCCAGGCGCAGGGGCCGTACTCCGGGAGCGCTGGCAGCACCGCAAAAATCCCCTTTGCCGGGAAACTTTCTCTGCGCGACGCGATCGCGCGAGGCCTGGAATACAACCTCGGTACGGTGGGACTCAGTCTGGCGACTCGGCAGGCTCAGGGCGAGGCCCGCGTTGCACGAAGCGCATTGATGCCGAACCTGAGCAGCAGCCTCTCGGAGACCGTCGAGCAGGAGAACCTGCGCGCGGTGGGATTGCGCATCTCAGGCCCCGTTGCGGGCTTCGGCGTTCCGTCGATCGTAGGCCCGTTCAACTACTTCGACCTGCGGGCTCGTCTGACGCAGACTGTAGCTGACTTCACCGCATTGAACAACTATCGGTCGGCGAAAGAGACCCTTCACGCCAATGCCCTCTTCGCTCAGGACGCGAAGGATCAGGTGGTCCTTGCGGTGGGCGGCGCGTACCTTCAGGTGATCGCGGCGGAGGCGCGCGTGGCATCGGCTAAAGCGCAGGTGGATAGCGCGGACGCCTTGTACCAGCAGACGGCGCAACAGAAGAGCGTTGGGCTGGTGGCCCAAATCGACGTCAACAAGAGTCAGGTTCAATTATTGACGCAGAAGCAGCGCCTTGCCACGCTGCAGAACGACCGGGACAAGCAGAAGATCAATCTGGCGCGCCTGACCGGGCTGCCGCCGAACGAGAAATACGAATTGACCGACATGATTCCTTTTGCCGAGGCGCCGCAGCTCACTGAGGAAGATGTCGTGAAACAGGCCCTGATGCAGCGGCCCGATATCCAGGCGGCACAGACTCAGATTCGCGCCGCCGAGCGTACGCTCGCCGCCGCCCACGCGGAACGGCTGCCGTCGTTGTCATTCAATGCGGACTACGGGGTGATCGGCACGAATCCAGCCCAATCGCACGGAACGTTCTCGGTGGCTGGAACGCTGCGCGTCCCGATCTGGCAAGGCGGGAGAACGGAAGGCGACATCGAGCAGGCGAACGCCGCGCTCGATCAGCGCCGCGCCGAGTCTGAAGATCTGCGGAGCAAGGTCGAAGCCGACGTGCGCAACGCCTTCCTGGATTTGCAGGCGGCCATCAGCCAGGTAGCGGTGGCGCAGCAGAATCTCGACGTCACCAGGGAAACGCTGACGCTGACGCGACAGCGTTTCGACGCCGGTGTTACCGACGCGGTAGACGTTTCGCAGTCCCAGGCGGCCGTCGCGACGGCCGAGCTCGATTACATCGACGCAGTTTATGCGCACAACGTCGCAAAACTCAGCCTGGCGCGCGCGGCAGGCGGGTCGGCCGAGAGCTTCTCGCGATATCTGAAGATTCAATAGTCCGACTGCGCAGACCAGGCTCCTCTGTAGATGCGCTTCGTGTTCAGCGATTCCGCGAGAGCTTTGTGATCGCGTATCAGTCGGGGTCCACTCCTGACAGGGCGCTGAGAAGTCCGTGTTCACTTCGAAGAACTTACCGAGTCGCGCACATCGGCACGCGTCAACGAAAAGGCCTTTCTCGTCATCCGGCTGGATATGCTAACGGACCCCCTGGTGCAGAGTATTATCTTCGAATGATGGCCAGGGCATTTTCGCAAATACTGTAGAATTCGCTCCCTCCCGGCTGCCGCTCGGAATCCGATCTCGGCCGGCGGAGGATACCAGGAGCGGGAAACCGGCGTTGAAAATTCTCTAACATTCGCTATCCGGTCAAAGCTCGCACGAATGGCAACGCCATCAATCGCAGATCACCCCGCGAGGCACGATTTCCGCCTGACGTTCAATGCGAATGAGCCGACCCGGGGCTTCAGTTTGCAAATCAAACCCAAATTGACGTGCTTCGCGGCAATCGACCGCCTGAGTTTTTAAATTTTCAACCTGCTTTGGCCCGGCGGGCCACCCCTGCGGATGAAAATGGGTGACCCGCGCGGGGCGGTTGGGGTCCGAGCCTGGTACGGGCCGCGAATCCGTTTATTCAAAGATGTCAAAGAACGGTAAAGCTTGCTCTCCGAACACCTTGCGGCGAGGAAGATCAGCTTTTGTGCTGCACTCCGAAAAGTATTTTCGAAATCCGCAACCTCTTTCGGCGAGGCGGACCTTTCCGTTGTTTTGATCAATACACCGGCGGCAAGACCGCCGGCGTTACGTTATGCCGCGGGGGAGAGGACGGCGGGAGCGTTCGGGCCGCAACAGCGTTTGTATTTGGCTCCGGATCCGCAGGGACATGGCGCGCCGCGCGGGATGGGCGCGGATTCGGCCACGATGGGTAAGGTTTTCGCTGCCGGCGGCAGAGGCGCATAGATCGCTTCGGTTACGGCGGTGCTCATTTCGGTCTCTTCAAGTTTGTGAAGGAGCAATTGACGGCGGAGGTCGCTCTTGAGGATTGGCGCCATGTCTTTGCAACTGGCGAGGCCAAGAGTGGAGGCGTCGAAGTCTTCCGGGACGGTCTCGTTGCGGATCTGGCGCTCGGTCTGGATGCGGCGGAGTTCGGCGGTGGCTCGCTGAAAGTGGCGCAGGGCCTGGGTGCGGGCACGGTCGATCGAGTTCTGCGCGTCGCTTTGAATCTCGATCGCGGATTCGGCTTCGGTACAGCGGCGCAAGCGCCAGGCGGCATGAATGATCTCGGCGGCGAGGGTGGTTTCCATGGCGCCTTCGGGAGCGAGGTCCTGCTGGAAGCCTTCGCAGAAAAGGTGATAGATGGGTTCTTCTTCGGGGCGAACGACGTCGCCGGTGGAATAGATGCCGAAGAGGGCGGCGTTGCGGGACACGCGCGCTTTGCCTTCGACGGTCCTGGGACCCGTTGAGGACTGGGCGTTGCGCCGGTTGGCGGCGATCTGGGCTTCTGTGGCCATAGGTTTTGATCTGTCTCCGCGCTCAGCATAGCTGGCGATTTTGGGGATGCGGCGGGGCGGCGGCGGTAAGGTATTGAAATTATTGATTAAAAAAATGTGGATTCGTTGAACTGGCGAAGGTCACAGGTGGGAATAGCGGGGGTGGCAGGTTTCGGGCGCGCCTGGCCGGGGGTTCAGGTGTCAGTGTATTCCGGCGGTGATCGAAGTTCCACGCTGGTTTTGACCGAATGGGGAAAACGCTTTTGGGGCTTCTCCGTTTTCGCATTTAACGAAGTCCACCGCTCGCTGACGCGCGGCTCTGAAAGAGTATCCGCGCCGCGAGGGAGTGGTCTACCTTAATTGCGAAAATGCTCTAGTCTCCTCCTGTCTCGGATAATTCTTTACAACGCCGAACTCAATCTATCGCGGAGCAGTTAAGGTCCGTCGCGTCGCACCGTTATGGCGTTGCGGAAGGCCTTCGTCAGGGTGGGAATCGCGGCCGTGACCGACATTCGCAAGTGAAAACAAACCAGTGTTATACGTGAATAATTATTTGAGACAGGACACTAGTTGTCCGTCGGCTTCTCCTCGATGTGATCGAGAACCAGAACCCGCACGGACCTCTTGCGTTTCTCGAGCTTTAAGCCAAGCTGTTTCTCGAGCGCCTCGGCAAAGGAGAGGGCGCCCGACGGGTCCGACGGCTCTCCCGCTCCGGCGGTCTGGGCCCCTCCACGCAAGAGTATGGGCGGCAGCGGAATAGTCGCCATCAGGTCGTAGTTGAGCGTGAAGTCCCACGCGCCGTCCATACCGGTTCCGTCCAGCACCGGGTAGGAGATCTGGGGATCGAGGCCCTGAAGCTGCTCCGCGAACTGTGCCATGGTCATGTTTCGGCAGACAAGCCGGAGGGGGGCGCCGGCACGGGCGCCGTTCCGGGGAATTACAAACACGGCTCCTGCACCCCTTCCCGGAGTCTGACGAGTACATCCGGTTCGGTTCGAAGGGTCAGCTTTGGTCAGCCTGGGCTTTACCGCTACCAGTGTTTGCGCATCCATGGGGCGGTCCTCATAATGGAACTTGATCTTGAAGCGGTCCACCAGAAGCGCCCGCATCATCGCGTTAAGCGCATCCCGGTCCTGCCTGCCCTGAGTGTCCACGTAGTTACCAGCGGGCGCTTTCGCCTCGATACTGAAACCAGGCGAATTTCCACTCGACAACCACTTCGGCGCACCCGCCAGTTCCTCGTAGGGAGCCAGATCCCACAACTCCTGGATCAGGTTCATTAAAAACATACAGTGCGCCGTTACCCGGCCGCCGGACTCAAATCGGGGGGCCATATTGGGGCCTTTGCCGTCGCATGGCCGGATCGACGCCACTTCAAACTCGGGCGGAGGAAGGGGAGGTAGAGCTGCGGTCACGCCGGGCGGATTCGCGGACGGCGTCTCATTCACGCTCTCGACCACCGTGACCGGCTGCGGAACGGTTCCACGCTCCAGCTTCAACCCGAGCTGCTTCTCGACCGCTTCAACGATGCCGCCGTTTGCGCGGGTATCTCCTGGCGCCGCTCCCGACAGGGAAACGAATCGCAGCGGATATTTGAGATCGATGTCCCAGACTCCTTCAATGCCTGTTGAATCCACTACCGGCAGATTCTCGAAGAAGCCAGGGGCGAGTCCGCGAAGCGCGGGCGCAAACGCTTCCATCGTCACGCTGCGGCATTCGATCGTTCCGGTGGGCACATCCCCGAAGGTGGGAGGCAGGCTCCGGCACCCGCCGGAACTCGCGCCATCAGCGGGCTTCAATTTCGGCTGGACCTTGCCCGTCGAAAGCACCCAGGCCGGAGCCGGCCTGGTGTCGTTCTTCGCAACCAGCTTGAAACGATCCGCCAGCAGCGACTGCAGCATCAGCTTCAATGTCTGCGGACGCGTCGCAGGAGGGGCCTTTGCGATCACCTCGAAGCGATCGTAGTCGAGCCAGCTCGGTCCTCCATAGACCTTGTCGGCGTCGATCCCGTAAGCGATCCGGATCAGATCGAGCATAGTGGCGCGCCGCAACTCATACCGGTCGCCGTTAAGAAGGCCGCCCTGCATTTGATTGCCCGCCTTTTGTACCCAATTGGCGCGTGCGCTCACGTGGACATCGGCTATGTCAAATGCGGGCGAAGCTCCGACCGTCTGGCCGAACACGACGCCGGACAGCAATGCGATAACGCTTATGTGTGCGAAAGGTCGTATCACAATTTCAACGTTCGAATTATACTCTCGAATCGCCTTCATAATTTGCGCCGGCGCCTGCGATATCGCCATCCGTCCGGGGCTCCAGTTTCCGTCTCAGAATAAGTCCTTTGTGAGACACGACAACTTATAGACGAATTTGGTGCGACTTACCTTTGCCTTGTCACCTCGGCGGTGGATTGTAGCACTCGACAATGTGACAGTCTGCCGCGCGCATCTCGGGGTCCAACGCGCTATGGTCGCAGCCGTAGTCGAACTGGTTGAGGTGCCATTCTCGATCCCAATATCGGAAATCTGCCCACCCTTTGATGGGTGCTGCGGTTGAGGGAGAATCGATCTGAACGAATGTGAAGAGCCCGTGCGAAACAGAATCCATCGAATCCTTCAAGTGATGGACATGTTCAACCCTGGTCAAGCGAGCGTAGCGATTGAATTCGGGCGCCCTTGAAATCAGCGTGGCTGCCTCCGAGATCTTGAGGTCCGGGGTGGCACCGATGTCGCAACCGACCCCAAGCGCGAATGCGATGGCCACCGCAAATCCGAAGACTCTGAGACCGTACATATCCAATTCATCGTAAGCGCCGTTTCTGCGTCTCGCAATGGTAGTTTTTGCATCGTTCGCGGCACAGAATCAACAGACCAATCGCGGCGCGGTCGAGCGCTCGGGTTCCACGGCAGTTTGTTCGAGCGCCGCGGCATCCGTGTACCGGTAAAGGAACCGGGAAACTTTCGGAGCGCGCGGCGCGCGGGACGTGGCACCTGTCCGCGGGAAGCAAGTCCGTCACGTGTCGGTTCCTTAAAAAACTGCGCGCGAATTTACTCAGGCTATGCTGTGATTCAGTGGCTGGCTGTCTCTACGTGGTTTCGACGCCCATCGGAAATCTCGAAGATATTACGTATCGCGCGGTGCGAATCCTCAAAGAAGCGGACTGGATTGCCTGCGAAGACACCCGAACCACGAAACACCTGCTCGATCATTACGGGATTCAGACCCGAACCCTCAGCTATCACGAACACAACGAGGCCAACCGGACAGAGGATCTGATCGCGCGCCTTCTGGGAGGCGAAAAGGGCGCGCTGGTTTCGGACGCCGGCACACCCCTTCTTTCGGATCCCGGCTATCGGGTGGTGCATGCCGCCGTGGAGGCGGGTATTCGCATCGAGGCTATTCCGGGCCCGTCGGCGCTGCTTGCCGGACTGGTGGTTTCGGGATTGCCCACCGATCAATTTCACTTCGCCGGCTTTCTCCCGGCGAAACAGGGTCAGCGCTTGCGGCTGCTGGAATCCGTGGCGCATGAATCGGCGACACTCGTGTTCTATGAAGCCCCGCATCGAATTCTGGAGACGCTGGACGATATCGCTGAGGCATTTGGCGAACGTCGAATCGTAGTTGCGCGAGAGTTAACCAAATTGCACGAAGAGGTGCTCCGCGGAACGGCATCCGAGATTCGGACTGCGCTCGCGGCGCGCGACCTCATTCGCGGCGAGTTTGTGCTGTTGGTCGCCAAGGCGAGCGAACCCGCCCACGATGACACACCCCCGGAAGAGGCGGTGGCGTTGCTCGTCGGCGCAGGCGTGGATCGCATGGATGCGATGAAGACCGTTGCGCGCGAACGCGGGCTCTCGAAGCGCGAGATCTACAAGCTGGTGAGTGGTTCCGGCAGCCGAAAACTACACGGGCTTCCCAAGTAACTCAATCGTTCGTGGGTCTGGGTGACCTCGAAAATACTTTTGCAACGCGTCCCCGAATGTGTTGGTGTCAGCGGCGATGAGAGAAAACAGCGTCATAGACGATCGGAATTTCATTGAATCTATCTCGCCGAAGATCTCTTCCACGGTTTTCCCCTCAATACGGTTCACAAGTTCCGTACACTCAATAAGTCTCGGTCCGAGCGTCAGGTGATCGAGATACGCTTCGGCCTCTGCGCGGCCGGAGATGCCATAGTGATTCGCCATCCAGCTCTGACCCAGGCCTCTCACCTGCGGAAAGACAAACCACATCCAGTGGCTGTCTTTACGGCCGCGAGTCAGTTCGGCGCGAACATCATCGATTTCGCCTCGTTGAGCGTCGACGAAGCGTTGCAGATTAAATGGATCGTCCATCGAAACTAAAATAAGACTTGAGCTCACAGATTACAGTAATCGGCGGCGGCCTAGCCGGCACAGAAGCGGCATGGCAGATCGCGGAGCGCGGCATCAACGTCACGCTTTACGAAATGCGTCCGGTGCGCACTACCGACGCGCATCAGACCGACCGTCTCGCCGAACTCGTCTGCAGCAATTCGCTCAAAAGCGATCAGCATCCCTCCGCTTCCTGGCTGCTCAAGGAGGAACTGCGCAGGCTGGACTCCCTGCTCCTGAGGGCGGCGGAGAAGGCGCGCGTGCCCGGCGGCCAGGCGCTCACAGTCGATCGTGTCACCTTCGCGGAAGAAGTGACGGCCGCGATCGAGTCACATCCGCGCATCGAAATAAGGCACGAGGAAGTTGCCGAAATCGATCCGGAAAAACCAGTGATCATCGCCACCGGCCCTCTGACCAGCGATACCCTCGCAGGGAACATCGCCCGCCTTACCGGGTCGGACCGATTGTTCTTTTACGACAGCATCAGTCCGATCGTCGACGCGCACACGGTGGACCGCACGATTGCATTCCCCGCGTCTCGCTATGACAAATCGCTCGACGGCACGGGCGATTATCTGAACTGTCCCTTTTCCAAAGCCGAGTACGACCGTTTCGTGGACGAACTGATCGCGGCGCAGAAGGTCGAGCCGCACATACCGAACGACACACCGTACTTCGAAGCCTGCCTTCCTATTGAGGAGATCGCGCTGCGCGGGCGCGACACGCTGAGGTTCGGTCCCATGAAGCCAATGGGTTTGACCGATCCGCGCACCGGCAGGCGCCCTTACGCGGCCGTCCAGCTGCGGCAGGAGAATCTTCGCGCGGACAGCTACAACCTCGTCGGCTTTCAAAACCACCTTCGCTTCGCCGAACAGAAGCGGATCATGCGTCTGATTCCTGGTCTTGAAAACGCCGAGTTTCTGCGATACGGGCAGATCCACCGCAATACTTACATCAACGCTCCGGCGCTGCTCGACGCCACGCTGCAGTTACGAACGCATCCGAATGTATTCTTCGCGGGCCAGATTTCAGGTGTCGAAGGATACGTCGAGTCGATCGCGACCGGGCTGGTCGCCGGTACTCTTGCGGCAGCGAAGCTGCACGGCGAGCCGGTGCGGCCGTTGCCGCGCGAGACTGCAATCGGGTCGTTGTGTCACTACGTCTCGCATGCCGATTCGCGCAAGTACCAGCCGGCGAACATCGCATTCGATCTGTTTCCGCCGCTCAATCCCAATCCACGCGACCGCAAGGAACGCCAGACCGCAGTCTGCAAACTGGCGCTCGAAAAACTGGACGAATACGCGGCCATTCATGTCTGAGCTCGCCGTCGGAATCAAAGATTTCCTCGAAGAACGATCGCGGCGTAACGATTCGCCCCACACGCTGCGCAATTACGGCGCGGATCTGGAGGAATTCCTCGCTTACTTCTCTCCGCCGAATTCGGAACCGCCCCCGCTCGCGGCGATCGATCTTCTGAGCCTGCGTGAGTGGCTGGGGCACCTGTACGACCGCGGGCAGAAGCCTGCGACGATCCGGAGAAAGCTGGCGTCTTTACGTTCGCTATTCCGATTTCTGGCGCGCGAGCACCGGATGGAGGGCAATCCGGCGCGGCTGCTGCGCCTGCCGAAGATGCCGAAAACGCTGCCGGAAGTGCCCAATACGGAGGTAACGAACGCGTTGATCGATGGTTCTTCGCGGGAAGACCTGGATCGCCCGTTTCCGGAACGCGACCGGTTGCTCCTTGAATTACTGTACGGCTGCGGGCTTCGGATCAGCGAAGCGGTCGGGCTGAACCTCGAAGACTTCGACCGCGGCGAACGCTGGGTGCGAGTGCGCGGCAAGGGTCGAAAGGAACGCCAGATACCCTACGGGACTAAAGCAGCGGAAGCGCTGGAAACCTGGCTCAAGGTACGCCAGAGCGAAACGGAGCCTCGCGCCCTTTTTCTGAATCACCGTGGCCTTCGGCTGACGGATCGCGGCGCGCGTAATCTGGTCCGGTTTTACGCGACGTATGTCGCGGGCGATTCGTCGATTCATCCCCACACCTTGCGTCACGCGTTTGCAACAGACCTGCTGAGCAGCGGCGCCGATCTCCGGGCGATCCAGGAATTGCTCGGTCACTCGCGCCTTTCCACGACCCAGAAGTATACGCAGGTCTCGCTGACCGACCTGATGCGGGTCTACGATTCGGCCCACCCGAAGTCCACCGGTTGAGCGGCACCCCCACGATATAGTGGAACTAACCCCATGAACCAGAACAGTTTTGGCGCTGCATCCACCTTAAAGGTGGGCGGTGTCGACTATAAGTATTTCCGCCTTGCCACGCTCGAAGAAAACGGCGTTGCCAATGTCTCCCGCCTGCCTTTCTCGCACCGGATCCTTCTCGAGAACCTGCTTCGCCACGAAGATGGCCGCAAGGTGCAGGCCGCCGACATCGATTCCGTCGCGCGCGGCGTGAGCGGACCGGAAGCAAAAGAGATCTCTTTCATGCCGGCGCGCGTGCTGCTCCAGGACTTCACCGGCGTACCGGCTGTGGTAGATATCGCCGCCATGCGCGATGCGCTGGCCGCGATGGGCGCGGACCCATCGAAAGCCAACCCGCTCATGCCCGCCGATCTGGTGATCGATCACTCGGTCCAGGTGGATGAGTTCGGCACGAAAGACTCGTTCAACATCAACGCACTGCTGGAGTTCCAGCGCAATCGCGAGCGCTACATGCTGCTGCGGTGGGGCCAGACGGCTTTCCAGAATTTCCGCGTAGTCCCGCCCGATACCGGTATCGTGCATCAGGTGAATCTGGAGTATCTCGCCGCGGTTGTGTTCCGATCGCAGGCCGCCGACGGCTCATGGACGGCTTATCCCGACTCGCTTGTTGGTACCGATTCTCACACTACAATGATTAACGGCCTGGGCGTTCTCGGCTGGGGCGTCGGCGGGATCGAGGCCGAAGCCTGCATGCTGGGGCAGCCGGTTTCGATGCTGCTTCCAGCCGTTGTTGGATTCAAGCTTCACGGCAAACTGCCCGAAGGCTGCACCGCGACCGACCTCGTGCTGACCGTCACGCAGATGCTGCGCAAGAAGGGCGTCGTCGGGAAGTTCGTCGAGTTCTTCGGCGCGGGCCTGAGCCAGTTGAGCGTGGCCGATCGCGCTACGATCGCCAACATGGCCCCTGAATACGGCGCGACGATGGGCTTCTTCCCGGTGGACGATGGCACGCTGCAGTATCTCCGCACCTCGAATCGCGACCAGCACACGCTGGCGCTGGTAGAGGCCTATTCGAAGGAGCAATGCCTGTTCCGCACGGACGAGACGAAGGATCCGCTCTTCTCGGATACCCTTGAACTCGATCTCGCGACGGTGGTGCCTTCCATGGCTGGACCGAAACGGCCCCAGGACCGCCTGACTCTTCCCGAAGTACGTAAGAATTTTCGCGATGCGTTTAAGGACGCGACTACGAAGAAGGCAAAGATCGATATTCACGGCGAAAGCGCCGAAATGGGAAGCGGCGCGGTAGTTATTGCCGCGATTACCAGTTGCACGAATACGTCGAATCCTTCGGTGATGATCGGCGCGGGACTGCTGGCGAAGAAGGCCGTCGAGAAGGGACTGAAGAGCCAGCCCTGGGTGAAAACCAGTCTGGCGCCAGGTTCAAAGGTAGTTACCGAGTATCTCAATAAGGCTGGACTTACTCCCTATCTTGAGGCTCTTAATTTCAATCTGGTGGGTTATGGCTGCACCACCTGCATCGGGAACAGCGGGCCTTTGCCGGAGGCGGTTTCCGCTGCCGTAAAGAACGAGGACCTGGTTGTGGCCGCGGTGCTCAGCGGGAATCGTAATTTCGAAGGCCGTATCAATCCTCAGGTCAAGGCGAACTATCTCGCTTCGCCGCCTTTGGTCGTCGCTTACGCCTTGGCGGGCCGCGTTGATTTCGATATGGCATCCGATTCACTGGGCACAGGCAAAGACGGCGAACCGGTTTACCTGAAGGACATCTGGCCGACGCCTCAAGAGGTCGAGGCTACGATTGCTGCGACAGTGAACGCCGAGATGTTCCGAACCGAGTACGAGAAAGCTTTCGAGGGCGACAGTAATTGGAAGAACTTACCGGTTCCGACAGGTGGAACTTATGCCTGGGATGACTCCTCGACTTACATCAAGAAACCGCCGTACTTCGACAACATGACCGACCCGAATGCGCCGATCGCGGACATCACGGGTATCCGGGTTCTGGCGATGCTCGGCGATTCGATCACGACCGACCACATCTCGCCGGCAGGATCGATCGCGGTGAACAGCCCGGCAGGGAAGTATCTGATCTCCCTGGGCGTGATGGCGAAGGATTTCAACTCGTATGGCGCCCGGCGCGGAAACCATGAAGTGATGGTGCGCGGAACCCTGGCTAATGTGCGGCTTCGCAACCAGCTTGCTCCGGGGACCGAAGGTCCGTGGACCGTTTATCTCCCGGACGAAACGGAGATGTTCATCTACGACGCTTCGATGCGCTACCAGCAAGAGGGAACTCCGCTGATGATCCTGGCGGGCAAAGAATATGGCTCGGGATCGTCGCGCGACTGGGCGGCGAAGGGCGTGAAACTGCTGGGCGTGAAGGTCGTGATCGCGGAGAGCTTCGAGCGGATTCACCGGACCAACCTTGTTGGAATGGGTGTTCTTCCGTTGCAGTTTGTTCCGGGCCAGACCGCGGCTTCGCTCAAGCTGACCGGCAAAGAGCTGTTCCAGGTCACGGGCGTTCGCGAGGCCGTTGAAACCGGATCGCGGGCGTTGGTGAAAGCTGTCGCGGCGGATGGCTGCGAGACCGCTTTCGAGGCTGTGCCCAGAGTGGATACGCCGCAGGAAGCCGAGTACTTCCGCAACGGCGGGATTTTACCGTTCGTCCTGCGGCAATTGGCCGGACAGATGGCGATAATTTAGCACACTCTCCGGGCCTCTTATCCGTATTCACGGGAGAGGCCCGATGATTTTCCTGCTGCCCGTTTTCTGCTGATCGCACCGCCCTCGGCGGACGAAATCATGCGGCGGTCAGCGACCGCAGAGTATAGTTGGTAACCCGATAAACTCCCCCCGGGCTGAAATCTGCCCGACACGTGAGTTTTATCCGACTTGTTGAGCCTGATCGCGGCCAGGGTTCCGCCGAGAATCACGATTCCAACCAAGCGGCTACCAGACCCGGCACGCATTCGCGGAAACCATCGGATCGCCCGTCTTGCACGAGAAGGCCGACTGAAACTCGGGCGAATTTTGCAGGACGCCATTAACGCGAAACTGCCCGGGTGAATGCGGATCGATGATCGCGCGCCGGCGCGATTCCGTGTCCGTCACATTCTGGCACCAGATCTGCGCGTAACCGATAAAGAACAACTGCTGCTGCGTGAAACCGTCTTCGCTCTTCGGTAACGTATGGGTCGCAAGATCGTTCATAAGGGCCGCATAGGCCAGATGAAGACCGCCATTATCGGCGGCGTTTTCGCCAAGTGTAAGACGGCCGTTCAACTTCACTCCATCGACCGGGCTGAAACCGCCATATTCATTCACGATGCAGTCGGCGCGGGCGGTAAAGTTGGCGGCGTCTTCCGGAGTCCACCAGTCGCGCAGATTCCCGGCGCCGTCATAGCGGCGGCCCTGATCGTCAAAGCCGTGAGTCAGCTCATGCCCCACGACCACGCCTATGGCGCCGTAGTTCACGCCATCGTCGGCCTTCGGATTGTAAAACGGCGGCTGCAGAATGCCGGCGGGAAAGTTGATGTTGTTCTCGGGCGGATTGTAGTAGGCATTTACCGTGGGAGGCGTCATGGACCATTCGCTCTTGTCGACCGGCTTGCCGATCTTTGCCAGGTTGCGGCGCCGGGCGAATTCGCCGGCTCGCAATTCATTGCCCGTGAAGTCGTCGCGGCGGATCTCTACGCTCGAATAATCGCGCCATTTGTCCGGATAACCAATCTTGTTCGTCACGGCCGCGAGTTTCGCCAGGGCCTGTTTCCTGGTGGCGTCGGTCATCCAGGAAGCGGTCTTGATGTCCTGCTCCATAGCGCGCTCGATCTCGTTGACGAGAGCGAGGGCTCTGGCTTTGGCGGGCCCGCTGAAAGCGACCTCGATGTACTTCTGACCGAGAGCCTCGCCCAGCGCGCCGTCCGTCTCCTCAACGCATCGCTTCCAGCGCGGCTGAATTTCTTTGGCGCCGGTAAGAGTCTTGCCGAAGAAATCGAAGTTTTCGTCAACGAACGCTTTCGGCAGCGAAACGGCGCTATCGAGAAGCACCCGCCACGTGAGATAAGTCTTCAGGTCGTCGACGCTGGTCTGGTTCAGAATGACCGCAAGCTGTTTGAAGAACTCCGGATTGCCGACGTTGAGTTGCTGAAAGGGAGGCGCGCCTTCGTCCGCGAAGAACGCATTCCACTGGAATCCGGGAGTGAGGGTGTTGAGGTCTTTGACCGCTGTCGGATGATTGCGAGTGTTAGGATCGCGGCGGCCGGCGCGGTCCATTGATGCCTGGGCGAGCGCGGTTTCGAACTTGAGGACCGCCGCTGCCTTCGCGTTCGAATCCCAACTTGTGTTCAGAGCCTTCGCCAGCAGGGCGAACATGTTGGCCAGATGCTGCTGGTATTTCTCGCGGATGGCAACCGAAGCCGCATCGGTCTTCACGTAATAATCGCGGTCGGGAAGGCTCAGGCCGCCCTGGTCGATAGAGGCAATGTTGCGGCTGGCGTCTTTGAAATCGGGCGTGGCGCCAAAGCTGAACATTCCGCTGATGCCGAGTTTCCCGAGGCTCGCAAGCAGCGCGGCGAGTTGTTCTTTGGAACGGAGCGCGTCGATCTCGTCGAGTTGAGGCTTGATTGGCGTGACGCCCTTGCTCTCGATGGCAGCCTCATTCATGCATGCGGCGTAGAAATCGCCGATCTTCTGATCGAGAGCGGAGCGGCCAGGAGTAACCTGCGCCGCCTTTTCGAGAATGCCCCGCTCGACCTCAAGGCTATGCTCGGCGAGCTCGTCAAAACGACCCCAGCGGGCGCGGTCGGGCGGCATCGGATTTTTCGCGCGCCACAGTCCGCAGGAATACTCGTAGAAATTCGTGCACGGGCTGACTGCCTTATCCATCGCGCCGAGGTCGATGCCCGACTTGCCAAAGTTGGGTTGGTAGGTGGGCGTTTGAGCGGCCGTCTGAGAAAAAGCTGCGATGGGAATTAACGTGAGGGCGATCTGAGCGAGACGGGAAATGCGCATCCTTAATTATGTCTCGTGCGTTCCGGCCCTCAGCACGTCCAGGACTCTGCGTCACAGCACTACTGTTGTTCCCTTACGCGGCATCCCATTCGCGCTCCAGCTTCCTGAGGCGGGTCTTCAGCGCCTCATATTCCAGATCGAGCACTCGGATCGGCTCGCGGTGGGAGCGCTGGTGCTGCTCGACCGGTGATGCCCATTCATGGAAAGCGGTGAGAAGCTTGGTTTCAAGGTCGATTATTCGCGTCGAGAGCCGCTCCTCAACCTCCGTAATCCGCTCCTCGACGGCGGCAATCCGCATGGAGAGGGGCTCCTCAACCCCCATGATCCGCTCCTCGACGGCAGCAATCCGCCTCGAAAGCCGCTCCTCTACGCCATTCACGAGTGCCGTTATCTCGTTAATTTCGTCACGAGTCATGTCACACACTGTTGTTCTACATTTCCAGCGATTCTGTCGGAGTCATCGGAATTATTCCCGCCGCAGCGCAATCGCAGGATCCACTCGCGTCGCCCGCCGCGCCGGTATCCAGCAACCGAGCGCGGCCGCCATAACAAGGACAACCGAAGTAGCCAATAATGCCGCAGGATCGGCCGGCGAAACCCCTACCAGTTGCGCCTTCAGAACGCGATTAATCGCAAATGCCCCCGAGAGTCCGAGAACCAGACCCGTTACTACCGGAGGAATCCCCTGCCTGAATACAAGGCGGATAATCTCCCGGCCCGTCGCGCCGATCGCCACCCGAATCCCAAACTCCTGCACACGCCGTCTCACCGAATGTGAAACCGCCGCATAGAGCCCGACCGCGGCCAGCAACAGCGCCACTACCGCAAAAACCCCAAGTAGCGCCGCAATATTGCGCTCAAACGCCCAATTGCGATCGAGCAACTCCTGCAACGGCAGCATGAGAACCGGCATCGGCACATTGGGGTCAATTGCATAGAGCTGCCGCCGGATGGGCTCAATCAGGCTCCTGGGAGCGACGCTGGTTCTCACCATAACGGCCATGAATGGCGATGGCTCCTGCAGGTACGGAATATAAACGAGCGGAGTGAATATTCGCCGCGTTCGGTCGTTCTGAACGATATCTGAAACCACCCCCACCACGGTGAGCCAGGGCGTGGGTTCTTTCCAGGAACTTCCTCGAAACAGGCGCAAGTGTTTCCCGACCGGAACCTCTCCCGGCCAGTTCTGTTCCGCGAACTTTCGGCTTACGATCGCGACGGGCGCGCTCGAACCCCGGTCGGAATCGTTGAACTCCCGGCCAGACAGTACCCTGATTCCCAACGTCCGGAAGTACCCCGTATCCACCGGAAAACTCGCGACGGTCGGACGCGCCTCCTCCTCAATCACCTGGGCGTCGGCCAGTTCATATGCGCCGGGGCTTGGGTCGCTGACCGGTATTTCTCCCAGGCCGACGGATTCCACGCCGGGAAGCGCTCCGAGACGCGCCACGAGATCGCCGTAATACGGAACCCACGTCGTCGCCGTCGGATACCTTTTCGGTTGCAGGTCCGGATTCGATAACGCCAGAATATTTGCGGTGTTCACGCCCACGTCGGCGGTATAAACATTCAGAAAGCTCCGCGCGATTACACCCGCGCTCGCGAGCAACACCACGGCGAGCACCATCTCGGCGGCCACAAAGATTCTCGACAGGCGAGCCCCGCGTCTGCCGCCTGCGATTCCCTGAGCGTCATCCCTGATTGCCGCGTGGATGTTCAGTTTCGTCAGGTAACTGGCGCTCGAAATGCCCGTCAACAGCCCCGCTCCCACTGAAATCGCGATCAGCCACATCGCTACCCGCCGATCCATCGCGAAATTCAGTACGTCCTCGTTCACCTGCGCCAGAACGTAAATGCGCACGCAGACTTTCGCGATCCACCAGCCGATCGCGCCGCCCAGCGTGGCGAGCGTCAGGCTCTCCGCAAGGAATTGCCGGATGATCCGCCGGCGTCCCGCGCCCAGCGCCAGACGCAGCGAAATCTCGTGCGATCGGCCCATCGCCCGCTCCACCAGCAGATTCGCCACATTGGCGCAAACGATCAGCAGAACGAAGCAGACCGCGCCCCACATCACTTTGTAAAGCATCCGCGCGTCTCCGCCGACGAACCACTCGTCAAAGCTTTTGACCACCGGAATCACTGCCCCGATTGGTAGCCGGATAAGCGCTCTCCAGGCGCCGTCCGATCGTTTCCATCTCGGCGCGGGCCTGCTCGACGTTTTCGCCCTCGCGCAGTCGCGCGAACGCGTATGGGCCTCCCCACCGCGTTTTCCGCTCCAACGCGCCCGGAGGCGGCGCCATGGGAATCCACAAATTCTGAACCATAGGTTGCGGGAACGAGAAACCTTTCGGCATCACTCCGACGATTCTGGCTGGCGCGCCGTCGACCCGCACAGTATGTCCGATGACGGCGGGATTCGCGCCGAACTGCCGCACCCACACGTTGTAGCGAATTATGATAACGGGCTCAGCGCCCGTCTCTTCATCGGAGGGCAAAAAATCCCGTCCCAGAATCGGCCTTACGCCAAGTACCTGGAATATGTTTGAGGTAACTTCGGTCGCGAAATAGCTCTCTGGCATGCCCGCGCCATCCGCGAGGGTGTGGAAAGTGCCGCGGAGAAGCGCCATCTCGCCTTTGAACGACTTCGCCTGCGAACGCCACGCCACGAGATCCGCATACGAAACGCCCTTGCTCGTCGTGATCTGCACGATGTGATCGTTCCTCTCGACCAGGGGCCATCCCTTGAATAGCGCGGCATTCACGATGGTGAAGACAGCCGCATTGATCCCGATCCCGAGAGCAAGCATGGCTATGGCAACGGCGCTGAAGCCGGGACTCTTTCGCAGCGTTCCCAGGCCGAAGCGAACATCGTGAAGGAAAGCTTCAATACCCGCGAAACGGTACAGATCGCGGTATCGCTCCTTCGTCTGATCGACGCCTCCGAAATTTCGCCGGGCGAGATGCCGCGCATCGTCCGCGTCAATCCCCTCGCGCCGGTAATCGTCTGCCGCCATTTCAAGGTGGGTGCGAATCTCCTCTTCCATCTCGTCTTCGACGCCCGAATGGCGGAACGTCATCGACGCTCGCGCGAACCATGTGCGCAGCCTCGTCACCAGATGTCACCGCCAGGCTCGGCGAAGCGCCCGACAACAAGCGAAATCCGCCGCCAGTTCTCCGTCTCGACCGCCAATTGCTTCTTGCCCGTACGCGTAATCGAGTAGAACCGCGCCCGCCGGCCGGTATCCGACAGCCCCCATTTTGAGCTGATCCAGCCAGCCTGCTGGAGCTGCAGAAGCATCGGATAAAGAGTGCCCTGATTCAGTTCCAGCACCCCCTGGCTGCCTTGCTCAATGCGCCGCGCAATGCCATAACCGTGGATGGGCCCCAGAGCCTCGATCGTTCGCAACGTCATCAGCGCGAGCGTGCCGTTCAGGATGCCCGATTTCTCCTTATCCACACTGCCTCCGTCCAATATGTTGGCTGCCAATATATCAACACAGACTTATATTGGCCGTCAACAGATACCGCCCGCATACTAAAAAACTTCGCTTGACACGCGATAGCCACCTGTTACATGCTGTAGCAGTAGATGCCCCCAAGCCTCCCACCGCCCCGCAGTCCGCTGAGCGCGCTCGAGCACGAACTGATGGAAATCCTCTGGAAACGGGGTTCCGCGACTGCCGTCGAGATCCGCGAAGCTCTCGCCCCGCGGCATGCCCTGAAGGATTCCACCGTCCGCACCGTCCTGCGGCGTCTTCACGAAAAAGGCTATGTGAGCTACAAGCTCGAAGGAAAAGCGTTCGTCTACAGCGGAGTCGAGAAACCCCGCAACGTGGCAGTACGCGCGGTGCGCCAGATACTCGACAAGTTCTGCAACGGGTCACTGGAGCAGTTACTGGTAGGCCTCGTGGAAAACGAGGTCGTGGATCGCGCGGAACTTCAGAAACTGGCGCAAAAGCTGGCGAAAACAAAACAAAAGGAATAAATCATGTTGGCTCATCTGGCGGACGTTTCGATTCGGTCTATCCTCCTGGCCGCGGTGGCCGCCCTCACGCTCCTCATGGTGCGTGGCAGGCGCACAGCGGCCCTGCAACACGCGGTTTGGGTCGCCGTCCTGTGCGGCATGCTCGCGCTGTTCGCTCTCGGACAAACTCTCCCGCGCCTTCCACTGCACGTGCTGCGTAGCGCGACAGCGCCGGCGGCACTACCAGCCATGGCCCCTCTGTTGTTGACTGATTCGCACTCCGCCACGCTCGGCCCCATAGCGATCCAACATCGCACGATCGGCGCGAAAGAGATCGCGCTGTACGCGTACGGCGCTATCGCGTTCGCATTCCTCGCCCAGTTCGTGACCGGAATGTTTCTCGTTCGCAGGCTTGCCGCGTCCGGCCGAACAATCTGCGGCGCGGGCATGAACGGCATATACGAATCGGACCGCATCTCCATCCCGGTAACGATAAACTGGCTGCGCCCACGCATTCTGCTGCCGCTCGAATGGCGCGATTGGGACGGCGACAAACTCGATGCGGTACTCGCTCACGAGAACGCACATGTCCGCCGTCGAGATGCTCTATTCGCGGCACTCGCCGGACTGAATCGAAGCCTATTCTGGTTCCATCCGCTGGCATGGATGCTGGAACGGAAGCTCGCACTGCTGGCCGAACAGGCCTGTGACGAAACGTGTATCGCGGAATTGGGAGATCGCGAGCAATACGCCCGTCTCCTCCTTGACATGGCCGCGGTTGTGGATCGATCACAGGGACGTCTGCGGCGTCACGCGCTCACCATGGCCGCCGGCTCGCACATCCGCCAGCGAATCGACGCGATCCTGACCGAAGGGCGAACGTTCTCGCGAGGTCTTTCCGGAAAGGCGCGCGCCGCCATCGTGCTTTGCGGAATTCCGCTGGTGTTGAGTGCCGGCGCGATCGAACTCGCCTTCGGCCCGGTCGTCCAGATAACGCAGGCGCAAAGGACGCCCGTACCAAAATTCGACCAGGTCTCCATCAAGCCCTGCGCCGCAGGTGATGGAGCCGGCCGCCCGGGCCGCGGTGGAGGCAAAGGCAGAGGCATTCCCGCATCGCCTCCCGGTGAGCTTTTCGTAAACTGCATGACGGTTTGGGAACTCGTCGGCCATTCCGTCACGGAAACCGCTCCGCTACTGAATGATTTCGGAGGACCATTCGAAGCGAAGCGCGTCACAGGAGGTCCGGCATGGGTTTACACGGACCGTTACACGATCGACGCAAAATCAAGCGACCCCGCCGCGAACGTTCCTGACCCACCGGGCAATGCGAACGTCAAACTGCTGAGCGGCCCGATGCTCACCGCACTCCTTGAAGACCGTTTCCAGTTGAAACTCCGCCGCGTAACCGAGCAGGTTCCGGAGTATTCGCTGACTGTCGCGAGCGGCGGTTTCAAATTGCAGCCGGCAAAGCCGGGCGACTGTATTCCGCATGATCCGAATGCTCCGCTTTTCCTGCCGAAGAACCCTCCCCCAGGCCAGAAGGCTCTTTGCATCAATCACGGCGGATGGGCCGGACCCAACTGGACGGTCGACTCCGCCTCGCAAACGATCGGAAGCCTGGCCCGAATGCTCTCCGGCATGGTGAGTGATCGCCCGGTGGTCGACAACACCGGAATCACCGGGCTATATAGTTTCCATCTGGCCTTCGCCCACGACGCGAACGCTCCCGGATCTTTGCCGCCCGGCATGAATCCGTTTGCGGAGCCTTCGAACATCCCGCTCGCCCCGTCGCTTCCGGTCGCGCTCGAACAGCAACTCGGGTTGCACATCGCGGCCGAGCAGGGCCCTCGCGAGACCATCGTGATCGACAGCGCCGAGCGCCCTCCAACTAACTGAACGAAAACATATCGGCAATTTCTGCAATCGTCGTATGCTGAATAGTTGTCCTGTTCACAGACGGAGATGGCGGCGGACTTTCAAGCCGATGTCGATACCGTGAGCCGCATACAAGCGGTGCCCACGATTCTCGAAGTCGTGTGCCGGACAACCGGGATGGGCTTCGCTGCGGTCGCTCGCGTGACCGAAGAGCGCTGGATCGCATGCGGCGTTCAGGATGAAATCGGCTTCGGTCTTGCCCCGGGTGGCGAACTGAAGGTCGAGACCACAATCTGTAACGAAATCCGCGAGAGCCGCCAGCCCGTCATAATCGATAACGTCGCGGAAGACCGGCACTGGTGCCAGCACGCGACCCCCGCGATGTATGGTTTTCAAAGCTACATCTCGATTCCCATAATTCTGGCGGATGGGTCCTTTTTCGGCACGCTGTGCGCCATAGATCCACGCCCCGCCCGCCTCAGCGCGCCCGAAGTAACGGGCATGTTCAAGCTGTTTGCTGAACTCATCGGCAAGCATCTCGACGCCGCCCGAAAGCTGGCCGCAACGGAATCGGCTTTGACCGAGGAACGCGCAGTCGCCGAGTTGCGCGAACAGTTCATTGCAGTGCTGGGGCACGATCTGCGGACCCCCACGCGCGCCATCCGATGTTTCGCCGATCTGCTGCTCAATGGTCCGCTCGACAAGCGTACATCCGAAATGGTCTCAATAATACGGGACAGCTCTGCGCGCATGCAGTCGCTGATCGACAATCTGCTGGATCTCGCTCGTTCCCGCATGGGCGGCGATCTGAATATAAAGCTCAATGACGGGCCGTTGGAGCCGACCCTCCGCGAAGTCATCGCCGAACTGAACGCCGGCATGCCGGACCGGGTTGTAGAGACGGCATTTGATCTTTCGAGGCCGGTGAACTGCGATCAAGCGCGCGTCGCCCAGCTTTTCTCCAACCTCTTAAGCAATGCCCTCACCTACGGGACTGAGGATCGGCCCGTCCAGGTGCGCGCGTTCACCAATGCGGAGGGCTTCGAACTGTCGGTCGCGAACGGCGGGCAGCCGATTCCTCTCGAGGCTCTCGATCACCTGTTTCAGCCCTTCTTTCGAAGCGCAACGCCCTGGAACCGCGAGGGCCTCGGTCTCGGCTTGTACATTGCCCATGAGATCGCGAAAGCTCACGGCGGCACGCTGCGCGTCGAATCAGCGGATGACGAAACCCGCTTTACCTTTCACATGCCGCTGATCTGACACCCTCACCAGTTCGCAATTTCGCCGTGGGGCAGAGCTTCGGCTCTGCCGCCGGGCTTCCGCCCGGCGCGGAACTTTACTTCAGCGCCGATAGCGCTGTCGATCTTGTCGCCGGTGCTCGTACCTCCTTCACCCACTAGTTCTCATCGGGCTTTAGCACGCTGTCGATAACCAGCACTTCGACCGACGTCTTCTCTACCTGTAATCTCAGTCCGAGCTGCTCCCGCACCGCGGTGAAAAGCGACGGACCGTCGGAATCGATGTCAGTGAGATCGTCCAGACCATCCAGCTCGCGCCATCAAATTCGCCTTGCAACCCGGTGCGGTCGATCACCGTTTGTTTCAACTGACCACCCAGCTTCCGAGCGATAGACGAGGAGGGCGCCGCGGCAAACGTAAATTTTCTGAGACCACCGTTCGATGTCAGGCTGAGGCGCAGGACATCGTCGGAGTGGATCTTCTGAGGCGCAACCCCCTTTTATCGACGGTTAACACATACGCAGGAAGTTCCCGCAACTCGAAGTGGGTCGCCATGTGGAATCGTTCGTGGATCAGGGCTTGCAGCATCAGGCGGACCTGTTGGTTTCCACTGTCCGGCTCGGAGGAAGCAGCGCGTCAGGCGTAGCTTCGATGTCGAACAATTCATCGGAAATCCATTTCGGTCCGCCTCTGATTCGGTCATCCGACAAATCCCATGCGAAGCGGATCAGGAACTGCAGCGGCAGGTGCTCAACCCGCAGCCGTCCCGTCGGGAAACCAGCGCACATAACCGTTTTCGCCTGTCTCGCTGGGCTTGATCGACGCCACCGCAAAAGCAGGCTTTGCCGTCGGTAGCGGCGTGGGATTTTGTGCGAACAGAAGGCTGAGCGAGAGCAGGGCTGGCGGGATCAGTCGAGCCAGAATGTCATCCAGATAGCTCTTGATTGCTGAAAATGTAACCAGGCCCGAAATCGTGTATCGTTTCCC
>CAWJTK010000015.1:0-96729 GCA_963845785.1 Terriglobia bacterium | reverse complement strand
AATCCGCCGATGTGGCACACGATTCGCTAATCTTCGCCGACGGCCGCGATCTGGGCGCGCAGGACCGGCGCGTGATCTACCGCCGTCTGCCAGACCAATGGCCAATAGATGCCGAAGTACTCGTGCACCAGAATATTGCGTAAGCCCACAATGTCCTGCCACGGCACAGCACTGTGTCGCGCCTTAATTTCGGGATTCAGCCTCGCGACCGCTTCTCCCCCCGTCGTGAGAAATCTGACCTTTGTGCCACCGCGTAGCAAAGCGTCTCATCAGCCACGAAGTCGTCTTCTGTTCTGGCGGAAACCGCGTTCGCAATCCAGTCGAGGGCTTCCAGTATGTCGCTCAGCCGCTGCTCGTCACGCCGCATAGATCAGGCGGGCTTCGGCAAGCACGCCGGCACGGATCAACGGCTTCAGTGCTGGCTTGACTGCAAGATCCACCCGTCGACCAAGCAGGTTACTGAGTTCGCGCGTCATTGCCGACACTCCCAGCAGCCCGGGGCGTGCCCAGGCAGAAAGTCGACGAGAAGATCGAAATCGCTGTCTGGCCGCATCTCGCCGCGCGCAGCCGAACCGAAGAGCGAGAGTTCCTTCACCTCGTGGAGGCGGCAGATATCGGCGATGGCGGATTCCGGCAACTCGATTCCGGCGGCGATGGTCATGGGGGAACTCCTCACGCCATTATCCGATGGCTGCCGTGCGATTGCTGCATTGGCGCCGAGAACGCCCGCAAAAGTTGCTCCGCACAGCCGCGTATTTATCGAGCCAACCGGCCACAAGGCGGAAAAACGCGGTACACGCGGAGGCGCCATGCCGAGAGCTCCGGCCGGATCGTCGGCAATTCGCTAACTTAGTTAATTCCCTGGAGTCGCTCGGCTTCCTCTCGGTGTTCAAAGCCTGCCATCAGATCGTCAGCGAACCGGAAGACAATGACGATCGGGAAGTTCGCATTTCCTTCAGGAAGTGACGTCCAGTGCGGGACAGGCGACGGTTGGATCCTTCGATGGCATTGTTCCGGGAACCGATTGCCGCAGCATTGCCGTACGAAACAAAAGCCCCCGGCCTGAGCTTCAAAGTGGAGACGCGGGGGCTCTTGCTCGTGAGCAGGGTTGCTGCTTACCGGCTGGCCTGGAGGCTGGCTCCGCCACTGGGGCCGCTCTCAGGGCCGCTGCCCAGGACGTCACCGCTGGAGACAAGCTTGACCCAAAGTTCACCGTTGCCCTTGTAGTACGAGGTGGCACTGGCCTTGCGAAGCGCATCCAGGCTGCTCTGCTCCGTACCCGACGCTGCAGTGGTGAATCCCGGCAGCTCGAAGATCACCCACGAGCCGCTATTCAGTTCCTTCACGCTGAGGTTCAGAGACGGCCTTTCGGTGGTCACCTTGATCTCGGTACCCGCTCGCACGTTGGTTTCCGCGGTGACAGAAAATTCCTTGCCATTGCGGCTGAGAACGACTGGCGGCCCCGCAGGTGCAGCAGCGCCCAGGAATCCGACTCTCGGGCCGACGACAACACCGGCGCCACCCCTGCCAGCGCCAGCTCTGCCGCCAGGCGCAGCAGCTACCGCAGCCCCGCCTCTACCGCCGGGACCGGCAGCTGCGGAAGCCCCGCCTCTGCCACCGCCGCGACCCGCGCCTGCGCCACGACCGCCACCAACAGTCATGCGCCCGACGTCGCCCTTGCACACGGCAGCGTTCCAGGTGGGCTTGATCTCGCAGGCGTCGTCGATTGCGATTTCATCGTTTTTGTCGTTGATGAGAATGTAGGAATTGGGGACACCGCTGACCGAGCCGTCCTTGTCGTGGAACACCGCGGTCTGATAGCTCCCGTTGCCGTAATCATCGTTGCTCCACTTACGCTCCATCGGTGGGAAATACACCGGCTTGGCGTTGATGAATTTCGCGCGCTGTACGGTGTTGTTGGAACTCATTCCGAAGCTGGTATACAGCAGGTAAGAGATCGCTCCCGTCTTGCGGGTGGCGTTGTCCTGGAAATTCACGAAAGTGACATTGTCCAGTTCATGATGGTAATCGTAGAACTCGTAGCCGCGGATCGGGAAATCCGCGATTTCGGGCTCCGGCAAGCTGCGGCCGTAAGCCATTTCCGCCGGCGTCCTGGGGTTGCCGATGTTCTCGCTTTCGCCCACGAACAGCGAGTCAACCACCTGTGACGTAAAGGCAGAACGACCGGCGTTGCCGGATGCATGCGTGTAGCCAATGGCGTTGTCGGCCAACTTCAGGTTCTTGTACACGTGCATCTCACCGCGGCTCCACATGCCGTTATTGCGGTTCTTGTAGCCGGTGAAATCCTCGATGACCGACTCCACTTGAGGGCCGTTCGCGTCAGCGGGATTGACGAGGGAAATATGCCCGCCCACGGCGAAATGGCCATCGGCCCTGGGGCCGCGATCGAACATGAAACCGTCAAAGTTCGAATGGGAGGTGTTGCCCTTGAACTCCCGCACCTGGGTTCGGCGCGGCCAGGTTGCCTTACTGATCTCCGTGCCTTCGAATTTACCCGTCGGATGCTCCGGCAAAGCGAACCAGAAACCTGTCGAGTCGGATCCCGCAGCCACGTTGTCCCGGTAGATATTGTCCGGGTTGGTGATCCAGAAAGTCGACGCCGTGTTGTCGGAAGGGATCAGGATATCTTTGGCGTTCTGGCCGGCCGAATCGAAGTTCGAGGCGGTCGACTGTCCGAACGGGGCGAGGTTTGTCGCAACGCACGGCGCGTCCGGATGGCACTTGGTCAGGATCCCCAGGTTATGCACGAACTGGTTGCCGTGCTCCACGGCATCCTCCAGGAAGAAGCAGTGACCGATGTTGTTGTAGGTCACGTTGTTTTCAATGTCCAGGTCATTCGTGCCATGCACGGTCACGCAGCGGCTGTAGGTATCGTGAATCGCCGAGTTTTTGATGTACTGCCCCTGCGCATCGCCGATCAAATGCCAGTGGATCGGATACCGGGCCAGATGCATGTTCTGACCCATGCGATTGAGCTCTACGCCCTCGACAAACATCTTGCTCCCGGTCATCGCCATGATGTGGCCGCCGAAGAGCGTCTGGTCTGCGTCAGGCGAAGCCTGGATCAGGATATTGCGCGACAGCATGCCGACTTCGCCGCGTTCATCCACGTCGAAGGTGATCTTGCCGAAGTGCATGTAGTCCAGTTTCTTGTCGAGCGTGATCGTATTGCCATGGATGGCGGCAATGGTGCGCCGCTCTGCCTGATGGGGATCGAAATCCGTGGACGCGAGGACAATCACGTCGCCGGCGCGCCAGCCAGCGGCGTTCAGGACTTCAATCGAGTTGCCGCCTGCCTCGGCGGTCCTGGACAACTTCGTCCAGGAGTTCGTCCGGTTACCGTGCAGGTTCAGGGTTCCGCCCATCATCATGATCCCGCGGTCACTGCGGTCATTCGTTCCACCGATTCCACTCATATCTTCGTCTTTGACGTTGTCGGTGAGGGTAATTGTGGCCTTGCGCGTATGGGGCTTGGCTTCGGTGCCGATTTCCAGTTCCCCGTGCACCATGACCCATTCGGTGGACAGTTCCAGATCTTTATTGTCGGCAAAGCTCAGTTTGCCGTTGATCGTCAAACTGCGCAGCGGTGGCGGAGAGACGTCGAGGACGACGTTCATATCCTTTTCAATGGTGACCACAGCATCTTTGGCCGGCACCTTTTTGTCAGGCCAGGTGGCTGCATCAGACCAGCGCTTCGCGCCGGCCGTCGAAGTCTTTTGCTGCGCGTTGAGGACGGCATAGCCGCCGAGGCCTAAAAAGGCTGGAACCAGCAACGAAAGGAACAAGAGAGAACGTTTTCGCATCGTTAAATCTCCGTGATCGATCATGTTACGCTACTTCTCCCGCGAGGATCGAAGGACGTGCAGGAAGGGACAATTCTACACCTGGCGTCGGCCGGACACTAGCCCCTGGTTTCAACAGCCCCTGGTTTCAACGTATTCGCCAGCGGATGGGTTTTGGGGAGCGCAGGGCTGACGGGATCCGGGCACGGCGGTTCGGACGCCATAGCATCCAACGCGCCGGGTGCTTATTCCTTTCTTCACGATCTGGCGTGAGGCTCTGTTGATCCGGGATGTGCTGATCGACGGTGATAAGCATGTCAAACCCTTCGGCCTCGGCGGCATCGAGCAGGCGGCCATTCTTGAGCCCTGCAAGGTTGGCGAATCTCGCCGTCTGGCAGTCGTAAGCCGGGATAAGAGACGCAGTCGCTCGTCAACGCATTTGTCAACCAACAACCGCATCAACAGTGCGCCATCAGCAATACTCCGGCTTCTTCAGGTCCTGCCAGGGCGAGATCACGCGAAACCCTCGGAAATCCCTTCAGGAACTCATGAACCAGACAGCCTATTCGCCGACCGAGCTCCGGGCGCCCGGCAGATCATTCAGATCAACACCCGCTCAGCCTCTCCGGAACCCGGAACGATTCTCGCCGGGGTTTCGTTGACATCGGCCACGGCGCTGCCTGTTGCCGGGAACTTACTGGCGACAGGGGTTAGCGGGCAGAACTAGCAAGGGTAGGCGGGCTGGGTTGGGTTACTGCGCCGGCGACGAGCTCGCCGGCGCCCCTTTCAACATTCGATTACTGAACGACAACCGGCAGCGTCTGATAATTCGTAGTAGTGTTCGGGCACATAGGATGGCCGTAGCCTCCCGCGCTGATTCCGGTACCACCATCGGGGTTCGGCGTGATGTCGAACACGATGTTATCCGGACGCGTGGGATCGCCTGAAACGCCGGAGGTGTTTGCCATGTGGTCAAGTCCCAGACTGTGGCGGACTCGCCAGCCGATATTGTGATCGGCGCAGGAAGTATCGCCGCTCACTCCAAGGCCTCCCACCACAATCTCGGCTTTCGTTGCGTATAGCGCAAAGCCGCCGCCGAATACGTTCACCCCGCCGATCTTCTGCCCGACGAGCGGATCGGACGCGGTCCCGTAGCTCGTCGACGGCCCCTGATAGGCAGCCGCGGTGTTTATGGGATTGCTCTCCTGCAAACCGAAAAGGCTTCCTCCCGGCTGAACGGCCGAATACAAGTTTGCGGTGGAGAGGGCAAGGCCGTTCGCCTGTCCCGAGCCGTTGCTGTTCGAGAAAACATCCAGGCTGAATGAATTTGCGGTATTCGCCTTCTGTGCTGAAATCGCACGGCTGCCGGGCCATTGGGCTGACCGGCTGATGCCGGAGAACGCGACGGCGCAGACAATGCCGTCGCGATCGACGATGGTGGCCCACATCTGATTGTTGAGACCGCTCGTTTCTGTGGACACGGCGGTCAGCAGCGCGGCTTTGAGCGCGCTGTAGTCTGGAAGCGAGCCGCAATTATTGGAAGCGGCGGCTGCCTGGGATTGCGCCTTGAGGCTAACGATGGATCCGATAAAAACCACGGCCAGCGCGGCCGTTTTTTTCAGGTATGACTTCTGCGTCATCTTTTCTCCAATAGGATTTGATCTGGATGCCCGGTTGAACCGAACACCGTGGCGAGTATAAAGTGGAACGCGCAAATTACGATCCGGCAAATATCCGAACGTTCTTTGGCTTGTGCGGATTCTTACCCTGCGATGCGGACCTCAGAGAGTCCGGCAGCATTGAAAAACCACTCGCGAGCTTGCGCGAAGCTTCGCGGCGGACGGACACCGGCGACAAGATCGCCGGCGCTACCGGATGACGTAAAGCTCCGCCCGCGAGAAGATCGGCCGCAGGGCCGAAGCCTGGCCGAAGCCCCGCCCCACGACGGTTTTTCCTGGTTGCTCGCGGACCGCAGGTCCATCCGGGCAGGGAGGAAACCGTTATTTACTAATATTTACTTAACTGTTGTGAGGACCGAGAAAACAATACCGGAAGTATGGGCGCCGATCGAACCGCACACATAAAGTCGCTTCAAAAAATCAGACTGACGATTCGGAAGGCTGCGCCTGACCTGACGGGCCGCCTTGGACTGGTCTTCTCGGCGCAGCCGGCGCCCCGGCTTCCATTGACTTTCCAATCACGAGAATGTAATATCGGCGGACGCGGGCAGGAGTGTGTCTCCGGCGTGGAATTCGAGACTTTACCAGTTCGGGAGAAATCTGTCGGAATGCAAAATCGGTTCAGATCCGTGTGGATCGCCCTGGCGGCCTTGTTAGCCGCCTCTTCTCCCGCGCTCGCGGCGGCGGCGCAGAGTCCGACCTTCAAACCTGCCCGCACAGCCGACGGCAAGCCCGATCTCAACGGCATCTGGCAGACCACGAGTTCCGCCAACTGGGACATTCAGCCGCACGGTATGGCGCCGGGTCCGGTAGCTTCGCTGGCCGCCGATTTCGCCGTTCCTCCCGGCATCGGTATCGTCGAAGGGGGAGAGATCCCTTATCTGCCGGCCGCGGCCGAGCAGAAGAAGAAAAACTTCGCGAAACGCTTTGTCGACGATCCGGAAATCAAGTGCTTTCTCCCCGGCGTGCCTCGCGCGGCCTATATGCCGTATCCGTTCCAGATTATCCAGGGGCAGAAGAACGTCATGATCTCGTATGAGTATGCGAGCGCGGTGCGAATCATCGATATGGGCAATCCCGGTCCCGCGCCCGTTGACAGCTGGATGGGCTGGTCGAAAGGCCGTTGGGAGGGTGACACGCTCGTGATCGACGTCACCGGCATGAATAACAAGACCTGGTTCGACAGGGCGGGAGACTTTCACAGCGACCAGCTCCATGTCGTCGAGCGCTATACGCTGGCCTCACCCGACGTCCTGATGTATGAGGCGACTATCGAAGATCCGAAGGTCTTTTCGCGCCCCTGGAAACTAAGTGTTCCGTTGTACCGCCATGTGGAGAAGGGAGCCCAGCTCCTCGAGTTCAAATGCGTTGAGTTCGCCGAAGAATTGATGTATGGACCGTTGCGTAAGCATCCCCTGAGTACGGGTGAAAAGCCCGCGACTCAAAAACCGGAGTAACCTTAGAGAAGGAGTTTCCTATGAGCGATCGATTTCCTGCAACCTTGCCGATCACGACAGCCGCGGCTCTCTCCGCCGTGACCGTGTTCGTTCTTCTCGCGCCGCGGCCCGCCGCCGCGCAGACCTCGGTGGTTCTGGCGGCAACGGAGGGAGTGAAGCAATCGGGTGCCTTTACGCCTCCGCATACTCCCGACGGCGTGCCCGATCTGCAGGGAGTCTATACAAACTCCACGGTGACTCCGCTCGAACGGCCGAAGGATCTCGGCAGCAAGGAATTCTTCACGAAAGAGGAGGCCGCGGCATACGAAAAGGCCTCGCTGGCACGCAAAGAGGCGACCGGCCCCGGCACCTATGCGGATGTGCATTACGACATGGCGCAGTTCGGACTGGAGAGAAATCAGTCCAAAGTGGCGGAGACGATTCGCACCTCTCTGATCACCGGGCCGGACGGACGCATCCCCGCGCTGCTGCCCGAGGCTCGCAAGCGCCAGGCGGAGAGGGCGGCGCTCAACAAAGGGCATGAGTTCGATGGGCCGGAAAATCGCGGCCTCGCCGAACGCTGCATTATCTGGAACAACGAGGGTCCGCCAATGATGCCGGTTGGCTATAACAGCAACCTGCAGATCGTGCAGGGTAAAGGATACGTGGCCGTCATGCAGGAGATGATCCACGATGTTCGGATCATCCCGACCGACGGCAGCCCGCATGTTTCGTCAAACATTCGGGAATTGATGGGCGATTCGCGCGGCCATTGGGAAGGCAACACGCTCGTGGTCGACACCACGAATTTCACGGACCGGGTTCCGTTCCATGGATCGTCGGAAAACCTGCACGTAGTCGAGCGCTTTACGAAGACGAGCCCGGACACCGTCACCTATCAGTTCACGGTGAACGATCCGACGACCTGGGATAAACCGTGGTCGGCCGAGATTCCGATGACGAAAATCGACGGACCGATCTTTGAGTATGCCTGCCACGAAGGCAACTACGGCATGCCGAATAATCTGAGCGGCGCGCGCGCCGAAGAGAAGAAAGCGGCATTGGCAGCCGCCTCGAAGTAACCGACAAGTTATCGGACGTACACGGAGTTATTTTCAAATGACCAGAAAGTTAGCGGGTTCGATCGCCGGATTAGCGTTTTGTCTGGCTGCCGTTCCAGCGTGGGCGCACCACTCCTTCGCGGCGGAATTCGATCCGAACAAGCCAGTCAAGCTGAAGGGCACCGTGACGGAGATGGAGTGGATCAATCCCCATTCCTGGATCCACATGGACGTCAAAGGCCCCGACGGCAAAGTGGTGAGCTGGATGGTGGAAGGCGGCAGCCCTAATGCTCTGCTGCGGCGGGGATTCAATAAGAATTCGCTTCCGCCCGGGACCGAGATCGTGATCGAAGGCTACCAGGCGAAGGATGGAACGAATCGCGCTAACGGGCGCGATATCACGTTCGCCGACGGTAAAAGACTCTTCCTCGGATCGTCCGGCAACGGCGCGCCCGACGACAAAGCCGACAAGACCGAGAAATGAGCGCGGCGTTTCGTTTGTCCCGCATCTTGTCCCCGATTGCGCTGGCGGTTTCGATTGGCGCTCTTCCGGCCCTTGCCGCAACCACGTGTGAAAGCCTGGCTTCGCTCTCGTTGCCGGATACGATGGTAACGGCTGCGCAATCGGTGGGCGCCGGGGAGTTCGTTCCTCCGGGTCCGCCCGCTCGAGGCAACGCGGCGAACGCTTATAAGGAACTCCCCGCGTTCTGCCGGGTCGCCGCGACCATCAAACCGACAAGCGACTCCGACATTAAAGTCGAGGTCTGGCTGCCGGCTTCGAACTGGAATCTCAAGTATCAGGCTACGGGCAATCCCGCGTGGGCAGGAGCGATCGGCTATGCCGATATGGCGAAGGCGCTTCGGGCCGGCTATGCCACGAGCTCCACGGATACCGGCCACCAGGGCGGTCCCGGCGGCGGCAGTTTCGCGCTCGGTCATCCCGAGAAGGTCAACGATTTCGCATGGCGCTCCGAACACGAAATGACCCTGAAAGCGAAGGCGCTGATCGCGGCGTTTTACGGCGATGCGCCGAAACGCTCCTACTGGGTCAGTTGCTCTTCGGGCGGCAAACAGGGGCTTAAGGAAGCTCAGCGGTTCCCCGCCGATTACGACGGCATCGTTGCGGGGGCGCCCGTTCTCAACTGGACTCACCGCGCCGCAGCTGCCATGTGGGCAGGCGAAGCAGCTCTGAAAGATCCGGCGAGCACCATTCCGGCAGACAAGTATCCGCTGATTCACAAGGCCGCCGTCGAGGCATGCGACGCCTCGGATGGTCTGAAAGACGGTCTGATCAGCGATCCCGCGCGATGCCATTTCGATCCGAAGGTACTTGAATGCAAGAGCGGCGATAGCGCGGAATGCCTGACATCCGCGCAGGTCGAAGCGGCCCGGAAAATTTACACGTCCTGCGACGAACTCCCGCACCGGTGAGGTCTATTCCGCGCGCTATGAACCCGGCAGCGAAATGGGGTGGCGCGCCATCGCGGGCGGTCCGAACCCGTTCGGCGCGGCCGTCGATCACTTCAAGTACATAGTCTTCAAAGACCCGAACTGGGACTGGCGGACCTTCAACATCGATACCGATGTCGCGCTTGCCGATAAGATCGATGACGGTACGATCAACGCGACCAGCACCGATCTCAACGCCTTTGTCGCGCATGGCGGAAAGCTATTGATGTACCAGGGATATAGCGATACGAACCTGCCTCCGGGCAATGTGATCACTTATTACGGAGCTTTATCGAAGACCCTTGGGAACGCGAAAATGGCGGATTCCGTGCGCCTTTACATGGCCCCGGGCATGAACCATTGCGGTGGCGGCGATGGACCGAACTCCTTCGACACTCTGGGCGCGATGGAACAATGGGTCGAAAGCGGGAAGGCTCCGGCTGCCCTCGTTGCGTCTCACAGCAGCGAAGGCAAGGTGGATCGCACACGTCCGCTGTGCCCGTACCCGCAGGTCGCAAAGTACAAGGGCTCGGGCAGCGTCGACGAGGCCGCCAGCTTCAGCTGCGCGCGGCCTTAACCACTACGCGCAATCGCAAGCCGCCCTGCCGCTACTCGCCGGTTGACCATCCCTATTCGCCGATTTCCCTTTGAGGCAGTCCCGCCAGGTGGGCTATGCTCGCCTCATGTCTGACACCGAAAAAGCTTACAAAGGTATGGGAATGGAGGGCGGCGTTGCCCGATGGTACGCCGGCCTCACGAAGAAATCGCTCGCCGATTTCAAGGCATTGGCGAAACGCGTCGCGGGTGAGGTCGCGCAGGGGGGCAGTGTGCTCGAAGTCGCGCCGGGTCCCGGGTACTTCGCGGTCGAACTGGCGAAGCTCGGCGATTACCGCGTAACGGGCCTCGATATCAGCGAAACATTCGTCCGGATTGCGAGAGCCAACGCAAAAGAAGCGGGAGTGCCTGCGCAGTTCGAGCGCGGCGACGCTTCGAGCATGCCGTTCGAAGACCGCCAGTTCGATTACGTCGTCTGCCGCGCGGCATTCAAAAATTTTTCGCGCCCGCTGGCCGCCCTCAACGAGATGTATCGGGTTCTGAAGCCCGGCGGAGAGGCGCTGATTATCGACATGCGCCGCGACGCCACTCACGAATCCATGCGGCAGGCCGCAAACGAGATGAAACTCGGCCCGGTGAACCGCGAAATCGTATACCTGACGTTCCGCTTTATGCTCCTGCGGCGCGCGTACACCGGAGCGGAATTCGAGCAGATGTTCGCGCGTACGGGCTTCTGTAACGTTCAGATTCATGAGGGTCTGATCGGCCTCGAGATTTCGGCCTTTCGCGCATCCGATCACGCCGCCCCGCATCCTGTGAGCTGATGATTGGGAGAATGCAGTTAAGGACACAGATCAGTTGAAATTCAAGACACTTGTACTTTCGCGCGACACGCGCAGAACGGACTCGCCTTCCGCGCCCACGCTGGCCCGGTTTTTGTTTCGTCTGGCGCCGCGTCCGGCGGCCTGTGCGCTTTTCCTCCTGGCGGCCGGCGCCGCGTTCGCGCAAGTTGCTCCACCCCCTCAGGCAGTCCCCAATGGACCGGCGCCGGTCCTTCAACAGGCGCCGGTGGTCTACTACGGCGGAAGCATCCCGACCGGGCAAGCAACCGCGACGCCGCTCGACCTGTCGCTGCGAGATGCCATCCAGCGCGGGTTGCGGTACAACCTCGGAATTCTGATGAACGGGGACATCGCCGCGCAGGCCCGGGACGAGCGCCGGCGCGCGCTCAGTACCTTGCTGCCCCAGATTTTTGCCGGAGCGACGCAGACGTCGCAGCAGATCGATCTGGCGGCTTTCGGTTTCACCGGCCTTGCCGGATTCCCCACGATCGTTGGCCCTTTCGGATACGAGAACGCCCGGGCCTATGCGCAGCAGACGATCTACGACCGCACATCGCTGAAGAACCTGAAGTCTGCCGCGGAAAGCCAGAAGGCGGCGGAGCTTACGGCCGAAGACGCCCGCAATCTGGTGGTCCAGGCCGTGAGTAACGCCTATCTGGCCATCATTTCGGACGCAGCCCGCGTCGACGCTATTCAGGCGGAACTCAACACCGCCCAGGCGCTATTTGATCGGGCGTCCGACCAGAAGGCCGCCGGGACCATTGCGGGAATTGACGTGCTGCGCGCCAACGTCCAGCTCAAGACCGAGCAGCAGCGGCTCCTCGCCCAGAAGAATCAGGTGGAGAAGGACAAGCTCACGCTGGCGCGCACCATCGGCTTGCCGTCCGGCCAACAGTTCAACGTGACCGATCTGTTGCCCTTCGCGCCGCTGCAGACTACGCTCGACGACCTGCTCAAACAGGCCTACGACCATCGCGCCGACTATCGCGCGGCGCAGGCGAACGTCCATGCCGCCGAGTACGCGATAGAGGCCGCCCGGGCGGAACATTACTGGCCAACGGTTGTCGTGCAGGGGGACTACGGCGTGATCGGGAACACTTTCGCCGATTCGCACGGAAGCTTCAGCGTTCTTGCCGGAGTCCGGGTTCCGATCTACGGAGGAGGACGGGCGAGGATCGACACAGATCAGGCGGAGGCCGTTCTGCGCACGAAGAAGAATGCGCTCGACGACCTGCGGGGCCGCATCGATTACGAGGTAAGAAACGCGCTGCTCGATCTGCAATCCGCGGCCGATCAGGTGGCGGTGGCCAGGACGAACGTCGATCTGGCGACCGAAACCCTGAATCAGGCACGCGACCGCTTCAATGCGGGCGTTACGGACAACATCGAAGTGGTGCAGGCACAGCAACTGCTCGCGTCTGCGAACGAGAACTACATCGGCAGCCTGAACGCGCACAACGGCGCGAAGATCGCGCTGGCCACCGCGCTGGGAACGGCGGAGCAGGGCGTCCCGCAATACCTGAATCTCAAACCCTGACCGGGGAGGCAGGGCGTCGGCGACCTCCGTCGCCGGGGAAAACGGGACAAGCTGCACGAAATGGCGGACGAGTCATCAGTGTTTCAAACCGATCCCGGCGCCGATTGAGCGGCCATTCCGGCCGCCGGAAGGAATGTGGTTCGGGACCTGGGCATTCCCGATACGACAACTTCGGGAGAGCCGAATGTGGAAAAGCTCCATCTCCGGTTCGGCGAGTGGCCAGGAGTTTTGGCGGCTTCGCTCCCCAGCCGGTCTCGGCTCGGAACCTGATTTCGGCCGGCGAACGCTACCGAGAGCCTGAAGCGGCGACAAGATCGCCAGCGCTACCGATTCCGGACAGCCGTCGGAACCGCCCTGCAGAAACTGTAAAAATGCTCTAGCAGATCGCGGCGGCGTGGGAGTCATCCGCGTGGTACGAGCTGCGCACCAGCGGTCCGGCCTCCACATGCGCGAACCCCATTTCCGCTCCGGCGCGCCGATATTCGTCGAATTCCGCGGGCGGGATGTAGCGCACGATCGGCAGATGCTTCGGCGACGGGCGCAGATACTGGCCCAGCGTGAGGATGTCGACGCGGTGATCGCGCAGATCGCGCATTACGTTTAACACTTCTTCCGGGGTCTCGCCCAGGCCGAGCATCAGGCCCGATTTCACCGGCGTATCCAAACCGAGTTCGTCGCTTAGTTCTTTGGCGTGGCGAAGCATGTCGAGCGAACGCTCGTAACGCGCTCCCAGCCTCACCTGACGGTAGAGGCGCGGGACGGTCTCGGTGTTGTGGTTGAGCACGTCCGGACGGGCGTCCATAACGATCTTCATGGCGCCATGGCTGCCCTGGAAGTCGGGCACCAGGACCTCGACTTTGCAGCCGGGGATGCGCGTGCGTATGGCTTCGATGGTCAGGCGGAAGAGTTCTGCACCGCCATCCTTGCGGTCGTCGCGGTTGACGCTGGTTACGACGGCATAGCGGAGGCCCATGACGGCGACAGCTTCGGCGACGCGGCGGGGTTCGTCGTAATCGACGGGCAAAGGTCCGCCTTTTTGCACGGCGCAGAAGCCGCAGCGGCGGGTGCATACGTTGCCGAGGATCATGAAGGTCGCGGTGCGGCGGTTCCAGCACTCGCCGACGTTCGGGCAGGCGGCGCTCTCACACACCGTGTGCAGCTTCAGATCCGTAATGAGCTCTTTGAGTTCGCGGTAGTTCGGGCCAACGGGAGCCGGTGCGCGAAGCCATTTGGGCCTCTCCGGCGCCTGGGGGCCAAGGGTGACTAGCACTACCGCCATTATCGCGCACGCGTTTTTTCGGATACATTAGACATCGGTGGAGTTTGAGGCGGAGCGTTTGAGGAACACGCGCAAGTCCTGGCCGCCGAAACGCGGCTGGACGGGTGGGTTCGTCCGATATTTGGCGCCGCGTACGGCGGCCCTTGCGCTTTGGAGGGAGTTTTGCGGGTAAAAGGAGGAGGCCTCCCGTGACCAGAGTCATCAGTATTGAACGCGAGTACGGCAGCGGCGCTGCGCATATCGCGCAGACGATTGCGGATCGGCTGGGGTGGAAGCTTTGGGATCAGGACATCACCGCCGAGATCGCGCGGCGGCTCAAGTGCAAGGCCGAGCTGGTTCAGGCCCGCGAGGAGCGGTGCGATTCGATGTTCTACCGGCTGGTGAAGGCGTTTATGCGCGGGAGCTTCGAGCCCAGTCTGCCAACGGCCAATCTTGAACTGCTGGATGCGGAACATCTGGCGATCCTTTTCGAGAAGGTCGTGACGGAGATTGCGGAGAAGGGGAACGCGGTGATCATCGGACGCGGGGCGGCGTGGTTTCTGCGCGACCGGACGGATGGATATCACGTCTTTCTTTATGCGTCGTATGGCGAGAAGATGCGCCGGGTTCTGGCGCAGGGGGAAAGCGAGAAGGACGCGACGCACCTGCTGGAATCGGTGGATCGGGAGCGCGCTGCTTTTGTAAAGAAGTACTACGGGAAAGATTGGCCGGACCGGCATCTTTACAACATGATGCTGAATACCGAGGTGGGCGACGAGGCCGCCATCGGCACCATTTTGAACGCGGTCGAGATTGCGAACCGGCAAACGGTCGGGGCCGGGCGTTGAGGAATTAAAGCAGGCCCGCAGCTCGCAGACGGTTCTCGAGGATCAGTTCGGGACGCAGGTTTTCCCACTTCAGATTATGATGGCCCGATGCGGCCAGCGCCGCTTCCGGAATCATGCCGATCAGCTCGCTTCCGGCGATCTCGATGCCTCTCGTATCGCAAAGGCGCGCAACGGCTTCGAACACCATGTAAAGGGGCGTTTGTTCGAAATCGACCAGATTGATTGAGACCTGAACCTGACTGCGGGATTCGAGCGGCAGTCCGATGGATTTCACGGCGGGGAGGCCTCCGGACGACGCACGGATGGCGCGGGCGATCTGCTTTGCGACCGCGACGTCGGTGGTTCGGAGGTTGATGTTCCAGGCGATCAGGAATTTGCGGGCGCCCACTACGCTCGCTCCGGCCGTGGGGTGAAGGCCCTCCCCGAAATCGGGCGGCAGCCCTGCCGGCGCGAGTTTGCGGACATTCTCCAGGCGGCGGCATTCGGGTCTTACGGCGGCGGCTTCATAGAGATAAACCGGGACGCGCAAATCGTTCCAGATCCGCAGGCCGGTTTCGAGCGCGAGCTGGGCGCAACGCTCCAGGGTGATGCCGGCGATGGGCACGAAGGGGATTACGTCGGCGGCGCCGAGCCTCGGATGTACACCGGCGTGGCGGGTCAGGTCGATTCTCTCGATTGCGGTGCGCACCACTTCAATGGCGGCGCTGGCCACCGCGTCCGGGGATCCGGCGAAGGTCAGGACGGACCGGTTGTGGTCCGGATCGGACGTGGTATCGAGCAGGGAGACGCCCGGCACGGAGGTGACGGCGCTGCCCAGCGCAGACACGATCACCGGGTCTCGTCCTTCGGAGAAATTTGGTACGCATTCTACGATCAAATCCGGCTTCCTCCCGGGCGGCTTGCATGCCGCCTGATCGACCAGGACAGGTGCTTCATCAGTGTCGCAACTGTTCTGTACTTCCAGCCGGGGATCACGATTACTTTCCCGCGATCGGAGCCGCGGAGCGACGCGTTCACCACGTCGTCCGCCTTCATCCGTTTGTGCGCTTCGCGCCAAACATGCGACCAAAGAAAGCGAGGGATGCCGCCGGTGCTGTCTCCACTACTAAGGCCCAGTGTTATACGCTCGCGAATCCAGCGCAATCAGCCATTATTCCGCACTCCATTCCGCTCGTCGCCTGATTCTGCCAGATTTGAGCGCCACAGGAATGTTCGCCGCCGTACAGAAGACCGGCGCGGCCGGTTCTCGCGCAGTTGCTCAATCTCCCGTTGCGGGATGTCGGAGACAAACACGTTTCCCTCTTCAACTGCAGGTAATCGCGGTGCCTGAGAGCGTGCAGGTTTTGCCGTTGAACGTGAACGAGGTGCCCGGAATCGCGAGCAGGCCTATCGACGCGGGGATATAGGGAACTGTGTTACCGGCGAAAGCGTTCGGTGTGAAACTGCCGATTTCATGCGCGGGGTTCGCGAGATGGAGGCCTCCTGCGCAGCCGTTCGCCGTGTTGCCCTGAATCATCGAGCTGGTGGTCTGCCGGCCATCGTCCGCAATTTGAATCGCCGGTTGAGTGGCCGCCGTACAGGTGATGTTGTTCCCGGTGATCGAAAAACTGTGATTGGCGAGGCCGTTGGCAAGGATGCCGAGGCCGCCCGTCTTAATGGTGTTATTTGCGAAAACGCATCCCCCGCAGTGGCCCGTCATGATCACGGCGCCTGTGCTGTTGGGGGAGGAAGAGAAAATCTGGTTGTTTGAAACTATTGCGTTATTGCTCGTGAAAATAACGTTCGGCCGGTTTGCGGTGCTGGAGAAAATCATGGTGTTGCCGGTGATTTTCAAGTTGTTGCTTTTGTCGTTGCCCGCGCCCGCGAAACTCAGTTCAGGAAGAGTCGCGCCCGTGTTCATCAAAATGAGCGAATCTTTGAGCGTGGCGCCCTGGTAGGTCGATGAGCCCATCTGACAATTTCCACTGATCGTGCCATCCTCGAAGGTCGAATTGGACGAGCCCTCGGACCAATAAAGACTGGTGCTCGCGGCGCCCCCGGTCGCGCCGTTACAGCTGAAATTACTGTGCCGGATTATCGTGTCGGACATCCCGGCTGCAAACTGGAAAAGCGGCGCGATGACCGCACTCGGGTTCGTCCTCGTCATGTTGAGGTGATCGAAAAGAAGGTCGCGCGTCATGCCGTCGACAATGAACTGACCCTGGCCGTTCATGTCTTCGTCCAGGTCGAGAAACGAGCAGTGAACGCATTGGACCGCTACCAGGAGAACCCCCTGGAATTGGGGAGTGGTGCGCCAGTTGCGAATGGTGATGTTAAACCGGGTATCCGCGGTCACAACCGAAACCCCGTCAGGCGCAGCCGAATACGTGAAGTTGTGTTCAATCGCATAGCGCAGGCTCAGGGTATCGCCGTTGACCTGATCGACGACATTGCCCTCGCAATTGAACGGCGTTCCGGCGTTCACCGTGCCCGACTGGATGTAAATCGCGTCGCCCGTGTGGAAGTTGACCCCGCATCCGCCGCAGACCGTAAGCGTGTAATCTCCCATGGCCGCGGGTCTGAAGGAGTATTTTACGCGGGAGGGGTCCTGCCACTCCCGTCCGCCTCCGTCGCCACCGAACACGACGAATCCCGTGGACGCGACGATCCCCCCCGGCGTGTTGATAGTCGAGTTGATTGTCGCGCCATTGCCGTCGAAGATCAGGTTGCTGCCCTTGATATTTATCGCATTCACCTGCTGGGTAATCGAGTTAAACCAGCATTGTCCGCCGCCGCCCCTGGCATCGACCGTTCCCCCGGTTGCCCGAATGGCCGCAGTGGCCCCGTTATATCCCGGCGAGTCGTCATGCGTCGAGTCCGAGCACGGCGCGCCGAACCACACGGGCCTGACGTAAGCGTTCTTCAGAACAATCGATCCGGCGCCCGCCGTGGACTCATCGAACACCTGATAGTCTCCGCCCTGCAGGATGATGCTCGCAAACGAGACAATCGCTCCCGAGGCCGGTTTGATCATGGAGCCGCGCACGAACGAGACGGACGGGCAACTCGTGGACGCGACATTCGCCCAGGCCCTGCTGACGGCAAGCGTAAGATTTTTAGCCGTAGCATCCGCGCAGGCCGCAGGGAAACTCGTATACCCTCCTATGAGGTCCGAAAGCAGGTTCGGGATGGCCTGTATTTCGGCTGCGTTTTGATTGTGAAGGCCCGCCGTTACGCGACCGGCGACCATGCGGTTTGCGTTGTGGCGTACTGCCGTCGAGCCGTCCCAGCCGCGCCCGTCCACGTTCGGACAGGCGGAGTGCCCGATGGTCATGGTGTTGCCGGAAATCCGGCAGATCGCCATAATCTCGTTATCGATTGTCACCACACCGGGCGCGACAAAACCCGCGCCGCTCGCCACGCTGAGAGAGGTGGCCGTTGCCGAGATCCCCGTATTCAACCTGGTCTGCCCGTTGTTCACCGCGACCGTCAGATCGTTCGGAGTAGCGGTCCGGGTGGGGAGCACCGGCGGATTCTGCGAGTAAAGAGCCGCCGACAAGACAAGTAGAAGAACCACTTTCCTCATAGAACCAGTTTCCCTGTAAAACCTCGTTCACGTCACGATACGTCTGCTGCGCCACAATCTCCTGACCGCTCTGTTTGCGCGATTCGTTGTTGGCCATCTCCGCGATGCGTTTCACAGAGAGCGACTCATGAGCCGAGCCGAGCGGCAGGTTGGCGACGGTCGGAAGCATGCATAAATCCGCGCACGCGCCGGCTATCAGAGCGGCCGGACGAGCCCACGGCAGCAGCGCCACGCCGGTATCGGGAGCGTCGAAGGGCACCTGTTCGACGGTAAAAGAGATGAGCGTCGAGTAGACGAGATCTGGCGCCGGCCAGAACTGGGCCCGCAGCGTGGTGCTCAGATACGGCGAGTGCGCGCGCAAGATCCGCCGGGCTCAAAGGGTTCGGCTCGAGCAGGTTTTCGACGACTTTCTGGTGCCCGGCCAGCGATGTGGTTCGGGTCGCCGTGGGCAAGGGAGTTTATCGGGACCGTAGGGACCGAAGAAGTCTCGCAGAATCAACGGAGGGTAGCTTCCCAAGCTGTTGGTCGCGAGTTCGGTTCTCGTCTCCCGCTCCATCTTTCAACAACTCCATCGGGACTTTGAGGCCGTAACCAGAGAAAACTACTGATTTTTTTTCAGCGGCCGGATTGTTTGAGATTCGCGGGCCGAAGCCGAACTATTTCAAGTAGCCGAGTGGTTCGGAAAGCGTTTGGAAAAATACGGCTAGGCGGCGAACGCGTGCGGCATCAGCGCGGAGTCAACTGCGTTCCGGAGGCGCGATGATGTATACGGTTTCTGGACGAAGTCGCTTACGCGACTGGCGCCGAATGACTGGACCGTATCGGAAGCGGGGTACCCGCTGCAGAGTACCAGAGCAAGTTCGGGCCGCGTCGCGAGAAGCTCGGTGAAGGTTCTCCTCGCTTTGACGTCCCGGATGTTGGGGTCCAGCACCACAAGCGAGATCTCGCGGGGATTGTTGCGGGCGATTTCGAGGGCGGCCTCTACGCTGTCGGCCTGCATCACGTCGTAGCCGCTGTTACTCAGGATGGCGCAGGCCACGTCGCGCACAATCTTTTCCTCATCTACCACGAGAATGGTCTCGCGTCGGGGAGCGCACGCGATGCGTTTCGTTGAAACAGGCTGCAGGGGTTGCATCGTATTTTCACTGACTTGGTGGGATACCCCGCAAAAATTCTCATAGGGAATTTCAATTCGCCCAATAAGACTGGCGGAAACGGAGGCGCAGATCGCTCCGATCCCGGATCGAAACCTCGATCCTGTGTAATCCGGGTTGGCTCGGGGCATTGGCGTCGGGGTGCTGGGGAAAGCTGAGGATGTACTGACTATGCACTTCAGCGCCGAACTTCTGAATGGCATTTTCGAGGGTACGTTCTTTGGCGAAGGGAAAGTCCGAGCCGCCGGTGGCGGTAGTCAGCGCCTGAATCGCGTTTACTGCGGCGAGGCGTCCCACTTCGGTGAATATTCGGATAAGATTGGGATCGGCGGGGGGAACGTCCTCCGGTTTCGCAATCCAGGTAGTTGCGTATGCCGAATAGTGGGCCGCGAAGACCTCAATTCCATCCTGTTGGACCGCTTCGAGCGCCTCGTCGAATTTCGTCTTGCTGCCGCGATCGCGAGTTTCGGAAATCAGCAGGAGGATCTTACGGCCTGCGCGCCGCTTCATCCGGTTCGCAGCCTCCACGATGGCGTCGAACATGCAGGCCTGCATCGATTCTCCCGGCTTGAGGTTCATTACCGCGTTATCGATTGCGCCCGAATCCTGCGTGAAGTCCTGGAGCCACTTGACCTCACTGTCAAACGCGAGTACGGCGGCTTCGCCTCTCGATCCGATCACCAGCGGTTGAATCATGCCGCCAATACGGCGGATCTTCGCGAGCGCGGGAGAGGAGATTCCGGCCGACTGGATGGCCACTACCAGTGAGATCGGCGCGACACCTGTATCGAACCGATCCAGGGTTACCTGCCGGCGAACGCCATCGACGAGGACCTCGAAATCTTCCGCCTGAAGGTCTGCGACCCTGGTTCCGCGCTTGCCCATAACGCTGACGGGAACCTGCACAATGCCGCTTTCTACGCGAAAAGGCGGGACTTGGGGAGAGTCCGGTGCAGGATTCTGGGCGGCGGCGGTTCCCGTCACTCTCCCGATCAGGAAGATCAGGAAAACGGCGGATTTGCGTCTCATGGATCGGCGAGACGCAATTATCCGGCCAGCACCGTTGCCCGGCTTGTCACGAAACATGGCTCGTCACGAAATAAGAGCGGCAACCGCTCTGTCGAAAAGGGGTTCGTGTGAGGGCCGGCGACAAGATCGCCGGCGCTACGGCGCCGAGCTGGCGGCAGCGTGTCTTCGTCCCCTCTGGCAGCCTACGGGTTCTGAGCTGTGTGGGCGTAGGCGACAAGATCGCCGGTGTTACCAGCTGACATAAAGTTCCGCGCCCTGCAAAAGCTTGTCGTCGTTGCTCGTGGACCGGGGGGCCGTATGCACGGAATTCAGGCTGCGGCGCGCGCCTTAGCTGAACCCAGAATCCGCAGGAGTTCCGCGGATATCACTTCCGGATTGCGGTCGCCGTCGATCAGATGATAATCGCCCTGATGGTAATACTCGACTAACGGCGTATGTGACGCCGCGAATTCGGTCAGCCGCCGCAGAATGGCGGCGTCGCTGTCGTCCGCGCGCTGTACGAGGATCTCGCCGTCGTTTTCGCAAAGCATTCCGCGCGAAGAGGGCCGTAACAGCAGGTTATAAATAGCGCCGCATCTGGCGCATTGCCGCCGGGCCGTCAGCCTTTCGAGGAGCCGCTCCACGGAAACGTGCAGATTCACGACCACGGGCCGCGGCATTCCGAGGCTCTCGAGTATCTGGTCGAGGCAGACCGCCTGCTTGAGCGTTCGCGGAAAGCCGTCGAGAATGATGCCCCGGGACGGAAGGTCGCCCTTGAGGCGGGAGGCCACCGCTTCACACACGACTTCGTCGCTCACGAGAGAGCCCGATGCGAGAATCTCCCGCAAACGCGCGCCCGCGCGTGTGTTGTGCTTCGCCTCGCTCCGCAGCATGTCACCGGTCGAAATGGCCGGAATGCCGAGGTGTGAGGCCAGCCAGGAACTCTGTGTTCCTTTGCCACTGCCGGGGGCTCCGAGAAAGAGAATGACCCGGGAGTTCGGTTGCTCGGACTGCTTGTGGGCCTTCGGCATAACTTTCTCAGTTAATACGAAAACGGTTACAAGCTCAATGGTTATGGGTAGCCCGGTTTTAGTAGTCCGTATCGGACTACTTTCTGGTACGCTATATCCCACATGGAATTGGACTTACTGCAGGGATTGCGGTGCGACCTGGGGATGCGCCGCATCGGAAGCGGGATGGCCCGTCTCGACGAATACTGGGCGAAGGCAGGTCGTCTGGACGCCGATCATCCCGATGCGGCCGGTCTTCTCTGTTATATCGCCCAGTGGGTCGACGCCGGATGGCGCGACATCGACGTGGTGCAGGATGGCGTGGGCGCCTTTCCGAAGGGCCGTCGGATCCAACTTCCGATGCTGGATTTTGCCTACGTTCTGATGGCGGAGGGGATGATCTGGGTAGCCGAGGAGAACCTGGATCGCGCTCTGGCAAACTTCGGCCTGGTGCTCTCACTGCGAGTCTGAAATCTCCGATCCGATGGTGCTGGCTCTGGCTCATTTCTGGAGCTGCCGCTGCAATCGGAAAGCCGGCGAGTATGACCATGCGCTGGCGCACGCCGCGGAAGGTTACCGTTACGCGTGCGAGGCCGGCATGGAACCCATGGCCGCCGCCATGCGCGTGGCGGAGAGTTGGCTCCTGTTCCAGAAGGGGCGCACGAAGGATGCTTTGAAGCTGCTGAGTGAGGCGCATGCGGTTCTGCAGGAAACCGACGACTACATCACGCTGGGAAACATCCAGTCGAGTTTCGGGCGCATGTACCGCCGTGAGGGCCGTTACGATCTGGGGCTACGCCACTTTTTCCAGGCCATCGAAGAGTATGGCAAGCGGGACCCCGAGCACCGGAACCTCGCGCGCACGCTTGCCAACATGGGATACGTGGAACGATTGATCGCCCTTCAGCTGCGCAAGGGCATCGATGCCGACGCCGCACAGCGCCGCCGCACGGCGCCCGAAGCGCGGCGAAACTACGAGAAGGTCCGCGCCGACGCGCTGGCGCATCTCGATCGCGCCGGCGAGATTTATAAAATCCATTCCCATCACCGGGGCGCCGGGACCGTCTATGTGAACCGCGGCCACCTTCACCTTGACAGCGGCGATCTGCAAACGGCGGACGACGAAGCGCGCCAGGCTTATAAACTCGGCGAGGAGAAGAACGACTATATTTTGATGGCCCGGGCTCGTCTGTTGGAATGCATGGTGGAAAACACGAAGCTCGAAGAGGGGATCGAGGACCCGGCCTGGGTCGCCCATCTGGCGCTGGAGGCGGCGAAGGAGGCTGTCGAGCTTGCGCGGCGAACCGAGAACCGCCGTCTGCTTTCGCGGGCGATCATCTGGCATGGCCTGACCATCTGCAGCGTTTCACCGGCGAGCCTCGACGTTGCGCGCGAACTGTGCGATCAGGCCGGGGCGCTGTTGAAGAACGAGGTGCAGGATCACATCTGGGAAGACTTGCAGACCCTGAAGGCGAAAGTGGTGCATGGCGGGATTCTCGATTCGACACTCCAGGCCTGGTCACAGGGCGTGGTGGGGGATCGAAGCTTTCAGCAGTTAACGGAGGATTTTGCCGACCTGATAATTCCGAAGATCTGGGAACACGAGAGCCGCAAGGTCGCGCGGGTCGCCAAACGGCTCTCGATCTCGCCGAAAAAGGTCCGGAGGGTGCTGTCTCGTCTGGGCTTGCACGGGGCCTGACGAGTTACCCCAGATACTCGACGTGCACCCAGGTGCCGAGCCTTGAGTTATAGGCGAGATACCAGCCCGGATGGTCGGGATCTTCGTAAATTACGATCGGGTCCGAATTCCACAACCAGTCGGAAACGTATGCCAGATCGAAGGGTGCAACGCTCCAGTAAAAGTTATTGAACCAGAACCGCGACGGGCCGCCGCCCTGGAGATGAAATACGTGGCCGGGACCGAAGCCGCCGGTGAAGTGTCCGTGTTCGAACGGATGATCCAGATGGAACCGCGGGTCGTTCGGTCCGGCATCGTGCCCGATCCACTGCCCATTGTGCTCGACGTGAGGCGCGTTGGGATGCCCCGGCTGGTCACGAAAGTCTCTTTGCGCCGGAGCCGCGTGAGGAGCCGGGGCTTCGTGCGGCGCCGGCGCCGCATGCATGGCCGGAGGACCGTGCGGTGGCACGTATCCGCCGCCGACCCCGCCTCTGCCGCCGCCACCCTCGCGGTGCTCCTGCGCGTATCCAGGAACCGCGGCCATCAGAAGCAGACCGGCCGCGATACACATGAATCTCTTCATCATGATTCGAATATAAAGCAATCATAAGGCCAGACGGCAGACGCCGCTGCACGCGACGCGTCGGATTCTGGTTAGAGGGGCGAATCCGGTCTGGCGAGGGCGCGCCACATGTGCGCAACAGAGCTGTTGTCATAGCCGAGTCCCTCTTTCGGTTGCTTGAAATGGCGGCCGATGATGTCGAGGAACGGCTCAATAGTCACCCTTGCGTTCGGGTTGAAGGAGTACAAATCGTTGGTCGTCACCAGGCGGGGCTCCATGTACCACTTGTGCTTCCGCAGCATCTGGTAAGCGGCCTCGATATGAGGCTCGGGAACGTAATCCTCGCCAAACAAGTACCGGTAGAGCTCCGGGTATTCGTAACCCATTTCCTTGTCCGGATAAAACCGGAGTGTCTGGTGATAACGAATCGCAAAACTGATCTTTTCCGGAACGTAGGGCTCGTAAAGCTGTCCGCCCCACCAGCCGTGATCGCTGCGCATTAACTCCGACGCCGTGTCGTGCAGCAGGCAAGCCAGGATAGTCTCCTCCGTCATGCCGTTTTTCATGGCGAGCGTGGCGCTCTGCAGGCAATGGTTCCGCGTTGTGCTGGCGCCAAACCGCAGATTAAAGTAATCGAGCAGGGTCGGCTTCGCGGGCATACGCGGAAGCTTTTTGACATTACCGCTGTGGGATACGAAGAGAAACCCGGCGCCCATCCGGTACGGACGAGTCTCGATCCGATCTTCGACTTCAGCCGCAGTCGGATAGTGTTTGTCGCCGTTTGCGGAAACGCCGACGGGTGCGCCCGCGGACTTCAATTGATTTGCCAGAAAGTCTTCGATCGCGTCGGCCTTAGCCTCCGGATCCAGCTTGCGGGCGGCTTCTTCGCCGCCCAGGCTCTCGAGGAAGAGCCCTTTATCGACCTGCATAACGCCTAAAGGTCCCGCTTCAATTGTAGCGAAACCGGCAAGGACATCGGTCGCCGACTCTTGTCTCATACAAGATGAGCCTGAAAGTGGCATTGGATTCTCATACAAGATGAGCCTGAAGGGCGAGGATCGGGATGCTGGGGATTGATCATCAGCATGGACGATTCGGAAGCGACGAGCCTGGAGCAGATCCGGGCGTTTCTGGCAGGCAGCGGCGAGGTGCGATTCGACGGGACAGCGCCGCGACGAGGTGTATGCCTGGACGGAACGGACGCTGGTGCGGCATCAGTACGCGAGCCTGAGCCGACGGGAAAAGGGACTGTTGCGCCGGTATTTGGCCCGCATGACGGGCCTGAGCCGGGCGCAGGTGACACGCCTGATCGCCGGCTATGCCGACAACCGGGCGGGTGAAGGCGGCGCCGTATCAGCGAAGAAAGTTCGCCGCCCGCTACACGAAAGCGGATGTGGAACTGCTGGCCTATGTCGACAAGAGTCACGGCAACCTGAGCGGGCCGGCGACCAGAGCGGATACTGGAGCGCGAGTACGGCGAATACGGCCAGGCCGCGTACGCAGCGGCTGGCGGGCATTTCCGTGGCGCAGATCTACCGGTTCCGCAACTCGGAGGCTTACCGCAAGCGGAACACCAGCTACCAGCCGACCCGGCCCACGCCGATCCCGATCGGCGAGCGGCGCAAACCGCGGCCGCAGGGCCGGCCCGGCTATCTGCGCATCGACACCGTGCATCAGGGCGACCGGGACGGCGTCAAGGGCATGTATCACATCAATGCGGTGGACGAAGTGACGCAATGGGAGATCGTGGCGGCCGCGCCGCAGATCTCCGAATACTGGCTGATTCCGCTGCTGGAGCAGTTGCTCGAACAGTTCCCGTTCACCATTCGCGGATTTCACTCCGACAACGGCAGCGAGTTCATCAACTACACGGTCGCCAGACTGCTGGACAAACTGCTCATCGAACAGACCAAATCACGCGCCCACCGCACGGGCGACAACGGGCTGGTGGAGTCGAAAAACGGAGCGGTCATTCGCAAACACATGGGCTTCGGCCACATCGGCGCGCAACACGCCGAAACGGTCGACCAGTTTCATCGCCGGTATCTGAATCCCTACGTCAACTTTCACCGGCCCTGCGCTGTCGCCGAGATCATCGAACAGCCCAACGGCAAGCGGCGCCGGGTTTATCGCGTGGGCCACGCCGTTCGAGATCTTCAGCCAGACGCCGCAGTGCGAAACTTCCTGCGGCCGGGATTAACCATGGCCGATCTGGAACGTTTCGCCCAAGAGCAGTCCGACACCGAAGCTGCCATCGAGATGCAGAGAGCCAAACGGCAACTGATGGCCGGAATCGCGAAGCGCAGCGCCTGATCGCCAGAACCAAAGGAAAGGAAGAAGATCTCTGTTTGGTTGGGGCTCCGCCCCAAACCCCGGGATTTATCGCTTTCGGGCCAGAATGGATGTTTTCGCCTCCCCGCCCAAAGCGGCCTTGCCGTACCATCGAACTGCCTGGGAGGAAGACAGGGCAACGCAGGGATGCGACCCGAGCGCCGTATCAGGTCCGGAATGGATGGCGGCTCCCAGCCGCCTCCTTCTTAATAAGTCCATCCTCGCCATCCAGGCCCATAACCCTCCTGCATGGGGGGCCAACATTCGTCTCAAAACCACAATCGAAAGGAGTCCCTCGCTACCGATCCTCCTCCCTCAGTTCAGGCTCATCCTTCGTTGAGAAAATGCTGCCGCCGCAGCGCCGTTTCAATTGATATGCTGTCGAGGGTATTCATGAGCAACCCCACAGGTTTTGATATCGCAAATCTCATCGCGATCGATACGCACGTCCATATCGAATCCGAAGTGGAAGACAATGCTGCCGATCAGGCTGCCCGCAAGTATTTCGGCGACTCGGGCGTCCCCAGAAGTCCCAACGAACTCGCGGCCTATTATCGGTCGCGGAAAATCGGATGCGTCGTCTTTTCCGTGGACGAGCGCCTTACCGGAAGGCCGCAGGTTGCGAACGACATCGTTGCGGATTTCGCCGAAGAGAACAGCGACATCGCGATGGCCTTCGCCAGCGTCGATCCGACCCGCGGTCCCGAGGCGGTGAGAGAAGCCCGAAGGCTGGTCGCTCGCGGCGTGAAGGGCTTCAAGCTGCATCCGCCGTTACAGCAGTTTCACGCAAACGACCGGATTGCCTATCCGTTCTACGAAGTTATGGCCGAAGCGCGGTTGCCCGTAATCTTTCACACCGGGCATAGCGGCATTGGAACCGGCATGCCCGGCGGCGGCGGAGTCCGACTTAAATACGGGCATCCGATGGACATCGACGACGTGGCCGTGGACTTCCCGGATATGAAGATCATCATGGCCCACCCATCCTTTCCCTGGCAGGATGAAGCTATCTCAGTTTGCCTGCACAAGCCGCAGGTCTACATTGATTTGTCCGGCTGGTCTCCCAAATATTTCTCTCCGGTCCTCATTCAGTATGCGAATACCTTACTGAAGAACAAAATGCTTTTCGGGTCGGATTTTCCTCTGATTACTCCGGACCGATGGCTGGCCGATTTTGAAAAAATCGCGATTAAAGATGAAGTCAGACCACTTATCCTCAAGGAGAACGCGATCCGGTTATTCGGACTTTCCTGATATCGGGCTGTCAGGATTTTGCTTTCTTCTTCGGGATTTTAGCGCCGGACTTTCGCGCTTCACTCAAGGCGATAGCCACCGCCTGCTTCCGGCTTTTGACTTTCTTGCCGCTTCCGGACTTGAGTTTGCCCTCTTTATGTTCGTGCATCACCTTGTGGATTTTAGCCTTGCCGGTTGATTTCTTTGTGGCCATAATTTTTCCTCCCGCCGGAGACATTGGCAATTTCGTTTCCGTTTGTTAGCTTAAATCCCTATACAGGTCGCATTCGCGCCCGCAGCGGCGTTATCTTCAAGGCGGGAGAACGTTGCTGCTGGGTGCATTTATCCGTTTCGTGGTCTGAGATCGGTGTCCGTTTACTCTTTTCTCTCGCGGCAGGCGTCCTGATTGGTCTGAATCGGAGCCACCATGGCCGCGCAGCCGGATTGCGCACGATGACTCTGGTCGCTCTTGCGGCCTGCGTGGCGATGATTCAGGCCAATCTCCTGCTGCCAATCTCCGGCAAGGCGTCGGATTCATTTGCCGTGATGGATCTGATGCGCCTTCCACTCGGCATCCTTTCCGGGATGGGATTTATCGGCGCCGGAGCCATTCTGCGGCGGGACGACTTCGTAGTCGGTGTGACGACGGCGGCCGCGATGTGGTTCGTAACGGTGCTTGGACTGTGCTTCGGAGGTGGTCAGATATCGCTGGGCCTGATCGGGCTTGCGCTGGGTTTTATCGTCCTGAGCGGCCTGAAACTGATTGAAGATCAGATGAAGCAGGATCATCTGGCGAAGCTTGGAGTTGTGACGGAAACATCCGGCCCAACGGAAAACGAGATTCGCGGGCTTCTGTCGGCTGGCGGCTTCCGAATCAGGTCGACCTCCGTCACCATGCGCCGGGCGGGGACGGATCGCGAGTTGAATCTCAGCCTCCAATGGCGCGCAAACGCGGATCAGTCCGCAGTGCCGGAGGCTATCGAAGCGCTGGCCAGACATCCCGGGGTCGCTCGACTTGCCTGGAACCCGCAAGCGAAATAGATATCAGGGAGAAATAGATATCAGGAAACGACGGCCTCGATCGTCATAGGCGAGTTTCCCTCCAGCCTGTTGTTCACGTATATATAGGCAGGCATTCCGTCCACGCGGGCAATGTCCACGATTTTCCGTAAGTCGTTTCGCACTTTGGCGTTGACTTCGCAGGTGCGGTTATAAGGGGCGAACTCATGGACGGCCTCGGCGTAGGGTCTGCCGCGCTTCAGCAGTGCCCGAGCCACGATCATATCGGAGGTGATCGACTCCGGCAGCGCAAGCTGATCGCCGATTTCCGGCATGCGCGTCCAGGCGTTGAACACATGTGCGGCATTGTGGGCTTTGAGACAGTCGAAATATGCGGCGACGAGCAAGTCGGGATTCCTGACTTCCACGGCGTAGCGCCATGCCGGCGGGAGGTTCGTCAGGAACCGATCGATGGTATGGATGAAACCACCGATATCGGAAAAGGCCCGTGATGCGCCGCTCCCAAATTCGAAAATCAATACCCCGACCTTTTCCCGGAACCGCTCAAGAGGCTTCAGAAAAGCGGCGCATAACAGGTCCCTGTTCAGGAAGTCGGGGTTCGCTCTACCGGCGGAGGCGCCGTATCTGGGCTGCACGGGCCAGACGGGAACGGTGATCTGCTCGGGAATCTTGAAACCCCACTTGAAGCCGGGCGGAGATTGCCGGAACAGTTTTTCCCAGAAAGTCTCCGGCGGAAATTGGTAAAACGCGAAATCGCCACACACGGTTGGAAAGACCGAGGCGTATTCCTCAAGACATCTTTCCTCGAACAGCTTCTTTGAAAACCGTCCTCGCGTGAGATACCGCGATCTCGAATAGATCTGGCCGATCCAGCCTTCGTATTTCCAGGAACTGCCGCCGATACGTATGCCGCGCGTTGCGAGGTTCTGCAGACGCTGTCTGAGTTCGTCGCGATCAAAATCGGGATTGTTCCCCAGTTCGAAGAGCGTGTCCACGCCATCAGTTTAGTCTCCATCGCCGGGTCTAATCCCTCCGCCTTTCAGGCGGACAGCTTTCAGCAGGTTTTACCTTTGCCTTTTTGCTCTGCGAGCACCGGAAGAAGTGGTTCGAGGCGTATTCCGCGCGCTTGGCGCGATGGCTCGTACGAACCGGCACGTTCGGTCGCAGATGCGCACTGCGTCGGCGCTTCAGGCGACTTTCAGTCGCAATCAATCCCACCGGCTTTTGAGCCGGTGGCTGTTTAGACAGGTTGTCTGGACGCCGTTACTCGTGCCGCTGAAAAGCCAGGCACCGGCGATAAGATCGCAGGCGCTACCGGTCTAGCCGTGAATCCAGAACATGATCCATCCGCCTGCTACAACCGCAGCCATCGACGATACGAATACATAAATGGTGCGGTAGAGGCGCTCGGCCGCGGTACGGCTACCTGTCAGTCCCATTGATCCGGCAACAAGAGCGCCAAATAAAATCGTGTAAGTAAGATGCGACATTTTATTTGGCTTCGGCCAATGCCATAAGATTGATCAGACCGGCTGCCAGCAGAAGCGTTGTTCCATACTCGTGAACCTGCCCGCTTGTAAACGACTGTGAATACCCGGAAAGCAAAAACGCTATATATGGGCCTCCCGCGAGAATCTTCGTGAGCGCACCAACCCTCGCGACGGTAGCAGTGAAACCGTCCAGTCCCTGAAGTTCCGAGTGCGCCGGCCACCGGTTCGAGCCCTGCAACGCGACCCCGGCCGCCAGACATCCCAAAACCAGTACCAGCGTTATCGCAAACTGCGCATAGCGTCCCTTAAGGAGATATGCTCCACCAGGGACCAGCCAGCCGAATACTACGGCAGCGGTGCTCATCATTGCTCGCCTGCTATTTCTTCTTGCGCCTTGAGCGACTTCGGAACCAGAAAAGCGCGGTCCCAGCGAGTCTTTGTAAGGAAGTGTTCGGCGACGTCGAACACGTGGGATAAACTCCACGTCTCGAGATCGCCTGTCGGCGCATCGTAAGACCAATAAACAAACAGCGGCTTACCGGTGATATATTCGCGCGGTACAAATCCCCAGTAGCGGCTGTCTTCCGAGTTATCCCGGTTATCTCCCAAAACGAACAGACTGTCCGCCGGCACCACTACCTCTCCACCAACAACGTGATGCTCGAACATGTCGCGTCCGCGCGGAGTTGTGCGGAAGTCCGCCGTTGCTGGAAAGTCGTCGCGATAAGTATCGACTCCCGGATCGATGTGCCGCGTGTAAGGTTCAAGCAGCCGGCGGCCGTTGCGGATCACCTGTTTGTCCCTCAACCGAATGCGGTCGCCCTGCAGCCCGATCACCCGTTTCACGAAGGTCTGTCTCGTGTCTTCGGGAAAATGGAAAGTTACGATGTCGCCCCGCTGGATGTCGCGATAAGGCAGGATATGACGGCCGAAAGGGCCCGGATCCTCATAAGCCATGCGGTCGACAAGCAAATGATCGCCAACACGAAGAGTCCCTTCCATCGATCCGGTCGGGATCACATATGCCTGGACGAGCGTTGTGGTGGCGAACAAATAAATCAGGATCGTCGCCGCCCACTCCCCCACAGATCCGCGGGCCACCGGCTTGCGCGCGGTAGAAACAATCGCGCGCATGGAATCCGCCCGCTCGCGCATCGTTGTAGCCATCCAGTCCGTTGCGCTATGAGCCGCGAAGCGAAGCATTCTGCAGGGGTCGTTCGTACGTGCGACGTCGTTGCACCGGTCGCGAAACAATCGCTTCATTTCGCCGCCGAATTCCAGTCGAAACTCGCGGGGATAAGCGTAGAGAAGCGCTGCATAAATGCCGGAAAGCGCGTCGGCCAGTGTCATCTTCACGCTTCTCCCCCCGCCAGTAACCGCCGGGTCTTTGCCGCGACGACTGCATTCTCAAGCCGTTCCGCCTCCGCCTTCACCGCGCGCCGGCCGAGGCTCGTCATCCGGTAATAGCGTCTCCGGCTGTCATCCAAAGCCGGATCGGGACGCTCTTCCGACTCTTCCACCAGGCCAGCCGCAAGCATTCGCTTGAGGCATCCGTACAGCGTACCCGGGCCGAGTTGCAGCGCATCATTGGTCTGCCATGCTACATCCTGCATAATGGCGTAACCGTGACGCTCTCCATCCGAAAGCGCCACAAGAATGTGAAAAACAGGCGGGGTGAGCGGCAGGAGATTCGCAGGAATCGTCGGCTTCGGCATAATTACATCCGTTACGGATATAGTAGGCCTGCGAGGCGCACGTTGTCAACAAGCTTTAATTGGCGGTTGGCCCCTTTTCAACGCTATCGATCACCAGAAGATCCACCGGTCCCTTCTTTTAAGGAACCTCTACCGCGAGCCTGCGCTATCAGTGAGTTAGGCGGCGGGCTCCAGCGGCACAAGTTTGTAGCCGCGCTGTGCGGCTTGTTTTTGAAGTCTTGCCTCGATCCGCTTTTCTCGGATCTGGTCACGGTTCGCCCAAAGCGAGACGTCGTACTCCACCTGCTTGCTCACCATCGTGTAGAAGATGATGGCGATCTTGTGCGCTGTCGCCGTGGTGGCGGCGGCCGGACCGAGTTTGGTTTTCATGCGACGGAGATAATCGCCCATTGGTGTCTGATCGCGGTGCAACGAGTGAGCTGCCAATCGGAACAGAGTTCCCGCGCGGTTTTTGGTTCTGCGAGCGCCTCGCCATAACACCTTTCCTCCGCTGATATCGTTGTCGGGGCAAAGCCCGAGCCAGGAGACGAAATGCGCGGCTGTGGGCCACCGCGACATGTCTCGTCCCACTTCGCTGAATAACATGAAGACCAAAGTCATCAGGCCGGGAATCTGGGTGAGATCCACGCCAAAAAGCTTGTAGGCCTCGGCACGCATGTTGAAATCCGCAGAGCCGCTCTTCTTTTTGCGTTTTCGCTGCTTCTGCTTGCGATCTTCCGGCAGGGGCTTTTCCGCGGGATCGACTTTGGGCTCGAAGGCCACGACCAGCTTCTCGATTTCCCTGTCGCACTCGTCGATCAATTCACGATGGCTTCGATAGAGCGACAACCTTTGCTTGAGCGCCAGTATGTGTTCCGGCCGCCAGTTGCCTTCCAGCGATTTCCGGATGGTCTCCTCGCTGGCCTTGACGCGCGGATCCCGCAACTTTGCCAGCACTTCCGGATCGTGTTCGCCCGCCACGATGGCATCCAGAACCGCCAGTCCCGTCAAACCGGTTAGATCTGAGATCGCATGCTGGAACTGCACGTTCATCTGCGTGAGCGCTTTTTGCATATGTTGGATGTGTTCGCTCGCCATCATGACCATGTCGTTGCGATGCCGCATCAGCGACCGCACTGCGCAGACCTCCGCATCCGGACGGAACGCCGCACTGCAGCAGGCCCAACGAATGCAGATGCTGGATCCACTGACATTCATGAAAATCGGTGCGCTTGCCTGGCACATTCTTCATGTTCCGCGGGTTCACCAGACACGGTTTGATTCCGTGCCGCTCGAGCACGTCGTACACCGGAATCCAGTAAACGCCGGTCGACTCCATCGCCGCCGTAGTGATGCCACAGGCAACCAGCCATTCGGCCATCTGGTGCAGATCGCCGGTGAAAGTCTCGCACTTGCGGACGGGATGCTCATCCCGGTCTGCAGGCACGGCCACAAAGATCTCTCTGGCTCCGATGTCGATGCCGGCGGCGCTCGGCTCAAATACCGGGCGATCCTGTTGCCCCGGCCGATCCGGCCGTTTGTTCCGCTTCCTTCCGGCTGGTACCGGGCCTTGGCCGCCATGCCCCTGCTGCTGTTGAGTTTTTCTCCTGGACACTATAACTCCTTTGTTCAGCCAACCGGCCAAGCCGCGCAAAGGAAGGTACTCTTTTAATCGGAATCAGTCCGGGATGGTGCTCCCGGACCGTAACCACTGTTTTGTGCACGGGACTTGGGACCACGCTTTTGATCGGCTTTGAAAGCACCACTGTAATTTCGGCCTACTTCCGCTGACTGAATCTTTCCAGTGTCTGTCACTCCACCGCACAAAGCCAGGTTCCTTTCCCGTTTGTCCCGCCCACGCGGGCACCCCGCTTTTGAGCCGCCTCCGGAGCCCAATAAAATACGCCCGGCTGCCGCGCCGAATCATCTGAAGGTGGATGGCGCCCAAAACTCCCGCGAAGACGACGACACTGACCGAGGATGAGGCACGCTCCATCGCGGTCGACGCGTATCTATATTTTTACTCGCTGATCACTATGGATGTGACTCGGAAGCAGATGACAAACCTCCCGCCGGGCGAAAAGGTGGGCTTCGGCCCGATGAACATGTTCGTCAACATCTCCGCTTATCCACCAGCCGACATGAGAGTCGTTGTGCGTCCCAACTTCGACACTTTGTATTCGATCGCCTGGCTGGACCTGGCGCGGGAACCGATGATTGTCAGCGTGCCCGACACGGACGGACGCTATTATCTGTTGCCGATGCTCGACATGTGGACGGACGTCTTTGCGTCGCCCGGCTGGCGCACGACGGGGACTGAGGCCGCCGATTTTCTGATCCTGCCGCCGGGGTTCGATCAAGACGAGTCGATCAGGAAGCACGCCCTTCCCGAAAATATCCAGCTCATTGATTCGCCCACCCCGTGCGTCTGGGTTATCGGGCGCACCCAGACAAACGGTCCGTCAGACTATGCCGCGGTAAATAAGACTCAGGCTGGCCTGGTGGTCACTCCCTTGTCGGAATGGGGCAAGCCGCCGAAGGCAGTCGTGGCCAGGATCGATGAGACGGTGGATATGAAGACGTCGCCGAAAGCGCAGGTCGACACGATGTCTGCCGGGGCTTACTTCGCTTACGCGGCAGAATTGCTCAAGCTCCATCCCGCTCATCCGACCGACCAGCCCATTCTCTCCCGGATGAAGCGGATCGGCATCGTGGCGGGAAAGAGTTTCGATATTTCCCAACTCGATCCGGCGGTGCGAAAGGGTATCGAGACAGCACCTGTGGAAGCGCAGCGCCTGATGGCGTGGAAAGTCCCAACGATCGCGCGGGTGGCAAACGGCTGGTCGATGAACACCGACACGATGGGGGTGTACGGCAACTACTATCTCAAGCGCGCAATCGTGGCGCAGATGGGCCTCGGTGCGAACCTGGCGGAGGATGCCGTCTATCCCCTGAATCTTGGTGATCAATCCGGAAAACCACTCGACGGAGCCGGCCGGTACACAATTCACTTCGAGAAGGGGGACATGCCACCTGTCGATGCTTTCTGGTCGATTACGCTCTACGACCAGGAAGGTTTCCAGGTAGGGAACGCGCTGAATCGCTTTGCCGTCAGCAGCTGGATGCCGTTCCTTTACAATGCGGACGGCTCGCTCGATCTGTACTTTCAGAATGAAAGTCCCGGAAAGGACAAGGAAGCGAACTGGCTTCCCGCGCCGCAGGGGCCGTTCAATCTGACGATGCGGCTCTATTCGCCGAAAGCCGACGCGCTGACAGGGAAGTGGGATCCGCCGCCTGTAGTAAAAGCGGCATAGTTGCGAAAAGCGGCTATGCGGAAGGACGCGAACACGACACGCTCTACGGGTCCGCGCACTGCGAGTCGCGAGGGAGATACCACATGGGAGACACCACATGGGACACCGCGCCAGGCGATCGATTGGCTTTAGCGTGCTGGTCGCGGTCACGGCGTTGTATATCGGGACGCTGATTCGCAATCGGAACGAAAGCGCGCGGCGGTCGCTGGACGTGAGAGCCGCTCCCGTAGCCGGGGACAGTGTGGGTATTTCGGTCCGTGTCGTCTCGATGAATCCCCACACCTCAGATGTCACGGCGCGTCTGAGCTTCCGCTTGCAGGGCAGCATCGCGAAGGACCCCATCACACCACAGGTCCCGCTTACGCTGTTTCTTAACGATATCCACGGACCGCAGGAGATTGTGTGGCCGCGCGGGCGCCGCATCAATCCCGTCGAGGCGTCTTTTTCGCTCGATGGCAATGAGAATAAATATCCGATCGATTCTTATAATTCAGAGATTCGCATGCTGGTTACCCGGATGGATCGGGTAGCTCACGCCCCTCACCCCGTGACGCCGCCGCAGGAAGGTCAGATCGCCGCCCCGGCGCCCGAAGGCGATGGTGGCCTGGTGCTGACGGCTGCTGAGGAGGGTGAACGTGTGCCTGTTGCATTCTCGCTCACTGCTTCCATCCCGGGTCTGAAGTTCGGAGGCAGGAACGCGGGGCCCGGCCATAGTGGGTTTGAAGGCTTTGACCTGACCGTGCGACGGGCTGACAACGTGATCGTGGTAGCGGCCCTCATCATGGTGCTGATGATGAGTCTCGCCATGAGCGTTTTGACAATGGCCATAGGATCGGCACTGGGCGACAAGCTCGAACTTGTGCCGCTGTCTCTTTCCGTTTCCCTTCTCTTCGGTTTGCCCGCTCTGCGCAACGCGCAGCCCGGCGTCCCGGCGCTTGGCGCCCTGGGAGACTACGTCTCCTTTATATGGGCGGAGCAGATCGTTGCGGTTGCCGCGGTCAGCCTCATTTGGACGTGGGTGTTACGGCGCCGGCACGCCAGCTGACGCCGCTTCACGGAAACGACACTGGTTAGGGCTCAGGTGATCGATGTGCCCGTTGATATTCGGTCAACCGATTCCCGGGCCTGGTCCCTGCCGACTCTTTCCGATCCTGAGCTTTCAGCCCTGGTGTGACGATGTCTTTGGCAGGCACTCCCGCTTGCGCGTCCGGCCCATTGGTATTCGCAGCTCCCGAAGTTTGTTGCGCCTGAATTGACAGCCGACATGCTCCAGGTTGTAGCAAATGAGAATCGAAGAACGAGGTAACGCATTAGACCAGCAGGCTTCGGAAAAAGGGCAGAGAACGCTTGCTTCCGCGCGGCTCGGAAGCGTATCCGCATGTTGCAGACACTTACCGAACCACGACAGGTTCAGACGTAGAGTGCTTTGTGCATACGCAGTTCTTCGACAGCCCGTTGCGCTTCCTCGCTGAGGTTGGACTTTCCGACCTGGACGGTCACTTTGTGAATCTTCCCGGTGAACTTGTTATCGCCCACTTTGTAGTCGTCGCTGACACATGTATAGAGGTTCTCGCCAACGTCTGTCGTTTCCGCGCCAAATGCGAACGGCTGAGTGTGCTCGACCCGCCCCGCGGCGGCTTCTTCACCGTTGACGAAGATCACACCGTTACCTCCCGCACCGGGCTTACCTCCGTCGTAAGCAAACTCGAAGCGCAGCGCCACCGGGCCGGCCGGCAGGCGAGCGGGGCCGGCGATCTTGTAAATGTCGCGGCCGAGATAGTTCCACGCAAACCGGGGTGCGCCGTCCGTGATGTAGAGGCTCCAGCCGCCCATTTCGCCGCCCTGGGCGATTATCACCCCCTTTGCGCCGGCCTCGGGGACCGCGATATCAGCCTTAACCACGAATGAGCGGTTCTTGATGTTGATGAAGCCATTTTCGGGAATTCCTTTCATTCCCTCATAGACGGTTATCTCGGTGCGACCTTCCATCAGATCCGGACGGCCCGCCAGAGCGGCGTTGAAGCGTTCCCAGGCGCGGTCGTCGAGAGGAAGCACGTGGTACCTGGCGGCTTCTTCGAGGAAGAGTTCCTTCAGCTTCTCAAGTCTGTCCGGGTACTTCCCGGCAAGGTCATGCGCGCAGCTGAAGTCTTCCTCTACGTTGTAAAGCTCCCACTTGTCGTTAGCAAAAGTGTTCCGGGGCTTGCTCTCCCACGGCGGGCGGTGCACCGTAGTGGCGAACCAGCCGTCCTGATATATGCCGCGGTTGCCCGCCATTTCGAAGTATTGCGTGGTGTGTCGCGACCTGGCCTCGGGACTGTTAAAGGTGTCCAGCATGCTCACACCCTCTAAAGGTTTTTGGCGGACGCCATAAACGATTGCGGGTTCGGGCACACCAGCCGCCTCGAATATCGTCGGGGCAATGTCGATCATGTGCATCCACTGCGTACGCAGGCCGCCCTTCTCCGCGATGCCGTTCGGCCAGTGAACCACCATGGACTGGCAGACTCCGCCATAGGAGGCCACCTGGTGGCCCCAGCCAAACGGCGTGGCTCCGGCGAAAGCCCAGCCATTGGGATACAGAAGATGCGATTTGGGGCCGCCAATCTCGTCGAAGTTCTTCAGCGCGACGTCCAGCGGCTCCGGCACCCCGTTGAACACGGATAGCTCGTTGAAGGCGCCGATGGGACCGCCCTGGAAAACTGAGCCGTTGTCGCCGGTGATGTAGACGACCAGCGTGTTGTCCCTTTCGCCGAGGTTCTCGATTTCGTCCAGGAACCGCCCGATTTCGTAGTCCGTCACCTCGGCAAAGGCGGCGTAGATTTCCATATACCGGGCAAAGACCTTCTTCTCGTCGGCCGTCAAGTCGTCCCATTCCTGGATTCCCGGCGGCTTGGGCGCCGCATCGGTGCCCTCGGGCACGACGCCCAGCTCGATCTGCCTGGCGAGCGTTTCTTTGCGCACCTGATCCCAGCCCTGATCGAACTTGCCCTTGTACCTGTCGCGCCAGTTATCGGGAACCTGGAACGGGCCATGAGTGCCAATCGCCGAGTAATAGACGAAGAAGGGCTTATCGGGAGCCAGCGACCGCTGCGAACGCACCCAGAGGATGGCCTGGTCTGTGATGTCGGTACTGGCGTAGTAATCGGGATCGGGGTGCATATCCAGCCTGGTCAGATTGTCGTAAATGACCGGATGGAAGAGGTCAGCCTCTCCGGACATGAAGCCGTAGAATCTCTCAAACCCGCTATGCACCGGCCAGCGGTCGAACGGTCCGACAACGCTGGCTTCCCACGGGCCCAGCTCGTGACATTTTCCGAACATCGCGGTGTTATAGCCGTTGAGCCGCAGGATCTCGGGCATCATCGAAACGCTGCTGGGACGCATCGCGCTGTATCCCGGAAAGCCGCTGGCGATTTCCGAAATTACGCCGAAGTTTGCGCTATGGCTATTGCGGCCGGTGAGCAGCGCCACGCGGCTGGGCGAACACAATGGGGGGACTTTGAGATTGTTGTAGCGTAGCCCGGTTTTGGCCAGACGGTCCAGCGTCGGCATCTGGATCGGCCCACCGAACGTTGATACGTCGCCGAAGCCCATGTTGTCGAGAAGGATGACTACCACGTTCGGCGCGCCTTTCGGCGCTTTCACCTCGAACCGCGGCGGGGCTTTAGCATTTTTCGCATCAAGCTCGGTGATGGGCGGGTATTCAGGCTCGGGGACGGGCAGCACCGTGCGGTCTGTGGACGCGACCGTTTCGGGCGCGCTGCCTTGGGCCTTTGAGTTGTTGTCAAACACCGGTGGCCTCCTGAGATTCAGCGAACGCCGGAGTGAAAAAGCGGCAGTTGTGACGTGTCACTGTTTTGTCCGTTGAAGATGGTGCGTTTTGACGTGGTCCTTTACCCCAGGGCGTCTTAGACTCTTCGCGTTCTAGGACGGCATCGCGCGCCCGGGAGATTCAATTTTTTCCGATTCTGTTGCTCCCGCGAAAGCCTTCAGCTTGCATGGATGGGAGTCCGAGAGGGCGCGTCGTTTAATCACGCACTCAGTGCACGCCGATACTGCGGATGCCGGATGGAGTCGCCGTCGAGCGCTGACGATCTCCACTAACCTTCGTGGTGTCACGCGCGTCCAAAAGCTCAAGGCTTTCATGTCGTTCAGATCAGTGGCCGCAACGAAGACGGTCGCGCGAACGGTCGCGGTAGTGGTCGTCGCCGGCGCCTGCCTGGTCACGCCCCGGATTCTGGGACAGTTGAACGTGCGCCTGCCTGACGAAGCCGCAGGTGTTGACGGGATTGCCAGGACCCTGATTTCCGTGTTCGATCAGGTCGATATTGTCGCGCTCGGCGAGGTGCACGAGCGAAAACTGGATTCCGATCTGCGAATCGCTCTGGTTCGTCATCCCGATTTCGCGAAAAAAGTGCGGTCTATCGTGGTGGAGTTCGGCAGCACTACGGCGCAGTCGACCCTTGACCGTTACATTCGAGGCGAAAACATATCCCCGGCCGAACTGGCGCAAGTTTGGAAGACCACAACCCAGGCCGCCAACGGGCTCGGGGACGATCCCATTTATGCAGAATTTTTCGCAGCGGTCCGGGATGTTAACTCGAGGCTCCCTGCCGATGCGCGAATTCGCGTCTTCGGGGGCGACCCTGGACCCGGAGAGAACCGTAGCCGTGAGACCGCCGCCGTCTCCGTCATAAAGGAGCAGGTTCTTCAGAGGCATGGTAAAGCCCTGGTGATTTATGGCGCCGCGCATTTCTATCGGACGATGCCAGGGAATTACCTTTCCAGCATGGGGGAAGATGTGGGAATCGTGAGGATGCTCGAAGTCGATTATCCCGGCCGAATTTTTGCGGTGATTCCAGTGGGCGGCCCAATCCATCTTCCGCCCGGGGCACACCTCGACATTTATCCCGACTATCAAAAGTTCGACCGCGCTCTGAAGACGCAGGCGCGTCCGGTGCTGGTGCCCCTGCAACGTTTGCCGTTCAGGGATTTTACCGCTGAGGAGTTCATTGGCAGCAACGTGTTTCACTGCTCCGGCGGTTGCGTGAGTATTTTCAAAGGCAGCACTCTGACTCTCGGCCAGATGGCCGATGCGTGCGTGTATGTCGGCGGGAGCGCCGGTGCCGCGCAAGCGAGGCGGGGTCGATAAACGGTAGCAATCTTCATAACCATCCGACCGTAGGGGCGACCGCTGCGCCGCGGAGCACCAAACTCTGCGTGTGAATCGGGGTCCGGATGATCTTTCGCGCACGGGCAGACGCCGGAGGGTGACGGAAACTTGCGTTTTCAGTTCGAAATTGAAATCAACGCCTCTTGCAGACGGTTTGCGTCCTCCTCGACTTCCGCCCGCGCGCTCTGGTCTTCGATTTCCTCCGCGCAGTGTCGAATGGAAAGAATAGCCCGGCGAACCGTGTTACGGATCTCGGATTTACGCGCCGGATTGCGGGAAACCCTGGCCGTGTTCAGGAGCACCTCCGCAACCCGGATGTCCATTGCGAGAAAGTCGATCAGTCGCGTCTGGCTCTGAGCGCACAGAGTGTTAGATCGCCGAAGTTCTGAGAACTTATAAGGCATCCGATTTCCTCAGAGTTCGGGCACAACCGCCCGGTTTGCGCACAATCTTATCGATTCTTTATGTCGATTCCAAACCGGTAAAAATCCTGGGTCGGGCTTCTGGGTTCCGTCGGGGCTTCTACGTCCGTCGGGGCTTCTACGTTCCAGCGATGCGCGCAGGCGATTCGCATTCATGGGAGCCTTTCGTCTGCGACCCTCGGGGAAGTGTGTTACACTACCGTTGATATATAACGAGAAAAGAGAAGACAAGGAGTAGTAACCTTTAGATGGCATTGGCGGCAGAAGCAAAACGGCAGATTGTTACCCGGAATCAGACACATAAGTCGGACACCGGGTCGCCGGAAGTGCAGATCGCATTGTTGACGGACCGTATCGTTCAACTGACTCAGCACTTCAAAACTCATCAAAAGGATCACTCTTCGCGTCGGGGCTTGTTGAGCCTCGTGGCCAGACGTCGTCGGCTGTTGACCTATCTCAAGACCAACAGTCCCGAGCGTTACAAGAGTGTTCTCGTAAAGCTTGGCATCCGCCACTAGTTTATCGGGGTCCTTACTCGAAGCAGTGGTTTTTACACTCGCCTTCGCGAATCGTTGCTCGCTTCCGAAAAGCGGCTCGCGAAAAGCAGGTTTGTGCGCATATTCGCCACCTGCTCTCCCTTCCTGTCAACTCCCCACTCGTCGGAACAAGACATTCGGCCGATTTTTCGGCAGATAAGGAAGTCCGGTGGACCATCGGCGCAAACAGAGAAACGAACTTGCCTTTGGGCAAAGCTCGCTCGCTGCTGCGCTCGTGGTTGACTGTCCGGCACTGAACCCATAGATGAACATACAAACGTTTGAGGTTGACCTCGACGGTCGGAAACTGACGATCGAGACCGGCAAGATTGCCAAACAGGCGAGCGGATCCGTGGTGGTCCGCTGGGGTGAATCCGTCGTCCTGGTGACGGCGTGCTCCGCCGCTCACCCGAAACCGAACCAGAGCTTTTTTCCCCTGACGTGCGATTATCGCGAGTACACCTACGCCGCGGGCAAAATCCCGGGCGGGTACATCAAACGCGAAGGCAGAATGTCGGAGAAGGAGACGCTGACGAGCCGGATGATCGATCGTCCGCTGCGTCCCCTGTTTCCGGAAGGCTATCTCACCGAGACGCAGATCATTTCGATGGTGCTCTCGGCCGATCCCGAACATGATCCTGGAGTTCTCGCCATCGTCGGCGCAGGCGCGGCGCTGGCTATTTCCGATATTCCGTTCCACCATCTGGTCAGCGCGGTCCGCGTCGGGATCATCGACGGCAAATATATTGCCAACCCGACCTACACAGAGACCAGAGCGTCAAAGCTCAACATGATCGTGGCGGGCAGTGAGCAGGGAATCGTGATGGTCGAAGCGGGGGCCCAGCAGGTTACCGAAGAGGAAGTGCTCGGCGCCCTGGAACACGGGCACCAGGCCTGTCTCAAGATCATCGAAGTTTTGAAGCAACTGGTTGCGGCTGCTGGCAAGAGCAAGAAGGAGTTCGTCGCCAAAGAACTCAATTCTGAGCTGGTGACTTCGATCGACAAAAAGATCCGGGCAGAGCTGATCGATGCTCTCAACACGAAGAAGTACGACAAGCTCGAAAGCTACGCTAAGGTCGACGCGCTGCACGACAAGGTCGTTGAAGAGGCCGGCGAGGAACAAAAGGACGAGGCGGACAAAGTCTTTAAATTCCTCAAGGAACGCGTTTTCCGCGATGAAATGCTTGAAGCTCGCCGACGTCCTGACGGCCGCGCGTTTGACGAGATTCGTTCGATCTGGGGCGAGGCGGGAGTGCTGCCGCGCACGCACGGATCGGCGCTGTTTACACGGGGTGAGACGCAGGCCCTGGTGACGGTTACGCTCGGCACGAAAGACGACGAACAGCGGGTAGAGTTACTCGAACCCGGCGAATCGTTCAAGCGCTTCATGCTGCACTATAACTTTCCGCCGTTCAGCGTTGGTGAGGTTGGATTTATGCGTGGGCCGGGGCGCCGAGAAATCGGCCACGGCGCGCTGGCGGAGCGGGCGGTTTCGGCTGTGCTTCCCGATGAGGCAAAGTTCCCCTACACGCTGCGCGTGGTGAGCGACATTCTTGAATCGAACGGTTCCAGTTCGATGGCGACCGTTTGCGGCGCGAGCCTGGCGCTTGATGGATGCGGGTGTCCCGATTACGTCGCCGGTGGGTGGCGTGGCGATGGGCCTTGTGAAGGAAGGCGACAAATACGCCATCCTCACCGACATCGCGGGAGCGGAAGATCATTACGGCGATATGGATTTCAAGGTCGCCGGCACGAAGGACGGCATTACCGCCCTTCAGATGGACATCAAAGTTCCGAACGTGACCACTGCGCTGATGAAGGAAGCTCTGGATCAGGCGCGCCGGGGCCGGCTTTTCATTATCGGCAAGATGGAGGAAGTCCTCACCGAGACGCGCACGGATATGTCGCCCTACGCGCCGCGTATCTATACGGTCAAGATTCCGCAGGATAAGATCCGCGACGTCATCGGACCAGGCGGCAAAGTGATTCGCGGCATCATCGAGCAGACCGGCGTCAAGATCGATGTCGAGGACGACGGCACGGTGCATGTGGCGTCGAACGATCCGGTAGCAGCAAAGAAGGCGCTCCAGATCATCGGGGATCTCACCGCCACAGCCGAAGTAGGCAAGACCTATCTCGGCAAAGTGGTGCGGATCGTCGATTTCGGAGCTTTCGTCGAAATCTTCCCGGGAACCGACGGCTTGCTCCACATCAGCGAGATTGCTGAGAACCGGGTCAAGGAAGTGCGCGACGAACTGAAAGAAGGCGATCAGATCCTGGTCAAGGTAATCGGCCTCGAAGGCAACAAAATCAAACTGAGCCGAAAAGCGGTTCTGCGCGAACAGCGGGAAAAACTGAAGGCGGGAGTCGCCTGAAGTAATCCACCGTCTGCCGCATTCCTTCTTCCAGGGTAACTACAGGGTTCCACCCGAGCAGCGTTCGCGCCTTCGTTATATCCGGCCGGCGCTGCTTCGGGTCGTCTTGCGGGAGCGGATGGTACACCATGCCCGCTTTGGTTCCCGTCATGTCTTCGATCGTCTTCGCGAATTCGAGAATGGTCATTTCCCGGGGATTGCCCAGATTTACGGGAAAAACCTCCTGCGAGAGAAGCAGGCGGTAGAGACCGTCGACCAGATCGCTGACGTAGCAGAAACTCCGAGTTTGCGATCCGTCCCCGAAAATCGTAATGGGTTTGTTTTGCAAAGCCGAATCCACGAATGAGGGCACCACACGGCCGTCGTTGAGCTTCATCCGGGGACCGTACGTATTGAAAATGCGCGCAATGCTCGTTTTCACGCCGCGGCTGCGGTGGTAAGCCATCGTGAGCGCCTCGGCGAAGCGCTTGCTCTCGTCGTAGCACGACCGTGGACCCACCGGATTGACGTTTCCCCAATAAGTCTCGACCTGCGGATGGACGCTCGGGTCGCCGTACGTTTCGGAGGTTGATGTCACCAGGAATTTGGCGCCCTTGCTCTCCGCCAGTTCCAGCATTCTCCGGGTCCCGATGGAGCCCACATCCAGCGTCTCGATCGGATATTCGAGGTAATCTTTGGGGCTCGCGGGAGACGCCATGTGAAGCACGAAGTCCACTCCGCCTTCGATCTCAAACGGCGCCGTCACATCCTGAAACCGGAACTCGAAGCGTTGATTGCCGCGCAGATGCTCGATATTCCGTTCGGCTCCCGTGAGGAAGTTATCGAGCCCGATCACCTTATATCCCTCGGCAAGCAGGCGATCGCACATGTGCGAGGGGACGAATCCCGCAGCCCCGGAAACCACCGCGCATTTGATTCGCTTGTCTTGACTCGGAGTGGGCATCCCTTGAATTTAACATCCCATTTTTGAAGACCATGCCGAACGGGTACTATCGGCGGTTAGCCCCCTGTGGCTTCTTATAGCCCGGCGAGATACGCAAGGAATATCGCGGACAATGTCCCGTCCATGATTGCGATGGCCGTCATCGTCGCGGTGCGTTTCTCCGATCCGAAAAAGATCAGCAAAACGACGACTACCTTCTCGAGGATGGCGGCGGTCAGGATGGGGGTGCGGCTGGCGGGAAAAAATGCGCTAAAAGCCGTCAGCCCGCAGACTACAAAAAGCAGTGCTCCCCAATGCCGGACGAAGAAGATCGTCAGGCCGTCGCTTCTTTCCTCTCCAAATACCAGCCGCATAACCTGTTGCGGAAAAATCAGCGGGCCCAGGCTCCCTATGGCCGTCGCAATTCCCGAAACGATAAGTATCCACGCGATAGACGCCGCCAGCATTCGAAACTCCTGGCTCGATAATGTCCGCTCATACGTGCAAGGGGTATTTTTATTTCGCCTGAATGCTAGATTCACAGGTACATGCCGGGGATGGTTGTTCTCGCGATCCTGATCTGTGGCTCTGCGGCCGGATTCTGGTACCGATTTCGATCCGTAGTTCGAATTCTGGCTGCGGCGAAACCCGATTCCGATTTTTCGTTGGGTTCGCTCGCTCCCCGGATTCGAAAGTTTGTGGTGGAGGTTCTGCTTCAGGCGAAGGTAATTCGCGAACGCCCGGTGGCAGGAATCGCTCACGCTTTTGTCTTCTGGGGTTTCTGTGCGTTCGCATTGATCACCATAAACCACATCGCGAGCGGCTTCGGGATTCCATTTCTATCGCGCACCCGCGGATTCGGCCGGTTCTATTTCGGCTTCGTGGCGGTGTTCGCGATCGCGGTGGCCGTTTCGATCCTGTATCTTGCCGTGCGGCGGTTCGTGGCGCGTCCGATCTGGCTGGGCGGGGTTTCACCCGAATCGGGCGTCATTGCGGGTTTGATTTTTCTACTCATGATCAGCTATCTGGCAGGACTGGTCTTACCCGAAAGCGCACCGGCCGCCCGTGCTGTCTGGTGGACGCATACGCTGGCATTACTGGTTTTCCTGCCGCTGATCCCGCACACGAAGCACCTGCACCTGATCCTCAGCCCCGCAACGATTTTTCTGAAGCGCCCGGGCTTCAGCGATATTCCGAAGCTTGCCGGGGACGAGGATTTCGGTCTGGTCACAGGCAAAGACGTAACCCGGATTGAAGCTCTCCAGGCATTCTCCTGCGTCGAGTGCGGCCGTTGCACGGAACACTGCCCGGCTTACAACACCGGAAAGGTTCTGAATCCGAAGGAACTGATTCTAGGTCTGCAGACTTACCTGAAGAGCGAAGGGCCCTCATCGGAAGCGCCGTTGCTGGGAGCGCACATTTCGGAGGAAGCGGTGTTCCAGTGCACAACCTGCGGCGGCTGCGAATACCAGTGTCCGGTGGGCATTCAGCATTTGCCGATGATCGTGGGTATGCGGCGCGGGGCGGTGAATACCGGCGCCTGGGAGGACTCATACGGCACGAAGCTTTTTCTGACGATGGAGCGGAACGGCAATTCCCTGGGGCTGCCTTCAAACGAGCGTCAGAAGTTTATCGAGAAGAATGCGCTGCCGATTTACGACGGCACTCAGGAATACTGCCTGTGGCTCGGTTGTATGGGCGCTTACGATCCGGCGGGCCGCGAGACCATCCTCGCGCTGGTGAGGGTCCTGCGGCATCTCGAGATCACATTTGGCGTCCTGCGCAAAGAGAAGTGCAATGGCGACCCGGCCCGCAGGCTCGGAAACGATCTGCTCTTCACGACGCTGGCGGAAGAGAATATCGAGACCATAAGCCAGAACGTCGGTCAGAGCAAAGCCGCGAAGCTCCTCAGCATCTGCCCGCACTGCGTGCGCACGATGAGCGTCGACTGGGCCGAAGCGGGCCAAGACCGTCGAGATCGAGCATCACTCGGAATTACTCGAGCGGCATAAGGCGCGGCTCCCGGTTTTGGCGGGTGAAGCGCGGAAGAAGGTGGTCTATCACGACCCGTGTTATCTCGGCCGCTATCGCGGAGTTTACGATGAGCCGCGGGCGGTACTTGCGCAATCGGTCGAGGTGCTGGAAGCGCCCCGCAATCGGGAACGATCGTTCTGCTGCGGGGCCGGCGGCGGCCAGATGTTTCTCGGGGAGGAGAAAGGCAAACGCATCAACATTGCCCGCGCGGAAGAGTTGGTTGCGACCGGCGCGGAGACAGTTGCGGCCGCGTGCCCTTTTTGTGCCTCAATGTTCCGGGATGCCTTGAAAGCGGTGTCGGAGAATCCTCCGAAGCTCCTGGACCTGGTCCAGATTGTGGCGCGGAATCTGGATTAGAGGCGACCTCTGGACATCTATCTGATCGACGGCACCTACGAGTTGTTCCGCCACTACTACGCGGTTCCCAAAGCGCGAGATGGGGACGGCCATGAGGTCGGCGCGGTGAGGGGCGTCCTGAGGTCGATACTCGGGATGCTGAGTAGCGGGACCACCCACCTCGCCGTCGCGACCGATCATATTATTGAGTCGTTTCGGAATGAACTGTGGCCAGGATACAAGACCGGTGAAGGTGTTGAACCGGATCTGCTTGCGCAATTTCCGCTGCTTGAGGATGTGCTTAGGGCGGCCGGCGTTGTGGTCTGGCCGATGGTCGAATCTGAAGCGGATGACGCACTGGCATCTGCCGCGGCTGCGGCGAGCCGCGACGAACGTGTGGGCCGGGTGATCATTTGTACGCCGGATAAAGATCTCGCGCAGTGCGTTCGTGGAGAAAGGATCGTTCAGCTGAATCGGCGGACTCGGGTCACGCTCGATGAAGCCGGCGTTGTCGGCAAGTTCGGCGTCAAACCGGAGTCGATTCCCGACTACCTTGCCCTGGTCGGCGACGCGGCGGACGGTTACCCGGGGTTGCCCGGCTGGGGGCCAAAATCGACGGCGGGAGTTCTTGCCAAATTCGGTCATATCGATTCCATTCCGACGGATTGGCGCGAATGGCATGTGGATGTCGCGAATACGAGTACTCTGTCGCGAATTCTAATGGAGGAACGCGATCGCGCCCTGCTGTTCCGCACCCTTGCGACGCTTCGGACCGACATCGCGCTCTTCGACAACGTAGACGAACTGGAGTGGAAAGGGCCCGAACCTGAGTTTCCCACCCTGGCGGCACGGTTAGATAGCGCCAAAACCAGCGAGCCGGCGACGCGCCGTTCGCCGAAGCGCTGATGACGGGTTATACTCGCCTGATGCTGCGAACCGCTGCTCTGTTTTCTCTGTCGATCGGTCTGTTGAGCGGGCGCAGGCGGACGACCCGACTCCAGACAATTTGGTTCGCCTGCATGAAGCCTGGGGGCCCGGAGCGACCACGGCTGGCGCGTCTCTCGTGCTTGAGGAGTCCGAACCGGCACGGGCGACAGTCAAATACCGGCTGATTGCCGACGGATTGCCAAAAGACGGAGTGTACTCGAATGTCGCGTGGCCTGTTACCCAAAAGGAAAGCCGGGGACCTTGACTGATTTTCCAACCGATTCCCGGCGAGCCTGTAAGGCTCGGTCTTGTGTCCGCAGACGGCGCCAAACGGGTGTTCGCGAAAGTGGTTCCGATTCCTCTCAGCGGCGAGGATCAATATCCGAAGGCGATCGGAACGGAGGCAAGGGCAAGGCCGACGGAGCCGGGCGATATGTGAGCGCAGTTCTTCCTTACAAACAGGGTCTTGCGGCGGGAATCTTAAAGGTTAACCTGAAGGCGTCCCGCTGCGATGTCGTGGTCAGCGTCCCATGGGGTCGGCACAAGTAGACTCGGCTTCCGCGCTCGCGGCCTCTGCATAAGCTAAGTGACAGATCCAGCAGCACTTTACCATTCGATCAAAATGCGCCCCATCCAACCCCTTTCCGGCGCAGTTCAATGTTTTCCCCTCCAACTCATCGACGTGGGGGTAGTACCCTGAGTTCATACAACCGGGATTGCAGTTTCAGGAGATTTCAAACGAATGCACAAGCCGATAAAGTACGCCGAAAAAGCGGTGACAGTGGCCGCGGGCGCCGCGTGGAAAGTGTTTAACACCTTCAATTCCATCAAGCCGAACCCGTCCTTCACCCCGAAATGGTCTGAAAAACCGCTCCTGAAATCGTGGGAGAAGCAGAAGCCGCCACTCGGCTGGCCCCGGACGACCGATTCGCTCTGCCCGAAGTGTGTCCCGGAGATTCGAACCAAAATCGTAAACGGCGAATTGCCGGTCGAGATTCTGCGCAACGATAAGGTCGGCGAAATCAAGGCGCAGATCGTCTCCCGCGACGGCAAAATCCTGATGGTGAAGGATTGCCCGATTCACGGCCACTTCGAAGACGTGATGGCGATCGATACCGAATTCTTCGATCACCTCGAAAAGGTTTTCCCGGGCCGCGATATCCGCGCCCACCACGACGAAAAGCTTCATAACCACGGGTCGAGCACGGTGACGCACGGCCGCGGGTCCGTCCTGACGATCGATCTGACGAACCGCTGCAATATGATGTGCGACCCCTGCTTCATGGACGCCAACCAGGTCGGGTTCGTCCATGAGTTGACTTGGGAAGACATCCAGACGATGCTCGACAATGCCATTTCGATCAAGCCGCGCCGCCAGATGTCGGTGCAGTTTTCGGGCGGCGAGCCGACCCTTTCGCCGTACTTCCTCGATGCGGTTCGTTATGCGCGGAAGGTTGGTTACAACAGCGTGCAGGCCGCGACGAACGGGATTGAGTTCGCGAAAAGCCCCGAGTTGTGCCGGAAAGCGGCCGAAGCGGGCCTGCGGTATGCATATCTGCAGTTTGACGGCATCGGCAATGCGGCTAATTCCCATCGCGCCGTCGGCAATCTGTTCGACGTGAAGCTGCGCGCGATTGAGAACCTGCACTCGAACGGGGTCGATATCGTTCCCGTAATCACGATCATCAACGGCGTGAATAACGAGCAGGTGGGCGCGGTGATCCAGTTCGCGCTGGATAATCCGAAGAAGATTTCGTTCCTTTCGTTCCAGCCGGTTTCGTTTACGGGACGCGATGAAGAAGTCACCGACGAGCGCAGAAACGCGCAGCGGTACACGCTGTCGCACCTGGCGCATGACGTGAAGAATCAGGTTGGCATGGGCGTGCCGGCCCGCGACTGGTTCCCGATTTCGTTCATGAGCACGTTTTCCGACTGGGCCGATCTGATCCATGGACCGAACGCGGACTGGGGCCAGCTGAGCTGCGGCTGCCATCCGAACTGCGGGATCGGCATGGCGGTGATGATCGACAAAGAAACGAAGGAATTCCGTCCGGTGACGGCCTTCCTCAACGCCGAACAGCTGGCGAAGGACGTGGCGAGCGTCAACGACGCCGCGCGCGGGAAGTTCCTGTCGGTGGTTGGCGTGGCGCTCGCGCTGCTTCGCAACTACGATCCGATGGAAGCGCCCAGCACGTTCAAGCTGACCGATCTGCTGCAGAAGTTCGACAAGTGCTTCGGCGCGACCGGCCGCAACTACGGCAAGGTGACCGGCGACCGCACGTTCGACGATATCGAAAAGCGCCGCAAGGACCGCTGGAACTTCCTGTTCATCGCGGGTATGTGGTTCCAGGATCTCTTCAATTACGACTTCCGCCGCACCGAGCAGTGCATCATTCCGTATGCGACGCAGGAAGGCGAGATCAGCTTCTGCGCGTATAACACGGGCGTGGGCTGGCGGAACATCATCGAAAAGATGCACATGACCGCGACGCTCACCAAGTGGTACGAAGAGAAGGGCCGGCATGAGATCATCGCGGGCGGCAAGAGCGTGAACCTGCCTTCGAAGGATCACTCGCTGATTCTGAATCTGGAGGCCGTGAACCATGGTATCCAGCACGATCTCGACGACCAGGGCATCGCGAAGACGGCGCGCGAAGAGAAGCTCCGCAAGCGCAACCTCGAAATGGCGAAGAAGGCTGCGGAAGACGCGCGGATGGCGAAGCTGTATCGCGAAGTGGTGCTGAAGGAGAAGCCGGTTGAAGCTGGGTTCGTTCCTCTGGATACGCTTGGCGGCATCAAACCGGCCGCTCCCGCGAAGAAGGAAGTGCGGGAAGAAGTCGGCAGCTTCGGCGACTAAGCCGCTTTACAGGGTGTCATCAAGGAAGCCGCCGGTTCACCCCGGCGGCTTTTCTGTCTGCCGCAGCCATTTCGAAAGGTCTATGTCTGCCTGCCGGATTTCATGCTGCCGTCCGAAGCGGTCGCTGATGCCGCGCAGGCAACGAATCGCCAGCTGAGCCGCCTCACGTCCGGTTTCGCTCTTCCCTGAATCCTTTACGACATTGCGGAGGATCAAATACGCCCGCCACCGCTCCTCCTGATCATCCTTCATCCTTCGTTCGTCATCCATCAGCGATTGCCGTTCTTCTTTTGTGAGACGGCTGTCGCTGGAGGCGGTCAGCGCATACCGCTGATACCCGGACCAGAGTTGATCATTGAAGTAGAGCCTATCTGGATTCGCGCTGATAAATTCCGCGAGCTTGTAGCTGTTTTCGCCCGATTGCTGAGTGGACAGATCGGTTCGATTCGCCTCCCGGTAGAGATCGCCGATCTCCCGCATGCGCTCCGCGCGCCGATTCGCATGAATCGCCTGGTAGATCTCAGCCGCTTCTTCATACCGGTTTTCGCGGGCGAGTCGAACGGCGAGCGAGTAGCGAACCACACGGACATCGGGCACATCCGGGTATCGATCCAGGAACGACTCCAGGTCGTCGACAGGGACCTCCGCGTCGAGCAGAAGACCAAGGTCCCAGCCGGATACGGCCCAGTAGACCGACTGCTCTTCGATGGTTCCGGGATAACTCAGATATCTTTGCTTGTCCCGATTCTGCTGATGGAGCCATAACGCAAAGCGAAGCTGTTCTACCCTGTTGCCGGTTTTCGAATAAACGCCGCAAAGCCCATAGGCGGCGGCCGATTTCTGGTTATCGGAGGATCGCGGAGACTGAAAGAGCGCCAATAGAGGACCTTCCGCAGCCGCATATTGGCGCGACAGGAAATAGGCCGACGCGAGCATCCAGGCAAAGTCCGGATCCTGCCGAATCGCGGCTCCGGCGGGTACCATCGACGCGATTTCCAACACGGCGGGAGGATCGCCCATGCGCAATGCCGTCCGCACGCCGAGCACCGCCAGCGTATCGCTGCCGTTGGCCGATACCAGCAGACTGCGATGCTTTTCAAGGAGATTCTTCACGCGGACCCAGGTCTGGCCCGAGTCGTCAGCCCTCTCCGGGTCGAACCCCCGCGAATTCCAGTGGGGATTCGTGACCATTTGAACGGCGAATGCGGCATGTTCCGGCGTATCGAAGTATTCATCGAGGTGCTCCCGCAGGTCCGGGCCGCCGTCGTAACCATAAGTCATTTGAAGCGAAGTCAGTAGCGTTTCGCGGTCGAGATTGGAACCGTTCCGGTTGAGTTCATCCAGGTAGATTTTTCCCGCAGCCGTTTGTTCCCCGAACAGGTAATGGATATGGGCGAGCCATCCGCGCGCTTCGCTTCGAAATTCGGGTGTTTTCGCCGATTGCAGGAACGCCCTCAGCTTCTTTTCCGCACTCTCCAGAAAGGCGGGCTCGTCGGCCGGCTCACCGGCTCGCATGTCGATCTTGGCGTCGATCAGGTCTACTTCGTCGCGGTCACGTCGTGACAGTGACTGATCGGCGCGCGCAGCCGCAACCGCTTCGCGCAATTTTGTGGGATCGAAGGGCGTGGTGGCCGGTTCCGATATCGGCCGATATGCTCTCCGCAACTTTGCCAGCGAGCTTTCGCCCGCCGTTTCCTCCATTCCGGCAAAAGTGATGTACACACGCCTGACGTTCTTTTTCTCGAAATACCAGGTCTGCTTCGAGAACGGCTGCCAGAAACGCGCGTCCAGGTACTCGCGCAGCGTGTCGTCAAAACCGCAGGCGGCGATAAAACCCAGTCCCGAGCACAGCCAAACGCACATCCGGAAAGCGCTTCGCGGCAATTTCGTTGCGCTACATTTCATTGGGTCACCTTGACGCGGAAGGTTACCGGCGTCGCACTGACAGCCCGGCCCAGAAGCAGCTGTCTGACTCCGGAATATGGCGGAAGCGGTAATTCGAGGGCCGACGGGCCGGACATGCGAACCGGAATGTTTTCCGTCGGAAGGAAATACTCGAGTTCCGCAGAGCTTTCGACCTGGTAGCGAACGGTTCGCGGCGAATAGGCGCTCGCATTGACCAGATACACATCAACACAGCTCACCGCCGCACAATGCCCGTCGACCTGTTCGACGACAGGCGCACTCTCCTGACTGGATGCGAACCCGGCCGCGCTCATAATATCGTCCGGCGGCATGATCAGATTTTCGTTCGCCGCCGGCCATCGAAAAAAGACAACTCCCGCACAGAATCCATGTATTCGCCGCGCGCTTTCAATGTCAGTCCGAATCGCTTCGGCGGTGGGCAGAATGAACTGAATCATGTCTCCCGGTTGAAAGTTGTTGTACGAGATTTGCGTCTTTCGCGTTGCCTGGTAGCTGAGGACCAGCTCTTTGGCTTCGCTGTGAAAGGTCTGAAGGTTGAAACCGGGATGGAGCGCAACATCCAGCGGGGTTACGTCGCCGAACAGCCGCTGGCTCCCGGGCTGCGATGGGTCCGCCTCGACACGAATCGGGCACGTCCGAAGGCCGAGATACCGATGCGGAATCGCTTTCCGAAGCGGTTTAACTTCGGAGCCCATTCTGCGCCGTCAAAGTCCGCCCCGATGGCTCCTCCGGCGCCGTAAAAGGGGCTGGGCGCAACGTCGTAGAATTGCGGAACGAATTCGTCGGTTGCCCGAATGACCTCCGCGATCGGCGTACCGTCACGGAACCAGTCGAGCAATGCCGTGATCGATAGCTGGAGCCCGGCAGGCATCCCCTTTCGCACCTCTGCCAGCAAGGCCGCGTAACGCGAGCGTGCCCCTGTTGGACTATCGATATCGAGTTGAATGCCAACGACGTTCAGGCGCCTCTGCCGCGCATCGTTTTGCAGCTGGCGAATCTGCCGCAGGATGAGCGGCGCGGCAGAGAGCTCCGGCACACCCTGCTCTTCGTACCGGAAAACCAACCAGTATTCATGGGCGGCCGGCAGAGAGTCGGGCAGACTTCCAAACACCAGCCAGGGCGCATGCGCAAACCCGCCCGCTTGCTTGCGGATGGTCCCGGCGTGGAGGTAAATTACCTCTGCCGTCTCGCCAGAAGGCGCCGATTTTGCCGAGTTATCGTTCCAGTACCAGAATCCCGTAGTCCATTTCCGGGGCGGCGGCTGGCTGCCGAGGGAATCGACGCAACTCGACAGCACAACTGAGGCCATCAGGAGCAAAGATAGTCCGGGCAGGCGCATGACTGTTCGTGGACATGCCTATTCTCCCACCGTCTGAATGCACTGCTCGAAGATATCCATCCCAATATCCGCCTGTTCTTTTGACACGATCAGCGGCGGCGTCAAACGAATGGCGCTTTCGCCGGCGCCGAGACAGAGGAGCCCGCGTTCAAAAGCCCTGTCGATAATTGCGTCGCGATCGTGCGCGACCTCTACACCGATCATCAGACCTCGCCCGCGAATCTCGCGAACGATCGGATATCGCTCGGGCCACGCATTCATCCGTTTCCTCATGTGATCGCCCACAGCCGCGGCATTGGCGATCGCTTCGCGTCCGAGGATGGTCATCGTGGCCAGCGCGGCCGCAATGGAAACTGGATTTCCGCCGAAGGTAGATCCATGCGATCCAGGCTCCCAATCCATGATTTCGGCCTTCGCCATGCAAATCCCGAGAGGCATCCCGGAGGCGATGCCCTTCGCGCTGGCGACGATGTCCGGCCGCACACCGGCATGCTCGATCGCCCACCATTTGCCTGTGCGGCCCGCGCCGGATTGCACTTCGTCCACAATCATGAGAATCCCGTGCCGATCGCAAATGCGGCGAATCTCCTGGAGAAACACGCTCGGCGCCACGACATAGCCGCCTTCGCCCTGGATCGGCTCGATCACTATAGCCGCTACTTCTTCGGGCGGAAGCATGGAACGGAACAGAGTCTCTTCGATGAAGCGCGCGCATCCCGGCGCCTCGGCTTCCGTTTTACGGATAGGGGGCATGCGTCACTCCCGGAACCAGAGGCGCAAACCTGCGGCGCTGCTGGGGGCGCGAAGCGGTAAGCGAGAGCGCGCCCATGGTGCGGCCGTGAAACCCGCCGAGAAACGCGATGATGTGTTGCCGCCGCGTGTGATAACGCGCCAGTTTGATACAGCATTCGACCGCCTCGGCGCCCGAATTCCCGAAGAAGAACTTGTGCGGACCGGGCATCGGCGCAATCCGCGAGAGACGCGATGCCAGCTCCGGCATCTGTTCGTAATAGAAGTCGGTGCCGGACATGTGGATGAGTTCGGCCGCTTGCCTCTGTATCGCGGCGACAACCTCCGGATGGCAGTGGCCAGTTGACGTGACGGCTATGCCCGCCGAAAAATCCAGAAACTCGTTTCCGTCCACGTCTTCGACGATAATGCCGCGGGCCCTCCTGACCACGAGCGGATAACAGCGCGTGTAACTGGGCGACATGTAGCGCGAATCTTCGGCGACGAGTCGCTTCGCGTTGGGGCCAGGCAGAGACGTGACGATACGAGGTCCGGACAATTGGCTCTCCCCCTCTACTCTATGTTGAAGTTCACGCCTTGCGCGAGCGGCAGATCTTCGCCGTAATTGATCGTATTGGTGGCGCGCCGCATGTAGTTCTTCCATGCGTCGGAACCGGACTCGCGGCCGCCGCCCGTTTCCTTTTCGCCGCCGAACGCGCCGCCGATCTCAGCGCCCGACGGGCCGATGTTCACGTTCGCGATGCCGCAATCGGAGCCTTCAGCCGAAAGGAATCGCTCCGCCTCGCGAAGATCGAGGGTGAAGATCGACGAGGCCAGACCTTGAGACACATCGTTGTGGAGCGCCAGGGCGTCGGCGAAATCCCCATATTTCATTACATAAAGGATGGGGGCGAAGGTCTCGCGTTTTACGAGTTCGGTCTGCGAAGGCATCTCCACGATCGCCGGCCGCGCGTAATGCGCGTTCGGGAAATCTGCGACCTGTATGCGTTCTCCGCCCGTGATACGCCCTTCTGTCGCGCGGGCGGCGGAAAGCGCGCGCTGCATCGCATCGAACGCGGACTCATCAATCAAGGGACCGACCAGCGTTTCCTCGATACGCGGATCGCCGATCGCCACGGAGCTATATGCCGCCTTGAGGCGAGGCAGCAACGCGTCATAAACGCTTTCGTGAACGATCAGGCGACGCAACGTCGTGCACCGCTGACCCGCCGTACCCATTGCCGAAAAGGCGATGGCCCGCACGGTCAGATCCAGATCGGCGGACGGACATACGATTGCGGCATTGTTTCCACCCAATTCAAGAAGCGCCCTGCCGAAGCGCGCCGCGACCCGCGGTCCGACCGCCCGGCCCATGGCCGTTGAGCCAGTGGCAGACAGTAACGCCACACGCGGGTGGTCTGCCAGGGCCTGGCCCGTCGATCCGCCGCCCACCAGAACAGTCGAAAGGCCCGCCGGGGCGCCGCCGAAACGGGATATCGCGCGGTCCAGAAGCGCCTGGGTAGCCAACGCGGTCAGCGGCGTTTTGGGAGAAGGCTTCCAGACCACCGAGTCGCCGCACACGAATGCCAGAGCCGCGTTCCATGCCCAGACTGCGACCGGGAAATTGAAGGCGGAGATCACGCCGACCACGCCCAGCGGATGCCATGTTTCCATCATCCGGTGGCGCGGCCGTTCCGAGGCGATGGTCAGACCCGCAAGCTGCCGCGAGAGACCGCACGCATACATGCAGATGTCGATCATCTCCTGCACCTCGCCCTGGCCCTCGGAAACGATCTTGCCCGCTTCGATGGTCACGAGTCGTCCCAGCGGGACCTTCGATGTCCGCAACTCTTCCGCGAAGATGCGCATCAACTCTCCGCGCTGCGGCGCCGGCACCTTACGCCATTCCAGGAAGGCTGCGTGAGCCTGGTTAACGGCCTCGTTCGTCGACTCGGCGCTTGCGGTGGCCAGGCGCGCGATCGCCTCTCCAGTGATCGGGCTTCGGACTTCGGTGTCTCCGGCGATCAAAATCTCCCGAGGCACTCCGAGAGTTTCGAGTAAGGCTGACACTTCATTACTGACGGACTGCATGGCGCGGCTTCCCGCCTACATTGGACCACGTGGAGGGCCAGGCCTTGCGAACTGGCTTCGATTTTTCGTAAATGCCAGTGCGTGCAGTCCGGATACCAGTAAGATTAAGGTGATGGTTTCGCGCCGGACTTCCTGGCTTCTATTAATCGCGATGATCTTTTGCACGGCCGCATTTGTCTGTGCCCAGGTAATCGAATATGAAGTCAACGGCATGAAATATCAGACACTGAGCCGCCAGGGTCTGACCGTGATTGTGACCCGAATGCCGAACCACGTAGCCGGTTTCGGACTCGTCCAGGTTTCGATCTCCAATGGCTCGGATAAATACTGGACCGTCGAGCCCGAGGGTTTCTCCTATGTCAGATCTGACGCTTCGGCGACGGGGATCTCCGCCGGACAGGTGGTCAATGTTCTACTCGACAAAGGCTCTCACGCCGATGTCGTCAAGCTGGTGAACTCGTACGAGAATGCGCTTTACGCCATTCCGCACATGCGGACGACGAATGGGTATGAGCAGAGGCGCGAGAACGCGATGACGATCGGCATCAACGCCCGGTTGAAAGCTGCGGCGACGGCTTCAGCTATTGCGCTCGCTCAAACCAGGCTTGCCCCCGGGCAATCGACAGACGGCTCCGTCTTTATCCCGCTCACCCACGAGCTCAAGACCCTGGCGGGAGGTCATCTGGTGTTTCACGCCGCAAGCGAAACATTTGAGTTCAACCCCGATTAACGAATCCCGAATTGATTCGTCACGCCCCTCTGCTACTATCAGGACAGACTTCCCGGATGTGCCCACATGCCCCAAACCGTTGCGGATTTACCCACAACCCTGGGAGATTTGCGCGATAGCGCGTTTCCCGAAGAACGTCTGGCGCGGCGTACCGTCAAGGACGAACTGCGCGCGAATCTGATCTGCAAACTCCAGCGCCGGGAGGAACTCTTTCCCGGCATCGTCGGTTACGAGGATAGCGTTGTTCCACAGGTTGTAAACGCGATCCTTTCCCGGCATAACTTCATACTGCTCGGACTGCGGGGACAGGCCAAGACCCGGCTGATCCGGATGCTCACCACGCTGTTCGACCCGTGGATGCCATACGTCGCGGGATGCGAAATTCACGACAATCCGTACTCGCCCATCTGCCGCCGTTGCCAGATACTGATCGAAGAAAAGGGCGACGCGACACCGATCGCGTACCTCTCGGCCGATCAGCGTTATGTCGAAAAGCTGGCGACGCCTGATGTCACGATCGCGGATATGATCGGCGATATCGATCCGATTAAAGCCGCGCGGCGGGGACAGAACATCTCGGACGAGCTGACGGTGCACTACGGCCTGATTCCGCGCGCGAACCGCGGTATCTTCGCGATCAACGAACTGCCCGACCTCGCGGGAAAGATACAGGTTGGTTTGTTCAACATCATGCAGGAAGGCGATGTTCAGATCAAGGGTTACCCGATCCGGCTGCCGCTCGACCTGTTGCTCGTCTTCACGGCCAATCCGGAAGATTACACAGCCCGCGGCAAGATCATCACACCGCTCAAGGATCGCATCGGGAGCGAGATTCGTACCCACTATCCGGCGACGCTCGAACACGGCATCCAGATTACGCGCGCCGAAGCCTGGCTCGACCGCGAGGCGAATGTTGAGGTGCGCCTCCCGAGCTACATCGCTGAGATCATCGAGCAGCTCGCGTTTTCGGCGCGGGAGGACAAACGCGTCGACAAACGTTCCGGCGTTTCCCAGCGGCTGCCGATTTCGGTGACGGAGAACGTGATTTCGAACGCCGAGCGGCGCGCGATCGAGAACGGCGAAGCGTTGGCTGTGCCGCGCGTTCTGGATATTTATGCCGCGCTGCCCGCGATCACCGGCAAGATCGAGCTGGAGTATGAAGGCGAATTGAAGGGCGGAGACGCGGTGAGCCGGGAACTGATCCGGACCGCCGTGTCGAAGGTGTACAACCGCTACTTCGAGGGCGTCAACATGCAGCCGGTCGTGCAATGGTTCGACATCGGTGGAACGTTGAAGCTGAACGAGGACGTAAGCTCAGCCGACATTACCTCGCAGCTCAACGGAATTCAGGGTCTGATGGAGAAGACGCGGGCCCTCGGACTGACCGCCAACGAGCCGGACGGCGTCCGCGCATCGGCGGGTGAGTTCATTCTGGAAGGGCTGCATGCGCACCGTAAAATCAGCCGTTCCGAAGAGCGGGGGTTTGCCGCCGAAGAGCGAAAGCGGCCCGCGCAGGAGCCGGACGAGAGCCCGAAGGCCAGGCAGCGGCGCCAGTTCAATTAATTCAAATATTTTCCGCGAGCGGAGTCGCATTTCTCTATGAAATGGGTCAGATTTTCGAAATATACCGGGGATGATTTCGGGATTGATGCGAACGATCTGATGCAGGCGCTCGCGGATTTCTTTCTCCAGAGCGGGTTCAACAACCCGTACATGCAGTTCTCCGAGTGGAATCAGCAGAGCCTCGAAGATCTGAAACAGGCCATCCAGGAAGCGCTCGAAAGCGGACAGCTTTTTCCCGACGACCAGATGCAGCAGATGCTGGAAAAGCTGGCCGCGATGTCGCAGGAGCAACTCGATCAGCTGCTCGAAAATCTGGTCCAGAAGCTCGCCGCCGAAGGGCACATTACGACGGAACAGGATGCCGATTCGGCGCCCGGTCAGGGGCAGGGAAGAGACGGCCAGGCGCGCTTTGAAGTCACTGATAAATCCCTCGATTTTCTCGGATTCAAGACGCTCAAAGATCTGCTGGGTTCACTGGGAAAGTCGAGTTTCGGGCGCCACGATACGCGGGATCTTGCCACGGGAATCGAATCGTCCGGGTCCTCGAAGCAGTATGAATTCGGCGACACGCTGAACCTCGATATCAGCGAGACGCTCTTCTCCGCGGTCAGGCGTGAAGGGGTAAAGGTTCCGATCGATCTGGAGTATTCGGATCTGCACGTCCATCAGTGCGAGTATCAAAGCTCTTGCGCGACCGTGCTGCTGCTCGACTGCAGCCACAGCATGATTCTTTACGGCGAAGACCGCTTCACGCCGGCGAAGCGTGTCGCCATGGCGCTCGCGCATCTGATTCGCACGCAGTATCCCGGCGACAGTCTGCGTTGCGTCCTGTTTCACGATTCCGCCGAAGAGCTGCAGATCAGCCAGCTGGCACGGGTGCAAGTCGGTCCTTACTACACCAATACGCGCGACGGCTTGATCCTGGCGCAGCGCCTGCTGCAGCAGGAGCGCAAAGACATGAAGCAGATCGTGATGATCACGGACGGCAAGCCTTCGGCGCTTACGCTGGAAGACGGCCGGACTTATCGAAACGCTTTCGGGCTCGATCCGCTGGTTATCAGCCGCACGCTCGAGGAAGTGAACCGCTGCAAGAAGCAGGGCATTATCATCAATACCTTCATGCTGGCCAGCGATTACGGTCTGATCAACTTCATCCAGAAGGTGACGGAGCTCTGCCGGGGAAAGGCGTATTTCACGACGCCGCATACGCTCGGGCAGTATTTGTTGATGGATTACATGAATCGCAAGACCCGCACCGTCCATTGAGACCTGGGCGATGAGTGGGAAAACAGGGTTTTCGCGACGTGCGTTCACACTGGTGGCCCTCGGTTCTGCGATGCCTCTGACCGGAGCCGACAAACGCCGCATCCTCGTTCACGGGCATCGCGGCGCGCGCGCCCTGCGACCTGAGAACACGCTTCCGGCGTTCAAGTACGCAATCGCGCAGGGTGTGGATTTCCTCGAACTCGATGTCGCCGTGACGAAAGATGAGGTCGCGGTGGTGTCGCACGACCCGATGATTAATCCGGACATCTGCTCCGGGCCGAAGACGGGAATTCCGATCCACACGCTTACCCTGGCCCAGCTGCACGAATACGATTGCGGCGCGAAGCAGAACCCCGGTTTCAAGACACAGGTTCCGGTTCCGGGCACACACATACCGACGCTTGACGAAGTCTTCGCGCTCTCGGCTGGAAATAACGTTGGCTTCAACGTGGAGACGAAGATTTTTACCGATCGCCCGGAATTGACCCCTGGTCCGGAGGAGTTCACGGGCATGATTCTGGACCTGGTGAAGAAGCATGGTCTCGAAAAACGCGTCATTCTTCAGAGCTTCGATCCCCGGACTCTGCGGGTCATGAAGAAGCTCGATCCGGCGATCCCGAGATCGGCATTGTTCGAAACGGACCGGAAATGGCCCGAAGTAACGCAGGAATTTGAAGCGACGATTCTGAGCCCGCTCTACACGCTGGTCACGAAAGAGCGGGTTGCCTGGGCTCACTCGGCGGGACTGCAGGTGGCGCCTTGGACGGTCGACAAACCGGAAGACTGGCCAAAGATGGCCGATGCCGGAGTCGACGCTATGATTACCGACGACCCGGCTTCGTTGATCGCCTGGTTGATGGGAAAAGGGCTGCGATAGGTCAAACCCGGCGGGTGATCGGAATGAGAACGCTTCCGAACCGGTCCGGCATTTCAACCGGCGTTTCGGGCTTATCGGCGAGGAAGCGATCCACCGCTTTCTTCGCGCCACGCTCCCAGGACCCCGTGTTGTTGTAGTCGTGCACGATCATCGCACCTCCCGGACTCATCAGCGGATAGAAGTAATCAAGCGCCGCGGCGATCGGGGCTTCGAGATCCATGTCGATATGGACCAGGGCGAATCTGGTTTTCGGGTTCAGTGCGGACGCGGTTTCCGGAAAATATCCAGGATAGATCTGCACCCCATCCTTGAAGTGGCTCTTGACCGCTTCGATATCGACGTCCTTGAAGGCATCCGTATCCGCGAATTGTTTGGAATCCTTTTCGCTGAAGCCGCTGAATGTGTCGAACAAATGAAGTGTCCGGCCGGGCACGACACGATTGATGAACACCGCAGTATTGCCCTGAAATACGCCCAGCTCAGCGATGTCTCCCGGTATCTTGAATTCGTCGAGCCGCTGAAGCTGCAGGTACAGGAAATAATAGCGGGTCAGATCGCCGCGGTCGTTGATCTTCCAGTCGGTCCGCAGCAATTCGTAAAGCGTCGAGTCGGCGGTCACGCGCGGATCCTGAGCTCGGCAGAAGGTCGGCCGAAATTGGAGGAAGACGCGCTTGTTGAAAAAGCGCATCGGCCGGGAATAAAAGCCTTTCAGAGTGAGTGCTTCCGGTAGATTCATTCGTCGCGCTCGGCTGCCGCAGGCTGCTTCGACCAGTGTACCTATGTGGTCGTTGTTAGTTGCCTCGCGGCCAATTGCCGTAAAGGTTCGCCGGTCAAACGGAACGTTGTCCATTCGGCTTTCGGCTCAGCGCCGAGCTTGCGATAGAACTGAATCGAAGGCTCGTTCCAGTCGAGCACCGCCCAATCGACCCGGCCGCAGCCGCGCGCGACGGCGAGCTTCGCCAGTTCGGTCAGCAGCGCCAGCCCGAGCCCTCGCCCGCGCGCATGCGGCTTGACATAAAGATCTTCGAGATAAAGGCCAGGCTGAGCGAGGAAGGTTGAGTAGTTGGGGAAGAACAATGCAAACCCGGCCCAATCGTGGTTCCATCGGGCCAGGAGCACTTCCGCCGCCGGCCGCGGCCCAAAGAGCGTTTCCCGAATCTGCTCCGCGGTCGCCGTCACCAGGTGTGACAACTTTTCGTATTCCGCGAGCCCCTGAATCATTTCGAGGATCACCGGAACCTCCGCCTCAGTGGCCGGCACGATCTGAATATCAGGCATTCTTAGCGGAACAAAGTCTCAACGTAATTCGCGCCGAGCCCGACTTTCTCGTAATGCTCGCGCGCCATGGCGATGTAGTTGTGGACGTCGAAGAATCCGTTCGGTTCGCCTTTGTCGTCCAGCCAGATCAGGGGACCCTTCACGACGAAAAATACCTTCATCGGATCCTTGTGCTCATACGCCACGAGCGTATGCCCTTCACCCGGCGTCTCATAAATGAAATCGCCGGCGGTAGCGGTCCAGTCATGCTCCAGATATCCCCACTTACCCGATATCGTGTAGGCGAAAACCTCATGGGGATGATAGTGGCGGTTCACCAGACCCGCGCTCTTCGCCATCAGAATGTCGCACCATCGATTCTGTGAAGGCGAAATCCAGAGCGGGCGCGAAAAGATCGTTTCGTTAAAGGGTATGTAAAGCTTGATGTCGTCGGTCGGCGCGTTCTGGATGTATTGTTCCGGAAGCGCATCCGGCTGGAACACCTTGCTGATTGGCTGGAGATCCCTCCAGAACTCGGTCAATGCTTTTTCAGGCATAGGCAACACGTTATCACCGCGCGCTCAATGGGCGTGATGATGCGCGTGGTCGTGGAGATGGCCGTCGACGGGAATCACACAGCCGGTACCGGAAATCGCACAGCTCATATGCTCGAATTGCACGGTCGTGTGATGGACGTGGAAGCGGTCGCCCAGGACGTGATTCACCCTGTGGAGGATGTGATCGCTTCGGGAAGGCGGCATATCCTCGATGAGCACGTGGCAACTGAGCGCGTGCGAGTTCGAGCCGAGGCTCCAGATGTGCAGGTCGTGAACGTCGAGAACGCCGTCCACAGCGCAGATCGCCTGGGTTACCTGTTTCAGTTCCAGACCGCGCGGCAAGCCTTCGAGAAGGATGTTGAGCGATTCGCGGGTGATGTCCCAGGCTGTCCAGACGATCAGCAGGGAAATCAGGATCGACAGCAGCGGGTCGATCTGAGTCCATCCGAATCGCCGGATCACGAGCGCACCCACGATAATAGCCGCGGCTCCGAGCAGATCGCCGAGCATGTGAAGAAACGCGCCCCGGATGTTGATATCGTTGCTTCCGGAACGTTGCAACCCCAGCATGATGCCACCGTTCAGCAGCAGCCCTCCGCCCGCCACCCAGAGCATGAGGTTTTCGTCCACCGCCATCGGCGACATCAGCCGCAGCCAGCTTTCATAGAACATCCACGCTGACAGAACGATCAGGACCAGGGCGTTTACGAAGGCCGCCAGCACGCCGGCTCGGTGATACCCGAAGGTGCGGGACTCGTCGGCCGGCTTGAACTGCATGTAAACTGCAAACCACGCCAAGAGGAGCGCCAGGGCGTCGGTTGCGTTATGCCCCGCGTCGGAGACGAGCGCCAGACTGTGGGCGCGCAGGCCCGCAATCAGTTCGATAACGACAAAAGCGCTTGTGGCGGCCAGCGACCATGCGAGGACGCGGCCGGAAGCAGGTCCGTGCGTATGCGAATGCAAACCAGTCTCCCGCTCTTCATTGTAGTCCGACCCCGGGTAGTCCAACCCGGTAGTCCGACCTCGGATAACCTCATAGACATGAACAAGGCCGTGCCGGTGTTCTGGCGCTACGGAGCTTGCGCACTTGCCGTAACTGCGCTTGTGGCGACAGGTCGCCTGGTGCTGCCCATCAACGCCACCACAGCGTCACTGTTGATGTTGCTCCTCGTCCTTGGCGCCGCAACTCTCTGGGGGCTGAGCGAGGCGATCTTCACTTCCCTCGCGGCGGTCCTCGCATTCAACTTTTACTTTTTGCCTCCGATCGGCACCTTCACCATCGCGGACCCGGAGAATTGGGTGGCGCTGTTTGCCTTTCTGGTCACCGCATTCACGGTTAGCCAGTTGTCGTCGCAGGCCAAACGGCGCGCCGAGGAGGCCGTCGCCGGGCGGAACGAAATCAGCAAGCTCTATGAACTGAGCCGAGCCATGCTGATGGACGAGGCCCGAGACGCCATTCGGGTTTCGGTGGCAAAGACGGGTCAGATCCTGCATCTCAGCCATATCGCTTTCTTCGACGCGGCCGCGAATCAGATCTATGGTTCCATTCAGGACTCGGGTATCTCGCACGCCGACCTGATTCACGTGGCAGAGACGGGCGAGCAGATTGGGGAAGGAAACTCCACCGTGGTTCCCGTTCGACTCGGGGCGCACCTTGTAGGCAGTCTCGCGTTGCAGGGCGCGCGGCTCAGCCCCAATACCAGGAATTCCATCGCCAGCCTTCTCGCGATTAATTATGAACGCGTCCGGGCGCTGGATCGCGCCGCGGCAGCCGAAGTGGCCAGACGCAACGAGGAATTCAAATCGTCATTGCTCGACGGCCTCGCTCACGACCTGAAAACCCCGCTGACGGCCATACGGACTTGCGTCACCCGCCTGATCTCGATTCCGCCGCGCACCGAGGAAGTGCGCCAGGAACTACTCAGCATTATCGACGAGGCGTCACGGCAATTGCAGGATTCGATTACGGAGGCGATCGAGCTGGCACGGATCGAATCGCAGGAATTGCACCTTCATCGCGAGCCGAGCAGGCTTGCGGACCTGGTCGAGACGGCACTGCAGGAGACAAGGGATGAGAGTCCCGGGCGGTACGCGATCGACATTCCCCCCGACCTCACACTCGATATCGACCCGGGCCTGTTTCGACGCGCGCTGATGCAATTGCTCGAGAACGCGCATAAGTATTCTCCGCCCGGCTCACCTGTAACGATCGAAGCGCGAATCAGAGAAGGCGATGCGATCATCTCGGTAATGGATCGGGGACCGGGCATCGCTCAGGAAGAGCTGGGCCGCGTTTTTGAGAAGTTCTATCGGGGACGCAAGACAAGTGCCCGGACTGAAGGGACGGGAATGGGACTGGCGATAGCGAAGGGGATCGTCGAAGCTCACGGCGGTAGAATCCGGGCCGAAAACCGACCCGGCGGCGGCACTGAGATTTCGGTCGCTCTTCCGCTGCCGGATTCCCATCGGCCTGAGCTCGCGCAATGAATACCGCGACGATACTGGTAGTCGACGACGAACCCCAGTTGCGTCGCGCCATGAAAGCGACTCTCACCGACCTGGGTTACGTGGTCATGGAGGCAAAGACAGGCGAGGAGGCGCTGGAGGTTTTAAGGCGCGATCCCGCCGATCTTATTCTTCTCGATCTGAACATGCCGGGCATCGGCGGGCTCGAGACGTGCCGGGCGATCCGTGAAACCTCGGAGCTTCCGATCATCGTGCTTTCGGTGCGCAATACGGAGCGTGACAAGGTGGAAGCGCTCGACGCGGGCGCGGACGACTATGTCACAAAGCCGTTCGGCATTCAGGAACTTCTCGCGCGGATCCGCGCGGCGATGCGACGCATGCCGACTCAAGGGGAAACGGGGAGCCACTCGTTCGGGGGCGGGGAACTGGCGATCGACTTCGAAACCCGCCGTGTGACTCGCAACGGAAAGAGCATTCGTCTGACACCGAAGGAGTTCGATCTCCTGAAGTTTCTGGTCGATCATCCCAACCGGCCGATTCCGCATCGAAAGCTTCTCCAGACGGTTTGGGGTCCGGACTATGGCGACGAAGTCGAATATCTGAGGGTCGTGGTCAATCAATTACGGAAGAAAATCGAACCCATTCCTTCCGATCCAAAATATCTTCTGACGGAGCCGTGGGTGGGATATCGCTTTGCAATTCCAGAGGTAAACCATTGAGTGTTAAACCCTTTACCCTGGAGGTATGACCCATCTACTACAATTAGTAGCGGAAATGATACATCTTTGTTAGAATTGGAATATATGATAGATCGCCAGGTAATCAACGATTCGTACTACTGTGGAAGGATGAGACCCGATTCGGTCGTTTCGGTTCTCACCGGGAATTCGTACGTCGTTGCCGAATATGACGAACGGAGTGGCGATATCCGCTGGCAGAGAGTGGTCAATGCGAGCCAGAAAGAGGGCATCTACAACTGGCTGCGCGAGCATTTTCCGGTGAAGACGGCAGTGGAAGCGCCCAAAAAGCCGACACGCCGCACTCAAGTCGCATCCGCTTAAGCGCAGTCCCGGCTCGATGAGACACGCGACAGCCTTCCTCTGTTGCTATGCTTTTTGTTCCGCGCGTTCGGGCTGAGAAATCCGCTCGCGGTAAAGGCACCGTTGAACGTATCAAAGTTCACGGCGAGAGTCTGGAAGGAAATCTCGAAGGCGATTCGCCCGATCGCGAAGTATCCATCTATCTTCCGCCGAGTTACAAAACAAACCCAAATCGGCATTACCCCGTCGTGTATATGCTTCATGGCTATCTCGATACGGATGAGTTGTGGTTTGGATCTACCCAGCATTTCATAAACCTTCCCACCGCGCTGGATAAGTCGCTCGCTGGCGGAGCGCGCGAAATGATTGTGGTCGTGCCGAACGCGTACACCCGGTACGCAGGGAGCATGTACTCGAATTCGGTCGTGACGGGCGATTGGGAAACCTACGTTGCCAAAGATCTGGTGGCCTATATCGACAGCCACTACCGCACGATCGCGGATGCTGCGAGCCGAGGATTGGCGGGGCACTCGATGGGCGGGTACGGCACGATGCGGATCGGCATGAAATACCCTGAGGTGTTCTCGAGCATTTATGCGCTCAGCCCGTGCTGCATGATCCCGGATATGACGCCGTGCGCCGGACGCGGTCCATCGAAAGCCGAAGCGATCCGCACGCAGGAAGAATTCGATAAATCCGATTTCGGCACCAAAGCCCAGATTGCCTCGGCTGCGGCGTGGGCGCCAAATCCGAAAAATCCGCCATTCTTTTTCGATCTGCCAACAAAGGACGGAGAGACCCAGGGAATTGTCCTGGCCAAATTTGCCGCCAACGCCCCGCTGGCAATGGTCGATCAGTACATAGGCAATCTGAGGAGGCTCCATGCGATCGCGTTCGATGCGGGCGACAAAGATACGGGCATCGCGGCAACCATCAAAACGCTCGATGCGATTCTGAATCGTTACGAACTCCCGCACACCTTCGAAATTTACGAGGGAACCCACACCAGCGCGATACCCGAGCGCATCGAACTGAAGACAATGCCCTTTTTCTCGAAGAATCTGACTTTCGAAGAATAAAGGCTTAGAGCATTCCCACAGTTTTTAAAGACCGTTCCCGAGTTGAGGTAAAGCTCCGTGAGGAGCGGAAGCTCGTCGGCGCCATTGAAAAACTACCCGATGGCCTGGGTAAAGCTTCGCTGCGGACGGACACCGGCGACAAGATCGCCGGTGTTACCGCCTGACGTTTCAATGCGAACGAGCCGACCCGGGGCCTCAGTTTGCAAATCAAACCCAAATGGCGTGCTTCGCGGCAATTGACCGCTTAAGTTTTTAAATTTTCAAATATCTGTGGATCGAATCCGCAACCCCTTTCGGCGCTGCGAGACCTTTCCGTTGTTTTGATAAATACACCGGCGGCAAGACCGCCGCGCTACCGTTATGGCGCGGGGGCGAGGGACGGGTTGCTTTGATAAATACACCGGCGGCAAGACCGCCGGCGCTACCGTTATGCCGCGGGGGCGAGGACTGGTTGCTTTGGTAAATAGACCTGCAGCAAGATCGCCGGCGTTACCGTTATGCCGCGGGGGTGAGGACTGGTTGCTTTGGTAAATAGACCTGCAGCAGGACCGCCAGCGTTACGTTATGCCGCGGGGGAGAGGAGGGCGGGAGCGTTCGGGCCGCAACAGCGTTTGTATTTGGCTCCGGATCCGCAGGGGCACGGCGCGCCGCGCGGGATGGGCGCGGATTCGGCCACGATGGGTAAGGTTTTGTCGCCGCCGGCAGGGGCGCATAGATCGCTTCGGTTACGGCCGTGGCCATTTCGGCCTCTTCGAGTTTGTGAAGGAGCAACTGGCGGCGGAGGTCGCTCTTGAGGATTGGCGTCATGTCCTTGCAACTGGCGAGGCCGAGAGTGGAGGCGTCGAAGTCTTCCGGGACGGTCTCGTTGCGGATCTGGCGCTCGGTCTGGAGGCGGCGGAGTTCGGCGGTGGCTCGCTGAAAGTGGCGCAGGGCCTGGGTGCGGGCACGGTCGATCGAGTGCTGCGCGTCGCTTTGAACGTCGATAGCGGATTCGGCTTCGGCGCAGCGGCGAAGGCGCCAGGCGGCATGGATTATCTCGGCGGCGAGGGTGGTTTCCATGGCGCCTTCGGGAGCGAGGTCCTGCTGGAAGCCGTCGCAGAAAAGGTCATAGATGTCTTGTTCTTCGGGGCGAACGACGTCGCCGGTGGAATAGATGCCGAAGATGGCGGCGTTGCGGGACACGCGCGCTTTGCCTTCGACGGTCCTGGGACCCGTTGAGGACTGGGCGTTGCGCCGGTTGGCGGCGATCTGGGCTTCTGTGGCCATAGGTTTTGATCTGTCTCCGCGTTCAGCATAGCTGGCGATTTTGGGGATGCGGCGGGGTGGCGGGGGTAAGGTGTTGAAATTATTGATGAAAAAAATGTGGATTCGTTGAACTGGCGAAGGTCACGCTCGGCCGGGTCAGGTGTCGGTGTATTCCGGTGGTGATCGCGTACGGCGGTTGCCTGCTTATAAGGTCCGGGAGTGCAGGGGCGCCGAGGACCGGGAAACGCTCTCGCGGCTTCTTCGTTTCTCCCACAAGCCCGAAGAGCGAGTCCGAGATTGAACGCCGCTTGTCGCCGGTATTTCGTGAAGAGTCCTTAAACGTTCTGCCATGCCAATTCCGGAGCCTGCTCCTTGCAGGTACCATATTCTTTCCATGCCCGACGCCACGCCCGCCATCGCCGTCCGGGACCTGCGGAAGGTTTACAACGGTAAAGCGGCGGTAGACGGCCTCACTCTTACGGTTCCGCGCGGTTCGTTTTTCGGCTTCCTCGGACCGAACGGGGCAGGGAAGTCCACCACGATTCGCATGCTGACGGGCCTGATTCCGGCCACCTCGGGATCGATCGAACTGCTCGGGCTGCGCATGCCGGGCGAGGAAATGGCGATCAAGCAGCTCATCGGGCTGGTCCCGGATGAGTCTCTCCTGTTCGATCGCCTTACCGGCGCGGAGTTCCTCGAATTCGTAGGCCGCATGTACAACCTGCCACGGCCGCTCGCCCGCCAGCGGGCGCAGGAGCTCCTCGAACTCTTCGAACTGGCGAACGAGCGCCGAAAGCTGATCGCCGAGTATTCGAAAGGCATGCGGAAGCGGATCGCAATGGCGGCATCGCTGATCCATCGGCCGGAATTGTTCCTGATGGACGAGCCGTTCGAAGGCGTCGACGCGGTGGGCGCGCGTCTGATGAAAGACATTCTGCTCGATCAGGTGCGGCACGGCGCAACCATTTTCCTGACGTCCCACGTACTTGAAGTTGTGGAGCGGCTTTGCGACTACGCCGCGATCATCAATGAAGGAAAGATCGTAGCGGAAGGCCGGATGCAGGATTTGCGGACCGGTTCCGAGACGCTGGAAGACGTTTTTGTCCGCAACGTTGGCGGAGGACGGGAATACGACAAGTTGGAGTGGCTGGCATGAAGATTCAATACGCGCTTCCCTTTTTCGTCGCGGCCGTTGCCTTCGCACAGGCTCCGGCGATTCGGCTGAGTCCGATTCGCATCAATGTAGATGCGAGCGACGCGTCGCAACGTCTGCTGCACGCAAAGATGCAGTTTCCGGTCAAACCGGGGCCGATGTCGCTGCTCTATCCGAAGTGGATTCCCGGAGAGCACGCCCCGACAGGACCCATCGAAGATCTGGCCGGCATCCGGATGACCGCGAACGGCAAGGCTGTTCCGTGGCATCGCGACGACGTGAACATCTTCGAGTTCCATATCGACGTACCGCAGGGCGTTTCGACCTTAGATGTAGCGATCGATTTCATTTCGCCGCCGGACGCGGGAGGGTTTTCATCCGGCTCGTCGATCACGTCACAGCTCGCGGTTCTGAGCTGGAATCAGGTGCTCTTGTACCCGAAGGGCGCTCCTTCGGATCAGATTGAGTACCAGGCCAACCTGAAGATTCCTTCAGGTTGGCATTACGGGACGGCGCTGCCGGTCGACCATGAGTCGGGAAACGAGATCACCTTCAAGCCGTCGTCGCTTACGACGCTGATCGATTCGCCGGTGCAGACGGGCATCTATTACAAGATCGTGGACCTGAGCCCCGGTGGCCCGGTTCCTCACTTTCTGGACATCGCCGCGGACAGCGAGCGGGCGACTCGGATCACGGATGATGAGGTGAAGCATTACCGCAATCTCGTGCGGGAAACGAACACGCTCTTCGGCGCGCATCACTATCGCGACTACCATTTCCTGCTCACCCTGAGCGATCACGTGGCGCACTTTGGACTGGAGCATCACGAATCGAGCGACGACCGCACCGAGGAGGACAGCCTGGTGGACGACGGCGCGCGAGTGGTGGACGCCTCCCTTCTCTCGCACGAGTTCGTTCATTCGTGGAACGGGAAGTTTCGCCGCCCGGCCGGTCTTGCCACACCCGATTACAGCGAGCCGATGAAGGACGATCTCCTCTGGGTCTACGAAGGATTGACCGAGTATCTGGGCGAGGTTCTCGCGCCCCGGAGCGATTTGCGAACTCCCCAGCAGTTTCTCGATTCCCTCGCGCGGGACGCCGCGGCGCTCGATAACGAGAGCGGCCGGGAATGGCGTCCGCTGGAAGATACGGCCGTGGCCGCGCCTGTGCTCTACAATGCCCGGGATGATTACGCCGACCTCCGGCGGGGCACGGATTTCTATGACGAAGGAACGCTGATCTGGCTCGATGTCGATGTCACCCTTCGCACGCTCAGCAAGGACAGGAAATCCATCGACGATTTCTGCAAAGCGTGGGCCGGGCCGCCATCGACCGGTCCCGAGGTCAAGCCTTACACGTTCGAAGATGTCGTCAAAACCCTTAATTCCGTTGAGCCTTACGACTTGGGCCGCCTTCCTGAACGAACGGCTGCAGACGACCTCTGCCCACGCTCCGCTGAACGGAATCGTCAATGGCGGCTACAAGCTGACCTATACGTCCGAACGATCGGAATTCTGGAAGACCCGCGAAGAGGTGCGGAAGAACGTCAACCTCTCGTATTCGCTCGGCCTCATTGCGCACGAGGACGGCGATGTGATCGACGTTCGCCTGGGCACTCCGGCATTTAAAGCGGGTCTCGCGCCGGCGATGAAGATTATCGCGGTCAATGGACGGCAGTTCAGCCCGGACGTGCTCCGCCACGCAGTGGCCGATGCGGTGAAAAATACCGCGCCCGTCGTGCTGATCGCGAAGGATGGCGAGTATTTCAAGACCCTGAGCATGGATTACCACGGCGGAGGGAAGTATCCGCATCTGGTACGCGACAAGTCGAAACCCGACCTGATCGACGATATTATCCGGCCCCATGCAACCGGTCCGAGGCCGGGTTCAGGCGGTTCCAGATAATCGGCGCGATCCTGCGCGCGCAGTTTTTGAGCATGCGGCCGCGGAGCCGGTCGCGTCGCGGGGGAGTTGTATTTTCCCTCGTCACCAGCCTGCTGTTCTACGGGTTCTGGACATTTCTCGGGGCCGGCGTGATGTTCTTTTTCGCCGATCCGGATGAGGCCGCGAACTTCATCCCGGCGCTCTCGTCGGGGCTGCTTTTCGTCATGCTCTACTGGCAGCTCACGCCGGTGGTTACGGCCGGGTTTGGAGCTTCTCTCGATACGCAGAAGCTGCTGATCTATCCGATTCCGCGCGGCAAGCTGTTTACGGTCGAGATGCTGCTGCGGCTGACGAACATGCCGGAGATGGTGATTCTCACCGCCGCGGCGGCGATCGGTTTGATGCGGAACCCTTTGTACGGCACGAAAGCCGCGCCTTTGGCGATTTCCGGCTTCTCGATTTTCGTGGCGCTCAATGTCCTGCTGTCGGCCGGGACCCGCAGCCTGATGGAGAGGTTCTTTCAGCGAACCAGGCTCAAAGAGGCGATGCTGCTTGTGCTGGTCGCGACGGGGCTGGGTTTCCGGGCCTTGATCTTTATGCACGTCGGGAAGGCGAGTTTCATCCGCTTCGCGCCCGCACAGATCTTCTGGCCATGGGCGGCAACGGCTCGGCTGATGCTGGGGGATCCAGCCGGATGGGGTCTTGCTGTGGCACTGCTTTACCTGGTCGGCGCTTATGTCTGGGGCAGATGGCAATTCGAACGCGGCCTTCAATCGGAGGAGAACGAGCTGGGCCGGCGCGAGCGCGATGCCGCACGCGATGGCGTCGCCGAACGGCTGTTCCGGCTGCCGTCACGAATTCTGCCGGACCCGATCGCGGCTCTTGTCGAGAAAGAGTTGCGCACACTGGCGCGCATTCCCCGGTTCCGGATGGTTTACGCGATGTCCTGCTTTTTCGGAATGGCTCTCTTTCTGCCGGCGCTGCGGAGGGAAGATCCGGATTCGTTCCTCCTCCAGAATGCCCTGACGCTGATCGCTTTGTATGGACTGCTGATGCTCGGGCCGATCAGTTACTGGAACGCTTTCGGGTTTGATCGCTCTGCGGTTCAGGGATATTTTTCATGGCCGATTAAGTTCCGCTCCGTGCTGGTGGCGAAGAACCTGACGGTCGCACTGCTTCTCGTACCGCAGATTGTTGTCGTCGCGGTGGTGGGAAAGGCTGTTGGCATCCCGATGTCGCCAGGAAAAGTCGCCGAAACCATGGTGGTCATCCTGATCGCCTCGCTCTACTGGTTCGCGATGGGAAACATCTGCTCCGTCCGGATACCGCGGGCAATGGATCCGGGAAAGATGAATCAGATGGCGAACAAGATACAGGCTTTGAGCATCTGGGCGGCGCCCGTTTTGCTGCTGCCGATCGTTCTGGCCTACTGGGCGAGGATCGTCTTCGAGAATGAGTTTGTGTTTGCGGGGATTTTGCTGATCTCGGCGATTGTGGGCGGCATTTTATACATGGTGGGACTGGACTCCGCCTCGAACAGCGCCGTCAAGGGACGCGAGCCGATGCTCATGCAGCTTTCCCGAGCGGACGGACCGTTGTCAATTACTTAGCGCGTTTGGTCATTCGCTTGCATCGCATAGTGGCGTGAAAATAGCGGCCTTAGTTTTTTGCGCGATCGCACTTGGAGCCTGCACGCCAAGCCAGGACGAGCACGCCCGCGCCCAGGCGGAACTGGATCGGGAGAAGGCGCGCGAAACAGCGGAGAAAGTAAAAGAACAAACGCGCGTCGCGGCCGCGCAGGCCGAGGCTGATGCAAAACGGGCGGGAAAAGCGATCGATCGCGGTCTGGACAAGACACGCGACAAAGTTCGCGGCGCCCTCGATCAGGCTCACGTCGATACCCACCCGGACGACAAGCGTTAATTACACTGAAGTCTTGTCCGCTCTTACCGAGCTTGCCGAATCGATCGGCCGCTGCCGGGTTATCGATCTGGCTCAGCCTTACTTTACGGGTATGCCTCACTACCCGCTGCACGCCCCTTATCTTTACAGCCTCAGTAAGAAACACGGAGAGTTTGTGAATGCCGCCGGCGCCAGTTCGGCCGCCGAGGCGATTGCTTTGAGTACGCATACGGGTACGCATATCGATGCTCTCTGCCATTACTCTGCGAACGGAAAACTGCACGGCGGCGAGGATCCGGCTGAGCTGCAAAGTTATGCGAACGGCGTGTCGCGGTTCTCGGTCGATACGATCCAGCCGATTTTCCGTCGCGGGGTCCTTCTCGACATCGCGCGGTTGGTGGGTTTGGACGTTCTGCCGGTCGATTTTGTGATTACGCCGGCCCATCTGGATTCGGCCGGCGTGGAGATCCGGGCGGGGGACGTGGTGTTACTGCGGACGGGCTGGTCGCGCTACTGGAACGATCCGGGCCGGTTCATCTCCGAGGTCAGGAGTCCGGGACCGGGGCTCGAAGGCGCCCGGTGGCTGAGCGCGCGTAAGATCTTCGCGGCAGGATCGGAAACCGCGCCATTCGAATTTATGCCGAGCCCGGCGATGGCGGTGCATGTTCATCTGCTGGTGGAGAGCGGCATCCATATCATCGAGTGCTTGAACCTCGAAGAGTTGGCGGAGTCTGGAGCCAGCGAGTTTTTGTTTGTCGCCGCGCCGTTGAAGATTCGCGGCGGCACCGCTTCGCCGATCCGCCCTGTCGCGCTGGTGGCATCCAATAAATGAGCGACGCGCTGCTGATTGTTTCTTTCGGAGGCCCTGAGAAGCGTGAGGATGTCATTCCGTTTCTCGAAAACGTCCTGCGCGGCAGGAATGTTCCGCGAGAGCGCATGCTGGCGGTTGCCGAACACTACTACCATTTCGGCGGGCGCAGTCCGATCAACGACCAATGCCGGGCGTTGATCGCGGCGTTGAAGGCGGCCGGGGTGGGCCTTCCGATCTATTGGGGAAACCGGAACTGGCATCCGATGCTCGCGGATACCGTCCGGCAAATGCGCGACGATGGCGTCCGTTCGGCGATCGCGCTTGCGACCTCGGCATTCGGATCTTATTCCGGATGCCGGCAGTATCGGGAGGATATCGAGGCGGCTCGGGCTCTGGTCGAAGGCGCTCCGGTGATCGAGAAGATTCCGCCGTTCTGGAGCCACCCCGGGTTTATCGACACGATGATCGATCGGGTACGGGAGGCTTTATCCCGGCTTCCTGGCGCGGAGGTGGTTTATACCGCGCACAGTATCCCGGTTTCGATGGCGCAGTCGAGTCCCTATGAAGACCAGCTGCGCGAGGCTTCAGGGAGGGTGAACCGAGCGCTCGGATTGGGGGAGGCGATAGTGGCTTTCCAGAGCCGGAGCGGACCACCGTCGCAGCCGTGGCTCGGGCCGGATATCGGAGACCATATCCGGACGACAGACGCGAAGCGCCTGGTGGTCGTGCCGATCGGCTTTCTTTCCGATCACATGGAAGTGATCTACGACCTCGACATCGAAGCCGCTGCGATCGCCAAAGAACGGGGGATCGAGTTTGTGCGCGCAGGAACGGCCGGAACGCATCCGCTATTCATCGCCGGGCTCGTTGATCTGATTCAGAACGCGATGGCGAACGGGATTGTCGCTTGCGCGTCGGACTGCTGCCCGCGGCCTATCGCCAGGCCAGCGAAAGCGGATGGAGCATCGTCACAAGTTGGACGCCCATGACCCTGTCGATCTGCCCGGACTTGCTTTCGCGTTCCACGGTGTAGTCGATTTTGATCAATTGCCGGGCGTTCGGACGGAACCCGATCGCCGCCTCGTAAGTCTCTCCGCCGGAGTGAGCGCTCGTGTGAAGGTATCCCGTTCGCGCTGCCAGATACCATCGCGGATGAAGAACTCTTTTCGCTTCGAAGTAAGCGGCTTCCTCGCGAAACGTGGGAAGCAGATGATAGGTCATATCGAAGTGCTGCCACTCGCCATTGAGGTTCCAGTGGCCACGCGCCCATTCCGCGTCAGCACCCACGGCGGTCGCGGGCAAGTCCTTCGGTTCGGCTTCACCGGGACGGAAGAAGGGTTCCTGGCGGTCGAGGTAAGGTCCGCGATACGAAGAAAGTCCTATGCGCAATCCCTGCCGGATGGTGTATCCGCCGCCGCCGGCCCAGTTGCGAAACGCTCAGGCTGAGGGCAATAAGAAGCGCCGCGCCGCTATGAATCAACACTACAGGCTCACCTTCCTGTCTACATATCGGCAGGAATTCTCGAAAATGAGAGAGCGACGGGTGGGATTTCCGGCAAAAAACGGAGGTATTTCAGGCTGCGCGCTTCCCGTTACAGCCGACACTCTGCCGAAGACGCGGTTGGCAGGGCTACCGGCGACAAGATCGCCGACGCTACCGGCGCTGACATAAAGCTCCGCGCCGACCGGAAGCTCGGCGGCAGGGCAAAGCCCTGGCCCCACACCGGCAGCGTGTCTTCATCCGCTTTGGCGGCCCGCAGAGGGCCATGGAACACTCCCTTCCGGTCGTGGCTCGGTAAGAGTCTGCAAACATGCGGATAGGGCCAACGTGCCGCGCGACATTCCGCTAAAGTGAAACTGCGTGTGTACAACGTCGGATCGAATTCAACCGGAGGAACTGGTCGGAGAAGAGTGGGCCGAGTGGTACCGCCTCACTCCGGCGGAGCGCTTTATCGAATCCATGCGACTCTGGGAGACATGGCTTGCCCTCGGGGGATCGCTTGAACCGGAGCCCGATACTCAAAGCCCTTTCTTCGATCCGGAAGAGTGGCGCGCGAACGCTGCTCATGGGCGGCCAGGCGTGCGTGTTCTACGGCGCGGCGGAGTTCAGTCGGGATCTGGATCTCCTGATTCTGGCCGATCCTGAAAACCTCGGGCAATTGCGTGCCGCTCTGGCGGATCTCGAAGCGGAGCCAATTGCTGTTCCGCCACTCGACCCGGCCCATCTGGCGAAAGGCCACGGCGTTCACTTCCGCTGCCGCCGCTCCGACGTGGCCGGACTTCGTGTCGATCTGATGTCGGTCTATCGGGGCGGCCCGGATTTCGAAACTCTCTGGGGACGCCGCACCACGATTGACGTCGCAGGAGAACCGGTTGATCTTCTGGCGCTGGAAGATCTCGTGGACGCAAAGAAGACGCAACGTGGCAAGGACTGGCCGATGATTACCAGGCTGATCGAGCGAAGCTATTTTGCCGGGAGCACTGGAGCGTCGCAAGCTCTTATCGAATTCTGGTTCCGTGAACTTCGCACACCGGAACTGCTTACGGAACTGGCGGGAAATTACCCCGAGATCGCCAGACAACTCGAATCAGCTCGACCCGCCGTCACGGGTGCGGTCGAACGTGACACTGCGAAAGTTGCGCGGGCCCTCGAGGAGGAAGAACGCGAGGAACGGCGCAAAGACCGCGAGTATTGGCAGCCGCTCAAACTTGAACTGGAGCAGTTCCGCCGGGAGCGCCTGAGTCAGAAGTTATAGAACTTCTCCCGCAGCGCGTCTACATATGCCTTCCGCGCCGCCTTCGCCTTCTTCCTGGCGTCTTCCTCTTTGAATCCCGCCTGGTCCCAGGCATCCCATTCCTTTACGGAATGGTCCGGCTTCGCGAAATCCTCTTCCACGCGGATCGCGGCAATCCACTCCTCGACAGCCGCTTTATATTCCGCCAGCAGTTCGTCGAGTTCCGCCTGTACGTCCGAGGTCGGCATCGCAGTTCGCTCCTTTAACCAGAGATCGCGTGGAAAGCCCAGAACAGGAAGGCCGACAGAAGCATGGCCACTGGCAAAGTCAGCACCCATGCCATCAGCATGTTCCGGACAGTCTCGAACTGAATTCCCGAGTGATTTGCCGCCATGGCGCCGGCTACCCCGGACGACAGCACATGCGTGGTGCTGACCGGAAGCCCCAGCGAGTCGGCTGTGGCGATCGTGACCATCGCTGTGATTTCCGCCGCGGCCCCCTGGCCGTACGTGAGGTGATCCTTCCCGATCTTCTCGCCGACCGTCACCACAATGCGCTTCCAGCCGATCATGGTTCCAAGACCGAGCGCTATCGCCACGGCCACCTTCACCCAGGTCGGAATAAACTTGGTCGCGAGATCGAGGTGCTTCTTGTAATTCGCCAGGACTTTCTTGTCGTCGGCGGAGAACTCCGTCTTTCCGGATTTCTCGATGAGCCGGATCGATTCACTGATCACATACATCTCGTTCCGGACGTTGGCCATCTGATTGGTCGGAACGGCTTTCAGCTGTTTGTAGTCGGCTACCTCGTTACCCACATCATTGATGTACTGGCGCAGCGCCAGCATTGTGTTGTCGTTGAATTGCTTTGTGTTGATGTATCTCGTGAGATCGTCGCGCGCGTCGCCGACAACTGCGTTCGGGCTGACATACTTGCCGATCACCTGCATAGTCTGCTGAGATGCCGCCAGATAATCCGCCGTCTGAGCGGTTGTTACGGCGTGATTCAGAGCATAGGCTGTCGGCACCGTACCGACGAGGATCAGCATGATGAGTCCCATGCCCTTTTGACCGTCGTTCGAGCCATGGGAGAAACTCACGCCCGTACAAGTCAGAATCAGGAGAGCGCGAATCCAGAACGGCGGGGGTTCGCTACCTACCGGCGCTTCGTAGAGCCGCTTGTCCTTGATTACCATTTTCGCCGCGATGAGAATCAGCGCCGCCATGAAGAAACCAATCAGCGGAGAGATCAGCAGACTCTGCCCGATCTTGAGCGCCTGATCCCAATCGACGCCGCTGGTCCCCTGTTTGGGGTTCATCAACTGGTTCGCGATGCCCACGCCGATAATGGAGCCAACCATGGTGTGCGAACTCGAAGCGGGTAAGCCGAAGTACCAGGTTCCTACATTCCAGAGAATCGCAGCAATCAGCAGGGCGAAGACCATCGCGAATCCCGATCCGCTTCCCACCTGGAGAATCAGTTCCACAGGCAGCAGCGAGATGATGCTGAACGCGACGGCGCCCGAGGACGCCAGTACGCCCGCGAAGTTCCAGAAGCCCGACCAGACTACGGCTATGTGCGGTTCCATCGAATGGGTATAAATAACGGTTGCAACCGCGTTCGCCGTGTCATGAAAGCCGTTGACGAATTCGAAGGCGAGCGCCGTGAGGAGCGCTACGCCGAGCAGGAGGAATGCAAAAACTGAAGTACCGTGGACTGTGCCAAGGTCTCGAACGATGCTAATGCCGGTATAAATGATGCCGACGAGGATCGCGATACCGAATACGATCATGCCGATTGTCCCCGGATTCCGGGACATTTTCTGTTCTAATGCGGGTGATGCTGCCGACGCCATGGATTCCCCTTCAGCGAGTCAGTGTATGGCGGAACCCATGTCTGCTTATTGAACATTGCGTGACAAATCGATGTCAGGCGCCCTCTGCTATACAAATGTCATGAGGCGGAAATGAAGCGTTCAGGATTCGCGGACTTGCCGCTGCACGGCGGTCACGTTCCGGCGTGGCTGGCAGGCCGGATGACCCTTCTCGGTACGGCGATCGCCGAAAGCATCATCCTGCATTATGGGCATTCCGAACTGCTCTCGCGGCTGAGCGACCCCTTCTGGTTTCAGGCTCTGGGCAGCGTAATGGGTATGGACTGGCACTCTTCCGGAATTACTACGTCCGTGATGGGCGCTTTGAAGCGCGGACTGAATCCGCGCGCCGGGGAACTGGGCATTTATGTGTGCGGCGGCCGGGGCAAACAATCGCGGCGAACTCCGGATGAATTGCGGGAACTGGCCGATCGCCGGGGTCTGAATGGAGACGCGCTCGTGCGCACCAGCCGCCTTACCGCGAAGATCGACAACAACTGCATCGCCGACGGATTTCAGATTTACCTGCATTCGTTCGTCGTCGCGGCGAATGGCGAATGGGCGGTGGTGCAACAGGGGATGAACGAAAGCTCGGGCCTTGCGCGACGGTATCACTGGCATTCCGCGAACGTCCGCGATTTCGTCGATGCGCCGCACACGGGCATCGCCGGCGAACATCAGGGCACGATTCTGAATCTGGTAGACGGCGAGGCGCGGCCTGCCCGGGACGCTCTGCTCATGATGGCGCGCGAGAATCCCGAAACGACGTTGCGCGAGCTCAGGCGCTTGAGTATGCCCCGGCGCCATGATGTGAGACCCGGGGATGTCGATGAGAAGCGCCTCGGCGCCGTCCTCGCGGTCGCTTACGAGCGAGAGCTCCACGGGTTCGCGGATTTGCTGCTGGTGGAGAATCTCGGGCCGCGCACGCTCCAGACGCTCGCGATGGTCGCTGAGGTGGTTCATGGCGCGCCCGTGCGATTTTCCGACCCGGCGCGGTTTTCATTTGCGCTTGGCGGAAAGGACGGACATCCTTTCCCGGTGCCCCTCAAGACATACGACGAATCGATTGGCGTCCTTCGGCGCTCCCTGGAGGCGGCCAAGGTGGATGGCGGAGAGAAGCTGGAGGGCTTCAGACGGCTGGACCGGTTTGTCAGAGTCGTCGAGGAGCGGGTGCAGCCGAAGGCGGATTTCGACGCCGTGATCCGGCACGAACGGGCGATTTCCCCATCGATCGGCGGCCGGAGTGTAAAAACGGACAAGCCCAGGCCGACTCGCCAGTTGTCGCTGTTCTGAAATGAAGGCCCGAGACGAAAGCGGGTGATACTGGAAGCCTATGGCAAAAATGCGCGCAGTCCAGGTGTCCCGCCCCAAGGGGCCGTTCGAGATCGTCGAACGAGACATTCCGGAGCCCGGCCCCGGAACGGTAAGAGTCAAAGTCCAGGCCTGTGGCGTGTGCCACAGCGATTCGATTGTCAAAGACGGACTGTTGCCCCTCAAATATCCCCGCGTTCCCGGGCATGAGGTCATCGGCATTATCGATGCCGTCGGGGCCGGCGTGCTTCCGTGGACTGCCGGACAACGCATGGGTGTGGGCTGGAACGGCGGCTATTGCGGTTACTGCTCTATGTGCCGCCGCGGCAACGCTTTCGCCTGCCAGACCTCCACACTGGTTACCGGCATTACGTCCGATGGCGGTTACGCGGACTATCTGATTGCGCCCGCGACGGCGCTGGCGGCGGTTCCTGAAACTCTGGCTTCGGCGGACGCGGCGCCTCTGATGTGCGCGGGAGTTACGACCTTCAATTGTCTGCGCAACACTGGGGCAAAACCGGGAGAGCTTGTTGCGGTGATGGGGCTCGGCGGCCTTGGCCATCTGGGCGTACAGTACGCCGCGAAGATGGGTTTCCGTACTGTCGGGATCGCGCGCGGGAAAGACAAAGAAGTGTTCGCCCGGAAGCTGGGCGCGTCCGATTACATCGACAGCGCGGCGCAAGATCCCTCTGAAGAACTGCAAAAGCTGGGTGGGGCAAACGTGATACTCGCAACGGTTACCGCCGCCGATGCGATGAAGTCCGTGTTGGGAGGGCTTGCGCCTAATGGCGTGATGATGCTCATTGGAGCCGTTCCCTCTCTCGAAATATCTCCGTTGCAGCTGCTCCTGAAATCTCAGGCGGTCAAGGGGTGGTATTCGGGAATTTCGAGCGATTCGGAGGATACGCTGGCCTTCAGCGCGCTCTCGGGCGTGCGCTCCATGAACGAGGTGTTTCCGCTGGAGCGCGTTGATGAGGCTTATGAGCGGATGGCGAGCGGTAACGTGCGCTTCCGGGCCGTGCTGACGACAGGGAACTGACGTTCAGGCGGGGCCGTCGGCCTTCAGCGAATTGATCCAATGAGGTGTTCTCTTGTGGCCAGGGCAACTTTGGCCAGTGTCTTGCCTTATACAAGACCGGAGGATAAAACGATGAAAAATCGGTTGTTTACTGCACTGGCTGTCGGAGCTTTGTTTGCCGTCACCCTGCCCGCGCAGGAGGCTGCTCAACGCAAAGCCGACCAGCAGGCGCGCATTGGTCAGGGGGTGAAATCAGGACAACTAAGGGCGGGTGAAACCGGTCGTCTTGAGAATAAGGAGCACCGGATCAATAAAGAAACGAGAGTCGACCGCGCGGCGAATGGGGGGCATTTGACGGCCAGCGAAAAGGCGACCGTCAATCACCAGCAGAACAAGGTCAGCCGCGACATCTACAGAGACAAACATAACGCGAAAACACGGTAACGCGCTTCACCCGGGACCGTTCGCGGAATCGAAGTTCATACTTTCCGGGGCGATTTTCTTTCGCCCCAATAGCCTTCTAATACAGTGGGGGGCAGAGCTGGGTTCCCAATCTCTCTTATGGGCTCGACCGGGTCTGGTCCCGATCCGTTCGCCCCGCTGTTTGATTCGCTCCAACTTCTCCAGATCAGTCTGCCCTGTTTGAACAACAATCTTTAATGTACTGCGCCGGTTAACACTTAATCGTTAACCAAAGAGCTCGTTGCATTCATATCCCGCGAATTGATATTTTCAGAATTGGTACTTATAGTACTAATTAATCATCCTGAACGAAAGCGGAAGCTGGCTGCAATTCTTTCGTTCGCATCGTGGGATGCGCGGATGTTGCGTCTTCCAGCGCCTGCGGACGCACGGGATATTCAATCAATTATTTCCAGATCTGGCAGCGAATTTTCGCAAAATCCACGACTTTTTGATTCCGTTCATATCGGAATCCACCACTCGTTACAGGTGATCCGCCGACAGCGGCGGCCGGCACGCGGCAATAAGGAAAGACAGCGACGTTGATCTTTCAACGCCAGAGAATTATCCGCGGGGACGAGCACTGACAGGATTGCGGCAGAGCTGTTTCGCGTCCCGCGAGACTCGGGGGAATATTTGTACGTAAGAACGCGGTTATTATTGGCCGGATTGCTTTTGCTTGCTGGCTATAGCTCAATTGCGCAAGCCAGCGATCTGAGTCTCTCATCAGCGATCGTGAATCCCGGCGGAACCGCGACCCTCAACGCTACCTTGACTGTTTCGGGCACGGCGCCCGCGGGCCTGGAATGGAGAATTTCTTATTCGACCGCGCAGATTTCAGCGATTTCAATTACTCCTGGGCCCGCCACGTCAGCGGCGACAAAGACGCTCTCCTGCGCGTCCGGCTCGGGCGTCGTGACGTGCATCGTGACGGGGATGAACATGAACGCTCTTGCGTCGGGCGTAGTCGCCTATATCAGCGCGACCGTCGCGTCGGGCACGACGACGGCCCCCGTTCAGGTATCGAATCAAACGGGCACCGACTCGAGTGGAAATGGTCTGAGCATTACATCCGCAAGCAGTGGGTCGATCTTGTTCCGACTCTTCTGCCCGTGACGTGCTCGCCTACCGCATTGAGCGCGAGCGCGGTCAGCACCTGCACAGTGACGATGAGCCAGACGGCACCCACCGGCGGAACCCAGGTCACGCTCACTAGCAATAATACTTTGCTCACCGTGCCGTCCGGAGTTTCCGTGGCAGCCGGATCCACGGCCGCCACCTTCAACGCCACGGCGGCTGCTTCCATCGCCAGCAATCAGAGCGCAACCGTGACCGCGACACTCGGCACCAGCACGCAGACCGTCGCGCTTAGCCTGCTGGCTCCGGCGATGGCGCTCTCGGGTCTGGCCTGTAGTCCCACCAGCCTCAGCCCAAGTGGTGTCAGCAAGTGTACGGTGACGCTCACCCAGAACGCTCCCACGGGCGGATCGAGCGTGACATTGTCGAGCAACAACACCCTGCTCACCGTTCCGGCATCGGTAACGGTAGCTGCCGGTGCTGCCACCGCCGCTTTCAATGCGACCGCTGCCGCTACCTTTACCAGCAGTCAGACCGCGATCGTGACCGCGACCCTCGGCAGCAGCGCGAAAACCGCCACCATCACAGGCGCTACGGTCACCAGCTCTGTTCCTTCGTTTGTTCAGCAGAAAGATAATCAAGTGACTTCAGGGACAACGAGCAGCGCCACGTTTTCTTCTCCTGCAACCGCCGGAAATCTCATTGTGGTCTATCTCGTTTGGGACAACACCGGCGCCGCTGGCGTCTCCGATTCGCTTGGAAATACGTATAGGGCCGCCATTGGATCGACGCTGTGGAGCAACAGCCGGTACAGCGTTCAGACCTTCTACGCGATCAATCGCGGCGGCGGGTCAGACACGGTGACGGCAACGTTCGCTACCGCGGTCAGTTCTTTTGGAATCGTTTATGCCCACGAATACTCCGGGGTGGCTCAAACGGCGCCGGTCGATGGGACGGCGGCGGCGGCGGGGGCAGCCGGAGCGTCGAGATCTATGAACAGCGGCACGATCACGACGACCAACAGCACCGACCTGTTGTTCGGGGGAGGCGCATCGGCGATTTTTGTGAGGCCGGGCACCGGTTACACGGAGCGTTCGATGTTCGAGGGGAACCTGACGGAGGACGAGGTTGTTTCCGCGACAGGGACATACAGTGCGACCGCAAGCAACTGGGGTCGCGCCGCCTGGGCGATGCAGCTGGTCGCATTTAAAGGGGGGGCGGCAAGCGAAACAGCCGGCGGTACTCTTATGTCCTCGCTCGCGCGAACCGGTTCGGCCGGCGGCGCTGTAACATCGACCTCGCAGCCGCCTGATGGCGGCACGGGCACTGGCGGGACTGCTTCCTCCCTGCACTGTTCACCAGGAACAATTACCGCGGGCGGCGCGGTGACGTGTGAATTGCTCATTCCTGCAAGCGCTCAATCTGTGGGAGTCCCACTGACAAGCAGCAGCGGGCAGGTACTTATTCCGGCGGTTGTCACCACTCGCCCGAATCAATCCAGCCTGACCTTTCAGGCCGAGACCAGTCCCGATTCGAAGCAACAGCCAGTCACGATCACAGCCGCGCTTGATACCGGTGAGGTTCAGGACACGATTCTGCTGATGGCAGCCTCAGGGCCGGTGCTGCGAACGCCGCGAAGACAAATCGCAAGGGCCGGCGTCGCAACGTCCTTCACGGTCAGCGCCGTCGATCCATCCGGCCTGCCTCTGCAACTGGAAGGCGCGAATGTTCCGGCCGGCGCCTCGTTTGATCCGCCGACAGGAGTTTTCGAATGGACTCCGCAGGCATCTCAAGCGGGGAAGTACCGGATTACGTTCACGGCGACCAACTCGGCTCGCCAGTCGTCAACGGCGCAGGTTGAACTCGAGGTCGACTCGGGGGGGCCCACATTGGACACACCCGACTCGTCGTGCAGTCCGGGTGCGATTGGTACGCTCCGTGGCAAGTGGCTGGCGACACCCGGCTCGCAACTCTCGGATCCTTCGGGTGGATCGGTCGATCTCGGCGGTACGAGCGTGGCGGTTAACGGTCAGAGTGTCCCGCTGCTCTACAGCTCGGCGGAGCGGGTGGATTTCCTTTGCCCGACCATGGGAACGGGAACTCAGCTCTCGGCGGTGGTTACGTCCCGTTTTGGCGCGAGCGAACCGGTGCTGGTAGGGATGGTTGAGGCCGCGCCCACGATCCTGTCAATGGACGATTCGCAAGGAAATCAAGGATTGATTTCGTTCTACGGGACGAACGATCTGGTTATGGAGCGGAATTACAGGGGGCCGTCGCATCCGGCACAGCCGGGCGATCAGATCGTGATCTTTGCGACGGGATTGGGTTCCGCTGCGGAGTCTCTAACCGGGAAAATGCTGGTGAAACTTAGCGATGTTTATGTGGGAGTTGAGTCTGTGCAAGCTGTTCCGGGTTATGCGGGAGTCTACGCGGTTCAGGTGGGCGTCCCGGGAGCGATGGCCTTCGGTGCGGCGCCGGTGCAGCTTCAGATAATGACGCCCGATACTCATCAGCTCAACAGCAACACAGTGACAGGTGTGTTTGAGGCGGTCCGCCAATAGTGCCAGGCAATCTAAGGTTTCTTGATAACAATTTAAGAATCGACTGAGCTGCTCAGACAATCAGCTCACGAAGGGTGTAATTTTTGACACGCTGCTTTTTGACACCCAAAGGAGGAAAAGGTTTCGTGAAGATTTTTTATCGCCGCTCGACTGGGTGTTTACTGCGTCGCACGGGGATCGCCGGCGCGCTGGCGGCCTGTTTCCTTGGCGTTTCGCCTCCCGCCTGGGCTCAACAAGCAGGCCCTTGCGACATTAACGCAGACGGAGTCATTAACGATACGGACTATAACCTCGCAAATGAGATGGCTCTCGGCACTCCGGTGTGTAATGCAAGTGTAGAGGCGCATCTCGTCTGCACCGTGATCACGGTCCAACGCGTTTACGACTCGTACCACGGCCGACCCTGTATCGTCTATAATACGCACGCGGCGAACCTGAGCTGGACAGCAAGTACCACGCCGAATGTCACCTACAATGTATATCGAGCGAGCTCTTCAACAGGCCCCTTCACGACACCGCTGAATACATCGCCGATTACGGGGACAACGTTCAAGGACACTTCGGTCATCGCCGCTCAAATCTACTATTATGTGGTGACGGCTGTGGCCTCGGACGGCACTCAGAGCGCCCCTTCGAGTCCGCCGATCCAGGCGACCATACCTTCGCCGTAGAGTATTTTCGTAATTAACGCACGCCGCTCTGTCGAGGTTCGGACGTACACCGGCATTGCTATGCCTGGCAACGGGCTGGCCAGCAAACAGCATTGAAAAACCGCCCCGAAGTGACTGGAAAGCTCCGCGCCGGCCGGAAGGCCGGCTGCAGCCCCGAAGGGCTGCCCCACGAGGAAATTGCGGCGGATCGAACGGTTTTTCGTAGTTGCTCGCAGGCCCCGGGCTTGGCCGCACAATGGAATACGCTGATAAATGGCGCCCCGTCAAGCCCCGAAAGGCCCTTCCAGACGACATGCTATTCTGATCGGCATAAGAAGGAAATGCGCTCCCGCATCGCGATACTCGCGGTTCTTCTTTGCTGCGGGTTCTCGGCCCTCTTCGCGTTCCAGGCCCACTTCAAGGAATACCCCGGCGAAGAAGACAATCCGGCCCCTGTCCCGAAGGACGCTTACGAAAAGACCGAATGGACATTCGCGCGTCTGCGCTACCCCTCCGGCCGTTACACCGGTTATGACGGCGCACGCGGCAGCTGGCCCACCGATTTTCCCCGAGCCGACCGGCACTTTTTGGAAGGCGTCCGCCGCCTCACGCGCATCCACACCCGATCCAGCGAACAGGTGATCGATCTCATCAACGATCCCGACGAAATCTACAACTGGCCGTGGGTATACGCCGTTGAAGTGGGTCATTGGGACCTCACCGACGATATATGCAAAACTTTACGCGAGTATCTCTTGCGGGGAGGTTTCCTCATGGTGGATGATTTCCACGGAACCTACGAATGGGACGTCTTTACTCAAAGCATGAGCAAAATCTTCCCGGACCGGACCATCGTGGAGTTGCCCGACGCCGACCCGATCTTCCACACGGTGTATGATTTGGATCACCGTGTGCAAGTGCCTGGCCTTCAATATCTCTACAGTGGCCGTATCTGTGAAAAGTGCGAAGCCGGGGGGAAACTCCCTCACTGGCGCGGCATTTACGATGACGATGGCAGGGTCATGGTGGCGATGTGTTTCAATCAGGACGACGGCGACGCCTGGGAACACGCCGACAATCCGGCATACGAAAACAAATATACGTCGCAGGCGTACCGCCTGGGCATCAATTACGTCACATACGCTATGACCCATTAGGTTGGGCCGGACAAAACAATGTTTGAGTTCCTGTTTAAATATCCGCCGGCCATATTCGAGAAGGGCAAGTTCGTCCTGCTCTCGTCGTGGCCGGTATGGCTGCTGGTAGTGCTGGTGGCGGCCGTAGCGGGCGGCCTTTTCTGGAACATGCGGCAGCGTCACGGGCTCCTGAGCAAAACCCGGTCGACCCTGATCTGGCTGGCGCAAACGGCGCTGATCGCACTGCTTCTCTTCATGCTGTGGCATCCCGCCATCAGCGTCGCGAGGCTGCGTCCCCAGCAGAATGTGGTCGCGGTGCTGGTGGATCACTCCCGCAGCATGGGGATCGCCCAGGACGGCAAAACCCGTCTGCAAAGCGCGGAAGACACGCTGAACCAGCAGGTGCTGCCGGACCTGAACAAGCGCTTTCAGGTGAGACTGTACGAATTCGGACGGGACGCGGTGCGCGTCGATCAGGCCCGCAATCTGGTGGCCGACGATAACGCCACCCGCATCGGCGACAGCCTGAAGCACATTGCCGCGGAAGCGGGTACCATGCCGCTGGGATCGATCGTCGTTCTCTCGGACGGCGGCGACAACACCGGCGGCATCGACCGCGACACCATCGCCCAGCTGCGACAGCTGCGAGTTCCCGTGAACACCATCGGATTCGGACCGGATCACTTTGAGAAAGACATCGAAGTCGTGGACGTTTCCGTTCCCGCGCGCGTGTTGCCGCAATCGAAAGTAAGCGCCCGCGTGGTGATCCGGCAGCATGGATTCGCGGGCGCCAAAGCGAAGCTCGTCGTTCACGACGGCAATAACGCCGTCGCGCAGCAGGAAATCACCCTGCGTCCCGACGCCGAGCAGAGCGAAACGGTTCTCTTCAATGCCGGAGCACCCGGCGCGCACAGCTTCCAGATCGGCATACAGCCCGAGCCCGGTGAGGAAAACGTTCAAAATAATGCGGTCGTCCGGCTCATCAACGTCAACGAGAAGAAGATGCGCATCCTCTATTTCGAGGGTGAGCCGAGATGGGAGTATAAGTTCATTCGCCGCGCGATTCTCGATTACGACGATCCGGCGATCGATCTTGTCACCGTGGTTCGCACCACGCAGAACAAGACCTATCAGCAGGGCGGCTTGCCCGATGAGCTTAAGGACGGATTTCCGCCGACGGAAGAAGGTCTGTTCAAGTTCGATGGGCTGATCATCGGCAGCGTCGAGGCGAGCTACTTCACGCCGGAGGCGCAGACGTGGATTCGCGATTTTGCCGACCGGCGCGGCGGAGGCGTGCTGTTCCTCGCGGGCCGGTTCACGCTTTCCGACGGCGGATACGCCAAAACTCCGATGGCCGAGATGATGCCGCTGCGTTTGCTTCCGCAAAAGACCTGGAGCCGCAACTTCGCCAACGCGACGCTGACCGAAGCGGGCCGCGAAAGCGTGATCACGCGCATCGAAGATAATCGCGAGCAGAACATCGCGCGCTGGCTGAAGATGCCGCAGGTGGCCAATTACGCGGAAATGGGCGACCCCAAACCCGGCGCGACGGTGCTGATGAATGTAGCCGAGCCAAACCATCACCCCACGCCTTTGCTGGCGATTCAGAATTACGGGCGCGGACGTGTGGGCGTGTTTGCCACCGCGGGCAGCTGGCGGTGGAAAATGCTGCAGGATCACACGGATAAAAGCCATGCGATTTTCTGGCAGCAGCTCCTGCGCTGGATGGTAACGGAAACGCCGGGGCCGGTCCTCTCGTCTACTCCGCATCAGGTGTTGGCGGACGATACGAACGTTCCGCTGCGAGTGAGCGTGAGAGACAAGCAGTACCAGACCGTGTCGGGCGCCACAGTGGAGATTACGATGGTGCGGCCGGACGGGGGCTCTGACGTGGTTCAACTGAAGCCCGATCCGCTGGAGCCGGGGACTTATACCGGCACTTACACGGCGGATAAACCAGGCACCTATGTGGCGGAAACCACGGCCCATCAGGACAAGATTGACCTGGGCCGCGACACGCTCACTTTCCGGCGCGAGGATGGCGTGGCGGAGAACTTCGGCGCGGCGCAGAATCGCGACCTTCTGGAGAAGCTTTCAACCGATACCGGCGGCAGTTATTACGCGCCGGCCAACGCGAAGCGCCTGCCTGACGAAATCGCCGTTTCCGAAGCGGGGATCACCGCGCACGACAATCTCGACCTGTGGGATATGCCCATCCTGTTTCTGCTGGCGATCCTGATTCGCGGCGGCGAGTGGCTGCTGCGCCGCAAGTGGGGTGTCGTGTGATGCGTCGGCCGTCGCCGGTAGTTTTCCCACAATCGCCACAAAAGCGAGGTAAGCGTTGAAACTAAAGCGATGGAAATGCGCCCTGGCCGTTCTACTCGGTGTCGCAGCCGCCCATCCGGTGTTCGCATCGACATACATCCTGACCGTCGCGGGTCTTGGTGGCGAGCCCGATTACGAGCAGCGTTTTAACGGCCTCGCCACCGACGTCGACAAGCTGCTGCGCACAGGCGCAAGTGACCGGATCGTCCAGACTCTGAAAGGCCCCGACGCCACCCGCGCCAAAATGGAGGCCGCGCTCAACCAGATCGCCGGGCAGGCCAAAGCCCAGGACGCCTTCGTTCTGATGATGATCGGACATGGAACGTTCGACGGATCGGAGTACAAGTTCAATTTGCCGGGCCCCGACATTTCCGCGCCGGAACTGGCCACGCTCCTGAATCGCATTCCCGCGACCAGGCAGCTGGTGGTCGATATGACGAGCGCCAGCGGCGGCGCCATCGCCACGTTGAAGAAAGAAAACCGGATCGTAGTCACCGCGACGAAGACCGGCACGGAGAAGAACGCCACCGTGTTCGCCCGGTATTGGGTAGATTCGCTGCGCGATCCCGCGGCCGATGTGGACAAGAACGAGACCATATCCGCTCTCGAAGCCTTCAATTACGCGCAGAAAAAAACTGCCGACTTCTATACCGACCAGAAGCGCCTGGCGACGGAGCATCCCCAGGTAGACGACCAGCTGCGAGCCTCGTCTTTTCCGCTGTTCCGTTTCGGCGCGGCTGCGGCGGTTGTGAACGATCCTGCCAAGCGTGAGCTGGTCACAAAGAAAGACGAGATCGAAAACAAGATCGACGCATTAAAGTACCAGAAGTCGCTTATGGACCCGGCGGAGTACAAGCGGCAACTGACCGCGTTGCTGATCGAACTCTCTCAGGCGCAGGCGGCCATCGACAAATGAGATCAATCATTCCGAGCCGCGAGCGGAAGGGAACGTCAGGCCCTCTCGTAACCGCGCTACTCCTTCTCCTCGCCTGCACCGCCATCCTCCCCGCGCAATCCCTGCAGCGAGCCGAGGAACTCATGCGCCAGCACGACGACAAAGGCGCGGGACACGAATTCGAAGCTCTCCTCAAAGCGAGTCCCCAAAACGCCGAGTATCGTGTCCGTTACGCCCAGCTTCTCTATCGGGATTTCAACCAGAAAGACGCCCAGGATCTCTACTCAGAAGCGCTGAAAATCGATCCCAAAAACGCCGATGCAATGCTCGGCGTAGCGCAGATTCTGGCTGACAACTTCGATTCCCGAGCGAAAGAATATGCCGAAATGGCGCTTGATGCGAATCCGAAGCTCTATCAGGCGCATGAGTTGATGGCGAAGATGGCGCTCGAAGACGACGATTCAAAGAAAGCCGCGAGCGAAGCCGACGCGGCCCTTGCGATCCAGCCCGACGCCGTCCAGGCGATCGCCGTCAAGGCCTCAATGGATCTGCTCGCCGACAAAGAGTCACCCTGGGTCGCCAAAATCGGCAAGCGTGGCGAGGGCTACGAGACCATCGCGCATTTTTACATGATCAATCGCCGTTACGAGGAATGCATCGACTATTTCCGTAAAGCGGTTGCCGCCACGCCGGATCTCTGGAGCGCGCATTCGGAACTGGGCATCAATCTCATGCGCCTGGGACGGGACGACGAAGCCCGAAAAGAACTGCAACTGGCTTACGATCAACCCTTCAAAGGCGCTGAAACCGCGAACTCGCTGACGCTTCTCGACAGCTTCAAGAACTTCGATACGTTTCGCACTCCCAAAACCATCCTGCGCCTGAACAAGAAGGAAGCCGATGCGCTGCGGCCTTACTTCGAAGATGTCATCAATCGCGCCACGGCGACCTACGAGAAAAAGTATCAGTACGTTCTCAAAGAGCCGCTGCAGGTCGAGGCTTATCCCGACACGGACGATTTCGCTGTCCGTACGGCCGGCTTGCCCGGCATCGGGGGCATACTCGGCGTGACGTTCAACAACGCCGTCGCCATGGATAGCCCGTCCAGCCGCACCCCGGGCAGTTTCCACTGGGCAAGCACTTTATGGCATGAGATGAGCCACGTTTACGTGCTCAACATGACCAACGAACGGGTGCCGCGATGGTTCACCGAAGGCATGTCCGTGCACGAAGAAACTCTGGCTTCTCCCGATTGGGGAGATCGCATCACCCCCGAGGTTCTCGCGGCCATTCGCGACAAGAAACTGCTCCCGATCGCGGAAATCGACCGCGGATTCGTGCATCCCACGTACCCGTCTCAGGTGATCGTGTCGTATTACCAGGCCGGCAAGATCTGCGACTATATCGCCGAGCGGTGGGGCGAATCGAAGCTGCTTGATATGATCCACGCATTCGCCAAAAACACGCCGACGGTGGATGTGATCAAAACGCAGCTCAATATGGAACCGGCAGCCTTCGACAAGGATTTCCTGGCCGAGATCAACAAGCAGACCAGCAAGACCGTTGCGGGCTTTGAAGAGTGGACTAAGGGAGTGCGCGAACTGAACCAGCTGACGAAGGACGGAAAGACCGACGAAGTGATCGCGAAGGGCAAAGCAATCGAAGGTTTGTATCCCGATTACGTCGAAACCGGCAACGTGTATAAGTTCGTCGCGGATGCCTGCCTCAAGAAGGGCGACAAGGCTTGCGCGCTCGATGAGCTGGGGCGTTATTCGAAGATCGGCGGCCGCGATCCGGAAACCGTCAAACAGTACGCAAAAATGCTCCAGGACGCGGGCAAACTCAAAGAGGCGGAAGCCGCGCTCGAGCGTCTCAACTACATTTATCCGGAAGATCAGGAGCTGCACCAGCGGCTCGGCAATCTGTTGCTCGAGACCGGCGACGCCCCCGGAGCCGTACGCGAGTTTCAGGTTCTGGTAGCGCTGCATCCCATCGATCAGGCGGGCAGCCATTACAATCTTGCAAGGGCCTACAACGCCACGGGCCGCAAAGATCAGGCCAGAGAGGAAGCCGTTTCCGCGCTGGAGGTTGCGCCGGATTTCCGGCCGGCGCAGAAGCTGCTGCTTGAAGTGTCGGGCAAGGCCGGGCAACCTGAGAAATAGACATCAGCGAAGGCGAAAAACAGAAAAGAGACCATGTCCACAACCGTGACCCCTCAGCTTGAACCGGACGTTCTGAAATCCCGAATTGCGCGTTTCCGCGAAGTCGATAACGAGATCGTCCGGCAGGTGCGCCGGGTGATCGTAGGCCAGGACGAAGTAGTGGAACAGGTCCGCATCGGACTGTTCGTCGGCGGTCACTGCCTGATTACCGGCCTTCCGGGCACTGCGAAAACCCTGTTGGTCCGCACGATGGCGACGATTCTGGGCCTGCTTTTCAAGCGCATTCAGTTCACGCCCGATCTGATGCCCACCGACATCACGGGCACGGACATCATCGAAGAAGATCCCGTCTCGGGACATCGCACATGGACTTTCGTGCAGGGGCCGATTTTCGCCAACGTGCTGCTGGCCGACGAAATCAACCGAACGCCGCCGAAGACGCAGTCCGCGTTGCTTGAGGCCATGCAGGAACGCGCCTGCACCGTACGCGGACATCACTACAAGCTGCCCGCCCCCTTCTTCGTACTTGCGACGCAGAATCCGATCGAACTCGAAGGCACTTATCCGCTTCCGGAAGCCCAGCTCGACCGGTTCCTGTTTAATATTCTGCTCGATTATCTGACGGCCGAGCAGGAATTGCAGGTCGTGGATCTGACCACCACCACGCATGTGGCCGAAGCCGACTCGATCACGACCGCGGAAGAGATTCTGGATTTCCAGCAACTCGTCCGCATGACGCCGATCGCCGAGACCATATCGAGATATGCCATCGATCTCGTGCGTGCGACGCGCATGAAGGATCCCAACGCGCCGGAGATCGTGAAGAAGTACGTCAACTACGGCGGCAGCGTGCGCGCGGCGCAGTTCCTGGTGCTTGCGGCAAAGGCCCGGGCGCTCATGAAGGGCCGGTATCACGTGAGCTTCGAAGATATCCGCGAGTTGTTTATTCCGATCCTGCGCCATCGCATTCTGCTGAACTTCCACGCGGAGTCCGACCGTCTGAGCCAGGACGATATCCTCCGGCAGGTGCTGGATTTGAAGCCCGCCCCCAGAGAATAAGGCAAAATGCGGTTCACCTTCAGGTTCCGTGTGGGGCAGGGCTTCGGCCCTGCCGCCGGGCTTCCGCCCGGCGCGGAGTTTCACGTCTGCGTCCGCTCCACGAAGCCGTCGTCATTGAAAACACATGGCGAGGTCATGTGTTTTCACTGCTATCCTCGGCAGCCCGCTGGCGAGCAAACACCATTGAAAAACCGCCCCGAAGTGACTGGAAAACTCCGCGCCGGGCGGAAGCCCGGCGGCAGGGCGGAAGCCCTGCCCCACAACGAAATTGCGGGTGGATCGAACGGTTTTTCGTGGTTGCTGCCGGTGTTCTTCAGTCGTCCGAACCGCGTCTTCAGGGGAGCGTTCTAACCCCATGCTGCAACAGTTCCTCGATCCCTCCGTCCTCGCCTCCCTCTCCTCCCTCGACCTCGTGGCGAAGACGGTCGTGGACGGCTTTGTAGCGGGTCTCCACCGCTCCCCGAAGTTCGGCTTCAGCCAGGAGTTCGCCGAATACCAGCAATACGTCCAGGGAGACGACCTTCGCCACATCGACTGGAACGTTTTCGCCCGCAGCGAGCGCCTCTACCTGAAGCGCTTCAAAGGCGAAACCAACATGCAGCTCCTGATCCTGCTCGACGCCAGCGCGTCGATGACCTATGGATCGGGCAAAATCCGGAAGCTGGACTACGCGCGATACGTAGCCGCATCCCTCGCCTACCTCTCCTCGCAGCAGCGGGACGCCACGGGCCTGATCGTCTTCGATCAGGATGTCTCCAACTACATTCCGCCCTCAACGCGTCAGGGCCAGTTGATGCGCATCCTGCACGCGATCGAAAAAGCGGAAGGCGGCTCGCGCACGGATTTCTCCAAACCATTCGTCCACTTCCAGGAGTTCCTCAAGCGCCGGGGCATCGTGGTCGTGCTCTCCGACTTCTACGAACAACCCGAGCAGATCGTGAAAACGATCGAGCCGCTGCGCTACCGCGGCAACGAAGTCATCCTGTTCCACATCCTCGACCCGAACGAGCTCGCGCCAAAATTTCGAGACCCCGTGCTGCTGCAGGACGTCGAAGACGATACGGCCATGGAAGTTTCGCCCGATTACGCGCGAACGGAGTATAAAGCAAAAATCGACGAGCACCTCCGGCTGCTATCCGAAAAGGCCCGCGCCGCGGGTCTGGATTACGTATTCATGAATACCGCAAAGCCGCTCGATGCGGCATTGCGTAATTTTCTGGCGATCCGCCAGAGGAGGATGTAGTTGGGTTTCCTCGCGCCATGGTTCTTCGCCGGACTGGCCATCCTCGGCCTGCCGGTATACGTCCATCTGCTCAAACAGTACAAGCAGAAACCGGTGCCGTTCAGTTCGCTCATGTTCTTCGAGCGGCGCACGCAGAGTTCGATCAAGCACCGCCGGCTGAAGTATCTGCTGCTCTTTGCGCTGAGATGCCTTTTCGTGGCACTCCTCGTGCTCGCTTTCACCCGTCCTTACATACACTCGACGACGGTTGCCCGCGCGAACGGCGGGCGCACTATGGTTTTCGCAGTCGACAACTCGTTCAGTATGCGTCAGGGCGGCCGTTTCGACGCAGCGAAGAAAGCCGCGCTCGCGGACATCAACGCTATGCATGAGGACGATCGCGGCCAGGTGATTTCCTTCGGCGGCCCATCGAAGCTCCTCACCGATATGACGCAGGACAAACAGGCGCTGCGTACCACCCTTGCGGCCCTCCAGCCCGGTGACGACACCAGTTCTTACGCCGAACTTTCGCGCGTGCTCCGGTCAACCGCGGAAAGCATGAAAACCGACATCGACGCCTTTGTTTACACCGACGTTCAGAAGTCGTCGCTCCCGGCGGCCTTTTCCGACCTCAAACTGGACGACGGCACGAAGCTGAATGTCCATCCGGTGGCGTCCGCTCCGCTCCCGAACTGGACCGTCGAAAACGTCGAAGCGCCCCGCCGCGTATTCGACACGAAGAAGGTCCGAACCGTGGCCACGATCGCCGGTTTCGATACCCCCGACGCCACGCGCAAAGTGACGCTCCTCTCGAACGGCAAGCCGGTCGAGACCAAAGAATTGAAGGTGAGCGCGAACGGCCGCGCAACGGTAGAATTCCTGACTCTCGACGTGCCGTATGGGCTGACGCGCTGCGAAGTGCGCATCGATGGCGCCGATTCGTTCCCCGAGGACGATCACTGGCTCTTTTCCGTGGAACGCGCCGACCCCAGGCCCGCCCTGCTGGTCCATTCGGATGGTCCTAACCAGAGTCCGCTGTACATCAAGACCGCGCTTGAGTCGTCGATGGAGCCCGCATTTACTCTTGAATCCGTCGTTGCCAACCAGATCGGCAGTCTGAATTTGACGAAATACGCCTTCGTGATTTTGTCCGATCCTGGGCCGATGCCTGCCGGCTTCACCGACGCGCTCGACAAGTACGTGCAGAACGGAGGCTCGGTGCTGATGGCGCTGGGCAAGAATACAACTCCGGGCCGCCATCTGCCGGTGGCGGATTTGCAGGTGATGCAGGTCCACACGATTGTCCCGGACAGTGAACCCCTGTTGACGGTGGCATCCGTCGATAGTTCATACCCGTCGTTTTCGCGGGCGCAGAACTGGGGCGGCGTGGATTTCTATCAGGTCGTGAAACTGCAACTGCCGCAGGCGACGCCCGGACATTCGCGTTGCCGCGAAATTGTCCGACGGGTACGCCGCTGCTGATAGACCGCCAGATCGGAGCGGGACACGCGCTGGTTTTCACCTCGGCGCTCGATAACATCTCCAACAACCTTCCCACCCAGGGAGTCTGGCTGCCATTCCTCGATCAGACCACCGCTGCGATGGGCGGCGTCGGCTCGGCGCCCGGCAATTACAAAGTCGGGTCTTTCATCGATTTGCGCACCGCGAAGGAAAAAGGCGTTCCCGTGGAGATTGTCGGCCCGGACAACAAACGCCTGCTTTCGCTGGCGGAATCGACCCACGCCACGACATTCCAGTTCCCCGCTCAGGGCTTTTTCGACGTTCGCCGGGCCAATGGCCGGGAGGAGCTGGCAGCCGTGAATCCGGACCGCCGGGAATCGGATTTTGCGATTGTTCCCACGGAGACCCTCCAATTGTGGAAAAATACGGGGATAGCCTCAAAGCAGGCTCCGGGCGAGAATTCCGCCACGAATAACCGCGATCAGCAGGCGGAACTCTGGTGGTGGGTGCTGGCGATGTTGGCTGTGTTGGCGATAGCGGAATCGGTGTTGGGGAATCGGCAAATGACCACCGCCCAAACGGGCGACTAAGGAAATGGCATGAATCCACTCGAAGGCCTTGCGCAATATCTGGACCGGCTGGAGCGTCGACTCCGTTTTTTTGCCTGGACTCGGGGAGCGGCCGCAGTCGCCGCCGCGGCGCTGATTCTGACGGTGGTGATCGTCGGGGTGCTCATGATGAGCGCCTTCCCGTCTTAT
>CAWJTK010000014.1:0-141745 GCA_963845785.1 Terriglobia bacterium | reverse complement strand
ACCCGGTTCCGTCGATTCCATGCTTCGAGAGGGGCTGTTTCCCGGTTACCGTTCCGTCGCTCACTTCTGAACATCGGCATGCCTTTGTGGCTCGGTTCCTGACACCTGTATTGGGAACAAATCGTCGGCAAACTGGAGAGAGGCAGGCGGGATCCGGCAGCGAAAGCTGTTTACGAGTGGCGCGTGATTCGGCAAGAGCGGCAGTTCAAGTTTCGCAGCACTCCGTCTCAGTGCAGCTATCGTCCTACGATCCCACCCACGCCGAGGATAAGCCAGATTATTAGGGTTCAATCGGAGCTTCTGGTGCGGCCATATCCCTTTGAGCGGCCGTGGAACTCGGGTTGTCGAGAACGCTTCGCCAGATGCTCTCGGACTGACTGGTCAAGCCCTGATCCGCAAGGGCTCGCGCCCAAACGATAAGGGCGTCCACAGCCGTCCGGTCGCCGCAGTCTTCCAGATGGGTGGCGACGTCCAGACATTCCCTTGTGGCACTGAAGTCTTCCTCGATTCGCAGAACATCGGCGAGTTCGACCAGCACGTCAGCTTGCGTTCCGGGAAACAGCCCGTTGGCCGCGCAAACCGTTTCTAGGTCCTCACGCGCCTCTCTCAGCCTACCTAGAGTCTTGTATAGGGCTCCCCTGTGGAGACGCGCCTCCGATTTTTGCTCCGGTGCGATGTCCGCGACCTGTAAGATTGCGGTGAGATCGTCCAAAGCTGCTTGATCGTCGCCAAGTTGACGGTAAGACTTGCTCCGTCGCGCGAGAGCGATATATCGACGGTCCGGGCTTGTCTCAGCAAGACTCAGCACCTCTGACCGATCGCGGATTGCTTCCTCATGACGGCCTCGTCGGGCGAAGATATCTGCCCGGTTGTTCAAAGAACACGCCCGTGCCTCGTCCGGAGCCGTGCTGTTATTGATGACGGAGGTGAATGCCGCAAACGCCTTGTCCTCGCTCGCCATTTCATCGTAAACGATGCCTCTGTTGTTCATGAGGCTCGCTTGGAGGCCGCTGCCGGGCGTTGCGTGTCCGAGTCCCGCGTCATAGTGCAACGCTGCCAGTTCATACTCTTGCCCTTCGCGAAGTTTGTTGCCCATGAAAAACTCCACTCGGCTATGCCATTCTGGAGCGTGAGGTCGGTGGCCTGGCTTTGGGCCAATCCCTTGAGTTTGTCAAAAAGTTTTGTAACGAGCGGATCGTCTGCCCGCCTCGCGATTTGGACGAGATCCCCTACTAAATACGCCCATACAGCCCTATCTGCCGCCGAATTCCGGGGGAGGTCGCAAAGAATTGCCAGGCCGGGATGATCTGGAAAATCGGAAGCCACTCGAACCACGAACGCGCACAGGTCGCTCTTTTGGAGCTCCCATGCCGCATCGCGTAATCTCAATGTCGCACCGTTTGCCGGTATCAGGCGAATTGAGCGACACGTTCCGCCACTATGTCCGGTTGAAAACCAGGAAGGCCAGTCTGGTCTGTCCCCGAGACGAAGTCTCGATAGAGTTCGCGATCAACTAGATCAACGTTCGCGATTATATTCGCAACCGAGGCTTGACTGAGATGGTTAAAGTTTCTGAATGCGGCAAGAGGCCGCCAACGAGAGTCGCGAGAGTCGCGAGGTTTTCCATTCGAGCGAACTCTTCCGGATCTGGAACCAATTGCCGACGGCGGGCGCGCTCCTTTCCTAGCACTTGGTCGAGGAGAGCAGGGCTCAGCACGCCGTCTTCTTGGCCACTCGAGTTTGCTGCTACCAAAATCCCAAATAACGGGCGGCCCAAAGGGTCGGCGATTCGCATCCGCGCTTCGAACTGCCGGGTTGTCGTCTCGTTCCACGGAATTTTCTCGCGCGTCGCAAAATCGAGGGCGAGTGATTCAAGGGCCTCAGAAGTAAGGGGCCCGAGCGCCACTGGTTCGCAGTATTCGGCTTCTGCTATGGTTGCGGACTCGCTACCGCTGTGCTCGCGAAGCAACTCGGTCCGCCAAAACCCGATTTCGCGCTCGATGAGGAGTACGCGAACTCGATCGCGCAGATGACTCGCTGACTGCGCTAGGCTCAGGATAACCGCGCTCGCCTCTGCGATTCGGGCGGAAACATAGTCGATTACTATGAGCGTTGGACGCAGGGGTCTGAAGTGCGCCCAGGCAGTGAAGGTCTCAGCCCGGCTGAGGAAACCCGTGTTCCATTCCGGCTGGGCGCTATAGCAGAGCTCCAGAGCCAGCCGACTTTTCCCCAGCCGGCGGGGCCGGTCAAGAGCATCCATGAGAACAGAGTGTCCGCCTGAATGAAACCCTGAAGGGTTTGTATTTCAGTCTCACGCCCGACCAGTGAGACTGCACGTGCGGAGAACAGCAGGGGGGAGATTGAAGGATCGCTTGCCGGTATAGTGAGAATCGGTTCATCGAGCCCTTCGGAACGACGAGGGTGCTCTAGCAGATCCTTCGCTCTCTCTTCAGCCGATGCTTTCCATTTATGAAGAAGGGCTGTCGGAAATCGTGGGTCATCGCTGTCGATTACCTTGGCACAGAATTGGCAGAGCCAGATCCCATTTGTTACCGAACGGCGCTGTGCCTCGGTTAAAGTTGGATCGAAACGGGGGCCTCCCGGGGCGGCTGCAGTGATATGAGCGGCGACGCCGATATTCACCGTCCCGCCTTCTGTGGACGCGGGGCCGCTCGTTGGGCGCCGACAGTCCGGGTATGAGCAATGGTGCCCCGCGCGCCGGTCCAAGGTCCTGATCACAGACGGCGAAAAGTTGTCGCGGCGCGTCTTTGGCAAACGACTATATTCCAGCCTGCGTAGACACAAGTCAAACAAGGCGCCCGCGAGGCGAGTACGACACCGGAGCGGGCTGAGGTTGCAATCAGCCCCGCTTGAGCCATATATCATGGCCCAGATTCGCCCCAATGGTTGGTTGTAAATGCGCAGAGGCCGCCCACAACAAGAAATGCGCTCACGAGCAAGATCACGGACTTTCTGGAACACGCGGCAGCTATCAGTGAGTAGTCGGCCCCTCGGAGAATGGACGAGGCGGCGACTTTTGCCCGCGCGACCGCGTCCGCCGCAAACGCAGGCGCCTTCCTTCACACGTCTCTATCCGGAGTGACACGGCGACGAAAATTCTGTCTTTCCCCGGCACTCAAACGCCGGGTCGCTCCAGATAGAGTCACAGCGTCAGGGCCTAAGCCCGTCCCATGACCAGTGCGGGATGCCGAGGCCGTTTGGCACATCATCGGCGGAGTGGTAGTAGCGGGACATCGTTGTCGTAGTCGCCCAGGCGAAGTAGTCGTGCAGCACTTGTCGCAAACCACCGTTGTTGGCCAGGCCGATATCGGCCAGAGCCTGGTCGAAGCAGGCGATCGCGCGGCGATCCATTTCATCGTGCTTGCCGTTCCCGCTGTGCATCCTGACCACAGAGGTCTCGTCACCGCAGGAAACGGAATACGTGGCCGGGCCACCGAGTGCCTCGGCCCAGTAAGCGGCGAGTCGCTTGACATGCTGGGGGTGGAAGCCGTGGCTGAACGCATGGGCGACCACATCGTCGGCCATCACCCGACGATGCCATGCGTCAGCAAGTCGGCGCAGGCCGTCGTTGCCACCTGCCGCCTCGAAGACGGTTTGCATGCATCCATGATGTCAATCCTCCCGCGTCCATGCAAGACGATGGCCCGGACCACGCAAGAAAGCCCCGCGCTCCGCCTGCTTCCTGCAAGCGGGGAAGATCAGTAAACTCGCCGCGCGTTGCTGGCTGCCGGTGTCGATGTGAATCCGGAGATGAATTTCCATCGCCCCAATGCGCCGAACCGCGGGATGATTTGCGGATAACCAGGTGAGCACCCGTACGACTCCCCTGTTTCGTGCAGTTCAACTGAACGATATTGCGGTGGTTGAGGCTCTGCTGAACAAGGGCGCGGATCCAAACATCAATACCATCGGTTACACCCTCTTCGGGCGCTCCTGCAATCGGCGTCTGCAAACCCCGCAGTTGCCAAACGTTAGATTTGCGCGTCGATTCGCCCAGCCAGTTCCGTCGATTCCATACTTCGAGAGGATCCGTTCCTGGTTACCGTTGTCAGACCCGGGAGGAGCACCGTCAAATCGTTGTCGACCGCCGGTGCTACGGCATCCTGCGCCATCCGATGTACGCGGGTAAGTTTACCTCTGAACATCGGCATGCCGTTGCGGCTCGGTTGCTGACACCTGGATTGGGAACAGATCGTCGGCAAACTGAACAGCGGCAGGAGGTATCGGGCAGCGAAAACTGTTTACGGTATCTCGCTTAAACAAACAGCCCGTTCCGAAGTGACTTCGAAACCGGCTGAAGCTTCTCTCCTGAAGAACGGTTAGTGTCTCATCTGCGTCACGATGGCGCCCGTTTCGTAGATTTCGCAATACGCGCGCTCCGCCACAAGTCCGGCGTCGGCTGCTCCGTTGAGTCGCAGCGTTCGCGGCGCCATCACCCACGGTTCCACGAACACATCGGGGTCGTCGACGGTGATTTCGTAAAGAATCTCATCGCCTTTGCGCGTGAATTTCTCCATGATGTGCATGTTCTCGGAATGGAAGAGGCCGCCTCGGCCCAACCACGTCGAATCGACAAACGAGATGGAGTCGAGCACCAGCGTGTCGCCCTCCCAGCTTCCGACGGTGTATCCCATGTAGGTGGCCTCGATCGCCTTCTTCGGGTCGTGCTTGCGGCCGTCGGTTGGAATCACGCGAAATTCCCTGTTTCCGCCCCCGTAATCGCTCGTCGAATACAGCATGGTAACGTCGTTCGCCGTCTGGAAGATGCGGCGCGGCGTGCCCTCCCGCGGAAGCCCCATCGGTTGGCACGTCATGATCGGATCGTACTTGTTCGTCCACTGATCGAGTTCCTGCACCTTGTCCCAGAACTCGGGCTTGTAAACGGGGTGGCTCGGCCCAAACCGCGAGGGCGAGATCCACTCATAATCCACCCAAAAGTTGTCTTGCCCGACTCTGCAGCCGACGTCGGGATTGAGTCCCCCGCCTGCCACCTGCGTTGGACCACATCGGCGCGTTCCACTACCCGTGATGAGAAGAGGGGCAGCACTCCAGGTTCCTGTCAGGTCCGGCTTCCCGTTGGACAGCCGCGGCGTTATGACAGCTGCCGTCTGCGTCCGCGCCGCAGGGGTTGGCAGAGTCCAGTTGGGAGGCTGATTCGTTGGCTTGATCGCCGCCCTGATGCTTGCCGGAACAGGCACCACGACATACATCTGTCCCGTTTCCGTCACCGTCGTCGTAATGTCGCGGACGACGACGCCGTTCTTCCGTTCGGTCATCTTGCCCGCGTAAAACGCCTCGGCCGGGTTGAGTGGATTGTTCCAGTCCCGATAATCGCTGTAAGTGAACTCGTAAGTGTTCGCGCCATTTTTCACTACGATGCGTTCGGGCATGAACTTCGCGTTAAGTGTCGCGGTCGCGGTTGCATTGGGGACGCCCGGGATCGGGAACGTCACCACCGGCTTGCTGCCTTCCCATGAGACGGACGTTTTACCTGCCGTCATGACGTCGGCTGGTACCTGTTGGGGTCTGGGCGCCATTTGAGGCGGGTTGGAAGTCCCAAAGAATGCGGCCTTGAACGCACCTTGCGGGCTTGCCCACAGGCGAATCATCCGCTCCTCTACTGCTGCCGGCATCGGAGTGGCTTTGCCTTTGCCCGCGACGAGTTCGGCGCCGGGAATGTCTTCGTTCCAGGCATACGCTCCACTGAGGACTTCGACATTGGAGCACGACTGGCCGTTGGGCCGAGTGCCGGTGATCTGTATCCGTTCACCCGACGTCTGGTAGCTGATGCTGGTTCGATACTTCGTCACATTGCAGGGCTGGCCATCCACCTGCATGACGCCCTTGCCCTGATATTCGAGCGACATGATCAGATCGCGTTCCTCGCTGCTTCGCAGCATGCCCATATACCAGGCCCAATTGAAAAGGACCGCTTTCAGGTCCTTAGCGCCGGGCGCAGGGGTGTACAACGGCGCGCCGCCTCGACCTCCGCGGCCGCCGGCCCGTCCACCACCTCCGCCGCCTGCACCCTGGCCACCCTGGGCCGGCGCCGCAGGTGCAGCGCCTCCTTCCTGTGCAAAGGCCGAGGACGGCGCGCTGATCGTCAGAGCGACTGCTATCGCAACACTTGTTCCCAAGATCTTTTGTCGAATGGTCATATCATCCCCCTTCTTGTTCAAAGTCGTTCGCGTTGCCAGGCGCGTATTTCGGGCTGCGAAACGGGGCAGCCAAAAGAGATCGGGACTTACCGTAACACCAGGCAGCGTTGGTGGCGCTCAGCGCGCATCCAAAACCGTGCGGCCCAAATCCCTTTAGAATTGGAAACGCGCGATCAGCGTTCCCTGCCGGCCAGGGTTGGCGTACGCTGTGTTCGGAATCAGGTAAGCGTTGCTGAATACTCCGAACCCGCTGGTGTAGATAGTGCCGCCGCCGGCGCCTTTGGCCGGCGGGTTCTGCGGATTCGTCGTAAAACCGGCCGGTGTTGCTATCAGTGTGCGATTGAAGATGTTGATGAATTCCGCGCGAATGTAGAAATCGTACTTACCCTCCTTGCCCATGCGGAAATGGCGGCCCAGATTGGCGTTCTCCGAGGGATTGCGCGGCCCCCGAAAGTCCTTGTAGAGCACCGATGTGGAGCCGCATGTCGTATTAGTCGGGCAGGGCGCCCACGCGTTCGGATTCAGCACCTGCGTGTAATTGGCATTGAAGGAGCCCAGATTGTTGAGGTTGACTCCTGGCGCGTACAGTGGCTGGCCGGGAACTCGGATGTCCTGGCTGCTCAGGAAATTCGCCGTAGGGCTGACGGGAGGTGTCAGGTACGCGCCGCTCTGGTAGCGCGCGTACCACCCTAATTGCCAGTCCTGGGTCAGGACGTTAATAAACTTTGGCAGGAAGCTGGCTTTCGGGACCGTGTAGATGGCGTTGAAGGTCAGCACGCGGGGAGGGTAATTCTGCAATGCCCACACTGCGCTTGCCGGGTTGAAGAAATCCTGCCGCGTCGCCCGGTTGAATCCCTGGCTCCAGGTATATGCCCCGCTGCCCGTCAAGTTGTGGGAGAGCCGCTTGGTTGCCTTGATTTGCAACGAATCGTATTTGGAATTGCCGGTCGGGGACCCCGAGACACTGATCGGGGTCCCGGTGGAAGACGTAAACTGCGGGTATGGATATAGCGCGCTTTGCAGACTGTTCCCTACCGGGAAACCGCTATAAGGCGAAAAGTTGGGGAAGCCGCGCGCCGCCATGGCAGTTTGAACGGCGGTGCTGCCCAGCGGCTGGGTGAGCAAGTTACGGTCCTGATCGTTGTTATACGTTGAGCTCGCGCAGACTCCACCGCCGGAAGTGCAAGGGCCGGTCTGCGGATACGGATACAACCCATAGTGCGCATAGGTTTGAGGCGATATCTGGCTCAGTAATCCAAGCGGGCCACTTCCGGCAGCGCCGCTCAGCCAGGCCGCCCGGTTGGCCACATAGCTGGCCTCCATAACGAAGTTCGGCGTGATTTCCCGTTGGAAGCCGAAGCTGAATTGATTGATGCGGGGCGGCCGGTTCTCATTCGCGTCCGGAACAAACACGCCGTTCGTAACCACTGGCAGACCGCCCGTGGTACCCGGAAGCGGCACGACAAACTGGTTGGTCGTCGGCCATTGCGGCGTCAGGATGGAGCCCGGATTCGCGACGTTCGTGTACTGCGCATTGTTCGGCTGAGGCGGAATCGGAGTAACTCCCGGCGTGGAGAATATGTTGCCGGCAAATGCCGCTACGTACTGATAAGCGACTCCCCATCCACCCCGGAACACGGTCTTGGGGTTGATTTGATATGCCACGCCCACGCGGGGTCCAATACCATATGGGTAAGCCTTCTTGTAGAAGGCGCAGTCGCATGTGCTGGCGTATTGAATCGCCCCGGGGCGTCCGCCGGCGTTCGGATTGGCCAGCGTCGCATCGAGCTGCCCCAACCGCCCGTATTGCTCACGCTGGGGAGTTGCATAATCCCAGCGCAGGCCATAATCCACCGTCAGCTTGCGGGTCACCTTCCAGGAGTCCTGCACGAACAGTCCCCACGCCTGGTAACCATTCCGCACTCCCGTAAAATTGGGAGTTTGCGTTATGGACGAGTAGTCGCCCAGCAGAAAACTGGCGTAGCCGAAGCCCTGCGTGAACCCATTAAAGCCCACCGAAGGTTGGAATGGTTGTGAAGTAGGACCCACGCCGGTGGCCAGGGTTACGCCGGAGATGTCCGCGTTGTAGCCGATAACCCCCTCGATTTGATATTCCGCGCCCGCTTTAAACCTGTGGGAGCCCTTCACCCAGGTTACGTTGGCGTTGGCCGTAGGCCTTTCCTCGTGGATATACGATTGCAATTGGCCGGCGGTCCCGATGTTTTGCATCCCCCCATAGCTGCCCGCGCACAGAGTTCCCGAGCACATCCCCGTCACGCTTGGAAACTGGCGGTTCTGGATAAAACCCGTGAGAAAGAATTCAGAAGGATTGAAACTCAGAAATGGCGCCCGATCGCTGAAAATCGTGTCCAGGTAACCGACGCCGAAGTGAAACAGCATCGTGGGACTCAGCGTACGGTCGTAGTTCAGCCTCCAGGTGTTGGTGGGAATGTACCCGCCGCGATATTGCCCGATCTCCAGCGGCAAGCCATCCGCGGAGAACGGGCCCGTATTGACGTGGGTCTCGACATTATTTCTCGACCAGTAGAACGACAGCTTGTCTTTGCTGCTGATGACCTGGTCGATCTTCAGTGTCGGGATGGCTGAGTATTGCCCCCCGCTAATGGACCCGGTATAGTTGGACACCAGATTGGAATTGCCCGGATTCGGGTTTGGAAACAAGGCTTGCATGGCCAAAGCCGTGGGATTGAAACGGCTGGCCGGGATCGTGTTGTTCTGGAAGGGATTGGCATACTGCAGGCCGTTTGGAAGAGTGTTGCGCGATGCAGGATCGTAGATTGTATTCGCGAACATCGGACGGCCCAGAGCGTCGGTATAGCTCGCTCCCCCCAGGGGCGTGGTCGGAATCCCATAAGCGGCGCACAGACTGCACGTGCCGTTCGGCGAAATCGCCGAGAAGTCCCCGTTACGAAACGCAGGGGTCGGCACGGTATCGTTGAACGAGAAAAGCTGGTTGTATCCAAACTGCTCATAGGCCCAGTAAAAGAAAGTTTTGTCTTTCCCGTTATAGAGCTTGGGGATGATGATCGGTCCGCCGAGGGTGCCGCCGAAATCGTTGCGCCGGTATTCCGGGCGAAATTTTTCCCCATTTCCGTTAGAGCTGAATGGGTATCCCGCGTTCAGAAACTCATTGACGAAATATTCGAACCCGCTGCCGTGGTATTGATTCGTCCCCGATTTCATGGTCATGTTGACGACCATGCCTCCTCCCTGCCCGAACTCGGGGGCGTAGTTACTGGTCTGGTAGCTGATTTCCTGAATCGCATCCACATTAGCCTGCGACATCGAGGGGTACTCGGTTAAATTGAACAGGCGGTTACTGGAGTCCTGACCCTCGATGCGATAGGCTGCGTTGGTGCCATTCCCACCCAATCCATTCATGATGGCGCCGCCGGAACTACCCGGCAGTGTCGTGAGCGTGGCGTAAGGATTCCGGTAGCCTGCGGTGATAACGAGGAGAGGCAGCTCGTCCATTTCCTTCAGCGTGACGTTGTGAGCCGTTTCGCCGCTCTCGGTCTTGAGCAGAGACGCTTCGGCCGACACGGTCACTGACTCGGCAGAGGATCCAACTTCCAGGGTGACGTCCTCTTTTAAGACTTGTCCCGCGGAGAGGGCCAGATTGTTGTGATTGTAAGTCTTGAACCCAGGCGCCGTCACAGTGACCGTATAACTGCCCACCGGCAAATTCGGGATCGCATAGTTCCCGGTGGTGGTGGATGCGGCAGGGTAACGAGCACCTGTCTCGACATTTGCAGCTTCCACGGCCGCGCCGGCAACCACTGAGCCAGACGGATCGGTAACAGTGCCCGTAACGGTTCCGTTTACACCCTGGCCGAAAGCAGGCAGGCCAGTAATGGCCCAACAAACGATGAACCCCAGAGACCAAGCGATTCGCACGATACCCCTCCCTTTCTTGAGAGCCCCTACAACTCGAACCATTCGCTACCCATTCAGAACCCACCGCGCTCCCCCGCGCCGCCAAACCCTCTCTTCAGCTGCGAACAACCCGTGAGCGTCCCGGCCGAAGTTTGAAGGTGGTTAATAATTGGCGGGGATCATATCGTAAACCACGGCCGTGCGCAATCCCAACGCCTCGACGGGTTTTGCATGCATAATTCGCAGCCGGCCAGTCGTCCGTAATGCCGCCCCGCAGCGCCGCCTATGACGGTTGTGTCGGCGGGCGGAGAGCCGGTGAATTTGAGGAGGCGGATGGCGATCCTACGCGATATTGAATAAGTTTTTCTGCCGTGCTCGATTCGGCTTCAGCGGGTCATCGAGATATTCCGTTCTCCTATCTGTCTCTGGTCCTGGGCACAGCTTCGGGCCAATTCCCGCGCCCGGCGGTCTGCGGAGCTTCTGCTTCGACGTTCCGACGCCCTCCGGGTTCTGGCTCCCCCCATTCTGGTGCCCCAGAAAAGCAGCTCCTTGCCTTTGGGAGCGGTGGCCTCTCGCTTCCGGGTGCCCAGGACACATGGGCAGAAACGGAGAAAAACATGTACCTCAACAGACTCACCCTCATCGGGCAGCTCCGAACAAAAATTTGTGGTGTTCTCAGTCGCGACAAAGCCTTTACGGAAGAACGCCGCCGGCGGCTGGGAGTGACGGACCGAATGGCACCACTGTCTCGCTTTCGGGAAGCTCGGCGGGTACGAAAAGGACGGCATGAAATCATCGCGTCTTCGAGTGCGGGGTCGAATCGATCCTCAAGTTCGATCGCGCAGTTCGCCTGTCGTTGGGCGGCTATTCGTACGTCCCACTCCTGACCCGGCGTAGCCGGAACCGAACTGTCAGCGCAGTTTTCGTATTATGCGGGTTTGTCCCGGCCGTCAGAGAAACCTGGTACCGGCAGCCGGCACACCAGCCATCGTCTGAGGTTCGCTAATTCATACGCGTGCCGGTTTCCACACTTCGGACACACGAAGCCATCCGGCCAACGGCAGGCGGCGGGATACGGTTGGCATGCTTCATCGGTGGCGAACTTCGATTGAAATTCCCGCAGACTTTTGGGAAATCCCGGCCGAGGCACGCGTTCATACTACCTGTTGGGACTTGCTGAAACAACCGGATAAGCGGAAAATTTCCAGGCGAATCGACGTCCGTGGCGGAGCCGTTTGTCGTGCGGCGCTTTCGCTGTCCACTGGTAGAGGTTTCTACTGCTTCGGCGCCGCAGCGCCCGGCGGTTGCGGCTGACTTCGCTCCGTCATGATCGTGCCATTCGCCAAAGTGACCGAAACAAAAAGCCCGCCCGCCTCCCCCGTAATCAGGGGATGCACCCCGACGCTGACTTTATCCCCCGCCTTCAGCGTGGTCGACTTCCAGCCGGCCTTCGCGAGAACTCCGGGGGCGGTCATCTCAACGTTCCAGGTATCCACGCCGCCCTTTGCATTCGGCACTTCCATTTCGATCCACGAATGCGGATTAACCCAGCCGAATCCCTTGATGGTTCCTGTCAGCGTCACCGTTTTCTGGCGATCGAACCCGGTCATCGAGTGATGCGCAGACGCCGGAACCGCAATCCAAAGCCCGAGCACGAAAGCACAGGCACTCAATAATCGTTTCATCATGGCTCTATATAACTCCGATCAGCGGACGTTCAGAATCGATCTTGTGCTGGGCAGATGGTCGTTGACGTTCGGCAGGCACTCGGCCTCCGTGATGTCGGTGTCATCCATGCGCTTGAAGTTCTTGGTCCACTTCCATTCACCTTTCCAGCTCTTCGGATCGCTCGCCGTTGTTTCGATTTCCAGCGTTTTGCCGCCCTCGATCAGCCGCATGCGTTCGACAAGATGCAGCGCGTCCGTTGCTGGAATCCCGTTGTCGATCCAGTGATGGTCGTTCACAAAGCTGGTCGTATCGACCACGAGCGTATCGCCTTCGTAATGACCGATGGATTCGCCGTTGAACGTGCGGACGACGACATCCGGATCCGTATGCTGACGTCCGTCCAGATAAACGATCCGGACAGCATTCAGAAACGCGCTGATCATGTAAATCGCGGTGGGTTTCTGGATCATCGCTATCGGCCATACGCGCGTCATAATCACGGGCATGCCGGCTGGCCAGCACTGGCCGATATCGTCGTGATAAGCCTTGCCTTCTTTGCGCGCTTTCTGAGCGGCGTCGTATTGAATTTGCGCTGTCGGAGTCAGGGTGAAACCCGGCGGCGGCGAGAACTGGAATGGATTTTTCGGTCCCATCGCATGCTGCCAGGTGCCCGTGATGTCGAACGGCGCTTTGGGGCGTGGCTTGTTCAGATTTTCGGGCGCGAGAGCGCCGAGTTGGTCCTCGGCCGCCGCGATCCCGCCAAAAGCCAGAAGCAGGCCGGCCAGAACCGAAATCTTTGTCATGCTTCTCATTTGTTCTCTACCTTCATGCGAACGATGCCTTTGTCATCCACGTACTCGCGATTGTTGTCACAAACGAACTCGACCATCTCATAATCCTTCTGCATTCGTTTGTAAGCGACCGTGTAAGTGACCGGCTTCTCCAGCGTCACCGGGTCTTCGATCGTGATCTGGTCGTGCAGGATATCCGGCGCGAGCAACCGGAATCGCTCCGTGATATGGACTTGATTGCTGTGCGGGATGCCGCGATAAACCGAAACCGAGGTCTTGATTCCGATCGTGTCGCTCACCAGCGTGTCGCCTTCCCAATGGCCCACGGAGCGGCCGTAATACCCGGGCGCTACGTCCTCGATCTTCTCCTGGGGCCGGTCGAGGTAAATCCGGCGCACCTCGCTGAATGCTTCCGCGATAATCGTGACCTGCTTTCGGGTCTGTATGAATTCCACAGGATAAATCGCTACCGACATCATGGCCGGCACTCCATACGGTTTGCACTCTACGCTGGCGCTGGCTAAAGGTTCGCCACGCTTCGCCGCCTCGGCTTCAAGCGCTCGCCGAGCTTCGTACGGTTTCGCGTACTCCGGTTTCAGCACCAGCGGCGAAGGGGCCGGCGGCGCGAATTTCGGATCGGCGCCGCGCCCGCCGCGATAAATCCCCCAGACGCCGGTAAAATCGGGATGATCGGTGGCAGACTGCGCCACGCCAATCGCGGGGACGGCCAGAAGCGCGACCGAAATGAACCACTGAGTTTTCGATGCCATGAGCTACGGCTCCCGGCCCGGTCCGTTACCGAGAGTGCGTCCGTCCGGCAAGGTCGCTTTCGCCAGGAACCCGCCCGCCTGCCCGTTCTTCAGCGGATTAATGACGAGGGTAACCTTGTCGCCTTTATGGATGCTGCTGAATTTCCAGCCGCTCTGCAGCAAAATGCTGGGGCTTCCCAACTCGATGCTCCAGTGCTTCACCGGGCCCTTGTCTTCGGGAACGTCGATTTCGATATAGACGTGCGGATTGGTCCATTGAAAATCCGTCACGTTTCCGATCAGCGTCACCTGTTTCGACATGTCGAACATGGTGAAGGAGTGATGAGCCAAAAGAGGCGCGGCGGCCAGTAGTAAAACGCAACCCGCGAGCAGGATACCGCGGTCTTTATTCCAATGGAACATCTCTGTGCCTCCTTCTTACTTTACGCATGATTTTCGCGGTCTCGTGTCACCGGTCTCGGGAAAGGTAAGCGGCCAGCGCATCCAGATCCACGTCGCTGATTTCCGTCTTTCGGAAAAAAGGCATAATAGTGACACCTTTACGGACAAAAGCCTTCGTCACAGCGGGCTGCAGGTCAGTCCGCTCGATCAGGAGCGCGGGCTTCGCGCCGTTGTATTTCGTCTGCAGCGCAATGGTACCAGGCAAGTTGGGCCCGTGACAAGTGGCGCACCAATACTCGTAGACCTGCTTTCCCTTTTGCATGACAGCATCGTCCGCCGCAAACGATTGAGTGGCGATAAAAAAAACGAAGCCAATCCTGAGCCTCGTCATGCTTTCTTGTCTCTCAAGTTCTTTGGCCAGATGCCGTATCGGCCCGGCGAAATGATCCCGTTGGGGTCCACCGCATCCTTAACAGTTTCATGGAAGCGCCGCAGGGCGTGATTGTTGAAGGAATACGTATCCATCACGGTATCCTGGAACGCCGGCGGGGTCCGATATTCGCCCCACCCGTGTTCGGCGCAAATCCGGATCAGCTTCTTGAACGACTCGCGGTTCCGGCGGTTGGTCGCGACGTCGTGCGTGATGGGCAATCCAAACAGGAAGATGAACGACCTCGTCCAATAGGTCGAGGGAAGGCTGAAAGAGATACTCGGCAGGCCAATGTCCTTCGCCGCCTGAGAAAACACGCGATTCGCCTCGAGGATCGCTTCGCCGGTCCTGGGGATGATCGGCGAAAACCACATGTGCCCGTTAGTCGGGTTCGGATTGGAAGGCGATCGCGCTCCAATCGAAAACATCTCCAGACTGGGAATGCCGAACTCCGGTTTGTGCACCTTGTTGAACTGTTCCGGAGTCAGAGGGAGTTTCCAGGATTCGCCGTCCTGGAACCTGGCTCCCGCGATGGCGGAGAACTTCTCCTTCGCGTAGTCCCATTGCGCGGCGATTACCTTCGACGGCCCATAGAACTTCACGGTGCAGTTCCAGAACGGAATGCCGTTCTGACGCGCATATTGCTGAAGTTTCGGCGAAGCGATGCCGCCTTCGTTCAGCATTGCAGTTACTTCGGGCTTCGGGGGAGGCATCATGAAGCCACCCAGCACCGGGCTTCCGAGACCGGGCATTCCGGTCGAAACACCGGAGTTTTCGAGGAACGTGAGCACATCGACCATCGGAACGATGTCCTCGTAGCCGGGCACCGTCACAGTTCCGCTGAGGTATGCGTCGGGCTGCGGCATCAGCCAGAAGCCCATCTTCGTAACGACTCCTGAATTGCCCTGGGAAAACAGGCCGTCGATCCAGGGGCCGAAGCCGAATTTGTAATCCTGCCAGGTCTTTGCGGTGGGCATGGCCCCCATCCCGGTGCGCAGGAGATCCCCGTTCGCCAGCACCACTTCCATCCCGCAGTGGGAGTCGAAATGATTGCGGAACTGCGACGCCAGATATCCGCCGCCGTGGTCGAGCGCATTGCCGATCGGACTGCCCCAACCGGGATCCGGGACGTCGACCCAGACCTTATATCCCTTCTCCTGGATATAGCGGTAGAGGTCGAAATAGCTGACGCCCGGCTCGACCAGAGCGTAAGCGTTCCGTTCGCTGACCTCGAGCACCCGGTTCATTCGCTTAAGGTCGAGCACCACACTGCCGGAAAGGTTAGGCGCCGAACCGCCATAGCCCAGGTTTTTGCCGGTCGAGATCGGGTAAATCGGAATCTTCAACGCGTTCGCGACCCTGACTACTTTCTGCACCTGCTCAACGCCGTCAGGGGCGACCGCGGCAGACGCGATACGCTCCTCCTCTTCTCCCCAGAAAGGCGAATACGCATCGCGGTAGAGTGCGACATCCTCATCCGACGTGAACACCCACTGCTTGCCAACGGCCTCCTCAAATTGCCGGATAGCGTCGGCGAAATCCTTGCTCTTTACGCCCGGTGGAAGTTTCATCGCTGACTGCCGGCTCCACTGGCTTTGGGTCCGATGACCCAGGTGATCAAGGGCTCGGAATCACCGACAGGCGGGTGCTCGGTGCGGGACAGGACGCGCATGCCGCGATCCCAGGCGAGTCTCTCCAGACAGAACAGCGGTCCGTGCGCGGTCATCCCCGCGATCGGCGCCGGACCTTCCTTCCACCGGTGGTAGAGATCGTGGAACCAAAGGTCGGTGATGTCTCCGTGAATGCCGTGAACCTTCGCGCCCAGTTTCTCCATCTCGCCGCCGAATTCGCGGCTGGCCTGAAATCGGTGATCGAAGATCACTTTGTAAAAAGGGATCTGCCGATCCCGCGGGCAGGATTTCCTTCGCCGTTGTGAGAACGGGCATGATCGAGGCGACGAGGCCCGCTTGTATGAACTCTCGCCGGTTTGCCATGGTGTTCCGCCCAATTTTATCCGCATTTGGAAGCGGGCGACGTGAAGGCGGCAGCAAAACAGCGGCAAAATTGGCGGCATCGGGCGAGTAAGGCGCTGTCGTGTTCTGAAACCCGCCGGCATGGTTGACTCATGGTTGATTACGGCGAGAAAGGTTCAAATTCGCCGGTAATTCGCCGGAGAATGCCGTCGTCAGCGCGACGTCAGGCCGCAGGCGAAAGCACAGCTGGGGCGTTCGTGCCGCAGCAGCGTTTGTATTTCGCTCCGGAACCGCAGGGGCAGGGGGCGCCTCGGGGGATCGACGCCGTCTGGGGCGCTTCGGATTGGGTTTGTTTTGTCGGATCGTTTGGGAGCGACTTGTTTGGAACCAACTGCGGGCGGGCGTCATGGATAAAGCTCGGGATGAAGCCCGGTTTGAGGTCTTCTTCGTTTCGGGCCGGGCGTTCGGTCTGGAGGCGGCGCAGTTCGTTACTGGCGCGCTGGAAGTGGCGAAGCGCCTGAGATCGGGCGCGGTCGATGGAATTCCAGGCGGCGGCGGTGGCCGGGTCGAGCATCGGATCGAGACCGGTTGGCGTTTCGAGGGTGGATTCGGCTGCGGCGCAGCGGCGGAGACGCCAGGCGGCATGGACGATTTCCGCGGCGAGAGTGGTTTCCATCGCGCCTTGCGGCGCCAGCTGCTGCTGGAAGTCCTCGCAGAAGGCCTGGTAGAGAGATTCTTCCTCAGGGCGAACGACGTCGCCTGCGGAATAGAGCCCGAACGTGGTCGAGTTGCGGGATACGCGCGCTTTGCCTTCGGCGGTGCGGGGTCCGGTGGAGGCCTCCGCGTTGCGGCGGTTGGCTGCGATTTGAGTTTCAGTGGACATGAATATCGTTTTCCTGGCATCAGCATAGCTGGCGAAAATGGGGATCCGGCACAGGGGCGCGTGCAACCCATTGAAAGCGCACGGCAAAAATTCCTTCGGCGGCTGTGATCGGGCATTATTGGCCACGAATGAACACGGATGAACACGAATAGGTCGCTTCGGGCGATGCGTCGGATCGCCGGATATAAAGGAGGTATGTTTACGGTTGACGCCGGGGGGCTGGGGCAGGTAGTTGAGAGAAACAGTTACCTTGAAAGGGACGCCATGACGATCATCGTTGATATCAGGCCAGAGGTTCAGGCCGCGCTTGCCCGTCAGGCCGCTGCGCATGGCCGCGCTCTCGAAGCCTATGCCGCAAGCCTGCTCGAAGACGCCGCGGAGGTTGCTGCGGAGACATCACGCGCCGGCTTTCCCATGGGAGAAAAATCCCGCGTGGCGAAGGCCTCCAATCTGATGGAACTCTTTGAACCCATTCGAGGATTGCTGACCGATGAGGAGGTTGATACGCTGTTCAGCCGCAATCCCTCCGCCGGTCGTCCCGTAGACCTCGCATGAGCGGGTTTCTTCTCGACACCAATATCCCTTCGGAAAGTTGGCGGGCACACCCCGCATCCAATGTCGCCGCGTGGCTCAAGAGCCAGGTCAAGTCTGCGCAGTTTATCAGCGTCGTGACCGTTGGAGAGTTGCGCAAAGGGGCGATACTTCTTCCCCCAGGCGTGAAGCGGACGCAGATTGAGTATTCGATAGAGGTGCTTATTCCAGCATGGTTTGGGAAGCGCGTCCTTCCGGTAACCCAGATGATTGCCGAGCGCTGGGGCACTTTGGACGCTCAGCGTCAACAGATCGGACGTCCGCTTGGCGTCGCTGACGGCATGATCGCAGCCACGGCACTTGAACACGGCCTTACGCTCGTGACGCGCAACGTCAAAGACTTCGCCGGTCTCGGCGTCACGGTCTTCGATCCATGGGATGCCGCATGAAGGCAACGGCGCTCGTACCGGTTACGCCTTCCGCGGAGCACTACCTGCCCGCGCTGATTTCCGGGGCAGAGAATCGCGCCCCACTGCGCTGGGGCGGGCGCCGGTCTTATAATCGGCGAAGGAGGGTTGCTGCGTGATCTCGCTACGCGTTATTCTGACCTTCCTTGCGATCAGCTCCGCGATCTTTTCCCAACGGTCCCCGACGACGGCATCGTCAGTGGTCGGCACTCCGCCCGACACGGCAACATCCCCTAATCGTCTGAGAGGTCGCCCGTTTGTTGGAATTGTTGTGGTCTGTTTCTGCGACAGCGTCGCAGAATTTGGAATTACGCGAGATGTTCTTAGCAGAGACATTGAGCTTGTATTGAGGCGCAACCATATCCCGATTTTCGATGACGCGGCTGCTGCTGAATTGAGGTCACGCAGCGCAGAAGCATTTAAGAAGCGGGTCGGCACTCTCTCTGCCCAAATAGACGACTGCCTTGCCGCTAGTTGTGTGCAACAAGCGAAGGATAACCTCGAACAATTGCGTGCGGAAATGAACCGAGTTGTGAAGGATAAGAGAGATATCGGCTCCTTTATCGTCAACGTTGACGCTATCAAAAGCACCACCCCGACACTCTACGGCTTTTCCATCAGCGCCAGTTTCGAAGAATTGGCGACTGTAGATGACACTGGAGACCACGTTATGGCCGACGTCTGGAATGATTACCCGTCTGCAAGCCTGTACGGTACCAGTCGGCTTCCAGAAGTGAGAGACGCCGTCAAAGATATAGCTGAACGCTTCGCCCTCGACTACCTGAGAGCCAATCCACAATAAGCCAGATTTCTAATGACACCTGAAAATCCTTCACAAGCTGATGCCTCGTCCGAAGCCGAAGCGCGGGCATGGATAACAAACTGGCGATCCGCGCAGACCGACGATGATATCTGGGCAATGTGCTACATCCAAGCTACGAGGCACGGTGGTGCGAACGATTTTGTGCAGCAAAAATGGCTGCAAATGGGCTTGGCCGAACTTGCTCGTCGGTCGAATGAGCGACTGCGCGTCAGCATCGACACTTTCAGCCAGAGCAGTGATCGTCTGGGAAAGCGGATGGTTTGCATGACGGTTGTGTTGCTCGTGTTAACAGCTGTGCAGGTAATAGATGTCATCATCAAATGGATGACAAAAGGTTCTGGCTGAGGTGGCGTCTCAACAGGCAAGCGCCCGGTAAAGGGTCGTGCGATTAACGTTCAGGAGCGCGGCCACGTGCTCCCGGCGCTCTCCGGCGTCGATCGGCTTTAGGGCGTGGCTGACCTGCTGCACCGTCAATTTCCGTTTGCGCCCGAATTTCACGCCTCGGCGTTTCGCGTCCTTCACTCCGGCGCGGGTTCGTTCGCTGATAAGGCTGCGTTCCAGTTCCGCCAGTACGCCAATCATCTGCCACATGGCGCGGCCTGTCGGCGTTTCGGTGTCGATCGCTTCTGTTAGTGATCTGAATTTCACGCCCCGGTGTTTCAGGTCGTCCAGCATGGTTATGAGGTCGCGCAAGCTGCGGCCTAGCCGGTCGAGCTTCCACACGATGAGCGTGTCGCCATGTTCGAGCTTCTTCAGGCAGCGGAGCAGGGCGGGGCGCTTTGTCGTGGCCCCCGATAACCGTCGTCTTTGAAAATGGTTTTGCATCCGGCCTTTTTCAGGGCCGCTAGTTGCAGAGCAGGAGTCTGATCGTCCGTCGAAACTCGCGCATAGCCGTATTTCATGCGCTCAATTTTGCACTAGACATATGCAACATGCCAACCCCTTTATTTACAGGCCTTCCGGCGATGATGCAAAACTTACCGTTTATGGGACGTTCCCAGCGTGGCGAGTAAAATGGTCACATGTTCAGTCCTGCGATGCTCGACATCGGCGCTGTGCCGGGAATTATCGGCGCAATCACCGGGCCTGCCGGGTGCGTGATCGGCTGGATCAGCTACCGGCGCTCGCAACAAATCAAGGCGCTCGACCTTCGACTTGAACTCCGCAAACAGGTGTCCGATGTTTGCGCCGACATCGAGGCGCTTCCTACCCTCTTGGAAGGGGCGCGGGCGTCCCGCAGCGCGGTAAGTGCCGCCATGGGCGTGTTGCAATCGGGTGCCTCCGAGATTTGGAAGGCCGCGTTGGAAACCGACCTCACGACCGTGCAGGCTTTGGCGCGTGAGCTACCCGACGCTGATGAAACGTTTCAGCATTCAAAACCTCAGAAGCTCGAAAACAAGTTGGTGGAGGTTCATGCTCTTGCGGTGAAGGTGGCACGGCTGCGCGGTAAATACGAGACGGCATTTGCGTCCGACGACAAAGAGCGTGACCGCATCAGGGCCGACGTTCGCACACGCTTAAGTCCTGTTGACCGCAGGGTAGGGCTCTAGCGGCGGTTCTCTCAAAAAGTCACCTTTTGCGCCCGGCGGCGGGGGCAAGACACTTCAAAACCATTTTTGAGAGATAATGTTCCCATGATATATGTCGATGTATTGGACGACGCCCAAGGTGAGCACTTCGGAATTGTGGAGACCAAGCCTGACCTAAACATTGCGTCATCCTTAAATCTAACGGAAGAAGCGTTCCGAGATACTTTCCGGGCTGCGGGCGCTTCGGCGGAAGAAATAGAATGCTACATCAAAACGGCGCGGCTCCGAAACAGCGTTCGGTTGTCCACTCAGCGGAAACGCCGATAAGCGTTTTGTCGAGAGTTCTGAAAACATCACGCGGGTCTGGGGCCAAGCCTCAGCAACGTGGAAGGTGTCTTTGAAAAAGCGGGCATGGTTTTGGATTGTTAAGGTCGGTCGGGCAGTAGCGGAAATTGCCATCGCCCGCGTGCTTGTCGAGCCTTACAGAAGGCGCGTTTCAAACGACTATTGTCTGTCTGTTGGGGCTAATCTACAAGCGAATTAGATTTCTCTCATTGGATCGACTTGCGAGCGATGAGATGATTGGCTTCACAATCAGCCGCACCGCCCAATTCGTGAAAAACGAAAGCGATACCTTTGAGCGGGTCGAGCGCAGCGTTAACGAACAATTACGCAGTATGAAGACGGCAGAATCTACCCTCATACACGTCGAGGACTGGATTTTAAACGCCGTTTTTGTCTTGCCACTCGTGAAGTTGTGCCTGACGGCTGCCGGATAATCCGTCTTTTACACCAATTCAAGCCGCTTGAGTTTGATGCGGTCGGCGCGAACGTGGGCAAGATCGTACTGCGCTTGCTGCATAAGCCAGCTTTCGGCGCTGCCGCCGAAAACCCTGGACAGTCGCACGGCCATTTCCGGCGATATGCCGCGCTTTTCGTTCACCAGTTCGGATAGCGTGGTGCGCGTGACGCCAAGAGCGGCGGCGGCGTCCGTGATGCTCAAGCCCAAAGGCTCAATGCACTGACGGAGTACAAAGCCTCCGGGGTGGGGTGGGTTCTTCATCGGCATGGTTCAGTTCTCCTTTTCAGTGGTAGTCCACGTAATCAACGTCGAAGGCGTCATGGTCGGCAAAGCGGAAAATCACCCGCCAGTTTGCGCGAACCGTTACCGCCCAAAAACCTTTCTCTCGACCTTTGAGCGGGTGCAGCCTTAAACCCGGCACGTCCATATCGGCCACGGTTGGAACAGCGTCGAGCCTCGCGAGAATATCGCGGAGCTTGTCAGCGTGTTCGGCGATGACGCCGCGCGGGTCGTCGTCTTCGTGAAGGCGTTTCAGCCCCTTATGGCGTATCGTTCGTATCATCCCGAACCGTAACCAGTTACGTAACGCAGGTCAAGAATAATGTTAGCAAGATTGTTGCTTTTTTGAGTGCCGGACCTGTGTTCCCTTTGCCTGCTGGTGCGGCTCTGCTGTACGGGTTGCCCGCGCCTGTTTCAGGCGCACCAAAGCCACGGCCACAGATCGGCGGCAACGCCGATGCAAAATTTACCCTTGTGAGACAGTCGGGATTAGTGAATGTGGGAACTCTTCACCACGCGCCAGAGCAAAACTGCAACGGCGATGAGAACGACCCGGAAAATAACTGTTTTGCGCACATCACCGGTTTTGCGCGGATCACCGCTAAGCTCGCGGCGCACCCGTAATCTCTCGATCTCTTCTTCGCGAATTCGTTGCCTTTGTCCATCGGTGAGCGGCATGATCGATTTCAGGCGCAACCGAAAGCAAGCGGCAGGGCAGGCCCGAAATCGGCGCAGCATTGTACCGGCAATTACCGGCAACGAGGAGGTAGGCTGGAGCCGGTCTCTCGTCTCGACGCTAACGCCCCAACCAAAAAGTGCGGTTCATTCCGGATCAGGCGGCGTGGTCGACTTCGACTGCCCCGGCGAAACTGGAAGGAGCGGGTATCGAAATGCCCTCCTCACGCATACCCTGCAAATGGAACTCGACAGCTTCCTGGATCAGTTGCTCTACTTCGTCTCGCGAGTCGCCAACCGAGATCACACCGGGAAGATCCGGAACGTACGCTCCCCAGGAACTGGGTCCCTTCTCGAATATCACCGTGTACGTCATTAATCCTCATATCCTTTCTCCAGGCCCGAACTGCTCTCCAGGCCCGAACTGCGAAGAATGGCTTTCAGGGTCCCTATTGGCACGTCTTTACCCGGGTGACCCGGCACGGTGACGACCATGCCTTCTTCCGGATGCAGGAACTGGCGGTGACTGCCTCTGGTCTTCTTCAAACGCTACCCGGCAGATTCGAGCATCTGTATCAAATCCCGGACTTTCAACTTTCACATATCGCTCTGCGAAACGCCAACCGGCCGCCGATGAACGCCGATGAACGCGGATAGGGCGTCGGCATCGTCCTTGAGCGGCGCGGGTCACGACAGGCGACAAAATTCCAATCCAGAAGATGCAGGCATTTAAGAAGGCAGATGTTGTGCGATACGATTGACGCCTGCGGGCCGCGGGGTAGGGTGGTCGGACATGCGGCAGAGATTGAAACAGTTACCCTGATAGGGACGCCATGACGATCACCGTTGATATCAGGCCCGAGGTTCAGGCCGAGCTTGCCCGACAGGCCACCGCACAGGGCCGCGCTCTCGAAGCGTATGCCGCAAGCCTGCTCGAAGACGCCGCGCATGTTCCTGCGGAACGGTTGCCACGCGGCGGCTTCCCCACGGGGCGAAAATCCCGCGCGGCGAAGGCCTCCAATCTGATAGAACTCTTTGAACCCATTCGAGGATTGCTGACCGATGAGGAGAGGTTGATACGCTGTTCAACCGCAATCCCCCGCCGGTCGTCCCGCAGACCTCGCATCCCATGTCGCCGCGTGGCTCAAGAGCCAGGTCAACTCAGCAGAAAAAGACATCCAGCCTGAACACTTTTGCGCTGGTTGGAATTGGCTAATGTGAAATCAGGCAAGGGCGGCGCAGAAACCTGCCCTTTGCGGGTGCAGCTTCTTCTGCCGCTACTGCTCCCACGGGTTGAACACCGGCACCTGTGCCTTGTCGAAATCGCTTCGGTCGCGGGTCACAACCGCCTCGAAGCGACTCGCGATCTGGGGACCGCGTGGCTGCGAAAGCACGAGCGGGTACTGTTGCAGGTGCCCAGCGCGATCGTTCCTGAGACGGTTAATTTTGTTTTCAATCCGCTGCACGCGGACGCGTTGAAGTTCCGGATTGCGGAGGCTTTTCCGTATTCGTTTGATCTTCGTCTGAAGATGTAAAGCGGACCGGCAGAGGCGGCGCGGGCTGGCGTCCGTATTTGAGATTCCAGTAGGCCCAGGAACGCGCATCGAAGATGCCGGGTGGGGCATTCTCCAGGGCTTCCCGAAAGTGTTCCGGCCCCACCACGCCTTCGAGCGCCCGCAAGTCTTCAACAGTTCCCCAGGTCATGACATGTGCGAGGAAGTGAACCGGCTCGGCCAGACTTTCGGCGGGTGGTTTGAACCAGACCACGCGCTCGGCAACCGCGAGCAATTCGGGAGTCTCCGGCAACGGTTTCATAGCGTCACGGGCAGCCGGGTCACGTCCACCGCTTCGACGGCTCTCTTAAGCCGTGCCCGCACTTTGTCCGGTAACATCGGCACGTCTTCAAAATAACCGAGTGCCTTAAGCGTAATCAATGGATTGAACTGACGTCCGTAAACGGCCGCGCCGGCGGCAAGCACAGTGGGCAGATCAATCCCATGTTGCAGGATGGCATCGATATCGATGTAATCTTTGACCTCTGCCCTCTTTTGCACTACGGCTGCCTTCGTCCCGGCGAGGTCGAGCAGTGAGGCAACGTAGAGACTCATATCCGGCACTTTTTCGCGGATGGCTACTTGCCCGAACCCGAGCCCGCCAAAGAAGGACACCAAAACCGGCCCGCCACGTTCAACACGACAGGTCAGCGTGTCCGGCGCCACCTGCACGCGTTCGGCATCTCCGAGATACGGAATCCTCCGCGCAAGCTGATCGGGATCAAACGAGGCGTTCGAGAAGAAATCGAAATCCAGTGATGTTCGATGCCCGAGCCGCAGCGCCAGCGCCGTTCCGCCGTAAAGGGTAAACTCGTCCGGCGTTTCTCCGAGATCCGGCCAGAGAGCGCGTTGCGGCGCGGGCAAAATATTGAGATTGGGGACGAACATTCAGCGCGTACTCTGGCCGAAGCGGGCTTCGACCGGCGCCCCACCGCCGCGGCCGAACACCAGGTCCAGCAAGCCGTCGCCGTTGAAGTCGGCCGCGCCGACTACCCACGGATCGCCGACGGGCTGCGATTCGTCGGCGACAAATTTTCCGTCGCTGCCTGGCATCTCGGTCAACGGCGGTTCGCCCACTCGAGTCACGAGCATCATCCACGGTTTATCCTTCCCGGAACGTCGCAGGACAGCGCGCCGCACGACCGCCTCCGGCCCGAGTGAGGCACTCATGCGTCGGGCAGTCTCGTCGCGGAACGTGCCATCACCGTTGTTCATCAGGATCTGGATGGTGTCCGGTTGCGTGTAAGCGACGACCACGTCGGGATTTCCGTCGCTATCCAGATCGGCCACTGCGGCACACCCACCCGAGGCGGGACGGCCGAGCGTCGCCGGTTGCGGCAGCATCACTCCATCGCGAAAATGCCCGGCCCCATCGTTGAGCAGCACGCGTCCCGGCGCATCGGTGCCGCCAAACACGAGCAGATCGGGAACCTGGGTGTCGCGGCGGGGCACAAAGGCTCCACAGGTGAAGCGGCCGCCATCGGCGATGGCGGTCGGATCGGCCTGGAAGCGGCCGTTTCCGTCGTTGCGAAGCAGTTCGACTCCGTCGTGGAAGACCGCGAGATCGTCGATCCCGTTCCCATCCACGTCTCCGGCAGCTGCGCCCGTCGTGCGGACCATTTCATGGGGCAGACCGCTGGTCGCATCTCTCAATCGATCCGCGCCCGATGGCAAAATCAAACCGCTTTGCGCGCCGGAGCCGTCGGCAGGCCCCGTATCGGGGAGGAAGAATCCGGGCCGCTTCGATGCGCTCAGAAAATGGCCTGCAACGATCGATGGGACAAACCGCTGTGTTGGTGCCGGGCCGTCGAATTGGCCTGGCGTCAGAATTCCGCTGCCATCATTGAGCAGAAACTGAACCGGCAACGCGGGCAGAATCGGCCAGGTTGCGGGCGTTATGACAAGATCCGGAGAGCCGTCGAGATTGAGATCGACGGGGAGGATACCTTCGGCGAATCCGGTAGTATCGGGCTCGGCGCCCAGCTGTACCGTTCGAAGCCCGGAAAATTCCGCCCGGGGACCGGGGCGCACCGGGTCGGGGATGTTCCATGCCTGCGCGGACGTGAGGCCCAGCGCCGCGCCGACCAGTGGATCGATTGTCCTGACGCCGTCTTTCAGGACGGTCAGGTCGAAGCCCGCGCCGTAATCCCAAACCGCCCACCCCAGCTTCTGCCGTTCCAGAGCAGTCCGGACATCGTGCAACCAGCGCGCCCGCGATTCCGGTGGGCTGAAGGGCTTGAAGTCGCCGAATTCGTTGACGACAACCCGCACGCCCCAGTGCCGTCCCCACGCGGCGGCGAGTTGCATGTCCCAGTCGATGCGACCCGAGTCCCAGTTTTCGCCCTGATATTTTCGCAGCAAAGCGAGAACGCCCGGCGAGGTTTCCCGCTGGATCAGATTTTCGAGTTCCGGCAGAAACGGCGGCCAGGGAACCCCCCGAAGCTCTGCGATTTCCGGCTGGCCCGTCCAGTCGGCGCCCTGGTGGGTAAACGTGGAAGGCGAATAATAGTGCAGCACGTAGATCACGTTGGGATCGCTATAGGGAGTCATCTGGGTGAGCGCATCAAGGCCGCTCCACTGGACCGCGTCCAGCAGAACGGTATGCGCGGGAGCGATTGCGTGGATAGCCGCAAGCACCTGCCGTTGTTCCGCATCCCATTCCTCCTCTGTGAACCGGTTGTCGGGTTCATTCATGATTTCGAAGAAGAGGAGATCCGGATTGCGATTGGCGTAGCGCGTAGCCAGCATTCGCCAGATGTTGACCAGCGCCTCGCGGGAGCCCGTTTTTGTCAGGTAGCTGTCCAGATACTGGGAATCGGCGTGGAAGTCAAGCGTAACGGCCATGCCGGCGTCGAGAAACATGTCGATGCCTTTATCGAGGTCGTCCAGGTTCCGTTCGATTCGCTGCGGCGAACTCCAGTCGTAAAGCAGATATTGAGGCGCGACGGGAATGCGCACGCAGGTAAATCCGGCTTTGAGCAGGAGGTCGCGGTCTGCTGTCGTGATCGGGATACGGCTGCCGTATTGGAACCATCGAGTCAGGTTCACGCCGCGCGCCAGGTGCGCGTAGCGGGCATCGCTCACGGGAGCCTGTCCGTAAAGCAGGGCTGTACCGAGAAGACCGGCCAGAAGCCAGCGCGCGAGAGCGCTCATTCCGCCGAGAGTATAGCGCACGTGCCGGCCATATCCCTGAACGGCCTTTTGTTCGAACGAAAACCCTTCGCCGTCCGTTATCCTGCATAGAGTGGCAGCGCACGCGATTGAAACGGAAGGACTGACCAAGGTATTTAGGGGCCGTTTTTCCAGCCGCGAACTGCGCGCCGTCGACAACATCTCATTGAGGGTGCCCGCGGGATCGACATTCGGGCTGCTCGGCCCGAACGGAGCGGGGAAGACCACGTTCGTGAAGATGCTCCTCTCTTCCACGCATCAGACGGCCGGGCGGGCGATGGTTTTCGGACGCGATACGCGCGAGGCCGAAGCGCGGCGGCCAATCGGTTATCTTCCGGAAAACCATCGGTTCCCAACCTATATGACCGGCTGGGACATGCTCGATTTCTATGGCGCGCTTTCCGGCATGGAGACGGCGGTGCGGCGCAAACGCATTCCGGAATTGCTCAACATGGTCGGCCTGGACGAGCGGGCGCGCGACCTGCGTCTCGGCAAATATTCAAAAGGGATGCTGCAGCGGGTCGGACTGGCGCAGGCGCTGATCCATTCACCGAAATTGCTGGTTCTTGATGAACCCAGCGACGGAGTGGACCCTGTAGGTCGAAAGCACATTCGCGATGTGCTGCAGGCACTGGAACAGCAGGGCGTGACGATCTTCCTCAACTCTCATTTGCTGGCCGAGGTGGAGCTCTTCTGCCGGGAGGTCGCGATAATCCAGAAGGGGAAACTGGCGCTTACCGGGACGGTGCAGGAACTGACCAGCGGAAGCGGGTATCGCATCGAGGGGTTGCATGTGCCGGAGGCCGTCGAAACCGAGCTGCGCGTCAAAGCGCGGGCCGTCACATCGAACAACGGTTCACTGCACTTGCTTTATGCAACGCGCGAGGACGCCAATTACGCGGTCGACCTGCTACGCAAAGGAGGGTGCGAGATCGAGTCACTCGCACGCACAAGGAGTACGCTCGAAGAGGTCTTCATGAAGACGGTTGAGGCCCCCGTTCCAATGGGAGAGGGCCCGGCTGGAGAAAAACAGTGAAGGTCACTGCGGCGCTGATTCTCGACACCTTCCGCGAGGCATTTGCGCGCCGCATCTTCTGGGGATTCTTCGGCTGCTGCACGGCATTGCTGCTTTTCCTGATGTTCATCATGCGGGTAGACGTAGTTCAGGGAGCGATCGCCACCGTCACCATTTTCGGCCGCAATACGCCGGGGACCGACGTTCAGCAACTGGTGCACCAGACGCAGGCGGTGATTGCAATGATTCTTTACTTCGCAGGGACGGCGCTCGCCGTCTTCGCATCCGCCGGTCTGGTGTCCGCTGTTTTCGAACCGGGACGCATTGAACTACTGCTCTCCAAGCCGGTCACACGCACTCATTTGTTGCTCGGCCGCTATGCCGGTAACGTGCTGGTTGTCTCCGCGAATATCCTTTATCTCGTGGTGGGCTCCTGGATCATTTTTGGAATCAAGACAGCCGTCTGGGGTTCGGGTTTTCTAATATCGAGCTTTTGCACCATTTTTATCTTTTCCGTTCTGCTGGCGGTGATTGTGCTCGTTGGAGTGCTGTGGGACAGCGCCGCCGTCGCGATCATGGCGACGTTCGCGATCATGATCATCACGGTGTTACTGGCACAGAAAGCCACCATCGAAAGGCTACTCAGCTCGGAGTGGTCGCGGGACGTGGTCCGAGGGCTTTATTATGTTCTTCCGAAGACGGTTGACGTCAGCCTCATTATCTGGCATATGAACCTGAACCAGCCGGTGGAAAGCTGGATGCCGGTCTGGAGCACCGCATTGTTCGGCCTCGTAGCGCTCGGCCTCGGGCTATGGCGGTTCGCGGGGAGGAGCTTTTGATACGGTCCGCGGTCACAGCATTTGGCATGGTCCTGGGCTTTGCCTGGAGCGCCGCTGCCCAGCCGGCGGTCGACAATGTTCTGGAGCGAATGGTGCCGCCGGGCACGACCGGCCTGGTGGGGGCCCGAATGGAACCCATCAAGCAAACCGTGCTTTACCGGAAACTTGTCGAAAGCCGCAGCATTCCGCAGCTTGACGAGTTTGCGAGATCTACCGGTTTCGATCCCCGGCGCGATGTCAGGGAATTGCTCTTCGCCACCACTCCGCGCGGCGACGTGATGCTGGCGCGCGGGACATTTCACCCGGATACTGTAACCCTCAAGAGTCTGAGCCGCACGCGGCATGGCGAATACGATATATGGGGTCAGGGAAACAGCGGATTTTGCATTCTCGATTCCACGCTGGCCGCCGCCGGGGATCTGCCGGCTGTAATAGCCGCGCTCGACGAGTGGAAGTCGGGTTCGCACACGGCTGCGCAGCCGTTGCTCGCCAGAGCCTCCGGTGTTGAGACCCGGGCGCAACTCTGGGGCGTTTCGACCGGCTTGTCCTCATTTCTGGCGGAGCATTCCCCGGGCGCCGGCTCCGGTATCGATATGTCAAAGATCCTGCAGGGACTTGAGGACACGTCTTTTGAAGCCGACCTGAGCATGGGATTATTTGCAAAGGTCCGTGGCACGACGGCAACCGAAAAGGACGCCGTGAGTCTGCGGGACACATTCCGGGGCATGGTGGGCTTGGGCAGGCTGAAGGTCCCGGAGAATCAACCGGAATTACTGAAGGTCTGGGACGGAATTACCGTCGATCAACAGGGACGGTCGCTCACCATTAATGTCGATATCGCACAGAGCCTGCTCGACAAACTGATGCAAATCCTCAATTTTGGTCCGGTGAGCAGGATCGGATAGCGCTTCCGCTGAACAGCGGGTTGACTGTAGTACGATAGTTACTTAACCCACCAATAAGGTTCCCGAAATGCAGAACGCGTTGTTAACGAAATTTGTCGAAAAGAACCGTCGCGCCAATTTGACGCCATTCCGTCCGGGCGACACGATCAAAGTCCACGTCAAAATCAAAGAAGGCGAAAAAGAACGCATTCAGGTGTTTGAAGGCACGGTGCTCGCGCGCAAGAACACCGGGATGGGCGAGACCGTAACGGTCCGCAAGGTCAGCTTCGGTCACGGCGTCGAGCGTATTTTCCCTTTGAGCGCAACGATTGTCGACCATATCGACGTTGTTCGCACCGGCAAAGTCCGCCGCGCGAAGTTGTACTATCTGCGGGGACTTAAGGGCAAGGCCGCGCGGCTCAAGGAACGTACCTGACCCGGTTGCGGGGCTGAGCATGGCCCGCGCCGCCGCGAATAATCTCAAGCTGCAAAGACCGCAAGTGGAAGTGTCTGGGGAGCCTCGAACAGGAACTCCGGGCTCGCGGCTTTCACTTCATTGCGGGCGCGGATGAAGTGGGTCGCGGATCGCTATTCGGCGCGGTGGTCGCGGCAGCGGTTATCCTTTCTCCGGATTCCCCCATTCGCGGATTGAACGACAGCAAGCAGATCGAACCCGATCGCCGGGAAGTGCTGGCTGCGCGCATTCGGGAACGAGCGGTGGCGTGGAGCGTTGCGGCTGTAGACGCGGCTACGATTGACCGGATCAATATTTACGAGGCCTCCCGGCTGGCAATGAAAACGGCGGTCCGGCAACTGGCCCCGGCAGCGGATTTCGTGCTCGTGGACGCCGTGCCGCTCGATCTGCCGCTTCCGCAGCAGCCCCTCATTCAGGGTGACGAACGCTGCCACGCAATTGCCGCGGCATCCATCGTCGCGAAGGTCTATCGCGATCAGATGATGCGCGAGTGGGACAAGTTTTATCCGGAATACGGACTGCGAAATCACAAGGGCTACCAGTCGCCGGAACATATGGCCGCAATCCGGACGCATGGCCCGACGCCCATGCATCGCTTCAGCTTTGAGCCGGTGCGGCGGCACGCGCTGTTTTCGCCACTTCCGAGAGATCGCCAGATGGAGATGTTTGCGGCGGTTTGAGCGCTACGCCCATGAGCGATCAGCCGGCGGAGGCTCCCGGTCCAAACGGGGAGATTCCCGACCCGCAAAGCGAAGCACCGATTTCGCCGCCCGGACCCGGCTGGTTTCAGCGCCTGACCTCGGTGCTCTTCATTATTTTTTGCTTCGAATTGGGTTTGTTTTTGCTGATTTATCCCTGGACCGATGGATGGGGCGACAACTACTTTGCGTCGGCCATTCCCGGCAGTATCCAGACAACCTGGCGCGTATTCTGGAATAACCCGTTTGTACGCGGAGGAATCAGCGGTCTCGGGGTGGTGAATCTCTGGATCGCCGTCGCGGAAGTGTTTCGGATGTTTGCGCGGCATCGTCCCGCCGGGCAGTAAAGTCGCCCGCGGTCTAAGACAATGCCGCGAAACTCTGGTCGCGCCCATTTCATCGAGTAACGTATACGGGATGTTTTCGACAAAGGGTGAAGTCTTATTCGTGCGTGCCGCGATTCTGATTCCATTGCTGACTGGGTTCGTTTTTGCGAATAGCTCGACGGGCGGCGGGGCTTTGGAACTGTATCAGCGCGCCGACTACGCCGGGGCGGTCGCTCTGCTCACGCGGGAGTCCCCCGACGCGCAAAACCTCGAGCTGCTCGGCCAATGCAATTACCAGCAAGGCGAGTTAAGGCTGGCCGTGGAAACACTGGAGCGGGCGGCCGCCCTTGCGCCCGCAGACTCGACGATCCAGATGTGGCTCGGCCGTGCATGGGGCGGCCGCGCTGAAACAGCCTTCGCACTGCACGCATTCGGGTACGCGCAGAAGGCTCGCGAGGCTTTCGAAAGTGCAGTGCGGCTTGACCCCGCAAATGCACAAGCCCTCGGTGATCTGTTCGATTTCTATGTCGAGGCGCCGCCGGTGGTGGGCGGCGGTATCGAAAAGGCGCTGAGCCTGATTCCGCAAATGGAGAAATGCGATCCGATCGGCGCTCGCGTGGCATGGTCGCGAATCCATGAAGAACGAAAACAATTTGATCGGGCAGAAGCCGACCTGCGCGAAGCAATCCGTCTGGGACCTGCACAGGTGAACGTGAAGCTGGATCTTGCCCGCTTTCTGAGCCGTCGCGGCCGATACGACGACAGCGAGAAAGCCTTCGAACGGGCCGCGTGGCTGGCTCCGGATTCGCCTCGGATTCTCTTCGTGCGCGCCACCGCTTACATCAACGCGGGCCGCAATGCGGATCAGGCGCGCGATCTGCTGAGGGAATATATCGCTGCGAAGAATCTGACACCCGCCGACCCTCCCGTTTGGGAAGCCCGGCGGCTCCTCAGGAAAGCGAAAGGCATCTAGCCGTGCATATCGGCGAAGCGATGAGCTTCAGCCTGCAGGCGCTGCGGCAGAACCCCGTACGGTCGTTCCTGACGTGCCTGGGGATGGTGATTGGGACGGCTTCGGTAATTCTGGTGGTCACGATTTCACTCACCGGCCAGAACTACATTCTCGAGCAGATCGAAGGCGTGGGGTCGAATATGATCTTTGCCTCGTACGAGATCGGAACCCAGTCCTCTTCCGCGGAAGTCAATGCCGATTTCATCAAGATCGCCGATGTGCAGGCGATCCGGGAACAGCTTGCCGGACGCATCGTCGCGGCGACGGGGATCGAGACCAACTACGACACGATGTTCCTGAACGGGAAAGAAGAACGGATTCTCGTGCTGGGCTCGGATGAATATTACAAGCCGGTCCGCAATCTCCAGGTGCTGGCCGGACGGTTTCTCGACGCGAGCGACGTCGACCTGCGTCAGAAGGTCGCGCTGTTGACGGACAAGCTGGCGAAGCGGCTCTATGGCAGCCAGAACGCAGCAATAGGTCAGGAGATCAAGATTCACGATCTGCAGTTCACCGTGATCGGCACGTTCAAGGAAAAGGTCGAAAGCTTTGGCGAATCGGAACTGAATACCGAAACCATCGTGATTCCGATTACGGTGCAGCAATACTTTATTCGCGTGGAGCGCATCGATCCTCTATACGTGCAGGTTCGGCAGGCGCAGGATGTGGAGGCTGTGACAGAGCAGGTGAGAGAGATTCTCGAAAGCCGGCACCGCGCGGGAACCACCTACAAAGTCGAAAACCTCTCCGCGATTCTCAACGCGGCGAAGAGCATTGCCAAAATCCTCACGCTCGTGCTGATTCTGGTCTCCGCGATCGCGCTCGTCATATCGGGGATCGGCATCATGAACATCATGCTGGTCACGGTAACCGAGCGGACCCGCGAGATTGGGGTCCGAATGGCCGTCGGGGCTTCGCGCCGCGATGTCCTGCTTCAATTCCTGACTGAAGCGGTTCTGATCAGCATTGGCGGCGGCACTTTTGGGATTCTCGCGGGCGTGGCCGTACCGCTGAGCGTGCAGTATTTCGTCGAGAATATCCGCATTCCCATCTCGCTCTGGTCCGTTGGGATCGCATTCACCGTATCGAGTCTGGTGGGGCTGATATTCGGCATGCTCCCGGCCAGCCGCGCGTCGCGATTGAACCCGACGGAAGCACTGCGCTACGAATAGTTCATGCGCACATTTGCTTTGCTGCTCGGGATCGCACTGGCGGCCCGCGCGGAAACATACACTCTGACGCTTAAGCAGGCCGTCGATCGCGCCTTGTCGCAGAACCCGGAGGTTCTGATGGCGCGGATGGACGAGTTGAAAGCCACGCTGGGCATCAGCTACGCTAAAAGCCCTTTTACCCCGCGCGTCGATGTCGGGACCGGCGCTGCGTACACGAACGGGTTCCCTTTGAGCATCGACGGGTCGGCGCCGGCGGTTTTCCAGGCGAGGACGACCGAATTCCTTTTCAACCGGGCGCAGAGCTATGCCATAAAACAGGCGAGGGAGTCCGCGCGCGGATCGGGATTTGCCGCCGGCGAGAAGAGCGATGAGATCACCTTCCGGATAGCCTCGCTCTATATCGACCTGGACAGAGCCGGGCGGCTGGCCGAGACGGCGGAGAAGCAGGTCGACAGTCTGGAAAAGGTTATGCAGACGGCGCAGGCGAGAGTGGAAGAGGGCCGCGAACTCGCCGTGACTGCGCAGCAGGCGAACGTTAATCTGTTGCGCGCGCGGCAGCGTTTCATCTCGCTTCAGAGCGATCTCGACTACTCCGGCCACAGCCTTGCTTCCGTTCTGGGGTATAGCGCGACCGATGTCGTGAAGCCGGTGGAGGAAGATCGCCCGTCTCCGAAGATTCCGGACACAGAGGATGTCGCTCTGAAGGAGGCTCTCGATTCGAGTAAAGAACTGAAACGTCTTGACTCGAACTATCTGGCGAAGGGGCTGGAAATCAGCGGCGACAGAGCGCAACGCCTGCCGCGCGTGGATCTGATCGCGCAGTATGCGCTGCTGGCCAAATACAACAACTACGAAGAGTATTTCCAGAGGTTCAAGGCCAACAACGCGGAACTCGGCGTATCGGTGCAGATCCCGGTTTTCGTCGGATCGGGAGTGAAGGCGCTCATCAAGGAAGCCGAATCAGACCAGCAGCACATTCATTCCGAGGTGGATGCGGAGCGCAATCGGATCGCGCTGGATATTCACCAGAGCTATCTCGATATACGGAAGGCCGACGTCGCCCGGGAACTGGCGCAGGCGGATCTGGATCTTGCGCGGACGCAGCTTTCGGTGCTGCTTGCGCAGATGAGCGAGGGCCGGGCGTCATTGCGCCAGGTGGAAGAAGCGCGCTTCAGCGAAGACGAGAAGTGGACGGCGTTCTATGATGCTCAGTTCAGTGCGGAACGCGCGCGGTTGAACGTGCTCCGCCAGACGGGCGAATTGCGCGCCGCGCTCCAATAGTATCATTTGAGCTACACAAGGAGCTATACTGATACCTGAAGGAGCACATGGTACAGCCTGAAAGTATTGCGAATGTTCTGGGCGGAACGGCAATTCTTGGCCACCGCGTCAAGTCGATTGGCGATCTCGAAGACACCGTGTCAGCCGGCCTTCCCAAACGCGCTCTGCGGTTAGCCGTGGAACGCGTCTACTCTTCTGCGGGAGACGCGCGCCGGGCCATGTTCCGGATCGTTCCCGAGGCCACTTTCAAGCGCCGGACGCGGCTCTCGCATGATGAAAGCGAACGAACCGAACGCCTGGCTCGCGTGATTGCGGCTGCCGAATACGTGTGGAACGATCGCGAGGATGCGCGCGAATGGCTGATGAAATCGCATCCCGAACTGGGAAACCGCAGCCCGCTCGATTCCTCAGCGACAGAACTCGGCGCCCGCCGGGTAGAGGAGCTTCTTGACCGGCTGTTTTACGGCATTCCGGCCTGATGCGCGTTTTCCGGGTTGCGGATCGCCGCTTCCCCTTATTTGACGGAATGGGCGCCCGCCTGACGGGCGGACGCTGGAACTCACCCGGCAGGCCGGTAATCTATGCGGCGGAAACCTTCGCGGGCGCCCTTCTCGAAACCCTGGTCCATTCCAATCTCGGACGCGCACCGAAGACCCATGCGGTAATCGAAATCGCGATTCCGGACTCGCTGATTATCGAATCCATCGGCGAAAACGATCTCCCCGGGTGGGACGACGAAAATCAGACAGTCAGCCGCGCATTTGGCGACAGCTGGCTTCTGGACCAGAGATCGGCTGTATTATTGGTTCCGAGCGTGATAACCCAGGGGCACGAACGCAACGTCCTGATTAATCCCGATCATCGCGACTTCAGCCAGATCACGGCAAGTACGCCGGAGCCTGTCAACTGGGACCGGAGACTTTTCCAGCGCAGGCCGTGATTTCGACGAACTCTACTCGAACTCGCCCTCAAGCGCCGGCAGCGTGTCGTCGTTTCTCGCGATCCATACATAGATCGTCGGAAGCAGGAAGATGCTCAGCAGCAGTGCCGCCATCAATCCCCCTACGATCACGATCGCGAACGGGCGCTGCGAATCCGAACCGATGCCCCGAGACGTCGCAGCCGGCAGCAAACCAAGCGTCGCCACCAAGGCCGTCATCATGATGGGGCGAAGCCGAAGAACGGCTCCTTCGATGGCGGAATCTTCAATTGAGTGTCCGCGCACGCGAAGTTGGTTGATGTATTCAACCATGATGACCCCCGTCTGAACGGCGACGCCGAACAGCGCCAGAAACCCGACTCCCGAAGACACGCTGAAGTGAGTTCCGCTGAGCCATAGCGCCAGTAATCCTCCGAGAGGCGCCATCGCCACGTTAACGAACAGCAACCCCGCCCATTTGAACGAATTGAACATGCTGTAAAGGATCAGGAAAATCGCCACCAGAGTGATCGGCAGGACGATGCTGAGCCGCTTCGAAGACCTCTTCTGGCTCTGATATTCTCCGGCCCATTCGGCGTGGTAGCCAGCAGGCAATTTGACCTCTTTGTTGACTCGCGCGATCGCCTCTTCGACCGTGCTGCCGAGATCGCGACCGCGCACGCTGTATTTCAGCGCCACATAGCGGGAGTTCGACTCGCGGGAAATCTGCGATGCGCCATCCAGCGTTTTCACATCGCAAAGCTGGGCCAGGGAGACGCGTTCCCCGCTGGGCGCGAGAAGGCGGATTTGCTCAATCGCGTCTTTCGTATCACGGTATTGCGGCAGGTAGCGGGCGACCAGGTCATACCGCTGTTCCCCCTGAAGAACCTGACCGAGGACGTTGCCGCCTATCGCGGTCTGTACAGCATCCTGCACATCCGCCACATTGATGCCGAAGCGCGCCGCCGCGTCGCGATTGACGGTAAGGTCGAGGTTGGGTTGTCCGACTACACGGAAAAGCCCGAGATCTTCAATGCCTTTGATCGTGCGCAGGACATTGACGATTTCGTCGCCCTTCGCTTCGAGCTGCCTGAGATCGGTGCCGTAGATCTTCACCGCCAGCTGTCCCTTGACCCCGCTGACGGCCTCTTCCATGTTGTCCGCGATGGGCTGAGAGAAATTCCAGATCACGCCTGGAATCTTCTCGAGGTCGCGATCCATCGCCGCGATCAGCTCATCTTTGTCCTGATGGAAGACCGGTCGCCACTGCTCCCTGGGCTTCAGATCCACAAAATATTCAGTGTTGAAGAAGCCTGCGTAATCTGTGCCATCGTCGGGACGGCCCACCTGCGAGACGACCTGCGTCACTTCGGGAAAAGAGGCGAAGATAATGCGGGCGCGGTTGACCAGGCGGGTGCCTTCGGTCGGTCCGGTGCTCGGGGCCAGCGTCCCGCGCGCCCAGATTGCGCCCTCATCGAGATGGGGAAGAAACTCGGACCCGATCACTCCGCTCAGTGCGAGATATCCCGAGACGGCGACAGCGAGCAAACCAACTCCCACCGTCACATATCTGTGTTCGATGGCCCACCGCACTCCTCCCCGGTAGCGGTTCGTGATGAATACAAGCACCGGATTGTGAAACTCTCTCACACCCTTACGGAACAGGACGCTCGAAAGCACCGGGGCAATCAGCATCGAGAAGACGAGCGCCCCGAGCAGGGCGAATGCAACCGTCCAGGCCATCGGTTTGAACAGGCGACCTTCGACGGCCTGGAGGGTAAAGATCGGCAGATACGCGGTAATGATGATGCCGATCGCGTAAAACACCGGCCGCTGCACTTCGTGCGCTGCCTCGCGAATCCTTTCGATGACCGTTTTCGGCCCGTTCTCCTGGTGGTGGCTCATGTGCCGGACGATGTTCTCAACCATCACGACCGCGCCATCCACGACCATGCCGAAATCGAGCGCCCCGAGCGATAGCAGGTTGGCGGGGATATGCCGGAGTTGCAGGCAAATCGCCGCAAAGAGCAGCGAGAACGGAATGGTCAGGGAGACGATCAGAGCGCCCCGAAAATTTCCGAGGAAGAGAAACAGGATAATCGCGACAAGTATGATCCCGTCTCGCAGATTGCCGAGAACCGTGTGGGTGGTGTATTCGACCAGCTGGCTGCGGTCGAGAAACGGAACCACTTTCACGCCGGGCGGAAGGATCACGTCGTTGAGCTCCCTGACCTTCGCGTGGATGCCTTGCAGCGTGGCTTCCGAATCCGCGCCCTTGCGGAGCAGGACAATGCCTTCGACGACATCGTCGTCGTCCAGGATCTTGCCATCGACCCGGTGAATCGCCTTCCCGATCCGGCCGAGCCTGATCTTGGGGCCCTGCTGGACTTCCGCGATGTCGCGGATGCGAAGCGGGGTGCCATTTTGCGACTTGATCAATGTTCTTTGGATATCGTCAACGTGATCGAAGAGTCCGAGTTCCCGGACGTTCACCTGCTGCAGACCCTCTTCGATGAAACTGCCGCCGGCGTTGACGTTGTTGTTTTGAAGCTGCTGCTCAATCTGTCCGATATTCAGGCCGTAAGAAATCAGCTTCTCCGGATCCATTCGGATCTGGTATTCCTTTGTGGGACCGCCGAAGCTGGAAACGTCTACAACGTTCGGCACCGACTTGAACTGCTTTTCCAGGACCCAGTCTTCGAGCGACTTCAACTCCATCACGTCGTAGTGGGGGTTCGTGCTGGTCAGCGTGTACCAGTAGATCTGTCCGACCGGGCTCCAGTCCGTTCCCATCTGCGCCTGAATATTGTCGGGGAGATTTACCTGCGATAACCGCTCCAGCGCCTTCTGCCGATTCCAGTCGTTGTCGGAGTCGTCGTCAAAGATCATGGTGACGCTGGAAAGGCCGAACACGGAGACGGATCGCAGACTCGTGAGATGCGGGATTCCGTTCATCACGATTTCAATCGGAATTGTGACCTGCTGTTCCACTTCTTCAGCGGCGCGGCCTGGCCACTGCGTGATCACGTTGACGTAGTTGTTCGCCACGTCCGGATAAGCTTCGATCGGCAGATTGGCAAAAGAGACACCGCCCGCCACAAGCAGGAGAATCGCGCCTAAGATTACAAGGAAGCGGTTGTTGAGCGCGAAGTCGACTACGGCGCGAATCATTTATATTCGATCGCCGGCGTAATCACAACACCGCGTGCGGGCTCGCCGGAATGATACTTCGAGAACATAAGACTGTCGATCGCCAGAAGCGTTCCCCCGAGGCAAAGAACGAACCCGAATACTCTGTACCAGCGCAGATAAGAGACCCTGCGTGACGCCGCTAACTCGTTCAGGCGGTTCCAACCCCAGATGCGCGCCGCGCGCGCCGGCGAAGCTATGGCAAGGAGCCCGAATGTTAGTGCGACGGCGCAAGCCAGGAGGTTCATTAACTTCGTCTTTGTGAGACCGAGTTATCGCGGACTCGACAGCTCTCGATTTCAGTCTATGGACACGGACAGGCTTCTTTCCAGGTATTGTTCGACCAGCGGTGTCGTTCTTTCGGCTGGACCTTCCGGCTATATCTTTCAGCCAGACGCTTGGGGAAACGGCTTTTGCGTCCCACAATGAAAGTCGGCGGAGACAGATAACACTTGAAACCAGGCCGGATACGGGAGGTTCTTGTTCATCATCTTCAGGGCAGCCGAACGAAGGTCCTGCTGTGGGCTGGAATCTCGATCGCCGTGATCGCCCTCGCTGACTGGCACTTTGAAAACGACATCTCCTTCGGTTTTCTCTATCTGTTTCCCATACTGATGGTGGGCACGTGTCTCTCGCTCTGGCAGATCGCCGTAGTCGCCTCTCTCTGCACCGCGCTGAACGAGGCGTTCGATCCATTTCCGTGGACGACGCAGGTCGGTATCTCGCGCGTCATTCTGACATTCACCGCTTTTTTCGGAGCGGGATTCTTTGGTTTCACGTCGGCGCGCGGCCGGAGGCTGGCGGATCTCCATCTGGAAGAAGTAGAGCGCGAGATCGAACTGCGCCGCACGACCGAGGAGCAACTGGAGTTTCTTATCTCGAGCAGTCCGGCGACAATCTTCACGCTTGATGGAAACGGCCGCGTTCTTCTGGCAAATGAGGCGGCCCACCGCCTCCTGCGCGTCGAGAAAGGCAGTCTGCAGGGTCAGTCGATTGCTCAGTTTCTGCCGGCATTGGCCAGCGTTCCTCCCTCCCTGACGGAAACGCCGACCTTCCGCACAGACATGGAGTGCAGGGGCCGACGTCAGGATGACGAGGTCTTTTTGGCTCATGTATGGTTCTCGACCTATCAGACGAAGTCCGGGCCCCGCCTCGCCGCGGTGGTGTTTGATTCGTCCGAACAACTGCGGGACCGGGCGGAGTTCAACATGCAGCAGATTCTGAGCGGTTCCAAGGTTCTGGTCGGAGCTTTATGTCATGAGATCAGGAATGTATGCGGCGCAATTGCCGTCGTTCACTCCCAACTCAGCCGCGATGAGCAATTGGCTCGCAACGAGGATTTTCGCGCCCTCGGTACGCTGGTGCAGGGCCTCGAGAAGATGGCCGGTCTGGAACTCCGGCAAACGACTCAATCGGTGGCTGAAAGTATCGATGTGCGGTCCGTACTTGATGAACTGAGGATCGTGATTGAGCCATCGTTTCATGAATCGGAGATGTCGACTCGATGGGATCTCCCTGGCGCTCTTCCGCGAGTCTGGGCGGATCGGGAAACCCTCCTGCAGGCGTTCCTCAATATTGCGAAGAACAGCGAGCGAGCGATGGAGGGATGCGCCTGGAACGGGGGGCGCGGCCGAGCGGAACTCACCGTGCGGGCATCAGTGGACGAGCCGTTCGTGGTGGTTCGTTTTATCGATACGGGACCCGGCATCGCCCATCCGGAATTGCTCTTTCAACCTTTCCAGCCTGGTGCTCAGGCATCCGGCCTGGGACTCTATCTCTCGCGCACTTTCGTACGCGCGTTTCAGGGCGACATCGAGTACGAACCGCAGCCCGTGGGATGTTGTTTCGCGGTCAGTCTCGCGCTCGGATCGGATCATGAGTATGACAACGAAGACCAGGCTGTTGCTTCTTGACGACCACACGCTGTTTCGGGCAATGCTGAGTCGGCTGCTCGACACGGCGCCGGACTTTCAGGTGGTAGGACATCACGCCTCGAGCCATGAGGCATTGGAAGAACTCGGCCGCCAGAACGTCGATCTGGTGCTTCTCGACTACGATCTGGGCAACAGACAGAACGGATTGCAATTTATCCGGGCTGCGCGCGACGCGGGCTACGGAGGTCGCATCTTCCTGGTGACCGCCGGAATGAATGACGCCGACTATGTTCGGGCTCTTGGTTTTGGAATCTGCGGCATCTTCTTGAAGCACAGTCCTCCCGAGCTTCTGATCGAGGCGATTCACAAAGTGATGGCGGGTGAAACGTGGATCGACCAATCGTGCGTGCAGGGCCTCGTAAAGGCTGTTGAGGCCGAGAGCCGGCAGGCGCTCAAACATCAGTTGAGCGAGCGCGAACGCGAGGTGCTCCAGCGAGTTTTTGCCGGCGCCAGCAATAAGGAGATTGCCGGCCAGCTGAGTATCTCGGAGGCTTCCGTCAAGTCGGCTATGCAGCAGCTTTTCATCAAGACGGGAGTGCGCACGCGGAGCCAGCTGGTCCGAGTTGCACTGGAGGAGTATGGGACAGCCTGGCGCCCGCAAGGTTAATCAGTTCGGATTTGTAATCGCATCGGGCGGCAATCCCGACAATGACGGAGAGATCTGAAGTTTCTCGCTGCCGGGCGCAATCATCGTCGTTCAATTCCCGCAAGTAATCGATAAGTTCTCTGCTCGTGATATTGGCGCCGGGTCGGCGCAATCCTTCCCGCAGGTTCCGGCAAAGCATCCGGCATACCGCGCATGTCCGTGCCTCTTCCGCCGGCATTTCACTTCCATGCCCCGAGAAGCCTTCGAAGGAAGATCAACTCCCCGACGTGGTATGCGTTGTGATCCGCCAGCTGCAGCGCCTCGCGGAGCAGCGTCTGTCCGTCGCCGTGAGCGAAGGGAGTAAACAGGTCGGACTTCGGATCCGAAACCAGTTTCCGCATGGCGCTGAGGTCATGTTGAAACGATTTGATGCTGTGGTCCCATGCGGCCGCGTTCTGCGGTTCCGGACCTTTCGGCCAATATCCTTCGGGCCATGCGGCTGACACGTGTTTGGGGTTCCGGCTGAACTCGAGCATGTCCAGCTGGGCGAGGCGCAGGTGCTCCAGAAGCTCCCATGCCGAATGTGGAGCGCCCGGGGGTCTGGTTCCTTGCAGTTTCTCGGGAAAACCTGCCACGGCGGCGTCGAAATCGGCGTGGGCTCCCTGCCCGGCCAGCAGCCGGTCTACCTCAGCTCGGAGCTTTTGAATCGGGTCCATGCACGTATCATATGTTTTCCGGTATGTGGCTGACGATCCCCAACCTGCTGACTCTTGTGCGGATCATCATGACTCCTTTCATTCTGATCGCTCTCTCAAAGGGGCAGTACCTCGCCGGCGGCTGGATGTTCGGCGGCGCCGCCTTCACGGATATCCTCGACGGCGGGCTGGCCCGCGGTTTGGGCGGCAAATCGAAGGTAGGGCAATATTTTGACCCGATAGCGGACAAGATTCTCCTGAGCTGCATTTATATCGGTCTGGCGCTTGGGGGAGCCGTTCCCGTGTGGATCGTGCTCTTGATTTTCGGCCGGGATCTGTGGATACTGGCGCTGTCGGCGATCGCCCTGCGATTCACCCGGTTCCGAAACCTGCAACCGAGTCTTTGGGGTAAAGCGAGCACTTTCTTTCAGATAATGGCAGCGGTTGGAGTGATGGCCGCGCGCGCTTATGACAACGCCGCATTTTTGAAGATTTCCACAGCTCTGATGTGGATCGTGGCCGCGCTGGCCCTTGTGAGTGGAGTCGATTACAGCCTTCGCGGCGTGGGGTACTTAAGACGCCGCACTGAGCCGGTTTGATGGCTCCGGCTGAAGCGCAAGGGCCGCGGGGCTTCGGCGGCCGTGACTTGCGCGTGTTCCGCAAAGACGGCGTTGACCTGCGGTCAGGCTCGGAGTACCCTAGATACGGAGCCGCCGCATGAGCCGCTACGTCCCCGCCCGTCATTACATCGCGTTCGGAATCGTGGCGCTGGCGCTCGCCGGATTTTCCGGTTGGCTGGGTCTTTCCTGGACCCCTGCATTCTGCCCCGCTCTGCTGTTTCTCCTGACCGCTTCGATGTTGCTGGTGCTGGCTTTTCGCCCCGCCATTAAGGTTTACGACGCGCATCTCGAGATCGGGAAAAAGATCATTCCGTGGCAGGATATTCGCAGGGTAGACCGCACCGGCTGGATCTCGCCTCTGGTCGTTAAACTGGCTCTCTACGACGACGACACGGTTGTCCTGATCTATCCCGGCGAAGTGGATTGCTGCAAACACCTCCTCCGCACACTCCGACAGATGTCGACCGGCGCGATGATTGACGGAACTCCGTACCGCCAGTACTGGGGCGAGTTGCTGGGTTCGGGCGAAGCGAAACAGTTGAGCGCTCCCCGATACCGCGTCTTGCGGCCTGAGGATGAGGAAGAGGTCGAGCGTCTGTATTTTCTGCTGAAAACCGTAGGCCATATTGATCCCCGCAATTCCGGTGATGACCGGTAATTCCCGCAAAGCCAGCCCTCCCCGGAAAGCCCGCGAGAAGTGAGGCGAAAAAGCCGGATTCTGCTGCCGGTGGTCCTAGTTCTCGCCGCCATTGCCCTGCTGGTCGTTTTTCACAATTCGATACTCTGGTCGCTCGGCGCAGTGCTTGAGAACAACGAGGCGCCTCGGAAAGCGGGGATGGTCGTCGTGATCGGTGGGGACTATCGGGGCAATCGGATTTTAAAGGCGGCAGAACTCGTTCAGGAAGGTTACGCCCCCAAGGTCCTTGTAAGCGGGGTAGAGGGGATGTACGGCGCTCACGAGAGCGATCTCGAAATCGATTACGCCGTTCGGCGCGGATTCCCTCGCGCAGAGTTCGTTGCCTTCCATTACCCGGCGCTGAACACGGTGGATGAGGCGCGTGCCGATATTGCCGAGTTGCGGCGGCTGGGAGTGCACTCGTATCTGCTGGTGACGAGCGGATATCACACAGCCCGCGCCCGGCGGATTTTCGCGCGGGAGGGCAAAGATTTAGAAGTACATTCCGTTTCCGCACCATCTCTTTACTGGCAGAAGGGCGAATGGTGGAAGAATCGCGAGGGCCGCAAGCTCTGGTTCAACGAAGCGGTGAAAACCGTCGCCGACTTCTTCAGAATCTGACACATCTGGACAGATTCGGAATATCACGCTACCGTAAAGAATGCGGTGATTTCTCCTTTTCTTCGCCACTGAACGATCATGAAAGTTATCCGAGGCGCGCCCGGCAGCGGTAAGACGGCACTTGTTTTTCGGGAATTCAAAGCCGCGCTGCGCGATGGAGGTCCCGAACCTCGAATTGTCGTTCCCACCGCCACGCTGGTGCGCCACTTCCAGCACGAACTGGCTCGCGATGGAGAGGTTTGCCGCCCGCACTCCGTCATTTCGCTGAGCCGCTTTGCCCGCGAGCGCGCGGCCGAAATTATCCCTCGGACCGTTGTGCCGGCTGAACTGCTGCGCGCCATTGTGCGCGATTCGTTGCCGCCTGCCACCACCGATGGGATGGTATCGACGATCGTAGATACCATCGAGCTGTTCGAAAATGCCGGTTGCACGCCGGAAAAGCTCGCGCGCGTTCGCAAGGCGGGGCAGCACGCCAAAGACTTTGAGAAAGTGTGGCGCGCAAGCGGCGAAGCCGTACGGAAGCGCGGGTACCTGATGCGCTCGGATCTCATGCGGACCGCTACAGAGAGCAACAAACCCGCGCGGATCTGGCTGGATGGCTTTCTGAACTTCAGTCCTATCGAGTCCGAGTTCGTCCGGTCGCTCGCCCGTGTTTGCGAAGTGACGATCACGCTCAACGATTCTCCCGCGACGGACGAGATCCGCAAAGTGGCCCTGCAACTGGGCGCGGAAGACCGTCTGCTACCCGGGGCGTCGCGAAGACCTGCAGACCGTCCTGGTTGAGGCGCGCACAATGGAACGCGAAGCGGACGAAATTGCGCGGCGGATTCTCGCGCTACATGATCGCGGCGCGCCATTTCGTGAGATCGGCGTCGCGTTGCGCGAAGCGGGAGCGTATCTTCCGCTCCTGCGTGCAACGTTCGAGCGCTTCGGCATTCCGGCACGCTTCTATTTCAGCAGCCCGCTCCGCAAACATCCTGTCTCGATCTTTCTCGGTGGCCTGATTTTCGGGGCTCTGAACAATTGGGACTTCGAGCCCGCAATCGAAGCTCTGCGAGCGCATCCGGGATGGGGAGCGAGCGCCGATTTCGACCGCTTTGATTTCGCCGTAAGGGAAGCGATGCCCGGCCATGGCGCGGAGGAACTGCTGTCGCTTTGTGAAAGCGACTGGTTGCGGGAGAAAATCGTCGCCTGCCTGCAAACGGACTCGTGGAAGGATATGCAGCGCACGCCCGCGGTCTGGCGGCGGCAGTTCGAATCGCTCGGCGTTTCGCTTTACCGGCCGGGCAAGCTCGATCCCGCGCCGGACTATGCCGGGATCGAGGCGGCCCGCAGCCACACCGCGGCTTTGCGGGCGTGGTTGGCGGCGATCGAATCGGTGACCGCTTTCTGGCAGCCTTCCGATCAACTGGTCAAACTGGAAGAATTCTGGCGCATCGCCTCTGATGCAGTCGACGGCGCCGTTTACCAGACCGTCCGACGATCGCGCCAACGTCGTTCACGTCATGAGCGTTTGGGAAGCGCGCCAGTGGGATGTGGCGAACCTCTTCGTGTGCGGCATGACCGACCGCGACTTCCCCCGGCAGCATCCTCAGAATCTTCTGTTTTCGGACAGCGAAATCGACCGCTTGCGAGCCGCCGGTATTCCCTTGCGTAAGGCTTCCGATCTGGAACGGGAAGAGCAGTGGCTTTTCGACTCGCTGCGAACGCGCGCCACCCGTTCGCTGTTTCTGTGCTATCCCCGGCACGATGCCGCGGGCAAATCCGCGCAACGCTCGCGGTGGCTGGCGGAATATAGTCAGCCGTCTGAACCCGCGCGTTCCTGTAGCCCCGTCCCGCGCTTTCCAGCCGAGTTCCCGGGACTGGCCGGCCGCGTGAACGCTCCAGCTCTTCACACCGAAATGGCTCGGCTCCACGAGAGGATCAGCCTGACCGCTCTCGAAGAACTCGCGCAATGCAGGTTCAAATTCTTCAGTGGGAGAACGCTACATCTGAAGGGTGCTCCCGAACGTGCCGCCGAGCGCCTGACGCCGCGCGTAACGGGTTCGATTATGCATGCCGCCCTCGAGCGTTGGCTGGCAGACAGAGGACAGGATTTCGTCGAGGTGTTTGAGTCTACCTTCGACGAGGTCTGCCGCACGGAGCATTTGCCCCCGGGTTACAAGCTGGAAGTTGAACGCATCCAGTGCCGGGAGATCGCTCGACGCGTGAGCGCCAACGATCTTTGGGATCCGTTATCGTCCGAGGCCGAGGTCGTACTCACGCTCGAATTTCCGGGAGGAATCACCGTTAGCGGTCGCGTCGACAGGATCGACACTTTTGATAAAGATCAATTCGGTAACGACTGCGTCATTGTCGACTACAAGAGCAGCAAGACTGCGAATGTGCAGAAACTGGTAGCGAGCCAGACGCGCCTGCAGGGGCCTCTCTACGCGCTGGCCGCGCGTGAGCGCCTCAATCTGAACCCCGTGGCGATGATTTACTGGGCTGTCCGTGAGGATGAGCGCTTTGGCTGGGGCAAAATCCCGGGCACCGCCCTCGAATTCCAGCCGATACCGGAGAACTGGGCCGAAAATGCCCGCGACCGGACCATCGAACGGTTATCAGGTTTCCTGGCAGGGGAAGTCAAAGCGCATCCCGTCGAAACCGAGCAATGCCGCTGGTGCGATTTCCGTAACGCCTGCCGGGTGGAACAGACCGCGCTCGTCGTGATCGAGGGCGCCGGCGGTGCCTGAATTTACCGCGGAGCAGGAAAGCGCGATCGAATACCGCAGGCAGGATGCCTGCGTAGTGGCGGGACCTGGCTCGGGCAAGACGACCGTTCTTGTCGAACGCTACCGTTCGCTGATCGAAGACCACGGGCTCGAACCCCGCAATATCCTCGCGATCACCTTCACCGAAAAGGCCGCGGCCAATATGAAGGCGAAGCTTGCGGAGTTGTTCGCGCACGATCCGCTCAGGCTGCGCGAGCTCGAGTCGGCGTACGTCTCGACAATCCACGGCTTCTGCGCGCGCGTTCTTCGGGAAAACGCGATCGCAGCGGGAATCGATCCCAGATTCTCAGTCCGTGATGCGCGCGAATCGGAAGATCTGCAGTATTCCTGCTTCAATTTCGCGCTGGATGAGCTGGTCGCTAACCGCCGGGCGGAGACGCTCGAATTGATCCCGGCGCTGCAAAAACCCGACATCGCCGGCGATCTGAAGAATGCGTACGAAGCAATCCGCTCCGCCGGCAAGACCATTGCCGAGGTGCGTGCGATGCCGTGCCCGACGCCCGCGGTCAGCCAGTTGGACATGTCGCGCGTCCTCCGCGGACTCCTTGCCAACTGGACGGGCCGCCTTACCGAGAACCAGAGGTTGCAGCGCGCAGAGCTCCTCGAATTCGCCGAGCGCCTCGGCAACACCGGCGACCCGTTCGCCTTGATCAGCGAGTGGAAGCCGAATACCTCGCGGGTTCCGATCGAACGCAGGCCGGAACTGAAGGAGTTCCGCGAAACTCTTCGCAGCTGGGCAGTCGACTGCCGCACCTCAAGTTTTCGTGCGATCGTATTCGACGTTCTGGTTCGCTTCGAAGGTCTCTATGGTGAACGAAAGACGGCAGCGGGAGATCTCGACTTCAACGACCTCGAACGTCGCACGATTGATCTGCTGCGCTCGAATGAAGAGGTTCGCAATCGTGTCCGCACGCAGTTCCGTCAGGTCATGCTGGATGAGTTCCAGGACATCAACGAACAACAGGCGGAGTTGATCGAACTGGTCCGGGGCGAAGACGTTTTCTTCGCGGTCGGGGACGTCAACCAGTCGATCTATGGATTTCGTCATGCACGTCCTGAGATCTTCCACGATTACCGCGAGCTTATCCGTAACTCCGGCAAGCATTCGGCCGAGTTGCTTCACAACTTCCGCAGCCGAACTTCAATCCTGCGTTGCGTTGAGACGCTTCTGAATGCGGCAGAAGGCATCGATCCGCGCGAACTTGTGGCAGCCTCCCGCTTCTCGGGCAAGATGGAACCCTCGGTCGAAATTCTGAAGGTTCATGATGCGGACAAGGATGAAGCCGCGCCCAAGGAAGCCCGCTGGATCGCATACCGGGTTCTTTCGCTGCGTGGGTCGCTCCTGCTCGGCTCCGAGGGAAAGACGCGTCTCGCAGACTTCGCGGATTTCGCGGTCTTATGCCGGAACAGCGAGTCGATGAAGAACATTCTGGAGGCATTCGACGACGCGAACATTCCGTATGTCTGCGGCAGGCGCCAATCCTTTCTTTTGTCCCGCGAGGGTCTCGACATCACCGCGTTGCTGCACACGATCGCGAATCCGCGCGACGCCATTGCGCTCGCAACCGTGCTGCGCTCGCCTCTTGCGGGAATCGGCGACGAAACCCTGCTGCGGATCAGACTGCTGGGCGGTTCCTTGCCCGGCGGCCTGAATCTGCTGGCGTACGATGACTTGAAACTGGCGGAATTTGCGCCGGAAGACGCTCGCAAGTTGAAGCGCTTCGCCGGAAATCTGAAACGCTGGCGAGCCGAGCAGCCCGTGATCTCGCTGGAACTTTTGATCGTCCGCGCACTGAGCGATTGCGGCTTCGTCTGGCTTCCGGGCACGGTGGTGGGCGATAACATCGAGAGTTTCCTCCATGTCGCGTGCACACGAGGGGAGGAACTCCAGCTCACGGCGTTTCTGCAGGAAATCGACAGTCTCCGGAAAGCCGTCAACCTCGAATCCGAACTCTCCGACGAGGACCAGGGCAACTGCGTTCAGGTGATGACCGCTCATTCCGCCAAAGGACTCGAGTTCCCCATAACCATCATTGCCGCGATGGATAAGGGCACCCAGCGGAATTCGGCTCCAGCCACCTTCACGCCCGCGTTTGGTCTTGGCCTTAAGTGGCGGAATTCCGGCGGCAAATCCAGGGATGAGGGTCTTGACGACTCCTGGCAGCTTCGGAACACGAAGTATCTGGAAGAGCGGGAAGAACAGGAAGCGCACAGGCTGCTTTATGTCGCGATGACTCGGGCGGAGGAGCATTTGATTCTCTCGTATTCGCGCAGCAAGAACAGGCCCTCAAACTGGGCCAAAATCGTCGAGAAAGCCTTTCAACTCGACGAACGGCAGCCTGGCGGCGAGCCGCAAACGGACGTGGTCGCCGCGCCGAACGGCGAAACATTTGAGGTCGCGGTCCGGGTGGTCGAAAGCGAACCGCCGCCGCTGCATGCAGGGAGCACCGATCCTGCATACGGCGAAGGCATCGTGGCACTGTCTCAGCCTTCCATACGCAATCAACATGATTCCGCCGTCAATGTCACGTCGCTGGCTGTATTCGCGGATTGCCCCCGCAAATATTACCTGCAGCGGTACATTGGCTGGAATATCGGGGGCTGGAATGGAATCTCCTCGTCATTCGATCCCGAGCAAAATCAGCCCGGGGAAGATCTGTCCGAGGAAGAGTTCCCGGATCTTAGCGCCACCGACCTCGGTACAGCAGTCCACGAAATCCTCTGCGGGAAAACGGGCGAATATCCCGAAGAGGCCCAGCGTCTTGCCAATGTATTTCTCCAAAGCGTATTGGGAGCGCAGGCCGCCGCCGCCATCCGATCGGGCCGCGAGTGGGATTTCATCGTCGAGATCGAAGGCACGCTGGTGCGAGGAACGATCGATCTCTGGTTTGAAGACAAGAACGGTGAGATCGTCATCGTGGATTACAAAACGGACGCCATAGAAGCAAGCGCCGCTCCACAGAGAGCCGAATCCTACGGGCCACAACTCGCGCTCTACGGCATCGCGATCGAGCGCGCGATCGGAAACCGCCCTGCTCATGCCTGGCTTTATTTCCTGCGTTGCGATACTTCTGTAAAAATCCAGCTCGACGACCGGGCAGTTCAGCGCGTCGAGAACCTCCTGGCGGATCTCCGCGCAGCGCAGGACACGCTGCAATTCGATCTGCGCGTGCGCGACCGCTGCCGAAGCTGTCAGTTCTACCGCGGTATGTGCCCCGCTGTCCTATAGCCCCGCCTCGCTTACTGCAGTGAAATCGCTGCGCCGGCGTTTCCACGCCGCCAGCGCGCGCCTGCGAAATAGTACCTCCCTGAATCGCGTCAATCAGCGTAAGAACACATGAAGAGCACTGGGAAAACGGAATCCAGCGCCACCCCGCCAATTAATAAGCTCCTCGCAAAGGGCCGCTTCCCGGTAGCGCTTAACCAGAAGGATAGTAAGGCTCACCAGCACCATTCGGATTAGTGGCGCCCCCACGCAGGAATGCCGCCCGTTTCCGAGAGAAAAGTGGTTTATGTTCTGGCGGGAGATATCCAGAGAGTCTGCGCCGTGAAAGTGCGCCGGATCTCTATTGGCCGCGGCAATTCGCAGGATGAGCCGATCACCTTCCTGAATTCCAGTTCCATTGACGTGAGTTGGCTTCGAGGCCATCCGAAAGAGGATACGCGTGAGCCCCGCATAACGCAACAATTCCTCGACTGCACGCGGTGTCAGCGCAGGTTCCAGGTGCAGGCGATTCCACTCGGAGTGTTGTTGAATCAAAGACAGCCACATGTTGGCCAGCATATGTGGCAATGTTTGTGAGAGCGCGACAAATCCCGAATCACGTAGGGGTAGCGGACCGGCATGAAAATATTGCCTGAGCTGTGCTTCCGCCGCTTTTGCCTTTGCGGCAAGGGACTGATCGAACGGTTCCGCAGCAGAAGCGGAAATCTCCGCGGCAAGCGGGGACAGACTCTCTGCTTCGGCGGGAGCGACCCTCGTCGCGAGTGCGGCGATTCTGTGACAGACCGGCTCAGCATATTCATGAATCAGATCCACCGGCCGGCGGATTGGAAAGTCGTCCAGGATTCGTTCGGCAAGACCAGTGATTTCATTCTTCCAGCTGTGGAGGACCGCCGGCGCGAGCGCATTACTGGTATCGGCCCGCATTCTTAACCACTCATCATGGTTCGCCGCCGTCTGATCCGCTTTGAGCTTCGATCGAGGCCCCACCAGGTGAAGGACAGGTGAACGGAATACGGCTAAGACGTCGGTATATCGACTCAAAACCCAGGCGTTGCGCTCTTCGTAGAAGTATATGTCCTGTGTCGGCCCTGAGAGCAATGGATCGTCGGGGTATTTATTTGCCATTTCAGGGCCGATCACTGCCGCGAGCGAATCGTCATATTCCGACCGTCTTGTCGCGCAACCAGTGCGCGTGTAATACGCGGTAATTATAATCAATCCGATCTTTTCAGCCAATTGCAGCAGCGGCAATGAGGGCAGGTAACGCGAGAACGGTCCGTATGAAGAAGGCCGGCCGCGTGCCGATGGTCCTGGCTGAGGTCTGAATTTCGCCTGATGTTTCAGATCGGCGAGGACGGCTGTCACGCTCGCGCAAGCTGCTGCCGATCGATTGAGCTTGAACACGATCAACGTGTCGCCGTACTCGCCCACGGAACGCGGAGTCGCAGTGTGCAGCCGAATCGAATGGTGCGAATCGACGACTTGATGAACGCAGTCGCGCCTGGTGGCTTTAAGAACGAGGCCGCAAGCTTTTCGCTATGCGATATGGAACCAGTCTGGGCCGCTGCTGCCGGTATTCCGCAAACCGTGTTGCCGTCGGCTCCCCGTATTGATTTCCGGCCGGTTAGTCGATGGCCGCAATGCAATAAAAAGAAGCGCCTGACCTGTTGAGTCATTTTCAACTGGCAAACCTGCATAGCTTGCGGGTGACGGGGATCACGACAGCCTGAGAAGGTGCGGCGTTGGTTCGACGTCAGGAAAGGAAAGAAATGCAACTCAATAACGGGAAACTCCTCGCAAAGAGCCTGCTCGCGAGCGGTATACTGCTGCTCACTTGCACTCCGTGGGTGTCCGCCCAGCAGAGGGGGGTAAAGAACGAGACGATCGAGGCTAGCGCCATGGGGACCGGCAGCCAGATGGGACGGGTTATCGGAGTGACCCTGAACATTTATGACTACTCCACTCCGGCGGACAGGACGGCGCTGGTTGAGGCGTTCGACAAGGGTAAGAACCAGGGATTAGTCAACGCCCTCCAGAAAATGAAAGCGGTCGGGCATGTCGAAATCACGGGCACGCTGGGCTACGACTGCACCTTCATCAAGGTGATTCCAACCCCTACCGGGAGAAAGATTCGCTTCATCACGAACCGCCCTCTCCGATTCGGTGAGGTTTGGGCGGATTCCAATTCGACGCAGTTCGACCTGACCGGCGGCGAGTTCGATCTGAACGCTACTGACAAAAGCAAGAGTACAGGCGTCCTTTACCCCGCTGCGCAATTGGTTATCGACAAAGATAAGCAGTTGCAGATCGAGCTTAATCAGAACGCCTGGAAACTGACCGATGTCCTCGACTGGGCGGGAACGCCCGGCGTCAACTGACGGGAGCGGGCGGCTCGGCAAGACCCCGGCCGTCGTCGGCCGTGAAGTAGGCGCAGTCGGGGTGGTGGAAGACGAGCGCGCTTACGCTCGCCTCGGGGTCCATCATCATGCCCTCGGTCAGCGCCACGCCGATGTCTTCGGGCCGCAGCAGCTTCCACAGGCCCTGCTGGTCGTCGAGGTTCGGGCAGGCGGGGTAGCCGAAGCTGTAGCGCTTGCCGCGGTAGCGCGACGTAAACCGCTCCTGCATCGTCATCGACGGCGGATCGGGGAAGCCCCAGTCTTCCCGCATGCGGCGGTGCAGCCACTCGGCGCAGCCTTCGGCGGTTTCGATGGCCAGCGCCTGCAGGGAGTGCGCCAGGAAGAATTCGCCGCGCTGCTTGGCTTCTTCCGAGTGTTGGCGGACGCACTCGCCCGCGGTCACCACGAAGAGACCGAGGTGGTCGCGGTGGCCGTCTTCGCCGTCCATGATGTAGTCGCTCAGACACAGGCCGTCAGACTTCGGCTGGCGGCCGAAACGGAACGACTGGAGCGGAGTCGTGCCACCTGAAGCGAAGAGGTGAATCGTGTTGCCGTCGCGCTCGGCTTCGAAGAATTGCCAGACCGCGCGGATCTTCATGAACTTCGCCGCTTCGTGCTTCGCCTGTTCGACGGCGTCATGCAGTTCGAGGGCTTTGGGATCGCGCTCGCGCAGCATCTCCGTGAAATTGCCTTTAAAGCCGAGATGCCGGCCGTAGAGCATGTAGGGGTTGATGTAACTCCAGATCTCCTGCAGCTTGGGGATTTCGCGCACGCGACGATCGAGATAGGGCGCAAGCGGGATCGGAATGTCCGTGCGTACCTTGGGGCTGCGGACGGTCGAGTAATTGATCGCGGGCGCCGCTTCGACTGCGACAGGGGAGGCTGCCGTGTACAGGTGAGTTTTGAGCGTGGCGTCGCGGGTGGCGGGGTCGGTGAGGTCCTGCATGATGCGGAGGCCGGTCATGGCATCGCGGGAGTAAAAGGTCGGCGCTCCGTATGCGGGGCCGATGCGGGTGGTGGTGAACTTTTCGGAGAGAGCCGCGCCGCCCACGAGTAGTGGGACGCCGACGCCGCTGTCCTTGAAGTCGGCGGCGGTGGTTACCATCTGGTGCGCGCTCTTTACAAGTAAGCCCGACAGACCGATGGCGTCGGGTTGATGCTCACGCCATGCCTGGATCAGCGCGTCCGGCGCAACTTTGATGCCGAGGTTGATCACCTCGAAGCCGTTGTTCGCGAGGATGATTTCGACCAGGTTCTTGCCGATATCGTGCACGTCGCCTTTGACGGTGGCCAGCACAATCTTGCCGCGGCGCGAGGTCTCCGCCTTCTCCATGAACTGCTCGAGATAGTTGACCGACGCCTTCATGGCTTCGGCCGACTGCAGCACTTCGGCTACGATCAGTTCGTTGTTATTGAAGAGGCGCCCGACTTCGGTCATCCCGGCCATCAGCGGGCCGTTGATGATATCGAGCGGCGCCGCTCCCGATTTGAGTTTCAGTTCGAGATCGGGAAGGAGGCCGTCTTTGGTGCCCTCAATGATGTAGTTGGCAAGGCGTTCGTCGAGCGGCAACTCGGCGAGCTTCTTCTTTTCCTTGCGGCCGGTTTTGCGGAAGTATTCGGCGATGGCTGCGATGTGGAACTGATTGATCGCCATCTTCTGATCGCGCGTCTGCAGGCGCCAGTCCTCGGGAGCTTCGCGCACGGATTCATCTTCGGATTCGGCGGGCGGCGTGTTGAAGAGCAGATCTTCCGCGAGCCGCCGTTCCTCGGCGGGAATGGAGGCGAAGCGTTCGAGGCGCTCCGCGTTGACGATGGCGAGGTCGAGCCCAGCCTTGGTCGCGTGATAGAGGAAGACTGAGTTGACTACTTCGCGCGCCGCAGCGGGCAGTCCGAAAGAGATGTTGGAGACGCCCAGGATGGTGTTGACGTATGGAATGTTCGCTTTGATCAGGCGAATGGCTTCGATGGTCTCGACTGCCCCGCCGATGTAGTTTTCATCGCCTGTCGCGCAGGGGAAGACGAGGGGGTCGATGATGATGTCTTCGGGAGGAATCCCGTACTTGCCGGTCAGCAGATCGACGGAACGCTGCGCAACGGCGAGCTTGCGTTCGCGGGTGAAAGCCTGCGCCTGTTGCTTGTCTTCATCGATGGTTCCGACCACGAGCGCCGCGCCGTAGGCTTTGGCGATAGGGCAGACGAGTTCAAACTTCTCCTCGCCATCTTCGAGATTCACCGAGTTGAGAATGCTCTTGCCCTGGCACCAGGTCAAGGCGCGTTCGAGCGCTTTCGGGTCGGTGGTATCGACCATGACCGGCGCCTTGATCTTCGGCATCAGCTTCGCGTAGAAGGGGTCGATGTCGCCCAATTCTTCGCGATCGGAAGATTGCAGGCAGACGTCGAGAATGTGCGCTCCGTTCTTGACCTGCCAGCGCGCGATTTCGCTCGCCTCTTCCCACTTTTCCGCCGCCACCAGGTTCTTGAAGAGCCGCGATCCGATCACGTTAGTGCGCTCGCCGACAATCAGCGGGCGGTTGCCGTCTTCGGCTTCGACGAGTTCGATGCCCGAATAGTAAGTGCGATGCGAGGGCGGGTTGACGACATGCGGCGCCTTGCCTTCCGCCATCTGCGCAATGACGCGGATGTGCTCCGCGGTGGTACCGCAGCAGCCGCCGACGATGTTCAACCAGCCATGATCGACAAACTTTTCGAGCTGGCCGGCCAGCATTTCCGGCGTTTCGAGGTACTTGTCGTCTTCGTTCGGAAGGCCCGCGTTGGGATAGCAGGAAATGCGCGTTGAAGCGGTACGGGCCAGTGTTCGGATATGGTCCGTCATCAGGTCCGGACCGGTGGCGCAATTAAGGCCGATCGAGAGCAGATCGCCGTGTGAGACCGAGGCGCAGAAGGCGTCGACCGGCTGACCGGCGAGCATGGCGCCCCAGCGTTCGATAGTCCCGGAGACCATCTTCGGGATGTGAATGCCGAGGTCGCGCTCGAGTTTGTGGATGGCGAAAATGCCGGCCTTGACGTTGCGGGTGTCGAAGCCGGTTTCCAAAAGAAGAATGTCCACGCCGCCTTCCATCAGACCTACCGCCTGGGCGTAGTAGCTGTCGACCAGTTGCTGGAAGGTGACGTCGCCCCTCAGGGTGATGGATTTCGTGGTGGGGCCGAGGGAGCCCGCGACGAATCGGGGCTTCGAGGTAGTGGCGAATTCGTCGGCGGCCTGGCGGGCGAGTTTGGCCGCGAGGACGTTCAGTTCATGCGTCTGGTCTTCGAGCCCGAACTCCGCGAGGACGATCGGCGAGCCCTGAAAGCTGTTGGTTTCGATGATGTCGGCGCCTGCTTCGAGGTAGGCGCGGTGAATGTCCAGAATCCATTCCGGACGCGTGTGGCAAAGGTTTTCGTTGCAGTTTTCGAGGTGTGCGCCGCCAAAATCGGACGCGGTGGGATTGCGCTCCTGCAGCATCGTACCCATCGCGCCATCCATGATGAGAATGCGGGTGGAAAGAGCATCTTCCAGCTCCTGACGTCGTAGGTTAGTCATGTTTTTTTTCGATTCGATGGCGCCGGCGACCTCGACCGCTAACTCGTATCGCCCGAATGGCGCGCTGAGCTGGACCCCGGCTACGAGGTTCCGAACCTGGGCCACCATTTCCTTCGCGATCCCGACCCCCGCCGCGCGCGCAGCATCGGCGTTTTCGGCGCGGCGCATACGTTCCATGTAAAGAGCCGGGACCGGGACACGCAGCTCATTCACCATGAATTCCGCGTTGCGATAGCTGGTAAGCGGCCAGATGCCGGCGATTACGGGCACTCGGTAATGCGCCGTGCGGTCCAGAAATTCAACGAGGAGATCCAGATCGAAAATGGGCTGCGTAATGATGAATTCGGCGCCTGCACGGACCTTGGCATCCAGACGCCGCAGTTCTTCCTCGATGTTCAGAGCGCCCGGATTCGCGCCCGCGCCGATCAACAGCGCGGTTTGCGATCCCATCGGGCTTCCGCCGAGATCGAGCCCCTGGTTCAGGTTGTTGGCGATGTTGAGGAGCCCGATCGAGTCGACATCGAAGACCGCGGTCGATTCCGGGGACCCGCCCATCCGCGGAGGGTCGCCGGTGATACATAGAATATTCCGGATGCCGGCCGCGTGCGCACCGAGAAGCTCGCTCTGGATGCCGAGCGTGTTGCGGTCGCGGCAGCAGAAATGGAGAACGGCTTCGATGCCGGCGTTTTCCTGAATAAGCTGGCAAGTGACCTGCGCGCTGAGCCGGGCGCTTGCGCGCGGTCCGTCCGGAACGTTGATGCAGTCGATTCCGGCTTCGCGGCAGAGCTTGGCACCCTCGATTTCCTTTGATGCGTCGATGCCGCGCGGCGGCAGGATTTCCACAAACGAAACGAACTGTCCCGCGGCGAGTTTGGCGCCGAGGCTGCTCCGCTGCGCAAGCGGCACTTTGGGCGTCACTTTTTGCGTGGCCCGCTCGTGTGCGGGGGATTCCTCGACCACGGCGGCAGACCGTTTACGCTGCGCCGGTTGCAGACTGCGGGCTTCGCGGCGGATCTCTTTAATGTGCTCCGGCGTCGTACCGCAGCAGCCGCCGACGATGCGGGCTCCCGCCTGGAGCAGGCGTCGGGCATACTGCGCCATGTACTCGGGCGAGCAGAGATAAAGGTTGCGGCCCTCGACGGCCGTAGGAAGGCCTGCGTTCGGAATCGCACTGAGAGGCTTCCGGGTCCACTGGACCATCTTTTCGACGGTCTCGAGCATGACGCGGGGACCCGAGGAACAATTCAGACCGATGGCGTCGACGGGAAGGTCATCAAGATGGCGAGTGAACTTTTCGGTGGAGGTGCCGTCGCGAAGGGCGCCATCGTCTTCGATGCTGAGGTGCGCGATGATCGCGAGATCGTGGCCTGCGGACTCGCGCGCCGCCAGAATCGCTGCGCGGACTTCGTTCAGGTCGGTGAACGTCTCGAGGATGAGGAGATCGACGCCAGCGTCTACAAGCACTTCCGCCTGCTCGCTAAAGAGTTCCCGGGCTTCTTCGAAACTGGTGGGGCCGAGCGGTTGCAGCCATCCGCCCAATGGTCCGATGGCGCCGGCCACGAAGGCGTTGTCGCGCGCAGCCTCCCGGGCGAGACTGACGCCCGCTTCATTGATCGCGCGGAGTTTTTCGGAATGCCCGAACGCGGCGAGGCGTTTGCGGTTCGCGCCGAAGGTATTGGTTTCGAGGATCTCGGCGCCGGCTTTAACGTATTCCTGGTGGATTTCGCGAATCAGGGAAGGAAGCGACAGGTTCAGTTCGTCGTAGCAGCGATTGATGAAAATGCCTTTGGCGTAGAGCGCCGTGCCCATGGCGCCGTCGGTGACGAGGATGCGGTCAGTCAACGCCTGCTGGAATTCTTCCGCTCTGGTTTGAGTTTTCGAATCCATAGGTATTCTTCACTGTTGCAGCTGAATTTCGGCGACTGGGCCGGATACTGAAGCGGGTCTCTTCATTCTGACATATCAACATCGCGAAAACATTGAGTAGCGGTACCCTTGGAGAATCTTCCCTCAAAAGCATGCCGGCGACCGAAACATCACGTAGAGCAGGTCGCGGGCGTCCCGAAATCGTGAAATTCACCGCGGCGTTCGCCGTGATTTATCTGGTCTGGGGATCAACCTATCTTGCAATCCGGGTGGTGGTCGCGAGCGTGCCCCCGCTGCTTGCCGCCGGAATCCGAATGGTCCTCGCCGGGACGCTGCTCTATGCCTGGGCGCGTTTCCGGGGCGGCGCCGCGCCCAGCAGGCATGAATGGAAAAGCGTTCTCATCATCGGCTCGCTGATGTTTTTCGGCTGCTATGGATGTCTGTTCTGGGCGGAGCAGACGTTGCCATCCGGGCTGGCAGCGGTTCTCGTGGCCATGCTGCCGCTCTGGACCCTGATCCTCGAAATCCTGTTTCTGCGCACGCAACGGTTGACGCCCCTCCTGTGTCTGGGCCTCGTTTTGGGTTTCGCCGGCGTGGTTGTGATCAGCGGCCCCGGTACGGCGGGTGCGCGGTTGCTCCCGGCGCTGATAGTCATCGCGAGCAACCTTTTCTGGGCCATTGGATCGATTTTGTCGAAGCGTCTGAAACTGCCGCGGGCGCTCTCGGTCAGCGCCGGCGCGCAGATGATGACCGGCGGATGGATGCTGCTGCTGGCTTCTCTGGCAATCGGCGAATGGAGGACCGCGACGGCCCCGAGCATGGGCGCTGTTTCCGGGCTGATTTACCTGATCCTTGCGGGGTCGATTGCGGCCTACAGCGCGTACGTCTGGCTGTTGCACAGGATGGGCCCGACGCGCGTTTCGAGTTATGCGTACGTCAATCCTGTGATTGCGCTCGCGCTGGGGTATTTCTTTGGCGGCGAGCGCTTCGGGCGGCCGGCAATCCTGGGATCGGTGCTGGTGCTCGCGAGCGTGGTTCTGATTTTAAACCGGCGAAGCGCCGCGGGCGGCGCGAAGTAACCATTTCGGGGAATTTCAAGCGCATACTGAGAACATATGAGCCGGTGGATGGTTCTGTTCTTTTCTTTTCTCGTCCTGCAGCCGGGACGCGGATTCGAATCCGACCTGGCCTTTACCGGAAGCATGGAGCGGGTGGGAGAGCACTCCGTCTCCATCAAACTTGCCGATCGCAGGGTTATCGACGCTATGCTTCCGAATACATCGGCCCTCGCAGCCGCGGTGCTCGCCGCCCGATACAGCATGGGCGACGAGGTGGAGATCAGATGCAAGCCGATCCAGCCGGTTTGGGAAGCGGCTACGTCGCGGCTCCAGTCTCTGGAAGTCACCGCGATCCGCTTTCTGCGCCGTCCCTCGCCGGAAGAAGTATCCAGCCATGCTCGAAGCGAGGGCGCGCGAAGGGAAGAACCTGCTCCAGCGCCCTCCCGGCGTAGCTGTTTCCGCGGCCAAACCCCGCCGCCGATTCAGATGCCCCTGGCGGCCAGGGAGCTGGAACACGCGCGGAGGATCAATCTGGAATACGCGGCCGAGATGCCCAATTTCGTGGCCGACGAAACTGCGGTGCGCTACAGGAGCACCACAGAATCGCCGGACTGGCGCCCTTACGATACCGTCGAATCGGAGATCGTCTTTCGGGGACGCCGCGCGGTCCGGCAGCAAATCCGGCAGGAACGGCAAGCCCTGGGACCAGCCCTTCGATGCGCTTCCCGGCTTTAAATGGTACGAGGGCTTCGAGACCGAAATCAGCCCGCTGTTCGACCCGAAGTGCCCCACCACGATTGACTACCAGGGACGTACCAAAATCGGCGGCAGGCAACTACTTGAGTACCAGTTCCATTCGCCGGTGGATGGATGCTTCCCGTTCCTCTATTTCACTTATCAGCGGTACAATCCCGCCAGAACCGGGCGCTTTTTCATCGATGATCCGGGCGGCAGCGTAATTCAGGTCGACGAAGAATCCGAGCGGCTTCCCGGCGGATTTCGAGTTTGCCGGGAGGGAGGAACACGTCTTCTGGGATTACGTGAAAATCGGGGAGGATCTCCACTTGCTCCCGTCCGCGTCAATTTTCTGGTGCGGTATTCCGATGGCACGCGGTACCGGGTAGAAGTTCGAGTACAAGAACCACCGGCACTTCGAGGCTTCGACTAACGTCACGTTCAATTGAGCGCCTGGGACAAACTTCTCGATCACGAATACGAAATGCTGCCTGGGCGGCGTTCCGGCCGGTCGTCTGCGGCGAGAAATCGATCTTCCTGGCGTCTTCCACCGCCGCGCGGCTGTTCGGATCGGACGGCTGCAATGCATGCGCCTCGACAAGATGCCCCGCTGGAGTCACGATCCCAAATACGCAAACCGGGCGTAGCGTCACGGCCGAGGTATACGGACTACCCTGAACCCGCGAGACTTTCGTAGCGGACGTCATCGCCACCGCCGGCCCTTTCGCCTTCATCGCAGCGGTGGGGATAAACAGGGCCGGATCGGCGGACGGCATTCCCTGCAGGCTCTCAACCGAAATCTTCGAGACGACTCTGCCCCCTTCCGTGATGGTCACGTTTCGAGGCAGAATGTGACCGCCGAGTTGAGGGGCGTCAGTGTAGTCGTAAACGGCGTAGCGCCCTGGCGCCTCCGAATGCACCTGGAGTAAGCCGGATTGGGCGTCGATACACTCCTCGGTCTCTTCCCAATCCCGTCCAGGTGCGGAATTCGCTGACATTTCGCGCACGGGAAAGCAGGAGGCATGTCACTGGTGCGCCACGAAAGGTGGCTGCGGAAGTCCGAATCGATCCCCGTCCGGCATTGGCGGCGGATTGAATCGGATCGAATAAAACTCCGCGCGCTTCAAGCAGCCGTAGTGGCACCGCGCTCGCGGTCCCGTCACCGTAGATCTGACCGGCCGCCGCGATGCTGGTGAAGGTATATCCCGAGGCGGCCGTAGCGGTCCACCGGTGTCCTTGTCCCGGGGAGAACAGATCTTCCATTTCCCAGACGCCGTCATAGTTCGTTTGTCCGAGAGAGTCCACTGTGAAATGTACCTTAAGATCCCAGGCCTGCCGCGTGCTGCGCAGAGCGAAACTGTTCCGCGCTCGGGCCAGAAGCTGAAGAGCCGCCTGCCGGCTTGCCGGCGTCGTGATGGCTTGGGCTTGACTCGTTGCCAGTTCCAGAGGATCACGCGGAATCGGAGCAACCGCCGGCGTATTCTGGCCGAACGTCATAAGAGGCAGACACGCGATCGGCCATAAGACTGTTCTTATCAGAAAGGAACCCATACTCATCGTTCACCTCTGTTTGTAAGCTGTAAATCAAACGTTCGCGGCTCATCTCTTACCCGCCATCGCCGCCGTCGCCGCCGCCATCACCCCCGCCACCGCCGTCGCCTCCACCGCCGCCGTCTCCACCATCGCCCCCGCCACCACCGTCGCCACCATCACCACCATCGCCGCCGTAGCCCCCGTCACCGCCGCCATCGCCATCACCACCGCCGTAGCCGCCGTCACCCCCGCCATCGCCGTCACCACCGCCGTAGCCGCCGTCCCCACCACCATCTCCGCCATCCCCGGTATAAACACATTCCCTGATTGTGGACTGCAGCGAAAACCAGACATTATTCTGGGTGGGGTTGCCGCCAACCCACGCCTGAATCGGAACCGTCGCCCTCGCCGAGGCCGGGTGGAACGATCAGGTTGATCTGGTAAAGACCCGCGCTCGACAGCCCCACGAACAGCGGCGACACGAGCACATTATTGATGTAGAGCGAGAAAGGCTCGGTGATCGGCGCGGCGCCTGAAAACACCTTTCCGGCCGGGACCGTCGGATCCGTGGGTCCGAATCCGACGCCGAAAAGTTCAACCAGGTCTCCCGGCTTGGCTCCGGCCGTCAGATAGCCAAAGCAATCGCCATCCGGGCCCAGGATATCGTACGAACCACCGCCGAAAGCTCCCGAGCCGTCCGATCTTAAGATAATCGCCGTTACAAAATTCGCATCGAGCAGACTGAAGGCGGGTGACTCCGGGTTTAATGTCACGGTCGACGTCGCCTGGCCGGAAGTAGTTGTAACCACCACCTGCACTACGCCTGTAGCTGTATCGTCAGGCGCCTGGAGGTCGATCTGCCCGGCACTCACAAAGGAAAGATACGCAGGCTTCCCGTTGATCGTGACGCTCGTGCCGCCGAGGGATGTTGGAAAGTCGCCGTTCCATACGGCCGTCCCGGCAGCCAGGTTGGCGCCGTAAATCGACACCCAGCTGCCCGGCTGAATCATGGTGACGGAACTGTAGAGAGGAACGACGCCGCCGGGCGAAATAATGGGCGCCTGCAGCTGAGCAGCCGCGGCAACCTCCAGCGCCGCGCCTGACAGCCTCAGTTTCCGCCCCGTGGCCGCCAGGCTGACGGATCTGAGCAGTGGCTCGCTCCGCGCGGCGGAATCAATCGTGCTCGCGCCAGAACTCGAAATCGGGGTTCCCGTTACCAGGACGATGGCTGAGCCGGTAACAGCGGCATAGTGCTGCCATCGGGTTAAAGTGGCGAGGTGGGCGTCGAGGCGATCTTTTCGCGGCGAGCTCATCAAAGCACCTCCCGGATTCACTTCGTAGGACGAAGGGCTCCCCCGGTTTGTAACCACCGGGCCCTAAGTACCCGGCTTGAATATATATCTCAAGCTCCGGTTAACGAAATACGGTAACGGACGTATTTTTCGAGCAGAATTGCCGCAAGTCGAACGGAACCAGAGGCGGCCGGTCCTATCCGATTCCGGCGCGAGTGAACGCGAAGAGCTCATTTACATAGGTCAGCGCATAAAAATCGCCCGTCGTGGGATTGTAAGTGAGCGCATTGGTTATAGCATCGGGAAGGTGATGGGTGCCGGTGATCTCATCCGTGACGGCGTCAATTTCATAAATAAGGCCGCTGCAGGCGCCGAAATAGATCCTCCCTTGAAGCAATCGCGGAGGCCCGAAAATCCTGGAGGCGGCGAAGATCCTGGACTTCACGGCGCAGCGCTCCAGATCGAGAATATAAAGGTATTTGTCGGCCGAACCTATCCAGGCCTTATCTCTCCACAACCAGCGGAACCGTATAAATCGTATTCTCCGTCTTAACCGACCAGACCTCGTTACCGGTCGCGACATCGATGATATAGATCCATCCATTCGCGCAACCGGTGACCAGATGCTCGCGCTTCAGTATCAAACGCCGGCGCGTGGCGGATCGAACCTTCCATGGCCGCCTTCCGTGCGGGTCTCAAACCGCCATCGCATCGCGCCGGTCGGCGCGTCAAACAGAAACATCTCGTTGTCGTTGCTGCCGCACGCTACGAGCTGCCGTTCCGGCCAGTATGCGGGAGAGGCGTGAGTGTAGCGTTTCGTCATGTGCTCCCACACCTTCTCGCCGTTCTCCATTCTGAGCGCGGCAATGCTGCCCCGCTTCCCTTCGACGGCGAATTCCAGCCCGATGAAAAGGTACCCGAGGTCGGGCGCAAGCGCGGGGGAGGAGCCTACCCAGTCCGCTTCGGAATAGCGCCACACCTCGGTGCCGGTCGCGGCATCGAGGCAATAAACGTTCCCGTCATAGCTGCCGAAATAAACTCTGCCGTCATGGAGGGCCGGGCTGGACCAGAGATTCTTGTGCCCACTGGCAGTATGAACCTTGAAACTCCACGCCACCGAGCCGTCGCGAGCGTTCAGACACCAGAAGACGCCGCAATCGGCTGCCGAAGTAGACGCGCTCGCCGTCCGTGGCGGGAAAGGATTTTGGAACCCTGTGAAAGAAATTGGGGTCGGGCGAAGCGAAGCGCCACCGGTTGTGGAACGTCGCCATCGGCCGCGCCTTTGGCTGGTCGAAGGAAAGGCCAAACTCGCAGAGGCGGAATGGCGCCACAACTGGAATGCGCACGCCTTTTACGCCAGAGCGCGCCTTGCGGACTCTCGTAATCGATCAGCACCCAGGCGAAAGCAATGGTCTTGTTTTCCTGCTCCAGCACAACCCGCGCCTTTTCCATGCTGGCGCCCGAATTCAGGACATCGTCGACCATCACGATCGGCGCGCCGGTCAGCGCTCCCTCGATCGCATTGCCCGCGCCGTAAGTCTTGCGCTCCTTACGCACGATGAAGCCGTTTACGGGAGTTCCGCGCGACAACGACTTCATGAGGATGGCGGAAAGAAACGGAATCGCGGCGGTCTCCACCGCGCCGACCTGAAAGGGCATGCGCCGCCGCATTCCTGCCAGAACAGTTCGGCGGCGGCATCCAGCGATCTTGGCATCCATGAATACCCGGCGCAAGTCGATGAGCCAGTGGTTGCTGTCGCCCCTCGGAGAAATCAGCCGCTGATTTTCCGCGTGCAGAATCGCGCGTTCGCGAATGGCCGACCGAACGATATCGCGCGGATCGCCAGGCGAAGGCTTAGCCACGGGTTCTGACGCAGGTGCAACAGATCTGGCCGGTTCGCCAGGGACAAAAATCGCATTGACGGCCAGATCGGCGTAATCCGCGGGCAGCAAGTCGAATATGTAATGAATGCGCCAGTCGCCGGATTCGTTGTAGGACTTCGTGATATTGCTTGTTGTCGAACCACCACAGCTCGCCCTCCTCGCATGCGCACTTCTTCGCCGCCGCTCATGAGCACGCTTCCCGCGGAACTCTGCAGCACGAGATGGAAGCGGTCGCGGAGAAAGTAATACGACCCTTCGTCGATATGCCGAAAGACCTTGCGATTCGGCCTTAAGGCGCACGATGGTGGCGCGCGACAGATGACAGTTCATTTCCCGGGCGAACTCTGTCATGAAGGCCAGAGCCCGTGGAAACTTCTTCGATACCGCGGTGAAGCGGGTCTCCTGGTTTTCGTTGATGTTCAGATCGGGCCGGGGAACGGCGGTGCTGAGGAAAATTGTGTTCGTATCCCGCTGGGCTGCGGATTTTATCCTGACGGCCGGTATTGATCAGCCAGGCGTCTTCCTGCGAGCGCACCTCTTCCAGCAGAGCGGCGACATCGATATCGGAACGGATGAGCTTGAAATACTTCATGAGGCGTCCCGTTCCCGCTCAAGCCGAGCCTGGTGTTTCCGCCCCCAATCGCAGATCTTCTCGAGCACCGGCGCGAGCGTCATGCCGTACGGCGAAATCGAGTAGCAAACGTGCGGAGGAACACTTCTGTTGTCATGCCTCAAAAGAATCCCATCGTCCACCATTTCATGCAAATGCCGTATCAGCATTCGCTCCGTGATCTCGGGTATGCTTCGCCGCAGTTCGCTGGTTCGCATCGGGCCGCCGAGCAGGCGCCACAGTATCGTGCCTTTCCATCGCCCATCGATGACAGAAAGCATTGAGTCGATGGGGCAAGGCGAAATTTCCTTTTTGGAAACTGCCATACGCCTCCCATTATCACTTTGAACTGACAAATTAGTCAGTACAACCTCCCGCGTCCCGGAGGCCTGCCGCGCGTCCTATAGGCAGGAGTGAGATATGCATCTTCTGAACACAATTACGATCGCGCTCGCGGGGCTTATGGTCGGCAATGAGCTGGCTGTTTCGGCTTTTGTCAATCCTGCTGCGTGGCAACTGGAAAGCGGTCCGCAAGCGCAGGAGTTATCCCTCCTGGCCCGTTCGCTCGGTCGGGTAATGCCTGTCTGGTATAGCCTGTGCCTGGTGCTTCTGGCGCTGGAGTCGTACTTGCATCGCCATCAGGCGACGCTCGCGCCTCTGCTCACGGCGACACTGATCTGGGCTGCCGTTATTGCCTTTACCATCGCCATTCTCGTGCCCATCAACAACCGGATTGCCTCGTTGAACACTGCGTCTCCGGCGCCCGGTTGGATGCAGGATCACAGAAAGTGGGACTCTCTCCATCGTGTCCGCATTGCGTTGCTGGCGGTCGCCGTTTTGTTTCTTATTTACGCCTTGGCAGCCTGAGCCGCGATGGGTCTGCGGCCCACGAGCAACCACGAAAAGCCGCTGTGGCGCAGACCTTCGGGTCTGCCGCCGGACTTCGGCCCGGCGCGGAGCTTTATCTCAGTGCCGGCCTTCACGACAGACCGATTAGTGGGCTTTCTCCACAGTCTGTCAGCTCGGCGATGGTCGTTCTGCCTCATCGATCACAAGGAACTCAACACGTCCACGGGATGGTTCCAGTTTCAGTCCCAGCCGTTTCAGGATCGCCGTGAAAATAGAAGGTCCGTCGGCCCGAGGCGTCAAAGCCACATCTGGATTTGGCGGCGCGACCAATTCCGCCGGCGTGGGTCTCTGAAGAGTTCGTTTTTTCGACCGCCGGAATTAAGCCCGATGAATCTGAAAAAGAGTGCCGCCAGGGCGTTCCCGAGGCCGTCGAAACTTCGGAAGAAACGGTCACAACCCCAGCCGTTCTCGAAATTCCCTGCCGGACATCGCTTTTATGAGCCCATCGAACGCCGAATCGTCTCGAAAATTCTGGCCTCTCCCGGTATCGCGCAATCTTCGAGAACCGCTGCCGCAGGAAGGGGAATGTGCGGCGTAGTAATCCGCAACGGCGGGCCGTCAAGATCGTAAAACGCCTCGTCGGCGATGATCGATACGAGTTCTGCGCCCCAACCGCACAGCCGCGGATTCTCCTCCACCGTGAAAACGCGGTGTGTGCGGCCGACCGACCCAAGAATCGTCTTCGTGTCCAGCGGGACCAGGCAGCGAACATCGATTACTTCGCAGTCGATCCCCTGCTCGGCGCTCAGCCGTTCCGCGGCTGCAATTGCGCGCGGGACCATCAGAGCCAGTGCCAGAATCGTCGCGTCCTTACCGGGTCGGACAATCTTTGCGACGCCGAGTTGATCGACAATCTCTCCATCGGGAACTTCGCCCTTCGTCGGGTAGAGCGATTTATGTTCGAAGAACACCACCGGATCGGGATCGCGCACCGAGGCCGCCAGCAGTCCGATCACATCGAGCGGCGTCGAAGGAGCAACCACCTTCAGGCCGGGAATCGCCATGCACCAGTTCTCGACGCTCTGGCTGTGTTGCGCCCCGAACCGCGAGCCCGCGCCATTGGCCGTCCGCACGACCAGGGGGCACTTCACCTGACCGTTGCTCATATAACGGCTCTTCGAATAATGATTGGCGAGATAGTCGAAACAGACCGCGAGGAAATCCGAAAACATAATTTCCGCGATCGGCTTCAGCCCGGTCATCGCCGCGCCCATGGCTGCGCCGAGAATCGCCTGCTCGGAGATCGGAGTATCGCGCACGCGCAAGGGTCCGAATTTTTCGAGAAGCCCCGGTGTCGCCTTGAACACGCCGCCGGCCCGGGCGATATCTTCGCCCAGAAACACCACGTCGGGGTCGCGTTCCATTTCCTGCGCGATGCCTCGCGCGACGGCATCCCGGTAGGTCAGTTCCGCCATGCCCAGCCTCCGTCCGCATAAACGTCCGTGCATAAGATGTCTTCAGAGGGGGCCGGCGCGGCCTTGCACGTCTCGGTGGCTTCATCGACGCGGCGCCGCACGTCCGCTTCGATCTCGAGAAGCGTCGTCTCGCTTATGCCGCCTTCCAGCAGCCGCTCGCGATAGATCCGAACCGGATCGCGGTTCCCGCGCCAGTGGTCCAGTTCGCCCTCGGGCCGATACTTCGCAGGGTCGGCGCGCGAATGGCCGCTGTACCGGTAAGTCAGGCATTCGATCAGCGACGGTCCGCCGCCCGAGCGCGCCTTGTCGTACGCATCTTTCGCGGTCCGGTAGACGACGTCCGCATCCTGACCGTCGATGAGGATCGGTTCCAGCCCGTAGGCGCTCGCCCGCCCGGCGGCGGGATTTCGCACCGCCGTCACGTCGCCGATCGGCGTGTATTCCATGTAGAGGTTGTTCTCGCAGACAAAGACCACCGGCAGCTTCCATACCGAAGCGAAATTCAGACCTTCATGGAATGCGCCGATGTTAGTCGTTCCATCGCCGAAGAAGCACACCGAGATGTCTCTGTCGCCCTTATACTGGGCGCGCCAGGCCGCTCCGCAGGCGATTGGAATATGCGCGCCGACAATAGCATATGAGCCCATCACGCCATGCTCCACCGACGTAAGGTGCATCGAGCCGCCCTTGCCTCGCATCAGGCCGTTGTCGCGTCCCATCAGTTCGCCGAGAACCTTCTCCATCGGCACGCCGCGCGCGAGCGTGTGGGCGTGTCCCCGATAAGTGCAGAAGGTCAGGTCGCCGGGTTCCATGGCGGCTGCGAACCCCGCGGCCACGGCTTCCTGGCCGAGCGAGAGGTGGCTCGTGCCCTTCACCAGATTCTGCAGGAAAAGGTCGTAGGCGCGTTGTTCCGCTTCGCGCAGTTCGACCAGAATGCGATAAATTCGCAACGGTACTTCTTCTCGTTCGTTCAATCGAACCCATCATATCCGGCAGCCATTGATCGAAAACCGGCTCGGTACATGTGCGTTACGAGACGGCAGAATTTTCCGACCCCGGAGACATTGAACTTTAACTTAAGGAATTCACAAAGGTGTAATTTTCCTCAGATAGCTTATAGCTTGCGCGTATCCAATCCAGGGAAACCGTAATTCTGGACCCCACCAGCGGCGAAGTTACAAGAGTGCGGTAACCGCCTTAGCAGTTTTGTTGATTTCAAACAGGAGGAAGAGAACAATCGATGCGTTCGTTTTTATCGGTACTACTTGTTGAATGTTTAATCGCCGGATCGATAGCCGTTCCCGCGGGTGCTCAAACCGTGGCAGCGGCCCCGTCGACTCCCGGCACAACCACACCCATCAAACACGTCGTCGTGATCTTTCAGGAGAACGTGTCGTTCGATCACTACTTCGGCACCTATCCTAAAGCCACAAATCCGCAAGGCGAGCCCTCGTTCACTCCAAAGCCCGGCACGCCGACGGTTAACGGATTGAGCGGTGGCCTGCTCACTAATAATCCGAACCTGAACCCCGCAAACGGCGCGGGCGCCTCCAACCCGTTCCGCCTGGACCGCTCGCAGGCCGCGACCGCCGATCAGGACCACGATTACACGCCGGAACAGATGGCGGCGCACAACGGCCTGATGGATCTCTTTCCAATGTCCGTCGGAACAGCCGGCCCTCCTCCGAGCGGCGGCCCTCCGGTGGTGACGACTAATGGCCTCACCATGGGTTATTACGACGGCAACACTGTGACGGCGCTCTGGAATTACGCGCAGTACTTCGCGATGAACGATAACTCGTATGGAACGAGCTTCGGTCCTTCGACTCCTGGCGCGATTAACCTGGTTTCGGGGCAGACCAACGGTGTGATTAATCTGCTGAACCCAAGCGATGCGGTCACCACGACTCCGGATGGTACGGTCACTCTGATCAACGACGCCGACCCCGCGGGCGATATGTGCTCCACTACAACCGGAACCACCTTGAGCTTCAGCGGCAAGAACGTCGGCGATCTGCTGAACGCGCAGGGCGTCACCTGGGGATTCTTCTCGGGCGGCTTCAATCTGGGCACCGTTAACGCAAACGGCACCAGCGGCTGCCAGCGGACGTCGGTTTCGACGGTTACCAACACGACCAAAGCCGATTACATTCCGCATCATCAGCCGTTCCAGTATTATGCGAGCACCGCCAATCCGAAACATATCCGGCCGACTTCGACCGCGATGATCGGCTATACGGACACCGCCAACCACCAATACGATTTGCAGGATTTCTACACCGCCGTTTCGGCCGGAAACTTTCCGGCCGTCAGCTTCCTCAAGGCCATCGGCATTCAGGACGGACATGCAGGTTATTCCGATCCCCTGGACGAACAGGCGTTTGTGGTGAACGTCATCAACTTCCTGCAAAACCAGAGCGGCGACTGGGAACACACGGCGGTCATCATTGCTTATGACGACTCCGACGGCTGGTATGACCATCAGATGGGTCCGGTCGTAAACCAGTCGACAGACCCGAATGATGCGCTGACGGGCGCCGGCTCCTGCGGCAACGGCGCGACCGCGCTCGCAGGACCGAACAGCGCTCATGCGCAGGGACGTTGCGGCTACGGTCCGCGGCTGCCTATGCTCGTGATTTCTCCGTATGCCAAAGCCAACTTCGTGGATCACACGGTGACCGATCAGAGCTCGATCATTCGCTTCGTGGAAGACAACTGGCTGAACGGGCAGCGGATCGGCGCGGGATCCTACGATGGCATTGCCAACTCGGTCGCGAACATGTTGGACTTCACGGTAAAACCGAGTAACGGCGGCAGCAGGCTGATCCTGGACCCGACCACCGGCCAGCCTCTATTTAAGCCGAGCAATTAAGTACGCGTTTCACCCTGGGCATGCCGACCGACGAATCGGCGGCATGCCCCTTTTGTATCCTGAAAAGACAGCTTGCCGACACGCCGACGCTTTATCAAATACTCCGCGCTCCAGTATGCGGCGCTTCAATATTCCGCCAGACTCGTGGCTGCGCCGGCAACCACCGCGCTCGATCCGGAATCTCTGACAAAGTTCGTCGATCCCCTTACTGTGCCTCCCATCGCGAAGAGCATGGGCAGTCGGAATGTTCCAGCCAGAACGGGCCTGCGTGTGCCTTACTACCGGGTAGCGATGCGCGAGATCCACACTAAGGTACATCGTGACTTACCGGCCACAAGGGTGTGGGGTTACGACTCTACCTCACCGGGGCCGACCATTGAGACTCGCAGCGGCCAGGGGCTACTGGTGGAATGGATCAATAACCTTCCGACGAGTCACTTTCTGCCGGTGGACCATAATCTCCACGGAGCCGAGAAGGACAAGCCGGAAGTGCGCGCCGTGGTGCATGTCCATGGCGCAAAGGCGCCGTCTGGCAGCGATGGTTACCCGGAAGACTGGTATGTACCAGGTAAGTCCGCGACTTACTACTATCCCAATCAGCAGGACGCCGCGATGCTCTGGTATCACGACCATGCCATGGGAATCAACCGGCTGAATATCTACGCCGGATTACTTGGTTCGTTTGTGATCCGGGACGACTTTGAAGATTCGCTGAACCTTCCCAGGGGTAACTATGAGATCCCGCTGATCCTCTCCGACCGCTTCCTGCGGACAGACGGACAGCTCGATTATCCCGTTTCCAGCATGCCCGGCGCGCCGTGGGTTCCCGAAGTGTTCGGGAATGCATTTCTGGTAAACGGAAAGCTGTTTCCTTATCTGGACGTCGAGCCGCGCAAATACCGCTTTCGTCTGCTGAACGGATCGAATGGCCGCTTTTATCGCCTTACCCTTTCTAACGGGCAGACTTTTCACCAGATCGGCACGGACCAGGGCCTGCTTGCCGCTCCCGTTCCGGTAAAGGGTATCCTTGCGGCTCCGGGCGAACGCGCGGATCTCGTGATCGATTTCAGCGCGCACGCAGGCGAACAGATTCTTTTGCAAAGCCAGCCATTCGACATTCTCCAATTCCGTGTCGGCAAAAGCACGGTGGCCGACTCCAGTTCGATGCCAGCGACCCTTCGTCCCGTGCCGAAGATCGCGGAATCTCTGGCCGTGAAGACGCGCGAGATTCCGATTTACGAGTTCATGACGGATAAGGGCGAGAGCATGGTCATGCTGCTCGGCGGGATGCATTGGGATATGCCGGTTACGGAAAACCCTGTGATCGATACGGTTGAGATCTGGAGTATCGTCAATCTTACGGACGATACTCATCCGATCCATCTGCATCTGGTGCGGTTTCAAATTCTGGACCGGCGGCCATTCGACGCTTTCGAGTATCAAACCTCGAAACGCATCAGATATACAGGCAAGGCGGTACCTCCCGAACCTTTTGAGGCGGGCTGGAAGGATACGGTCCGCGCGAATCCCACAATGGTCACACGAATCATTGCGAAATTTGAGGGCTTTACCGGACGTTATGTCTGGCACTGCCACGTGCTGGAGCACGAGGATAACGAGATGATGCGCCCTTATGACGTCATTGCGGCCGGGACATCCACTGCGCCCACTCGCCGCTAACGATGGCGACGCCTCAACCAATACGCCTCACCGGCGGCGGCGTCCACGAGCCATCGGTGACCGCGGTTTTCGGCCAATAAGCGCGAATGTAGAGAGAGAAGGCGCTGCCCTTCGGCGCCGGCAACCAGTTGTCGCGTTCCGGCGCGGGATCGGCTTGTGCGTAGAGCGTGAGCGAGCCGTCGACGCCGTACTTCAGGCTCTTGTTTTTGGTACCGAGCGAATAGCGGCTTATCTCATTCGGTTCGAAGAAGTGATATTGATTGTACAGAGTCAGAGACCAGAACCCATTGACCGGAGGCATCTCGCCTTTCGCGAATGTCACGGTGTAGCGGTTGGCGCCGTTTAGCCGGACACCGTCGGCATCGAGGTCCTGGTAGAAATATTTCGTTTCAATCGGCGCGTTGACGAAGATATTGGATCTCGCAACGGCGGTGCGCGTGAAGTAGTCTGTGCCGAACGCGGCTTCGTTCGAGATCGTGCTCCAGTAATGAGGGAGCTGCCGGCCATAGTTGCGAAACTCGAACAGCGGCTTAACCAGTTTCTCGTCGGCTTCCGCTGCCGCCTCGGTCATGGCCGCCATAAGTTTCAGGTCGTTTTTCGCAGCCTCGACGACGGCGAGCACTTGCGCATAGCGCGCCTCTTCCCCCGGCAGGGGTGGCGCATCGGCGAGAACGGCCGGCAGAGTTTCGAAGAAAGACTCCGGAGGAACCCATCTTACTTCGGCGTGGCCGGTTGAAATATTGGGTAGTCTGGCGATCGTGCTCCAATCGATGCTCTTTACTTTGCCGTCATATTCTTCCAGAGGGTACATCATGATCTGCCGAAGGACCGGCGTGCGATCCAGCCGATCCTCGGATGTATCGTCCATGAAAATCCGCGGCGCAATGAATCCGCTGTTAGTCAAAGCTCGAAATACGTCTGTGATGCCCTTTGGTGTCGGTCCCCGCCAGCCCGGGCCGGCGAGCAGGTAGAAGCCCGGCGTGGTTCCGTACATCTTGCCGAGGCGGACAAAGCCATCGGTGCGCAGATCAACCGCCTGATATACCCAGAAGCGATCCCCAAAGTCGGGGACCTGGATCACGACAGGCGATTGATCAAGACCCAATGAGCCGGCGCCATAGACCACGTCCTGGTTGGGGCAGACGACGTTGCGTTCATCGGCGGCGACATAATCGGTGAGCATCACAATCCGATTGAGCGGGGCGGCCGGCACGGGTCCGGCATATGCCAGCTCTTTGGATTGTTCGGCAGCCCGTCGTTTGTTAAAGACGTTGACGAGAGGCCAGGCCCAGAAGAAGACGTCCCGTGCGACATGCCTCGCGTACTCTTCAGTGATCCTGACGCGAGTATCCGGGCCGGCAGGCAAAGCATGCGCCCATCCAGGAGAGGGTGGAATACCGTTCTGCTGCTGTTTCGCGGATTGGGTCATAGTCAGGCCATTTTCTCGATATCGTTCAGCTTCCATGTCTTATCGAATAGGGGTTTCCCCGGCCCGTAAAAGCGGGCGAGCACCTCGAAGAGGCCATCCACATCGGTCGGGACCCAGTTCGATTCCTTGCCCACAGGAGCAACAGGCCCAAAGAAGATGTCGACGGAACCGTCCGCGTTCTTTTGCAATCCGGGAGTCTGCGACGAGCGGCCGACCCGTGCGGCCTTCCGTATGAAGGTGTGAGTCTCCCGGTTGTACACGGTCATCGACCAGTATTGGGTGACCGGCACGTTCGCCGGAACTCGCAGCCGCCAGGAGGATTTGCCGTCCAGCGGCGCCCCATCCTTGTCGTTGCCTGTCAGCAAATAGTATTGTGACTGCCCCAGATGCTTCGCGCTGAAGAAGGCGATGGTGTAAGCAGTGCCACGAGCGTCGATGGGATAGGAATCCGGCGTCTTCCAGTCACTCATGACACTGCGGAACATTTCCTCGGTGGTGGGGAAAAACCAGCGCTTACCTTCGTAGTAGGGAGTCAGCATCTCGTACCGCGCGTCGAACCAGGCCTTCGCCTCCTGAATCGCCTCGTCCAGGATCTGTCTGGTCCTCACGTCAGGACGGAAGAGCTTACCCCTCTCGATGCCAATTGTCTTGAGCGGGTCGATCATGGCCCGGTCCCGTTCCAGCCACGGCTCGGCCTGCACCATTTCATTGAGCGACTCAAAGAAGCTCAGGTCATAGCGGATTGAGCTATCGAACTCGACACCGCTTGCATCGACGAATGTCGTGGCTGGCGGATTAGCGACCTGTGACAGCGGATACAGCTTGACGCGCCTCGAATACATCACGGCCTTCGCAACGGCGGCATCGCTACCGCTCTCCAGCACGGACCGCAGAAGGGCATAGCCCTGATAAGTATCGGATGGCATGGCGATATAGCCCGCGGGAACTTTGTCCATCCCGTAGCCAAGCGGCAGAAACGCGTACTTGCCGCCCTTACCCTTGTCCACACCGCCTGGTCCGACATCTTCGATAGCAGCCTGCCAGTAGTTCATGACACTGTCGTTGAACACGCCGTCATCGGCCCGAGGAATCTCGAGCACCACCGGACCCACATCCTTCGTGTTAAAGAAGGGCATCAGATAGATCACATCGGGATTCGGCGTGAGGGTCTGGTTTCTCCAGTCCAGCAGACGGGACCAGTACAAGATCTGGTTGAATCCGCCGTTCACCTTTCGGACCATCTCCCGATACATCAGGTTGTAATTGACGGCAGGCATGCCCCAGATAGCCGCCTCAACTGCTCGCCGGTGGATCGCGCGCTCGCTCAACTCGTTTGAGCTCAAGTGCCGTGCCGGAGTCTGGCTTTGGCCGGTCATCATCGGGCCTCCTTTACGAAAACCTGTCCGGGATTCAGACGCGATCAGACGAAAGTAGTTTTAAATTTTTACGGCGTCCCCCGGCTGGGTAGTTACGCGGATCGTTTATCGCCGCAGGGACTTCCGCAGCGTCCACTCCGCAGCGGTGATTTCCCAGATCTCAGCGGGAAAGCGACCGGATACATAATCCTGCTCTCCGCGTTCTACGATGCGCATGCCCTGTTTCTCCGAGATGCGTCTGGAGGCGATATTGGCGACCGCTTTGGGGACACGCAGCAACGGAAACCGTAATGCGTCGAACCAGAAATCCGTTACTACGTCGACCGCTTCACTCATAAGTCCCCGGCCTTGCCATGGCGTGCCGATCCAGAAGCCCCGATTATTACCAGGTTTGGTTGAGAGCGTGACGCTTCCTATAACCTGCTTCGGAGTGGTCTTGAGCCGTAACGTCCATTGCCAGAGCTCTCGCCGCTCCATCGCGGGGAGCGCGATGTCTCGAATGTACGTGAGCGCGCCATCCGGGGGATATGGCCACGGGACGACGTTCGCCAGATAACGTACGATTTCCCAATGCGGAAAGAGCGCCTGGATCTGGTCCGCATCGGTAAGTTCCAGTTCGCGCAGTATAAGGCGCGAAGTCTCTAACTCGGGAGTCAGGTTCAAGTAACAGATAGTTTACATTTCATTTACTGAAAGAGCACATTTGGGACGTGGAACCCTGTCAGAGTTGTACGGGACACACCGACCGAAACTCGCGTTTCTTACCAGAGGAGGAAATCGTGAATACTTTCAGCAAGGTAACTCTCGCGCTTACTCTTTGTCTTGGCGCGCTGGCCCAGAATCCAGCCGCTGTAGCGAACAGTTACACGGCGAAACCTCTTGTCTCGGATATTCCCGGCGTGGGAGTTTCGACGGACAAGCTTCTCGTTAATCCATGGGGCCTGTCCAAGCTCGTAAGTCCCTCGTTTTCGGAAGAGCAATGGTGGGCTTCCGACAATGGCACCGGCGTCTCGACCTTATATAATGCCAACGGAACGAAGGTAAACGGGTTCGTGGTCACGATTCCGCCGGCCAGCGGCACTGGCACCGGCAGCCCCACTGGAACTGTGGGCTACAACCAGAACTTCGCGTTTTCGACAGCGGACGGGACGATCTCGTTGTGGAAGTCAACGACGGGGCCGGCCCCGGCTTCCTTCGTTCACTCCCAGGCGACAGCGACGTGCGGCCTGTGCCATACGAGCACCGCGACGATTATGGTAAACAACTCGAGCAAAGGCGCCGCTTACACCGGACTAACCGAGGCGGCAAATGCGGGCGTAAACAGCGGCAAAGCGACACTTTACGCCGCCAATGCCGCAAGCGGCATCGAGGCCTATGACGCCACTTCCTTCGCGCCTGTCAGTCTGCCGCAGGGGGCGTTCGTGGATGCTAACGTCCCCGCACAGTTCGGACCCTATGGCATTCAGGCGATCGGTTCCGTAATCGTCGTCACATTCGCAGCCCCCGGGCCGACGACGGGCGGAGCGGTAGATATCTTCGGGGCAGCCGGAACTCTTCTTCTGAGGCTGGAAAGCGGAAGTTGGTTCAGCCAGCCGTTTGGCGTGGCGCTCGCTCCGGCGAACTTTGGCGCGTTCAGTAACGATCTGCTGGTCGGCAATACGCTCAACGGCACCATCATGGCGTTCAATCCCAAGACCGGCGCCTTTCTCGGGCTGGTGCTTAACTCCGGGGGCAAGCCCATTGCGGTCCCGGGTCTGTGGGGGATCTCGTTCGGGAACGGCAGTACAGAGTCGGGACCAACGAATACGTTGTACTACAACGCCGGAATCGGCAATTACCAGTTTGGGCTTTTCGGCGCTCTGACCTCCAACGATTAACGATCCGGCGCGATTCTCCCGATAGCCCCGCAGCAACCCGCGGCAACATCGAAAAGGGACTCGCGAGCTTGCCAAAGGCTTCGCGGCGGACGGACACCGGCGACAAGACCGCCGGTCTACCGGCTGACGTAAAGTTCCGCGCCGGGCAGAAGCCTGCCCGCAGGGCCGAAGCCCTGCCCCACAAACGGTTTTTCGTGGTTGCTTGTGGCGCGCAGCGCCATCTGGACAGGGCGTTCTATACTCCCGGCGAGTACAATTAAAACCGGTCCGAACAAGTTTCTCTCGGGCTGCGTACTCTGGGTCATGGCGAACACATCCACACTGAGCACGGCAGTGAGCCCCGGGCTGGGAGACATTCACGCTCTTCTGGCATCAAAAGGCTATTCCGTAACGGAGACGGGCGAAAGCGGCTTCAGGATTCAGGAGGTCGACAGCGGACTCGTTTTGCAGGCCGTCCTGTCTGGAGATATCATGTTTTTCTCGGTGGTCTGCATGACCCCGCCGTCGGCCGCTGTAACGGCCTCAATTATGCGCACAATGCTGGATGCCGATAACGGCATTTCGACGTCCCATTTCCAGTTGTATGACAAAGGCGACGGCACGACGGCCATCACTCTGAACAATTTCTGCAAGCTGCAGGAACTGGGGCCGGACGATGAGGACGACATCCTCTCCTGCGTGAGCTTTCTGCTGGCCGATGTCGTACATGCCAGGCAGCTGATCGGCGACGACTTGCACTCCGCGTAAACAAACAGAGGAAAATCCATGTCATTCTTTTCAGATATTTTCAATCGCGCCGGCCGCGTTGCGCGCGGTAAGGCAAACGACGGTATGACGGCGATCGAGGACGCGAACTTCGAATCCACAGTACGCCAGACCGTCGCCGATATGAAGACCGAGTTGAATAATGTGGTCCGCTCGTCGGCAATGGCGATGAGCAACTACAACCAGCTCGATGCCGAGTATCAGAAGTATGTGCGGCAGTCGCAGGAATGGAAGGACCGCGCCGGCCAGGCGCTCGATGCGCACAATGAAGATCTGGCGAAAAAGGCGCTTGCGCGCAAAGCCGAGAGCGACAAGCAGATCGCCTCGTTGCAGACCGCCATCGATTCGGCGCGCAAGGCCAGCGACTCGCTGAAGGCGCAGGTTACAGAGCTGAAGCACAAGATCGAAGAAGGCGAACGAACGGCAACTACGCTCGTAGCGCGGAAGAATGCGGCGATGGCTCAGCGCAAGGTGTCGGAAGCGCTGGCGGGCGTGGGCAAGGCGGATAATGCATTCGCCACGCTCTCGAATTTCGAGAGGTCCGTGGCGAAGGAAGAGGCCACTGCTCAAGCATTCGATCAACTGGCTAATGCGGGCAAGGACCAGGATCTGGAAGCGGAGTTTGCGCAATTGCAGGGACATACCGTGGATGCGGAACTGGAGGCGCTGAAACGCGAGCGCGCGACGACGGTGACCGTTCAAAAGGAACTGCCCGCGGCCGGCGCCCGTTAGACGTATGTTCTTTGACCACAACCCAGCTCAGCCTGCGCCGCAGCAGGATCTGGCAAACCTGAAGATCACCGACGCGCGAGTCAAGGACGCTCTCTCCGTTACGGGCGCCGCGGAGGACTTCAGCGATATCGATTTTACGGTGGACCGGCGCGATCTGTATGAGGCGGGGAGCAGCCGCTGGACGGTATTGAGCGGCCTCTGGCGGGACCGGCGCGTCTATCTCGAGATCCACAAACAAGACGGAGTTCAGGTACTCGGGAACTTCGATGGGCGGCGCATTACGCTGGACGAACTGGGGATGAGCGAAGCCGACATGGCGGAGATCGATTCCCGCCAGAATGTCGCAGATAATTTCGAATTCGAAGGCAAGACCTGGCTCTACCGCTTCAGCCGGGAGACGGGATTGTTCAGCGAAAGCAACACCACGACGGGGCGCCGCTTCTACTGCTGGCAATTCCATGAACAAGACGGTAAACGTTACCTGGATGTTCGGAAACTCGCAGGGGAACCTTTCAGCGCTTCCCTCTGGGTCATGGTTGAGCCGTCGGACATTGCGGTTTTTCGGGGGATCTGAAATGAACGCGCGCAAGCGCTATCCTGCTATCGCCGCGGCCTCTCTGCTAGCGGCGTTACTTCTATCGTGCGGAGGTCTGCCCAGGTCTCTTCGCGACGAGATCGCTTCTGAAAAGGACCGGCTCCCTCAAGCCCAGCGGCAGCTGGAGACCTCCCGGCAGACGGTGCGCGATGATATGGCGCATTCGCCGGATCTCTTCGCGGGTACGCCTGTAGCGACGGCATGGCCGGGCCGCCTCGACTCGGACCAGTCCGAACTCGACCACGCCAGGACCGATTTGCAGAAACTGGAGAAGATGGGCGGCAGAGATCGTGCGCGCGCGACGCAGTTGCTGCGCGAAGAGCGCGACCTGCGCGAATCCGTTCTGCGGGATTCGGAAGCTGTTCAAACCGAGGCTGACAGCTGGCTCGATTTCCAGCGGAATATTCCGCACTATCTGGCTACGATGCAGCGCGAATACGACGATATTCACGCGATTGATCTGAGCCCTGTCTCCCAGACAGTGGAGAAGGCCGGAAAGGATTGGCCGGCGAAAAAGGATGTCCTCGATGAGCGACTGGCCCGACTGCGCGCATCATCAGCCGACGCGGACATGCTGTGGAGCGCGACCGCATCGGCCCGCCAGGATGCGGCTGCGGGTAAAGCCACAGGGCCGGAGGTCGCGACACTTATCCAGGCGAATCGGAAACTGGCCAGCGAGGAATCCGGCATCACTCAGGGCGCCGACGACTTACGCGCATCGTGCGGTCAGCTCTATAACGCCTGGGATAAAGTTCTGGTCGATCTGGATAAGTCGCACCGCGGCTTCGACACAGAGTATTCCGAGAAGATCAAGACCGTAAATACCCACTTCACTGATGTCGCGTTAAAACAGACCGAGGTTTCAAACGATGAACGGTGGGTGAATGTCTCGCCTTCTGCCTACCGCGCAGTTGAAAACGACCTCGGGATGGCGATTTCACACAAGGATGCGGGCCGGTTCGATTCGGAAGCGGTAACCACCGCGCAACCCCCGGGGTTCGCTTATATCGCGCCACCTTCTCAGGGCTCGAACCAGTATGGTTACTGGAGTCATTCCGGCGGTAACAGCGTCTGGACGTTTCTTCCCGAGTATCTCATCATGCGTGAGTTACTGTGGGGGCACAGTTACCGGCCGGTTGTCGTCAATGAGTACTACGGTTATCAGACCGCACAGCGCGCGGGACGGAGTTACTACGGCCGGGAGACGCCTGCCAGTCCGCCGAAGTACGGAAGCCAGGGAACTTTTACCGCCGAGAGATACGCGGGAAGCCGGTATGTGCAATCGGGCGGCTTCAAGGGTTCGGCGTATGCGTCAAACAGGGAGTCGGGGGGATTCGGGCATTCGGAAACACCAGGCTTCTCGCATGCAGAGCCGCATGAAAGCGGCAGTTCGGCTGGGAAAAGATTTGGTTCCAGTTCGGGCGGCAAGAGCTTTGGTTCGCATAGCTCGTCGCGGAGTGCGGGACACAGCTTCGGGCACCGGCGGTAAGTGCTTTCGGGCGCGATGACGCCGGTTTCGCGTTTTACTGGAGAGTCTTTTCGCCGCGATATCTTAGGACTCGTCACGAAATAACACTGGCAAACGCTTTGTCGAAGACGTGGTTTTCACGAATGCCGGCGCTACCGGCACTGACGTAAAGTTCGGCGACAGGGAGGAAGTCCTGCCCCCCAACGTCTGCGGAGCGAGAGTCTGAGTAGCTCAAAGTGCTGAGACTTTATCGCGGGTAATGATGCCCACGAATGATGGACTCAGAGTTTCCACCTACAACGAGAACACGTGCCCGGAGTTTCGTTACTTCGTTCTACACTCAGAAAAAATCGCTCTTCATCTCGCCAGCGGATGAGACGTTGTACGAATCGTGGACTCGTCGCCGCGAGTATTTCACAAATCGTTTAAAGGGGCGTTGCGCCTGGCTCATTAGTCGTGACGAGACTGGGTGCTTCCGCCGCGCGGGTGTTCGAACAGGTCGCAACGATAAGGGGTAATATCGTTAGCCATTTGGCGAAGGATATTAATCGATCGGTTGGAGTGATAAAGGTTTTCCGATGAACACCATCCATCGCCGCCAACCAAACCCCGGCCAGTTCGAGCCTGTCGCGAAGCAAGAAAATCACCGTCGCGTCGTCTACAGGCAGCCCGCCGCACCGCTCCTATACTGCACATGCCTCGCTGGGTGCTCTCCATCTGGAACGGTTTTCGAGCGCGCTATGATAGGTGGCATCTCAACCTAAAGCAGTGGTAGAGACTTTGTGCGCCCATTGGTGTCCGCAGTTACGGCGCAAGGGCCCTGGAAAGGCCCAGCTCAGGGATGAAAGTAAGCACCGGCGCTCACTCCGCCGTTCCGATCAGGATGGTCGATTCTCGATCGGAGGCCAAACGTTGGGGGCAGGGCCGGAGCATCAGCAGGGTCCTGCTGCTCACTCTTGGTTTGGCAGCGACCGTCGTTGCTCAGGAGTATAGTTTCCGTTCTTATGGAGCGGCTGAGGGACTTCAAAACCTGGTCGTGTTGTCGCTGGCTCAAGACCGCGCCGGCTACATCTGGGCCGGAACGGAAGGCGGACTCTATCGCTACGACGGGACGCATTTCCAACTAATTGGAGTCGCACAAGGACTGCCGTGCTCTACCGAGACCCATGGCCTGTACCTCGCATCGGACGGAGCCCTATGGGTCAATACATGCTCCGCGATCTTCCGTTACAACGGCGAGCGGTTTGAGGCGATACCCGGGGTGGATACGATGCTGCGCGGTGCCCAGGTGATGGCAGATGATGCCCAGGGCGGCCTGCTGATCGCCACGCCAACCGGCCTTTATCAGGCGTCCCGCAGTCGTGCCGGATCTTTTTCCATCCGCGCCTATCCCTTGCCTCCGGCGCTGGCGGGCAGGCCGATGAACGGGATCCTGCGGCAAGATGCGCGTTTGTGGTTCGGGTGTGACCAGAGGCTGTGCATGGAGGAGGCTGGACGCGTTTCGGTATTCGGACCCGGAGAGGGACTGCCGCCAGACAGATGGGACGGGATCCGGATTTCGCCCGATGGATCGGTATGGCTCCGGAGCCCGAAGAGCGTCTATGTCCGGGCGCCGGGACGGACCACGTTCTCGCAGGAAAATCCGGCCATCGCTTCCAGCGGATTCTGGGGCGCGCTGACGCTTGGGAGAGACGGCTCCGTCATGGTGCCAACCGACAAGGGTCTGGCCATCCATACCGCCGCAGGGTGGAGCCTCGTCAACCGGGAACGCGGGCTGCATAACGAAATGACTGCGGCGGTATTGGAGGACCGCGAGGGGTCCGTGTGGATCGGCCTGGTCGCCTATGGTATGGCGCGCTGGCTTGGGCGAGGCGTTTGGGAATCCTGGAAAGTGGATCAAGGCCTGCCATCGGACCTGGTCTGGGCCATCCGGCGGGATCGGAAGGGAGCCCTCTGGGCAGGGACTGGTTTGGGCCTGGCTCGTCTGGACGAATCCAGGGGGACCGCGAACCGGGTTTGGGCCAGAAAGGACGGGTTGGGCGGCGACAATGTCCGCTGGCTGGCCGAGACCTCGGACGGCTCTATTTGGGTGGCCACGAAACCCGGTGCCCTGGCCCGGATCGATCCGCCTTCGGGAAAGATTACCCTCGCAGGTAAGGCCGAGGGGCTTCCCTGCGGTCCGGAAGACGTGTTTGTGGATCGGCGCGACCGGTTGTGGATTCCCACCAGTTGCGGAGTGTTTCGCAATGACCGGCCGGCAGTCTCCAACCGCTTTACTCAGGTGGCGTCGCCGGAATCCCTCAACCGCGGCGCATGGAAGGTGCTGGAAGACGCCCAGGGGACCATGTGGTTCACCAACAGGGAGGGGTTGTGGAGCCTGCGAGATGGGAAGTGGCGCAAGTACAGCCGTGCCGATGGGCTACTTACAGATCACCCGTACGTGATGTCGCTGGCCGTCGACGGGTCCATCTGGCTGCGGCATCGCTACGACGCGGGTGTGGACCGAATGGAAGTTTTCGGAGATCGAATTGTGCGCTCAACCGCAGTGGTGCCCGCGGAACCAACCACGGCGAAGGTCACCGCGTTTCACGGCTTCGATGCCTACGGCAACTTTTGGCGCTGCGGTGCGAACGGAGCAACAGTGCGGCACGGAAACTCCTGGACCGCATTCACCACCGAAGATGGCCTGGTTTCGAACGTGTGCGCCGGGGAGGCTTTCTGGGCCGATTCGGATGGCAGTGTGTGGCTGGGCACGGGCGGCGGATTGTCACACTACCGTCCCGGAAACGAAAGTCCGCTGGTTCCTCTGGCCGCTACTCCCATCATCGCGCGGCTCGATTGGAACACGGAGGCCCGAACGGTCCGGGCCGAGTTTTCGTCCCTGAACTACAAGGCCGAACAACTGGTTCAATTCGCTTACCGGCTGGACGCGGGCCCCTGGACAGACTCGCCGGAGCGGAGCATCTCCATCGCCGGGCTGGGACCAGGCACGCACAGACTGGAGGTGCGTTGCCGGGTTCGCGACGACCCAGTCTCGCCCGAAATCGCAACCTCCCAGTTCCGAGTGGAACCGAGGTGGTGGGAGACCTGGTGGGCCCGCCTGCTGGATTTGGCGCTGGGGGCAGGCGCAATCGGCTTCTTCCTGTGGTGGCGTCTGCGAGTGGCCGCGCGCAAACAGGAGGAGATGATGGCCAAGCAGAAACTGGAGAGCCTCGGGGTTCTCACCGCCGGCATCGCCCACGACTTCAATAATTTTCTGGGCAGCATTCTGGCGCAGGCAGAGCTGGCGGCGGCCGAAGTAGCCGCGGGTTCGGTTCCCGCGGAAGAAATTCATGCGATTCAGACCGTTGCAATCCGGGCCGCCGAGGTAGTGCGTGAGCTGATGATGTACGCGGGGCAAGATCAAGGGGTACTCGGGGAGGTCGATGTATCGCCGCTGGCGGAAGAAATGCTGGAGTTGCTCAAGGTGTCGATCTCCAAACACGCCGTCTTAAAGACCGAGCTCGCGAAGGACCTTCCCCTCGTGCCGGGCAATGCCGCTCAGTTTCGCCAGATAATCATGAATCTGGTCCTCAACGCCTCGGAAGCGATTGGAGAGAAACGGGGGTTGATCACGGTGACTACCGCGCTGCAGGCAAACCAGGGTTCCCCCGAATTCGTCCGGCTGGAAATCTCCGACACCGGCCATGGGATGACCGAGGACGTCAAACGCAAAATTTTCGAACCATTCTTCACCACCAAATTCGCGGGCCGCGGCCTGGGGCTTTCGGTAGTACAGGGTATCGTCCGCGCTCACGGTGGGACAATTCATCTGACCAGTGCACCAGGAAAGGGGACGACTCTGGTGATCCTTTTGCCATCCACTGTCAAGCCGCCGAAGGTGGAACAGCGCGACACGGGACGCGCGACCCACACACAGACTCCGGGCAAGGTTGGGACCTTGCTTCTGGTAGAAGACGAAGAAATGCTTCGGTCATCCGTGGCACAGATGCTCGCCAGGAGGGGCTTTTCCGTGATTCAGGCCGCTGACGGTTCCTCCGCGATCGGTCGGATTGCGGCAAGCGGACAAATCGATCTGATTCTGCTGGATATGACCATACCCGGGGCGTCGAGCCGGGAAGTGATCCTGGAAGCCGTGCGGGTTCATCCCCATGTGAAAATCATTCTTACCAGTGCCTACAGCGAGGAAACTGTAACGAAGACACTTCACGCGCCACAGATCCGTGGGTTTATTCGCAAACCGTTCCGACTCAACGATCTCGTACAGCTGCTTTTAGACACGCTTGCCGAGTGACGACCTGCCGCCTTCCATCCGATCACCGAGGTGAGATGTAAATCTGGCGCTTTCAGCTAAAGCTACGCACTCTGGCTTGCGGCTCGTTTGATTCCAAACCACTCCCCAATCAGCGATCGGCGCACACGCGACGAGGTACCAACCTGCTTGAATTGTTGGACGAGCTATTGTTCCGCAGAGCTCTTACACGATCTCAAAGCATTTTGTACTGGGAACTGAAGGAGAACCTTCGACTGGCGAATGATCGTACTCTACGCAACCATGAGAATCATGTTTCCGGTACTTGCTGACGATCCGGATAACGTTTACATCGCTAACCGTTTGGGGGTCGGAGAGCGTGCTTCTGGTCGTGTTTGTGGAGATACCGCACACTCCGAACGCCTTGGGTGACTAGTCAGACCGCTCCTCGTATACGGCGGGCTCCCGTCTGCGGCAGCTTGCGTGCGATCACCTGCCATCCGAAGATAACTGCCGTAACACAGAGACTGGTACCGCTGAGCAGTAGAAAGAGCATAAGTATGTCCCATACCGGGCGGTGCCGGTAAAGCCAGGGACACGTACCCTGACGCAACTGGACCATTCGCCCAACAGCCTGGCTACTGTCGGGTCCTCCATCGATCGGAATGCGCTGATTCGCTCGCCGTGGGATCCTGAGCCGGGAGCGCGGTAACATGGCAGTTCCGCGTTACACGGAACGCGGGAAACCGCAAATTGGTGCCGCTATCCAGCGATAGCGGCAAAGAGCAGGCACGGCCAGGAGGGTCCTTATGGCAGAAGGCGCAGGTTCCAATATCGAGGTAGCCCACCATCTGAGCGAACACAAAAGTTCCTCGCGAACGCACGCGCATGAGACTTTGGAGATCGCGGAAGCCATCGTACTCGCGATCGTAGCGATCGCCACAGCATGGAGTGGATATCAGGCGGCTCTCTGGACCGGAGAGCAAGCGAAACTTTACGGACAATCCAGCAAGTTTCGCATTCAAGCCGAGGGGGTTGCGGCAGCAGCGGATCAAGAGCGCATATACAATGCCGCCACTGTGGTCGAGTGGCTGAAAGCAGAAGCGCAGGGAGATCAGAAGCTCTCCAGGCTGTTTGAAAGGCGATTCCTGCCTGAATTTCGTCCCGCATTTGAGGCCTGGAAGAAGACGGACCCGCTCAATAATCCGGAAGCTCCGGCCGGCCCTCAATTGATGAAGGAATACCGCAGTTCGAGGACAGAAGGCGCAGCCAAACTGAATGACCAGGCCTCGGCCGTTTTTGAAGAGGGCGATATGGCCCGAAAGCACTCCGACGACTACGTCCGAGTGACAGTGACACTGGCGACAGTGCTGCTGCTGACGGCGATCAGCCAGCGGTTCAAGGTCCATGGTGTGCGGGTTGCACTGGCGGTATTCTCCATACTGCTGCTGTGTTTTCCGCTCTACCGGATCTTTATGCTTCCGCGGGCGTAGCGGGTTCTCCATTGGCGCTGTTGACGGCGGCGGATCCCCACTCCGTGGATGCCGACGAGGGCGTCGGCTACCGGGGGTCGCCCCACAATCCCGCTGGTCGCTTTTTTAGTCCTTTAGTTCGGCTATGGTGGCGCCCGCGCCGCCCTCAAACTGGGACGCCGGATAGAACTTCTCGACGTGGGGGCTGTTCTTCAGCACTTCCTGGATCGCGCGTTTGAGGATGCCCATACCGTGGCCGTGTACGATGCGGACGCGCGCGGCGGTGGCCATGACGGCTGAGTCGAGAAAACGCTCGACCCGCTCGACTGCTTCCGCTTCGCGCTCGCCGATCACGTTGATTTCCTGGACCGATGGGCTTAGTTCGGGACCGGATTGATAGCGCACATTCTTCGGCAGTTTCGGCTTCGTTGAAACAGGACCAACGATATCGGGCAGCACCTCTTCGATGTCGCCTGTCGAAACCTGCATCTTCATGAACCCGGCTTCCACTTCGAACTTGCCGTCGCTGAGTATTCGGCGTACACGGGCGGGCTCGCGGATGCCTTTCAGCCGGACCCGCGTTCCCTCTGCGATTTTGAAGCGCGAGACGGTTGCGGTATGGTTCGGTTGCGGGACGATCTTCTCCCAGTCTTCGCGCATCTCGCGTTTGACGCGGGCGGTCTGGCGGTGCGCTTCGTCGACTGCCTTGCGGCGTTCCGCGGTTTCGGAAATGCGCGAGAGCGTTTCATCGCCCCGCTCTTGCCAGCGACTTTGCATCTCATCGAAGCGGCTTTCCAGTTCGCGCAACTTAGCTGTTTCTTTCCGCTCCCACTCCTGGACGATCTGCTTCTCTCGCTCCACCAGCGCGGCTCGCTCCCGCTCGAGCGACGCTTCGAGGGCGCCGGTTTGCGCCATGCGCTTGTGCAGGTTGGCGATGAGCGTCGAAAGCTCGATCTCCTGCGTGCTCAGGGATGCACGCGCTCGCTTCATGATGTCTTCGGGCATGCCAAGCCGCGCCGCGATATCGAGACCGGCGGATTTGCCTGGCAGTCCGATCTGCAGCTGATAAGTGGGCTCCAGCGTTTGCTCGTCGAAGCCCATGGACGCGTTCAGCACCGTCTTTGTATTCGCGCCGTAGATCTTGAGCGCCGTGAGGTGCGTGGAGGCGAGCGTGAACGCGCCCGCCGCGCGAAAGTGATCGACCAGCGCGACGCCCAACGCCCCGCCCTCCTCGGGATCGGTGGCGGAGCCGATTTCATCGAGCAGCACGAGTGAATCGGGCGTGACATCGAGAGCCATTTCGCGGAGTCGCGACACATGCGCGGAGAAGGTGCTGAGATTCTGCTCGATCGACTGGTTATCGCCGATATCGGCCAGCACCTGTTCGAAGAGCGGAAGTTCGGCGGCGGAGCACGGAACCGGAAGACCGGCCTGCGCCATCAGCGCGATCACGCCGACGGTCTTCAGCGTTACGGTCTTGCCGCCGGTGTTCGGGCCGCTGATCAGGAGCGTGCGGCAGTTCGCGATCGAGAGTCAGCGCAAAGGGAACGACGCGTTTGCGGCTTTTGCGCAAGACGTCGATCAGCAGCGGATGGCGGGCGTTTTCGAGATGCAAGCGTTCGCCGAAGACCGGAATGCACGCAGTCGAAATCCGCTGCGAATCTTGCCTTCGCGAAAATCAGATCGAGCGTCGCCATCACCTGGGCCGCGGCGCGAATCGGCGTCGCCGTAGACGCGGAGGCGCCCGGTCAGCTCGCGCAGGATGCGAAACACTTCGCGCGATCTCTTCTTCCTGGAGACGCACGAGTTCGTTGTTGAGGTCGATGGTTTCGAGAGGCTCGAGGAACAGCGTCTGACCGGTGGAGCTCGCGCCGTGAATCACGCCGGGCAGTTTGCGGCGCTGCCCGGAGATCACCGGCACCACGTAACGCTCGTTGCGAATGGTGATGTACTCTTCCTGCAACACGCCTTCGTTGCGATTGGCGCGGAGGAAGCGTTCGAGCGATTCCTGAATGCCCTTCTTCTGCTTCTCGATCTCGCGGCGGAGACGATGGAGATGCGGGCTGGCGCTGTCGAGAACGGTTCCGTCCGCCTGAATCTTGCCCTCGACTTCCTTGAGCAGCGGCCGGAAATCGCCGATGCCGCCGCGCGCGTTTCGCCGAGCAGCGGGAATCGTTCGGCGAGCGGCAGCGAGAAACGATGCGGCGTCGGCGGCGCGATCGAGGAACGCGATCAGATCGAAGATTTCGCGCGGTTCGAGCGCCGCGCCTTCGATGTGCAGTTTCTGAATCGTGACGGTGATGTCGGGCAGACCGTTGAGATTGATCCGGATCGCGCTGCTGCCGGCTCGCGCACCGTTCCGGCTGCGGGCGCGGAGTGCCGAGCGCGAATGTAGTGGATCGCTTCGCCGGCTTCGGCGAGATCGCGCTGCAAGCTTTCGCGGTCGTCGCCGGGCTCGAGCTTCGCCAGCTCAGCGGCTCCCAGCGGGCTGCCGATATAGCGGGCAACGAGGGCACGGACCTGCTCCCACTCGAGCGCTTCAGCGCTGGTGAACTTCACACTCACTAGTTTCCGCGAAAAGCCTTCGCGATCACGGCCGGGAGTGCCTTCGGTGATCTGCAGAGCTCCGCAGTTCCGGCTCCGCGACCCATGCGACCCGGCTCGCATCGTCCGCCGCGCAGCAGAGTTCCGCCCGCGGGGCGGCACAGGTAATCCATCAGCACGTAGTGATATTCCGGGCTGCCCGCTGTCATCGCGCATGATGCGCTCGAAGATTTCGAGCAGGCCGAGGATCTCGACTTCGAGGCCGGTCTCTTCGCGCACTTCGCGGCGCAGCGCCTCTTCGAGCCGTCTCGCCGGTTTCGACAACGCCGCCCGGCAGCGACCACCAGCCTTTCAGGGGTTCGCGGCCGCGCTCGACGAGCAGGATCCGGTCGCCTTCGATGATGAGCGCGCCCACGCCGAGGATGGGCCGTTCCGGGATAGCGGCGGCTAATACTGCAACGCTCCCTTGACGCCGATCTTCACTCCGAAGACACTTGCCGCGCGCGACGACATGAAGAGCGATTCGAGGTCGCCTTCGCCGAACGCGCAGTTCGAGCGTGTACTCGGTTCGAGATAGCGTGCGCTGCAGTCTGCCCTTCGGCGAATATATCGCAACGCCCTTCGCGGCCACGTAGAGGCGGCCCTCCACATCGGTCCTGATGCCGCCGGGAACGCCCGCGATGTTTTTGACGAAATCGCGCTGGTTCGCAGCCTGCGCCATTGCGATCGAGATCGAAGGCGACGACGGCGTGACGGTCGGAATCGGTCACGTAAAGCAGCTTGCCATCGGCCGAAAGCGCGATGCCGTTGGGGCGCGTCTGCCACTTCGCCACCACTTCGATGATCGCCTTCGGCGCGATGTGCCAGACGCCGTAGAAATCGAGTTCGCGGTGATCGTTCGCGCTGCCGAAGGCCGGATCGGTGAAATAGACGTGCCCGTCTCTGCGAACCACAATATCGTTCGGCGAATTGAATTTCTTTCCCTGATAATCCTGCGGCGAGCGTCTCGATTTCGCCGTTCTGATCGAGGCGCGTGACGCTGGCGGGCTTCCGATTCGCAGATGTACAAACGGCCCTGCGAGATCGTAGGCCAGTCCGGAGGCGCCGCCATCGTTGTCTTCCCGCAGGACTTCGGGATGCGGCGACGAAGTCGAGCTTGTAAATCTTGCGTTGCCGGACGTCGGCCGACGGCCAGAAATCCCGAGCGAGACCACGCGAGGCCGTCGACGAACTGCAGGTTGCTCGCGATCTTTTCAGCTTCGTAACTGCCGGGAGTATCCTGCAACGAAGAGCATACGGATCAGGGGTGCGAGCGATCTGGATACTCGTTGTCGACGCTCTTCACGCCGCTTGACTCTTTTCGCGATCTTCTCAGCCTTGCTCTTCTGCTTCTCTTCTTCGACTTTGCCTTTGAGAACTACGGCGCCATCCTTGACGTCGACTTCGATGGCGCCGCCTTTCACGACCTGGTCCGCAGCCAGTTTTTGACGGATGGTGTCGACCAGAAAATCGTCGGAAACGGGTTTGCTTGCTGCAGAAGTCGCGGCGAGGAACAGTAAAAAACAGTACGACGGGAAGGAATATCCGCTTATGTTTCATCTCTTCCGGCCATTGTACGCCAATCGAGCGCATTGAGATACGCGGCCTTCTCGCGCCAGTCGTTTTCCACCTTCACGTGCAGGTCGAGATAGATGTGCGTATCGAACAAAGCTTCCATTTCTTCGCCGCGCCTGAGTGCCGATTTGCTTGAGCATTGCGCCTTTCGAGCCGATGATGATGGCCTTCTGGCCTCACGCTCCACCAGGATGGTGGCGAAGATGCGGATCAGGCGCGGCAGTTCTTCCCACTTTTCGATCAGGACGGTGACCGAGTGCGGCACTTCCTGGCGGGTGGCGTGCAGGATTTTTTCGCGGATCAATTCGGCGGCGAGGAAGCGCGCGGGCTGGTCGGTGTAGTGGTCGCGGGGAAAATATTCGGGCCCTTCGGGCAGGCGGCGGATGACTTCGTCGCGCAGTTCGTCGAGCCCTTCGCCGGTTGCGGCCGAGATCGGCAAGTATGCGTCGAAATCGTAGCGCTTCCGGTATTCCTCGAGCAGCGGCAGCATTTCGTGTTTGGCGGCCAGGGCGTCGATTTTGTTCAGGGCGAAAATTACGGGGGTGCGGTCGCTCCGCTGATGACGCGGTCCGTGCGACTACCGGCGACAAGATCGCCGGCGCTACCGGTACTGGCGTAAAGCTCCGCGCCGAGCGGAAGCTCGGCGGCAGGCCGGAAGCCCTGGCCCCACATAGGCTGCTCTGCTTACGATCACGGCGGAGGATGCTTAGCGCTTTTTCGTCGCCTTCGCCGAAGGGTTTGGCGGCATCGACCACGTAGATGAACAGATCGCGCTCTTCGAGCGACGCGCGCACGGCGTCCATCATGCGTTTATTGATGGCGCTGTCGGATTTGTGAATGCCCGGCGTATCGATGAATATCACCTGCGCTTCAGCCGTCGTCAGAACGCCCTGAATGGCGGTGCGCGTGGTCTGCGGCTTGTCCGCCACGATGGACGACCTTTTGCCCCACGAGCGCATTTAACAACGTCGATTTGCCGGCGTTGGGGCGGCCGAGAATGGAGACGAAGCCGGATACGAATTTTTTAGGGGTCATGTTTTGTTCACAGCCTGTTCCTCTTTTTCCACCGGCTCGGCTTTGCTCAGGCGCACCTGTTCCACGCGCATCTCGTCGCTCGCCAGAACTTCGACGCGTATGCCGTCGCGCACCACGCTTTCCCCCGGCGAAGGAACGCGGCCCAGCCATTCGGTCACGAGACCCCCGATGGTCGTCGATTCGATCTCTTCCTCGGGTTTGAAATCGAGCATATCGCGTATCCGCGCGATGTCGAAATTGCCGGAGACGATGTAGCCCCCATGACCATCTTCGGTGACGTCAGAACCCGGTTCGTGCTCGTCGCGAATCTCGCCCAGAATCACTTCGACCAGATCTTCCATGGTGGCGAGGCCCGCGGTGTTGCCATATTCGTCGACCACGATCACCATGTGCGCGCCTTCCTGCTGCATCTCGCGCATCAGATCGTTGACGGGCTTGGTTTCGGGGACGAACCGGATGGGCCGCATCAGCTCGCGCACCGTGCGCGTGAGGCGATCGCTCTCCGGGACTTCGAACATGTCGCGCACATGAACGAAGCCGATCACGTCGTCAATCGAGGTCTGGAAGACGGGGATGCGCGAATACTGTTCGTTGACCACGAGTTCCCGAAGGGCTTCGAGCGATTCGTCGGCCTGAATCGCAACCATGTTCGGGCGCGGCGTCATGACTTCGCGCACAACTTTATCGCCGAACGCGACTACGGACTGAATCAGCTTGCGGTCGTCTTCCTCTATCAGCCCCTCTTCGGTACCGGCGGTGATCAGGGCTTCGATGTTTTCCGCCGAGGTCGCGGGTTCGTCGCGCTTCTCTTCCGGCGTCGTGATATCGAGCAGGGAGTGAATGAAGCCGAAGGCAAGTACGAGCGGCCGCGCGACCAGAGAGGCTCCGGAATAAAACGGCAGGAGCGCCGTGAGCCAGTGGCAGGAGGTCCGGCGAAAGAGCAATTGGGGAATCAGATAAGCGGCAAGGATCATCAGGAGCCACGCGACGGCCATGCTCTCCAGCAGCTCCGGGAGTGAAAGAGGGCCTCCGTCAATTACCTCGGCCAGCACAAGTATGCCGAAAACGACAAGAGAGGTGTGCTTCCAAAGGGAAAACGTGAGCGCGCCTTCTTCGGAGCGAAGATTCAGGCGTGGTTCCAGGGTGGACTTGAAGTACTGCAGTGAGGGAGATCGCGGGTGCGCAGCCGCATGCCTTCGAGGTAAAGCGTCTGGATCGCGGTGAACAACGTCACCAGCACGAGCAGTATGATGATGGCGGCGATGATCATTGCCGAATAGCCTCATCGTCGGCGCGCTCGATCAATCCATTGGGTAGTCTGAATTTTCGGCGCCAGCGAAGCTCGGCGTTGCGCATCCGGCCGTTATCGGATTCGTGGTCCATACCGAGAAGATGCAGCACGCCGTGCAGCATGAGAATGCGGATCTCGTCTTCGAGAGTGTGGTTCCAGTCTCGGGCCTGGGCGCGCGCGCGCTGGAGGGAGATCGCGATGTCGCCCGCGTGCGCCGATTCGGCGCCGGAGGGAAACGACAAAACGTCGGTCGGATAGTCATTGCCGAGGAAGCGCGCATTGAGAGCTTGAAGTTCAGCATCGTTGGTGATGCGGCAATGGAATTCGCGCCCGCGGGCTACACGGTGGCGCAGGGTTTCAGCGAAGGACTCCAGGCTTGCGGTGTCGAGCGTGGCCGGCTTCCGCCGGTAAGTTATCAGTGGGTCGGATTTCATTTTCTGCCGGTCAGGCGATTATGCCGCCTGAACGGGTTCCGGGCTCGTTTGTTCCGCGGGGATTTGTTCCGCGGGGATTTGTTCCGCGTTGGTTTGTTCCGCCCGGGTTTGCTCCGCGCGGGTTTGTTCCGCGGCAGCTTCGAGCGGAGTTCCATCGGAGAGTCTGAGCGAGAGCTGCCGTCCGGCGATTCCCTCGTTGTATTTCTCGTAAGCGCGCACGATGCGCTGGACGAGACTATGCCGAACCACGTCCCGCTCGTCGAACTGGACGAATGAAATGCCTTCGACGCCCTTCAGGATCTCGACCGCGTCGAGCAGGCCGGAGCGCCGGCCGTTGGGAAGATCGATCTGCGTGATGTCCCCGGTCACGACCATTTTTGAGTTGAAGCCCTGGCGCGTGAGCACCATCTTCATCTGCTCGGAGGTGCTGTTCTGCGCTTCGTCGAGAATGATGAAGCTGTCGTTGAGCGTGCGGCCGCGCATGAAGGCGAGCGGCGCGACTTCGATCGAGGCGCGTTCGAGCAGCTTTTCCACCTTGTCGGATTCGAGCATGTCGTAAAGCGCGTCGTAGAGAGGCCGCAGGTACGGATCGATTTTTTCCTGCAGACTGCCGGGCAGAAAGCCGAGTTTTTCACCCGCTTCGACGGCCGGACGGGTCAGAATGATGCGGGACACGCGCTTGCTAATGAGCGCCTGAATCGCCATGGCGACGGCAAGGTAGGTCTTGCCGGTACCCGCCGGGCCGATGCCGAAAACGAGATCGTTGCGCTCGATCGCTTCGAGATAGCGGCGCTGGGTAACCGTCTTGGGCGCGAGAACTTTTTTGCCGAAACTGCGCTGTTGCCCGCTCTTGAAAAGCGAACGCAGGGTGACCTCGGGATCGGCTGTCACCACGCGCAGAAGGCTGTTGAGATCGCCGTTCTTGAAGACGACGCCTTCGCGGACGAGCGCGAAGTAATCCGCAAGAATCTGCTCGGCACGAGATACGGCTTCGGGTTCGCCCTCGATTTCAATGCAGTCGTCGCTTAACCTCGTGTGAACGCTCAAACCGGTTTCGAGCAAACGGATATTCTCGTCGCGCGTGCCGAAAAGGCTCTCAATACCGCGGCTGACCTGTACTGTGGCTTTCATTTAAAGGGAGATGGACCTCATTTAACAAACGACCTCTTTGCGGAAAATGCGAACATCAGGCGTTCTGGGAAGGAGATTGGGGGAGACAGACAAAACGATGGCGATAAAACGGAGAGCGGTGATGCCGCGCGGGCGCGGGGAGGGGAAACACCATCCGCTGTAAGTATACCAAAACGTGATCAGAAGGTCGGTGTATCGCTTGTCGTTGTCACTTTTCGATTACCATCACGGCGAACGTTCCAGGCAGCACCGGTGGTCTGCCCCGGCCGCCTGCGGGCGCTGGTCCGAACTCTGCCGAAGCGATGAATATCCGGTGCGTAGTGGGGTCGAGACCCATGTTGCGCGATCCCATCGGGGTCGGGACGTTTTCGAGGACATGATATTGATCCGGGCTGTCCTGATGGATCACGGTCAGGGTGCCGTTCGCGTTCGAAGCAAAAGCGTTGCTGGCTGCGGCGTCGTACCCCGCGCCGTCGACACCAGTCCCGATCGGAAGGGTCGCGACCACCTTGCCCGCGCGATAGTCGGAGACGGCCATCACGCCGCTTCGGCATCCACTGAACAGCCGATGATGAGCGGTATCAACCGCCATGGATACGGGCTGTTTGCACGGGGCGGTGGACCAGCGCCGAACAACCGTCGCCTTCTTCGCGTCGATCTCCACAACTTCGCTGGTGTCGGTGAGGTTCGCGTACACCATACCGTCACCGGCCGAGGCGCCATATTCGGGTTTTCCGCCGAGTGGAATGTTAGTGATGAGAGCGCCGGCCTCCGGATCGATCACGGTCGACGACTGCGCGTCGCCGTTCAGGGTGAAGACGCGGTTCGACGCGGGATCGTAAACGATAGCGTCGGCGTCTTCGGCGGCAGGGATCCGGCCGAGTGCCTTGAAGGTCTTCAGATCGAACATGACGACGGACTGATCGTTGCCGGAGGTCGCGAAGCCGTGACCCGTCTTCTGCGCAATGGCAGTCCCATGCGCTCCCTTGATGCCGGTCACCTCTCCCAGCAATGTTCCGTTGTCCGAGTCGATCACCATCAGGCGATTCTGGCGGGCGATAAACAAACGGTGATTCGGGGGATCGGGCACGACGTAGTCCCAGCTCCCCTCGCCGCCTAGCTTCCAGGTATGGGTAACGTGGTAAGACCCGGCAGACTGCGCGGCGAGTGATGCCGCGGCTGCGACGATGAGGCCCAGAGTCTTGCGCATCAGAGTTCCATTGGGTTCCTGAGGCGACCGTATCATGCGAATCTGAATGTTTGCTGAAGATCCGGAGGACGACTACAGATGGCAGGTCTTTACTCCATCGCGCCGTACGCAAGAGTCCAGAAGTCGGTGAATATTTTGGGGGGCTCAGGCGAATCCATCATGCGTTGCGTAAACAGGATCCCGATCATTCCTTCCGCGGGGTCGGTGTAGGCGGTTGTACCAAAACTGCCGGTCCAGCCAAATCGGCCAGGGGTGTGGAAGATCTCAGCGCGCCGGATGTCGACCGCTACTCCGAAGCCCCAACTCGAATGCGCGCCGAAGAAAATTTCAGAGCCGGCGCGTTGCTCGGGAGTCAGATGATCCGATGTCATCAGTTCGACGCTTGCTCTCGAAATGATCTGCTTGCTGCCGTGGCGCCCTTTGTGAAGCATCATGCGGCTGAAGGTGAAGTAATCGTCTATCGTCGAGACCAGCCCCGCGCCGCCCGATTCGAATGTCGGTCTGGACGCCCACGCGCTACCAGAGGCGTCGTCAAGCATATTCAGTTTGTTCGTGCCGCGATTGAAGAAGTAGAGTCCGGATAAGCGGTCGAGGTCTTCACGTGGAACATGGAAGCCGGTATCCTTCATAGCGAGCGGATCGAAAATGCGCTCGCGCAGGAAGGCGCCGAACGATCTTCCCGAGACGCGCTCGATCAGCGCCCCCAGAACATCTCCGCTTGTGTGATACCTCCATCGTGAGCCGGGCTGATCGAGCAAAGGCAGTGAGCCGAGATTGCGCAGCCATTCACCAATGGGCGGCGCTTCCCATGGTAAAACCGGAGTGTCTCCACCCAGGCGATAGTCGCGAATCCATCGCTGGATCGGATAAGTATCGGGTTTCGCCATCACACTGCCGAATCCCATGCGGTAGGTCAGAAGGTCCCGAACGGTAATAGCGCGCACGGCCTCGACGGTGTCATCGAGATCGGAGGAAAGGGATTTGAGCACGCGGCGGTTTGCGAGTTCCGGCAGCCAGGGGTCGATCGGATCGTCGAGCCGCAGCTTGCACTCTTCAATGAGAATCATCGCGGCAACCGCGGCGATGGGTTTCGTGAGCGAGGCGATGCGGAAGATGGTATCCGCCTTCATAGGCGCGGGGGCGCCGGGCTTCATGGGCGCCGGAGCGCCCGCGGTCGTCTTCGTAAATGACATGGTTCCGAGCGCCTCCACATGGACCTCGTCATGGTGGCTCACTAACGCAACCAGCCCCGGCAGATCCTTGCGTTCGACGTACCCCGACAACACCCAACGCATTTGCTCCAGGCGCGATTTGGTAAGACCTGCCATGATTCCGCTGTTTTCTCCTTTTGTACTTGTCTTCACTCTTGCCGGGAGGCGCAAATCAGAGTGTTAAAGCTGTGATGATGCCATACGGCCTGTCCGAGCCGGCCGATGCTTGTTGCCATGGATTGGAAAAGGCGGGATTGCGGATTGGCGGCTCATCGGTGAGGCTTCGAAGAAAGGCCGTCAGATCGGGACGGTTCTGCGGGGTGAGGTGAAATCCGCGCATAAGCTTCTCTTTTTGCGGACAGGGGCGAAAAAGACGCCGGGTGGATTTTATATTCGGCGGCGAACTGTTTCCAGAACTCCGCTGTAGCGCTGGAATCCGCTTCGACGATAACCGCGAGGTCAAATTCGCCGGCGTTGCGAATGAGGCGGCGGGCATTGGTTCGATAGGTGGCGTTTTCGCCATATTCGCGCGCATTTAGCGACAGCCGGACCGCGTTCATATTGAGGCGCTGGCGAATGGTAACGAGCGCTGTGGCGGATTAGGGGGCCGAACTGCTGGTCAATTCGGCGAGTTGCATACCCCGGATGGGCGTGGGATTCCCGCCGCGTCAAGGACCCCGTTTCCCTCAATCGTAAAAAATGGGCCGTGGGGAGCGGGCGTGAGCGCCAACTGAGCAGTCACAAGGTGACATCCCGCGAGAAACATCAGCAGCGTCCTGGATATCGAAAGCTACGGTGATCTGGCATGAAAGGGTCGTGACTGCGGCGATAGGGGAAACGTCTCCAGGACGCAAAACCTCCGGCGCGCGGTATCACAGGTGTATGGCCATCCTTGGACGGGGTTTAGTTCTTGCGGGGAGTTGACACGCGACGTGGGGCGAAATGATGCGTTGCGTCACGTTATTGCGGCGTACGCCAGGGTCCAGAAGTCGCCGAATACCTTCGGCGGCTGCGGTGAATCCATCATGCGCTGGGTAAAGAGGATGCCGATTAATTCTTTCGCGGGATCGACATAGGCAGTTGTGCCGAAGCCGCCCGTCCAGCCATACCGGCCCGGGGTCTGGAAAATTTCACCGCGCCCGACATCCACGGCCATTCCCAACCCCCAACTGGAATGGGTGCCGAAGAAGATTTCTGAACCCACCCGCTGCTGAGAGGTGAGTTGATCCGACGTCATGAGTTCAACTGTCGCCCGAGAGAGAATCTGCTCACGGCCGTATCGGCCCTTGTCCAGCATCATACGGCTGAAGGCAAAGTAGTCGTCGACCGTCGAAACAAGGCCGCCTCCGCCGGACTCAAAAGGCGGCTCGGAAGCCAGTCGCTGTTTGCGGGGTCTTCAAAGAGGTCCAGCTTGTTCGTCTCACGATTGAAAAAGTAAAGCGCAGGCAGGCGATCGATTTTCTCGGGAGGAACATGGAACGCGGCGTCCTTCATGCCAAGCGGCTCGAAGATGCGCTCGCGCATGAATGCTCCGAGAGATTGCCCGGGGACTCGCGCGATCAGTGCGCCCAACACGTCGCCGCTTACGTGATACATCCACCGCTCGCCCGGTTGCGCCAGCAGCGGCAGCGATCCCAACCTGCGCAGCCATTCGTCCATGGCTGGCGCCTGCGACGGCAACATCGGACTGTCGCCGCCGATGTGATACTCGCGAATCAGTTTCTGAATGGGCCAGATGCCTGGGGGCGCCATCACGCTTCCGAAGCCCATCCGGTACGTCAGCAGATCGCGAACCGTGATGGCCCGCGATGCAGGAACGGTGTCGTCGATCTCCGACGAAAGGGATTTGAGCACGCGGCGATTCGCAAGTTCCGGCAGCCACGGGTCGATGGGATCGTCAAGCCGCAGGTTGCAGTCCTCAACCAGGATCATCGCCGCAACGGCAGTGACGATCTTTGTGATCGAAGCGATGCGAAAGATCGAATCACGTTTCATGGGAGGCGGGCTCATACACGACTCGCTCGGGAATGACATGGCGCCGAGCGCTTCCACGTGAACGTCATCGCGATGGCTCACCAGCGCGACGAGGCCTGGAAGCTTCCCCGCTCTGGATATGCCCCGACAAGACCCGATGCATGCGCTCAATACCCGGCTTTGAAAGATTTGCCATATTACGCGCCAAACTGCCGCAGATGATGATCCAGATGCTTGTACATCAATATCGCCCACTCGTCCGGCGTCAATCGCCCGAAGAAGCTGTGGGGATGCGTAGTGCAACCCCTGGGACCGGCAGCCGCAAACCGATCGATTAATGTCCCGAGGCGTTCCCGCTCCAATGCGAGATCGCGTTCATCCTCGATAATCAGTTCCTTCGCGGTCGGCGAATTCCGCCACATCGGCTTATCGTCCCGCAGCGCCATTCGCTTCACGATACGCCCGATCACGTGCCCCGGAAAAGCGCGCGGAGGCACTTTGTCCCCCGACGCCGTCTCCAAACCCGCGGAACAATGCGCTATCGCCTGAGCCACGGTCATCTTGCCCCATTGCCGCTCATTGCGTGGGCCAAGCGTTGCCAGCCTTGTCCGGATCTCGTCTGCTGCCTTTGAATCGAACAGATTCTTCATAAGATCCCGCGGACGCTATTACCTCGCCGCGCGCTCCAGCTCCGCGATATCGAGTTTTCGCATCTTCATCATCGCCTGCATCGCTTTTGGGTGTCTGACGAGCTCAGATATCCGGGCAGGTGTGATCTGCCATGAGAGCCCGAATTTGTCTTTCAACCATCCGCACTGACTTTCGGCGCCGCCTGCTGAGAGCTTTGTCCAGTAATAATCCACCTCTTCCTGGGAATCGCAGCGCACCACCATCGAAATCGCTTCGTTAAATTTGAAATTCGGACCGCCGTTGAGGGCGGTGAATTTTTGACCATCCAGTTCGAAGGAAATGGTAATCACTTTGCCTTTGGGAACGGTCGCGTCCACGGGAGTGACCAGTTCGTCCAGACGCCGCGAATTCCTGAAAACGCCGATGTAGAAATCTACGGCTTCTTCCGCGTTTGAGTCGAACCAGAGGAAGGGTGTGATTCGGGGAAAGTTCTCGAGAGCACTCATTTCGCCGGTCCCACCATTCCGAAGGCTGCGCCCTGCGTGTCAAGGCAGTGCGCGATTTGCTGGCCGCCGGGAACTTCGGACGGACCGTGTGTGATTGTTCCTCCGTGCTGCGTGGCTCGAGCCACCGCCGCTCCGATATTTTCGACATTGAAGTAATAAAGCCAGCCGGGGCTCTGGGAAGCGTCCATCCGCGTCATCATGCCTCCGATTGGCACGCCGCGCGTGGCAAAGATTTGATAAACGCCGGCGGATCCCATCGGCATCGCATCGGCTTTAGTCCAGCCGAACATACCCGAATAAAAAGCGAAGTCGCTCTCCCAGTCAATGGCGGCAAGGTCGTGCCATGCGGCTGAGCCGGGCGTGCCAGGCGCCGGCTTCTGTTGTTGCTGATTTTTCTCCGGCGGTTGAAAGAGGGTAAAGATCGCACCCTGGGGATCCGCAACCACGGCGAAGCTGCCGATACCAGGGATGACCTCGACCGGCCGATGAACGACACCCCCCGCCTCCTTGAGACGCTTTACCTCGGCGTCGACATCGGCGACTCCGATATAGCCCATCCAGCCGGGCTTTGCACCATTGGTGAAGCTGGACGCCGGCTTTTCGAGGAGGCCGCCAATGGGAAGGTTACTTACGGTGACCAGGGTATATTTCCGGTCCTTCTGGCCCGAGTCCTGCGCTCCCCAGCCGAGGACGCCCTGATAGAAAGTCGCCGCCGATGCCGCATCGGGAGTATGAAGTTCGTACCAGACAAAGTCCGAAGGCGTTGTATTTGTATCGAATGCGTTTTGCATATGTGTACACCGTCCACAATAACTTATCACAGAAAATGTACACTGTCCACAAGGGTGTCATGAGCGTTGGCAAAAAAAATCACATTGCGAAACGAAAGACTTTTCGCCACGGAGATCTCCGCCGCGCGCTTTTGCAGGCGGGCATCGAACTGGCGCGCGACGGCGGCCCGAGCGCCGTGGTCCTCCGGGAGGCGACGCGCCGGGCGGGAGTCGCTCCGAACGCCGCGTACCGGCACTTTTCGAGCCATGCCGACCTTCTGCAAGCGGTCAGAGCCGCGGCGCTCTCGTCGCTTGCACATGCGATCGAGGCCGAACTTGCGGGAGCGGCGCGAAGTAAACGCCCCGCAGACGCCGCCAGGGCGGCTCTTCGCGCGGTGGGAACCGGTTATCTGAAATTTGCTCTCGCGGAGCCTGGACTGTTCCGGACAGCGTTCTCGGTGCAAGACGCGGTCGAAGGCGATTTCGATGATGCGAAAAAGGGCGAGAGCGGCCTGAATCCCTTTGAGCTTCTATCATCGGCTTTAGACAAAATGGTGGCGGCCGGCGTTCTCCCGTCCGAGAGGCGGCCCGGAGCGGAGTATGTTGCCTGGTCGGCCGTGCATGGTCTGGCGTTTCTCATTCTGGAAGGGCCGCTAAGCGGAACCCCGGAGAGGGAGGTTCAAAAACTTTCTGAAAGGCTTCTTCAGATGGTTGAGAACGGATTATAGTCGCAGCTTCAAAATCATGATCGGATTAAACCGTGTCGTCTTGTCATCCTGAATGTTCGCCATATAGAAGAACTCACCCTTCGCCACCACACCTGTCGTGATCCCTTCGAACAAAGGATTGCGGCGTTCGAGAACCTGAAAGCGATCGACCGCCTGCAAGTCGCGGGTCAAGACGAATCGGACGACTCGCGGGGTCATGAAGCCATTCTGTATCGCGATCAGCGCGCCATTATGGAAATAGAGACCATCAATCGTCGCGAGGCACAGTTCTTCAGAATGCAGAAGCGGTTTGGCCACGCGAGTTTTGAGATCCAGCACGCTGATCCCGTCGGGAAAGGTTGAAACATACAACAACCTGGCGTCTGATGAGAGCGCAATTCCGTTCGCTGACGCGAATCGTCCGGGAAGTCTTACAAGTTCCGACGTGTTATTCGCGAGGTACCAGATTGCTCCGGCAGGAGTATCGGTGAGATAGATTTCGCCGCTCGATGCAAAGGCCAGGTCATTGAAGTTGTGGCCCTTGCCAGCGACGTGATAGCTGCGAATCGCGCGGCCCGAAGCAAGGTCGTAATGAATCAGCGCGGAATCCTGATCTGCGTTGTTCAGGAGCCAGAGCCCGTCGTTGCGTACTTTGAGCCCGAGGACGACCCCAAGCCCGCTCGCGAATTGCGTGCACTTCCCTGCCCCCGAACACCTGACTACCTTCCCCTTTTTCATACTCCCAAAGTAGAAGTTCCTACCGTTCGAGTCATACGCAACGCTTTCGGGGACAAGATCGCCTTCATTGACCACGAAGGCGGCGCGACTGGTCGAAACCGCAGGTGTCGCCTCGCGCACAGCGGTGAGAATCTCGCGAAATTCCTGCGTGTCACGCAGGTCGGCAAAGATTAAATCACGAGAGGGATCGAGTCCCGCCTTTAATGCGGCGACTTTTCGAAGCCATTCCATCGTTCCCGGCCACTGTTTTGCCGACGCCCAGGTGCGGGCCATCTGATAGGTAACCGTCGCTCTGTCTGGAGCGGAAGGCAACAGTTTTTCGATTCGGCCGACCTCAGCGTGAAACGACGACCGATCGGCTTCAGACAAAGTTCCTGAGGGCGGCAGTTGAGCCAATACAGGCGAACCCGCAAAAAAGAGCGCCCATAAAGCGCACACGCACCTGAGGCCCCGTCTCATCCTTGTAATCTTCATGAGCGCCGAAGTAAGGGTGGGAGTTATCTGAATCGAACAGCTTCTGTGGAGCATCTTTGGCACTGCATTAGCAGATACTTGAGCCATAATCTCCTTGAAAAGGATCAGCAAATGAAATCGCCCGACTCATCGACCTCACAAACTTACTCGCGCCGCCGGGTTCTTGAAAGAGCGGCATACTGGTGCGCCACGGCCGCCATGGCGGACTTGATTCTGACGCAACCCCATCTCAAAGCGCAAAGCCAGCTTACTCCGGATGCGGCGCTCAAGCAGTTGATGGATGGAAACGAGCGATTCGTTTCCACTAAAATGACGAGTTTCGAACACGATCTTCAGATCCTGCGAGAACACAACGCGGAAAAACAGGAGCCCTTTGCCGCGGTACTGTCATGCGCGGACTCGCGAGTGCCCATCGAGGTCGCGTTCGATCAGACGATCGGTCACATTTTCGTTACACGTGTGGCCGGGAACGTCGCCACCTCCGAGGTTATTGCCAGCCTCGAATATGGCGCCGCCGTACTCGGGACGAAAGTCATCCTCGTGCTTGGTCACACGGGATGCGGAGCGGTTAAAGCGGCTCTTCAAGGAAAAGAAGTACCGGGCCAGATCAGCTCCCTGTTTCCGCACCTTCAACTCGCGGTCGATCAGGGCGGCCACGATCTGACGGCGACGACAAAGGCGAACGCTCAAATTCAGGCGCGACTGCTCCGCGAATCGTCGACCGTTATCGCGCCGATGGTGAAAGAAAACAAGATCAAGGTCGTAGCGGGCATGTATGAGATCGCCACAGGCAAAGTAACGATCTTGTGAGACCGGTGACGGTGCCCTAGCGTTTAGCCGCCGACGTTTGCACTTGAGACTTCCCTGGATGCAGCAGCAGCTTCTGCACCCGCCAGTTCAAAAGCTCCGCGACGAAAATCGTATTCTCCGACGGACACGCAATCTCGTGGATCCAGCCAAATTCCTTCATCTGACGCCCGGTGCTCCCGAGCATGCCCAACACCTTGCCATCCAGCGATAACTTGTAAACTCTCCCGGGAAAGGCATCCGAAGCATATAAATACTGCGTTCCCGGTCCCGGGGTAATGCATACCGCCCAGGGGGCGCCGCTCTGCATCGTGCCGGGCAACCCCTCGCCCTGCGCGGGTTTGGCGCCCATCCAGACCTGGGCGTCGGCCGGCACGGGAACGTCGATCTTGATCTCGCGTAGAAAGCCTCCACCCGGATCGAAGACCTGAATGCGGCGATTTCCGCGGTCCGCGACGTAGATGTTGCCCTTAGCATCGTTGGCAATGCTGTGCGGCGTATTAAACTGGCCGGGTCCCGAGCCTGGCGTTCCCCACGACTTCACCCAGCGGCCGTTCTTGTCATACTTGGCCACGCGCGAGTTGATATAACCGTCGCTGAAGAAAATGTCTCCCTCGGTATCCCATGCCACGTCGGTCGGCTGGCGGAACTGCCCGTCGACCGCCGGGAGCGGAGGCCGCGGATGCTTCCACGCCTCTGCGCCTTCATCGGAAGCTTCCTTCTTGCGTCCGAAAACCATCGTCACACGCCCCTCCGGATTGAACCGGATCATCATGTCCGAGCCCTTGTCGACCGCCCAGATGTTATCGTCCTTATCCACTCGGATCGCGTGGGCGAACGACCAGGCGTAGAGATTTTTTCCGATCTCCCGGATGTACTTTCCATCCGCCCCGAACTCCAGCAATTGCGCCGCCGCCGCGGCATACGCCGGGCCCGTCGTATTTCCCCGCGAAAACACGAAAATGTGCCCCTTCGAATTCACCGCCACGCCCGACACCTCGCCAAGGTACAAATCGGGCGGCAGTTTCAGGAGGTTCGGAACCGATTCGAACGGGATTTCAGGCACTGTCTGCTGGGCAAACGCCGATGAAGCCGCGAACACAAGCGATGCGACGAGGTATTTCAAGGAAGCCTCCACGCGGCCCAGTGTATCGCAACTCCGATTTGTAATCGCGCGTCCCGGCAGCTACTTGCGTGCGCCGCGCGGCACGACCATCGGCGCGGTGGGGGGCGCCGTCGCAGCAACATCTGCTTCCGGTTCCACGACCTTTTTCGGCCGGGCATTCAGGTGCGCCGCAATCATGCTTTGAAGGGCCTTCTCGAACTTCGGCGTACCCGGCTTCACGCCCGTCGCCGCCACTTGCTCTTCCGTAATTTCCTGCGACAGCGGCAAATATTTCGAGAAGTAAGCGCGAATTCGATCCTGCACGATGCGCTGCCCCGATTCATACAGCACCATGAGAACCTCGTCGGCGCTCGCCCGATGCAGAGCCTCAAATACATGCGACGGCCTGGTGATGCGGGACGATTTCACCGCTGCCTCGAGCTTTTTCGCCTGGGCTTCGAGCTTTGCCAGTTCCTCCGCTTCGCCATGCGGGAGGTTGAGAGTCCGCAGCAGCGCCGATTTGTCCTTCGCGGTCAGCTTCTCTGTGAGTACAGTCAGGAACGCCAGCCATCCGCCGCCCATCTCCGCCGGCAGGACCGTGTGCGCAAGCCGCTCGAGACGCCCCAGCCCGGCGGCATTGAGCGCGGGACCTGTCAGCGCCGGTGAGATCAATTTCAGCAGCTCGTATCGGTCGAAAGCCTCCAGACCCGCGACGGCATTCTCACTTCTCGAAAGCGCCCGAATCTCCGCCGCCAGAACCGACACCGGAGCCTGATTCTGATACCCTTCCATCAGCGCATTTTCAAGCTGCAGTTGCGCGCGGGGAGCGATCGAGAAACCGAGAACATACTGAAATCGGATCAAACGGAAAATGCGCGAAGGATCGTCGAAAAACACGTAAGGATTCGTAGCCCTCAACTCCCGGTTTTCCAGATCCGCTTGCCCGTTCGTGGGGTCCACGAGGAGGCCGCGGGAGCCGCGGTTCAGCGACAACGCCATTGCGTTGATGGTGAAATCGCGCCGGAGCAGGTCGTCGTGAATGGTGGCTGTCGAAATCTGCGGTTTTCCGCCCGCTTTCGAATACTTTTCGGTGCGCGCGTTAGCCACGGAAGCGCGCACGCCTCCGGGAAGCTCCAGTTCCACCCAGCGCTTCAGGCTGTCCTGCTCCAGAATTGTCCCGCCAAGCGCCGCGGCCAGCGACTCGCCCGCCTTCAGCGCCTCGCGCTCCACCGTGAAATCCAGATCCACAATTCGGGAGCCCCGCAGCGTGTCGCGCATCGCTCCGCCGGTCAGCCAGACGTTCATCCCGGCTTGAGTGGCAATCCTCTGAATCTCCGAGACGACTCTGTTCTGGGCGGGATCCAGATGATTTTCGAGGACGAAGAGGTAGTCGCTCATCGCTCAGGCTCTGGGATGATGGCGGTCCAGGGTATCCCGCAGACGCGAGCGAACCACGTGCGTATAGATTTCCGTGGTCGAAAGATCAGCATGGCCGAGCATGGTCTGCACGCTGCGCAGATCGGCCCCGCCATCCAGAAGATGCGTCGCAAACGTATGCCTCAGCACATGTGGCGACAGGTTATGAAAAATGCCGGCTTTCTTCCCGTTTGCTTTGACGGAGGCCCAGAACGCCTGCCGGGTCATGGGGCCGCCCCGCGCGGTCACAAATAGGTAGGGAGAGACTCTCTCTCCGAGCAGTTGCAGACGTCCCATCGAGGCGTAATCGGCTACCGCCCGCAACGCGGTGGCATGAACTGGTACCATTCGCTGTTTGTTGCCCTTGCCGGTAACCCTGATGAGTCCGAGGCCTGTGTCCAGATTCGACGTTCGTAATTGTGTCAACTCAGTTACACGGATGCCTGTTGCGTACAAAAGTTCCAGCATGGCCCGGTCCCTCATTCCGCTGGGTTTGGCGCAATCCGGGGCGGCGATCAGCTTTTCGATCTGCTCGCGGTTCAGAAACTTCGGGAGGGTGCTCCACTGTTTCGGACTGCAAAGATCCTCCGTCGGGTCGACCGCGACTCTACCTTCACCGACGAGGAAATGGAAGAAGCCCCGGATCGAGCTGAGGTGTCGCGCGATCGAGCGGCTGCTCAGGTCCTGCCGATACAGATAGTTGATCCAGTCCTTCAGGACCGCCGCGCCCGGAAAATCGCCGCCGGTCAGCGGATCCGTGTAGCTCCGGAAATCGGACAAATCATGGCTGTAGGCGTCGAGCGAGTTCCGGGACAAGCCCTTCTCCATGCGGCAAAAGGTGAGAAACTCCCGGATTGCCCCCGAGGTCTTCGACTCCGCCGCACGTTCCGTTGCCGCCATCGGATCGCTCACCCTTTCGTGCAATGATACAATACTCGCAAAAATGTTTGGATCAATTCCGAGTAAATCGTCAGATCCGGCCAAAACGCGCCGGCCCTCACGGCGGGATTGAAACCGTGGCAAGTTCCACCGCGAAGATGGTTGTGGTCCGGCGGTTCGACCGCGCGAACCTCAACGGTTTTGTCAATCCATTCAGTTACCTGCAGCCCGCCAATATCGAACTGCTGACACCCGAGGGATCGCTCCTTTTGCTCCCCTACGACGAGGTAAAGAGTGTCTGCTTTGTGAAGGATTTCGAAGCCGAACCCGAATCCCGGCGCATTTTTCTGACCCGGCCGAAACTGGAAGGCCTCTGGGTGCGGATGATATTTCGCGACGGCGAAGTTCTGGATGGCATCCTGCCCAACAACCTTCTGGCCTGGGAGGTCGCTGGATTTACAGTTACTCCGCCCGAACCCGATTCCAATAACCAGCGAGTATTTGTGCCCCGCTCGGCTTTGAAGAACATACAAATCCTGGGAGTCGTGGGAAGCCCGTTGCGGACGAGGAAGAAAAAGGGTGCTCCTGCATCAGACCAGCAAACGCTCTTTTGAAGCCGGGCTTTAAAGTCGGGTTTTAAAGTCGGAATAAATCAACGTTTCATAAGTTCGCGGCATGATTGCCGGCCCGGATGTATCCAGATATCCCGTAGCCTCCCCTGTAACGTACCCGAAGGTACAAACCGATAAATCCGTCGGCTGACTTATCCCGTACCCTCGTCAACAGACGCTTAAGCCGGGCAACTGGATAACGCATCTGGAACAAGGGAACAGAGTCGGGAGCAGAGTTAGGGAGCAGAGTTAGGGAGCGGAGTCAGGGAGCGGAGTTAGGAAAGGATAAGTGCGTAAATAAATGGCCGGAAAGAATCTTATCGAAAAGTTAGTCTCACAATCGCCGAACCGGCGAAGTTTCGTCAAGAAGCTGGGAATCGCGGGAGCGGTAGTCGGCGCTGCCGCGACTAACAGGGGAATGGCGCAAACTACGATCACGGACGCGGACATACTCAACTTTGCTTTGAATCTTGAGTATCTCGAAGCAGAATTCTACACGGTGGTGACCACGGGGAAAACACTCGCCCAGTACGGTGGGTTCACGCTCACGGGATCCGGAACGCAGGGAATGGTCACCGGCGGGGCTCAGGTCACCCTTGGGGACACCTACGTTGCCGCCACAGCGATGGAGCTCGCAAACGACGAGCGCACTCACGTTAAGTTGCTGCAAGGAGCCATCGCGGAGTTCGGCGGTACTGCGATCGCTGAACCGGCTATCAACCTCAATGCTCTCGGAGTCGGGTTTGGCAGCCAGGCCGAGTTCCTAACCCTGGCGCGGGCCTTCGAGGATATCGGCGTGACGGCGTACGGAGGCGCCGCTCCACTGATTCAAAACAGCGCCATTCTTGGCTATGCCGCCAGAATTCTGGCTGTAGAAGCGGAACATTCCGGGAATATCCGCGCTGCGGTGGCGCGCCTCGGAGTTCCGATCACAGCCCTCGACGGCGCGGACCATGTGCCGCCGCCTTCCGGCTCCCAGTATTTCTCCACCGACGCGAGTGCCCTGACCGAAGTCCGGACACCCGGACAGGTTCTCTATGTCGCTTTCGGCGGAGCGGCTAACGCAACCTCCGGCGGCTTCTTCCCGAGCGGCGTAAACGGCACGCTGAACACGTCTTCCGCTACTCCCGCGATGTCGGATTCGCCCTCACTGACAGCCAATCCGAATCCTATACCGGTAACCGGAAGCGCCTTCCTGGGACAGACAAATATAAGCTGGAATGCCCCTATGTCCAGCATCATCCAGGTTCGAGTAGGCGCTCCCGATGGCACGCTGCTCACCGATAACGTGAACAGCGGTTCCATGATGACGGGTCCGTGGGTGAGCGACGGAATGATCTTTTACCTCCAGGATGTATCCCAGGGTCAGGCGAATACCGCCGCCAATACCCTCGCAACTCTCGTCGTACACCTTCAGAAGAGTTGACGGCGTCACGCGGGCACGATATCCTCGCGGCATCGTGCCCGCTGTTTAACTTAGACTGTTATGCCTGCCACTTACGAGGAAACTCTTTCGAAGGAGCGGTCCGTCTTTGAGAATTGCCTCAATGTACACAATCTGCCGGCAATCTTTCATTACTGGAGCGAGAAGCATTTAAGGCCGAAGTTACTTCCGTTCGGGTTTGACAGCCCGGATGCAATGTTCCTGAAATATCTCGCGGAACGATGCGAGCAGGATTCGCGTGGGCACACGCGGTTTGTCAGCCTCGGCTCAGGCAACTGCGACCTGGAAATCGAACTCGCGCGTCGGCTGCGCGTCCGCGGACACGAATCTTTCACCATCGATTGCCTCGACCTCAACTCTTCCATGCTGGCCCGAGGGCGTTTCGCCGCGGAGCGGGCCGGCCTTTCGAAGAATCTCGAATTTGTTGAGGCGGATTGCAATAACTGGGAGCCGGCATACGCATACGATGCCGTAATTGCCAATCAGTCTCTGCACCATATTCTTAACCTCGAAGGCCTTTTCGAACAGGTGAAGAAATCGCTCGCAACTGGCGGCTGCTTGATTATTTCGGACATGATCGGGCGGAACGGCCATCAGCGCTGGCCGGAAGCGCTCCAGGCCATCCATGACTTGTGGCGACAGATGCCCCCTTCTTATCGCTTCAATCTGCGATCCGGCCGTTACGAAGAACTCTTTCAGGATTGGGATTGTTCCACAGAGGGATTCGAAGGCGTACGCTCGCAGGATATTTTGCCTCTGCTCCTTCAAAACTTCCACTTCCGGCTGTTCGTGCCGTTCGGAAATATCATCGATCCTTTTATCGACCGCTCGTTCGGTCATCATTTCGATCCCGCGGCGGAATGGGACCGGGCCTTCATCGATCGGGTCCAGGCGCGCGACGAAGCCGGCCTGGCGGCCGGACTCCTGACGCCAACCCACATGCTGGCCGTTGTCGAAAACGATGCGTGCGAGACGGTCTTGCCCGGCAACCTTTCTCCGCAATTCTGCCTTCGCGCCGGAGATGACACGATGCAGACTCCCTCTCTCTCTTCCCCGGCTTATGACTGGGTTTCCTGGCCTCATGACGCCGAGCGGGAACTCCGGGCCGTATGCCTGCGCCTCGGGCGGAGCGAGGCGCGGGAGCAGGATCTCCTGGCGTGGGGTAACCGGCTGGATCAGGAACTATCCGCTCGTACCGACTGGGCCTTGAATCTTGAGAAAGAACTGGAAGAGCGAACTGCGTGGGCTCTGCGGCTTGAGGCGGGGGCGGCCGCGGCAAATCTTCGGAACCGGCACATTCAGGAAGAACTGGAGGAACGAACGGTCTGGGCTTTACGAACTCAAGACGCGCTTCAGCGGGAGCTTGGCGACAGAACAAAATGGGCTCGACGTCTCGAAAGCGAACTGGAAGAACGCACGGCCTGGGCCCTGGAACTCGTCAAGGAGAGCGAAGCGGACAGGAGCGCAGCGGCTTGGGCGCTTCAACTCAATGCCGAATTGGAAAGAAAAAATCGCGAGATCTTCGAACTCCGGCATCATCCGTTCCGCTTTCTGATGAAGATCCTGCGCACGCGTCTTGACGGTATGCTCAGAACAAAAATCGGCCTGTCCTGAGCTATTCCGGCTGCAGAATACAGATCTCACGCAGGTTCCTGTACTTCTCTCCGTAGTCGAGCCCGTATCCCACCACGAACTCATCCGGAATGCTGAATCCGACGTAGGCCACATCCACCGGCCGAATGCGCCGCTCCGGCTTATCGAGCAGCGTCGCGATGCGCACGCTTTTGGGTCTGCGCTGCTGCAGCAGACTGGTCAGGTAACTGAGCGTCAGTCCGCTGTCGATGATGTCTTCGACGATAAGCACATCGGCGCCTTCGAGAGAGATATCCAGATCTTTTGTTATCTTGACTTCACCGGAACTCGTCTTGCCGCGGCCATAACTCGAGATACCCATAAAGTCGATGAATGCGTCCCGCCGGATGGCGCGCGAAAGATCCGCCAGAAAATAGCAGGCGCCTTTCAGAATGCAGATCAGAAAAAGGGTGCCGCTCGGATAGTCGGCGTCAATCTGCGCCCCCATCTCCAGCACGCGCGCCTGAATCTGTTGTTCGGAGAGCAGCGGTCGCAGGGCCATTTGCCCTATTCTACGCGGGCTTCCGCGCGAATTCAGCGGCGCCGGACTTTCCCTTGATTACCGAGGGAAGATGCGATACGCTAACCTCGGTAACCGAGAGCTATCCGTGAGCAAACCCGCCGATCTCGTACAGGGCACTCTGGATCTTCTTCTGCTCAAGATCCTGGCGCTCGAGCCATTGCATGCCTGGGCGATAAGCCAGCGCTTGAAGCAGGCGTCCGGAGACGTACTCCAGGTCAGCGACGGCTCTCTTTATCCCTCGCTCCACAAGCTGGAACAGGAAGGCTGGATCAAAGCCGAGTGGAAGGTGACGGAAAACGGCCGGCGTGCAAAATACTACTCTCTCACCCGCTCGGGCCGCAAAGCGCTGGACCGCGAGGTCGCCAACTGGGAAAGGCTGGCCGGCGCAATTTCTCAGGTCGTGCGCCTGACAAAGGCCGAGCTCGAAGAGGGCTAAGACATGCCGGACTATCGCTGGCTTCGACGATTATTTCTCCGCCTTCGCACGCTATGCGTCCGAGGCCGCGTGGAACAGGAACTGGAAGAGGAGTTCCAGTTTCATATCGAACGGCAGATGGAGCTGGAAATTTCGCGGGGCCTCCCACCGCAAGAAGCTCGTCTCGCCGCCCTCCGTGCCATCGGCGGACTGGAACAACGAAAAGAGGAATGCCGCGACATGCGCCGGTTGAACCTCGTCGAAGATTTCCTCCGCGATCTCCGGTATGCCGTCCGCATCCTCGCCAGAACTCCGTCATGGACGGCGCTGGCTGCCCTCACCGTCGCGTTGGGCATCTGCGGCGCCGCAACCATGTTCAGCATCGTGAATGCGGTCTTGCTGAGGCCCTTGCCATTCGCGCAACCGCGGCAGCTTTACTGGATCGGCGAGCAACTATTCGGCGTGAAGCAGGAGTTCCAGCTCGCGGCGGATTACTTCACGATGCGGGAGCGGACGAAAGCATTCAGCAGCATGGCCGCATTCGACACATCCGGCGTAAACTGGACGGGGACGCAGCGGCCGCAACAACTGACAGCCTCGCGCGTAACCGCATCGTTCTTCCCGCTGTTCGGAATTCCGGCCCTCCGCGGCCGTTCCTTTCGCACGGATGAAGATCGCCCGAAAGCGAATCTGACGGCCGTGCTCAGCTATGGCCTGTGGCAACACCAATTCGGCGGTGATCCCGCCATCATCGGCAAGACCATTCGGCTGGATCGGGAACCGGCGGTTGTGATCGGGATCATGCCAGCACGATTTGATTTTCCAACGGGAACTCAACTGTGGATGCCGTTCCGGCTGAATGAAATCGAGCAGCGGCAGCGCCAGAACTTTGTTCTTGCAAAAATTATCGCTCGCGCAAGAGAAGGCGTCTCTGCGACGCGAGTGTCAGAGACAATAAACCGCCTGACGCACATCGTCGAAGACGAATACCACGCTAACGGCGTAAGTGCGGATACGAGGATCTTCGCAACGCCGCTCCAGCAGCGCCTGACCAGCCAGATTCGTCCCGCGCTTCTCATGCTCGCGGGAGCAGTCCTGTTGATGCTGGCAATCGTGTGTTTCAATGTAGCCAACCTGATGCTCGCGCGCGCCTCCGGCCGCCGCCGGGAGATCGCGATCCGGGCCGCGTTAGGCGCTCCCCGGAAGCGCATCGTCAGTCAGGTTGTGATCGAGAGTCTTCTGGTATCCCTGTTGGGCGGCGCAATGGGAATTGCATTGGCGAGCGTCGTTGCCGCAGTGCTTAACTCTTATCGTCCCCTCGTTCTCGCCGGATTCCCGGAGATTTCGGTCGACAGCACGACGATCGGATTCACATTTGCCCTCAGTCTTCTGATCGGTCTGGTCTTTAGTCTGGCGCCGGCCCTCCACACGCCGGGATCTTCCGCCTCGGAGATGTTGCGGCAGGAGAGCCGAAATGCCGGCGGCCTGCCTTTGCGGCGACTACGCCAGGCGCTGGTCGTGGCGCAACTTGCCGCGTCTTTAACGCTCCTGCTCGGAGCTGGCTTACTGGCGAAGAGCTTTCTCAAGCTGCGCAACAGCGATCCGGGCTTTCGACCGGACCGCGTGCTGACGGCCCGCGTCAATCTGGACGGCCCCGCGTATTCCTCAGATCCACGCCACGTCGCATTCTACGAAAAGGTCCTGGAAAAGCTGCGCGCCAACCCCGCCGTAATCTCGGCCGCTGTGACAAATAGCATTCCGTTGAACGGCGACAACCTGCCGAACTCCGCCGTATTTCGCATTGAGAATCGTCCTGCCGCGCAGCAGGGGCGAGAGCCACAAACCAGCTTTATGGAGGTCAGTCCGGATTTCTTCAAAACCCTTTCCATCCCGCTGCTCGAAGGCCGCCTGCTCGACTCGCGAGATCGCCCCGGCTCTTCGCAAGCGATCGTAGTGAACCAGACATTCCGCCGGCTGTTCTTCCCCGATGAGGATCCTGTCGGCCACCGAATTGCCGTCGGGATAACAGACCATCCTGTCTGGCTCGAAATAGTAGGAGTCGTCGGCGATATTCGACAGAACGGACTGGATCGCGACACCGAGCCCTGGATTTATCAATGCTACTTTCAAAACGGCTTCCAGAACATCCTGGCGCGCATGGGAATCCTGGTCCGCACCGCATCCGATCCGGCTTCGCTCTCCTCAATCGTCACAAGGCTCGTCGCATCAGTCGATCCCGATCAGCCGGCGTACGACGTCAAGACCATGGATCAGCGGCTTGCTGATTCCCTCGCATCCCGGCGCTTCAACGCCGCCTGGATCGCATGTTTCGCGATGGCTGCGCTCCTTATTGCCGCAGTCGGTGTCTACGGAGTTATGTCTTATCTGGTGACGCTGCGATCGCATGAAGTCGGCGTCCGCCTGACACAGGGCGCACGGCCCGGCCAGATCCTTCAACTGATCGTTCGCGAGGGGCTGACGCTCGGGATGATCGGCTGCGCGATCGGCCTCGCCGGTGCGTACGCATTCCGGCCAATTGTGGCTTCGCTGTTGTTCGGGATAAGCACGCTCGATCCTGCCATCTGCGCCGGATTCACTGCGGCGCTTTTGCTCGCGGCATTGGCGGCATGTCTTGGGCCCGCCTTACGCGCCGCCCGGGTCGATCCCGCAGCTTCCCTGCGTCACGATTGAATTCTACGCGTCCAGCACATCACGGAGTTTGCGCCCCAGCGCCTCGGCCGTGAACGGCTTCTGGATCAATTGCGTCTCGCCCACCAATACCCCGTGACTCGCAATCATATCGTCCGTATAGCCCGACATGAACAGGATCTTCAGCTGAGGATTCATCTCGCGCAACTGGTGCGCCAGTTCGCCGCCGCTCATATGCGGCATGATCACATCGGTCAGCAAGAATGTCGATGGAATCCCTCCGCGTGTTCCAGATTTCGAGCGCGGCCGCCCCGGAGTCCGCCACCAGAACGTTGTACCCGAGCTTCTTCAGAACGGTCTCGGCGAGAGCGCGCACGCTCGGCTCGTCCTCCACCAGCAACACCGTCTCCAGTCCGACGGGCGCGCCGTCGGTCGTCGACGATCGCGCCGGCTCCGCATCCCCCGCCGCCTCCGGGAAATAAATCCGAAACCTGCTTCCGTGCCCCGGTTCGCTTTGCACATCGATCTCGCCGCCCGCTTGTGAAACAATCCCGTAAACCGTCGAGAGTCCCAGCCCCGTTCCCTTCCCCTTATCCTTCGATGTGAAGAATGGTTCGAACATCTGCGCCTTCACCGCGGCGTCCATGCCGACTCCTGTATCGCAAACCTCCAGCGCGACACTCAGCGGCTGTTTTCCCGGACGTTCCACCGGTTCCGGGAGCCGTTCGCATTCGATTTCGAGAGTCCCGCCGAGCGGCATCGCGTCTCGCGCATTGACCGCGAGGTTCATCAGCACCTGTTCCATCTGGTGTGCGTCGGCGTGTACCAGGCAGGGCTCGGGACCGCAGCGTACGCTGAGATCGACATGCTCGCCGATCATCCGCTGCAGCAGGCGTTCAATATTTCGCAGCAGCACGCAGAGGTCGAGCACTCTTGGCTGCACCGCCTGCCGGCGGCTGAAGGCGAGAAGCTGCCCGGTCAATCCCGAAGCGCGCCGCGAGGAATTGAGTATCTCCTGCAGATAAGTCGACATGCGCGACGTGGACGCGGATCCGAGCCCTTCCAGCGCCAGCTGCGCATAACCCGAAATCACCGTCAGCAGATTATTAAAATCGTGCGCCACACCTCCTGCGAGACGGCCGAGCGCCTCCATCTTGCGCGCCTGCGTGAGCTGATCTTCCAGATTTCGCCGCTCCGTGATATCGATTCCAATCGCCCCGACCAGAGCAACCGCGCCGTCCTCCATGATGGGGAATTTATAAATCAGCCACGAATGAATCCCGTCGTCCTGGACCATCGGCTCGACAAATTCCAGCGGGCGCCCGCCCTCAATCACCGCGGCGTCGTTCGCCCGATAGCGCGCTGCGTCTTCGGCGGCCCAGACGTCCTCATCGGTCTTCCCCACAATGTCCTCGGGCTGTTTCCGGAATTGCGCCCACGCCGCATCGTTGTAATAGAGATACTTCCCGCTTAAGTCTTTGATGAAAGCAATCCCGGGAAGATAGCGCATGAACGCCGCGAATCTCTGCTGGCTGTGCCGCACCGCCTCTTCCGAAAGTTTGCGTTCGGTTATATCGATAACGGTGGAAATCAGGTTGCCTCCGACCTCGCCGGGCGGCGGGTCGAACAGGCGTGTGCTGATCAGCGCCCAACGGCGAACGTTGTCGCGGCGGCGGAACGACATTTCGAACTCCCGCACATGATGCGAAAGCCGGACGAGGCGCATCAGACGCTCGCGATCCGCGGGATCATAGTAGAGTTGCGGCGCGCGGACAGCCTTCAATTCCTCTTTCGACGCATAGCCGAACATGCGCACGATCGCATCGTTGCAGTCGAGGATGCGCCCGTCGACCGTGGTGTGCAGGATTCCCGCCAGATTTCCGTGATAGATAAAGTCGTGAAGCTGCGCCGCGGATTCCTCCGAGAGTTCGCGCTTCTTGCGTTGCGTAATGTCACTGAATGTGAGAACCGCCCCGCGAATGGTTCCCGCCGAGCCGCGGACAGGCCGTGCGCCGCACTCGATCCAGATTGAGGCGCCGCGCCGTGCTGGCCGCACCACATACTCCGTGTTGCTGACCGTTTCGCCCCGCAGCGCGCGCGCCAGCGGCAGACGTTCGGGCGGCAGGGGGTCGCGGGATGAGGCGTCGAAAACCCTGACCGCTGCGCACAGCGCTCCCGGCTCGCCGTCGAGCGGCAGATTGCGCTCGGTCAGATAGCGAACAGCTTCGGCGTTGGCGAAAATCAGACGACGGCCCGTATCAAAGACCAATAATGGGTTCGGCAGGACATCCAGGACGGCATGCAAAAGCCCGGATCCCCTTGCGCCCGATTCGAGAAAAGAAGAAATCGGATCGGGGACAACCCTGTTGCTCGATGTAGTACTCAATATGAACCCTGGAAAACCAAACTGAATTATAGCCACGCTTTCGCGGCCAAAATGGAATGGATTTCACATGCGACGCTTGTTTGGTGAACGATGGTACACCGCCCTGCGGCGCCGGCGATCTTGTCTCCGGCAAATTTCACGGCGTCAGTCTGAGACCGTCAAAAGGTCTTACGAATTCACTGATATCCTTACACGTGAATCACACACCTTAATTATCCGTCCGAATAGTCGGGCGCCGAATAGCCGGAGGAAACCAACCATATGCGGCAAACGTTCCGGGAACTCGCGATCTGCCTGGCTCTTACGGCCGTTGGGCCTTCGCGCAGACAAAGCCATCCTTCGAAGTGGCCACAATCAAACCCGCCCAGCCCATGGATCAGGCCAAAATGCTGGCGGCGCTGCGAGGCGGTGGAAAGATGCCCTTTGGAGCGGATATCGGGTCCGGCAGAGCCGAATACCGTTACCTGGATCTGAAGACCCTCTTGAGTATGCCTACGGCGTGAAGCCTTACCAGATCACCGGGCCCGACTGGATGGCCACGACGCGTTTCGATATCGTAGCCAAAATGCCGCAGGGCTCGACGAAAGATGACGCGCCGAAAATGCTGCAATCGCTTCTCGAAGATCGCTTTAATCTGATGGCGCATCGCGCCAGTGCGGAACATCCCGTGTTGGCGCTGGTGATGGGTAAGGGTGGTCCGAAACTGAAGGCTTCGCCGAACAAGCCGGTTGCCATCGATGAGAGCGCGCCCCTCAAACCAGGCGAGATGAAGATGGATGGTCCGGAGGGACCAGTGCGCGCAAAGTCGATCTTTCGACCGGCAGTTCGGTAGTCGATATGGGACTTAAGGGCAAAATGTCCTACAAGCTGAACCCCGCCACGCAATCGATGCATATAGATTTCACGCATGACGACGATGCCTGGCTTTGCCGATATGATGACTCAACTGATGACGCTAATTGGGCGGCGGCGCAGCGGGGACGGCAAATTGTGGACATGACCGGCATCAAAGGCAACTACGATGCATCCCTCGAAATCTCGCTGGCGGAAATAATCGCGCTGGCGAGAGCGGCGGGCGCGAATATTCCGATGGCTGCGCCGGGCGGCGCGGGCGCGGGAATACAGATCGCGCCGGATCCCGGCGGCGGAGGTTCGTCAGTAACGGACGCCGTGCAATCGATGGGCTTGAAGCTGGAGTCCCGCAAAGCAATGGTGGATCAATTCATCGTCGACTACGTGGAAAAGATGCCGAGCGAGAATTAGCCATCGCTGAAAGAGTTTCCCAACCGCGACCGCTGCCCTGCGCGCGGTTCCGCCCTGTCCAGATGGACCTGCGTCCACGAGCAACTACGAAAAACCGTTCGATCCGCTCGCAATTTCATCGTGGGGCAGGCCTGCCGCCGAGCCCCAGCTCGGCGCGTAGTTTTTCGGTCACTTCAGGGCGGTTTTTCAATGGTGCTGGTAGCGCCGGCGATCTTGTCGCCGGTGTCCCTCTGCCGCAGGAAGCTTCAGACGACGGCCCACGTTGATCGCGAAACCCTGATCGAGACCGTCGATTTCCCCGGGCGCGAGGCCGGCGTAGAAAGCTGGCGGGGCCAGGTTTCCTGGACTCTCATATGACCTGGGACATCGCAGAGAAACGCGTTACTCGGTTCAGGGCAGCCTGTTCGTCGGGAACCACCCCGGTCACAGTCGCCCGTCCTCAACTCGCTGCGATTGAGACCCTTAATGCGTCGAGGCTAAGGGCTCCGTTGGTTCACCCCGTCCAGGTTCGCCCGTAAAAAGCCCCCGCTACATTCGATCGATGATCGCGTTCAATGTAGCGCTGGGCCGCATCGCTGCGACACACTTATCGTCGTCCGGAAAATAGTACCCCCCGATGTCCACTGGTTTGCCCTGCGCCCCCAGCAACTCCTGCGTGATCCTGCTCTCGGCCGCCGCCAGCGCGGCGGCCACCGGAGTGAAGCGTTGCTTTAAATCCTCGTCCTCATCCTGGGCGGCGAGCGCCTTTGCCCACGCCAGCGCGAGATAGTACGTCGAACCGCGGTTGTCGATCTCGTTCACCTTTTGCGACGGGTACCGGGCGTCTTCGAGGTACTGGCCGATGGCCTCGTCCAGCGTTTTCGAAAGGACCTCCGCACGCGGGTTGCCGCTCTTTGCTGCTATCAGCTCCAGCGATGGCGCCAGCGCACAGTACTCCCCGAGCGAGTCCCAGCGCAGATGACCTTCTTTCACCAGCTGCTGAACATGCTTGGGCGCGGAACCACCGGCTCCCGTTTCAAACAACTGGCCGCCCTGCAGCAGTGGCACAATCGAGAGCATACGGGCGCTCGTCCCCAACTCGAGAATCGGGAACAGGTCGGTGAGATAGTCGCGAAGCACGTTACCCGTAACGGAGATGGTGTTTTCGCCACGGCGAATTCGCTCGAGCGAGAATTTCATCGCGTCCACGGGCTTCAGGATCTTGATTTCCAGACCGGAGAGGTCATGGTCCCCCAAATAGGTTTTCACCTTCTGAATAATTTGCGCATCGTGGCCGCGATCCGGGTCGAGCCAGAACACCGCGGGTGTGCCGCTTGCCCGCGCCCGTGTCACGCCCAGCTTCACCCAGTCGCGGATGGGTTCATCTTTCGTCTGGCAGGCGCGGAAGATATCGCCACGCTCCACGCTCTGTTCGAGCAGGACTTTGCCGCCGTCAGTTACAATGCGAATCGTTCCGTCGCCCGGCGCCACAAACGTCTTGTCGTGCGAACCGTACTCTTCGGCCTTCTGAGCCATCAATCCAACGTTCGACACGCTACCCATGGTCGCCGGATCGAACTGTCCGTTCTCCTTGCAGTCCTCGATCACGGCCTGATACATGGTGGCGTAGCATCGGTCCGGGATCACCGCAACGGTGTCTTGCAGCCCATCGTCTTTGTTCCACATCTTGCCGCCATCACGGATCACCACGGGCATCGATGCATCGATGATCACGTCACTGGGAACATGAAGGTTGGTCCTGCCCGCACGCGAATCCACCATCGCCAGACCGGGACGCCCTTCGTAACAAGCTGCGATATCGGCTTCAATCTCAGCCTTTTTCCCGGCGGGAAGCTGGCCGAGTTTGCCGAGCACGTCGGACAGCCCGTTGTTTACGTTCGCGCCGATCTCCGCGAGGACGCCCGCATGTTTCTGCAGGGCTGGGGCGAAATACTCTGCCACACAATGCCCGAACATAATCGGGTCGGATACCTTCATCATCGTGCACTTCAGATGCAGCGAGAACAGCGCATTGTCGGCTTTAGCGGCAGCGATCTGCTCCGCATAGAATTTCCGCAACGCAGCCACGTTCATGACGGCGGAGTCGACAACTTCGCCATCGGTCAAAAGGATTCGTTGCTTCAGGACTTTCACCGCGCCGGCGGAATCCACGAATTCGATACGCGCCACGCTGGTTGAATTGGGTGCGGTTGAATTGGGTGCGGCGCAGCTCACCGTCGCGGATTTCTCGCTGCCAAAGAAGTCCTTGTCGCTCATGTGGGCGACACGCGTCACCGAGCCGGAGGTCGGCCAGGCCTTCATCTTATTTGGATGCTTCCGCGCGAACGCTTTCACGGCCGCGGGAGCGCGCCGGTCGGAATTGCCTTCGCGCAACACCGGATTCACGGCCGAGCCCAGGACTACGGCAAACCGGGCCTGCACCGCGCGCTCCTCCTCCGTAGAGGCGTTGTCTGGATAGTCGGGAATGTTGTAGCCCTTCCCCTGAAGTTCGGCGATCGCGTCCCGCAGCTGCGGAATCGATGCGCTGATGTTGGGCAGCTTGACGATGTTGGCTTCGGGTGTCTTTGCCAACTCTCCCAGGCGCGTCAACTCGTCGGGAATTCTTTGATCTTGCGGAAGACACTCAGGGAAGTTGGCGACAATACGGCCGGCGAGCGAGATGTCGGCCGTTTCGATCTCCACCCCCGTCCCTTTGAAGTAAGCGCGCAGGATGGGCAGCAGCGCGTATGACGCGAGCGCCGGCGCCTCGTCGGTCTTGGTCCACGTGAGCTTCATATGTATATGAGTGAGTGCGGAGAGAACGCGCTTCGCAAAAGCGGTCTCAAACTGAATGCGTATGATATCACCAACCCGCTGAATCACACGGCAAAGCATTGATTCCGTTGGTTGACTTGCTCCTCCGCCGCCACCGGCGCGCCGGCTGCGAGCCGACGGGTCGCACGCATGCCGAATCGGTCAACCCACGACACCATGGACCCGCTCCCAGCGGATCGCAGGCCACACGTCCGAAGCCGAATGCCGCTTCCGTCGACAGTCTCTCCGCCGCTTCTCCGGGCTGGCTATGCCTCGCTCATAAGCGCATCGGCTATGGCCGCGGCCTGCATAGGCCGGAAAGGTGATCACCGAGGTTCGAGGGCTCGCAGATTTCCGTGTACATCCGTGATCACGGTAAGTAATCTCTGGGTAAGTAATCTCTGTTGGCAGCGTGCGCTTACTCCCGGCTGGCCCGACCGGAATCCAACCCGAGCATCGCCTCGCACGCCGCAATCGCCTTGTGCAGGGTGTAGAAAATGTGATCCGCGCCGATGATTTTCGTGAGCCCATGCCGGTCCAGATCCGCTTTGAGTTCCGCCTGCACGCGGCCAAACACCATCTGCACCCCGCGCCGCGCCAGGTCTTCATGAAGCCTCTCGACGACCCGCGCGGCGCTGTAATCAACCTTCGTGATCGCCCCCGACTCCACCAGAACGCAGCGGAGATGCGGCGTCGCGAGCTCAAGGATCTCGCTCCCGAACCGGCTCGCGTTTGCGTAAAACAGCGGCGCTCCGAAGCGATAGATCGCCAGTCCCGGCTCCGATTCGGCCCCGGCCACAACGGGTATCAGTTCCCACGTGCCACCCACCTCCCGCACCAGCACGGCCGTGGTGGGATGATAGCTGTGCTGAACGATGCGAAGCAGCGACAACATCATGGCCAGCACAATGCCCTGCTCGACACCGATCAGCACCACGACCCCCGCCGTCGTAACCGCCAGCCAGAATTCGCCCGGGCTCTCTCGCCGAATGCCCTGCAGCTCGCGCAACTTCACCAGCCGGATCGCAACGATAAAGACGATCGCTCCCAGAACGCAGTGCGGCAGGTACTGCAAAGGGTGTGTAAGGTAAAGCAGAACCAGCGCCACCGCCGCCGCTGTGGCGACATGCGCCACCTGGCTCTGCCCCCCGGCGCTCTCCACCATCGCGGTTTGCGTGAGACTCCCGTTGACCGGGAAGGTCCCGCTCAGTGCGGCGGCTGCATTGGCCGCGGCGAGACCCGTGAGATCCTCGTTTTCATCGAGCGTCTGGTTATGGCGTAACGCATAGATTCGTCCGATCGCCGCGCTCTGCGTGATGATCATGACGAAGCACGAAGCCGCCACGGGGATCAGCTTTTCCACGTCGCTCCAGTCGACCTGAAGCAAGCCGAAGTGGGGAAGACCCCCCGGGACCGCACCGAGGACGGCGATGCCGTGTCCTTCGAAATTCCACGCCGCGCTTGCTGCGATAGCGCCAACTACGGCGATCAACGGACCAGGCAACTTTGGAACATATCGGCTGAGAAGCAGGACCCCTCCGACCACCAGCGCAGACAAACCGAGTGAGGGCCAATGTACCTGGGGCAGGCCGCGTAAGACCTCCATCAATTGCAGAACTGTCCTGCGGGCGTGTACCGTCACACCCAGCATCTGCCCGAGGACCGCTATCCCGACCTGAAACCCCACGCCCGTGAGAAAGCCGGTCAGGACGGTCTGAGAAAGGAAATCGGCCAGGAAACCAAGTTTCGTAATTCGCGCAATGAACAGCATCCCCGCAGTGAGCAGCGCCACCATTGCGGCGAATCTGACGTATGTCGGGCTGCCCACGGCAGCCAGCGGAGAAAGCCCCGCGGCGAGGATCGCGGCGGTGGCCGAGTCCGCCGCGACCACCAGATATCGTGATGCGCCGAACGTGGCGAAGGCGAGCAGCGGCCCAAGAAGAGTATAAAATCCCGTCACCGCGGGCATCCCCGCTATGGCGGCATAGCCGAGCGCCTGCGGGATGTTCATCGCCGCGAGCGCAAACCCCGCAAGCGCGTCCCGTATGGCCGCGGCGCGGTGGAATGGGCGCATGCCCCGGAATAAAGTGAACCGGCGCTTTTGCAAACCCTACAATCTTATTCGAGACCGCGCACCGGCCGATTCTCAGTTATCGGAAGGCTTCTCGACTTTGTCGATGACCAGCACATCGACAGGAGCTTTGGTGTTCTGCAGGCGCAGCCCCAGTTGCTGCTGAATGGCGGTGTACAAGTCTGGCGGAGCGTCGGCATCCGGGACGGGGGCGGCGTTATTCGGGTCGGCGCCTCCGGCAAGCGCTCTCTGGGTGGGGTCCGGCGTCCATTTGAGAACGAAGTTATAGCGTTGCGAGCCGAGCCCGGTTTGATCCACCACGGGCTGATCCATAAACTGAGCCTGCATGACATCCGCAAACTCCTTAATGGTCGCGTTCCTGACATTGAATCCGGTCCGCGGCGGCCCGCCGAAGCCAGGAATCGGGATCGGGTTGGTCTCTTCTTTGGTGATTTTCAAACCGGTCTTCGCCACGGTTATGGCATACACCGACAACTCCTTCTGCTCCCGATGAAATGTGAGGCTGAAGCGGTCCGCCAATAACTTTTGAATCATCGTCTTCAGCTGATTCACCGTCGGAATTCCCGGCTTGTCCGGCTTGCCCGACACATCGAACTTGTCCGATTCGAGCCATGAAGGGCCGCCGGTGATCTGGCGCGGATGAAGGTCGTACGCGAACTTAAGGAGATCGATCACCGACGTACCCGTCGTATTCAGCATTCCGCTTCTATTCAACAGTAGTGAAAAGCGTTCCTCGGGCTTGCTTGGCTTGATCGTCGCTACTTCGAACTCCGGCTTCGCCTTGTCGTCCATCATCTTCGGCGGAGGCGGCGGTTCGGGAATGGTCCATGCGGTCGTTGCGGTAGCCTTGACCAGGGTCAGCGGCAGTGGGGCTCCCTGGGTAAACGTTCCGGTGATCGTGTTCCCATCTTCGCTGACCTTGCCTTCGAAAGTGGCATTCATCGGTGGCCAGGTCATTTTTAGCGTGGAACCACTTTGGCTCACCGTGGTCGCCGGGATCGCGGGGGACTGCTGATCGATGCTATAGAAGTCTGCTTTCAGCTTGTCCGCATCAGTCGTCGCTATCTTGATTACCACCCGCAGTTCCCCGTTCTTCGCCTGCGGAATCTTCAGTGCGCCCTGCCACGTACCCGTCAGTGCCTGGGCAAAAAGGCTGCCCTGAAGCGCTGCGAACATCACGAACGCGATCAGATATTTCATAAAGCTTGCCTCCCCGGCAAGCGGCCTGTCGATTTGACGATACGAGGCTTTGACGACAGATGTTCGGATTTTGTTCCGCGAGAAAACCATCTGTAACATATCTCGCCCGGGCGGCACATCGTCCTGGAGCAGGAATCTTATGGTTCTCAGCGGTTTCGTGAATAAGGTCGACGGGTTAACCGGCGCGGTACTGGGCGCCGCCAGTAAATTTCTTGATGAATTTAATGATGCGCTTCCGACTATGCGCGCACTCGGTTTCACCATTAAAGATTTTCGGATGAGTATGGGACTGCCGCCTGATATAAACGCGAAGCTGATTGCGTCCCTCGACACCGTGAATGTAAGCCGCATCAATGAGTTAATCGCCCAACACAAGGATCAGCAGTTGCTCATCGCCATCCTGAAAGCGTTGCAGGCCGCTTATCACGTCAAAGAGCAGCTCGGCGATTCGAGTTTCAAAAGCGTGGAGATGGACATCACCTTGGGATTATCGCCTCGCATTAATGTGGCATTCGCAAAGCCTGCGGCAGCCCAATCCGTTGTGTAAAGCGAACGGGCTCTTCCGAGCCAGCCTTCGTGGGGCGGAGCTTTACGTCAGCCAGCGTGTGCAGTCGCCAGGCGATCTGCTTCAGAAAGGAAATTCGCTGACCGGAGAAGCCTTTGCCGCAAAATTCGTACGCCCGAGAAATCGGTACGGATTTACCGGCGTGGAAGCAATGCGAACCTCATAGTGAAGATGCGACCCGGTAGAACGCCCGGTACTGCCGACCGCCCCAAGCACTTCGCCCTGGCGGATCTCCTGGCCTTCTATTACATCCATTCGGGAGAGATGCGCGTACCAGGTCTGATAATTGTTGCCGTGATCGATAATCACACATCGCCCGTAGCCGCCGTTCCAACCCGCGTGAATGACAATTCCATCCGCGGTCGCGTGAACCGGAGTACCGTACGGAGCAGAGATGTCGATACCCGTATGCATCGCGCCTTCCCCGGAAAACGGGTCCAGGCGAACTCCAAATCCGCCCATCAGGCGCCCATTGATGGGCCAGACGCTGGGCAGCACGTTCATGTCTCCGCGCATAAAGATGTTTCGCTGGCGGTCCGCAAGGTTCGTGGTGCGAAGGTAGCTGTATTCCGCAAGGGTATCGCGCATGGTCGGCACGAGCGGCGCCTCGTCGACCAGGTCCGAAGAGCCGGCGACTTGTTTCTTGACTCCGTAGGCGATGCTCACCTCGTCGGCCAGCGATTCCAGACTCGCGAGCTGTTCGTTGGTCTGTTTGACCTTCAATTGCAGATTGTCATAGCGCTCGCGCAGCAGCTGCGCTTCGTGTTGCAGTGAATTGTAGTTCGAAACCTTCGAAGCCATTCGGGCATAACTGCCCACGACGCTGCACAGCAATAAAATCGCCACGCCGAAACCCGCCAGCGCTCCGTATACGAACCGGTGCGGAATGTGAACACGCTGCAAGCGCCCGTGGAATGAATGCGCCAGAACAACAATAAAATAATTTTGCTTCAATCCTTTTCCTCTGGACGCGTATCTCCCGCGTCAGGTGGACCGTAAACCCTGCCAAAAGATAACAATCCGGCAAAGCGAGATCGAAACCTGGTTATGAATAAAGAAACTGCGAGGTTAACATCCTTTAAGGTTGCAAGTCAACCGTTTTAATTGCTAAGATTTCGGCTTGCAAAGGCGCATTCCCGGAACTCACTTCGCGCGCAATCTCGTCACGCGCAGAACACTGATTTCACAACTGGTTAAACGCGATTTCCAGCAGCGCTACGTAGGCTCCGCCGCAGGTTGGCTCTGGGGGTTAATTCACCCTCTGGTTCTTTTGGCAAGCTACGTATTCATTTTCAGCATCTGCCTCAAGCAAACCCTGGAACCCGGTCAGGTGACGACGAATTACCCGATGTTTCTTTTCGCCGGCATGCTTCCCTGGCTCCTTTTCAGCGAGACCGTGCAGCGCTCGGCGGGCTCTCTTGTCGAGCAGGCAAATCTGATTACGAAAACCGTATTCCCGGCCGAGATCGTGCCCGTGTCCATTTTTCTTTCTTCACTCATCAGCCATCTGCTGGCGGCGGCGCTGGTTATCGCGGGTGCGGCCATATTCCTCGGCCACATCAATCCGATCCTCCTGTTACTGCCGGTATTTATCGTGTTGCTGGGACTGTTTGCGGTAGGAATCGGCTGGATCGCTGCGGCGCTGCAAGTCTATCTGAGAGATACCGCGCAGGTGATAGTGGTGATCCTGACGCTATGGTTCTGGGCCACGCCCATTATGATTCCCGAGAATAAATTCCCTTCCTGGGGTCTGGTGCTGCTGAGAGCTAATCCCCTCACCTATATTGTGCGTGAATACCGGGAAATTCTCCTGGGAAGCAAACTGCCCTCGTTCAGGGACCTGGGCTCCATCGCGTTATTCGCTATCGCGGCATTTATTTGTGGCGGGCTGGTATTTCGTTACATGAAACGGGGATTCGCCGACGTTCTGTAAGCGGTAGCGTGGGAACGCCGGCGCGTTGTTCAGCCTGGTTTACCTATGGGGTTTAGCCTTTAAGTTCAGCGGATCTTAATGGCCGCCGTCACCGCCGCCACCCGACGAGCCGTTTCCGTCAGGATGCTCCTTCTCTTTGGTCGGATCAGTTGTGGGCGGAGGCACAGGCGTCGGCGTCGTCTTCGGTTCAGTCTCTGGGTCGTTCACTGCCATTTTTCATCTCCTGGTTCTTCAGTCGGGCTTCCGACATTACCTGCCGAATATCCGTTCTGCTGAGGTACTGGCGAAACACCGGAACGGACCAGAGGCGGCGAAGATCTTCGAGATGCGCCGTCGCCGAATTTCGGAACTGACTGTTCGCCGGTTCCAGCGCGCACATGAACGCATCCGCCTTCCATGCCGATTCGACCGGGGGACTCCACGTCTTCCCGATCGAGTCGTAAACGTCTATGGCCTGGACCCGGTCTTTCTGTTTCACGAATCCTTCAAGCAGGCATAATCGAGCCGCTGTAACTACTCGCGTATCGTGGCTCGATTTCAGGACACTTTGACACGAAGAGATTCCGTCCGAGCTTCTGTTTGTCCGGATCTTCGCGATGGCGGCGAATACCATGGACTGCCCCTCATCTCTCGGAGGTGAAATCTGCGCGGCTGCCGCGGGCGATCCTTCATAAAGATCGAGCAGAATATGATCGCCCTCAAGTTCGTTTTGTTCCGCGCCCGGAAGATCCCCCCGAAGCGCCAGTTCCCGCAGAGTGTCGCGTGCCGCAGCCAGGTCGCCCGTTTCCGCCTGGGCTCTTGCGATCAGGAGCTGATAAGGGCCGAGGTCGCCGCCGGGTTTGAGCGCGAGAGCGTCCCGGTATACCTTCAACGCTGCGGGGTAGTTTTGCTCCCCGGCGTAAATCATCCCGATCGTCTGTAACATGACGGCCTTGTCGTGCGGCGACAAATTCGTCATCTTCGCGTTTCTCGTTTCGAGCAGCGTCCGCGCTTCGTCGAATTTCCCCTGATTCCGAAGCGCGCGCCCGAGCACGATGACGCACCACGCGATGTCCTTCTGCGCGTGATCGGCGTCGTAGAAAGCCAGAGCTTGCCGACCCTCCTGTTCCGCCTCGATCGAACGGTCGGACCGGTTATGGGTATCTGCGGCGGCGTAATCGATCTGCGCCTCAAGCCGCGCAGACTCTTCGCTTTCGGCGAGCGTCATCGCTTCCCGATACTGCCGGTCCGCGGCTTCGTAGTCGCCTCTTCGGGAAAAAACCTGTCCGAGCGAGGAATGCTCCCGCCCGAGGAGCAGTTGAAAACCCAGAGGCCCCGTTTCGTCGATCACCTCTTCGAGGTAGCGCTGCGTGGCCGCAAGTTCCCGATCCGTCGTCGCCTGATCGAGAAAGACGACGCTGAGTATCTGTTTGCAGCGAAGACCGCCGTAATCATCGCCGCTGGCTTTCGCCTGGCTTACGCAGGATTCCAGCGCCCTCCGGGCTTCGGGAATCATTCCCCAGCGGTTCAGCGCGACTCCCATCTGAAACTCAGTCTCATCGAGAGCGGCGAGTTGAGCCGACTGCCGAAATCCGCTGCCTGCTTCGTCAAATTCCTGGCGCGCTTGCGGAATGCGCATCCGTTTGCTATCGAATATCGCCTTCGCCTCAAGGACTGCCGGCCGGTTTCCAGCCGACTCGTATACCTTCTCCGCCTCGTCGTATTTCTCCGCCAGTTCCAGCGCACGCCCGAGGATCACAGCGCGGTCCGGTTTTACTGCCTGCGGTCCGCTGTTGTAATACCGGCGGAACTGATCGGCGGCGCCGGGATAGTCGCGAGCCATGGTGGACTGCACAGCCTTGATAAACAGCCGCTCATCCACGGAGGCCCGCTCGAGATCGGCGTCGGCTGCGGCTTTGATAATCTCGCCATTCGCTTTGCCGGTCAGATCCAGATTCGTGTATGCATACGCCAGCATCGCGTGCGCGAACGAATCGTGAGGCGCGACGACGAGCGCTTTTTTCAGCGCCATGCTGGCCTGGTGGAACGAATTGCTGGAAATACCCGCCGCCGCCTGCTGCAACAATTGCCGCTCGGCGGCGGGGCGATTCGGACCGGCGGCGCGCCAGAACGAGAATGCAAAGATGGCCACCACGGCGAGGGCAACTGCGATTCCGGTGCGAGTGGGGTGCCGGGTAATCAGCGGCGGTTCGGTATCGAGCGCCTCGATCAGTTCGCCGCAATCCGCAAACCGGTCGGTCGGTTCCGGCATCAGGCAGCGCCGCATGATCTGGCGCAAATGCTGGCTGACAGGCGCTTTTGCAATGTCGGCGAGCGAACTGCCAAGCCCGTAGCGGCGGCCCGTCACCAGTTCGTACATGGTCACACCGAGCGCATATACGTCTGCCGCGCTTGTAACCGTCACCGGCGCTTCCCGGCTGAACTGCTCCGGCGCCATCCAGGGTATCGTCCCGAACGCCTGACCGGCCTGCGTGATATTGCCTTCCGGATCGCCGGCCGCTGCCAGGGACAATCCGAAGTCCATGATCACCGCGCGATGAGCGGAGCGCTCCGCCGTAAGCATGACATTGGCCGGTTTGAAATCCCGGTGAATGATGCCCGTTGCGTGGATCGCCGCCAGACCCGCGGCCATCTGGCGGATCAGGGGCAGCGCCTCGGCCTCGGACAACGGCGTTGCGCGGACGTTCCTGTCGTGCAGCCACTTCGCGAGCGTGATGCCCGGAAGGTACTCCATCGTCAAATAGAGAAAGCCGGAATCCTGCTTGCGGCATCGGCCGACGTCGTAAATACGGCAGACGTTGCGGTGCGCCACCGCGAGCGAATTACGGACTTCCTCTTCGAATCGCACCGCGGCCTCGCGGCTACCCATCATGTCGCCGCGGATGGTTTTCAGGGCGATTCTGCCGCGATCGGGCAAGTCCTCATCGGTAACCTCATAGACTTCGCCCATGCCGCCGCGGCCAACCCAGGATTTCACCAGATATCGCCCGGAAATCAGTTCTCCCGGTTCGAAGTTCCGCTTTTCCTCGTCTGGCTTCCCGAACCATTCGGTTTCAAACATCGAAAAAAGGCGCGACGCGGGGTCTTCGCGAAATTCCCGGATGGCGCGCTCGAACGCGGCAGCCAGATGCGGCCGCTGGGCGCTGACGCTTTGGAAGATCGACTCGCGCTCCGACGGTGCAGCCTCGGCATAGTCCGCCAGACGCTCTTTAAGCCACTCCCAATCTTCCGAACTGAACTCCGGAGACATGCAGGCGGCGCTTAAGCGCTTGCGGCGGCAGCCCTCGTTGCAGGCGGCGGGGCAGGCGTCGTTGCGGGCAGGGTGGGAGGGATTCGAGAAGATTTCAACTGGTCCCGCAGCCACATCCGGCAGGCCGTATAGTCCCGCTTTACGGTCCGGTCCGAGATGCCGAGAACCTGGGCGGTCTCCTGCTGGGTGAGTCCGACAATAGCAATCAGTTCGACAACCTGCGCTCCGCGCGGATCGAATCTGGCAAGCCGTTCAAACGCAACATCCAGCGCGAGCAGTTCCTCCGAGCGCTGTTCAGTAATTGCGACTCCCGGTACCAGTTCGACATCGATTTTTTCGTATTTCCTCTTGCGCGCGGCATCCACGAGGAGATTGCGCATAATACGGCCGCAAGTGGCGTAGAAATGGTTGCTGTCGATCCAGGCCGTACCTCTGGCCGTGCGGATCAGCTTGAGCCAGACTTCGTTGGCCAGCGCCGTGGGTTGGAGCGTGTGGTCGCTGCGTTCCTTCCGCATTCGCTGCCCGGCCATTTTCCGCAGCTGATTGTAAACCAGAGTTAGAAGACGTTCCTCGGCGCCCTGTTCGCCCAGTTGGACCTGTTTGAGGCAACAGGTTATCCCTTCCTGCGGGATGACGTGCGGGATCGGATCCGGCTTGCTGCTCATCGGCATTCTCCTCGAATGCTGACCATGCTAGCGCAAGTTAACTATAAAAGGCAGCAGAATTGTTAAAATGTCAAAAGAATTTACGGGAATTCTTATTGCGAGAGGCCCCGCGATCTTAGCGGGCTTTTTCGGCGACGCGGACGCGCGCGCCCTCAAGCTTTTTCGTAACTTTCGCGAGTTCGACAGGATCCTGATCGCCGGGTGCAGCTACTTTCCATCCGGATACCGAGACTTCCCATTGCTGAATCGCTTCGCGAATCTTTCCCTGCTTGAAGTAGACGTCGCCCAGGTGGTCGTGAACCGTGGGATCTTTCCCGACCTTGTCCACGGCCAGGCGAAGCTCGTCGGCGGCCTGATCCAGCCGGTTCTGATGGTAATAGACCCATCCAAGGCTATCCTGAAACGCGCCGTTGTCCGGCTCGAGGTCCAGAGCTTTCAGAATCAGCTGCTGCGCTTCATCGAGGCGAATGCCGCGATCGGCAAACATGTAGCCCAGATAATTCATCGCATCCGCATTTTCAGGGTCGGCGGCGAGGACATCGCGGAATGCCTTTTCGGCGGCGTCGTAATTCTTCTCGCGCTCGTACATGGCGCCGCGCATGAACTGGACTGTCTGCTTGTCCTGCGGCGTCTTCGCCAAAGCATCGGCCGCATCGAGCGTCTTCCGCTCGTCTTCGAAGCGTTTGGCTTTGTCCTGGATCTGCGCGATGTTGACCAGCGTGTCCCGGTCCTTCGAAGAGTTCGGCAGTCCTTTGAGTTCGTTGATGGCGGCATCGGTCTGACCCATGTCGGCAAGCAGCTGGGCATGTTCAAGGACTACGGTCCGTTCGCTCGGAAACTTCTTCAACGCCGAATCGGCTTCCTGCCTGGCGGCCTTGTATTCTTTTGCCGAGCGCAGCGCTTCGATAATCTGCGCCTCTACCTTCGACGTCACCGAAGGATCGAGATCCGAAATCTGCCGCAACGCCGCGACGGTCTCCTGTGTCTTGCCCGCTTCCTGCAGCATGCCTGCCAGGCCCAGAAGCATCTGTTTCCGCTGGGCGTTCTCGTCCTCGGAGTAATTGTCTTTCTTCGTGTCGTTCAGCAGGGCCTGCATACCCGCAATCGCTTCCTGAGTCTTGCCCTGAACACGCAGCAGTTCTACTTCGGCGTAGCGAACCTGAGAAGAATTGTCAACCGCTTTGGCCTTTGCCAGCGCGTCGCCCGCAGCCGCAAAGTCATGCTTCCGTTCAAGCAGTTCCGCCAACTGCAATTGCAAGGCTACGTTTTTCGGATCGTCGGTGGCCAGTTGCCGGAATGCCGACAGCGCCTCATCCAGACGGCCGGCCGCAAGAAGATTGACCGCCCACTTTTGCCGCACGCGAACACTCACGTCGTCGTTGACCACGGAAAGCGCCTGCTTGTATGTGTCGGCCGCATTCCCGTAATCTTTGGCCTGCTCGTAAAACTCGGCGAGTGTCAGGATCGTGCGCGGATCGGGATCCTCCGCCGCCGCTTTTTTCAGAACGTCGATGGCATCGGGTAAGTCTCCGCGATCCGCATAGACCGCTGCCAGACCGTTCAGTGCGTCCGCATCGTTCGGGTCGATCTGAAGCACCTGCTTATAGGCCTTTTCGGCATTTGCAGCGTCGCCGCTCACTCGATAGAGCCGCGCGAGCATGGAAAGGCTCTCGGAATCCTTCGGATCCTGCTGGGTGATTTTCTGGTACTCGGAGATCGCGTTCTTAAGCATCGCCTGATCGACTTTGCCCTGGTCGGGATCGCCGATCTGCCGGCTGTAAATGCGCGCCAGAATCTTGCGCGCGTTGTTGTTCTCAGGATTGGTCTTCAGCAGACTTTCCGCCAGCTGCATCGCCTTGTCGAGCTGACCCGTCTGGACGTAAAACTCCGTCAACTCCTCGGGGATATAGGTCGCCGAAGGATCCGCTTTCATCGCCGCGCGATACATGTCGATCGCTTTGTTTACGTACTCGCCGCGGTTGCCGTAAGCGCCCGCCAACTCGCCATACAAATGCGCCATGGCAAAGTCGTAATAGGCGGAGGCGTGTTCGTCCGTCGGTCCCGCTGGAGCCTGATTCGCCGGGGCTTGGGCAGGAGCCTGGCCGAAGGCCGGCGTGAGCGAGCAAAAGAAGACAAAACCGGCGGGCAAAAAGGCGGCGTAGGGACGGATCATGTTCCAGCTTTCCTTGTGCGCCGTAAAGCGACACAATCCTTCGTCATCATTGTATAACGCTCCATTGGACGTTAAGAGAGTTTCATCCGTTGCTGAAAAGTCCTGATCTTGTCGCCATCGCCGGTCCTACGGGGTCGGGCAAGAGTGAACTCGCGCTGCGCATCGCCGAGCGCTTCAACGGCGAGGTGGTGAATTGCGATTCGGTCCAGATTTACCGCCTCTTCGATATCGGGACGGCCAAGCTGGCCGCCGCGGAACGCCGGGATGTTCCTCACCATCTGATCGATATCGCCAATCCGGACGAACTGTTCACGGCGGGCGATTTTGCCCGCATCGGCCGGCCCGTGCTTCGCGAGATCGCCGGCCGCGGGCGGCTTCCGGTAGTAACCGGGGGCACCGGTTTTTACCTCAGGGCGCTGATCGACGGCCTCGCGCCAGGACCCCAACGCGATGAAAAGTTACGGGCGGGGCTGCGTGCGCGCGAGGCGAAAAGACCGGGGTGCGCCCATCGATTTCTGCGCCGCCTCGACCCGCCGACCGCCTCGCGAATTCACCCGAACGATCTGCCGAAGGTGATCCGCGCGCTCGAGATCTGCCTTTCGGAGCGGCGGAGCGCGACCGACGTTTTCGCTGCGGGACGCGATGCGCTGCAGGACTTTCGTACCCTCAAGATCGGCCTCTTCCCGGACCGCGCTCAGCTTTACCAGCGCCTCGAATCCCGCATGCAGGCGATGTTCTCGATCGGGCTGATCGAGGAAACAGCCGCCATCCTGGAACGTGGATACGCGTCCGATTGCAAGCCGTTCGAATCGATCGGATACAAGCAGGCGCTGCAGGTGCTTCGGGGGGAACTCTCCCCCAAAGACGCTTCGTTCTATTCGGCCCGCGAGACGCGCCGCTACGCCAAACGGCAGATGACCTGGTTCCGGCAGGAACCCGGACTTGAGGTCTTTGCCGGCTTCGGCGACGAACCTGCAACGGCAGCGAAGGTGGAAGCGCGCGTCCAGGCGTTTCTCTCGGAAAATCCGGCGAATGCCTAGAATAGACTACTTGGTCCCGCCGATCCTATCGCGCCGCGGCTTTTTTGCCCTTACGGCCGGCGGCCGGCTTGCTATGGCGGCGGTGGGCAGCGTGTCGAGCCCGGAGTGGCGCCGGTACCCGGATCCGGCGACTGAACTCGAAGTTGTCCGGCTAACCGATCCCGCCTTTACGAGCGGCATGACCGCGATGCATCTGCGGCAGTTTACGCGCCGCTCCGACATGCTGCTCTACTGGAGCGAGCGCGATTCCGGCGAGGCACCCGGTTCACGACAGGCTTTTCTGTTCGACCTGCGCAACGGCGGCTCAAAACAGCTGACCGAAGTCAGCGCGCTCGACCCGTCCACACTTTCCCTGGCGCCCGACGAACGCAGCTTTCTGTTTTTCGACGGCGGAGCCCTCATGGAAGGCACGCTTGCCACCGAACGAACACGGCAACTTCACTCGGTTCCGGCGGGCGCCACGCGCTCCGGATTTTCGGTCGGGACTGACGGAGCCGCCATTTTCGCCGAACGCGAGAACGGAGGATCGAGAATCGTCAGCGCGCTGCGCCAGCAGACCCGGCGCGTTGTCGAAACCGACCAGGAAATCGGAGAGGTGATGGCACGGCCGCGCCGCTCGCAGATTCTCTATCGCGCCGCAGACCGTTTCTGGCTCGTGAACGCCGACGGTTCCGGCAAGCGGCAACTCAAGACCGCCCCAGGCCGCTCCGCCTCGCCGCTCTGGATCCCTTCGGGGCGCACGTTCATCTACCTGCATGTGCCGGAAGATCCGAAAGAGCTGGTCACGCTTCGGGAGCATTCTCCGGACGACGGGACGGACGCCCTGATCGCGAAAACGAGCCAGTTCGCTTCGGTTTCGCCCAACGGCGACGCTTCGGTGTTCACGGGGGCGAGCCGCAGCCTGGCTTCGGAATATGTGCTGATTCTGGTGCGCGTAGCGAGGCGCGAGCTGACTCTCTGCGAACACCGGGCTTCCGACCCCGCTATGGTGCGGCCGGTATTCTCACCGGACAGCCAGAGCGTTCTTTTTGTGAGCGACCGGCATGGCAAACCGGCGATTTATCAGGTTCACGTCGGACGGTTCGTCGAAGAAACCGGCGGCGATACGCAGTAACAAAGCCACCGGCGACAAGATCGCCGTGTTACCGGATCCTAGCTGCGGCCCTGATATTTCGGGCTGGAGACGTAACCGGAAACCGCGTCCTTGGTCACGGTGTTGACGACCAGCTCATAGAGGGCGCTGCCGACATAGAACTGCAGCGGCTCGTTGATATTGCGGTCCTTCTTCTCAGTCAGCTTGTCGTCGGCGCGCACGTTCAGCGTGAAGCGGTTCTTGCCGGGATCGGTTTTCTTCAGTTCGAGCGCGATATCGCCGACCTTCTGGAAGCCCTTCTCCTTCTTCGTAACGTTGAACTTGACGATATTCCTTTCGCCGCGGCGAATCAGCTCGTCGATTTGCTTGCCGTTGGTCGCGACGAGGCTGTTGGTACCACCAAGATCGCCCCGGACCTGCTTGAGGTCGGTCTTCGTCTGCTGCAGATCGGTTTTGGTGCTTGCCAGATCCGTCTTGACGCCAGTCACGTCATTGCCGACAACGGCGATTTTTGCGTTCGCGGTGTCGGCGGACTGTTTGACATTTGTGAGGTCCGAAGAAACCTGGTTTACGTTGGCAGCGGTTTTCTGGTTTTCGGCCTCAAGCTTTTGCGCCTGCTGGTCGGCGTAAGTGACGGCCTCCCGCTTGGCCTGACTGGCAGCCTGATTCAACTCCCGCGAACGCTGGTCGAGTTCCTCTTTGAGATCGTCCAGGTGCTTCCGCTGGGTGGCGGTCATCACCGTGCTGTTCTCTTTGATGGTGTCGATCTCGCTCTGCATGATTTCGCGACCCTTGTCGGTGTCGGTCTTCAAATCGTGCAACTGATAGAGAAGGAATCCGTTGGCGGCGAGGGACGCTATGATCGCACCCGCAGCCAGGGCCGTCTTCAAATTTGAGTTTCCGGTCGGAGGCGGCGGCGGGGCAGGATACGGATATTGGGGTGTGCTCATCTGGTCGTACTCTCCTGAATCTACATTATAGACAGTGCTAATTCTGGTTGCGTTTCCCGGAACGGCCGGTTTTCAGATTAAAGATTATAAGTCTGGCCCGGCTCGACGGGCGTGGCCTCCACCTTATATCGGGTGCAGATCGCCTCCGCCAGCGCCAGCGACTGCTCCCGCTCGCCGTGAACCAGAAAGACCTTCTTCAGTTTCGGAGTCGGGCCCGTCGCCGCGGGTTTCATCCATTCGAGGAGTTCTTCGGAATCGGCGTGGGCGCTCAAGGCGTCGAGCGAGTCGACTTCCGCCTCAACCCGCTGCGGGATGCCGAAAATTCGAACCCATTTCACCCCGTCGCGAAGCTTGCGGCCGAGCGTGTTTTCCGCCTGATACCCGGTCAGGAGCACGGTGTTTCTGCTGTCGCCGATGTTATGGCGCAGGTGATGCAGGATGCGGCCCGCCTCGCACATTCCGGAGGCCGAAATGACAATGAAGGGGCCGCGAAAGTCGTTCAGTTTCTTCGATTCGTTCGCGTCCCTCACATAGGTCAGGCGCTTGAAGCCGAACGGATCCTCGCCATTTTCCAGATACTTGCGCGTGTCGTCGTTGAAACACTCCGGGTGCGCGCGGAAAACGGCGGTGACGTCTACCGCAAGCGGGCTGTCGACAAAGATCGGCACGGGCGGAAGGCGCTGCGCATTCATCAACTGGTGAAGCATGAGCACCAGTTGCTGGGTACGGCCCACGGCGAACGCCGGCACGATCAGGCGGCCGCCACGCGCAATGGTGCGGTATACGATCTGCTCCAGCTTGCCGAGCGCCTCCTGTGGCGGCGGATGTTTGCGGCCGCCGTAAGTGCTTTCCATGATCAGGTAATCAACGGGCGGAAGCGGCTCGGGGTCGCGGATGATCGGCACGTCGTGGCGTCCGACGTCGCCCGAGAATCCCAGGCGAATCAGGCCGTCATTCAACAGGAGTGACGAGGATCCGAGGATATGACCCGCGTCATAAAGCTCGACGTCGAGACCCTCCCCGATAGTGGTTCGCTTGTGGTAAGGCACCGGCCGAAACAGCGGCATGGTTCGAACCGCATCTTCCATGGTGTAGAGCGGCTCGACCGGAGGGTCGTCAGGGTGCTTGTAATTGACGAATTCCGCATCGCTTTCGGCGATGTGCGCGGTGTCTCTCAGCATGGCCTGACAGAGGTCGGCGGACGCGGAGGTGGCGTAAATCGGGCCGCCGAAGCCGTTCTTGACGAGGAGGGGCAGCCGGCCGCTGTGATCGATGTGCGCGTGTGAGAGAACCACGGCATCAATCGAGGAGGCATCGATGGGGAAGTCGCGGTTGAGATGCTCCGATTCCTTGCGCCTTCCCTGGAACATGCCGCAATCGAGAAGGTATCGGCGTCCGCCGACTTCAATTTCGTGCATGGAGCCGGTGACGCCTCCGGCGGCGCCGTGGAATGTGAGGTTCATTTTAATAGAAGTCAGGAGTGAGAATGTCCCTGGACAGCATATCGCGCTCCGACGCCTGCTGACGCTTCAGGCGGCTCGGCCGCGCACAACGGGCCCTCCGGCCGGGGCGCTTTGGGGAGATGATCGCGGTCGATGGCGCGGTTGATTTCGGCGGTTGAAAAAACAAAGCCATTTCTGGCTGGATGCGCCACGGAGTCGGCTTCTTCGTCTTGTTCCGCTTCGGAAGGTAAACAGTTGTTCAGGTTGGGCTGAGCCAGAAGTTTGGCCTCTTCGACAGCCGCTTCGCGCTGCTGCCGGCGTTCTGCCTGGAGGCTGCGGAGCTGCTGCAGGTTCCTTTGCATGTTGCGGTTGATGCGCTGCTCGTAGACGCTCAGGAGCTGGAATTTGTTTGCGTGATCGAGGAAGGTTTGGGCATCCGCGAGGGCAATCCGTACCGGATTCCGCTCGTGCTCGTGGCCGAGCGCGAAGATGTTGGTCTCGAGGGCACAGACACGGTTGAGACGCCAGCTGTCCTCAGCGATGGAATGGGCGAGTTGCTCTTCCATGGGCGTTTCGGGAGTGAGGCCTTCTATGAGTCGATTGACGAAGGCGTCATGCGCTTCGCGATCTTCGGAAGGGAGCACCGTGATCTGGCCGGTGAGCCCATGACGCAGGTTGTTACGGCTGGAACGGACTTTGCCTTCGGCGGTTTTCGGGCCGGTGGAACGCAACGCGTTGCGGCGATTGGCTTCGAACTGCTTTTCGGAGGTCATGGTTGATATCTCGTCTCTCGATCGCAGTAGAACATGCGGGAATGGGGATGCGGACATCCGGGTCGCCAAGCGACTGAAAACAAGATGCGAATATTTTTTGAAATTTGTGAATGGTCTGTCTGGGAGATGCGGTTGCCGTGGACCCTACTGAGATTTCGAAGCCCCAGGTATGGTTGCACCAGAGCCTGTGAAACAGGATCAACGTATCCCAGCATGAGAGAACCCGGCATGAGCACAGAGAGTAGACCAGCCAAGAGGTACACCTGCGCCCCGGGTCACGAGTTTACTGCCCGCCCGCTCAGGGTTTCGGCTTGCCGCCCGGACGCTCTGCGGCGGCCGGGGCGCGGCGTCCCCACCGGCTTTTCGCACCGGCATGTGTTGACAAGTGTTAAGCTACAGGCTACAGTCTGCCGATGAAAATTCGCAGCTTTGCGCACAAGGGCCTCAAACGTCTTTACGCCGAGGACAGCGCCAAAGGCGTTCCGCCGACACCGCGGACAAACTGCGGAAGATGTTTGCGTTTCTCGACGCGATGCAGGAGGCCGACGACTTGCGGGCGCTCACGGTCTGGAAGGTTCACACGTTGACTGGCGACCGCAAAGACACATGGAGTTCAAGCGTTACCCGCAACCGCCGTTTGACCTTCACTATCGACGAGCGCGAAATCTGCGATCTGAATTTAGAGGATTACCACTAGCAAATGGAGAAGCGAACTATGCCCATGAAGAACCCACCGCACCCCGGCGATTTCATCCGAACGGAGATCATTGAACCGGCCGGCCTGTCTGTCACCGCCGCCGCCGCTGCGCTTCAAGTGTCACGCCCTGCCCTGTCCAGTTTGCTGAACGGCAAGGCCGACCTGTCCGGGGAAATGGCGCTGCGCATTGAGAAGGCTTTCGGCGTGAAGATGGAAACGCTCATGCGTATGCAATCGGCTTTCGATATCGCCAGGACCCGCAGCCGGGAGAAAGAAATCCGCGTCAGGCGATTTCATCCCCGCGTCGCGGCTCATCCATGAAACTATATTTATAATCCGATCAGGTGATTAGCATTCAGGCCACAAAAAGACCGGCCTGCGTTACATTTTGGCCTTTTCTCGAACTCCAAGCGACGAGGCTCACGCACGCGTTCCAGATTTCTCCAGGTGTGAGACCCTTCCCTGCCCCGGTGCTTGCTGCTATCGCGTGGCGCATGATGGGAAATAAGCTCCGTCGAAGAGGCGGTTCGGGTGACGGCCGGCGACAAGATCGCCTGCCCTACAGACCGCTGGTAAGGCCGTTACTACTGGCTCAGCCGCTTGTAGTATTCCGCGACTGAGTCCGCGTATCCAGGAGGCGTGTTGCGCGGGTTCGTGCTGCGCACGCTTCCATCGGTCGCCTGCAGCTTGCGTCGCAGAACGAGTTCGACCTCGTCAACCTCCGACATCGCCTGTGCGCCGACGATCGCCGCCAACTGGCCCTCGTTCGTCATGTGCCGGGGATCGAGCTGCTGGGCTTTTTGAACGAGATCCTGGAGCTCTCGCGCCAGATCCTTATCGTCGCCCACCTGAGCGCGCAAGCGGCCGATGTCGCGCATGATGTCGTTATACGCCACTTCGGGCGAGTAGTTCGGTGGCAACGCACCCATCCGGGGATCGCCATAGGTGCCGCCGTATGGCCGATCAACGTAGCCTCCGTAATTCCCGCCGTAACCGCCGCGTGCGCTGTTATTCACGCCACCGCCGCCGCCGTTCGGAGACTGCGAGCCTGCCTGCTGGCTGTTCCCCTGCCCCGGGCTTTGGCCCTGACCTTGCTGGCCTTGCCCTTGTTGCGGGCCTTGGCCTTGGCCCGGCTGCTGGCCCTGACCCTGCTGGGCTTGCTGACCTTGTTGCCCCGGCTGGCCCTGTTGCCCCTGCTGTCCCTGACCTGGCTGCGAGCCCTTGTTGCCTTGCTGCTGACCTTGACCGTTTTGCTGCCCCTGCTGCTGTTGGCGTGAGCGGGCGAGCTGCTGCATTCCCTGCCGGATCTTCTCGGCCTGGTTGAGCGCCTGCTGGGTTGCGATCTGGCCCTTGTCCTCAGCACCGCCAGCGGTCCCTTGCGCCGCCGATTCGGCTTCGAGCTTTCTCATCTGGTCTTTGAGCTCGTTGAGATATTGGGTCACGGGAGCTTCGCGCATCACGGCCAGTTGTCCGTAGCCGCGGCGCAGCGCCTCTTCGGTCACTTCCATCCGGGTGCCGATCTCTTCCTGCTGCATCCGGCCCGTGGCGTCCCGGAGGTCTTTGGATACGCCAGGCTGAGTGCCCGCAATATTGCGCGCCGCCTGCTGCATATCCTTCTGCATCTGGTTGTACTGGTCGATCATGCGGTGCTTCTCGTCGGCCATCTGCTGGGCTGTCTGCTGGTTGCCCTCGCTCTGGCCGAAATTGCGCCGGAGCCGCTGTTCGAAGTCCTGCTGCTGGGTTGCCAGCTGCTCGGCTTTATTCGCGATATTCCCGATCTCCGAGCCGTTCTGCTGTTTCAACCCGGACTGCAGATTCTGCTGCGCTCGCTTCAGGCCCTCAGCCGCGCGCTGCGCGTCGGACTGTCCCTGGGCGCCATTCTGCTGGCCAGGCTGCCGAGCCGAAGCGGAGTTACTCATGTCCTTCTCCGCCTGAGCCAGGTCTTTAATCGCCTGATCCAGCTGGTTCTTCATCTGGCGGCTCAAGCCCGCTTGTTGCTGGCTCTGGCTCTGTTGCTGCTGACCCTGCTGGCCGCCACTCGAAGACGCCGATTGCTGGCCCTGGCCGCTGCTCTGACCCTGGCTTTGCTGGCCCTGCTGCTGGCTTTGCTGGCCCTGCTGACCCTGTTGACCCTGATCGCCGCGCTGGAGCGACTCCATTTGCCGCTTCAGCTCCTCGGCCTCGCGGCGCAGCATTTCCTGCTGGTATCGCTGCTGGGCGAGTTGCTGGGGATTGTTCTGCTGCTGTTCGGCCAGCTGCTGCTGCCTGCGCGCGAGATCCGCAAGTTTCTTGAGCGTCTCGTCCACTTCCTGCTGCTTTTGCTCGGCCGAGGAACTGGCGTTCGTCTCGTACTGATTTTTATCCTTATCGAGTTCGAGGTCGAAGAGGTTCGCAAGATCGCGTCCCGCTCCGCCGCCACCTCCGCCTCCACCACCGCCACCGCGACTCACCTGAACCTGAATCTGGCGGAAGGTGTTTTCCGCGCGCAAGAGATGCTGCAGGGCCTGTTGTTCGGGAGTCAGCGCGTCCTGGAACCCAAGCGACTTCAGCTTATCCGAAGCCGGGGACATCGACGCTACCGCCAATTCCATTTCTTTCACGAACTGCGCGAACCCGGCGCCGCTGCCATCGAGCTGGCGGGCCTTGGTGCGATTAGCAAGAGACTGCGCCTGATCGCGAAGCTTCGCCTGCACTTCCGAAAGATATTTACCGTTCTCGGCGGCCGCAGCTTTGGCTTTCGCATCGCCATTCACCTGGTTGAACGTGGCCGCGATGATTTCCTTCTCGCGCTCTGAAATCTGCTGGTCCTGATCGGCGCCGCCGCCACCTCCTCCGCCCCCCCCACCGGAGCCCTGCGTGTACTCAAATTCAAACGGTACGGCCTGAATGAAAAACATGTCGGTCTTCGCCGAATTCTTGCCGTCTTTCGCAGTTGCATACAGGCTGACGATGTCGCCGGGAACGAGCTTGAAGTCTTCGAGCGACATGAGCATCGACCCGTCAATCTTCTTCGAGCCCTTGTCTTTGAGCAGCGAGGTGACTTTCTCCGGCGCGCCATTGACCGAGTAGTGCAGGCTCACTTCCTGCAGCGGATAGTCGTCTTCGGCGTTGACTTCGATTCCCACCTCTTCAATCGGGCTCACTTTGGCGTCCTTGCCCGGCTTTGTGATCCTGACGCTCGGGGTGCCCGGTTTCCTTGCTTCGATGAAGTAATCGTCGGTCAGCCGCACCAGTTCGCCGTGATCCATCACGGCGATGTGATACATGCCGTCCTTCTCGATCGGCACGTTCGTGGTGGTGCGGTTGTTCTGTGTGGAGTCGAGATTGATCGGCTTGCCGTCGTCGAAAACAAGCTGCGCATTGCTCAGCGCCTTATCGGTCTGGATCTCGACCTTCGCGACCGTGCCCTGGACCGCGCGCAGGTCGCCGCCCGGATCTTCGGTCACCGCCGCCTCTCCGGTCCAGGAGGGGTAATTGTAGGTGACGCGAATATTCTTCACAGCCGGCAGATCGATGGTATGCAGTTTGAAGGTCGAAGACTTGATGCCGCCCGCTTCGACGTAATACTGAACATCCTCCGGCACCCTTGGCAGGAGGAATGCGAAGCCCGAGCTGCCGCTCTGCGGCTCCATCGGCGCCTCTTCCCACTTGCTCGCGCTGGCGTACTGCACCCAGACGCTCGCATGGGAGGTTGAGAAGCCGCTCACGGTCGCGGTGATGGTCTGATCCGAATTCCGCCGTATGGTCTTCGAACCCGGCTTCACGCTTATGCTGTAAAACGGCTTGAGCGGCTGATCCTTCGAGTAGCTTCCCCAGAGCAGCGAGGTGCCATAACCGAACACGCCGGGCCCCCAGAACATCAGGTAGACGAGCACGCTCGCCGCAGCCGCGGCGATCGAGGCAAAACGGATGAACCTGCCTTTGGCGATCACGTGTTCCGGTTCGGCGTCGCGCGCAATCACGAGCGCGTCTTCGGCAAGCAGAGGCAGGAACGGATCGGCCGCGTTATCCCGCGAACGCTCGGTAAAGGTTAGCAGACGCTGATCGAATCCAGGATGCCGCTGCTCGACCTCCTGCGCCGCCCGCCGACGGTTCAGGCGCATCAGCGGGATCACAAGAGCCGCCGCAATCGCGCCGCCAATGCCCAGGAAGAGAACGAAGCGCCCGAGGATCAGGCCA
>CAWJTK010000013.1:0-34199 GCA_963845785.1 Terriglobia bacterium | reverse complement strand
CACGATCTTACAGGTCTCGCCAATCGGCAACGGATCACGGGCTTCTGGGCCATGCGAATGTCCTTCTCGCTGCGGAGTCGCCCGACCGCGCAAATCGAGAGCCTCGGGCATGATGTCAATGAAGTCATGAAGAAAGCAGGCCCTCTGCTTGACCATGCGGACGGCCCCGTAGCCAGTCTGATTTCAACCGTCGACCAGGTGCGCGATCCAGGGAAAACGGTCTCGTCGCTCTTAAGTCTGCGATGGATCGGGCGAACGATCTCCTGCCGCGACTGTGGATGCTCGTGCGGTTACGATGACAATATTCGTAACACACAAGGAGAACATATAAATCGCCACGGAGAATCTCGATGAGTGGACAGACGAGGCCAGGGAGCGCGACTGGAGCCTCATCAGAATTCGACAGCACCTGATCGCAAGCTGCCACAAAGATACGGCTCTCGCTTCAAATCATCCGCCGTGTAGTCTCGGCATTCCTTGTCGTGCGAAAACTCGGTTGCCACGGCGCTCCACTCTCGCACGAACACAGGCCCCTTAGTTATGTTCAGTAGGGCCAGGCCGGTTCCCTCCGTATGGAACGAAATCCGAGGGAACAGCATCCAGTTCCGGCCACAACCGTAATTGAGATTCAGGCAGTATGTCCAGACGAGGCTTGAAGGTTGTCTGCATAAAACGGCACGCCTGATCGTCCTGGCGGAGCGGGGTTCCTTCGCAGGGATGATCGTTGCCAGGTACCCGGCGACCGGGGAATTCTCATCCCACTAACAATATGTATTCGGGACCCAACCGTCGGCGTCTGAACTTTACCTGTCGAGGTGCTGCAATACAGACCCCTTTTAGACCCCCATTACCCGTTTCCACGCGTTCCCAAGACTTCCTTGCGATGCCACTCGCGCTCGTGGTTTGTTCGAGATAGCCGTATCTCCCTACGCTCATAACCCAAAGGTCGAAGGTTCAAATCCTTCCCCCGCAACCAAAAGCCTCCAATCAAATCAACCAGGCTGAAAAGTTCTGAAGCGGGAATTACCGCTGCGGAGCCCTGTCGGTATGCCGAAAAGTATGCCCAATGGGCCTTGGACCACGCGTTCAACCTGATTGCGGCTTCGATTCGGTCGCGTTCGCCGAAGAGACTAACTGTATCTTTTTAATGAGCTTACGAGGCGACTTTACTTGGAGGCGCGGGTCGGAATCGAAGGCAATCCGCGCGTTGAGAGGCTGTAAGTTATTGAAAAGAAAACAGGCTGGAAACGCGAAAACCGCCAGTTGTTTTCATTTATCGTACACCTATCGTACACGGACCTTTCGAAAAGGTGTGTTGGCCGGGGCATCACTTCCCGCATTTTGTCGCTGTCCATTTATAATGGACATGCTTAGATAGTGGACAGTGCGTGCAAAGCAGCTTACGCACAACTGGACCAGATTCGGGCCATGCCCTTTTTCCAATAACTGATTCCGGGACACTTAAGACTTCAGGCCTTCCCGCCGCAACTGATACTTTGTCATCTGCCGGAGATCGGCATTTTATCCCCAACACGACCACCGTTGTTCGTCCCACGGCTGGAGCGCTCGCCATTTGATGCCGTATTACGGCGCACTTCTGGCCGACGCACGAGTAGCAGTAGACGGCAACATTATCACTGCCGCTGGAGTCACGGCAGGGCTGCATGCCGCTCTTGTGCTGGTATCTTCTTCCGCTCGGAGATGCGACTGCGCGGGAGAACTGGACGAGTGACCTTACTCGGCGATGCCTGTCATGCGGTGTTGCCATTCTGGGCGCAGGGTGCGGCGCAGGCCATCGAAGATGGCGCCGTGCTCGCAGCGTGTTTCGCGGAAACCGAACGATCGGATATCCCTCAGGCACTGCGACTCTACGAGTCTCTGCGATTGCCCCGGACTTGGCGGGTCCAGGCCGCCTCCAGCGAAAACAAAACCCGTTTCCATCTACCCGATGGCCCGGAGCAGCGCGCGCGAGATGCACGGCTGGGTGACGCTTCCGCCGACTGGTTTCTTTACGGAATTGCCTGGGTTTACGGGCACGATGCCGAAGCGATAGAAGGCCTAAAGTCAAGAACGCTCAGCACCCGTTGAGAGACAAGAGAATTTTTATGAAATACGCCATTATTGGTTCTGGAAACGTTGGATTCGCGCTCGCATGCATTTTCGCGCGGGAGAATATCGAAGTCGCAATCGCGAATTCCCGCGGACCGGAGACGCTTGCTTCTTTGAAACAGGAACTCGGTCCCGCGGTCGTTCCTCAATCGGCTCAGGGCGCTTGTAAGGCTGAGATTGTCTTCCCGGCGGTGCCGTTTCCGGAAGACAAGGATGTTGCAGAACAACATAACTGGATCTGGGATGCGCCATCCCTACCGCAGGAGCCGTCGCTGTGGTCAACTGCTCCCGCGCTGCAAGCGCCACCGACTCTGTCGTAGTCGGCGTCGAGTTACGGATAATCAGGCAGAACCCGGCACAGGCAGAGCGGGCAGTTTGACTGATGCGGAAGGACGGATACCCAAAAGATTTATCGATTTCAGGTGTCCGAGGTGTAGAATTAACCTGCGTACCGCTAAATCGGTAGCAGAATTGATTTGTGGTACAGGCGGTACTCGCGCTCTCGGAGGATCAGGAGGTTCGCGGCATCCTGTCACGCCTGCTTGCCGCCACTGGATTAACGAGCGCCGATTCTACCGTTTCACCAGTGGCTATTCTTCTTGGCTGCCGCGATCGTATCGCCAAGAACGATCTCGCGGTGGCGCGCGCCTTGTCGCGCAACGGCAGCCGGCCTCCAATCATTCTTATTACGTCTCACGGCTCAGAAGAACTCGCGGTAGAGGCCTTACGCGCGGGTATCGCAAACTATCTTCGCCTTCCATTAACGCCGGTCCAACTCGCGCGCGCCGTCGAGGATGCCGCCCCGGATTCTGCCGCCACGCCCCCCGCTGAGCGGATACTGGGTGTAAGTCAGGCGATCCAGGGAGTCAAAACATACTTAAAGCGGGTTGCGTCCTGCTCAGAGTAACGTCCTGATCACGGGCGAAACGGGAACAGGCAAGGAGTTGGCGGCTGATCTGATACATCGCCGGAGCAGCCGTGCGGGAAAACCGTTCGTAGCGATTAATTGCGCGGCAATTCCAGACAGCCTTCTCGAGAGTGAGCTCTTCGGCTTCGAGCGGGGGGCGTTCACCGGCGCGCATACGGCGCAAGAGGGGAAATTGAAGCTGGCCGACGGCGGAACGGTGTTTCTCGACGAGATTGGAGACCTTAGCCCCTATGCGCAAGCGAAGATTCTACGCGCGATTGAGACGGGCGAGATCCAGCGGCTGGGCGGGCGCCAGGCCCGGCAGATCGATGTGCGTGTCATCGCGGCGACAAACAGAAATCTGGAAAGCGATTCGACTTTTCGGCGTGACTTGTACTTCAGGCTCAATGTCGCCCGGATTCATTTGCCGCCGCTGCGCGAGCGCAAAGAAGACATTCTGCCTCTCGCCGAAGCCTTCCGAATCGAATTCGATCGGAAGTTCGGATGCGTATCAAGGTCCTTCGTTTCGCGGGCGCGGGAGCTTATGCTGGCGCATAACTGGCCCGGAAATGTTCGCGAACTGCGAAATATCATTGAGGCCGCATTCATCGATCCGGGCCCGAACGCGGAAGGGGATGTCGATTTGCCCTCGCAATTCCGCAAAGCCGTTCAGGGTTCGAGCGGGGGCGAACTGGAACGTATCCTGCTGGCCCTGTCTCAAACCGAGTGGAACCGGGGTCTCGCAGCAAAAGAGCTGAACTGGTCGCGGATGACTCTTTACAGGAAGATGTCCCGATACGGCATCACGAGAGCCTCGGCGTAACTGGCCTTGTTACATTCCTTTTTCTTTCGCATAAAGTCTTCCAGATAAAGCGCCTCCCGCTGATTCGGATATCCAACCGGAACGATTGATGTAAAGGCGGCCCGTTATACTTCGCGCCGTCGGCCTTCGGCGGCCCCTTTATTTTCAGCGCCAGGACTCGTGGGGCGCCGCGTGCATAAGCTCGCGGGTCGGAAAACCATGCCCGAACCACCGAGCGGCGAAGAAGACCCGGAAGGACGTTATGCGAACTATTTCAAGGTTGGGTATAACGCATACGAACTCATCATCGACTTCGGGCAGGGGTATCCGCCCGCCGCGGAGCACGTTCACACGAGAATCGTCACCAGCGTTCCCGTGGCACGGAATCTATCGGAGACTCTTGATCGTTCGCTGCGCGATCGCGAACGTAAATTCGGGCCGGTGAACGACAGCGAGTGAACGGCGTGACGGCGAACATTACCAGGCTAACGGCTGTCGATTCCCTTCAACTTCCGGACCTTCTCCGCGAACTCGACGCGCGTCTGCTGGTCATGGTTGAAAGCGCGCGTTCGCAAAGCGGCCGGGAGCCGGGCGCCGATCCGTTCAGGGGTTTCTACATAACGGAAGCCGATGTACTGAAAGATCTGAGCGGGCCTGAAGATCCCACCCGATCTGGGGGCGGCCCCCGGCCGATGGCAAGCGGCGCGTCGTTCGCGGCTCTCGACGAAATATATGGGTTATCGCGCTTCGAACTCGACGTGCTGCTGATCGCGCTGGCCCCCGAGATCGATACCCGATACGAACGCATCTTCGCTTACCTGCAGGACGACGTGAATCGTAGGCGGCCGTCAATCGATCTGGTGCTGAGTCTGCTCTGCGAGTCCCCGGCGGAAAAGTTCCGCCGGCGTTCCGAGTTTGGCCCTTCGGGCCGCCTCAGATTGCGCCGGTTGATCCGTCTCCTGGGCGATGAACTGGTCCCCGTGCCGAAGCGCGAAGTGTGCCTGCACCCGCGGATTGCGTCGTTCCTGATGGCGGAAACGGGTCTTGAGGAAAGACTCCAGCAGTTCGTGCACCTGATCGAGGCGCCTGCCGCCAACGTGCCTGCCGATCCGGGGCTGGTGAAGATAGCGGCAGGGGTGTCTGGCAACCGATCGCCGTTGCGCTTCTACTTTCGCGGGGCGGACGACGAAGAGAAACGCATGGCCGCCACGGCGTTCGCAGCCGAACTCGGCGCCCCTCTGCTGATTGCGGACGCCGGTCGCGCCGCGCGATCGGGCGAAGACCTCGCGCAAGGGTTTGAGGATCTGGAGCGAGAAGCCCTTCTTCGGCGAGCGATCGTCTATCTCGACAATGTCGATTCGCTTTGGGATGGAACCTCGCGCGAAGCCGCGCTCTCGGCGCTCGCCGTTTTCCGCGGCATCGTGATCGTTTCAGGAACCTGTGAGCTTCGGGAATCCCGGACAAGGCTGAGCGGGATCATCACCATTCCTTTCGAAACACCGGGCTGGCCCGAAAGGCGCCTGGCCTGGAAAGCCGCCTTGCGCGAGCGCGGCGTGCGCCAGCACGGGCCTGCGCTGGATGCTCTCGCCGAATGCTTCCGCTTCAACAAGAGCCAAATCGAAGACGCGGCCGAGACAGCAGCCAACCTCGCCAGCTATCGGGGTGAGGCCGTCCGGATTGAGCACGCCTTTGAGGCCGCGCGCCTCGGCTCCGGCCATGAGCTGGCTAGTCTCACCCGGAAAGTAATTCCTGTACACGGCTGGTCCGACATTGTCCTTCCGGAAAACTCACTGGAGCAATTACGCGAAATCTGCCGCCGCGTAGCGAACCGCCATCAGGTCATGGGCAAATGGGGGTTCGACCGCAAACTCTCCGGCGGCAAGGGAGTGAACGCGCTCTTTCACGGCCATTCCGGTACGGGCAAGACGATGGCCGCGGAAGTAGTGGCGCACGAGCTTCAGCTCGATCTCTACAAGATCGATCTGGCCGGACTGGTCAGCAAATACATCGGTGAAACCGAAAAGAATCTCGACCGAATCTTTGCGGCTGCGGAAAATTCGAACGCCATCCTGCTTTTTGACGAGGCGGACGCTCTGTTTGGGAAACGCAGCGAGGTGCGCGATTCGCACGACCGATACGCCAATCTCGAGGTTTCGTATCTGCTGCAGAAGATGGAGCAGCACGAAGGCGTCTCGATCCTGGCGACGAACCTGAAACAGAATCTTGACGATGCGTTTCTGCGGCGGCTCTCGATTACAGTGCAATTCCCCTTCCCTGACGAGACCAGCAGACGGCAAATCTGGACCGGAATCTGGCCAAAGGAAACACCGCTGACGGACGATGTGGACGCCGCCTGGCTCGCCGCGAAATTCGTACTGAGTGGAGGCAATATCCGGAATGCGGCCCTGGCCGCCGCCTATCTTGCCGTCGAGGACAAGAGCGCGGTCACGCTGTCTCACGTGTTGCGCGCGGTGCAAGGCGAATTTCAGAAGATGGGCAAGATTCTCACGGCCGCGGAGCTCGCGCCTCCGCTCGGACCGGCGCGCGGGGTAGCGGCATGAGCGGGCCGGCCGGTAAGAGCTTCGACAAGAGCCAGGAGCCCCAGGTTGCAGCGCCTGCCAGGCACATCGCGGGCAGACAAGCGGGCGCCGGTCATGAGGCTGTCCTCGCCTTGCAGCGCGCAGGAGGAAACCGCGCCGTGACGAAGCTGCTTGGGGGAGGTTCCGGCAAACTCCTCGATCCGGCGACGCGCGCGGACATGGAATCGAAGTTCGGTGAGGACTTCAGCGAAGTGCGCGTGCATACCGGCGAGGCAGCGTCGGGAGCGGCGTTGGACGCCGGAGCGCGGGCGTTCACTTCGGGGCGCGATATCGTCTTCGGCGAAGGGTTCTACGCGCCGTTGAGGTCCGAAGGGAGGCGCCTGATTGCGCATGAGCTCGCCCATGTTGTGCAGCAGAGCCGGGCCGGCGGGAAAAGTGCTTCCCGCAGCGCAGTCGAGTCGGAAGCACGTCAGGCGGGTGCGAGCGCGGCGGCTGGTCAGGTCGCAACAGTCCAGGCGGGGGCCGGAGGCGGCGCGCAAGCTGACCCGATGACCGAGGACGAAATCCAGCAACGGATCGCAGAAAACGAGGCCAAAGTCGCCAACGCATCCCCGCAGGAAGCGGATGAGCTCTTCAAGGAGCGCGAAGCGCTGCAGCAGCAAATGAGCGCGGCTACTCCAGCGCCTGAGGCGCCGGCGCCTCCGCAACCGGCGCAGGTGCCGTCTGCTCCACCGGCAGAGGCTCCCAAAGTCCAGCCGTTCGATCCGCAGGCGGGCAACCCGTTCGTCAAATGGTTGCTTTACCGCAACGATACGCCAGTCCTAGATGCGCTGACTAACGATAAGAACCTCAAAACAGCGCAGGACGTGGCCATGGGCGTAACAATCACGGCGGGAACCATCGCAACCGGTGGCTTACTAGCCGAGGCCGCCGCGGGCGCCGGAGCTGGCGCCGTAACCGCCGGAGCGATCGGCGGCGCGGGCGGAAGCGCCACGAGCGTGGCCTTGAAATCGGCATACAAGGGCGAACTTCCCACCGCGAAAGAGGCGATCACCGAAATCGGCGTGGGCGCACTAACGGGCGGAGTGGGCGGTGGCCTCGGCGGGGCAGCGACAAACGCGGGCCTGGGCAAAATTGCATCCGGCGCGATCGGCGGCGCCGGCGGCGCCGCAACTCAGACCTTGGCCGATGCAGCGATCAGCGGCAAGGCGCCGACCGCAAAAGCCGCCTTGACAGACATCGCCAAAGGAGCCGCTTTTGGGGCCGCTTTGTCGAAGGCAGGCTCGTCGTTGGAATCGTCTGCAGCGGAGCCGTCTGCCGCGCCCGGTGAAGCGGAGGCGCCTTCGGTTGAGAAAACAGGCGAGGAAACACAAGCTCCGCCGGAAGCGGACGCTCCCTCAGCAGAGGCCCCGAAGGGATTGGGCGACGTGCCCCCCGACATCGACGAGGCAGTTGAGCAGGGGATCGTTGAGGAGCCGCTGGCGACCGACAGGCCGTCGCCGCTCTCGCGCCCGCAGAGGCCCGCATCGCGAGGCGCCGCAGCCGCTGCCAGAGAGCAATTCGGCGATTATCGCGGCGACTATGCGAATCGCCTGAGCGTAGCCGAGGGAGGCCAGGTTCACCACGCGGTGGAACTGCAGGCCCTTGATAAGTACCCTGGTGTCTACAGCGAACCGGAACTCAATGCGTTGGAAAATATGCGCGGAATTCCCCCGGAGCTTCAGGGGCGCAGACAGCTTCACAACTCGAAAATAAGGGAGATTCTGGACCGGCATTATCGCGGACTCGATGCCGAAATCGCAGCGCGTCAACTGCAACCCGGTACACCGGAATACAACGGGCTGGTTCGCGACTGGCTCGCAAGCGGAAGTCGCCAGGTTGACTGGGCTCTGGATCCTTTCTTCTCCGAAAGCCGTGCCGGGGGCGCATCGCCAGCTGCGGCCGCGCCGGAAACGCGGGTTCGAGTCGCCACAAATCCGCAAGGACCTGAGTCCGCCGAGGCAGACGAACCGCCGTTCAACTTTGACGCGCCGGGCGCGCAAGCCGAAATACCAGGACCGGAGGCGACGGAACCGCCGCAAGCGCGGCTAAGGTTCGAGAACGGCCAACTCGTCAATTACGACGCGCCCCGCCTGCGAGTCGATACGACACCCCAACGAATCGGATTCGAGCCTGAGCCGGGCGATTATCTCGATCCGGAGGAGCAGGCGAGCGAGGCGCCCCTGAAAAGGATGTTCCTGCGCCGGGACCGGGAGTAACGCTGCGCCAAGATGCTCGACTACATCGACAACATGCTGCGGCACCTGTTCAACACAACGGTTCCCACGATTAGTCTGCCGCAGCAAGTGCGCTTTCAGCCGCCCGACGACGACTGGCGAACGTACGTCTCGACGACGCTGGACCAGATGGCGCTGAACATCTATCTGATCGAACTGAAAGAAAATCGCGAACTTCGTTCCTGTGGCCGTATCCGCGAGGTGATTGGGGGAAAGATCAGCGAGAAACAACTGCCGCGCTGGGTAGATGTGCATTACCTGATCACCGCGTGGGGCCCGGGGCTCCCGCAGCACCCCGCGATCGAACCGACAATTGCCGAGCATGAACTGCTCTGGGATGTGACGGTGTCTCTGATGGACGCCGACCCTCTGATACCGAACAAAATCTATGCGGGGTCGCTGCCGGGCGGCTTTCCGGCGCTCATCGCCAATGCGGAACTGCCCACCACGATCCTGCCTCACGAAGGCTTCGGCAAACACGCCGAGTTCTGGGGCACAATGCCTGGCCAGTACCATCCGTGGCGTCCGGCGGTGCTGCTGATTGTCTCGCTTCCGGTGACGCAGCCGGTTATTCTGACCAGTCCGATGGTAACGACTCTTATGACCGAGTACGGCCTGTCTACAGGCAAAGGCGGCAAGGATCTGTGGGCCGAGATCGGCGGGACGGTCTCCGATGCAACAGTCACTCCTCCAGCCGAAGTGTCGCGCGCATCGGTTTCGATATGGAACACGAGCGGCGTCGAGCTGGCTGCAACCACAACGGATCAACGCGGCCGATTCACCTTTAATCTTCTTCGGCCGGGTAACTATCAGCTGCGGTTCTCCGCAACTGGCCATCCGGCGGCGGCGCCCCGCAATATCGCGGTCACGTCCCCCCCCACAGGCGATTACAACTTACAGTTCACGTAAAGGAGTCAGTAATGGGAACGCAGGTCAGTTATCCGGGTATTTACGTTCAGGAGTTCACACCTGGAGCTCCGATTCAGGGCGTCGGCACAAGCACTGGCGCTTTCATCGGCACCGCTACTATGGGGCCGATTAATCAACCGATCGCAATAACCAGCTGGGACGAATTCCAGAACCTGTTCGGCGGATTTATTGCGGACCCGTCCAACACTTCTATCCTGACCCGCAGCTGGCTGGCCCCGGCGGTATATGGGTTCTTTCTGAACGGGGGCACGAATTGTTACATTATCCGGGCGGTAGCGCCGCAAGGAAGTTCGACGACTCTGCCCACGTCGCTCATGGCGCTTTACGATTTACTCGACCGCGAGGCGAGTCCGAAGACGGCGCTCGTCGCGACTGCAATCGCCGAAGGAACGATCGGCGCCGCGATTACCGTACAGGTCCTCGATAGCAGTCGCCTGGCATCGATGCTGCAGGCGGCGGGTTCCCCGGCTACAACGCTCGCCCTGGCGCAGGCGCAGAGCGACATTGTTTCGTTCGATTCGACCGGGACCATTCTTACGCTGGCAAGCAACAGCGGATTTCTGGCGGGCGACCGCATTCAGTTGTCTAATGGGTTAACGGTCGTAACAGCCGTTATTTCGTCGACGCAGGGAACCGCCGTCGTTGGTCTTCTTGCGCCCGTTCCCCCGTTGACCGTCGCGAGTCTGATTGCGGGCGGCACGGGGCTGGCGAGAACGGCCGACCTGCAGCCAGGGCAGTTCACTTTCCGGGTGGTTGTTCCGAACGGTGTGGCGCTGAGCCAGGCGCTCCCGGCGGGAGCTCTTATAACGGTTTCGCTCTCGGGTACGACCACTGACTATGTCACAGTTTCCGCTGCGAGCGGGAGTACAGTCACGTTGTCGACGCCTCTGGCGAACCTTCATTCCATGGCCGGACCGTTATTGCCGCAGGTTGCGTCGCTCGAATTCAACCTTGTAGTTACCGGCGCGACAACGGAGACGTGGTCTCTGCTTTCGATGAATCCGATCCATCCGGGCTATTGGGGATCCGCGGTTAATTCCCAACTCATTACTTTGTCCCTGCCGGCGACGCCGTCCGCCACCCCCCCTAGCGATCCGCGCCCGGCGGATGGAATCTACAATCTCGCCGGCGGAATGAATGACGATCGCGTCAACGATGTGTCCGGCCCGACGCTAAGTATTAACTCCAGTCCGACCACGTATCTGAATTTGCTTACGCCGCTGCAGGATGTCGATATCGTCTCGATCCCCGGGAATACCAATGTAAATGCTCAGCAGGCGCTTGTCACTCACTGTGAAACGCTATTCAATCGTTTCGCCGTTCTGGACGCGGCTCCGGACAGCAGCCCGGGGTTTCCGAACCTGCTGGCGCAGTACGGGCAAGTACGCACCCCTAACGGGTTCGCGGCTATCTACTTCCCCTGGATACAGGTTGTGAATCCACTTACTGGCGCAACGGAATACTGGCCGCCTGCCGGACACGTAATGGGTATCTACGCGCAGACCGATCAAACCTACGGAGTATACAAGGCGCCGGCCAACGTTGCCGTCGCCGGCGCGCTCGGCCTTCAGTCGTTGCTGACGAACAACGACCAGGGCCCCCTCAATCTTCTCGGCATCAACATATTGCGGGTGTTCCCCGAGCAATCCCAGCCTCTCGTGTGGGGCGCTCGCACGACTTCGACGGATTCGGACTGGCAGTACGTCAACATTCGCCGGCTCTTCATTTACCTCGAGCAATCCATTGAACAGGGCATCCGGTGGGCCGTGTTTGCGCCGAACAATGTATTTCTGTGGGGCCAGCTTAAGCGGACGATCACCGAGTTTCTCAATCGCGTGCAGGGCGATGGCGGAATCATCAGCTTCTATGTGCGAATCGACGCCGCGCTGAACCCGCCCGCGACGCAGGCTCTCGGACAACTCTTTATCGAAGTGGGAATTCAGCCGACTTATCCGGCGGAGTTCATCATCCTGCGGATCGGCATCTGGCAGGGCGGATCAAGCGTCACGGAATCCTAGCAGAAAGGCATTGACATGGCAAACGGAATCACCAGCGATCCTTATCCGAATTTTAACTTCCTGGTGGAGCTGGACGGCATCACCAGGGCGGCGTTTCATGAATGCTCCGGCTTTGACTCCACCGTAGAAGTGATCGAGTACAACGAGGGCGGCACGCTTTATTCCAGTAAGCTGCCGGGGCGCGTAAAATACGCAAACATCATGCTCAAGCGCGGCATGACCGCGGATATGGAGCTTTATAACTGGCACCTGAGTGTGGTGCAGGGCCAGACAGTTCGCAAGAATGGCTCCATCCTGCTCCTGGACCGGTCCGGCAACCTTACCGCGCGCTGGGACTTTACGCAGGCATGGCCGTCCAAATGCAGCGGTCCCGATCTGAACGCGGAAGACAACAAGATTGCGTTCGATAACTACGAAATCGTCTGTACGACGCTGCAGCGGGTCCAGTAAGCGGAGGATCGCATGTTCCAGACTGAATTCGAATTCACGCTGCCCTGTGGTTACCTCGACGCCGCGGGAACGCTGCACCGGGAAGGAGTGATGCGGCGCGCGACGGCGGCTGACGAGATCCTGCCGCTCAAAGACCCGCGGGTCGTGAGAAACCCGTCCTATTTGATTGTTATTCTTCTGGCGCGCGTAGTTACACGACTGGGCAGCATCGAGCAGATAAATACCAAAGTCATTGAGGACTTGTTTGCGCTGGACCTGGCCTATCTGCAAAAGCTCTATAACAGGGTCAACAGCCTCGAAGAAGGCGCTACGCAGGCGATATGCCCGTCCTGCAGCCATAAGTTCGCACCCGAGGCGGTGGGATCGGGGGGGTAATCGGCTATCCCCTGACAGAGCTCTACGAGGAGATAGCCTTCGTCGCATTTCATTTCCATTGGACCGAACGGGAGGTGATGCGAATGGAGCATCGGGACAGACGGCGCTGGGTGACTGAGATATCAAAGCTGAACCGGCGAATCAGTGAAGGACGTTGAGGAAGTCATGAATCCGGAAATCGGGGTAATTCGGCGGGACGAAATACCGGCGCGAAGCGCGCCGGGCACGGTGGTTGCGACCGAAGCGTTCTCGTCGGCGATTGCGGAGCGTTATACGCCGCGCGCTGTCACCATTTCGTGCGCGGACCTGGCGCTCGCCTGGGAACCGCCGGCGGAAATCAACTACTTTTACAACTCGTCCCGGGTCGAGATTTCCCCGACTGTGAATATTGAGGATCATTATTTGTTCGCCCCAGTCCCGCCGGTTTCAAGAGACTTGCCGGGCCGGGCGGCGACCGCTGCCGAAGCTGACGAAGCCCCCGAAACCGCGGCGGCCGCGCTGTTCGAACGGGTCTTCTCGCGCCACATAAGAGTGACCGCTTTTGAGCCGCCACCACGGAAGGACCACTCGCGCGAACCCGTAAGGGGCGCGATCGAAATGCCTTCGCGGCCCGATGCGGTCGAGAGAATCGTGCATTATGCGATGGCAGGCGAGAAACCTGTCGCCTCTCCGACGCTGGCGGAACCGGCCGCCGCGGCGCTCCCGGCCGAACCCGCCGCGGCGCTCCCGCCCGTAGCGCGCGAAACGGGATGGGGATCTCCGTTCGGTTTCACAGAGACGCCGAAACCCGTAACGCTGCCCGCGCCTGAGATCAAGCGCGTCGCCGAGCAGGTTATGCGCGAGATCGATCGGCGCGTCATTGCCCGCAGAGAGCGGATGGGAAGGCGCTGAACCGATTATGCCGACGCTCGAGAAAGCCATTATCACGAACACGATTACCGGGGCCGGCACTCCGGTGATGTTCAACCCGACCGACTACACGGTGGCGCAGGATATCAACTACGCGAAGGCCCCGATTCCCGGACTGAGTCAACCCCTTCTTCAGTTCGTCAATGGCAACACTCCGACCCTCGAGATGGAGTTGTTCCTCGACACCAATGAAGCGGTCCAGATAAATGGCAAGACGATCGCCGCCGCGGGCAGCGACGTCCGCAATCTCACGCAGCAGATCACGAACCTGATGGTCATCGACTCGACGACTCACGCGCCGCCTGTCGTGGTGTTCACGTGGGCCTCGTTATCGTTCACGTGCGTGCTGGCGAAGTGTGTGCAGAAATTCGTCATGTTTATCGGCGACGGCACGCCGGTTCGCGCGCGTCTGCAGGTTTCCTTTCAGGGATACAACAATTCAACCACCGAATCGAAGGAGCTCAAACTTCAGACAGCCGATTACAGCAAGAGTTACACGGTGGCGCAGGGCGACACGCTATCGAAGATCGCGGGCGTAGTGTATGGCAACCCGCTGCTGTGGCGGCCGATCGGCATGAATAACGGCCTCGACAATTCGATCGAATTGACGATCGGCCAGCAGCTGCTGGTTCCACAGCTTCCCTACACGGACCCCGAGACGGGTGAGGTGGTGCAATAGATGACTCCGTCCGCGCAGTTTGTGCCCGCCTACCAGTTGGCGATCAATGGCACTCAGATTCCGACGTCTCTGAATTCTTCCATCTCGGGCATCACGTTCGAAAGCGGCATGAATGCGGCCAGTCGTGTGGAAATCCAGCTCGCGAACCCCGGTCTTGAATGGCTTCAAAGCCACATCAACGGACTTGGGTTCCTGCCTTTTCAGTCGGGCGCACTTCCTGGTCCGGTCGCGACGCCCAACTTTCAGGCAGCGGGCCTCTTCGACATGACCAACGCGCTGAGCCTCTCACTCGGCTACGCGGACGAGACGCTTACAAATGTTTTCAACGGAGAGATTACGGGAATCGAAGCGAGCATGCAGTCGGGCGGGATGCCGACGATGACCGTAATCGCGCACGATAAATTGCAGCGACTCACTCAGGGCAGTTACGGACGAGGTTTCGGTCCCTTGCCGGACGCGCTGATCGCCATCATACTCAGCGGCGAAAACCTGCTTCTTCCCGCTATCGATCCCACGATTGCGGCCGCCTCAACCGCAATCGCAGTGGTGAATTTTATCTTCAACGGGAGCGGGCGCAAGCAGAAAGCGCAGACCGATCTTCAGGTACTGCAGGACATCGCCAAATATTATGATGCCGATTTCTGGGTTGAAGGCAGCACCTTGTATTTATCCCGGTTCTTCAAGGAATACTCGCCCAGCGTGACTTTGAACTGGGGGGAATCGCTGCTCGAGTTCTCGCCGCGCCTCAGCACCGTGGGCCAGTATTTCGGCGTGGGCGTCAAGTTCACGCTGCGTGAAATTCCATTGAGCTTCACGGTAGTGGTTTCGTGGAATTTCGATACTCAGGCCCTTGCCGTCACTGTCGTTCCCTCCGGCACGGAAGCGTATCTCAAGTCGCTGATCGGCCCCATCGACACGATCATCAACCGGCCCATCAGCAGCCCGCCGGATATTATTAACAGCGCATTTTTCCTTACCCGCAAGCTTCGGGATGCGCTCAACAATCGGCTCACCGCAACGGTCGGCGCCGTGGGCGATCCGGGTATCGTCGCCAACGCGGTAGTTCAGTTCAACGGCGTGGGACCGGATTTCAGCGGCAACTACCGGGTTACCAATGCCACCCACGTGATTGACAGCAACGGCTACCGCACGAATTTCAAAGTCAGGAAGGAGATCATTCCATGAGTCCAACAGTGAAAGACTGGCCTTTCGCGGCGCCGGACCAGGAAGACGAAGACGAGCCCAAGCGCTTCTACGGCGTTACGACGGGGATCGTCATCGATCCCCTGGACCCGCTGCTCCTGGGCCGCTTGCAGGTGCAGCTCCCCTTTATCGACGCACTCGACCTCAGCCCCTGGGCCCGGGTCGCGGTGCCGATGGCGGGACAGTTTTCGGGATTCTACTTTCTGCCGAAGATCGGCGACGAAGTGCTGGTGGCCTTTGAGCAGGGCGACGTGAATGTGCCGTATATCATCGGCAGCCTGTGGAACGCGTTGTCACCCCCTCCGCTTATCAGCCCTCTGCCTCAAATTCGCACCATCCGCTCCCCGTTGGGTAACCAGCTCGTATTCACGGAAGTCCCGCCCACGTTGACCATCCAGAACGGCCCGACGCCTCCCGAAGTTATTCCCTCGCCGCCGGTGCCCGCGGCCTATCAGTCGATCACGCTGACACCCGCGGGGATCATAGCGGCCGCGACGATGTTCAATGTATTGGCCACCGCCGCAGTCCAGCTCGTCGTTGGCAGTAACGTCGTGACGATCAACCCGAGCGGCGTCACCATTGCGAGCGCTGGCGAGATCAATTTAACCGCCGCCACCGGCATCAACATCACCGCCGGAGGAACGGTGACCATCATGGGCGCGCTTGTCGCCATCAACCCGTAATCCCATGGCCGCAAATTCACAGGGCAAAGCATTTCTCGGGGTTGGATGGGCATTCCCGCCGGTCGCTTCAGCCGCCGGCGACATGGCCACGGCGGCCTATGAGACCGACATTCAGCAATCGATCCGCATCATTCTCGGCACCGCGCCGGGCGAACGCGTCATGCGTCCCGATTTCGGCGCCGGGCTGAAGACGTTGATATTCAAACCTATGAACACGACTACCGCGGCACTGGCGCAATACAACGTGCAGACGGCGCTCGTGCAGTGGGAGCCCCGCATCGATCAGATCACCGTCACGGTAACTCCGCAACCCGCTAACGGGAGTTTGTTGATCGATATTCGATATCGCGTGCGGTTGACAAATGTTTTTTATAACCTCGTTTACCCGTTTTATCTGACTGAAGGAGACCAGCAGTGAACGGCAGCAGCACTCCCGTTTTCGATTCGCGTTCGACGCTGGATTTCTATACGGAGTTGACCGCGGTCCAGACCGCCTTCGTTCCGGAATTACCGCCGATGGCATCGGGAACGGCGGCGGCGCTGACGCAGATTGTGGCGCGTTTCTCCTCAATCGTCGCGCAAAGGCTCAACCAGGCGCCGGACCTCGACAAACTCGCGTTCCTGGACATGCTGGGGATCAGTCTGATTCCGGCTCAGCCGGCGCGCGCGCCACTGGTGTTTACGCCCCTGCCGTTCACTGCCGACAGCCAGATTCCGGCAGGCACGCGGGCGGGCGCTACGTTGCCAGGGCAGAGCGCTCCAACAGTCTTTGAGACGGAAAATAACATCGCGCTTACCGCGGGACAGCTGACGCAGGTGGTTTCGCTGTGGCCGGATCAGGACGCTTTCATCGATCATTCGAACGACTTCGCCGGTGGACGGCAGTTTACGTTGTTCGAGAATCCGTCGCCTGTAAATCACGCGCTTTATCTGTCCCAGCAGACGCTCCTCGCCTTCAAAGGTCAATCGAGCGTGGAAGTGGGCTTCGCGCTGGCAACCCCAGGAAGCAAAGCGGTGACCTGGCGGTGGGAGTTCTGGGACGGGCAGACCTGGCGTTCCTTCGTCGATTTCGATCTGGCTGGTACGACGGCAAGCCAGGACGGTACAGCAGGTTTGACGAAAAGCGGCACTGTGACTCTTCAGGCGGACTGCGGCGATTCAGCAATAACATCGGTCAGTAACATTTCCGATTACTGGATACGCGGAACACTTACCGCTCCGCTGCCGCCAGACCCCACCCGGACATTCGCCGTCGTAAGTCAAATCAATCTGCGCACAACCATTGACCGCTCGCTTACTCAAGGGCCTGGAGGCTGTAAAGGGCCAGCGCAACTTGACGCCGCCTACGCGGGTACCACCACGCTCGATCTTACGAAGATCTTCTATCCGCTGGGCAAGGCGCCCGGGACGGACACCGCATTCTACTTCGTCAGCCAGGAAGTTTTCAGCAAGCCCGGCGCGAATGTAACTCTATGTTTCGACCGCGCCACGACCCCGGAGCAGGCAGGGAACGCGCAGGCTCCCAATATGCCGTGAATGTTATGCAGGCCGAGCAGGACCTCGTCACTGCAGTGACCCAGGTTGCCAACTCCGCCATCGACCTCACTCAAACCTGGGTCGACATTATCGGTGGAACCGACACAACGGACTCGCAGATCGCGGTCGCCAATCTGAAGAACGCGCTGAGCGGCTTCAACTCTCTGAGCGGAATCTCGCAGGTATCAACCGACTTCAACGCCGTTATGACCGCGCTTTACGGGATCGCTGGAAGCCTGAACGCGAACTTCAACGCGCTCCGGACCGATCTCAGCGGCGAGGCGGGTTCGCTGACCTCTGCGTTCAACGCACTGACAAGTCTGACCGCGATATCCGGCGCCGCTGCCGTTGGAGTTAATCCTCCAGTCCTTCCGCCGCCACAACTCGTCTGGGAATACTACAACGGCACGGAATGGCTGATGCTGGTTGGCCCGGTGAGCGATCCCGCCACCAACCTGATGGCTTCCGGTGAAATCACCTTCACGGTCCCGCAGGATATCAGTCCGTTTAGCATCAATGGCTCGCCCGCGCTCGGCATGAGAGCAAGGCTGCTGAGTGGAAGTTACAACCTCCTGACTGTTGTAAGCTGGACCGATGCCGGCTCCGGGCAAACGAACTTTATCCCGGTCATTCAGCCCCGCCCGCCGGCCCTGAATGACATGGCGATCGGTTACACCTGGCGGTCCGCCTGGCTTCCGCCGGACCAATCCCTGACCCGGAACGATTTCGTAGTCGAGAGCCATACTCCGACTCCACCGGCCCCGCGGTGAATTAGCGAACCCTTACCATCCCGTCGCCGACACCCTGCCTGCCTTGTATCTGGGATTCAACCAGCCGCTGCCGAACGACTTTCTCTCGATCTTCTTCGACATCGTCGAATCGGATACCGACGGGCCGCCACTGGTTTGGGAAGGATGGTCCGCCGGAACATGGCAAACCCTCACAGTCACCGACGACACTGGGGCTCTGGCCCGTTCCGGCATGGTGGGGTTCCTCGACCCGGGCGCGCCAGCGCGTCCTGTCGCGAGCGTCCCGGCCGCATCGGGATCTGTGGTGACGGCCACCAATGCTCTCGCCGCCGCCGTTTTCGCGCCAGGGGACGTGATTGTCGTGCAACCGGGCCCGGCTGCTGAACTCGTCTCAATCGATTCCATAAACGGCGCGAACATCAACCTGGTAACTCCGCTGGCCGGACTTATTCCAACACAACCGCCTCTCTCGCCGCCTTGCCTCGCTTCGGCACTTCGCTCGACTGGGTACGCGCGCGCCTGAAAGCCGATGGCACGCCGAATTTCAGCCAGGTGAATGGCATCTATCCAACGCGGTTTGGGCAGACCAGCAACAAACCATTAATAACGAAACCCTCGGGTCCGGTAACGGCCAGCCGAGTCAGTCTTTGTTCTTCCAGCAGTTCCCCATTATCGAGGGCGAGCAGGTGCAGGTGCAGGAACTCGTGGGCGCGCAAGCCAGCGTGGGATTCCTTGTGCTTCAGGAGCAACTCACTGCGCTCGGGTTTACAAGCGCCGATATCCGCACGGTCACCGATCCCCGCAGCGGACTGATCACGGAAGTCTGGGTCACCTGGATCAATCAGCCGAATTTCTATTTCTCCGGGCCTGATGACCGGCACTACGTTCTCGACCGCGCCAGCGGGCGCATCATCTTCGGCAACGGCATCAACGGCATGCTGCCCACGGTGGGTAATTCCAACATCATGGCGTATCAGTATCAGGCCGGCGGGGGCCTCGCCGGCAATGTCGCTGCGGGGACCATCAATCAGCTGCTCGGAGGAGCCGTACGGCGCAGAGCGTTACGAATCCCGCCGCGGCCGAGGGGGCGCCGATACCGAGGCAGCGTCCGACGTCAGCTATCGCGGCCCCCAGGTTTTACGCCATCGCGGTTCCGCTCTGGCAGCGGCCGACTATGAAGCTCTGGCGCTCGAAGCTTCACCGGGCGTTGCGATCACGCGTTGCCTGCCGGCCACGAGCGCCAACCTGCGGCCCGCACCGGGCTGGGTGACGTTGATCCTGGTCCCCCACAGCATGGATCCGCAACCCGAGCCTTCGTACGAACTCAAGCAGGAAGTCGTCGCTTATATCGCCGAACGCGCACCCGCCTCAATCGAGAGTGGCCGGATCTCGGTCATCCCTCCGAATTATCTTCTCGTCGGAGTCAGCGCGCTCGTCGCGGCGACGCAGATCGATCAATCGGGAATCGTCAAGACCGCGGTCACAGCGGCTCTCAACCAGTTCTTCCACCCGCTCTACGGGGGCCCGGACGGCCTCGGCTGGCCGTTCGGACGCAGCGTTTATCTCTCCGACGTGGCGAAACTCCTCGAGGGTACGACGGGAGTCGATTACGTCCAGCAACTGGAATTGCTGATTAATCTCATCCCGGTGGGAGCGGTCGTCACCGTCCCGCCTGAACGGCTCGTGGCCGCCGGGCCCATGCTCATCGTGATGGAAGGCGCGCCGAACGTCTGACTGCCATGCCTCTTCCGCTCCCCAATCTCGACGATCGCCGCTGGCAGGACCTGACGCAGGAAGCCATACCTCTGATCCCGCGGTACGCGCCTCAGTGGACCGACTTCAATACGCATGACCCCGGCATCACGCTGATGGAGATGTTCGCCTGGCTGATGGAGTCGATGGTCTACCAGCTCAATCAGGTTCCCGACCGCTTCACCTGGCAGTTCCTCGCTTTCATCGGTTATCCGAAGCGAGGGCCGCTGCCGGCCTGGACGGTGCTGGCGCTTCAACCCATGACAAGCCCACCATTCGAAGTGCCGGCCGGCGTGCAGTTCCTGGCCGCCAACTCGTCCGGGACCGCCGTGCCATTTGCGACGACGCGAGCGATCGACCTTGCGCCAGTCACCCTGACCGGCTTACAGGCGGACACGGGAACCGGCGTCCTTCGCGACTATTCGCGTGATCTGTCCGACGGCCTGCCGGTGACGGCTCTCGGAACCGATCCCGTGCCCGGCGCTGCGCTTTACCTCGGTTTTGAAACGATTCCGTCGGCGTCTCCGGTCGCATTGTGGCTTTGGTTCGGCGGACCCGGCAATGGCGCCGCCGATCGCGAGCGAATCATCGGAGAGGCCGCTGCGCAGGCCAAGGCGTGTAAACCCGCGGAGCCCGGGTGGCAGTGCGGCAGCCCGACACCGCCCTCAACAGACGATTGCAATTTCACTCCGGGGCCGGTCCCTCCGCATCACTCCGCGAGCGTCGTCTGGGAAGCCTTTACCGGCGGAACCTGGACGGCGCTCACCTCGGTGGCGATGCCTGCGCGCCCCGCGACCGGTCAGGTTGTGGATGATACGCGCTCTCTTACGCTGGACGGTCTGGTCGAAGTCAACCTGCCGGCCTCCATTACGCAGACCGCTCTTGGAGCGGTCTCGACACCGCTTTACTACCTGCGGGTCCGGCTTGCGAGCGGCGCATATGATGCTCCCGTCGTACTGAACGCCATTCAGGAGAACGCAGTCGAGGCAGTGCAGCGCACCCCGCTGTGGCAACAGCTTACGATCCCCGGCACTCTGCTTCCGCTTCCCACTCCGCCGGTTCCCGGTCAGCAGATCTCTTTGCAGTTCGTACTGGCGCCGGACCTGACGATTCTGACTCTCGCCACGCAATTCCCTGCCACTCCCGGCGCGCCGGCCTTCACCTTCCTCAACTACGTGGCGCCAGCCGCGGGCAACCCGGGTTCAATTACGCTGGAGTTCGCAATCGCCGGTATCGGAACGGCTGTCCCGTCGCAACAGGTCTACATACCGGGCGCGCCCGTTCAGAACCGCTGCGTCCGCCTTTATACGCACGACGGCACGAACTGGACGGAATGGAAACAGGTCGCGGACTTTCAGGCTTCGCTACGAACCGACCTCGATTACACTCTCGATCCCACCACCGGTCTCATCACGTGCGGAGACGGCGAGCGCGGCCAGGTTTTTCCACAGTTGAGCGCGATCGTTGTTACCGGGTTCGCCACCCTCGCCCACAGCGGCAACATCCTCGGGCGCCAGATTACCGGTCTCGCCGCAACACCCGTCAACACCGTTCTTCTCGCCTCTCTTTCACCCGCCGATCAGGCTATGCTTTCGCAAATTGTCGCCGATCCGTTTGCGGCCGCCGGCGGCCTTCCCGCCGCGCCTCTGACAGAGCTTGAAGGGGATGCGGCTGAGGTGGTCCACGCGCACGAGGGCATTCTGGATCTCGCCGAGAACGCGCAGCAGACCACTCTCGATCAGATTCCGAAGAGCGAGGTCCTTGCACTCCCTGCGCCGTCGCAGGCGGTCAACCTGCTCGACACCGAACGCATCGCTCTGGATGTGCCGGGCACGGTTGTAGCGCGGGCGCGAGCCTGGTCCGACACCGATCCCGCGTTGCCAGGTATCCATGCGACCGGCGTCGTCACGGTCGTGATTCTCCCGGGAATGCCCGTCGCGCAGCCGCAGCCTTCGCCTGGCCTGATCGCGTCCGTCAAGCGGTATCTCGATCGTCGCCGGGTTATCTGCACGCGAATTGAAGTCGCCTCCCCAACCTACATCATCATTACCGTTACCGCGAGCGTTCAGGCGCTCACCGGCGCCAGCGCCGCCACCGTCCAGAGCGGCATCCTCACCGCGCTCGCGAACTTTCTTAACCCGCTCGACGGCGGACCCGCCGGCCTCGGCTGGCCATTCGGGCGCAGCGTCTACAACGCTGAAATCCTGCAGTTGATTGCCAATGTCCCCGGCGTCGACTACGTCACCTCCCTGACCATGACGGCCGATTCCGGCACGCCGCAGTGCGGCGACATCATGATCTGCCCCACGTTCCTCGTCTCTTCCGGGAGACATCAGATTCAGGTGGTTGCCTCATGATCACGCCGCGCGATATAGCGACGCCTTTGTCACGCATTACCTGGCGCGACGGCCAGACGCTTACATCGAGCGATCTGCGCGACGATCAGCTCTATACCGACCGCCTCCGCTATCTCCATATCCGCTATCAGCATCAGACCTGGGGAGTCGTCGACGGTCTGGGGATCGTTTCTGCGGGCAGCCGCGCCATCATTGTCAGGCCCGGCTATGCCCTCGATATCGAAGGCCGCGAATTGCTGGTTCCCGCATTTACGCGGGTGGCGACGCCGCCGAACATCGTCGCAAGCACGACCATGTACCTCGTCATTTCGTGGAACACGGCCGGCACAGCTTGCGCCGCGACTCCGAACCTCTCGACGCTCTGTCCTGGCGTGACGAATCCGTTACCTCTCGAGGGGGGGCTGCTCTCGTGGAAGACCGTGACTGAAGTGCGCCTGGGAACCGATGTCCTGCTCGCGCGCGTTCTGATCGCGGCAGGCGAGCTCGCCAGCGAAATCGACACGTCTGTCCAGCGCTTCGCGGTCACCATGAATCAACCGCTGATCTGGTCCGGCTCCACCCTTTCAGGGCAGACGGGCTGGACCGACGTAACGAATACGCCGCTGCCGGAAATACAGGCGAACGTCGACATATCGGACGGCGGATTCATTGCGACGCCCGCCCTGTTCGCGTATCTCGGCGGGGCATCGCCGGTTGCGTCGGGATTCATCCCGTTAGCGAACGCAACCGGCTTCACGTTCGTGGGGCGGCCCAACGCTTCACTGGCGGGGGGAGCTACGGTGAACGCCGCAACCGCGGAAAGCGACGGATGGACCATCTCATGGTTAGCCGTCGAGTTGAAAGGGTAATCGATATGAGCACCAACATTCCGTCGCTTGAAAGAATCGCGTTCTTCCCGGGCGAACTGTTGACCGCCGACGATCTGACGACTCTCGACGGGAACAATACCGCGCTCCGCTGGCTTCACAATCGCACGCTTCACAACTGGGGCATTGGTTTTGGCCTCAATGTCCAGGGCTCGCGGGGCGCCACTTCCGTCACGGTCAATCCTGGCTATGCCATCGACAGCATGGGGCGCGAGATCATTCTCAGCAGTCCGCTGACCCAGCCCATCCCCGCCATTTCCGGAGGCAGCGGAGGCTCCGCAGCATTGTACTACCTGGTCGCGAACTACATTGAAGACGCCGATGAACCCGCCGAGGAACAACGCTCCGCGACCGCGTGCTCTCCGGGCGGCGCAGTCCGGCTGAGCAACGCGCCGGACATCCTCTGGAAGACTTCGGCTCAACTGACTACGGGCATCGACGTGATTCTCGGCCAGGTCTCGATCCAGAACTGCGTATTGAGCGCAAACGTTTCCGCGGCGGGGCGGCGGAATGCCGCTTCCGCGTCGAAGTTCTCAATTTTTGCCGGCGACGTCTTCGCCCAGAATCTCAACTGGACTGCCTGGACTCAGGGCGGCGTCAATATCGGGTTCACCACTCCGGTCAATACTTCGGCGGCGAAGTTCCAGTCGACTCCCGCCTATCTGGCGCAGATTTACGGCAACCGCTTCGCCTCCAGCCCCGCCGTGGTCGTCGCCGATTTCGTGAGCATCGCCAACCCGTCGCCCACGGGATTCACCCTACAGGTAGCTTTGCCGCCTGTGGGAAGCGGCGTCAACACCACTGCAATCACCGATCCCACCGCCGGCCCGGAACTGATGGCTCAACTTGGCTGGGTGATCTTGTGGGTTGGGGTGGAAGGATAGCCATGCTGGCAACCGCCCCTACCGGCTTCATGTATCTGAACGCGGCCAACACCTGGCCTTCTTTCACTTTTCAGAACATGGCGATTGATTCTGCCGGCGAGCTTCTCCTGACCGCGACAGGCACGGAATACGCATCCGCGGGCGTGTTCATGGGCGGCCCGTTTCAGGCGCTCTCCGGAAGCACGCCCTGGTATCGTTTTGCGATCGACAGCGGAGCGCTTCCCGCCGGCACTCATCTTCAGATCTTCACCTGGACGGCGGCGGCCGGACCGCCGCCTTTCGCGCCATCTTCCAACACACCGTTTCCGGGGTGGCAGGCCGCGCCTCGCGATGTGCTCCAGGGCGTCATCTTCAACACTCCCGCGCCGAGCCTGTGGATCGGAGGCGTGGTTCGCAGCGATGGCACGGCGACGCCTGCCATCCGGCAGATGCGCGTCGATTACGGCCGCGATACGTATCTGAAGTACCTGCCCGGCATTTATCGCGCGGATCCCGCTTCGAGCGATCTGCTGGATCGCCTGCTTTCTCTTTCGCAGACCGCGCTGGGCGGTCTGCGCCGCGAGATTGTCCAGCTCACGCGATTATTCAATCCAGCGGCAACGCCCTACAGTGGTTATCCTTCGTGGTTCTCGTGGCTCAGTGGATGGCTCGCCTGGCAGCTCGATCAAAACTGGACTGAGGAGCAGGCGCGCGATTATCTTGCCGGCGCATTCCGTCTCTATTCGCTGCGCGGCACGCTCGAAGGCTTGCGCCAGTATCTGAAAATCTACGCCGGCGTCAACGCCTTTATATCGGAGCCCGCGCTCAACACCACCATCTGGTCGCTGGGAACGAACTCGACACTCGGTTTCACCACGATGCTCGCGCCCGCCTCCGCGTCCGGCGCGATTCTGGACACAACCGCCATACTCGATGCATCGGACCTGACGGATTCCACCGACAGTTTCGGCGCTGCCCTGTTCGACGACATTGCTTACCGGTTTTGCGTCGAAATCAACGCGGGCGAATTGACGCAACCCGGCGCCCTCGCCGCCGCCCGCGCCGTGATCGCGCGCGAAAAGCCCGCCCACACTGTTTGCGATCTCTGCATTGTGCAGCCCCGCATGCGGGTCGGTCTGCAGTGCCGGATCGGGATCGACACGGTGGTTGGAGCACCCCCTCAGGCGCAGATAGGAGCGCGTCTCGACCATGCCGTACTGGCCGCGAGCGATCGCGAATGCGATCAGAAAGAGGTTCTGAATGTCGACTGATGTTCTCGTTTCTCCCGAGCGGAATCGTTATTTCTACGGTCTGCTGATGGATGCGGATCGCTTCCAGAAAGATCAGGATTATTTCAACGGAAAACGACGGCTTCTGAATCGGTTCGTAACCGGCGGCGGGGTACTCGCGGGACTTGGTCTGATTTGGAACCCCGCCACGAGCTCGCTCACGCTGAGTCCGGGTGTCGCAATCGACCTCGCGGGCCGTGAAGTCATCGTCCCCGCCTCCGCTCCGGTCGATATTACGACCTTGACGGACGCGCACGGAGAACCTGCAGGCGCGGTTCCGGCCGGCTCGACAATCATCATCTCGATTGCCTATGCCGAGCAAAAGACCGACGCCGTACCAGTTCTCGTACCCGATTGCGAGAATGCCGGCAACTGCGCCGCGAGCGCAATCGAAGAGGGATTCGCCGTTCTCGTGAGGATTGCTGCCGGGGCCCCGCCTCCCATCCCCGGTTGCGCGTTCGGATCGTTTCCTCTTACACCTGCGGCGCTTCAGACTGCCATCGCCGCCCAGGTCGCGGGAAACTTTATCTCCGCGCCGGCCGATCCGAGCGTCGCGCTGGGACGCCTGAATCTTTCAACCAACACGCTCGATGCGGTTTCCGACCGTCCGATCGTCTATGACAACGCTCTCCTCTATCAATTGATCGCTTGCCTGGCCGCGCAGGCCGGCGCCGTCAATCTGATCTACGTATCCGGTGACAACCAGTCCGCACCGGCATCGGCCGCATTGCCGAACCCGCTGGTAGTCGGGCTCGTCGATGGAAGCGGCAATCCAGTGACCGGCGGCAGCGCTCCCACGTTCAGAGTTACGTCCGGAGGAGGCTCGATCGGAGCTGTGACGGCCGCGGCGAACCCCGGCCAGTATCAGACCACGTGGACCCTCGGGACGACAGGCGTCCAGACAGTCCTGGCACAGACCACCCAATCAAGTCTCACCGTGACCTTCAACGCCACGATTCAACCTTAAACGGATGCAAAGGATCGCACATGAATAACGTTCAGTTATTGGACTGTACTCAGCCTGCGGCGACGAAGCTCGCGCGGGTTAATTTCTTCAACCGCCAGCTTCTCACTGCGGATGACATGACCACGGATCGCGATTATTTTTTGCAGAAGCTGCGGCGTCACAACCGCTTCCTGCACGGTTGGGGCGTGGTCTGCGGGCTGCCGGTAACAGCCGCTCCTTCTGCGACCGCGGCCTGGCGCGTGCAGATCGGCTCTGGCTATGCGCTGGGTCCCTACGGCGATGAGATTTTCGTAGGCGAAGCCGTTTACTTCGATCTCGCCAACTGCCTCTCGGGTGGCGCAACGAATCCGTGCGAGCCGAACATGGTTACTTCCGGCGGCGCCGGCACCAGCACCACCGCATATCTCGCGATCCAGTACGCCGAGTGCCTGGCGCGCCCCGTCCAGGTCGCGTCGTCGGGTTGCGGATGCGATGACGATTCCTGCCAATACTCCCGAATCCTCGATAGCTTCCAGATCCAGTGCCTTGGGCAATTGCCAGAGCAGCCGGCGCCGCCCCCGACCCTGTGTCAGGTCGTGCGCGGAGGAACGCCCGCGCCGTGTCCACCGTGTCCCACCAGTCCGTGGGTTGTTCTCGCGAAAATCACCCTCCCTTCGGCATCCACTATGAACATCACCGATTCCAGCATCGATAACGTCAGTGTTCGCCGTGTCATCCTGAGCACGGCGGTCCTGCAGGATCAGATTGTGCTTTGCTGCTGCGGCCCCGCCAGCTCTTCGAGCTCGTCGAGTTCTTCGAGTTCGAGCTCCTCCAGTTCGAGTTCGTCAAGTTCGAGCTCGTCCAGTTCATCCAGCTTTCCTTCCGTCGATCTGAAGTCAATTCTGGTCCGGCCGTATGACCCGGCCGGCGGAACGTCTGGCTTTGGCCCGTCAGCTCAAATTGCGACCGATGGTAACAACGAAGCATTTTGGGATTACGAAATAACCCTGACGGGCCCGGCGCCCAGCCCGGACGGATTTTCAGTGACTGTTGTGTCGAACAGCCCTGCGACCACACCATTGAGCCCGGTAAACGTCCCCGCCGGGCAGAGCACGACCTATGTACTCGAGGAGAAAGCGACCGTTGGACTCGGCCAGCAGGCGATCGTGACGATTACGGCCACGGGAAGATTCGACACCAGCTCCGCGACTTTGGAAATCTTCTCGGACAATACCAAATAAAATGCCGGACCAGAATCAAATTGCCCGGACCGGCCCTCCCGGCGCGCTCGCCAGGCCCGATTGGCGCGTGGGCGGAGAGTTCACCGCGGGCGATCTTCGTCTGGAGCAGAGATATCTTCTCCAGCGCCTGCGCCGGCACTTGCGGCTGGTCCACGGCTGGGGCATCGTCTGCGGCTTGAACATCGTTCCTGCAGGTGAGGGAGACGGTTGGGATCTTTTTCTGTGTCCCGGTTACGGTATTGGACCCTGCGGCGACGAAATTCTCGTTCACAAACGATTCCGCTTCAATCTGCGCGACTACCTCTGGACCCAGCCCGTCGGCATACAAACCAGCCGTGCGTGGATTTCGATCGAAGCCAGTGAAAACCCCGTCGCTTACGAACCCGCTCCCGGGGCTGAGTGCGGTTGCGGCTGCGGCGACCCCGGTGACAAAGTCTCCGTGCTCGCCGACGGATTCCGCATTGTGGTCTCGTGGACCCTGCCGCACGTTTTGCCGACCGGTATCCTCTACGGGAATTTGATCGATGTGTGCAGCGGCGCAACTCCGCCTTGCCCCGCGTGCCCTGATACCTGCGGATTGCCGCTCGCAAGCGTCGCCGTGCCCGCCGCAAACGAACCCATTCCCGGCTCGTCCATCACCAGCCTGGAGGACCTCTGATATGGGCTTCCCTGCCGCTCGCGCCACGGATTTTCACGTTTGCCCGATGTTCAACGGACCACAGCCCCATGTCGGCGGGCCCATCAGCGTGGGCTGCCCCACCGTACTCATCGGTGGCCTGCCGGCTGCCCGCGCGACGGATCTCTGTGTCTGCGCGGGTCCTCCCGACATGATCGCCAAAGGCTCGGCGACCGTTTTCATCGGCGGACTGCCCGCCGCCCGCCAGTTGGATCAAACGGCGCACGGCGGCATTATTGTTGTCGGTTTACCGACGGTACTGATCGGCGGGTGAGAGAATTTCGCCTCTAATCATGCGCAAGCTGATCCTCACTAATTTTCAATCTCCGGGAGATATCGCGGTCCTGACCGCGGCGGTACGTGATCTGCACCTCTGCTATCCCGGAGAGTTTGTCACTGACGTTCGCACTTCATGTCCCCATCTTTGGGAGAACAATCCCTACCTCACGCTCCTCAAACCATGTGAACCGGGGGTGGAAACCATCGACTGTCATTACCCGCTGATTCATCGGAGCAATCAGGAGCCGTGGCATTTTGTCCATGGCTTTGTAGATTTCCTGAACCAACGGCTGGGCTTGCGCATCCGGCCGGCCGCATTTCATGGCGACCTCCACCTGTCGGCAGTCGAGAAGTCCTGGGTCTCTCAGTTGCAAGAGATAACGGGTGAACCGGTGCCCTTCTGGATCGTAAGCGCTGGCGGGAAGTTCGATTTCACAATCAAGTGGTGGGACCACAAACGGTATCAATCCGTGGTGGATTACTTTCGCGGGAAGATTTTATTTGTGCAAGTGGGAGAATTGCAGCATCATCACCCGCCGCTAGAGGGTGTCCTGGATCTGCGCGGCAAGACAGATCTGCGCCAGTTGGTTCGGCTGATATACCACGCGGATGGAGTTCTGGGTCCGGTCAGCCTTTCCATGCATCTGGCCACAGCGATCGAAGTAAAGCCCGGGATGCCGAAGCATCGGCCCTGTGTGGTCATTGCCGGAGGACGCGAGCCCCCGCATTGGGAAGCCTACCCCCATCATCAATTCATCCACTGCGTTGGCGCACGGCGCTGCTGCGACAACGGAGGGTGCTGGAAGTCCCGGACCGTTTCGCTGGGCGACGGCGACTCCAACGATCGCCCTGAGAACCTCTGCGTAGACGTAATGAACGGTCTCCCGCGTTGCATGGAGATCACCGCGGCGGACGTGATCAGGCGTCTCCGGCCGTACTATGCAGGAGGCGCGCTGGAGTGGTTGAATGCGGCGCAAAGGTCGGCCACGGAGGCGGCGATCGCATCGCAATCGGCGGCGCGAGGTATGAGGGCGGGGGACAACGGCTGAGGCTTGTATGGCACGGATCATCGAGACCGAACAGCCGTCGATCCGCCTGATCATCGGCACAGACGCGGCGCTGCCATGCGTGCATTTACAACTGGAGTCATTGCGGAGGAACTGCAGGGACGTAAGCGTTTTGGTGCATGACAACCGCAGTCCGCAAAGCCGTGCTTTGAAGCTGCTGTGTGACGAATACGGCACTGCGTTCCACAGTATGCCATCGCGGTTTCGGCACGTAGCTGGAGATCTGAGCGCATATCTTTGGGGGCTGGCATGGGCGGACTTTACATCATGATCGGCAACAACCCGCCCCCGGTTACCATCTGCGTACTCACTTATGCCGATTATGTTGACCTGGCGATATCGACCATTGAATCGATACTCCGGAACTGTGAAAGGCCGCTATACCGTTTGGTCGTGGGAGCGCCTTGAAGGCGCGGGAGCCATCGACCGCCTCCACATCAGCGAGGTGAACATCAACAAGTGTCCGATGATGCGGCGCATGTTCGCAGACGTCGACACGGAGTTCATCTGGTGGTTCGACGACGATTCATACATCCTGGCACCGGATCCGTTCCCGGGCCGGCTGTGTGCCGCGCGCCAGGCTTCCTCAAGCACCGCAATCTGGGGGCATCAATTCTTCTTCGGCCATGAGCGCGATTTCAGTTATGGCGCCGATGTCGTCGGATTTGTGAAGCGTGCGCCCTGGTATCGAGGTAAGGAATCCCCGCGTTGGGACTGTGGCGGGAAGGTCGAAACTGACTTTAAAGGCGGCGATGGCCGATGGTTCTTTATAACCGGTGGTTGCTGGTTTGCCCGCACCGCAGTGATCGAAGCCCTGGATTGGCCCGATCCGCGCCTGGTCAAGCGCAACGACGATGTGCTGCTCTGCGAGGCGCGGCGCCAACAGGATTGGAGCATGCAGGACATCGGGCCCCTCGGCGTGGCTATCAAGACGCAACCCCGCCGGGGAATAGAAGAGGAGGCCAATGGTCTGCAACTGCAAATCGTAATCACACCCTCCGCACGCGGCTGCCTGTTTATCCCCACTTTCCGCGACTCCGCTCTGCTTGCGGAAAACTTCAGCGGGCGTCCTGAGCTGTCCGGTGAACTCGATATTTATGTTTTTCGACGATAATTTCGAGACAGACGAGAACTTCCGCGTCGAAGGGCTGTGCCGGGAGAACCACTGGCATTACCGCCGGTCGAACCGGCCGCCGCACGGTTCCTGGGAAGACGACCATGCGAACCTCTCCGGGTTCAATCGTTTTGCCTGGAAAGCCTGACCTCCCTTGGCGAGCACTACGATTACGTCGTCAAGATCGACACGGATGCGTACGTGATCGATCCCAGTTGGAGCAGTGAGCTTGGGCGTCTGTTATCCGGGCGAACGGCAATCGCCGGAACCCCCGAATATCGCCCGGCCGGGGATGTCGTCTCGTTCTGGACACTGGCCAAACAGGCCGGCGATCGATTTGACCTATCAGACTATGTGATGCATGTGCAGGGCGGCATTTACGGATTTAGCCGAAGCGCTCTGGGAGAGCTCCGCGAGATGGGATTTCTCGCTGGCCGACATATATTCCTGGCTGAGGATTGTTACCTCTCATACGCCTGCTGGCTGTTGGGTGTTGAGTTTCTTGCGACAGCCACCATCGGTTCCTGGTATCGTCCCTATCGGCCGAAACTGGAGCAGATCAGCCGCCTTAAAAGCGATCCGTCCGTTGACTCGTTCCGAGTGGGGTGACTTTCTGCGGCGCTCCCGCTCAGTTCCAAGGCCGCCGGATCTCGGCTGTAAGGGGCTATTGGCAATCACTGCTGTCTCAGCTTCGGAACTTCGCGATGAATCCTGATATCCTGCCGACAAGAAAGCTCAAATTTGGAAGACACTGGCGACCGACCCACCATCGGAGCGGCTGGGGCTACGCTATGGACGCTCTCGATTGCCTCCATTGCGAGGACGGCGTGTTCCTGGATGGCTTTATCGAGAAGAAGTTTGCCTGGGGCTCCGAGCCCGGAGAGAAGTGGAATGGGCCGACCCCCTACACGGAACCCTGGATCGGGTTCGTGCATAATCCTCCCGGGGTGCCGGAGTGGTTCAACACCTCTCACCAAAGCCCGGACGATATTCTCCGGATGCCGTGCTGGTGGCAAAGCATGAACTGCTGTCAAGGGCTGTTTACACTCTCTGCCTGCCTCGCGGAATGGCTGAAACACCGGGTTCCCGTGCCGGTTTGCTGTTTGCCGCTCCCGGCGGAAACACCCGGGAATCGGTTCGACGCGAACAAATACCTGGCCAACACCGAAAAACAGATCATCCAGGTTGGCTGGTGGCTGAGAAGGTTCCGGTCGATTTACGAGCTCCGCTCTCCGAAGCTGAAAAAGGTGTTGCTCACTCTGCCGGAACCATGGACGGAAGCGGTGCACAAAATCGAGCTCGGTTTCGTTCGCGATCCGGTGCAACTCAGCTCGGTTCAGCTTGTGCCTTATCTGCCCAACGATGAGTACGACGAGTTGCTCTCGAAAAATATCGTTTTCCTGGATCTCTACGATAGCAGCGCCAACGACGCGATTGTCGAGTGTATCGTGCGCGCCACCCCGGTCCTGGTGAATCCCTTGCCGGCCGTTGTGGAGTACTTCGGCTCCGATTATCCGTTCTATTTCCGGACTCTGGATGAGGCTGCCAGCAAAGCGGAAAATGAAGCCCTTGTCTTGGCGGCTCATCAATATCTGGAGGCGTCTCCTATGCGGAAGAGGCTAGCAAGGAAGCATTTTCTGCAGTCGTTCGCGGAGTCCGAGATCTATCGGAGCGTACCAGTCCCACCCTCCGCTGCCCGGCGCACATTCGTGCGTGAAGTTCGAGAGTCTGAGCACGAGGCGGAAACGGACCGTCCAGCGCCGAGTGTGGTCCGGCATTCGCGCGAAGAACCTCTCGTCGAGGAATTGAGACAAGAGTGGAATCGCTCGCTGGGTGGCGACGGGCAAGCCCGGGCGCATTGGCGAGTCGTTGAGGGCGGCTATTGGTCGTGGCAGCTGGACGCCGTGTGCGCCCAGAGCAGCGGCCCCGAATGGTCGGCCTACCAGTACTCCAGGGTCGACCCACAGGTGCTTAGAGCTTTGAAAAATTTCGTCGTCGAAGTGACCGTTAGCGGCAGCGCGGCCGCCGCCGGGCTCAGCTTCGGCCCTTACAAGGACTTTCTGGTCGAATTACAGCCCCAGACCGGCCAGCATCGTCTTCAACTGGAGGTGGACGCTTCAGCGGACACCTGGGCCTTTCGTGTGGACGGACGTTTGGCCGAGCGCTCCTGGTGGGACTCGGCCGTGCGCAATACCGCGGATGTGGCCGCCGGGACCTTGACCTTCAAGGCGCGTGGGGCGAACTATGTTCTATTCCAGGATCTGTGCTTTCATACCTTTCTTTAGAACCTGCGAGCTGACTCTGATCGTGACCTGCAACTGCCTCGCGCAGCACTTGCGGGTATGCCTGCGGAATTGGATCCATCAAAACCTTGGCTCAGACGCTTACGAGATCCTTGTGGTTAATTCGGACGAGCCCGGCAGCATGCATGATTTGTTGGCGGCTGTCTCAGGCAGTTACGCGCACGTGCGGGTCCGCGAAGTGTTAGGCTCCGCTACGCCCTATGTCGGGCACAGCGTGAGATCGTTACGCGCGCCGCACTCGAATTGCGCGTTGACTACAGCCTTACGGACGCGGAATGGGCAGCCGCGCGAACCAGGCTCGTGGAGTTCATGAGCATCCTGCCTGCTTGGGAGCGAGAGTCTGTCCCACCGCGAAGAGGTAATGTTGAGGTGCTATGCCAGCGAGAACCATAACCGTGATGCCCAACTCAAAAGGCAACGCGACGGCGCAGACCACCCGGGTTGTGCTGTACGCGAGGGTTTCCAGTAAAGACCAGGAGAAAGAAGGCTTAAGCATCCCGGCACAGCTTCGTCCTTTACGCGATTACGCCGCGAGCGAAGGCTTTGTGATTACGCAGGAGTTCACCGATGTCGAAACGGCCAAGGCCAGCGGCCGAACCGACTTCCGCTAGATGCTCGCCTACCTGAAAAAGCATCCGGGAGCATGCCGCACGATCCCAGTCTGCTGTATCTGAAATTTCTTTATATTTGCGGACCTTTCGGATGATCTGACTGACGCTTGCAACCCACTGAAAGGGCCGGGGATTTTTGTCGTATATGCGGATGTAATCGTTGATGGTTCTAATAAGGTCAGGGACGCTTCGGAAAGTGCTGCGGCGAATTTGTTTCCGGGTGATTTCCGCAAACCAGCGTTCGATTTGATTGAGCCACGAAGAACTTGTGGGCGTGAAGTGCACGTGATACCGCGGCCGGTCCGCCAGCCATTTTTTCACTTCTGGATGCTTGTGAGTGCCGTAGTTATCCAGAACCAGGTGAACGTCAAGCGTGGAATCCACGGATTGATCGATTTTGTCGCACTCAGCCTATTCTTCCTTTACGACCCGGCCTGCCCGAACGCCAGACCCATGATTATGAGCGGCACGGGAACACGACACTGTTTGCCGCCCTGAACGTTCTCGAAGGAACTGTCATTGGCGAATGCCAGCCTCGGCAATCGTCATCAGGAGTTTCTGGGATTCCTTGACCGACGGAATCGCCAATCATGCCATTGCGCGCAACCTGAGCACATCGCTGCCTACCGTGCTGTTGTGGCGCAAGCGGTTCCAGGATGGCGGGATTTC
>CAWJTK010000012.1:0-191569 GCA_963845785.1 Terriglobia bacterium | reverse complement strand
ATCGATCATCTGAAATCGTCGTTTTCTGAACTGTCGCCGGTGTAGAGCCCGACGACATCATCGGCGCCGCAGGCGCAAATCATCCGTCAGTCATCAACCTTGCCACGATAAAGTTCTTCGTCGAAGGCGGGAACGCATAGGATGTCCGGGCCGTTCGAGCGGCCCGGGCGTCCAATCTGGCAACCTTCATCAGGTAACCACACAACAAACTGGTTTTAACCTGCCATGATCGGTCGCCGTTGTCCAGCCCTGCCTGGCGGCGCACATGGATCGGCATGGTGAGGTGGTCCTTCGTCAACGCGTTTGTCCGGCTGCGGGATGTCACGCAGTTTTCTGGATCTGCCGGCACTGCGACCGAGGGCAGCGTTACTGCAGTGATACCTGCCGCTTCGAAGCCCGCCGCGGCCAGCGCCGCCGCGCCAACGACCGCCACCAGCGAAGCCCGGAAGGAAGGCTCGATCATCGTGACCGCCAGCGCAGATACCGCCATCGCCGCGCCCGCGTGACGGATCAATGTTCCGTTTCGATCTCTTCTCCGGCATCATGCGGTTGTGGGACGCCGGAAACACCGCCGATGACAGCTTCATCCGGTGCTGGCGCCGCCGTCAGACACCGGGGCTTGCTGGAGAGGCCTCCGGTCCCCTTCCTTCGCTGCGTCGTGTGCGGACGAAAGGGCCGGTTCGTCGATCCCTTCCCACGATATCCGCGATGTGGAAGAAGGAACTCATGATCAGCCCGGAAACGCGCGTGCAGATTCGGCGTTACTTTTACGCCGAACACTGGAAAATCGGCACCATTGCCCGCGAACTTAACGTTCACCCCGATGCCGTTCGCAACGCCATCGAATCGGATCGCTTCAATCGTACTGAGCCGATGCGTGCCTGCATTACGGACCCTTATATGGAGTTCGTCCGTCAGATACTCGATCAGCATCCGCGGCTGCGCGCCACGCGCATTCATCAGATGATTCGCGAGCGCGGCTACACCGGCAGCATAATACAACTGCGGCGCGCTGTGGCCCGGTTGCGCCCGGCCGCGCGCGAGCCCTTCCTGAAACTACAGGCGTTCCCCGCCGAGCAGGCACAGGTCGACTGGGCACACTTCGGCCACGTCGCCGTGGGCCGAGCCCGCCGCACGTTGTCCTGCTTCGTGGCCACGCTGTCCTGGTCGCGGGCGCTGTACCTGGAGTTCTTCTTCGACCAGACGATGGAGAACTTTCTGCGCGGACACGTTCATGCCTTCGAGGACTGGTCCGGCCAGCCTCGCGTGATTCTCTACGACAACCTTCGCAGTGCGGTCCTCGAACGCCGGGGCAACGAGATCCACTTCAACCCGCGACTGATGGAGCTCTGCGCTCATTACCACTTCGTCGCTCGGCCCTGTCAGGTCCGCGCCGGCAATCAGAAAGGGCGCGTTGAGCGAGCGATTCGCTATGTGCGCGAATCTTTCTGGGCCGGCCGTTCCTTCACCACGCTCGCCGAATGCAATCGGCAGGCATGGCTCTGGCGCGATCAGGTGGCGCACCGGCGAGGCTGGCCCGGAGACGACAGCCGCACCGTTGCTGAAGTCTTCGCCGAAGAACAGCCGCGCCTGCTGCCAAAACCCGCTCATCCTTTCCAGACGGATCTCGTTCTGCCGGTGCGGGCCGCGAAAACGATCTATGTTCGTTTCGATCTCAACGACTACTCGATTCCTCCCGAAGCCGTCGGTCGCCAACTGACGCTTGTCGCCTCGGACTCGCTGGTGCGAATCCTCGAAGGTTCGGCGGAGATCGCCCGCCATCCACGCACTTACGACCGCCATCAGCTGGTCCTGTATCCGGCTCATCAGGAAGCAGTGCTGAAGACGAAGCGCAAGGCTTTCGACGCAACTCCCGGAGGTCGTCTGGCACTGGCCGCGCCGGAAAGCAAAGCACTCATCGACCTCGCCTTCGCGCAGGGGGAGTCGGCGGGCAGCCAGACCGCGCAACTGCTCAAACTGCTGGACCTGTATGGCCCGGCCGCATTGCGCCGCGCCATCAATGAGGCGCTGGAACGGAATACTCCACGAGCGTCGTCGGTTGCGTTTCTGTTGCGCAAACAGCAGCGATCCGCGCCCGCGCACATGGCTATCGATCTCAGCCGTCACCCCGAAGCCCAGGCTATCGAAGTCCGGCCTCACGATCTGGAGACCTACGATGAACTCGCCCGCAGTGATGACGACGACTCTGAGCAATAGTCTCTCCTCGCAACTCCGGCAGATCGGCCTGCGGGCAATACCCGCAGATCTGGATGACTTCCTGGCGCGGGCGATAAAAAACCGCTGGTCGCCTCAGCAGCTGATCGAGCAACTCGTACGAGCCGAAATCGACGAGCGTTCGCGCCGCAGCATGGAGCGGCGGCTTCGATACTCCGGCATCAAAGGCTTCAAACCGATGGCCGACTTCGACTGGAACTGGCCGACAAAAATCGAACGCGACGTGATCGAGCGTGCGCTTACGCTCGACTTTCTGAGCGAATCGCGCAACCTGGTTCTGGTGGGCCGCAATGGTCTCGGCAAAACGATGATCGCTCAGAACATCTGTCATGCGGCCGTGCTGGCAGGCAGTTCAGTGCTGTTCCGATCGGCGCCGGCGCTGCTCGAAGACCTGCATCGCCAGACGCCCGAAGGCCGGCGCCGCAAGCTGCGCAGCTATGCCAACGTCGGACTCTTATGCGTGGACGAGGTAGGGTATCTGTCCTTCGACGACAAGGCCGCCGACTTACTTTATGAAGTCATCAATCGCCGCTACGAACGCAAGCCGGTGATTCTGACAACCAACAGACCGTTCAAAGAGTGGAACGAGGTCTTTCCCAACGCCACCTGCATCGTTACGCTTCTGGATCGCCTGCTCCATCATGCCGACGTAACCGTGATCGAGGGCAACAGCTATCGGGTCCGCGAAAGCGAGCTGGAAACCGCAGCCCGACGGAGGAAGAAATGACTCCGTCCGCGCCCGAATCCGATTCGGCAGTCTATGTGGCCGCCGTCGTCATGGCATACGTCGAACTGCCGGAGACGCCCTTGTCGGCAAACCTTCAGGACCACCGGCAGGCTCGCCGTCTGCATGATCGCGGCATCCCGCTCCGCATCGTCGAATCGGCCCTGCTGCTGGGTTCGTTGCGCCGATTGATCCGACCGCCGGACCTGCAGCCTTTGCCACCGATCCGCTCGTTGGCTTACTTCCAGCCAGTTATCGATGAACTCCTCGTTCATCCCATGCCCGAGAACTATCTGGAATACCTGCGCCTCAAACTGAACCGCTTTGCCGCAAGGTCCACCTCGCCGGTCCAGAAAAATACGTTTTCAGATGATCGCTAACAGTTTCGGGCGAACATCCCTCACGAAAAGCGTAGACGATTGAATCCTGTGAAATGCGCGTTCCCGGAACGTAGCAGGCGCCCTCGCGTTCTTCGAGATGCTCGCCGACTATCATGGCAGTGCTGCTTAAATTCTACGAACGTAAACCCCGAGTGATAGATTCAGGGGTATGGAACTGGCCATCCGGGTTCAAATCGAGGAGTTGCCAGAGGGTCTTTACCTGGCCACTTCAGACGAGTTGCCAGGCCTTGTAGCTCAAGGCCGCACTGTCACGGAAGCCCTGGAGATTGCTCGCGACGTGGCTCGCAAGCTGATCGAGGCGCGACGGGAGCGGGACGACGCGCCTGCGATTCCAACCACCACGGAACGGCGCGATTACACGATTGTCGTTGCCGCTTAGATGGGCCGCCTCTCGGGTTTTCGATATCGCGAGATGTGCGAAAACTAAAGGCGTGCGGTTTCGTATTCGATCGGCAAGCGGCCGGAAGCCATGAAATCTGGTTTAATCCGCGGACGAGGCGCTACACGACGGCGCCAAATCATCCTGGCGATATGCCTGAGGGAACGCTTCGCGCGATTCTGAAACAAGCACAGATCGAGCCAGATGTTTTCCTGAACGCCTGAAGTTACCCGACTCCGCCGTAGGCCGGTTGAAGAGGCCGATCGAGCGGCGGGGGTCTACGAAGACGACGTATCATTGGAGAAGAAACCGGGAAGAGGTAACCGGGAACTTCGCGGCTGCTCTGGCGAAAGTCGGCAAGATCTCGAGGTGGTTGTCGAGGCCGATCATCAGGCCATCGCGGCGCGGAGGCCAGCGGCGCCGGCCCGCCGTAAGCTCTCCGACTGTATCGCAACGTTGCCGGCGGAATCCACAGCGACTATCGAAGCCGACTTCGCCGGCGAGGCCCTGACTACGGGCTACGCCGTCGATGAATTGAGGATCGCATGGATTTGGAATGATGCGGAATTTGAAGACCGGATCATCTACCTGCCGCTGTGACGGTTGGCGTGAAAATCCTTTGGGTCACCAAACTGGTCAGCCAAAGGCGCCTCCGTTCCGGTCGCGGTCTCGATGGGGGTCATGTGGAACACGGTCACGGTCGCGGTGCAACAGGCTGTGCGCGTCACTTAACGATGATGACTCCGATTCGAGCGCATTGAGCACGTGGTAGAGAGCCAGTAACAGATTGCGCGCGATCCATTTCCCGCTCGGGAGCAATCCGCATCCGGTGCGCCAGAAGTCGCCAGTGTCGACTCCACCGGTCAGCGTGGCTGGGACATGACAGCTCGCAGAATGCTGTTAATGCGGGTGGAATAGCCTTTTCCGAACTGCTGGAGCCAGTCGTACACGTCCCGATCCAGGCGGGCCGCCACCAGCACTTTGGGGGTGCGGCCGAATTGTGCGAGTTGCGCGTCGGTCAGAGCGGGGATATCCGAGTAATCGATGCCGGAATCATCCTTCGCTGCCTGGCGCTTCGCCACACGGGCAATAACGGCTTTCTGCCGCTTACTCACCGGCTTGTTGAATATAGATTCGGCGCTCACGCTGATTAGCCCGGCGGGCCGAGATGATGCGGATGATTTCTTCGCCATTTTCGTTTTCCTCGCGATAGACGTGAACGACCAGTAAGACTGCCTTCTCCACGACGCCGATCGCGTGCCAGCGCTGTTCGCCGCCTACTACCCTGTCTCTGCGAAATCGGACGTCAGGATCGTTGAAGACAAGCGCAGCAGCTGCGAATCCTATGCCGTCATGTTTGCGCTGGTTACCGGCATCCTTTTCCGGGTCCCACTCAAATCGCACTGTTATACGAATTGTATCACGGCAAGAATCAGGGTGTTCGCAAATTACGACGTAAGTGCGCCCCGCTCGACCTGCCAGGAAATTGTCCGGTAAAGCGCGTCCGGAGCCAGGTCGGCTCCGTTGGGCCAGCATACTGCACCATACTCGTCTGCGCGAACCCGGGCGAACATAAGCGGATCGCGAAGGGGTTCGAAGACCGGCCCGAAGAGTCTTGCGGACAGATCAACTTCTCCACCGGTGCCATCGTCAAACAGGACTTGAAGAGTGTATCCCGGGCCGGCACTCACGCGCACAATTCGATTCATTCTTCTACTCCAGCGGTGCGATGGGTAGAGCGCGTCGTGCTCCTGCGCCCTGAGCCAATTGTCCCGCAACTCATGTTAGTGCGGATCGGTTGATGCAGTTCGGCCCAGTCGAGGACCAGCCCGAGGGCGCGGCGCGGCAGCTTTGCCTCGATGAGTTCCAGCGTCTCGATCGCGATCTTCGCCTCATGCTCACCGTATATTGCGTGGAAGTGCGGCGGCGGATGATCGTCGTAATACAGTCGGATGGTGATTCCGAAGAAGATGCTGAGTGTTGGCATGAGAGACGCCGGTCTGGTCCCCCTTTACGAAAACCCGCCGCAGGGCATGCTTCCTGAACCCATTGGCCGTATCCAGGACCAAATGGTCGAAGTGGCGGCACGCGGTCTTCAGGTTCCGAGAAGTCGACCGGGTCCGCGCCGGCAGCCGCTCGACTGCTGTTGATCTCAAGGTGAGTAACTGTCAGCCGATCAGGCTATCGTATTCCGAGTGGGTTGCGATCCAGAACCAAATCACTCCGTCCGGAGCCGCAACACCGATAGCCCGGTAGTGGATGCCCAACGAGCCGACCAGAACCTCCCGACCTTCTTGAAGTGAAGGAGGGACGCCGGGGTCGCGTTTGAGGAGTCGAATGCCCGGTCGGCAAGTTCTCTAACTGAAATAGCCAGAGAGTTATAGCGAACCCGGAAGGCCGGAGAAGCGTGGTGGATCAAAGCTCCTTCGACCGGCCAGCTGCGTGATCCCTTAATGCGTCCGCCGCCAGGCCATCGAACTTTCCCGCTTCCACGTCGGCCTCAAACTGCCGATCCCAGGCGCTGGCGTCAAATTCCGCGAACCACTTGCGAAAGGCCGCCAGGTCCGTCGAAGACAGCGCGGTAATCTGGCTTTCGATCTTCTCCAGCTGGCTCACAGGCTAAAACCGGTCCTAATATATCAACCTCACAGCAACCAGCTTTTTCGACACCGGCGATGCCATGATCATCCACAGGTGACGGCACGGGCGTGGGCGCCGCAGGAGTCGAGAGGTCTTTGATTACGAGAGATCTTCGATTACTTGACGTGTTGCCTGAATGTCTGGTTCTCGTTGCACTCGAATTCGATGATGTCCTGGTCGACCATTAGCCGCTGATCGACTCGAACCGTCCACGGCTTCGTATACGCTTTGGGGTCTTCAACCGTCATATCAATCTGCAGGTGGCCGTAAGTCGGACGGCGGATCTTCTCCGTGAATTTTGCCTGCTCCGAATACGGACTGCCATTCACGTCAAGCCAGCCGTCACTCGGGCCGTCTTCGGCGCCCCGCAGATTGTTCGTTTCGACAATCAGCGTATCCCCGTCCCAATGACCTACCGAGTAACCGTACCACCACGGTTGCGGATCGCCCATGGGCGGAAGCTTTCGCCCATCCATATAGATGTGACGCAACCCGTTATTCGCTTCGTACTCGATCAGGATCATTTTGGGATTCGAAACGTTCATGATCCTGCGTGGCTCAGGCTGCTGGTGAAACTGCAGAAAGCCCATGGGAAGACAATTGGCGTCGGGGTTATCGCGGGCCTGCCGGTCCGTCCGCTTCTTTTTGATATCCCGAGCCCACTCTGTGTAGGGCAGCCCGCCCTCCATGTTCTGGCCGGCCTCGAAGAACGCGGCTACTGGTGGGCCAGTCGGATCGTAGGGGAATCGTGGGGTCGGCGCCTCAAGCCGAAAAGTACCAGTGCCGCCCGGAGGGGTAGGGGCTCCATCCGCTTGCCCGGCAGCTTGACCGGCAGCTTGACCGGCAGCTTGACCGGCAGCTTGACCGGCACCACGTCCGCCACGTCCACCACGTCCGCCCGGCGGCCCACTGTTTGCGTGCATCCAGAGCCCGGAGAGGTCCGGCTTCCCGTCCGGCGTCCGCGGAGTCGGCGCATCTCCACGGACTTCGCCTTTGGAATCGCGCGGGACCTTCGGATCCGTGATACCGGACCATTGCGCAGCGATGGGAACGGAACCCACCGTAAGGACGCTGACCATAAGAGCCGTTACGCTCATGAGCTTTGCCATCATTAGTGCCCTCGACATTAGTGCCCTCAACATTAGTGCCCTCAACATTAGTGCCCTCGGCCCGCCATTCACCCTCGCTCCGTACAACTCAAACAAGGCAACTTTGACATAACCTCCGGAGCCGTCGCAGCTCCCGGGCGTTGCGCTCCCGCCGGGCACTGCGCTCTCGCCACTCACGGCTTCCGCTTGCCGCTCCCAAAACCGAACGGTACGCGGTTCCATTCTGATGGGGGTTGAACTGGCCTTTGGCCGAGTCGTCGGTTGGGAATAAGCGTGATGCATCAAAAGCGAATCCTATCACTCTCCAACTCGATCCGTGCGGTGGCAGGATGGCGAAACCCGACTCCAACAAGTTCAAGGACGCTGCGAGGCGGGAGTGGCGCCGATTAGTTCACTCGGAAACCGGTCCGGTCCGGCGCTTTGGCGAAGTCGCATCTGAGCAATCACCCCGGATTACTCCCGCTAAACGCCGCTGGCTAAACCACAAAGGCAAAGTGGTTTTATGGCCCGGGAAACGACAGTCCTCATTGAAAAAGACGATCACGGCTTCTACGCCTGGTATCCGGAACTCAAGGGATGCCAGTCGCAAGGAAACACTCTTGAAGAGGCGATGGCGGACATCAAAGAGGCCGCCGAGCTATCTCAAGACGCTGCCCGCCGACGAGCCGAACGTGCCGGGTTCGACCTCCTTCGCTTGAAAGGCGGCCACCGAATTCAGGTAAACGCGAGCTCCGAGTCACCATCCCGTTTCACGGCGCAGCGATCATCCCGCCGCAGGCATTGCAGTTGTGCGTTGTGACTCCGGGAAGGAAGCGCTCGAACCAAGCCTCATCCCGGCATTTCGTTGAACCCGCGTCCGCTCTGGATCATCGGTATACATTTCTCTGCCCGCGCTGCTCTGGTTTTTGCCTGCCTGGCGCTTGAGATGTGGAAGACGTATGACTTCCTCCGCCCTGGCGTGAGCGCATTGAAGGACGCCTTTAAAGCCCCGTCATCGTTCAACAGGATCTGCAGTTCCTCGGGAATGGAGTACTCCGACGGTTTCCTGAGTTCCACCTTCTTGCCGGACTTCTCCAGTTCAATGGCTTCGTGGAGGTAACTTCGCAGGGGTAACTCAAAGTCTGTGATCTGACTGGCCGAGGTGAATTTTATCCATCGCCCGGCTTGCGTGTGCTCGCCAGCTTTTTCAAGAACATGCTTAGGGTCTTTGAGCAGAGCACCTTTGAAGAAAGCGAGCGCACACGATTCCTTGAGCGGAATGACGATCGCGACGTTTTTCTTCAAAAAGGTGAAGCAGGGTTTGCCCCACTTGCGTTCCTCGATCAGGTCGCAGTCAAGCGCAATCTTTCGCAGCTCATCCATTTCCTTCTGCCACTTTTTTGCGTAGGGAACCTGCATCGCTTCTGCCTTCCTTCAGTCCTCGAATCGCTACCTTTGTCGCCAACGCGGGGGGATTCCGGGGTCTGGCCAAGGTGTTGAGCGCTTCAGAATACGGAGCCAGCATAACGCGCTGAGTAGCATAACTCCTCATAAACGCAACGACTCTATTCGGAGTGATCCGGCGCGCGAGTGTCGGGGGCGGCGGAATCGGGACCGCCGGATCACAAACGCCCCGGCAATCTGGATCAGCGTCCACCGATGGGCAGTCTGCGACAGGTCGGCTTGTTTGTTTTGACCGCGATCAGAGAGCCTGCACCAGATCGTCTCCAAAATCCGCCAGCACCTTGCGAACGAGTGCCACGACGGCAGCAGCACCCAGTCCTTGCCGTCGTATTCGAATCACCGAAGACCCGCCAGCCTCGGAAAGGGCAAGGATTGCGTGACAAAATGCGTCGAGCATAATAACCATTGCACTTGTGTTGCAGCGACCATCGCGGGACCTCTTCGCCGGACGACTTCGACATCCCGATTCTCCGACGTGCGTGCAGCCGTATCCGATTTCGCGCAGCAACTCTGCGGCGTCCCGCGGAACTCCCTGATCCAGAACCAGCCGTGGAGTGACTTCTGTCACTCGGTTATCTCCGCATTAATGGGACGTATGGGCACGTCTGTCAACAGCATCTTGCTACCCGAACCACTGCCCGCTGAAATCCGGAGCGCGGCAGAGGCGCAACACAGAACGGCCGGCGAGCTGGCGGCGGGCGCCATTCGCCAATACCTCGAAAAGCAAAGCTGGCTCCCGCAAAACGAGCGCCGGGCGAAAGAGCTGGCATCACCGAGGAGGACATCCCTTGCCTTATTGCTGAGGTGCGAGAGGGGAAGATCACTCGAAACGCTGTTCCGCTGGTATCGGAATCAGGACTTCCGTCGGCGAAGTGCGAATACCGGAGTGCCGCGGTCAACCGGCGTTCCTGATCGTTCCGACCGCTATTGCCAGCTATTTTCCCGCACCTCGGGCTATATAGCCGGTCGCGGCACTGCGGCGGGAATGAGCGCTCGTCATGAAAATAACGGCGGCAAACGCTCTCTCCCGGTCGCGGATCGAAATTACCCTCCTGAGCTGCGCGCCGCAGCAAGCGGAGTGCGGGAGTTTACTCGGCGCGCAGGGCATTCATGGGTGAAGTTGTGGCGGCGCGGACCGCTGGAATCAGAGCCGCCGCCAGTGCCGACAGTGCGAGTGCAATCACGGCGGCCGACAGCACGGCCGGATCGTATGGACTCAAACCGTACAACTGGCTGCCAAGGAAACGCCCCGCGGCGAGCGCAAGCGGCAACCCGATCAGGAGTCCGACGAGAGTGAGCAACAAAGCGCCGCGGAGCACAAGGCCGACAATGGCGTCCCCGGCCGCGCCCACAGCCATTCTCACGCCGATTTCACCCGTGCGGCGTCCCACGTTATGTGCAATGACGCCATAGAGCCCGATCGAAGCCAGCACGAGCGAAAGAATTCCGAACAGCGAACTCAGTCGCGCAATCAGCCGCTGCTGAATGAAGTCTCCGCTGACCTGTTCTTTCATTGTGCGAAGGGCAAGGATCGGCAGATTCGGGTCCACCGAGGCGAGCGCCTGCCGGATCTGCGCGTTGATCACCGCGGGAGGCAGACTGACGCCTGGGCGGAGTTCGATGACGATGTCCCGCATGAAGTGGGAGCCGTATTGCTCAACCTCTTTGCCGCCTGGAGTATGGAAGTAATCATGCTGCGTTTCGGGAAGAACAAAGAACGGACCGACCGGTTTGTCCAGAGCGGGATATGAGGAGAAGCGCGCATCCCGCGCCACGCCGACGATCTCGTATTGAGTGTCCGGGTACGGAAACTGGCCGAAATGCCTGCCAACGGGATCTTCGTTTCCGAAGAAATTCCGTGCAAACGCCTCATTGACGACGGCGACGCGCCTTGACGTCTCCGTATCCTGCTCCGTGATGCCGCGGCCGCGGATGATCTGCTCTCCGATCACGTCGAAGTATCCCGCAGTCGCCCGATTCCATGCGGCGGCATCTCTCTCATCCCCGGGTCCTGCCGCGGCGCGTCCCGGTATCCGAACCAAAGCCCCCCAATAGTTGCTGCCCATTGGAGACCAGATGGTGAGAGCGACCGCCGAAACGCCGGGGACCGTTATCAGCGAGTCGTGTATACGGCGGTAAATCGGGGTGAGTTGCTTCTCCGTGTACCCCGCCTCTCGTGGATCGGTGTTCACCACCAGACGGCGGTCCTGCATGAATCCGAAGTCCTGGCTCTCGAGCCTGTGAAGCGACATCGTCAGCAGCCCCGCGGCCGACAGTAAGGTCAACGACAGAGCGGTCTGGATAATCACCAGAGCCCTCCGGGAGAGCGAGCCGGTGCGAGCCGTGGCGCGGCCGGCGCCGTGCAGAGCTTCAGCGGGGTCGATACGTGTGGCCAACCATGCCGGACCGAAGCCGAACACGATGCCTGTCAGCAGGGAAACCGCAGAGACAAACAACAGCACCGGCGGCGAAGGCGATGCCGTAATCGGAATTGCCGCCAGTCCTGCGCGCGCCGGGAATGCGGCGTCGAGAATGACCCGCGTGCCCATGAACGCGAGCGCAAGACCGGCCGTGCCGCCGACGAGCGCCACCAGGACGCTCTCGGTCAGCGCCTGCCGCACCATGCGTGGGCCCTGCGCCCCGAGCGCCATACACAAAGAGGTCTGCCGCCGCCGCTCCATACCCCGTACCAGCATCAGATTGGCCACGTTCGCGCACACGATGAGAAGCACGAACCCGGTGGTCAGCATCAGGATGCGCAGCCAATGCTCATACTGATCGCGCATGCTCGTGATGCCCGTGCCGCCGGGCCGAACGTAAAGGGTCTGTTGCGGGAACAGAGCGCGCTCGTTCGGATTCATCTCGCTCCAGTGAGCGCCCAGCCACTGCTTCAGCCCGGTTCGCATTTCGACTTCAAGAGACGCCGCGCTGACGCCGGGACGGCTGCGGCCGATAATATCCAGCCAGTATTGGTTGGGGGTATCGACATCGGCTTCATCGGCGTGCAGGGGCAGGAAAAAATCGGGTGGGGGATTGCGCAGCTGATCGCCGTAGAAGCCCGGTGGCGTGATTCCGATGACCGTGTAAGGCTTGTCGTTGAGATTGAAGACGCTGCCGATCACTGAAGGATCGAGGGCATACCTGCCTTCCCAGAGCCGGTAGCTCATCATAGCGACGGGCGCGGCTCCCTGCCGATCGTCGGCGGGCGCGATCGCGCGTCCGGCATAGGGCTGCACGCCGAACATCGAGAAATAATTACCGGAAACGTGCTCGCCGGGATAACTGCCGGCCGGTTCCGCCGAACCTCTGCGTCGCACTCCGAAAGAGTCCTCCCCCGCTGAGAATGCGGCGAGTTCCGCGAAACCTCGGGCATGATCGCGGAGATATGCGTAGAGTTCATACGAAAAAAGCGACCATTCATCCTTCTGGGACCATGTATTCCAGAAGCAGCATCGCGATTCTTTGCCCACGCGGTAGAGTTCATCCGGCTTCGCAACCGGCAGCGACTTCAGCAATACCGCATGCGCGAGGGTGAAGATCGACGTGGTGGCCCCTATGCCGAGCGCGAGTGTCGCGACTGTGGCGACGGTGAATGCCGGAGCCATGGCCAGGCGCCGCAGCGCGAGCCGCAGGTCCTGAATCAGCGTTTGCATGAAGGGCAGCCCTTTCTGGTCGCGGTAACTTTCTTTGATTGCTTCGACGCACCCGAATTTCAGCACAGCCTGGCGGCGCGCCTCGGAAGGCGACAGACCGGCGCGAAGATTCACCGCGGTTTCGAGAGCGAGATGCTCCTCGATCTCCGCGCGCAGCCGTTCTTCGTCCTGCCGGGCTGTGGCCAGGGACGTGAGCCTGCAGAGGAAACGTCTGGGGGCCTTCATTGCAGATCTCGTCATTGCAGATCTCCTCACAACAGATCTCCTCACTGCAGATCTTGCGGCTTCACCGAGAAAAAGCGTGCGATGATCGCCGCCTTTTGTTCCCAGTCCCGTGTCTCTGCAGCGAGTTGTCTGCGTCCGCTGCGCGTGAGCCGGTAAAAGCGCGCCTTCCGGTTGTTTTCCGATGCGCCCCAGTCGGAGGTGATGGAGCCCTCCTGCTCCAGCTTCAGGAGCACGGGATACAACGTGCCCTGATTGACATTGAGAAGTCCCCCGCTGATCTGCTCGATGCGCTTGACGATTCCCCAACCGTGCAGCGGCCCCAGGACGTCAAGGGTCTTCAGCACCATCAGTGCCAGGGTCCCCTGGAGGACATCGGTTTTCTGTCTGGCATCGCCCATTGGGTTCCCCAATGGAAGAATAGCGCGGTTCTATTGGGAAAGCAACAGGAGCAGGCGAAGCATGTATGTCGCCTTTGATTGTGATTGCCTGACCATGGATGTCCTCGATAATCTTCGACTCGAGTTGCGGCGCGGCTGCCTGGTTCTGGCTGTGCTTGCCAAACTGCACTCGGAATACCACGGGTATGCCTTAAGCAAGGCCCTCGCAGAGAGCGGACTCGATGTCGACGAAAACACTTTGTACCCTCTCTTGCGTCGATTGGAGAACCAAAAGCTGCTGGTCAGCCAGTGGCGGGTCGAAGACAAACGAAACAAACGCTTCTACCGCCTTTCCAGGGAAGGACAGTCGGTGCTGGAACGGCTGCTGGCGGAGTGGCGGAGTATCAACGGAGCGATTGAGAACCTGTTGGCGGCGCCCGTGGCGGCAGGAAGGAAAAAAGCATGAAGCGGAAACTGACGAATGACGAATTGCTGGACCGGTATATCCACTCGCTGAAGACGCTGCTGCCCCCGGACAGGATGGATGACATCGCGGCGGAAATCAGGTCCAATCTGGAGTCGGTGGTCGAAGACCAGGCCATGCAGCTGGGGCGGGAGCCAGGCCCGGAGGAAATGAGCGCCATTCTGAAGCGATACGGGCATCCAGTGGTGGTGGCCACCCGGTACCGCGATCAACCCGGGCGCGGTTTGATCAGTCCGGAGCTGTTTCCCTTCTACTGGTTCACTGTGCGCGCCGTTTTCGGTATGTGGGTGACGGTCCGGGTGATCATTGCGGTGTTCCAGTTCCAGGGAAGCATGACCGCCGGCTCGATCCTTCTACGGCTCGGCCGCGACGTTGTAATGGCGGGATTCGGCATTGCGGCGGGCGTCACTCTGATCTTCGCGGTCTGGGAGTACCTGGAGTTCAGATTTCGATATTCGCAAAGATGGAAGCCGGAGTCGCTGCCTCCTGTCCCGGCTCTCGTCCGGAAACGGCAACCGCGCCCTCTGGTTCAGATTATCGGTCAGGTGGTGTGGCTCATCTTTTGGGCCATGGCGCTCTTCTTGCCCGCGATGTCCTGGGTCTGGGGTGGACGGGGCGTCTTCAGCCCGTCAGATGCCGTTTACGCGATGCGCCTGCCCATATGGCTGCTGGCGCTGGCCGGAATTTCTCAGGAGTGGCTGAAATTTCGCCTCATCCGAGTGGCGGGCGTTCCTTCGCGTCGCCCTGTATGTCTCGGGAATCATTCTCGCGATCTTCATGCTGCGCGCGGGGGATCTACTGATAGCGGGTCCCAGGTGGGATCCCATTCAGGCCAGGCCGTTGGCCACTCTGAATCAGATGGTTGGAGGAGTTTTGGTGCTGGTCTGTATTTTTGCAGGCCTGTTGCGTGTGCATGAACTGCGTCGATTCCTTCGAAAGACGGGGCGGCCGCAGAATCAGATGGCTGATTCCGCCTCCTAGACTAGCCGTCTTCAGCCGGCTCGCTCACCAGATCGGCCACATTCTTCGGTACGACCAGATCGCTGCACATGAGCCTCAACACCTGAGCGGCGTCGGGCGGAAGGCCGACAATTTTGGCGTCGCGGCCCTCTGCAAGGACCTCCGCGAGCAGGTTCTTCCTGAGGGCAATCCATCCGCCTGGCGTCTCGTAACTGACAAGGAAATGCCCTTCCTGCCGGTCGCGCAGCAGTTGCGCCTCGTCACAAGGCTCAGCCTTATGCGACGCCACAATCCGCCTGTCCGAAGAAACGAAGTACCGGGGCGGCAGCTCCGGAATCGCCGCCGCCGTCGAATCCGTCTCAGCGTCGTCCCCGGACACAATGTATAGGTGTCCGGTTCCGGAACCGTCGCATGCCCCGGGATTGGAATCGCGCCGCCTGAGCTCTTGTCCGATGCGGTCGTAAATGTCTTCGGCGAACTGTTGCGGGTAGTCGTACGATCGTTGTATTTCGGGGTCGATGTGAGGCAATTTTCGCCAGGCGTCCACCCAGGCGCGCTTTGCCACGCTGGTGTCCCCATCGTCCAGAACATCTTCAAAGACATCTTCCAGACCGAATCGCGTTTCGGAATCGCGCTCTAAGGTTTTGAGCGCCATGAGCTCGATCAGATTGGATGGAATCCCGAAGACAACTCCGTATGGAGAACAGCCGCCTTCAACGGGCCTGAAACGCGGGAAGTCGTCACGCAACGGTTTGGTCAATCGGTCAATCAGCGCACCGTACTCTTTCAGCAACCGCACATGTCGCTGTCCCGGAGGCGAATAAGCGACATGACCGTCGGGGGCTTCCTGCTTTGCCTCCGTGGCGATGAAAACGTGCTCAGTCATGCTGTAAGCGCTCAACAGGTCGATGCGATTCAGAAAGAGCTCGGGATCGGCAGATATGCCCTGACAGATGGCTCCCGCCATGTCGAGCCGCGTTCGCTCATCGCCGCTCCGCAAGGCGCTTTCATAGGCGTGGAGCAGCCCGACGAGACCTTGAACCAGCAGTGCGAAATCGAGCGCATTGGAGGTGCGCGTGCGAACAACGACGCTCTGCTCGTTGACAGGCACGCCATCCTTCGTGCAGTAGTAACGAATCTGTGAGGTCAGGTGCCCGCCCAGCATTCGCACGTGGGCCTTCTGGATTTCAAGCGCGTCCCCTTTCGGAAGCGTCTCTGCGACCTGCCGGGCGACCTCGAAATAGGGCGCCAACTCATCGGTAATGACGCTCTGCGCCAATGGAATCAGCCAGCGCGCATCGCGCACCATCACGGGCTGATCGGCGGGTGAGCTTCTCCGGAGCTCATCGAGCACGCCTTGAATTTCCGAAAGCCGTCCGCCTGGGTTTGCCTGGGCGAAGCCGCTCGGGTCTTCATCCCAGAGGCGCATGCTCAGGAGTGCGAGACAGCGGATTACGTACAAGTTGAAGAGCGTGTGCGCGTAGTGCAGTCGACCGTTACGACCCGGCCACCGTGTCTGCTGCCAGAAATGAAAGCCGCGAATCATCATCTCCGCCGGATGGATCAGGTCATTCTGCAGATGGTGAACCTGACGCGGTCTGAATCCCCCGGCCCAATGGGCTTCCTCCAGTTGGCCGCGATCTGTTGGGAAATCGGAACGAGTCTGGCCGGCGGTGACTGCGGTATGTGCGAAGAAGCAATCCTCGAAATGGCGGGACAAAAGAGACCGGTCCTGCAGGTACCGGATCGGCTTTCGCTGGGCGTTCAGAACGGCCTCTATGCCCTCAACGATTTCATCGCGACGCGCCGGGAAAAGTCGCAGCAGTTCGATGTGTGCCTGAAACGGCGCCTGACCAGACGACTTCTCCGTCACGATGCGCTCGGCGATAGATCTGCACCCATTCGAGAGAAAGTATATCGAGGGATTGGGATTGAGTGGATGAGGGCGCGGGACAGGACGGGCGTTTGGAGCCTTTGCCCGACGCCCGCATTGGCGGGCTTGATGCACCCTCTTCTGTGGAGTCTGACCGGCTGACGTTGGGTCCAAACGGGGGCGCGGGGGTCACTCGTTGAAGACGCGGTTCGGACGGCTGAAGAACACCGGCGACAAGATCGCCGGCGCTACCGGTTTCGTGCTGTCCCGCGCCGCGTCTTCATGCATTTCTGTGGCCCGCAGGGCCATGGGGACTCCGTTGAAGACGCGGTTGGCAAGGACACCGGCGACGAGATCGCCGGCGTTACCGGATGACGTAAAGTCCCGGGCCGGCCAGAAGGCCGGCCGCAGGGCCGAAGCCCTGGCCCCATACCGCTTGCGTTGCGTCCTGGCTGCCGTGAAGGTGCGCGTCACGCCGCCTGAAAGCTTTCTTATGCGCGGGTCGCTTCAAATAGAAACCAGGCGCGGCGCTGGGACTGATCGATGAAGTTCTCGAGGAGGCTGGCGGTCGCTACGTCGCCCGCATCGTCGCATAGGGAGTGGACTGCGCGCATGGCGAGAACGAGCGCCTTCTCGTTGTCGTGAAGTTCGCTGAGCATGTCTTGCGGGGTAACGTATTCCGCGTCGTTGTCCGGGATCCTTTGCAAGCGGGCGATGTGCCCGATGGAGCGGATGGTGGTCCCGCCAATCTTGCGAACACGTTCCGCAAGGTCATCCGTCATGGAGAAGAGCTGGTCTCCGTGGTCGTCGAGCAGAAGATGATAATCGCGGAAGTGGGGACCGCTCATGTGCCAATGAAAGTTCTTCGTCTTGAGGTAAAGGCTGAAGACATCCGCAAGCAGAGTATTCAGACCTCCGGTTATGTCTTTCACGAACTCCGCATCGATGTCCGACGGTGTGGCTAGTGGAGCGCTTCGGCGCGCGACCAGTTCAGTTTTCGTTGACATGGGTTTCCTCGGGTTTACAGGGTTGTAATGGTTGTAATTTGGGCTCCGCGATCATCGCGGAACTCGATTTTCGAGCCGGGCATTTAGCGCTCTGCCCGGCGCTTGATGTCTCCAGGACCTACACTCTGGAGCGGCGGAATCGCCGCCCGATTCCGCCGCCCGAAGCGTCTTCAGAGTTTGACCGTAACGGTCTTTACTTCGGTGTACTGCTGCAAGCCGTATTCGCCAAGCTCACGGCCGATCCCCGATTGCTTGAACCCGCCGAAGGGCGCCGCGGCGTCGAACACGTCGTAGCAGTTGACCCATACAGTCCCGGCGCGCACGTTGTTGGCTATCGCCAGAGCTTTCCCGATATCCCGTGTCCATACGCCCGCCGCAAGGCCATACACTGTCCTGTTGGCGCGCTCGGCCACTTCGTCGATATCTTTGAATTTGATGATGCTCATCACGGGGCCGAAAATCTCTTCCTCAGCGATTTTCATGTTGTCCCGCACGTCCGCGAAAACCGTGGGTTCCACGAAATAGCCGCGATCCCCCGCGCGATTTCCGCCCGCGACCAACCGCGCGCCCTCGTTCTTGCCGGACTCGATGTAAGACATCACCTTGTCGAACTGAACGTCGTCGACCTGCGGTCCCTGCTCCGTCTTCGGATCGAACGGGTCGCCCACCCGTCGCGCCTTCGCCCGCTTCCCGCTGCGCTCGACGAATTCGTCGTATGCCTTTTCCTCGACAAACACGCGCGAACCGGCGCAGCAGCACTGGCCCTGATTGAAGAACAGGGCGAAATGAGCGCCTTCGATCGCGGCATCCATGTCGGCATCGGCGAACACGATGTTCGGGCTCTTGCCGCCGAGTTCGAGGGTGACGCGCTTGAGGTTCGTCTGCGCGGCCGCCTCCATAATGAGGTGCCCGACTTCGGTGGAACCTGTGAACGCCACCTTATCGACATCCATGTGCCGCGCGATCGCCGCGCCCGCGGTCGGACCGTACCCCGGCAACATGTTGACCACGCCGTCTGGAAATCCCGCCTCCGTGATCAGTTCGGCTACGCGAAGCGCGGTGAGCGGCGTCTGCTCGGCCGGTTTCATGACAACGGTGTTGCCGGTTGCGAGCGCCGGCGCGAGCTTCCATGCCTGCATCAGCAACGGGAAATTCCAGGGAATGATCTGACCCACCACGCCCACCGGCTCGTGGCGCGTGTAACAGAAATAGTCGCCGGCTACCGGAATCGTCTTCCCCTGGACCTTGTCCGCCCATCCGGCGAAGTAGCGATAGCAGGCGATCGAAAGCGGCACGTCAGCGGCCTTCGCCACCGAATAGGGCTTCCCGTTATCCAGGGATTCGAGTTTCGCCAGTTCGTCCGCATGTTTCTCCATCAGGTCCGCGAGACGGTTCAGAAGCCGCCCGCGCTCCGCGGCCGACATGCGCCGCCAGGCGGATTTGGAATCGAACGCGGCGCGGGCCGCCTTGACCGCGAGGTTGACGTCCGCTGCGTCCGCTTCGGCGACGTCGCAAATCGCGTCGCCTGTGGCGGGGTTGAAGGTTTTGAAGCGTTTTCCGGAAACGCTCTCGACCCATTGGCCATTGATCAGTAATTTGGTCGCCGACACGGCGATGGAATTCTCAGTCGGGGAGGATACTGCGGTTGCCATCAAAATTCCTTTCGCCTCCGACGATAGCACCATTCGAGCCCGTTCGGACCAGACCGGCAACCGTTTTGATCGGGCCTGGGACCTGGCGAGTGCGAACCCGTTTGCGCGCCGCGATTTGACCCCATGCGGGACGCTTCTCCTGCCCGTCGGCGAGAGACTTTCGACAGAAATGCCGCAAGCGGCCCGGGTGATTGCGGGTGGCAAGGCTTGCCGACCTTTCTGAACGCAGGCTGTTCGCCACTTGCGCGGGAACGCGGATTTGCGATACGTTACTGCAAACCCGATGACAACTGACGACAGTTCGGTGACCCGATGGCGTGACGATGAGACGTTGCGGATGGCCCTGGAGGCATCAGGCATGGGACTCTGGAGCTGGGACAGCACCAGTGACCGGGTGATCTGGGACGATCAAACGTGTCTCATCTTTGGCTGTGATCCGGGAACGGCGCCGGTCACTTATGCCGAGTACCTGACGTTTCTGCATCCCGAAGACCGTGCGGCGGTGCAACAGTCGATCACCGAAGCGCTCGGTACGGGCGTCTATCGTGACGTGGAACACCGCATCTCCCGGCCCGATGGCAGCGTTCGGTGGCTCCTCGCCAAAGGAGCGCTCCTCCGCTCGCCCGACGGCGCGCTGCTCAGAATTATCGGCGGGGTCGTCGACATCACGGAGCAGGTGGAAGCCGAGCGTAAAGAAGCTCAGAAGGCGGCAAACCTGGCTCGGGCACACCAGATGGAGATGGTGGGCCGCCTGGCGGGTGGACTGGCTCACGACTTCAATAATCTTCTTACCGTCATTAATGGCTATACGGAATTGCTGCTCGGCGAATCCGGCGCGGCCGATCCCTCTCGGGATACCCTCGAAAGGATTCTCAGGGCGGGGGAGAGCGCCGCGGAATTGACGCGGCAATTGCTGGCATACGGCAGGAAGCAGGTTCTGCGTCCAGTAGGACTGGACTTGAACCGGACACTGACTGCGCTGCACCCGCTGCTCGCGCGCCTTGCCGGAGAAAATGTAGACGTCCGGCTGGGATTGAAGCCGGAGCCTGCAGCGGTTCATGCCGATCCGCTCCAGTTGGAGAACGTGATCATGAATCTGGTATTGAACGCTCGGGACGCGATGCCGTTTGGCGGTGAATTGCTGATCGGCACGGCCTGTGTGGAACGGAGCATGATCGCTTTCCAATCAACGGAAGAGTTTCCCTCCGGCCGCTACGTGACGCTCACGGTGACAGACAGCGGGGTGGGTATGGACGACGAAACACAACAACGGGTCTTCGAGCCTTTCTTCACCACCAAGGAGTTTGGCAAGGGAACTGGCCTCGGTCTGTCGATTGTGCAAGGCATTATCGCGCAAAGCGGCGGCTCAATCGAGGTTCGCAGCCAGCCGGGCGGCGGGACCACTTTCACGATCTATCTGCCTGAGGCGCCGGATCCAGGAATGAGAGCATCCGCGATCCTTCAAACCTCCCATGCCCCTGATTGCAAGGGGAACGTGCTGGTAGTAGAGGATGAACGGGAGGTGCGCGACTACGCGGCTACCGTTTTGACGAATTGCGGCTATAAAGTCATTAAGGCGGATAATGCGGTCGAAGCGGTCCGGTTCACCGAACGGGAGCTTGATCACATCGATCTGGTCCTTGCCGATGTCGTAATGCCTGGCGTGAGTGGACCGGAAATGAGTTCGCGGCTGAAAATCCTCCGGCCCGGGATCAAGGTCCTGTACATGTCCGGGTATACGGCCGACAGGATTGCGCACCATGGTGTGCTGGATCCCGAAACCGACTTCATCGAAAAGCCGTTCACCCCGCGGCAGTTGAGCAGCAAAGTCCGCGAAATTCTTACGCGCGGATCTCCGGGAGCGCCGGTTGCCGATACCACCACGCCCGAAACCGCAACGGAGAATCGGCGCATTTGAGGAGATCGCGGCGGCGAGCTTCGATCGGTGTGGCGTCGCGGCCGGGTCTCTGACGGGATCGAGAGAATTTAAATCCAGGGTCCGCCGGCGTGCGTCGAAGATCCGTCCGGCGCATCTCGTTCACGGCGTCCGTCTGTGGGAAGGCCGTCCGAAGAAGACATGGGAAACAAGAGCGCAAATTCGCGTAAGCGTGTGATTGGCAGCAGTATCGTTGGACCGTGCCTTCTCTATCTGGCCTCGATCGCCCATGCTCAGGCGGGGGGTCCGCTGATCATATTCATCGGCCCTCCCGGCGCCGGCAAAACCACCCAGACAAAAATCCTGCAGAAGGACCGCGGCTTCGCCCTCGTGTCGGCCGACGATCTGATTGACCAGAACCATCAGGCCTTTCAAAAGTTCCGGCAACCCGCGATCCATGGCATGGAACCACACGCGGATCCGGCATTGAACCAACTGGTCGATGAGAAACTGCGCTCCCTGGATCTTTCGAGGGGATTGATTCTGGATGGTTATCCCGCATCGAAGGAGCAAGGCGATTATCTTGTTGACCTGATACAGAAACTCAATTTGCCGAAGCCGGTGGTTATCCAGCTCGATGTGCCTGACGCCATCGTGCGAAAACGGCTCGCACAGGAAAATCGCGAAGACGTCGAGCAACGGCTGAAGGACTATCATCGCGAGTTCGACTTTGCCCGGCTTTACTTCCCGCAAGCGGACATACACAAGATAGACGGCACGAAATCCGAGGCAACTGTGGCCAGGGAGATTCAGAAAGCGCTTCCCTGACGGGCCATCGCCGGCAAGAACTATTCTTCGTGCGTCGGGGCTCGGCGAATACTTTGATTTCAGACACGGTCTTGCCTGGAGACTACTGACGCCACTCACCCAGCCGGAAGCTCATCCCAGCGCCGAGTTGGATACCGTTCTGACAATCGAGACTCTCGAAGGCGTCACCGAACCACGGGTTTTGAATCGGAGAGCAGCCGCGCCCGCGCGCGCCCGCACCGTCCGCCACGCGCGAGGGGAATGATCACGTCGCGTCCTCGCCGACCATCCGCTCTGAATCCTTTAGCCAATCACACTCATCTTTCCTATCAAGAGGTGACTTAATGGTCGCGTTGCCTGAAACTCTACCGGTTGTACCCATAAAAAACACAGTCTTGTTTCCGAACTTATTGATGCCTCTATCGGTCGGCCGCGCAAAGTCCTGCGCAGCGATTCAGGCGGCTCTGGCGACAGAAGGAAAAGAGATTCTGGTCGTTACGCAGCGGGATTCTTCCGTCGAAACACCTGCGCCGGCGGACCTGTTTCCTACTGGAACGAAAGCGGTTATCAAGCGGTCGAGCCGCCAGGGAGACAAGTTTGAAATCCTCGTGCTGGGCGTGGAGCGGGTTGCTCTGGAGACCATCACCGGTGAAGACTTCCTTTCCGCGGCCTTCCGCCCCGTTCCGATTCCGGATCAGGACGCGGACACGGCCAACCCCGAAATCGAGGCCCTGCACCGGGAAGTCGCCGACCTCGCCACACGTGTATTGAAGCACGCCAATGTGGAGCTGCCGGCCGAGTTCGCGCGGGCGATTACGGGCCACGACGATCCATTGCAAATGACCTGGATGCTGGCCAGCGTACTCAGCATGGACGTGAATCTGGAACATTCGCTTCTCGCGGCCGAATCGCGTGTCGAGGCGCTCCACCTGATCCATTCGCACCTGTCCCACGAGCTGCAGATCCTCGAAATCCGAGGCAAGATCGCGACCACGGCGCAGAACGAGATAGGCAAGGAGCAGCGTGAATACGTGCTTCGGCAGCAATTGCGGGCGATTCAGCAGGAACTCGGGGGTAAAGACGGGGAGTCCGAGCTCGAACTCCTCCGGGAGCGCCTTGCAGCGGCCGAACTGCCCGAGGACGTTCGTAAGGAAGCCGAGCGGGAACTGGCGCGCCTGGATCGTCTTTCGGCGCAGGCGCCCGATTACAACGTAGGGCGCACGTGGCTCGAACTGATTCTCGAACTTCCCTGGACCAAAGCCAGCGAGACGCCCGTCGACATCGCGGGTGCCCGCCAGATCCTTGCGGAGGATCACTACGGATTGAAAGACGTAAAAGAACGGATTCTCGAGCATCTTGGGGTTCTGAAACTGAACCCCGGCGCCAAGGCTCCGATACTGTGCTTCGTCGGCCCTCCCGGTGTGGGAAAGACATCGCTGGGACAATCGATTGCCCGCGCCATGGGTCGGAAATTCGAGCGCCTCAGCCTGGGCGGGATGCATGACGAAGCGGAACTGCGGGGACATCGGCGCACTTACATCGGCGCGATGGCAGGCCGGATTATCCAAAGTGTCCGGCGCGCCGGGGTGAACAACCCTGTGCTGATGCTGGATGAGGTCGATAAGCTGGGCCGCGATTTCCGGGGCGATCCCGCGGCGGCGCTGCTGGAGATCCTGGATCCCGAGCAGAACAAAACGTTTCGCGACAACTACCTCGACCTCCCATTCGACATCTCCAAAGTCTTCTTTGTGATGACGGCCAACACGCTGGATACCGTTCCGCAGCCTTTGCTGGATCGCATGGAAGTGGTGCGGCTTGCCGGGTATAGCGAAGAAGAAAAGCTGGAAATTGCCCGCCGCTATCAGGTTCCGAAGCAGTTGAACGAAGCGGGCCTGTCAAAAGAGCTTTGTGTTTTGAGCGATGACGCGCTGCGCGTCGTGATTTCCCGCTACACCCGCGAGGCGGGAGTGCGCCAGCTGGAACGTGCCATTGGCCGCGTGATGCGCAAAGCGGCTTTGAAGGTAGCCGAGGGCAATCCCGGCGCCGTGGAAATCCGCAAGGAAGAGCTGCCGGATCTCCTCGGCCCCGAGCGCTTCTCGCCCGAACAGGCGCGCAAAGACGTTCCCGCCGGGGTCGCTACCGGGCTTGCCTGGACGGAAGCGGGCGGGGACGTTCTCTATATAGAGGCCGCAATGCTGAAGGACGGGAAAGACCTCTCGCTTACGGGCCAGTTGGGCGATGTCATGAAAGAGTCCGCAAGGACCGCGCAAAGCTATATCTGGTCTCACGCCAGGGAGTTTTCCATCGATGAGTCGATGTTCCGACGATACGGTGTGCACGTTCATGTGCCGGCTGGCGCGATTCCCAAAGACGGTCCGTCGGCGGGTGTCACGATGACCACGGCGCTGACTTCGCTTTATACGGGGTTGCCGGTGCGCAGCGACACGGCGATGACGGGAGAGGTAACGCTGTCGGGCCTCGTCCTGCCGGTTGGCGGAATCAAAGAGAAAATGCTGGCGGCTCGTCGCCTTGGCATCCGCCGCGTCATTATTCCGAAACAGAATGAGAAGGATCTGAGGGACCTGCCGGTCGACGCGCGGGAGGAAATGGAGTTCATCTTCGCCGAGCACGTGCAGGATGTGCTGCGAGCCGCTATTCCAGGGTTCCGCGCGCAGGGTCGCATGCAGATAGCGGCTTAGGTCAATCGCCTTCAGCAGAGAAGTGCGTACGGATGTCGACCGCCTGACCGGGGAGACTCAGGAGGCGCAGGATTCGGCGCAAAGAGACGTTTTGCGTTGCTGCAACCGGAAAGTGAACGCGGAGTATTTACTCGCTGCTCGGCTATCCGAGGAGTCTGGCCGCGCCGCCGATCCCTCGGCCGATCTCAAGAAAATCTCCCGAGAGGCCGAAGCACGGGTTCGTTGATACGGCGTCGGCACGGACCCAATCGACCTGGCGCGAGTCGAGTAACGAAATGACTCGTGCCATCCCGACCTTCTCGGCGGCAACGCTTCGCAACATCCCGGACGTTTCGGATTCTGGGGTTTCAGACTTTACCCGCGATTTGCCGGGTGGCCGGCGCTCGGCAGTTTTTGTCGGGTAAACCCGTTCTGCCAGATGTTCGTCATACGCCGGCCGTCCGGGTGGAAGCCGGCTCGTCACGATAGCCTGGCGACGCCTTGAGGCGTGTGTTCGCCAGTATGCGCTTCTCCGACACTCGGAACGAGCGCCCCGACGGCGAGGTTCGGGCTGAGTCGAGTCACTTCTTCGAGGCAGTAAAGCGTCATCAGGCCGAGGTGGTCCGTTCTCGAACTCGTTAATTCTTAGTGCGTATGAGTGTGTTTATGCGGACGCGTGTAAGTCGCCGCATCAAACAACTCGCGCCGCGGCAACCTGAACTGTTCGAAGGCCCAGTCGACGACCGTGTCGAGCCCTTCGTCCGTCTTCAGGTTCGTAAAGACAAACGGCCGGGAGCCGCGCATCTTCCGGCTGTCGCGATCCATCACCTCAAGCGAGGCGCCCACGTAAGGCGCAAGGTCGATCTTATTGATCACCAGCAGGTCGGACCGCATAATACCGGGCCCCCCCTTTCGGGGAATCTTGTCTCCGCCGGATACATCGATCACATAGATCGAAGCATCCGCCAGATCGGGGCTGAAAGCGGCCGCCAGGTTGTCTCCGCCGCTCTCGATAAACACTACGTCCACGTGCCCGAGCGCGCGTTCCAGATCGGCGATAGCCTCAAGATTCATCGAGCAGTCTTCTCTGATTGCGGCATGCGGGCATCCACCGGTCTCGACGCCGCGCACCCGTTCGGCGGGCAGAGCCCCCGCGCGAATCAGAAACTCGGCATCTTCGCGAGTATAGATGTCGTTCGTAACCGCGGCGACGCTCAGACGATCGCGAAGCCGCCTGCTGAGACGGTCGACAAGAGCCGTCTTGCCGCTGCCCACAGGGCCGGCGACTCCAATTCGAAATGCGCGTTGCGAGTGAAGGTCGGACATAAGTCAGAAAAGAAAATACCTTTGTGCCAGAGGGAGCTCGCTGAGTGGCTCGCAAGTAAGAAGTTCTCCGTCGGCGCGAACCTCATAGGTCTCCGGATCCACTTCCAGCTGCGGGGTAGCATCATTCAAAACCATGTCCCGCTTGGCGATCGACCGGCAGTTCTCCACAGCCACGCCGCGTTTGCGAAGTCCCAGCTTCTCAAAAACCCCCGCCCCGAGCGCCGCTTTGGAGGTAAAGGTAACCGCAGTCGAATAAGGCGCTCGCCCGAAAGCTCCGAACATAGGCCGGTAAAGCACAGGCTGCGGCGTAGGAATGGAAGCATTGGCGTCTCCCATAACACTCCACGCAATCAGCCCGCCCTTAAGAATGATCTCAGGCTTGGTGCCAAAGAAAGCGGGCTTCCAAAGGACGAGATCCGCCAGCTTCCCCGGCTCGATCGAACCGACGGTAGAGGCAATCCCATGAGTAAGCGCGGGGTTAATCGTGTACTTGGCGACATATCGGCGAGCCCGCAGATTATCGTTACGTTCAGAATCGCCGGGCAGAGCACCCCGCTGCAGCTTCATCTTATGCGCCGTCTGCCACGTGCGGGTCGTAACTTCCCCGATGCGACCCATGGCCTGAGAGTCGCTCGAAATCATGCTGAAGACCCCCAGATCGTGAAGGATATCCTCCGCCGCAATAGTCTCCTGCCGAATCCGGCTCTCGGCGAACGCAACATCCTCCGGAACCATTGGGTTCAGGTGATGGCACACCATGAGCATGTCGAGATGCTCGGCAATCGTATTCACCGTAAGCGGACGCGTCGGATTCGTCGACGAAGGCAGCACATTCTGCTCCGCCGCGATCCGGATAATATCTGGAGCATGCCCGCCGCCCGCGCCTTCCGTATGGTAAGTGTGGATCGTCCGCCCGGCTATCGCGGCAATCGTATCGTCCACATATCCCGCCTCGTTGATCGTGTCGGTATGGATCGCCACTTGAACGTCATAACGATCCGCAACCTTCAGACAAGCGTCGATCGCCGCCGGCGTGCTGCCCCAGTCCTCATGCAGCTTGAGTCCGCAAGCGCCCGCCTCGATTTGTTCTTCCAGCGGCGCGGCCCCCGACGCATTTCCTTTACCCAGAAAGCCGAAGTTCATCGGGAAGTTGTCCACGGCCTCCAGCATGCGAGCCATATTCCACTCGCCCGGCGTGCAGGTAGTCGCATTGGTGCCGGTAGCGGGTCCGGTGCCGCCGCCGATCATCGTGGTCGTCCCGTTCGACAGCGCCTCATAAATCTGCTGCGGCGAAATAAAGTGGATGTGGCTGTCAATGCACCCGGCGGTCACAATCATGTTCTCACCGGCGATCACCTCGGTAGGCGCCCCCACCACAAGTTCCGGATCGACGCCGTCCATCGTATCCGGATTTCCCGCCTTGCCGACCTTCACAATCCTGCCGTCGCGAACCCCGATATCACCCTTAACGATGCCCCAATGATCGATAACAATGGCGTTGGTGATGACCAGGTCTAGAATGCCCGCGTATTGCCGCCGCGACATATTGCTGTTCTGGCCCATGCCATCGCGAATGACCTTCCCGCCGCCAAACGTGATCTCATCGCCGTAAACGGTAAAGTCCTTCTCAATCTCAACGACCAGCGCCGTATCCGCCAGGCGCACCCGGTCGCCCGTCGTAGGCCCGAAGAAGTCGGCATAAGTACGCCGATCGATGCGTAAGCTCATGACTTGATCTGGTGCCCGAACACCTGCCGGAGACCGCCGAAGGCAACCAGCGGAACCTGCTTTTTTTCGCCCGGCTCGAACCGCATGCCAGTCCCGGCGGGCACATTCAGACGCATGCCGCGAGCCTTTTCGCGATCGAACTCCAGCGCGCGATTCACTTCAAAGAAATGATAGTGGCTCCCCACCTGGATAGGACGGTCGCCCGTATGCCGCACCGGGATCGTGACCTCTTCGCGTCCCTCGTTTGCAACGATCGGCTCCGAGGCCAGCAGATACTCGCCAGGAATCATGTTATTGGACCGGGTCATGAACGGTGACCAGCTTCGTGCCGTCGGGAAAGGTAGCTTCCACCTGTACGTCGTGAATCATCTCCGGCACCCCTTCCATCACGTCGCTCCGTTTCAGTATCGTAGCGCCGAACGTCATAATCTCGGCCACGGACTTGCCATCGCGTGCGGCTTCCATCATCTCCGCCGTGATCAGCGCGATCGCCTCCGGATAATTCAGTTTCAATCCCCGAGCCCTCCGTTTGCGCGCGACTTCAGCGGCGACAAACACCATCAGCTTTTCCTGCTCTCGCGGTGTCAGGTGCATCTTAGTTGATCTTACTTAGTTGATTTTGCGCGGAGGCACAGCCGGCTCGCCCCAAATCTCCCGTTTGGCCAGATCCCAGAACTGGTAAAGCCCGGCATTCAAAGGAGGAGCTTCCAGCGAAAGCCCTCGAATCACGATCCCGCCCGCGACCAGAGCGCTCACTCCCCACCGTTCCGCGTCAGACGCCTGCCTGAAAGCAATATCGTTCAGCCGGGATTCAAGTTCAATCCATCGCGGCTGAGCTACACCGGTATGGCACACATACAAAGTTGCCGAATAACGGAACCGACCCCACCGCGCGGCCGACCGCGGATCCCGTTCAGAAGGCGTCAGACTGTAACGCTCCAGAGCCAGCGGACGAACATCCGAATGGACGTCGCATTCGGAATGGAAGGAATCGAATCCGAACTCTTCCCCGCTTGCCACCCTGCCCGCCGCAATCGATTCCCACCCGATATAACCCGCGTTCCGGCTGAGCGAAACGCTGGTGACCTGGCTGAAGCGCGAACCGGCAAATGGAATGACAACGTCGGGCAGATACTCGAGCATCGCGTCTTCGCCAACACGAATCGTCGTCAACAGCCGAGCCGTCGGGCGCCCGGGCCGTTGACGGTAAATGCGAGTGGCGCCCACCGATGTTACTTGGGCAAGGGCAGCGGGCGCGGCGTCAATCGAAAGATGGAGCGCATCGCCCGAAAGAATGCCTCCCGAAACGTTATGCAAATGAACCAGCGCCTGAGCCCGCGAATTCTGAAACGCGCGAATGGCCCGCCAGGGTGGTTCCTGAGCGAGAATGCGCATCCGGGTAAAATCGCCGTCATTTGCGAAACTCAATTGCAGGCGGCTCGGAACGGGGCTCATCGGACCGTCAGCTGATAAACAAACGCGTCGGCAGCAAAGGATGCCGCATTGAGGCCATCTCGGGGAGGTGGGCGAACGAGCAGACCGCCTCGAATGAGATGTTGCAGCTCTGCCTCACAGCTTCCAGAATAGCGGGCTTCAGATCCCACGCAATTCGATTGGCCTCCATCTGCCCCAATGGGAGAAGACGCTGCGCGGCGGAAATCGTGTTGAGAAGGCATTGATGCAGGAACGCGCCCACGGTCACGTCCCGGTCGACCGCAAGTAAACCGAGCGTGTAACCGAAAGCAACAGAGTGATGCAGTTCTTCAAGCTTCGCCAGTCCGCTCATTTCAGGGCCTGGATGGAGGGATGCCGCAAGCGCGGCGAAGCGGCGGCCCAGGGTCAGGCTCGCTTCGCGCGACTCACGAGCCAGCCTGAGTGCGCTCACTTGCGGGTTGAGATCCGACACGGCTCGACCCTCGCTCCCCCGGGCGTGAGCCTCCCGACAGAAGACAGCGTCCAGGAGCAGGGCCTCCGTAAGTGAATCTTCAAGATACCAGCGCAACGAAGCGGGGCAGCTTTGAACGCCCCATTCAATGTCTTCGTCGAAGACCAGGGCCTCAAGCCCGAACGAGTGCGACAGGGATCCAACCGGCAGCGCGCTGTCGGCCAATTGCAGAACGTGCAGAACCGAGAGAGAGGACGAGGCCGACGCAGACAAAGACTTAAACTACAGCCCCGCAAGAGATCGCACAACACGATTTTGTTTTGTATCCATATCGAAATAATTTATTGGACACGGACTGTATGGTTTAGTAGCGTTAGAACTCAGCATTCTTAGTCGAATATATCCCCGTCGAGATAAAAAAGCATACGATTCCGGCTAGTTCACACCGAATTTGGAGGCATTTGAATCCGATTCGGGCGCGAACGCGTGTGGCTGGTTTTTGAATTTTGTACCGCTGACAAAATCACACCAGGTGCTTCGCGCGCCCTTAGAGAAGGATTCATTCATGATCAGACGAAGCATCCGCCACGCGCGGATCAGAGTAGTGCGACGATGTGTATCCGGTTTGTTTCTGATGTCGGCCTGTATCGCGTTTGCGCCGCTTTCACAAGCCCAGATCGATCTGGGACCTGTCACGGTCGGCGCGGGAATCCGAACCAGCTACGACCATATCGAAACCGACAACGCGCCCACGAACGACAAGTTCCAGCTGGACGACGCCCGGCTCTACGTCAGCGGGAAAGTCACCGACTCAATCACGCTGATGTTTAACACCGAATATAACAGCATCAGTAACAACGTCACGATTCTGGACGCCGTCGGCGAATTCTCGTTTTCCCCTCATTTCAACTTCTGGGCCGGGCGTTTCCTGCCACCGAGCGACCGCGCCAATCTGTATGGCCCGTTCTATGCCCATGAGGCCCTTCCGTTTACCGACGGCATCCAGGACGGTTACCCTTCCATATCTCAGGGCCGCGATAACGGTGTCGTCTACTACGGCGACTTTGCAAAGAAGGTTAAAGTTTCTCTGGGCGCTTTCGACGGCGGCTCCGTGAACGGCAACCATGAAGTGATAGGCGCAGCTCGCGTGCAGATTGATTTCTGGGACCCGGAGGAAGGCTACTATTTGAATGGAACCTACTACGGCGATAAGAATCTGCTCGCGATCGGCGGCGCGACCCAGTTCCAGTCCGGTCACACCGCGACGACCGTCGACTTCCTAATGGAGAGGAAACTGGGTAACGCGGGCGTGATCTCAATCGAAAGCGAGTACGCCAACTACAACAGGCTTGGCGGTTACGACCCTGACTATGCCAAGAGCCAGGGCGCTTACATATTGGGGAGTTACTTATTTCCGAAAGTTGTCAGCCTGGGCAAAATCGGGGGGAAATTTGAAATTCTTGGCAAATACGCCAAGGCGGAATACACCCACGGACCAACCCCCAGCTACGACCAGAAAACAACTGAAATCAACGTCAACTATGTAATCAAACAGTTCAAGGCGCGCGTCATGTCTTTCTACGAGGACACCAGATACAACCAGCAAAAATCCGACACCTGGCGCGCCGGTCTTGGCCTCCAGCTTCAGATCTGACAGGAGTGAATTTATGATACGCAAAGCAATATTTAACGCATCTCTTCTGCTTGCCGCCGGTTTCGCTTTTTCCGGAATCGGGGCAGCCCAGGACACAATCAAGGTCGGCGTTCTGCATTCTCTTTCCGGCACGATGGCGATCAGCGAAACGACCCTGAAAGACACCGTCCTGATGATGATCGACGCCCAGAACAAGAAGGGCGGCGTCATGGGCAAAAAGCTACAGGCCGTGGTTGTCGATCCGGCATCGGACTGGCCGCTCTTCGCCGAGAAGGCGGCGCAGCTTTTGGAAAAGGACAAAGTATCCGTAGTCTTTGGGTGCTGGACTTCCGTTTCGCGGAAGTCGGTCCTCCCTGTTTTCGAAAAAGACAACGGCCTGCTCTTCTACCCGGTTCAGTACGAAGGCGAAGAATCGTCGAAAAACGTGATTTATACAGGAGCCGCTCCTAACCAGCAGGCCATTCCCGCGGTCGACTATCTGATGAAGGAAGTCGGCGTGAAGCGGTGGGTGCTTGAGGGTACGGACTACGTTTATCCCCGTACCACCAACAAGATCCTTGAGGCTTATTTGCTGGCGAAAGGCGTAAAACCCGCGGACATTTCCATCAACTACACGCCCTTTGGATATTCGGACTGGCAGGCTCGCGTAGCCGCCATCAAGAAATTCGGTTCGGCCGGAAAGAAAACCGCGGTCGTTTCGACCATCAACGGCGATGCCAACGTGCCTTTCTACAAGGAACTGGGCAACCAGAAGATTTCGGCGGAAGACATCCCGGTTGTTGCCTTTTCGGTGGGAGAAGAAGAGCTTTCGGGGGTCGATACCAAGCCGCTCGTGGGAGAATTGGCCGCCTGGAACTATTTCGAAAGCATCAATACCCCGGCGAACAAAGCATTCATCAATCAATGGCACGCTTTTATCAAGAACCCCAAGCGAACCACCAACGATCCGATGGAGGCGACCTACATCGGCTTTAACCTGTGGGTAAAGGCGGTCGAGAAGGCCCAATCGACGGATACGACTAAGGTGATCGCGGCTCTGCCCGGTCTTGAGACGCCGAACCTCACCGGCGGCATCGCAAAGGTGCTTCCGAACCATCACATCACCAAGCCGGTCTACATCGGCGAGGTGAAAGGGGACGGCCAGTTTAACGTCGTCTGGAAATCGAATGGCACAGTGCCTGGCGATGCCTGGTCCGACTATCTTCCGGGCAGCAAGGATATCGAAGCGGACTGGGTGACACTGAAGTGCGGTAACTACAACAAAGTTACCAAGAAGTGCTCCGGGCAGAACTACAAGTAAAATGCGTAACCTCCTTCGGGGTGGGCAGGGGCTTCTTTTCCTTCTGCTCACCCTTGGGGGCGCCACGCAGATATACGCCCAATCTGCAAATGACGCCCGTTTTCTCTCGACGCTCGGCGAATTGCGGAACGCAACATACGACGATAAGCCAGCCATCATTGAACGCCTGGGCCAGACCGGTCACCCGAGCATACGCGCGGTGCTCACGGCGCTCATGGAAGACCGGCTCTATTTCCGCAACAGCGATCAGAGAGTCTTTATCGTCAAGGCGGCGGATGCCGATCCCTTCAGTCTGATTGATCCCATTTCGTTGAAAAATGCCGGTACGGCCGCCGCGGCGGACATGACGCAGATCGGCACGAACAATGCCTTGCGGCGCGTGTTGAGAGAGACCGTAGCACGATTTGCCCTGTCGAGCCCCGACGTTTCCGTGCGCCTGGATGCGGCGCGCGAAATGTCGAAATCGCCCGACGAAGCGACCGTCAAGTTGCTGCACGATCGGCTACCGCTCGAAACCAATTCCGCCGTCCGGAAGGAAATTGCCACCGGTGTGGCGCTAGGCGCGCTGGACGGATCGGACACCGCTACGCGTTTGCAGGCAATCGCAACTCTAAAGGACAGTGTGAGCCAGGATGTGCGGAACAAGCTTGCCCTCCTGCTGGATAAAGCGCCCGACGGCACTTACACCGAGAAAGACGACAAGGTTCGACGGGCTGCCGCCGAGGCTGTGAAAAGCATCGACCGCTGGCGCAACTTCTATTCCGCCATCCAGACCGTGTTTTTCGGGCTGAGTCTGGGGTCCGTGCTGGTTCTGATCGCTATCGGACTGGCAATCACGTTTGGCGTCATGGGCGTCATCAACATGGCTCATGGCGAACTGATGATGATCGGCGCTTACACAACCTATACGGTCCAGACGATTATGCCCGGGCATATCGGCCTGTCGATCCTCGTGGCGATCCCCGCCGCTTTCATCGTCGCCGGACTGATGGGCGTCCTGATGGAGCGGACAATCATCCGATTTCTCTATGGAAGACCGCTCGAAACCCTTCTCGCCACCTTTGGCGTGAGCCTCATTCTGCAGCAACTCGTTCGGTCCATCTTCTCGGCGCTCAACAGGTCCGTTGTCACTCCGGATTGGATGAGCGGTTCGTTGCGGCTGAATGACGCCCTTGAGATCACTTACAACCGCCTCTATATCGTTATCTTCGCGATGATTGTGTTCTCGCTGATCCTGCTGGTCTTCAAGCGTACCCGCATCGGTCTTGACATCCGGGCCGTCTCGCAGAACCGGGCTATGGCCAAAGCAATGGGTATCCGCACGGAGTGGGTGGATGCAATGACCTTTGGACTTGGGGCGGGCGTTGCCGGAGTCGCAGGTGTCGCTCTTAGCCAGCTGACCAATGTCGGCCCGAATCTGGGACAGTCCTACATCATCGATTCGTTCCTGGTGGTTGTCTTCGGCGGCGTCGGCAATCTCTGGGGCTCGCTCATCGGCGGCATGTCGATGGGCATGGTCAATGAACTGCTGGAACCTTACGCCGGAGCCGTGTTGGCGAAAATATTTGTCCTTGTGGCTCTCATTCTCTTTATTCAGGTGCGGCCGCGCGGATTGTTCCCGCCAACCGGGCGCGCCTCGGAGGATAAGTAGAAGTGCCCGGCGTTTCCAACTGGAGTAGGAGCGGCTATAAGGGGGGCACGTGGTTTCTTGTGGTGCTGGCCGCCGTGGCGGTCATCGTACCGCTACTGAATCAGGTCGTTCCCGCGTCCTCTCCGATTCACCTTTCGGTCTACGGAGTCACCCTCATCGGGAAGTACATGTGTTATGGAATGCTGGCGCTGGGCCTCGACCTGATTTGGGGCTACTGCGGCATCCTGAGCCTCGGACATGCCGCGTTCTTTTCGCTTGGAGGCTACGCCATGGGCATGTATCTCATGCGGCAAATCGGGTCCCGAGGAGTATATGGCAATCCGATCCTCCCGGATTTCATGGTCTTCCTGAACTACAAAGCACTCCCCTGGTTCTGGTACGGCTTCAACCATTTCGCGTTCGCAATGGTTATGGTCATACTTGTACCGGGATTACTTGCGTTCGTGTTCGGCTGGTTTGCGTTCCGGTCGCGAGTCACCGGCGTGTATTTTTCGATCATTACCCAGGCGCTCACTTATGCCCTCATGCTGGCGTTCTTCCGCAACGATATGGGTTTCGGCGGGAACAATGGATTCACCGATTTTAAGGACATCCTGGGCTTCGACCTGCACTCCGACCTCACCCACGTCGTATTGCTGTTGATCACCGCCGCGGCGCTCGCAGCGAGCTACATGGCCTGCCATGCGATCGTCGTATCCCGCGCCGGCCGGGTACTGTGCGCTATCCGTGACGCGGAGAGCCGGACCCGTTTTCTCGGTTATCCCGTGGAATCCTTCAAGGTGTGGCTGTTCGTATTTTCTGCGGTGGTCGCGGGGATCGCTGGGGCGCTTTACGTCCCGCAAATCGGGATCATCAATCCCAGTGAGTTCGCTCCGATCAATTCAATCGAAGCGGTCGTGTGGGTCGCGGTTGGCGGACGCGGCACTCTTTACGGCGCGGTCGCGGGCGCCGTAATCGTGAACTACGCGAAGACCTGGCTTACCGGCGCGTTTCCCGAAATCTGGCTGTATGCGTTGGGTGCCCTGTTCGTGCTGGTCACTTTGTTTCTCCCTCGCGGAATTATCGGTCTTCTGATGGCCAGGAGTAAAGATCAGACGAGCGGCCCGAAACCCGGCAGCGTCCGGGAGGCGTTGGACGCGGACAAAGCAGGGGCGTTGAAAGAATGAGCGGCGGACGTAACAAGAGGCTCTATCTCGAAGACCTGACCGTGAGCTTCGACGGATTCAAGGCGCTCAACAAACTCACGCTGTATGTCGATCCGGGAGAGATGCTATGCATCATCGGGCCCAACGGCGCCGGCAAGACCACGATGATGGACGTCATCACCGGCAAGACGCGCCCGGATTCGGGAACGGCCTTTTTCGGCGACGGAATCGACCTGCTCCAGATGTCGGAGGCGGAAATCGTCGCAGCCGGAATCGGGCGGAAGTTTCAGAAGCCGACCGTGTTTGAGCAGTTGACAGTGTTCGAAAACCTCGAGCTCGCGCTGGCGGGTACGCGGTCGTTTGTCAAGACATTCCGGGCCCGCATCAGCGGCGCGCAGATGAAGAGAATCGATGAGGTTCTGGACATCATCGGCCTCGGTGCGCTGCGCGACGCGCCAGGGAGAATTCTCGCGCACGGGCAGAAGCAATGGCTCGAAATCGGCATGCTTCTGATGCAAAACCCGGAGTTGCTTCTGGTCGACGAGCCTGTTGCGGGCATGACTCCACACGAGATCGAACGCACATCTGAACTCCTGCTTTCGCTCGCGGGCGAGCATTCGCTGGTTGTCGTCGAGCATGACATGGCCTTCGTCCGATCGATTGCCCGCCGCGTCACCGTGCTGCACGAAGGGCACGTCATCGCAGAGGGCGACATGGACAAGGTACAGAACGATCCCAGGGTCAGAGAGGTTTATCTTGGAGTGTAGGTCGGGAGCGGGAACGTGTTAGCGGTCAAAGCGCTCAACCAGTTCTACGGCGGCAGCCATACTTTGTGGGACGTGGACCTTGCGGTGCCCGCGGGCGCGCGCATGTGCCTGATGGGCCGCAACGGTATGGGCAAGACGACGCTGCTCAAGTGCATCATGGGTCTGCAAGCTGCGAGTTCGGGCGGAGTTTCATTCGACGGCAGCGAGTTACTCAAATTAGCCGCCGAACAGCGGGCAAGGCTCGGTATCGGGTATGTTCCGCAGGGGCGGGAAATTTTCTCGCATCTGACGGTCGAGGAAAACCTCCGCATCGGTCTGGGTATCCGCAAGAACGGGGCGCGATCGATTCCTTCGCGCATCTTCGACCTGTTTCCGGTCCTCAAGAAAATGCTGAACCGGCGCGGCGGCGACCTTTCCGGCGGCCAGCAGCAGCAGCTGGCCATTGGGCGGGCGCTCGTGCTTGAGCCAAAGCTGCTGATTCTTGACGAACCGACGGAGGGTATTCAGCCGAACGTCGTGCACGAAATCGGCGACATTATCCTCAGGCTGAATCAGGAAGAAGGGCTGACCGTGCTGCTGGTCGAGCAGAAGCTTCCGTTCGCGCGGCGCGTGGCAAGCGAGTTCTGCATTCTCGACAAAGGCCGCCGGGTCGCCGCCGGCCCCATCGGGAACCTGACGGACGAAGTCGTGCGTGCGCACCTGAGCGTGTAAATCCTCAGGCGAGAGCTTTCCGTAAAGCACGGGCAACCGGCTCCATGCCTTTTCTGTGAGCGCCTCGACAACCTCTTCCGGTTGTGATTCCGCTCGGAACATAGCGGAACGCTCAGGCATACGCCGCCGAATGGGCGGGAATCGACCTGGCACGAAAGCGGCTGGTCGGACACTCCGGCACCGTATGGAGCGCTGGCGATGGCCGTGCGTTTGCCGTCGGTAAGTCATACAAAACCGTTGCTGGACATCATTTTTGGGAGGATTCGATCCGCACTGGCCCGAACTGCTTTCAACTCAGCGACGTTCTTGGAGGATCCGAGGCAAGTATCGCCGTCTCACGCTGAATCCCTGAGGGGAGAGAATTACCGGCTCCGCGTGGAACGAATTCCAGCTTTTCTCCGTTCCCCAATCCATTCCGGCCTTGAGCGGCTTGGATCACCTGAAAGAAAATTTCCTGACGAGTTGCCCTCGTTGGAACAGCCGCTGGTAACAATCGCATATCCGGCCAATCTCCAGTCGCATTGGCGGCTTAACCCTTTGGAATGTTCGGACTATCTGGCTTACCCAAGATTGGCCCGATAGGTGATCCGGTTAGCGGCCAACCGAATGGTTTTCAATAGCTTACGCAATAATTTCGGAAAAGTCTGAGTCGGCCGGTAAACGGTGACAGCCGATCCGGCAAACTTTTCGTTGAAAAGACAAGACTTAGCTCGGCGCGTGTGCCGCAACCGCAAATTGGTCGTGTATCCTGCAGATGACGAAGGGCATCCCCAATCTACTGCGAAGATTTGATACTCCCATGCGGCTCAAGAGATCCAAATTTAAGAAAGAAAGCGGTGGGATATTCGCGCGCAGGAAAACCGCTGCCATAAACATAAAATTTCCAAACAAAGTGAACCTAACCTCGGAAAACTACGCACGTCTGTCTCTGTGAGTCTCGGGACTCTCCCTTTCGCGCCCGTTCCGCCGAAGTATAATGGCAAGATCGAGTTCCGTGATATGAGCTCCCTCGTCATCGGCGAGTTTAGCGGCCCGGGATTCGTAAATTTTTGCAACGCGCAGGTGACAGCGTTACCTGCGCAAGGCCGAAGCAGTCAACTTGTATTGCTGAAAGATCAGACGCGGTTCGAATGACCACGAATACTACACCCACAGATTTAAAGGATCTTCCGGAAATTCACCGGATTACGGTCCCTCCCGGCCAGGAGCACAAGCCCGACGGGGGGAAGCCGTCCGGGAAGCCGAAACGGCGCGGAATTATCTGGATCCTTTTCTTTTTAATCATTGCCGCCGTCACCGGCTATGCCGTCTGGCGCGCCGGGCAGCCAGGAGCGATCCCACAGCAGCAGAATGGCGGTGGCCGCAACGGGCGTGGGAAGGGCGGCCGCGGCAACAACAATCTCGGACCCGTTCCGGTAGTTACCGCCAAAGTCACTCGTGCGGACGTCCCCGTTTATCTGAGCGGTCTCGGCAACGTGGCGGCATTTTACACGGTTTCTATCAATTCGCGCGTAACCGGTCAGTTGATGAAGGTCCTCTTCAATGAAGGTGACCTCGTCCATGAGGGGCAGGAACTGATCGAAATCGACCCCCGTCCATATGAGGTGGCGCTCGAGCAGGCGCAGGGAACTCAGGCGCACGATCAGGCATTGCTTGAAGACGCGAAGCTGGATCTGGCGCGCTACCAGACGCTTCTCGATCAGGATGCTATACCGAAGCAGCAACTGGATACCCAGAAGTACCTCGTCAATCAGTATGAGGGCACCATTAAGCAGGATCAGGCAAATGTCGACAACGCCAAACTGAATCTCCTTTACACGAAGATTACGGCTCCCATTACAGGGCGGGTGGGCTTGCGTCTGGTCGATCCCGGCAACCTGGTCCAGGCAAACGCCACGTCCCCGATGATCATCATCACGCAGCTCCAGCCGATTCAGGTTCAATTCACCATCCCGGAGGACAGTCTGCCTCAGGTGCTGCAGAAAATGCGCGCCGGCGCTCGTCTGCCTGTGGAAGCCTACAATCGGGACAATTCCATGAAGCTGGCTTCGGGACTTTTCCAGACGGTGGATAACCAGATCGACAGCTCGACCGGCACCTCGAAGTTGAAGGCGGTCTTCCCGAATACGGACAACGCGCTTTTCCCCAATCAATTTGTCAATATCCGGCTTCTCGTGGATACGCTGAAGCAGAGACTGGTCGTACCGGCGGTCGCAATACAGAATGGCCAGCAGGGATCGTTCGTTTACACGGTCGACCCGGAGACGTCTAAAGTTCATCTGAAGACTGTCCAGCTCGGAATCGTGGGGCAGGATACAGCGGAGATCCATTCGGGCGTGGCTGAAGGCGAGCAGGTGGTAATCGACGGAACCGATCGCCTTGACGAGGGCACTCAGGTTCGCGTTCGCAAGCCGGGCGAGACTGAAGCGATCAACAACAGCCTGGCCCGTGGCGCTCGCAAAAAAGGCGGCAAAAAGGGAGATCAGAAAGGCGCAGGATCCCCGAAGTGAGTCCGTCCCGCATTTTTATTCTGCGGCCGGTCGCTACTTCGCTGATGATGGCCGGTGTAGTTCTGGTCGGCATTGTTGCGTTCCGGCAACTGCCGGTTTCGGCCCTTCCCCAAGTCGATTACCCGACCATGCAGGTGCAGACGTTCTATCCGGGCGCGGGTCCGGAGGTAATGACGTCCGCCGTCACGGCTCCTCTGGAGAAACAGTTCGGCCAGGTACCGGGATTGACGCAGATGACGTCGATCAGTTCCTTCGGCAGTTCGCTCATCACCCTGCAGTTTTCGCTGGATCTGAGCATTGATGTCGCCGAGCAGGAAGTACAGGCGGCGATTAACGCGGCGGGGACGTTTCTTCCCACCAATTTGCCGACGCCTCCGATATACAGCAAAACGAACCCGGCCGATGCGCCCATTCTGACGCTTGCAATCACTTCGAAAAACCAGCCTCTTCCGAAAGTGGAGGAGTTGGCCGAAACGCGCATGGCGCAGCGGATTTCGCAGCTGAAGGGTGTCGGTCTGGTCAGCATCAGCGGCGGACAGCGGCCGGCCGTTCGGGTTCAGGCAAACCCCGTCGCGCTCGCCTCCTACGGGCTGAGTCTCGATACTCTCCGAACCGCTCTCTCGAGCGCCAATGTCAACCAGGCCAAGGGCAACTTCGACGGCGCATCGCAGGCGTGGACGATCAACGATAACGATCAGCTTCAATCCGGCGCCGCTTACGCCCCGATTATCATTGCCTACCGCAACGGCGCGCCGGTGCGGCTATCGGACGTAGCCACGATCATCGATGGCGCCGAGAACAATCGCCAGAAAGCGTGGGTGAACGATACCCCGGCGATCGTTTTGAACATTCAAAGACAGCCGGGGACCAATATCATCGGCGTTGTCGATACTGTCCAGGCGTTGTTGCCGCAGATTCGCGCCTCTCTGCCGGAGGGCGTCAACGTGGAAGTGATCACGGACCGGACCACGACAATCCGCGCTTCCGTCGCGGACGTCGAGTTCGAGTTGATGCTGACCATCGCCCTCGTCGTGATGGTTATCTTCCTGTTCCTGCGCAGCCTTTCGGCGACCGTCATTCCCGGCATAGCGGTGCCGTTGTCGCTCGTCGGTACGTTCGCCGTGATGTACATGCTGGGGTACAGTCTCGACAACCTGTCTCTCATGGCCCTCACGATCTCCACCGGTTTTGTGGTCGACGACGCCATCGTGATGATTGAAAACATCTCGCGCTATCTCGAGATGGGCTTCACGCCGATGGAAGCCGCTCTGAAAGGTTCGGAGGAAATCGGGTTCACCATTGTTTCGCTCACCGTTTCGCTGATTGCCGTGCTGATTCCGCTGCTGTTCATGGCGGATATCGTCGGCCGTCTGTTCCGTGAGTTTGCCGTAACTCTCGCCGTCACGATCATTTTCTCCGCATTCGTTTCTCTGACGCTGACGCCGATGATGGCGGCCCGAATTCTCAAACATAAACCGGAACACGAACAGGGGCGCTTCTATCACTGGTCGGAGTGGGTCTTCGTCAAGACAATAGAGGGATACGGAAAAATGGTCCGGATTGTGTTGCGTCACCAGCCGCTCACCCTGATGGTTGCGGTCGGAACACTCGCGCTCACCACGTGGCTCTACATTATCGTTCCCAAAGGCTTTTTCCCGGTGCAGGACACGGGCGTAATCCTCGGTATTTCGCAGGCGCCGGAAACCATCTCGTTCGAAGCGATGGGTCTGAAGCAGCAGGAACTGGCTCGTGTTATTCGTCAGGATCCCGCGGTCGAGAATCTGACCTCCTTTATCGGCATCGACGGGCAGAACACGACGATGAACAGCGGCCGTATTCAGATCACGCTCAAGCCTCTGGAGCAACGCAGCAATTCGCTCGAGGTAATTCGGCGGCTCCAGCAAAGTCTCGCTCAGGTTTCGGGGATCACTTTGTATATGCAGCCGGTGCAGGATCTGACCGTGGAAGACCGGATCAGCCGCACCCAATATCAATACGCCCTCGATGCGCCCGATAAGGCGACTCTCGACCTTTGGGTTCCACGCCTCGTCGACAAGCTTAAGCAGTTACCGGAACTGCGCGACGTTGCCAGCGACCAGCAAAACAACGGCCTCGGTCTGCTGATCCACATCGATCGCGATACGGCCGGCCGTCTGGGCATCACCCCGCAAAACGTCGATGATGCCCTTTACGATGCCTTCGGACAACGACAGGTCTCGACGATCTACACCCAGTCGAACCAGTATCATGTCGTGCTCGAAGCCGCCCCGCAATGGCAGCAAAATCAGGCGGCGCTGCGAGATATTTACGTCCAGATCGGTTCCGCCTCCCAGAACCTGGCGTCCACCATCGCGCTTGCCGGCACCAACACCGCTCTAACTGGCGCCGCGCCCATCTCACAGGCGCCGTTGCACTCCTTCACCAGCATCTCGCGCGTTGCGACGCCGATCACGATCAACCATCAGGGTCAGTTCCCGGTTGTGACTCTTTCCTTTAATCTGGCGCCCGGCGCGTCTCTCGGCGCGGCGGTAGCCAACATCCGCAAAGCCACGGCCGAACTCGGCATGCCCGCCAGCATCGAGCCCACATTCCAGGGAACGGCGCGCGCGTTTGAGAACTCGCTCGCCAACGAATCCATTCTGATCCTCGCCGCGATCGTTACGGTTTATATCGTGTTGGGCGTCTTGTACGAAAGCTACATCCACCCGATCACGATTCTGTCCACCCTTCCGTCGGCTGGAGTCGGCGCGATCGCGGCGCTCATCCTGTTCCACGAAGATCTGGACATCATCGCGCTCATCGGGATCATTCTCCTGATAGGCATCGTGAAGAAAAACGCCATCATGATGATCGACTTTGCGCTCGAAGCCGAGCGCAAGGAAGGCAAGACACCGCAGGAGGCCATCTACCAGGCCTGCCTGCTGCGATTCCGCCCGATCATGATGACGACCATGGCCGCCCTGCTCGGCGCCGTTCCTCTCGCGTTCGGCAGCGGCGTCGGTTCCGAGCTGCGCAAGCCGCTCGGCATCAGCATCATCGGCGGCTTGCTGGTAAGCCAGGTATTGACGCTGTTCACCACCCCGGTAATCTACCTCTGGTTCGGCCGCATCGCGGCGTGGCTGGCTCACTTCAGTAATAAACGCGAGCCGGAGCAACTCGGTCTGCCCGAAACGATATGAGGAATTGTGGCGTGACGGCGCAGGCTCCGGTCTGCGTCAGACCGCGGTCCGGCAGGATTTCATGAGCATCTCGTCCCCCTTCATTCAGCGCCCGGTCGCGACCACGCTGCTGACGATTGCTCTTACCCTTGCCGGCGGGATTGGTTACACGCAATTGCCGGTTTCGGCGTTGCCGCAGGTCGATTTTCCCACCATCAATGTCCAGGCCAGCCTTCCCGGGGGCAGTCCGGAAGTGATGGCCGCTTCCATCGCGACGCCGCTTGAAAAGCAATTCACGCGCATCGCGGGCGTCACCGAGATGACTTCCCGCAGCTCGGTGGGATCGGCGCAGGTTACGCTTCAGTTCGATCTGAGCCGCGATATCAATGCCGCCGGCCGCGACGTTCAGGCCGCAATCAATGCCGCAGCCGGGTATTTGCCCTCGAACCTTCCGAGCAAGCCGCGTTACCGCAAGATCAATCCGGCGGACCAGCCGATTCTGATTCTGGCGCTTACCTCGAATGTAGTGCCGCGGCCTCAGCTCTATGACACTGCTTCCTCGGTGTTTGCCCAGAAACTGGCCCAGATCCCGGGCGTCGGACAGGTCAGCGTTGCCGGCAGCTCGCTCCCGGCGGTGCGCGTTGAGGTAAATCCCCAGCCCATCTCCAAATACAACGTCGGGCTGGATCAGATCAGCAGCTTCCTGGCCGGCGCCAACGCCAACAGTGCCAAAGGGTCTCTCAACAACTCCCAAACGACCATGCCGCTCCTGGTCACGGACCAGTTGTTGCAAGCCAGCGATTACCGCGATCTGGTGGTCGTCTTCCGGAACGGCGCTCCCGTGCGCCTGTCGGACCTTGGCCGCGTGGTCGATTCGGTTGAAGACGTTCGCAACCTGGGCCTCGCAAACGGAATACCCGCCGTACTGATTCAGATCAGCCGGCAGCCGAATGCCAATATCATCGACACCGTCGACCGCATCAAGGCAATTCTGCCCCAGTTCAAAGCGACACTGCCGCCGACGGTCGACTTCAACATCCTGAACGACCGCACGACAACCATCCGCGGGTCCGTGCAGGACGCCCAGTGGAACATGCTGATGTCGATCGGCCTCGTGATCTTCGTGGTGTTCGTTTTCCTGCGCAATGGATGGGCAACGTTCATCCCGAGCATCTCGGTGCCGGTTTCGCTGGTGGCCACGTTCGGCGTCATGTATCTCCTGGGATACAACCTCGACAACCTTTCGTTGATGGGTCTCACGATCGCGACCGGATTCGTGGTTGACGATGCCATCGTCGTGATCGAAAACATCACCCGCCATATCGAGAACGGCGTGCCTCCGATGCAGGCCGCTTTGCGGGGAGCGGGGGAAATCGGCTTCACGGTGCTCTCGATGAGCATTTCGCTGATCGCCGTCTTTATTCCGATCCTGATGATGCCCGGCATTATCGGACGGCTGTTCCGGGAATTCGCCGTAGTTCTCTCGGTTGCGATCGCCGTCTCTCTCGCCGTTTCGCTCACGACCACGCCGATGATGTGCTCCCGCCTGCTCAAGGTCAAACACACTCACGGGCGCTTATATAACTGGACTGAAAACATTTTCCAGTGGGTCATCTCTACCTATGCCGCGGCCCTCGATGCGGTACTGCGGTTTCCGTCTCCCATGCTGGTCGTGATGGCGATCTCGATCGCGGTGAGCGGTTATCTTTACGTCAAAATTCCCAAGGGATTTTTCCCGCAGCAGGACACCGGTCGTCTCTTTGGCTTCATCCAGGGGCAGCAGCATATTTCCTATCAGTCGCTGGTGGAAAAGGCGAAGTTCTTCGAGTCCGTGGTCCGGGCCGACCCGGATGTCGATACCGTGGGCTTCGTTGCCGGAACCAGCGGTGGCGGCGCGGGCGGAAATTCCGCGCAGATTTTCGTCCAGCTGAAAGACAAACGCACGGTGACGCCTGATCAGGTGATCGCGCGTATCCGCCAGAAGACATCGGGCATGCCCGGCGCCAACCTGTTCCTGCAGTCTCAACAGGATCTCAGGATCGGCGGCCGGCAGGGCAACGCGCAGTATCAGTACACATTGCAGACTCAGGATCTCGATCAGCTTGCTCTCTGGGGTCCGCGGGTCCTGGCGAAGCTTTCCACGATCCCGGAGATCACCGACGTCAGTTCCGATCAGCAGAACTCCGGCCTTTCGTCCAACGTCGTGATCGACCGCGACACCGCGTCGCGCCTTGGTTTGACCGCGCAGGCGGTGGACAGCGCGCTTTATGATGCCTTCGGCCAGCGCCAGGTCTCGACGATGTACAAGTCGATCAACCAGTATCACGTCGTTCTTGCGCTCCAGCAGCAGTGGTGGGAAAATCCCGATTTCCTGAACAAGATCTATGTGCAGACGCCAAAGGGCCTCTCGGTTCCGCTCTCCACGTTCGCCCACTTCAGTCAGGGAATCACGCCCCTGTCGCTGCCTCATCAGGGGCAATTCCCCGCGTCGACGATATCGTTCAATCTTGCCCTGAACGTGCCGCTCAGCGATGCCGTTGTCGCCATCAACAAAGCGGAGATCGAGATCGGGATGCCCGCCAGCATAACCGGAAAATTCGCGGGCACGGCCCAGGCGTTTCAGGATTCCCTGTCCAGCCAGCCGATCCTGATTCTGACGGCGATCCTCGCGGTCTACATCGTTCTCGGAATTCTGTACGAGAGTCTGATTCACCCGCTCACCATCATTTCGACGTTGCCGTCGGCCGGCCTCGGCGCGCTCATCGCACTGGTCCTCTTCAGAACCGAACTTTCCATCATCGCGATCATCGGCATCATTCTGCTGATCGGCATCGTCAAGAAGAACGCGATCATGATGATCGATTTCGCGCTTGCCGCCGAGCGGAACGAAGGCATGAACTCGCGCGACGCCATCTTCCAGGCCTGCCTGCTGCGTTTCCGACCCATCGTGATGACAACCGCTTGCGCGTTGCTGGGCGGCATGCCCATGGCGCTCGGCTTTGGGGTCGGTTCGGAACTGCGGGAACCGCTTGGTATCGCCATCGTTGGCGGCCTTATCGTAAGCCAGATGTTGACGTTATTCACCACACCTGTGATCTATCTATATCTTGACCGTCTCCGTAGCCGTTTCAGCCGGAAGGTTCCACGCACCTATCCCGGCATTCTCATTCCCGGCGGCAGCCCGTCCACTATGCATATGGAGAGTGGCGATTGAGGATTCGTTACTGGAAAATCGCCGCGCTTTCGTCGGTGCTGTGTACCGCGTGCACCATCGGCCCGAAGTATCAGGTGCCCGTGGTGGCCCAGACGCCTGTCGCTTTCAAGGAAATCGCGGGCAACGACCAATGGAAAATGGCGACCCCGAGCGATGCCCTGATGAAGGGCAAGTGGTGGGAGGTTTTTGGCGACACCGAGCTCAGCCGGCTCGAGGAACTGATCAACATCAATAATCAGAACGTGAAAGAGGCGGAGGCCAACTTCCGCCAGGCGCGCGCGATCGTGGCCGCCAATCACGCGAATTACTATCCCACGATCGGGTCGAGTCCGACTCTCACCGCGACCCGGACAGGCGGGGTAGGCTCGCGCGGCTTCGGCGGAACCACATCCAATTTTTCCTTGCCTTTTTCAGCAAGCTGGGAACCGGATCTCTGGGGGCGGGTGCGTCTTTCAGTGGAGAACGCGGTGGCTAACGCCCAGGTCAGCGCCGCGGACCTGGAGAACGCGCGGCTCGTCGCTCAGGCTCTGCTCGCGACCGACTATTTTCTGATCGCCGGATCCGACATGCAGCAGGGGGTTTTGCACGACACGATCGAGGCTTACCAGAAGAACCTCCAGTTGACGATCAATCGCTTTAACGGCGGCGTCGCTTCGAAAAGCGACGTCACTCTGGCGCAGACCCAGTTGCTCGGCGCGCAGGCTCAGAGCACCGATCTGCGAATCTCACGGGCGCAGGACGAACACGCGATCGCGGTGCTGACCGGTCAGGCTCCTTCGATGGTGGAGATTCCTGTAATCAAGATCAACGGTCCACCTCCACCTATCCCGACCGCCCTTCCTTCAACCCTCCTGGAGAGGCGTCCGGACATCGCCGTCAACGAGCGCCAGGTGGCGGCGGCGAATGCCAATATCGGCATCGCGCAGACCGCCTACTATCCAACCCTGAATCTACAGGCCAGCATCGGTTTTATCAGTCCGAACCTCCAGGACTTGTTCACCTGGGCAGCCCGCACCTTTTCCGTGGGACCGACCGTTTCGCAGACGCTTTTCGACTTCGGCCGCCGCGGAGCCCAGGTGCAGAGTGCGCAAGCGGAGTACGATTCGACCGTAGCCGCGTACCGGCAGACCGTTTTGTCGGCATTCCAGGAAGTGGAAGACGACCTCGCCGCTCTCCATTACCTCGCCGAGGAAGCGCAGCAGCAGGCACAGGCCGTCGCGGCGGCCCAGCAATCGCTCCAGCTCGAAAACGACCGCTATAAAGCGGGCACGGATTCTTACCTGAACGTCATCACGACGCAGACGATCGCGCTCGGCGACGAGCAGCAGGCCGTGGCGATTCTCCAACGGCGTATGACCGCTGCGGTCGATCTGGTGAAGGCACTGGGCGGCGGATGGGACGCTTCGACTCTTCCCAGCGGCGACGCGATTCGCTCGAACGCCATGGCCGATGCCAAGACCACGCAGAAGGTAGCGCAGCCTTCCGAGCATTAATTAGAGGTTCGCGATCACCGCGTTCGTAAACTCGTCTGTGCCCGCGGTGCCGCCCACATCGCGGGTCATATGAGTGCCTTCGCGATAGACCGCCTCGATCGCCTTCTGCAGACGCGCCGCCGCGTCGCGCTCGCCGAGGTGGGCAAGCATGAGCCGGGCCGATTGCATTAACGCGGTAGGGTTGGCGAGGCCTCGTCCGGCGATATCCGGAGCGGATCCGTGCACCGCTTCGAACACCGCGCAATTCGTACCCAGATTCGCGCCCGGCACAATCCCCAACCCGCCGACCAGCCCGGCCGTCAGATCCGAAACAATATCGCCGTAGAGGTTCGGAAGCACCAGAACGTCGAACGTCTCCGGCCGGATCACGAGCTGCATGCAGGCATTGTCCACGATCAATTCGCCGTACTCGATCTCGGGGTAGCCCGCCGCGACTTCGCGGCAGCATCGCAGGAAGAGCCCGTCGGTCAGCTTCATGATGTTGGCCTTGTGAATGGCCGCCACCTTCTGGCGCCCTTCGCGCTGCGCGAACTCGAACGCCGCCTTGGCAATCTTCTCGGAAGCCGTGCGCGTGATCACCTTGAGGCTTTCCATGACGCCCGACGCCACCTCGTGCTCGATACCGGCATAGAGGTCTTCCGTGTTCTCGCGGAAGATCACCAGATCGATGGGCAGATCCGAAAAGCGGGTCTTCAGCCCCGGAAGCATCCGAACGGGCCGGAAATTCACGAACAGATTGAGGCGTTTGCGCAGCGCCACGTTAACGCTGGGGTGGCCGCTTGCGATCGGGGTTCCGACAGGTCCCTTAAGCCCGACATTCGTTCTTGCCAGAGACTCAAAAACCGCCTCCGGCAGGTATTGCCCGGTGGCCTTTTCCGCGGCCAGGCCCGCATCCACGCGCTCCCATTCGACGGAAACCCCCGTCGCTTCAACCGCGCGCGCGGTTGCGTCCGCTACCTCCGGCCCAATGCCATCGCCGGGTATGAGAGTAATCTTGTGGGTCACTTAAAGTAGTATACGAACCGATAAATTCCCGATGTCTTTCAGACTGCGAACGGCTAAAGGTAAGCTCAAGATCGAGCACAGCATCCTCGACAGTCTGCGTCCGGTGCTGGAAAAACTGGTCCTCCGCGAAGACATCCGGTCGATCATTCCCGGCGTAATTCGGCAGGTCCGCGATGCGAAAGGCGTGGTGAAGGTCCATATCACCGTTCCCACACAGAACGGCTGGAAGGCTATCGGACTTTGCAATGGCGCGCGCCAGGAGCTTTTTATCAGCACCGGCCTGACCGAAGCGGAACTGACAGTGGCAATCAAAGAGGCCATTGAAGCAGCGGGGTAACACCTGTGGTCCAGTGCTACATTGGGCTTACTTGCAGGAAGAAAGCCCCAACTCCACCGGCGCCAAATTTCAATACCTTGTTGAAATCATGGCCCGGCTGCGGGCGCCCGGCGGCTGTCCCTGGGACCGCGAGCAGAACTTCGATTCCATCAAACCCTACACGCTCGAAGAGACTTACGAAGTTCTCGACGCCATCGACCGGCGCGACTGGGACGAACTGCGCTCCGAATTGGGCGATCTCCTCCTTCAGGCTGTCTTCTTCGCGCAGATGGCGTCCGAAGAGAAGCTCTTCGACATCGGCGATTCGCTCGATGCGATCAATCAGAAGCTGATACGCCGTCACCCGCACGTCTTCGGCGACGAAAACGCCCGAACCGGCGACGACGTGAAAAAACGCTGGGACGAAATCAAAGCCGAGGAGCGGAAAACAAAGGCAGACACGCCGAAAGGCCTGCTGGCGACGGTCCCGCGCGCCCTCCCCGCTCTTGTCGAAGCGCAGCAGATCACATCCCGAGCTTCGCGCGCCGGCTTCGACTGGGGCCATGCCGCCGAAGTGCTCGCCAAGCTGGACGAAGAGCGTCTGGAATTCGCCGAGGCCTGCGAGCGCGGATCGCAGGATCAGATCGAAGACGAACTGGGCGATCTGCTGTTCGTTCTCGTGAACCTCGCCCGCTTCGTCAAGGTCGATCCGGAACAGGCTCTGCGCCGCACCAACACCAAGTTCCGCCAGCGATTCGCGCATGTGGAGCGCCGTCTGGCCGCGCAGGGCAGGGAAGTGCCCGGCACGTCGATCGACGAACTTGAGGCACTCTGGCAGGAGGCGAAGCGGTGACGTCACCTGAAATCACCCCACCCGACATCGAGGAGCTTTCCACGCACGAGCAACTCCGCGATGCCGTCGCCCTGCAGAAAACAATCTGGGGATGGGATGACGCCGACCTGCTGCCGTTCCGCATGTTCGTAGTAGCGACCAAAATCGGCGGTCAGGCGCTCGGCGTTTACCGCGACGGCCGCATGATCGCGTTCTGTGTATCCATCCCCGGAGTGAAACCCGAAGGAAAGGTGTATCTCCACAGTCACATGCTCGGGGTGCTGCCGGAATACCGCAACGCAGGTCTCGGCCGCCAGTTGAAGCTGCGCCAGCGTGATGACGCGCTGGCGCGCGGCATCGACCTCATCGAATGGACCTTCGATCCGCTCGAACTCAAAAACGCATACTTCAACATCGAACGGCTCGGCGTGATCGTCCGGCGATACGTGCGCAACCAGTACGGGATCTCGACGAGTCGCCTCCACGGAGGAATTCCGACCGACCGCTGCGTGGCCGAGTGGTGGATCCGCAAGGCGCCTCAACAGGTACCCGTTTCCGAACGAATCGAGGTGCCTGCCGATATCGAAGCGGCCCGCGGGCTGCAAGCCGAAATCGCCGACAGGTTCGAGGACTGTTTCGCGCGAGGGCTGACGGTGATCGGCATGGAAGGCTCTTCATATCTTCTGGGAAGACTTCTATGAAGATTGACCGGATCGTCCTGCGGCAACTGCGAATGCCGCTCGTTCACTTCTTCGAGACCAGCTTCAGCCGCACTTACGAACGTGAAATCGTAATCGTCGAGGTGATCTCCGACGGCCTTTCCGGCTGGGGCGAAATCACCGCGGGCGAGCATCCCTTCTACAACGAAGAGTGGACTGCGTCGGCCTGGCTGATTGCGCGCGACTACGTCGCACCCCGCCTGATCGGTCGCGATCTCGAGAACGCGGCCGAAGTGAACGACCTGACACGCCATATCCGCGGACACAACATGGCGCGGGGCGGTGTGGAGGCCGCCGTATGGGACCTGCAGGCCCGGCGCAACGGGAATCCGCTCTGGAAAGAGATCGGCGGAGGCGCCCGCCGCGAAATTCCCTGCGGCGTCTCGATCGGTATTCAGGACTCAGTCGAGCAGCTCATCGGCAAGATTGAGAGCGAACTCGTCGCCGGCTACCAGCGCATCAAGATGAAGATCAAACCGGGCTGGGATATCGACGTGGTCCGGCGCGTTCGCGAGCGCTTCCCCGCAATCAAACTGATGGCCGACGCGAACTCCGCGTACACACTTAACGATGCGGCGCGGCTAAAGCGGCTCGACGATTTTTACCTGATGATGATCGAGCAGCCGCTCGCGCACGACGACATCATCGATCACGCCGCCCTGCAGCCGATATTGCAAACGCCCGTCTGCCTTGACGAATGCATACGTTCGGCGCATCACGCAAAGCAGGCGATCGGCATGAAAGCGTGCGGCATCATTAACGTCAAGCTGGGACGCGTGGGCGGATTCGCCGAAGCAAAGCGCCTTCACGACACCTGCGAAGCCTCCGGTATTCCCGTGTGGTGCGGCGGCATGCTGGAGGCGGGGATCGGCCGGGCCCACAACATCGCCCTCTCTACGCTGCCGAATTTCACGCTGCCCGGCGACGTCTCAGCGAGCAAGCGCTACTGGAAGCGCGACATCATTTCGCCTGCCGTCGAAATCACGCCGACCGGAACGATAGCGTTGCGCGATGAGCCCGGCTTTGGCTACGAAATCGATTTCGAGTTCATGAAACACGTAACGGCGCGCGAAGAATCGCTCGGCTAGCCGATAATTCATATGCGGATTCGCATCTTCATCGACGATACCTTGCTGGATCGAGCAAGAAAAGCTTCGGGTATTAAGGAAACGGCCTCGCTTGTCCGCGCAGCTCTTGAGGCTCTCGTTTCGCGGGAAGCAGGCAAACGCCTCGGCGCCCTTGGCGGCACGGAGCCAGGACTCCGCGACGTCCCGAGGCGACGCTCCGCCTGACGGTCTTCGTAGACACTTCAGTCTCGATCGCCCATTTTGGTGCACCCGTTTGTCTGCGGCGAACTCGCCTGCGGCAACTTGAGGAACCGTGTCGAACTCCTCTTCAAACTGAACGCGCTGCCCGCGGCGCCTCGAGCCTCGGATGCAGAGGTGATGCATCTGATTGAAGTCCGCCGACTTGGGGACGAGGGCTTGGATGGATAGATATGCACTTACTTGCCTCGGCCCGGTTTCAGACTTCCGCATCTGGACACTGGACAAGAGACTTGAGAGTGCGGCATCCGGATTGGCCTTGAGCTACCGGCACACCGAATCGTAACGTCCCGTGCGCCGGCCGCTCCAGCCTCAAAAAATGGTAGCGTTGTCGAGATCGGCAATCATGCCTGGCAGCTCTGTGGGGCGCCATCCCAGCCATTCCTGCGTCAGGGCGCTCGAAGCCGGGCAATCCAGACTCGCGAACATCCCGAGGAAGCCAAAATGCCCGGCCGCCTCTTCCTTCGATTTGGATATGATCGGCACTTGCAAACCCCGGCCGATCGCCTCCGCGATCTCGCGGAACGGCACGCCCTCCTCAGCTACCGCGTGATACCGGGCTCCCGGCACGCCCTTCTCAAGTGCGAGTCTGTAAACGCGGACCGCATCAAGAACGTGCACTGCAGGCCAGCGGTTGAGCCCGTCGCCGACATAGGCCGAAACGCCTTTTTCGCGAGCAATTGCGATCGCATATGTGACGAGGCCGTGCTTGACCCGGTCATGAACTTGCGGCAGGCGCACCACTGACGCCCGTACCCCAAGCTCAGCAAGCGAATCCGCCGTCTGTTCGGAAACCCGAGGAAACGAGTCGCGCCCCGAAACAGGCAAGTCGTCTTCCGTCGCCACACGGCCCGGCGCAACCAGTCCGGTCCCGGACGTGACGACCAGCAGACGGTCAGAGCCCGCAAGCACCGAGCCCAGAGCCTCAATGGCGCGCCGGTCCATCTCACAGTTCGCCGCGAACTTTGAGAAGTCGTGGTTAAACGCCGCATGAATCACACCATCCGACGCGGCCGCTCCGCTCCGCAGACTTTCGAGGTCTTCCAGATCACCTCGATGCGCCTCGGCGCCGGCATCGACGAGCGCCTGTGCCCCCTCATCGGAGCGGGCCAGCCCGATCACTTGATGGCCGGCGCCGATCAGATCCCGAACAAGAGCGGAACCGATAAATCCTGTAGCGCCGGTAACAAAAACGCGCATGAAAAATCTCCCTTTGACTTCGTTTCGCGGCCGGTTTCACAGCCCCATTAAGATCAAGATAGGTGATTGAGGGAATACGGTCTATGCTGTAGAGTCCGTGTTATCTTCGCAATCGTCCGAACGACTCGGCCGCCGACTTCAATATGGACCCACTCTCAGATGTGCTCTCGCTGCTGAAACCGCGGAGTATTATGTGTGGCGGCTTTGATGTGGGTGGAAAGTTATCGCTCCAGTTCCCACGGCATGAAGGCATCAAATGCTACGCCGTGGTTTCGGGTAACGGCTGGCTGGCGGTGGATGGCGTCCCCGATGCAATGCGCCTCACTACCGGGGACTGCTTCCTGCTTCCGCGCGGGCGTCCTTTCCGCCTCGCAACCGACCTGAACCTGGCGCCTGTCGACGCGCTCACGCTGCTTGCGGCCCCGCGGCGGAATGGCGGCATCGTCTCGTTCCAGGGCGGCGGGGATTGCTTTATCGTCGGCGGACACTTTGCCCTGGGCGGCAGTCATGCCAACATCCTGCTGGGAGTATTGCCGCCCATCGTGCATCTCAGGAAAGAATCGGATAAAGCGGCAATGCGCTGGTCTCTGGAGCAGATGAGGCAGGAACTGCGCGACCCGCAGCCTGGCGGCTCGCTGGTGGCCCAACACCTCGCTCAGATGATGCTTGTTCAGGCCCTGCGACTGCATCTGGCGGAAGGGTTGAACGGCGGCGTGGGATGGCTCTTCGCCCTCGCGGATAAGCAAATGAGCGTGGCCATGAATGCCATGCACGAAGATCCGTCGCATCGCTGGACTTTGCAGGAACTGGCGGAGCGCGCCGGCATGTCGCGATCGACTTTTGCCCTGAAATTCAAGGATACGGTCGGGGACTCGGCCATGGAATACCTGACGCGCTGGCGAATGCTGCTGGCCGGCGACAAGCTGGTGAATTCCAGCGATCCCATTTCGGAGATCGCGCTGTCGCTCGGTTACGAATCCGAAAGCGCCTTCAGCACGGCGTTCAAGAGGGTTATGGGTTGTTCGCCCCGGCAGTACGGCCGCGGGCGGAATCCGGCGTCCCTCTTGCGCAGCGGCGCAGATGACGCCCGCGCAAGACATTTCCAAACCATTGCAAGCTGATCGGCGCGCTGTTCAGTGCACACCCGGACCAGGTTTGGTCACGAAGCCCTGCTCCCGGAAGTGGCCGTCGAAGCAGAACGCAATACGAACACCCCGATTCCGCATCAAGCCGCCAGTCCGATTCGGTTCGCAGCAATGCTGCGGTCTCCACTATAAACGTGATTATTAGTCACGAGCGAGATCCATCACGCCACATTCCTCCCATGCGATCCGGGCTCTGGGTGGTTAGTTAGTGTCGTCTCGGTCGAATACGGCATACAGGCCGGATGTGCCGAGGAAGACGGTCAATGCTCGAAGGCCTCGGCCAAATGGCTGTCATGTTTGGCACTGACGTCATTCCGGCCCGAAGAAAACCTTCCAGCTACGTTGATTGCTCTTTCGATCCGTTCTTGCCGCCCAGGTTCGCCGCGTGCCATCAGATATTGATCCACGCCCTGCCGGATCAAATCGCCAACCGATCTGCCTGTTGCAGCCGACGCCTGCCGAAGAGCTTCAAGTTGCGCCTCAGTCAGCTTCACTTGAGTACGAATCATGCAAACAATGTTAGCGGACCATCCGAGCAACGATGGGGCGCATCACGAACGCCAGGGGCCGGAGACCGCGGGTGATGACATCCCAGGAGCCTCGAAATCCACATCGAAAATAATTGTGAACCAGCACGTTCCGCATACCGGCACCGTCTCAGTCGCGGCCTTCGCCGCGATGATTCTCGACGAAGTGCTGGTCGATCGGCTTGCGGCCGGCGAAACCCTCGTTGACTCCGTGCCAGTGGTCGATGTCGTCCTCATCCATCCGCCAGCAGAGATAGACTTCTTCCCCACGAAATAATGTCGGAAAATCGACCAGACCGACGTCGAGGTCCTTGATCAGAACCCCCATCTCTTCGATCCGCTCCAGAGACGTCTTGAGCGTCTCGGCATTCGACTCGTACTGGGCTTTCCACGCCTCAGCTGCCACGGTGTCGACGTTGATGCCGCCCATGATCAGAATGCGCTGGGCAAGGTTCTGAATCACCTTTTCGGCTTCGCCGTAGCGCGCCTTTGCCTGCACCGCTTCGCGGATGCTGCGTCCGACCACTGGCAGTGCGGCGCGAGCTTCCTCGAGCGTAAAGTAGCGCGGCATTCGGTCAGGCCGTTACCGGCTCGTTGATTTGTCCAGGCGTGACTGGTACAGGCGTGTAGTGGGACTCGACATAGCGGTTCAAAATGCCGATAAATTCCGCGACGATCGCGTCGCCCCGCAGCGTTGTGGAGAGTTTGCCGTCCACATAGACCGGCGCGACAGGTTCTTCGAAGGTGCCCGGCAGCGAGATGCCGAGGTTGGCATGTTTCGATTCGCCCGGTCCATTGACGATACAGCCCATCACCGCAACCTTCATCTCCTCCACGCCCTCGAACTGCTCCTTCCAGATCGTCATCCGCTCCCGGAGATACGTTTGAATCTGGTCGGCCATGTCCTGGAAGAACGTGCTAGTCGTGCGCCCGCATCCGGGGCAGGCGGTTACCTGCGGGGCGAAGCTGCGGATCCCCAGCGACTGCAGAATCTGCTGGCTGACGAAGACTTCTTCGGTGCGATCCCCGTCTGGAAGAGGCGTCAAAGAAGCTCGGATCGTATCGCCGATGCCCTCCTGCAAGAGAACCGAGAGCGCGGCCGTGGTGGCCACCACGCCTTTCGACCCAAGACCCGCTTCCGTCAATCCGAGATGCAGCGCGTAATCGCTTTGCGCCGCCATCGCCCGATAGGCGTCGATCAGGTCCTGCACGCCGCTTACCTTGGCGCTCAGGATGATGCGCTCGCGCGGCAGACCGTAACGCTCCGCGGCTTCGGCGGAGAGAAGGGCGCTTGCGACGATGGCGTCCAGCGTCACCTGGCGCGCGTCTTTCGGCTCGGGAAGGCGATTGTTCTCGTCCATCATCCGGGTGAGAAGAGCGCCGTCGAGCGAACCCCAGTTGACGCCGATGCGCACCGGCTTGCCATATTCAATGGCTGCCTCGATCATGGTGCGGAAATTGTCGTCGTGTTTCTTGCCGATGTTGACGTTGCCGGGGTTGATCCGGTACTTGGCCAGCGCGCGGGCGCAGGCCGGATACTTTTTTAGCAGGAGGTGGCCGTTGTAGTGGAAGTCGCCGATGATGGGCACGCGCACGCCGAACATATTGAGCGTGTCGACAATCTTCGGGACAGCGGCCGCGGCCGCGTCGGTATTCACGGTGACGCGCACGAGTTCGGACCCGGCGCGCGCCAGCGCCATGACTTGATTGACTGTCGAAGTGACGTCTGCCGTATCCGTGTTGGTCATGGACTGAACCACGATCGGATTCGCTCCGCCCACCTTCACGCCGCCAATGTTCACCGCAACCGACCTTCGGCGCGCGATCTGTGCCATCCATCCTCCAGACAGAAAGTAGTTGAAAACGCCTATTTTACCAGTGACCTGAGCAGCAGCCATCCCGCAAAAGGAGGCAGCGCCACGAGCCAGCAGACCGGCGCAAAGCCGAACCGGTCGACGAGCAGGCCGATCAGCGGTGAAATGGCGGTCTGCATCAGTCCGTAGGCGAACCCCAGAGCCGCTATAGCCGAGCCCGCTCGTTCACCGCCCCAGATATCGAGCGGCACGGTGTAGATGTTGACGCTGCCCGCCACAATCATGAAATAGCTCGCTGAAACCGGGACCAGTGCCCACAGGGGCGTGGGACAGAACGGCGCCAGCACCGAAACAAGGCATCCGAAAGCGCTGATCAGGGTCGCGAATACCCGAGCTTCAACTGCAGGCGTCCCGCGTTGAATGAAGCGCCGGGAAAGCCACCCGCCCGCAAATCCACCAAGAGTCGAGGCCACGGGAGGAAACCAGGCATAACCATTCGCCTGGGCCGTGGTCAGCCGGTAAGACTGAACCAGGTACAAGGTCGTCCAATTGGTCCAGAACGTATAGCCGACCATCCAGAGTACATTCGCCCCGGCCAGCGCGATCAGCCGCCGGTCTTTTAGAAGATCAAAAAAGGGGGCGTGCTCTTGCGGCTCGACCTCCCGATACGGCCGGACCCGCGAGCGGACCAGCATCCAAAGCGGAATCCAGCCGAAGCCGAGTGCGGCGCAGACGAAGAACGGACTTCTCCAGCCCGTGAATGCCGCCACCAGAAGCGGAGCCGCCACTCCGGCGATCCCGATTCCGATTTGAGTCATTGCCGCGCCGAGAGCACGGTCCTTCGGTTCAAGATAGATCGCGTTCAGCTTGCCCGCCGCCGGTACGCCCGCCGATTCCCAGATCCCCAGGAACACGCGCGCGCCGACGAGTTGACCGAAACTCCGTGTCCATCCGCATAAAGCCGCGCTCACGGACCACAGCGCAACCGCGCAAATAATCCCGGTCTCCAGACCCAGGCGATCGAGAAACCACCCGACCGCCGGAGCGGCGATCGCATAAGGCAAGGCAAATGCCGACAGCAGCCATCCGAAATCGGCGTTATTCAGATGAAATTCCGCTTTAATTCGCGGACCGGCGGCGGAGAGAATACTCCGGTCGAGGTAATTCCAGGTGGAAGCCAGTGCGAAAAACGAAACCGCGCCCCAGCGCGCGGCAGATGAAGAAGATGAACTGGCACTCACGGTGGAAACCAGAGTGTAGCGCGGAGGCCAGTGCTGGGAGGCTTGAAAACCCCTCCTGCTGCAACCCTTCAAGCGGAGGATAACGAGCCGAAAATTTCAACTCGGGCTCCCGAAAGCCCTCGTCTCGGAACGTCATCCCCTTTGCTTAACGTGTTGCAGCAGAGGGCAGGTTGCGTCACTTCAGCGATTCGGCCATTAGCATAGCAAACCTGGCCCCACAAAATCCGCCTGACAAGCTGTTGATTCTATTCGGCAAGGCCATAGTGTGAGTTCGCATCCCTAAGTACCCTCAGGACACCCCTGTGTCGGGAAGACACAGCCACCCGGGATCTGTGGCTAAGTTCACCGCGGCACTGGGCGTGCCCTCCGTATCACGAGGTCGTAACTCTATGATTAAAACCGCTACACTTTCCGCTGTTCTCGCAGTCGGGCTCCTCGCGGGCTGCTCCAGCACACCGAAATCTCCCGCTGTGGCAAGCAGCGTTCGCAAATCTCTCGATCAGGCAGGCATCAAGGACGTTTCCGTATCGGAAGACCGTGACAAAGGCGTCGTGACACTCGGCGGCCACGTCGCAACTGACGCCGCGAAGGCGCAAGCCGCCCAGATCGCCCAATCAGTAGCCGGTAATGAGGTGGTTGCGAATCAAGTGGCCGTTCTGCCCGCAAGTGACTCGGGACCGACGAAAACGTTCGATAAAGATATCGATAAAGGCATCGATAATAATCTTGATGCCGCCCTTATTTCGAACGGATATAAATCGGGGATCAGTCACTCGGTGAAAAACGGAGTCGTGACGCTGACGGGAACTGTCGACAGCGAGGCCCAGCGCAGCCAACTGCAGCAGATCGCCGGGAACGTTCCGAATACCCAGCAGGTGGTGAACGAAATTCAGACCCGCCACCAGAAGGCTACTTCAAATAATTAAGAAGGGTGACCAGCGCCCAAATCGGAAGTATCACGCCTGCAGCCACGATCAACGCCGTCGCTATCACGAAAACCCAATCCAGCCGCCTTTGGCGGTGGGATTGGGTCATGTGGGTTCTGAGCAGTTCGTAATTCCGGCGGTTGGCTTTAAAGATCACGTCGAACAGGTCGCCGACGAACGGGGCGGCGCCCAAGATGCCCTCGATACCGACGTTCAGGACCATCCTGGTAATCGTCACCCGCGGAATCCCGATCTGAATGGCACGCCAGACGATGTAAACGGAAACCAGGGCATCGACCAGGTCCCCGATTCCCGGAACAAGTCCGATGAAGCCGGAGAGGCCGAATCGAAACCCTCCCGGAAGAACGAATGCATAGTCCATCCAGCGAGCAACCGCCTCGACGTCGGCGATGCGCTGATCGATCAGTTCTCCTTTTATTTCATGAACGTCCTGCCGGACGTGGGCAGCAATTGCTTTCTCCATAACGGCTTGCGGCCATAGCAGCACGCGCGGGGCCAGCACCAGCTAAATCCATGCTACAATTGGATTTAACACAAAAAAATGGCAGATCAAGGTAATCCTCCGCAGGGTCCGCCTGCGCCCCCGCAAATACCGCTTCCGACAGGGGGTGGGGGCGACAATAACGACCGCAATATCAACATCAATATCGAAGACGAGATGAAGAGCTCGTACATCGATTACGCCATGAGCGTAATCGTGGGACGCGCTCTTCCGGATATCCGCGACGGACTCAAACCCGTCCATCGCCGCATTCTTTTCGGCATGAGCGAGATGGGTCTCGCTCCGAACCGCCCGACCCGCAAGTGCGCCAAGATCGTCGGCGAAGTTCTCGGCAAGTTCCATCCGCACGGCGACGCGTCGGTTTACGATTCGCTCGTCCGTATGGCGCAGCCTTTCTCCATGCGCTATCCGCTGGTGGATGGGCAGGGCAATTTCGGTTCTGTCGATGGCGATCCGCCCGCGGCGATGCGGTATACCGAAGCCCGGCTTTCGCGCATTGCCACCGGGCTGCTGGAAGATATCGACAAAGAGACGGTCGATTTCCGCCCGAACTACGACGAGAGCGAATTCGAGCCGGAAGTTCTTCCGACGCGCGTTCCGAACCTGCTGGTCAACGGCTCGTCCGGGATCGCGGTCGGCATGGCGACCAACATCCCGCCGCACAATCTCACCGAGATCATCGAAGCCACCATTCTTCTGATCCGGCATCCGGAGACGCTCGCTCGAAAAGATCATGGAGATCGTGCAGGGTCCGGATTTCCCGACCGGCGGCTTTATTCTCGGTCGCGCAGGGAATTCTCGATGCGTTCCGCACCGGCCGCGGCAGTCTGAAGATCCGCGCGAAGGCTTCCATCGAACCCATGGGCAAGGGCGATCGCGAGCAGATCGTCGTGACCGAGATCCCGTATCAGGTCAACAAATCCCGCCTTATCGAGAACGCCGCCGCGCTGGTCAACGAGAAGAAGATCGAAGGCATCTCGGAGATTCGCGACGAGAGCGATCGCGACGGCATGCGCATCGTCTTCGAACTGAAGCGCGGCGAGCAGGCCGATGTCATCCTCAACAACCTATACAAGAACACTCAGCTTCAGATCAGCTTCGGCATTATCAATCTTTCCATCGTCAACGGCCAGCCGCGCGAACTGGGCCTGATGCGGACAATCAAATACTTCATCGAGCACCGCGTCGATGTCGTTCGCCGGCGAACCGATTTCGAACTCCGCAAGGCCCGCGAGCGGGAGCACATCCTGCTCGGATTCCGCCTCGCGCTGGAAAACATCGACGAAGTCATCCGCCTGATCCGGGCGGCCAAATCGCCGAAAGAAGCCCGCGAGTCGCTGGTGACCGCATCCACCCAGTTCAAGTTCGATGCGGTTTATCTTAAAGCGGCGGGCGCCACAGAAGCGCTTACTCAGCTTTCCGAAAAGCAAGCTCAGGCCATCATCGAACTGCAGTTGCAGCGCCTGACCGGCATGGAGCAGGAGAAGATCGCCAACGAACTGGCCGACATCCAGCGCCGGATCGGCGAGTATCTCGAAATCCTCGGCTCCGAGAAGGTTCTGCGCGACCTGATCATCAAGGAGCTGAAGGAAGTTCAGAAGGACCACGGGGACGAGCGCCGCACGCAGATCATCGACGATCCGGGCGACATCCGGCTGGAAGATCTGGTCGCAGTCGAAGACATGGCGGTTACGGTTACGCACGGCGGCTATCTGAAGCGCACTGCGGTCGATACCTACCGGCGGCAGACACGCGGCGGCAAGGGCCGCATCGGCATGGGCACGCGCACCGAGGATTTCGTCGAGTACTTCCTCGTCGCTTCGACCCACAACTACCTGCTGGTCTTCACCAACAAAGGCCGCGTCTACTGGCTTAAGATTTATGAGATCCCCGATGCCACGACCGTGGGCAAAGGTAAACACATCTCGAACCTGATCAACCTGCAGCCGGATGAGACCGTGAAGGCCTTCCTGCCGGTGCACAAATTCGAAGCCGACCAGTTCATCGTCATGGTGACGAAGTTTGGCGTGATCAAGAAGTCCGAACTGACGGAGTTCGATAATCCGCTGCAGCGCGGGATCATCGCGATCGGCGTCGACGAAGGCGACGAGTTGATCGCCGCACGCCTGAGTTCGGGCAAGGACTACATCTTCCTCGGTTCTCATGAAGGCCAGGCGATCCGGTTCGCGGAAGACAAGGTTCGTCCGATGGGCCGCCCGGCGCGCGGAGTCCGCGGGATGGATCTCGCCGAGGGCGATTTCATCGTGGGCGCGGAGGTGATCGGCGAAGAGGGTCTGATCCTCTCGATCTCCGATAACGGCTATGGCAAGCGGACGAAGCTCAGCGATTACCGGCTGACCAACCGCGGAGCCAAGGGCGTCATCAACATGAAGACCACCGGCAAGACCGGCATGGTGATCGCGATCCTTTCCGTGAAGGAAGATTCCGAGTTGATGATTGTCACCCGGGACGGCAAGATGATCCGCATCGATTCGAGCGAGATCCGTCAGGCGGGGCGCTCGACTCAGGGCGTGCGTCTGGTGCGGATGGAGGAGAATGATCAGGTCGCGGCGGCTTGCCTGATTCCCGAAGCCGAAGAGAAGACCAACGGCGACGATCAGGGAAATCTGACGCTGCAATAGCTCATTTCTGGCTCAGGCCCCCATCTACGGCGACCAGCTGGCCTGTTATAAATCGCGTGCTTTGCAGGAAGAAGAGGACCGCTTCGGCGACCTCTTCTCCTGTTCCGGCGCGACCTGCTGGGGTCGCAGCGATGAAGCGTTGTACCCGCTCGTCCACGTCTCCGAACGGGATCACGCCGGGCGCGACGCTGTTTACCGCGATCTTCGGCGCCCACGCTTTCGAGAGCGCGCGCGTGAGCATCACAACGCCTGCCTTCGATGAGCAGTAGTGCGCGTGTTCCGACCACGGCTTCAAGGCTCCCAGCGAACTGATGTTCACGATGTGGCCTCCTTCACCCGCGAGCATGATCCGGGCCGCCGCCTGACAGCAGAAGAAGACCGATTTCAAGTTCACCGAGTGGATGAAATCCCAGTCCGCTTCTTCGATCTTCAGCGGATCGAAGCGGGTGAAGCGCGCGGCATTGTTGACCAGTCCGTCGAGGCGTCCGAAGCGATCGCCGACCTCGCGAAACAAAGCGCGGATCTCCGCGACGCTTTCCAGGTTCGCGCGAAAAATAGGAGCGTCTCCGCATTCTTCCGCCGTGGCTCGCGCTTCGCGCTCGGAGTGGTTGTAATGGATTGCGACTCGGGCTCCTTCCGCAGCCAGGCGCAGTGCTATAGAACGTCCGATTCGCCTCGCCGCTCCGGTTACCAGGATTATGTTGCCTTTTATGGTTTCACTCATCGCCTGTTGGAATGATCCCCGCGTTCTCCACCATCAGCATGACGGTTCGCTCCGGCGCGCGCGTCCGGTGCACGACGCCTTTCGGAACCACGAAGCCTTGCAGCGGTCCGAGTTCGACGATTCGGTCTTCGAGATCGATGAACAGCTTGCCCCCGACGACGTAAAAGAACTCGTCGTCGGCATCGTGCTTGTGCCAGTGATACTCGCCCTGGACGACTCCGACCCGAACGACGGAGTCGTTGACTTTGCAAAGCGTCTGATTGTACCAGGGATGTTCGGACGCATCGGCCAGCGCCTTCACGTCGATCAATTCGAGGGGCTTGTGAAGGATGTTCAGGCGGGTGTCGTATGGAAAAGAAGAGGGCTTCGGCATACTCATGAAATTACCTCAGGCTCCGCGTGGATTTCGTCTTCCTCCTCCACGCTCACCGGCTGGCGGGTCGGTTCAGGCAGACGTCCGGTCAAGTTGGCCCATGTCCAGAAGATCGCCGTGCTGGAGCTGATCACGCCTGCCCAGGCTCCGATCGTTCTCGGGCTGTATGAAATGGTTGCCGCTCCGGTGGCTGTCATCGAGAACATCATGGTTGACCAGGTCAACGACTCCACCGTCGCGAAGACGCGGCCGCGGTAACGGTCCTCGACGTGATGCAGGAGCTGCGAAAAATTCAGCACGGAGCTGACCGCGATGGCCGCGCGCGAGAGCAGGATGAAGACGCAGGCAAGCACGAGGGTCGGCATCTGGCTGAACAGCACGTAGGCGCCGCCGTGGATCAGGTATGCGATTGCGATGGTCCGCTTGTACTGCGCGAACGTGATGCGCTTGCCCAACCAGTACGCGATTGCGCCGCCGATGAGCAGGCCGACGCCGGCGAAGCCCCAGATGATTCCGATGCCCAGCGGCCCCGCGTTGAAAACTTTTTCGCCGAAGAGGCTGAAGAGGATCTGGGCTGCGCCGCCTCCGCTCGCCCACCCGACGCTGAGCATCGCGATGCCGAAGACCAGCGGGGTCGCACGCATATAAGACAGGCCTTCGCGGTATTGCGTCAGGCCGCTTTCCAGGTGTTTTCGTTCGACTGGCGCAGGCTTGAATCCGCCGGGGCGTCTCAGCTGCGAGATGCAGAGCGCCGAGATCACGAACGAAAGGGCGTTGAAGCCGAACGCAATTTCGAACCCATTTTGCGCGCCGACCGCCCCGAGAAATGCGCCGATGGTCAGGCTGGCCCACGACGTGGTCTGAGTCATCGTGTTCGCGGTGTGGAGTTCGCCGGGAGTAGCAATGCTCGGAAGGATGGAGTTGCGGCCAGCGGTGAAAAACGGCGACGCAAACATCAGCGCGGCGCTCAACAGGTAAAGGAGCAGCGGACTTTTCTGGTGAGTGCACAGGACGAAGCCGAGCGCAATGACGGCACGCGTCAGGTCGCTTGCGATCATGACCCGCTTGCGGTCGAGACGGTCGAGCAGCACGCCTGCGATGGGACCTGCCGCGAGCATGGGTACGGCTCGCGCGAGAAAAACGCCTGTGACCACGAGGCCCGGGTTTGTGTGTTGCATCGCGAGGCTCATGACCGCGATGTTGTTGAAGTGGTCTCCCACTTCGCTCACGACCTGCCCGAACCAGGTGAACCGGTAGTTGCGGTTCGAGCGCAGCAGAGTGGTGAAGGAACTCATGAAGCGGCTTCAGGGCATTGTCTCATCCTGGGGTTGCGATCCGATCCCCCCGACCCGAAGCCTGCGGCGGATGATAAAATGCGCATTCCGGTCCGAACGCGTCATCTCATCGCAGGAGCTTCCAACAATGACAGACAAATACTTGAATGAAAACAAGTGGTGGGTTAGTCCTTATAACTTCGTCCCCGAAGTGCGGGCCACCTTCGACCTTCCCGAAAAAGTCAGCATCCACGATGCGACGTTGCGCGATGGCGAGCAGACTCCGGGCATCGTGTTCAGCATCGCCGACAAGATCGCGATTGCCGAGAAGCTCGACGAAGTGGGCGTGGAGCGCATCGAAGCCGGAATGCCCGCCGTGTCCGAACAGGATTTCGAAGCGATCAAGCAGATCTCAAAGCTGGGCCTGAAAGCGCGGATCTACACCTTCGCGCGCGCCATGAATTCGGACATCGATAAGGCGCTCGAGTGCGGCTGCCATGGCGTCATCGTGGAAGTGCCCATCGGCTATCCCAAGCTCAAGTACCAGTTCAAGTGGACCTGGGAAGATGTCCTCAAGAAGAGCGTAGGCGTCATTAATTACGCGAAGTCCCGCGGGCTGCACGTGGTTTACTTCCCCTACGACACCACCCGCGCGCGTGAAGAAGATCTGCGAAACCTCCTGAGCCGCATCGTGCTGGATTCGAATCCCGACTCCGTGGGCGTGGTGGACACGATGGGCTGTGCGCTTCCCGAAGCGATCAAATACATGGTTCGTCTGGTGAAAAGCCTGACAAAGCTCCCTGTCGAGGTACACACCCACAACGATTTCGGAATGGCTGTGGCAACGGAACTGGCCGGCGTTGAGGCCGGCGCGAACTGCATTCACAGCTGCGCCAACGGTTTGGGAGAACGGACGGGGAATGCGCCGCTCGAAGAACTGATGGTCGCGCTGCACGTGCTCTACGGCTACGACACCCAGTACCAACTGGAGAAGCTGCCCGAACTGGGCGAACTCGTGAGCCGGATCAGCGGATTCGCAACCGCGGTGAACAAACCCATCCTTGGCGAGCGCAACTTCACCCGGGAATCCGGCATCGGCGTTGACCTGGTGATCAAAGAGCCGCTGGCGATGTTCGGGACGCACCCCGCGCTCACCGGCCGGCGCGGCGAAATCGTGCTGGGCAAGAAAAGCGGTAAAGCTTCCATCACCTGGAACCTCGAGCAGATGGGCATTGAGGGTACGGACGATGAGGCGGTCGCGGAGATGCTCAAGCGCGTAAAGGACAAGGGCATCGAAAAGCGCGGCCTGCTCACCCAGAAAGAATTCCGCGAAATCGTGGATGGAGTGCTCATGGCCGTGCGCCAATAGCAGCTTCCCATGGCAGTAGTCGTAATCGCCGGACGCAAGGGCGGGATCGGGAAGTCGACGATCGCGGGAAACCTGGCCGGCGAATTTGCCGCCATGGGCAAGACCGTCGCCGCGTTGGACGCCGACCCACAGCACAGCCTCGCCGCCTGGGCCGGGCAGGGCGAGGGAATGCTTTCGCGGTGCGTGGGGAAAGTGAGTGCCGGTAAATCCGATGACTTGCGCGACAAGGTGCGTGCGGCTCAAAAGGCGGCGGACATCGTCCTGATCGATACTCCGCCCGGGATTCAGGATGTAACGTATCAGGCAATGCTGCTGGCGGACCTTGCGCTTCTTCCCTGCGGTCCTTCACCGCTCGATCTGTTCCCGTTGAAGGAGGCTCTCGCGATGGCTTTAAAAGCGCGCGCCGAAAGGCGGTCGAAGAAGCCGCGTATCCGCCTTGTGCCGTCGAAGGTCCTCAAGAACACGACTCTTGGCCGCGAATTGTCTTCTTCACTCGAACAAATGGGAAAAAAGGTTTTGCCCGAAATCGGCCAGCGGATCGTGGTCGCCGAGGCGGTGATGAGCGGCCTCACGGTTCAGGAGTATGCGCCTGGATCTGCCGCACAGGCAGAATTCGAACAACTCGCGAAGGCTGTCGACAAGCTCCTGCGCGGCAAATAACGGAGCAACGAACCGGACTTTTCAGTTTGCGTCTGGTGGACCCATGCCGCTCCCAGGTCCACCAGACGTTTACTGTCGCGGAGTGCTACTTCCCGGTGTACCCGTTAGGGCTTCCTTCGCCCGTGCAGAAGTCATAGCCGGTGCTGGCCAGATAACCGGCGTAGGGTCCGCATATGCCGGCGGTGACATCCTTAAAAGTACCCAAGCTCGCGAAGCCGTAAGCTACACCGAGTTCGGTTGCCGTGGAGGTATAAAAATGGCCGGCGGCATTCACGATTCCAGCCAGAGAAGGCGCCGCTACGCTGGTGCCTCCCACGATGTACCACGTACCGGGGCCGCCCTGACCATCGTTTGGAATGCTGTCCAGCACCCATACTCCGGTATTCGGGTCAGCATCGAAGGCCATATCGGGAGTGCCTCGCGCGCCATTCAGGCCGGAGATGCTGCTCTGATAGCTCGGTGTAGGCTCATACAAACTGGGACCGCCGCCGGTGTCCTCCCATGCAAAGGACTGGCGGAATCCACCGGTAGAGAGATTCATGCTGAGGGTAGTACCTCCCGCCGAAACCACGTAGGGAGAAGCGCTGGGGTAACCCACTCCCGCCGAATCGCCCGCGGAAGCAAAATAAACCACACCCGGGACCTTGAGGTATGCATCGAACAGCGTTTCCGTGGCGGTCTCGGTCGACCCCCAACTCATGGAAACCTCGCCGCCACCGGCCGCTTTCACCAGCAGGCTCGCCACCGCTACCGCTGGAAACAAGTCGCTATTGTTATTGGACGCAGCTTCCACCAGATAGATTTTGGCATTGGGCGCCATGGCATGAGCCCACTCGATGTCGAGCGACTCTTCGACTTCCCATCCCCCCGTTGGATCCTGAGCGGGCTGGGTGCCGCTTGCGTATACCACGCTGAAGTTCGGTGCCGGCAGTCCGAACTGAGTTGAAAACGCTGCCAGATCGCTCGCGGCGGCCGGATCGTCATAAGCGTCGACTATGGCAATTGCTTTCGCCCCGCCGGTCGGATTTGCCGTCACCGTATTGGGGTTGCAACCCGCCGAGGCCGTTACGAAGCCGTAAATACAGGCAATCGAAGCCGGCGTTTGATAGAGGTACCCCGAGAAGGGAGGAGAACCTGCCTCAGGGTTGGCTTGCGAGGAAGACCAGCCACTGGAGTTCGCGGGAACAAGCACCCGGATGTTCGTGTGGGACCGCAGGCCGGCGTCACCCGGGAGCGCCACGCTGGATCTCGGTATTCTGATGCTGGCCTGCGATGTCAAAGACTGCGCCGGCGCCAGACCCGCGAACCCAAGGAGCACTGCAATTACACGTGTTTTCGATTGCATTCGATTTGTCCTTTTTCTGAAAACTGGAGATGCCGTTGAATTCTACTCGGGCAAGTATAACCGATTTCATTACGGTTAAGCTCGCTTTTTCGCCTCGCCAGGTACGGTCCGTTTCAGAAGTTTGCGGCTTACTTTTGAGAAGGATCCCTTTCACCACTTATGAAATCCTATATGGAGTATGCGGGCTCTGGCGGTTACCCGGCGTCCCGAGCCGGGCACTCTCGCGGACGCGATTCAAATGGTGGAGATCGAGGAGCCGGAGCCGCGAAGCCTGGAGGTGATTGTGAGGGTACTAGCCTCCACCATCAACATCGATGACATTCACGTAGCCGAGGAGACTTTTTACGGAGGAATCCCCATAGGAGCGCGACCGAGCGCCCACCGGCCGGTGACTCCCGGCAGCGATCTGGCGGGAATCGTGACTCGTGTCGGAGATGGCGTCCAATCGATCCGGGCCGGCGACAGAGTATTCGGAGTGCGCGCGCCATTCTACGCGAGGGGAGCATGGGCCGAGTTTTGCCCCGTGGATGAACTCTGGCTTACGAAGAAACCGGAAGGGCTGTCTTTCGATAGTGTCGCTGCCTGCGGGATCTCCGGGCTCGTGGCATTCTCCGCCATTCGCGCTTTGAACCTGCGGGGCGGCCAGCGTATTGTCGTCGTGGGCGCGACAGGCGGCATTGGCGGCATGGCCGTGCAACTGGCGGTCCGCGCCGGCGTCGAAGTGGTGGGCGTGTGCGGTTCATCGAGTGTGGAGCGCGCCCTCCAGCTCGGTTGCTCGCTCGTGGCCGACTACAACAGCGGACCCTGGGATCGCACTCTTGCAACCAGAGGCGTGGGGAAAATTGACGGGGTTCTCGACGTGGTCGGTGGCGGCGATGTTGAAGCAGCGGCGCGGCGAGTGCTTGATACGCACGGTATCTTCGTAACTGTCGTGGGTCCGGAGCGATTCATCGGCGACCGCCCGCTGAGTTGGGCCGGAATTCTGGCGGTTCTGGCGCGCGCGGGCTATCGGATCGTCAGTTCTCGTATCCGGGGGCCGCGTTACGTCCTGACGGGACCAACTCTGGCGGGAGGCAAAGGATTGGGCGATGTCGCCCAGGCAGCGGCGGCGGGTGTGCTTCCGCCTGTCGATTCGATCGTTCCGTTCGAACTCGAATCAATGCGGGAAGCTCTGAGGCGCGCCGCCGCGCATAAAAACAAAGGTCGTATTGTTATTCAGATGGCTACATGCTGAAAATCTTCTTTGCTGCCCTCCTCACCGTAATGGGAGTTGGCGCGGCTGTCGCTCAGGAATCCTCTGCGGTCCTCGATTCGGACCGCGACGGTCTGAACGATGCGCTGGAACAGTCGCTGCTCGCGCAGTTCGCGCCGAGCTTTATGATCGGGCGCTCGGATTGCTCGGGCGAACCTGCCGAGTTCCTTCCGGCGGTCGAAAAGCCGACGGTGAAAGCGGAGAACGGGACTATTTATGGCGAGGTCTTTCCGGTCAAAACGGCCCCGGGAACGGCGCCCCGGGCGGAGATCCATTACTACCATCTCTGGCGCCTGGACTGCGGCGAGCACGGTCACCCGCTCGATGCGGAACACGCATCCGTGCTGGTTCAGGCATCGGGCGGCGATTTGCGATCGGCTGCGTGGATCGCGCTCTATTGGTATGCGGGCGCGCATGAGAACACGGTTTGCGATGTGAGCCAGATCGCTCGCGCATCCACGGTGGATGCGACGGACCGGGGAGCCAGAATCTGGATTTCACCGGACAAACATGCGTCTTATCTGAACCCGGCGCTGTGTCAGCGGGGTTGCGGCGCGGACCGGTGTGAGGCGATGCAGGCGCTTCATCCCCGCAGTGTTGTCAATCTGGGTGAGCCGGGGCATCCTATGAACGGGTCGCTTTTTATCTCGTCAAATCTCTGGCCGCTCAAAGAGAAGATGGCTTCCACGAATTTCCCCGCCGGTGCCATTGCTCGTCTGGGCGGGCTTCCGGAAACCGATATTGCATGGTTCCATCCCGGAAGACATCCCGCCCAGGGGGTTATTTCCGTAAGCGGTTCCACGGGAGGAGCGCTGGCGAACAGCGGCCAGAACACGGCATCGGCCCTTTCGCTCGCCGGTGACAACACAGGAAATGCGCTGGAGAAAAGCTACCGGAATACAGCGCATTCGCTGGAGAACGCTTTCCGGCATGTGACCAAAGCGCTCCCAAAATAGCCGCGCGACCAAAAATACAGAATGCGATTGACTCCAACCATGTCCGTAACTCAAAATAAGCAGAGGCGAACAAATGGCGAATACGGCCCTTGCCGCTTCTGTTCAGACTCTCTCCCGCCTTGCGGCCCGATTTGAGGTTCGCAGCGGTACGCCGGGCCTCTGGACACTGACCCGAGGCGGAATTACCGAGATTTTTGGGGAAGCGTCCAGTGGACGCACGGCCATGGCTCAGTGGATGCTCGCGAACGCCACCCGGGGTGGGGAAGTGGCGGCGGTGGTCGATTGCGACGATGCCTTCGATCCCGGTTCGGCGCGCAAAGCCGGTGTGGATCTGGCAAAACTGCTCTGGGTGCAGTGCGGCCATCGCCTCGAGATCGCGCTTAAAGCCACGGATCTCATTCTGCACAGCGGCGGATTCGGTCTGGTGCTTCTCGACTTGGGCGATATGCCCTCCGGCGCGTTGCAACGGATTCCCGGTTCTTACTGGTATCGATTTCAGCGCGCGGTGGAGCATACGCCTTCCGCGCTGGTGATTGTGGCGCGGCAGCCGGTTGCCCGGTCCTGTTCCATTCGTCAGCTCGCATTCCAGCAACAGCGGCTTTCCTGGAGAGGATGCCCGCCGTTTCAAACCATCGAACGGCTGGAACTCCAGGCCATATCGCAGAAGCCGATGAGCGGCATCCCGCTGCCCGTCGAAATTTTGAGGTAGTTTGTGTTCGCCTGCCTTTCCGGAGATTCGCCACACCTTGCCGAACTGGCCGGCCAGTTCTCGCCTCTCGTCGAAAATACCGGACCGAATACCGTAGTCTTTTCGATCACCGGTCTGGGTTCGCTCATTGGCGACGCGCATCAGATCGCATCGGCCATCGCGCGCCAGGGAGCGGCGATGGGGCTCGCCGCCAACCTGGCGATTGCGGCCAACCCCTCGGCCGCAATTCTGGCCGCCCGCAATCTGCCGGGAACCACGATTCTCGCTCCCGGGCACGAGGCGCATGCGCTTGGCAGTCCATTCCCATCGAAGCGCTTCCGGCCGCGCCGGATCAGATCCTGACCCTGCGCCGCTGGGGCATTCGCACGCTTGGCGAGTTGGGCGCGTTGCCCGAAGCGGGTCTTGTCGAACGCCTGGGCGCAGCTGGATCCCGGTTACGCCATCTGGCTCTCGGTCACGGCGACAGCGTTCTCGATATCCAGCCGCCGGCCATTGATTACACCGCGCATCAGGAACTGGACCATCCCATTGAACTGCTGGAACCGCTGCTGTTCGTGCTCTCCTCGATGCTGCACGAACTGACCCGCAAACTTCAGCACAACGGAGGCGCGGCCAGACGCGTGACGGTGACGCTCACGCTCGAACGCCGCAGGACTTTCACGAAAGATATCGATCTCCCGGTCGCGGTCTGCGATCCTGTGGCGCTGCTGAAACAGATTCAACTGGCGCTTGAGGCGCATCCGCCGCGCGCCGCATCCGTAGCCGTCGGCGTTACGCTGCATCCCGCGCCGCCCCGCGTTGCCCAGAGCGGTCTGTTCATGCCCGCGGCGCCGGAGTCCGAAAAACTGCAAACGCTGCTCGCTCGTCTGCGGGCGCTGGCGGGGGAAGACCATGTTGGCTCGCCCGAGATCCTGAACTCCCATCGCCCGGATGCGTATCGGCTCCGCCCCTGTGCGTTTGAGCCCTGCGAACCGAAGGACGCCATGTCCAAAGTGCTGCGTCTCGCCCTGCGTTACTTCCGGCCACCGCTCGCCGCGCGAGTGGATATGGATCGGGGCGTCCTCAAGCGCGTGGCTTCGTCCCGCGTTTCGGGCAGAATACTGGAATGCGCCGGTCCCTGGAGAACTTCGGGCGAATGGTGGACGGACACGGTCTGGAGCCGCGATGAATGGGACGTGGTGCTTGAAGACCGCGCTATCTACCGGCTCTATCTGACTTCTGAGCAGTGGTTCATTGATGGAAGTTACGACTGATGTACTCCCTTGAAGACGCTATTGGTACGACTACCGGCGACAAGATCGCCGGCGCTACCAGCGTTTACGTAAAGGTCAGCGCCGAGCGGAAGCTCGGCGGCAGGGCCGAAGCCCTGGCCCCACACCGATTGCGCGGCGCGGCGGTGCGCACTCACTGATGTATGCAGAATTGCACGCCCGCTCCGCGTTCAGCTTTCTCGAAGGCGCATCCGCGCCGGAGGACCTGGTCCACCAGTGCGCGTATCTGGATATCCCGGCGATAGCCCTTGTCGATACCGACAACGTAAGCGGCGCGCCGCGTTTTTATATGGCGGCGAAAAAGCTGAAGATCCGCCCGCATATCGGCGCGGAGATCACGGCGGAAGCCGGCGGCCGCTACACGCTGCTGGTGGAGAATCGAACCGGCTATCAGAACCTCTGTCGCCTGATCACCTCCATGAAGCTGCGCGCGGAGAAGGGCAAAGCCGCGGCTTCAGAGAGCGAGTTCCGCCAATATGCGAAAGGGCTGGTCTGCCTCGCCGACGACACCCAACCCATCGACCTTCTTCTCGATATCTTCGGCGGCGGGAATGTCTATGCCGAGATACAGCGCCATCTGAACCGCGAAGAGGAAGTTCGAACCCAACACTTCAGAGATACGGCGGCACGGTGCAAACTCCCGCTCATCGCGACCAACGGTGTCCGCTATACGCATCCCGACAATCGCGAACTGATGGACGTGCTCACCTGCGTCCGCCACAAGACCACAATCGCCGAAGCCGGACGTCTGTTGGAACAGAACTCTGAACATTACCTCAAGCCTCATCGGGCCATGAGCCGTCTGTTTCAGGACATGCCGGAGGCGATTGCGGGCGCGGCCGAGTTGTCCGGCAGGCTTCAATTCACGCTGGCCGATCTTGGTTACGAATTCCCCCGTTATCCCGTCGGGCCGGGAGAAACAATGGATAGTGTCCTGCGCGCGCGAGCGCTTGCGGGCGCTCTGAATCACTACGGACCGGTTCACGAAAAAGCTTATGGGCAGATCGAACGCGAACTCGCCCTGATCGAAAAGCGGAGACTGTCGGGCTACTTTCTGATCGTCTGGGACATTGTCGAATTCTGTCGCCGGAAGAAAATCCTGGTGCAGGGCAGGGGGTCGGCCGCCAACAGTGCGGTCTGTTATTCGCTCGGCATCACCGCCGTTGATCCAATCGAGCTGGACCTATTATTCGAGAGATTTCTATCCGAAGAGCGCACCGAATGGCCGGACATCGATCTCGATCTGCCCAGCGGTGACGATCGTGAGCTCGCCATTCAGTACGTCTATGAGCGCTACGGAAAACTGGGCGCGGCCATGACCGCGAATGTGATCACGTATCGCAGCCGGTCTGCCGTTCGCGATGTGGGCAAAGCGCTCGGCTTTGACGAAGAATCTCTGGGACGCATTTCGAAACTCTCCGGCCGCGGCGCCTGGGAAATGGAACGGCAGCAGACGCATCCGGACGAATCGAAACGGCAAAAGCAGTTTGGTGAGGCCGGCCTCGATCCCTCGGACGGCATGGTGGCAAAACTTATGGAATTATCTCTGCAGATTCAGAAGCTTCCCCGACATCTGGGGCAGCATTCGGGCGGCATGGTGATCTGCCAGGGCCAACTCGATTCGATCGTTCCGCTGGAGCCTGCGACCATGCCGAACCGCGTCGTTGTGCAGTGGGATAAGGACGATTGCGCCGATCTCGGCCTCATCAAGGTCGACCTGCTGGGTCTCGGCATGATGGCCGTGCTGAAGGATTCCATCAACCTGATTCGCGATCACTACGAGGAAGAAGTGGATCTGGCGCACCTGCCCCCGGACGATCCTTCTGTATACAAGGCTTTACAGAAAGCCGACACCATAGGCTTATTCCAGGTGGAAAGCCGTGCGCAGATGTCCTGCCTGCCGCGAATGAAGCCGGAGAAATTCTATGACATCGTGGTTCAGGTTGCGATCATTCGGCCTGGGCCGATCGTCGGCAAAATGATGCATCCGTATCTGCGAAGGCGCGAGAAACTTGAGGAGCCGGTCTGTTTGCATGAGAGTCTCAAAGCAATCCTGAAGCGAACTTTGGGAGTTCCCCTCTTTCAGGAACAACTACTGCGGATGGCTATGACCGTGGCCGACTTTACCGGCGGCGAAGCGGAGGAACTGCGCCGCGCGATGGGATTCAAACGCTCGGAAGAGCGAATGATCGATATCGAGAAGCGTCTGCGGCAGGGCATGAATAAGAAAGACATTACAGGCAAAGATCAGGACACGATCGTGCAGTCCATAACCTCATTCGCGCTTTATGGATTCCCCGAGTCTCATGCCGCGAGCTTCGCCATGCTCGCCTATGCGAGTGCTTATCTCAAGTGTCATTTCCTGGCGGCCTTCACGGCTGCCATGCTGAACAATCAGCCGATGGGCTTCTACAGTCCGATGACTCTTGTGAAGGATGCGCAGCGGCACGGTTTGCATTTTCTGCCGGTGGATGTCACGCAGTCGGACTGGCAGTGCACGATTGAATCCCGGAAGGGGGATCTCGTGGTGCGTCTGGGATTCAATTACGTAAGGGGTCTGAATGAGGTGACAGCGAAGCAGATCGTGAATGAGCGGTCGAAAGCCGCTTTTACCGGCATTGACGATTTACGGAGGCGCGTTCCCCGGATCTCACGCGCGGAATTAACCTCGCTGGCCGATCTGGGTGCGCTCAATGAGATCGGCCGACACATGGTAAAAACCGGGCGGCATCGCCGCGATGCGCTCTGGCAATCGGAACTGGCGCTGCGTCCGGTAACGGACCTGTTGCGGAATGCGGGACCGCCTGAGATTCCGTCGCCGCTGCTTCCGATGAATGCCATTGAGCGCCTGGAGGCAGATTTCATGAATTCCGGCCTCTCGATCGGTGCGCATCCGATGCGATTTCACCGCGCCACGCTGGAGCGGATGAATGTCGTCCCCGCCGTGCAGGTGAAGCATCTCCCCGACGGACGCCGCATACGTGTCGCCGGAGCCGTGATCTGCCGCCAGCAGCCAGGAACCGCAAAGGGCTTCGTCTTCCTGACTCTGGAGGACGAAACGGGCATCGCCAACGTGATTCTGAAGCCGAATGTTTTTATGCGGTTGCGCACCACAGTTCTGAGCCATGCATATTTACTGATCGACGGTGTGCTGCAGAATCAGCGCGGGGTAGTATCTGTCAAGGCGCGTTCCGTGCGTCCGTGTCCCGTGGAGACAACTGCAATGGCAGCCTCGCATGATTTTCATTAAAGAGTGATGATGAAGTATGCAGATAGCGCTTCCCGACCTGAACGCGCCGGCAACTCTGATACTCGACCGTGACCATCCGATCACGGACGAAGCTTATTTTGCTTTCTGCGCGGCTAATCCAGAGTTGAACGTTGAGCGCATGCGGGACGGAGAGATCGTTATTGCGCCAGCAGCAGGCGCGGAGTCCGCTTTTCGGAGCCTGGAAGCAGCTGCCACTCTTCGCGAATGGGCCCGAAGAGACGGACGCGGGAAGTCATTCGGGTCAAGCGTGCAGTTCCTGCTGCCGGATGGATCGGGACTCTCGCCGGATGCGGCCTGGGTGTCCAACGAGTGTCTGGCCACTTTATCGAAGCGCGAGTTGCGACAGTTCCCGCGGCTTTTCCGGAGTTTGTGATTGAAGTCATGTCCCCCAGCGACCGCCTTGCCTCAGCGCAGAAAAAGATGAGCCTCTGGGCGGAGAACGGCGTGGAACTGGGATGGCTGATCGACGGCGATAACCAGTGCGTTTACGTTTATCGCGGAATGGCCGAACCGCGCCTGGTAGCGAACCCGAAAAGCGTTGCGGGTGAAGGGTCGGTCGCCGGTTTCGTTCTCCCGCTTGAAGAGATCTGGGCAGGTTTGTAGCTTTGTGGTCGGATAGTAGAAAGAATCGTTACACGCTGGAGGACAACCATGTCAATTGACCTGAACCCTGAACAGCAGCGCGTGATCGACCTGGCCTCCGGTGCGGGGCGTATCAGAATCCCAGTGAGGTTCTCGATCAGCTTTTGAGATCATTCGCGAGCAACTCGAACTGGAAGACTGGATGTTCGAGGAGCGCGAAGCCATTGCTGCCCATATCGAGACAGGCTTTGCTCAGGCAGAGCGCGGCGAATTGATCGACGGGAACGCGGCGGTTGAGATGTTGCGGCAAAGACGCTCCGAGCGCCTGACGCAGCAGGAATGAATGCGCCGTTTCAGGTTCACTCCGCAGGGGACCGAAGACCCCGACGGCGTCGGTGGTTTATCGCTGAAGATAACCGGGACGCCGCCGACCGGGTGGAAACGGAAATCATCGCGACCTGTCGACGGCAGGCAAAACATTCCCTGAATTGGAATCAGGCGGCGAGACATAACATCGTTGCCGGTGCGCTTCTGGACGCTGCCGAAATTCTCCAATTACGTGATTGTCTATCGACCCGATACTGCCCCTCTGCAGGTGGTCGCCATTTTGCACGGCAAACGCGACTTGAAAAAGATTGTGGAAGGGCGGTCCTCATGAATACTCGGGCAACGGCGCTCGTCCCTGCTACATCTTCTCTGTGCAACCCGAAAATCTGTGCAACCCGAAAACCACCGGCTCATCTCCAGCTCGCTGGTAAAATCCGTCAGGTCGAACTACGAATGGAAACGCTGAGGAAGGCCGACGCAATCCCCGCGACGCTCGACCAGCCTTCCGCCCTCCGCTTCTGGCTTTCAGTCGCCGGTATCGGGGTCCTGACCGGCCTTTCCGCGGGCTTGCTGACAAAGCTTCTTGAGTGGGTTCAGCGAAGCCTCTGGGGCGGAGACGGAACCGATATCCTCGATATGGCGCGCCGGGTGACGGCCACCCGTCTTTTCCTGATTCTGCTGGCAGCCGGCGTACTGACCGGCATTGCGCAGGTGGCGTTACGCAGATTATCGAGCGGCAACGATATCGACACAACCGCGGCGATCTGGTTTCATGCCGGAAGACTGCCCAGGCTTCGCACGCTCGCGAGTGCGACGTTGTCTGTCGTGCTGGTTGGAATGGGTGTTTCGCTGGGCCGCGAAGGCGCGCCGAAACAGGCGGGATCGGTGTTCGCCAACATCTTCTCCGACTTGACTCGTCTGTCGGATGACCAGCGCCGCCTGCTGGTGGCTTGCGGCGCGGGCGCCGGCATGGCTGCCGCCTATGGAGTGCCTCTGGGAGGCGCTCTTTTCGCAATAGAAGTCGTTCGTGGCGCGCTGGCGCTCCGCTTTATCCTGCCGGCCCTTCTTTGCTCTTGTGTGGCAACGGCGACGGCATGGACTCTATTACCCAACGCCGCCACTTATCACATCCCAACCTGGCCGGATTCCCCGGTAAACCTGCTTTTCGCCATCCTCTGCGGCCTGGTCGCGGGGCCGTTCGCCGTTCTTTATGTACGGCTCGTCCGCTGGGCGGAACTCCACAAGCCGTCGGGGTGGCAAAGAATTGTAAGGCCCATCTTCGGGATGGCCCTATTGGGACTGGTCGCGATTCGTTTTCCCGAACTCCTCGGCAACGGCCGCGATGTTTCCCAACTTCTTTATGCCGGCACCGTGCCCTTTGCGCTGGCTGCCTTTCTGCTTGTGCTGAAGCCGGCCGCCATCATGTTGTGTATTGGATCCGGCGTTCCGGGCGGCCTGTTTACTCCCTCGCTCACATCGGGCGCTTTGCTCGGCTCTGTGCTCGGTTATTTATGCTCGTTCGCTTTTCCGCACATTCCGGTGGGATTGTGCGCATTTCTCGGCGCCGGAGCGGTCTTGTCGGCGACGACTCAAGGTCCGGTCTCGACCGTGGTTCTCATCATGGAACTCACCGGTCTCGCTCGGCACGCCATTCTGCCGCTGCTGCTTGCGGCGACGATCGCTACGATGATCTCCCGGTCGATCGAACCCCGCTCCATTTACGACGCGCGGCTCACCAGCGAGCAAATTTCGCTACGGCAGCGCCAGCGTGACAGAGTGCAAGTGGGACCTGAGCTGCCGACGGATTAGAGCCGTCTTCAGGCAGATGCCGCCTCAGCCACGGCGGCGGCGTTGGGTAATGCTTCGATGTTCCAACAAAGGTCCATGGCCCGACGGACCTGAGCCGCAGGCAGAATGCCATCCGCTTGAGCGGTGAATTTCGCCTCCAGATCCTTGTCGCTCATCGGGTTGGTTACGCTGCCAACCGCGTGCTCGATGAACTTCTCCACCCGCTTCCCATTCGTGAGCAGGATCGCAATGCGGACCTGGTCTTCTTTGATGGATGGGTCAACCGTTGTCGAGACCCGATTGCGAAGGGCTATGACCGCGGGATCGCGCACCGCGCGATCGGAGAATTGCGCCTCGCCAGCGGCGCCTTCGATGATTGCGATCGCCGCGGCGTGATAGACGCTGAACTTCCCCTCAAGGCCGGTCTGAGGCGTTTTCTTACCCGTCAACTCAAGGACCAGGGGATTGATCTTCAGTTCGATGCGATCGATGTCCGCCGGCGCGAGATTGTTCGAATTGCGGAGCTGGATACATCCATCGATTACCGGGTGAATGACGATACCGCAAGCGAAGGGCTTGTACGTGTTCAGGGAAACTTCGTAAGTCTGACCGAGCTTCGAAGTGATTTCGGAGTAATCCCGCTTTGTGCTCAGAACGTTCGCCCATCCGGCTTTGGCTTCGATACCCTGGTCCGAGCTGGTGTAGTTCTTCGCAGCGAGAAGCGCCGCCGTCAGACCGTTCTGCGCCGCGCGCCCTGGGTGAAAACTCTTGGTCATGGTGCCGAACATTTCACGCAAGCCGACCGGCTGAGTGGCGGCGAGGCTCAAGGCCCAGACCATCTGCCCCTCCGAGAGCCCCAGAAGTTTTCCCGACGCGGCGGCGGCGCCAAACACGCCCGCTGTTCCGGTGATGTGCCAGCCGGCGTCATAATGAGCAGGACAAACCGCGTTTCCGATGCGGCATTCTGCCTCGATTCCCAGGATCATCGCATTGAGAAAGTCGGCTCCGGACACCGGCTGATTTTCTGACAACGCGAGAATAGCGGAAACAACCGGCCCGGCAGGATGAATGATGGTCCGGAGATGGGTGTCATCGTAATCGAGGACGTGAGACGCGATGCCGTTGATGAGGGACGCGTGGAGTATATCCGTCCTCTCCTTGCGGCCGAGGAGCGAGGCGCGCGCCGGACCAAAGAAAGGCGAGAGGGTGGAGATCGCGATATCCACGGCCTGGTTCCCCGATCCCCCGATGGCGCAGCCGACCCAGTTCAACAGCGTTCGCGCCGCTTCCTTGCGCACCCCCGGCGGAATAGCGCCTAATTCGGCGGAAACAATGTATTTGGCAAGAATACGCGTAACCTCGGGAGGGTGCGCGGTACCATTATTCGAAGTATTGGAATCCCCGGATTCCGCTGCTACCAGTGCGGTTGAGCCAGCCAGCACGGAAGCGCCGATGAATTTGCGGCGATCGATCGGATTCACGTCGATTGTCCTCTTCAGCAAGCTTATACCGTGAGGCGGATAAATCATATGAAAACCCGACTCGCGAAATCGCGCAACCGACATATCAGTCTTGTAGGATGGTAATTTGTCACAGGAGAACACCCGCCCCACGATGACCAGCCATGGCGCCACTGAATTGAGAACGGCGGAAGCCTACGGCCCCACACGGCGCGCTTTCCATCTGGCCGTTATCTACGTGCTTGGCGCAATTATCGGTCTTGCGATGGCGATTCCGACCGCGCTCTATCTTTTAATCCCTCCGAAACCGCGCAAACGAACCGGCTGGATCGACGCCGGGGATGTCAGCCAGTTGACGCCAGGCCAGCCGGTCGAGTTGAGTTACCAGGAAAGCCGACTGGACGGCTGGAAACTGTCGACGGAGAAGAAGACGGCATGGGTGGTCAAGGAACCCGATAACAAGATCGTGGCGTTTGGTCCGCTGTGCACGCATCTGGCTTGCGCTTATCACTGGGAGGCGACAGCGGATAAATTTTTGTGCCCTTGCCATGGCTCAGAGTTCGCCATCGACGGCAAGGTGGTCGCAGGCCCGGCGCCGCGGCCGCTCGACCGCTACGTGACGAAAATTGAAAATAATCGGCTTCAGCTCGGTGAACTGAAGCGTTCCGACTTGCCCGCCTGACCGCCATGCGAAAAAAATTCGACACGTTCATCGAGGAGTTCGACCGCCGCACGGGCCTGCACACCGGTCTTCAGAAGTTCCTTTACGAAGAAATCCCCGCTTCGAGCGGCTGGCATCAGGTGTTCGGCAGCGTCGCGCTGTTCCTGATTCTGATTCAGTTTTTCACCGGGATCATGCTGGCGTTCAACTACGCGCCGACACCGGGAGACGCTTACAGCAGCGTCCGCTACATCATGACCGAGGTCACGGCCGGCCGCCTCATGCGCGGATTGCATCACTGGGGCGCGAGCATGATCATTGTGATCGTCGTGCTCCATATGGTTCAGGTGTTCCTCTGGGGCGCATACAAGAAGCCCCGCGAAGGCACATGGATCGTCGGAGTAATCCTGCTGCTGTTGACCCTGGCTTATGGGTTAACCGGCTATCTGCTGCCCTGGGACAACCGGGCTTATTTCGGCACGGCCGTTACCACGCAGATCGGCGCTTCGGTTCCGATTGTGGGTCCGTATGTCAGCCGGTTGCTTGCGAGTACCGGAGATATCGGAGTGGTGACATTCGCCCGCTTCTACGGGTTGCATGTGCTGCTGCTGCCGCCCGCAACGCTGCTGCTGATTGGTTTTCACGTGTACCTGGTGCGGCGGCATGGCGTGGCGCCGGGTCCGGAGGACGAAGCGAAGCCGAAGAAGTCGTTCTTCCCCGAACAGGTCTTCAAAGATACGGTGGCGGTTTTCATTGCCTTCGCTATCTTGTTCGTTATGGCTGCGGTGGTGAAGGTCCCTCTCGAACGACTGGCCGACCCGACGGACACCGGCTACATTCCGCGCCCCGAATGGTACTTCCTGTTTCTGTTCCAGACGCTGAAGGTATTGAGCGGAGTGCCCGAAGTGGTGGGAACCGTGATCCTCCCGACTCTGGCGATCCTCGCTTTGATCCTGGCGCCCTTCATCGATCGCGGCAAGCTGGTGCGCGTGCGCCAGCGGGGTCTCGCGGCCGGTATCGTTTTGCTTGCGGGTCTGGGATGGGGCGGTTTGACGCTGGCGGCGATTCAGGGTACGGCCCCGCAGTCGGCGGCAGAGCAGATTGACTATGCGGGTCCGATCCAGTGGATGCAACTGGCGCCGGCGGAGATGGCGGGCGTTCGTTACTTTCACGAACAGCACTGCGATTCCTGCCACAACGTCACGCCGGGCAATCCGAAAAACGGACCGAACCTGCTGGATACCGCGAACCGCCATGATGCTGTCTGGATGACGGCGCATTTCCAGAAGAACGGGACCAACCTCACCGATGTTCAGACCCGGGATCTTATCGCATTGATGCAGAAGTTGACTCCCGACAACGGCGATGTGATCGATTCGGCGCCCGATTTTGCGCAGGAAGGCGCGTTGCTCTTCCAGAAGAACAATTGTTTCGCATGCCACAAGGTGAACGGCGCAGGCGGCGTTATTGGTCCGCCGCTGAACGGGCTGGCGAATCGCCGCACCGAAGCGTGGGTGGTGGAGCATTTCCAGGACCCGCAGAAAATGTCTCATGGAACTTCGATGCCGCCTTACAAATTCGCGAGCACGGACATGCAGAATATCGTTTCGTATCTGTTTACGCTGCCGGACAAGGCGCCCGGCCAGTAAACAAATCGCACGCCAGACAAAAAAGGCCCGGCGAGTCGTTCCGCCGGGCCTTTCTGTTTCTACAGCTGCTTCAGATTCTGCAGATCAGCAGTTCGCGCTCGTAGATGATTTCGGGCGGCAGATGATCGTGCAATTCGATGAACAACTCCTCGTGGCCGATTACTTCGTTTTTCCATGCGGCGCTGTCGAATTTCTGAAGTTCTTCGAACTTCTCGCGCGGGAAGTCGAGGCCCTTCCACTCGATATCCTCATAGTGCGGCATCCAGCCGATCGGGGTTTCCATGCCGACGGCGCGGCCGTGAGCGCGGTCCACGATCCACTTCAGAACGCGCATATTCTCGCTGAAGCCGGGCCAGATGAACTTGCCGTCAGCGTCCTTGCGGAACCAGTTGACGTGGAAGATTCTGGGTGTTTCGCTCAGCTGGCGGCGCATCTTGATCCAGTGACGGAAATAGTCGCCCATGTGATAGCCGCAGAAGGGCAGCATCGCCATCGGATCGCGCCGAACCTTACCGACAGTGCCGGCGGCAGCGGCGGTCATTTCGGAACCCATCGTGGCGCCGACATAGACACCCGCCGTCCAATTGAATGCCTGGTACACCAGCGGCATGGTGGTCGCACGGCGTCCGCCGAAGATGAAGGCGCTGATTGGCACACCATTCGGATCTTCCCATGCCGGATCGATCGTGGGACATTGCGAAGCGGGAGTCGTGAAGCGGGAATTCGGATGCGCGGCTTTAGCGCCAGTCTCCTTCGCGATCGCGGGGGTCCACATCCGGCCCTGCCAGTCGATACATTCGGCTGGCGGCTCGTCGGTCATACCTTCCCACCAGACGCCGCCTTCGGGAGTCAGCGCGACGTTGGTGAAAATGGTGTTCTTCGCCAGCGTCTTCATCGCGTTCGGATTGGTATGCATCGATGTACCTGGAGCCACGCCGAAGAATCCCGCCTCGGGATTGATCGCGTACAGGTGACCCTTTGCATCGGGCTTGATCCAGGCGATGTCGTCGCCGACGGTCCAGATTTTCCAGTTCTCAAATCCCGCCGGCGGAATCAGCATGGAGAAGTTCGTTTTGCCGCAGGCGCTGGGAAATGCCGCCGCGACATAAGTCTTCTCACCCTGCGGATCTTCCACGCCCGAGGATCAGCATATGCTCCGCCATCCAGCCTTCATCGCGGGCGATATTCGAAGCGATGCGCAGCGCGAAGCACTTCTTGCCGAGCAGCGCGTTACCGCCGTAACCCGAACCGTACGACCAGATCTCGCGCGTCTCCGGGAAATGAACGATGTATTTTTCTTTGTTGCAGGGCCACGGCACATCGGACTGGCCGGGCGCGAGAGGCGCGCCGACCGTGTGCATGCAAGGCACCACGCGCTTGAAATCCTTATCGATCTCGCGCAGAACGGGAATGCCGATCCGCGCCATGATGCGCATGCTGACGACCACGTAAGGCGAGTCGGTCAACTGGACGCCGATCTGAGACATCGGCGAACCGACCGGACCCATGCTGAAGGGGAGCACGTACATCGTGCGCCCGCGCATCGCTCCGCTGAAGAGGCCCTTCAGCTTGCGCTTCATATCGAAGGGATTTTCCCAGTTGTTGGTGGGACCCGCGGCATCCTTCGAGAGCGAGCAGATAAAGGTGCGATCCTCGACGCGAGCGACGTCGTTGGCGTCGGAGCGCGGCGTAGTAGCAACCCGGCCAAAGCTTCTCGTTCAGTTTGATGAACGTTCCACCGGCGACCATTTCGGCGCACAGGTGATCGTACTCCTCTTTCGAGCCATCCACCCAGTGGATCGACTCCGGCTCGGTCAGTTCCGCCATCTTTTCAACCCACTTTTGCAGGTGTTCGTTGCTGCTGAGCGGGACCGCTGAATTTCGTTTCCTGGTTTCGGTGATTGTTTTAGGCATATGCTACGCGGCTAATTATTTCAAAATATCAACACGGTTGATATGACTCGAGGCGGGCCGACGGCTTACGCCGCCGCGACGCCCGCTTTGGTTCTCCAGGATTTCGCGGAAGTGATTGCCTGGTTGACTGACTGTATGTTCTTCACGCCCTCGGTTGAGAGGAAATCTTCCAGCGCCGCGAGACCCTTCGTGGCGTAGATCGGCATGCCGTCTTTCCACGTCGCGCGGCCGCAAAGCACGCCGGAATAGTCGGTTCCGCTTTCGGCGGCCATCCCGAGAGACTCGATAAATTCGGCGTTACTGACGCCCGCGCTGAGATAGATGAATGGCTTCTTCGCAACATCGGCGGCGGCGCGAAAGTGGTCGAGAGCCTCGGCGCGCGAGTAGGCCGCCTTTCCCTTGAAAGCGTTGCTACCTTCGACGAAGTTCGAGTTCACCGGAATCTCCACCTTCAGCACGTCGATCTTGTACTGAGGCTTGGAGAACTCCTCCATGCTCTTCGTCACGATCTCGGGCTTCTGCTTCGCATACTCGAGACCCTTTTCGTCTCCGCCTTTCGGGTCGTAACCGACGAACTCGAGGAAGAACGGAATATCGTAAGCTTCGCTTTCCGCGCCGATTCGCTCCACGAAGGCGTGCTTGATGTCCTTGATCCTTCGAATCGTCGTAAGGCGTGTAGTAGAGCAGAATTTTGACCGCATCCGCTCCCATATCCTCCTTCAGACGTTTGACGGAGACGTGCGGCAGAAGATCGGGCAGCCGGCCAGGCTGGGTATTGTCGTAACCGCTGTGCTCGTAGGCAAGCAGGAGTCCGGCGTTCTTCGCCCTTACTTTAGATGCGGGAAGGCCCCATTCCGGATCCAGCAGGATGGCGCTCGCATAAGGAGTCAAAATCCGGGTAACGGCGCTCTTGAACTCCTGCATCATCTCGTCCGTGATGTCCTTTTGCGGGACACCCTTTGCCGTTGCCAGCGACTTGGCGAGACTGCCGCGCTGGTCCATCGCGGCCGCGGCGATTACGCCCTCCTTATTGGAGAGCGCGTTCATATGCTTCAGCTTTCCCGGCGATAAACTCACGGTTAAGACTCCTTAATTTCTTAGATCTCGATTATCCCATGCAAGATTTTGCCAGCCGCCGGTGAAGGCGTTTCGCCACCCCGACGTCCCGTAAAATCTGCGCTTTCAAGGCCTCAGGCGTTTCGAATTTGCGCTCATCTCTAACAAACAAAAGGAAACTCACTTCGATTTTTTCCGGCGTCTCGCCGTCGAAGGGGTCCAGCAGGAAGGTCTCGACTGTCAGATTCTCGCCATCGAATGTCGGGCGGTAGCCGACGTTTGTAATCGAGTTCCAGCGGCGAGCGGATCGCAGGTCCCGAGTCCGAGTCACATATACGCCGGGTTTCGGCAGCACCTCATTCATGGGCTCCAGATTCAGCGTTGGTACAGTCTGTTTCGAACCGATTCCCTGTCCGCGAACGACATTTCCCTCCAGTGCGAACGGCTTGCCGAGCACGCGGCAAGCGGGGGATACGGCTCCCGCGCCGACCAGCTTCCGGATCGCCGAACTACTCACTCGCTCGCCTCGGCGGCCGATACCTGAGATTGCTTCGACCTCAAACCCCATTCGGCCGCCCAATTCGCGCAGCGTGTCGACGTTTCCCGCCTGCTTATAACCGAAGCGAAAATCGTCTCCGACGAGAACGACCCTGGCGCTCAACGTCCGGGCGAGTATCTGGTTGGCAAACTCCTGCGGCGTGAGGCGCGCGAAGTCCAGAGAGAAGGGAAGCAGCAGAACGGCTTCGATTCCCTCGTTCTGCATGTTTCGCAAGCGCTGATCGATGGTCATCAACAGCTTCGGCGCGCGTTCGGGAGCGAGTACACGGGCAGGGTGCGGATCGAAGGTCAGCACGACCGGAACAGCTCCCCGCATGTTTGCCAGCGCCACGACGCGGCGCATAATCTGCCGGTGCCCAATGTGCATGCCATCGAAGTTACCGATCGTCACGACACACGGCCCGAAGCCGGCAGGAATATCGGATGGGGAGCGAAAAACCTTCATATGCCGGGAACTTCGATTTCGAGGCCGTCGTACGCCAGGAAAATCCCTGGAGGAAGCGTCGCCTCGGTCGCGGCGTGGCCGATGTCGTGAGACATGTGAGTGAAATAGGTCCGCTTCGGTTTCAGCTTGAGCGCCGTCTCGATCGAGGCCGAAATGGTCGAATGACTGGGATGCGGGCGATGACGAAGGGCATCGAGAAACAGTACGTCGAGGCCGCCCAGACGTGCCAGCGAGGCCTCGGGAATCTCGCTGTGATCCGTAAGATAAGCCACGCTGCCAAACCGGAACCCGAAAATCGTGTCGTGGCCGTGCCTGAGAGGGATCGGCTCGAACCGGAGACCGAGAATCTCGAAAGCAGTTTCGTCGATCACATTCACGTCGAGTTGGGGTATCGAGGTGCTGCGCTTCCGGTTATCGAAGACATAAGAAAAAACGCGCTCGATGACTGCCAAAGCCTGACGGGAAGCGTAGATCGGAATCCGCTCCCCCTGGTGGTAGTTAAACGGCCGAACGTCATCGAGTCCGAGAATATGGTCGGCATGCCAGTGCGTATAAATGATCGCGTCGAGACGCGCGGGAGCGGCGCGCAGGATCTGGGCCCGGAAGTCCGGCGTTGTATCCACGACGACGTTGTGGTCCAGATAACTCAGCAGAATGGAGGGGCGAAGGCGTTTGTCGCGCGGGTCGGTTGAGAGGCATACGCCACAGGAGCATCCAATCGTGGGCACCCCCGAGCTGGTGCCCGAACCGAGCACGGTGATCTTCAGATCCATTAGGCGCCGGGGATTCGCTTCATCGCTTCGACAAAGCCGAACCGCATCTCAGTAAGCGCATTGTCCAAAGCCTGCTGCTCATCGGGAGTGAGGTTGCCTTTGGTCTTTTCCTGCAATACTCCGAGCAGATCGATGTAATGGCGAGCAGCTTCCAGATCTGGTCCAAGATAGTCCTCGTCCGCAGCGTTGGGCGGAAGCATTCCGAGGTTCACCTCGGCCTGCATGCGCAGGGAATACACCAGAAAATCGAAAGTTGCAGGCGGCAGGGAAGGGCAGGGGCCGGAATCCTCGTCCAGCAACTCGCGCGGTGTCTCGGCCTCGTCGCTCATGCCCCTCAGTCTAGCAATCGGGGAATTTCACTGAAACGTATTACAGCTTGAAATCCTGCCCGTATCGAGTCCCCGGCGGAACCACGTACTCCGCTCGGCCGACGTCCCGTGCGTGAATGAATCGGGGTTCACATAGCCCTGCCCCATTCGTTGCAGGCGGTCGTCTCCCACGGCGGCAGCGGCATTCAATGCGGCGGCGATATCGCGCCGATCCACGAGATTTCGCTGTTCGGTCGAGTTCGCCCAGATTCCGGCGAAACAATCCGCCTGCAGCTCCAGCTTCACCGACAACGGATTCCGCTCGCCCGGCTCGCGCTGCTGCAAACGCCGCACTTTCCCTTCGACTCCCAACAACTTCTGAACGTGATGCCCGATTTCATGCGCGATCACATACGCCTGCGCAAACTCGCCGGGAGCTCCAAACCGCTGCTTCAAGTCGGTGAAGAAAGCGAGATCGAGGTAGACTTTCTCGTCGCCCGGGCAGTAGAACGGCCCGGTCGCCGTCCGCGCCATCCCGCATGCCGACTGAATCGAATTACGAAAGAGTACGAGCTTCGCGTGATGATAGGGGATGTGTTCCTGCGCGGGAAGAAGGCGGTCCCAGGTTTTCTGTACATCGTCCAGCATGAACGATACGCGGCGCACTTCCGGAAGTTCGCGCCGGTCCTGCTCAGTCTCCCGGTGAGCGGCGACCTGGGCCGGGCTCTGCTTGACCAGACTCAGGGGAACCAAACTCACGGCAGCCAGGCTTAGAACGAGGGCGAAAATCGGTGTCCACTTCACTCGCGTTCAGGATGCAACGGCTCGATCGAATCCGTCAAGCGCCGCTCTGGCAAAGTCTGTTCGTCTTCGACAAGGGGAAGATCACTACCGAGGTCGCGATTCGCAGCAGCGTCGGGATCGTGATTCCACTGATTCTGGGAGCGGTGTTCGCACGTCCAGGCGTCGGCGCGCTCGGAGCGCTTGGCGCCCTGAATGTTGCGTCTTCCGACAGCCGCGACCCTTATAAAACGCGTGGCCGAAGAATTCTGGTTGCGAGCCTTCTCGTTGGGGCGGCGGTTTCAATCGGGTCGCTTTCGGCCTACAGCGGCGTTACCGCGTTCCTCGCGGTTACCTTATGGGCATTCGCAGCGGGCATGATGGTCGTACTGGGAACGAGGGCGGGCGATCTGGGGGTTACAACACTCGTCACGCTGGTGGTTTTCGCCGCGCGTCCGATGCCTGCCAAAATTGCTTTGGAATCTGGACTGGTGGCCGTTTGCGGTGGCGTGCTACAGGCAATCCTGTCCGTAGCGGTCTGGCCGTTAGGAAGATACCGGCCCGAGCGCCGGTTCATCTCGTCTCTTTACGCGACACTTTCTCACCTGGCAATTTCCCCCGCTGGTCCCGATGGGCCGCCGCCGGGCGACGATAAGATCGCTCAGACGCAGGACGCGCTGTCCTCTCTGGCGCAGGACCACACGCCCGAAGGCGAACGCTATGTGTTCCTGCTGAGTCAGGCGGAACGGGTCCGGTTGTCTCTTCTCACCTTGCGGCGGCTTCACCGGCGAATCACACGGGACCCGGAGGGCGGCGCAGCGGCCGACGATATCGAAAAGATTCTCTCCGACGCTTCGGATTCGCTGCAGTCGGTGAGCGTGAACGCGCTCAAAGGCCTGCCCGGCGTGGAAAGCCGCGATCTGACGGAAGCTGCGCGAACATTTCGGGAAAAACACGCATCATCGTCCGTGCCGGTTCTTAATGGAATGCTTCGTGACGCCTGCGACGAGATTGACTCCCTTGCGGGCCAGATCCGATCGGCCTGCAGATTGACCGCGGAAACAATTCCTCGAGATCCGAGGGTGCCCTGGCGGCTACGATTCACCGGTTGGAGCGCGCGTATTCTGGCGAATCTTTCCTTTGAATCCAGCGCGTTTCGCCATGCGATAAGGCTCGCAGTATGCGTTGGGGTGGGCGACACGGCCGGGCGTATGATCAGCCTGCAACGAACCTACTGGTTACCGATGACAATCGCTCTCGTGCTGCGGCCCGATTTTAATGCGACGTTCAGCCGGGGAATCCTTCGGGTTGCGGGAACCTTCCTGGGTCTGCTGGTCGCCACGGGATTGTTCCACTTTCTGCGCGCAAATACGTGGGAAGAAATTGTGCTGCTCACCCTCTTTGCGTTCCTGATGCGCTCGATCGGTCTGGCGAACTACGGGATTTTTGTTACCGCACTCAGCGCGCTGGTCGTGTTGTTACTGGCCATCGGCGGTGTGAGTCCCAAAGACGTGATTGCGACGCGCGCGGTAAACACCGCGATTGGCGGCCTCGTGGCGCTGCTTGCCTACGGCCTCTGGCCCACATGGGAGCGGACTCAAGCGGGGCCGGTCTTCGCCGACCTGATCGAAGATTATCGAGCCTACTTCAACGCGGTCGTGAAAGCGTACCGTGGCGAGGGTGACGGCGATCTGGACCGGACCCGGTCGAAGGCGAGGGTCGCTCGCGCCAACGCCGAAGCGCTGGTGGCGCGCATCGCCACCGAACCGGGCGTCTCTTCGGAACGTGCGAATCTCCTGAATGCGGCCCTTGTGAGTTTGCACGGGTTCGCCCGCGCCGTGATGGCGCTGGAGTCTGCTTTGTACCGTCCGCAGCCGGAGCGTGCGGAACCTGCGGCGGTCGACTTCGCAAGCAAGGTTGACCAAACCCTGCGAGCTTTCGTCGAAGCTCTTCGTGTTTCGCAATCGCCCCGGGGGGATCTGCCGAATTTGCGCGAGGCGCATAATTTGTTCGAGGATTCGTATAACCTGGTGGGGGTCGAAACAGACCGCATCGTAACGAGTCTCAATACGTTGAGGGAACAGGTCGAGAGACTTTTCGGCGCTTCGGTCAGTTCTCCGTCGGCGTCTCGTTTACATGGTCTACAACCAGAACCGCCGCCTTCACCTTCCGTGGCTGGAGCTTGAGGCCGAGTTGTTTGCTGACCGCTTCGAAGATGGAAATCGTGCCGTCTGGCTCTAACGCCACCAGGTCGCCGCGCATGGCGGGGATTCCGAGGGCTCGTACTGCGGCCGGCGGGGTGAAATTGATCGTCAGGTCGTATCGACCCTTGATCCCAGTCTCGTCGGTGATCGGAGGGAACCCATACAACGCGCCGTTCAATCCGTCCGCGAACTGCGCAAGTGTCATGTTCCGGCACGTCACCAATCTCGACGCCATTGGATTTGCAAGCCGGGGATCTCTCCCGTCGCTCCCGGGCCCTTCCCTGCATCCGGCGCGATTCGAAGCATCCGGCACCCGGAGTTTCGGCTTTGTTGGCACCAGAGCGTAGCCGGCGACAAGTCGGTCTTCACTGTGAGTCACGAGGCCGAAACGATCCACCAGCAACGCGCGCAGCATCATCCGCATGGAATCGAGATCCACTCCGTTCCATACCGGCCCGTTCAATCCCGCGACGGCGCCTTCCTCCGTTGGCGCTTTGGCCACAACTTCGAAACGAGTTGCGTCCAGGGACTTCGGGACGCCGACAACCCGAAAGTGATTCATATCGCCCCATGCCTCCTGGATCAGGCCTTTGACAGTCATTCTGATGATCACCCGGCCGCCAGGCAGAATGCCTACAGACGAGCCCTGCCGATCCCGCTCGTCCGGCTTGATCGATGCGACTTCGAATCGTGGACGAGAGGGCGGCGTTTCGGTACTTTCAGGTTGACTGCCGGAAGGCTGCTCATTCACGTGGTCAACCATCACAACCGGCGTCGGAACGGCAGTCCGTTTCAGATTTAGTCCGAGCTCGTTTTCGAACGCGTCGAAGATGGTGAGCTTGCCGCTCCCCGGCGCTGACGGAAAGAAGGGCGTGCGCGGCGACCACCTTATACTGAAGTCCCACACTCCGCTCAGACCGGTGCGATCCACCACCGGGTAATCGAACAAATAACCGGATGCACCGCGCATGCCGGGGATGGTCTTTGCGAATGCGGCCATGGTTATTGCATGGCAATCGATGAGGACCAGCTCTGCCGGAGTCTGGTTTTGACGTGCCCGGCACCCGGCGTCTTCGGGAGTTTCCGACGCCTGTTTGATCTGGAGCTTCTTGCCCACAGTCATCGCGTAGGCGGGGAAATCCTTCCTCCCCTGATGGGCGGCCAGCTGAAACCGATCAGTAAGCATCTCGCGCAGCATCGACCTCAGCATTTCGGGTGTGGAATCCGCCGGAGCTGTGGCGATCACGTCGAACCGTTTCAAATCGAGCCAGTCCGGACCGCCGATGACGCTATCGGCATCGACGTCCCAGGCCGTTTGAATCAGATCCACCAGTGACGCGTCGCGTAATTCATATCGCCCCCGAAAGAAGCGCTTCCTCATCGACAGGATCGTGTTCGGGGCGCTCGGGCGGATTTCCGCATCGCTGAATTTTGGCACGGTGTCGCCGCGCTGGGCGAGAACCGCCCCGGCGATGAGCCCCGCTAAAGCTGTGAATGCGAAGATCCGCATCGCAGGCCGCCCTTGAAGCGACGCTGTTCTCTCTGGCGGTTCCAACGTTTGGGGAACCACATATGGAGTGTTGATCGGACGGTACAAGCTACTCACGGCCTCTCAAGATCGGCGCCATCACGCGGGGTTGCGCCGTCCGTGCATCGCGGCGACGACACACGCACCACAATGAAGCGCAACGGTAGTCCTGTCAAGCCGGATTGCGCCCGCGGGCAGCGCTCGTTGCGCGGACCTCCATGCCCTTCAAATTACGCCAAAACCCGCATTGAGGCAACACCCGATGCCAAAACGCCTGCCAACGATTAGCGGATCCTGGATGTGGTGCCAGGTGACGCCGGTCTATGGTTTCCGAACCTTCGTCAAGTTATGGGCGGAGCGTGGCATCCCGAATTCTGTCAGCGATTCGTCGGCCTGTTTCCCACCTTCGTCATGCGATTGCGAACGATCCGCATTTCGTGGCAGAGGCGAAGTCATGGCACGGAACAGGGCTGCTTGTGCTTTCCAGGGATAAGTTCAAACAGGGCGACATCATCGCGGGATCGCGCGGTAAACACCGCGCTTGGCGGCCTCGTGGCGCTGCTTGCGTACGCGCTCTGGCCCACATGGGAGCGGACTCAGGCGGGGCCGGTCTTCGCCGACCTGATCGAAGACTATCGAGCCTACTTTAATGCCTTCCTGAAGGCGTACAGAGGTGAGGGCGAAGGCTATCTCGACAAGACGCGCTCGAAGGCCAGAGTGGCTCGCGCGAACGCCGAAGCGCTGGTACCGCGCATCGCCGCCGAACCGGGCGTATCTCCGGAACGCGCGAATTTACTGAATGCGGCTCTTGTGAGTTTGCACGGGTTCGCCCGCGCCGTGATGGCGCTGGAGTCCGCTTTGTACCGTCCGCGGCCGGAACATGCCGAACCTGCGGCGGTGGATTTTGCGAGTCAAGGTTGACCAGACCCTGCACGCTCTCGTGGAAGCTCTTCGTGTTTCGCACGCGCCCCGGGGTGATCTGCCGAACCTGCGGGAGGCGCACAATTTGTTCAAAGATTCCTATAACCTGGTGGGAGTCGAAACGGACCGCATCGTGACGAGCCTCAATACGTTGAGGGAACAGGTCGAGAAACTTTTCGGCGCTTTGATCAGTTCTCCGTCGGCGTCTCGTTTACGTGGTCTACAACCAGAACCGCCGCCTTCACTTTCCGCGGCTGGAGCTTGAGGCCGAGTTGCTTGCTGATCGCTTCGAATATGGAAATCGTGCCGTCGGGCTCGGGGGCCACCGGGTCGCCGGTCGCAGCGGGGAGTCCTGGGTCACGGATGGCGGCGGGCGGCGTGAAATTGATCGTCATGTCATAGCGGCCCTTGATTCCGGTCTCGTCGGCGATGGGAGGAAACCCGTACAACACACTGCTTAACTCGTCTGCGAACTGGGCGAGCGTCATGTTCCGGCACGTCACCAGCCTCGATGCAATTGGATTTGCGAGCCGGGGGTCCTTCCCGTCGGCCCCCGGACCTTCTTTGCAACCGGGGCGATTTGAGGCATCGGCACGATGGAGTTTAGGTCTGGCCGCCGCCAGCGCGTAACCGGAGACCAGGCGGTCTTCGTTGTGGGTTACCAGACCGAAGCGGTCTACCAGCAATGAGCGCAGCATCATCCGCATGGAGTCGAGATCCACACCGTTCCATACCGGCCCGTTCCATCCCGCGGCGGCGCCTTCCTGCGCAGGCGCTTTGGCGACCACCTCGAAGCGGGTCGTGTCCAGCGATTTCGGAACGCCGATAACGCGATAGGGATTCATGTCGCCCCATGCCTCCTGGATCAGGCCTTTGACAGTCATTCTGATAGTCACCCGGCCACCTGGCTCGATGCGCACAAAGGATCCCTGGCGACCCGAGTCATCCGGCTTGATCGCGGCGACCTCGAATTGCGGACGAGCAGGCGGCGCTTCCGAGATTCCAGACTGATTGCGGGTCGGTTGCGCATTCACATGGTCGACGACAACCACAGGCGAGGGGACCGCGGTCAATTTCAGATTCAGTCCGAGTTGCTTTTCAAACGCGTCGAAGATAGTGAGCTCATCACTGCCGGGCCCTGACGGAAAGAACAGTGTTCGCGGCGACCACTTTGCGCTGAAGTCCCACACTCCGCTCAGGCCAGTGCGATCCACCACCGGGTAATTGAACAAATCGCCGGAAACGCCGCGCATGGCCGGGATAGCCTTGGCGAACGCCGCCATGGTCATTGCATGGCAGTCGATCAGGACGGGCTGCGCCTGAGTCTGGTTTTGATTCGCTCGGCACCCCGCGTTTTCAGAGGTCTCTGACGCGCGTTTGATCTGGAGCTTCTTGCCCACGGTCATCGCATACGCCGGGAAATCCTTCGTGCCCTGATGGACAGCCAGCTGAAACCTGTCAGCAAGCATCGCCCGCAGCATCGACCTCAGCGTTTCCGGCCTGGAATCCGAGGGAGCTGTGGCGATCACGTCGAACCGTTTCAAATCGAGCCAGTCCGGACCGCCCACGACGTTATCGGCATCGACATCCCAGGCGGTTTGAATCAGATCCACCAGCGAGGCGTTGCGTAATTCATATCGCCCGCGGAAGAAGCGCTTCCGCATCGACAGGATCGTGTTCGGCGCGCTCGGGCGGATTTGCGCGGTGTCAAATTTTGGAGGGGAATCGGCACGTTGAGCGAGCACCGCCCCAGCGATGAGAACACCTAAAGCTGTGAATGCGACTATCCGCACGGTCTATGTGGCGTGGCGATGGGGCGCGAGGTTATGGATGATTTTCACGGCCTCTCAAGATCGCGGCCATGACGCGAGGGTTGCGCCTTCCGTGCATCACGGCGATAACCCAAAGGGGGGTTGCTCCTCAGGCGCGTAGGCAACCAGATATTCACGGACAACAATGAAGCGCAGCGGCCGTCCGGTCGGGTCGGGCCTCTTATTGACCTGCATTGGGAAAAAGAAACGAGCGCATCAACAGCGTCAACTATGGCCGGAATGAGCTGGGCGGCGGCCTCTGGGTCGTCCGCTCCTATGAAGTCCCAAATCTCGTCAAGGTCACGACGGACTTCCGGATGGAAATCATAGGTGATTATCCGCCGGATTGCGTTCGGCGGGCAGCAGCGCTCTTTTCGCGGAAATGGTCAACAAGCTCGTCACGGGAAATCGGTTTCACCCTGCCACTTTTCAGATCGTCGTAACGGCTGTTCAACATTTCGCGCGTTTCGGCGAGCTCGGCAACATACCCGGCCATTGCGTCTTCAAGCAGCCTGGAGGGGGCATATCCAGTTTCGATCACGAGCTGGTCAATCGCGGCTTGCAGGTCGGGTGCGAAATGTACTTCCACGCCTTCAAGTTACGCGAAAACCTGCATTGAGGCAATATGCGACGGCGAAACACCTGGAAAAGCCGCCGAGTGTCTGTTCACGATTCGTCGGCCCGTTTCGCGCCTCCGTCAGCCATTTCCGCGCTTCGTCGCCAAACCGGCGACTTGACTGCCTTTACCGCCCTATCGTGGCGGCAGAGGAAACAAACTATGTTCTTAAAACAAATTCTGATCGCCGCAACCGCCGTTCTTTCCGCCTCCGCAGTCTTTGCGGCGGCCCATTTCGATGACAAAGTCCGGGCCGATTTCTTTGCCGGCATCGCGGGCGATCCGGCCGCATTGCAGCGCGGGATGGCTGCGGCCGAGGATGCGATTGCGAACGATCCCCATTTCGCGGTCGAAGCGAAGTCATGGCACGGAACAGGGCTGCTTGTGCTTTCCAGGGATAAGTTCAAACAGGGCGACATCATCGCGGGAACGGAATTGTGGATGCGCGCCAACAAAGAGATGGAGGAGGCGGGCCAGAAGGAGCCCGACAATCCGGCCGTCCTGATTCCGCGCGCCGCCGCCTGGTTCGCCGCTTCCCGCACCGCTCCGGCTCTCATGGCGGCTCCAGTCCTCAAGCAGGCGGTGGCCGATTACCAGCATGTCTACGATATTCAGCGCGGTTACTTCGACAAGTTAAGCATGCATATGCGCAGCCAGTTGCTGTTCGGTCTGGCGGACGGATACGCTCGCACCGGCGATACCGCAAAGGCCCGCGACCTTTTTGAAAAGCTCGACGCCCTGGGGCCGCAGTCCGGTCATCAGCAGCAGGCGCAGGCTTATCTGAAAGGCGAGCCGTATACGGTCCCTGGCGCGGGATGCGTCGGATGCCACACCGGCAAGTAACGCGGGTAAACTGAGCATGAGATCCCCGATGGTGAAAGGATGGCGTCCGCTACTCGCGGTATTGGCAGGTTGCCTCGCATTGGGCGCGATCCCCGGATTAATCCAGCTGCTCTTTGCCGGGATAAGCCTTCACATCTTCGGGATCTCAGTGCTGCATGGCGTCGTTTATGCCGGCTGTATCGGAATCCCCTGCTGGATCGCGATGCCGGCAGTCCTTTGCCGGATCGAGAAAAGGTCTGCGCCGGCGCGGATCATCGCAGTCCTTGGACTGTTTGGAGTGTTCGGCGTTGTCGGGTGCCTTGTCGCAAATTTGCTGCTGACTCCATCGGGAGCCGGCTATCTCGATTCGCTCGGTGTTTGCCTTTTGATCACCTACACGTTTGGCGCGCTGTCGCTCCTCATACAAACCCTGAACTCGCGCCTGACGTCGGCGAAGGAGGAACTGCACACCCGGCAGATCGCGGAGGAACGGGAGCGAAAGATTGCGGCAGAGGCGCGATTCGCGTCGCTCGAGTCGCGCGTTCATCCGCATTTTCTCTTCAATACTCTGAACTCGATCTCCGCTCTGGTGCGGGAGGATCCGGTCGAGGCAGAGCGCATGATCGAACGTTTGTCCGCGCTGCTCCGCTTTTCTCTCGACAGCGAACTGGCGGGTGTGGTGGCGCTCAGAGAGGAACTTCGGATCGTTCGCGATTATCTCGAAATCCAGAAGGTTCGGTTCGGTCAGAGACTACGTTTTCGGATCGAAGTCGATCCGGCGGCGGAATCTCAGCAGGTCCCCGCGCTTTCGGTTCAGACGCTGGTCGAAAACAGCGTGAAGTATGCGGTCGGCGTTCGCAGCGAGGGCGCCGAGATTGTGGTCTGCGCCAGCGTTCAGGAGGGGCAGCTGCGAGTCGAAGTGTCGGATGATGGACCTGGCTTCGAGCCGGTGACCAGTATGAAACCCGGGCACGGGCTCGACCTGCTCCAGAGGCGTCTGACGACGCTTTTCGGCTCGTCCGCGTCTCTTGAGATGACCGCCCGCGACGGATGGACGAGGATTGCAATCTCGTTCGCCGCGTGAGTTGAGTCTATGATCCGCGCCTGGCTGGTAGACGACGAGAAGCTCGCTTTGAACCGCCTGTCGCGCATGCTGCGAGACACAGGCAAGGTCGAGATCGCCGGCGCCAGCACCGATCCGGAAGAGGCTCTCCGTCAACTCAGCGAAACACCTGTCGACGCGTTGTTTCTCGACATCGAGATGCCCGGCGTCAATGGTTTCGAACTGCTCAGCCGTCTCGACGCGCGGCCCGCGGTCGTGTTCACGACAGCTTACGACCAGTATGCGGTAAAGGCTTTCGAAGCGAACGGCACGGATTATCTCTTGAAGCCCGTTTCGCCGGAAGCGCTCGACCGCGCGATCGCGAAACTGGAGCGAAGCCGGGCGGTCAACCAGGCGGAATACAGGGCTCAGTATGAAGCAATGCTCGAGCGCCTGACAGCGGCGCTCGGGCAGCAGGGCCGACAGTATCCCCGGCGCATTCCCTCGAAGCTCGGCGATCGCGTGCAGTTTGTCGACCTGGAGAAAGTCACTCACTTTTTTGCCGATGGCAAGCTGACATATGCCGCGACGAAGGAGAAAAACTTTGTGGTCGACGATTCGATCGTTCAGCTCGAAGCCAGACTTGATCCGAGCCAGTTTCAGCGCATTCACCGGGCGTATCTTGTGAACCTTTCCGCCGTAGCCGAGGTTTGTTCCTGGTTCGGCGGCAGGATGGTCGCGCGATTGAACGATCCGGCGCACACCGAGTTGCCCATCGCGCGCGAGCGCGTGAAAAGTTTAAAAGAGCGGTTGGGTTTTTGAGTAGGATGGAAGGACTTCCATGAATGAATCCCTGCCCTCGAAGACCTGCCTCTACGTCGCGGCCGGGCGCGCACTGGGCGCTCGCGATCCCGATCCAGCGGTCCGCAATCCCGATTACCTTGCGGAGCGGCTGCTCGGACCTGTTGAAAGGGAACTCGTCGCCGAACAGGCCTGCGTCCAGGCTCTCGACCAGGACTACTCCGAGGCGCTAAAGAACCGGGAGGCGATTGGCTCCGCTCTGATGATGCAGGTCCGTACCCGTTTTATCGAAGAGCGCCTGGCGGATGCGGTACGCAACGGCGCGACGCAACTCGTGATCCTCGGCGCGGGCTTCGACACGCGGGCTTATCGGTTAACGGATCTCCTCAGGAATATGCGTGTTTTTGAAGTGGATCGCGCTTCCACCCAGGAGTATAAGATGCGCCGCATTCGGGAAGCCGGTATTGAAGTCCCGGCCAATGTCACCTTCGTGCCGGTTGATTTCCGTCACGGTGAACTCGACAGCGCACTTCGCGCGGCCGGCTACGATTCATCGCAGATGAGCTTCTTCATCTGGGAAGGCGTAACGATGTACCTACCCGAAGCGGCCGTTGAGGAAACCCTGCGCTGGATCGCTTCTCAGGCTCCAGGAGGCGAGATCGTTTTCGACTTTGTTTATCGCGGCGTGATCGACTTCATGGCAAACATATCTATCGATCAGTTGCCGGAACAGGCCCGGCCCGGCGTTGCGCGTTTGCAAAAGCTCGAAGCGGGCGAGCCCTGGATTTTCGGGATCGCCAATGGCGATGAAGCCGCGTTTCTGGAAAAGGTCGGCCTCACGCTGGTCGAACGCATGCCGGTCGGCGGCAAAGAATCCCGCGTTCGCTATCTCACCCGCAGCGATGGCTCATTCTACATCCCGATCCAGACTCCCGATCAATGGCCACAAGCCAGTCCGGGCGACGAGAACGCCTTCTATTGCCTTGCTGTCGCGCGCGTGCGGCGACCCTAAGACACAGGAGCAAAGCGGAACCGCCTGGCGCCAACAGAGCCTGTAGCAACCATCTGGTCGGCTTCCGCCTGAGAGGTGACTGTCGTTTGAAGATCGCGAAGCCTGCCATCGCGCAAGTCATAAATCCATCCATGCACCGCGAGTTCCTGCCCTCGCGCCCACGCATCGCGAACAAATGTGGTTTCAAACGCGTGTCTCGTCTGGTCCAGAACATTCGCCTCGCACAACTTCCGGAGGCGAGCCGCGTGATCCTTCTCGCCGGCCAGCAGATTCGGCTGGCGACGCAGGATCTCGCGCACCGGGTCGAGCCAGTGATCGACCAGCCCCACCCGGCTGTCGTCCAGCACAGCTTTCACACCCCCGCAACCATGGTGGCCGACCACGATGACGTGCCGAACCTTCAAAACATCGATGGCGTATTGTATGACCGACATGCAATTCATGTCGGAGTGCTGGACTATATTCGCGATGTTGCGATGCACGAAGACCTCGCCGGGCATCAAACCCGTAATCTGGTCGGCTGAGACGCGGCTGTCGGCGCAGCCGATCCAGAGAAACTGCGGGTGCTGTTGCTCGACGAGACGATCAAAGAAGAGAGGATCGCGTGCGACCATGGCGGCGGCCCACTTTTCGTTGTTGTCGAACAGGGTTTTGAGAAGCTTCATATTGATTTCGTGAAACGTCGCGTCCTAAGTCATTATCCAATGGAGGCCTATGCTACGATGAACCTTAAAATTCCGCAAGCTCCCGCCTTGCATTTCAAATCACTTAGATGAATCTTCGCTCTCTTTTCAGCCTGTTTTCGTCGGATCTCGCCATCGACCTTGGCACCGCGAATACGCTTGTCTACGCCAAAGGTAAAGGCATTGTCGTCAATGAACCATCGATCGTAGCACTCAATAAAACCACTGGTGAAGTCGAGGCTGTCGGTAAAGAGGCGAAAGAAATGCTCGGCCGGACTCCCGGTAACATCGTCGCCATCAAGCCCATGAAAGACGGCGTGATCGCGGATTTCAAAGTCACCGAGAAGATGCTGAATTACTTCATCCAGAAGGCGCACAATCGCAAGATGCTCGTGCACCCCCGGATTGTGATCGGCGTTCCGAGCGAGATCACTCAGGTGGAAAAGCGCGCGGTCATGGATTCGGCGTACCGAGCCAAGGCAAGCGAAGTTCACCTCGTGGAACAGGCGATGGTGGCGGCCATCGGCGCTGGTTTGCCGATTACGGAACCTTCCGGAAACATGGTGGTCGATATCGGCGGCGGCACTACGGATATCGCGGTGATTTCGCTTTCGGGAATTGTCTATTCCCGGTCGGTGCGGGTGGCCGGTAATGCGATGGACGACGCTGTGATGCTGTTCCTGAAACGCAAATACAACCTTCTGATCGGCGAGCGCACGGCCGAGACGATCAAAATGGAGATCGGCTCGGCGTATCCCCTCGATAAGCCGATTACGATGGAAATCAAAGGGCGCAACCTGATCGAGGGCGTTCCCAAGACCATCACGATCAAGGACGATGAGATCCGCGAAGCGCTCTCGGAATGCGTGGCGACGATTATTAACGGCATACGGGTGGCGCTGGAGCGGACGCCACCCGAGCTCAGCGCCGATATCAGCGACCGCGGCATCGTGCTGACGGGCGGCGGCGCCATGATCAAGAATCTCGACAAGCGAATTCGCGAAGAAACCGGGCTGCCGGTTTCGATCGCCGACGAGCCGCTGGCCTCCGTCGTGCTCGGGACGGGAAAGATGCTGAGTGACTTCAAGCTGCTGCGCAAGATTTCGATCGATTATGCCTGATCGAATAGTTTCGGACTTAATAAAAGCCGGTCAGATAAGAGAAGATTAATAGTGGAGCGCGGCCCGTTGTGCCGCCTGTCGCGTCATGGAATCTCTCTTCTACCGGTACCGGAACATCATCGTCCTGCTTTTGGTGATCTGCGCGCAGATCGTTTTGCTCGCCTGGCAGGTACGAAGCGACAGCGACGTGCCCATGGTGCGGGTTTGGGCGGTCACCGCGGTGACGCCTGTGGCGAGCGGGATCGAGACGCTGCGGAACGCGACCGCCGGTTTCTTCACCAACTACTTCGAGCTGCGAAACGCGCGCGAGCAAAGCCGGACGCTGAGGACCGAAGTCGATCGCCTCCGCCTGGAGAACCAGTTCCTCAAGAACGATCTGGCTTCCGCCCAGCGCGCGGAGGCATTGGCCGGATTTCAGGCCAAAACCCCCTCGAAGATGATCGGAGCCCGAGTCATTGGGGCGACTCCGGGAGTCGGGACAAATTCAGTGATGATCGACCGGGGGACGGCGTCGGGCGTGCACCGGGGTATGGCGGTGGTCACGCCGGATGGAATTGTCGGGCGGGTTCTTGAGGTCTTCCCATTCGCCAGCCAGGTCCTTACCGTCACCGATCCCGGTTTTGCGGCCGGTGTTGAATCGCAGAAGAATCACGTCCATGGCGTCCTCAAGGGTTTAGGAAATGGCAGCGCGCGGGTCGATTATGTTCCGACCGGCCAGAAGGTCGAAGTCGGCGAGATGCTGTTCACTTCGGGCGAGGACCGGGTTTTCCCCAAAGGGCTGCCCGTCGGGAAGGTGACGAGCGTCCGCGAAGGCGGCAACTTCCAGGACATCACGGTACAGCCGTCGGGCACTGAGACCGCTCCGGAAGAAGTGCTCGTCATCCTGGACCCGGTGCATGACGAGATTCCCGACGAGCCTCCGGCGGACGTTCCTGTATTCCTGGCGCCAGCGGTCAATCCAGGCGACCAGGCTCCGGCAACGGGAGCTGCGGTAACGACCGCGGACAAGCTGATGGATCAGTACAAGAAGATCGGCGACGCCCAAAAGCACGTGTTTGGAGTCGGCGCGCCGGGGAGTCCGCCGCCGAACTTTAATCTGAAGGTGCCGGGCGTCAACGCGCCCGCTACGCCGGCAGGTGCCGCGCCGGTCAGTCCCGCACCAGAGACGAAACCGGAGGCAAAGCCGGAGACAAAGACCGCCACAACGGTGCCGGGATCCGCAGGTGCGGCAAATGGACCGCCGAAGCCCGCCCCTCCGGTTGCATCTCCCGTCCCGCAGACGATCGTTCCGCCCAAGCCGACCCCGGTCGCGCCGCCCCCCGAAACAGAGCCGCAGCACTGATGGAGTATTCAGCCAGCCGGATCATGGTGGATAGTTCGCGCCAGGTACGCAGCGCAAGCTATTCGTGGTGGGTTTACCTGGTAGTTCCGCTGCTTGCCTTGTTGATACAGGTATACCTGCCGCTGTTCGAGACTCTGCGATTTATTTCGCAAATCGAATTGCCGTTGCTGGTGACAATCTACTTCGCGCTCATGCGCAGGTCGCAACTGCGGGGCCTGGCGATCGGAGTAACCCTCGGACTGGCACAGGACTCGCTCTTTCAGCAGCACCTCGGCATGTACGGAATCTGCAAGACGCTGGTGGGTTACTTCTCCGCCTCAATTGGCCTGCAATTCGATGTGGAACACGCCTTTGTGCGGTTCGTGCTCTGCTTTATTTTTTACTTGTTCCACCAGTTTTTCTACTGGGTTCTGCAGCGGTCGCTGCTCGATCAGCCCGCGGTCCTTCAGATTCAGAGGGAATTGATTCTGGCGCTGATTAATGCGCTCATCGGGGTTGTAATGTTTCATTTCCTCGACAAGCTGCGCAAGCCCGAATAGCGGGAATCTATTCTGGAACTAGCGGCGGCAGCAGATCTGGGGCGTCAACAGCGAGGCGGGCGTGAGCGGCATGTTGCTCTTGAAGAAATTCTCCGCTGCCAGTCGACGGTAGACGTCCCCCGCCACCCCCGAAGCGGTCGCGCCGATCGAAATGCGGCCTCCGGTAAGCATCACGACGACAACCATTTTGCGGCCTCCGTCGTCGATGAACGAGCCAAACCATCCGAGATGGGTACGGCCCTCGCTGCAAGTGCCGGTCTTGCCGAGGATCACGTCGTCCTGTTTCGCGCGCCGGGCGGTGCCGAAATCGACCGCGCCCCTCATGCCCGGCTTGATTTCGTCAATCAGATTGCCGATATCGAGATGCCGTTTTACCTGGGGCTGGAAATTGTTCGCTTGTTCCTGCGAGCGCGGATATTGCAGCCAGTAGAGAGTGCCGCCGTTGGCGACCGCGCCGATCAGCGCCGCCAGTTCAAGAGGGGTCTGCGAAATTTCCTCGCCAAAACTGGTCAGCATACCCATCCCACCATTTTTTGGCGGGGCTGGCGGAAAGTAGCCCGGCTGTTCGCCTTCCACGTTCAGGCCGGCCTTTTCTCCGTAACCGAACAGATGAGCGTAATAGTTCATGCGCTCGTAGCCCAACTTGATTCCGAGATTCGCGAAGTAATAATTATTTGAATAGGCGATGGCGTCCGTCAGATCCATCGAACGCCGGCTGTAAAACCGGACCGGGCTGGTGCGGGCGACAATTCCCTCACGAAGCGCGGCCAGAGCAACCGAAACTTTGATCGTCGAGCACGGCTGAAATCCGCCGCCGAGCGCCAGAGGTTGATTTACGATTGTCAGAATACGGCCTGTACCCGGGTCCACCGCCACGACCGAACCGTTCAACGGGCCGAGTGCGTCAACAGCCGCCTTGCGAACCGTGATGTCCTCTCCCTCCACCTTGTCGTTGGCGATGGAATCTTTATAAGTCGGCTCGTCCCAGGTCTGGGCTACAACTTTTGGCCTGTGGGTCGTTCGTCTTGCACTGGTCCCAACGATGGTGGTGGATACGAGGGGCTCGGCCGTAGCTACTGCCGCATGAGGCTTCGCAGCCACTGACTTCGCGGTGGTCGACTTCTTCTTTTTTTTATGGTGAACGGTGGAAACCGTCTCGGTAATCGCAAAAGCGGAACCAGCGGCGATACTCAGGGCAACCGCGAACGTCATCGCACGAACGAACATAGGAAACCGCGAGGCGGGAGACAGCACCCGTGAGGATTGCGGAGCAACGTTACAGGAGAGGCATTTCCGGGGAGCAGCCGGAAGTAACATTTTGTCTTTTCCCGGCGCTGCCGTCAACCCATTTCTTTCAACTTCTTCGCGCATGTTGCTCAACCGCCTGTATATATATCGTTGCTATGCTGATTTTTCAAGAGATCCGCAATTCAAGAATAAAGGTTAATGAACACTCCAGCCCCGTTACAGATCTTAAACCGTACTGAAGAGAACTTTAACACGTTGAATCAACAAATTATTGCAGTGTGAACGCTGTCCGCGTCTGGTTCAGTATCGCCGCGAAGTCGCGGTGACCCGGCGGCGCGCGTTTCGGGATTGGGATTACTGGGGTAAACCTGTACCTTCGTTTGGGGATGTAGCCGCCCGGCTCTTGATTCTTGGCCTCGCACCCGGTGCACATGGTGCTAACCGTACTGGACGTATGTTTACCGGAGATCGTTCCGGCGAGTTCCTGTACCGGTCGCTACTATGCGGCCGGATTTGCGTCGCAACCGACGAGCGAAAGTGCGCATGACGGCCTTCAGCTCCGGGATGCGTGGATGACAGCATCAGGCCATTGCGCGCCGCCCGACAACAAGCCGACCCCGCAGGAGTTGCGAAATTGCCGCCCGTTTCTTGTACGCGAACTCGAACTGTTGCCAAATCTCCGCGTGGTGGTGGTCCTGGGAAAAATCGCTTTTGATACTTATCTTTCAGTTCTGAAGAGCCGCGGAGAAATCGACCGGCTTGCCGATTTCCGATTCGGCCATGACGTTTTGCACCCGCTCGTTCCGAATCTGCTCTGCTCCTACCATCCAAGCCAGCAGAACACCTCCACTGGCAAATTGACGCAGCAGATGCTCGACGAAATCTTTCGTGCGAGCCGCGACGATTATCCGATCCGGACCAGCTCCCGCTGCACAGCGCCGGTCGTCGAAGCCGAGTCCCGTGTGACGAAAACATTGACTTCAGACCGCACGCCGAAATCCTCCAGATAAATTCCGGGCTCGATCGAAAAAAGCGCGCCGGGCAGAATGCGGCGTTCGTCGTGCGTTTCGAGATTGTCCATGTTGGCGCCCGTACCGTGTACTTCGGTGCCGATCGAATGGCCGGTGCGGTGAATGAAGCGGTCGCCAAATCCCCGGTCCGCGGATGTAAGCTGCGCGCGGCATCGTCGACCTCGAAGCCGCGAATCTCCCGCTTCGCCTCAACAGCCGCCACCACGGCTTCGATCGCCCGATCGCGAGCGTCGCGGACGGTTTCAAAAACGTTCACGCACCCGATCCGGCGGCGTCGCCGCAGAAACCAGTCCAGGTGATGTCGTAATAAATCGCGCCCGGCTGATCCAGTTTCGCCCACATATCGAGCAGGACGAAGTCGCCCGGACGAATCGGCGAGCTGGTTTCGGGCGTCGGCTCGTAATGCGGATCTCCCGCATGACGCGTTTACCCCTGACGATCGGGCCGCTGTCGGTGATCATACCGGCTTCCCGAAATTGCTCCAGAACCCAGTCCTGGACCATCATCTCGTTGACGCCGGTCGATAGCGATCTCGCCGATGAACCGGAACGCCTCCGGCGCACATCTTGTCGACGCGCCTGCCCGCTTCCAGATGTGTGGCGAACTGCTCGTCGTTCAGGCAGGCCTCGAACTCCTGAATGAGCTCGGCGGAACTGACGACTTCGACTCCCTGGGCGCGCACCAGTTCGACGGTGCCCGCATCCACCATCGCCACGTAGGGCACGGCGCAGAGCGGCGAATACTGCATCGCCACCCGTTTCAGACCCTTTGAGCATCCGGCCGAGTTCGGAATGCTGTTCCTGCCAGCTGGAATACTCTGCCTTCTCGCCCGGCAGTGCGGCGATGACGCCGGCTTCGATCCGGTGCACCAGGCCTCGGGCTCGCCCTCGGCGGGGATCAGGTAATACCAGCGCCGGGTTACGTGTCCCGGAGGCTCAGCCCGAGAACCCGGTAAGCCAGCGGATCGCGCACGTGGTGATCGAAGAACAGCCAGCCGTCAAGTTTTTGCCGGCGCAGCGCTTCCTGAATTCGAGGGAGGTCCATGGATTCGAGAATAGCGCGTTGAGGGCGCTCCATCGATCCCTCAATTTCGACGATCTTGGTCGTGCTGGCGAACCGCTCACGATTCGAACCGCCGGCTGGGCACGCCGGCGAGCCCGGCAAGAAATCGCACGATCGCTTCGTTCGCTTTGCCATCCACCGGCGGCGCGGCGACGTGCAGTTTCCACGTCGCCATCCGGCCGGCGAATTCGGTCTTGCGGGCCCGGCGCGGACCTTAAGCGTGAGTCGCGCTTTCACTCGCCACCGTTTTCCGCCATTCGATATGCGCGCGCAGGTCGGTCACGCCCGCCGCCAGGCGGTGGACAGCACTTCGAAGGAAAGCACATCGTCCAGCCAGTCGTGGCTCGAGCCGTCGGAATATTGCGTCGCGACCGTCACCGTATAGTGCTGCGGCGTAAGCCAGCATTCGAACTGGAAATCGATGTCGAGCTCCTCGCCCGGTTCGAACGCGCCGAGGTCCACCTGCTCGATCCGCGTGTTGGTGCCGTAGATTTCCATGCCGATGCGATTGCGGATGAGGATTCCGACCATCGGCTCGACCCGGCGGCGCCGGAATGCGGTGCGGATCCGGATCGTCACCCGCTCGCCGCTTGAAACGACGCCGCAAGGCCGTCCGCTCTCATCGAGAAGGGTGACATCGAGAATCTCGCTCGATCCATCGCCGTGCCGATTCGTCGCTGCAGGATGCGCTCGCCGGTCGGACTGTTCAAAAGCCTTCTGGCGTTCGAGAACGACCCCGATGTACTTGTCGATCACATGCTTCGGTTCGCCTTCCGCCTGGATGCGCCCGTTCAGCAGAAAAATGGCCCGGTTGGAAAGCTGCTTCACCAGCCCGAGGTCATGCGACACGAAGAGCACCGTCGTCTTCTTCTCGCGCAGCTCCTCGAACTTGCGGATGCAGCGATTCGCAAAAACGGCATCGCCCACCGCCAGCGCTTCGTCGACGATCAGGATATCGGGATTGACATGAATCGCCGTCGAAAAAGCCAGCCGCACGTACATGCCGCTCGAGTACTCTTTGACCGGCCGATTGATGAAGTCGCCGATCTCGGCGAACGCTTCGATCAGCGGCAGGTTCCGCTGCATCTCGGCGCGTGGGATCCCCAGGATCTCGCCGTTGATGAACACGTTCTCGCGCCCGGAGAATTCCGGATTGAAACCGGCGCCCAGTTCCAGAAGCGCGGCGATGCGCCCGCGCGCTACAACGCGGCCGGCTGTCGGCTGAAGAATCCCGCTGATCACTTGGAGCAGGGTGCTCTTGCCACATCCATTCGGCCCAACCAGACTGACCACTTCGCCCCGCTCGACGCTGAATGACATATCCCGCAGGGCCCAGAAATCGGTATGCAGGGATTTGCGCGAAGGGGATTCAGTTCGCGAATGCGGTCAAACGGCTTCTTATAAAGGCGATAGAGCTTCGAAACGTTCTGGACGAGCAGCAAACGACCAGTGTAACGGCCTATCATAAGGCGATGCGAGCCTGGCGCGTATTCATGCTGGTGGCGGTCGCCGCCTTTTTGCGCGCGCTGAACGCCGCCCCGCCGCCGACGCCAGTTTACGGCTACCACATCGTTCACGTGTATCCCCACGACCCGGCAGCCTTCACTCAAGGCCTTGAATTTCGCGATGGCTTTCTCTACGAGGGAACAGGGTTAAAGGGGCGATCGACGCTGCGGAAAGTGGAACTTGAGTCGGGCAAGATTCTTCAGGAGACACAGCTCGGTCCTCAATATTTTGGCGAGGGCATCACCGTGCTGGACCGGCAAATCTTCGAATTGACCTGGCAATCGCACCGGGGCTTCGTTTACGACCGGACCACATTCCAGCAGACCCGCGATTTCGAATATCCAGGCGAAGGGTGGGGGCTCGCGAACGACGGACGCCGGATCTTCATGAGCGACGGCACCTCGGATATCCGTCTCTGGAATGCCGACACCCTTCAGGAGACCGGCCGCCTCCAGGTCCATGACGGACCGAGCCGATCGCCGCACTGAACGAGCTCGAATATGTTCGCGGCGAGATCTACGCAAACGTCTGGGAGACCGACAGAATCGCCCGCATCGCAACCAAAGACGGCCACGTGACAGGCTGGATCGATCTCAGCGGTCTGCTCTCGCCGTCAGAACTCGGCGCAGGTGCGGACGTGCTTAATGGTATTGCTTACGATTCCCTGCACGACCGCCTCTTCGTAACCGGAAAGCTCTGGCCGAAATTATTCGAGATTCAACTCATCCGCAAATCATAGCCGGCGAATTACAGGCGAATGATGAGATTGAGGTTGGCTCCCGGGATCGTCGTGCCCACACCGGTGATATCAAGACTCAACTGATCACCGGCCTGCAGCGCGGGCAAACCGAAACCTGGAGTTACGTTGGAGGTCGTCGCGCCGAGGGCAAACTGCACCGCCGCGTAAGGCGATCCGTTTCGATTCAGCTGCAGCGTTATACCAGCCCCGGCGGACGCCGTGCCGACGATCCCGTAAATATCTCTTACCGAACGATTGGCATCCACAATCACAATGGGCGCTGCGCCGGTCTGAATCGCCAGATAACCGCTGATCTGAAACGAATACTGCCCACCCGCCAGAGTACGCAATCCCGAATCGATAGTGCCGGTATAAGCGTTCACGCTCACCGCCCCATCGCCCAGCGCATTAGTCATATAAAGTTCAACACTTGCCAGCCGGACACTGGGCAGCGCAACGCTATACTGCCAGTCCCCGCTGGCCGGGCTTCCGAAAAAGTTGCGAATGAAAGGAACGATCACCACCGTCTCGCTCAGCAGATACGCGGAGCAGGGAAGGGAATGGCTCGCGGCCACTGTGCCCTGCGCGCCTCGCGTCACCGCCGAGGTTCCATCGGGATTAGTCGCAGTAATCTGAACGACCTCCTGCTCAATCTGCAGCAGCGCGCCGGTCGCGAATGTAGCGCCGAAAGAAATATTCGGATCGCTGATCCCGATCGCAGCAGTCAGCACAGTCGGCGCAAGCCCCTTGATCTCGTCGTAATAATGGAACGTATAAGTACCGGCGATGATACTCAGCGTATTAGTAAGTCCGGCAAAGGCTATGGCGCCCAGATCGAGCACTCCTCCTTGCGTCGGAGACACCACAACACCGAACTGAGGCGCCGGAGGAACATCGGAATCCGCAACGATCGCGCCCGACTGACCCAGCACCCATCGGGTCAGAGGAGATAACGCATAAGCGGATTCCTCATTCGTGGAATTCGCCGTCAGCGCCGAAATCTGCACTCCCGAGCCGATGCGCTCCGGAACGTCAAACGAAATCGGACTCGTACTCCCGCTTGCAGCCGTTCGCCAGGAGTTCTCCGCGATGACGAAAAAACTCGTCGTATCCGGTTCGATCAGCCCAATGACTTTCCAGTCGTCAGCGTGGTCGCCGTATTGCCGAAGCAATCGCATATCTCCTGTCCCGCGCCCGTTCCGCGCGTAATCCGGACAACCGCGGACTGATACTGGTTAACCTCAAGCTGAAGCAGAGCGCTGCCTGCCGTGGTTGCCGAGTGAATGGTCACCGCGGCTTCCGGCAACAGTTCCCAGCGCCAGTAAATGATTCACATGATCGAACTGCGGATCGGGCGGAAGCACCGGCAGCGGAGGCAGACCGGTATCGATGAAAGATGGCGCAGGTGCCTGGGCAGCCGCGATCCGGAAGAACAGCTGCGGGTTTTCGCCCCGGTAAACGTTAAAACTTGCCCCTCCGACAGGAAGCTGAATACCGTCCAGGACAACCGAATTCGTGCTGACTCCAGCGGTCGTCGTCGCCTGCGCAATGAATGAAAGTAAGCTCTCCCCGCCGGTGCCATCCACCGTGCTTACCGCATAAAAGATAATTGCGATCCGCCAGCCAGGGTACCGCCAGTCGTGCTGACTACGGGCGAAAGGCCTATAAGAGGCGCCGTAAGCGTTCCAATCTGCCCGGAGGGCGCCGTGAACGCAACAGTCAGCTCGAGCTACGGATGAACCATCGCTCGCCGTGACCTCAGCTTCGGCAATGCCCAGCTGCAGATTTCCGTATGGCGTCCAGCACCGTGCCGGCAACCGGAGCGGGAAGCCCGGAGCCTTGTCCTGTCTGCATGCCCAGGCCGCCGATGATTCCCGGTCGCCGTGTCCGAGTACCACTCGTCGTTATGGAAGTTGCGCCGTGATCGTCGCGGTGCGAAAGCTGTTACCGGGCGTGATTTTCGTGATCCGGAAAGGAGTTCGCTCCAGATTCTCTTTCAAATACGAAACGGTGATCAGATCACCAGGCAGCAGACCCAGCGCCTTAACGCTGGTTTGGAACTGAATAAACAGATTTCCCGAAATCGCCGCGTTCAACCCCAGCAGCAAGCATCCGCGAAGCCTGACTGAATGTCGAAATTCCTACCGCATCCCAGATGACGGCAACCTCCTGGCCGCACAGATCCGCATCGTCCTCGTCTTCGAGCGATAAACTATCCTGCTGATACTGGTTAAAGCTGTCCTGAAACTCGATCGACAGCCGATTCGGCGTATCCTGCGCACCCAGCTTTGATAATTGAACGCTCGAACTGCCATCCCTGTTGCGGGCAATCGAAGTCGCGTCGAATTCATACGCCGGCCATCCGCCGTTAAAAGGATTCGTCGAATTACTTCCGGCAGGCAGGGTGGGCTGTTGCAGCGCAAACGTATTCTCGACCCGCAGCCTCCAGCAAACCGGTCGTATTCAGCACCAGATACAGCCGCGATCCATTGCGGATCGATCGGATGACTTCCCCCGCGCTCTGGCTGTCCTTTAAGGCAAAGTTACATTGGAACCGGGGAAGCTGAACCGATCCGCCAACCGGATCGTCCACCGAAATCAACTGCATCCGCATAAGCCGCGGCAGTCGCGAAACTCGCGGTATTAATCTCCGGTGTCGAATACCCGCAGCGCATCAGGATATCCAGCAAAACCCAGGCCGGATTGCTCGAAAACTGCTCCCCCAGAAAATTGCCGCTGGTGTCGTACTGCCAAAGCTTCAGGCCCTGCATCAGAACCTGAACCGCCGGAATGCTGGTCCCGTTGTTGATGCTGTTCGGAACCACCACCGACAGATACGCCATGCTGCCGATAAGGATCGCCCTGCGGACATTCCATTGCCGTCGGTAAAATTGGGGTCCTGCTGGCCGCTTCGGGTACCCGGAGTGATCAGGTTGTACCAGCCTGTCGAGGTCATCTTGACCCCGCTCACGCCCTGCGGAATCTCGATATCGTTGACGAGCACGCTCAGAATGCCTTGGATCTCGCCCATCCCGAGCAGCACTTCCATGCGCGTCAGGTTCCCGTCATTCCGCGAAAAAACCACGTCCGGCGTGGTCCACTGCGTTCCATAGACGAGGGGAACAAAGTCGTTGTAAGCGGCCGTATTTTGCTGTAACGCCGGAAAGCTGGGTATTCTTCTGGCCCGCACCGCGCACCTGAATCGTCGGGCGGAAGATATTCGATTCCGCCGAAACGTCCCGTCGGTCCGGCCGTTCGTGTCGATCGTGAACATCCCTCGCTGTTCGCAATCCGACGCGAGTATGAGCGCAGCTGGTGAAGGGTGTATTCCCGTCTCAGATTGCCGACGCCGTTCGTCTGATCGGGAGAATATCCGCAGCGGTAAAACGGCGAATATTTGCCCTGCGAGCCGCGCCGCCATCCACGGCTTCGAGCCGCTGGGCCGAGGTGGATGGAAAGCGCCATGGGCACATCCGCTCCACTCGCACGTTGGGAACAACGGTGCGCTGCATCGAAATCCGGTTCATCGCGCTTAACCGGAACGTCGTCTCGGTGATCGTATCCGGCGGATTCATCAGGCCGCGGAAAACAACGGCCGAGTCAGTCGTAGCTAATCCCGCGACCAGATCGAAGAATACCGCCTGCACCATCAGCTGAGATCCCTTGAAGCCCGTCTGCTGCTCGATCTCCGACAATTCGGAATCCGCGTTCGCCAGTTCGAACGATAGCTTTGGCGCGCCCCCTACCTGGGTGTCAGAGGCCAGTTGCGCTTCAAACAGATTGTGACGGATCACTCGCCCTTCATAGGGCATCCCGTTCCAGGTGACGGCTTGGCTGCTCCAGTGCCGGACCGTCCCATCGGCCAGCGTGCAATCGAAAAACAAGAGCGGCGTGTCGGCGTTGAGCTGTTCCTTCGCGATAAGTGCGCTTTGCATTTACTCTCTCTTCAAACCCGTGACACCAGATTGATCTCGCATGACGAAAGTCCCGGACTCGTGCTGGTGATCTTCAGTTCGTCGTTGCCAAAATATGTCTCTTCGTAAATTCCCAAAGCTGATGTAGTCTGCTTGTAAGCCGACGGGTATGGCTGCGGTTCCACCTGCAAGCCCCAGACGTCGACCGTCTGCCCCGGCGATAGCGCGACCGAAAAAGTCGATTGCGCCGCCCCCGTAGCCCCAACGCCGCTCAGATAGACGCGCTTCCAGACCGGACCCGGCGAAACCTTCACCTGCGTGTTATCGCGTTGCAACGTCACCGCGCCGGAGAAGTCGCTGCGCAGGTAAACGCTGAAGCAGGTAACATAATTTCCCGCAACGCCGAGCGTTTGCTGAAGAGACTGAACGCCCGCGCTGGGGTTCGTAATCGAGGAGGCCCTCGCGGTGCCCAGCGGATCAGTCACACCAACGCTGCTGCTCAACAACCCGGCCTGCCACGCCGATTGCGCAAGATTCTCACTCCATCCAAGCAGGTTCGCCAGCGGATCGATAAACGTGAATGCGCCGAACTCACCCTGCGAGGCCGTGAACAACTCGCTCAGGCTCTGAACTTCAAGATCCTGAAGTTCCCGATAGGACAATTTCCACTGAATCTGCCCCGCCGTGGTATCCGGCAGCATGATCATCGCCGCCGCTCTCGAGACTGTTCGTGATCGCTCGCCATTTGCGCGAACGCGTTACCGGAAACTGCGCGACCGACCCGGCTCCGATCTGAGGAAACCAGTTCATGCGATCTCCTCAATCAGGACTGTCGCTTGCCCGTTCATCTCAAGGTTCATCGTTGCGTCGAACTGCTCGCCAGAGATCATGCAGTTGGCGACACTGACCCCGGTTGTGGGATCGGTAAACGAAAACGTAGCGCTGCCCTGCTGTTCAACAAACGCAATCACGGTCGCCAGTTCCTGCTCGTCAAGCTGATCCAGTTTCAGCGTCCATTTCCGCAAGCCATTGCCGATCAACCGATACTTCTGCTGGCTGCCGTCCATGAACCGGACAGCCTGGGTCGAGAAGCGCACGCCGCGATTCAGCGGATACTGCGCAACTGCACCCGTCTTTAATGTGGGAAAGGTGGCCATCGCTTTACAGACTCGCCACCACGCCGTTGATCGGGTGCATATTCAACATCGCCTCGCGCACGGCGTTAGCAATATCGTTGCTGCGGTCCATAAAGGACTGGCTGTCCATCGCGTTGACGTTCACGGTGACCTGCGCCGCCGGCGCCGTCGGACTTGCGGTCGAAGCCGATTGCGCCTGACTTGTCGCAGCCCCCGTCGTTGTCCCGTTCGCCGTTGCGTTTGGCGCTGCTGAGTTCAATGTCGCGTTGATCGAAACCGGCGATGGCGGCATGTAAACCGGCAGCGGCGCGGGCGTCGACGAATGATGCCGAACAGGCTTGCGATCCCCGAAATCAGAGGCGAAAGCAAGCCGAAGCCCCCGAGCATACTCGAAGCGGCGCTGCCGACCGTGCTCAAAGCCGAGTGGCCGCTCTGCGCCGAAGTGTTGCTCTGGATCGCCTGCGTATTCGCCGAGATCAGCGAAGCCTGTTGCTGATAAGCCTGCTGCAACTGAGCGATCTGCTGGCCTGCCTGAGACAGCGATGTCCCGAGATCGCTGTTATCGCTGCTTACTCCAACGCCGATCGTCGGCGGATTGGGAATTCCCTTGCGCCCTTTCGGCTTTATCGCCTTAAAAGTCTCTTCAATGCTGTGATGGGCCATCTTGCTCCTCACGCTCCATTTCGTCCTGCAGAATCACAAACGCGTCCACCTTGCGGGCTTCCATTTCGAGCGACTCTGCTACCCCGAGCCGCCGTCGCACGAAAAACTCCTCAAGCAACGCCAGGCTCTCGCCGCGTAACCAGCGATTTCGGGCATTCCTCGGTCTGCACTTGCTTTCGTCCCCAGACGACTCGCGGCTCCCCGCGCTTGTCGTCCGCCTAAGAATCCGCAACGCCGCTTTACCTCCAGGCCGTGTTGCCTGCAGCTCTCGCAATTCCACCCGGCCCGGTTCGGAAACTGCTGACTTGCAGTTACAAAGTGGAACGCGACGATCAGTTTTTTCTTTCGTTCTCCGTCAATCCGCACTCGGCCTTGACGGCATCCAGCGCTTCGATGAAACAGATCTTCGGGTCCGCTTTCGATCAGCGACTCCGCCGTCGCCGGCGCGCCGTCGAGCTCAAGCCCGCGAATCTCGTCAAGTCCCCAGCGGATGTAAAGCCGGTCGATCTCGGCGCCCAGAAGGCTGGCCTCCATCCCGTTCTTCGCGTCGCGCCCCGCCTCGAAATATTCGAGGCGCGCCGCCAGATCGCGAACGCGCCGCATCAGCTCGATGCGCCTGCCGAACGTCATCCGCAGCACAACGTATTCAACGCCCGGCCGCGCGGTGGAACCAACCGCTTTGCGGCTGTTCCACCGGGTTTCAATCGCGGAGCTCATCATCCGAACGCCACCACGATTTCGTCTTCCGCCGTACCCTGCGCGCGCGTGTCGGTAAACTTCCACTGCAGCCGCTTGTCCGAGTCGTCGAACTGCGGCACAGTGGGAACCAGACTCTTCAGATACACTCCCACGCAGCTGACCCGCAACCTGCCCCATCTGGAACATCATGCTGACGGGCGATTGCTGCCGCGCAGCCTGATATAGGGCCGTCGTCGCCTGATCGTCCTGACCGAACAACTCCAGCGTTACCGAAACGGTTCGAGTGCCGGGAACGACCGCCAGAGGAAGCGTGGTTCCGAACTCTTTCGATCGCGTATCGAGATCGTTCTGAATCTGAATCGATGCGTCCGATACTGTAAAGAACTGGTTCGGAAACACGCCCATCCAGACCTCCCCCAGATTGCCAGGCACCGGCGAATAAGTAAATCCATCGAGCGCAGGCTCCGCGGGAAAGTCTGCTGGCCGCCCTGTCCGAGCGTAAAAGAAGAGCTGTCGATCAGATCCTGCGCCGATCCCTTGAACTCGAAACTGATGAAAGTCGCCATTCAGCTTCACCGTCATCTGATCGACCGCGGCGCCGCACAGAACCCTCTGCACTGCGGTCGACGGATCCCAGTAATCGAAAATGCTGACGCTGGGCAGTTGTGTCGCGAGATTGTAAGTCGCCGTCTGGCCGATGATCGACCCCTGCGCGGGCGCCGCCGAAAACGGCGCGGTGAGAATTACCGTCTGCGGGTCCGATACGGCCGCTACGAATCGTATCTCGCCGCCCGATGTGATTGCCTGACCCGCCGTCAGCCCATGCGGCGTAGTAAACGCGATGGTCGATGCGGTGCTCCCCGTGTTGGCGATGTTTCCCGCCCATAAAACGCCGGGAGCGCCAATCGCCGCCTCCATCAGCGGGCCGTGCGATGGCAAAGTCGTCGGATCGGGCCAGTCCCTCATATACGAAGTCATGTCGAAGGAGGTCTGCAGCCGCATCCCCTGCGGCATTCCCTGCCAGGTTCGGCTCCCGGTCTTGTCCTTCCGCTGACTCTTCTCTCGCTGCTGCTGCGCGGTCAACTTGACCGCGGGAATCCTGTTGCCGGGCGCGATTGCCGGTATCTGGCCGTAGGCGGCTTCTCGCCCCACGTACCAGCGGTTTGCGTTCGATGAAATATATGCCATTTAGTTACTCGCTGACCTCCACGTCGAATCCCACCTTTGCCCGCTGCAGAAAATTTCTGCCGCCGCGCGCAACGGGTTCAAAACTTACGTCATATCCGCCCGCATAGAAGAGGCCGGAGCCCCAGTCGCCGCGCGAAGCATCCAGCAGCTCGCAAACGGCGTCCACATAAACCTGTGCGCTCGATTCCAGCCCCGCCAGTATGTCCTGCGAATGCCGCACCTCGACCACCACGTGCGCCTTACCCGAGAACTGCCGGAACTTTTCCTTCAGCGTGTTCGAAAGCTTGTCGCAATACACCAGCAACGCCGGATACTGCACATAACCAGTCTTCTCGCTGATCTCGACGCTCGCGTTCAGCGCCGTGATTGTGCGTATCCCGGAAGCATCGAGGCTCAAATCGGAATTCTCCAGTGCGCCAACCCGAGCATTCACGCCGGTCGTCGTCGACGTCAACATCGATACGACGATCGAAGTCAACGTACCGCTAAGTCCCGCCATGTGTTAACCCCTCAACAGCGTCCGCACCAGCGGACGCGTGAAATCCGGCTTCTGGCCGTCACCGGGCATTGTTCCCTGAGTAACCAGGCCGGGTACATAGGTGTAAGTCAGGCCGGGTGTCAGTGAAACGTCGTTCTGCAAATACATCGCGTTCAGGGCTGTGCCCGCATAGACCTGAAACCCCGTCGCGTTACCTGGCGCGCTTACTGCCGTGACCGTCATCAGATTTCCGTCCGAAACGGTGATCGACGACGCCACGGACGCCGCGCTTTCCTGACCTTCGGCATTGACCCATGAAACGCTCGCGTAGAAAACGCCACCTGCCTGTGGGCCCGTTACGGACCCAAGAACGGGCGCCTGCGGCTGTTTGAGGGGGTCGTTGACCATGCCGAGGCCGCTCGCGATCAGGCTTTCGCGAGCCTTCGCCGCAAGCTTCGCAAACTCCTGCCACTTCGCCTGATAACGGTCCACAAGCTGGCTGAAGTAAGCGTCCCGGTACACAAGCGCCAGAGCGTGCATTGTCTCCCAGCGCTTCAAGGATTTGGTCGCCACGATCTGATCGAGCTTCGGCGTTGGCCCCCATAAGGTCTCCATCGATCGCGGCCTGATCAGCCACAAATGCAGGTCGGTCCCGATCTCCTCCTGCGCCAGCCGCAGCTTCGTCGAGACGTTGATACCTGCGGTCTGCGACACCCCCAGCAGGCCGGCATCCTGATCGGTCAGGTCGTCGATCGTGCTCGCCGGCCCATCCACAAACAGCGCCATGGTGCTAGCTCCGCTCTTTCTTGGTGGCTTCGCGCTCTGGAATTACCACCACCTGCATCCGATTTGCGGTTGCTTCCCGCTCATATTGCTCACGCGCCTCGCGGTGGGATTCGCGAAATACATATGCTTCCTCTTCGTTCGCGACGCGTGCGCGATGTTCCGCGATCAGCTTCGCCGCAATCAACCGCGGCGCTTCGGTCATGACGCCGCTCTTGCCGCCTTCGGAAGTCTCCAGGCTGACCACCACAATGTGCTCGCCCGTAAGTGTGGCTTCCGCCTCCCGCACTTTCCTGTAATAAGCCTTTAAGTCCATTGATCTCTCCTGTAACGCCGAAAATGAAAAGCGGAGGCGCCGAGACGCCCCCGCAGTCTGACTCCTGATTTCTGAGCCCTGACTTCTGACTCCTCGCCAGTTAGCTGTTGATCTGAACCGCAAACGGATTCCGCAGAATCGCGCAACCATAGAGCACGTCCACCGTGAACTGCTGTGCCAGCGTATTCGGCTGGTAGCTCATCGTGACCCGCATTCCGAAGTTGCCCAGTTCGGCGTACTCCGCAATGGCGCCGGTGCCCGGCAGCGGTTGCGGCAGGCGGCGAACCACCAGACCGATCGCATCCTTGCAGAACGCCAGGTTATGCGTGTTGACCGGCGGAGCTTCCCGTCTTCTGCACATACTGCGAGCGGAAAACGAAGAAGTCCTTGATCTTGCCGAAGGTTCCGTCGACCATGGCCCGCAGACCAGCTTCGCCGGCCTTATCGAACTCGCTGAAACGCGGGATCTGCCGCATCTGCGAATAAGTGTTGCTGTCGACCATCAGGTACTTCGGCGCGCTCGCCGGCACCTTGGCCTGGAACAGCGCGGTCTCCGCCTGATCGAGCAGAGCTTCGGTAACCGGCGTTCCGGCCGTACCGAGCGGCGTGTTTGCCGTAAAGCCCGCATACAGGTTCAGAAGATCGCTCTCGATCTTCTCCGCGATCGCCACGACCGCGGGCTGCATGTAGACGCGCAACAGATCCGGAACCGCAAGAACCTTCGTCACATCCGGAATCTGAAACGTCGCTTCCGCGTGCGTGTTCAGCACGATCTGCGCATTGCCGAGGCTGGGGTTCTGCAGTTGCACTGAGTTCCCCTTCGGCGATGTTGTTGGCCACAAGCTGCGGCGCGATCGGCACATTGACCGTGTCGCCCGCCTGCGCCAGTGTCGGCTCGTAATCGCGATTCACCAGGTTCCCCATCACGAGGTTCCCCACCAGGGCGGGCAGAGCGTCCGCCGCCACCAGTTTGACGATCGCGTTTGCCACGTTTGTTGACGTAATTGCTGGCATCGTTCTCCTTAAGTGTGTGTTGCTGTTACGCCGGCGATCTTTGCCGCCGGCGCTTCTTCGTATTGCTGTACGCCGGCTACTGCGCTCTCGCGCTACCGAGGCGTCTGCGTCACTACGCGCAGAATCTCCTGCCGCACCCGGTCCAGTCTCCTCTTTGCTCATCGACGGGCTGATCTTGTCCAGATCGATTCCGCCGCCGTTGGCCAGCGGTGCGGCTTTCTGTGTTCCCGTCATTCCCGTGCCGCCGGCTATTCGCGCCGGAAGAAACTCGGGATTCTCCTGAACGAAGTCCGTCAGGTATTCCGTAATCGGCTGGTCGCCGCTATCGCCGCGCGCCATCAGCCGGCCGTCGTCCGTGCGGACAATACCGTCCTGCACAGCCTTGTAAGCCAGGTCGACCTTCGTCACGCCCAGCTTTTGCAGTTCTGCCCGGATATTGGTGTTGCGCTGCGCCTCATCGGCAACGGCCCGGCTGCGCTTGTTCTCTTCCACGAGTTCGTTCACTCGCTTCTCCAGTTGCTCGCGCCGTCGGCGTTCCTCGTGCAACTCGGTCTTGTAGGCCGGTTCGCGCCGCGCAACATCCTGGCGCATATATTCATCGATCGCCTGTTGCACGATCGTCTGTACGTTCATTGGCTCGCTCATAATATCTTCCGTTTCCTCTCCTGTAAAAAATGTGATCACCGTCCCGATAGGCCTGCGCCGCCTGCAATCTGGTTGGCACAGGCTTCAGCCTGCGAACATGACTCGATCTCTCCCGGCAATCCGATTCTTGACTTCCTGCCGCGCATCGCAGAGATACTTCAGCGCCACGCGTTTCCGTACCTGCTTCGTCAGCGTCGGCGAATTGATGCCCAGCTTCAGCAAACTCTCGGCATCGCTCGCCTCGGTGCTGAAATCCGTGATGTCGAACTCGTCCAGCCCCATCACGTCCACGGTCAGATCATCCTGCCGCGCCGCAGACAATCGCGCCAAGCACATTCCGGATCGAGTCCTTCACCATGTCGCCGTAAGCCCGCAGAATCTCCTGCGTAACGCTGAAATCCCACTGCTGGCTCAGCCCCGACTGCTGCGCGCCGGAAGTGTCCCCGGCCTGCTGCATCATGTAGGACACCCGGTAAATCTCGTTCTTCAGCCGGCCGAGATTGTCCGCCGCAATCTGAAAACGTTCCCCGCAGGTTCCGTCCAGCCGAACTTATCCTCCGGACCGAGCTGCAGATAATAACTCTCCCCCGTAATCTGGCTGAACTCTTTCTCCGAATAAATCACCGGCATCGCAAACAAGCCCATCGTCAAAGCCCAGCCCAAAGCATTCGACTTATTGAAGTGCTCCAGTTGCAAGAGCGCGATCTTATTAGTCAACCACAACCCCTCACTTACCCGAAGCTCGAAAACCGGAACCCGTCCGATCCCCGCGAATCCGTGGCTGCCCTGATCCGTCAGCTCGATTGTCTGCCTCTCGCCCCCACTCCGCTCATAGACCTCAAACCGCTCGCGGTCGTAATAAACCCAACGCGTCTCGCGCTTCCATCCAAAAGCCTTAACGCCGTCCTGCTTCAGAAACGAAGTTCGGATCACAACCCACTCGAGTTCGCCATGCCGGTCGTAACTCCAGTTGATAACCTCATCCGCGCTATAACCCACCAGGTAAGCGCGGCTCCGCCCCTGCGCATCCTCATCGGCCCGCGACATCACCGGCCCCTCAGTCCGCGGAAAGTCCACCACCACATACGACTTTCCGCACACCAAAGCCTCGGTCATCTGCTGCTTGAAGAACTGCGTAAGCGTAGTCCCGCGCAGATCGCAATTCTGAACAAACCGCGCGAAGAACTCCTTGGCCCGCTCATTCCGCCCCGTAAACTCCAGGATGGGTTCCCGCCGAACCAGTGTCGCCGCATACCAGTCGACAATCGACCCCAGGTAGTTCTCATAGAACACCCGTGCCAGCCGCTCCTGATAGACTTCCATCCCCTCCTTCTGACGCCGCAGAAGGTACTCCGACGCGTTCAACCGGAACTGTTCCCCGCCGGCATAAAGATCGCGATAACGCTGCCACATTCGAGCCCGCGAGCTGTAATCCGGATGTTCCTGCTCGATGTGTGAGGCATTTACGATGTGTGAGTTATTTCCGATATGTGAGTTATTAGTCAAAACAATCTCTCCCCGCGTTCTCCGACCGTGCCGCTGCCTCTGTCCTGCTGCCAGATCAGGTATCCCAGCGCGTCCGACAAATGCGTCCGCTTCCGGTCTTTATCCTTATCGATCTGCGTCGAATCTTCCAGATATGAGACCTGCTCAAAGTCGGCGATCAACTCGTTGCACTTCGGATCGACAAACAACTGCGTCTCGCCTCGCGCATTACGCAAACGCGCATTCACTACCGAAACCCGATCCCGCACTGGCGGATTGGCTTTCGGCACTCGATAACTTACCTTCGCCATTCGCGACGAAAAGTAATTTCGTATCACCTGATAATCGGAATGTCCCGTCGTGTGCATCGACGCTCCGGACGCATCCCCATAAACCACCACTCCTGCCCGCGGCAGTCCGAACCTCTTCTCGAATTCTTCGCATGCTTGCTCCGTTGTTGCGCGCCGCAGGACAATCTCGTCCAGCACCGCGACTTCTCCATTTCGTTCCACCTGCGCCACTACCGAACTCATTGGATCGACGTTGAAATCAACCGCCCACACAACCGCGCGCGACTGGTCAACCTCCGCCGCCCGCACATTCTTCTGGCGATCAAACGCGTGATACACCAGCCCGCCGCGGGCGTTCAGGTAATCGCCCAGCACTTCCTGCCGGAAGAAATTCTCGTCGTAACTTCCGCGCAGCCGCTCATAGAAATCAGGAACCGTCGCCAGCAAAAACCGGTTCTCGAAAGGCTTTGCCTGCACCGCCTCATAACCTTCCGCGGGGTGCGCAATAAACTTCCTGTAAACCCAGTCGAAACCCTTCGGCGTCCACACGGCGAATCCGCAATGCCGGGTCGCTTTCGGATCGCGTAACCGGCCTTCCAGTCGCAGCCACGCCCCCTCCTGCGTGTAAGTCAGCTCATCCAGCCCGAACCATGCGAGATTCGTTCCCCGCAACCGCTCGAACTCGTCCACTGACCGCAGCAGGATTCGCGATCCGGAATCCTTCATCGTCAAAACGTTGTCGGCCTTATTGAGATCGAACGGAATCTCGTTGTCGTTCAGCGTCTCAACCAGCGCCGCCAGCGTCGAGTCCCGTAACATCGGATAAGTGGGCGCCCCAATCAAGCCGGTGCGCCCCGCATTTACATAACTGAGCTTGATCGCCTCATGACAAAGCGCCGCGCTTTTGCCCGATCCTATCGGTCCCGAAAACCCTTTAAACCGCGCTGTCGATTTATGGAACTTCTGCTGGCTCTCAAGAGCCCTGTATTTTATCGGTCGTTCGCAAATGTCGGCTGCCATTCGTCGACCCACCCCACCGATACCTTCTGAGGTTGCGTTTCATTCAGCTCTTTACGAAGCTGCAGCAATCGAATGAGGTCCGCCACGGAACCTTTCATGTCTTCCTTGCCCAGCCTGTCCTGGATGTTGCTGATCGCCGCATCCACCGCCTCCGCCAGTCCTCCGCCGCGCTTTGCGCTCTTCCCGACCCGGTTTATTACCGTCACTTTGGGGTTATCTTTTTCTGTCAAACCAGTCCTCGATTTATCCGCACTCTCCGGAACTCTTCCGGCGCGCATTTCGTTCCCGATCGAAAACTAACATCCGAAAATCGCCATGGTCACAAGAAAAATGTGAAGTTATTGAATACAAAGGAAAAAGAAATTCGCAAAATTTGTCACCGTCTTTTTCACACGGGCGCAATTTGGTCGTCGGCTGCGTCTTCGGCCTCGCCGCAAGCCCTTCTATCCGACAGATGGGGCGAAAGTCCGTATGCTCATGCCGGGGACTCCCCTCATTCGATGGCGCGGAATCGTGCAGGGCTTGGGGACTGTGGCGTTCCGGGACAGGCTGCCGCGAGCGCTCCCCGGGCGGGACGCCGAGGTCTGGACGCTCCGGCTCGCGTTATTGTGTCCTGCGAGAATCCGTATGAGGAATATCTGGGCTAAATGGGGGTAAATGCTGGGTAAAGGCGGGTTAAATGCCGCGGAATTCGAGAGAAATAAGTTCCGGCCTCCCGAACCGTCCCGGGCTCCGATCAAACCCAGGGGACGGCAGGGCGCCGCCGGCTAATTACCCGTGGCAAAGACTTGCACATTATCGAACCAGATGTTCGATGTTTCCGCTCCCAGCCAGAACTCCAGCGTGGCGTCGCTTACTGTGGCCGAAGCAACGAAGGTCAGCGAATAATAACTCCAGGTACCGTCGGTGAGCACGACGTTGGTCATCAGGCCGTAATAGGACCACAGGGGCGGACCGCCCTGTGTGACCACCATAATGGACGGCGCGACATCGGACATTGCCCAGAAATTGACCTGGTACTGTTTGCCGCTTGTCAGTGAAAACGCGGCCGATTGGAAGTCGATTTTCCAGTTCGGCGGCATGGTCTGCGTGACATTGATATGCGCGGAGTATTGGCCGCCCGCCGATGTGGAGGTGGAGAGCGACACCACGGCGGATTCCCCGCCGAGCAGGAGTTGCCACGGTGACAGGGAGCCGGTCTCAAATCCGCCGTTAGTGATAAGATTCGCCGCCACGGTAAACGTCTGCACCACTGCCGGCGCGGCGGCATACTCCGCGTTCCCCGGTTGTGTCGCCGTGATGGAACACGTGCCGGTCGCAGTGAGAAAGACGGTATTCCCCGAAACCTGGCAAATCGAGCTGGTCGTCGAATTCAAGCTGACCGGGAGGCCCGAACTCGCTGTGACGGTGATCGTAAATTGGTTCGCGCCCAGCGCGTGTCTGGGTATTGGCGCGAAGCTGATACTTTGTGGACTTTGCGAACTGCCGGCCAACACCTGAAATGTCTGGATCACCGGTGCTGCCGCCGCAAAAATCGCGTTACCCGGCTGAGTTGCGGTAAGCGAACAGGTGCCGGGAAGGATCAGAGTCACGATGTTTCCCACCGCCAGGCAAACTAACGGCATATTCGAAACCAGGATCACCGGTAGTCCCGAACTCGCCGTCGCCAGCACCAGAAGGGACCCAATACCCAGCTTCTGGTTACTCATCGCGCTGAAAGTAATCGTCTGCGAATTCTGCAACACCTGAAATGTCTGGGTGACTGGTACGGCCGCCGTATAGCTCCCGTTGCCCGCCTGCGTTGCGGTAAGCGAACAGGTGCCGGGTACCACGAGAGTCACAATGTTTCCTGCCACCAGGCAGACCAGCGGCGTATTCGAAACCACGGTTACTGGCAGTCCCGAACTCGCTGTCGGCGACACCGAAATTGATCCCTCAGACAGCGTCTGGGTGCCCGGCGCGCCGAAAGTAATCGTCTGCTGTGCCAGTGGCTGACGCTGCAGCAGGATCGCGTCGAACGGAGCCAGCGTGACCTGCGTTGCCGCGGATCCGTCGTTATAGAGTGACCTCGACGAGGTTAGATACAAGGCATCGGCGATCAGCGGGCCCGAACTGCCGTTCTGGATCGTGATATAGGGATTCGGGGCGGTAAGGTACACGTCGGTGAATAACGTGAACCACTGGTCGCCCTTTGCTGCCTGGCTCTGATCGAGCGTCGTCGTGGCAATTACGTTACCGCCGGACATCAGATTATAGATCGCCTTTTTCGTCCAGCCGCTTGAGGCCGGCGCCGCGGGCAGCCAGGTCTGGATCGTGTAATGCCACGGCGCGGGGGGATTAAGGTTCCACTGAGCGGTACCGCTGCCGCTGTCCAGTTCGTGCAGGGTGCTTTGCCAGGCGTGATAATACGGGCCATTCGCTTGTCGCCAGCCCGTGTCGTATGTGTTCACAGCCCAGGCTCCACTGGCGGTGAATCCGCTGGCCGCGTCGTCCACGATGTATTGATACCGGGGCGCCTGCGAGCCGTTAAACCGCGTCAGACCCGTTTCGAGGGAAATCGTCTGCGTGCTCGAGGTGCCGTTGAGTAAAACCACGCCATTGGTAAAGTCGCGGCGATAAATACGCGTGGGCGCCGCGAAAAGCTGGATGTTATCGAGCCAGATATCGCCCGCCTGGTTTCCGACCCTGAATTCGAGTATCCCGTCGCTCGCCGTCGCCGATGCCACAAAGTAAACAGCATATTGGGCCCAGTTCTGATTAATGGTTACCGTGGAATTCAACCCGTAAGCCGCGTAAGGCGACGTCCCGCCCTGAGTGAACATCTCGAAAGTAAGCGGGGCGCCGGCTCGCGCCTGGAACTGCACTTCATACTCCTGGCCGGCCGTCAGCTGCAGGTTGCCCTGCTGGAACTCCATGTGCCAGTCTACGGTGGCGGGCGAAGTAACACTGATATGCGCCGCCGGTCCACCGCTCACGCCGCCCGTGGCATCGATCGTTGCCGTCGCCTGTCCGGAGCCGTCGCTCGTTACGCCAAGTCGCCAGGGAGACAGACCCGAGGTGAAGCCGCTGTTGGCGATCTCGTTCGCTCCGGGACCGGCTCCGAGCAGCGTCGCGGGCGTGGACGGTTGTCCCAGATTGAAATTGTATTCGTCGTACCACCACGTTACCGGCGAACTCGAGTCTCCAAAATCGTAGATGTAATACCCGTTGTTCATCAGCGCCATCCCCAAACCGAATCGCATGGCGGGGTAAAAGGTCTGGCCGAAGGCGACCGTGGAAGGCAGCGCCGTTGTCAGGGGCGTATAGCCGTAACCGTACGCGATCTGATTCGGCGGCGAAGACTGCAACGTGGTAATTACAGGCTGCTGGCCCTGGCTGAACCACTGCTGATACGTGTCCCAAAGATTTCCGAAAGCCAGCTCGCCTTCGCGTATATTCTCGGCGTCGAATACCAGCGCATCGCCGTTCTCGATCGGGAAGGCGCGTGGGTCCTCGGGCAACTGATTGGCGTGCACCGAAATGAGAGCGCCTGGAGCCAGTTGTTTGAAAGCGGCCAGCAGGTTGAACATGCCGGCGCTCCACTTCTCGTCAAGCACTCCGGTCGGATCGGGCGGCCCCGGATAGTTATCGTTGATTTGAATCGGATTGCCATAACAATCCGTCGTCATGTTGGAAATCATCATTTCGACGTTGTCGAAGAAAACGCCGCTATACTGAAACCCCGTCTGGGTCATCTGCTGATACGAATACTGCGCCATGAATTGGACCACGGCCGGATTCGTCATATTCAGCAGGAAATTTCCGGGTGTCCCAGGCCAGTTCTGAATCTTGTTTCCATTCACGTCGAGCAGGTAGTAGCTGTCCGGTACCACGGGTTGGCCCGCGGTCGTCTCCATTGCATTCACAGACGCCAGCATTGGCGCTTTGGGATCTGAAGCGCGCAAGGCGGTTGCGACCGCCGGGGTGAAACCGGGTGCCAGGAACAACTGAATCTGCGCTGCCTGCGCCGGGTTCGCCGTATATATGGCTTCTCCCCACCACACACTTCCAATCTGGGGAAATGAATCGCTGGCGGCCGCCGCTTTTCCGGCCAAAACCGCGAGCAACAACACAGCGGTAAATGAGGATCTCCGTAACAATCCTCGGAGGAAAGGGCCTTTATTCGTCAAGTTGGGGCAAGTTTGCGTTGTTGACGACATTTATAGTTAACCCATATCCGGAAGTAATCTATATTCAGAAACAATAAAAGCTGGCGATTGGCGGGTGTAGATATACCGAGATGTTTCTGTATGTTACGGCTGGAGAGTTCAATTTCATACAACTTTGCCAAAACCTGAAAAGGTCGGCAATGTTGCTTTTGGTGATAGTAATTCCGGTAGTAGTACCAGTAGTATCGGTACTAAGAGACGTCCTCCGTTGCAGTCAAAGCCGACGAAGGCCTTGCTCAGCCTAAGCCAGACCGAGGCTGCGCCAATCGGTACATGAAGCTCAGTTTGTAACGCTGAACGTCCGGGCGGCAATAATCGCCGTCTTGTAAGTTCAATTTCCAGCTTGTCTGGCAGTGAGCGAGCAGGTTCCGCCGGCGACCAGCGTTACCTTGTTCTCCGGGACCGCATCGTTGCCAAAAGACCTGAACTTGCGGTTGCTGACACTGACAACGCCGATAATCACTGGGCCTGGTTCCTCGGGAAATTGAAAGTGATGGGTCTAATTGGGTGTTGTGCGTTGGAGCAGTATGGCGTCATACGGGGCGAGAGTCACCGAAGAGGCCGCGGACCCGTCGTTGTACAGCGCTCGCGACGTGGACATATAGATGGCATCGGCGATCAGGGGACTGGAACTGCCGTTCACCAGAACCAGAACGGGGTTGACGGCTGACGTCAGATCCAGATCGGTGAAGAGGGTGAACCATTGATCGCCTTCTCTCGCCAGGCTCTGGTCAATGGTATTCGTCGCCAGCACGGTCGTGCCCGACATTACCTTATAAGTCGCGCTCCTGGTCCATGAACTCGCGGCCGGCGCGGCAGGCAGCCATGCCTTGATCGTGTAGTGACCGGCGACAGGCGGTTCCAGATACCACTGTGCGTTGCCGGTGGCGCTGTCCAGTTCGTGGAGGGTGCTCTGCCAGGCGTGGTAATAAGGTCCGCTGGCGACCCGCTGGCCCGTATCGAGGGTATTCACCTTCCAGGAACCACTTGGTTTGAAGCTGGAACTGGCATCGTCGATGATGTACTGGTATTTGGGCGCCTGCGATCCGGAGAACCGCTTCAGGCCGGATTCGAGCGAAATTGTCTGATTGCTCGATGTACCGTTCAACAGGACAACGCCGTTGGTGAAATCGCGCCGGTAAACTTCCGTCGGCGACGTGCCAAGCTGAACGGCATCTAACCACAGCGTGCCTGTCTGCCCGCCCAGCTGGAACTCCAGTATCCCATCGCTGGCAGTTTGCGGAGCCACGAAGGAGACTGTGAACGGCGCCCAGTTCGTGCCGGCAGTAATCGTGTTCGAAAGACCATAATTCGAATACGGAGCCGTCCCACCTTGGGTGACTACCTGGAACTTGAGCGGGGTGCTGGCCTGAGCCCAGAATTGAAGTTGGTATTCCTGACCTGCCTGAAAGTGAAGGTTGCTCTGCTCAAACTCGATGTGCCACGGAATCGTCGCCGCCGAGCTGATCGTAATCTGCGCCGCAGGGCCCCCGCTGCCCCCCATGTTCGGGGCCGAAGCCGATGCTTTGCCCTGTCCGTCGCTGGTGATGGTAAGTGCCCAGCTCGACAGGCCGCTGCTGAAGTAACCATTTTGAATTTCGCTCGCTCCCGCGGGGGCGCCGATCTGTTGGGCCGCTCCGGTCGGATTCCCCAGATTGAAGCCGTATTCGTCGTACCACCACGTTACCGGTGAACTGGTGTCGCCGAAATCGTAGACGGAATACCCGTTATTCATCAACGCGATTCCCAGCCCGAAACGCATATTCGGATACCATTGCTGACCAAAGGCGATCGTGGAGGGTAGCGCCGCGGTAAGCGGCGTATAGCCGTAACCGTAAGCGATCTGATTCGGCGGCGACGACTGCACCGTGGTGATTACGGGCGATTGGCCTTGCGAAAACCACTGCTGATAGGAGTTGTAAAGCGTTCCGAACGCCATTTGCCCTTCACGGACATCGGCCACGTCAAAAACCAGGGCATCCCCGTTTTCGATAGCCAGTGAGCGCGGATCTGGCGGCAGCTGGTTCGCATGGACCGAAATGAGCGCGTTGGGAGCGAGTTTCTTGAAAGCCGTAAGAAGGTCGTACATTCCCGCGCTCCATTTCGCATCAAGCGCGCCTGCGGCGTCCGGTGGGCCAGGGTAGTTATCGTTGATCTGAATCGGGGTGCCGTAACAGTTGGTGGTCATCGTCGAAATCTGCATCTCGACGTTGTCGAAAAAGACGCCATCGTACTTATAGCCCGCCTGCGTCATCTGTTGATAAGCGTAATTGGCCATAAACTGAACTACAGCCGGATTCGTCAGGTTCAGAAGGAAGTTTCCGGGGCTTCCGGGCCAGTTCTGAATGGGGTTGCCATAAGAATCGAGCAGATAGTAGCTGCTCGGAACACCTGGCACACCAGCCGTCGTCTCCATGGCATTGACTGTGGTGAGGATTTTCGTTGACGGATCTGAAGCCTTGACTGCCGTGGCCGTCGCCGGTGTGAAGCTCGGGCCGAGGTAAAGCTTGATCCTGGAAGCCTGCGACGGGCTTGTGTTGTAAATCGTCTGACCCCACCAGACACTGCCGATTTGCGGATATTGCGCCACGGCGCTGCCCGCGATCGAGAGTAAAAGAGCAGCGGTCACAACTGCCCACCTCCAAATCCGCTTACCTTGGGGTGGCAAGCAGACCGGCAAAAGAGAGAAGAATCCTGACATAGGCGATGGAGTAGAGGAAAACTCCCTCGTTTTCGAGGGGGAGGCAACGTGTCGATCTTCTCAACGTTCGCAGTCGAAAATGGGACCTGACAAGGTTGCTTTTGGTGGTACTCAACTAGTAGTACCAAGAGACCGGCTCTCAATCCATCGAACAATCGATCGAATCGGAATTGGGGCGTCAACCGCCGGAAGCGCTACAAATTCGCGGCATGCCGGCCGTCGATATTTTTCATGGGTTTGACATTACCCGGTCCAGTTCGCTAGCCTGTAAAGGTTGCGCTGCAACCAGAGACGGAGTCGTGTGTTCATGAGTACGTTGTTCCCGTCCAAACCGGGAATTGAAAGAAACTGGCATGTTATTGATGCCAATGACGTTGTCCTCGGAAAGCTCGCCAGCCATGCGGCGCGGCTTCTGATGGGAAAACATAAAACGATTTATACGCCTTTCCTCGATACCGGCGATCACGTGATCGTGATCAACGCCGACAAGGTGAAGCTGACCGGCCGCAAGGACAGCCAGAAGGTCTACCGGAATTTCACGGGTTACCCGGGTGGCCTGGTGGAAACCAATATTCAAAAGGTACGAGCCACGCGTCCGGCGCGAATCGTCGAGGAAGCCATTTCGGGAATGCTGCCAAAGACCAAACTCGGCAAGCAAATGTACCGGAAGCTGAAAGTTTATGCCGGTAACAAGCATCCGCATGCTGCTCAAAAGCCGGATATGCTTGTGGTTGCCCGGTCTGCGAACGCGCCCCAGGCGTCGGCTGTATAAAGGATGTCTTTGGCGTCCGCAGCATGGCGTCCGCAGGGTAAAGAAGAAAGGTATTCGAGTTGGCGTTACGAAAAATAGAACAGTATTTGGGAACCGGGCGCCGCAAGCGCGGCATCGCCCGAGTCTTCCTTCGGCCCGGATCGGGCAAAATCACGGTGAACGGCCGTGAGCTGGATAATTACTTTCCGACCGAAGCGGGACGTGTGCCGGTTCGGTTGCCTCTCCTGACGGTCGAGATGACCGATCGTTTTGATGTACTGATTCTTGCCAACGGCGGCGGTGTCGCTGGCCAGGCGGGAGCGATCAAACTGGGCATCGCCCGGGCGCTGGTCGAGTTCAACGCCGAATTGCGTGGTCCGCTGAAGAAAGCGGGTCTTCTGACCCGCGATCCGAGAGAACATGAGCGCAAGAAGTACGGCCAAAAGGGCGCGCGGAAGCGCTTCCAGTTCTCCAAGCGGTAGAGTTTTCACATTGTGGCCGGGGCGCGGGTTTCTACCTGCGCCCCGAAACTTTGTCGCCGCATAGTTGTCCATTCAACCTTACGGCGATATCAGACGTTAAATCCGCCTGGTTTCCTCAAGCGCAAATCTCGCCTTGGATCGCGCATGAAGAAGCACGGGCCCTGCATTTCAAGGAGCAAGTTTGCCTGCTATTTCAATGAAAGAATTGCTCGAAGCTGGCGTTCACTTCGGGCACCAGACCAAGCGCTGGAATCCAAAGATGAAGGAATACATCTTTGGCGAACGTAACGGAATCTACATCATCGACCTGCAGAAAACGCTGAAGCTTTTCAAGGATGCGGCCCGGTATGTAGTGGAGATGGCCGCGCAGGGCAAGACAGTGCTGTTCGTCGGCACCAAGCGTCAGGCGCAGGAAGCGATCGCGGAAGAAGCCAACCGCTGCCAGATGTTCTACGTGAACCAGAGATGGCTCGGCGGTCTGCTTACCAACATGCTCACGGTCCAGAAGTCGATTAAACGACTCAAGGAGCTGGAGCAGATGGCAGCCGAGGGATCCTATGGCGGGCGTCCAAAAAAGGAAATCGTTCGCCTCGAACGCGACCGCAAGCACCTTGATCAGAACCTTGCCGGCATCAAAGACATGCCGGGACTACCGGACGTGATCTTTGTGATCGACTCCAACAAGGAAGCGATCGCGGTGAAGGAAGCGCGCCGTCTGGGTATTCCGGTCGTTGCGATCGTCGACACGAACTGCGATCCCGATGAAGTCGATTGGGTAATCCCGGGCAACGACGATGCGCTTCGCGCAATTCGCCTGTTCACGAGCAAGATCGCGGATTCGGTGATCGAAGGCCGCGCTCTTGCGACAGAACACGATTTTGCCACTGCAGCCGTGAAGGAAGACGATGCGCCGCTTGAGGATATTACGGAAGAATACTCGCAGTATGTCGATCCGAAGTATCTGGAACAGACGATGCAGGAGAGTTTGATGATCGGGGCGGAAGACAACCCACCCGCTGGTCGCAAAGGTCCTGCGTCCGAAACCAGCGAGCCTCCCGCAGCCGAAGCCAATCAGGTTTAATTCGAGAAAATGGCCGAAATCAGTGCAAGTTTAGTGAAGCAGCTCCGCGAGCGAACCGGGGCTGGAATGATGGAGTGCAAGAGCGCTCTCACAGAAGCAAAGGGAGATATCTCCGACGCCGAAATAGTGCTGCGCAAGCGCGGCATTGCCTCCGCCGGCAAGAAAGCGTCGCGCACCACCAGCCAGGGAACCGTGGGAACATACGTCCACGCGGGCTCCCAGTTGGGCGTCCTGGTTGAAGTGAATTGCGAGTCGGATTTCGTCGCGCGCACGGATGATTTCCAGGAACTGGTGCGCGATATCGCAATGCATATCGCCGCGGCAGATCCGCAGTTTATCCGCAAAGAAGACGTGACCCCGGACGCGATCGAGAAGGAAAAAGAGATCCAGCGGGCGCGCGCGCTCAACGACGGCAAACCGGAAAAGATGGTCGACAAAATCGTGGAAGGGCGCATGGCGAAATTCTACGAGGAAGTCTGCCTCTACGAACAGCCTTTCGTCAAAGAAAACACGATCACGATAGACCAGTTGATCAAGACCAAAATCGCCAAGCTGGGCGAAAATATCTCGGTCTCCCGGTTTGCCCGCATGAAAGTCGGCGACTCCTTCACAACCGCCGGCAACTCGCAGTCTGAACTGAAAGCTTAGTCGGGCGTCCGCCGCACTTAAAGGAACGATGGCGAGATACGACCGAATCCTTCTGAAACTGAGCGGCGAGGCCATGGCCGGCCCGCAATCTTTCGGGATCGATGCGGATCGCGTGAAAGATCTTGCGGCCGAGGTTGTGGCCATCGCCCGCGAAGGCGTTCAGGTCGGGGTCGTTGTCGGAGGCGGGAACATTTTCCGCGGCATCGCCCTCGCGGCGAAGAGCATGGATCGCGTAAGCGGCGATCACATGGGCATGCTGGCGACCGTAATTAACTCGCTTGCTCTGCAGGATGCTATGGAGCAGATGGGGCAGCATACCCGCGTGATGAGCGCCATTCAGATGCACCAGGTTGCCGAGCCTTATATCCGGCGCCGGGCAATCCGGCATCTGGAGAAAGGCCGTGTCGTCATCTTTGCGGCCGGCACTTCGAATCCGTACTTCTCCACAGATACGGCCGCCACTCTGCGGGCGCTTGAGATCAAAGCGCAGGTAATCGCCAAGGCGACCAAGGTGGACGGCGTTTACGACAAGGATCCCATGAAGCATCCGGATGCCGTGATGTACGAGCACATTACGTACACGGAAGTTCTGACGAAGTCGCTCGGCGTCATGGATGCGACGTCGATTGCAATGTGCCGGGATAATCATCTGCCGATTCTGGTCTTTAATCTCAATACTCACGGAAATATAATGCGAATGGTGTCCGGCGACAGGGTCGGCACGTTAATTAGCTAAAAAGATCGATCAGCTGACATCATGGACTCCGTTAAAGAAATTGAGAGCGCTGCCAGACAGCGCATGGAAAAGGCGCTCGAGGATCTGCAGCACGCGATGGCCACGATCCGGACGGGCCGCGCGTCGGTACACCTGCTCGACAATGTTCGGGTGGATTACTACGGGACGCCGACACCGGTGAATCAGGTCGCAAACCTGCACGTTCCCGAGCCGGGAATGATTACGATCACGCCTTGGGATGCGTCGCAGATCAGCCCGATTGAAAAGGCCATCCGGACGGCCGAGCTGGGCGTGAATCCCTCGAACGACGGAAAAATGATCCGCATTCCGATTCCGCCCTTGAACGAGGAGCGCCGGAAGGAACTCGTCAAGAAGCTGCATGGCGTGGCGGAAGATCACCGGGTCGCGATCCGGAATATCCGGCGCGATTCGAACGACCACGTCAAGAAGCTTTCGAAAGACAAGAAAATCGCCGAAGACGAAGATCGCCGCGCGCACGACGAGATGCAGAAGCTGACCGACAGCTGGATGCAGAAGCTCGATCAGGCTGCCAAGGCCAAAGAGAAGGAAATTCTCGAAATCCGATAGACTACAGCGCCAGCAAGTGCTGGGGCTTGAATTTTTCGGGATCCCAGGGGGTCAGCGGCGAGAACGCCACTTCGACGCGCCAGCCGAACTCGTGGAACTCGACACCTACGACTCTGCCGGCGAACAGGACGTCACCCGAGCGAATTTCGACGTAAGCGCCGTCTTCAACGGCGCTTTCCGCTTCGACTACCGCGCCCTCCGGCCAGATTTCTTCCAGGTTCACGGTCGACGTTGCGGAACCCACTTTCAGCGCTACGAGTTCGGAGCACAGATAACGCGTCACCTTGTTATCGTAGGACATTGCACCCCCTCCATACGTTACGCGTACCCGGCTCCAGCGCTAATCTCGGCCCCGGCTTCGACGCCCTCGGCGTTGCCCTCAACATTTACCTTGAGTGCCGGTTTTCGGTAAGTGATCGGCTGTCCATTCAGGTCAACGGACGGGACTCGCATCTGATTCCCGCGACCGAGGAGAACCTGATCTGGAAGACGGCGGCTGCGGTCGCGCAGCGGGCGGGCCTCTGTTTACCCCCGGTGGAGCTTGCGATCGACAACGATATTCCGTTGGGCAAAGGGCTGGGGTCCAGCGCGGCGGCGCTGACGGCCGGGGTGGTCATCGCGGAACGCTTGCTGGGGCTGGGATGGAGTCCGGCGCGAATTCTCGACGAAGCCGCTCGCCTTGAGGGTCATCCGGATAACGTTGCCGCCTCTGTGCTCGGGTCCATCGTCGCAAGCGGCGTGGAATCGGGCGGTTCGACGCGGGCAATTCGGATTGAGATGCCGCCGCAGTTCGACCTGGCGGTCGTGGTGCCGGACTTCGTGGTTCCAACGAAGGAATCACGTGCGGTTCTGCCCGATTGTTATTCGAGGGCCGACGCCGTTCACAACGTTCAGCGGATGGCGCTGCTCGTCGCGGCGCTCGCGACTGGGGACGCTTCTGCCTTCCCGGCTGCGTTGGACGACCGGCTTCACCAGCCGTTTCGAGCCCGGCTTGTACCCGGACTGGCCGAGATTCTGCAGCTTCGCAACCCGGGCCTCCTCGGGTGTACGCTCAGCGGAGCGGGCCCCAGCGTGCTGGTGTTTTTCGAGCGCGGAGCGGACACGGTTTGCGAACTGGTACGCGGCGTCTTCGCCGCGAACGGCTGCCAGACCGAGGTGATTTCTACGGGCGTGTCACGCCACGGCTACCAGTTTCTATGATTCGGTTTTCTCTTCTTCTCGTCATTCTTGTATTAAGCTCCTGCAGTCGAAACCAGCCCGCTCCCGGGCCGAACATTACCCAGTTCAAGGCCGTGCCTGAACTTGTGCCCGCGGGCATCACGGGCAAGCTTTGCTATGGCGTCGAGAACGCCACCAGTATCGACATCAACCCGCATGTGGAAGCAGTGCTGCCGGCTTCCGATCGCTGCATCGACATCATGCCGACCGCGAACACCACATATACGTTGACCGCTTATGGCGTCGACGGAGCGCGGAAGACGAAGTCAGTCGTAGTTCAGGTAGGGCCCGCGCCCCCGCGCCTGTCGGACCTGGTAGCCCGTCCAACCGAGGTGAGCCGCGGCGGTCTGGTGAAGGTTTGTTTCAAAGCCCAGCACGCCACATCGGTGAAAGTAAGTTCGGGGAAGCTCGACCGCAAGACGAACTGTCTCACCGATCGCCCCAGGAAGACCACTACTTACCGGATCAGCGCGTTGGGGGCGAATCGGGAAGAAGATACCGGCACGGTGACGGTTAAGGTTCGGTAGCCGGTTCGGCGGTCACGAGGAACGCCGCGTGCGGGCTGTCGATCTCGAAAGCCGCGGAGCTTTGTTCCACCTCCCACGCGTCGCCCGCTCGGAACGGCTGGCTGGCGAAAAGGCCTTCTCCTTCGAGAACGATGTAGCGCGTATCTCGCTCGGCGGATGGGCATCGCACGATTCCGTTTACGTTCAAGCGGGAGGTGTGGAAGTAGCGGCACTTTACCGGCAGTTCGCTGGTCGCGACGGGTCCATGTGGTTCGAGATGGGATACCTCGACACCATGATCGAGATGCAGTTCTCGGGGGCGACCGTAATCGTACAGGCGGTATGTGATGTCCGAATGCTGCTGCACTTCACAGAGGACGATGTTTTCGCCGATCGCGTGAATAGTACCCGCGGGAATGAAGAACGTGTCGCCTGGCTGCACGGGAACCCAGTTGAGCAGCTTCATAATCTCGCCGTTAAGGGAGGCCTTACGGAGACGCTCTGCAGTAATCCGCTCGCGAAGACCGATCGCGATTTTGGCGCCCGGATCGGCCCGCAGGATGTGCCACATTTCGGTCTTGCCGCGGCAGCCGTGATGTTCGCGCGCCCACTCGTCGCCGGGATGGACCTGCACCGAGAGCTTGTCCGAAGTGAACAGGAACTTGACGAGGAGCGGAACTGCGTCCGATGCCGGAAACCAGATCTCTCCGATCGGCCTCAATTCCGAGTTCGAATACCAGGGATCGGTGCGGGGCGAGCCCCAGACTTTCTCATAGGGGGTCCCGATCAGGCGACGATGGGTCGTTGGCGTCATAGTTGCGCCAAAAAACGATCGATACGGTCGAGGCCGCGTTCGAGGTCTTGCATCGACGCGGCGTACGAGATGCGGACGTGATCCTCCGTTCCAAATGCTTCCCCGGGAACGACAGCCACGCTGGCCTCATTCAACAGGCGGCCGGCAAATTCCAGTGGGGTCGCGATTCCGGTTCGATTCAATGCCTCGCGAACATTTGGATACGCATAGAACGCGCCGGCAGGCATCGAGCATTCGACTCCGGGTATCTGGCGGAGGCGCGTTACGACGAAGTCGCGGCGCCTGTGGTATTCGGCCAGCATCTGGCGCACCGAGTCCTGCGGTCCGCTGAGCGCCTCAACGGCGGCTTTCTGTGCGATCGAGGTGGGATTCGAGGTCGAATGGCTCTGAAGTTTGGTCATCGCCACGACGATCGGCTCCGGCGCAAGGCCGTAGCCGATGCGCCAGCCGGTCATGGCATACGTTTTCGATACTGTTCCCGCGACCAGCACTGTCCTCTTCGAGTTCGGAATCGACGCTACGGAGTACGGCCTGCTGTCGTAAAGGAAATGGGAGTAGCACTCGTCGGTCAGGAGGAAGATGCCGAGCTTCGATGTGATGTGGTAGAGCCTTTCAAACTCCTCGGTTTCGAGCACCGCGCCCGAAGGATTGCCCGGCGAATTGATGATGACCATGCGAGTACGAGGCGTGATGTGCTGCTCGATCATTGCGGCGGTGAGGCGAAAGCCTTCCTTTTCGTCCGTCGGGACGAAGACGCATTTTCCGCCGGCGTAGTTCACAATGTCTTTGTAAGTGACCCAGTAGGGGACGGGGATGATGACCTCGTCTCCCGGGTTGATGAGCGCCTGGGTGTAGTTGAAAAGGACGTGCTTGCCGCCGATGGTGGCGATGCACTCCGCCGTTGTGTAGCTGGTTCCGAACTCGGCGGCATGCCGGTCGATGATTGCCTGCTTGATGTCGAGAGCGCCCCCTACAGCCGTGTACTTCGTGAAGTTCTGGTCGAGCGCCCGGATGGCAGCCAGCTTGATGTTGTCCGGCGTTGGGAAGTCGGGTTCGCCCGCGCTGAAGTCTACGATGTCGGCGCCGGCGCGGCGAAGCTTATCGGCATCGGCGGTGACCTTCATGGTTGAGGAAACGCTGATGGATGAGATGCGGTCGGCGATCGGTGAAGTTTGAGTGTGTGTCATCTGGTGATATCTGCACGGCAGGGTCAGGCGGTGGGATGTTTGATGCGCTCCTGTAAGCGCTTTTCAACCACGGCCGGGACGAGTCCCGTGATGTTGCCGCCGAGACTGATGATTTCCTTTACCAGTTTTGAGCTGATGAACGAGTATTGTTCTCCGGCGAGGAGGAAGACGGTCTCGACCTGCGGCTGCAGGCGTCGGTTCATCAGAGCCATCTGCAGTTCGTTTTCGTAGTCGGAGATTGCGCGTATCCCGCGAACGATTACGCGGGCGCCTTTGCGGATGGCATAATCCGCGAGAAGGCCGTCGAAGAAGTCCACTTCAACATTCGGGTAGGGGGCCGTGACCGCGGTCAGCATCTCCATGCGCTCGGCGACGGTGAAGAGCGGGGATTTGCGTTCGTTGCGGAGGATCGCCACGACGAGCTGATCGCAAAGACGCGAGCCGCGGGCGATGACGTCGAGATGACCGCTGGTTATGGGATCGAAGGATCCCGGATAGATGGCGACCAGTTTGTCATCTTTCCGCACTTCAGGCTTCTGCACGTCAGGCGTCTGCATTTCGAGTCTTCGACCGGATCTTTGATTTTAGTTCACTGTGGCGTCCTGACCTCATGCAGGTTCGCGGTCAGGCGGGTACCCTGCGCAGCGCCGGGCGGGGCTGCCGTAGTTCGCGCAGCCATGAAGCAGGATCGGTGAGATCGTCGTGATCGCTCCAAAAGCCAAACAAGGGCTCATCTTTCGTCCGAGAGAAACCTTTTTTAGATCCATCCGATGCCGGGGTGACAGGCGCCAGCCTGGCCTTTTCTTAACGGAGATCGACTATCGATGCGTTCATGAAATGTCTACATCCAGGTATACATTTTAAGACCGTTACCGATTTATCTCGATAAGCAGTATCCACGCATTGATAACGCCGGCGAGAAATGAAAAGAAAAACCCCGCAACCAGCCAGTAGAGACCACCGGACCCTCCAATAATCATATAAAACGCTGCGACGAACAGCGGAATGCTGCCAAGGTGAGTCTTGAGTGTTCGCGCAATCAGCCACCATTTCGGATGGCCCGATCGTGACCTCGAATACCTGAACTGTGAAAAAATCTGCAGCAGCCAGCATAAAAACACCACCACGACGGTTTCAAACCCGAGCGGCACCGCGTTCTGCCCAGGAATAAGTCCCATCGAGCAGATGAAAAACACCTGAAGAAATTGAGCGATGGATTCGGCCGCGCGCCCGGGAAGGCCGGGGGATACGAGAATCTTTGTGAGATTGATCGAGACAGCGACGAACACGAGGCCGGTGAGCGTGGCGGCGCACTCCGCCTGAACCGAAAAGAATGTCTGCCAGTCGGAGAGCGGAAGCATCGGGAGGAGCCTGGGGAAAGCGGTATGTTCGCCGGGACCTGGCCGTGCGCGCCGCTCAACTCAGCGACCGAGGAGGACCTCTTCTTTTCCGTCAAGTTTCAGAGGCGTCTCGCCCGAAAGGCTCTTCACCTTCTCCATCAGCTTCGCGCCTTCCTCGCCCGAAGGGTCCAGCATCAGTGCGTCGTTGTTTTCGGCATCGCGTGTCAGGGGAACCATCGATACGCGAGCTACTTTTCGGTTCTGGATCACCACTCTCGCGAGTAGCCCTTCCTTGTTCGGCCGCATGCGGATCCAGTCGGTCGCAAAGTTGCCAAGACAGTACATGATGGGCTTGCCTTTATAAACCTCCACGCCTTTGACGACGTGCGAGCCGTGGCCGTAAACCACGTCCGCTCCCGCGTCGATCGCGGCCTGAGCGACTTGTCTCTCGTAGGGCTCGCCCTGGGAGAAGTTCGGTCCCAGGGGAATAGGGGCCGTCAAAGACGCCGGTCCGCCGCGCCCGCGGTCCGATGGGGTTGCAGCGGAGGTCTTGCGTCCCAGACCGTCGCGATTGTGGCTCGACACGATCAGCACATCCACAAGCGGTCTGAGCTTGCGGATATCGTCGCGCATCCGGTCCAGATCGGTAGGGTCAACCGTTACGCCATCGGTCGACTTCAGCCGCGCAACCCCGGCCGCGGTTGCGGTGGCAATCTGCCGGTCTTCGTCGTACCACTTGGCCGTATATTGCAGAAAACCGAAACGCACGCCCTTTCGCACCAGGATCGCTGGCTTGTGCGCCTCGGCAATGTTGGCGCCGGCGCCGGTATGAGCGATTCCGTTCGCGTCGAGAACCGCCAGACTCTTCAGGATATTGGCGGGTCCGTAAGCGACATTGTTGGCCACGCCAACCACTGCGATATTGCCTGCCTTCAACGCCTTCACCGCCTCGGGGCCGATGTGCGTCCAGCCACTCTTGTCAGGGATGTCCTTGTCCGGTCCTTCCGATTTGACAAGCAAGCCTTCGAGGTTTCCGTAGACGAGGTCCGCGTCCCGCAGCGTTTGACGCACATGATCGAGGGCTGCGACGGGATCCGCGCGCTGCTCGATGCTTACGTCCCCGAGCAGGAGAAGCGTTACCGAATCGGTTCCGTAGTTTCCACTCCACGGCCACGCGACGTCTGCCGCCGCTATGGAAACTGCGGCAACGCTCAGCGCGCCAGCCAGCGCCAGCCCGATCGACCTGCTTTTCATGAAAGACCTCCTTACGCCTGCTCGAGAGCTTCTTCCGCTTCTTCTTCCAGCGCTTCTTCGAGCAGGGTCGCGATTCGTTCCGATTTATTCTCGTATACCTGCAATTGCTTTTCGGCGGCGCGCAGTTTGTCGGCGAGATGGAGGCAGGCAAGGACCGCGACGCGCGTTGAATCACCCGGCGAACGGCTCGAGATGGAATACATGAGCTCGTCAATCTCGTGCGCGAGGTGCTGAACATCGGCGGGGTCGCCGTCGACGAGCAACGAATAGCTCTGATTGAAGATCTGGACCCGAACCGCCTGCTTTGACATAGCTGCGCTGTCCCTATTCTAACGAGGCCTTTGGGGTCAGATCGACCGGGGCAGCGGGCGGGCTCACAGGCGCCTGTCCGCATTGGACGCGGCGGGGCTATGGTATTCTTTCCAGCCGAGGCCTTAATGACGATCAGCGAAACGTTACTCCCCGAATTCGATCACGAGATGACGAATACCCGCAAGATTCTCGAGTGTGTACCCGAAGAGAAGTTCTCGTGGAAGCCGCATGAGAAATCGATGACGATGGGACGGCTCGCCAGTCACATTGCCGAGATGCCGTATTGGGCAACCATGACGATCAAGGAGGAGAAACTGGAACTCTCGCCTGACATGAAGCCGTTTCAGGCGGCGACGAAGGCGGAACTGATGTCGCAATTCGAAGGCAACATCGCGACCGCGCGCGAGGCGATCGCGGGCGCCACAGACGAGCAATTGGGGAAGGTCTGGAGCCTCATTTACGGTGGGCAGACCGTGCTCTCGATGCCGCGAGCGGCGGTGCTGCGCAATATGGTGATGAGTCATTTAATCCATCACCGCGGGCAACTGAGCGTTTATCTGCGATTGAACGATGTCGCGATTCCAGGTATGTACGGTCCTTCGGCGGACGCGGCTTAACCGGCCGGCCGCCGGGGCGCGGCCGCCGATCTCTGGTGGGCGTTGTTATCCTTTTCTTTCCGACACCCACACATATGATCGTCGACTCACACCAGCATTTTGTTCGTCTTGCCCGCCACCCGGAAATCGAGGGGTTTCGCGAAGCGCAGCTAACGGGGAAGAATCCCGGCGCGCCTCCGAGCCTTTCCGACGCCGATGTTTTGAAGAGCCTTCAGCAGGTGGTCGGTCTGATGAATTCGCGAAACATCGATATGGCGTTCGCCTCGCCGCGCGCGAAGGCGATGGCCACGCACGACGGTACGGCGGAACAGAACGCCATCTGGGCCGATCTCAACAACAGCCTGGTCCTGCGCGCCTGCACGCTGAACCCCGGGCGTTTTGCGCCGGTCGGCATGCTGGGGCAGCATCCTTCCAGTCCCTCGGAGCAGATTGCGAAACAGATCGAACGGTGGGCGAATGAGGGCTTCATCGCGTTCAATTTCGACCCTGATGGCTCCGGTGGCCGCTGGCAGAATCAGCCGTTCACCGGAAAGCATAATTATCCGGTGTTCGAGGCGGCGCAGGCTCTGGATGTGCCGCTCGTGGTGCATGGCAGCGAGTCCATCAACAAGAACTTTCCCCATACCGCCGTTCAATATCTGGTCGCGGATATCACCGGGATGGTGCAGCTCATGATGGCCAAAGAGCTCTTCAGGGATTTCCCGCGGCTTCGGTTTCTGGTCCCGCATGGCGGAGGTGCGCTGCCTTGCCAGATCGGGCGCTGGCGGGCGATCGCGAAGTACAACAGTTGGGCAAGTCCGGATGAGATCCTCGGAAATGGTAATGTTTTTGTTGATACTTGCGTATATAACAACCTGAATATGCAGATGTTATTCGATGCTGTGCCGCTCGATAATATCCTCTTTGGATCGGAGTGCGACGGGGCTTTTCCTGGGGTCGTTAATGACGAGACAGGCGATCATTATGACAACACGCGCCGGTATGTGGACGATTCGAAGCTGAACAGCGCTGAGAAGGACCGGGTCTTTTCCGGAAATGCGAAACGCGTTTATCCACGCGCGGGCCGCTGGTTTAAAAACGTAAGCTGAGAACGTAAGCTGACTTGAAGATCGCCACCTTCAACATCAATAACGTCAATAAGCGTCTCCCGAATCTGCTGGCGTGGCTGGAAAAGGCGCGCCCGGATGTAGCTTGTCTTCAGGAGTTGAAGGCTGAGCAGAGATCGTTCCCGGCGGATGCCGTTCGCGATCTGGGTTATGAGGGAGTCTGGCTGGGCGAGCGTTCCTGGAACGGAGTGGCGATTCTCGCGCGAGGCTGCGAGCCGGTGCTCACCCGATCGAGCCTGCCTGGGAATCCCGGCGATCATCAGGCGCGATACATCGAGGCTGCGGTAAACGGTGTCCTGATTACTTCGATTTATCTTCCGAACGGCAACCCGCAACCCGGGCCGAAATTCGATTACAAACTGGCCTGGTTCGAGCGTTTGATCGCCCACGCCAGCGGGCTGGTGTCGGCCGGCGTTCCGGTCGTTTTGGCGGGCGATTACAACGTAGTGCCGACGGCTCAGGATATCTATCCGACGCGGTCACTGGACAACAATGCGTTGATTCAGCCCGCAAGCCGCGAGGCCTTTGTGCGGTTGTCATCTCAGGGTTGGACGGATGCGCTAAGGAGTTTATATCCGAGCGGTCCGCTCTGGACGTTCTGGGATTTCAAGCGTGAGCGCTGGGCCGCCGACAAAGGGATGCGGCTCGATCACCTGCTGCTCTCCCCTGTGCTGTCGGAGCGACTTGTCGACGGCGGCGTGGATCGATGGGTGCGCGGCGAGGAAAACGCCAGCGACCATGCACCCGCGTGGATCGCGCTGGATCTTTAAACTGGCGCCGGCAGCGTTCGTTCCAGAGCGCTTGTCAGCGTTGCGCTCACGGATGTCAGCGCCGCCAGATCGCCGGTCGTGAAGGCGTCGCTTTGCGTGCGGTAGAGTGACAGGACTCCAGCGATTCCACTGGCGGAGATAAGCGGAACGGCAAGCGCCGACCGGAGCGCGCTGAATCGCGAAGGGTCGATCAGATATCCCGGTTCGACCGCCGGATTGCCGTTCACAATTGCTTTGCCGTTCTCCGCGACCCAGCCCGACAAGCCGATGCCGACGGCAATATCGGGCGAAGCGAACAGTTTGAAGTCGGCGCCATCGGTCCATTCCCGAATCAGACACTCCTCATGCCGGAGATAGACGGCCAGAACGTCATACGCGACCACACCGCCAAGCGAGGATTGCAAAGCTGTGTGCAGGGCATCTCGCTCGTTGCACCGCGCAAGGTTCGCGAGGAGCTTCGCCAGCACCTCGGACCGCCTCGTATTCTCGACGAGCGACTCGTGCAGGTTCAGCAGATCGCGGCTTGTCTGCTCGGCCGGCGCGGCCTTTTCGAAGCCGGCGGCGGGCGCGTCGCCCCGCTCGATCTTGACATCGGTTGATAGCCTCGCGATGCGCTCACCGCCGCTTACCATTTCGGCGAGGTCGAAGCACCGGCGGCCCAGAACTTCGACTACCCGCGCGTCGAAACTTTTTCCCGACTCGGCGATGATTACTTTGATTGCATCGTGTAAAGGCAGCGCGCGCCGGTACTGTCGGTCGGAGGCGAGAGCATCGAGGCAATCCACCGCGGCGAGAATTCGGGCTCCGATCGGAATCCGATCACCCGCCAGGCCGTCGGGATAACCGCTTCCATCCCATTTCTCATGGTGTCCGCGCACCATGGGCGCAACGGCATAAGGAAAACGAATTCGCTCTACCATCTCGGCGCCCACGACCGTGTGCGTCTTCATCTTTTCGAACTCTTCGGGGGTGAGCTTTCCGGGCTTGGAAATGATGTATTCCGGAACCGCCAGCTTGCCGATGTCATGCAACAAGGCCGCGGCCCTCAGCGCCTCGATCTCCGTATCGTCGAGTCCCAGTTCTTTGCCGACCTCGACCGCATACGTCTCGACGCGTTCCAGATGATCGTGCGTGGTTTGATCCTTGGCTTCGATTGCCAGCGCGAGCGTTTCGATGGTTCTCCGGTGGAGCGCCGCCACCTCTTCGGCGTGCGCCCGCTGGCGCTCGGCGCTTTCCCGCGCTTCTTCGAGACGGCCGACGTACATGCGGTGCGAACGGTAGACCACATAAAGGATGGGCATCACGAGCAGCGAGGGCTGCCAGCCAATGACGCGGCTGGAGAATCCAACAACCCATGCCGCGGCGGCGCCAACCATGTAGTTGGGAAACGACCAGAAGTAGGAGTCGCGCCATACGATCCAGATATTCTTGCCTTCCGTCAGCGCGATGACGGTGGCGACGAACAGCGTATTGGCAAGGAAAAAGGTCGCCGCGACGAGGACTCCACTTTGGGCCCTCAACGCGTGTTGGATGCCATAAGCCGCTTCAATGGAGCAGGCCACGCTTGCAATGTTAAATGCCAGTTGAACCGGTTTAGGCCGATTCTTCGCATAGAAGAGGGACTGCACCACCACGCCCAGGCAGCCCGTCAGCAACGTCTCTCCCAGGCTGAACTCGGAGAGGCCGATCAGCACGAAGACGAAGTTCATCGACATCGTGCCGGTGACCGAGGGAAGACTGACCTTCATCCCCGACGCAACAAGGGCGATGATGCTCCAGGAAAGATACATTGCGCGATCCGCACTGCTCCAGGTCCGAAAGCCGTGCGCCAGCGCGAGGGCGCCTGCGCCGATCACAAGCGTGATGTAAAGGAAGGAGGCGAAATTGCGGCGGGAAGTCATTCTGGCGAAAATCACACCCTTATGACTAATCGACAGGAGAACGGCTAGACTTTATATCTGGTTGAGACCGCAAGAAGGCGCGGGCGTCGGATGACCAGGAATGCCATCAGACGCCCGCGCCCTTAGCGCTTCTGAGTTACTGATGATCTACTGATCGGGGTCGCCGTTCAGAGATGTGCCCCAGACAGCGGTGGTACCCCAGACCGCCGTAGTGCCCCAGACCGCGGTCGAGCCCCAGACGGCCGTGTACCCCTGATCGGTATTGGTCCCCCACACGGCGGTGGAACCCCAAACAGCCGTGTCGCCCCAATCGGTTTTATCGCCGGTCCAGACCGATGTTCCCCACACGGCGGTAGAGCCCCAAATCAGCGGTCGTGCCCCATACCGCGGTTGAACCCCAGACCGCCGTTTGGGATGAGTCGTTTGTAACCGTCACGGGCGTCGCGCCGGTGGAATCGGGCGAACCGGGGGCAGCTACCGGACTGGCGGCATTCATATTGGCTGGAATGGTGTCCGTGCTTGCGAGGGCAGCGTCCAGATTCAGATAACCTGCTCCAACCGTGAAAAGGTCGTACTGGATATCAAAAGTCTGGTTCATCGTCGGGTCCGTGATCAGCGAGTTCGAGGGGAAATTCTTGGTAGCCGTCTTCATCAGACGGGCCTTCACCTGATCGGGCGTCAGATTTTGCGATCCGAGCAATGCAGCCACGGCTCCGCTGGCGACGCCGGTCGCCATGCTGGTGCCGTTGAGGATGAAATAATTCGATGCCGCGAACAGCGACGGCGATTTCATATAGGAGCCGACTGGAACCACATCCGACGGATCCATGTTTTCCAGCGTCGCTTTTGGAACGAGAATCGAGAAGATCTTGTTCCCCGGCGCAACAAGGTCGGGTTTGACGATGTTGTCGCCCAGGCTGGGACCTTTCGAACTATATGTGGTCATCAGGTCATCGTTCCGCTGCGGGGTGCCTTCGGTATTCATCGCACCCACGGTAATTACCAGCGGATCGTTTCCCGGGGCGGCGATGGTCGCATATCCCTGGGTATTGGCCGAATTGTCGCGGCCGTCGTTGCCGGCGGCCACCACCACAGCGATACCGTTTTGCCAGGCCTTCTCCACTTCCTGACACAGCGGGTCGGTTTTATAGCTCTCGAAGATCGGACGGCCGAGGGAGAGGTTGATTACCTTGATGTTGTAAAGGCTCTTCAGCTGGATTGCCCGCTCGATGGCTTTGATCACCTGAGCGTCGGTCGACTGTCCGTTCCGGTCAAGTACTTTCAGGTTGAGCAGATGAGCGCCGGGAGCGATGCCATGTATGTCGTGCAGGTACGCCGACCCGGACGAATTATTGCCATTGCCCGCGATAATGCCGGCTATGTGCGTGCCATGGCCGTAGTAATCGTCCGTGCCCTCGGCGGATACAAAGCTTTCGGCGTATGACACTTCCGGCAGCAGGAGAGAAGCGAGCAAGCCGCCGTTGCCGCCGACCAGATCCTGATTGATATGGATCCCGCTATCGATCACCGCAACGCCGATGTTTTTTCCGAGATTCAGATTTGCGGAAGCTGCGCCGGTGGAAGTCGGCTCGATGGTTTCGGGCGTGTAGTCGTAAGAGGGAAGCGCCGACCCGGTCGCGATCAGGCTGTTGTTGAGTGAAATATGGCCCACCGCGGGGTTCCTGGCAAGGTTCATGGCGTCCGCCACGGTCATCGTGCATAGTTCGCCGAGTGGAAGTATATCGATGAGGTTGAGCACCCCGCAGAGTGTCCCCGACAAAAGGCCCAGAAGCCCCGAAGCCGGCTGAACGATTACCTGGATGGACTGCGTCGGCTGCATCGTCTGGAGCTGAGGTGAAACCGTCCCGGCAAGCGCGAGGGTGGCCGACAAACAGATCGCGGTGAGGGGCACGCAGCCCCGTCGAAAAATATGCGTTGATCTCATGGTTGATGGTTTGTACCGATTTGGGATTTGCGTACAAGTCCTCATCGGCAAAAGGCAGCCTCTTCAGCAGTCGTCAATGAGAAAACCGGTACTGGTACGAAGCCGGTCGAGCAACATGGGGCGAAGATTCTCCTAAATTTGATTCCGCTGGATGCCGATAAGACAAAAGGAAGAAATGAAATCTCGCGTCAGCCAGCTCGTTGCCAGCCTGATTACTGTCGTTGCAGTGATATTGGCGGGCTCGTTCGTGGCATCGGCGCTGGTCCGCTATAGCCCCGGGTTCGATTCCATACCCGAAGATCTCAATCCGCAGATTGGCGCGGATACCCTGAGAACGCTGCACGAGCAGCGTGGCCGCGCGACCACTCTGCCTGTCTTTTACGCACACTACCTTGATCGAGCCATCAGAGGTGACCTCGGAATTTCGCAGAGCCTCAAGCAGCCGGTATCGGATTTGCTGCTTCGCCGCGCGCCAGTCACCCTGCGCCTTATTTTGTGGGGAACCGCCGGCGGGTGGCTGCTGGCTCTGCTGCTCGCATGGGCGGCTGTCTGGACCCGCGCCGCGATTCTGAAGGCGGCGGCATTCTCCATCAGTGGCCTTCTGCTTTCGGTTCCACCGGCTGTGCTGGCTCTATGGTTCTTCTTCGACGAGGCGCCGCTTTCGCTCGCTCTGGCGCTGGCGCTCCTTCCGCGCCTCTTCGGGACGCTGCGCGCGCTTCTCGGCGAATACTACGCGTCTCCGGCGCTCCTCGCCGCGCGGGCGCGAGGCATCAGTCCACACATCATCGCCATCCGTTACGTGCTGAGGGCCGGCGCCCCCCAACTGCTTGCGCTCCTCGGCACTGCGCTGGTGCTTGCTTTCGGATCGGCCATTCCCATCGAAACTCTGTGTGGCATTCCCGGCCTTGGCGCGCTCGCGCTGCAGGCCGCGCTTGCCCGCGATGTTCCTCTACTGTCCGGATCGGCGTTGGCGATCACCGTTTTTGTAACTCTCGTCCAGGCCGCTGGTCAAATGCTCGGAGACGCGGCTGAAATATGAAGGCTGGGTTATGAAGGCTGAAATATGAAGAAAGCCGCGTGGGGAGTGCTCATTTTCGTCGCGTTATGTGCCCTTCTGGCGCCCGCCATTGCGCCGTACGATTACAGCAGGCAATTCCGGGAAGCTCCCGGCGCGCGCGCCAGCCGTCAATTCGCAATGGGTACCGACGAACTCGGGCGCGATCGGCTCTCCCGGCTCATTTATGCCACCAGAATTTCGATTCTGCTCGCTCCGGCCGCGGCGTTGGTCTCCGTCGCAGTCGCGATGCTGATCTCGGCGGCGGCCGCGGCCCGCGCCCGTGCGGTGGAGCACTCGCTCTCGGGTTTCACAACTCTTTCTTTGTCTCTGCCATGGATTTTCTTGTTCATCATTCTAAGAGCGCTGCTGCCGCTGAATACCAGACCGGTCGAATCGATCCTCATCACTTTCGGTTTGATGGGAATCGCCGGATGGGCGTGGCCCGCCCGGGTTTTCATTGCGTCGATCCAGCGGATGAAAGACTCTGAGTGGCTCCTCCAGGCCCGTGCAGCGGGGATATCGCCCCGACGGATTGCCCTGGTGCACGCATGGCCGCATCTGCGCGACCTCGCGGTCGCACAATTTCGCGCTCTGGTGCCGGCATACATTCTTTCCGAGGCGAGTCTTGGATTGCTGGGACTTGGTGTTGCGGAGCCGCTCCCGTCATGGGGCAATCTTCTCGCTGAACTTCAGCACCCGGAGAGAATTCAGGACAACCCCTGGATACTCGCACCCCTCGCGTTGCTCATTCTCGTCATGGTCTGTCTGGAGGCAACGCAATGACATCACTGACCGCGATTCTGATGGGCGCGATGCTGGCCGCGGCGCAACCACGCGAACTGCGCTTTTCTATTCCGTCGGACCCGAAGACATTCGATGCCCTCCAGGTATCGGAGCAATCCTCCGAGGTAATCCGCTACCTCACGGGAGGCGTTCTGGTTCGGATCGATCGGGCCACCGATCAGATTCAACCGGAACTCGCCGAATCGTGGAAGTTCGCCGATCAGGGCCGCTCCATTACCTTCCGTTTGCGTTCCGGTTTGAAATTCTCCGATGGTGCGCCGCTGACTGCCGGCGATGTTGCGCGTACTTTGAATACCGCGCTGGATCCCGCGATGGCAGCGCCCGTCGGCGACACTTTCCGGTCGGAGCAGGGCAACCCCGAGACACATGTCCTCTCACCGCGTGAAATCACGATTCGCTATGCCCGGGCGAAACCGGGAATTGACCGATTATTCGATGCTTTGTCGATTGTACCCGCCAGTCAGGCGAATGCGATTGCGGGGAAACTCCCGGCATCCGCGGGACCATTTTTCATTGCGGAATACCGTCCGGGTGAATACGTCAGGCTGGCCCGAAATCCGAATTACTGGAAGCGCGACGCGACCGGGAGGCAACTCCCGTACCTCGATTCCATTCGCATCGGCATTCAACCAAACCACGACATCGAAGTGACCCGCTTTCTGCGAGGCGAGACACAGTTGATCGATACGCTGGAGCCCGAAAGCTTCGACCGGGTCTCCCGCGCGCAGCCCCGCGCGGCCGCTAATCCGGGACCGTCTCTCGATTCCGAGTTCCTCTGGTTTAACCAGGCGCAGACCGCTCCGCTGCAGGCCTGGAAGAGAAAATGGTTTACCTCGGCTGTCTTCCGGCATGCCGTCAGCATGTCCATTCGGCGCGACGATATTGCCCGGATCGTCTATCGGGGACACGCGCATCCGGCCGCCGGGCCAGTCTCTCCGGCAAATCTCTTCTGGTTCAATCGAGCGCTCAAGCCGCTTCCGTTCGACTCGCAATCGGCGCTTCGATCGCTCGCCTCGGAGGGCTTTACGCTGCGCAACGGCGAGTTGCATGACCGGGACGGTCACCCGGTCGAATTCTCGCTCATCACAAACTCGGGCAATCGGCCACGGGAGGCTATGGCGGCCGTCATTCAGGACGACCTTCGCGCGATTGGAATCAAGGTCAACATCGTCACGCTCGATTTCAGCTCCCTGATCGAACGCATCATGAAGACATCGCAATACGAGGCGGCTCTGCTCGGCCTTGCGAATACAGAGATTGATCCCTCGGCGGAAATGAACGTCTGGCTGAGCTCCGGTCCGATGCATGCCTGGTGGCCGTCGCAAAAGTCCCCGGCCACGCCGTGGGAGACGGCGATAGACAAACTGGAGCTCGCACAGGCATCGGAGCCCTTGCGCGACAGGCGCAAGAAAGAGTTCGATGAAGTGCAGCGAATCGTGGTCGAGCAGGAGCCGATGATTTATCTGGTCAACCCCGACTGCCTCGCCGCGATAGCGCCTTCGCTGCGCGGAACGCGTCCGGCCGCCGCGCCACCGCAGATCCTGTGGAATATCGAGTGGCTGCACTTTGATTGACGAGGCTTTGGTTGATCACGCTTTGATTAATCACGCTCCTGCGCTCGAATTCCGAATTTCGGCGCGCTATGGCCGAAACCCGGTACTCCGCGAGGTGGAGTGCCGCATCGCGCCGGGCGAGATTGTGGCCCTCGTCGGATTAAGCGGTTCGGGCAAGAGCACGCTGGCTCTTTCTTTATTACGGCTGCTCCATTACCGGGCCGGTGAAGTGAGCGGTAGTATCCGGCTCACGGGAAGAGAACTCGGCCAATCGACAGAGCGGGAGATGCGCGGCATTCGCGGAAAACTCATCGGGTACGTTCCGCAAAGTCCGGCGGCAGCGCTGAACGGACGGCTGCGCGTCAGGACGCTGCTCGAAGAGACATGGCGCGCCCATGAGCGCGGCCGCCCGTCGGAATCATTCTGCGCCAGACTCCTCGAAAGTGCGCAGTTGCCCACCGGGCGCGATTTTCTGAGCCGGCGCGCGGCGGAACTCAGTACGGGACAGGGTCAGCGTCTGCTCATTGCTATGGCGATCATGCATCGGCCGCCATTGCTGCTGGCAGACGAGCCAACCAGCGCTCTCGATGCAATCACTCAAGCGGCCGTATTGCAGCTGTTCAAGGACTTGAATGACAGGAACGGAACCGCGATGCTGTTCATCTCGCACGATCTGCCGTCAGTCACATCGATCGGTCATCGCGTGGAGATCCTGCACGAGGGGCAAATTGTGGAATCGGGGCCACCCGAAGCAATCTTCCGCAGCCCGCGCCATCCGTTTACTCAAGCGCTCGTAGCAGCGATTCCCCACCGCGGCTGGTGAGGCTGGTAAGCTGCCGAGTTCTATCCAGGGCAGCAGAATCTGTAGGTTGCAGATTCTTCGTTGCTCCACGTGCCATATTTACGATCCGTTCCACCGGCCATTGCACGCTGGGCTGGTTGGATCGGGTTTTTTCCACAACTGCCCAAAAATACCATACACCGATCTATCACGCAGAAGCATCCTGGTTTCGGATAGTAAATGGACTGCCACTCGACAAGGCGGGATCGTGGATATTGAGGCCGTGATCCGCCAACTCAGGGCGGAACTTCAGGAAGTGAACGTCTGCATTCGCGCATTTGAGACGCTTCAACGCGTTTCATCGACCGGCCAGCCCAGACGCGGGCGACCGCCAAAGTGGATGAAGAATGAACAGTTGTCAGGAACAGTGGGAAAGAAAGGGACTGAGGTTACCGCCGGTACCCCGCAACGCCATTCGGCATAGAATCTGGAAACCCCAGGCAAACGACTCGGGTTTCTTATTCCGCCGTGTCAGAAAAAATCCCCACCGTTATTCCCCACGCGGAGTTCGGCGCGCCGAATTGTTGCGGCTGTCTGGCCGGAACTATTTCCGGTGAAACTGCCGAAATCATCTGCAACGAATGCGGTGACGTGATCGCATACGTCACCCCGGAGAATCTGAGGAAGGTTCTGAGCGACATGGAATCGCAGCTGGACCTGGCTACCGCGCTATGTCGGCACTGCGGTGCCGTCAATCTGTTACCCGGCTTCTCGCGGGTCGATGCCTTCGTCTGCCAGACGTGCGGGAAGGGAAACGGTTAATCTCTTTGCGCATCTTCCGGCTACGGCACCAGGGCCAGGCGCCAGGTATCATTGCGCGAAGGGCCGGTGCTGTCTCCGCCAAACATGACGATTACCTTGCTGTCGGAATCGTAGTCCATGCCGAAGTTGTAACGGTCGGGAGGCGCCCTGGCCGGAGAGATTTGCGTCCAGTTCGATCCGTTCCACGCCCAGGTGTCGTTTGCAGAATTCAGCCAGTCTCCGCCTACGGCTCCGCCGAAGAGCACAACCATACCGAGATGTCCGTCATAGGCCATGCTGAAAGACGATCTTGCCGGTGGCGCGGAGGAGGGGAACTGCTGCGTCCAGGTAGCTCCATTCCAGGTCCAGGTATCACCATACGCGGATCCGCCGGATCGGGGAACCGCGACCTCCCAGTTGCCACCGCCGAACAGCACCACAGTCTGCGTCGCCGAGTCGTAGGCCAAAGGCGCTTGACGCGCTGAGGGACTTACGGCAGGAGTCTGCTGTGTCCAGGTTTTAGCTACCCCGTCCCATGTCCAGGTATCAGCAAGGGCGCCTGCACTGCCTCCGCCGCCGAATAGGACCGAGGTCCTGGTTGCTTTCTCGTAAGCCAGAGACGTTACGCGTGGAGACGGGCTAACGGGCGGGAATTGTTCGGTCCAGGTGGTCCCATTCCACGTCCACGTGTCGTTGAGGAAGGTGCAGGCGGTGTCGGTCCCGCTGCAACCGCCGAACAGCACGACGTTGCCTGCTGCTTCGTCGTATGTTATTGCAGCGCCCATGCGTGGCGATGGGGAGGATCGAGGGAAGACCTGACGCCATCCCACATCAAATACCCATGTATCCCCCAACGTTTCGGAAGGGTTACAGCAGCCACCAAACAGCAGTGTTGAGTGTGTCGCCGGGTCAAAGACCATAGCCATGTCTTCTCGCCCGGATGGGGTCGACGTCTCGTACCAGTTCACCGTTTGAGCCTGCATCGTTACAGCTTGTGCCATCACCGAGACCGCCATGAGCAGAAGTGACATCGCGGTGCGAGATTTATGACAAGTCCCTTTCATAGGTTCCCTCCGGTAGAACTACCTTCACCAATCGTGAACTGCAAGCTTACCTCTCTATTACGGGGCGGCGCATCCGGGTAATCCGTCCCATCTTCAAACGCTTCCACGATCAGCGGTAATTGCTTGTTGGGAACTTCCACGGCGACCACCGTATCTCATTGCGCCGGGATCGTTGGAGCGCGTCACTCAACTAACGTATCCGGGCCGGTCGGGAGCCGGTTCGGACAGACCTTGGAGGGCCAGGCGTTTCGCTTCACCACCCGTCAACGTTCGTTTTGCGATTTTCCGATCCAGGTTTGCCGGTGACGCAGACCCACAGAGAATTCCCGCGTAGCAGCCGATCAGATATCCGCGCATTTCGGCTGCACGCTATTGCCCGCTGGAAAGGGGTAAAGTCTGTAAGTTATTGAAAATAAATTGGCGGAGAGACAGGGATTCGAACCCTGGATAGAGTTTCCCCTATACACGCTTTCCAAGCGTGCGCCTTCAACCACTCGGCCATCTCTCCAGAGGAGATTCGCTCAGGATAAGCGAAAATTCAGGATATCACGCCGGTCAGCGACGTCCGCCGCCGTGGGCTGCTGCCGCGCTCACGCCACCGCCGCTGGTACCGCCTGATCGCGCGGCGCTAATTGCCGGCGAGGATGAACCGCCCGCGCTCGCTGCCCCAACCGCCCCAGGCGTATATGAAGGAGCCGCCGGAACGCCGACCTCTCTTCCCGTGCGCAGAGGTGAACCCGTCGCATTAACACGGGCGGTATTGCCGCTCAACAGTTGTGTCAAGGGCGCGGGTCTGCTCGTCCTTGCGCTGTTAATACCGTAGATTGGCCGTCCGCCGGCATTCCCGGTAGCGGCGCCGCCGCCTCCGTACCAGTACGCGGTCGGACTGTAGTAGTCATAAATCGTATACGGGCTGAAGAAGCCGTATCCAAACGGGCTCCAAAGAGTGCCATTTCCGGGGACGTACGTGAACATCGAAAAGTACGGATTGAAATACCATCCGCCATTCCAGCTCCCGTCCGAGGGATAGCCGGAACCGTAGCCAGACGAAAAGCTGTTGCTGAGCGAACGGGCGGACGCCATGTTCGCCGCCGAAAGGTTCTGCGACCGATCGCGGGCCCACATGAACAGATCGTCGCCCGCCCGGTCGTCAAACTTTTCCGTGAGGAGAGCGGCCGAAAAAGGAAGCAGCCGGCCTTCTTTGACGGTGGCCCGGTTCAAAGCGGAACCCGTTGTATTTACGAGCGCTTCACCCTTGAAAACCTTCAACTGGCCGGGGTCGGCGTTAATCTCCACGAGGCCATGCTTCGCCATGCGGATCTCGTAGTCCTTATAAAGAAGAACAACAGTCGAATCCTTCACGTCCATCTGCGGGTCGTCCGATTCGACGCTGACATTACCCGAGAGGATGTCCACACGCGTGCTCACGAGTCGGTTATCCAGCATCTGGATTGAGCTGTTCTCGCCGAGACGGAGAAAGACACCGGGCGTCAGAAGTACCTCAGCCCGTCCCCGAGTCGTGCTCAAGACGCTCTTTTCCTTGACTTCCGAGAATCTGCCCACCTGCGACTGAACAGGCGTGCCGTCAATCGATACGTCGCCTTCGAAGTAGTGCAGCGTTCCGGAATGGGCCGAAGTGACGCTTTGAGCGGAGCATACTGCGGCTGCCGTCGCGATCACGACCACGGCGGACGAGATTCGACTCTGAATGGACATGTGAAGCCTCTTGATGAATGATCCCGCTGCTGATCGTCAAAGTCAAATGGCTTTCAGCTGTAAACGAGGGCATTCTAGCGAGATGAACCCGGTCACCGGCGCGAAAGTTACCCTGTGGTGGGTACGGTTTAGTACATAATATCGAAGGTCGTCGGCTTCTGCAGGAACTGGCAGTGGCCCTTCAGGTTCCGGGCGGTTATTGTCTGCAGCCGGCCGGCCGGCCTCGCACTTTTGAATCGCGAGCTTCCCGCTGGCATCTGAAGATCGCGTCCGCAGCTCGAGAAAACGAAAAATGACAAAGCAACTCACGATCGGCCTCTTCGCGACGATTCTCCTGGCAACAGTCGCAGGGGCGAAGGTCAAGGTCCTTGTAGAGGCGAAGGGGGATTTGAGCCAATATCGAACCTATCAGTGGCTGCCTCCGCGCGTTCTCAAGAAAACGGGCCTGGAGGAGAACGACGACGTCGTGGCTCCAGTGATAAAGGCGGCCGTAAACAAGGAACTCGCCAAACTCGGGCTGAAGGAAGTTCCGGAGAACGCCGACATTCAGATCTCCGCCTGGGCATTTCGCGAGGCGTCGCCGCAAATCGAAGCCTACGTTTATGGGTCATATGACGATTGGTACTTCGGAGGAACGCCCGCTACTCTCGGACGCTACAACCACTCGGGAACACTGGTCATCGGTTTGATCGATCCAAAAACGAAGAAGTCGGTCTGGGGAGCTGCGTCGACCGGGAGTTTCGAGAAGCCAAGCCAGCTTGAATCGAGAGTGAATAAGGCGGCCTCGGAAATCTTCGGGAAATACCCTCGGCCAAAGTCACGATGAAGCGTGGCGGCAGACTCAAGGCGAAGTGGTTCCTGCGCCAGCCGTAGCGAGCTCAGAGCCACTCTTCGGAGTCGAGATCCTGGCTTTACCAAAGCTTTGCAGTAAGTCACCCTCTAACTGGGCGTGACGATTCATAACTACCATTACCAGCATTACTGATTCCGCTGAACTTTACCTCTTTCCTGCTTCGCAACTAATAGAAGATCTGTTAGACTGGCCTCCTTCGCGTTACTCGAGATATGCGGACTTATCTCAAAGAAATGCGCTGAGGTTACCTCTTCCGCGGGCGGTTTCACAGACTGGAGTAGATCCGAAGATGCGTAAGCTTTCCGTAAAGGGAACTCTTTTCTTTTCCTTTGTGGCTGTGTTGCCGGTATCCGGTTCGGCCGCATCACTGGCGATTACGACGCCGTCCGCGCTTGGAACTTATACCATCGGGCAAGCCCAGATCTTCCTTAACGCGACGGGGGGAACTGGCAACTATACCTGGAGCCTCGCGTCGGGCACATTACCCACAGGGCTGAGCATCCGTCAGATACCGGGCAACTCGCCGGCGCAAACCGGTCTTGTAGGAATTGCGGTCAGCGCGGGCAACTATGCATTCAGTCTGACGGTCAACGACGGTTCTACCAGCGTGACCCAGGCATTTACGGCCAGGATCACGGCTCTGACTGTAGCGAATATTGGTCTTCCGGACGCCTTCTCCGGCACCGCCTATTCTTACAGCTTGACGGCGCTGAATAACGCGGCGCCTGTAACTTTCGCAGTGACTTCGCCGGCCTTGCCGCCAGGCCTGAGCCTCAGTGCGGCCGGCGTTCTGTCCGGAACTCCCACAACGGGTGGCGTGTACAACATCAACTTCAGTGTGACCGACGGAATTGACACCACTTATCGGGGATTTCAGTTTTTGGTTTATGCAGTCCAACTTACGACCTCGGGGCAGCTTCCGAATGCCACGCAGGGCATATCTTACTCAACGGCGCTTGCGGCCAGCGGGGGGGCCGGGGGCTATCAGTATGCGGTCACCGGCGGAAGCCTGCCGTTCGGGCTGTCTCTGAGCGGCGCCGGTGTGATTTCCGGAACTACAGGCGTAAACGCCGGCCTCTACTCGTTTTCCGTAACCGTAACCGATACCGGGCACAATTCTTATCAAAAGACGATGGCGATCGATGTCGTCGCCTCGCCGTCGCCGCAGGCCGAAATCAGCCTTGGCACGATCGACGACGTGGTACTTGGAAACAACTATGGCTGGCAGATTCCGACTTGTTGCGGGGGCGTCGCGCCTTTTACCTGGAGCGCAAGCGGCTTGCCCGCGGGCCTATCCATTCGATCCGGCAGCGGCGTCACGAGCAATTATGTTACTCCGGGCTGGGGCGAAATCTGGGGTGTTGCGTCAATTCCAGGGGATTACAACGTAACGGCGACGGTGACCGACAGCACCGGGGCCAGCGCCTCACTCACCTTCCCGATGCATGTCTCGGTACTTAACCTGGCTCCGAATTACAATCTTCCCGGCGCCACCATCAACTCACAATATTCAAGCACTTTCCAGATCATCGGGGGCTCGGCGCCTTACTCTGTTGCGCAGATTGGAGGGTTTCTACCCGATGGGCTCGCTCTGAACACGGCCTCTGCGGCCGCGGGCAGTTTCATCGTCGCCGGCTCGCCCGTCGAGAGTGGCAATTTCGATCCCGAATTTCGGATTACAGACGGCGCCGGGAACACGCTTTCCCGAAATAATTACTTCACAATCAATAATCCCGGCGGTATTACAATCAACAACAATACAGATCTGGGGTCGACGACGCCGGGAGTAAATTACTCGTTTCAATTCAACGCATGTTGTGCCCCGGGTTATGTCTGGACAGTTGCGAGCGGGGCCATCCCGCCGGGCCTGACACTTTCATCCAGCGGTCTGCTAAGCGGTCCGGCAGGCGGCTCGGGAATCTATACCTTCCTGGTAAAGGTCGCCGACTCGACCGGCGTGGCGTCTCCAGGTTTCCGCCAGTTCCAGTTGAACGTCTCGCCCATCGCGATCACGACCAATTCGCTGCCGTACGGTAATCTTACATCGGCTTACAGTACAAGCTTTGCGGCCAACGGAGGCACGGGAACTCTTACCTGGTCGGTAGCATTCGGCTACTACTTGCCTCCAGGTCTTACGCTCGCGACAAACGGGGCGCTGAGCGGGACACCCACCGCTACCGGACAATATTACTTTGGTATTATCGCGGCGGATCAGAGCGGCCATACCGCCATCAGGTATTACGACGTCAACATCTATCCCGCGGGCGGAAGTCCGCCGCCCGGCTTTGCCGTCGGTCCGAACCTGGGCACCTGGCATCTCGGTACTCAATTCATCGGGCTGGGCGCGAATGGAGGAAACGGTACTTACACGTGGAACCTGGTTTCCGGAACTTTGCCCCCGGGAATGGCGATTAGTACGAACAGGCCGAATTTCTTCAGCCCGAACCAGCAGGCCGGTATTATCGGCGTCGCTACTACTCCGGGCAATTATTCCTTCACGCTGAGCGTGACAAGCGCTGGGCAGACGGCGACGCGGCCGTTCACTCTGAGAATGTCAGGCCTCGACCTCCAGGACGTCGCGCTGCAGGACGCCTTCGTAAACATTTCATTCACTCATACGTTTACACCCTTGAACAATGCCGGTCCGGTGACTTACACCGTCAACGGCAATTCCACAAACGGCGCGATGCCGCCCGGACTCTCACTCAGCGGCTCGGGCGTCCTTTCAGGAACTCCCACCGCGGCCGGAAATTACGTCGTTGCCATGAACATTTCGGATGGCACGGATACCCAATATGAACAGTACAATCTTTATGTTTATGCGGTAAATATCATCACCTCCGGTACTTTGCCCAATGCGGTCCAGGGCGGGGCCTACTCGACAACCCTGACGGCAACCGGGGGCGCTGGCGGATACGCCTGGCGGATTTCGGGCGGCGGATTGCCCAACGGCCTGACGCTGTCTTCCACCGGCGCGATCACGGGCAATGCGACTACGGGACCGGGGCCCTACGGTTTCACCGTCACCGCAACCGACACGAATAATGCTTCGTACAGCAGGCAGATGTCCCTCGATGTGATCGCTTCACCGGCAGTTCCCTTCCAGATCGGCGGCTTCGCATTCAACGATGCCGTCGTTGGCGAACGTTACGGATGGGCGCCCGGACTATGTTGCGGCGGAACTGCCCCGTTCACATGGACCGTGACGGGGCTGCCCACGGGGCTGACCACAGAACCAAACAGTAATTCATATCTGCAATATCCTTCGAGTCCGGGCAGCGTTCAGATCTACGGCGTCCCGCAGACGGTCGGAACTTACAACGTCACGATGACCGTGAAGGACGCCTCCGGAGCGACCAGCAGCGTCACGGCTCCCCTGCACGTCAGCCCGCTCGATGTCACGCTTCCCTCAACCGGCAGCGCGTACAACCTCCCGAACGGTACCATCAATCTCCCCTACAGCGCGACGTTCAGCGTAATCGGGGGCACCGGGCCATACAGCTTCAGCCAGACAATCATGGGCGAGCTGCCGGATGGCCTCGGGATCAACTCAGGAACCCTCACCGTGAGCGGCACTCCTGTCGAGAACGGTTTCAACTTCTATCCCGGCTTCCTGTTTGCCGATTCCACCGGCAACACTTTATACCGGTCGGAGGGTATTGCGATCGCCGGCGCCGGCGGATCCACGATCACCGTCAACGGTAACGGCTACTACGGCTATTTCCTCGGGACCACGACAGTCGGCTTCTTCTATTCCACACAGTTTTCAGCTTGTTGCGCGGCTTCGTACGTGTGGTCCGTTGCGCCAAACTCCACCCTGCCGCCCGGCCTTACCCTCTCATCTTCCGGGACTTTGAGCGGCACACCGACCGCACCAGGCAGTTACACGATACTGCTTGACGCCGCTGACGCCTCGAACTCCGTCAATGTGGGCGTGAAGAGCTTCGTTCTGGTCGTGACACCCATTCAGATCACGACGTCATTCCTTCCCGCCGCCGTCGTCGGAACATCCTATACTGCCTCGCTCGCAGCCACCGGAGGAACGGGGTCGCTTACGTGGACGCAACTGATCTCCTCCAGTTCGCCACTGCCACCTGGCCTGACTCTTACTGTCAATGGAACTATCAGCGGAACGCCTTCGAGCACGGGCGCCTATAACGTAATCATCCAGGTGACTGACACAAGCGGGAACATGGCGATCCGCAGTTTTGTAATCAATGTCTCCAGTGTGCCGCTCCAGTTAATCACCCTGACGCCATGCCGTATCATCGATACCCGCAACGCGAATGGACCTCTGGGCGGGCCGTTCATCTCCGGTGAGACCTCCCGGACGATCCCCATTCCCTCCAGCGCCTGTAACGTGCCGGTAAACGCCGCCGCCTACTCTCTGAACGTCACGGTGGTTCCCCGAAAGGGCACTCTCGGATATTTGACCGTCTGGCCGACCGGTCAGGCGCAGCCTCTCGTGTCCACGCTCAATTCGCTGGACGGATCGGTGCTGGCCAACGCCGCCATCGTGCCTGCCGGTACGGCGGGGGCGATCGACGCCTTTGCCACCGATGATACGGACTTAGTCGTGGATATCAACGGGTACTTTGCGCCGCCTGCGGCGAACACGCTCCAGTTCTATCCGCTGACCCCGTGCCGCGTGTTCGATACTCGAGACCCGGATGGCACATTCGGCGGCCCGTCTTTGGCGGGCGCTGAGACGCGTTCCTTCCCAATCGCGTCGAGTTCCTGCGGGCGCGCCGGCGAACGCGGCCGCTTACTCGCTCAATGCGACGGTTGTGCCGCATGGCGAACTCGGCTATCTCAGCATCTGGCCGACGGGCCAGCCGCAGCCCCTGGTGTCGACCCTGAACTCTCTCGATGGAACGATCCTCGCCAATGCCGCTATCGTACCGGCGGGCACCAATGGCTCGGTCAGTTTCTATGCCGCCAATCCGACCGATGTGATCGTGGACATCAACGGATATTTCGCGCCGCCCGCGGCCGGAGGACTTAATTTCTATGCGGCGACGCCATGCCGCCTGGTAGACACGCGGAATCCCGACGGCGACTTTGGCGGTCCGGTGATGAACGGCCAGACGGTCAGAAGCTTTCCGCTCTCTCAGGGCTCCTGCGGGTTGCCGGAGACGGCGCAGGCTTATTCACTCAATATGACTGTGGTTCCGCAGGCCCCGATCCTCGGCTACTTGACAACGTGGCCAACCGGAGTCACGCAACCCGTGGTATCGACGCTCAACGCACTGAAGGGGCAGGTAGTCGCGAACGCGGCCGTTGTTCCAGCCGGAACCGACGGCGCGATCAGCGTCTTTGTGACCGATTCCAGCCACGTGATTATCGACACAAACGGTTACTTCGGTCAGTAAGTTGAGAATCGGGTGGGCAACTGTCTCAACAGCCCCGCATAAGGACAGTGAACGCTTCCCGCGCACCTGTACACTCTAAGCGTAGCTGCGCAGGATGACTTCCTTAACAACCAGGTCGCGACTCCGAGGTATTGCAAAACTTTTATTCGGGACTGCCGTTGCAGGTATGGTCGCCTTCAGCCAGCCTCCGGTGTCTTCCGAGCATGACCAATTCGAGGTCGCATCCGTTCGTCTCAACCCCACTCCCGGTGGCGAGGCCTATGTTCAAGTCGTTCCCGGGCGACTTCGCATGCGAAACGTCCCTGCGCGTACGCTGATCCAGCTTGCCTGTGAGGCGGAAGCTTATCAAATCTCCGGCGGCCCGTCCTGGATCGCGACCGACCGCTTCGATATTGAGGCCGAAGCAGAGGGCAATCCTTCTACTCAACGGATGCAAGGTCCAATGCTGCTGGCGCTCCTTCAGGACCGCTTCCGACTGGCCGTACATCGCGAGAAGAGGCAAATGTCCGTATATGAGGTTCGACTTTCAAGTGAACACGGGAAAATGCAGCCGTCGAGTGCGGGGACTTGCATCCCCTACCGTCCGGATGCGCCGCCTCCGTCTCTGACCGCACCTGGTCAACCACGTCCCAACTACTGCGATTATCCGCACCTGGGCCGCCGGGGCCGAAATCGAACTTTGGACGGAAAAGGCATCAGCATCGCCGACCTGACGAACACGCTGGCACGGGTAGAGCTTCACAGACCGGTGATAGATCGAACGAACTTAACAGGCACATTCGATATACATCTTGAGTGGACGCCCGGCCTGGCAGCCGCGCCTGAGAATCCAGAACGATCAGACGACCTTTCCATCTTCACCGCCCTGCGCGACGAGCTGGGATTGAGACTCGATTCGAGCCGAGCTCTCTCCGAGGTAATCGTAGTCGATCGGATCGAAAAACCGGCGGTGAACTAATCCCGTCCGCGGATCAAAGCCTGACTATATTTTTCGAGTCAAAATCCTTCAGCGCATTCCGCGTATCCACGATCAACGCCGCCTGCGCCACCAGAGCCTTGTAATCGAAAGCGGCATGGTCCGTCACAATCACAACGCAATCGGCCGTTTTCAACGCCGCGGAATCCTGCGCCAGCAGAGTTGCGTCTTCCAGCCGGATTTCGGGCACATGAGGATCCGAAAATGAAATCGTCGCGCCGCGCTTCTGAAGCAGGTGGATAATGTCGAGCGCAGGGGATTCCCGCACGTCTTCGATGTCGCGTTTGTAAGCGACGCCGTAGATATGAATCTTCGATCCCTTCACCGGTTTGCCCACATCGTTCAGCGCGTTTTGCACCTTATTCACCACGAAGTGCGGCATCTGCCCGTTAATGTACCCGGCGAGCTCGATGAAACGGGCCTCAATGCCCGCTTGTTTGGTCTTCCAGGAAAGATAAAACGGATCGATCGGAATGCAATGCCCGCCCAGACCCGGACCCGGATAAAACGGCATGAAACCGAACGGCTTGGTGGCCGCCGCGGTAATCACTTCCCACACATTGATTCCCATACCGTCGCACATCACGGCCATTTCGTTCGCCAGGCCGATGTTGATCATGCGAAACGTATTTTCCAGCAGTTTCACCATCTCGGCCACCTGGGTCGAACTCACCGGCACCACGGTTTCGAGCGCCTGCGAGTAAAAAAGACGCCCGAGTTCGGTGCACGCCGGTGTCGAACCGCCCACCACTTTGGGAATGTTCTTCGTCTGAAATTTCGCGTTGCCCGGGTCCACGCGCTCCGGCGAAAAGCAAAGGAAGAAATCCGTTCCGACCTTGAGGCCCGATTTTTCCAGCATCGGCAGGACCAGTTCCTCGGTCGTTCCCGGATAAGTGGTCGATTCCAGAATCACCAGCAACCCCGGATGGAAATACTGCGCAATTTCCTCACAGGCGGCAATGATGTAACTCATATCCGGATCTTTGGTTTTACGCAAAGGCGTCGGAACACAGATATTAATCGTGTCAAGATCGCGGATCACGGAAAAATCGGTCGTCGCCCGTAGTTTCCCGCTTCGGGCCAGCGGTTCGAGGGCCGACGAGGGAACGTCGCCGATATAAGAATCGCCGGCATTGACACGCGCGGCTTTGCCTTCGCTTAGATCGATGCCCGTGACGTCAAAGCCTGCCTCGCCGAATTCGACGGCCAGAGGAAGGCCGACATATCCCAGTCCCACGACCCCCACTCGGGCGGTTTTGGACCGAATTTTATCGGCGAGCATTGCGGCCGTTGCGGCCAGAGTGGAAGTTTCAATGCCGGTCATTTGGAGGTATTTTCCTTTAATTTCACGTCGTTAAACCGGTTGGTCATCGGCGACCATTTTCTCATAGTAAAAAAAACCATCCGCAATATATTCCGCCGGGCCGGTCAGCCAGGCGTCCGGTTCGAACCTCAGCTTGAGGGGGCCGGCCGGAGTCAGAACGGTCACCGGATTACCCGCGAATCCTCTGGCGACGGCAGCAACGGCGGCTCCGGTCGAACCGGTACCCGAACTGTTCGTCTCTCCCGCGCCGCGCTCCCAGAAACGAACTTCAACGGTATGAAAGTCAACTTGCCGGACAAACGAAACGTTCGTGCGGGCAGGGAAGCGCGGATCCGACTCGACCGCCGCCCCCACTGAACGCCAGTCGAAATCGAAATCGTCGACGGGGAAAGCGCACTGGGGATTCCCGGCATCGATAATCACGGCATCGCGGCCTCGCACCTGCGCGTTGAGTTCGACGACACGAATGTTTCCCATGTTCATCTCGAACTCGAACTTCCGCGCGTTTCGCGAAATCAGACGAACGTGCTTGACGCCGGCGCCGGTCCAGATGCGGAAATCCCGTTTTTCAGGCTGGCTGTCGGCCAGGAGCGCCGCGGCGCAACGGGTGCCGTTGCCGGAGATCTCCGGCTCGCTGCCATCGGAGTTGAAGAGCCGGATGGCAGCGTCGAATGCCTGTCCAGAGGGGTCGTCTCCGCCGGTGCGGTCGAGAAGGATCCAGCCGTCGCCACCTATACCCGTATAGCGCTCACAGATCGCGATAGCAGCTTCCTGGAGATCCAGGATCGGCATGCCTTCGACCATTGTTACGAGGAAATCGTTCTTTGCGCCGTGCAGCTTTGTGAATGGAATTTTCATGGATTCAGGGGCATTATTTCGCGGGGTAACTCAAGGTGATAAATCTCGATCACGGGCGCGTCCTTTGCCGTAATCCGCTGCCGTAACTCGTACCGCGGACCATGCAGCCGGGCTTTGTCGATAAGCGTTTGCACCTCGTCGCCGCCTTTGACAACAGCCCAGTCCGTATTGAGAAGCAGGTCCGGGCGGGCCACCGCTCCGTCCCAGACCACGCCGTTGTCACCTGTCAGAGTATCGCGAAGGGGGACGCCGAGAGTCCGGTAAATTCCGGTCATTTCGCCGAAACTGGTAATGAACGTCTCGTGAGGACCCGCCGTCGCGTCGCAGGTAGTCCGCGGCCTGGGAGGTCCACTCGCGGCGCGCCCGCGAGTTTACGTCCGATTCAACCCACGTAATCGGGGGCGTCCTGAAATGAATCAGGAACGGCGCCAGCGCGAGAATCACGATTGCGATGGCAGCGGGTTTCGCGAATCGGGCCAGCGCGCCCGCGCCGATCGCGATCAGGGGAAGGAACGCGAGAGCGTAACGAGTGTTGTACCAGGTGTGCGGCCAGAGCGTCGGAACAAATAGCGGAACGCCTGACGAATGAATAGCCCATACGTAAAATACAGGCGGCAGCGCGAGCAGGAACAAAGGCCAGATCACCCGGCTTACCAAAGCGGCCAGGATTCCGGCTCCTCCGATGACGCAGCGCCGGCCATCCCGCGATCAGTTGTCCGGCGGCAAAGAAATACTGTGCGGCCACGCGCCAGTCTCCGCGGCCCGGATAGGGCGATTTCCCCTGAATTGCCAGCGCGGAATACGGACCGCGATAGAAGTACAACGGATCGCCGAAATACCAGCGGTTGTGGGCCAGCCACAGCGCCGGTCCTGCTCCCGCGATCAGGCAGAAACCGATGGTGGCGGCCCAGCGCTTTTCCCGCGCGTTGGCCCAGATGTATATTGCGACGAATGGCAGAAGAAACCAGGCTTCGTATCGCGTCAGCGTGCCGGCCAGCGCAGCCACGGACGCGCCCAGCAAAGCCCCCCAACCCTGCGTTTCACGGAAGCGCACAGTGAAGTAAAGAACTCCGCAGAGCGCGGCGAGAAATACGGATTCCGTCATCGGGATAGATCCCAGATACAGCGTGTTCGGGTTCAGCAAAAAAACGGCGGCTCCCGCGCTTGCGGCAGTGGCGCTCCCGAACAGTCGCTGGACCACCGCGAACAGGAACGTCGCCGCGATCGCCATACACATACCCGAAGTGATGGCGCCGGCGAGGCCCGTTTGCCACAACCAGTCGTTCCGCACCAGCGGAATCATCAGCAGGTGCGGCAGCGGCAGCCACGTGGTACCGACCTGCGACCATCCGGGCGTGCGCGAATCCACGATGCGTCGGGCGATATCGAGGTGCGCTTCGGCGTCGCCATAATAGAGCGTTGCGCCCGCGCGGTAAACGAAAGCGGTCGCCGCGGCCATTACTCCGGCGGCGGCGATGAAACACAGGATCAGGCTCTGAAACGCCTTCGGCTTCAAGGCAGACACTTCCGAGCCGCGACCGGGCAGCCACAGGGGATGACGACACGCCGCCGGTGTGGGGTCAGGGCTTCCGCCCTGCCGCCGAGCTTCCGTTCGGCGCGGAACTTTACGCCAACGCCGGCTCTTACACGAACCGCGTCTTCAGGGGAGTCACCATGGCCCTGCGGTCCACAGAAATGCATGAAGACGCGGCGCGGGACAGCACGAAACCGGTAGCGCTGGCGATCTTGTCGCCGGTGTTCTTCGGCCGTCCGAACCGCGTCTTCCACGGACCGGTAATCATCCCTCCGGCGTCCGCTAGAACGAAGTAAAGCTCTTGAATTCTTCGAAGCGGGCATCGATTTCTTCGCGAGTCAGCGTGCGGAAGCGATCCACGCCGAACCGCTCGCAGCAGAAGCTGCCCATCACCGACCCATAGATCACGGCGCGTCTCAGTTCATTTGCGTCGACGTCGTCCGCCTTCAGATCGATGCCCGCGCCGGCAAGATAGCCCATGAACCCGCCCGCGAAACAATCGCCCGCACCCGTCGGATCGAAAACATCATCCAGCAAATACCCAGGCACCATGAAATGCTTGTCCGCGTGCCAGAGAATCGCGCCGTGTTCGCCGCGTTTGATCACAAGAATGCGAGGCCCCATGCCCATGATCTTTGCCGCCGCCTTGCGCAAATTCTTCTCGCCCGACAACATCCGCGCTTCGGAATCATTGATCAGCAGGAAGTCCCATTCCGCAATGGTCTTGAGCAGTTCGTCGCGGAAGTCCGCAATCCAGTAATTCATGGTGTCGCCGCCGACCAGCTTCAGCGATCCGTCCATCTGCGATTTCACCGAGCGCTGCAGGCCCGGCTGAATGTTCCCCAGAAGCAGGTACGGGGCTTTCTTATAAGACTCCGGAAGCTTCGGATCGAATGTGGCAAAGACGTTCAGTTCGGTCGCGAGGGTCTCGCGATCGTTCATATCCTCCGAGTAGACGCCCGCCCAGAAGAACGTTTTGCCAGGCACGCGCTCCAGACCGGCGAGATCGATGCCGCGCGATTCGAGCAGTTCGATATCTTCCTGAGCGAAGTCGTCCCCGACGACGGCAACAATCTTCGGCTGCGTGAAAAAGCTCGCGGAGAGCGCGATGTAAGTGCATGCGCCACCCAGCATGCGATCGACTTTTCCGTGAGGCGTCTCGACACCGTCGTATGCGACGGAACCAACAATAACCATAGACATTCGATTGATTGTATCCAGCGGCCCGCACCAGCCGCGCAGGATTCTATCAAGCGCCCAATTCGAGCCCGCGCACGTCGGGTCGATCCGACCGGTACGGCAAAAGTCCGCTTCCAATAATCGAAGTCTCTGGCGGTAGCGCCGGCGATCTTGTGGCCGGCAAATCCAAGTCGGCCTACTCCAGACTGAAGACCCAAACCGCGCCGCCCTCCGGAACCTCCGGATACTCCCCCGGAAACAGCCGGTTCAGTGTCCCCTGAGTGCCTCGCACATCGCCGCCCCAGCCTGCATGGACCGCAAGATACTGCTTGCCATTGATCAGAAAAGTCGTTGGAGGCGCGATAATGCCCGAGTTCGTCGGAAACTCCCACAGCAGTGCGCCGGTCGATGCGTCCAGGGCATGAATCTTGCGATCATTCGTTCCGCCAGTGAACACGAGACCGCCCGCGGTCGCCAGCATCGCCCCCCAATTCGGGCTCTTGTCATACTTATGGGTCCACGCAAGCTTGCCGGTGTCCACGTTCCACGCCTGCACCTCGCCGAAATGATCGGTGTTCGGCGCGGCGGCGGACGGGCCGCTCTTCACGCCAGCATAGCCTTTCCCCGGCGTATATACGGCTTCAACTCCCGTGCTCGATCCACAGAGATTATTGTTCGCCGGCACGTAGATCATTCGCGTCTTCGGACTGAAAGCGATCGGCGGCCAGTTCTTGCCGCCATGCGCATCCGGGCAGAAATTCGCCTCCTTCCCCGTGCCGGGCTTATGCGCGGGATCAATCTTCGGACGCCCGGTTTCGGGATCCAGACTCAGAAACACATTCTGATAAACATAAGGCTTGCCCTCGACGAATTTGATCCTGCCGCCGGGCCCCCCGCGATCCAGAAACCAGAGATAACCATTGCGGGCGACATCGATCAACCCCTTCACAGTGCGCCCGTTCCGCTGGTAATCGACCAGAATCGGCGGCGAGACTTCATCCCAATCCCACGACTCGTTCGGAGTGTATTGAAAGTGGCCCTTGATCGCGCCCGTTGCCGCATCGAGAGCGATGGTCGACGCAACGTAAAGGTCGTCTCCGGGACGTTTGTCACCCATCCAGGGACCGCCGTTTCCAGTCCCCCAATACGTGATGTTGGTGTCCGCATCATAATTGCCCGTAACCCAGACCGGTGCGCCCCCCGTCTTCCACTGGTCGCCCTTCGGCCACGTCTCACTGCCGGGCTCGCCCGGCGCCGGGATCGTATACGTTCTCCAGATCTGTTTGCCCGAATCGGGATCGTACGCCGCCACGAATCCGCGCACGCCGAACTCCCCGCCCGACGCGCCAACCATCACCTTGCCGTCGGCGATCAGCGGCGCAAGAGTGATGTAATACGCTGCGCTGTTGTCTGCTACGGGAGTGGTCCAGACTTCCTTTCCCGTCTTCGCATCCAACGCCACAAGCACTGCCTCGTTGGCCGCATAATAAACCTTATCGCCATAGAGCGCCACGCCGCGGCTCGTGTCATGTGGCACGATCGCTCCCGCCGGACGCACCCTCTTATAGCGCCACAACAGGTTGCCCGTTGTGACGTCGATCGCGATCACCTGGTCGTTCGGCGTCGAGATAAACATCACGCCGTTGTTCACGAGCGGCGCGGCTTCATGGACCTTCGGCTCCCCGGTGGAGAATCCCCAAACAGGCCTGAGGCGCTTCACGTTCTGCGTCGTGATCTGGTCGAGCGGACTGTAGCCCCATCCGTCATAAGTGCCGCGTATCATCAGCCAGTTGCCGGCTTCGGGATCCTTCAGGCGCGCCGCGGTGACGGCCTGATAATTCTGCAGAATCTTTGGCAGAGGCGCGGGCTGCTGGGCCGGCTGGCCTGAGACAAGACAGGCAATAGCAAGAAGCGCAAACGCGAAACTCCCGATACGAAACATAAGACTGTTACCGGTCCGTCATCATATCCGATGCCCGGTGGCAAACGCCACCATTCGGCGTATTCCGCTGTGGGGCCAGGGCTTCGGCCCTGCCGCCGGGCTTCCGCCCGGCGCGGAGCTTCACGTCAGCTCGGGAACGGTCTAACCGTCGGCAAGCTCGCGCAGCCGCAACGCGTTCTTCGCCGCGAACCCCGAATCGTCATTGTCGAAGTAAACGTAGATGGTCTTGAGATCCTTGCGCCACACTTGGATCCGGTCCGCCCATTCCTGGAGCGCATCGTCGCCATAACTACCCTGGTACTTCCCACCAGGGCCGTGCAGCCGAACATAAGCGATGTCCGCCGTAATCTCGACGGGTGACTGAACCCCGGCGAGATGAAACGAGCACCATGCGGCATTATGCGCGCGCAAAAGACGAAGAACCTCCGCATTGTGCCAGCTCTCATTCCTGAATTCGAACGCATAGGAATGCCGCGACGGAAGAGCGTCAAGAAATTCACCGAGCCGGCCTGGATTTGATTCAAAGTTCGGCGGCAGTTGAAAAAGAATCGCTCCCAGCTTCGATTTCAGAAGGTCGATTCGCGAAAAGAATTTCTCCAGTCCGGGTCCCGGGTCCTTCAGCTTCTTCATATGCGTGAGAAACCGGCTGCCTTTTACCGAGAACCGAAAGTCCGGCGGCGCCGCCCCCCGCCACTCTTCTACAGCGGACTCGGAAGGGAGCCGGTAGAAACTGTTATTGATCTCCACCGTATTGAAGCGCTCCCGATACCACTCCAGCATCTTTGAAGCAGGCCACCGTGGCGGATACACCGTTCCCACCCAATGTTTGTAATGCCACCCCGAAGTTCCGATCCTCACCTCAGCCGTCGCCACAGCGTGGAGACAGCAATTCTCATTCCCAAGCTCTGATCTCGCGCCAGAACACGGGCCATGGTTCGCGAAGGCCGCGGCAGACCCATAGATATTTGTCGTACCCCGTCTCTTCGTTGACCACGCCGAACCGATTGGAGATCATACCCGCCGAATCGCACTTCGCGAAGTGGGCGTTCACGAAATCCGGCCAGAGCCCGACCACGATCAGGGTTGCCGGCGGCTTCTCGCCATACCCGCGCAGCCAGAACGAATTCGCGCGGCTTAGCGCCGGTGGCAGCCCTCGCGCCGGCCCGTAAAGATCGATCGCGGCCGCCTCGCCGTAATTGCCCGCAAGGACGCCCGCATCGGCGCGTTCCTCCGGCGGCAACATATCCCGGATACCGGCAATTTGTTCCACAAGGTCATGCCAGCCGATCTCCTCGCGAAGATCTCCGTTCACTTTTAATGAAGCCTCGAACCAGCGGGAGCCGACGGGTGCGAGAGGCAGCAAAAACGCGATCCCGAGACCCAGCGAAATTACGACCCCACTCCACGCAAGGGCACGCGCCCATCGGGGCCACCGGCCTGCCACGATGGCACCAGCCGCCAGCAGCATGGGATAGAGCGGCGCGGTGTAGTATTCGCGGGCGCGGCTGAGGGCAAAGAACAGCAGCGTAGCCGCGAACGTCCAGCCCAGAACGCGGTAGCGCGTGCCTTCCGGCCCGCGGAAGTAAAACCACAGCCCCGCAATCCAGAGCGGGACTGTGAGCGGAGCCGCGGGAATCAGAAACTGTCTCCAGAAAAACCCCTGCCCTCGGCCGATCCTTAGATCGCGCGCATGAATGCTTCGCAGAAAATCATACGTGATAAACCCATGCTGCGCCTGCCACACAATGTTGGGCAGACAGATCGCCAGTGCCAGCGCAACGCCCGCAATCAACCAGCGGCTCATCAAAAGCCTTCGCGCAGGCGTAATCAGAAAGCCCGCTGTCAGACCGGCGACAAACCACACCATCGTGTAGCGGGTCATCAACCCGAGGCCAACCGCGGCTCCAATCCCGACCCACCACCGCCCGTTGCCGGATTCGAGCAGGCGAATCACGAAGTAAACCGCAAGCACCTGCCAGAGAAGGTCGAAGGACACGTACTGGAAAAGATGTCCCTCGATCAGCGAGACGGGCGACGCAGCCACGGCCAGCGCCGCCATCACCTGGACCGCTTTACTCCCGCCGAGCTCACGCGCAATCAACCCACCCAGAACCACGACCACCGCCTGCGCCAGCGCGGTAAAAAATCGGACGCCGGCAGCAGACAGGCCGAAAAGGTCCAGTCCAATGCGTCCCACAAAAGGAGTCAGCGGAGGATAAGCGACATACCCCCACGCCAGATGACGCGAGTCGTCGAGTGTCGCCAGTTCGTCGCGATGAAAACCGTATTGCCCGTTGGTGAGCGTGTGCAATAGAACCAGCAACGCGGCCACGACAAGCAGCGCCCGCAGAGCAACGGGTGATTTCATTCGCTCATTGTATGTTGAGGAATTGTATGTTGGCGAATGACCGCGACTATCCGCATCGCACGCGTTGAGGACGCTCGCAGCATCGCGGAGGTGCATGTAGAAAGTTCGAAGAGAACTTATGCAGGTATCCTTCCGCATGCCCATTTGAATGCGTTCTCGGTCAAAAAGCGAGAACGCTCGTGGGCGGATATACTCACCGCGCCTGAACCCTCGTCGTTGACACTCATAGCGTGCGGAGCCGGCGGAGGCGTTGCGGGATTCGTCAACGGTGGCCGTGAAAGAACCGGCTCGCTCGGTTGTGACGGCGAGCTTAAAGCAATCTACCTCCTTCCATCAGTGCAACGGCAAGGGCTGGGAACCCGGCTCGTACGCCGGTTTGCGCACGAACACCCTTCGCGCAATTTCTAAGAGGCCCTCGGAGGGCGCCCGATCACCGAAAGGCGGATCGAGCGCAGTGGACAGTCGTTTGTCCAAATAGCTTATGGATGGAGCTATCTGAGCCAGATCGCAAATGATCTGACGTAGGTTTCGATTCCCCGCCGTGACCGGCTACTTCGCGTCGGGCACGGCCCTGACATGGAAACGCACACCCTCGCGGTGCTGTAAAAAACTGACGATTTCGAAAAGATTATCCGCGCGTGGATTTCCGGTCGGGCCGAGCATGCGCATGAGGCTTTTGGATGGGATCTGCGTACCCTCGGCAAGTTCCTCAAAGCCTGCAGTGGCGTTGATGTAATCGCGCAGAATAGTCTTCGCTGTGGCGATATCGCCGCCAAGCATTACCTCGATGCCTTCACGCAAAAGTTCTTTCCGAAACTTCGGATCGCGCTTAACGCGGGCCCGGATCGTCTCTTTAAAGTCACGAGTGAGAGGCACGGTTGTTCTCCTGCTTTCGTCGTTTGTAATCCTGCCAGCGGCCGAAGGCGGCGGCAATGTCCTCTTGCTGACGCTTCTTAATGCCGCCCCCGAGCAGGATCACCAGACGCTCGCCATCCTTACCGAAGTAAATCCTGTAGCCGGGACCGAAGTCGATTCGATACTCGAATACGCTTCAACCAACGCCTTTAACGTTCGACGTATTGCCGGCGGCCAACCGCGCCAAACCCATCGCCACTTTGGCAGCAGCCGGGGCGGGAAGGCGATTAAACCAAACCTGGTAATAACTGCGGCCATGGAGATCAAGATACTCCCGGATGTCAATCATCGTTATCGTAACACATACGTTACCACTTCCGGCATTGGGGGCCTGACCAGGAAGACTCGTTCCGATTGCTCCGCTCGCCAATCGCGCGGTCCTCGAAATCGAACCTGATCGATTTGGCGTTCTGCGCCCACAAGGTCCAACGCTTCACCTCTTCAGGATGGAGGACGGGGATGCTTTGGATGCTTCAACTGTGTGGCTGGGCGAGATATTCTCGGCCCGGAAGCCAGTCGCCGCCGCGGCGGACAATCGTTTGCGCTTACATCCCCCCAACTCCCGACACGACCTGGAGCCGCTTCGCGCCGCGGTTCGGAAGGCCGGATATACGGGACGCGTCGTGATCCATCTCGGCATCAGCCGCGAAGGCACTCCAGAGCATGTTCGCGTTGCAAGCCCGGCTTTTCTTGCCAACGCTGCTGAGGTAATGTCCGCAATCGGAACCTGGCGGTTTCGTCCGGGTATCAGGGCCGGCAAGCAGGCTGCCATGCCAATGGAATTCAATATCGATGTGTCAGGTCCAGGACCATAGCCTCGCTTATGGCTAAGGTTATCGCCTCGAATTTCGCCATAGGCCCCGCGGATCAGGCGGTTGATGACGCAGTGCGCTCTCCAAACTCACCGCTCCCGATATTCTGAGAAGGTGCTGGACCTGCTCCATCCCAACCTCCGCAGTGCCGCCGGCGCACTCGCAAGCAACTTCGCGCAAGCCGAACCCTTCCGGCACATCGTGATCGACGACTTCCTCGATCCCGCCTTCTGCCGGCAACTAATCGCGGAATTCCCGGCCTTTGACCCTCGCAAAGCGCTCAACGAAATGGGCGAAACCGGCAAAAAGGCCTTCGTCCCCGACATAGTCCATATCGGCCCTGCATACAAACGGTTCGATGCGCTGATGCGAGATCCGGCCTTTCTTCAACACACAGGCCAGCTCACCGGAATCGAAAATCTGCTCTACGATCCCGATTATGTTGGCGGCGGCACGCACGACAATCTCGACGGCCAGGAACTCGACCTTCACGTCGATTTCAACTACCACCCCAAAAAGCCCCTGCACCGGCGCCTCAATCTGATCGTCTTCCTGAATCCCGAATGGAGCGAATCCTGGGGCGGCTGCCTCGAATTACAAAAAGACCCATGGGACCCATCTCTCGGCAAAGCCGCGCCGGTTGTTCCGATCGCTAACCGCGCAGTCCTCTTCGAAACGACCGAGCGCTCCTGGCACGGCTTCAACCGCGTCAAACTACCCGCCGGCAAGCCGGGCTTGTCGCGCCGCTCGGTAGCGGTCTACTTCTATACGAAGGAGCGCCCAGCGGATGAAACGGCCGCACCCCATGCGACGGTTTATGTCCCCCGTCCGCTGCCGGACTGTCTGCAGCCAGGCTATACCCTGCAGCAGTCTGATGTCGATACCCTGCATGATCTGATCGAACGGCGCAACGGCCAAATCCGTTTTCTGCAGGAACGCGAAACGGAATTCACGACCCTGATTTCAGGGATCACCCAATCCCTCTCATTCCGGCTCGGCCGATTACTTACCTGGCCCGCCCGGAAACTCCTTCGCCGGGATTAAATTATCGGTCGGCGTCTGGTTGATATGGTCGACGACAATCACCCCGACGTCGTCTTTGCCCGGCGTAAGCTTAAGTCCAATTGCTGACGAAGCTCGCTGTCTGGTGTCCCCTCCCCTGCCTTTGTCATAAGATCGAACCGCGTGTCGCCCAGCCAATCGGGGCCGATTACCCACGGCTCGGTCATCCCGAACGCCACCGCCCAGCAGTGATCTCAGCGTGACGTTCTCTCCACGCAACCTGCCCCGATTGAGCTGCGGTCCGATAATCATCATCGGGTGAACATCCGCGCTCGGCTTGATCGAAGCGACTTCGAATGCAGGCGCGGGGGCCTGACTGCTTGCGACGCAACAGACGCCCAGCCCGGCGATCATGTGGGCTATCGAACGCCTCATGGCTCGCGGCTATTTCAAGCCCAGCGCGATCGGCACCAGCTCATCCATCGTCTTCACGTAGTGCATCTTGATATCGCCGATCTGCTCCGCCTTCAGGTCTTCCTTTACATTGACCTCATTCTCAGCGGGCAGAATAATCTCCGTAACGCCGCTACGCTTCGCCGCCAGCACCTTTTCTTTAATCCCGCCGATCGGCAGGATCTGCCCGGTCAGCGTAATCTCGCCCGTCATCGCGAGATTCTCCCGCACGCACCGGTCGGTCAGCATCGATAGCAGAGCGGTCGCCATGGTGACTCCCGCCGAAGGCCCATCCTTCGGGATCGCTCCGGCGGGCACGTGAACATGAATATCGCTGCTCTTGAAAACGTCGGGATCGATCCCGTACTTCGTCGCGCTCGCCCGCACCCAGGTCAGCGCCGCCTGCACCGATTCCTGCATCACCGATCCCAGCTGTCCGGTCATGATCAGCCCCTTACTCCCGCCCGGCATGCGCCCCGCCTCAATGAAAAGCACATCGCCGCCTACTGGAGTCCATGCCAGCCCCACCGCAACGCCCGGCCGCCGGGTGCGTTCGGCAACTTCGGAATCCGGCCTGTGCCGCGGCGCCCCGAGCGACTCCTCCACAATCGCCATCGTGATCTCGGTCACCGGTTCCTTGCCTTCCGCATATCGCCTTGCGACTTTGCGGCAAACCGTTCCGATCTCCCGCTCCAGATTGCGCACGCCCGCCTCGCGCGTATAACGCCGCACGATGAACCGAACCGCGTCATCCCGAAACTCGAGCGGCTTACCTTCGTCGAGGCCGTTCTCCGTCTTCTGACGCGGGATCAGGTAACGGAACGCAATCATCACCTTTTCCTGTTCCGTATAACCCTGCAGCTCGATAATCTCCATGCGATCGAGCAGAGCCCCGGGAATCGTATCGAGCACATTCGCCGTCGTAATGAACAAAACCCGCGAAAGATCGAACGGCACATCCAGGTAGTTATCGCGGAAGGTGAAGTTCTGTTCCGGGTCAAGCACCTCAAGCAGCGCCGAAGCCGGATCGCCGCGGAAATCGCGTCCGAGTTTATCCACCTCGTCGAGCACGAACACCGGGTCGTTCGCGCCCGCCCGCCGCAGCGCCTGCATGATCTGGCCCGGCATCGAACCTATATAGGTGCGCCGATGCCCGCGGATTTCCGCTTCATCATGCATGCCGCCCATCGAAATCCTCTGAAACTTGCGGCCCAGCGAACGCGCGATCGAACGGCCGAGCGACGTCTTCCCCACTCCCGGCGGTCCGACAAAACAAAGGATAGGCCCCTTCAGCTTCGGTTTGAGCTGCATCACGGCGAGAAAATCCAGAATCCTGCTCTTCACCTTCTCCAGATCGTAATGATCCTCGTCCAGAATCTCCGCCGCGCGCTGCACATTGACCGCTTCTCCCGATGAGACGGACCACGGCAGACTCGACAGCCACTCGAGGTATGTGCGCGCCACCGTGTGCTCGGGGGACATCGGGCTGATTCTCCCAAAGCGGTTCAACTCCTTAAGCGCTTCCTCTTTGACCTCGTCGGGCATCCCGGCCTTCTCGATCTTCAGGCGCAGTTCCTCCGCCTCCTGTTCGCGGTCGTCGCCTTCGCCCAGTTCTTTCTGGATCGCCTTCAGTTGCTCCCGGAGATAAAATTCGCGCTGGCTCTGCGAAAGCTGACCCTGCACCTGCGATTGAATTTTCTGCCGCAGTTCCAGCAACTCCACCTCGCGCGCAAGTTGCTGGTTGATGAACTGGAGCCGCACTCGCGCATCGCTTTGTTCCAGAACCGACTGCCGCTCGATGTGGCTCAGGCTGGGAAGCGCTCCCGCTATGAAATCCGCCAGACGTCCGATCTCCGCGATATTGCCGGCCGCCGTCGACACATCGTCCGACAGATTCGGCGTCGCCGCCACAATCTGCGTGAACTCACTCAGCACATTCTGCCGCAGCGCGGTCAATTCCTGGGTAATCTCCGGTTCGATTTCCGGCAGGCGCTCGATCTGAGCTCGCAGAAACGGTTCGCTCGAAATGTAGTTGCGGATCTTCATCCGCGAGGTTCCTTCGCAGAACAGCAGCTGCCCTTCGCGCATCCGGACGATCTTGTGAATGATCGCGACCGTTCCCGTGCTGTGCAATTCGTTCGGTCCCGGCACATCCGTGCGCGGATCGATCTGCGACACCACTCCGATCAATCTGTTCTCACCCAGCGATTCCACCAGCGCCACAGAGGTCGGTCGCCCGACGCTTAAAGGGAGAAGGGCGTTCGGAAATAGAACCGTGTCGCGCACCGCAAGGATGGAAAGTTCCTCCAGCTGAGGCGTTTCGGGCTGTTCTGTAGCCTCGGCTGTTTCCTCGGGGATCGCAATCTCGGCGGGGAGGGATTCCATGCTTAAAGAGTAACGGTGCCGTACTCAAAAGGCTACAGGCCGAGCCCGCGCGATCGGCCGTTCCGGCTCCTTACTTCCTGCTTTTGATTCCGGATTTCTGATTCGCGGTCTGCGCGCCCGGTTCGCCAATCGGATAGCAGCCAAGAACCCGCATCATATCCGCCAGTTCCGCCAGATGTCCCAGAGCGTTCCGCGACGCTGGCTCTTCCACGTGCCCGAGAAAATCGAGATAAAAGAGGTATTCCCAGGGTTTGCCCCTGAGCGGTCTCGATTCGATCTTGGTCAGATTCAGATCCCGTAACGCGAACGCGCTCAATGACCTGAATAAAGCTCCGGGCGTATTTCGGGTGGAAAATACCACTGTCGTCTTGAATCGTAGTCCCGATTGGTGTTTAATATAGCCAAGGCTGCGTATTGGCCTCTCAAGCAGAAAAAAACGTGTAAAGTTTCTCCGATCATCCTCAATCGACTTCTTTAGAACCCGCCCGCCGTAGATTTCGGCAGCGGTGGCCGACGCGATTGCGCCGGCATCGTCCAGACGTTTCGCCATCAGCATTTTCACGCTGCCTGCGGTGTCGTAGAAGGGAGTTTTCTCGATTTGGGGATTCTCCTCGAAGAACCTCCGGCACTGATTCAGCGCGACGGGATGGGAATAAACCCTCCGGATCATCGGCAGTCGGACGCCCGGAGCGGCGATCAGATTGTGAACGACTCGGACGAATGTTTCGCCGCGGATCGAAAGGTCGTATTTCAGAAGGTAATCGTAGTTGTCATGAACGGAACCGTGCAAGGTGTTCTCAATTGGGATCACCGCTCCGTGACATTTTCGGTTTACGACTGAAACGAAGACCTCTTCAAAAGTCTCCAGCGGTACCAGAATGGAACCATCCCCGGTCAGCTGATTTGCGGCAACCTGGCTGAATGCTCCCGGTTCTCCCTGGAATGCGATTCGGCGTTTCAAGTCATTCTCACTTTCGAGTTTGAATTCCCGGGCCGTTCCAGCGGCGGGCTTGCTCGTCAGGTAGTCCCAGCAGGTCCATCACCCGGTCGACGCTCGAATCGATCAGTTCCTCAATCGTAGCGGGCTGGTTATAGAACCCCGGAATCGGCGGGGCGAGAATCGCTCCCATTTCCGCCAGCGATGCCATCGTCCGTAAATGGCCTAAATGAAGGGGGCTCTCGCGAACCATCAGAATCAATCGTCTTCGTTCTTTGAGGGCCACGTCGGCCGCCCGGGTAATCAGGTTTGATGTGATGCCGTGCGCGATGGCGGACATCGTATGGATCGAGCACGGCGCGACCACCATCCCGTCGGTGGGAAACGACCCGCTCGCCAGGGGCGCCGAAATATCATCCGCCGGCCAGGAATACTTTACTAATGATTTCAAATCGGCAGCCTTTTTCCCTGTCTCCAAATATATGGTTTTTTCGCCCGAGCGACTAATGATAAGGTGAGTTTCCGCCGATGTTCTGGATAGTTTCTCAATAATTCGAAGCCCATATACGGCTCCGCTCGCGCCCGTCACACCTACGACTATTCTCACGGCATACCCCTCGAAAACTCGGATCTCGTTCCGAATCTGGAACAGCGTCGCATAAAATTATTGAAGCAAGAACAGGCCAGGGCTATAATCCCAACCAGGGAAGGTGCTCAATTTGGCGCAAGCGGCGGTAATCGCTATCCAGCGACAGGATCATAACATGGAAGAAGCCGGACAACGTTTGCGACGGGCGCGCGAACGGCTGAACCTCAAGTTCAGGGATGTTGAGCAGGCAAGCCAGTTGATTGCGGAACACCGCAAAAATCCGGAATTCGGCGTTCTGATCAGCCGCTTGTCCGACATCGAAAATCAGGGTACTCTGCCGTCGTTGTACCGGCTCTATTCGCTTTGTTGCATCTATCGCCTTGATATCAATGAGGTTCTCGGCTGGTACGGCGTTCCGGTTGAGTCCATGGCAGCCGATGCCAGTCTGGTGCGTCTCGAAAAAACGCATGCCATCAACTTCAGCGTCGACGGAAGCGCGGAGGCCATGCTCCCCATATCGCTCGACCCCGGTATCGATCTGCGCCGAACCTTTTTTGTCAGCGAACTTGTTCAGAGGTGGGGAAAACTGCCCCTCGCTCTCATTGGCGGAATAGACGTGAAACGCTTTCGGTACGGTTTTGTAGGAACCGAGGACTGGGGAATGTATCCGGCGATTCCTCCCGGCTCTCTTCTTGTAATCGACGATACCAGACGCAAGATTCAGACATCGGGGTGGCGTTCCCTGAGCGAACGTCCGATCTATTTTCTGGAACATCGGGATGGTTATTATTGCCGATGGTGCAGCGTGAAGGATGGCTCCATCAGTCTGATTCCGGACCCCGCATCGGAATCCCCGTCCTGACTTTCAATTTTCCCGGCGAAATCGAAGTGGTCGGGCAGGTGACGGCTCTCGCTATGAGTCTGGATCCCGAGAAGCGACGCCGTATTCGGTCCTGAGGATCTCAAGGACGACGCCAAGGTCGTCGTGGAACAATTTCCGTTCCACATCGCGCGATTCCGCCGGCACCCATGTTCCATAGGGTTCCAATGTGATCCAGTTCGCCATAATTTCACGCCGGTCGCCGTTCAGGCCCGAAAGATACTCTTCCAGTTCTTCCTTTTGACTCCCCAGGCCGTAGCAGAGCCATTCCTGAAAAACGGCCATGTGACTTCGGCGGAGAACCCTGTCGGCCTCCTCTTCGCCGATCCGCTGCGAAATACCGAAATGTTCGTAAACACCCGTATTGGCATTCCGCAGCGACGCCAGATAGGCCACCCGGCCAATCAGCGTCGGGATGCCCGACAGCGTCCGGCGCCACGAGTCAGAAATCGCGGCTTCAGAGTCTGAATTCACGAAGTTCTTCCCCGGGCATTGTACAACCTGCTCTCTTATGGCAATATACCAGCGGGAAACGCGCCTCACAGCGTTCCGTTAAGGGCACTTCTTTTCAACAGTTCCCCGTTTGCCATGGCGCCCGGGGTAGACTGCCATTGTAGCGGTTAACTGAAGAGAACAAAGGACATAAAGCAAATGCGAAAGCTCATCATGATTTTCACCCTGACGATGTCGATCCTGGGCCTCACGGTCGCGGCCGAAGCCGGCGCAAACCCTCCTGAGTGCGGCAACAATTGCCCCTTCGTCCGCTAGAAATTCCCGTTTTTCGATCCGGATTAATTCCAAATAAAATAACAAAAATCAAAGGACATAAAGAAAATAAAATGCGCAAGCTGATCATGATTTTCACCCTGACGATGTCGATCCTCGGCCTCACGGTCGCGGCCGAAGCCGGCGCGAACCCTCCCGAGTGCGGCAACAACTGCCCCTTCGTCCGGTGAGAACGCAGGTTTCAGACCGTTCTTGAGACCGCAAGCATCAACGTATCGAAAGCAAAGGACACAACAAACAAAATGCGAAAACTGATCATGATTTTCACCCTGACGATGTCGATCCTCGGCCTCACGGTCGCGGCCGAAGCCGGCGCGAACCCTCCCGAGTGCGGCAACAACTGCCCCTTCGTCCGGTGAGACGCGAAATTCAAACCCAATCTCAAGACAGAAACATCAACCAACAGAAAACAAAGGACATAACAAAATAAAATGCGCAAGCTGATCATGATTTTCACCCTGACGATGTCGATTCTCGGTCTCACAGTCGCGGCCGAAGCCGGCGCGAATCCTCCCGAGTGCGGCAACAACTGTCCGTTCGTCCGGTGAGACGCGAAATTCAAACCCAATCTCAAGACAGAAACATCAACCAACAGAAAACAAAGGACATAACAAGTAAAATGCGAAAGCTGATCATGATTTTCACCCTGACGATGTCGATCCTCGGTCTCACAGTCGCGGCCGAAGCCGGCGCGAATCCTCCCGAATGCGGTAACAACTGCCCGTTCGTCCGGTAAGACGCGAAATTCAAACCCAATCTCAAGACAGAAACATCAACGAACAGAAAACAAAGGACATAACAAGTAAAATGCGAAAGCTGATCATGATTTTAACCCTGACCATGTCGATCCTCGGTCTCACAGTCGCGGCCGAAGCCGGCGCGAACCCTCCCGAGTGCGGCAACAACTGCCCGTTCGTGCGCTGAAGCTGCGGCTTTTTTGGATCGGAATGATAAGATGATGGAAAGCGGCCTTTGTTATGAATCTGGGTGCTGTCACCGAGCTCGTTCAGGCGATTGCTGCCACCGCTGCTGTGGCGCGTCTGCTCTATCTCGATCTCGGCAAACGGTTTCCCGCGCTCGTCGGTTATCTCATTTTCATTGCCATTTCATACTTCTGTTACGGTATCTTTAATCCCCGCTCAAAAGCGTACTTCTGGATTTACATTTCATTTATTCCTCTGGAGTGCATTTTCAGCATTTTCGCAGTCCGCGAGTTGCTGATGCTGACGTTCGACAATTACCCGGGAATCCGGACGATCGGGCGCTGGACAATGTATGCTGGCCTCGGTGTTTCAGTGGCCCTCTCTCTCGTGCTTACAAGGGCGCTCTGGGCCGTAGGCTCCAACGGTCGTCAAAAATGGGGTCTGTTCTATTTTGAAGTAGCGCAAAGGTCTATCGTCTTTAGTCTGGCCGTCGTAATCATCGCAATTATCTTCGTTCTCTCGAAATATCCTTTGCACCTGGGCAGAAACACCTATGTATCCTGCGCTTTTTTCAGCGCTTTGTTTCTGAGCGAGGCAGCCCGGCTTTTCGTCGACGCTTTGACCCAGGGGCTGTACAATCATCTCGCCGACTGGACCGAGGATTTCGTGATCGCCTTTTGTCTGGTGGGTTGGGCGGCCCTACTGAAGCCGTACACTGCCGCAGTCGCCCGAGTTGCTTTCTCCGATCCCAAGGAAGACCGCTTGCTCCAGCAGTTAAATTCTCTGAATCAGCTGATGAGCCGCGCCGCCCGACAGTAATATCCCCTCTATTTTTTTAAAAGGCTTGCAGCATCTTCGACGGCTTGGTATTATCGTGTCATTAGCCAAGGAGTTCTTATTTCGATGACTCTGATCGTCGTTGTCTCGTTCGTTCTCGTCGCGTTGGGTCTGCTTTCGTGGCAGTTTGTCTCCCGGATGCGTATTTTGCGCACTGCGGAAGGAAGTGCTCCTGCGGCCGTTTCCGCGGATCGCTACCGTCCGATGCTTCGATTGCTTTCCGACGAAGATCTTGAGTTCGTTGCACGCAACAGCAGTCTCCGAAGAACACTTCGCTCTCGGCGCCGGGAACTTTTCCGCAGTTATCTGCGCTGTTTAACGCGAGACTATGCTCATCTCCTTGCGGGAGTTCGCGCGATAATGCTGCGTTCCGGCGTTGATCGGCCTGATCTGGCTCAGGCCCTTGCAAAAAATCGCGTTCTGTTCGTGATGGCGATCTGCAAGGTTGAAATGCGTCTCACGCTGCATGCTGTTGGCTTCGGCAAGGTCGACATTTCCGGCTTGGTTGACGCTCTTGAAGCTCTTCGCAGTCAGGTTAACGTCTTGGGTGCCGCAGCGCCCATGACGGCTTAACGTGACTGCTTAACGAGACCGCTCAATATTCGGCAAAACGTTGTTCTGAATTTTCTTCCTCGATGCTGGCAGGTATACCTGTTCTCCAGGATCGATAGACTAATTCGACAGCCAACAGTTCCCGAATTTTTCTTCCATCTACCTTTCGACCGTGTGTTGTGGCGATTGCTGTAGAGTCAGTTCCTTTTATTCCCTCAATTTCGGCCAGCCATTTCGCAATTTCCGCGGTCGAACACGGCTCTTCGTCTGCCACCGGCCACGCACCCTCAAGATCGGAAAAAATACCGGCCTCAATGAGTGCCGCAAGATCTTCGACGTGAATGCGGCTCACCACTCCCGACCCCGTTCCGCGCGGGGTTTTTCCCTGACGAATGGCGGTATGTACGCCGCGACCAGGTCCGTATATCGCAGCGGCCCGCAAAATCAGGCTGGTCCAGGGTCCGGAAGAGATCCACTGTTCTTCCGCCAGCCGCCGCTGTCCTCGCTCGTCATTCGGGATGGGCATCGTTTTCTCGTCAACTTCGGTCTGATCGCCATACACGCCGGTTGAGGAGACATAAATAACGCGCGACGGATCGAGATCCTCTATATATCGCCGCAACGCGGCATTTTCCGCTTCCGGCAACGGCGGAATGAGGTCGACCAGGACGCTGTGTTTCGGAAGCGCGGGCGCTGTGTGGAATTCCGAGAGAACGAGTCCCGCATCCACGAGTTTGCGGAAACGTGCGACCCCGCGCGCCGCGGCGCACACGGATACGCCGCGGCGCAGCAAACGCCATGCGAGGCGCTGCCCCGTGAACCCTGGGCCCAGTACGATGACCATTTCTGTCCATTGCAACACACGACAGGCTGAACGCTATACTGCGCTTTAATGCCAATTTCCCGATGCTGAATATCCAAACATTACCGTCAACCATATTCCGTGAATATGATATTCGCGGCATCGCCGATAAGGAGCTTCTGGACGCCGGTGTCCGGAAACTCGGGCAGGCGATCGGAACGTATCTGATTCGCCGCAAAGCGAAGAAAGTCAATCTCGCGCGGGACTGCCGCCTGAGTTCGGATCGGCTGCACGACGCTCTTCTCGCTGGTTTGCTGGCATCCGGATGCGACGTGACGGATCTGGGAATCGTGCCGACTCCTCTCCTCTATTATTCGGTTTTTCATCTGAAGACGAGCGGCGGCGTCATGATCACCGGCAGCCACAATCCGTCCGATTACAACGGATTTAAAGTGATGCACGGCAAGAGCACGATCCACGGAGAAGAAATTCAGGTGGTTCGCGAGCTGGTGGAAAGTGAGGACTTCGAAACAGGGGAAGGGAAGCTCGACACCTTCGACATTGTGACGCCTTACGTGGAAGAGATCGCGTCGCAGTTTCAATTGCCTCGTCGTATCAAGGTCGTAGCGGATGCCGGCAACGGCACGGCAGGACCGGTGATGCGCCGTATTCTGGAACGTTTAAACTGCGAACCGTCGGAACTTTTCTTCGAAATGGACGGCCATTTCCCCAACCATCACCCCGACCCGACTCAACCCGAGAATTTGCAGCACCTGGTTCAGGCTGTTCTCGACCAGAAAGCGGATGTTGGTCTCGCCTTCGACGGCGATTCGGATCGAATCGGCGCGGTCGACGAACAGGGCACGATCCTCTACGGCGATCAACTGATGATCATCTACGCCCGAGAGATCCTGTCTCGCAAGCCTGGGGCAACGGTAATCGGCGAGGTCAAGTCGTCCCAGAACATGTACGACGATATCCGGCGGCACGGCGGCGAAGCGATTATGTGGAAGACCGGTCACTCGCTGATCAAGGCGCGGATGCAGGAGACAAACGCCGAACTGGCGGGCGAGATGAGCGGCCACATGTTTTTCGCCGACCGTTACTACGGCTTCGACGATGCCCTCTATGCCGCCTGCCGGCTGCTGGAGATCGTCTCGAAGTCCGGTCAGCCGCTGTCGGCGCAACTGAGCGACCTGCCGCCGACTTTTGCAACGCCCGAAATCCGGGTCGACTGTCCCGACGAGAAGAAGTTCGGAATTGTAAGCGCAGTCCTCGCGAAATTCGATAAGGATTACGACGTCATCGCCATCGACGGCGCCCGCATCAATTTCGAAAGAGGCTGGGGCCTGGTACGCGCATCGAACACCCAGCCCGTTCTCGTTCTGCGCTTCGAAGCGCAATCGCCCGAGCTTCTCGAGCAATACCGAAAGCTCGTCGAAGACGCGGTGGCCGAAGCCGCGCGCTGAAGTCCGTTCGACATGAGCCGCGAGGCCAACCTCGCAAGGTTACGCGATGAGCACTGGGACGTGCTCGTCATCGGGGGCGGCATCAATGGCGCAGGGATCGCGCGGGATCTGGTTCTGCGCGATCCGGGATTGCGCGTCGCTCTCGTCGAAAAGAATCACTTCGCCTCGGGTACAAGCAGCCGGAACTCGCAGTTGATTCACGGCGGCCTGCGATACCTCAAGTACCTCGACTTTCATCTCGTTCGCGAAGCACTCCAGGAACGCGCGACTTTGCTGGCGATGTCCGGCGGTCTTGTCGAGCCGCTGAAGTTCATCATTCCGTGCGAAGGCCTGATAGACCGCTGGTATTATGGCGCCGGCCTGACGCTTTATGATCTGCTGGCCGGAAAATATGGAATTGGCAGACATCGATCGGTTGAAGCCGGTCTTCTCTTCTACGACTGCAAGGTCAATTCCGCGCGGTTGGTGCTGGAGATCATCATCGACGCTGAAGCGCGCGGTGCGTCAGTGGCGAACTACGTCGAAGCGAAGATCGACGGCAAGCAGATCGAAGCCTCGGACTCGCTCGCAGGCGAGCGGTTTCCCGTTCGCGCGGACAAGGTTGTGGATGCGACCGGAGCGTGGTCCAGCGGCGGCCAACTGCGGCTGGTCCGCGGGTCGCACCTCGTTTTCCCCCGCATTCAACAAGGGGACGAGGCGATCGCGTTCTTCGACGAAAAAGGCCGTATCATTTTTCTGATTCCGTGGGGCGAGCGAAACGATCTCACCCTGGTCGGTACGACCGAGGTCGATCACGAAGGTTCGCCGGACGACGTCCATATCTCCCAGGAAGAACGGGAGTATCTCACCGCGATCGTGCACCGCCTCTTTCCGGCCTGTCGCGAAGAGCCTGTATCGAGTTACAGTTCGCTTCGCCCCCTGATCAGCGAACCAGGCCGATCGGCAACGTCGACCAGCCGGGAGCATGCGATCTGGGAGACGCCGGATGGCGTTCTGCACATTGCCGGAGGCAAATACACCACGTATCGCTCCATGAGCGAAGAACTGGTCAATAAGCTGACTCCCGTGCCTTGCCGGACTGCGGAGGTTCCGCTAAAGGTCGTCAAGCCGCCCGAAGATCCGCTGGCAAGAGTACGGATGGCCGTTGAGCGCGAGTATGCCCGAAAACTGGACGACCTGCTCTATGTGAGTACTTACTGGGGCTACGAACGGAAGCTTTCGCCGGAATGGATCGACCCGCTGGCAGCCGAGTTAGCCGCGCTCACGCAGTGAACGAGCGAACTCCGCGCCGTGCGCGAATTCCGTCTCAAAATTCGCCCGCAGCTCCTGCAGCTTGAGGATATAAGCGTCGAGCGCCGCCGAAACCTGGCTCTGATTGGTTTCGAGGATGTCGCGCCACAGGTCGAACGAGCTCAGGGCAAGGCGGGTGGAGTCGAGCAGTCCGGGTCCGGCCACCATCGCAGCCTCGGGCGCCTGATCGAGCAGCACCGAAGCGAGCGCGGTCGACGCAAGCTGCGGCAGGTGTGAACTCCAGGCGACCAGGCGGTCGTGCTGCGCCGGATCGAGGATGATCTCGCGAGCGCCGAACGCGGCAATCCATTTCCTCAGCGGATGATCGAGATCGGACGTGAGCACCCAGGGCGGCCGCGAAACAAATCGGCGTCGGCCGCCGCGACTCCGCGTAGTTCCTTGCCGGCCATGGGATGGCCTCCGAGAAATGCGCACCGCCTCAGCGACCGCTGCGCCTCTTCCGCGATCGCCTGTTTGGTGCTGCCGACATCCGTCACCAGCGCCTCCGGGCGCACGAGCGGATCAAGTTGCCGGAGCGTTTCCAGAATTCCGGAAATCGGTAGCGAAAGCAACAGAAGGTCGCAAGTTGAGGCGGCTTCTTCAAGCGTTGCGCCGCGATCAATCGCTCCCCGCGCGACGCCCTCTTCGATGCTCGACGCCGAACTGACGCCGAGGATTTCACCCCCGAAGCCGGCGGCGCGCAGTGCAAGCCCGAAGGAGCCGCCGATCAGGCCCACGCCAACGATACCGACAATCCTCATTTTCGATAGATCACCCGGCCGGCGCGAATGGTGTATGCAACCCGCGTAAAGGCGGTCACATCGGCCGCTGGGTCGGCCGCGAGAACGGTAACATCCGCGGCCATGCCCGGCGCGATCGCGCCTCGCTCGCGCTGAACACCAAATTTGCGGGCGGGGTTTTCGGTCAGCATGCGCAGAATCTCTTTTACACTGAGGCCGGTCTGGCCCAGCTGCCGAAACTCTTCGCTGATATCGTAATCGGTCAGATATCCGGTATCCGTGCCGAATATCAGCTGACCGCCGAAGCTGTGGAATCGGCGCACGATATTGCGGATCTCCGCGATGTCTTCGTCCTCGTGGAAGAGTTTGAGCGTGGGAATCATCGACATGTGTTTTGCCACCGCCGACCGCAGCACGGCGTCGTCGACTCCGCGGACATCGTCGGGCGCGTGCGCTAACACATCGACTCCGCCGGCGATCGCGACCTGTATTCCGGCCAGGCTGGAGGGGTGCGCAAACACTAGTTGATGATGCCGATGCGCCACTGCGGCGGCTGCCACGGCGATCGGTACCGGCATGGGCAAGACTTTTCCGCGCTGGACCCAGGATCCCGTGAACAGTTTGAGGATGTCGGAGCCGCCTTTAATGTCCGCCTCGGCGGCGGCCACTGCTTCCTTCGGGTTTCGCGGAGGAGTCATCCGTTTCAACAACGCTGCGGGCACGAGTTCCCGGACGTAGTAAGGGATGCCGTCTGGCGGGTAGATCGGAATCCCAGCGGTATAGATCCGCGGCCCGGGAATCTCGCCTGATTCGATCCGCTTCCGTATCGCGACAGTATTCGCCAGATCCGAGCCGGTGTCGACTACCGTGGTGAAACCGGATCGCACGAGCATCGCTTGCAGCGAGGCTTCGAGTTTTGCGGCGGGTTGATGGGCCGCGTCGTCCCATTTCGGCTCCATGAAATGGATGTGGCTGTTCCAGAACCCGGCCATCACGACGCATCCGTTGCACGGAAGTACTTCAGCCCCGGATGGAATCGCCACGCGAGCGCCGACCGCGACAATCTTGCCGTCGGTCATCACGAGCGAAGCGTTAGCCAGCGGCGGCGCGTCCGGCGAGGTGTAAATACGAGCACCCGTGATCGCCAGGGAGGCCGCGTTCAATTGAACCGCGAAAATTGCCGCGATGATAAGCGTGCGCATCGCCGAACCTAGATCGAACGGTCGACCGCCGTCGCGATCATGCGCAACTGCTTCATCAGCTCGGAATACTGGCTCGGATAAAGCGACTGCGCGCCATCGCTCAGCGCGTGATCGGGATCGTGGTGAACTTCCATCAGCAGTCCGTCCGCGCCCGCGGCGACGGCGGCGCGCGCCATCGGGGGCACCAGATCGCGGCGGCCGGTTCCGTGCGAAGGATCGCCAACGATCGGCAGGTGCGAAAGTTTCTTCACCACCGGAATCGCGGAGACATCCATCGTGTTGCGGGTGTAGGTTTCGAAAGTGCGGATGCCGCGCTCGCAGAGGATCACTTCGTAGTTGCCGCCGGAGAGAATGTATTCGGCGGAAAGCAGCAGCTCTTCGATGGTCGCTGCGATGCCGCGCTTCAGCAGCACCGGCTTGCGCAGCTTGCCGAGTTCGCGCAGCAGATTGAAGTTCTGCATATTGCGCGCGCCGATCTGCAGGATGTCCGCGTAATCGGAGAGCAGCGGAATCTGCGTCGACATCCATCACTTCGCTGATGACGAGCAGGCCGCGGCGGTCCGCCGCCTCGCGCAGCAGCTTCAGGCCTTCTTCGCCCATGCCCTGAAAACTGTACGGCGAGGAGCGCGGCTTGAATGCGCCGCCGCGAATGACTTTCGCGCCGCCATCGGCCACGATGTCGGCGGCGCGCTCGATCTGATCGCGGCTCTCGACGCTGCACGGGCCCGGCCATCACGACGATCTTGTTGCCGCCGATTTCGACATCGCCGATCTTGACGACGGTGCCCGGCGGGCCGGAACGCCGCGGCTGGCCAGCTTGTAGGGCGAGATGATGCGGTGCGACTTCCTTCACGCCTTCCATCAGTTCGACGACGGCGGTGTCGAAATCCTCGCGGCCGCCGACGCCGCCCAGCACGGTGTGGATCACGCCGGTGGAGCGATGCACGTCGAAGCCGTCTTCGACCAGGCGGGCGATCATTTTCTGGATCTGCGCCTCGGTGGCGCCCTGCTGCATGACGACTAGCATTGCTCGGATTAGTCCTTTGTGCTTCCGGCCATGCGGTCCTTCTGGACTCTGCGCATTTCGTCGATGATGCGTTCGAAGATGCGCTTCAGCGCCATCCGCCGTCAGCGGGCCGTCGTTGTGCGACGTGATGTTATCGAAGACCTGGCGTCTCGCGCTTCGGCTCGTAGATGGCCAGCGCGGCCTCTCGTTTGGCGCGGCCGATCTCTTCCACGATGGAGGTGCGTTCGTTGAGCAGCTCGACCAGGCGGCGGTCGATTTCGTCGATCCGCTCGCGGCATCGCGCGAGGCGCGGTCATGGGCGTTCATTGTAGCGGCATCAGGCGATATTCGCGGTTAAGTGGGCCGCGTCAGTTCGCGCATGAACGACTTCGAGCTTCGATGGATCGCGTTCGATCTGGCGCACGATGGCGCTGCCGACGACCACCGCTTCGACGTGATCCGGCGAGCGCGGCGACCTGCTCGGGCTTCGAAATGCCGAAACCCATGGCGAGCGGCAGATTCGGTGTGCGCGCGCATGCGTTCGATCAGCGGCAGGGCGGAATCGGAGATGTTCTGCTGCTCGCCGGTGATGCCGGTGCGCGAAACGAGATAAACGAAGCCGCTGGAGTATTCGGCGACGAGTTTCAGGCGGCGCTCGGTGCTGGTGGGCGCGGCGAGGAAGACGGTGTCGAGGCCGGCGTCGCGCATCACCTTTACATAGTCGCCCGCTTCTTCCACGCTGGCGTCGGTGAGCAGGCAGCCATCGATGCCCGGCGGCCTTCGCGTCGTGCGCGAGTTGTTCGAAGCCGTAGCGGAGCACCGGGTTCAGATAGGTGAAGAGCAGCAGCGGAATTTCGGAACGCTTGCGGACCTGCGCGGCGATGTCGAGGACCTTCGCGAGCGTGGTGCCGGCGGCGAGGGCGCGGTCGCCGGCCTGCTGGATGACGGGGCCATCGGCGATGGGATCGGAGAACGGCACGCCCAGTTCGATGAGATCGGCGCCGCCGCGTTCGAGCGCTTCGATGAGAGCGGGGCGTGGCTTCGGGCGTGGGATCGCCCGCCGTGAGATAGGCGATCATGCCGCAGCGGTGTTCGCGCTTGAGTCGTTCGAAAAGCTGGCCGATGCGCGTCACGCCTGATCCAGCTCTTTCAGATTTTCGCGATAGATGTCGATGTCTTTGTCGCCGCGTCCGGAGAGGTTCACGATGAAGATCTCGCCCGGGTGAACGGGCGCGCGGCGGATGGCTTCGGCGACGGCGTGCGCGGATTCGAGCGCGGGAATGATGCCTTCGGTGCGGCTCAGAGTCGTGGCGGCTTCGATGGCGTCCTTGTCGCAGCAGGCGCAGTATTCGGCGCGTGCCGCGATCGTGCAGCCAGGCGTGTTCGGGTCCGACGGAGGCGTAATCGAGACCCGCGGAGACGGAGTGCGTGGCGGAGATCTGGCCGATCTCGTCCTGCAGGATGTAGCTGCGCGAGCCGTGAAGCACGCCGGGGAATCCGCCGGCAGAATCGCGCGGCGTGCTGGCCGAGTCCGTCGCCGCGTCCGCCGGCTTCGACGCCGATGAGCTTCACGCCTTCGTCTTCGACGAACGGATGGAAGATGCCGATGGCGTTGCTGCCGCCGCCGACGCAGGCGAAGACGGCATCGGGCAGGCGGCCTTCGGCTTCGAGGATCTGGCGGCGCGCTTCGATGCCGATGACGCGATGGAAATCGCGCACCATCGTCGGATAAGGATGCGGGCCGAGCGCGGAGCCGAGCAGATAGTGCGTGGTGGCGACGTTGGTGACCCAGTCGCGCATGGCTTCGCTGATGGCGTCTTTGAGCGTGCGGCTGCCGTTGGTCACGCCGACGACGTTCGCGCCGAGCAGGCGCATGCGGAAGACGTTGAGGCGCTGGCGGCGCATGTCTTCCTCGCCCATGTAAACGGTGCAATCGAAACCGAACAGCGCGCAAACGGTGGCCGTGGCGACGCCGTGCTGGCCGGCGCCGGTTTCGGCGATGATGCGGCGCTTGCCCATGCGGCGGGCGAGCAGCGCCTGGCCGAGGCAGTTGTTGATCTTGTGCGCGCCGGTGTGGAGCAGGTCTTCGCGCTTGATGTAGATCTTCGCGCCCGAGGTTCTCGCGAGAGGCGGCGCGCGAAGTAGAGCGGCGTGGGGCGGCCGGCGTAGGTGGTGAGGAGTTCGTTCGAGTTCCGCGTGAAAGGCCGGGTCTTTGCGGGCTTCGTCGTAAGTGAGCTCGAGTTCTTCGAGCGGCGACATCAGCACTTCGGGGGCGTAACGCCCGCCGTAAGTGCCGAAGTGCCCGCCTGCGTCGGGTTGCGAAGTCATGAGCTGAAGAGCTGCCTCGATAAATTGTTTCATGCGCGCGTGGTCCTTGCGGCCGGGCGATTTTTCGACGCCGGAGGCTGACGTCGACGGCCCAGGCTGGTCCGGCGCGTCCGCTCGATGGCTTCGCGCACATTGCCGGGCTCGAGGCCTCCGGCGAGGATCAGCGGGCCGGGTGAAGTGCGCGGTCTTTGACCAATCATATGCCGCGCCATCGATCAGGATGGCTTCGGCGGGATAGTCGGGGATCTGCGGTTTGCATTTGCGTTACGCGAAAGCCTTCCAGACGCGGATGCCGCGGGGATGGCGGTCCGGCGTTTCGGCGCCGTGGAGTTGCGCGATATCGAGGCTGAGCTGCGCGGCGATCTGTTCGATGCGTTCGGGCGATTCGTCGACGAATACGCCGACCTTCCAGATGTGCGGCGGGATTTCGTCGACCCAGGGTTGCGATCTGCGCGGCCGTGACGTGGCGCGGGCTGGATTCGCAAAAGATGAAGCCGAGTGCGCGCGCGCCGGCATCGACGGCGGCGAGCGCGTCTTCGCGATTGGTGATGCCGCAGATCTTGACGAACATCAGGCGACCAGTTCCTGAAGCGCGCGGGTTGCGTCTCCGGATTTGACCAGGTGCTCGCCGACCAGGAAGGCGTCGTAGCCGGCGTCCATCAGGCGTTGAATGTCGTTGCGGGTGAAGATGCCGCTTTCGCTGACCTTAATGACGTGGCCGGGGATGTGCGGCGGCGAGGCGCGATCGAGGTTTCGAGCGAGACCTCGAAAGTGCGCAGGTCGCGGTTGTTGACGCCGATGATTTCCGCGCCGGATTCGAGGGCGAGTTCGAGTTCGCGGTGCGTCGTGAACTTCGACCAGCGCGGCCATGCCGAATTCGCGGGCCAGTTCGCGAAAGCCGCGGAGTTGGGCCTCGATCGAGGATGGCGACGATCAGCAGAATGGCGTCCGCGCCGGCGGCTGCGGCTTCGAGAACGTGATATTCGGAGATGGTGAAATCTTTGCGGATGACGGGGAGATTGCAGGCGGCGCGGGCGTTGCGAAGGTCGTTCGAGATTGCCCTGGAAGAAGTCGCGGTCGGTGAGGACGGAGAGGGCCGCGGCGCCACCGCGTTCGTATTGTCGCGGCGAGTTCGGCGGGGCGGAAATCTTCGACGAGAACGCCTTTGCTGGGCGATGCCTTTTTGATTTCGGAGATAATCGCGGGGCGTTTGGAACGCAATGCGGCGGCAAAGTCGCGTCGGGCGGGCGAATGGGACTCGGCGCACCGACGCAATTCGGCTGTCGAAATGGTGTTTGCGCGCAGTTCTTCCCGTTTGCGGGACACAATACGGGTGAGAATGTCGGCAGCCACCGGGGTCAACTTCAATCGTAGCGCAGGCGCCCGATGACGCCTGCGCGTGGCCGATAGCATTGAAGCTTTGTGAGCGCAACCGTAATAATTGATGTATGGCATCGGTTTCGGAAAGCTATCGCTATATCGTGCGTTCCGGCGTGTAGATAAAGACCTGATGCCAGGTAGCTTTGCTGACCATGTTTGATGCATCCCTGGATCTACCCCCTGCGTTCGACCACGTCGCAACAGCGCATGTGCAATCTGGCAATGACAGATGCAGAGAAGACCCGTATAGTGCGCCGTCACGATAACCTGTAGGAGGAGCGCAGATCATGGCAAACAGTCTCGACTGGTCACAATGCCCCGCCGTGGAGAGCATTCCCGGCAAGGTCAGCGGCGCGTGGGTGTTCCGTGGAACCAGGATGCCGGTGCAGACAGTTTTCGAAAACCTTGAAGCCGGCATGTCGGTTGGCGAGATAACGGAGGTCTTCGACGTGACGCCGGAGGAAGTCAGGGCCGTCATTCACTTCGCCAGCCAGAGCCTTGCGAAACCACCAGCGTTTGGCTGATGAAAATTCTTTTCGACAATGGAACGCCGAAACCCATCGCGCGTAGTCTCCCCGGCCATGAAATCACATATGCCCGGCAGATCGGCTGGCACGAGCTGAAAAACGGCGATCTGATCGAAAGGGCCGAGGAAGCTGGGTACGAAGTGCTTCTCAGCACCGACAAAAACATCCGGTATCAGCAAAATCTAACCGGCAGAAAGATAGCTCTGGTAGTTCTCGGCAACCAGCAATGGCCGATCGTGAAATTGCATCTCGAAAAAATAACCGCCGCTGTGGAGGCCTGCATACCGGGCATTTACGTTGAGGTAGATATTCCCTTTCCTGCCCAGTAGCCCGCTATGTTTCTTCCGCGGCGCGACGGCAGCGCGGTTTTTGAAAATAGTGGCCATCCCGGCGCAGAACCCGCGCAGAAGAACGAGCGGCCCGGCTGCGGTTGATCGGCCGCGCTGGTGAGATCGGTCCTTGCCACAACGTCAACTTTGCCTTACGCACTTCGCCTGAAGCACTTCGGATAACGGCGGCGAAATGGTGTTTGCGCGCAGTTCTTCCCGTCTGCGGGACACAATACGGGTGAGAATGTCGGCAGCCACCGGGGTCAATTTCGGTCGTAGCGCAGGCGCCCGATGACGCCTGCGCGCTCAACTTATGTTTGGAGCGCTCCAACCGCATGGTAACCGTCATACGGAACGGTCGTTTTGGTTTCCCGGACGAGACCGGGGCCGCACCAATAACGGGAGCGCCTGCCGCCCATTGTTTCGACGTTATGCCACACGGAGCCTCGAGGAATCGCGTGGTTTAGTGCCCCCGTACGCCAATGGGTGCGACGAGGTTCTTTCGATTTTGAAAGTAGCATGCGTTTTTGGGGTTGCGCGCATTTCGGGGAGGGCGGTTTTGTAAGTTATTGAATTGGCGAGGAATTTATTCTGGAATTTCTTTTTAAATTTGTGACTCACTTTCGGAGGGTCG
>CAWJTK010000011.1:0-27138 GCA_963845785.1 Terriglobia bacterium | reverse complement strand
AAGCGCGTTACGCGTCAACTTGACAGGCTTGCGAAGGTCGCGGTTGAGAAGCGGCTTCCCGTTCCCGTTCCGGGCTCGATGAGTGCCCTGGCGATGATGCGCCATTCCGGTGTCATGCCGCAAGTCCGATGTCGGTTTACCCTGGTCATTCTGTCCGCAAGGCCTGCATGGGATCTATAGATGCTGCGCGGCGGGCAGGAACAAAACAGGCAATCAGTGTAGCGAAGCAGAGAAGAATGGCAACCATAACGAATGTCAGCCAATCCGTAGTCCCCACGCCATAGAGCATGCCACGTAGATAGCGGGTAAGCGCAAATGAGATCATCAGACCGAGGACCAGCCCCAAGCCCGCAAAGTGCAAGCCTCGTCCCAGGACCTGGCGAAAAATGTCTCGCTTGCCTGCCCCGAGCCCCATGCGAATGCCGATTTCATGAGTGCGTTGCTTCGTGGCATAGGCAACCACACCATAAACTCCGATGGCAGCGAGGATAAGAGCCACCAGCCCGAATGAACCTGAGAAGGCTGCTGCGATTCGCTCAAAGGCATTCCCCATCCGCATGCTCGCGGCGAGCGTGGTCTCGTTGAAGAGCGGCAAATCAGAATTGAGTCCGTGAACTGTTCGTTCCACAGCAGAAGCATAGGCCATGGGATCACCGGCTACACGCACATATACAATCTGGTCAGTCCTGTAACTCTGCAACATCGGAATCAGCACCAGCGGCGCAGTATCGTAAACCAGGCGCCGGTACTTCCCATTGGCGGCCACACCAACCACTGTTGTCCACTGTCTGGCAACCTGCAGCCGCTTGCCGATCGGGTCCTGTCCCTGCCAATAGCGGTCGGCCAATGCCTTGTTAATAATCGAGACCGGCGGCGCGCTGGCATTGTCCCTGTCGGTAAAGTCCCGTCCCGCCAGCAAGGCTGTTCGTACCGTCCGCAGGTACTCCGGCCCCGCCACACCCCTGTCGACTTCCATGGACTCGCTCTTCCCGGGCACATAGCCTTCAGGCTGGATAAAATCCGTATGAATGGTGTAGCTCAGCGGCGAGAAGTCTCCCAGCGTGACCGACTGGACGCCAGGCAGCGATTTCAGGCGCACGAGCATTTCTTTGTCAAACTCAATGCCTTGCGCTCCGGAATAGCCAGTGGGTCCAGATCAAGGCTGGCAAGAAACACGTGGCTGGGATCGAACCCCGGATAGGAATCCTGTGTTCTCTGCAGGCTGCGGGCTAATAGTCCGGCACAAACCAGCAGCAGCAGCGACAGCGCAATCTGCCCGACGACCAGTCCTCCTGCCACGCGCGACTTGTGGATCCCTCCGGAAGTATTGAGTGCTTCATCCTTCAGGGCAGACACTGGAGCGAGGGCGAGGCGGGAAGCTCGAAGCGCCGGCAAAACGCCGGACACCGCGGTAGTGAGAAGCGAAATCATAATGGCCGCCACCAGCACCGTTCGGTCAACGCGTCCATTCAGCGTAAGAGGAAGCGTCGTGGGCGGCAGAAACGCAGACAATCCATGTGCCGTCCATTTGGTCAACAACAGCGCGAGGCCGCCTCCTGCCAGAGCGATCAACGCATTCTCCACCATCAGCTGAAGCACCACCCTCCAGCGAGTTGCCCCTATCGACAGGCGAATGGCAAATTCGCGCCGGCGCGCCACCGAGCGCACCAACAGAAGATTCGTCAGGTTCGCGCAGGCCAGCAGTAAGAGCACCAATGCCAGCGCGAATAGGATGGGCAGCGTTCCAGAAAGATAGACATTCACACCAAAGGGCGACCGCCACAGCGGATCGGAAGAGATAGTGTTGGGTCCCTTGTGCGCATCCGGGAACCGCTCCGCGAGGCGTTGCATCAGGATATTCAGCTCGTTTTCAGCCTGGCGATGATTGACTCCGGGCAGGAGCTTGCCCAGCACGTTGAGATAGAAGTCGGCGCGATATTTGATTCGCTCGTTGCCCAAAACCTGCGAATCCATGCCAAGCGGTATCCATAGATCGGACCGTAATCCGCTCATGCAGCCCTGGAAGCCCTCGGGGGCGACACCAACAATTGTGAACGGATGCAGATTGATATGAACGGTCTTTCCGATGATCGAAGGATCCGCGCCAAAATGGTTCCGCCATAAGCCGTAACTGAGCACCGCTTCCGCTGTACCCAGCCGCTCATTCGGCGCAGTCGATTCAAGCGATCGGCCCAGGATCGGGCGCACACCGAGCACCTCAAAGTAATTCGACGACGCCAGTGTTCCATAAATGCGCTCGGGCTTGCCCGATTCCGTGATCGCCATGTAGTCGTTGTGATACGCGAGCAACCCGGCGAAGGTCCGCGTGCTATCGCGAAGATCCGCGAAGTCCCGGTACGAAAATGGAGGCGTTGGATGCTCGCTTCTTTCGCCCCGCATGATCGTGATCATGTCGCTCGTGTGCGCAATTCCGGGAATGGGATCGAGTAGAGTCGCGTTGATCCAGCTGAAGATCGTGCTGTTAGCGGCGATGCCCAGCGCAAGGGTGACGATTGCAACGAAGGTAAAGCTCGGATTTCTTATCAGTTGACGAATCGCGAATTTAATATCGTGGAGCAGATTGTCCACCCATACGATACGGCTGCTGAGATAGAAGCGTTCTTGTGCTGCCTGCGAGCTGCCGAACCTGACTCTTGCCCTGCGATACGCCTCTTCTTCGCTCAAGCCCTCGCTCTCTAACGCATCGGCCTGGTGTTCGATATGCGATTTGATCTCCTCGGCAAAATCGTCTGCGCTTCTTCTGCGTCTGAACATTACCAGGCCTCCTCGCTGCTCGGTCGTCCATCCAGAATCAATCCCATCGCTCTCGTCAACCGCTGCCATTCGCTGGTCTTTTCTACGAGCTGCTGGCGTCCCCTGGCAGACAGCGAATAGAAGCGCGCCTTACGGTTATTCTCGCTAACGCCCCACCTGGCGCTGATCCACTTCTTGTCTTCAAGGCGCTGGAGAGCAAGATAGAGCGAACCATGATCAACGAAAAAGACCTCTTCCGACTGACGTTGTATGGAACGCGCTATGCCTTGCCCGTGACGCGAGCCGAGCACGAGGGTTTTGAGAATGAGCAAGTCGAGCGTGCCCTGCAAGAGGGCGATGCGATCGTCGGGATTTTTTTGGGAAGGCATCCGACCTAAGCGTGACATTATCCTGGGTCGGATGTCAACAGGAATTGGGAGGGCTCATTGAAAATGTACGCCAAGAAGAAGGGCTGCTCAGAGCAAGGAGTTCTATACTGACGACAACATGCGCCATCGACCTCGATTTGGATACGGACCAAAGACAGGTATCGGTAAACGCGCTAGCTTCCGCTCGTCCAGGTTGACGGGAAGTCGCCATTCCGTCGAAGTGGCGCTCGGGTCGGATGACGCGCCAGCCGGAGCGTGAATCGCGGCTCGCGCTTCATGCCGGCCATTCTCCGGATGGGCCACCTTTCAGACACTATCGCGTCAACTATCGCTCGCGCTGCGCAGCTCGTGAACGTGATAGTCTCGCACCCATGAATGAGCACGTCCCAACTCGCCGTAAAGCCCTGCTCGGTCTCTCGGCAGTACCTCTGCTCACCAGCATTGTGGAGGCTGAAGCCCCAGCTGAGTCCGTTTGCTTCTTGAGCACGGTCGAAATGACGAGGCTGATCCGCACCAGGAAGTTGTCCGCACGCGAGGCGCTGGCCGCCCATCTGAAGCAGATTGAGCGTATAAACCCCAAAGTTAACGCCATCGTGACTCTGGTGCCGGAGATGGCTATGGATGCCGCCGCCAGGGCCGATGAGATGCAGGCGCGCAAAGAGAAACTCGGGCTGCTGCATGGCCTTCCGGTAGCCCACAAGGACTTGAGGGAGAAGCTCGGCTGCAGCGCCGAAGCGCTGGCCGCACACCGGTTGCATTGCGTCTTCATTGATTTTGGCGGCCCGCAGGGCCATGGTGAGTCCCTTCCGGTCGCGGCTCAGAGCCGTGTACGTCGAAAACGGTTACCCCGCGTAGTGAGTCTTTACCTTGCGTGCGGCGGCGCGGCCGATCCTCTTCGCCAGTTCCTCTTCCGAAGCCTGGCGCACGAGTTCCGAACTGCCAAACTCTTTCAGCAGCTTGCGCACGGTGATCTCTCCGACTCCCGGAATCGTGTCGAGTTCTGATGTCAGCGTCCGGGCGTTTCGCCGCGTGCGATGGAAGGTCACGGCGAAGCGGTGCGCCTCGTCGCGGATCATCTGGATCAGGTGCAGAATCGGGGAGAAGCGATCGAGCACGATCGGCTCATTCTCCTGCCCGAGTACATAAACGATCTCTTCGCGCTTCGCGATCGACGCCAGCGGCTGGTTGATGATCCCGATCGCCTCCAGCGCTTCCGCCGCCGCGTGCAGTTGCCCCAGGCCGCCATCGATCAGGACCAGTCCCGGCATCGGCTCGCCTTCGGCTTGCAGGCGTGAATAGCGGCGCGTCACTACTTCGGCCATGCTGGCGAAATCGTCGTTACCCTCTACCGAGCGGATGATGAACTTGCGGTAATCGGCCTTCTTCATGCGGCCGTCTTCCCACACCACCATGCTCGCGACCTTATCCGTTCCCTGAATGTGCGAGATGTCGAAGCACTCGATGCGCCTCGGCGGATCGGGCAGGCCAAGTGCTTCCTGTACCGCCGCCTGAATCGCTATCGATGACGGCTTCAGTACGCGGAAACGTCCGTCGAAGCTATGCTTTGCGTTGGTCTGCGCCAGATTCAGCATGGCCTTCTTCTGGCCGCGCTTCGGCGTATGGATCTCGACCTTGCGATTCTTCTTCTCCGAAAGCAGTTCCTCCATTACTTCCTGATCTTCGAAATCGATCGGCACGTGAATGATCGCTGGAACATACTGCTGATCGAGATAGATCTGCAGCAGCAGCGACGAGAAGAACTCGGGCGCATTGAATTCGTGCTGGTCTTCCCAGAAGAAATCGCGGCGGTCGACGACCACGCCATTCCGCAGATGGAACAGGTTCACCGCGACCAGCGGCGGCTCGGCGTAGAAACCGAAGATATCGGCGTCGTCTCCCGAAGCGGCGGCCATCTTCTGACGCTGGTCGATCTCTTCGACGGTGGCGAGCAGATCGCGGAGGGCCGCGGCCTCTTCGAAACGCGTTTCATCGGCGGCTTCCTGAATGCGGTCGCGCAGTTCGTTCGCCAGCGCGCTGTGCTTGCCTTCCAGAAAGAGCCGGACCTGGCGGACCGCCTGCGCATACGCTTCAGGAGTTGTGAGGCCTTCCACGCAAGGGCCCTGGCAGCGATGTATGTGGTACTGCAGGCACGGCTTGGGATGATAGCGGCGCAAGTCGACCTTGCACGACGGCACCAGGAAATGACGATGGATGAAACTCACCAGCCGGTGGGCCAGGTTGCCTGGAAAGTATGGCCCGAAGTAAGTCGAGCCGTCTTTGATCAACCTTCTGGTTACATAGACTCGTGGAAATCGCTCGTTCGTGAGTTTGATGTAAGGGTAAGTCTTGTCGTCGCGCAGAAGGACGTTAAAGCGCGGCTTGTACTGCTTGATGAGGTTATTTTCGAGCGCGAGCGCTTCCTTCTCGTTATCGACGAGAATGTAGTCGATATCGCGCGCTTCCGCGATCAGCGAACCGGTCTTGACGTCCGACAGTTTGTCTTCGTTGAAATAGCTGCGGACGCGCGCCCGCAGGATCTTCGCCTTGCCGACGTAGATGATTTTCCCGCCGCCATCCTTGTACAGATACACGCCGGGCCCGAAGGGTAATTGCGCGACTTTTTCGCGAAGCGGATCCTGAGGGGGCAACATTGTTTTACAGCAAGCAGTTTTGCAGCAATCGGGCGTTGCGGAGGGCAGCCCGAAGGGACAATATACTTAAAGTATGTCACGGCGTTGGATGGTTTTCATGCTGCTGAGCGCGCTCTTTGCGATGAGCGCCGCCGCACAGCAACCGCCCGCCACAAAGGGGCAGGATCAACAGCAAACGCGGGATAATGTTCAGCTTCCTCCCGAAGAGGACAAAGCGGTGATACCGCAGCAATACGCTTTCAATCCGGTGCAATCGAAAAAAGAAGTTACCGTGGGCGAATTCTACTTCAAGAAGGGCGACTACAAGGCGGCGGCAGGTCGCTTTATGGAGGCCACGAAGTGGAACGACGGCAATGCCGACGCATGGCTGCGCCTGGGCAGCGCCGAGGAGAAGATGAACGATGCGAAGGCCGCGCGCGAGGCCTGGCAAAAGTATCTGAAGCTGGCATCGACCGGGAAAAACGCGGACGAGATCCGCAAGAAACTGGAAAAGCTCAGATAGCAGGCGATCGCCGCGGGTCAGCGGGGCTGTTTGAAGTTCCAGAACACGTCGCAGGTGTCGTTTTCGAACTTTTCCCGATAGACTTTTTCGAGGTCTTCGTCCGTGAGCTTGTCGTTCTTGTCGCAATTCACCACGGTTTCGAATCGGCCCGCTTTGATTTCGCGAAGCACTTCGGATTCCGGCACCAGATTTAACGGAATCGCACGTTCTGGCGGGAATTCCAGTTTGTGGGAGTCGGCCAGTTCCATCCCGTGCGGCGGTGGACGTCGGGTCAGGAAGTAAATCGGTTCGTCGCTTAGCAGGGTGCCGTTGGGCGGAGTCACCTGATCGACTTTCGCGGCGATCTTTTGGAGATCGAGCCAGTTTACGTTCGCATGTTTATCGTGCAGCGCTTTGGCCAGTTCCAGCGAGAAGATTGCGGTCAGAGCGACCATCGGCCAGAGAGGGCGATCGGGCCCGTACAGTCGCGTGGTGACGAAATACAATCCGGCGGTGGCCAGGATGATCACAAACGGATACGCAAACAGATAGTAACGCTGAAAGGTGGGGTGGGCGCTTGAAATGTGGGCCCCCACCGCCAGCGCCAGCCAGCCGCAAAGATAAAACTCCGCGCGTTGTGCCCGGGCCCAGTCGCTGCGAAAGCGAATGAATAAAAGCCCCGCGAGCCCGAGGAGGCCGGCCAGCAGAGCCTGGGCCGAGTTCAGCCATGAGAACATCACGCCGAAGTCGTGGGGAATCGCGTCGGGCCAGTCCACCTGGCGGAAAATCAAGTTGTACTGGATGATGTCGAAGAGGGTCTGGCGCGGTCCTTTACTAAAGAGATACGCGACCGGCAGGAACGGCACGACAGCTGCCGCAAAGAACGCGGAAAGTTGCGCCCAACGATTCCCGAGGCGGTTTTGAACCACCATCCAGATCGCCAGAACCGGACACACGGGAGCGGTAAGCAGTGTGGCCCCCGCGGCCGCCGAAGAGAGAAGTCCGGCGAGCGCGGGAAGTACGACGCTTTTGCGTTCCACCGCAAGAATAGTGCAGCGGAACGCCGCTACGACGAGGAACAGGGCTAACCCGTAGGCCTGCCCGATCGGCCCGTATTGCACGATCAGCACGTTGAGGCCTATCAGGAGCGCGGTCATGATCGCCGCAGCCGTCCGCCAGCGCGCGACGGGGAAGCGTACGAAGACATAATCGGCGGTCAGCATGATCGCGCCGCTGGTCATCAGAGCCGCAACGGCGTGCGCGGTGCGCCACGTCGTACCGAAAATGCTGAACCAGAACGCATTCCAGTATGCGTTGAGCGGCGTCTGGGAGTAGTTGAAGTCGAGATACAGCCGCTTGCCACGAGTGATCGACTGGGCTGCGAGCAGGTGCCAGCCTTCGTCCCAGACGAACGCATCGGTCTGGGCGTAGATCATCAGGCCTATGGCCAGAAGCCCCACCACTCCCAGAAGGATCCGGTATGATTTCTGTCCCCGGGACACCGGTTTCAGGGATACGTGGACCTGCTCGCCTGTCATTCCAAAGCTTCATTATGGAATACAGGTGCGCGATGTTTTGAGAAGCGGAGGAGTCAGGCCGGCGGTCAGTGTTGTACGGACACCGGCGACAAGATCGCCGGCGCTGCCGGCCTTGACGTAAAGTTCCGCGCCGGCCAGAAGGCCGGCCGCAGGGCCGAAGCCCTGCCCCACACGGCTGGCGATCTGGGCGGATTTGCGCTTCTACGCGGCCAGCTTCTCCATAGCTTGTTTCTCGAGGTTCTGCTTCTCGATGATGCGGAGAATGCGCTGAAGCCCCGAATTCCAATCCGGGAACAGATCGACATACTGGGTCTCCCGCTGAATCCGAGCCGGGACACGGCAGTCATCCAGGCGAATGGGGATCAGGAAAACCTCGTCCAGAGGGATGCGGGTGGCGCAATCGAGCGCGTACCGGATCTCCGCCTGAAATCCGCCCCGTTTCCCGCTTGAGTTTCGCGAGAAGCACGCGATAAAGAAGTCGGCGCTTGCGATGGCGTCTTCGATGCGGCGCGGCCAGTTCTGTCCCGGGAGCAGTTTTCGCCGATCCAGCCAGGGTGCGAAGCCCTGGTCCGTGAGATCGTCGAACAACCGGTCGGCAAAAGCGCGGTCCTCCACGGCGTAAGCGATGAAAATGCGCTGCCGATTGGACTTGCGGAGGGAAATATTGCCGGCCCGGGTGCGCGAGAACACGCCTAATCCGTCGATCTCGACCTGTTTGGAACGCTTCAGCGAGCGCTCGATCAGGCGGGCCAGTTCATCAAGGTTCATTTCGTTCCTGCTTGAAAGTCCAGTGTTTTCCGGGGGTTATCGTCCCGAGACCGGGAAGCCGGGCGGGCTGCCCCCCCTTCAGCGTGCGAATGATCTGGGTGACTGCGCGATCCATCTGATCGGCGGCGTCCCCAGTCTTGACGCCGCTGTGTTTTGCCATGTCTCTGGCAAGATCCGACTTTTTCATTTGTCCGGAGCGTACCATACGATATTGGGGATCGATGGTTAAGTTATTGATTCTATTAAGCAACTTTGTTGAACTGGCAGAATGAAGTTAATTTAATGGCTCCTTAAGGTCCGGTTCATCTGCCGTTGGTTATGATTCACGTGACGGCAGATCGTCCCAATATTTAATCATCAAGGAGAATCACCAAGCATGAAAAAGCTTCTCGTATTTGCTCTCGGCCTGGGCATCATCCTCGGCACCGTTTCCTTCGCGCAGGACACCACTGATACCTCGAAGAAGATGAGCAAGAAGGGCAAGAAGAAGAAGTCCGACACCACCACCGATCACAGCCAGAAATAGTTTCCGGCTGGCTTCCGGCGGTCTTTCGATGCCGGCAAGCCACGGTCAGTCGTCCGCATATTGAATCTACATAAGGAGAATTAAACACATGAAAAAGCTTCTCGTATTCGCGATTGGCCTTGGGATCGTCCTCGGCACAGTGTCCTTCGCTCAGGACACCACTGACACTACGAAGTCGACCAAGAAAAAGGGCAAGAAAAAGAAGTCCGACACGACCACCGATCACAGCCAAAAGCAATAGTTTTTCCGGGCTGGCCATCCCGGAAATGGGATGGCCAGCCCAAATGTTTCAGAAGTGCCCCGGTAGCCTCCCCACTTTTCCTTTTTCAATCCTGCTCTTCCGGTTTGTCTCCCAATACCTCTTTCTCGACTGAAATGGTTGACTGTTCGTATCAAACCCACTAATCTCTAGTTGTACCCGGGGAATTGAGCAGTCCCGTTCCGTAAATGAACATCTCCGTCAAGGGCGAATATGCCCTTCAGGCTATTTTCGACCTCGCGGCCAACAGCCGGTCGCAACCCGTTAAGATTGCCGACATTGCCCGGCGGCAGCAGATTCCGCAAAAATTCCTGGAGTTGATTTTGGCAAGCCTGAAACAGGGCGGATTCGTCGAATCCCGGCGGGGCGCCGAAGGCGGTTATTTGCTCTCACGGCGTGCCGAGTCAATTACACCGGGTGAAGTGTTGCGGTTCATCGAAGGGCGGCGGGAAGAACAATCCCGTCTTCGCCGCGGCGCGGATTCCGTCTTCACCGATTTGTGGCAGCGAGTTGACCTCGCCATCGACAGCGTTCTGGCAGCAACGACATTCGCGCAACTGGTGCGCGAGTCGCAGGAAAAACATAATCGTTTCGTACCGAATTGGGAGATCTAATGTATTTCGACGACAACTCGTACAGTATCGGCCGCACCCCGTTGGTGCGGTTGAATCGCGTCATCGATGGCGCGCCTGTGACGCTCCTCGGCAAGGTCGAAGGGCGCAATCCCGCGTACTCGGTGAAATGCCGCATCGGGGCATCGATGATCTGGGACGCGGAAAAACGCGGCGTTCTGAAAGCGGGAAAGGAACTGATCGAACCCACCAGCGGAAACACGGGTATCGCGCTTGCCTTTGTGGCTGCCGCACGCGGCTATCCCGTGACGCTTACCATGCCTGAGACCATGTCTCTTGAGAGACGGAAGGTGCTCGCGGCCTTTGGAGCCAATCTGGTCCTCACCGAAGGTTCGCGCGGCATGGGCGGAGCGATCGGAAAGGCGCAGGAAATTGTGCAATCCGACCCCGACCGTTACGTACTTTTACAACAGTTCGATAACCCAGCCAATCCCGACATCCATTTCAAGACAACCGGACCTGAGATCTGGGACGACACCGATGGGAAAATCGATGTTCTGATTTCGGGGGTTGGTACAGGCGGTACCATCACGGGCGTTTCGCGCTATATCAAGAATGAGAAGGGCCGCAAGATCACGAGTGTGGCGGTGGAACCTGTAGGCAGTCCGGTGATCAGCCAGACTCTGGCGAACCAGCCCATAAAGCCTGGCCCACACAAAATACAGGGAATAGGCGCCGGTTTCATTCCGAAGAATCTGGATTTGAGCATCGTGGATCGGGTCGAGCTGGTCACAAATGAAGAGTCGATTGAAATGGCGCGGCGTCTGGCGCGTGAAGAGGGATTGCTCAGCGGGATCTCCTGCGGGGCCGCGGTGGCCGCCGCGGTAAGGGTCGCGCGCGATGAGCAATTCCACGGCAAAACAATCGTTGTGATTCTGCCCGACTCCGGCGAGAGGTATCTGAGCAGCGTGTTGTTCGAAGGCATGTTCGAAAACTGATATTTTTTTTATGCGGGTGCGTAACGTGGCGCAAAAGAGCGGCGTCTGAATATGCAAATCCCCGTTACGACAAGCGGGCGCATACACCCCTATCACCCAAATATGCGCCCGCGCCTCAGACTCTTTCATCGAAGGGGTCGTGTTCTTATCGAGGCTGTACGTAGTCTTATCCTTTTACTTTTATGGCCGCCGAAACGCGGCTGGATGGGCGGGTTCCTCCGTTTTTTGGCGCCGCGTCCGGCGACCCTTGCGCTCCTGACCGGCCTCATTGCAGCTGCGCAGGAGCTTCCCGTTCTTACCAATAGTGGTGAACCTATACGCGTGTCTTATGGCTGTGTCGGAGAAGATCTCCAATGGGCCGGAATGACTTGCGGCGAAGGCGATCCTTGCCCTGTTTATCTGGAACTTGGTTCGATCGCTTCGCGGGACAAACAGATCTTTGTTTCGGGCGATCTGCATAGCACTTCAGCCACGCTTACTTCTATTCTGTTGCAAAGTAACGACCTGGGTGCTACCTGGAGGGAAACAGCGGCGCGCATAAGGGGAGCCGAACTCGATCAGTTGGAGGTCTCGGATTCTCAGCATGCGTGGGTCGCCGGTGCTACTCAGTACCCTTTGACACGGGATCCGTTCGTTCTCACTACAACTGATGGTGGAGCGACATGGAGGCAAAGTTCGATTGGTGAAGAAGGGGGCGCTGGTTCCGTTCAGCGTTTCTGGTTCGATTCTCCGCCGCGCGGCGAACTGATTGTGGATACGGGTAGAGCATCGGCCGGCGGCCGTTATGTTTTGTACCAATCGGACAATGGGGGAGAAACCTGGACGCTGTCGCGCGCGGTTGGCAAATTGCCGGAATTGAAAAACACCGCCGCGGCTCAGGCAAATCCGGATTGGCGCATCGAGACCGGCAAAGACGGCAAGGCATTGCAGATCGAGCAGCGGGCGGGTGATCGGTGGTGGCCGGTCGCTTCATTTCTTATTGAGGTCGCGAATTGTCGCAGCGAAGCCGGACAAACCAAAGAGCCGGAACCATCGGACGAGCCCGCCGCCCCGAAAATCAAACCCAATCAGAACTGATGAAGCGCGCGGGAACCAGGGCGGTGGATCTGGAGATCTTCCGCAACCTTTTTGTCTCGATTGCAGATGAAATGGGCGCGGTGCTGCGCAAAACCGCCTTCAGTGCGAATATCAAGGAACGGCGCGATTACTCCTGCGCGGTGTACGGCAGGGCAGGCGAGACGATCGCAATGGGCGATCATATGCCGGTTCATCTGGGCGCGATGCCGCTCTCGGTGCAACACGCGCTGGCTGCGTTTCGGCCCGGTCCGGGCGACGTCGTGATCCTCAACGACCCGTTTCGCGGCGGCACGCATTTGCCTGACATTACCGCGGTATCCGGCGTTTTCCCCGCTAAGAGCATAGCGGCCGAGTTCTATGTGGCGAACCGTGCTCACCACGCGGACGTCGGCGGGATGAGTCCTGGTTCGATGCCGCTCGCCCGGGAAATTTATCAGGAGGGCCTGCGGATTCCGCCCGTTCTTCTGATGAAAGGCGGCGAGGTTCAGCGGGACGTGATGCAGATGATTCTCGCGAACGTGCGCACGCCCGACGAGCGCGAAGGCGATCTTCTTGCCCAGGTGATGTCGAACCGGCGTGGAGCGGATCGCCTGTGCGAGATTGTCACGCGGTACGGGTTGCCGCGAGTACACCGGAGCGCGGAGGATCTGCTCGATTACAGCGAACGAGTGACGCGCGCGATGCTGCGTGACATTCCCGATGGCGAATACCGGTTCGAAGATTTTCTGGATGACGATGGCGTTAGCGACGAGCCGGTGCGCATTGCGGCGGCGGTGCGAGTTCGGGGCGATGAGGTCGAAGTGGATTTCACTGGATCGAGCGCGCAGGCCGCCGGGCCGATGAATGCGAATTACGCGATTGCGGTATCGGCGGCGATGTACTGTTTCCGATGTTTGATTGAAGCGGAGGTGCCTTACAATGCAGGCCTGCTGCGGCCGATTCGCGTGATTGCTCCCGAGCGCAGCGTGGTGAACGCGGGTCTGCCGTCGGCGATGGCGGCGGGTAATGTGGAGACGTCGCAGCGGATCACGGATGTGATTCTCGGAGCTCTGGCGCAGGCTTTGCCGGAGAGAATTCCGGCTGCGAGTTCGGGGACGATGAATAATCTCAGCTTCGGTGGGTGGGATACGTTTCGCAACAGGCCGTTCGCTTACTATGAAACGATTGCGGGCGGCATGGGTGCGTCCCCGCGCGGTCCGGGACGATCTGCAACTCATACGCACATGACGAATAGCTGGAACACGCCGATTGAGGCGTTCGAGCATGCGTATCCTTTGCGGGTGCGAGCTTATAAAATTCGCGCGGGATCGGGTGGGGCGGGGAAACATGCCGGAGGCGACGGGATTGTACGCGAATTGGAGTTTCTTGAACCGGCGGAAGTGACGATTCTTTCGGACCGTAGAAAACGCGGACCGTATGGTTTGCAGGGTGGCGCGAACGGGGTCTGCGGGTCGTCGGGCGTCATTAAGGAAGGTTCTTACAATGAGCTTCCTTCGAAGACGCGGTTTGTGATTCAACGCAATGAAGTGCTGCGCATCGAGACTCCGGGCGGGGGCGGTTGGGGAGAATGAGTCTTTGCTCAATACGTCAGGATAAGACTGAGGCGAGAAATGATCGCACCGGTTACCGAGTACAACACTCAGGCTATAGAGGACGCTATCTCCGCCACCCAGAGGAATTTTCCTGACGATATCGAGTATATACGCTATTCGATTCGCGATGACTGGGCGGGTGAACCCGCGCTGTTCTTTCGCGTGCTTCTTAAGGACAGATCATATTCTAAGCCCCTTGTTCTGGCAGACCCGCGTTTAGCGGAAATAGTCGATCTCTCTAATCGGATCAAGTCGGAGATTGAGTCGATGGTACGCGCGTCTGACCTGGATTTATTCACGCACTTTTCCTTCAGATTGGTATCGGAGCAACTGGAACTGCGCGACCCCGCATGGGATTGAATGGGTCTTCCGGACGAACTCCGCGCCGCGTCATTTGAATTTTACGATCTGGAGCGGAAGACGGAGGCCACTCTGCGCCGCGCCGTGTCCACATCGTATTACGCGCTTTTCCATCTGCTGATCGAAAGTGCGTGCAACAAATGGCCACAGCCGCAACGCAGCAAGATCGCGCGTCAATTCGAGCATCGCCGTATGAAGGAAGTCTCGGAGAATGTAGCGAAGCGTTGCGCCCCGGGCACGGATTTGTTCGTCGTCGCCAAAGCATTTACGCGTTTACAGGAAATACGGCATGCCGCCGATTACGACCTGTCGGTGACGTTCTCCGCTGTTGATGTGGGAATCGAGCTCGAGGCGCTTAAGGTGGCATTCGAAGCCTGGGAACGAATCAAGATGCAGAGCGACGCCCAGGATTATCTTTTTTCGCTGCTCTTCAAAGATAGAAAGGCCTGATTCACAGGGCTCGCAAATGTCCCGGCGTTCCTCTGAGGTTCCACCGCGGCTGCGCGCGCAGTCTGGCGTTCACTTCTTCAAGCGATCCGAAAAAGCCGGCGAAAGAATTCTCAAGATGGGCCGGGCGACGGCGAGTTTGACGAAAATCGCGCTGGCGAAACTGATCGGAACGCGCGATGACTGCCGTGCCCATCGGCCGGTACTCATGCGTTCCCTCGACCCATGCCAGGTGCGAATGGGTATCGATCCAAAGCGCGAATCCCACACCATCAGTACATCACGCCAGCCGGTAAACTGGCCTTAATCCGAATTTGATACAAGGGTTCTTGTCCAATAAGTCTCGGAATGTTAATTAATGCAATCGCGGTGGCCCGGCGGAACCGGCAAAACTATCGGAAGCGGAAGAGCGCACAGGACGACGAACTGCAGGTCATCGGGTTCAATGTACAAAATTCCATGACGAAGCGATAAGCGCGCTCATGGCGTTTTGGGAGGCGCAGCAATGTCCGCCTTCCCGCTTGTTGGCGGGGTACCGATGTGGTCGGCAAGCTGACGTCCCGTGAAATTAGACGTCGTACTCGCATCAATCTCCGGCAGCATGGTTGCGTTCCACTCATACCATTCCGCCGTAATCCGGTCGTAAACATCCTTCCGCCGCGCCTTCAGATTGGCCCGCTCCATCGGGTCGTCGGCCACGTTGAAGAGAAATGTGTTGTCGAGAATCTTCAGATACTTATAGTCGCCGTCTCGCGCGGCGCGCTGCTGGTTGGCCTTATAACGCCAGAACAGCTTGCGCTCAAACGGAGCCGCGTTCTGAGTAAGCGTCGGCAACAGGTTGACTCCGTCGGGCGGATACGCCGGGTCGAGTGACGCGCCGACGGCTGCCAACAGTGTTGGCAGCCAGTCCATGGTGATCGCCACCTGTTCGGTCGTGCGGCCTTGCGGAATACGCGCCGGCCAGGAGACGATTGCCGGTATTCGCAGTCCGCCTTCCAGAAGTTCAGTCTTCCGGCCCGTGAAGGGCCACGTATCCGCAAATCGTTCTCCACCGTTGTCGCTGGTAAAAATCACGATCGTGTTCTCCGTCAGACCGTTCACACTCAAAGCCTGAAGAACGCGGCCTACCTGCAGATCCAGTGCCTGGATCATGCGTTGATACGTCTTCTGTGAGCCCCCGTCATAATCCACCAGGCCGCCAGGCGTTGACCGAAGGCGGTTCGACTCGGCCTCGTCGCCTGGCGCTTCCCACGGCCAGTGCGGCGCGTTGAAGTGCAAACTCAGCAGAAACGGACGGCCTGCCTTCGCATATCCATTAACAACCTCCACAGCTCGGTTGCCGAACAGCTCGGTCAGGTAGCCCTGCTGATGAGCCTGTACGTCGTCATCCCACAGATTGGAATCGTGCGCGTAGTAATCGGAGCCACCTTCGCGGAATCCGTAGAAATGATCGTATCCGCTTTGCAGCGGACCAAATTTCGGAAGGAGGCCAAGGTGCCACTTTCCAACCAGAGTCGTTCCATACCCGGCCTTTTTCAACAACGACGGTAGGGTAGGATGGTCTGGCGGTAAACCGACATCGCGGCCTGCCAACGGCTCCTCCAACCCGATCGGCAGCCGGTACTGGTAGCGCCCGGTGATCAGCGCGGTGCGCGTCGCGGAACAGACCGCGGAGTTCGCATACGCCTGCAGGAATCGCACTCCCTTAGCCGCCACGCTGTCGATATTCGGCGTGGTGAAATCCGGCCGCCCATAACAGGACGGGTCGGCATAACCCATGTCGTCGGCCATGATGAAGACGATGTTCGGAGGTCCCGATGCCTGCTGTCCGACTGCCTTGCCCGCGGCTGTCGCAAGCGCGGCCGTCCCGAGGGTCGCCTTGCGCAACAGACTGCGACGGGTCAGGTCATTCGGCATCTCCATCCATTCTCCTTACGACAAACGCCGAGGCATTTGAATGTTTCCAAATCTATCACGAAGATGGATAGTCACCCGGCCCCGCTTACTGGCGAGTTTGCTTGTTAACGCACTGGTTCGATGTCGCCTGGCTTCCACGTCTTGTCGAAAAACTGCTCCAGCGGGCCATAGAAACGAAACAGGATGAACCAGCCTCGGCCGGGCCTCGTCTGGATCCAGTTCTTCTCTCTGCCCGCGGGCGCCTGGGGACCGAAATAGATGTCGATCGAACCATCGGAATTCGCCTGCGGCCCGGTATAGCTGCTGACCGACGGGAAAGGCTGATCATTGCGCAGGATCGACCGGCTATCCGCGTCGTAAGCGACCACGGACCAGAAGTTCTTTACCGGTATGTTTGCCGGGATCCGCAGGCGATAGTCTTTGCCACCGTCGAGAAATGCGCCACCACCGTCGCGAGGCGTCCAAAGATACTGCGATCCCGCGCCGATGTGCTTTTCCACCATCGCGGGCGACATGCCAATCGCAATATAGGCGAAGGCCGCGCGGCGGTCTGTGTTGATGTAGCCTTGTGAATCCCACGAAGCGCTGCCGCCGATGAACGCCCACTCCCACACCCGATCCGGATAAACAAGCCGGGCATCGTCATCCGAAGCGAAGCTGTTGGCACGCGCGATCGCCGACGCAAACTGAGCAGCCTCCTCGAATAGCTTCCTGCGCGCGGCGTCGGGTTTGAACGGCTTGCCCTTCTCGATACCGATGGCCGCAAGTTGAAATCGCTCGTGCGATGGGATGATTTCGTGCGGCTCGCACTCGATCATCCAGGCCAGATCGTCAAAGAACTGCCCGCTGTCTGAAAAAATCGTGTCGATCTCCTGATGCGAACCGTTGATGAACGTCATCGCCGGCGGGTTGGCGGCATCGCTGAGTGGATAGACCCGCGTGGTCTTCATCAGAGCAACAGCTTTGTCGGTCTTGCCTTCGACCTGGAATCCGCGCAGGCCGAGAACGACGCAATACGTCGACGCCTTGCCAGTGAGATACCCTTCCGGGATTGAACCACTATAGCCGGGGGGAAGCAGCAGGAACTTGCCTCCCTGTCCCTTGTCGATGCCCGTCGGCCCGATACCCATAACCTCTCGCTGCCACAAGTCGCTGACTCCACCGAGCATCATCGCGGGGCCCTCAATCACGACCGGACCGTCGCGCTTCAGATCGATGCCGCAGATTCCATAGACGGTCTCGGTGTTGCCGGTAAGGAGGAGCGTCTCCGCGTCCATGAGAGTCTCCCAGACGACCATCTGGTTCGGCGCGCCCGCGCCCGCCTCGCCCACGCCTTTCCAGACGCGATACCAGGAGACGCCGTGCATCTGCACCAGAAACGCCTCCGCCGCGCGATTGAATATCAGCGCTTCTCTCAACTGGTTTGCCGCATCGCCGGCCGGATAACTGTTCCTGAACTCGAAGTTACCGGCGCGGGTCTTTACGGTTCCAGAGCCGATCCATCCGTGTCCTTCCGCAGCCCGAGTTGGTCGATTCGTTGTTTGACCTGGCATCTCTAATTCCCTCCTGAAAGCGGTTTTGCTCGCGCCCGCCAGGGCGTCACCACCGTAGCCTCATGTGTAAAAAGGGAGTTGCGCTTTGGGTATGGCTTACGCGAGAGCGGTTTGACGCCGGAGAAAGGCCGGAGCTTTCTTTTTTCGCCGATCGGAGCGCGGGAGTTTGGACTGCCGGGGCTCTATTTTTTCAGCTCCGCCCATGCGGAGTTGTAGCCGAAGGGCATCCACTTGACCATGCCTTCCACACGAGAAACAGATCCGCCGTCGATTTTGATCAACTGCAGAGTCATATATGTGCCGGGTACGCGCTGAGACGCGGGAAGGTTGTCTGCTCCGATGCCGGGATTATCAATCATTGCCGTCGCCATTACGACTCCCCTCTCGGAATCCGCCACCAGGATTCGCCGGTCACGGACGGTAGTGGTGTGTTTGTAGAGACTGGCGGAAGTTCCGTTGCCATCCATCTGTGCCGCGCAGCTACCACTGGTCTGGATGGCGTTATCCCGGCGGGTGCACTCGCGCGTGAATCTGACATCCTTGCTGGAATGTCGTTCGAGGCCGTCCCAGTAAGCGGTCATCAGAGTCTGCGGGATACGCGCGGCCGCCGCTTTCTGCGCAAGGAACGCGGGATCGAGCGAGCCGATAGAAGCAGCCTTGAACTCGGTGGGAAGCGGTGGCCGCATGAGCGTCATCGTTCCACCACGCGGGCCCTGCGATTCTTCACGCACATCGATCGCCTCAATCTCGCCGATCTTTCCGCCGCCGGCTTTGATTCGAAGGGCCAGGAGGCCCGTGGTGCCGTTTTCATTCGTGAGTCCCCAATACGCCGCGGTTCCGCTCGCGGGATCGGCGAAGGTTGCGGCATAGGCGTCTTTGCCAGGCGTTGCGATCTTGCCGGCGGTCCCCCACAGGCCGTCGCCAATCGCGATGAACTGTCCGTTTTCGGAATACCTCGCGCCCTGTGCCAGCGGCAAACCCGAAGCGTCGTGAGCCAGCATCGCGTGCAGCGCCTGTTGAACCAGATCGTCGAGGCACGCACGATTGCAGGGGTTGGCCAGGCTGTGGCTGGTGCCCGCGGCGCTCACCTTGATGGGCGGCCCGCTGTGAAACGGCGATCTCATCCCATAGGGAACCTCGGTCAGTGTCATCTCAATTCGAAAGAGCTTGTCGGCACGCAGGCGGAACGCCTCGCTGGCGTGCAAAGTGCGCGGTATATCGAAATAAGCCGGAATAGGTGAAGACGTTCCGTTGACCGACGGCAAGGTCCGGACGGTGCCGTTGTGATCGAACGTCGTGATGGCGAAGACGGCCTGCCTTTCCTCGTCAACCACGGGGTACCGGCGATCACGGATTTTGGTGACGAAGCCGAGGAAGCCGGTCTGGAATTGCGCCTCGCAGCCAAGCGACGAAAAGGCCTTGTCGTTGGAATGACCGTAACTCTGCGCGGTCTTGAGATTGGTGGTCTGGTCGGCGTCTTCCAGACGATTGCAATCCTTGTCGAAGAAAGAATAGTCGCCTTTGGGATCTGTTCCGCTCCATGCCGCTGTAATACTTGTTGGTCTGCGCGATCAGCAGGGCGCGAGGAATCCGCTTAGCGGGCGGCACAGCTTCCAGCCATACCTCTTCCGGCTTGCCCATCTTTTCGTAGCGGGCCGCGCCCAGGGCATCGCGGGTGATCTGCGTCTCGATCTCGCTGATCCTGTTCCGATCGACCTTCAGGCGGACCACATAGATCACGGGCACGCCGTGTTCGGTGATGGTGGTGATGGCCGCCACCTGCCCCGACTCCGGATCGGCGAACACGTGGCGGTACTTGCCGGGCGATCCGGCGATTTGCCACTCCCCCGAACCGAGCGGCAACACCTGATCGTTCTCGGCATACCTTACGCCTGGCGCAGCCGGGAGGCGCCCCGGCTCGTGTGCCGCCAATGCGGTCAGATAAGTCGAGATCATGCCTTCGAGACAGGTCCGATCACAGCGTCCGCTCTGCGCCTCCGCGGAACCGGCTGCGACGAGAAACCAGGTGATGGCGAGGGCAATTGTAAATTTGGCGTTCATAATCGTCCCCGTTAAGATTACAGCGCCGATCAGCCGACACGCCACCGGGCGCCGGTATGCGACCGCCATTTTGTTGCACAATGGTTGCCTGATGCGCTTGTCCCCTATCCTCGCTGCCGGCTTCGCCGTGGCGCTGCCTGCGTTTGGCGCTACCTGCGATCGAGCCTGCCTGAAGTCGTCGCTCGACCAGTACCTGCAGGCCGTCCTGAAGCACGATCCTCATGCCGCGCCGCTCTTTCTCGGCTATCGTCAAACCGAGAACGCCCTGCTTGTGAAGACTGGTGAAGGCGCATGGAAATCGATCACATCAATCGGCAAAGTGGATCGCCGCTACTACGATCCGGTCACCGGTCAGGCGGCTTTCTTCGGTGTGTTGAATGAAGGCTCCGAACCCACGGTGACCACAGTCCGAATTCGCGTCGAAGGCGGCAAGATCACTGAGGGGGAATGGCATATCGCGCGCCGAGTCGCGGCCGGCATCAACGGTTTCGACGCGCAGGGTAAGCCGCAGGCCTATGCCTTCGGACCGGACAACCTTGCGCTCCATCCGCCCGAGCAACGCGTGGTTCCGCCCGCGCAGCGCCTCTCGCGAGAGGAACTGGTTGCCATCACAAACAGCTACTTCGACGGCATCACGGCGCATGACGGTTCGATGATCATGGCTCATCCCGGTTGTTCGCGCCTTGAAAACGGGCAAACGGTCTCCGGCGATCCTACAGCCCGTGCCGGTTCGCCGCCGCCACCCCCACCCACCGCGGGAGCGCGTCCGATGGGCTCTTGCGCCTCGGGCCTGCAGAACTTCAATCTGCAAAACGTAGCTGCCCGGCGTTTTCCCGTAGTCGATACGGAGGCGCAGATCGTGCTGGCCTATGCTGTCTTCATTCGGCGGCCGGGCTCTCCCTCCCGCCGCAATGCTTTCGCGGAGTGGTTCGTGATCGACACCAATAAGATCCGTCACGTCTACTCGACGATGTTCTACCCTCCGAACGATCTGCCTGTTCCGAACTGGCCGCCTTACGATGGCAGCTTCCCATTGCCCGCTGAGCTTGCGTCGCCTTCCGCCGCTCCGGCGGGGCGCGGTCCCGCGCAGTAAGATTTACGCGAAGCCCTGGCCTGGCAGCCGGGATCATTGTTGGCACATCTCGCAATCTCTGTATGAGGCCATGTCTCAAGCAGCCGCACGTCTTCGATGTCGGTTGTGGTGTGGGCGGCGTGTCTTTGATTGCGGCACGTCTTACCGGCCGCACGGGCTCTGTTACTTCGATCGACATCGACCCGGTTCGCGCTTCAGACTCTGCGCGATCGCGCGGCTGCGTAGGGCATTCGCACCGTCCAGAGCTTCGAAGCGGACATACACTCGTTCGACCCCGGCCATAAGTTCGATGCCGTAGTGGGCGGCACATCCTGATTCACACGAACGATCCGTTGAGGGTCCTGGCGGCTTGCCGCGACCTGCCGCGACTAGTTTCCGGTGGATGGCGGGCCGGACAGTCCATCACGAAGTGATGGCGGAGGCATTGAGGAGCATTCTGCCTCGCGTCAAAGCAATTAATATTCCGGGGAGTGGCGGATATCGATATGGATACTCTCGAAAGATGGACACTCGTGAAAGCCGGTTGCGGGAAGAGGCGCGGTCCGGCGGCGGTGGGCATTTTCCTGCGATGTTCATCTGCTTCTCGCGGCTCCGATTAACCCGTTGAGTTTCCGGTTGCTCTTCTCTCAGCGCTGGAGATCGCCTGCTGACCGATGCTCTCTCCCGGCGGCCGAAATCGCGCGTTGCCTTGTTTGCAAGCGAAGATCTCGTGTGCGCCAGCGCCTATTGCTTGTCGTATACGAGCTCGTTGTCCACCGGATGCTCCGAAGAAACCTCCTTGAAGCTGATTACCAGTGTTTTACCCTCGTCAGTGATGAGCCGTCTCGCCGTCGCGACGAGCGTGCCCCCGTGCTTCATTGTGGCCTCTGCCATGTAGTCATTGATGCGGACCATCGCGAGCGCATCGGCAATATCGCTTCCCTGGACCGCGTAATCCTTACCGTCGTATTTTTCGGGAAATTCAATCGTCGTGGGAGTGCCGTTAATGCCGACCGAGCGAATCGTTACCTGAATCCCGTTCGGCGTCTGTCTGTAGGTTCTGGTCTGACTGCGCGGCGCGGGACCGGGATTGAATCGGGATCTGGCAAGATTGAGTTTCCAGACGCCCAATACCGGGTCGGGCTGGGCAGCGGCCAGCAAGGTGCAAAACGTTATCGCAGTCAGGAGTGTTCTTGGGGACATCTTCCCTCCCTGGGACCCCTGTGTCCGGCTGAAGTATACAGGAACCAGCGGCCCGCGACACCCCATGGCGGTGGAGTCAGTCTGGCTCAAAATAGAGCCGTGCCGGCATTCGCGATTCGAGTGAGCGAGAGGGAAAAACGTACTCTTCGGGAATAGATCGAGAAACGGCGCCGGAGCGATCGATCGCAACCCATCTCGTCCGTTTCTTGTTGTGGTGCGCGGCGACGCTCCTGTTTCGCATCCGCGTCGAAGGCGGCGGAAACGTTCCGCGGACCGGCGGCGCTCTTCTCGTTTCCAATCACATCTCTTACGCCGATGCGGTGCTTGTGGGCTACACAACCCCGCGAATCGTGCGGTTCCTGATGTGGCGGCCAATCTACGAAGCACCCTTATTCAACTACTTCTTTCGTGTCCTGCGCGCGATCCCGATCGATGCGGCGTCGCCGAAGGCAACGGTCCGCGCGCTGCGAGCCGCGCATGCCGAACTGGCCGCCGGCGAACTGGTGGCGATCTTCGCGGAAGGATCCATCTCCCGGAACGGAGAAATCGGGTCCTTTGAGCGCGGCTTCGAAAGGATTCTTCACGGAGCCGACGCGCCGGTTATCCCCATGCACGTCAGTGGGCTTTACGGCCATCCGTTGAGCTGCTGCGGTGGCGCCCCTTTCAAGAGCTGGAGGAAACTTTGGCGGCCTGAGGTAATAATCCGGATCGGGCCGCCCGTTCGTAACCGCATCTCTCCAGCGCAATTGCGAGAGATCGTGGCAGACCTCGGCGGTGTGCCGGGAACTCCAGTATGTTCGCGGAAGGCTTAAATCTGGCTTAAACCGGGGCGCCTTGCTTCATCAGCTCGCAAACCTTGCGCGCGGCATTGTGGGATGCGGTCTTCTTCGACGAACCTTCGGCCGTCGCCGAGAATTCTCTGCCGACTCTCACTTCCACGGTAAACGTGCGGGCGTGGCCCGGACCGCTCTCCCCCGCGACCAGGTAGAGCGGCCGTGGCAGCTTGCGGTCTCTTGCAATCCGCTCCAGTTCGGCGCGGAAATCGTGCGGCGGTCCGCAACCGGCGAGTTCTCGCAGTTCCTCTTGCGGAGGCAAAGTGTAACGGGTGAGGATCTCTCGCACGGGAGTCGCGCCGCCATCCAGATAGACCGCGGCCAGCACAGCCTCGAACGCATTGACGAGCAGCCTCTGCTTCCCACGGCCGCCCGCAGTCTCTTCGCCGCGGCCCAGTTGCAGATACCGCCCCAGCTCAAGCCGGTGCGCGACTGCCAGCAGGTGCGTCGCGCTTACAAGGTGGTTTTTCAGGAGGGAAAGCTGGCCTTCGTTGAAATCCGGAAACTGCTCGAAAACCCATTCGCTCACCAACCAGCCGAGAATCGCATCCCCCAGAAACTCCAGACGTTCATTATCGGAATGCGCTCCATCCGCCTCGGAGCCGGGAGCTTGGGCCTCATTGGCGCTCGAGCTATGCGTAACCGCCCGCGCCAGCAACGGACGATTCACAAATCGATAGCCGAGCGCCTGCTCGAGTTCGTCCAGATTCGACTGCATTCGGAAGCGGCCCGGCCGACCCGCCGCCTACTTTGCAGCCGACGGACCCTTGGCCGCGACGGCGCGCGCCTTATCGTTCTGGGCGATGCTCTTGTACTGCGCCGGCGCGTCGGCGCTGTTAATCACCTTGTCGTACCAGTTGATCGCTTCGTCGTTTTTCTTCTCCGCCATATACACTCGTCCCAGGCGGATCATCAGCAGGGGATCGGGGCTCGCTGCGAGACCTTTCTCAAAGTTCGCAATCGCCTCGTCGTTCTTCTTTCTGACCAGAGCGACCATCCCGAGCGCCTGATATGCCGAGGCTTCCGAGCCGGCCTTCAATTTGGTCCACTGATCATCGGTCAGATTGCCCCACAGCGGCGGCTTCGCAATCGTCATCAAAGTGTCGAGCGAATCATGGGCATACTTTTCGGCCTTCGCCAGTTTATCGTCCTTATCGAGATCCGTTTCGCGCGTTGTCGCGGCGATCACGTTCGCAAGCAGGTTGTCGGCGTCGAACCACTTCGGGTCGGCCGTCAGGGCCTGTTCCGCGTAAGTAATGGCTTTGATGTTATCGCCCTTCGCCTGATACGCTTCCGCCTCGATCTCAAGGGCAAACGGCTTGTAATCGGTGTTGGGGAATGCGGTTACCAGCGCGTCCGCGGCTTTGATCTTGTCGTCGGCCGACTGGCCCTGAAGAAGATCCTGTACCGCCTTCTGCTCGGCCTTGCTCTTCGGCCCGAATCCATTGGTTACTTTTTTGGCGGCGGTGGGGGCTGGCGCCGGCGCCTGAGCGAACGCTGTAGCGGCGGTGAGTACACAGACCGCGGGAAGGATGAAACGTCTCATAAATTCTTATCTCCTGACTTAATTGGGAATGTTTTTCGATTCGGTTCGAGCGGCTTTGAGAGCCTGTTCGGAAGCCCCCTGTACGCCCAGTGCTTCCTGGTAAAACTTCGCTGCCCGCTCAGGATCGCTGGCGGCTTTTGCCAGCCGCGCAAGATATACCAGAGTCCACGCTTTCGTCTGGCCGTCCGGTGACGCAGTTAAGGTCTTTTCGAACAGTGTGACGGCGGCTTCCGGCTTGTTCTGGAGGACCGAAATACGCGCCAGCCCGTAGTAAGCCTGCGCGTGCTCTTCCGGACTGCCCTTCTGCTGCAGGGCCTTCGTATAGAGCTGCTCAGCGTCTCCCAGGCTGCGCTTCAGATACAGGTCTTCGGCCTTTTCGAGCGTTGCACCGGACGGGGAAAGCTGCGGCTCGGGAGTGGCGACAGTGACCTGCTTCGCCGCGCGTACCAGCGGCGCGGCGTCGAATTTGATGGCGGAAATGCGGGTGTCTTCCTTCTTCAGATCAATGGCGTCCGCCATTTCCGGGAAGTAAAAGCGCATTCCCTGCTCCTGTTTTTCGAACACGGGAAGTTGTTCGGCGAAATAGGGAGTGAGAATGTAACCCTGATGCGCCGCCCGGTCGGCTTCGGAGGGATTCTTGTCCAGCCGGCTCTCTACCGCCTTGATCAGGCTCTCGTTGGCCAGCAGGACGAAATCGGTCTTGAATTCAGGATCGAGGGGCGCGTTCTGAACGAAATCGATCAACGACCGTTTCTGGTCCAGCGCAACTCCATACTTGATTACGATCGGATCGATCTGGAAGTGCAGGTAGGCATGGCGAATGTCGAACAGGCGCGGATTGTCCGAAGGTGTCACGATGACAAAAGCATCGTCGCCGTAATTCCGCGTCTGAACCTGCTCGGGCGCGCCAAGAAGATCGACGAAAACCTGAAATCTCCGGCCCAGATAACCCGATACGGGAACTCGCAGGTAGCCGTTGATCGCGGACGTCGTGGCGACGAGTGGAGAGTGATACTTCAGCATCTCCTTCTCGATGGCCGGTTGAGATCGCTGCCAGAGTCCGGCAAGATTTGCCTGCCTGTAAAAGTCGACCAGCAGCGGGGTAAAGCCGGTAAGCGCGATCGCATCGGGCGGTACGTCCACATCGCGCGTGCGCCACCCGAAGTCTGGTGGACCGCTCACCGAAAGCGCGTACGAAACGTACTGGGAAAGATCCTGCACGCCGTTTTTCAGCATGTGCTTCCGGTAATAGGTTTTCAGGTCGGGAAGCACTTCGATGTTCTGTTTCGCGACGTAATCGCGCAACTCTTTACGCAGCGGATTGTTGTCGGGAAGGTTTAGACCTTCGTCATATCCGGCGGCATTGATTGCCGCAAGAACCGCAAAGAGGTTCTCACTGGCTCCGAGTTGCAGATTCTCCGCGCCATGAAGTCTGGTGAGACTCAGCAGGCAGATGGCGGTGAGAGGCAGGATTCGCTTCAAAAACTTATTATATGCGGGTTATCTGCGCGCCGCGGCGCGTCAGAACGCTACCCCATTCTGCGCTAGTCTACCATAACAGTCGTGACTCATCCGCCGCGCATCCTGATGGTCTCCTCGGAAGCGACCCCCTGGGCCAAGAGCGGGGGGTTGGCGGACGTCGTTGGCTCTTTGCCCCCCGCGCTTGCTCGCTTGGGACACTCTGTGGCCGTTGTCATTCCGCGCTATATGGACGCGCGTAGCGCTCCGGCAAAACGGGTGATCGACGTGCTTCGAATCGCCCTCGCCGGCAGGATTTATGAGGTGGCGATCCGCGAACTGAAGTTGCGCGATGTTACCTGGTATTTCGTCGATCAGCCTGCGCTTTTCGACCGCGACGGTCTCTACGGCGACCGTACCGGCGATTTTCCCGACAATCACCTTCGGTTCGCCGTTCTGGCTAAGGCCGCTCTCGAAGTTTCGTGGCGGCTCTTTCCAGCGGACGTGATCCATTGCCATGACTGGCAGGCGTCGCTCGTGCCGGCTTACCTCAAAGACCCGCGAATCACCGATCCCCATTTCCTGGGCGTTCGCACGCTCCTGACCATCCACAATCTGGGCTATCAGGGGATTTTTCCGAGGACCGCCCTTCGTGAGGCCGGTTTGCCGGACACCTTTTATTCGATTGACGGCATGGAGTTTTTCGGCAATATCAGTTTCCTTAAGGCCGGCATTGTTTTCGCGGACGCGCTGAATACTGTCAGCCATACCTATGCTCAGGAGATCCAGACGCCGGAATACGGCTTCGGTCTCGACGGCCTGTTGCGCCAGCGGCGCGGGGTTCTCAGTGGGATCGTGAACGGCGCCGATTACGAGCGCTGGAATCCCGAGACCGACCCCGCAATTCCGGCGCACTTCTCGGCGGCCGATGTCGCTTCGGGCAATTTGACGGGCAAGAGAACCTGTAAGCTCGAACTACTCCGTGAAATGGGGTTGCCGGACGAAGCGATCGGGCGGCCGCTTCTGGGGATCATTTCCCGCTTTACCGGACAGAAGGGCTTCGATCTGTTGGCGGACTCGGCG
>CAWJTK010000010.1:0-306210 GCA_963845785.1 Terriglobia bacterium | reverse complement strand
GACCGCAACCGATATGAGACGCATACTCCTGCCCTTGTCCGTCGCTTTCGTGATGTTCATCGCCGGGGCCACTCTCGCCACCAATGTGAAAGGACAGCCCGTCGGCAAAGCCAAAGGCCGCCCCACCCAGGTCAAGGTCGTCACGATGGCGACGGGCCTCAACCATCCCTGGAGCCTCGCCTTCCTCCCCGACGGTGACATGCTCGTGACCGAGCGCAGCGGCAAACTCCGCCTGATGCACGATGGCGCCCTCGATCCCGAACCCATCGCCGGAGTCCCCGCCGTCCACGCCGTACGCCTCTCCGGGCTGATGGAAGTCCTGCCCCATCCGAAATTCGCCGAGAACCACCTCGTGTACCTTACGTATACAAAGGACGTCGGACCCGACATGGTCGCCACGACCCTCGCCCGCGGCCGCCTCGAAGGCCACAAGCTCGTCGAGGTGAAAGACATCCTCATCTGCGACCCATGGGCGGGCGACGGAGGGTCCGGCTCCCGCCTCGCCTTCGGAACCGACGGCATGCTTTACATGACAACCGGCGCATCGAACGGAAACGCCGCACAGGAAGGCGGCAGCCTCCGCGGCAAGATCCTCCGCCTGCGCGACGATGGTTCTCCCGCGCCCGGCAACCCATTCGAAGGCAAACCCGGTTACAAGGCCGAGATCTATTCCGTGGGCCATCGTAACTCCCTGGGCCTTGCCTTCAACCCGGTCACCGGGGACTTATGGAACAACGAAAACGGCCCCTACGGTGGCGATGAGATCAATGTCATTAAACCCGGCGGCAACTATGGATGGCCGAAAGTAAGCTTCGGCCGCGAGTACACCGGTCCCAAAATTCCTAATTTCGCCGAGGGCATGATCGGACCTATCGTTTTCTGGGCTCCCTCAATCGCACCTTCCGGTATGGCCTTCTATACCGGCGACCGCTTCCCGGGCTGGAAGAATAATGTCCTGGTAGGAGCGCTGCTGGGCGGTGCTGTGCAGGGAGTTGGACACCTCGAGCGGATCACCTTCGATCAGAACTGGGACGAGACCGCCCGTCAGTCTCTACTTACAGACCTCAAGCAACGTATCAGAGACGTTCGCGAGGGACGCGACGGCCTGGTATATGTCCTGACCGACGAAGACAACGGAGCTCTGATACGCCTCGAACCAGCGCAGTAACGCTCTTATTGCTGCTGGCACTTGCGGCGAGCGCACAGGAACGAGACGGGGGCCCGCAAGTGGTCCCCGGCCTGCCGGTCCCGAGAACGGCAGACGGGCACCCCGACTTCTCCGGCGTCTACCACGCGCCCGGCTACGGCCCCGGCGACCCGCCAATCAAGAATGGCGAAACCATTGCCCGCAACATAGCCCGCGATCTAAAGCCGTCCGACGTCCCACTCCTGCCCGAAGCCGCCGAACTGATGCGCCAGCGCAACCTGCAAAACAGCAAGGACGATCCCGAAGGCCTTTGCCTGCCCATGGGCACGCCCCGTAAAGACCCTTACCCATGGAAAATCGTGCAAACGCCCGGTCTCTTTCTGATCCTCTACGAAGGCAACGTGCACAGCTATCGCCAGGTCTTTCTCGATGGCCGCGGACACAACCCCAGCGTAGAAGACACCTGGTGGGGCGACTCCATAGGCCGCTGGGACGGAGATGCACTGGTAGTCGACACCACAGGACTCAACGATAAGGCCTGGCTCGATCTTCTGGGACATCCCAGAACGGCCCGGGCGCACATCACGGAACGCTTCACCCGCCCGGAACTCGGGCGCGTGAACATAGAAATCACCATCGACGATCCCGGAGCCTATTCCAAACCCTGGAAGGTCTTCGAATCCGCCCAACTGGCCCCCACATGGGAGATCCACGAATATATCTGCAACGAAAACAACCGCGACGCGCAACACCTGGTAGGCAAGTAGACCCTGCTCCCCCCACACTGCCGAGCGGAAACCCGGCTGTGCCATTTGAGAGCCGATTTCAAGTTTGTGCAACGCTCAGCGCCGGGGCAAGACCGCCGACGTCACCGGGCGGATGGCCCGAGATCCGAACTTACCGACTGTATTTGGGATGATGCCGCATGGCCTTGTGGATCATCTTCCACTTCCGCTTCTCTTCGGACGCCGCACGCTGATCCACGGAGCGCTCATGGTAGCGGGCTTCGGCCCGCAACTTCTGCCAGGCGGCGAAACGCGCCGGATCGAGTTCGCCGGTTTCGAGCGCCGCGGAGACCGCGCAGCCCGGCTCGCCCGCGTGCGCGCAGTCGTGAAAGCGGCACTGACGCGCGAGCGCGGCGATGTTGTCGAACACTTCGTCGACCGAGTCCTCGCCCGCCCATAGCGCCAATTCACGCAGGCCCGGCGTGTCGATCAGGGCGCCTCCGCCCGGAAGGTCGATGAGCATGCGGCGGGTCGTTGTGTGGCGGCCGCGCGAGTCGGACTCTCTTACGGGTTGGATGGTTTGACTCGCGTCGCCCACGAGAGCGTTGGCGATGGTCGACTTGCCTGCGCCTGAGGAGCCGAGCAGCACCACGGTGCGTCCGCGAACGGCTTCGGCGATGGGCGCTACGGACTCGTGCGCCGAGAGCGCGATCGAGTGTGCCGTCAGCGCTTGTACTTCGGCGAGGCGCGCCGGCCATTCCGGGCAGACGTCCCGCTTGTTCAGGGCCACCATTGCCGCGGCGCCGGATGCGGTGGCCAGGACGAGGTAGCGTTCGAGACGGCGGAGGTTGTAGTCGCCGTCGAGGCCCATCACGATCAGGATCAGATCGACGTTTGCCGCTAATACCTGTTCGCCGCCACCTCCGGGTCGCCGGCGCGAAATGCAGGTGGTGCGCGGCTCGACAGTTTCGATCAGCGCCAGAGTGGCGTCGACGCGACGGGCTCGGACCCAGTCACCCACGGCGGGGAGGTCGGCGTTCCAGCGGAGGGCGCCGGCGGGTACGGCGTCGCACTCGATGCCGTCGTCTTTAGATAACGCGCAAGTTATGGCCGCATCCTGCGGCCCTTGCGCTTCGAATCGTAGAGTGTAGCGTTCCTGGGATGCCGCGCATACGCGTGCGCGGACCGGGGAATCGGAAGAATCGATCATTGTTTGATCGGTCCCTGAAGGGTTGCTCATTACCGTTCGCTCCGTTGGAAAGGCGGTTGGCAGGAGTGCCGGCGACAAGATCGCCGGCGCTACCGGGATGACGTGAAGCTACGCGCCGAGCGGAAGCTCGGCGGCAGCGCCGAAGCGCTGGCCCCACACCGGTTCCTCAGATTCTCCGTGTCTGGGCCGGCGCGGGCCGGTTAGCGAACAATGGTCGGTTGCAAGTTACAGGATAACGCCAAAAGTGAGTGGGGAAACGATCGGAAGATGAGTCATTTTCGCCGGGGAGGTGCTCAAGGCCGCTTATACTTGGGGAGAGAGTATACCCGTGACTGCAGTGTTCGCTACTCAGATTGAAATTGACGGACAGGGTGTGGCGTGGATCGCCGGAACGAAGGTGAAAGTCACGGAGGTAGTTCTGGATAAGCTTGCCCACGGCTGGAGTCCGGAGGAAATTCACTTTCAACATCCTCATTTGTCGCTGGCGCAAATCCATGCGGCTTTGACGTGGTATTACGAAAATCAGTCCGGCCTCGACGCTTCGATTGTGCGTGAACTGGAAGAAGCGGAGCGGCTGGCGGCCGACGCTTCCGACCCGGTGCTTCGGCGGAAGTTGATCGATCGGAAGCGGTCCCTTCCTCATCTGCCTTTATCCGCTTGAGCATCGCATTGTACATGGATGTGCGCGTGCCGCGCGCCGTGACGACAGCGCTACGTCTTCGTGCCATCGACGTAATCACCGCTCAGGAAGACGGCACGGCTCAATTGGATGACCTTCAGCTCCTGCGGCGGGCAACCGAACTCGGCAGGATTCTTGTCTGGCAGGATGCGGATCTGCTGCGCGAGGGAATGTTTCTGGTGAGGAAGAACGAGGATTTCTCCGGTGTCATCTATGCCCATCAACTTCGGATCACTATCGGGTAAATGGTGGCGGATCTCGAACTTGTGGCTAAGGTGACCAGTCGCGGCGAATGGGTGAGACGGATCGAATTCCTGCCGATCGCCTAACGCACGACGTGGCGGCGGGCAAAGCGATGTATTCTATACATCGTGAGACGTACGCAGCTTTATCTGGACGATCCGCTCTGGGAAGCTCTTCACGCCCTGGCACGCGCGCAGAAGACTACCGTCTCAGAGTTGGTGCGCGAGGCGGCGCGCGAACGTTATCTCAGCGGGCGAGACGAGCAAAGGAGGGCGATGCAGGAATTCGTTGGCAGTCGAAGACGGGCGTCCGATACGGCTGACAGCGTGGAATACATTCGGGACCTTCGCCGGAGTGACCGGCTGGAGCGCCTTCAGAAATAATGCCTGTCCTCGTCGATTCGGACATCCTGATTGAAGTTTCTCGCGGCGCGAACGCGGATATTGTCGCGAGATGGATGGAACTGAGTAACTCCGATGACACGGTGCTTTACTCGCCTGTCAGCGTCGCTGAACTCTGGGCGGGCGCCCGGCCGAAGGAATATGAGGCTCTGCGGAAGCTGTTTCTTGCGCTGAGGTGCGCTCCGATCGATGAGTCTGTTGGGTATCAGGCCGGCATTTACCTTCACCAGTATCGGCGGAGTCATGCGGTCGAGGTGGCAGATGCCTTGATTGCCGCGGGCGCGGCGGCGAACGGTGCAGAGTTGTGGACTCGAAATCGCAAGCATTACCCGATGAAAGAAATCGTTTTCTTCGAAACGGGGCGCAGGTAACGTAAAGCTCCGCGCCGGGCGGAAGCCCGGCGGCAGGCCCGAAGGCCTGCCCCACTTTCCGATCACAGCTTTGGGCTGATTTTTTTGTTTTTCTTTAAATCCTTTATTTTGCTGTGCGAATTGAGCTTTTGGGAGCCTGGTGACGGGCTTTTTCGGGGCTGGTTTTTTGGCTCTGCGTGGTATTTAGAATCGTGCCTATCTGGTATGAAGAGACGAGTGTACGACGGTCGCGTCCGGCGATTCTGCGCCCGCCGGAGAACTGCGTCGATTTTGTCCGGAGGCGGCTTGGGATTGAGCCGGATGCGAAGCAGACGGAAGTGCTGCTGTCGACTTCGAAGCGCGGGATTTTGAATTGTTCGCGGCAGTGGGGGAAGTCGACCGTGTCGGCGGCGAAGGCCGTTCATCGGGCTTATACGCGGGGGGATGCGCTGGTGCTGGTGGCGAGCCCGTGCCGCCGGCAGAGCGGGGAGTTTTTACGGAAGGCCGCGGGAATGCTGCGGCGGCTGGGGATCAAGCCGGAGGGGGATGGGGATAACGAGAATTCGCTGGTGCTGCCGAACGGGTCGCGGATTGTGGGGCTGCCGGGGCGCGAGGGAACTGTGCGTGGGTTTTCGGCGGTGTCGATGCTGCTGGTGGATGAGGCGTCGCGGGTGGAGGATGCGGTGTATAAAGCACTGCGTCCGTCGCTGGCGGTGGGGGGAGGAGATCTGTGGCTGATGAGTACGCCGCAGGGCAAGCGCGGGTTCTTCTGGGAGGCGTGGGAGTTCGGCGGGCCGAGCTGGCATCGGGTGAGCGTGCCGGCGACGGAGTGCGCGCGAATTCCGGCGGATTTTCTGGAGGAGGAGCGGGCCAATCTGGGGATGCAGTGGTTCCGGCAGGAGTATCTGTGCGAGTTCGTGGATGGGAACGCGGGGGTGTTCAGCCGGGAGGTGGTGGAAGAGGCGCTCGACTCGAGTGTGGAGCGGCTTGATTTCTCCATGACCTGGAAGTGAGCCGGCTGTGACGATGTTTTATCTGGGGCTCGATCTGGGGCAGAGACAGGATCCGTCGGCTGTGGCGGTGGTGGAGAAGGAGGGCGAGAATCTGCTGCTGCGGCATGTGGAGCGGGCGCCGCTGGGGACGCCTTATCCGAAGGTGGTGGAGCGGATGCGGCGGATGGTGGAGCATCGGGAGCTGCGGCGGCAATGCGCGCTGGTGGTGGATGCGACGGGTGTGGGGGCGCCGGTGGTGGAGATGCTGCGCGGGGCGGGGCTCGGGTGCGAGATCTGCGCGGTGACGATTACGAGCGGGGAGCGGGAGAACGAGACGTCGTCGGGATGGAATGTGCCGAAGCAGGACCTGATTGCGGCGATGCAGGTGCCGCTGGAACGGGGGGCGCTGCGGATTGCACGCGAGATGCGGGAGGTGGGTCCGCTGGTGAAGGAGTTGATGGATATGAAATCGGTGCGGGGCCGTTCGGGCCGGGTGCGGTTGGGCGCAGACGGGTGCGCCGAACACGACGATCTGGTGATTGCGGTGGCGCTGGCCTGCTGGCGGGCGGGAAAGAAAGAGAAGCAGAAGAACGTTTGGGGCACGCAGAGGCTGCTTTAAGTAACGAGGATTGTGGCGCGACCGGCCGGGCGATGGCCGGATTGCTTTCGATATTCGCGGTCAGCCGGCCTGAAAGGAATCGTGAATCTCCGGCTTGTAACCCTGGCGCAAGCAGCCCACGATGGGCTCGGGCGTCAGCACGGTTGCTATCTGGTCCGCTGGGTGCGTTTCGCGTCTGGTGTACCCCTCGGGTGTCCAAAGCAGAAGCCGGCCGTTCCAGACAAGACAGGCGCTTCCGTCGATCCGCACGAAGCAACCGTCGGGCAATGAGCCGAGCGCGGCCTCGTATGTGACTTTTCTCCTCTGAGGATCGATTCGCGCCCGATGTAACTGGAGGTCCATTTCGTCGGCCATCGGCAGACGATCCAGGCCGCTCGATAGACGCCAGGAATATCGGAAAGCGTTGAACCGTTCGCGCCGGCACTCGGCGCATGGTCTGTGGCCGGCGGCGAATGCGACAGCTTCGTCGAGGAAAAACAACTCCGTGTAGCGCCTCTCGGACATGACGATGCGGTGTCGTTCCCGGAACTGGAGAACACAGGCGATCCAGCGCCTGCTCTTGAAACAGCGGACGATCTCGCGGGCGCTGTTGTGCAGGGCGCCGCCTCTGTTGCCCATCATCGTTCCGCGAGCGGAAGTGCGGAAAAGTTCGCCGAATGGATCGACTCGGTTTTGAAGCGGCATTCGGCCCTCAAAAGACGGGCGGGCCAGTCGTCACGCAGTTCGTACGTATTTGTTGAACCAGTCGATCGTGCGCTGCCAGGCGAGATCGGCGGCCGCTTTGTTGTAGCGCTCGGGTGTTGCGTCGCAGTTGAATCCGTGAACCGCCCCTGGATAGATGTATCCCTCGTGAGGAACGCTGATCGCCGTGAGCGCCGCATCGTAAGCCGGCCATGTCCCGGCTAGCCGTGTATCGAGGGCGCCATGATGGACCAGAATCGCCGCCTTGATTTTCGGGATGTCGTCTTTCCCGGGAACCGCTCCGTAGAACGGAACCGCGGCCCCGATATCAGGCCCGAGCCGGAACGCGAGGGTATTGGCGATTCCCCCTCCGTAGCAGAAACCGGTGGCGCCGATCTTGCCCGTGCAGTCCGGGCGCGCTTTCAGCCATATCGCCGCCGCCACCATGTCTTCGGTCATTTTTCCGCGGTCCACCTTGCCGAACAACTGGCCGCCGCGGTAGTCGTCGCCCGGAAAGCCGCCGACAGAGGTAAGTCCGTCCGGCGCAAACGCCATAAAGTTCGCCAGCGCGAACCGCCGCGCGATGTCTTCGATGTGGGGATTGAGCCCGCGATTTTCGTGGACGACAACGATGCCCGGCAGTTTCGAGGGCATCGCTTCTCTGGTATCGGCGCTGACCGGGCGAACGAGATAGCCTTTGATACTTCCGTTCCCTTTGGGCGAGGGGACGGTCTCATACGTGGCTTTGATCCGGTTGTCGGTTGGCGCGACCTGCTGGCCCAGAGCGTAGTTCGGCATCAGAGCGTCGACAATCGCGGACACGGCAAGGCCGCCGATGGCGAAGCGCTTCACGCCATCCATGAAATCGCGTCGCCCGATCTCGCCGTGGATGAAGCGGTTATAGAGCTGGATGGCTTCGACGGGCAGTTTGGGTCTGGTGGGGTCCATGGGCTGTTCCTTTCCGCAGAATATATCACGGGCAACGCATCGATCTTGCGACCTCCCGCTCTGGCGACGATTGTTGTTTCGCTATAACCCCGGGGGGTTACGGCGCGGACGATAAGCGGACGCTCGCGAGTTCGCGATAGCGGTGGACCGTCTCACGAGGAATTGCGGCAATTTCGAGTTCTGTCAGGTACCGGACAGGCGCGGACGCATGGAGACGATGCAGCACCTCGGCCAGCCCGCCGAGCATTGCGAGAGCGGCCGAGGAAATGCCCTCGCGGACAAGAACCCCGCGTCCCTCGAAAATGCGAAAGGGCTCCTCGGAACATGGAGCTTCCGAGTCACAGAAGCGTTCGGAGCCGGAACTCGGCAGGAAGGGATTACGCACCGAGATGTCAGAAAAAATTGCCTGGCAAGGATAAAGAATTCCCCCGGCCAGGATGCGTCTTGAAAGCGGATCTGTCCCGAGCGTGTGAATTTTCTGATCCTCCGGCATCGACCAGCCGGAATTACGAGACATCGCTCGAAGCACCACATCGTCGTGGGCGCAGCATTCCCGGGGAGGAATCGAAACGCGGCTTATTACCTCATCGAGCAACTGCTCGACGTCTTCCGGTTCGTTTCCGCAAACGACGAGACCGTGGTTGCCGAGTATGAATACATCTGTATCCGGATGGATGTAAAGGACGCGCTCGATCGCGCGTGACAGCGGCAGGCCGGAGGCTACATAGGGAACCCATCGCCAGGAAAGTCCCTGCAGGAGTTCCTCCAGCCTGGCGGCTCCGTCGCACCGGACGGCCCAGGCTATCGTATTGACGCAATGCGCATGCAGAACGATGCGGTGCGGTAACACCGCATGGAGCGCGGTTTCTGTGGACGCGCCCTGATAACAATCGGCCGGATCCACGTGCCGGCGCAGGCATTCATTGAAAAGCCGGGTCAAGTCGAGGGGAATAAGAATGTCGCCGCAAGCCGCATCGGCCATCCATCGGCCCGAGGCTTTGATCCAGAGAACGCCATCCCGCTTGATCGAGATATTTCCCGTACTGGCCTGCGTAAGTAAAGGATCGCTTCCGACACGCAGCGCGAGGTTCAACAGTCGCCACAATTCCGCGTCGCTGCCCCTCCCGTTACGCATCATGATGCGTGCCTCCCTGTTCATCGGGACGAAATCCGTCACAGCCGTTCGGGGCCGGCGCATCAACAGGCGTCCGATTCGATCCAGGTGATACTAATGCCCGATAAACTGTTCTCAAAAATCGGTCCTCGGTCCGACTTGCGCAAGCAATTTGATGAATCAACCCGGCGTGTCCCGTCGGATTGGCAAACGCGTTGAGCGCGGCGCCCGGATCGGAATCTACGGCATCCGATTCGTCTACAGCAAGGCCGCGCTCACAAGGCAGCAGACCTGAAATCGATGATGCGCGCGAAACAGATTCGCCCGATTTTATTTCAGCGCAATAGCCAATCGTAGCGCGACTTCGCGGGATTGCCGCAATTTGATGTGCGCATTTTGTAAAGTTTTTCGCGAGTAAGGTTGGTACTCGCGTGAGCTGTTAAACGGCTTCATCGCGGGATATCCGGCTTTCGGCTGGCAATCGAACGTCCATCGTCGGTCCACCCTGGGTCTCTACGTATCGTCTCTATGTATCTACGGTGACGGACATATGTATCTTTCAGCAGATGCGAGCGCAGGAGATGCGAGTCGTGGCGTCTCGCCCGCGGCGGATTGGCCGTATTTCAAGGGTGCGCACGGCGCCGGCGGCGTGATCAAATGAGTGATGCCCAAAAAGGCCAAGCACTGCGAGATGACTGAGAAATCACCTGCCGGCGGGTTGAGCCGACGCGCGGTGATGCGTGGTCTGGCGGCTGCCGCGAGTTATCCCCTGGCCGCTTCGGGGAACTCACTGAGGCCAACGATCGGGATTATCGGCGGAGGCATGGCCGGCATTTCGCTCGCCTGGCTTCTTGACACGGACTATGATGTTGTCCTGTTCGAGGCCCGCGACTTTCCCGGCGGAAATGTTCGGAGCGTCCCGATCAGCCTGGATGGCTACACTTTCCCTGTCGATCTGGGCGCCCAGTTCTTTCATCCGAAGCTCTATCCAACTTATGTCAAGCTCCTCGAATTGCTTGGCATCTACCCGTCGGGTGTTCACAGCTTTCCGGCTTCGATTACTTTAGGTGCGTTCGGCAACCTGCAGCCTCTGTTCGTATCGCCGATTCTTCCTGGACGCGTCTGGCCTGCACTGGCTTCGTGGAATCAGTCGGGCATACAGGCTTTCGATATCGCTTTTCAGGCCGCAAAACAGCGGGAGGATGACGACGCCAGTTGGACGTTAACCCTCGAGGACTGGCTTCCGACGCTGGGGCTCACCAGCGACCAGTGGGAGGGAATGATACTGCCCTGGGCCGCATCGATTTTTTCAGGGCAGATTGATGAGGCCAGGGGAATGTCGGCGCGCGCGGCCATGATTTTCGCCGCGAAGGCGCTGCCGGACAAGATTACGGATCCGTTGCTTTACTACGTGTTGAATGAGGGAATGATGGCGCCTCTGCTCGCTATGCTCGGGCAGATTTCCAGCGCCCAAATCCTGACGGGGGCGCAGGTAACGTCGGTCGTGCGAAATGTCGCCGGAGGATTTCAGATCGCGTGCGCGGATGGCCGCGCCGCGACGGTGGATCAGGTTGTGTTTGCGTCATCCGGTCCGCCGGCGCTCCAGTTGCTTCAAAACATGCAGGGTATGGCGGCACAGATTGTGGCGCTTGAGAATATCGCCTTTCGGGATGCCCGGCTCGCGCTGCACACCGACCCGATTTATGCGTCCCCCGATTCGAAGGTCTGGTCTTTCCTGAATTCCGGGATTCACGGGGGTTTTTGCGAGGCTTCAATGTGGATGGGCGACGTGATCAATTCCGTGCCGCAGGAGACGGCGGCCAGGGTATGGAAAAGCTGGGACACGCATCGCCTCGTGCAGCCGCAGCAAATCCTGGCGGAGGCGCATTTCCGGCATATGCTTCCGACGCCTGCCACTCTTGCCGCTCAAGTGGCGCTTCTGAGTCTGCAGGGGGAAGACAGCGTCTGGTTCGCGGGCGGCTACACGCGGCCGTACGACTCTCAGGAAACGGCGCTGATATCGGCGCTTGGGGTTGCTCAGGGTTTGGGAGCAGTCTCGGAACGCGTCAGGCTGTTAATACAGCCCTGAATGATCTTCGATTACTCGAAGGCATGAAGACGTTCGAAAATGAGTGGATTCTCGACGCGTTTCGTGAGCACCCGACCTTCTTCACGAAGAGAATGTTCGGGGGGCTCGCGGCCTACCTCTTCGAGCGTCAGATGCTGCTGCTCGTTGAGCCTACGAAATCCGGTCGCTGGAACTGGCACGGGGTTTTGGTTTGTACGGATTACAAACATCACCCTTCCCTCCAGGTCCAGTTTCCGGCGTTAAGGCCTCACGAGGTTCTCCGAAAGTGGCTTTTCATCGATTCGAAACACGGGGATTTTGAGGCCACTATGGATGCTTTGGCGAAGCACGTGGCAGCCAATGACCGGCGCTTCGGTATTTTGCCCGGAGTCCGAGCCCTTCAAAAGCGCAAGGGCCGCCGGACGCGGCGCCAAAGAGTGGAGGAACCCGCGCGTCCAGCCGCGATTCGGCGGCCATGACTTGCGCGTGTTCCAGAGAAGCGCAAGGGCCGCCGGACGCGGCGCCAAAGAGTGGAGGAACCCGCGCGTCCAGCCGCGATTCGGCGGCCATGACTTGCGCGTGTTCCAGAGAAGCGCAAGGGCCGCCGGACGTGGCGCCAAAGAGTGGAGGAACCCGCGCGTCCAGCCGCGATTCGGCGGCCATGACTTGCGCGTGTTCCTGAGAAGTCGAACCGCGGCGTCACCGGAACAGGCGCGGTGCGAAGTCGTTCAGATACTCGCGCCAATTGATCCAGGTGTGGCCGCCGCCCGTCTCGTGCAATGTCAGCTTGATGGCGTACTTGCTCAGCGTGCCCTTCAGTTGTTCCGGCGTGCGCACGACCGGGTCCTGGCTTCCGTAGGCGTAGTAGACGAGCTTCATCGACCCGGCCGCCTGCTTCAGCGCCGTATCGTGGGCCTTCTCGTACGCCTCGCCACCGCCGGTGATCGAGAAGATTCCGATGTAGTGAAACACCTCGGGATGCGGCAGCCCGTTCTGGATGGTGTGGGCGCCGCCCATGGAGAGTCCCGCCATCGCCCGGTTATCGGCATTCGCGACGGTGCGATAGTTGGCGTCGATGTAAGGTATCACCACTTTCAGTAAGTCGTCGCCGAAATCGGTGTTTTGAAGTAAGTTCGCGCTGCCGCCATTCGGATGGTCCGGTGTATGGCCGTTCGGCATCACCACGATCATCGGTTTTGCTTTGCCCGCAGCGATCAGATTATCGAGGATGTTGTTGGCACGGCCGACCGAGGTCCAGCTGTCATCGCTGTCTCCGGCGCCATGCACCAGGTAGAGCACAGGGAACGCCTTGTTGTTCTTCTCGTAACCCGGAGGCGTGTAAACATGCATGCGGCGCACTACGCCGAGCGGCTCCGACCAATATTCGATCGTCGCCACGCTGCCGTGCGGGATGTTGTTGTGCCAGGCCTCGAAATCTTCAGCCGGACCGGTGACCTCGACCAGCGAGTCGACATTCGAACGTTCGAGCGAAAACTCGCGCGCCGCCGGATCGGGGACGCGCACGCCGTCAACAAAGAAGAAGTAACGATAGGTGTTGGGGGCCAGCGGGCTGGGTGTGGTGACGCTCCAGAGGCCCTTGTCGTCTTTGGTCATCGGCCGGCCTTTGCCGCCGGTAAAAGAGTTCGGCGCGATGTCTTCGTTGTCGCTGCTGCCGAGCGCAACGGTGGTCGCATCCGGCGCGCAGATGCGAAAAGTTACCCGCCCATCCGGGAGTTGCTCCGGCGATTTGTAGTTCGCGGTTCCCATACCAGTGGGCGCCGCGCACCGGTTGGGATCGGCGCCGCGTCCGGAGGATGGCGACGCAGCCGCTGCGCCCGGAGCCCGTTGCGCCAGGGCGCCAGCGGTCGCAAAGCCGGTGGCCGCCGCAATTATCAGAACCATTCGCGCGTTTCGCATGTGTAGTGCCTCGCTCGGGAAATTCCTGGTAGCGCGAGTAGTATATGCGAATTGATGGTGAGCCGGGCGGGGCTCGAACCCGCACGGCCCATTGATCCAATGCAAGTTATTGATTCTGCAATCTGAAAAGAAACGCCAGAATCGATACTTCAGCCGAACCGAGGTACACAGCGGGTACATAGTCTACGAGTTCGTTAGTTGCTGATGCCCGGACGAGGCGCATGAAATGCCCAGCCGCGTGACTCGGAGTATCAAAGGCGGTCATGCTCCAGCGGTTCCACGGCGGGAACCTTCGACATAACGCGCAGGAATTTCTGGTAGCTCCCACGAGACGCTTTCTCTTTGAGGCGCTCGAATTCAAGTAAGCGTTCTTCAAAGGCCGACGCGAACAGGTCGTCAACCGAGATGTTTTCAGCCGTTGCCACTTCAGTGGCCCGGCGATACAACTCTTCGGGAACGTTGACACTCACACTCATCTCTGATCTCCCATAATGGCCAGCAACTCACCGGGACTCATTGTTCGGATACCCAAACTCCCGGACCCGCGGAAATCCCTCACGTTGAACGTCACGATCGGCGATCCGGTGCGAACCGCTACCTCCAGAATACGATCATCGTCCGGGTCAGGCAACATCGGTCGCCAGCGGAAATAGATCTGTACCAATCTGGCGCGGCTGCACAGGTACTCGATGAAATCGTCAACGTCGCCGAGGCTCACGCCCCAGTCCCCCGCTCCGCGCTTGAGCACGGACTCGTATTCGAGCGCCAGTGCCGGGGAAATCACAGGTCGCCACTGCCGACCTTCAATCGTTTGCAAGAGACGGCAGGATGCCCCCAGACTGGACCGGAACGCTGTCACCAGCACGTTTGTATCAACCACGACATCGATCACATTTGAATGCTCTCACGCGATACAGGTCCCTGCGGCGAGTGTGCGCTGGACACCAATGGGCCCCTAAGCGCACCGCCGGGAATGACGGCTCAGTGCCGTCGGTAGCACCCAAACATTTCCATGGGACAATGTAGCGTAAGGGGTTTTCGCTGTGGTAAAGGGCAAACCAACCAAAAAAGAAATCGAACTGCACTACACGGAAGAAGCTCGCCGCGCCTCACCGATATTTCCTGCTGGAACTCTCGTACCGCACGAACGCCCTGACTTCCTCATTGACACGGGCCATGCGGGCATTCTGGGAATAGAGGTTACTGAGCTTTGCCGCGAGGAACCTCGGGCCGAAGCCGGTCGCCTGTCCAAGGTTCCTGATGCGGCGAAAGCCCTCTACAACCGGCTGGCCGGCTCGGTGCCGGTAGACGTTAGTTTCGCTTTCTCGCCAAAGGTCTCGGCAGTTCCATTTAATTCTCTGAGGGACTCCCTCGCTGACTTTGTTCGTCATCACGCACCGGGAGAAAGTTTCAAAAGGGATTTGCCGGAAGGTTTCTGCCACATCGGTATTCATACAACCTTGAACGATCCTTCAGGACATTGGCACGCACCCCGATCTTTTAATGTTGTTCCGGCTGGCAAGCTGCTCCTGGAGGCGCGGATAGCGGAGAAGAACCCACGCGTCCCTAATTACAGGGTGGCGGCTTCGAGCGTTTGGCTTCTCATCATTAACGACAATTTCCTGGGCCCCGGTGAAGTGGTCAGTACTGCTATTTCAGCGCCTACCCGCCGGTGATGGGCACGTGATCCCGCTTCGCCATACATAAAGCGCCTTCCAGGCAACTGGTTTTGGGGCCACCACCGCCCTGCGAGTAAAATTAATGAATGCTTAATGGGAATACCACTGGGAACCGGTCGCCAACTTTACACTGGACTACCGGGACCATCTAACTCAACTGGGAGAACAGGGGTGGGAGTGCGTCGCGCTTTTCCCCGGACAGCAAGGTGGATTGGCCCCATACTTCGTTCTCTTCAAACGACCGCAGCCATAGAGCGGCATACCCGCGCGGATCCTCCGCGGAATAAACTTCATGTTTGCATGGTCTTCTAAAACCCGGAACTGGGCAGTTCTGGCCTCGGTTCTGTGCTTACCGGTTCTTCTTTATCCGCCGTGGCATAACGGACGTCGCGCGTGGTTGTTTTCTCCCCCGTATTACGGGTCTCTGGATTACGGAAGACTGGTTCTTGAATTAGCCGTGCTGTGTTTGATCGCCGCACTCGTCATGTTTTTCAGCTCAACGCTGCCATGGACGCGGCTTCGAGTAAGCATTACCCAGATGGTGACCAGCCTTCGTCCGTGGAAACGTCTGGGAGGAACCGTCCAGATCGTCACAGGCCTTCCGCTCGCCACCTCCGAGGCGACGACGTACGCGCCCAATCCCTTCTTCTGGACCAGGATGATGATTCTCGGTCTAATCGGCGTGCACGCCCTCATCTTCCGGCCGAGTGTTTACAACAGGACGTACGAGTTGGATCGACTGCCGACCACGCCCCCCAACGTGAAAGTTGCCGCGATTCTCTCGCTGGTGCTTTGGACGGCAATGTTCACGATGGGAAGGCTGATCGCCTACTGGGACTCAAATGAGAATCGCAGCCAGATCGCAGGCTGAAGTGGTCTGTGGTACCTATCGTCTGGCGGGGGGATGCAGCGTGAGGCCAGATCATCAGATCGTTTGTGCTGGGTTCGACTGAACGTCTCCGAAGTTGTAAAGATAAGGATGCAGCAACATCACTAGCTCTCTTGCCCAACCCGAACGCTTGCCGGCGATGCCGTCTCCCCAGAGTCGTAAACGGCAAGCTCGTTCCCCCGTGTACTGGTCCGGATACAAATGATCCGGGAGATCGTGTCATTGGCGCTGCGAGCGGGGTATCTGCATGGGGGTATCTGCAAGCAAAAGCCGGGCCACCACCAGCCCACTCGCGTGCGGGGAGGAAGAAAATCAGGGATCCGGAAATCTCCATCGACCCGGTACACTCCCACCGCTTCTCAGCGGCGCTTCGTTCACCAGCATTTCGAATTGCGCGCTCGTACCGGCCTGAGCTACGAGCCGTTTCAACCGCGCGGGCAGTCCGTTGCGCTGAAGGGCTCCACCAGATACATTGCACCTGTTCGGCCCACGTCCCAGGGCGACTGCGCAATGCCTGGCGCGTGGATGTCTATCGCGGTTGTGTGGAACAGGGGCGGCGCCTTGGGCCTTGGCGGCTCCCAATAGGCGATCCAGCGGCCACAACTGGCGATCCCAATCCAGAGCACCAGCGAAATCACGGCAGCAGCTTTCGCAACACCTGGTATCTTTGGCGCACTGTCGATTGCCGCCGTATTGTTGTAAACCCTCGGGCGGAAGTACAAAGCGTGCACCAGTACCAGCACGATGAGAGACACCTTCATCAGGAAATAAGGGTTGGCGTAGTACTTGTCCATTTCCGATGTTGCCAGCAGAAGCCCCATGGTCACCATGATGACGAAGCCGATGCGCTTCCAGATTCGCGTCCCACGCACGAAATCAGTCACGGAAATATCCGTAAACGCCAACCCAAGCAGCCGCAGGTCCGTTGTAAGAATCAGGCCGCCAAAAACCGCGATACAGCTGAGGTGAGTCGCCATGATCACCGGATAGGTGTAACCCGACTCGCGAATGTATGTCAGAAACCCTATACTCTGGATCGCATGACTAATCGAAGCAACATCCATTCAAAACTCCAGCCTTTCTCAATTCAGATGAACGCGATCCACAGGCCGCTGAAGACAACCGATATCCATAGAAGAACTGAAACGCCCCCAACCAGGGCGTCCACCCCGGGAGAAGGATTCGATAGAGCGATCTTGCGGTGAATCGTATAGTTATAGATGATTCCGAGTGTTAGAGCAGTAACCTTGAATCGGAACGCCTGGTTGTACAGGTAATGGATGGGATCCGAGGAAAAGATGAGCAGGCCGGAGAAGATGACTATGATGAAGCCGGCGAGGGTCCACAGCGAGGTGTCCTTGAGAATCTGCCCAGGCGTCTGATGCCGCATCCCCAGACCGAGGAGGCGCAGGTCAACCAGAGCGATGGTTCCTATCGACAAAGCGAACGAAGTGATGTGGAAACATTCGGTAAGAGGAAAGGCCCATTCGTTGCTGTTCAGGGGATTCGCGTTCAGATCATAAATCAGCATTACTTGTTTGATACCCTCTTCTTTCTACGGGCTGGCTCAACAATTGTATTCGATTCATAGCGGTCTTTCGCCAGGCACCGGTCACATTCGAGGTCAATGACCGGTCAGTGACGCTCCAGTCTGCGCGGCGCGCCTGAACTGGAGCGACAAAGCGACAGCCGCGGCCAAAGTCAAAGATCCGGTGACGACATGAAGTACACTGACCACGATCAGCGCCATATTATTCGCCGCGACGATCAGAAGTACAAGAAACGCAGCAAAGCCGAGGAGCACCTGAGCGCCCGTAATGACCAGTAAACCGACGGCAGCCGGGCGCAACGTGGGATGCTCCGGATACTGCCGAAGCACGCAAATGCCAAAAACCAAAATCAGCATCAGCGTCAGCATGGCGTTAAGGATATGCCAGAAGACTCCTATGGCGTTGTGACGGAACGCGACGCCGAGGGCGATCTGGAATATCACATAAACGGGAACGATGACGGCAAGGTTGTTCAATGGGGCCCATACATCCTTCGCGGGAACCGCCGGATCGGCCCAGGTCGTGGAAGTAAAGAGGATGACCGAGGCGACAGCCGCGAAAATCAGGGGAGCCAGTAACGCGTGAAGAATGCCGGTGAATGCAGATAACATGAGCCCCTCGCCCGACTGAAACCCGATCAGCCCGTCGATCACGACAAGGCCCGCTCCAATCCAGGCGGGCAGACGGGTCTCCGACGAACCGACAATCGCGAGACCAACCGCAAGGACCGCAACAACCGCGGCAAGTATGCGATGGACCTCCTCAATTTGCACGGCGGCGGCAATGGGCGCTACCGCCGCGGCTGTGGGAGCTGTGCCGGGCAATGGACGTATATCGCTGGTAAGCAAGGCCCCGGACGCAATCAGAAGAAAGACCAGGATCGCCAGAAGAATCGCGGACGAATGCAAGCGGGAGCTTGTCATAATGGCCGTCCGGCGGGAGCCTTCTCATACCAGTGAGCGATGGTTGCCAGGATTCCGGTTAGATAGATGTAGCACCTCGGCAGGCACATCGACAGGCCTCTGAGTTGCAGCCCGTTTTTGGGATCGAGTCCCCACTGTTCCCCGAGTAGGGGAAGAATGCGGAGGTGATCGTCGGGATTCAGGTACGCGGGATAGAGAGCCGCCGGGCGAAGGTCAGGGCGGTCCCCAGCAGGCTGCAAGCGAGCGACCAGACCTGCCACAACGACAAAGGCGGCCGCCGCCTGGGTCTGAACCTTTGCGAACAGGTCCGCGATGGTTTGTGTCCGAGGAGAATCCGGACTGAAGGAATCCAGGAGCACGTTATGACTCAGAACGGCCAAAGCTGCGCATGGATGCCGAAAGGCGGCTCGATATAGCCAATCCCCCGTCCCATGCACGCGATTCCGGTCCACAAAACCAGCGAAAGTGCCGCAGCCAGTTTCGCCGAAGCGGGAACCCGCCCCGCGCGATCAAATTCGGCAACCCTATTGTAAACGCTTCCGCGGAAAGTCACCGCGTGGATGGCTACAAGGCACAAAAGTATCAGTTTGGTCCGAAAAAACGCGTTGTAGTAATACTCTTCCGCCTTGCAACCGAACAGCAGAAGCCCGCAGGTCGCCACGAACAAAAATCCGTAACGTTTCGGAATCCGTAACTGATCAACAACGTCCGAAATCGGGCGGCCGGTCATCGCCCAGCCGAGAAGGCGGAGATCGGTCATGAGGATCATTCCACCAAAAAAACAGATCGCGACCATGTGCAACGACAGAACCACCGGGTAACTGTAGGCGGACCCTCTCAAATAGGTGAAAAAGTCCGTCAATTGAAGCCACTGGACAAAGGAAAGAATCATGATCAGACGTGATTGAGATCCAGGGTAGGGTTCAGGAATCCGATGAAGATTCCGCCAAACACAACACAAGCCCAGAGTACGAGGGACACGCACGCGACCAGTTTCCCGCCACCGGGCGGGTCCGACCTGGCGACCTTGCGATGGATGGTGTAGTTAAAAACGATCGCCAGAACCAGGAAAAACATCTTGAGGTCGAAGGCAATATTGAGGTAGTACATGTCCGGGTCCGACGAAAAAAGCATCAGGCCCGAAAAAACCATCAGTGTCAAGCCGCCGAGAGTCCAGAGGAAAGTGTCTTTCAGCAGTTGCGAAGGTGCTTCTCGTACCATGCCGAACCCAAGGAGCCGAAAATCCACGATGGCGATCGTCCCGACCGAAAGGGCGAAGCCAACGATGTGAAAACATTCAAGAACGGGGAACACCAGCGGCGATGAATTGAGGGGGTTTTCAATCAGCATTCGTTTGGCGGTATCGAGTCCCTTTCGATTGAATTCGCACTCTATCATGGCCCGCGGGCATGCCGTTGGCGCTTCCACCCTGAATGACTGCCGACCGGCTCATAACGTATCACAAACATCCGCGAAGTCCATCGCCAGATGGCTCGGTTGACGGTCAGTGACCGGTATATGACGCCTGCCAACGGCGAAAAATCCCGAACTGGCCGGCAGCCCTGGGGTTGCAGGGAAGCCGTTCCCTTTAAATCGACGGCTGGGCCTCGGTTCACTCCCTCGATGCGCGGCAGCGGCAAAGCTGCGGAGACCGTCATCCGGATCGCGTTGCCCGTGCCCTGTGATGACGGCGGTTTTCGGTGCCCGATATGGACCGCTCCGCGTTTACAAAGCTGCTCCATGCGGTAGAAGCCGGGCGGACTCTGGTGTGTTGCAGTGCATAGGGTCGACGTCCGGGAATCTATCGCCGATAGCGTTTTTACCTCGCTATCTCACCTTCACAGGACTTGGGGTTCAAGGCATGACCCGCCAGGAAGTTTGGCGATCAAACGAAAAGCTACCGGAAACAAAAGACTTAAGTTGGTCACAAACGCGTCACAGACCGTTTGTGACCCGTTCTTTCTACTTATAACATGTATCCCGCTGGTAGGCTTGGGGAGGATTATCAGGCTACTCGGGTTCGACCGCGACATGATTCAAATTCGCCCCGAGTCTTCTGCCAACGCTGTTTCCACCAGACCGAACCGTCCAGATTTCAACCGGTTCTGGAGGCGGGAACTCGTATGAATGCCGCAGGCCGATGCCGCTTAAAAATGTCTTTTTTCGGGAGAACAGGTATATAGTTATGCTGCGCTTTTTCGTGCGCTCCGCCTTCATTTTTACGTTGCTCGTCTTCAGCTTTCAAGCCGCTATTTTGGCCGCGACCACTGGCACCGTCGACGGAACCCTGAAAGATCCGAGCGGCGCCGTTATCCCCGGCGCAACCGTAACCGTAATAAACAAGGCCCAGGGAATTCAGACAAAAGCCACGACAGACGCCAAGGGCGAATACACCTTTCCTAGTCTGTCGGTCGGCACTTACGAGCTCAAAGCCGAGGCCCCCGGCTTTAAGCCGCAAACTCGTAATGATGTTGTTGTGGACCTCGATGCTGTTATACACACGGACCTCACGCTGGAACTCGCCGAGAAAGTTCAAGAGGTCAATGTCACGGAAGACGCCGTGCAGGTCGAAACCGAAAGCACACAGGTAGGCCAGGTGGTCAGCAGCCGGCAGATCATCGGGATCGCGCTGAACGGCCGGAGTTACACCGATCTGTTGGCTCTGCAGCCGGGCATCGTTCCGATGTCGACGCAGCAGCCCGACTCGGTCGTGATGGCTGGCGCGACGGTGGCGATTAATCCGTCTGGGACGGTCAACCCCGGCAATCAATCGATTTCCGGCCAGCGTGAAGACGCGAACGGCTTTATGGTGAACGGGGCCGATGTGAAGGAACTCATGAACGGCGGCACGCTGATCGTTCCCAATCTGGACTCCCTTGCGGAATTCCGGGTGTTGACCAACAACTTTGACGCACAGTACGGGAATTACAGCGGAGGAATCGTCAACGCCGTGACCAGGTCCGGTGGCAACAGTTTTCACGGGACGGCATTTGAATTCCTGCGCAACACGGATCTGGACGCGAGAAACTTCTATTCGGCAGACCGCGGGTTATACCGGCAGAATCAGTACGGGGGCACTGTCGGCGGCCCGATCCGCAAAAACAAACTGTTCTTTTTCGTGGATTATCAGGGGACGAAGACCACTCAGGGCATTGACTCCGGCCTCATCGCGGTGCCTACGCTCGCGGACCGGACGGGAAATCTGGCGGATCAGGCGAATGCGCTTTCCGGTCTCGTAAGCGGTCCCTATCTCGCGCAGCAGTTGACTCAGAAACTCGGCTATGGGGTCACGACCGATGAGCCGTATTACACGTCGGGCTGCACAAATTCCGCCCAGTGTGTGTTTCCGAACGCCATAATCCCCCAGCGCGCCTGGTCCGCGCCGGCGCAGCATCTGCTCCAATACATTCCTCTCCCCAATAGTGGGCCGGGGTCGTTTTCGACAGGCAATGAGGCGCAAATTGTTTCAGACAACAAAGGCGGCGCTCGAGTCGATGGCAACAGCGATCGCTGGGGCTCCTTTACGGGATATTATTTCATCGACGATTTCACCCTCAACAATCCGTATCCGACGGGCCAGGGCGGCGCCAGCGTTCCGGGTTTCAACGCTCTCAATTATGGCCGCGGACAATTGTACACGTTTGGCCACACCAAAACCTTCGGCTCGACTGCCGTAAACGACCTGCGACTCAGCGTAATGCGGAGCAATAATACCGTCGGTCAGCCCCAGGGCGGCGTTGGCCCCAGCCTTGCATCTCAGGGCTTCCAAACGGGGGTGGGAACTCCCGGCATTGTGCCTCTGGCGCCCGACATCGAAGGCATCGAGAACGTGATCTTCAACTCGTTTGTGATGGGTACTCCGATTACGAATCTGCAGCAGATAAACACTACTTACGGATTGAACGATAACTTCTCGAAGGTTCTCGGCAACCATACTTTCAAGACCGGATTTCAGGAGAGCTACGAGCAGGTCAACGTCTACTCGAATCCGACTTACAACGGATCGTTCCTGTTCGCCGGTACCGAAACGGGTCTTGATTTTGCGGACTTCCTGATCGGCGTTGCGAGTAATTATAATCAGGCGGACTCGCAGGCCTTCTATCTCCGCCACAAGTACAGCGGAGCTTATGGGCAGGATAGCTGGCGAATCAAACCGAATCTGACACTGAACTACGGCGTGCGCTGGGAGCTGATGCAGTACTGGTCCGAAAAATATCATCAGGAACCGACGTTTGAACTGGGTCGCCAATCGCAGGTCTTCACTACGGCGCCCGAGGGTTTAGTCTATCCGACTGATAAAGGCGTTCCACCGACACTGGTACCGCAGGCCAACAAATTCTCCCCGCGAGTTGGTATCGCCTGGTCGCCGAGCGAGACGACCGGTCTCCTCGGCAAGCTTCTGGGAGGTCCCGGAAACACGAGCATTCGGGCCGGATACGGGATTTACTACTCCGTTATTCAGGGGCAGGTTCTGGGCTTCGATCTTCCGCAACCACCTTATGGATTGAGCTACACAAGCCCCGGGCCGCCTCTATTCGCAACGCCGTTCATGACGGCCGCGAACGGGTCTTTTACTGGAAATCCGTTTCCTCTGAATTTTCCGCGACTCGACACGAGCATTACGAAACCGGACTCCAGCTACGACTTCTCGGTATTTGAACCTATCGCGGGAGCGACAGGGCCTTATCCAGGCAACAATTATCCGTACAATGAAAACTATTTCCTCTCCATCGAACGGCAGCTCGGCAAAGACACGGTACTCAATCTTTCCTATGTCGGCTCCCAGGCGCATCACCTGCTGCTGACCTATTCGTTGAACCCTGGGGATCCCGCCCTTTGTCTTTCGCTCAGCTCTGCCACCCAGGTCGCGCCCGGGTCGGCTACTTGCGGGCCGTTCGGCGAAGATACTCAGTACGTCGCAGCGTCCGGGCAGGTCTACAACGGAACTCGGGGACCTTACGGTTCGGCGTTCAGCAACGACGGCTTCGAAGGCTCTTTCGGCAATTCGTCATATAATTCTCTCCAGGTCACCCTCCGTCATTCCTCACGTTCTTTTCAAACGCTGGTCGGGTATACATACAGTAAATCGATCGACCAGGCTTCGAACCTGGGAGAGACTGCGAATCCGTTTGACTACAAAGCAACTCGCGCCATTTCGGCCTGGGATTTACGGCAAAACCTGGTTGCGAGCTATGAATATCTGCTTCCCACGGAAAAGCTGACGAAAAAAGCGCCACTCCTGGTTCAGGGCTGGTCCCTGACCGGAGTTACCCGCCTGAGTTCGGGGTTCCCGGTAACCATCAAGAGCAACAACGACAATTCCCTGCAGGGAAGTATTCCGAATGGGGTTAACAACTATAGTCTGGATACCGCAGACTATGATGGTTCGCCGCTCCAGCTGAACGGGAATCCCCGCAATGGATTGCCTTACTTCAACACCGGGGCTTTTACCATCAACGCGCTGGGAACGCCGGGCAACGCTTCGCGCCGTTCCTTCTACGGACCGGGTTCGTTCAATACCGATCTGGCGCTTCTGAAGAATTTCAATTTCCGGGAAACGAAATCCGCGCAGTTCCGGTTGGAGACGTTTAATGTATTCAACCACACGCAATTTTTCGGTCCGGCAGCCGTACAGGGCAATATTGACAGCCCTCTGTTCGGTTCGGTGGTGAAAGCGGCCTCGCCGAGGCTCGTCCAGCTGGCCTTAAAGATTATTTTCTGAGGAACAGCTGGTGATAAGCTCAGCGGTCATGAAACTGGAGGACAACATGAATCGACAGAAATCTGGAACGTGGATTCGCGCAGGGCTTTTAACCGTTCTGGTGCTCGCAATGTTCTCCGTCAATCGCTCCGCCGCCCAGGCGCCGGCGGCTCCCGGACGCGGACCAGCTCGGGGCGCGGCAGCCACTTTGCAGCCTGACGCGAATCTCGCTCAGCTGATGAAAGGGATTCTTTATCCGGCTTCCAATGTGATCTTCTCCGCGCAAAGTCAGAACCCGAACGACGCGCCGGTAGCCAAAGATCCATCGGTGGCGACGGACCCACTGCAGAACTCTTATGGAAAGTGGCAAGCAGTCGAAAACAGCGGACTCGCAATCGCGGAGGCAGCCAATCTTCTGATGATTCCTGGGCGGAAGTGTTCCAACGGCAGACCGGTGCCCATGGGAAATGCCGATTGGGCGGTGTTCGTGCAGGGCGTAAGGGAAGCGGGAATGAAGGCATACAAGGCGGCGCAAACAAAGGATCAGGATAAGATCCTTGACGCTGCCGATACTATGACTACCGCATGCGCCAATTGCCACGATAAGTATCGGGAAAAGCCGGCACTCGCAGACCGATGTATGTAGCGAACGATTGAAACCCGTGTTTTATGGCGAAACACGGAGAACAAACGGCGCGACAGTGCATCTCGCCCGTCACTAACCGCCAGTGACTCAGTCTCGATGGATTGCGGGAATACTCGGCGATATAATTTAGCCGGGTGTTCGCCCCTGAGTTATGAAGGCTGGTTATTTGGATCGATTACTCGTATCAGCTCTTTTGCTGATAGCTTCAGCGGAAGTCGCGTGGGCGCATCACGCCTTCGCTGCCGAGTATGACGCTAACAAACGCATACGGCTTACGGGTAACGTAACAGGAGTCGAGTGGATGAATCCACATGCGCATTTTCAGATCGACGTGAGAGATGCGAGCGGCCGCATCTCCCGTTGGGACCTCGAGCTTGCGAGTCCCAATGTCCTGCTGCGGGGCGGATGGCGCCGGAACTCGCTTCGGGTCGGAGACGTTGTAACGGTTGACGGTTATCTGGCTAAAGACGGCACTAACCTTGCCCACGCCCGGGATATCCGGCTCCCCGACGGCAGGCGTGTACTAGCCGGCTCGGCGCCGGAAGGCTCCGTTCCTCAATAGCGCAAGGGGCGCCGGGCGCAGCGCCAGAAAGTGGAGGAACCCCGCCCGTCCAGCCGCGATTCGGCGGCCATAACTTGCGCGTGTTCCTTAACAGGTCCCCGTACTTTGCCCGCAGCCTGCCAATTAAAGGGTCTTCCTGTGCTGGTCGCTTGACGGCGGCTGCAGATGGTTCAGCCGGAGATAAAGCGATAATTGACCGTATTCCTCACTTGCATGCGTGATTATGTACAGCAGGGCGCCCATGTGGGTCAGTCGCCCCGCCGGAGTGTCGACTTGTACCGACACGTTTTGCGCCGAAAGTTCGTCGAATGCCGTTTCGCACTCCTGGGATGAGCGGCCGAGATCCTTTATTACATTGTCTTTGGATGCGGGCGTCATCGCCTTGCGTGCGGGATGGCCATTGATATTGCCGCAGAGCGTGCTCTGGACGTTTGCAATGTGGGCGATCGTTTCCCCAAAGGTGCGAACGCCGTCCGTCGGACGGAACCCATACTTGTCCTCCGGCATCTCCCTCGCCGATTTCAGAAGGTTGTCGGTTATGTTCTGAAATACCTGGCGGGTTTGCGCGGTAAGCGCGCTATCCGTTTGATTCGGTTGAGGGGTAAGTCCCTGGGGTGTCTTGCTTTGTGCCTGCAGGCAACTTGCTATCGCGAGCGTGCAAGACAGGATCGTCGTTAGTTTCATTGAGATCTCCTTCCGGCTTTGGTTGGAAATAAATCTTTACTCGGCCTGAAACCGGTGAGGCATGCCGATTGCCATTCAAGCCCTCCCTCTTCGCGCCCTTGTTATTGCCGGAAAAACGCCGTTACGCAATGTTTCCCGGATTCCGGGTCCCGACGAACGTGTTCACGGCGGTCACGCCTGCATCGCGCAAGTATATCGCTGTCACTGACCGGTACCTGACCTGTCTTACGACCTGACTGAACCAGTAACGGGGCGTCACGTGACACTTACGTCTGGCTATATTTCTGCAGAAGGTGGAATTTTCAATTTCGTTTCTTCATCATTAGTTGCTGAGGAATTGTCATGCCATACCCACTCTGGAGAATTCGGCGAGCAGATATGTGGAGCGAGGAGATCCCACGGGAGCGGAACGCAAAATTTGGCGAATGCGTTCAGTGGGAAATCGGCGGGCGCTGGCAAGGCGCCCAGGGGGAAAGGTGGTGGTTAATCGTTCTGTTCGATACCGCTACCAGCCATGCCGTGGCGCGATTCACATCCGATGCGTCCGCGAAGAGCCAGCTATCGGTTCTTGAACTATGGCTCCGGAAATACGGACGTATGTCGGTATGCTGCACTGCCCGTCGCAGTTTCTTTCAGTGGTCACCGGAGTCCGGTATCTACCGGTCCCAGGAGGGATCCATTAATGAGCGATCTCTGACTCAGATCGGGCGCGCCTTGCAGGAATTGAATATCGCGTGGACGTCGTCCTCATATATCGCCGCCGAAGGGGAATTGGCCAGTTTTGTCGCGACAATGCGCTGCCAATGGAAAGAGCGACAATGGCAGTCGGGTCAACCAACGCTTCAGCAGGCGAATGCATGGATCGAATCTGAATTCCTGCCCTTGTGGCGCCCGGGATTCGCTGCTCCTGTACCGAAGAAAAGAGATGCTCATCGCACACTCGAAGAGAATTACGATCTGACATCGATTCTCAGCCATGTGCGCATCAGTCGCATCAGGCCGGATCTGACCCTCCAGGTCGACCGGCGCTTATATGCAATTACCGAACCGGTGCTCGGCCGGAGCGTCGCTGGAGCGACGGTCAGGGTGGAGATGCGTTCCGGAGGCGTCCTGGCAATACGGTTTCAGGATCAATACCTTCGCTACAAGCTGTGCGATCCTGCCGCGAGGCCGGTCCAGCAGGTTGTGGTGAAACGAAGAACGAAGGCCGCCAACGCGGGAGGGCGCAGCAGCTGGAACAACAATTTCTGGTTAAAGCGAGGGCCGACCTTGTACAAGGCCATTAAGATCTCCAATGCGACGAGCTGATACCGCATTGGAACGGCTGAGATATCCTGCCTCAATTCAGATGCGGGCGGCTGACTCACAGGCGGAACCGGCGCGATAAGAATTCCAGTCGTGGACATCGTCTTACGAGCAAGTGAGCAGTGCGGCTGGTCCGCCAGGCACGTCAGGACGATTCCTATTGCGAGCTTTTCTCCGGATCGAGAGTGAGATCGACTTTCAAGAGGGAGTCCACATGTACTATTACGTTGAGCCGGTCCTGAGCCGCAAATCCCGGGGCTTCAGCGTGGAGCGTATACGTGCCGGGCAGAACAGCAAGAAAGGTGTAAGAGCCCTTCTTGTTCGTCGTAATAACTATGGTTTTCCCGGTGGACTTCTCCACAAGCGTGACTTTGCCGCCGGCTACAGGTGTTCCTTGACTATCCTTCAGAAGGCCGGTGATACTGCCCGTCGTGTTCGCGGTCGCGGGTAATAACGTGATCATGAGGGCGAGGGCGAGCAGCAGGCATCGTCGCAGGTATTTCATCGAATTTGATGCTAACGCTACAACCCGCTCCAGTCAAGTCCTCGGCGATCCGGAAGGTGAACACCGAGACGATAGCGAAGTTGCCCTAAGGAAAACAGTTGATGGTCCAAGGAAACCGGCGGCTGTTACTTCCACAAGTGATCCGGGCAGAGAGAATATCCCACTGTGAAGAAATGGTTCGGCGTCACGCCGTTCAGTCCGAAGCCGAAATGAAAATCGAATTGATTTAGTGGCGTGATCTTATACGCGGTTCCGAAATGCAGTAGCTGCTGGCTTCCGCCCTGTTCAGCACGGACGACTCGCGTTTGTACCGCACATCACCAGCACGAGGCGGCAATTGGCACATTAAAACGTTGCTGAGTGCTTGCCACTATGTCCGGGAAGAGGGATCGATTCCTGCGAAAAATGGGATCTTCAGGCGTCAGGAAGGAGATATCAATCGCGGTGACGGTTTGCGCGATACTCGCGTCAACGGGAATAACGGGATAGCGCCGGCGCAACAAATGCACCCGTCGTCCGGAAGGGGAGTGTGACCTGCTGTAGCGCAATCCGAACTTCTGGCTGATCATCCGATGGTGGTTGTTAGATGGCATCGCTACAGCCACCGGGGAAGATCAGCCTGCACTCACTCGACTTTTCGTCAGGCCATCCTCCAGGCCTCCCGGCTCTCGGCGTAATACGCGGAAAGCGACTGGAATTTTCGTTGCAGCACATTCCACCCCATGATCACCGAAGTTATACAAAGTGAGAAGTCGCCCAGCATCAATGTAAGCACGACAATGTCCCAGACGGGGCGGTAATTATATAGCCAGGGGAAATCAAGCGAGTGCAGACCGTGATAAAGCCATCGAGTAGTGAATGAGGAACCGTCGGAGTGTTGTCCCACCACCCGAGCGGTGCGCTGATCGATATAGAGCTGCGAGTGTTCGGCGTCGTTAAAACTCACAAACAGAACCGGCAGGGGACGCTCATGATGACGGTCGAGGTAATAAGCGTCGTACTGTGTAAGCAGGCGCTTCTCTGTTATCCCGGCGGGCAGCGCGGCGTCGGCGACCATATTAAGGATGCGACCGCTGTCATATGCCGTCGTCGTTGTCCCATTCACGGGCACGATCCTTGTCTCACGTGGCCCAAGAGATGCCACGTAAACCGGTTGTCCGTCGAATGAAGTAAACGCAAGTTCCTTCACTGTCGGACTTCCAACTTCGGCCAGAGCCTGCTGCGGGGGCTTGGCGTCGTATGATTGGATCTCGAATCGTCCGGGCCGGAGCGCCGCCACAATTCTCCCGGTCAAGCGCTCCCCCTCACCGGGAGGGCGGCGATCCGTCAGAAAGGGCGGGTCCATCGATAGCATCCCACTGAATGCCCACGTGCACGTGACGACACCGAAAAATAGTCCGAGGATCATGTGCAGACGCTTTGGTCCGCCGTAGGGAATGCTGGAGGCGGCCCCCTGGAATCTGTATCTGCCCGACGGCGAGTACATCGAGATTCCGACAATCAATCCCAGAATTGCCATGATGGTGCCAACCCCGGATAGCCAGATTACGAGGTTGCTCCACAGCTTTTGTTGGGTGCGCAGCGGGGTGAAATAGAGCCAGTGTGGAATTGCTCCCAGCCACGCGCCTATGCGTGACCCGGTTGTGGTGTACTGGACCACATCTCCTGACAGGCCCGACACATAGACCTGCTGCCCGTCGGCAAACGAGTACTTCCAGACCGGCCGAATGGCTCGAAGACCGACCTGCAACGTCCACTGGTCGATTTGCATAACCTCGCAGACGCGAGCGGAACTTGCGGGTTGCCCGGTCCACGCGGCCGCAATCCGGAGCAGCATGTCTGCCGGATATCCCTGTTGGACGGCGCCATCGTCCGCATAAACAAGGGCTCGGTTCCCACCGCCCCGACCCCCGCGCCCCCCGCGTCTCCCTCCGCGTCCTCCGCCGCCCGGCGTGAAACGATAAGCCGGCCGCCCGTCAAACATTTCCAGTTGAACTCCCCCAGGAGACCGATTGCCGGCGCCGACTCGTGTCCACGCCTCCTCGGGAGAAATGCGGATCCTCGATGCGTCGATGGCGGGAGACCTCTCCAGCCGGTCCGATTGACCCACGCCGGGAAAATCCCAATACATCATGAAGACGCCAGAAAAAAACCACCAGGAAAACAAGAGGCAGAACGCGACGCCCATCCAGCGATGACAGAAAATCGCGAATTTCCGGATCGAAACGAGTACCTTCCGCATGGCCTGTTCTCTCCCGGACCCCGTTGCGCGTTTACCGGGAATGCCGAAGCGGGGTCAGTAGTCGTTCGCATGAAACCTAACACGGAACGGCTCCTGGTCGGCGGATGCAGGTGTCAGCTGGCAGTCATTGACGCGGAAGTAACGGAATGAAACGCGGAGTCGGTTAATGCTGCGAGCGCCCCCCAAAGGAAATTTCGAGTCGGGACTTGTAAACCACCCGATCACCAGCCGATGTCAGACCAAATCCAACACCCACGTTCCAAATGATCTTTTTACCCAGGTGGAAATCTCCGCCCGGCACTACCACCTGAGATTGATTCCGCAACGGCGCGAAGGCAGATAACTCCCCATACTCGCCGTAATATTCAAAGGTGGGCGTGAATCGCTTCGTCGCTCGATAGCCCACACGGGCGGCGAGTCCGAAGTCCCATCCCCGATCCACGTCCGGCCCGTGCAGTGCCCTCCCGATTTCAGGATTCACGTCGATTTCCGCCCGCCCAAGATGCTTCTCCAGAATAGGTACCAGTTCGACGGTTCTGGAGTCCGCGCTCCAGGCAGCTTTTTCAAAGCCGAACTCCGCCACGAGTCCAACATCCACCGGCCAGCGCCATCGCGCGGGAACATAGAAATGAGGAACCAATCTCCATCCCGCCGCCTGGAGACCGGAGCCGGGAAGCTTTGCGTTCAATTGCATGACCCCGAGCGAAGCGTAACTCGTAATGCCGCCGGTCAGTTCGTACGTGACATGAAGCTGATCTTCCGTCGGCGCTACCGACCCTTCGAATGTCCGGGTTCCGCTGCCCACATAGTTCAGGTGGGTTTCAAGCGTAAACTCACCGGGCTCAAGTTCTTCATATTCTAGGACATGAATTTCAAACTGATCCTGCGCACGCAACACAACCATCCCGGCAAGAAGGAGCTGAGACAGCGCGAAGCAGCGCCAAACGCGGGGCATCACCCCGCGCCACGCTGGCCGTGACGTCATTTTTATCTCTCCTGAAGCTGAATTCCTGGTTCGAAACGAGGAGATTCAGGCTCGAGGAGGGCGCTTTGTTCGGTTGGGTTCCGGATCTGAGAAGAAGACTGAGGGCGTAATTACCACGGCGGATACCGTCGGCTCAAGCTCGAAAACAAAGTGTTCCGCGACCACGAGGGAAGCGCAGCACACACAGGAGTCACAGTCATCGCCGCACGTTGGAGTTGGAACGGATTGGCTTTGTTTTGTCAGTATCGGGGAATCGGCGCGATTTGTCGGAACGGGCGCATCACCCATACAGTCATATAGCCCGATTCCGACGTTCAACAGAACCAGTAGACAAGTCAAGCGGACTATTTTTGACCACAAGCGGGCATTCATTTCAGGTGAACGGAAGCCAACCTCCGAGCAATAACACAATCCGAATGCCTCGCCGCTGATACAGAGGTCACATCAGGTCAATTGACCGCCGTGACCGTCCGATCGGTGATTCGCGAGAATAACCCGCGTCGGCGATGGGCGTTTGCAGCTTCAGGCTCCTCAGGGAGATTTGAAGTCGGTGGCAGCCACGGGGGGAGATCCCCTGCGCGCTGGCCCCAACCATCACCGTGGGATCCGAAACAATCGCGCAGACAACCGGAAAAGAGAAAGTGTCGACCGTCGGCGACTGCCAAAAACCGGGACCGCCTCACGTCAAGTGCCCAGGTTGAATCGGACCCAACACTCGGGACTCGCGCGAACACGTCGTGTGGGCCGAAATCGCAATTCGAAGGCGGTGCGGGCGCTATATTGCCGAGCTAAAGGACTAATTAAGGTCCAAAGGGCCCTGGCTTCGACCGCGATCCCAGTTGACGGTCTGCTTGACGTTCCGGCCTGAAATATCATTTCGTATCGCAAATTACTGAGCCCACTATGTCAGTAACATGTTACTGACTGTCAGCTAACCCAGGAAAGCTGTTTTGCGCTCTGGCTCGCATGCTAGGTTAGCTGAGATCGACTCAATCCTTCGACTTGAGTGGCCTTCCGCCTTTGGAGACAATTTGTGAGTAAGAGTGTCGGTATACGTACGCTTTGTTGGGGGATGTTCGTGGTTCTTACCCTTCCCCTCGCGGCCCAGCAACTGAGTATTTCCGGGACAGTGAGTGATCCCCAGACCGTGGCTTCGGGCGTGAGCGTCTTCCTGCGCGCGCCGAATGGTCGGTATCAGTCTGAGAGGGTGACCGGCGCCGCGGGCGATTACAAGTTTGAGAATCTGAGCCCAGGGGATTACGAGCTTTCCTTTTCCGGACAGGGGTTTCAGACGGCAAACCGTAATCTCCAGCTTACGAACGAATCAAGAATTGTGGATGTGACACTCTCTCTGAGCGGAGTTTCGACTTCGCTCGAGGTTGAGGCTGTCGGAAACAAGACGACCGCGTCTCGTATGGACATCCCGGATATCGAGCTCCCCGTCCAGGTCGGCACCGTATCCAACCAGGTGATCGAGCAGCAGGGCGATACCGATCTGACAGGCGCCTTGCGCAACGTGTCTGGCGTGACCGCGCAGAGATTCTACGGTCTTTATGAGTACTACACCATCCGCGGCTTCTACGGGTCGGCACAGCTGCTCGTGGACGGCATGCGCTTTGTGGGAAATTCTTACAATACGCAGGTCAACAATGTCGAGGAAGTGCAGGTCCTCAAGGGGCCAAGCTCATTACTCTACGGCAGCGGCGCACTCAGCGGGGCGATCAACATTATCCGAAAGCAGCCGCAGGGACAAAGGGCTTACGATCTGTTCTATACCGGCGGCCGTTTCAACAAACAACAGGTCGGCGGCGGCGCGACTGGCCCGCTGGTCAGCGACAAGCTGTTATATCGCGTCGACGGAAGCTTCGATCACATTGACGGGTGGCGCGGCGCCGGGTCTGACCGCTTCAACGTCTCCCCGGCCTTCACCTGGCTGATCAACGACAACAACCGGGTGAATATTCACGAAACATTCAACCACGACAACTTCGATGGTGACGGTGGTTTGCCTGTAGAAGTGGTTAATATTCCCGGATTTGATCTGAGCCGGCGCTTCAGCACGCCGTCGGATTTCGCCCACGAACGAGACCTTCAGACCAACATCGTATTCAATTCGAATGTTTCACCGACATGGCAGTTTCGCGACAGCTTCCTGCAGCGTTATGCCAACGATCAATATTTCGTTACTGAAGGCCTGTCTTTCGATCCCGACGCCTATGCCGTCGATCGCTATGCCTTGTACTTTTTCCACCATCTGCGGCCGATTCTGAATCAGGCAGACATCCTGGGACGTTTCAAGTTCCTCGGCATGCAGCACTCGGTCATGTTTGGCTATGAGATCGAACATGCGCCCGACCGCTACGACACCACTGCGGATGGCGGCGACCACTTCCCGCCGCCCGTGAGTCTTATAACGTTTCAGGAAACCGCTCCGCCTTATACAAGTTTCCCCACAGCGAGCGAAGGCCACTTCGCCAACACGACCAACGCGGTCTACTGGCAGGATCAGATCTCGGTCACCGAGCACTTGAAGACAAATGTTGGCGGCCGTTTCGACGACTATCATCGGACATCGAGGAGAGATCCCTGGGAAGACGGAGCTCCCGTCGGCGTCGGTCCCACCTCAGTTTACGATCAGAATGCCTACACGTATCGGGCAGGAATCGTCTACGAATTGCCCCACAATCAGCAGATCTATTTCGGAGCCTCCAGTTCGTTCACACCGGTCAATATCATTCCCTCCAGCGGCCCTGCGCTGAATCCCGAAAGTGGTCACGAGATTGAAGTCGGGCATCGGTGGCAGTCATCGAACGGCCGATTTACTACGAATCTGGCCTTTTATCGAATCATCCTGAACAACGTTGTCATTCCTCTCGGCATGAACCTTTACACTCAAGCCGGCCAGGAATCGTCGAGGGGCATTGACTTTGACTTCAGGGGCGACTTGGGTTCGGGAATCCGTCTGCTCGCGAATTATGGTTATTCGTTTGGGAAATACGACACCTTCAGCGATGGGGTCCAGGACCTGAGCGGAAATCGTCCGGAGTATACCCCTGCTCACACCGCAAACGCCTGGCTGACGAAGGACTGGAAATCGGGATTCGAAGCGAGTCTGGGAGCGCAATACCGGGGCAGTATGTTTACGGACTTCTATGACGATATCCGGCTCGGAGGCTGGACGACATTCGGCGGCGCCGTGCGTTACCGCCACAAAAAAATGGAGTACGCCGTCAATGCGGAGAACCTGTTCAACCGGCGGAGATACTTCCTGGGTTCCGACTACTCAGATCAGGTCTATCCCGGCTCGCCGATCAATGTCTTCGCCACGATTCGCTATCGCTTTCAGTAACGCATAAATCCTGCGACTTCGGCGCTCGCGAGAAGTTACCCACCTGTGCTCTGCAGAAATGACCCAGGCATTCTGAACTGACGGCGGATCTTCGGATCGCTGATGGCCGTGATGAAGACGATGGTTCATCACGATGCCCGAGGCCCGGAAGAGACCGTGCAGAATCTGTCGGCGGTGGTTCCGGCCGGACCCGCGAGTGGGAGCCTGTCAACGGGCATGCGGGAATCCGCAGTGTCAGGCGGCGCGCCGCCAGAAGACTCAGGCAGACTGGCGAAATCGCAACCCCGGCTATTCGATCGCATGGCGGATTGACCAGCGAGCGGCACAGCCGGAAGCGCCGGAACCGCTTCGCCTACCCGCGCCCTTGCCCCAACTTCCCTGGAACTTCGCGAAAGACCAGTTCGGCACGCAAGGCTCTGATTTCATTGGGGTTTTGGGAGCACTAATCCTCCGTACCGCGAAAGATCTGATCCGCCCGTATCTTCCTGATCCCACGGGAGTTCCCGGCACACTTCCCCTTTCCGCGCAAAAGACCAGTCCCGGTTTCCCGCATACTCGGGCTCAGTCGCCGGACCATGCAACTGGAGTTTCATCAGCTCGATCTGCGATGGGAGCATCTGCGAGTGCGCGAGCCGCACCGTCAGCGCCATCTGCTGGCATCGCTGGCTGAGAGCGGACAACAGACTCCCGTTGTCGTCGTGGTTGTGAAAAGCGGCAACGAACGTTACCTGGTGATCGACGGCTACAAACGCATAGCCGCGCTCCGGCAGCTGGGCCGCGACACCGTCGAGGCCACGGTCTGGCCGATGGGCGAAGCCGAGGCTCTGCTGTTGTCGCGTTCACAGAGAATGAGTCCGCGGGAAAGCGCGCTCGAACAAGGCTGGCTGCTGTCGGAGATGGAGCGACGTTTCGGTTATTCGCTGGACGAACTGGCGCGCCGCTTCGACCGCAGCGTGAGCTGGGTATCGCGGCGGCTGGCGCTCGTCGAGTTATTGCCGGAAGCGGTCCAGCGGCACATACGCGAAGGAAGCATCACGGCGCAGATCGCGATGAAGTTTCTGGCGCCCGCGGCGCGCGTCAGTGCTGAGGACTGCGAGCGTATGGCCGCCGCATTCGTGAAGCACCGCTGCGATACAAGGCAGGCGGCGCAGCTATACACCGCCTGGCGCGAAGGCTCGCGCGTGGTTCGCGAGCGCATTCTCGCCGAGCCGGAACTGTTTTTGAAAACGCAGCGGCAGCCGCAGACGGCGAAGCCGGCGGCGGCAGAGCAGGTGGAGCGCGATCTGGAGATGGCGCTGGCCATTCTGCGCCGGGCCAGCCGGCGGCTCACCGAAGCGCTGCCGGAGATGAACGTGGCGCAGCAGGAGCAAGCACAGCGTGCGATCGAAAGCGCGCGCCGGGAACTCAGCCGGATGGCGGAACGCATCGGAAAGGAACAGGAAGCGAAACATGCTGAGCCAGGCGCAGCGCACCGCGATTCTGGAGTTGCACACGAAGGGCGTGAGCAGCCGCGAGATCTCGCGCGCGCTGCAGGTGTCGCGGCTCACGGTGCGCAAAGTCCTGCGCTCCAACTCCACGAGCGTGCCGGAGATTCAGCGGCCGGAGAAAGCCGAGCCTTACCGGCAACAGATCCTGGATCTTTTGGCTTCCTGCAAGGGGAATCTCGTGCGAGTCCATGAGGAACTCCAGGTGGGCGGAGCGGCGATGTCTTATCCGGCGCTGACCGCGTTCTGCCGCAGACAGGGCATCGGGCAAACGCCGGCTGTGCCCGCGGGCCAGTATCATTTCGAGCCCGGCGTGGAGATGCAGCACGACACCTCGCCGCATGAAGTGGAAGTGGGCGGCAGGAAGTATAAAGCGCAGACCGCGTCCGCGGTGCTGTGTTACTCGCGCATGCTGTTTTTCCAGATCCATCCCACGTTCCAGCGCTTCGACTGCAAGGTGTTTCTCACCGATGCGGTGCGCTATACCAACGGCGCCCCGGAGCGCGTCATGATCGACAACACGCATGTTGTTGTGCTGCGCGGCACAGGACGCGAGATGATTCCGGTGCCCGAGATGGAGGCGTTCGCCGAACGCCTCGGGTTCCGTTTCGTGGCGCACGAACGCGGCGACGCCAATCGGTCGGCGCGGGTGGAACGGCCGTTTTCCTTCATAGAAAACAACTTTCTGGCGGGCCGCACGTTCACCAGCTGGCAGGATCTGAACCGGCAGGCGCGCGAATGGTGCGACAAAGTCAACTCGACTTACAAGAAGCACCTGCGCGCCGTGCCGCGCGAGCTGTTCGCCATCGAGCGGTTGCATCTGAAGCCACTGCCGGCATGGATTCCCGAGGTGTACCGGCTGCACCAGCGCATGGTGGACACCGAAGGCTATGTCTCGGTAAACTCCATTCGTTACTCGGTTCCGGTTTCCTGGATCGGCAGGCGCGTGGAGATTCGCGAGACGCGCGACAGGGTCGCCATCGAACTCGACCCGCGCCGTATCGTTCAGCACGACCGCGTTCTGACGCCTCTGTCGCAGCGGATCACGCTGGCTGAGCACAGGCCGCCGCGCGGGGAGGGCGTGAAGCGAAGCGATCCGCATCCGGAAGAACAAGCGCTCATCGAGGCCGCTCCCGCCATTGCCGCCTATATCGCGGAACTGAAACAGAGAGGCCGCAAAGTGCCGGCGCTTGCCCTGCGGCAACTGCTGCGGCTGCTGCGCGAGTATCCGCGCGAAGCGTTCCTCGCGGCCGTGGCCGAAGCCGGCCGTTATGGGCTTTACGACCTCGACCGGCTGGAGCGCATGATTCTGCGGCGCGTGGCCCGCGATTATTTTCTGATTCGTGAACAGGAGCCGGAAGGCGATGACTGAGGAACTGGAACAGCTGCTGAAGAATCTCAAGCTGAAACGCATGCTGAAGGTTTATGACGAGCAGTTGCAGGCGGCGGAGAAAGCGGACATCCCGTACTCCGATTTCGTCGCCGGATTATTGCGGGCGCAATGGCACGAACGGCAGGAGAGTGCGCTGGAATGGCGCATTCACAGAGCGAATCTGCCGGAACGCTGGTCGCTCGAAACGTTCCCGTGGCCGCGCCAGCCGGGCGTGAACCGCAAACAGATGCGCACGTTCGCCGAACTCGACTTCGTGGCCAAACACGAGAATCTGGTGCTGACCGGTCCGACCGGCGTGGGCAAGACGGGACTCGCCTGCGGTCTTCTGCTGAAAGCCTTGCAGAACGGCCACCGCTGTCAGTTCGTTCGCGCGCAGGACCTGTTCGACGAGATGTATGCCTCGCTGGCCGACCGCTCCACGCGCCAGTTGCTGAACCGGCTGGCGCGCCTGGACGTCCTTCTGATCGATGAGTTCGGGTATTTAAATCTCAAACCCGAACAGTCGAACACTTTCTTCAAGCTGATGGAGGAACGTTACCACCGGCACTCGACGATCATAACCACGAATCTCGGCTATGACGAGTGGCAGAACTTTCTCGGCAATAAATCCATGGTGGAAGCGCTGTTGAGCCGCGTGCGGCATTACTGTCACACGGTGACCATCAACGGTCCGTCGTTGCGCGAGCCGCAGGGCTGAGGTTCAGGGCCGATGGAACAACGCGAGTATGTGCGCGAGGTTCTCGATGCGTATCGTTCGACGCCCGGAACAGCGGGCGTGGTGCGCCGGCCGGATCGTTTGTTTGCAGCTGAACTGCACGAACGGGGCGTGCCCCTGGAAACCGTCGGGAATGCGTTGACTCTTGCGGCGGCGCGGCGTTCGACAAGGCCGGCCCATGCGCCACCACTCGGGATGATTCGGTCGCTGGCGTACTTCGCGCCGGTGATCGAGGAAGTCCTCCATCTGAACGTCGGTCAGGCATACTTTCAGCACCTCCGCAACAAACTCCAGCGCGCCGCCAGCGCACGGTAACTTCGCCCTGTTCCCCCCGATGAACAGACCCAACGCGCCTTTCGGCGCGGATGATATCGAGCCCATCCACGTCTGTGCCAACAACTGCTCACGCCTTCGGCGTGGATGATGATGATGAGTACTTCCGACCGGAATCCTGTTCTAAGACTGGGTCACTCTAACCGAGCACTGCTGGGTCATTTTTCGCGAGCGCCGAAGGCCTGCGAAGTGTCGCGGCTACCGTCAAAAGGGCGTTGATCTTCGTTCACCGGTGGCTGGGCGTCGCGCTGTGCCTTCTCTTCTTCGTCTGGTTTGTCTCGGGGATCGTCATGATGTATTGGGACTATCCCCGCGTCGGCCCGAAGGATCGTCTGGCTCATCTGCCCGCGCTCGATACTTCCGGTGTGCGGTTATCGCTTGCCGAGGCATACGTCCGGCTGGCGGTGAAGCGGCCTCCCGATCAGATGACGCTAAGCATGCACGACGGACTGCCGGCGTATCGATTCCACATCGGGCGAGGACAGACGCTTGTTTATGCGGATGACGGTTCCACAATCACCAGCTTCTCGGCGGAAGAAGCGCGGAAAAAGCCTCGATCATGTCGAGCGGCTTGTTCCCCGTATTCTGGATGGATAACCCGACGATCCTTCATCCTTGAAAACCTTTGTCTTCAGGCCGCAGGAAGGAATCGTTTCTCGGAGCCTCCCTGCGTCAGCAATGAATTCGCCAACTACCGTCTCATTTTGCTCCAGATGAAAGATTGCCGCCAGATGCCTCAACAACGTAGCGCATTCCTCTCGGTCGGTCAGTTCGCGTGCGTGGAGTTGTCCGGGCGGCAAGCCGACTTCTCCTTTCGTCAACGCGCGCCAGACAACGGGGATCACCTTTGACTCCTGGCCCAGACCAAACCCAGCCTCGAAATTGATCCAGCCCGAGCAATTGACTCTGGCGACCGTAGCACAACGACCGCTTCCGACTACCTGATACCCTCCAGGATCGCGCGATACCACTCTTCGCCGCTCTTGATGCTGTCGTAGTCGGAGGAAACGAAGACAGGCGGTTTGGGTGACAAGGCGGTCTCAAGTAGCTTCTGAAGTCTCAACGCGAGCGGACGTTCCTCGTGGATGTGGCTGATGAAGATACCCTGCCGATTGTGCCCGGCGAGTTCCTGCCGGCGCCGGCGAGCACGGGGCATGGCGCGGCAGCGGAAAGCTTCGGCAGTCGCGAGAAAGAAAGCATCACCTTCCCGGTGATCGTAGGGAATGGGAGTGAACTCAGCATACCGGTCGATCTCGATAAGACCGTTTTCATGAAGAACCCGCAGGCATTCGACGACCTCGACATCGGTTGCGTCTTCAACCGTGGGATGCACTGCCTGCCGATACTGGTAGAGCCTGAACGCGGGACCCGGCGTTCAGGCCATCCAATCCAGGATGAGATTCAGGAGGGCCAATTCGATGCGATCTGCCCTGAGCAGCATCCTTCTATCGTGGGCGATCAGATCTGCGCGCAAGTCAGGTGCGCCGTTGATCTGATGATGGTGCAATTCTCCGTCTTGCTGCCGTTCCGCCTGGCGGTGGCGCCGATCCAAATGGGAAGCCTTCCTTCCTCCGCAAACCGGCCTACATAAGCCAGCCGTGAGTAAAAAACTTGCAGTCAGATGCAAAGTCAGGCCCAAAACGACCTGACGATGTCACTTAAACTATTGAAAATAATGGTGAGCCGGGCGGGGTCGAACCCGCGACCACCGCATTAAAAGTGCGGCGTGGATACATGGCCCTGCAGTTCCATTCACAAAACACGACGGTTAAGGGCCTCGATTGCGCATGGGGTTGCACCAAGCGATCGTGTTCCGGTATCAGACACGGTGTCAGACGAAGCCCCAATTGGTATCGACGGTGCGCGTCGATCAGCTAAGCATCCGATCCGATCACGTCGTCCTCACGACGACCGACTCCAATACGTGGGGAGGCGCATCCGGGCACACCTACACCTTCACACCTCGTCCCGATGGTTTGACGGACATCGACGTGGTCGTCATACGTGAAGGCAAGAACCTCAAGGGACGGCTGCTTGGCTTCGTGCTCGGGACTATCGGCAAGAGCGTTTTGGAAAAGGCGTTTGAAAACTCGGTCAAGGCGATCGAAGCCCGGAACGGCGCAGCGAAAGAGGCACGTTCAGCATGAGCCCGGTAAGCCGTATCGGCGAGCGCCGTTCCAGCAACTTCGGACCGCGAAGGTTCAGAGCGCGGCCGATCGAGCGTCGCGAGCACTCGTGACACTTTCAAAAAGACCAGCGCAGCGGCCAGAGGCGTCACGTCGATCCCGATCAGAGTTCTTTTGATTCACCCGGCGAAGGGTCTGACCGGCGTACTCAGACCCACAATCTCCGCTGCAGCTTCCGGCGTCAGTTCAGCCACCCAACGTGAATCGGCTGCCGCCATGATTGCGAAGTGCCATGCTTAAAGCGTGAAGCGAGACCGAAAAGGAAGGCGTGTAAAGCCTGCTCCGCCGAGGTCGCCAGCGCGATCGCCGAAACTGCGCAGCGAAACCCTCAATCTTGATAAGAGCTCCTCCGGAGCGAGGGCTGGCCGGCGTCCTGATACCGTTGCCGCCACTGCGGAGGAAGAAGCGTTGGTGCGACAGTCGATGGCGCGTCGCGCAGCGGCGAGGGCAGATACCAACATTTGATTCGAAATCACGTAGGCCGCTGAATGGATACCCTTGCTCATGTCCGGCAAGACCGAACCGGACCGCGGGCTCGTAAGATGTGATATGTTTTGCCGAGATGAGAAGTCCCGACGCCGAGTGCGTGGAAGACGACATTACAGCTTATCTCCGCCACATGGACAGGTCCGTGCGCCGGTTAAGGCAAACGGCCTACAGGGGTGCGCTCGCCACGTTGTTGCTGTTTGGGGCCCTGCTGATCCAAATACTCGCCGGTCGGTAGAAAAGCCGTCCTCTCCTTGCGCATTCGAAAACCTGGTAATTGCGACTGCCACGACGAGTTGCCTATGACGAGCCTTGCTGATGATCATGCTACGGCGAGGAAGAAGCGCAGGTGCGCCGCTCAATGGCGCGTCGGGCGACCGCGCAAATAGCTACCGATTTCGTATTAACGCAAATCCTGCGCCGGGTCGCGCGACGGACAACTTCTGCATGCAGCTGACAGACGCGGTGCCAACTCCAAGCCTCTCGGCCATAGCGTTGCTCGACACAGGATTGTCTTCGGGGCCGCCAAGTTCCAGGATGGCTTTCAGATGGTCGTCTCTGGATTCACTTTGTTGAGACGGGTTCGGCCGGGCCGTTTTCTTTCTACACCCTAAGAGTAGCTTAAACGGTTCCGGAGCAGGTACGCTATATTTAGGCATGCCTAAATTTGCCTTGGCGGCTCTGGTGGCGGCTTTTGTAATTCCCCGAACGCTTCCGGCTCAGGGAGAAACCACCAGCGCCATATTGGGCCTCGTGACCGACGAGACCGGGTCCGGGATACCCGGCGCGGATATCACCGCTGTAAGCGAGGAAAATGGCCAGAAGCGGAGCCTGAAGGCTGACCAGGCGGGGCGATTCGCCTTCCCGCAGCTTAAGCCCGGAAGCTATACGGTGGAGGCGTCCGCGCCACAGTTCCGGCCGCAGCGAAAGAGCGCCGTCGCGGCCAGTCTGGGCCACATCCAGACCGTGAACTTCACGCTCGGCGTCGTGTCGATACGCAGCGAAATCACGGTGAACTCCGAAGCGCCGCTCCTGAACACGGAGAATCCGAACACCTCGACGACGCTGAACGCAAGAGCGATGGAAGACCTTCCCAACCCCGGAGGCGACCTGACTTATCCCCTGCAGTTCGCCGCCGGCGCAGTGATCAATACGGCCGGCAGCAGCAACGATTTCGTCGGCGGATCGAATGGTTTCGGCAATGTCGAATTCAACGGACTGCCGGCGCTTGCTAACGGATACATTGTCGATGGACTCGAAACCAACGATCCTCTCACCAACCTCAACAGCGGCCTCTCCACCAATCTGGTTCTGGGTCTGAACTCCATTTCGGAGGTGACGGTCAACACGCTCTCATACGCGGTAGATCAGGGACGCTACGGCGCTTCTCAGGTTAACTACATCACGAAATCGGGTACCAACCAGTTCCACGGAAATCTCTATGAGCTGTGGAATGGGGCGCGCTTCAATGCGGCCGACTTCTTTACCAACTCGACGCCCGGGAATCAAAAGCCGCGCTCGACCGTAAATCATTTCGGAGGCAGCGTCGGGGGCCCGGTCCAGCGCGACAAGCTGTTTTTCTTTTTCGACTCCGAGTGGGTGCGGATTGCGTTGCCCATCGTCTCTGCAGTTACGGTCCCGACCCCACAGTTGGAAAGCTACATATTGCAGCAACTCCCGATTGGGGGTAGGGACGTTGTCACCGGCGCGACTTACCCGGCGCAGCCTCAGCTGATACCGTTCTACCTCCGGTTGTTCTCGTTATACAGTTCCGCAAGCGGCGTTCCCGTCCCCGTGCTCGGATGCCCTTTTACCAGCGGCGGTTCACCGGCCGGCGGCAGTCCCCCAAACGGGGACGGTTGTGCCATGAGGCGCTCGGTGTCGCAGTCGAGCGCCGACCACGAGCAGGTGCAGACGGGGCGGGTTGACTATAACGCCGGAACGAACGACATCCTCTGGGTTCGCTTACAGGCCGATACCGGGCTTCAAGCCGCTTACACCGATCCGATTAATCCTGTGTTTGACGCCGTCTCGTCGCAGCCGCTCTATTCCTTCGCCCTGGGCTACACACACGTCTTTTCGTCGCATCTGGTGAATTACTTCAACCCGGCGTTCTCCTGGTTTGAAAGCTTGTTCGGTCCCGCGAACCTGCAGCAGACACTGGCGGCGTTTCCGATAGTGCTGGAGGGCTCCGGCGGCAGCGCACCGTTCAGCACGCTCGGCGGACAGGACAACGCATGGATTCAAGGCAGACGCGCCTCGCGCTTTTTCATCAACGACAACCTCGCATGGACTGCGGGCGCGCATGACCTTCGGTTCGGCACGAATACCCGCATTCTCCGGCTCAACGACTATGACTTCGGCGAGGGGACAACGCCGACGGTTACCTATACCGACCTGCCGCAGTTCATCTACGGAGTGGCGTCGACCGCGACGACTACGTTTCCCCTTGCGTATTCTCAGCCGTTCAACTTCCTCAACGTCGATTTGTATGCGCAGGATACCTGGAAGCTGACGGGCAAACTGACCTGGACTTTCGGCGTCCGTGCGACCCACAATTCCAACCCGCTGAATCCTCATATGGCGCTGGCGCAGCTGCCAGATGCGTTCGATTCGCCTTTCACACGACGCCGATCAGCCGCTCGATGCCCTGATTCAAACGCATGCCGGCAACCTTTTCCATGCCACGCCCGAAGCGCTCTGGCAACCGCGCACGGCCATCGCGTGGGAGGTGGGCCGCGGGACTGTGGTGCGCACCGGATTCGGTCTCTTCTCCGATCTGCTGCCCGGAAGCGTTGCCGATCTGATTGCCGTCAACCCGCCCTACGTGAATACATTTCGCGGCGGCCTCTTGGGAACGGTGGGCGGGATCGGGATAGCGCCCGGAGTGGCGGGCAGCGCGGTGGATGCGAACGTTGCGGCGAACCAGAGTTTCCTCCACGGATTCGCCGCCGGGCAGGTATCCTGCGGGAGTTTGTCTTCGCAGGCTGCCGAATACGGGAGCTTGCTTGCCGCCTGTTTCGATCACCGCCGTACCGAGCGGGAAACTTCGTGCGCCGTACTTTATGCAGTGGAGTTTGGCGATCGAGCATCAGTTTGGCGCCAGCGCCGATTTCAAGGCGCAGTATGTGGGGACGCGCGCGGTAGATCAACCCTACACGACACAGGTGAACGGATATCAGACGGTTTGTTCAGGATGCTTTGCGCCTTTTGCCTACGGCTCGCCGCCAGACTCGCGTTTCGGCGCCGTCACGCAGCTCAGCACGGGCGCCAACAGCAATTACAACGGTCTTCAGTTAACCGTGGAGAAGCGCCTTGGTCCCGGGCTGCAATTCCAGATCAACTACACCTGGAGCCATTGCATGGATACGGTTTCCAACGGAGGGTTTCTGCAGTTTTCCTCGGCCGGCATTCTCTCGCCGATTCCTGGGGATCTCGCGCGTGACCGGGGGCCATGCGATTACGATATTCGCCACAATCTCACCGGCAACTATGTCTATCAGCTCCCGTGGAAGGTGAAAAACGGGGTTCTGGCGCGTGCGGTCAATGGCTGGCAGGCTTCCGGCACCGCGTTCTTTCACAGCGGAGTGCCCTTTTCCGTGCTGAGCGCGCCCTACACGGCAAACGGCAACGGGATTGTGAACGGGAGCGGCCCGCAATTCGCCAGTATGGTTCCCGGAGTGCCGCTTTACGCGCATAGTTCCATTCCTGGTGTGACGCAGCCCGGAACCATTCAGTGGCTCAATCCTGACGCTTTCATATCTTCGATCAACCCCAGTACGGGCGCGTGCGTGGGAGGCGACAGCCCGCAAACCTGCCAGTTCGGCAATCTGGGGCGCAATGCTCTCCGGGGGCCGGACTTCTGGTGGAGCGATCTGTATCTGACTAAGTGGTTCCCGATCAGAGAGCACGTGAAGCTCCGCGTCGATGCGCAGTTCTTCAACGTCTTCAACCACCCAAACTTCAGCCTGCCCTCGATGGTGGTTACGGGTATACCAGGGAACCGGTCTACGCAGACTGGCTTTGGCGCGCTGACCAGCTCAACATCGCCGCCCACTGGATTGCTCGGAGTGGGGTTGGGGGGTGATAACTCGCCGAGGATGATTGCGTTTCAAGCGCGTTTAGAGTTTTGACATCATTCAGCGATGTTGGAAATCAGCCATTAGCGAGCATACAGCGTGCGGGTCGCCTCAATCCCTTTGCAGCGCGAAGTTCTGGTGGTCGACTCTGAGCGCGGCGGGCTGACTGGGGCACTCCTGCTCCACGGAGCAAAACCTCTGATGTTGCGTTCTTGCCATCGCAGAGGAAGAAGCCCTGGTGCGCCGCTCCCGGCAGCGTGAAAATGACTAGAGATATTCGACGATCTCAGCCGGGCTAAACGCTCGCGAAAACAGACCAAACCACTTTGGGCTATAGTCGACGGATTCAAGAATCCATGCCCAACGAGCTGAAAGACATCCCTCGGGAAAGTCACGTTGCATAGGTCCCCCCAAGGGATCTTCAGCGGATGCTGAACGAGATGGAGTTGCAGGCCGAAGCCGCGTAGTCCCTCATTGCGGTGCAGCGCGGGGACCAGCCTTCAGCGGACGCAACCACGAGAGCTTAAACATCCGAAGTTCGCACTCCCGGCAGCGGTACGGGAGAACTATAAACCCGAAAAGACGTTCAATCGAGCGTTGCCTCGAACGGCGCAGGCGGTCACTGCCGCATCCGCATCGCATTTCCCAGACCATTTAGGAGAACCCTTCCGTGCCGACAGAGCACCCAAATTTCGATGAGGAACACAGGATACCGCACGAAGGACCTCGTGGTCATTCAGGCTGTTTCGGTTCTTCGGGTTCTGGGTTTTTCCCCTGGTCGCATGGATTGGGGAGCCGGATTCTCATTCCCAGACGGTCTCTTTGATCGAGCGGCGCCTGAACGTCGTTGCGTTGCCGAGACGCCGGCTTGTCCTCCACCCCGCGAGGCGATTTCGACACACCCGCTCGTGAGACTTCGTTCGACAGCTCGTACGCTTCCTGCAACCAGTTTGTGATCGGCGGCTCCACCTCGTCCCGATGTGCGATCCGAATCAGGTGGTAAAACTTCGATTTCGATGCGTGATCGACGCGCCGCACCTGGGGAGCTTCGAGCCTCCGTCCCAGGAATACGCACAATTCGAGGTATTTCTGCTTCGGACGCACAAAGAAGTGACAGGTTTTCCGAGAGAACATGATCGAGTGATGGGAAGCGTAAATTCGCTGCTCGCCAAGGGAAGCCGCCGCTTCGCGCAGTCGCTCCCATGCGTCGCGGAGGTCCTCCGAGAGACCACCGACGAGAGCGGCTTCAGTAGTTGTCCAGCAGTCGTGAGCCTCGCCTTCCTCGACCCAATGTTTGCAGTGATAGCATTCGTGACCAGCCATAAATCGATTTTGGCGCGATGGATTTCGAATTGGTGGCCGCGTGCTGATTGGTATCCGCGCGAAGATGTCGCCGACAAGGTAAAGTGACAAACGGAGGCCACAACCAAAGAAGCCGGGGCATGAATGGACATCGTAGCGATTCTCCGGAGAAAGAGGCATGATTGTTAGATAGGGACCTGGAACGGAAGCTGGCTGCGCATCTATTTAACGAGACTTGGCTCCTGATTGAGAAGCCAGACCGCACGGCCGAAGAGGATGCGGCAATGATTCATTGCGCACACGCCTCCCGTTATCACTGGGACGTTGTGGGCGATGCCTCGAACAAGGCCATCGGTGAATGGCAGATTTCGCGCGTCTATAGCATACTGGGGTTCGGAGATCCGGCCGTCTATCACGCGAAATTGTCCATGGAACTCTGTGAGACTTACTCTCTCAGACCTTTCATGAAAGGGTGCGCGCACGAAGCGATGGCTCGCGCCCTCAGTTTGAAAGACGGTGCTGCCGCGAGGCTACACTACCAGACGGCATGCGAATTGACTGCGGCTACCGAGGATCCAGAAGAACGACGTATCCTCGAATCCGACTTGAAAGCAATTGTCCTCGATTGACGCAAACCGACCTCGGCTTCCGAGACAGCGGAGGAAGAAAAACCTCGGTGCGGAAGTGATGGCGCGTCTGGTGAACGCGAAAACACCGTTACGATGAAATTGTGCCTGGAACTCTGCACGACATGTCCACCTGGACCGGACGCACGGGCCACGCGAATCTTCGGTCGTTTACCGAGGCGGACGGAAATTTCTGGCTCGAACAGAATAGCGCCAAACGGTCGAAATGGGCGAAGTTCGCGCGCGAAGGGCACAACGTGGCTTGGGAGTTCGCGCCCGGCGGCGGGTATAGCGGGCGGATGCTGATCGACGGCGAGATTTACACACCCTCGGAAGCGGTGAACAAATTTCTCAAGCCCACCCGAAGCGCGGGCTGACTGGGTACTGCTGCTTGACGGAAACCAACCCCACACCACCTCATTCTGGCCACCGCGGAAGGAAGCGTGTGCGTGCCTCTCTGGAGCGTCCTCATTTCAGCCAAGTCTCCCGATCGCAACGGGATGTCCTTGCGCCAAAGCGGAGATCAGCATGAGTGAGAAAATCGATGCGTCGCTGCACTGCTCTAACGAGATGGTGCGCGATACCTCACCTCCTTCCCGCGGTGAATAATTGCTCATCTCCGGGGGCCGAATCGCACTGACTTCCTCGCAAACTTCAACGATTCGGCCCATTATTGTGTTTTCCGGTGCCAACCCCGTTCCCGCAACTTCTGAGGAGGAAGGCTCAGTGGCGCGGGCGATGGAGCGTTGTGCGAGCGCGAAAATAGCTACCGATATTTTCAGATATCAGCCGTATGTCGAGGACTTCCAGATCGCCACTACGCCGTTATTCCCGGGCGATGCGACCGTTGCCGGCCACGGAGCCATTGGACATGGGGAGACGCCTCATATCGACAGCGAGACGTCGCCTTCGATCACGCTCTGCGCCAGTCTTGGCTTCTCGCCCGCTTGCCAGCGCGCCGCACTATGAACGACACGGTAACGCAGCGGGCCGCCATCCGGCGTGGGTGCGCTGGTTATCGGCCTTGGAATACAGACAAACTCGCTTGCAATCCTCTCTGCGTCGGCCGTCACGATCGCATAACCATGTCCGCCCATGTCAACGAATTCCAGGTGTGGCGCATTGTCGGGATTGGTCTCGCGCCGCGCCGCCTCGATATCCCCAGATCGTGCATACTCCAGCGCGCTCTTCACGCCGCGTTTGAGCGTCAGGTTGACCGTGGCCTCGTAACGGCCGCCCTCGCGCTCAACCGCGAATAGTGGCCTCAACGGATGGCCCTTGAGCCCGTGCTCCATCGCCTCGGCCAGTCCCGGCGCCGAAATCGAGCCGGCGATGAAGGTAACGCCGACTGGATCGAACCTGGCTGGCGGCAGTGCCTTTGCTGCGTAGCCTGCCCAGAAGCTGTGGCGGTCGCCCGAAACCGTAACGAAGCCGTCGATACCGGCCTCGCGCACCAGATCGTAGATTTCGCCGCGCTCGGTAAGCGCCGCGCTGAAGTCACCACCACCGAAAGTGGCGTAGCCCTTGCCCGGCCAAGGCGCGGTCAGCCCGGCGGGCAGGTTTTGGGGGTCGGTGCGCATATCCAGCGTTCCGTTAGTTGCGGCCCAGATCTTCCATGTCGCTCTCGACGAAGTAAGCTTGCCCTTGAGCCACGCTTTTTGCTCACGGCCGAGCACCGTGAAAACGGACTCCGCTTTGCGGAAATTGGCAATCTGATCATCGCCGAACGCAATCGTATCCGGTGCGCCGCCGGGATAGCTACGGCCGGCTTCGAGGATTTCCGCTGCTTCCTGTGGAAACAGTTCGGGAAAATCGCGCGAGCTGAACGCTTCTGCCTCCTTGCGCGTCAACGGGTCTTCCATCGTGTAGCTGTGGAAGTCAGTGATGATCAGTTCCGCATGCTTGCCAAAGCGCATCGCGCGATATGCTGTCATGCTGGCGATCGCAATACGATTGTTGGGCTCGTCGCCCAATCCGTCGGCATCGACCCGCAAGATCGGCGCGACCTGCACCTTGGGCGGCTCAAACCGATCGAGCCCCGGGCCCGACGCCTTAGCGACGCGCGACGGGATAAATTCCCACCACGCCTGGTTAGCCGCGACGCGCAGCGGCTGCGCGGGCTCCGGCCTGCCATCATACTCAATCGTGCTCTGCCAGCCCTGCCACGAGAATTCGTGGTTGTCGCCGATGCATACGAACGGGAACCAGGCGCGCGCATCCTGAATGTCCGGGTCGGCGAGGTGCGCGCGATAGACCATTCGGTAGCCGTCGAGTGTGGTCGGCACGTGGAAATTGCCGACCTTCCGCCCGTCAGGGATGCGGCCGATGTCATAAACCGTGCGGTCGTAGCGGTGCGCGATCTCCTCGGGATACTCGACGACCTCGTAGATGAAATCGCCGAGGTGCAGCACGAAATTCAGCTGCCGCTCGGCGGGCGCGTGCACGTCTTCCCAGACCATCCGCCGCCAGGCGTTCTGCTTGCCCTCGTTGACGCTCTGGCACGAGACGAACGCAAAACGCACCTGGCGCCCATCGTCGAGCGAGGGTGCGGTTATCGTACGGCCTACGCGGCTGCCGTTACCCTCGTCGTCGACGAAGCGGTACCAATAAATCGTCGCGGGCTTAAGCTGTGCGGCAAGCGCCCGGCAAGTCCAGTCCGAATCGGCGAACACTCGCGCGCGCGCCGTCGCCACAAGCTTACGAAAATCACGGTCGAGTGCGACTTCGACCGTAAGCATGCCACGCTTTCCCGCGGCAAATGGCCGCCGCGTCCACAGGACGACGCTGTCGGGTTCCGGATCGCCCGACGCGACTCCTTCCGGATACAGATCGCGGCGTTCCCGCCAGGCCTGCGCCTTCGCAAAGCCTGGACGCGCCCAAGCCAGTGTCGCCCCGATTGCGGCAGCGCGAGCGATAAAGTCTCGTCGAGTCATTGATCTGGTTCAATCCGTAACACCGTTCATGCCTCACTCTGAGGTTCGCAGCGCCTTAAATCTCCGCTGGCTCGAGATAAAACATATTGGCGATGGATTCTGCGCAAGCAGTACAGCAAGGAGCGGGACCATGATGAGGAGTCATTGACGGATCGGCTTTCTCACGCTCTCTTCCTACAGAAACTACAGAAGTCTACCACCCGTGTCTAGACATTCTCGGCCATCTGCACCGAATCATCTTAAACGTCCGTGGACCCATTTTAGTCGCTCAGCGTTTACTAACGCAATTGCGAACCGACCTGCCCGGGGGGCGATCGGCGCTCACGAAAACAGGCAGCGGACCCCGCCAAGAAATACCTACCGATATGCGTCCTTATCAGCCGAGCGGTCCAGCGGGGATTCCGGGGTTCTTCATATGCCGATCCGGGTTAATTGCAGACCCGACGAAGAACGGAATACCCAGGTCTGGCTGAAAATCGCCCAGCTCGCGGCCGCTACGCCCGGACAACAGGCTCTTATGAATCGGAGAAAGACCCGTCACGGTTGATCCGTCGAAGCGTCTGGACTCAAAAAACCGGCACTGGAGCGTAAATCCATGTATCATTGCGTCCCGGCCCCGAACTTAATCCTCCGAACATGATTAGGGCGCCCGGTACGTAAGTCATTCCAGCTGAGTAGCGGTTTGGAGGTACCGTGGCTGGGTTGGCCTGAGCCCAGTTTGCTCCGTTCCATGTCCAAGTGTCTTCGAGAGAGTTCCACCAGTAGCCGGCGAAGCCACCGAACAGCACAACCTTCCCGAGCTGGTCGTCATACGCTACGCCAGCACACTGTCGAGCCGCTGGAGCTGCGGCAGGGGATCTTTGGATCCAGGTCACCCCATTCCAAACCCAGGTATCGGAATAATCGACGCCGGCTCCATTGTCACCGCCGAACAGGACGATCGACCGAGTTACAGCATCATAGGCCATCGGCGCTCGCCGGGCGGATGGACTCGCAGTGGGAAAGCGTTGTCACGCTCTCGTTGACTCCGAAGCCAAGCGGGTATGCCTCAACGCCGCCGCCGGGCGGAGCCTGTCGCCCCTGGCCTCGCTAACTCAGACGCCGAAAGAGTTTGACTTTCCGAGCGAGCACTGGCCGCCACAATTTCACCACACGGGACCGCTGCACGATGGCTTCGGGCGCGCTCCCCTTGACTTTCCATGGGAACGGCTCTCAGGGGAACCTCTGATCTACGCCTCGATGGGCACGCTGCAGAACGGGTCAGAGGGATTGTTCAAAACGATTGTGGAAGGAGCCTCCGCGCCTGGGCGCCAAATCGTTCTTTCGATAGGCGGCAATCTGAAGGCGGAACAAATAGGCGCTGTTCCTGCGAACACCATTATTGTCCAGCATGCGCCTCAAATCGATATTCTGAAGCGGGCCTCGCTTTGCATCACGCATGCTGGTTTGAATACCGCGCTTGAGGCTCTTGCGCAAGGCGTGCCCTTGGTTGCGATCCCGGTGACTAACGATCAGCCAGGCGTCGGCGCGCGCATAGCGTACACGAGAACAGGCGTCGTCGTTACGCTGAAGGAGTTGAGCGCCGACAGGCTGCGATCAGCGGTGAACACCGTATTGGAGGACCCGGCTATGGCGAAAGAGCACGGCGACTCCAACAGGCCATTGAGAGGACGCGCGGCCTCGAACTGGCAGCCGATCTCATCGAAGCAGCTTTCGAGATTCGCAGCCCGGCGAACACCGCGAGTGCCTGATTCCGACGGTAATCCGGCATGACGCACTAAAACAGAAGCTTCAGCGCGATAATTAACGGAAGCTTGACATTCGTCGATCTGTCCGGGAGTGAAGTCGCCAGGTTGTCGCTGTGCCATGAAGGCATATCGTAATGAATTCAATACGTTCTAACCCCAGAGACACCGACAGGCGCATTCAGTTGTATTTACGCGCCAGCTTGAGCGCAAGTCGAGAGACGGCGCAGATTGGTTCCTTCCTCGCATCGTCCGACCCCACCAGCGCCAATATTTATCGCAACTATGCGGTACCCAATGACGAAGCCAATCCAAAACCGAGTGAGATCTCCGCGCTGGTTGGTTGGTACGAGCAGCGGTCCCGTGTCGCGCGGCTTGAGTATCTGCCAGGCGCCGCGCCAAGAGTCGAGCAGGCCCTGATCCTGTCCGGCTTTTCGGCTGAAGGCCGACTGCCCTTAATGATCAGCAAAATGGAAACGGGAAAGCAATTCTGGTGCCCCGAAGCGATTGAGATTGTGACTGCCCAAGACGATGTTACGCTGAGGGCGGCAGCGCATGCTCAAAACGAGGCATATGGCGAGGCAAACACTACAGAGGCCGATGTTACTCGACTCAGGCGCACTATTCAATCTGGTGGTATGGTCCTGTTGGCGCGCGACTCGCAGACCGGCGAACCTGCGGGAGCAGGATTGTATTCCGCGCCTTTCGGCGGAGTGACCGAAATCGCGGCAATCGGCGTGCGGCCTCGTTTTCGCCGCAGGGGCATTGCCCGGGCTCTCACGTCACAACTCAACACGGCGGCAATTGACTCAGGCATCCATGTACCCTTCTTGATGGCCGCCGGTCAGGCCGAAGAACGCCTCTACACCCGAGCAGGATTCGTCACTTGTTCGGAGATTCTCCATATCTCGAAGGAGCGACTCGGTTAACCAGAGACCACATGCTCGCGTGCGGTTGCGAGGACGAGTGCGTCTGCATATTCTACCTGGACTCCGGTAACGAAATCGTAGGCCTGCGCAGTTTTGGAGGACCCGCCGACACGTACAAGACAGCTAGCGATATTAGCGCATATCGTTCCATTTTCGACCCCGATTGTCGCTTCGGTTTCGCACTCACCCGGCAACGTACCATCTACCTCGCGTAGCGCGTCGCCGCGGTCAGCGCCATGCTCGACGCCTGCTCCATTACGGACACGTGCTCCAGCGCGGTCCACCCAGTTGGCATACCAAGACCGGCTCCGGCTTCGTTAGTCTCGTGTTCGTCTCGCAATCACTCGATCGACAAGGTCTCGCGCTAAAGGAACAACCAGTAGAACGAGGATGACGGGAAACGAGAAGCAGAGCCCCAAAAAGTAGAACTCAAATGTCTGGAGCTCATAGAAGATCATCTCCCAGGCGTCGGTCGCCCCCAGCAGGCCCGGAGTGACAGCAAGAGACAGCCCCACACGAAGCGCACTCCCGGCTGTCAGCGTAGGAATCCACGCGGCGATCATCAGGAATGGCGCCGACAGCAGACTCACCAGATGCCTGACGACGCTCGCGTTGCGTCGATACCTGATACCGCCCAACCCAAATACAGCGATGCCTGCCACGATAATGACTGGCGCCATCGGTAGCGCCTTCATTCCGTAAATGTTGTTAGCGCTCAGCGGGAGCACCACCGTCAGCACCTGCCAAAGGGAGAGCAGGGCGATCGCACCGGGAACACTCCCGCCGATGGCAAGCATTGCGAGGAATGCGAGCACCGCCGTGCCCATTTCGGCAGTTCCCCCCAATCCGATGCTGATCGGCCAAGTCCGGCATATCGCGTTCCACGCGATGGCGCCGAGCCACAATGCCCATACTTGCGCCGCCAGACGCCGGTGATCGCGGCGGCGCATGGAGAGATCCGTCAGCGCCAACCCTGGCGCAAGATCCAGCTCGGCCATGGCAGCCCTCCACCGCGACGGGCGGAACAGCGGCCAAAATACGAGCTGCAACATCCCTCGCACAAATCCTTTAGACATCCGACGACCTCCCGTCCAGAAAGGGAAGAAGCGTCCCTTACCGGGAGACGCCAGTGCCCAAACCCTTGGGATTCATCGCTTTTGAAGCCAGAATGATTCCGGCCGCTGATCGGCGCTGCGGGTCCCGGAGCCTGCGAGCAGCGCCTTATGCTTCTCGGCATGGCGCAGGCTTTGTTGGATCGGCTGTTGAAGGCGAGAACATCCCAAAAGGCTGAGAAACGCCTTTTCAGGCCGGGGTGAGGGCATCAAGGGTTACCTGGTCGGCCTGGCCGGTAACGGGAAGTCCATTTGCCGTCTGGAACTGCAGCAAAGCGGCGCTCGTGAGCGATCCGGCGACGCCGTCCACAGGTCCGGGATGAAACCCCCGAAGAGTCAGATAAAGCTGGGCGGCGCGGGTAGTGATACCGGGCAGCGAGCCGGTCGAAAATTTCTGGAATCCCTCTCGCAGCTTTGTATCGTATTGGTTCTGGGCGAAGTTGGGGCCATTGTAACCACGGGCGAACGCAGTCCAGTCGTGGATCTGCAGGGCGGTGTGGAGCTTTGACGACTTGAGGAACGCGGCAAATGCGATCATTTGGCTGTCTTCGGAATCGCACATCGCCGCAACCATGTCTTCCACGTTGCCGAAACCGGCCATGGCGAAGTTCATGCCCATAATCTGGCCCAGTCCCCAAGAAGCGCTTTGTAACGCTGCGCGACGGTCCAGGGCTACGGCGCGGGCGAGCCGATTATACTGGGCCGCGCCCGAAGGGCCGTAACCTCCGGAAGTTGGAGAACTGATGTCGCCATCGTCGAATTGCCCTCCAGTCAGACGGCTGAAGATATGGCGCTCGTACAGTATCGGAGGGCGGCGATCGGGAAGGAAGCCGCAGCCAGACGTCTCGACCGCGAATACGGTCCAGATTTCGGGCGCTTTTACGCCCAGACCATTCGCGACGGCCGCGAAACCTGTAGTGGTCATAGCGGTGGTTTTTCCGGCAAACTCAATTGGCATAATGTCTCCAGCAACTTGCTATACAGAAACCCGAGACGGCTTATATCGGTGAACCCGTATTCTGGAACCCTGCCGGAGCGAGTAAAGCTGGTGCGCAGAATTTCCTGAGGGAAGCGTCGCAGACCCGTAGTACCAGTTGATCAGCCGGTCCTGAAGAGAATCGTCGTCGGGCATGGATGTTTAGAATGATAAGCGCAATTTGACAAAATGCAAGACCAAAAAACTTGCGGTCGGTTGTGCCACACAGACGAAAATCCGCGCACGAAACGGATTTGTCATCAGATTCTGGCGGCTTTTCGATCAGTATTCAGCTATATTGTTCTGAACGTCGTTAGTGGGTCGGCTGGGTGTGTTTCGGCCCACTGCAAAGGATAAGGAGCGGGTTGATGAATAGATTGATCGGCGCGGCGGCATTAGGGTGTCTCCTGTTTTCAGCCCTGGCTTCAGGCCAGGCAGATGGTCACCTCCAAATACATTTCATGGACGTCGGTCAGGGCGACGGTGCCGTGATGATCTCACCTGGCGGCGAGATCGTCTTGTTTGATGTGGGAAAAGATCTCAAGCGCAAGGATTGCACGAAACCGGTTTCCTATCTGGATCAGCTTCACGTTACCAAGATCGATTACCTCTTCGTCAGTCATTACCACTTCGATCACATCGGCTGCGTTCCGGATGTGTTGGAACAGTTTCCCCTTCAACATGAAGCGTACGACCGCGGGGATTCTTATCCCGGCGCGACTTACACGGCATACGCCGTTGCGGTAAAGGTACATCGAAAGACTGCCACGGCCGGAACGGTGATTGAGCTGGACAAGGGAAGTGGCCACTCCGTCACGATCACCGTGGAAGCGATCAATGGCAACGGCGTGCAAACGGACAACGAGAACGACCTGAGTCTAACCGCTTTGATCAGCTACGACAACTTCCGGGCTGAAATCGGCGGCGATCTCAGCGGCGACAACACAGATATGTACGCGGATATCGAAACCGGCGTGGGGCCGAAGATTGGCCAAATCGATGTGTACAAGGTCCACCACCCACTGCAGTTCGCAACAGCACCAACGAAGCGTGGCTGAAAGACACCAAACCACGATTGGCATCATTTCCACAGGAGACAACAACGACTATCACCGCCCAACCGTCGATTGTCCTGACCGTCTACATCAGGCAGGCATAAAGACTTACTGGACAGAGCACGGAAACGGAGCATCGCCGACTCCGGATTTAGACGAGGTGGCAGGCAATATAGTCGTGGAACTTGCGCCGGGGTCGTCTGTCTATTCGGTCTCGTCCGGTACGCAACGGCTCGCCTCGTACCCCGTCATCGGGGGTGGTGTTTCGACAGCCCCGCAGCCTGCAACCGCGTACGCGTGGAGCAGGAACTCCAGCGTTTACCATCATGCGGACTGCAAGTATGTGCAAACCATCAGCAGTCAGAATCTGGTCACCGGAAATACGCCTCCAGCCGGCAAGAAGCTTCATAGGGATTGCCCGCTGCACTAGATTCGACCCGGGCCCGCATCGAGGATGCCGATGCAGGTGGCGGCGGAACATCTTGGTTCATCAGGGGATAACGGTGCTCGCTGGTCTTCGGATTCGGCGGTACTCCGATGACACATCGCGGCGGCCAGCGGCGCCTTCTATAGACTTCAGGCCGCTTTCTTCGGCCGCCTCGCCCGCTTCTTTACTGCAGCCGCCGCGCGTTTGACTGCCCAGCGGCGCTTCATCGCCTCCGCCAGCCGTTTACGGCCTTCCGGGGTGAAGTTGCTCTTTCGCGGTGCGGGCGCCTTTTCGGGAGCGGCATCTCCAGAGCCGTCTTGTGCGGCGCCTTTCCTGGCGGCCCAGCGTTTCTTCAGCGCCTTGATGAGCCGTTCCTTTCCTTCGGGTGTCATCCCGCCCTTGCGGGTTGCCGGGGTGCTTACAGTCGGTTCATCGGCAGGCGTACCATCCACCTCGCGGAGTGCGGCAAGAGCGCGTTCAATTCCTGTTTTCTGTCGCTCCAGTCGAGCGATGATGCTGATCAATCCATCCGTCACGTTGATTCTCCCTGCACGACTCTGTGGAAATCATAACGCATCCGAAATGTTCTTGACTTGAGGACGGTGCGGCTGGTTGAATCCATGCCGGAAATGTCCGTAGTTCTTGAAATCGCGGGTAAGGGCGCTCGCGCAGACATATCGGAGCCAACGGGCGTATAATCGACCCGGAGTTGGTATGAAAGCTTTCGTGACATTGCTGGTCGCGCTCGAATTGGTACAGGTCGCCGTGGCGCAGACTGCCGACGATTATCGCGGGGGCTGGAGGACGGACAAGGGTGAAGCTCACACCTATGAGTTCTCGATCCGCGGCGATAAGGTCAGAGGTATTTATTGCACGTACTGCGCAGATGCGACGACGCTGGCATTTATCGATGGCACCTTGGGAGCGGACGGCATCACCTTTGTAGTAACCCACGTGACTGCGACCGGCAGCACGGCTTATCAGGACAAGGCGACGGCCAGGTTCGATCATGGCAATCTGATCGTGGCCGGCAGCAGCGGCGCTCCAGGCAGAGGCAAGTTCGTGCGCACCCTCATTAAAGATCCACGAGGGCCGGACCCCATACCGGTAATCGTGTCAGTCCTACCCAAGGGTCCTCCCGTTCCCGCGGTGAAAGTCAATCAGCAAGGAGTGGGAGCACCGTCACCGCGCTACATTCAGCCAGGACCATGGAAGTCGCGGTTGATCGAAAAGGACGTTATCGGGGTCTGGCTGGGCTTCGGCACCGGCGCGCCCAAGCAGTATTTCATCATTAAAAAAGCTGGCAACAAGCTCCGCGGCATGGTCTGCGGGACTTGCGATAATCCCTACACCATGGCGGCATTGGACGACTTCGAAATCGTGGGCGACACACTGAAGTTCAATATCCTTCACGAAGACTGGGGCGACGGGGATCTGCCGACGTTCTACAAGCACGTGACCGCTCACGTCGGATGGAACGAAATGCGGTGTACGACGACCGCGGACCATCAACCGTCGCCACCACTAAGACCGAGACCAGGATTTGTACCTGGATTTTCGCTGGAAGGGCCCATTTCGATCGAGGCGACAGCGGGAAATCAATGGCCCGAATGGCCCCCGAAGAACACTTCCCTGCCTCATTAAGATTCCGCTTCGAGTTGCCAGCTGCCGCATGATCGGTCACGTCCTTTTTGTTACCGATATTAGTAGATATCGATTCGGGCGGACCAGGCGATCGTCGTTAATGAACGAGGTTCGCGGCATTGGCGGTTGTCGTCGCCCTGAACTCGCCATTCGAACCCGAGGGAAACCAGCGTGGGCGGTTCTACAGTGAACTCGCCGGACGTAGTCGTATTTTGCGCCTGGCAGAATGACGCGCACGACATCGCGCAGAAGGCAATAAAGACGCCCCGCAGAAGTGGGTGGATCGTTCGGTTCCGGTTCAGGTCATGCATCGCGAATAGGTTGCCTCCCCCCGGTCAGCTTTTCGAAGTTCGCCAAACCGAAAAACCCGATTCCCGACAAACTATCGAATCCGCCAGTCGTCATGGGCGCGCGCTGCGATTTCGTGTGGCTCGTCTTCGAAACCGAGCGGACGGACCCGCGCGATGCTTCGAAGACGTATCACTCCAACAGCTTCGATGTGATGCGCATTCAGAACGGGAAAGTGCAGGAGCACTGGGACAGCGCACAAAGGAACAAAGGATCGGGCGTCATCGCCACCGGCGTTTCACCGAAGCCGCCGATGCAGTGGAACACCGGTAAGCTCTCCAAAGAAGAGCAGAAGACGCTCGCGCTTACCACCGTACGCAAATTGTATGAGAAATTCAGATGCCGACGTCTCCGATCACTGGCAACGGTTTCGACCGAGTAACAGAAGGCGCGCTGAGTGGCAACCGATGAACGCGAACTATTCCTATTTTGAAGAACTCAGTTAAAGGGATGCCCCTCGTCGATTGCGAGCCAGGACTTTGCGCATTCCCGCACGACAGTCAGGTATTTTCCGACTTCGGCTTTACCGATGACCCATGGATTCGGCTCGCCGGGCTTTCGCGCTTTGGTCCGATCGAGCCGCGCCAGCGCATCATTGTATTCGGTATGGTTCCCGACGATCACGTCGGCGCCCGCGCCTTCTGCAATATCCTTGAAGCGGCTCGCGTTCGAAATGTAGGACTGCAGCATTTCCTTCGAAGTATTGGCGCCCAGCGCCGTGCCGCCCCACTCCATCGCCATGTGCTGGACACCGTGATCCTTAACCGGTATGAGAAACGAAAGCGTGCCGGCGGTATGTCCGGGTGTGATGTAGATCGTGATAGTCGTATCGCCGAGAGTCAGCTTTTGTCCATCGGTTGCTTCGAGATCGTGTGTATAAGGGTTCGGTTCCCGCGCGGCCAGTTCCCAGTCTTTGGGGCTGAGGATGACCTTTGGCCTATAGGTATCCTGGAGAAATTTCACGCTTCCATCGTGATCGGCATGCGCATGGCTCACAATCACGTATTTAGTGTCAGCGGGGTCGAGCCCCAGTTTCTTCATGCCGTCCACGATTTCGTCCTGTGCGGCATAACCGAACAGCGTATCGATTAGAATGATCCCGGCGGATGTCTTCACCGCCCAGGCGGTGTTTGCTTTCGTCGTGAGCATGTAGAGGTTGTCAAAGACTTGCCCGCCTTCCTCATACCATAGTTCGCGTGCAGGAGTAGCGGCTGGTCCCCGCCCACCCGCTCCGGCGCCTCTGCCCGTACCGCGTCCCGACGCACTCGAATCCGGCGGGGCGCTGAAATCCGGGCATGCGAGGTGCGCGGCTCCGATGTTGTTCGCATTCAGCAGTGCCGTGGCGGCAGCTTTGTGGGCTGTACCGGTGTCGGGTGTTTGCGCAAAAAGTGCGGCACTCAGGATCAGGAGCGCTGGAACTACACGGACCGTGGTCATAGCGGACCAAGTTTATCGCGAAATCGATTCATTGTGCCTGATTCCGGAAGCGTCGAGCCGCGACGCCATTGTTTCTGTGGACTGGTGGCGCAGCCCTGAACACGACGCCCGCGGCGCTCAAACCGCGAACCTTGGCTTCTAACATGCGTGGCCTCGATGACAGCGTGGTTTTTCGCTCGCGCTGTAACGCGAGAATGCTCGTCCTGCTGCAGCGCTACGCGACCTGGAGTCGTTGATCCTTGTAGAATATCTTCGCCGGAGGAAAACTTGAAATGAAGCTTACGATTGGTTTGTTCTTGATGGCGCAATTTGCGCTGGCACAGGGGCCGTCCCCCGCGCCGTGTGACCGGGCTGCGGCTGCGCGTCCCAATGGACAGGCGGCTGCCGGCCGCGGACGCGCCACTGGCCCGGCGGACCCGGCATCGCCCGAGGACATTGCGGAAATAGCCAAACTCTCAGCGCTCCCTGCCTGGCATCCGGGAGCCAGCAATGGAGACTACTCCATCGGGCCGGATTACGTGCCAGCGCCGGAACAAACCAAACGCGCCGGCGTTCCCGAGGGCAAAGTCATCGAGTTCCACATGAATTCTGCCGAGAGCAAGTTCTATCCAGGCGTTAACGGTCCCTTCGATCGCCCAGTCTGCGTCTACGTTCCTGCCCAGTACGTACCCGGCACTCCCGCACCGGTCATCGTGTCGGCGGATGCTTATGGAATGCACTACAGCTTGCCCACCATTCTGGACAACATGATTGCTGACCATCGGCTCCCGGTGGTGGTGGCGGTGATGATCCAAAACGGCGGCGCCGAACGCAGCATGGAATACGACACCGTTTCAGTCAAATACGCCGACTACGTGGAGGCCGAGGTCCTGCCGCGCGCAGAAAGGGAGGCCAACGTGAAACTGACGAAAGACCCCGAAGGCCGAATGACTTTCGGCGGAAGTTCGGGCGGGGCCGTGTCCTTAACGATGGCCTGGTTCAAGCCAGAGCTTTACCATCGCGTGCTGACATACTCCGGGACATACACCGATCTGCAGCACGGACCTGACGCTCCTCACGGGGCATGGGAATATCTGGAGCATTTCATTCCCGACAATCCGGCCAAGGCGCTGCGCGTCTGGATGGAGGTTGCCCAGAATGACATCGGCGCTAACTCGCCCTCATCGAATCGCCGCAACTGGGTCATTGCCAATCAGCGGATGGCTGCGGTGATGAAAGCGAAGGGCTACCACTACCAGTTGGTTTATGCGAAGAACGCAGGTCACGTGGATGCCAAAGTGATCAATCAGACGTTGCCACAGGCACTCGAATTTCTTTGGAAGGGTTATCCGATTCGGAGGTAAGTATCTACCGGCATCGTCAAGGCTGCCCTTTTCCGATCCGGAGCATGGATCCGAAACCGTACGCGATGGGGGCCGTGGCAGCCTTTCAACGGGCGTCCTGTGGCACCTGAGTCCGCGCCCCGATTCATGCGGGATCGTGTTCAGAGGTTCCATCGACCGTTAATTCCGCGCCTAGAAACCTCGACCCAGGCCGCCTTGATGCAGGGGCGATCGGTTTTCACTTTAATGGCTGGCTCGAAGGCGTTAAATCCCAAAAACGAGCCTTTTCGGCTATAGCAAATCCGCGAGCGCCATCGCTGACAAAGTACGCATATTTTTACAGCGGATCGGTATCTCAGTGTTGGACTGGCAGACAGACTTCCAGTTGACTGACGCAATCTACTCCCAGATGAAGAGTGCGGCCGCTGAACCGTTTGTGCAGTATTTCTTCTCACTCGTGACGAAGGCACGCTGGACTCAGGAATGCAGGCACCGGCAGACAACCTGATATTTGAAGTGGGGTATTTTGCAGCGGTGCACGGAAAGGAGAACAAGGTCATTATCCTGGAGGATGGTATCAGCGTTCCAGATCACTTACGGGGCTACATCTTCATTCCGCTTCGTAGCCGAGAGCAGGTGAGACAGGTACAGGAAGAACTCCGGAGATGTCTTTCGAATCGCCTCGCGTGAAGATAAGGGTCTCCGAGGACCGCTCGCCGCGACCCAAGTCGACGTTAAGTTCTGTCCGGACTCGTCGCGATTCCTGGAGTCAATCTTCGCCCACTCTCCCCGGTAAAAGTCGCACATTCGGATTTTCGCCTGCAGCGGCGCGCCTTTAGAGCTAATGTCCTTTTAGCTCCCGATATTGCCAAATAACGGGAACGAAAGGACTTAACAGATGAACGAATTGGTGGTGGCCGATAGAGCCTCAGAATGGCGAAGATTGAAGGCGCTGGTGCTGGACAGCGTGTCGTCCCCGATCACGCGCCGCGTCTACAATATTGGGCTAGATGAATTCATCGCTTGGTAAGGCGAGGCACCGCGGGCTGGCGGATTTACGAAGGCTACCGTCACCGCCTGGCGGGTGGCGCTCGAGGCCCGGAAGCTTGGCCCGATCTCGATCAACGTCCGGATCACGGCGGTATGCAAACTCGCGGTCGAGGCGGCCGACAATGGACTGCTCGCGCCGGAGCTGGCGTCGGGGATTGCCCGAATTAAGGGCGTTCGGTCGCACGGGATCCGGGCGGGCAACTGGCTCTCGTTTCGACGCAGAAGTTACAGCGCTGGGCCGGCTCCGACATCCGAACATCGTCCAGATCGTTGACCACGGGGAGAAAGACGGAAAACCGTACCTTGTTATGGAGTATTGCGAATCTGGCGATTTGACCTTAACCGATCTTTCCCCATTCTCTCTCAGAGAACGGCTGGAACTCTTCCGACAGGTCTGTCTCGGCGTGGCTGCGGCTCACGTTCACAACCAACTACGACCCGGCAGGGGAGCACTTCTGCGAAGGCCATTCCGGCTTCAACCTAACGACCGGCTTTCGGCCCAGAAACCCGGGCTCCGTCCGCTCGATCTGGGACCGCGAGACGTTCGACAGCTATGAGCCTCAGAAGGGGAAGCGAAATGTCGTTCTGTTCAAGCTCCACGGCTCCGCAGACTGGATATTAGCTGAGGACGGCACTATTCAGTTGGGTAGTCCCGTCTACATGAAGCAGGAGAGATACAGCAATGCACTGATCTACCCCGCGATGCGAAAGGTTGGGACAAGGGATCCTTACTTTACTGCCTACGATTACTTTCAGCGGTGTTGCGAACGTGCCGGCCTTTGCGTGGTCGTCGGATATTCGTTCCGGGATTATAATGCGCTCACGAGACTGCGAAATGCCGTGCGGCTGAATCCTTTGCTGGAGCTGTATCTCATTTCTCCGAACGCTTTGGAAATCGCTGGTAAGGAATTGGTGGGAATGAAGTGCAGACCCATAGCAATGCCGTTTGAGGGTATCTCGCACGAGATTCTGAGTGAGATTAAGGCATCAATTCAACGCATAATGGAAGCGAGAAAGAAAAGGGATCACATGATCTAACTCAGACTGCTGACAACACATTCGTCGCGGATCGCATCAGTACTCATACCAATCCGAATGCGGCGACCAGCGGTGACAAGAGAGGCACGCCGTCGAAGTCCACTGATAGATGCGAGCGGGGCAAACACCGCCCGTGTCGAATGTATTCCAAGTGCCCGCAGCCACACATCCAGCGGTCGCCTTTGCCCGGTACCCAACCGCACAGTGGGCAGCGGATGCCAGGGCCAGAGCCATAGACCTGCTTTTCGTCGGTAACATCGGTTTCAGGCTCAGGGTTGGCAACCCCAGGAATCCCACCGCCCGAATTATCAGTTATTTCGACCCCGATGCCATAGTGAATTTCTGGTACGGAGATTTTATCGCCGTCGCCCGGCGCGACGACTCCTTCATGAGTTGGAACAAACTGCAATAAAATTATCCTTGGCCGCTTGGGGCCGGGACATCACGGACAATATCCGCGCACGTTCGGTTCTGCCCGAATCGGGAGAGAAAATGAGGAACCTCAGAAGGCGTATCGCGAAGCTGGAAAAGCATCTCGGGGCAAAAACCATCGCGCTGCGTTTCGCCGACGGTGGAACCGAAGTGATCAACGCCAGCGGAGACTATGTGGCGACTCTGTTCAGCCTGCTCGTGCAAGATCCGTATGGCGACACTCCGCGAGCGGCTAACCCGCTACAAGCGAAACACTTGAAATAGCTCTGCGAGTGTGAGTCGTACGACGAAGGCGGAGGCCACCTCATCGAGTTGGGACTCGCGCTCAGGCGAAGCCCGCAAACGCCTGACAACGAAATCGACCCCGCTGACATCCCCGTTCCAGCTCCATCTTGAAAGCCCTCAATTTGGCTTTCTCCCTTCTCCCTCCCTGGACTTAAGCCGCTTTTTCGCGGCCTCCTGCACGATCCGGTTCACGACCACGCTGGCAGCCCCAGTCTGCTTCTGGATCTCGCGCCCTAAATCCGTTTCAGCTTCTTTCGCTGCCGGCTGGGTGTCCCACATGCGCGTCCGTTCCAGCTCGACTGCCTCCCGGATTTGCTCGCGTCCTTTCCTGGAGTAGTCCCGGCCGGTTTCATCGCACTCTGCTGTGGCCAGGGCGTCGTTGAGATGCGGGTAACAGGTTTCCAAAATCCCGTCGCGAGTGGAGCCTCCGATGTCCACAAGTTCCATGTCGCCCTCATCGGACAGCCGAAAATCGAACATACAATCAGTTATACGCGAGAGGATTGCCTGCTCAGCATTTCCGAATTCGTCAAGCATTTCAATCGCGTCACCCCTGGTTTTGGCGTTCACAAGGGAGAAATCGCCATTGGGCCATCGACAAAGATAGTTCGCCATGAACCGAGATTAGCAATCTGGCCAATTCGCCTTCCTGAGCGCGCCTGCGCGCAGGATCAGTTACCCTGAAGCCGCTCGCTTCGAGCCTTACGTCGTTCTCCGAGTGCTTCTCGCCATGACAATCCAGGATCCGAAACTCAACGAGCGCTGGGGTTGCCGCCGTGTTGTCGGCGCCCGCGGGGTCCCAGCTCGATTGCCTGAACATCAGAAATCTTGCCGATTCCGATCTGGAAACGCAGAATCGTCCGCACATGATGCCAGCCATTGTGCCCGCAAGCGCCGGGATTCGTGTGAATGACGCCGAACGCTTGGTCACGCATGACTTTCAGGATGTGGGCGCGACCGCAGATGAACAGACCCGGCCGTAGCCGCCGGACTTCCTTCCCTGCCCGCCGGTCGTAATTACCCGGATATCCTCCGAAGTGGGTCATATAGACTGTGATGCCCTGGCAATCCCAAACGAGGTCTTGGGAAACTTCAGCGCGGAGTTCTATGCCGTCGACATTCCCGTAAACGCCGCGGACTGGCCTGAACTTCTTGAGCCGCTCCAGAACCTCGGCCATCCCGAAGTCGCCCGCGTGCCAAATCTCGTCGCATTCGGCGAAATGCCGGAAAACCGCGTCGTCCCGAAATCCTTGGGTATCGGAGAGGAGCCCGATTCGCATTCTCCAGCGTATTTGCCCTCAAATGTTGCGCCAGATACGTCAGGCGATCATCGGATGAAACGAAATGAGGCCGCGTCGCGATGACCTGTAAGAAATGCAAGGTCACGATGAAGGAGCTGAAGGGCCATATATTCCACGGGGAGCGCAAGTGGCGGTGCCCGCAATGCCAGAAGATTAAGATGCAGAAGCCAAAATCAAAAAGCGCGGCGCACGGCGATCGATGAGCCGGAACCAGCCGTGCGTCCAAGAAGCCGTTTGAATTAACGCCCGGCGCGGAAGACTCCTTCCGATAATTCGGAACATCGCGGCGCCAACCCAGCAGGCGTTCCCCTATGAGTTCTGTTATTTTGGCGTTGAAGCATCCACGGACACCCATGCATGTTTCAACTGCACATTTGAGCGCGTCCACAGGGGTGGTCGCCCAGCGAGCGGCATGATCACGCGTTCGAAATCGCCGCTACCGGCGACAGCGTGAAACCATTGGGCAGATTGCAGTGTCCGGTGGTTGCAAGAGTGTAAGCGGACTCGTTCAACTGGCAGAGTTCGAGAGCCGTGGATTTGGAGAAGGTCATTTCAGATTGTTGCGGATTATCCTGCCGCCTTTCATTACAAATTTGACGCGCTGGAGTTCGGTGATATCGGCGAGCGGGTCGCCGGAGACTGCGATCAGGTCGGCGTATTTGCCTTTGTCGATGGAACCGAGCTGGTCTTGCCAGCCGAGGGCTTCGGCGTTGACGATAGTCCCGCTTTGAAGGGCTCGCACGGGAGTCAGGCCGCCGTATTTTACCAGAGCTTCGAACTCGAGGCCCTGCGTGCCGTGAACAAAGGTAGCACCGTCGACGCCGCTGCCGACCATGATCTTCAGACCTTTGGTAGCTGCCGCCAAGGCGACGGCTTTTTCGAAGATGGGAATCATGCGGTATTTGCCGCCGGTGTTCCTGGCGTCGTTATCGTCCATGTAGGGTTCGGTGTAGCGCATGAGGGTGGGGTCGTAGTAGAGGCCCCTGGCGACCATCATGTCGATCTGCGCCTGGTCGAGACCGAAGGCGTGTTCGACGGTGTCGCAGCCGGCGATGATGGCGTTCTTCTGACCTTCTCCACCGTAGACATGGCACCCGGCTTTCTTGCCGAGCTTATGGGTTTCGTCGACGAGCGCCTGTAGAACGGGCAGCGGATAGGTGACGACGTATTGGGCCTCGCCGGTGGGAGTGAAGGAGTAGCCGCCGGAAGGAAAGAGCTTGATCCAGTCTGCGCCGCGGGCGATCTGCTCACGGACGGCGGCGCGCGCTTCATCGACCGAGCGCACGACTTTGCTCGCAAGCGGATTATCGGGAGCGGCGGGGTTGGGAGGCGCGGATCCCCAGACGATGCCGAGCGTGGAGACCTGATACCTGGGCCCGTCAATGCGGCCCTCGTTGATGGCATCGCGGATGGCGAGGTCGCCGTAACCGTTGCCATGAGAGCTCATGTCGCGGGCGGCGGTGAAACCTGCCCGGAGGTCGGCTTGGGCATTCTGGACCGCGATGAGCATGGAGGCTTCGGTGGTTCCCTTGGGTCCACGCTGGTTAAACATGTGGGTGTGGGCGTCGATGAGGCCGGGCAGGAGGGTAGCGCGGGTGAGGTCGATGAGCTGAGCGGCGGCGGGAATCCTGATCTGACTTTCGGGACCGACCTGGGCGATGCGATCGCCCGAGAGAAGCACAACCTGGCGTGTCAGCATCTGGCCTGTCTTGCTGTCGAAGATGCGGCCGGCGCGGATGGCGATGACGCGAGGCGCGGGGGGACAGGCAAAGAAGCCGCCGTCCGAGCCGAGGCATGGGGTCGGACCGGCCCCTCGCCAGGGTGCCGGTGAGGGAGTCTGGGCGTGGCTGGTGAGAGCGATCGAGAGGGAAAGTAAAACTAGTGTGATGCGTCGCATAGCGATTTCATCGTATGCAATCAGGCGGTCTGGGTGAGGAATTTTTTCGGTTTGAAGTTGGCGAAATCGAGGTGGATGTGGTGCGGCGGGGGCGCGTACCGCTGGCTGACGCACCCAAAGCGGCGCGGCGGCACCTTTCAAGGCGAACCTCCCAGACTCTCCGACGGCTGTGCACGTTTGGTTAACAGTGCTGTCCGATAGCGGAGGTGCACCAAAGTGAGATCCGCGCTTAGATGGCGGGGCAGCCCTCGCCGAGGACGGAGTTGTCGCCTCCGGCCAGGGCGGTGATGACGCCCGTCGGGGAGACTTTACGGACGCGGTTTCCTGTGACGATATACGCCGGGACGACCGTCCCTTGATGTACTGCACCATTTTCGACGGCGCCAGATGCGGTCGCAGGTGATGGCTGATTGCGCCGCGTTCGCGGTGCCGCCCCACATGCTGATCACCAGCAGCAATCCAGGTAACATCTTGACGGCTCCTGACACACCTCCACGTCACTTTGGCGTTGGCCGCTTTTCGACGCCGAGTGGTCGAAAATGGCATTCGCGGAGCGAAAGACCCCGAGCTATTGATTCTGGGTTATTTCTGACTGTGGGCCGGTTCGAGTCACCGCTGAATCCCGTCCCTTTCCGAAATACCGGGCCGACAGGGACGCGACAAACCTGACATTTTGAGCTCTGATGTCGGGCGTTTTTGCCACGCGATCGTTATTCAACCGCGGGCAGAGGCTTAAAACGCGCGTTCACCTCCGCGTGCGCGGTTCGACTAATCCTCGCGCTGGTGCGCGAGCCCGGATGCCCGTACATCTGCTGGCGCCAGGTCGCTGCTTTTCAGGTGAAGCACCAGCCGTTGACGCCCGCCGAGCGTACGACGCGCGAGAAGCGTGTGCCTGGTAAAAGGCCACCCGCGCCCCCGAGGATTTTTGCGGCGACTGAGATCGAGACGGAAACAGCGGCCCGTCTGTATCGTTTCCCATACCGGCAGCCGCAATGTACGCATCAAGGTACGCTTCGAGTTTCGGCACGCAGGGCGCTTCATGGTCCTTGCCGCCCTTTTCTCTTAGTGCCTGGCGATGAACGTCAGTACGGTGCGATTGAACGTGTCGGGCGCCTCCCACCAGACGGAGTGCCCTGCATCCGGGATCACGACAAACTGGGCGCCCTTGATGCGATCTGCGATGCGGCGCATGAGGGCCGGCGGCGCGTACAGATCTGCATCACCAGCGATCACTAACGTCGGAATCCTGATGGATTCCAACAGCTCGAGAGTGACCCGGTTCTTAGCAGGCTGAGCGGGGCCTCGTACGGCTTCCGGGGCGCGATTCCTGCTTTGAAATGCGGACCAGCGCTCCGTGCCCTCCGGATTCGCAACGCGATAAGAGGGCGAAAGCTCGCGAAAACTTTCCGGCATTTTTTCGAAGCCCTCCGGAGCCAGCCGCTTGAGCGCTGCCCGATAGTCCTCGTCTTGAACGCCGCCCTGTGAGCAGAGCAGGGTAAAGCTACGCACGCGTTGCGGATACGAAATCACGAAATCCAGCGCTACAAATCCTCCGCCCGCAGTGCCAACCAGGTGGAATTTTTCGATCTTCAGATGATCCACCAGGGCAAGCAGGTCGTCGGGACCAGTTGAGGCAGGGCCATTCTTATCGGCCACGGTGCGGCCGAACCCGCGGCGCTCATATGCGATGAACCGGTATCCCGCGCGTGTAAAGGCGGGTATTTGCCGCTCCCACACTTCGGTGCTCCCGGTGAAGGCGTGGAGGAAAATAACGGACGTTCCGTGGCTGTCGGAGGCCTTGTAGTAGATCTTCGCTCCAGGAACATCGACGAATCCTTCACGCATGGTCGGTGTCTGTGACTGTGCCAATGCCAAACAGGCGACGAAGGCGGCTATCCCGGCGATCAGGACAGGCTGGCCGGTGAAAGCAATTCTCATAACTCAACAAGAATAGCGAACTTCCTGGAATTGACGATCCCTATAGGTCTGCTGGCGCCAGAGCGCGGCTTTTCAGGTGATGCACCAGCCGTTGAACGGCCGTCGAGAGTACGGCGCACAAGGAGTATGTGCCTGGTAACGATGACGAAGCGCCTGGCCACTCACGTCCAAAGGTTCGCCACAGGTAGCCTCCCGACCACACGATCGCCGGCCGACGGATCATGTTCCTTGCGCAACCGGGAGACCTTACGGACGCGGTTTTCAAAGAAGGGAATGTGATCGGGCAACACCGCACGCCGAAATCGGCAATGGCCCGATAGAAGCGAAGTCAACAGCCGAAATCGATGCGGCTTCAGGGAAGCGGATTGGCCAGGTACTTCAGCTCAGGCAGCTGGCCGGCATTCACTGGCAGACGGTCGGTATTCATGAGCATGGAAACCACCTGATAATACCCGGCGCTGACGATCAGATCCACAACGCCGCGCTCGCCCGCGACGTTCTTGACCGCTGCGAACGTAGCATCGCTCGATTGTCTGGTCTTGAACAGCTCGGTGATGAAGTTGTATACGGCCTCCTCATCGGCCGACATCCCAACCGGGCGCCTGCCTTCGGCGACGGCCTTAACCTTTTCCTCGCTCAGCCCGGCCTGCACTGCCGCCCGCCGGTGAGCAAGCCATTCGTACTGTGCGCCCCAGTAGCGCGCTGCGATAATAATCGCTATTTCCTTGAGCTTGTCCGGAACCGACATATGAAAACGGACGCGGTCCCCCATGTCGAAGAACAACTGGCCGCCGTCAGGGTCGCGGACACTGATATTGAAACTCCCTCCGGTGCCTCGTTGCGCCACGGCGATATCGGTCATTTTCCTCTGCCCGGGTGTCATTTGCTCATAGGTGAGCGGTTGGAAACGGTCCCCCCGCATGGTGAATTCCCTGCCCCCGGCGGAAGACTTCACCTCGCCCGGCGAGAGAAGTCCGGGAACCGGCGTGGCAAAGCCCATTCCGACTACCGGCAGCGGATTTTCTAGAGGACGTAGTCCGGGTTGCACGCCTGGTGGCAAAGGATACCGGTCCACGTTGAGCAACATGGAAACCAATCCATACCACCCGCTCAACCCGACCATATCGACGACGGCCCGCTCGCCATATTTATCCTTCGCGGCCTTGAATGTGGCGTCGGTCACCTGATGAGTGGTGAGGAGTTCGTCGATGAGATTGTAAGCCACTTCCATCTCGGGCGGCATCCCGGTCGGGCGCTTGCCTGTGGCGATAGCGTCCACGATCGCCGGGGACACACCGTTTTGCAGGGCCGCATTCTTGTGAGAGTTCCACTCGTATTGCGCCATCCAGAAACGTCCGGTCATAATGATGATGACCTCGGAGACATCCCTGGGGAGGCCTGTCCGGAAACGCATTGCGCCACCGAATTGTTGGCCGAGATCACCCACCTCGGGACTGCGCAGCAGGACGTTGAACGGCCCATTCGCCCCTCCGCGCTCTCCGGTAAGCAGATGATCGATCATGGTCTTCTGCTCGGGTGTCATCTCGTCGTACTTAAGCGGCTTGAACCGATCGCCCACCAGAACAAGGCCGTGGGGATCCGGAGCTCGCTTCGCCTGCCCTGAAGGGGCCTGCGCGTTGACGATTGTCGTGACGCCGATCATGGCCGCAAAGAAAAACTGAAAACGCATGGGGGCCCTCCCTGGCGGAGTATATCTGACTTGAAGCTTCCGCGAAACAACATTCCTTTAGCGTTCCTGTAAAATGGCCCGGCCCGCAGATGCCTGGCGGGCGCCTTGTCGCAGGACGGACGGTCTGTTGGTTCTTTACCAGGATGAGGTGATGCGCAACGATGGTCGCCTCGGAAGATGAGCGCTTTCCTTCTCCTGGATCTGCGCTAAGCCGAAGCCCATTTGTTTGGAATCTTGCGCTTCGCCCGTGCCAACGCCCCTTCGAGTGGCTTTCTCTCGGCGGAGAGTCCTTTTTATCTCCCTGCGTTAACCAAAAGGCTGCGAGTTCGAATCCTGTTTGAGGAGTCAGACGAATTCCTCTTCGAGATTCTCTGAGTTTCGGGTTAACTACAGCGGGAAGGACTTGCCGGAAATGGCCAGTACTCCTGGATGCGGCTCTCTCAACCTTGCTGGTAGGACAGCCCGCCGGCTGACCCAGGACGCCTTGCCTGGGAGCCATGCAGGATGTGCCTCTCATAGTCTCTGCCGAGGCGCGCACGTTTGGTTAACGGTAAACGAAACTTTGATGAGCTGTGCGCATCGCGCCGGCCTTGGAGAATGCGGCCTGGATTTGATTTTGTGGGTGCTGGTACTCCTACTTCAAGTATGCCTCGGACTACGGCAACATATTAACGTCAGTTGAATTCGCTCCGATAACAGGGCGCATTGTTTGTCGTGCACAACGGCCGCCCGAGTAGTCAACGAGCTTCCATGCCTTTGGCTTTGTACAACGCGGCGGCGGCGGGCGCCTTGAACTGAGCGATTAGTGCGCGCGCGGCGTCGGCGTTGGCCGTTTTGGAGTTGACGGCGGCGCCGAAGTTAACATAGCCCTGCAGATCCGCCGGCAGCGGACCGACAATGTCGATCCCGTGAACGGGCATGAGCTCGCTGACTAATGTAAGAACCACTGCAGTCTGACCCGATGCAACACCTTCCATGGCGGGCCCCGAGCCTGTCGTCAAAACGAGCTTCGGTTTCAGGTCGGAGGCGATACCGAGACGATCGAACATTTTCTCCACCGTGGGGCGGCTTGCTCCGTCCTTCGCGTAGGCGATCGATTTGGCTTTCAGGAGAGCCTGTTTCATTGCTTCGGGTGTAGCGATATCCGGCCTAGGAGCGCCGGTGCGAACCGCGAAGCCGACGCCACACCGCGAAAGCTCGGTGCGGGTCGCGGCGGCGAGCTTGTTTTCCTTAATCAAGTTTGCGATCGCGTCGGAAGTCAGGATGGCCACGTCGAAGGGCACACCGGCGTTGATCCTGGCGAGAAGCCCGGTGGTGGAGCCGAAATCGATCGTCACGGGCCGGGCGAGAGCGCGCTCGGCCTGCGGCTGGAGATCGAGAATCACTGCCTTCATGCCGTTGGATGCAAAAACGTGGAGCGGCGCCGGCGGATTTGAGGTGGCCTGGCCGAAGAGGGAGACTGCCGCGATAAACGGGATCACGGCGCGGAAGATATGCATGGCAGAAAGTCTATCGCTTAACTGCCAGGGTCAAGCCATGCCGCCTCTGGCGCGTCGGCGCCCTTTGAAGGTGAACCTCTCACACTCTCCGTCCGGCCGGGCACGTTTGGTTAACTGGACTTGAAATTCACTTCCCCGAGCGACTCAGTCGGAGCGTGCACGTCGGATCTCTGCAACTCCAGCTTCCTTCGCCGCGTTGAAAGACCGATGCAAGGCGCCGGCCACCGTACCAACCGTCGTGGATGCTTTTTCGAGTTTGGGGCCGAGGCTATCTGCTCCTTTTCCGACCACCCTTACGGTCCACTCGAACACCGCTGGTATTATCAGCGCGATTCCGACAATCCCTAAACCGATTCCCGCAACGACGAGCCCGGACCCGGCTACTGCCATCTTCTGGGTGTTTTCCATTGTTCTCGTGACCTCCTGACTCAATTGAATCAGACTCGGTGAGCTTGCCGAATTCAACGACCGATTTCAGATCCGTACCGCTGGCGTACTCGCCCAAGGCGGCTCAGCGGCGCCCTTTCAAGGTGAAACCCCGCACGCTCTCCGTCGAGCCGCACACGTTTGGTTAACTGCCGTTCGTGGGGCGCCAACCCTCGCCGCAGTTCTCGATGTTCGCGTCTCATGAACCGGGATTTGATTGCGGCCAAAGTCTTTCCCCAACTGGGTTCAGCACTCTAGCTCGGCCGCCGTGATACCCGGCGCTGGCGATTGCCGTGCGCGTGCCACCCGGCCAGAACGTCAAGAAGATGTCGTCTTCATGGCCGTTCGGCTCCATGCTGAGCCAGGCCAGCGGCGCTTCCGGAGTGGCTTTGCCGCCCGCTGCGTGCAGGATTTCCATCATCTTCGCGCGCGCTTCAGGCGTTAAATAAAGCAGAACGATCGAGTGAAATACCACTGTCGCCACGCCGGGACGCGACGGTGCCAGTTGCGCGTCCAGCCATTCGATCGCATCCGCACGGTCGACAACCGCCGGCGTCTGGCGCGCAACTTCTATCGCTCTGGCAATTCGAAGAAAACGGTCGGGTTGGTCGGGCCAGAGGAACGATTGCAGCCTCAGCGCGCCGACCGCGGAAAGTGGATCGATCGGGTTCAGGTCGCACCCCCGCCGTTCCGTCACCTCAACCGCCGCATCCAGGGGCGGCTTATGCCCGGCAAAAGCATTGTCGAAGACTAACGGCGAATGCGGCGGACCCCAGTCGCCAATACCGCTTTCGTACCGATAGTGGTCCCACCGCAGATTCAGCCCGGCGCTGGAACCGACTTCGAGGAGCCGCAGGGGCAAACGGGAGGTACGCGCGATCTCCAGGAATCCAGGGAGGAGCGCGCAGCAGCGCCGCACCTCGCTCGTCTGCACGGTCTCCGGCATGACGGCCAGGATCTGCCCACCGTGTCGTACCAACACATCTGGCAGCACGCTCCAGGCAGCCTCTGCGTCACCCGTACCTCCCGCAGCGGCGTAGTGCCGCGCCAGATCAGGAAGCTTTCCTGCCAACACAAGACGATGGATGGCAGCCAGAAAACGCAGCGGCAGCTTGAAACGTGCGGGAACGTGCGCGTGTGGCTGAAGTAGTCCCCAGCAGACGCCCGACGCGTCCACATCGTCGGCGATGCGCAACAGAAGCGAGTGATAAAACGGCGAGCCGAGACGTTCGCACCAGCCAGCCTGCTCTCGCATCGAACTGGCAACGTCCGCGGCTGAACCCATGGAATGTGAGATGCAGAAAACTGAAAAGTGGTGCCGACTTTGGGAGAACCGGCCGACGGAGAGATGATTTTTGAGTGGCCGCTCGCGGCGGGGGAAGGGAGGACGATTCCCCTGGCCTCAGGTACCGATCGGAGGCTTAAACCCCGCCGCTGCTGCCGGTGGTTTGTCGTCTCCCGCGCGGTCCCAGTTCGACTGCCTGCACGTCGGATATCTTCCCGCCTTCCACTGTAAATCGCAGCAGGGTCCGGACGACGTGCCATCCATTGTGGCCGGAGGCGCCTGGATTCATGTGAACGAGGCCAAGCGTCAAAGTTGGTCGCATTGACAAGCCTCGGTAAACTTTCAGGATCGTGGGAGTGACAGAGGCGAAACATTCAAAAGGGGTTAAGCCGCCAATGCGACTGGAGATTGGCCGGATATGTGACCGCAGATGAACAAACCCGGCCGCAGTCGCTGGATTTCCTTTCCCGCACGGCGGTTGTAATTGCCCGGGTATCCTCCGATGTGCGTCATGTAGACGTTGAGACCCGCACACTCCCAAACGAGATCCTTGTGCAGATCGGCGCGCAGTTCCGCCCCGTCGACGTTCCCGTAAACGCCCCGGACTGGTCGGAAGGTCTTGAGCCGATCCAGAATTTCGACCGTCCCGAAGTCGCCCGCATGCCAGATCTCGTCGCATTCGGCGAAATGCCGGAAAACCGCGTCGTCCAGAAATCCGTGTGTGTCGGAAAGCAGCGCGATTCGCAATTTCCAGCGTACGCGCCCCCAAATGTTCCGTCGGATGCCCAGGCGATCATCGGAAGAAACGAAACGGGGCCCGCCGCGATGACCACTCCGCCTGGGGATACGCGCAGCCCACCTCATTTGGGGAGAAGCATGTCTAGAACGAAGCAGCCTCTCTTGTAGAGATCGATGAAGCCGGTACTGGTCTGACCGGACGGCGCCCGGGCCGACCAGGCGCGCGCCGCGTATGACAAAGGGGTTCTCGAAATCACGGTGCCTGTCGAAGAGCAACGAAGCAAACGCCGCGAGATCCCGATTCAGACCGGTTCGCAGGAGACCTCTGAAAAACCTCATTAAGTCTCTTTTCAGATTGGGCAGGTCGTTAACCGGTTGTTAACCTGCGGCTGATTGGTAATCGGCCTGGCCTTCCAAGCGACAAAGGAGAGGCCGATTACCAATGCCCCCCCTTGTTCGGCTTTAAGCTCTCGCCGAAACCGAGCGCCATCCGACGAAGTTGCCCGAACCGCGACCAGTTAAAGATGCGCGTGGGCTCTGCCAAAATGCCAGCCGGCCGGGCGTTCGGTTTCTTGAAGATCAACCTGCCGCCCGCCGAGCGCGAATCACGCGCTAGAGCTTCACCGTTACATACGGTTGACGCAGATCGAGGCGGCATTCAAATACCTGAAGAGCGATCTCGGCATTCGTCCCCTCTACCATCAGCTGGGCCGTCGGGATCGATTGGAATGCTCGGAAACAGCGCGGCTGCCTTGGGCAAGCAGGTGCGCACGGGCCGCCGACACTGGTCTTTCAGAGTCCGGCATCGCGGCTACCAGACGACAGCACATTCGCACAAGCAATGTCGTGCAGAAATCCGGTATCAGACACGGTATCAGCTGCCCGATTGGCCGCTATACGTCGACAGTCGGGCGAGCCAACATGCGAAGTAACCTGTCTACGTGGCTTTCAGAATCGAGTTAAAGGAAAAATGCGATGCTCGACAGCACACAGAATCAATCACTTAGCGAGTCTGAAATGTCGCTGATCGAGCAAAATGCGATCCTCCGCGAGGTCCTTTGGTAACAGTAAAGCATTTATTTTCAATCATTTTGGTGAGCCGGGCGGGGCTCGAACCCGCGACCACCGCATTAAAAGTGCGATGCTCTACCAACTGAGCTACCGGCTCCTGAGGGAGGCAAAACGGAAGGCAGGTCACCGCCTGTACGTGATCAGGTTAACATAGCCGCAAACGCCCTCTTGGTAGCATAACCAGTGTGAGCGAGCCGCAGACCGCTGGCTGGATCGATATCTCGGTCCCTGTGCGAAACGGGATGGTCCACTGGCCCGGCGACCCCGCTTTCCACATCGAGCGGGCGCAGGATCAGGAAAAGGGCGACGTCGCCACAGTGTCCCGCATGACCTTGGGAGTGCACACCGGCACTCATATGGATGCGCCCCTGCACTTCATCCGAAGCGGAGCGACCATCGATAATATGCCTCTCGACGCTACCGTCGGGCGCGCGAGAGTAATCGGGATTGACGATCCGAAGTCGATCAAACGCGACGAACTTCTTCCCCACGGAATTCGGACCGGCGAGCGAGTTTTGTTCAAAACCCGCAACTCCGCTGGGGCGTGGAATACCGACAAGTTCGATGAGGACTTCGTCTTCATCTCGCACGAGGCGGCCGCCTATCTCGCCGAACGCGGCGTCCGGTGTGTGGGAGTGGATTATCTTTCAGTCGGCGGTTTCCGCGAAGACGGCCCGGAAACGCATCATGCGCTGCTCGGAGCGGGCATCTGGATCATTGAAGGGCTAAACCTCCACGGCATTGAGCCAGGCGATTACGAACTGGTGTGTCTTCCGCTGAAACTGATCGGCTCGGAAGGCGCTCCGGCGCGAGCGATCCTCCGCCGATGAGGGCCGCCGCCGTTTTTCCGGACAAGAAGTCGCTTTCGGTCGTCAACGACTTTCCAGAGCCGAAACTCGACACCGCCACCAGCGTCAAGCTGCGTGTGCTGAGCGTTGGGGTGTGCGGCACGGACCGCGACATCGCGTCTTTCCAGTACGGCTTTCCTCCGCCTCAAGGCTCCGAGTTCCTTGTCCTGGGTCATGAGTGCCTCGCCGAAGTCATCGAAACGGGGCCGGAAGTCCACGATCTCACGCCCGGAGATCTTGCGATTCCGATGGTGCGCCGTCCCTGCGATCATCCGGAATGCGCCGCCTGCCGCGCGGGACGACAGGACTTCTGTTACACGGGCGATTACCGCGAGCGTGGCATTAAACAGATGCACGGTTTCATGACCGATCGAATTGTGGATGAGGCTCGCTACATGAACCCGGTGCCGGCGGCGATTCGCGATGTCGCCGTTCTTGTCGAACCGCTGACAATCGCCGAAAAGGGACTCATTCAGGTCGCGGAGATTCAGCGCCGGTTGCCGTGGGATCAGGAGCATCAGGCGGTCGTGTTGGGTGCGGGGCCAGTCGGGCTGCTCGGCGCGATGGCTCTTCGCCAGGCCGGATTCGCCGTTACGGTCTATTCGCGAAGCTGCGAACCCGATCCGTCTGCCGACATCGTCAAAGCGATCGGCGGCAAATACATTTCGTCGCAGGACCGCTCCGTCGAACAAATGGCGGCCGAGGTGGGCAATATCGATCTGGTGTATGAAGCGACCGGGGTGTCGGGGTTCGCTTTCAGTGTGCTCTCCGTTCTGGGCACGAACGGCATCTTTGTGCTGACGGGCGTACCGGGAGAACATCCGCCCGAGGGACTCGACACCGACAAAATTATGCGCCAGATGGTGCTGAAGAACCAGTGCGCTCTGGGCACTGTAAATGCGGGCAAGGATGCTTTTCACAAGGCCATAGCGGATCTGACTTCGTTCTACGCAAGCATGGCCCGAGGCCGTGAAAAATCTCATCACAGGCCGCTTCCCGCTGGAACGCTTCGCGGAACCCATCCAGCATCAGACTGGCATCAAGAACATCATCGAGCTGGCCGCCGAATGAGTCCAGGGCTCTCGAACGCGGAGCGAATCCGCCTCGAAGAAGATGCCCGGCGAGAGAAGAACTGGAAGCGCTGGGGGCCGTACCTTTCCGAGCGCCAATGGGGCACGGTTCGCGAGGACTACTCCGCGACGGGCGAATGCTGGGAGTATTTTCCGCACGACCATGCGCGCAGCCGGGCTTACCGCTGGGGCGAAGACGGTCTTCTCGGGATCTGCGACCGCGAGGGCCGCATGTGCTTTGCGCTGGCGCTATGGAACGGCCAGGACCCGATCCTGAAAGAGCGCCTTTTCGGCCTTACCAGCAACCAGGGAAACCACGGCGAAGACGTCAAGGAATGCTACTTTTACGTCGACGGTTCGCCAACGCACTCCTACATGAAGGGCGTGTACAAATATCCGCAGCAGGCGTTTCCTTACCAGCAGCTGATCGATGAGAACCGCCGCCGCACGAAGGAAGAGCGGGAATTCGAGCTCCTCGATACCGGCATCTTCAACGACGGCCGTTATTTCGACGTCACGATGGAGTATGCGAAGGCCTCGCCGAACGACATTCTGATCCGGCTTCGCATCGACAACCGAGGCCCCGAAACCTGGACGCTGCACCTCCTGCCGACGGTCTGGTTTCGCAACGCGTGGTCATGGGGCAGAACCGGCGAAGGCTACTGGCCGAAGCCCGCCATCAGGCAGACCGATGCGACGCATCTCGCATGCGAACAAACGAGTCTGGGGAAATTCAAATTCGAAGCCATTACGAAACCCGATCGGTTTCTCTTCACCGAGAACGAAACGAACATCGGAGATGCTGTACCGGATGCCGAACGCGATCGCCTTACGTGAAGGATGCGTTCAATCGCTATCGTGGTGCATCGGCGAGGAGGGGGCGGTGAATCCGGGAGGGGTTCGGCACCAAAGCCGCCGCATACTACCGCCGCGAAATCGCGGCCGGGAAGGGAATTGAACTCCACTTCCGTCTGAGCGCCGAGGACGAGATCGCGTCCACTCGATTTCGACGGCGTCTTCGCGCAGCGCATACGCGAAGCGGACGAATCTTCTACGGAATGAACCGCCATCGCGCCGGCAGCGCTGGCCGATCGCGCGGCAGGCGTGCGCCGGACTGTTGTGGTCGAAGCAGTTCTATCACTTCGGGGTGCTGGAGTGGCTGGAGGGCGACCCGGCCTTTCCCTCGCCTCCGGCCGAACGCTGGAAGGGCCGCAACAGCGACTGGCTGCACCTTTACAACCGCGACGTCATCTCGATGCCGGATAACTGGGAGTTCCCGTGGTACGCATCGTGGGATCTTGCGTTCCACATGGTGGCATTCGCCGAATCTGGATCCCGACTTCGCCAAGGAACAGCTGATTCTGCTGCTGCGCGAGTGGTACACGCATCCGAGCGGCCAGATTCCCGCGTACGAGTTCGCGTTCGGCGACGTCAATCCGCCGGTGCATGCCTGGGCGGCATGGCGCGTTTACAAGATTTCGGCGCCGCGCGGCAAACGCGATCGTCGCATTTCTTGAACGCGTGTTTCAAAAGCTGCTGATCAATTTCACCTGGTGGGTGAACCGCAAAGATATCGCGGGCAAGCAGATCTTTTCCGGCGGCTTTCTCGGGCTCGACAACATCGGCATTTTCGACCGCTCGCAACCCTTGCCGGACGGCAGCGTTCTCGAACAGGCCGACGGGTCCGCGTGGATGGCGTTCTACTGCACGACCATGCTCGCGATGGCGCTGGAACTGGCGAAGCACGATCCGGCTTACGAAGACGTCGCGTCGAAGTTCTTCGAGCATTTCGTGGCCATCACGGATGCCATGAATACGCTGGGCGGCACCGGCCTGTGGGACGAAGAAGACGGATTTTACTACGACCAGGTGCGGACCACGCGGACACGACACGATCCCGCTGAAAGTACGCTCGATCGGTGGGGCTGATTCCCGCTGCTTCGCCGTCACCATCCTGAAGCAGGAACGTCATCGAGCGGCTGCCCGGGTTCAGCAGGCGGCATGGACTGGTTCCTCAATAACCGCCGAGGATCTCTATCATCAGATCTCGCTGATGGAAGTGCGCGAGCACGGCGAGCACACGCATCGGCTGCTGGCGATTCCCACGCGGGCGCGTCTGCTGCGCGTGCTGAGCCGCCTGCTCGATGAGCGTGAGTTTCTTTCGCCGTTCGGTATACGGTCGCTTTCGGCCATTTACGAAGAGCACCCTTACAAGCTGCAGCTCGACGGCGAGGAGTACAGCATTGGCTACGATCCCGGCGAATCGACCACCGGACTTTTCGGCGGCAACTCGAACTGGCGCGGGCCGATCTGGCTTCCGATGAACTACCTGATCATCGAGGCGCTCGAACGCTACTACCACTTTTACGGCGACGATCTGAAGGTGGAGTGCCCCACCGGTCCGGCTGTCTGATGAACGCTGCGGGAGGTTTCACGCGAAATCAACCGCCGGCTTTGCACGCTGTTTCTGCCCGATTCCAGTGGCTGGGCGCCCTGGCAGGGCGACGACCAGATTTACTCTCGAGGATCCGCACTGGCGCGGACTTACTCACTTCAACGAATACTTCCACGCGGAGACCGGACGCGGCTGCGGGGCCTGCCATCAGACCGGCTGGACGGCGCTGATTGCGCGCTGTCTGCGCGATTACGTGGACGCCCAGTCTAACGGAGATTCGAAAACCAGTAAGGGACCCACGCCGCCGCCAGAAGCACATCGGTGAGATACGCCCGGCGATTATGGGGCTCGCGCCACGCGTGATACGCCGACACCAGACCGAACGCGGCAAATACGAAGACCGAGATCACAAACCAGTAGTAGAACGGCGGGAAGACCACGAACGGCATTCGGCCGTGCGACATGCGGGCGATAGCCATTATGGCGAGGGTCGCGCCGATCAGGATGCGAAATATGATACGGGCCATGCGGGTGGAACCTTCAGCTTAACGCGGCAATGCCTGCCAACGAAGACACTACTGGTAATCAGGTCACCGTTATCGCTTGCCGACGCGCGCGGCTCACTAACTCCGTCTTGTTCGTCTTTCTTACAAATTTCTTTAGATAAACTGGGACGCCCCAATGCCTGATATCGTTCAGACCAACGCCGTTTTGTTTTGACGATGAACGCAGACGCACTGGTGAACTCGTCCTCCGATAAGTTGACCGTACGACTTCGCCACTGGCCACGAGACCGGGAGCGCAAGATAACCGGCTAACGCCTGCCGGCCCATTGTTTCGACGTTATGCCACACGGAGCCTCGAGGAATCGCGTGGTTTAGTGCCCCCGTACGCCAAATGGGTGCGACGAGGTTCTTTCGATTTGAAAAATAGCACGCGTTTTCGGCGATGCGTGCAGCGGCGGAGGGCAATCCCTGCAAATTATTGATTTAAATCAGTCGATTTTGTCAAATATTTCTTCGTCGCTTGTGATTGTGAAAAAACACCACGGCAAAACGAGCTTTTCCGGTAAGGTAGCGGGCTATCCTGGAGGTCATCTCTCGCTCAGCGGTTGCATTACGCTGCCGCCTGCGCTCCACAGTTCGCGTCCGTTGCGGTCCCGCAGAACGATTCGCATCGGACGTTGTACTATCGGCGCGCCCTGCTGGCTATCTGGCCCGGGGGTTCTGAAGATTCTTCTTACGGTTCCGGGTACCGGCTCAGTCGTGAAAGTTCCGACGGTTTGATCCGATTGATCCACGAGCACGAAACTCTGCGCCCTGACCTCTGTTGTGGGGGGAGTCTGATTTTGTGCGAATGCGGTTGAAGGTGAAATGTATTGGGGAATTATTCCACCCAGAAGACCAGCAACGAGTGCAATAGCGATGTTCTTATTCATTGGTCGGCCTTTCGGTTCCGTTTTGGTGGTTACGCCTCGACGAACGACGTTGCGTCGAAGCGAGGCAATTCGATGTCCACGAACCGGGAAGGTCCATGCATCCCGATAAACGCGGCTATCTGGCTGGCTTTCGAGTGCCGAACCCGGGGAATACAGGAGAACCTGATGCCGAAGAGCGTGGTGTATCTGAGTCAGGTGTAGCGCTTCCGTTCACAGCCGTTTTCGCTATTGGCCGGACCGGCGACCTGAGAGCAGGTTAGTCTTAATCAACTGAATGACATCGACTGAACGACATCAACTGAACGACATCGACTGAACGACATCAACTGAACGACATCAACTGAACGACATCAACTGAACCATGCTCTGATGCGGTTCGCGATCGTTTCCGATATTCACGATAACCTGACGGCATTTCGGGCCGTGCTGGCGGACTTGCGCGAGGCGGCGCCTGACCTGGTCCTGCACGGGGGTGATCTTTTTAGCGGCGGATACCGTCCGGCGGACGTGGTGGACTGCGTTCGCGATCTGGGTTGGCGAGGCGTTTTCGGCAACACGGACGCAGCCGTGGCGAGGCCCGCAACGCTGGAGGAATTTGCGGCGCAGTCTCCAGCGCCCCAATCGCTGTGGGACGCGGTGCGGGAGATGACGGCGTTTACTCGTGAAGCTCTGGGCGAAGAGCGAATCGCGTGGCTCGACGGTCTCCCGAGTGTTCTCATTCATCCTCCGGTTGCGCTGGTGCACGCCAGTCCCGCGGATGCCTGGCGGTCACCCCTCGCCGGTGCAACAGATTCGGAACTCGAATTGATCTACTCGCCGCTCGGGCAGGCGGTCGCCGTGTACGGCCATATCCATCAGCCCTTCGTGCGGAACACGGCCGAGCTTACGGTGATCAACTCAGGGAGTGTCGGCCAGTCTCCTAAGGAACACGCGCAAGTTATGGCCGCCGAGTCGCGGCTGGACGGGCGGGTTCCTCCACTTTTTGGCGCCGCGTCCGGCGGCCCTTGCGCTCTTGAGGAACACGCGCAAGTTATGGCCGCCGAATCGCGGCTGGACGGGTGGGTTCCTCCGCTTTTTGGCGCCGCGCCCGGCGGCCCTTGCGCTCTTGACGGCGACCCCGCGCTTCGTATTTGCTGATTGATAAAGGCACGCCAAAGGTTCGCAGGGTTGAATACGATCTCGAACGAGAAATCAAGGCGATCACCGCGAGCCGCCTCCCGCACGCGGATTGGATGGCGCGGACGCTGCGTGCCGCGGGTCCGCAGATGCCGTAGCCGTGAAACTGAAAGCCGATATCCACGCTTTACATTTCCCGGGCGTATAACGGATTGGAGGGGGTAAGGGATGATCCGTTCGCTTGCCGGCGTATGCCTGCTCTTGTTGTCTTGTGTGGCTCAGAGTGCAGACCCGAATGCCCTGCCGGCCTTCGATGTAGCCTCAGTAAAACCTTCTTACGGTCAGACAGGCGTCATCGGCATGTTCACTTACCCGGGCGGGCGCGTAACAGCTACGAACTACACCCTGAAGATGTTCATTCACGAGGCATACGCCATTGATGACTACAAAATTCCGGGTGGCCCGGCTGGATGGAAACAGAACGCTACGATCTGGAAGCGAAGCCGGCGCCATCCTCAGCGTTGAGTGCATGGATTCCGGCCAACTTAAAAACTCCTCCGAATCCTGAAATGCGGCGGATGCTGCAATCCCTGCTGCGCGAGCGTTTCAAGCTGAAACTGCATCGTGAGCCCAAAAGGGAATTTATCTACACGTTGGTGGTAGGCAGGGGAGGTCCGAAGCTCAGTGAGCCGAAAGACCCGAGCCAACAACCGTTCGTCAGTTTCCTCCCGCGTGGCCTCCGGGGACAAAACGCCACTATGGATCTTCTGGTCGAAAGACTCGCGGGCGTCGTCGGACGCCCCGTGATCAACCGAACGGCACTCAAAGGGAATTTCGATTTTCTGGTCGACTACCCGCCGGACGACTCCGGGACCGACGTCGAAGTGCGGTTACTCAGCGCCCTGCAACAGGTGGGACTGAAATTTGAAACTCGGCGTGGCTCGGTCGAGGTGATAGTGATCGACCATGCCGAAAAGCCTTCCTCGAATTGAGTAATGCGGGCATTTGCGTGACGCAGACGACCGCTCTTCGAACCATCTCGACCCACCTGGGGGCATTCATTGGCTTGACCTCGAATAGCAGTCTGACCATCAACTTCGGCAGGCAGGCAGCGGATGCGATGCCCAGGCCGACCCCAACAGGACGAGCTCTAAGGCAACAGATGCGGCCGTCGGAAATTTTCCTCCGGCGGGCAGTTGACACATAACAGCAAACCCCCTACATGGAAGTCCAGTTCACCCCGACCAGCAAGCCCTGATCAGCGACGCGATTGCCAGCGGTCGTTTGCAGCAGCCCGAAGAAGCGCTCGATCAGGCGCTTTTGCTCTGGGAGGAACGCTAGCGCCGACGTCCCGAAATACTGGCTTGCGGTCGAGCTGTCCAAAACGTCTCTGGCCCGCGGCGAAGGACGCACCGTTAATACACGCGAGGAATCTGATCGGCTCATCAGCGACATCACCCGGCGCGGCATGGCTCGGCTTGTCGCCGAGCAGAACTTGCGCGAATGAACTATCGCCTTTCTTCGGAGGCGGAAGCCCAACTCGACGACATCTGGCTATATCGCGCGCGTCATCCTCTATTCCATTCGAAAAGACCACGTCGTCGTGCTGATTCACTACGTGTTCCACGGTAGTCAGGACATTGAATCGTTCTTCTCTCGAATTTGATTACAGAAGGCGCAGGCGCGTGGGTCTGTGGAAGAGACTGACGTCGCTGCCGAAGTAAAGGTAAACCCAGGGCAGGAAGAGTCGACCGGCGTTGCCTCCCAAATAGAGTTTCCGCGCCTTCGGAGGGGCGAGGAAGGCGAATGACGACTTTACCGATTCGCCGGGTTGAACGGTGAGATCGGTGTTCAAAAAGGACGCTTCCTTCAGCAGAGGATAGCGCCGGTCCTGGTCATCGAGTATGTAGAAGAAGTCCTTTGCCTGGTCCGCCGGTAAATGATGAGGCTGGCTGGAATCGACGGAAATGCGGACCTCGGCCGTGTAGAGAATGTCCTGGCCCCTCGGGGTTGCATTCACCTGATCCACACCGAGGCACCACAGGTCGTAGCAGTAACTATCGCCAATATTCACGATGGTTCCAGGAGTCAGCAGTGAGACCAGCACTAACACCGTCAGATAAGGAACAATGATGACGGCACAGACCCGGACGGCGCGCGCCGCGTCGCGTACCTTGCGGTCGTTGATCCAAAGCATCAAAGCAAACAGGCCGGTAAGTGCCGCGGCGACGAATACCAGAAATCCCGCCAAAGCTGCCACAGTCGACCCGTCATGAAAAAACTGGTGATTGCCAGGCGTAAGGTACGGCCGTTGGCCTGCCCACCAGGATGCGGCGCCTATCGCCGCTACGGCGAGAAACGCTGCCAAGCCGATTTTCTTCTGCCGTCGAGTCATTGTCCTGCCTCTCTCGACATAACTGGCAACCAGGCAGCCGCCGGCCCACGTCAATGCTTCCAGATCGTTTTCGATCTCCGGAAGTTCGTGTCGCATTGCTCTTGCCCACGGCTCACGCGCCGACGGAAGTACCCAGGCCGCGTGCCGCATCAGTGCGAGCGCCATCCGGCGTCGCAAGGATGGACGTTTAGTCATGTTGCCGCTCCCGCAACCGTGTTTCGAACGGCGACGGGCTTTGCCCGCCCTGCCATCGTGCGTGCGAAGGCGAGTCCCTCCGAGGTCAGCCTGTAAACGTGGCGCGGTGGCTTGCCTGGGCGTTCTGGTTCCTGCCAGTGAGACTCCAGTAATCCCTGATCGCCGAGTCGCATCAGCAGGGGATATAGGGTGCCTGAGGATAAGCCGGTGTCCGTGGAGAGTTCATAACCGTAATGCCAGGTGCGCGGCTTTCGGAGCATGACGGTAAACAATTCGCGGGTCTGCGGAGAACTGTTCGGCTTTCGCGCCATGCAGATAATATCAACATATGTAGAGTTTCGATGTCAAGAACCCGTGCGGGCTATTCGTAGCGCAAGGAGACCATCGGGTCTACGCGGGTTGCGCGACGGGCCGGCACGTAGCACGCGAGAAGTCCCACGACGCAGAAGAGAAGAGCCGCCCCAGCCAGGGTCGCGGCGTCCATCGGCTTAACCTCGAACAGCATGCCGGCCATCAGCCGGGTCGAACCTGCGCCAAAAACAAGTCCCAGCCCGATCCCCGCCAGCACGAGCTTCGAACCCTGTTGCAGAATAAGGGCAAGAACATTGCTCCGCTGGGCCCCCAGGGCCATCCGGATGCCCATTTCGCTGGTCCGTTGCTGCACCAGCCAGGCCATCAATCCGTAAAGACCAACCAGCGACAAGAACAAGGCGGCTGCGCCAAACGTTGCAAGAACTGAGGTTTGAAACCGGCGTCCGGATGCGGCCTCGGAAACCAGGTGACTCATCGTGCGGACATCGCCTACCGCGAGAGCGGGATCGAGTTCGCGCGCCGCCGTGCGTATCTCCGTAACCACGCGATCGGTATCGAGGCCGTTCGTTCGCGCCACCAGAGCGACGTGGTTGAGATTGGACTGCCAAAGCGGTGAATAGTTTTGCAGGGGCGGCGCGGTTTCGAGGTTCGACTGACGCACATCGGCCACAACGCCCACGATGGTGATCCATGGCGGTTTCGGCCCGGGATAGTGAAACCTTTTGCCGATGGCGCTTTTGCCGGGAAAGTATCTTCGGGCGAAGCTTTGGTTCACGATCGCCACCTGTGGCTGACCGGCCTTGTCACCATCGTTGAAGGTTCTACCTTCGATTAAAGGTATGCCCATGGCCGCAAAGTATCGAGGGGTCACCTGACGTTCTTCGAAGAGTAACTTGTCATCGAATGGATGGCCTTCCACCTCCAGCAAACTGACCGAACCGCCTCCTCCCAACGGCAACAGGCTGACGGCCGCCGCTGCGCTCACCCCCGGCAAGGCATTACTTCTGTCGACCAGCGAGCGGAAAAACCGGAGCTGACGTTCCGGGGTGTTGTACCTTTCGTCAAGCTCGATGCTCATCGTCACTGTCGATACGGGAGTGAAGCCTTTATCAACCGACTGCAGTTTCCAGAGGCTACGAATCAGCAGACCCGAACCTGTGAGCAGAACCACAGTAAGCGCTATCTCGGCGATGGTCAGTCCGCGGTGAAACCCGCCGGAAGTTCCTCTGACACTGCGATTCACGGCGCTTTTCAGCGCTTCGCTCAAGTTGGACCGCGAGACGGACCATGCGGGATAAATCCCGCTGAGGAGCGCTGTGATGAGACAGGTGCAAAGGGTGAAGAGTAAGACGCGGCCATCCATCGAGGTCTCGTCGATGCGAGGGATACCGCCTGGATTGAGTTGCGTCAGGAACCGAATTGCGGCCCATGCGAGCATTACGCCAATGATGCCGCCCGCGCAAGCAAGGCACAGGGACTCTGCGAGAAGCTGGCGAATCAGGCGCGTGCGCGACCCGCCGAGCGCGGTGCGGATGTTCATTTCGCGGGCCCTCGAATGGGCGCGCGCCAGAATCAGAGCCGCGACATTGCTGCAGGCAATCAGCAGCACGAGGACGACCGCTCCCGTGAAGATAAGAAGAAGACGCCGCGACGAGCCGATTATCCGTTCGGCGAACGGGCGCACGACGGCGTAAGAGCCCTGGAACATAGCCGGGTGGAGCGGGTCGATTCGGGCGGTGATCGCGCGGAGTTCCGCTTCCGCCTGAGGGGGCGCGACGTTCTCCCGCAGGCGCCCGATGGCAGAACCCGGATCTTCGTATCGCGACGTTTCCTTTTCCGGAGTCATTGCCAATGGCACCCAGACGTCGGTCGTTTTCCCGGCTGTCTCCAGGTTCTCGGTTCCGTGGGGAAAGGCAAAGCCCGGCGGCATTACGCCGACAATCCGGTACGGTTTCGCGTCGAGTATCAGCTCTTTGCCGACTACCTGGACGTCGCCGCCGAAGCGCGATCGCCACAACGTGTTACTGATCACAGCTATCTGACCTTTTCCGGGGTGGTCGTCATCCGCTCCGGCGACTCGGCCGAGCTGCGGCGCGACGCCAAGAACGTCGAAGAACTCTCCGGTAACGCGCGAACCGTGAACGCGGATGGCGCTCCCGCTACCGGAGAGATTCATCGCCTCTGTCGTAAACAAAGCGAGTCCGGCAAACGATCGGGCTTGTTTTTGCCAGTCGCGGAAGTCGGCGTTGAATGGTCCGAATGCGTCGAGCGGAAGGCCGGCGAAGTGTGAATTCGGTTCGTAGAGGAAGACCAGCCGCCCGGGATCACGATAGGGCAGAGCGCGCAGCAGCACCGCGTTTACGACGCTGAACACCGCCGTGGTGGCACCAACGCCGAGCGCCAAAGTGATGGCGGCCGCTATGGCAAAACCAGGATTCCTGCGCAGCGTCCGGAGACTGTAGGCTATGTCTCGGATGACCGATTCGGCCAGCGCCGCGCCACGCGCGTCGCGGCAGGATTCTTTGGTTTGTTCGACTCCTCCGAATTCGAGAAGGGCCTGACGTCGGGCCTGTCGCGCGGGAATGCCACGCTGGATGAGATGCTCGGCCCGATTTTCGATGTGGAAACTCAGCTCGGCATCCATTTCGCTCTCGGTGCGCCTGCGATCCACGGTCGCTTCGAACCACGAACGAAAGCGGGCTGCGAGCATCACAGTTCTCCCGGCGTTGTCCGCAGGATGTCAGCCATCAGGCCGGCCATCTGATTCCATTTCTCTTCTTCGGACCGCAACTGGCGCTTTCCGGCCGGAGTGAGGCGGTAGTACCTGGCCTTGCGTTTGTTTTCCGATTCGCCCCACTCGCTTGTGATCCAGCCCTGATGGCCCAGGCGGTAGAGCGCGGGATACAGGGATCCCTGCTGGATCTGGAGCCTTTCCTTTGAGATTTGTTGGATGCGCAGCAGAATGCCGTAGCCGTGCAGCGGGCCCAGCGAGATGGCTTTAAGGATCAGCAGATCCAGCGTGCCTTGCAGGAGTTCCATTTTTTTGGGAAGGGTCTCTCCTTGACCGTCAAGGAGAGATCGTAGCAGAACACTCCTCGACCGTCAAGGAGAACACCGGCGACAAGATCGCCGGCGCCACCGGCTGAGGGTCAGGGTTCGTACATTTGTGGGGTGGAACGTGGAGGCTTCGATCCTGGTAACCTGATAGGCAGGAGCATTATCAAACTGTGTTATTTCGCATGAGGCCGTCGTGTATCACCACGGGTTGTGTCGCGACGATTCTCTTCGCTCAACTCGCTTGTAACAGCGCTGCGCCGATCAGTAAGGGCGCGGCCGGGAGAGGCGGTCCTCCGGCGACGCCCGTGACCGTTGCGAAAGCGGAAATGAGGGATGTGCCGGTTCAGATCCGGCAGATTGGATCCGTCGAAGCGATTTCCGTCATCGCCGTGAAAGCGCAGATCGGCGGCGAACTGACGAAAGTTCTGTTCCGGGAAGGCGACGATATCAGGAAGGGCCAGGAGTTGTTTGAAATCGACCCGCGCCCTTACCAGCAGGCCGTCGATCAGGCTCAGGCCGCCATTGCGAAAGACGAAGCGCTCGTGGCGCAAGCGCAGGCCAATCTCTCCCGCGATACTGTCCAGACCGCGAATGCGAAAGAGCAGGCGCAGCGTTACGCCGCGCTTGCGAAAGACGGGCTGATCTCAAAAGATCAGAACTCCACCTATCAAACGACCTTCAATTCCCAGAATGAGACGCTTCGCGCCGACGAAGCCGCGATCAACAGCGCGAAGGCTACGTTGAACGTCGACAGGGCTGCGCTCGAAACGGCGAAGCTGAATCTCTCCTATTGCTTCATTCGCTCGCCGATCGACGGACGCGCCGGCAGCCTTCTGGTTCAGGCGGGCAATCTGGTGAAGGCCAACGACACGAACGCTCTGGTGAACATCAACCAGGTCCAGCCCGTTTATGTCACGTTCAGCGTGCCCGAACAGTTCCTTGGCGAGATTCGCAGCTACAGCAGGGAGCATCCGCTTCCCGTCACGGCAGCCATTTCATCGGGGCACAACGTTACCGGTCAGCTCAACTTTATCGATAATCAGGTTGATAATACGACCGGCACGATCAAACTCAAGGCTTCCTTTCCGAATGCCGATCGCGCTCTGTGGCCGGGACAGTTCGTGAACGTGGTGATGACTCTGCGCACGCTTCACGACGTCACGGTGGTTCCGTCTGAGGCGGTGCAGTCGGGGCAGGCCGGTCAGTTCGTGTTTGTGGTCAAACCGGATCAGACCGTTGATAACCGGACCGTCAAGCTGGGCGAGTCGATCGATAACAAAATCGTGATTGAGAGCGGGATCGCGCCAGGAGATACTGTCGTCACGGACGGGCAGCTTCGCCTGATTCCGGGAGCGCCGGTGCGCATTGTTCCATCTGTGACGGCACCTTCCGCATCTGAACCTTCGACGACGGGAGCCTCCTGATGAACATTTCCCAATTTTTTATCAGCCGTCCGATCTTCACCACTCTGACGGCGCTGGGCATCCTGCTCTTCGGCATCGTGGCCTACCGGACGCTGCCGGTGGCCGCGCTTCCGAGCGTGGATTATCCGACGATTCAGGTCAGCGCCAGTCTGCCGGGTGCAAGTCCGGATACGATGGCGGCCTCCGTTGCCACCCCGCTCGAGCGGCAATTCTCCACTATTGCGGGCATCGACTCAATGAACTCTTCGAGCTCGCTCGGCAGCACGTCGATCACGATTCAGTTTTCGCTGGACCGGAACATCGACGCGGCCGCGCAAGATGTGGAAGCCGCGATTTCGAAGGCCGCCGGGCTGCTCCCGCCGAACATGCCCCGGCCGCCCTCGTTCAATAAAGTGAACCCGGCCGATCAGCCGATCTTCTTCCTCGGCATCAGTTCGGACACGCTTCCGATTTACACAGTTGACGAGTATGCGGAAACGGTGATGGCGCAGCGCATCTCGACGGTCAGCGGGGTGTCCCAGGTGCAGGTGTTTGGCGGACAGAAGTATGCGGTCCGCATTCAGCTCGACCCGGACGCACTGGCGACGCGCGGCATCGGTGTAGACGAAGTGCAGGCCGCGATCAACTCGAATAACAGCAACCTCCCGACCGGAAAGCTGTATGGCTCGAAGCAGGCGTTCACGATTCAATCCTCGGGGCAACTGACGAACGCGGCGCAGTTCCGGCGCATGATTGTGGCCTACAGGAATGGCAATCCGGTGCGTCTCGAAGAACTCGGGCGCGTGCTGGACGACGTCGAGAACAACAAGATCACCGCCTGGTGGAACGATTCGCGCACGATCATCCTGGCCATTAACCGCCAGCCCGGCACCAACACCGTTCAGGTGGTCGACAACATCAGGAAGCTCATGCCCGAGTTCCGTGCCGCCATTCCGCCCGCAATCAAGATGGGGATCATCTACGACAGATCCATCGACATCCGCGATTCGATCAATGACGTGAAGTTTACTCTTTTGCTGACGGTTTGTCTCGTCGTGATGGTGATCTTTTTGTTCCTTCGAAATATCTCCGCAACCGTGATTCCGGGGATTGCGGTGCCGCTGTCGATCGTCGGCACCTTCGCGGTCATGTACCTGCTCGGGTACAGTCTTAACAATCTCTCGCTGATGGCGCTCACGCTCTCTGTGGGATTTGTGGTGGACGATGCGATCGTGATGCTGGAGAATATCGTCCGGCATATGGAACTGGGGGAGTCGCGCATGGAGGCGGCGCGGCGCGGGTCCCGGGAAATCGGCTTCACCATCCTTTCGATGACGATCTCGCTGGTCAGCGTCTTCATCCCCGTGCTCTTCATGGGCGGCATCGTGGGACGCCTTTTGCACGAGTTTGCGGTGACCATTGCGGTGGCGATTCTCGTGTCCGGCTTCGTCTCGCTGACGCTCACGCCGATGCTCGGCAGCCGGTTTCTCACGTTTAGCCAGCGGCGGCGGCATGGGTTCCTCTACAACGCGTTAGAGCGCTGCTTCCAGGCGATGAACCATGCTTACGAATGGTCGTTGCGGCTCGTGCTGCGGTTGCGCTTCGTAACGCTGCTGGTGGCATTCGCGCTGCTGGGCGCGAGCGTCTGGCTGTTCATGGACATGCCCAAAGGGTTCCTTCCCAGCACTGATAGCGGCATCCTGAACGGCATTTCGCTGGCGGGTCAGGACATCTCGTACGACTCGATGGTTGAGCACGTCCGCGCGGTCAAAAACATCGCGCAGCACGACCCCAATACCAAGGGCGTGTTCGCATTCGTCGGCGGAGGCAATCAGGGGCAGGTGTTCCTGATGTTGAAAGACCGGAAGGACCGTAAGCTTTCGGCCGATCAGGTGTTGCAGGAGCTGCAGCCGAAACTCCTGTCCGTTCCTGGCATTGTCGCATTCCTGCAGAATCCGCCGCCGATTCAGATCGGCGGGAACAACACGCAGAGTCCGTATCAGCTGACTCTGCAGGATGCAGACCAGGCGGAGATCTATCACTGGGCGCCGATTCTGGTCAACAGGATTCGCACTCTGCCGGGCTTCATGAACGTCACGAGCGATCTGCAGATCGCGAGTCCTCAGATCAATGTGGATATTGACCGCGACCGTGCACAGACGTTCGGGGTAACGGCCGATCAGATTCAAAACGCGCTTTTCACGGCATACGGCACGCGCCAGGCGTCGACCATTTACACGCCTTCGAACGAGTATCAGGTGATTCTCGAAGTTGAGCCGCAGTATCAGCGGAATCCGACGGCGCTGTCGAAGCTTTATATCCGGTCGGCGAAGGGTGCGCTCGTTCCCCTTGATTCGGTGGTGAAGCTGGAACGCTCGGTGGGTCCGTTGAGCGTCAACCATTTCGGCCAGCTGCCCGCCGCTACGATTTCATTCAACCTGGCGCCCGGTTTTGCGCTGGGCGACGCGGCGCAGCGGATCGATAATCTGATCACCGAATTGCGCATGCCGCCCACGGTGGCGCCTCTTTATCAGGGGACTGTACAGGCGTTCCAGGAGTCCTTCAAAGGCCTTTCGATACTGCTGATTGTTGCGATCCTGGTGATCTATATGGTGCTGGGGATGCTTTATGAGAGTTTCATCCACCCGATCACGATTCTGTCAGGCTTGCCCTCGGCGGTCTTCGGAGCGCTGCTGACGCTGAAGATCTTCCATAAAGAGCTGGATCTTTACGCGTTCGTGGGTCTGATTATGCTTTTCGGCGTGGTGAAGAAGAACGCCATCATGATGATCGATTTCGCGATCGAAGCGCAGCGGGTGGAGGGCAAGAGCGCGTTCGATGCGATTTACGCGGGATGCATTCTGCGATTCCGGCCGATCATGATGACGACCGTGGCGGCGTTGTTTGGCACGCTGCCGATCGCGCTCGGGACCGGCGCCGGAGCGGACGCGCGCCAGCCTCTGGGCCTCGCGGTAGTGGGCGGCCTGTTCTTTTCGCAGTTCATTACGCTTTACATTACGCCGGTGATTTATTTGTATCTGGAAGGTGCGGCGCAGCGCGTGGGACGGATTCGCATCTGGCGGCGCGCGGCCCCGGCGGAGCAAATGGCGGAGCCAGTCGCGCACTGACAACGCCCATCGTGGCCTTAAAGGCTGTTTGGATGACTCCCACCGCTGCAGCGCCTCTTCGGCGGCGGTGCAGAGGCCCGGAAGATCGGTCTTGACAATCTCAAACAGCCGGTCCTCTCTGATGTTGTCGTATTCATGTCGGAGGATATTTCCGAAGGCCCTGATCTTCTGCCAGGGCTGGTCCGGCATCAGGTACAGCGCCATGTCGCCGAGTTTCGTTGCCGCTTCGGTGATTCGCTCGACGCAGCGCTCCACTGCATCGTAAACCAACGGATTTTCTTCGAATGCGACTAAATCCATCTCGGCCGTGTAGTTAAAGATCGCCTGGGCGTTGTCGATGATATCTTGCAGACGGCGAGGAACGCGACTAGAAGGCAAAGCTGCGGTCCCGATCGATTTCAGCCTGCAGCCGTCGCTTACGGACAGGCTCCTCGATCACATCTACTCTGCGGCCCAGAATGGCGGAGAGCTGTCTTTGCAGCGCCTCGATCTGTGCAAAGTAATCGAAGCCACCCCTGGAAAAGTTGTCGGCCAACCTCACAGCAACGTCGATATCAGAATCCGGGCCTGCGTCACCGCGCGCGACCGAGCCAAAAATGGACGCGCTGACCACCCCGATCGCTTTCAATTCTTGTTCGCGGGCGCGTAATGCGGCTTTGACTTCCGCGCAGTCCATGTTTCATTCTTGTCCTGTTCCGGTCAGCCGGTCAACATGATGAAATTGGATACGATCACTCCTCATTTCCGCCAGCGCATACCTGATGCTCAATGCCTGTGCCCGCGCAGCCCTGGAGTGGGTGCGGGCGTTTTTGAATGCAGGATCGATTTCGGGCCAAGCTATCGCATTTATTTCGGGAAAGATTGGCGACCGGCTTGTAATCCTTGTCGGCGGAGGATCAAAAAAGCGTCAATCGAAGGATATTGCGGCCGAGCAGGAACGCCGGGCGAATTACAAACTGCGTAAGAAAGAGGAGACGGATTGATGCCGCTGACGCATGACTTCAAAGAGACGATACGGGCACGGGCGCAGGCGGAGCCCGAATTCCGGCGCGCCGTGCTGCGCAAAGCAGTCGAATGCATCATCACAGGGGATCTTGCGACAGGCAAGGCCGTGCTCCGCGATTATGTGAACGCGACGGTTGGCTTTCAGGTTCTTGAAAAACGCACTCACATACCGACCAGGAGCCTGATGCGCATGCTGGGGCCGAAGGGTAGTCCGTCCGCTGAAAATCTCTCGGCTATTCTCAAGGCGCTGCAACGCAGCGAGCGAGTGCGTTTCTCCGTTCTGACATCCGAATCAGGTTGAGGGCGCAAAGCGTCTGGTCAAAACATCGGGGAGTGAGGCAATCCGAGCCGGGCCTTCGCTGCCTCGACATAAGCCCATTCGTTATTGGCGGTGTTGAAGTGGCTCCAGCCTATGGCCATATCCCGCAGCACCCGTTCCATCTTCATGCCGCGCTTGCCTGCGCTCGAGCCTGCGTAACGGAAGATCCAGGTCTGGAAGGCTTGCCATGCATCGGAGTAGGCGTCGCGCGCAATCGCACCGATGAGCTGGTCGTCGCCGAATGTATAGGGCCGGCCATCTTCGACTGTGGCGCGGCCGTATTCCATCTGCATCCGGGCGGCCTCGAGGTTTGCAATCTCCGCCACCTTGAGCTTCGTGATCGCTGTGCCGAACCAGCGCTGATAGTCCGGGGTCTCGGCCCATGGCGCGAACGGCGGCCGCATCGTCTTGCGGGTTTTGAGGATGCGCTCGAACTCATCGAGCGCGCCGAGCGCGGCCCGATCATAATCGCGCCGACGGTCATCGTAAAGAAGCCGATTCCGCGCGTCGCGTACATCGGGTTGCCGTGGAGTCGCGAGCCGACCGTTCCCCCGCTGGGGTCGACGTCCGCCATATGAGTGTTCTCGATCACCCAGTGCGCCGGCACGACCGCTTTGTCGAATACAATGCTGTTGGATCCGCTCCCGACAAGGCCGAGCAACTCGCCCCAATCGTCGAGAACCCTGAAGGCGCTGCGCGGCGCTACGAACGGCAGCGGAGGGCCGGGGCCCCCACCCTTCTCGGCCGGCTCGGGCAGCGCCTGACCTACATAGTGGGTCGCATACGGGATTCCGGAGCAGTACGACACCTTTCCGTTTAGCTCCCAGCCGCCATCGACACGCCGGGCGAAGCCGAGAGCGGCGCTGCCACCGACGCGGCCTTGAAGTCGCCCCTCGTACCGAAGATCTCGTCTTGCGCTCGCTCAGGCCACCAGGAGCCGAGTTGCAGCGAATGGTTGGCCGCAAGGCATCCGCACCACGCCGCCGATGGGTCGCCGCGGGCTATTTCCATCCACACCTTCACGTACGTCGGCAGATCCGTCTCAAGGCCCCCGTAGCGTTTCGGCATCAGCATTCTATAGAAGCCTGCTTCCTCGAACTTACCGTGGAGATCCTCGGAAATGCGCGTCAGTCGTTCGGTCTCGGCGGCTTGCTCTTCGACTATGGGCCGCAACTTTCGGGCTCGATCGAGCAGTTCCTCTGCCGCAATCTCATCGCCGACAAGACTGGATTCGTCGTGCGCAACTGTCATAGCTTCCTCCATCGTCTCGCAGCCTCGGAAGTTATGCCTGGCGATCGGCGACAATCTTATGATCGCTGCGGTATCGGCCTGGAGGCTGCCCGAACTCACGCTTGAATGCGCGATTGAAGGCCGCTTCCGATTCGTATCCGACATCGGCGGCAATTTCCGCGACGCCTCGCGATGTCCTTTCGAGCGATCGCGCAGCCAATTGAAGCCTCCAGCGGGTCAAATACGTCATAGGCGGCTCGGAGAGATATCGTGTAAAGCGCTCTACGAGAGCGGACCGCGAAATGCCCACCTCGTCCGCGAGACCCGCGATCGTCCACGGATGGGCGATGCGGCTATGCAGCAAGCCGAGGCTTTTCCCCACGATGGGATCGCGCGTTCCAGCGAGCCATCCGGTTTGCTGTTCCGGCAACCCGGCGATGTAGCGCCGCAAGGTGTCGACGAACAAAGCCTCCGAGAGTTTGGCGAGCATGGCTTCGCTGCCGATTCGTCCGGAAGCGGCTTCTTCCACCAGATGCAGGATGGAATTCTCCAGCCAGTGCCCGGAGCGATCGGTTCGGATATTGACCTTAAAGACCGGCGGAAGTCCGCTCAGTATGGGTCGGCTGAGGTAAGGGTCGCAGGTCATGTATCCACACACGAACCGCGAAATTTCCCCACCGCCGCCGGCGTGCAAAGGACTCAAGTCGCCGCGACTTGATCTTGGCTGTGATCCCGTAGTTCGGAAATGGCCGCGTCGCTCCTTTACCGCTGCTCATGTGGTGAGCATCCCCATGGGGAAAGATGACGACGTCCCCGGGTTCGAGTTCAAGACACCGTCCATCTGTTAACTCGATGACGGCCCCGCCCTCGATTACCAGATGGTAAAGGACAATGTGCTCCGCCCCCGGGGCAAGCCTGGCGGCCATGATATTCGCCGCGGGCGTCGAAAAGCCCCAGGGAGCCGAGAATTCAGCGGTGAAGAACACGGCGCCGTTGAGCTTGACTCCGCTCAGGATTTCGGAGAATCGCATCCATTCGGTCCTTTGGATCTCTCTGCAAAGTTTCCTGGCGTCCGGGCAAAGCAATCTGCTTCTGAAAGCCGTTCGAGCAAGTTATGGCGACGCTCGGGCATGGTTGTCTCGCGCAGAAGCATCGCACGATTGTAGCTCTGAAGAGGCACTCCGGCAGGAAAGTTGACGGCGAGTCCAAAGAAAAGGAGCTGTATTTGAATCCGAATCAAAGCATTGTGGGAAAAAGGCGACTTTACCGAGATTGCCGCTTTCATGCGTCAGTCCGGTGAAGCGGTCGTTCAATCCATCGGGATAACGCCGCCGCTGCGGGTTCTGGACCTCGGCTGCGGAGACGGCACCACGGCGGTTCCGCTGGCCCGAACGGGGGCGGAAGTGACTGGAATCGACATCGCCAGGAACCTGGTGGAAGCCGGGAACAAACGAGCCGCGGAAGCGTGGCCTCCGCCAACCTGAAGTTTCAGGAAGGAGACGCGTGCAATCTGGAAGGCGTCGCCGACCGACTCGTTTGATTTGACCGATTTCCGTGTTTGGCGCCATGTTTGCGCCCAAGCCCTTCGATGTCGCAAAGGAGATGGTGCGCGTTACCAAACCCGGCGGCCGCATCGTCATGGGCAACTGGATTCCGAACGATCCGACGTTCGTATCGCAGTTGCTGAAGATCAGCTCGGCGTTTACGCCTCCACCTCCGGAAGGCTTCGTCAGTCCCATGACGTGGGGTGTGGAGAGCCACATCATCGAGCGCTTTGGCAAGGCTGGAGTGCCGAAGGAGAAGATCTCCATGGTCAAGGACACGTATTACTTTGCCTCGCCCGACAAAAGCCCGACACAGTTCATAGAGCTGTTTGAAGCCTTCTATGGACCGACCATGAATGCCGTCGAAGCGGCCCGGAAAAATGGGAAGGCGGAGGAACTCCACAACCAACTTGTGGAACTGGCGAACTCGCAGAACAAGAGCAAGGATGCCGGTACTTTTATTCCAGCCACCTTCATGCGAGTGACGATTTCGCTCTAACGTGAATCGCTCTAAAGTCAATCGATAGGAGATATCAAAATGTCAATTTGGCGCCCCGACCCCACGTTTTACCCTTCGCCCAGGATGGCGATGGATGCGCCGGCGGAAAAGCTGGCATATGTTGCGATGGTCAACGGAAAGGATAACGGCCGTCACGATGCAATGGGCGTCGTGGATGTCGACCCGGCATCGTCGGGCTATGGCAATCTCGTCGGTCAGGTGGACATGCCGAACGCCGGCGATGAGCTGCATCATTTTGGTTGGAACGCATGCAGCGCGTGCCTGTGCCCGCATGCTCCGCATCCCCATGTGGAACGCCGTTACCTGGTGGTGCCGGGAATCGACTCATCGCGGATCCATATCATCGACACCAGACCTGATCCGCGCAAACCGCAAATCGTGAAGGTGATTGAGCCGGAGACTTTGGCCGCGCGCACCGGATACGCTTCGCCGCACACGGTTCATTGCGGCCCCGACGGAATCCTGTTGAGCGCGCTGGGAGCTCCGGACGGCGGCGGTCCGGGCGGAATTTTCGTGATGGATCAGGAGAGTTTTGATGTCCTCGGCAAATGGGAGCTGGATCGAGGCCCTCAGAAACTCGCGTACGATTTCTGGTGGCATCTGGGCTTCGACACTCTCATCACCAGCGAATGGGGAACGCCCAGCATGGTGAGGAACGGAGTGAATCCGGAAATTCTGCTGAGCAGCGGGTACGGTCACAAGATGCACGTCTGGGATCTGCCTAAGAGGCGTCATCTGCAGGAGCTCGATCTGGGCTCCGAGCATCAGATGGCGCTGGAACTGCGCCCGGCACATGATCCCACCCGCGCGTACGGTTTTCTTGGCGTGGTGGTCTCGGTGAAAGATCTCTCAGCATCGGTCTGGCTCTGGTATCGCGACAACGGCAAATGGGGAATCAAGAAAGTAATCGAAATTCCGGCCGAGGCCGCCGACCCGGCTGTCTTGCCTCCGCTGCTGCAAGGCTTCAAGGCCGTTCCGCCGCTGATCACGGATATCAATCTCTCTCTCGACGATCGCTTCCTGTATGTTTCCTGCTTCGGTACGGGGGAGTTTTTGCAGTTCGATGTCTCCGATCCCTTCCATCCGCGAAAAACCGGATCGGTGCACCTGGGCGGAATCGTGCGCAAAGCCGCACACCCCAAACGTCCGAAGACTCCGCTGAACGGCGCGCCGCAAATGGTGGAGCTCAGCCGCGACGGCAAGCGCATCTACTTCACCAACTCTCTCTACACTCCGTGGGACGCGCAGTTTTATCCGGAAGGCATTAATGGCTGGATGGTGAAGCTCGACGCGAAACCGGAGGGTGGGATGGAGATTGATCCCCGGTTCTTTGTCGAATTCAATGAACTGCGTCCTCACCAGGTTCGTCTGGAGGGCGGCGACGCCTCTTCAGATTCGTACTGTTACGCATGAGCGCGGGAATAGCAGCATGGACCACGCTCTTCCTGCTGGGAGCCTGGCACGGCATTAATCCCGGAATGGGGTGGTTGTTCGCGGTTGCTCGCGGCATGCAAGAGCACCGCACGCGCGCGGTGGCGTGGTCGCTGCCGCCCATCGCTCTGGGGCACGCGCTGGCGATCGGAGTGGTGGTTCTCATCGCTCAACTGGCCCAGGTGGTGCTGCCGATGCCGTACATTCGTATCGGCGTGGCCGTGATTCTGGTGGGGCTCGGGGTGTACAAACTGATCCGCAGCCGGCACTTCCACTGGGGCGGCATGCAACCAGGTTTTCGAGACCTCACCATCTGGTCATTCCTGATGGCCTCCGCGCACGGCGCCGGTCTGATGGTGCTGCCGGTAGTACTTGCCGGGCCTCATGCGCATCATCATATGACGGCAATGCAGGGCGCGGGCGGGGGAGCCTGGGCGACGCTCATTCACACGCTGGGATATCTCACCGTGACCGCGACTGTGGCGCTTCTCGTCTATCGGAAATTTGGTCTGGCAATGCTCCGCCGGTCGTGGTTCAATCTCGACCTGATATGGGCTGTCGCATTGGTCGTAACCGGCGTGGTGGCGCTATTCGTTTGAAGATAAATGAATGCGGTCACTCCTCATTCTGATTTATACAGGCCTGATGCTCACTGCCTGTGCGCCCGCGCCTCCGCCGCCTCAGGCGGTGAAACGGGACGAGACCAAGGAACCCTGGTACGGCCAGACCGTCGAACAACTGGCCGCGCAGAACCTGAAGGCAAAGACTTTCCTGAAGAATGGGAAGCCGGACGATGCGGCTGCGTTGATTCAGAGCGGCGAGCCGCTCGCCAGTCGCTTGCTCGCCGTACCGAAGCCCACGCTCGAGGCGATGGAAGGGGCCTCCGATCTTGACGACCTCTACGCACGTATGCTTCTCAGCAACCGCAATTACGGATGGGCGCGGCTCTTCTTTCAAAAGAACGCGGCCCGCTGGAAGCTCTGGATGCCCCAGACGGAAGACACAGCCCGTCGCTTGAAGGATGCGCAATCGGGCATTGCGGAATGCGACCGCCTGATGCTGCAACCCTAGTTCACCCCGGCGAGCTCAGCCGGCCGTGTGTTTTTCTTCAGTCTCGAGCGCCTTTCGGCTTTGCAGCCATCCGGCGACAAGCCAGCAGAGAATCGCCCAAACCGCTCCGGCCGTCCAGCCGGCCAATACGTCGGTGGGCCAGTGGACCCCCAGATAGATACGAGTGACGCCCACCATAAGGCTGAGCAACGCCGCAATAACCAGAAAGTAGGCCTTCAGCGCTTTCTGTTTGTGAGACCTGGCCAGCAGGGCGCCCAGCGTCAGATAAGTGACTGCGGACAGCATCGAATGCCCGCTGGGGAAACTTGTGTTGGACGCATAGACGATATGCGGCACGATTTCGGGCCGGGGACGCTGGAAGACATCTTTCAGCAGATTGGACATAACCATTCCTCCCGCGACGGACGCGCAGGTAAACAAGGCCATGTGTTTTTTTCCGTCGAGTGCGAGGAAACCCGCGGTCGCCAGGGTGACGAGCGCGAGCACGGCGGTCCCGCCCAGCGAGGTGAAATCGCGCGCCGTTTCCTGCACCGAACGAGAACCGATCGGGGAGAGGTCGCCAGGATGGCGCATTGCAAGAAGGAGTTGACGATCGAAGGCCTGCGTGGCGCCTTCTTTCACAGTTATGGCGATTGTCGCAAAGATCGAAACGCCCACCGCCACAGCGAGAAGGCCCGGCAGAACGGATTGCCGGAGAACGCTCAGATCTTCACCTGGTGGCAAAAATCAGAGGCGACGGGCCCGGTGACGGGACCATTCGCGCATCGCGGAATCCGCACTCCTCCAGCCATCCGCGGATCTGCTCGAAGCTGTAGGTTCCGCCCTTCTCCGTGTGCACGAGCATGTTCACATCGAAAAGAAGGCCGTTGACAGGTCCCCGGCGGTCCGCATTCACAAGAAACTCCGCAATCACGATCGTGCCGCCCGGCGCCATCGCCTGATACGTTTTGCAAAGCAGCTTGCGGCTCCGCTCCTCACCCTCGCTGTGCAGAATGTGGCCCAGCGTGGCAACATTGTAACCGCGTCCGAAATCTACCGCGTCGATATCTCCTTCTACGAAGCTGCAGCGCTCCGCCACACCGCATTGAGCGGTCGTGCGGCGCGTGATTTCGATCACCTTCGGCCAGTCGACGGCTGTCACCGCCACTTGCGGCGAGCGCTGAGCGAAGGCGATACCGAATACGCCGGAACCAGCCGCGATATCCAGCACCTTCACCGGCCCTTTCGCCGACGCGATTCCCAGCACATCCGCAGCCGCGACAGCCGATGGATAATTCATGGCGAAAAGCGCGCTCACGAACTGCTCGAAGAACGCCGATCCTTCCGCCTGCTGATTCACCGCCTTCCCCGGATGGCCCGTGCGTACGATCTCCGGGAGTTCGAGCCACCCCGGGATCAACTGCGTGCTCGAATGCGCGAGCATTCCACCAAGGTAAGCCGGCTTGTCACTGACCAGATAGGTCGCGCTTTCCGGCGTCAGTTCATATCTGCCTGAGTCGTCGCGCAACAGAATTTCGAGGCCGACAAGCGCATTCATAATCGCGGCGAGTCCTCGCTCGGACGCTCCGGTAGCCGCGCTCACATCGGTCACAGTTTTGGAACCCTTGTCCAGTGCGTCGAACACATGGTTGCGCACGGCGGCCTCCAGAATCAGGGGCGGCGCATAGCCCCATGTGTACCGCATGATCTTCTCGGGAGCGGGGGGAATGGGCTTCGGGCTTGTCATGGAATGCTCTCCGATTCTACGATAAGGCCCCCGCTCGACAGGTGGTCTCGGGAGAAACCGTGAACTCGGCCCGCTCTCGCTGCGTTAGCATTAAACAGAGACTATGCGGCACACTACAGTTTTCGCGGCATCCCTTCTTTTCGCGGTATCTCCTTTCATGTCCTCCGCATTCGCGGCGGACCCGGAATTGATGAACCTCGTCATGCCTGACGCCAGGATCCTCGCGGGCGTCAACGCCACGAGCACCAAAATCAGCCCGTTGGGACAATTCGTTCTGTCGAAGGTCGCCCTGCAGGGCGGGGAACTGCAGAAGTTTATGGCCGCAACGGGTTTCAACCCGCTGCAAGACGTCTCCGAAGTACTGGCCGCCACTGCCGCCGATCCGCCGAGTCACACCGGTCTGCTCCTCGTGCGCGGAACTTTCAACGTTGACAAAATCTCCGCTGCGGCTGCGGGGCATCCTGATGTTCAAACTCAGAACTATGGCGGCGCAACGCTGTTCAGCGTGACAAATCATAAGGCGAACACGACGCAGGCGCTTGCGTTCCTTGGCGCCACCATCGCGGTCGCCGGCGATCTCGCTTCGGTCAAAGCTGCGATTGATCGCAGCACCGGAGCGAATGCGATCGACCCTGCTCTGGCACTGAAGGTGAATCAACTCAGCGAGAGCGAAGACGAGTGGGTTGTCAGTTCAGCTTCAATCGCGTCATTGTTGCCGGCTGGTGCGGCCACTGGAGCGGGACCCGCGGCCCAGATATTGTCGGTCCTGAAAAGCATCCAGTCCTTCACCGGCGGCGTAAAACTCGGCTCGGATGTACAGGTAACCGGGCAAGCCGTTGCGGATACGGCGCAAAATGCTACCTCTCTTGCCGCTGTTGTGAAGCTTGGGGTGAATCTGGCGTCGATGAATTCAGGAAAAGATCCGCAACTGGCGCAACTTGCCCAGCTCCTCCAGAATATTCAGGTCACCACCAGCGGCTCAAATCTGAATCTGGCGATGACCGTCCCCGAAACGCAGGTTGAAGGCCTCCTGAATCAGTTTTGGAAGCCGTCCGCCGCCGTTCGGCCCGCAGCAACCCACCGCTGGCGCCAGGCCCCGAACGGCAACTAACGTGCTGATGTGTCTCCACGTTGGCCCTGTCTCGCCGTACTCGACTCATCTTATCGATCGCTATCAGCGTACTAGTTGTGCTTTCCGCAACGGTCACGGTGCTGGTGGTACGCTTTCAGCCGGTGGCGCGCGCCTACGTGCTTTCGGCGCTGAAGCAGCGCTATAAGAGCGACGTCGAGCTGGGAAATCTCCAGATTTCGCTTTTTCCTCTCGTCCGGGCAACCGGCGACAATCTGGTCTTGCGTGTGCCCGGCCGGAAGGATCTCCCCCCTCTCATCGAGATTCGGCGCTTCGTTCTCGAAGCGAGATTTATCGGGTTCTTTCGCTACCCCAAACGGATTCGCCAGCTGAAACTCGAAGGGCTGCAGATTCATATTCCGCCAAAATCGGAACACGCCCGGCCCCAGGGCTCTGGCACTCCGGATATCCCATTTATTCTTGAGGACATCACGGCTGATGGTACGACCCTCCAGACCTTGCCGTCGGATCCCTTAAAGGCGCCACTGACGTTTCAGATCCGGCAGTTGCACCTGCATACCGTGGGAAAGAACGTTCCCATGAATTTTCAGACGGTGCTCGAGAACGCCAAACCGTCCGGGCTGATTCACAGTACCGGGCAGTTCGGCCCCTGGAACCAGGATGACCCCGGAAGCACCGCGGTCTCGGGGAACTATACCTTCCGGAATGCCGATCTTTCGGTGTTCAAAGGAATCAGTGGAATTCTCGCATCGGACGGCACATACCACGGAGAACTGGATCGCATTGAAGTCAATGGAACCACCGATACGCCGGACTTCTCGCTTGACATTGCCAACCATCCGCTGCGCCTTCGCACCTCATTCGCGGCCACCGTCGACGGTACGAATGGCGATACGGATCTGCACCCGGTGCATGCGTTGCTGGGCGATTCGGCCTTCGAGGTAAGCGGGTCGATCGCGCGCAATGCTCCGGGGACGCATAAGGAAATCGATCTGAAGGCAAGCGCCGGGAAGACCGGTCTGGACGACTTTCTTCGCCTCGCCGTCAAGAGTCCGCGGCCGCCGATGACGGGCACGATAGCGTTCAACGCCACCGTCAAAATCCCGCCTGGCGAAAAGCCAGTCGTCGACCGTCTACAGCTGGATGGCCGTTTTACACTAAACCGCGTCAGGTTCACCAGCGCGGACGTGCAGCAGAAGATCGCCAGTCTCAGCCACCACGCGAAAGGCCAGCCGAAAGAAACCAGCACTCGGGATGTCACTGCGGATTTCGCGGGAAACTTCCATCTTCGGAACGGCAATCTGGCGCTTCCTCAACTCGCGTTCCAGGTGCCCGGCGCTAACGTCAACCTGCATGGGCAGTACGGCCTTCGCTCCGGGGAGCTCGATTTCGAAGGCACGGCAAAACTTGAGGCGAAAGTCTCGGAGATGACGACCGGTATCAAGAGTGCCCTCCTGAAGGCGGTAGACCCGCTTTTCGAGCGCGACGGCGCGGGAGCCGAGTTGCCGATCACGATCGGCGGCACGCGCGGCAGCCCCTCGTTCCACCTTGATATCGGGCGAGTGTTGACGCGAAAATAGCACCCTAAACTTTCCCGCATCATCCGCCGATAGATCCCCGAGAAAGCGAGACAACCTGATGCAATTACTGTCTGGCCGCCCCGACACCGAGGCGGAAGCCCATTCACGGCGAGTCGCCGACCTGACCCGGCGGCTTACGGCGCGCCTGCCTTCAGCTGCGGAGCGAGCGTTCGAGTTGTGCGAGGAATTCGATGATGCGGTCGAATCCGCCGCCCTCGAAGGCGGCACCCTCGACGAAGCCATATCGGAATTTATCCTTGACGGAGCCGAGTCGGAGCGTCTGGCTCTCGCGGGAATCGCCGGATTCTTTGCTCCTGCCTTTCGTCCGGATGTCCGATCGCTTCCCGTGATGCCGGCGGCGGTTTCCCGGCTGCTGCGGATATCCGAGGATGCGATCTCCACGCTCGAACTCGAGAAAATTGCCGCCTCCGATCCGGTTCTCTCGGCCAGACTGCTGGGGGCCGCGAATTCCGCGCAGTTCGGATCGCGATTCGAAATCATCCGCCTGAGGGAGGCGATTTTGCGCGTCGGCGTTCCCGAAGCTCGCAGGATCGCAATCGCCTGCTGCCTTGCCGGACTTTTTGCGTCGCGCGCGCTCAAAGAATTGTGGGAGCATTCGCAGGTGGTCGCGGACATGATGTTGAGCCTCGCGCATTTTTGCGGCATTGATACGGAAACGGCTTACCTTACCGGACTGCTGCACGATATCGGTCGTCTGGGATTCACGGTCTTTCCAGCCGACCGCCGCGCCCAGGAGGCAGGCTGGCTTCAAGCCGGTTTTCCGCGGGTTTATGCCGAGGCGCTTGCTTATGGCGCCGATCATTCGAGGCTTGGGGCTGAGATTCTCCGTGCCTGGGATCTGCCGGAGCGAATCGTGGACGCCGTCGCTCTCCATCACCGGCCCGGACGTTTTGCGTCGGCCCTCACCGCAACCCTGTATCTTGCCGAAGATCTCAGCGCTCAGGATGCCGGCGCCCCGGCTGAAGACCTGTGGCCCGGCATGTGGAGAAGTGCCGCTTGCGAGAGAGCCGCGATTTCACTCGATCAACTGCGAGCATTCAACAAAATGGGGCGCTCTTTACCGGATGCCGCCGCTTGCGCGTGACGTAACGTCGTACTGATAGCGCGACACCAGATAACTTCCAATCTGCGCGTCGCTATGGTGGAGGAAGCCGAAGCGCTCATAGATCTCGCGTAAGCGCGGGCGCGATGCTTCGAAGTCGAGACGAAGAAACTGGCGGCCCAGGGCAAGAGTCCGGTCTGCCGCCCAGCGGAGAAGTTCGAAGGACAAGCCGCGCCCGGCGTAGCGCCTGCGCACTGCGAGGCGATGAACATAGGCCGCGTTGTCGTGACTCACGTCGGGCCAGAAGACAGGATCTTCAAGCTGAAATTTCAACGTGCCGACGGCATCATTTGAACATTCGGCCGAACATTCGGCCAGGAAAAACAGTCCCGCTTCGACATCGGCGGCGATCTGGTCCCGTTCCAGTTCGCCTTCGCGCCACAACGGCATGCCAGACTGCGTAAGCCACTGCGCGGCTTCCTGGAGGATAGCGGCGACTGTGCCGGTATCCTCCACGGTCGCTTGCCGGATCTGTATATCGGTTGCTATATTACCGGCCCCGGGGAGCAGCGACGGGTGCAGGACGCATTCCGGGCGTCGGAATCGGACCGTTTCCTGCGGCCGCCGCTCCTGCTCCCGCGGCGCTTCCATTCACCGGCTCAACCCGAATCAATCCCAGCGTTTTACGCAACTCCAGATCGATACTCTGCCGGATGTCCTGATTGTCTTTCAGGAACTGACGCGCATTTTCGCGCCCCTGTCCGATGCGCTCGGTCTTGTAGCTGAACCACGAACCGCTCTTCTCGATCACGTTGTGCTGCACGCCCAGGTCGATCATCTCGCCTTCGCGCGAAATGCCTTCGCCATACACGATGTCGAACTCGGCCTCTCGGAACGGAGACGCCAGCTTATTCTTCACTACCTTGACCTTGGTACGATTGCCGACCACGGCGTCGCCGTCTTTAATGGCGGCGATTCGGCGAATATCCACTCGCACCGAAGAATAGAACTTGAGTGCGCGGCCGCCCGTCGTTGTTTCCGGGCTGCCGAACATGACGCCGATCTTCTCGCGGATCTGATTGATGAAGATGAGACAGGTCTTCGACTTGGACACGATACCGGTGAGCTTCCGCAGCGCCTGCGACATCAGGCGGGCCTGCAAGCCCATATGCGAGTCGCCCATTTCACCGTCCAGTTCGGCCTTGGGAACGAGCGCAGCGACCGAGTCCACCACCAGCACATCAATCGAGCCCGAGGCGATCAACGCGCCCGTAATTTCCAGCGCCTGTTCGCCGTAATCGGGCTGCGAAACCAGAAGGTTATCGACATCCACCCCGAGTTTGCGTGCATAAGTAGGATCAAGCGCATGCTCCACGTCGATGAACGCGGCCATTCCGCCCTTCTTCTGCGATTCGGCGATCACCTGCAGGGCGATTGTCGTCTTGCCGGAGGATTCCGGACCGTAGATCTCACAGATGCGCCCGCGCGGGAATCCGCCCGTTCCCAGCGCAGCATCGAGCGCAATGGATCCGGTTGAGATGACCGAGACCGGGACGATGGCGTCCTTCGCCCCAAGCCGCAAAATGGAGCCCTTTCCGAATTGCTTCTCGATCTGGCCGAGCGTCTGTTCCAGTGCGCGTGCGCGTTCTTTTTCATCCATGGTGGGCATCTCCTGACATGCGAACAAAAGGCGAATATTATGTTTCGATTATAGCAATGGAAAGTGGTATGTCCAGTTAAAAAGATTTTCGCGCAAAGACGCAAAGGCGCAAAGGAAAACAAATGACTGAAAACGCTATCGCGAGGGAGATTGTCGACGCCTCGTTTCGCATCCACACAACCCTCGGTCCGGGATTGCTGGAATCGGTCTACGACATCATCCTCTCCCATGAACTCACCCGTCGAGGACTCCACATCGTGCGGCAGCAGCCGATTCCGATCCTCTACGAAAACCTGCCGATTGAAACCGGCTTTCGCGCCGACCTGATAGTGGAAGAAAAGGTCATCATCGAGATCAAATCGGTCGAGGCAATCGCGCCGGTTCACAGGAAACAACTCCTGACGTACCTCAGACTGGCAGATAAACGGCTCGGGCTGTTAATCAACTTCAACGTAGCCCTGATCAAAGACGGAATCGTCCGAATCGCAAACGGCCTGAACGAAGGGCAAGTATTCACTACTGTCCGGCTAATGATGACCTCGTAGCCGGCAAGTCCCATTATTGCCAATAGTTGGGTGGGTGTTTCGGCTGCCGCGATTTGAAACCCGGCTAACCCCAGAACTGTCAAATCGGTGCCGGGCCGACAATGGTGCGTGAACCAAGGCCGGACCGTATTCTCTCAGTTGTTGGGCTTTCTGCCCGATCGCGAATTTCGCCGTTGCGTGGCTCGATACGGCGGGGATGCCCGTCCGCGGGGCTTCTCCTGTTGGGACCAGTATCTGTCGATGGGCTTTGCCCAACTTACTTACCGAGATGGTTTGCGCGACATAGAGGCGTGCCTGCGATCTCTGGGCGGCAAGCTCTATCACATGGGCTTTCACGGGAGGGTGTCACGCTCTACTCTGGCCGATGCCAACGACTCGCACGACTGGCGCATCTTCGCCGACTTCGCTCAGGTTCTGATCCACCTGGCGCGACCGCTTTACGTCGCCGATCCGATCGGGGTCGAATTGGACCAGGGCCTGTACGCGCTGGACTCGACCACTATTGACCTGTGCCTTTCGTTTTTTCCGTGGGCCAGGTTCCGCGAGAACAAAGGCGCGGTCAAGATGCATACGCTGCTCGACCTGCACGGCAACATTCCCACGTTCATCAGTATTACCAGCGGCGAAGTGCATGATGTCAACATCCTCGACGAGATTCTGCCGGAGGCAGGTGCCTTCTACGTCATGGACCGCGGTTACGTGGATTTTGAACGTCTCTACGTCTTTACACTCAGCGCAGCTTTCTTTGTCGTCCGCACAAAATCCAACGTTCTGCTCCAGCGCCGCTACTCGCACCCGGTGGACAAGGCCACTGGTGTTCGATCCGATCACACCGTCATACTGACGGCCATCGGTTCCGCGAAGGTGTACCCCGACCCGTTGCGGCGCGTCAGTTATCTCGATGTCGAAACCCAAAAGAGATTCAAATTCCTGACGAACAACTTTACACTCCCGGCACTCACTATCGCCCTGATCTACAAGGCCCGTTGGCAGGTGGAACTGTTCTTCAAATGGATCAAGCAGCACCTCCGAATCAAATCTTTCTATGGCACCAGTGAGAACGCCGTGAAGACCCAAATCTGGATCGCCGTGTCGATGTACGTGCTGGTCGCCATCGTCCGGAAGCGGTTGGGGCTCGAGATCAGCCTCTACCAGATTCTACAGATTCTCAGCGTCACACTTTTCGAGAAAACGCCCATTTTACAGGCTCTCCAGCCACCTGACTCCCAACAGGATTTACCCAGCTCCGCCAACCAATTGATTCTGTTCGATTAATAGCCGGACAGTTGTGGGCAAGTATGATTATCTTCGTTTTTCTTTGCGTCTTAGCGCCTTTGCGTGAGACTGTTTTTGTCTTTCAGCCCTTACCCCGAAAAAGAAAAACCAGCTCAATAATCAGGATGATCACCACCAGCACCTCAAGCACGAACGCCCGGCTCTGATGGAACTGATCCATCATGAACTCGTACAGTTCGCCGGCCGTATCGAGCTTGCCATCTACCAGTTTTCGGTAATCCTTCACGCCCACTTTATTGGCCGCCAGACGGTATAATCGCGCCGAGAACATATCGCTCAGGAACTTGATCGACGTATCCACCCGTTCTGTGAGTTCACGGATATCCAGCCGGATCTTGTTCAAATCTTCCGCCTGCGAAGCCAGACGCCAGCGCGCCCAGAACCCGCCTTTCTTCTCGAGCGAACGGTAAACGTTCTGCAGCAGTCGGCTCAGAACCGCATCATAGTAGCGAAACTCCAGCAACTGCGTATTGGCATACTCCAGCAATTGAATCGTCGGAGCGGCGTCTTCGGCCGTGTCGTGAATAAAGGCCGCCGTCCACCCGACCACCAGCAGATCGTCCGGATAATAAGACAGCCGCGAACCAAGAATCTCCTCGATCTCACCCGAAGACAGCTCAGCTTGTTCACCGCGGACAATTCTCGCGATTTCCTCGCCGTGTTGCGTGATTAATTCCGCCGCGGTCGAAGCGGTGCTGCCGTCCTCCAAATGGATGATGTAATAATCCTCGCTCAACCAGTCCGGGTGCGGATTTACCAGTGCCGAACGCGCCCGCTCGAGGCTGCGCCGAACCACCTGAACCGCCTGAGCTTCCGGTTCGATATTCGTCATCCAGCGGCTGGACAATTCGGTAAGCTCCGGCCAGGTGGTGGAAAACGGCAACTCCAGCTTGATGCTCACCACGCCGTATTCGTAGTAATTCAGCTCACCCTGAAGACACGCGCCACTTTCCAGCATCAGCGGTTCGAGGCGCTCCACCACCGGCGGACGCTCGAACCGAACATACTCGGGAGCCGGAAGACGAAAGCCCGGTTCGCGCCGCGCTTCAACGCCGAGAATCGCGCGCAGCGCGTCGAGATTGATCTCCTCGCAGACGTCATACATCCAGAGAGTCCAGATCGACCCGCTGAGAGGAGTTCCCGTCATCCGGTTGCCTCGCGGCTTATTCGATGCGGTAATTGGGCGCTTCTTTGGTGATGATCACGTCGTGCACGTGACTTTCGCGCAGTCCCGCCGGCGACACGCGGATAAACCGCGCTTCGCAATGCATCTGCCCGATGGTGCGGCACCCGCAATATCCCATGCCCGCCTTCAACCCGCCGACCAGCTGATAAATGAGATCCGCAAGCGGACCCTTGGAAGCCACGCGGCCCTCGATGCCTTCCGGAACCAGTTTCTGCGTGGGATCGAGCGCGTAACGGTCCGTGCTGCCTGTCGCCATGGCGCCGAGCGATCCCATACCGCGATAGGTCTTGAATGTCCGGCCCTGATAGAGAATCGTTTCTCCCGGACTCTCGTCCGTACCCGCCAGCAGACTCCCGATCATCACGCAATCGGCGCCCGCCGCGACGGCCTTCGTAATATCGCCCGAGAACTTGATACCGCCGTCGGCAATCAGCGGGACGTTGCCTTCTTTCGCGGCCCGGCTGCACTCGGCAACTGCCGTAAGCTGCGGAACGCCGGCTCCCGAAACGATGCGTGTGGTGCAGATCGAGCCCGGTCCGATCCCGACCTTAATACCATCCACTCCCAGTGAGATCAGTTCGCACGCGCCCTCATACGTGCCGACGTTACCGACGATAAGCTGAATGTCCGGCAGCGCATTCTTCACCGCTCTGACCGCATCGACCACCCGCTGGCTGTGGGCATGAGCCGTATCGATCGCCAGCACATCGACCTTGCGCCGCACCAACTCCTGCGCACGTTCCAGGAAATCACCGGTCGCCCCGACGGCGGCGCCTGCCCGCAACCGACCCTGTTCGTCCTTGGCGGAGTTCGGATATTTGAGCTTCTTCTGAATGTCCTTGACGGTAATCAGGCCTTTCAGAAAATACTGATCGTCCACTACGAGCAGTTTTTCCACGCGATGCCGGTGCAGAATCTCTTCCGCCTCGTCCAGCGTCGTGCCCACGGGGACTGTGATCAGATGCTCCTTCGTCATCACGTCCGAGATGGGCAAATCAAAGCGCGATTCGAAGCGCAGATCGCGGTTGGTCAAAATACCCACGAGCTTGCCGTCCTGCGTTACCGGAACGCCGGAAATGCGATAGCGCTCCATCAGCGCGAGGGCATCGGAAATCCGCTTGTCGGGCGCGATGGTGATCGGGTCGACGATCATCCCGCTCTCACTGCGCTTGACCCGGTCGACCTCCTCGGCCTGCCGGTCGATCGACATGTTGCGATGTATGAAACCGATGCCGCCCTGCTGGGCCAGCGCGATCGCGAGATGGGATTCGGTGACCGTATCCATCGCGGCGCTGACGATGGGCACGTTGAGCGGGATTTTGCGGGTCAGCCGCGTTCGTGTGTCAGCCTCGGCGGGGAGGACTGAACTGCGGGCCGGTAAAAGAAGAACGTCGTCGAAGGTAAGCCCCTCGGGGATTGACTGCTGAATCATGGGGTGTGAATTCAGTGTAACGTGGGCCTGTTTCGAAGGCGAAAAAAAGGGGTCTCACGCCAAGCCGCAAAGACGCAAAGAAAGACAAAAACGATATTGCTTCGTCTCCGCGGGAACAGTCGGGCAATCAGGACCAACAAGAATTCTTTTCTGTTTTTCTTTGCGTCTTTGCGGCTTGGCGTGAGATTCGTCTTTCAATCGTGGTTCGAACCGATCTCTTTGACTAAACTTGCCACGAACGACTTCGCATCCCCGAACAACATCAGCGTCTTATCCATGTAATAGAGCTCGTTGTCGATGCCTGCGAACCCGGGGCTCATCCCGCGCTTGATGACCATAACGGTCCGCGACTTGTAGGCATCCAGAATCGGCATCCCCGCGATCGGACTCGACGGATCGTTCTGCGCGGCCGGATTGACAATGTCGTTCGCGCCCACAATCAGCGTCACGTCGGTCAATCCCATCTCGCCGTTGATGTCTTCCATCTCGATCAGCTTGTCGTAAGGCACATCCGCCTCGGCCAGCAGGACGTTCATATGTCCCGGCATTCGTCCCGCCACCGGATGAATCGCGAACCGCACATCGACCCCGCGCTTCGTCAGCAAATCGTGCAGTTCCCGGATCTTATGCTGCGCCTGCGCCACCGCCATTCCATAACCTGGAATAATCACCACGGTGCGCGCATCGCCCAGAATTCCTGCCGCTTCTTCCGGGCTCGCCGAACGTACCGGCCGCGCCTCCTGAGTCCCCGCGCTCGTCTGCAGTTGTCCGAACCCGCCAAACAGAACGTTGGTAAACGACCTGTTCATAGCCCGGCACATAATAATCGAGAGAATAAATCCCGAAGACCCGTCCAGCGCGCCCGCGATAATCAGCAGCTTGTTATCCAGGGCGAAACCCATCGAGCATGCCGATAATCCCGCATAGGAATTCAGCAGAGCGATCACCGTCGGCATATCCGCGCCGCCGATCGGAATGATCATCAGGACCCCGAAAGTCAGAGCCAGCGCCACGAAAATCGGAAACAGATAACTGTCTTCCGGATGGGCTACCAGCACTGCGCCGATCACGGCAGCGGTTCCGAGTATCCCCAGATTGACGATGTTCTGGCCCTTGAACGTAATCGGACGCGATGGCAGCAACTCATGCAGTTTGCCGAACGCCATCACGCTCGCGGTGGTTGTCAGGAAGCCCAGCAGCATTTCCAGCGCGAGAGCAGCCATCGTGAAACCGTGCGGCTTCAGGCGATAGTATTCCGCGGTCCCGATGAGCGCCGAAGCGAGGGCGCCGCAAGCCTGCGAGATTGCAGTTCGCTGGGGCACCTGCGTCATCGGCATCAGCACCGCGATCGGAACGCCAATCGCCGAACCGACAATCAACCCCGCCGCGATCCACGTGTAATCGACCACCTCATGCCGCAGCAGCGTCGCGACCACCGCCAGCAGCATGCCGAATTCACCAATGATCACGCCCCGCCGCGAAGTCGCCGGAGCCGACATCCACTTCAAGGCGAGAATAAAGCAGCCCGCCGCGATGATATACAGCGCCTGGTAAATGCCAGGGCTCATTTCTTTGCCGGCTCCCGCTTCTTGAACATCTTGAGCATGCGATCCGTAATCAGAAAACCGCTGACCAGGTTCGTCGTCGCCGAAACCACCGCCACGAAACCCAGAATTCGCGACAGCGTCGAGGCATCCTTCTCGCCGCAGATAACGATTGCCCCGACCACCGAAATGGAGGCGATCGCGTTGGTCAGCGACATGAGGGGCGTATGTAACAGAGGAGATACCCTGCGAATCAGCTCAAATCCCAGGAACGCCGCAAGCATGAAAACATAAAAACCGAATTCGTAATTCACTTAATTGGCCACTCCCGCCTGGAGTAATTGACTTACTCTGGCATTTACCACGCTGCCCTCATGAGTTACCAGGGTTTCCCGCACAATCTCGTCGTTCAGGTCGATTTTGAATGCGCCATCCTTGTTCACCATCAGTTTGAGCAGATTGACCACGTTCGTCGCATACATCTGGCTCGCATGATATGGCGCGCGCGATGGCAGATTGACCGGACCCACGATACTGACTCCGCGATGCATGACTGTCTCACCAGCTCGCGTCAGCTCACAATTTCCGCCCCGCTCGGCGGCGATGTCAACGATCACGGAACCCGGCAGCATCGCTTCCGCCATCTCGCTGGTAATAAGGATCGGCGCTTTCCTGCCAGGAACCGCGGCCGTGGTGATCACAACGTCCTGCTCTTTTAACACCGCCGCGAGCAACTCACGCTGGCGTCTATAAAAAGCCTCATCCATGGCTTTCGCATAACCGCCCTGGCCTTCCGCCGATTCGATGTCGAGAACAACGAATCGCGCCCCCAGGCTCTCGATCTGTTCCTTCACAGCCGACCGCACGTCGTATGCCGAAACCACCGCCCCCAGACGCTTCGACGTTGCGATCGCCTGCAGCCCGGCCACGCCCGCGCCGAGCACCAGCACCTTGGCAGGCGTAATCGTTCCGGCCGCCGTCATCATCATGGGAAACAGCTTGGGTAGCGTCGCCGCGCCAATCAGGACGGCTTCGTATCCTGCGATGCTGGCCATCGAAGAAAGTGCGTCCATAGCCTGAGCCCTCGTGATTCGCGGCACCAGTTCCATGGCGAAAAAGGAAACGCCGCGCTCTGCCAGCTGGAAACATTCCCTTAACGCGGTGAGCGGTTCGCCGAATCCGATCAGAACCTGGCCGGAGCGCAGCGCCTGCAGATCTTCCAGGCCGCCGTCCGGATTCGCACCCGGCGCCCGCGCCTGCACCACAATGCCGGCCTCGGCGAAAACAACTCCACGCGAAACCAGCCGGACTCCGCGGCGCGCATAGTCCTCATCGGGAAATCCCGCCGTGAGCCCCGCGGAAGACTCCACAATCACTTCAAACTTGAGCTTGATCAACGCGTCGCATGCGCGAGGCGTCAGCGCGACCCGCCGTTCGCCTCCGAACGTCTCGCGCGGAACACCGATAATGAGCGCGATGAGACACCTCCGTGAAGCGACATCTTATCAGCAGGCTCTTTGTCACGCTCTCAGGTCGACGATTGAAACTCTGATAAACTCGGGCCGTATTGGAAAAGGAGAGTAGGGAATGACGAAGAGGCAGTTCCTGTTGCGAGGTGGTCAATTCGCTGCCACGACAGCCCTCGGCGGAGGCCTGCCGCCGTTATTGACCTCCCTTGACGCGCAAACCGCCAACTCCGCAGGGGCCGCGAAAGACAACCGTATCACCAAAGTCACGGCAGTCTCGGTCAATGTGCCCTGTGAGTATATTGCCGGTTCTTACAAACGGCAGATCCGTATGGGCGGTGTCGTCGCCGAAGTTGAAACTGCCGACGGCCTGACCGGCCACGGCTTCACGTCGATCATCAACGATCAGATTGTGGTGGCGGCGATTCGCGACGTGGCGGCTCCCTATCTCAAGGGCAAAGACGCCATGGCCCGTGAAGCAATCTCCGAAGATCTTTACTGGCGGATGACGCCGCGCGGTCAGTGGGGCCATCCGGTTCACGCCATCTCCGTCATCGATTGCGCTCTGTGGGATATCGCCGGGAAGAGATACAACGAACCCATCTGGCGGCTGCTCGGAGGCGCCCGCAACGAGGTCAGGGTCTATGCCACCTGCGGTCAGAATTTCCTGAGCCGCGAAGAACTCGCGCAATCAGCCCGTGACATGGTGAAGAGCGGATTGCCCCGACTGAAAATGGTTGTCGCCTCGGGCGCCGACAATATCGACAGAGGCAAGAAATCGATCGAATCCATTTTCGCCGAGGACGTGGCTCGCGTCCGCGCGATGCGCGAAGCCGCGGGACCGGACGCCATCGTCTCCATCGATGCCAACGAAAGCCTCGACGAATATCAGGCGCGTCACCTTGCCCGTCAGCTCGCCGATTTCAACATCGGCTTCTTTGAGGAGCCATTGCGGGGGAACGACATCCAGAGGCTGGCCGAATTCCGCCGGGAAGCGCCCATGCCAATCGCGGCCGGCCAGAACGAAGGCGCGTTGTCGCGCTGGCGCGAGATGATGGAGAACAATTCCGTTGACCTCCTGCAGCTCAATGTCTGCATGGGAGGCGGGTTCACGGCCGGCATGAAAGTGGCCGGGATGGCTCAGGCGTTCGGGGTGCCCATCGCCAATGCCGGGGCATATGCCAACTTCAATATGCACCTGCATGCCGGAGTCGCCAACGGCGGCCTGTGCGAGTGGCACCTCAGTGCGGTCGCGATGTGCCGGGTGCTTTATAAAGGAGTGCCCGAACTCACCGGCGGTGACCGTATCGTCCTGCCGACCACCCCCGGCCTTGGGTTTGAGCTGAATCGCGACGCCATGAAAGATTTCGCCGCAAAAGCCTGACCGACTTACTGCCGCAGCGCATAAACAAATAGCGCGCTGCCCGCAGCCACAGCGATGTACTGCCGATTGTTCACCATATAGCTCATAGGTCCGCTGTTGATCTGGCCGCCGAGCGAGGCCTTCCACAGGAGGTTTCCGTTCTTCCCGTCGAGCGCATAAAAGTAGCCTTCCCGCCCGCCGCTGAACACCAGATCCGATGCCGTCGACAGCACGCCTGCCCACGTAATGTCGGTCATCTTATACTCCCACCGTTTTTCACCTGTCTTCGGATCGAACGCGCGCACGATCCCGAAGCCCTCCCCTTCAACCTTGTGGTCGGGTATAAGATACGGCTGCGCCATCGGCGTGTCGCCGGTGGAATGCCCGAAACCGCCCCCTTTGGCTACCATGGTGCCGCTGTTCTCCCAACCTGGAATGTAAAACAAACCGGTGTGCGGGCTATAAGATGGCGGATACCAGTTAGTCCCGCCCAAACCGTTGGGTTGTACTAACAGAGGTACGGCGCTGTCCTGCTGTCCTGGAACGCGCATCGGCCGGCCCTTCTCATCGAATCCGGTGAACCAGTTCGCCTTGACGAAGGGTTTGCCCATCAGAAACTGGCCGGTGGTCCGATCGAGAACATAGAACACCCCGTTGCGATTGGCCCACATCATGACTTTGCGTGGACGCCCCTGATATTCGATATCCGCCAGCACCGGAACCTGGGTTGAGTCGTAATCCATCGTGTCGTGCGGCGTGAACTGGTAATACCATTTCAGCTTTCCGGTATCCGCGTCCAGAGCGACTACGCAGTCGCTGTACAGGTTGTCGCCCAGACGCACATCGCCATTGGTATCGGGTGCCGGGTTTCCAATACCCCAGAAGGTAAGGTTGGTATCCGGATCGTAAGCTCCCGTATTCCAGATCGCCGCTCCGCCGGTCTTCCAGGAATCGCCCGACCAGGTTTCATGGCCCGGCTCGCCCGGCCCTGGAATGGTGTAGAAACGCCAGGCCTCCTTGCCTGTCTTCGCGTCAAACGCCGCAATATAGCTGCGGATCGGGCCGTCCCCGCCTGCCGTGCCCACAATCACCTTATCCTTGACGATCAGTGGCGCATGAGTAAGGGCGTACCGATCGGCGGCCGAACCGACGGTTGTGTTCCACAGAATCTTTCCGTTCTTCGCATCGATCGCGAGCAGGTGCGCGTCCAGAGTTCCCATGTAAAGCGTATCGCCCAGAATGGCCAGTCCCCGATTGACGCGCCCGCAGCACACACGTGTTTCCGGCGCCGGCGTATAAGGAAGGGTCCAGAAGATGCGCCCGGTGACCGCGTCCAGCGCGTACACATCGTTCGGCGCCTGGACCGTATAGAGAACGCCATCCACCACCAACGCTGTGGCCTCGAACTTCTCGGTGGAGTGGGCCTGCCAGACCCATTGCAACTCCAGATTCTTCACATTGCCCGGAGCGATCTGCGTTAGCGGACTATAGCGCTGGCCGTCGATCGTTCGTGAGTAGGAAAGCCAGTTTTGAGGCTCCCGGTCGGCATGCAGGAGGCGGTCGAAGGTAACGCCCTGGCCCCAAAGAGATCCCGTAAGAAGAGATCCCGCAACAAGAACCGGCACGAGCAAACGCAAGCGCATGCCACATAGGATATACCCGAACGGACGGTTCAAACTCCTGGGGATTTTCACATGTAATATAGTTGAGCACCGGTCGAAATGGAGACCTGACGATGTGGACCACCCGATTGTTGATTCTGGCCCTCGCGAGCGGAGCGCTGATGGCGCAGCAGCCAGGCGACCCTGCAAGGGGCAAGCTGATCTTCGAGGGCAAGGGAGCTTGCACCAATTGCCATCGCATCCATGGGAACGGCTCCCGCTTCGGCCCCGACCTGAGCGAAGTCGGCGCACGCACCCCGGAGCAGCTTCAAACCTCCATACTGGATCCGGATGCGGAAATCGTCCCGGCAAATCGCACCTTCAGAGTGGTCTCGAAGGACGGCACACCCACCATCGGCCGGCTTCTCAACGAGGACACCTTCACCGTGCAGATGATCGACAAGAAGGAACGGCTGCTCTCATTCCAGAAGGCAGACCTTCGGGAATACGCCTTCGAGAGCAAGTCGCCCATGCCGTCTTTCAAGGACAAACTCAGCGCGCAGGAAGTAGCGGACGTGGTCGCCTGGCTTGGCACGCTCAAGCCTCCGCCTTCGATCGGCCGCGGTAGAGCGGGCGGACCCGCGGCGCCTGCCGCTGCCCCGCGCCCGGCTGTCCCGGGCACGATTGCGCACCCTCAATAGGTCGCTCACCGGCCGTCGTCGGGCTGTTTTCTGGCAGGGTGCTGAAAGTCTGCAAACACGCGGATATATTTCCCGCCGCCGGGATGCTTCGATTGGCTGCGGTCCGACCCGGTTAGGGCTTCTGTGATCTTCCCGCGAGTCGTGCCCCACATCCCGTGGCTTGACACGTAAAAAGCGCGCAGAGGCGATTGCGTTGCACATTGTCGCGGGTGAATTCAGGCCGGCATGAAAATTCGGGCTTCAAAGAGCTGCGACTTGCTTTATACTGACTCGCGATGTCACCGAAGCGCCGCCATGGCGCATTGGTAACTTGAGGGGTTTGCATGTTCGGTTCTGCGATTATCGATATTGCCATTGGGGTCGTGTTCGTCTTCTTGTTGGTGAGCGTCATCGCCTCAACCGTTAACGAAATTATTCTCTCGTTTCTCAACATGCGGGGGAAAGAACTCCTGACGGGATTGCAAACGCTCCTGGATGACACCGACGCCTCGGGTTTAGTCAATAAGCTCTACAACCACGGGCAGATTTTCGGACTCTTCCAGGGAGCGTTCGATCCGAAAAAGCCGGGGAATCTGCCCTCGTATATACCGGCTCAAAACTTCGTAATGGCTTTCCTCGATGTCGTTCCAGCTGCCGCCCAACTATCGACGTCCGGCGAGAAGAAAGCGATGGCCGCAGCCACTGCGTCGGCGGCGCTCCCCCCTGCACCCGCTCCGGTTGTCACGAACGTACCCCAGGCGCCGGCTTCCGCGGGCTCGGCGCCACAGACATCGAATCAGACGCCGGAAGGCGCGCCGCCCGCTCAGCCGTCCGGTCCGGCGACAAACTCCTCGGGTGACGCGGCCCTGTTCGCGACTTTGTGGGTGGCCGCGCAGAAACTCGCGGAAGATCCCAAAACCGATAAAGTCGGTAAGCCGCTCATCGCGATGCTCGAAGCGGCGGGTAACGATGCTGCCAAACTGAAGAAGAGCATCGAAGACTGGTACAACAGCGCCATGGATCGGGTGTCCGGATGGTACAAATACCGTACCCAGAAGATCCTCTTTGTTATCGGCCTGGTGCTCGCCGTCGCGATGAATATCGACGCGATCCATATCCTGAAGCAGCTTTCGCAGGACTCCACCTTACGCCAGTCGATCGTCGCGGCCGCCGGCAGTGCAAAGCAGCCCGTTGCGTCCGGAGACACCGAACCTCTGAAAACCCAGATCCGGGACGCAAAGACGGAGGTGATGGACGTCAGCAACCTGGGAATTCCCATTGGCTGGAATCACATACCGAATGTTTTCAAGACCGGTGCGTGGCACTGGCATTACCTGAATATATTCCTGGGTTGGCTGGTGACGGCCCTCGCCGTCTCATTGGGAGCGCCCTTCTGGTTCGACATGCTGAACAAGATTATGGTGGTCCGTTCCACCGTCAAGCCTCGGGAGAAGAGTCGGGAGGAGCCGTCGAAGGACACATAGCGATGTGCCGGACGCTCTTGATGAGGCGCGACCGTGGGGCGGCCGCCATCGCAGACGGCTAACGTGGTGTGTCCTTAAATTCTGGGAGGGTACTTCGCCAGCTTTCGCTGCAGCGAACGGCGGTGCAGGCCGAGCAGTTTCGCGGCTTGGGATACGTTTCCGTCGCAATCGGCCAGTACGCGTTGAATGTGTTCCCACTCGACGCGCGCCAGACTGGGTACGGAATGCGCGTCGTGAGTTCCCGGAAAATCGTCCGGACTTTCGTTGATTTTGTGAAAGGCGCTCAGGATCTGATCGGCGTCGGCGGGTTTGCCGAGGTAGTGATTGGCGCCCAATCGCGTGGCGGTGATCGCAGTCGCGATACTGCCGTATCCGGTCAGCATCACGATGCAGGTGGTTTCGTCGAGTGCGTGAAGTCCCTGGACGATTTCGAGTCCGCTCATGCCGGGTAGCCGAAGATCCACGACGGCGAGATCGGGACTCGATTGCGAGGCGAGTTCCAGCGCGCTCGCGCCGTCGGCAGCCCCGATCGCTTCCCAGCCGCGCGCGGCGAAAGCTCGGCACAGGCGGTTGCGAAAGATATCGTCGTCGTCCACTACCAGCGCGGCGCGGTCCTCAGCGGGCATGCGCGGGCTCCGGATCGGTTGAGAACGGCAGTTCGAGCGTTGCGGACGTGCCAGCATTATTGTCCGATTCGAATCGCAGACGACCGCCGAGCTGCTCCGCGAGCGTCCGCACGAGGAACGTGCCAAGTCCCATTCCCCGGCCCGGTTCTTTGGTAGTAAAGAACGGCTCGCCGATACGCCGCAGCGTGTTCGGAGACATGCCCTTTCCGCGATCCATAACGACAAATTGAAAATACTCGCCCGCCGGCTGGCCCAGAACGCGCACAAGCGAATCTGGGGAACTGGCTTCGAGAGCGTTTCGCGTGAGAGCGATTAAAGCCTGCGCCACTGCGCGACGGGGCACGGTGAGTATGGCGGGACGGCCGGAGTTCGAAAGCCGGACTTCAAGGCGTTCGGGCTGTTGAATCTCGCGGGACAAATCGGACAGCAGTTCTCCCGCTTCGACCGGTTCGACGGCCTGCGCGGCGGGTTGCGCGCCCTGTACGCTCATGCGCCAGAGGATCTCGCGGCAACGATCGACTTCGGTCCGGATCAGGCGGCTGTCCTCCGCAACGGCCTCGTTGCGCACGGTGTTGGTAGCGAACAGCTCCAGTTCCCTCGCGACCACGGCGATAGTGGCCAGCGGAGTGTTCAGCTCGTGCGCCGCGCCGGCGGCGAGCGTCGCAAGCGATGCCAGGCGGTCGCGCTTCGCCAGTTCGGCCTGCATCAGCAACAGGGAATTTTCGTGCTGGCGCAGCAGCTCGGAAATCTTGCCGGAGAAGAGCGCCACCAGAACGGCCGCCACGCCGAAGCCAATCCACATTCCAATCAGGTGAAGATTTGTTCCGCCCTCCGGATGGTGCATTTCGAGCACGGGAATCGGGCGGTAGATGCGGAAGAGCAAACCGAAGCACAGCGTCGAGAGCGCGCCCAGCGCCCACGTCCACGGCTTGGTCAGGATGATGGCCGATAGGGTGATGTGAACCAGATAGAGCAGGCTGAATGGATTGGTCGGGCCGCCGCTGAGCATCAGGAGGAAGGTCAGGCAGAAGGTATCGAGCACGAAGGCCCACGCAACCAGGGTGGACGTCGCGATGCGCCGCGAAACGCCGGGTTGAGCGACCCGCGCCGCAAGGAGCAGATTGCTGGCGGCAACCATGGCCGGGGCAATCGCGATTGCAAGCAGCGGCAGATCGATGCGCAACGCATAACGCACGAACAGCGCGGTCGCGATCTGGCCGATGGCCATGCCGTACCGCAGTCGCACGATCCAGGGGAGCGCGATTTGCGGAGCCGCTTCCGGTACTGGCTGACCTGGGCTCAACACGAACCTCTCGTTACCAGGTTACTATCACGGAAAAGAGTGCGCGGGTCATGAAGGTCGAGATTGTAAAACGCGCGTGCGGCTGCACCGGGACACTACCGGGAAGGGACCGTGACCGTCGCGTCGATGAACCCGATGAAGGAGGAATGGCGTCGCTCACATCGCGGCATGTGGCGGATGAGAAGACTCGCCGTGCGAAATGCCACGAATGCTTCGCCAGTGGTCGGCTATACCCGTCGGCGGCGTATTGGAGTTGCTGTATCAAAAGTGAAACTTGTACCGGACTTCCCCGTAAAGCAACCGGGGATTAACGTAGTGGGTTCCGCCAAAAGTGTTGCTGGTGTCGAGTAGATAGCGGCTGTTGGCGATATTGACGGCATTGGCGGAAATCGTCAGGTTTTCGCCAAAGGTTTTGCCGAGGGAAAGGTCGAACGTGGAGTGCGGCGGCAGGTGCGCCGGGCCGTCTCCGTTCAAAAAGCCGGAACCAAACTGATACGCGGGCGTCGCCCACGCGTGCCCCGGCAAGACGATCGACAGGACTGTAGTGGCTGTGTTGCGCTGATCGTGATCAAGCAAAAAATTACCCGACGGCGCGTCTTCGAGCAGCCCGCCGGTGATCGGTCCGATCCCCTGCGCGATCTGATTGGAGTACGCGGCTCGCCACTGCATCCGATGGAAGAGTTGCGGCGAACGTATCGTGACTTCCGTGCCGCTGATGATAGCGCCGAGATCGGTCAGCGGAATAAAAATCCCGGAATTTCCGATCACGTCGTGATCCAGAAAATTGCGTGCGCTGGTGTGGAAGTTATCGACATCGATCGACCAGCCGCGCAGCGGAATGCTCAAGCCGATGTCGTGCTGGATGTCGCGTTCGCCTTGCAACGGGATGAATCCATAACCCTGATCGACGGCGAACTGAAGCGACGGGCCGGTAAGACTATCGAGCGGCGGCGGCTGATAGTAATACGCGTAGTATCCGTGAATGGACCAGTTCAGATGCGGGATGCGGATACCTCCGCCGACTCGCGGGCTGGCGGCGTTCTCGTTAACGAGTCCCGTGTAGTGCGTCAAACGGATACCCAGATCCAGCGTGAGCCATGAGGTCGCCTTGTATTGATCTTCCAGAAACAGCGCATCCGAATTCGCCCATTGCAGCTGTTGCTGGTTGAGCACATTTCCGCCGGGATTATTGGTAAGGCCGAAGAAGGTGTTGTCGTGCTGGCCCCACACTTCGAGGCCGGCGGACGCATTGTTTCGCTTTCCGGAAATCTGAACCACCGAGCGCACGCCGGCATAGTTCGAACGGTTGTTGTTGTCGAGGATGAACGGAGTGTCCTGCGGGCCTCCGATGTATTGCGCCTGGTTGTAGTGATAGTAAGGCGACACGGTGAGCGTAAGGTTGTCGGCAAACCGGTGCATCCAGTGGAAGCCCAGGAGGTAGTCTTTTTCGAGATCGAGATCGCGGATACCGGCGGCCTGATCCTCCGGGGTGTTCGGGATCTGATAGTGATTGCCGCGCAGCGAGACGATCCAGCGGAGCTGATCCTTCGCGTTGGGATTGAAAAGCAGCGAAGCGAATCCTCCCACAGCGCTGGTCTGGTCGTGGATGACCTGCGGAACCGGAGGATTAAGCCCCAGGTCGGAGCGGCTTCCGTCGACGCTCGCATAGTATGCAAACCGCTGCGTATGGCTGCCGATGTTGAACTGATCGTCGGTTGAGTAGAAGTTTCCCGTGGAGAGAATCAGATTGGCTTCGTTATTTCGTTCGAAGCCTGAGGGGGTGACCACATTGAAGAATCCGTAAGTGCGGTCGCCGTATTCGCTCGAGTACCCGCCGCGCTCGATCTCAAGCTCTTCCACGTTCTTGGGATTGATGAGGGGCGCCACATTGGCCGCGATATTGGTATTCACCACGGGAATACCGTCGAAGAACCAGTTGACCTGATGGCCGCCCCGCATGTGGAGCATATCGTGAACCATGTACGCGCCGGGCGTGAAATTGGTAATCATGGCGAGGCTGTTGGCCTGATCGGCGCCCGCGGTTTGCTGGATTTCCTGGGGGGACACGAGAGTCCGAACGGTGGAGGTCTCGGGATTGAGACGGCTGGTTGCGTCGGAGACCTGCACGCTGGAGCTGACAGGGGCAAGTTCCAGCTGAAAGTGCAGCACGGGCGACCTGTCGGCGACGACGGTTACCCGCTGTTCCAGCATCTGGAAACCCGGGGCCGAAACAGTTACGGAATATAAGCCTTCCGGCAGATCATTAACCTGGAATTCTCCGTTGACGTCTGCCTGAACGGTCTTCGCGGCGCCTCCGCCCGGGGAATTCACAAGCACCTGGGCATTCGGGAGGGGCCGGTGCTGCGGATCGTGAACGATTCCCCGAAGATTGCCGGTTGCGGCGTTCAACACGGAAAGGAACGGCAAACACAGCATCAGGTAACGAAGGATGCCTCGCAGACTCATCGACTGCAGTTTACGGGCGCGCGCAGTCTTCGACAACGCGGCAAATTGACGCAGGAATGCCGAAACAGGATTGTGCGACATCTTGCCGCAGAGGGCTCCAGAACGTGTTTCCTATACTGGCTATGGAGAAAGACCGGAATCATGAGAAAACTTTTGCGACGTTTGGTCGGCGCTGGCGGACTGGCTCTGCTGGTTGCGGCGGCATGTCTGGGACAGGCCGCTCCCGCGAAGAAAGCCTTTACATTCCACGGCAAAGTTCAGGCCGTGTCGGCTGACGGTCTCACCGTTGACGGCGAGAAAGTGGACGGTTGGATGGATGCGATGACGATGAAGTACAAGGTCGACGATCCGAAGGTTCTGAAGACGGTAAAACCAGGCGATAAGATCAAGGCGACGGTGTACGAAGGCGACATGTCGCTGCATAAGGTTGAGGTGGACGGGAAGTCCGGAAAGTAAGATCAGGTGTACTCAAGGGGCCGCCGATGGCTGATGATCGCAACCGCGCTTTCGAGCGTTGCGGTTGCGGTTTATCTCGTCTGGCCCTTGATCCTGCATAAAGCGGCGCAGGCGATCGTTGCGTCTCAGGAAGTTGGTGCTTCGAAGACCGCGCCCGACTTCACTCTCCCCGATGCGAAGGGTGACCGTCTGCGGCTCGCGGATTACAAGGGCAAGGTGGTGCTGCTGAATTTCTGGGCCACGTGGTGCGGTCCGTGCAAGGCGGAGATCCCCTGGTTTATCGAGTTTCAGAAACAATATCAGGCGAAGGGCTTCACCGTGCTGGGCGTTTCGCTGGATGAGGACGGCTGGAAGGTGATTAATCCTTACGTCGCCGAACAGAAAATCAACTACCCGATTCTCCTGGGCAATGAAGAAGTCAATCAGCGGTATGGTGGAATCGAGGCGCTTCCGACGACGTTGCTGATCAGGCGTGATGGAAAAGTTGCCTACCTTCACGCCGGGCTGGTCAGCAGGAGGGAATACGAGAAAGAGATCCTGCAATTACTGGGAGTCTCCACGCCTGGGAACTCCCTGAATTCCGATTAAGTTTGCCGGGGTTTTGTCCCCGGCCCCACTCAAAACGCGAGCAGCTGATCGATCGTTTTCACCAGATCCTCAGTTTGCGGCAGGATCTTCGCTTCCAGTTGCGGATGGTAGCCGACCCACGTATCCATCGCCGCCACGCGCTTCACCGGAGCATCCAGGAACGTAAAGAGTTCATCGGCGATTCGCGCCGCAATCTCGGCCCCGTATCCGAAGCTGAGCGTGTCCTCATGCGCCACGATCACCCGGCTGGTCTTCCGCACGCTCGTCGCGATCGCCTCCCAATCGTAAGGAGACAGTGTCCGCAGGTCGATCACCTCGACGCTTCCGCCGCCCCTGCGCTCCACTTCCTGGGCCGCCAGCACCGATTTGTGTACCAGAGCGCCATAAGTGACAATCGTCAGCGATTCCCCAGGCCGAACCACTTTCGCCTTGCCGAATGGGATTGTAAAATCCTCTCCCGGGTGAGCCGACCGGTTGTACATCTCGCGATAAAGCTTCTTGTGCTCCAGAAACAGCACGGGGTCGTCGCACCGGATCGCCGTCCGCAGCAATCCGCAGGCATCCTCCGCGGTCGACGGAAAAACCACTCGCAGACCAGGCAAGTGCGTGAACGTCACCTCGCCGCACTGGCTGTGATAAATTGCGCCGCCGGCCAGATAACCGCCGATCGGCACCCGCAGAACCAGAGGCGCCGCGAACTGCCCGTTCGACCTCCAGCGAAGCGACGCAAGTTCGTCGCGTATCTGCATCATCGCTGGCCAGATGTAATCGAAAAACTGAATCTCCGCGACCGGCTTCAGCCCCAGCGTAGCCATCCCGATCGCCCGCCCCACAATCGAAGCCTCGGCGATCGGAGAGTTATAACAACGCTGGCTGCCGAACTCAGTCTGCAGGCCCGCTGTTACGCCGAAAACCCCGCCCTTGCCCTTCACCTCGCAAAGATTTCCCTCGCGGCTGCAGTCGGCGACGTCTTCCCCGAACACGATCACCCGCTCGTCGCGCCGCATCTCTTCCCTGAGCGTCGAGTTGATCAGGTCTACCATCGTCTTCGGCTCGCCGCCCGGTTGCGCCGCAACGTCAAAAACCGACGACGTCGGATCTACGGTTTCCGAATAGAGGTGAACCAGCGCGGTATCCGGTTCCGGCGGCGTCGCTTTCAAAGCCCTATGCGTATCTTGCAGGATCTCGTGATCGATCTCGCGCACGATCTCCTCGAGACCCGCGGGGCTGATCACGCCTTCTTCGATCAGGAACTTCGGGAGCGTAACGAGTGGATCGCGCAGACCCTCTTCCTCCCGCTCATGCTTCGTCTTGTACGACCGTTCATCCTCGCTGAGCGAATGTGAATACGGCCGGATGCAATGCGCATGCACCAGCGCCGGGCCGTGGCGTTCCCGGCACCACGCCGCGGCGGCGCGCATCGCGCGATAAGACGAAATCAGATCCGTCCCGTCCACTTCGATCGTCAGCAGATCGGGAAAACCTGCCATCAGCTTCGAGATCGACCCGCCTGGCGTCTGAAACTCGGCCGGTACCGAAATCGCGTACCCGTTGTCTTCAATCAGGAACAATACGGGTAGCCGGTTCAGGCACGCCTGATTGATGGATTCCCAGAACTCGCCCTCGCTCGTCGCGCCTTCGCCGGAACTCGCCAGCACCAGGTTGTCGCCGCCGGGGTCAAGCACCCGGCAGGCCTCCGCGCACCCGACCGCCTGGACATACTGAGTGCCCGTCGCCGAGGAACTGCTCACGATATGCTTCGCCGCGCTCGCCCAGTGCGATGGCATCTGCCGGCCCCCGGACGACGGGTCTTCGGCGGCTCCCACCGCCTGGAGAAGCATGTCGAGCGGTGTCATGCCCAGCGTCAGGCAAAGCGCGCGATCACGATAGTAAGGATAAAACCAATCGGAGCCAGGCCGAGTCGCGAGACCGGCCGCCACCTGAATCGCTTCATGCCCCGCGCCGCTGATTTGAAAGAAGATACGCTGCTGGCGTTTCAGCATGATCTCCCGGTCATCCAGCCGTCGCGAAGTATGCATCAGGCGAAAAGCTTCGATCAGAAGATCTTCGCCAAGCCCCGCATCCCGCGCCGCTTTCAGCCTCTCCGTACCGGTGGGCGTGGCAAACGACGTCGTCATAATTAATAGACCTTAATCAATATAGCAACTCACGCGCACTCAGGATTATAGGAGAGATTTGCCGGGACGCACCCCTTCATCGGGCCACCTGAAACGGAAACCCCGGAATTCGCCTGCGGTACCATAGTATCGTGAAAGTTTTTGCAGCCTTTGTGGCTTTATCTACAATTCCAGCCGCGTTTGCGCAGACCCCGCCACCCAAAGTCGTGGCGCCGCCAAACTTCGCGTTGCCACCGTCCGCCGCCGCGCCGCCGGCCGCCCCTGTGGACCCCGCGAAAGTCGTCTTGACCATAGGGGATCAGAAAATCACGGCAGCTCAGTACGATGAGCTGGTTAACTCCCTTCCGGCTCAGTATCAAAGCATGGCCCGCGGCCCCGGAAAACGCCAGTTTGCCGAGCAACTCGTCCAGGTGAAACTGCTCGCCGAAGAAGCCGAAAAGACCAAGGTCGCCGACGAACCCAAAGTCAGGGACGAAGTGGCGTTTCAGCGCGAAAACCTGCTGGCCGGCGCCATGTTTCAGCACCTGCAGGAAAACGTCAAGGTCAGCGACGCCGATGTCCAGAAGTATTACGACCAGCACAAAAGCGAATTCGAGGTACTCAAGGCCCGTCATATTTTGATCCGGGTTAAAGGCGCCCCCATGCAGGCGATACCCGGCAAGCCCGAACTTACGGACGACGAAGCCAAAGCCAAAGCGGAGGAAATCCGGAAACGGCTCCTGGCCGGCGAAGACTTCGCCACGGTCGCGAAAGCCGAATCCGATGACAAAGGCTCCGGCGCCAATGGCGGCGACCTCGGCGATTTCCATAAGGGCATGATGGTTCCGCAGTTCGAACAGGCCGCTTTCGCCGCCAAAATCGGTGAAGTCACGGAACCGGTCAAAACACCGTTCGGTTATCACCTGATCAAGGTGGAGTCGCATACCACCAGGCCGCTGGCCGAAGTGAAGCCCGAGATCGAGAAGAAGTTGCGTCCGGAGCTCGCGCGCCAGGAAATCGACAGCATGCGCAAGACCGCGACCGTTCAGCTCGACGATTCCTTCTTCGGCCCCGTCCCGCGGCCCGCGCCGTCTCTCGCTCCTCCCGCCGCTCCGCCGCCGGGAAAATAATCGCGAGCTCTCACGTGGCGCGGAGCGTCACGACGGGCAGCTGAAGCAACCGATGGCGCAGCTCTTCGCAGGCACTTCCGGCTTCTCCTATCCCGCGTGGAAGCCGGACTTTTATCCGAAGGAAGTTCCTTCGAAGAAGTTCCTCGAATACTACGGCACGCGGCTGAACAGTGTGGAAGCCAACTACACGTTCCGCCGCCTCGCCGGCGCCGGCGTCTTCGAAGGATGGCTCAACGCGACTCCCTCCGGCTTCGCCTTCGCCTGCAAAGCGCACATGACGCTGACCCACGTCATGAAAATGAAAGAAGCGGAAAGCTTCACTGACGTCTTCCTGAAATCGCTCGAACCCCTCCGCGCCGCCCGCCGCCTCGGCCCCGTGCTCTATCAGCTTCCGCCGACGTTCAAGTGCGACACGGCGCGTCTTGACGACTATCTGCCGCTGCTTCCCACCGACGTCCGTTTCGCCTTTGAATTCCGCCACGCCTCATGGCTGACGGACGCGGTTTACGAACGCCTCGCCGCAAGAAACATCGCGCTCTGTCTGGCGGAATCTGACAAGCTCGAAATCCCCGAAGTCCTCACCGCCGACTTCTGCTATTTCCGCCTGCGCAAGGGTGACTACTCAGACGGCGGCCGCGCCGAAATCGCCGCGCGCGTCGGCGAACTGCTCGCCGGCGGCCGCGACGCGTACGTCTACTTCAAACACGAAGAAGATCCCCGCGGAGCCCTCTGGGCCGAGGACCTGTTGAAAACCGCCCGGTAACGCCGGCGGTCTTGCCGCCGGTGTCTTTTCAACAGAGTATATTCAGTCGATATGTACTATGAACCCGGCGTGACGAACCACAGCCTGCCTTGGGACCCTTTCAAGTCCTGTGTCGTGCCGCGCCCCATCGGCTGGATCTCAACCACTGGGTCCGACGGAATCGATAATCTCGCGCCCTTCAGCCAATTCCAGAACGTGACATTCGACCCGCCGACCGTAATGTTCTCGGCGAATCAAAACACGCGAGGCGAGCGCAAAGATACCGTCGTCAACGCCGAGGCCACCAAAGAGTTCGTCTGGAACATGGCGACATACGACCTTCGCGAAGCGGTGAACCGCTCTTCCGCGGAACTCCCGCCCGAGGTCGATGAGTTTGCCTGGGCCGGCCCTTACTAAAGCACCCTCGCGGCTCGTTCATCCACCGAGAGTAGCGGAATCGCCCGTCCATTTTGAATGCGAATACCTCCAGACGGTGCGGCTTCCGGGAAACGGCAAAATGGGCATGGTCGACGTCGTCTTCGGAAGAGTCGTCGCCATTCACATATCCGATGAAGTTTTCACCGAAGGCCGCATCGACATCGCACGCCTCCGCCCCCTCGCGCGGCTCGGCTACTACGACTACACTTTCGTCGATCACGTATTCAGCATGAAGCCCCCCGGAAACGAGGGGCTTGCCGCCGGCATGGAAGGCTCGGCCGAAAAGATCGCACGGCTCGGTTTGCGCTGAGGACGCCGGTCGTCAGACGCGCGCGGCGGTAAGAGCGGCAAGCACACGTTCGTCCCGGAAAGGCACTCTGCGGAGCCGGACGCCTGTCGCATCGTGGATCGCGTTCGCCACCGCGGCCAGCAGCGGCTTGCACGCCGCCTCACCACCGCCATAGGGAGCAAGGTCGGGCCGGTTCGGATTGGGGTCTCCGTTCACCAGCACCACGTCGATCTTTGCCGGAGTGTCGGCATGCCGAAGGCTCGGATGCGAGAACCAGTCCACGCTCGTAACCTTCTCCGTGGTGAACTGAACCTCTTCGTGCAACGCGCGGCTCAGCGAATGCAGCATCGCGCACTCGCAGGTGTGGCGCAGCGCTTCGGGGTTAATCACCAGTCCGGCATCGAACGCGCACACCAGTCGCTTCACCCACACACGGCCGGTGCGGCGGTTCACCTCGACCTCGGCGATCTCCGCGGCAATACTCTGTCCGCGGAATGAATACGCGAAACCCCTTCCTGTAAGGATTTCTCCCGATGCCACTGGTTTCGGCGAGGGACGCGCATCCCAACCGTAAGTTTCCGCCGCGGCCTTCACTGCCGCAATGGACCGGGCTCGCCGGAACCCTGCATCGTCCTTCGTGCCGGCAGTGAGGAGCTTCATGCGAAATTCCACGGCATCGGCTTTTGCGGCCACCGCCATTTCGTCAATGAAAGACTCGGCGGCGAAGGTAGACTGGGGGCCGTTGGGATCGCGCAAATTTCCAGTCCGAACCGGCGTCTCCCAGATCAGCGGCATGCTCACCACGTCTCGCGACATGCGGCGATTCGGGATTTCGTACATTTCCGCCGGCACTTCCGAACTGCCCGCCGCGGGCTTCTCGCGCCTGCTCCCCATGAGTTGAGCGATCAGAACGGTATCGGGCTCGTTATAGCCCACGTGGTTGTGGTCGGCGGCCCGGGCGTGGTAATCGTATGCCACCAGGTTCCCGGAAGCATCCAGCCCTCCGCGAATCTTTACGGCGAACGCCGGCCCTTTGGTGTCCCATGCGGTTTCTTCATCCCGCATCCACTGCATGCGGACCGGGCGGCCGATCTCCTTCGCAATATAAGCCGCTTCGAATCCCGCATCGTCGGCCGCGGTGCGCCCGAATCCCTGCGGGCCTTCCATCCAGATGACGCGCACTTTGTCACGGGGCATCCCGAGAAAGGTGGCCACGCCCGTTCGCATCCCGTAGGATTTCATATCGTTCGAATAGATCGTCATCAATCCATTCGACGGGTCCGCCAGGGCATGGGCAGGGCTGAACGCTGTGTGTCCCTGATACGGGATGTCGTAATCGGCTTCGATGATCTTTGCCGCGCCCGCGAACGCGCCATCCGGATCGCCCAGCAGGATCGGCTTCGCCACGCTGGTAGGGGTCGCGGCGCGCATGTACTTGAACAAATCTTCCGATGCCGGGAACGGCGCCGTCGCCGGCTTTTCCCATGTTGCCTTGAGCTTTCTCGACGCGTTGATCGCCTGCTCTTCCCGCTCGCAGACCACCGCGAGATAGTTGCCTTTGCTGACTACCTTGACAAATCCCGGCATGTTCCGCACCGACGATTCATCGATGCTGATCAGCTTCGCACACGCGAACGGCGGCTTCACATTGCGCGCGTGAACCATTCCCGGCAGCTTGACGTCCACTGCCCACTTCAGCGAACCATCCACCTTGGCGGGAATATCATAGCGCTGCGGCGACAGGCCGACGTTCTTCAGCGCCTGTACCGGTTTCACCGCAGCCACCCCGGTAATCGCGTTGATGTTATTCCCCTTGACCGGGACGTTGAATCGCTTCCCTCCGATCAGTTGTCCATAAGTAACGTGCTTTGAAGGGTCCGCCTTGACCGTAATCACGCCCTCGCTCACGCTCAGCTGATCGACCGGCACGCCGAGGCGAGTCGATCCCATCTCGAGTAATACCCGGCGCGCCTCGGCCGCGACGCGCCGCATCGGCCAGCTGTCGCGTTCCATTGCGGTCGAGCCACCGGAACCGCCCTGGTCGACCGTGATGTCCGTGCTGCCCATGATGCAGGTGGTCTTCGCGAAGGGGAAGTCCAGTTCGTCCGACATGATCTGCCGGAACGCCGTTCCCGTCCCCTGGCCGCAATCCGTCTTGCCGACGTAGAAGGTCGCGGTGTCGTCCTGATGGATCACGATCCATGAATCGACCTGGCGGAAGTCCGGGTCCGGATACGGACCGCCGCCGGCGCCCGCAGCAGGGGCCGCGGCAGTCTGCGCCTTGGCCTCCGGCGTGAGCAAACCCGCCGAACCCGCCGCGCTGAAGGTCACGGCGAACATGCCTGCATTCCGAAGGAACTGCCGCCGCGACGGAGTAAAGTCCGACTTCTCCAGTTCCTGCTCGACTTCGCGCGGGATACCTTTCAAAGGTTTCGTGCCATTCAAAGCGTTCATGCCGTCACCCCTGTCTTCGCCGAATGCCGCGCATCCGCGATCGCCTTCGCGCCGCGCTTGATGGCCGCCTGAACCCGGTAGAATGTCATGCACCGGCACAGCACCCCATTCATTCCCTCACGCAACTGCGCGTCACTCGGATTGGGAATCTTGTCCAGCAGCGCCTTGGCGGTCATAATCTGCCCGTTCTGACAAAAACCGCACTGAGGAACCTGTTCGTCGATCCAGGCCTGCTGCAGCGGGTGAAGTTTACCCCCTTTGGCGAGTCCTTCGAGCGTGGTGATTTCAGCTTTCACGGAAGAGGTCGGCGTGATGCACGACCGGATCGCGACGCCGTTCATGATCACCGTGCATGCCCCGCACTGGCCAAGTCCGCAACCGAATCTCGGCCCCTGCAGACCGAGGTCGTTGCGAAGAATGTAGAGCAGAGGCGTCGCCGGATCGATATCCAGAGTGTGCGTACTTCCGTTCACCTTAAGGGTGACTTTGCTCATTCTCGGTGCTCCTTGCGCATCGGCGAATGCGTCGATGTGATGTGTATTATTCTAACGGGTCGCCGGACTCCCGGGTCGCCCCCGCGTTCTCCGCCAGCCCATGCGGACTGCGACAAAATGGTTTGAAAACAAATGAGTAGCGATCGGGAAACGAGCACGCCTCCCCAAACTGACGGCATTTTAGAGTCCTCCTTATATGTAGTGGATGTGACCCGTTCCGCCCGATTCTACGAGCAGATCTTCGGGTTTCACATCATCAGCGACTTCGGAAAGCGCGGATGCGCCATGCAGGCCGGGCCGCGCCACGTACTGTTGCTGTTCACGAAAGGCGGCTCACGCCACATACAGTCGCCGCACGATGGCGACGGCGAGCTTCACATCGCGTTCGCGATCGATGCCGCCGGCCTCGCAGCCTGGGAAACGTGGCTGGCCCAAAACGGAATCGCGGTGGAAGAGAAGCGCACGTGGGATCGTGGCGGATGCAGCCTCTACTTCCGCGACCCGGACCGGCACCTTCTCGAAGTAGTAACGCCAGGAGTCTGGTCGATTTACTGAGGCTGGTTCTTCAGGGAATGGAGACCACCACCTTCACAATGTGAATTCCGTCGCATTCGAGGATTTGGTAGTCATCCGGGTCTTCCCTGGTAACATCGGCTTGCTGCCCGAAAGGCCGCTGATTGAAATCCGGTGCGCCTCAGGGTCGAGCTGGCGGTTTATCGGCAAAAACTCGAATATCGGACCGCCGTACGAGTCTATTCCGTCTTCAAAAGCGATCACGCAAGTTTATCGTTGTTTTCTCCAGCCGCTTTTGCATGATTTGATGACTGCTGCGCTGTCGAACGGCCATGAAACCATTCTGTCGGGAATTCCCCAAAACCTCTGAGCCCGAGAGAACCCGAAGTTCACCGAACAGGTACCCCGACTTGCGTTCGGGAGCGACGGGTTCCCAAGGTATCGGTTAAATTCAGTTATTCAAAATAATAATTCATTATTGAAGGTCTTAGTTCATTATTTGGTGTTTAATTTTAATAGCGAAGTATTTGGCTGTTTTGACATTGAGGAACGCTTCGGATCGCGACTTCTGGCCGAAAGGACGAAAATGACCGAGTCAACCGGAATGAACAGTGTCCATCTGACGCATTACTCGAAACTGATGCAAAACTATGAGGCGGAGACGCCGGTATCGGTCGAGGGCCCCATCGTGGCAGTGCGGGACTCGGCCGGCAAGTCGGCGTTGTTTACCGTAGGCTCTGCCGGCAAAGTCTACTGCCTGCGCGCCGATGCGGCCAGCGACACGGGATGGTCCCAATCATTCACGGGTGTCACCGTCAACGTGGCCGCGAACAATGTCGATCCCCGCAAGATCGCCGCTGCTCTCGATCGCGACAAGCTCATTCTGTTCGCGATTTCTTCGGACCAGTTGAGTCTGGTCTACGTCAAGGAAGACGGAACGGGTTGGACGCCTCCGCGCGAAGTTGGCGAGACACGCGGCCACTCCCCCATCCTCGCAGTGACAGCTCAGCAGCCGGCCACCAGAATTGTCGTCAATTTCTTCGTTTCCGCTTTTCCATCCACCAACCCGCGCGCCGACGGATATGGTCCTTATACAGGATGGAGCGGCGGCTGGCTTCCGGAGCGGTCTAAGCTCGACGATCCGTTCCAGTTCCAAACCGAGGATTTCGAGTTGACCGCGGTCGCGACCTCGACGAATAACCCTGCCTGGATCGGAGCGCGCTCGCCTCAAATCTATACGCGGTACACGAACAAATACTCCAGGCATGTCATCACAGACCACGGCAGCGGTACACACTACAACTTCGAGGTATATCGCCCCATCCCCGATGACGGTTTCTTCATCGTTGGGGACGTCGCCTTACAGGTCGGAAAGGATTACCCTCATCATCCGCCGGCCAATCCGACGCTCACCATTGCGTCGACCGAATGGAACGTCATCGGACAGCCGGAACCCGACCCGGCAACAACGAAGTTCACCTATCGGCAAATCTGGAACGACAGGCACTCGCACGCGGACATGGACAGTTCGATTTTCACCGCGGAGGCAAACGGCTATGCAAACCTCGGGCACGTTTTCAAGGACGGACAATCCTCCGCTCCGCCTGAAAAAGTACCGCTCGCCATCGTTCGCGACGACCTCGTCTCCAGGGGCAAGGTCTACAATCCTCGACCCGGCACGCACGACGAGCGTAACAATCAGAACATGATCTACATGAACATCGACGGACACGGAAGCCCCGCGCCGATGTCGATGGATCGTATCACCCCCGCCGCGGGCGCCGTTTCAGCCGGTACGTTCTATGCTCATCAAGATCACAACATACCGATCGGCCCCGCTTACTCCCTGAACCGCGATCGAGTAGTCCACTCGGCCGTTGTCGAATGGGAGCAGGAGGGCGACTCGCGGGGCACGGGCGCGGCGATTAGCCGCCTCACATCGTCCTCGATCACTCAGTTATCGGTTGCCCGGGATATGCAGGGCAACAACCGATTCGCTGTGCTGCTCGCCGACGGCCGGGTCATGCTGCACGATCCGGCTGCGAAGAACTGGATTGTCGCGGAAGGCAGGTTCGTCAGTATCGCACTATCGACAAACGCCTCCGGATCGCTCGAAATGTTCGCAATCGACGACAAACGGCGAATCGTACACACCCGGATTTCCGACGAGGGATGGGGAACGATCGTGCCGCTCGATAACCGGGTGCAGTATGCGCGCCTCGCGCTGACGAAATCGGCCGACGGCCATACGGAGTGCTACGCGACAGGCGCCGGCAAGAGCGTTACCCGAATCTTCCAGGATCCATCGACGACTAACTGGGCAATTGAGGACATCGCCCTGATGGACGTCGACCACGTCGTCGAGATTTACACGTACACAACGGAGGTTCACCTGACCGACCTCACCGGCGTTCCACTGCGCAACCTGGCGGTCTCTCTTTCCTCGGACGACCTTGTGAAGGCTACTGTCAATGGCGCGGTTAACCTGCTGGAAGACGGGGTGTTCACACCTTTCCAGACCGACGCGACGGGTTGCCTCACTATCGTCTACAGCACGACCAGCCTGAACGCCCCGGTTTTTCATCTGAAAGCGCCTGGGATGGATGTGGACGAGCACTGCGCGATCGAGATGAACGCGGGCGTTCACGGTACGTTGAAGAATGTATCGCCGCAAACGCTGAAGGATCGCTTCCATACCTCGGAGGACAACGCCAGCCACGCCGCGATGGCCATCTCATCCGTCATGTCGCTCAAGGTCGTCGACAAGCAGAATGCCCCTCCGCACCTGCGGCTGACATCGCCGAGCGGCGGTCTGCACTATCGCAAGTCGAGCATTGCCGCGCCGCTGAAATTGTCGACAGCCGGTATTCCGGAACAGTCCTTTCGCATTGAGATGTCAAAGGGAACGGTGCGCTTTACGCCCCTGCCGGCAAGCGCCGCCGCCGACGGTTTTGCTCAGGACATGACGGCCCGCGATCCTCGAGACGTTTTCAGTTGGCTCAAAGATATAGGGGATATGGCCGCGGCCGTCGCGGAGGCGATCGTCGACACCGTTGTGTACCATGTATGCGCCGCGGTCGAGGGAGTGCTTGCCTCCGTCAGATTCGTGATAGGCAAGATAACGTACGAGTTCAATCAGGTGATCGACAGAATCGAGCATCTGTTCGACATCGTCAGCGTGGTATTCACCTCAATCAGTGCCGCGTTCGACGAAGTCGTCAAATGGGTCGGCTTCCTGTTCAGTTGGGATGACATCCTCATTACAAAGGACGCGCTTTCTCATCTGGTGACGGAGACCCTGCCTGTACTCAAGACCGCCGCGGAATTCATCCGAACTCGAGCCGTAGCGGGCATCAGTTACGCGAAAACATCCCTCCAGGGTATCGTCGAGGGTTTCGTTCGCGACCACATTGGCGCCGGCGACGACCTTGCCAACGCCAAGGCTCCCGATATCACCGAAGCGCGCGATTCGATGAGCGGCACGAACATCTTTCTAAGCGGATTTGTCGCGCGCCCCGATTCGGCCACGATGGTCGGGCGAATGACGCGATCCGACCTCGATCCGGCCGTCAACGATCTGTTCAATCTGCTGAAACAACAGAACTCCGAGAACGGAAGTTTCGCGAAGTCGACAGGTTTCGCGAACGCGCAAAGGATTTTTGAAGCAATTCCCGGTAACCCAGACCAGTTCCTGACGCTGGCGACGTCCGCGCTGATTAACACCCTTCTCGGTATCGCCGAAGCCGCGCTCGAGCTGGCGGCCGCGGTAGTGGATAAGTTCTGCAGTGCCATCGCGGGCGTTGTCGATTGGGTGCTGAAGATGATCCAAACCCCCATCGAGATTCCCGTCCTGTCGAAAATCTACGCGGATTACGTCATCGGGAACAGCGAAGCGAAGCTGACCATACTCGATCTGTGCAGTCTCATCTGTGCCATCCCGGCGACGATTGCCGCCAAGCTGGTCACCGGCGATGTCCAGACTGGAATTTTGAAGGACAGAGCCCAGTTGGACCAGCTTAAGACTCTGTATACCAGCCGCTGGTTGGAAGCGAAGTCCGGATTGTCTAGTTCTTCTGCCCAACGGGCGATGCCCCGAGACGCCGATGAACCGGCCTGGTTCAGGCGGACTTTGTCCCTCCTTTCCGGAATGTCGAATTTTGCCGCTCAGTTTGTTTTCGGAGTGATCGAGGGCATTCTCGATACGGTATCCCTCGATCCTCTGGCCAAGATAACGGAGCCGAGCCCCTGGGTGGGACTGGTGGCGGTAAGCCTCGGCTTCATCCTGTTTGCGACTTCGTGTCCCTATTTGATGAATCCGAAAAACTCCGGTAGTCTTGCGTTTGATCGAGACGGCATCGCTTTCCTTATGTGGCTGACTACGGGTATCCTCCTGCCTGTCACAGACGCAGCTTTCTTCGCATACTCATTCGTGCACGTGCCCCCGCCCAAAAAGGGGCTTATTGCTCGGAACACGGAGTATTACGGCGCCGGTACGGATTTCACCCTTACGCTTATTGCCTTGGGTGGCTCGATCCTCGCGTTGGCCATTGGTGGTATAGACGACGCGCTCATATTCGCTCTAAGCGTCGTCACAACCGTGATGTTCGGTTTTACGGCTCTTAGAGTGATCCGCCTCCCGCCAATCAGTCGCGCGGTCAGCCCGACCAACCCGTTCCTGGCGCCGGGTATCGCCAGTGTCGTGGACCTCGTTGCGGATTGGGGCACGGCGGCGTGCGTACTCATCACAACCAAACAGTACTTCCAGACGTCGTCCTCCGCGACCACGTAAGCGCGAGGCCCCGCACTGCACAAGCCGGAGACGGCCGGCGGGGTCTTCCCTGGAATCGCCTCGGACAGAAGTTCTGAAATTCCTCCCGCCTCATCCGACGCTGCCGTCGGCGCTGGCCGCGAAGATCCAACTTGATGAGTTCCTCAGAGCGGCGTGCGAGAAGATTCGCCTCCCTCGATTTTCTTTGCGTCTTAGCGGCTTTGCGTGAGAATCGGGAAGTCCGATCACAAGCCAGGTGCCCATATTTAACGAATAAATCCAACCACATAGCTCCCGCCGAGGTCACCATCTCCAAAACACATGCTAATGAATATCCAGGAGAACAGATATTCAAATGTCCCCGGCAACCGAATCAGCATCCCCAAACCCAAACCAATCCACCGGACCCCGCACCGAAGAAGGCAAACAGCGTTCCGCTATGAACGCCCTGCGCCACGGCCTGACCGGCCGCACCGTCGTCATGCCCTACGAAGACATGGACCAATACCACATCTTCTGCAGACGCCTCTTCCAGACCCTCGCCCCCGAGACCCCGCTCGAAGAGCAATACGCCCAGACCTTCTGCGACACCCAATGGCGTCTGAACCGGGCCCGCTCGCTCGAAGACGCGATGCTCTCTCTCGGCCACTCCGAAGAAGCCGGCGAAATCGAAACCGAATACGTCCAGGTCCACGCCGCCCTCACCGCCGCACGAGTCTTCCGCGACGATAACAAATCCTTCCTCAACCTGAGCCTCTACGAACAGCGTCTCCACCGCACGCTCGAAAAATCCCTGCGCGAACTCAAAGCCCTCCAGGCCGAGCGCAAAGCCCAACGCCAGGCCGAACTCGACACAGCCGTAGCCGAGCGCAATCTACTGAGGATGAAAGTGAAACACGGCCACCATCACATCCAGCCCGACCCTGAACCCATCACCCGCCAGTTCGTTTTTTCGACCGCCGAAATCGAAGACGAAGCCCGCCGCCAGTTCCGTCTCGCAGACATCGCATCCGCCCAAAGGCACCATTTCGACTTCAAAAACTACCGCCGATACGCCCCCAAATGGGCAGCATGACGGCTGCCTGAAGCGTCGGCGAGTATATTACAGCTATGAATCTGGTATCCGTCGATGCGGCGACACCCGTTCCACGCGCGAACGCGAAGCTCGTCGACGTAACCGGGCTGCGCACCGAGCTCGAAAAACAGCTCGCAGGAGAGGTCCGCTTCGACACCGTCTCCCGCGCTCTCTACTCCACCGATGCCAGCGTCTATCGCATAGAGCCCTTGGGAGTCGTAATCCCGAAAACGCGCGAAGACCTCATCCGCATCGTGCAAATTGCGTCCCGCTTCCGCTGTCCCATAACCTTGCGAGGCGGCGGCACCGCACAGGCCGGCCAGGCCATAGGCGACGGACTCCAGGTCGATACCTCGAAATACTACAACCAGATCCTCGAGCTCAACGTGCAGGAACGCTGGGTGCGAGTCCAGCCGGGCATCGTTCTCGACGAGCTCAATGCCACTCTCCGCCCGCACGGACTGCGCTTCGCCCCGGACGTCTCCACCGCCAGCCGGGCCACCATCGGCGGCATGATGGCGAACAACTCCAGCGGCGCCAGATCGGTCCTCTACGGCAAAACCATCGACCACGTTCTGGAACAGGAAGTAATTCTTGCCGACGGATCGGTAGTTCACTTCCGAGCCCTGAACGAAGATGAACTGCAAAAGAAGATGGAGGGAGACACGCTGGAAGCGGAATGTTATCGAACCGTGCATCGCCTGGGCCACGAATGCGCCGAAGAAGTGGACCGCCGTTTCCCGAAGGTCCTGCGCCGCGTAGGAGGCTACAACCTGGACGAATTCACCGAGGGCGCCGGCGATTCTGTCGCCGGTGGTTTATCCGAGTTTCGGCCCTTCAACCTCGCCCGCCTGATGGTAGGCTCCGAAGGCACCTTGGGCGTAATCCTCGAAGCCAGACTAAACCTGGTCTCACTCCCGAAAAACAAAGCCGTCCTGGTCGTCCAGTTCAAAGATCTCCTCGAAGCCCTCGGATCCACGCCGCTCATTCTCCGTCACAAACCCTCCGCGGTCGAAGTGATGGACAAATTCATTCTCGACCACACGCGCCTGAGCCCCAACCTCCAGCGCGCCCGCGAAACCTTCATAGAAGGCGACCCGGGAGCGATCCTCTGCATAGAGTTCTACGACGACGCGAAACAAAACCTCCCGCCAAGACTGGAAGCCTGCGAACAGGACCTCCGGAAATCAAACTGGGGCTATCGCTTCTTCCATGCGCTCGAGCTCCCCATCCAGGCCCGCGTCTGGAACCTCCGCGAAGCCGCGCTCGGCCTTTCCATGACCATGAAGGAAGACGCCAAATCCCTCTCCTTCGTAGAAGACACAGCCGTGCCGCCGGAAAAACTCCGCGACTACATCGAGCGCTTCATGGAACTCATCCGCCGTCATGAAACCGTAGCCGGCGTCTACGCGCACGCCTCCGTCGGATGCCTCCACGTCCGCCCGGTAGTCAACATGAAAACGGCCGAAGGCGTAAAAAAATTTGAAGCGATCGCCAACGAAGTCTCCGACCTCGTTCTCGAATTCGGAGGAGCCCTCTCCGGCGAGCACGGCGATGGCCTCGTACGCGGATCCTTCATGCGCAAGATGTTCGGGCCCGTGATCTACGAAGCCTTCCGCACCATCAAACGCACCTTTGACCCGCTCGGAATCTTCAATCCCGGCAAAATCGTAGACAGTCCGCCCATTACCGACAACCTCCGCTTCGGAGCCGGTTACATCAGCCCGAATCCCGAGACCTTCTTCGACTACTCCGAGTATGGCGGCATGGGGGGAGCGGTCGAAATGTGCAGCGGCCTCGGAGCCTGCCGAAAAACTCTCGAAGGAACCATGTGCCCGTCTTACATGGCGACGAAGGAAGAACTCCACACCACGCGAGGCCGGGCCAACGTCGTGCGCAGCGGCCTCGCCGGAGCCGTCGATGATGCAGGAGTCTATCGCGCGCTCGATCTCTGTCTCGAATGCCGTGCCTGCAAAGCCGAATGCCCCGTGGGCGTCGACATGGCTCGCTTCAAAAGCGAATTTCTCGCAAGCTACTGGCAGAAAAACGGAACGCCGCTGCACGCGCAAATGCTGGGCAACGTCCGTACCTTCGCCGAATACGGACACAAGTTTGCATCGCTCGTGAACTGGTCCTCGACCATCCAGCCGGTCCGCCACCTGAACGAATCTCTCTTCGGAATCGACCGCCGCCGCACCTTGCCCGCCCTGGCGAGCCGCACGCTGGAATCTCAAACCAAACACAGAACGGGTGAGCCCTGTGTCTTCCTCTTCAACGACACTTTCACAAACTTCTACGACCCCGAAATCGGACTCGCCGTGTGGGACGTGCTCGAAGCCGCTGGTCTGAAGGTCGGTCTGGCGCCAAATCATTGTTGCGGACGCCCCCTCATCTCGAAGGGCCTGCTCGCCAAAGCCCGGGAGCAAGCGCAGCAAAACACCAAAGCGCTCTATAAGCTCGCCATTTCGGGCCGGAAGATCGTCTTCTGCGAGCCGAGTTGCCTGTCGGCCGTGAAAGAAGATGCGCCATCGCTTTTGAGAGGCGAGGAACAACGCAAAGCGAAAGTCGTAGCCGATGCCTCGATGCTCTTCGAAGAATTTGCCGCGGGCCTCGATATCCCGTTAAACCCCGGACCGCCCGAGATCCTGCTGCACGGGCACTGTCATCAGAAATCGATGGGCCTGCTGCCGCCGGCAAAGACCCTTCTCGAAAAGATCCCTGGCTCAACCGTAATCGATCTCGACGCCGGCTGCTGCGGCATGGCGGGATCCTTCGGTTATTCAAAGGACCACTACGAAGTGTCACGCCAGATCGCCGAACGCAAACTTCTGCCGCAAGTACGAGCGAAGAAGCCTGCCGCCGCGGTAGTCGCGGCGGGAACCTCCTGCCGTCACCAGATCGCCGACTTCACGGACCAGACGGCCATTCATCCGGCAGTCCTTCTCCGCTCATTACTTAAAATGGAGAAAGATGTCCACCAGTAACGCCGAACAGATCCGCAAACCGATGCCGGCGATCATCGCCCTGAGCGCTGTAATCGCGGCGTCTCTCATCTGGCTGATCTATTTCAAGGGCAAGGTGGAGGCTCCGGACTGGGTCTCGGCTCTTCCCGCGGTCAACGCGACCTGTAACTCGCTGAGCGCCCTCTGCCTCGTCATGGGTTACATCAACATCCGCCGCCGGAACATCGCCGTGCATAAACGCTATATGTTGACCGCAACTGCCTTTTCCGGGCTCTTCCTGGTGTCGTATATCGTCTATCACTTCTTTCACGGCGATACGTTATTCCCGGGCCATGGCCGGATTCGCCCGGTCTACTTTTCCATACTCATCAGCCACATCGGCCTGTCGATGATCGCCCTGCCGCTCATACTCGCGACCCTGTGGTTCGGCCTCCGAAGCGAGTTCCGCTTTCACAGGCGAATCGCCCGCTGGACCTTCCCCATCTGGCTCTACGTCTCGATTACAGGCGTCGTCGTATTCGCGATACTCAAAACCTATGTCCACTAAGAAGCTCTTGATGCTGGTCGGCGACTACGTCGAAGACTACGAAGTTATGGTGCCGTTCCAGGCCCTGCAAATGGTGGGTCACGAAGTCCATGCCGTCTGCCCGAAGAAGCGCGCCGGAGAATTCGTCCGCACCGCCATTCACGATTTCGAAGGCGACCAGACCTACAGTGAAAAACGAGGTCACAACTTCACCCTGAACGCCTCGTTCGACGACATCAGTCCGGACAACTATGACGCGTTGGTGATCCCCGGAGGCCGAGCCCCCGAATATCTCCGGTTGAATCCAAAGGTGCTGGAAATCGTCCGCCACTTCTCGCTGTTGGACAAGCCAATAGCCGCGATCTGCCACGCGGCCCAGTTATTAGCTGCGGCGGATGTTTTGAAAGGGAAGTCCTGCAGTTGCTATCCGGCCGTCGCGCCGGATGTAACGGCCGCCGGAGGCACGTTTGTAGACCTCCAGATGACCGAAGCTCATACCGACGGTAAGCTCGTTACCGCGCCTGCATGGCCGGCGCACCCGGCGTGGCTGGCTCAATTCCTGAAAGTCCTGAATGCCGGCGACTGAGAGGCCCTGACGCCGATCTTCATCTCGGCACTGTGAGGGCCGGCGATCTTGCTGCCGGCCCCTCCTACGAACCACGTTTTCGACAGAGCGTTAACGGTGCTCCTTCACGCTTTCGGCTTGGAAGGTTTTTTCCCGCCTGAAGCCGCTGTGCCGCCCAATGCGGTCAGCAGGTTTTCTCCCTCGGGCGATCCGAGGCCGGTGGTGGCGTCCCATCCTGTGCCCGCTGAGAACGACCCATTCGATCCTTTGGTAATGTCGTTCAACGCCTTCTTCGATGCCGGGAAGCCATACAAGGTCGGTTGCAGGAATCCCAGCGGTTTTCCCAGCTTTTCGTTGAGCAGCGCGATCAGGCCGCTCCACAGCGGCGCCACCGCGCTGGTCCCGCCGATAACCAGCGATTGGCCATCCACGCGCACTTGATAACCCGTCTCGGGATCGGCATCTCCGGACACATCGGGAACTCCGCGGCCGCCGCCCGATGGCGGTTTGATGCCGGCGCTTTGCTGCCAGGACGGCAGCGGGAATTGGGCGCTGTAACCACCGCCCGAAGCCCCTCCCTGCGCGCCGTCGTTCCAGACCGTTTCCGAGGTGATCGCCCCATTTGCGGTCTGCAGGCTGGTTCCTCCGCAGGCGAGCACATGCGGGCTTGACGCGGGAAAATCGACGTGATTCTTGCCATCGGTTACGCCGTCGCTCGATCCGTTGTCTCCCGATGCCACGCAGATGGAAACCCCCAGCGCGGCTGCATCCTGCGCCGCCGAATCCATAGCGGTCATGGACTGGGCGGTCCAGGTGGATTCCGGGCCACCCCAGCTGATCGAAATCACGGAAGGCTTGTGGGTTGTATCGTGGATGGCCATGGTGAGCGCGTCCTGAAAGCCCTTCGTCGTGTTCGGCGCAAAGTAAACGACGATGTGCGCTCCCGGAGCGACCGCCCCGACAACCTCGATATCGAGCAGCACTTCGCCGTCGGCGCTGTTCGCGTTGGTGGGCTTGTTCTTCCCCTTGTCGACCGATACGGAAACGATCGTGGGCTCTTTCAATCCGAGCTTCTGGAAGTAAGTCTTCAGATCGGCCGGTTTGTAACCGCCTCCGAGTTCGATGATTCCCACCGTCTGGCCCGTTCCGTCGACATCGAGCGGGAACGAGTAGAATTGCGCGACCTGTCTCGCGGTATACGAAACCGCGGCGGACGGTTTTGCCTCCGGGTTATTGTTCTCGTTGCGAATCCGAAAGTGGGGCTTCGCCTGTGGGCGATCGTCCAGCCCCAGTACGGCTTCGATTGACGATGCCAGTTCCTCCGGAACGTGGATCGGACCCGTGCGTGCCCGATATCGGCACCCGTCGTGTTCGTAAAGCTTTAGGTTCACGTCAAAAGCGCTCGTCAGCGCGGAGACGGTTCCTTCAAGTTCGACCGTCCTGCGACGGACCGACTCGTCGATCACCTTCAGACCGGCCTGTACGGCGAACTCCTTGAGCTTGCCGATCACGTTTTCATCGGCGCCGTGCTTCGCCGGGAACTCGTCGCGCGAGACGGTAGCGCCGCCCGCATGCGGCACGGTCACCGGGGTTTTCGGTTTCAGAATCACTGAAACTTCGGCGATTTCGTCTTTCGCAATGTCGCCTGCGGGGGTGCCTAAAGGCTGGCGCCCGCTACCCGGAAGTGCAACTTTTTTGTAATTCATCGGTAAATCTCTCCAGTCACCCTGCTCCGCAAAAACAAGGACGGACCTCAGTATAACTGCGCTGAGGCAAACCGGACTGTACGCGGAACCACCCCGGCCTGACAAAAAGCGAACGCCGTGTCCCAGGCCACATTTCGCCCTTGCGGGCCAGGATTCTGCGCGTTAAGCGCAGGCCGCTTCGGCAAATTCGAAGATCGAATTCCTCCGTTATCCCAAGTGACTGCCGGTGCGCCGAATGTTTCAGGGCTGCTTGTCTGAAACGCGTAGTGCGCTTGCGTCGTCTGAGATACAATCAGAGGTGCTTATATTCTTCCGAAAGCGCAAAAAAGTATGACTGCAAAGGCTCTTTGGGTCTCCTCCGCCGGGCTCGCTCTGTTGCTTGTTATTCCGGCAGTCTCTCAGGACACCTCTTCCAATCCTCCCAAGCGCGAAACCGTCGCCAAACCCCTGACGCCGAAGCAGATCAAGAAGAAGCAGGACGCTCTCAAAAAAGAGCTGGAGACGCCCTGGAAGAAGTGGCTGAACGAAGACGTAACCTACATCATCACCGACGAAGAGCGCAAGGCTTTCAAGCAGTTGAACACCGACGAAGAGCGCGAGCAGTTCGTCGAGCAGTTCTGGCTGCGCCGCGATCCCACGCCGGATACCGTCGAAAACGAATATAAGGAAGAGCACTACCGCCGCATCGCCTACGCCAACGAGCACTTCGCATCGGGTATTCCCGGATGGAAGACCGACCGCGGCCGGATCTACATCACCTTCGGCCCCGCCGGACGAAATCGACGCGCATCCTTCCGGCGGCACCTATGAGCGTCCGGCGGCCGAAGGCGGCGGCGAAACCACCACTTTCCCGTTTGAAGACTGGCGCTATCGCTACATCGAAGGTATCGGCAACGACGTCATGATCGAGTTTGTCGACACCACCATGACCGGCGAGTACCACATGACGATGGACCCGTCTGAAAAGGACGCTCTGACCTATGTTCCCGGCGCGGGCCTCACGCTGGCTGAACAGTTGGGCATGAGTGACAAGATGGCCCGATTCAACCGAACCGACGGCACCCACATGGGCGCCGCTCTCGGCGCCGCGCCCGCCAGCTATAACGAATTCGACCGCCTCAATCAGTTCGCCAAACTGCAGCAGCCGCCGCCGGTCAAATTCAAGGATCTGGAAGCGGAGATCAGCACGCGCATCACCTATAACGTTCTGCCCATGCAGGTTCGGGTCGATTATGTGCGTGTGACGGAATCGTCTGTAATGGCGAACATCACGATTCAGTTCGAGAATAAAGACCTGCAGTTCCAGAAGAAAGACGGCGTGGAGTATGCGCACGTGAACCTTTTCGGGCGCGTCAGTTCCATGACACGCCGCCCGATCACCACCTTCGAGAGATCGCTCGAAGTTCCGGTGCCCGCCGGACATGCTGCAAAAGTATCAGCAACAGCGTGAGATCTATCAGGAGTCCGTTCCGCTGGCGCCGGGCCGCTACCAATTGAATGTTGTGGCAAAGACACGGTTGCCGGAAACCAGAACGTTTACGAGGTGGCGCTCGACGTGCCGCACTTCGACGAAGACAGGCTGGCTTCGAGCAGCCTGATTCTGGCCGATATGATCGATCAACTTCCGACGCAGAGCATCGGCGGCGGCATGTTTGCGATCGGCGATAAGAAGGTTCGACCGCGTCTCGGAGACAAGTTCAAACAGGACGAGAAGATGGGTATCTATATTCAGGTCTATAACTTCGGAGCTGACGAAAAGACCCAGAAGCCCTCTGGCACCATCGAGTATGAGATCGACAAAGCGGGCAGCAACGAAAAGATCGCGTCGTTCTCGGAGGACGTGCAGAAGATCCCGAACGCCTCCGCGAGTCAGGTAACGATCGAAAAGATGGTGGCGCTGGACAAGCTGCCTCCCGGAACGTATACGGTGAAGGTCAAAGCCACCGACAAAAACCGGAACCAAACCGTGCAGCAGCAGGCGAATTTTACGGTAAGCTGAGAACTGGCAGCGCGAAAATGAAGGGCAGCGCGATTTCCGCAGCGCCGAGGTTGGGGTTTCTGGGCTCCGCTCTGATCTGCGTGTCGCTCGCTTATCCGTTTTGCGCAAACGCAGCCTCCCCGATTACTCTCTCCGGTCAGCTAGTTGGCTTTGTAACAGATATCGGCGGTAAACCGCAGCCGGGCGCCGTAGTCGTTCTCCTCAATCAACAAAACGAATTCCTGCAGAAATCGGCGACGGATTCGCTTGGCACGTTCGCCTTCGGGGAACTCCTTCCGGATCTGTACTCCATTCAAGTTTCCTTCTCGAATTTCGTGCCGGCGCTCCGCGAGCGGATCCAGATCAAGCCGGGGATGAGAAGTCTCCTCGAAATCAACCTGTCGCGCGTGTTCAGCTCTGTGCAGCTGGTTTCCACAACACCGGCTCCGGGCGGTTTGATGAGCGATGGATGGAAGTGGACCTTGCGCGGAGACAGCGCTCTGCGACCGGTGCTTCGTATTCTTCCCGCCCAGAAGAGCACGCCGTCAACCGATACAGATACCTCCTTGTCGAACCCCGAGCGCCCGGGGGCTTTCACCGATTCCCGCGGCCTTGTCAAAATCTCGGCGGGAGACACCGGGCAGGTGGGAGATAGCCAGGCCGACCTTGGCACCGAATTCGCTTTTGCCACTTCGCTTTACGGCGAGAACCGCCTGCAGGTGGCGGGCGACCTCGGTTACGGCTTTGGATCGATTACCCCTTCCGGCGCGATACGCACCACTTACAGCCGTGAACTCGCGGGCGGAGCCAGTCCGGAGATCGCGCTCACGATGAGGCAATTTTATTTGCCGATGCGCCTCAGCCAGGGCTTTTTTGGCGGGGCTTCCGGCGCCGACGGATCTTTACCGGCGCTTCGCACAGTCGGAACGAGCTTCGCAGACAAAACGCAGTTGAGCGATTCACTGCAGATGGAGTACGGGTTCGAGTTCGACAATGTCTCCTTCCTCGATCATGTCCACTATTTCAGTCCGTATGCGAAGTTGACTTACGCGCTACCTCATGGGAAAGTCGATGTCGCCTGGACGTCGGGCAACGCAAGGCCCGAGCTCGGCATGAGCGCGGCCGACCCGAATGCAGACCTGCAGCGCAGCCTCACCGCGCTCTCGACGCTCCCGGGTCTAAGCCTGGTTGACGGGCATTCGAAGGTCGAGCGCGGAGACGATTACGAAGTGGGTGTTTCGCAGCGATTCGGCTCGCGCGAATACCGCGTCTCCGGCTATCGCGAGAGCGTTTCCAATACGGCGCTGACAATTGCATCGCCCGAACCCGGGTTATTCGCGGGAGATCTTTTGCCGAACCTTTTTTCGAACAGTGCGTCATTCAACATGGGCAGGTTCGAGACCCTCGGGTATACGACTTCGGTGACGCAGGACCTTGGCGACGATTACAAGGTCACCGTGTTTTATGGGTCGGTTGGAGTGGTGTCCCCGGCAGGCAGCGAGATCCCCGGGGAAGCTGCCTCGGATCTTCGAAAGATCCTTGATGTAAGCCACCGGCCCGCGCTGACCTTGCAGGTGTCCGGCGCTTTACGCCATAGCGGAACGCGTTTCGTAGCGAGTTATCAATGGACCGATTATCGATCGGCTATGCCCGGACCGTCATTCTCCGCTGCTTCGACCGTGCCGGAGCCGGGCTTGAACGTGATTCTGCGCCAGCCAATGCCGGCGATACCACGCGTTCCCTGGCGCATGGAGGCATCGGCGGAATTACGCAATCTCCTGGCGCAGGGTTATCTCCCGCTGACGACTCCGGGAGGCGAGTCTGTCCTGCTGGTCAACACTCCGCGAAGCATTCGCGGTGCGCTCGCGTTCGTTTTCTGAGGAACACGGGAGTCGTTGCCGCCCTGCTGGTTTGTTCGTCACTTGCTTTGAGTGCTGGCGAGACCGTCACTTTCAACCAGCAGATAGCGCCGATTATCTACAAGAACTGCGCTTCCTGCCATCGTCCTGGTGAGGCCGCTCCGTTCTCGCTCCTCTCTTATCAGGATGTGGCGAAGAAGGGAAAGATCATAGCCGCGGTTACGCAATCCCGTTATATGCCGCCGTGGAAGCCTTCGGTCACATCCTATCCGTTCCGGGACGACCGGCGGCTCAGTGACGGCGACATTGCGTTGATCGAGGCCTGGGTTGAGCAAGGAATGCCTGAAGGCAAATCCCTGAAAGCTCCCGCTCCGCCGAAATTCGCTTCGGGCTGGATGCTGGGCGAGCCGGACCTGATCGTTCAGATGCCTGCGGCGTATCACGTTCCGGCGGACGGTCCGGACATCTACCGGAACATCGCAGTGCCGCTTGGGCTCACGGAAGACAAATGGATCACCGCAATCGACATGAAACCTTCCGCGCGGTCGGTGGTCCATCATGTTTTGTATTTCACCGACGCGAGTGGGAGAGCGCACAATCGCGCACAGCAGGGCGCCGAACCTGGATTCAGCGGGATGAGGCCCGGTGGTGAAGCCGAGCCATTAGGCGGCTGGGCGGTCGGCGCGCAGCCGCATCTGCTCCCGGATGGTCTCGCATTGCGCGTCAAGGCGGGTTCCGACTTCGTCGTTCAATATCATTTCCATCCGACAGGCAAGCCGGAAGCGGAAAGGTCGCTCATCGGTCTGTACTTCGCGAAAAAACCGCCCTCCCGAACGCTGGTGTCGATTCAGTTGCCGCCGGTGTTTTCACTTTTCTCGGGCCTGGACATTCCGGCGGGCGATAAGGACTTCGTGATCCGGGATTCATACACGTTGCCGGTCGCGGTCGATGCCGTATCGATCGGCGCGCACGCGCACTATATCGGAAAATCAATGAAGATGACCGCGACGCTTCCTGATGGCGAAGTGAAAACGCTGCTCTGGATCAAAGACTGGGACTTTGCCTGGCAGGACCGATATTACTTTCAGCAACTGATCCCGCTCCCCGCGGGCACGCGGCTCGACGCCGAGATTCATTGGGACAACACGGCGGAGAATCCGCGAAATCCCGCCGACCCGCCGGTGCGGGTTACGTGGGGGGAACAGTCGAAAGATGAGATGGGGAGCGTGACCCTGGCGGCCGTTCCGCATCGGGAATCCGATTTGGCGGCGCTGCGAACCGATGTCCTGAAGCATCGCCGCCAGACGGCTCGAAAGCGTCTCCTGACCGATCCTCAACTTAGTGTTAAGCTCTGGGAGTTAATCCGGCAATGAACTGGCTTGCAGCGTTTGCGTTGGGCTTCATCCTGCATCCGTCTGTCGCGGTACGCGACACCGACGGCGTCATGCGGGAGCCTCTAAAAGTGGAAAAGGGCCATCTCGAAGCATTGTTCTTCGTGACGTACGATTGCCCGGTTTCGAATTACTACTCGCACGAGATCCGCCGCATCTGCGACGGCTACGCGCAACGCGGCGTCGGCTGCTCGCTGGTCTATACTGACGCGACGATGACCGACGATCAGGCAAAGAAGCACGCGCAGGATTACGGGCACGGCGCCTATCCGAAGATCGTGGATCGCAATCACGAACTGGTGAAGGCTACTGGCGCGGCCATCACGCCCACGGCGGTGGTGGTTCGGCCGGATGGTTCGATAGCGTATCGCGGACGAATCGACAATTCGTTTGCGGCCGTCGGCATTCAGCGCCGCGTGGTAACCGACGCACGATGTGCGCGATGCTCTGGATGAGGTGCTCGCGGGGAAGCCTGTGGCGAAGCCGGAAGAACCCGCGGTCGGCTGCTATATCCCGTAAGCCGTCAGCGGACGGTGAAGTGCAGCGACGAGGTTGCCGATTCGGGCCGAGGCTTTGGCGGCGCTTTCAGCAGGTCGACGTCGAAGGGGCGATCGAGATGATTGCCAGCGATGTCTTCGAGCGTGTTATCCGCGGTGAGCCGATAGCTCCCCGCTTTCCAGGCCGCCGTGGGCGTGAACAGCCATCGGGTTTCATTACGATCCACGCTGACGCTGCCCGGCACACCGGGAACCTCGATCATCCTCTGCAGCAAGGCGTAGTCCATCGGCTTCGGGAATTCGATCGTCAAAGGCTCCAGGCTGCCCCCTTTCGGTGGGGTCACGATCCAGTGTTTCGGGTCGGGCGGAATGCGATCGGACGGTCCGCCCGCGAAGGTCTTTATGAAATCTTTAATTAACGGCACTCCGCGCGCATCGTGCCAGTCGCGATCGATGACCAGCCGGTAATGCTTGCCCTCGACGATCGGTGAACCCATCTCGTTCGTCGGCACGAGGCCGCGCTTGATCCTGCCGGGATCGAAGAGCACGGTCAGCCGCGTGTAATCCGGGTCCCAAAGTTCCTGATCCAGCTGCAGAAATGCCAAAGGAACCGGCTTCCCATTGTCCTCAAGCAGATGGATGTGCTGCCACGCCTCGCCCCGGCTCATCGGGGCGGAGAAGTAGATATAGAGCTTCAGCTCATTGGCCGGCAAGACATCGATAGACGGATAGATATGTTCTACGCGAGTTTCAGGCTGTCTCGGCGGAGTCTTGCGATCCAGCGAGAAAACGCCGCCCGGGTACACTGCGCGATACGAAACACCGTCGGCCAAAGGAAATCGGGGGCGGAATGCAAGTGCTCCATTCTCAAGCGCCCAGGTTCCGAGCATCGGCGTATCGCTCTTATCGGCATACACCGAGAGGAGGGATTCCCAACCACCGGCCGGAGGTTCAGAGAGATGGAGTCCTTCGAGAAGGAACTCCCCGTCTCTGAACTGCACACCGAACTCTACCCGGCCGCTTTGGGCAAAGGCGGCCATCCCTGTCCAAAGGATGGCCGCCGTCGCACTAAGGCAGCGGGATCGAGCGCAAGTCCATCGCGCCATTGGCGTCCGTCAGGATTAAGGCATTCGAGGCATCGAGCGAGGTCAGCTTCGTGACGCCCTTGAGTCCATCGACAGTCTGGTAAGGCACGCCGGCAATATCGCTGGGAGCGGTTATGGGTTTGTAGGTTTCCAGATGATCGGTCGAAACCTTCATCACGCCACGAGCGCTGTTCGCCATCAGGATGTAGTCGTGATTGTCTTTCTTGTACGCGATCATATCGATCGGCCGGTTGCCCGCGCCGAGCTCGGCGATCGTCGCGCCTTTGACCTTGGCTCCGGACTGCAGATCGCTCATCGGAATCGTTACCAGCGGCGTGCAGGTATAGGCGGCGACGATGTATTGTTTGTTCTCGATCGTGTAGGGAACGAATGTGCGGACCGGCGCCTGGGTTTCATACCGGCCGTGAGAGCCGTGGTAGATTTCGATGCTCGCGCCCTGACCGACGGACTTGAACGGGAAAGGAATCGTGCGGAGATTCGAGGAAAATTCTTCGTTCGAGAGACCAGCGACCACTACGTTGCCTTTCACATACGCAATCTGCGTAATCGTGTCGAGCCGCGGGTTGCGGTTCCCGGCTTCGGGCTTCGCTGCCGGCGGATTGGGGATGGCGGCGGTGGAATAGTCCACGTTGTCGAGCGGAACTTCCTGCATTTTCCCGGACGCATCGAGCCGCAGAATAACCGGCGTCGCGTCAGGTCCGCGTCCGCGCGAGACCGACAAATAGACGTTCTTCGAAATCGGGTTCACCGTCACGTCGTTGATCAGGATCTGGTCCTTCGACGTTCCGAGCATAGCCGCAACCTTCTCATTAACGCCCTTGATGTCGATCGAGGCGGCGGAGTTTGCAGCCTTCGTGTCTTTGGTGTTGATGGCGACGATCGCCGCGCCGGCCGAATCACCCACAAAAAGGATGCCGTCGGGACCGAACGCGAGCGCTCCCGCGGATTTGAGTTGAGCCTTTCCGGTAGTCATGCCAGCGGTGCTGGCGCTGAATCCGAGAACGGCCGTGAGGCACAGAGCCGCGACGAGCCGGAACGACGTGAATAAAACTGTTCTACGCATTTTCTCTCCTGCTGCTTCTTCTGTTACCCGGAGTCGAATTCGACCTTATTATATTGCAAGCCGCGGCATTATATTCAAGCCGCGGCGCTCAGGGCAGCGGGACCGACCGAAGATCCAGCGAACCGTCTTCGCCGTCGGCAAGAATCAGCGCATTCGCATCGTCGAGCGTGGTAAGGTGCCTCACGCCCCGAAGCGCGGGAACCCGTTTGAAGGGAACGCCGGCGATCTGTTCCGGTTCGGTGATCGGCGTGTAGCGATCCAGATTCTCGGCGGGAAGTTTGAGCACTCCGCGATAGCTGTTGGCGAGCAGGATGAAGTCGTGGTTGTCTTTGCGGTAGGCAATCATATCGAGCGGGCGATTGCCCATTCCCAGCTCCGCGATCGTAGTCCCCGTGACCTTCGTTCCGGCCTTCAGTTCCTTGAGCGGAATGATCACCAGAGGCGTGCAGGTGTATGCCGCCACGATGTATTCCCGCTTATTGATTGTGTACGGCAGGAAAGTGCGCACGGGCGCCTGCGTCTCATATTCACCGTGCGAACCGTGATAGATCTCAACGCTGGCGCCGTCATCGACAGAGCGAAAAGGGAAGGGAATCACGCGCAGATTCGAGGAGAATTCCTCATTTGAAAGCCCGGCTACAATCACTTTGCCGTTGACCCACGCCAGTTGGGTAATGGTTTCGAGACGCGGATTGCGATAGTCGGCTCGCGGAATCGAGACCGGCGGATTGGGCAGGCGAGCGACGGAATACGGTACATTGCTCAGAGAAAACTCGGTCAGTTTGCCCGTGCTGTCCATGCGCAGGATGACGGGGATCGCCTCCAGGCCGCGTCCGCGCGAGACCGAAATATAGATGTTCTTCGATATCGGATTTACTTTGACATCGTCGATCAGGATCTGATTGGGTTCGACGCCGAGCACGGCCGCGATCTTTCGATCGATGCCTTTGAGTTCGACCGGTGAAGCTGCCGGCGACGGAGTCGTGTCGCCCGTTTCGATTGCGAAGACGGCGCCGCCCACCGAGTCGGCGATAAAGAGGGTGCCATGAGGGCCGAAGGCGAGCGCTCCGACAGATCTGAGTTCGGCGCCGAACGCCAAATGGGACACGGCCAGCGCGGCGAGAGCGAGGCGAAACATCCTCTTCAGATTAACGCGAGTTGCAAGGGCGGTTTGGAATCGCCTTTCCACCTGCCTTTCCACGTGCCTTTCCACGGAGACTCCAGCATCCACGCAGTTGGAGTGTCCCGTTCCCGTTCCGTTTCATGTTCGCGCTGTCAAATTCGCGTTCAGGCCGCCGTTGCATGGAGTTTTTGTGGTTTGTGACGGGTGAAATCGGTCTGGTATGCGCGGTTCAGGCGGCGTTCTTTGTCGAGCGCGGCGAGGTTCTTCTGCAGGTTGCGGTTGATGCGCTGCTCATAGAGGGTCAGGAGCTGGAGCTGTTTCGCTTCGGCGTCGAAGACCTTCGCAGCCGTGAGGGCGGCGTGGATTTCAGGGTCTTCTGTTTCGATTTCGTCCGATTTGGCGCTGTGGCCGAGGGCGAAAAGGTTGTCTTCGATGGCGCTGGCCCGCTGACCAGAAATGCCTCCTTGCCAGCACATCGCGGGGATAAGGCCTGACCGTTTGACTTGCATTCAGCTGCGCCAGCTATCGGTGGCGATGCGCTGGGCGAGTTGGATCTCCATGGCCCCTTCGGGGGCGAGATTCTCAACGATTGAGGCGGAGAAGGCGTCGTGCATGATGCGATCCGCGTCGGTCATGGCGGTCACCTGGCCGGTGAGATTATGTCTGCGGGCGTTCAGGGCGGACGCCTTTTTGCCTTCCTCGGTCCGGGGACCCGTGGATCGTTGAGCGTTGCGGCGATTGGCTTCGAGTTGCTTTTGTGAAATCATGTTTTGCCGATTTAGAAGTAGCACGGCAAAGTCGGATGCCGACGTTTTCGGCGGCGGGCAGGGTGTCGATATTCCCTGCGAGTTATAGACAGGATTGGGGATGGCGGCGCCGCGAAAATATTTTCCTGGTTTGTGACCGGTATGCTCAGTGTTGCCTCATTCCCGTTCTTGTCAAGCGCTGCGGAAGCGCGGGGCCGGGTGTCAGGTTGGAGACCGGAGACGTGCCTCGTCGATGCCTGATCGGGAAGGTAGCATTTTGATTTTGGTTTACCAGGAGCTATCATCCCGGGGGTCGGGGAGGTTTGAAGTGGGCCTTATCGTCAGCCCGAAGCCGCGTGATGGGGTAATATCGCCCGCTAGTCAGACCTCGCGGATGCGCTGAGAATCCGGGCCAGGCTTCCAGCAACAAGCCCATCGTAGAATTCGCGTATGCAGCCCTCACTGCCCTCCGCGTTTGAAGCTCGCACGATCGCCAGCCCGGAGGGGGCGGACATTTTCGTCCGCTCGGGTGGTTCCGGACCTGTGGTCGTCCTTTTGCACGGCTACGCGGAAACCAGTGACTCGTGAGGGCCGCTCGCCGCCGAGTTGTACAAGAGCTTCACGGTCGTTGTGCCGGACTTGCGTGGGATCGGACGGTCGTCTCGTCCGGACGGCGGTTACGACAAGAAAACACAAGCTGCCGACATTCGAGCCGTTGTTGCAAGCCTCGGCTATGATCACACCTCATTGGTTTCTCCCGACATCGGGATCATGGTGGCGTACGCCTATGCCGCGCGTTACCCCGATAAGGTCGAGCGGCTCATCGTCATGGATGCGCCGATCCCTGGCATTGCACCGTGGGACGAAATCGTGCGGAATCCGGCGCTGTGGCATTTTTCCTTCCACGGCCGCGATGCGGAGCGCCTCGTGGAGGGACGCGAGCGAATCTACCTCGACCGTATATGGAACGACTTCTCGGGTGATCCCACCAGGCCCGACGAGGAAACGCGAGCCTTCTACGCAGCGCAATACGCACTGCCCGGCGCCATGCGCGCCGGTTTTGCGCAGTTTACAGCCTTCGCGCAGGATGTGCAGGATAACAAAATCTTTCAGCAAACCAAATTGACCATGCCCGTGCTCGCTGTTGGCGGCGAGAAATCGTTTGGGGCAATGGAAGCCACCGTTATGCGCAACGTCGCGGCGAACGTGCGTGAAGCCGTGGTCCACGGCGCGGGCCACTGGTTAATGGAGGAAAATCCAACGGCTACGATTGCTCTGATTACAGACTTCCTGAAGGGCTGAGGTCGACCCGATTCAAAACGGGGGCGCCAATGTGTTCGCTTTCGAAATCAGCGAAACATGGCCTTTGTCCGGATGGCCGACGATACGCTCGGCGGCGACGGTAAACGCTACGCCGTTTGTACGAAGCCGTTCGCACGGCAGACGCTGCGCGTGCCCATTGGTCGAAGTTCTCTCTTCGACCTGTTTGTGTTCACCACACAGATGGAGTAATGTTTGGGGCGATGCTCCATATGTGGAATGCTCACGATAGAGCCCTGTAGTCATTAACTTCCAGTGGAATATCGATTCAAATCCCAATAATGGTCCGCGTCTACCCAAAAACGCGAGCGGCTTCCTTCACACGTCTCTATCCGAAGTGACCCGGCGATGAAAATTCCGTCGCTCCTCAGCACTCCCGCGCCGGATCACTCCAGATAGAGTCATAGCGTTAGTGAGGACAGATAAGAGCAATTCCAAGACCTCAAGTCCTCCGCCACGGCCAGTGCTCACTCCAACAGCATCGGGGCGCGAGATGGTCTATTCATGATGGAGGGCGTCAACGGGGTTCGGGAGGCACGCGCGACGCGCAGCCAGCCAGACTGCAAAGATTGCCACCGTGCTCAGAAGGGCCGACACCGCGATGAAGATGCCCGGATCTTGAGGTTGAAGGCCGAATAAGAAGCGTTTTATTAAGCGCGTTAGGCTCAATGCAGCGGGTATGCCGATAGCGATCCCTAGGAGGGTCAGGCGGAAGCCCTGCATGAGCACCATATTTCTCATGTCGTTCAATTGGGCCCCAAGAGCCATGCGGATGCCAATTTCCTTTGTTCGATGCTGAACGGAATAGGCAATCAAACCGTAGATCCCAATTGCGGCGAGGACGAGCGCGGAGCCCCCCAAAATACTCAGCAGCAACATATTGAATTCCCGACCACCGGTCGATCTCACGAGGATTTGGTCCATGGAACGAATGTCCCCCACGGGTAGGCCGCCACTCGCCTGCTCCAGTTCCTTTTGTATCGCGAGACTGAGTCCACTGCGCTCTCCGCGCGTGCGGAAGACCCAGGCGATCGGACTGCGGACGAGATAGGCAGTAAAGTCATCGGGAGCTTGGGCTATTGGCACATATATAGTTGGCGGAGCGCTCTGACTGAGTCCGTCGCCATGAGTATCACCGACGACGCCGACGATCTGCCAAGCCGATGCAGGCAAATCTGGGAAGACCAGTCGCTCGTTGAGAGGATCTCCAAATGTGGTTCCCCTCTGCCAGAATCGCCGAGCCATAGCTTCGCTGATGACGACAACGGAAGGCGCTCCTCTAACGTCACGATCCGTGAATCCTCGTCCGCGGCGGACGGGAATTCTGAAGACATCGAAGTAGTTCGGCGAGATTGTGCTCACATTCACCGTCCCATGAGAACGACCGTCAAGCGGACGGTCGGCAATGATAACGTCACCGACTGTGCGGTCCTCCAGCGGCAGGCAGCAGGTGGCGGCAGCGCTCACAACCCCAGGTAGAGCGTTAATGCGTCGCACGCCTTCCCGCACAAATTCGGACACCGTCGATGTCTTCTGAAACTGCGGAGCTGTGAGCGATATCCGCATGGTCAAGATGTTGCGCGGATCGAATCCTGGACTCACGGAACGCAGCGCAATAAAACTGCGAATCAGCAGGCCGGACCCAGCCAATAGAACCAAAGCAATTGCTATTTGACTCACTACAAGTAAGGAGCGAACTTTGTTGTGGTGAAAACCAGTGTCGGCATACCCGCTGCCGTCTTTCAGTGCGTCGGTCAAATCGGTGCGGTAGGCCTGGAGCGCGGGAATAAGCCCCAATAGCATCCCGGTTGTCAACGAAATCAGCGCCGTGAAGAACAAAACGCGCCAGTCCAAGATGATAGCTGAACCGTGGTCCCCGATGCGTGGGATACTCAATGTCATTGTGTGAATGGATAGAAACGCGCGAATTCCAAAAATGCCAAGGATGAGGCCAAGTACACCACCAAATGCGGAAAGTACAGCACCTTCCGTGAGCAGCTGACGAATGATGCGACCTCTGGTCGCGCCGACCGCCGACCGGATCGCGATTTCGCGCTGTCGACCTACGGCGCGTGCAAGTAAAAGATTAGCGACGTTTGCACAAGCAATGAGCAGCAGTAAACTGACCGCGCCCGAGAGGACAGATAGAGGCGCAAGCTCGCCGTTAAGCATGACATCCTTCATCGATTGCACGGTGAAGGCTGATCCCGAAGGCATGCCGTCGACTCTGGGGAACCTGCGGCGAAAGTCCTGGGTTCCCAACTTAAGCTGCGCCGCGGCGGTCTCGATCATAACTCCAGGTTTGATTCGGGCCGCTACGCTGAAATAACCGTTCTGGTCACTACTGTCTGGGTCAATTTGAAGTGGCATCCAGACATCAGTCGTCTCTGCGGCGCTCGACGGGTCGAAAGCCGCAGGAGATTCGAAGTGGGTTCCTGGCGACGTGATACCGATGATTTCATGTGGCCTGCCACCTAAGGAGATAGTTCTACCGATGATTCCCGTGTCGCGGCCAAAGATCCGCTTACAAAATCCATCGCTCACGACAACCACACCGCTGTTGCCAGGTCGATCTTCATCGCCTGAAAATGAGCGGCCTCGCATGATGCTCAGGCCGAAGAGCCGGAAATAGTCGGCGCTTACCAGCGCAGACTGAATTTGTTCTGGATGTTCGACCCCGGTCATGTTAATTCGGCCGAAGCGGTAGCCCGAGATGTCCTCGAATACGGCGGTCTGCTGCCGCCAGAAATTGAATTTTATGGGAGAGGCCGCAGAACTTAAGCCGGTGGGGGACGACGTCGTAAACAGCACGATACGGGATGGATCTGGAAAAGGCAAAGGCCTCAGGAAGATGGTGTTAACCAGGGAAAATATGGCGGTGGTCATCCCGATCCCAAGAGCCAGCGTTGATGCCGCGGCCGTTGTGAAGCCCGGCCACTTTCGCAAAACTCTCAAGGCGTAGCGAACGTCCTGCAGGCTCGCTTCGATGGCTGCTCCCGCGCGCGCTTCCCTGACGGTTTGTTTGACTTGCTCCGGACCTCCGAACTCCAGGCGCGCCGACCGCCGCGCGTCTTGGTACGACAGGCCCTTGGCCAAGTAGCGCTCGATGAGCAACTCTAAATGAGCTTGTACCTCCGCGTCCAGTTCTTCTTCAATTTTCTGGCGATGTAGCAGGCGCCGAAAAAAGGCTGCCGCGCGACTGGCCCATGGCACGACCTTATCTATCCTCCGTCAGAACCTGGTTCATCGCCATAAACACCCTTTGCCAATTGCGCTTCTCTTGGGCGAGTTGCGCTCGACCGGGTCGTGTTAGAGAGTAAACTTTGACGCGGCGACCGCTCTCCAGCTCTCCCCATTGACCCTTGATCCAACCTTTCTCCGCGAGCCGGTGCAAGGCGGGGAAAAGCGAACCCGGTCCCACAACAAAAATGCCCCGGGTGACCTGCTCTATGCGATCCGACACGCCGACGCCATGTAGCGGACTGAGCTCAAGAGTGCGAAGAACGAGCAGGTCCAGCGTCCCCTGCAAAACGTCCGATTTCATCACGGGATGATCATATCGGCATTCGATATCGAATGTCAATAACATCCCGGAGCATTAACCCCGCGGAGCTTAGATCGGCTCGGGCTCCGTCCGAGTGGACACCATGTGTGAATACTCCACGAAAGCTAGCGTGCGGAGGATTCCCCGCGGATTGTCGCGCAGCGTTTACCAACTCCGACCGGATGACGCCCTTAAGCCGAAGTTGAACGGGCGGGCACGGTGCGAGATAACACCCGATAAGTGCCGTTTTCGGAAAACCACGGCTTCACGACCGGCGTCGCTCCTTCGGCCGCAATCCGGAAGCCAGGCTTTTTTTAAGACTAGTGAGCTTTTCTCGTCAAATTCAAATGCTGGCCTGCTTTTGGGTGGCTTGCCGGATTGGTGTCATGAACATCGCCGAAGTATCTGTTCGCAGTCTGTTGCAGCATATTTGAAGCGCCGAGACACGAGAAAGTCCAGATATAATCCATCACTGAGGCGGACATCGGTCCCGGCGCCTGAGCAATTGGCCTGGTCGTTTCCTGTTGGGGAAAGGTTGAATCATGTTGCGAAAGTGTGCAAATTTAATTCTTCTCGCGCTTGTATCACTCGGTCCGGCTTTCAGCCAATCCCCTGCGATCACACCGAGATTCGACCTCGCCGACGTCCACCCGAACCGTGAGATGAATCCGACTCCGGAGGTGACTGGCGGCGTTCTCCGTGGAGGCCGGTATGAACTGCGACAGGCGAGCATGCTCGATCTGATTGCAACCGCCTGGCGGGTTGACCCCGACACAGTGCTCGGTGGCCCAACCTGGTTGCAGATGGATCGGTTCGATGTTATCGCCGAGGCGCCGATCAATACGTCGCGGGAAAAGGTCAGGCTGATGCTCCAGAACCTGCTTGCGGACCGCTTCAAACTTACCCTCCACAAGGAGATGAAGCCTCTGCCGGTGTTTGCGCTGGTCGCGGGAAACGGCAAGTTGAAATTGAAGGAATCCGATGGTTCGGGCGACGCCGCCTGTCAGAGTAAACGCGAGCAAGGCACAATTCCATATCTGGTGGTGTCGTGCCGCAACATGAGCATGGATGAATTTGCCCAGACTTTGCGCGGGATATCGGCGCCTTATATCAACAGGCCGATCGTGGACCGGTCGGGACTAAAGGGAGAATGGGACTTCGACTTCAGATTTACCCCGTGGAGTGCCACTGTCGCGCAGGCGCCCGGCGATGGCATCACGATTTTCGACGCTCTGGAAAAACAAGTGGGTCTGAAGCTGGATTCGCAAAAAGCTCCTGCACCCGCGCTCGTCGTCGATGGCGTAAACCGAACCCCAACAGCCAATCCGCCGGAGGTGACAAGAGAACTCCCGCCTTCGCCGATGACTGCCTTCGAAGTTGCGGTCATAAAACCGAGCGCGCCGAATGAGACCCCCGATCTCAAACTTCTGCCTGGCGGCCAGGTTGAAATGCACGCGCTCCCGCTGAAGACGCTGATAGCGTTGGTCTGGCACCTCGATCCCGACACGAGCGAAATGATCGCGGGCGCGCCGAAATTCCTGGACTCGGCTCGGTTCGACATCACGGCCCGGCCACCGGCGAACAGCGGGACCAGAAACGCTGCGCCGCTTGACGCAGACGAGCTTCGCGTTTTGTTGAAGTCCCTTTTAAAGGATCGCTTCGGGCTCATGACCCACATGGAGGATCGGACGCGTCACGGCTTATACCCTGGTCGCGGTAAAGCCGAAGATGCATAAGGCGGACCCGGCAAATCCAACGCGATGGCACGAAGGTCCCGGACCGGACGGCAAGGACCCGAGGATCACAAACCCGATGCTTTCACGGCTGGTCACATTTCAGAACGTGACTACTGCGCAGTTCGCGGAGCTGCTTCCGTGGATTGGCTCAGGATCTTATTCGGGCCCGGTGCTGGATTCGACCGGCCTCGATGGAGCCTGGGACTTTACTTTGAGCTTTAGTTCGGCGGGTCTGGTGCAGCGTGCCGGCCGCGGCGGAGACACTGACGCCAACAGCCCTGTTTCATTTTTCGACGCGATCGAAGCACAACTCGGGCTGAAACTGGAGAAGCACAAGCGCCCGCTTCCCGTGCTGGTTATCGATCATATCGAGGAGAAGCCGACTGACAATTGATGGCTTCGAACTCCGTCGATCACCGCGATTGGCGTCGCAGTGTTGATCTACCCTGCGCCGCAAGGGGAGAGCGATCCGGGGGCTGAGAATTCGGAGACCTTTATTCACGTAGAATCTCTCTATGAAGAAATTGGCGACGGTGCTGCTTTCCGCGCTCCCGCTGTTCGCGCAGGGTTTGCCGGGGACGTGGCAGGGAACGCTGAAGGCGCCGCAGGCTCCACGGGGTGAACTCCGCGTGGTTTTCAAGATTTCAACCACTGCCGCCGATGCGCTTAAGGCCGAGATGGTCAGCATCGATCAGGGTGCGCAGGCGTTTCCCGCGAGTTCGGTGACGCTGCGGGATCACGCGGTGAAAATCGCGATCCCGGGCCTTGGCGCCGGATTTGAAGGGAAGATGAGCGCGGACGGGAAGACCATTGTGGGGACGTGGGCGCAGGGCCAGACGACTATCGCGCTGACGCTTGAGCTCGCGACGCCACAGACGGCCTGGGCGATGCCTGAAGCCGCGCCGAAGCCGAAGGCGATGGCGGCGGATGCCGACCCGTCGTTCGAAGTGGTCACCATCAAACCCAGCCGGCGCGAACCGCTGGACAAGGGCTTCGGCATGCGCGGACGCCGTTTCACCGTGAACAATGAGGGCTTCATCGAACTGGTCACACTTGCTTACCGTTTGCATCTGCGGCAGATCGCGGGTGCGCCCTCATGGACGGAAAGCGATAAGTACGATATCGAGGGGACGGCCGACGGCGAAGGCGTGCCGAGTCTGGACCAATACAGGATCATGCTCCGCAAAATGCTGGCAGATCGCTTCCATCTCGTGTTCCATATGGAAAAGCGGGAGCTTCCCGTGTATGTGCTCACTGTGGCGAAGACGGGTTCGAAGATGACGAAAAGCCTCAACCAGGACGAGCTGGCGGGGCTGGGATTACGCGGGCTGGGCTCCGTTGTGGGCAGGAGCGCGAACATGGAGAACTTCAGAAACTTCATGCAGGGTTTCGTTATGGACCGGCCCGTCCTGGACCAGACCGGCATTGAAGGGCGGTACGATTTTCAGCTGGACTGGACGCCCAACGACTTTCAGTTTCCGGGGCTCGGGGTAAAAGTGCCACCCGCGCCGGAAAACGCGCAGCATCCGGATCTCTACACGGCAATCCAGCAGCAGATGGGGTTGAAGCTGGAGGCAGTGAAGGCACAGGCCGACGTGATGGTGGTAGACCGCGTGGAGAAGCCTTCGGAGAACTGACGTTCACGCATGGTGTAGAAAGCGTGGTGTAGCAAGCCTGGTGTAGAAAGGCTTTGCGTAGCGCGGCCCCTGCCGCCGCGAAATCACCGGACCAACTTCCGCTACGTCGTCTTCACCAGCCTGGCCTGATTCTCCAGATCCGTTTCCGCCACGAACCTTTACTCCATGCGGGTACGCCATGCGGGAGGCGCTCTGGCGGCACGATCACTCTGTCGAAGACGCGGTTGGCAGGGTCACCGGCGACAAGATCGCCGGCGCTACTGGACCGCAGGTCCATCTGGACAGGGCCGAAGCCTTGACCCCACAAGGTTGCTTGCGTTACCGGCCTTGCACCGCCGCGCGAGTGGGTTGGGGTCCCTGCCGCCAGAGCCCTTGCGGCTGCCTCGGCAACCCCCGGCGCATAGACCATTTCCTTCGTGAGCCAGCCGTTCGTTGCAATGATCCTGGCGATCAAACCCGTCCATCCCGTCTGGTGGCTGGCCCCGATACCCGCGCCGTTGTCGCCGTGGAAGTACTCGTAAAAGAGAATATAATCCCGCCAGTAGGGATCGGTCTGGAACTTCTCCGTGCCCCCGAACACCGGGCGCCGCCCCTGGCTGTTGCGCTGGAAGGTTGCAATCAGGCGCTCCGCCAGTTCGCGGGCGACTTCAAACAGAGTCATTTCATTCCCGGAGCCGGTCGGGCATTCCACTTTGAAAGAATCGCCGTAGTACGCCGCCATCCGCAGCAGCGAAGTATAGAGCAACATATTCACCGGCATCCAGACCGGGCCCCGCCAATTGGAGTTTCCGCCGAACATGCCGCTATCCGACTCGCCGGGAAGATACGACACACGGAATTCCTGCCCGGCATGGTTGAAGACGAATGGGTGCTCCAGGTGTTCGCGGGACAACGCCCGTATCCCGTAAGGACCGAAGAACTCCTTTTCATCGAGCATCCTGGCCAGGACGCGCCGCAGCTTCGACTCATTCACGGTGGAGATCATACGACGTCCGGCGAGCCCGGGAGTGGCCGGCATATGCAGATTGGCGCTGAGTTCGGGATGGCGGGCCAGGAGCTCGCGAGTATGTTTCAGGAAGCCGGGCAACCGCTCGAGGACGTTCTCCTCGAAGACCGCAACTGCGGCCAGGGAAAGCAGGCCGACCACGGATCGTACTTTCAGCCGCATGGCGCGGCCATCGGGCAGGCGCAGAACGTCATAGAAGAAGCCGTCCTCTTCGTCCCACATTTCGTCCGGGCAGTTTCCGCCGCGGTCCATCACCGCTGCGATTCGCATGGTGTGATCGAAGAATTTGATCGCATACTCTTCCCAGACCGGTTTGTGGATTGCGAGTTCAATGGCGATGCGTAACATCTGCTGGCTGTAGAAGACCATCCAGGCGGTACCGTCAGCCTGTTCGAGGCAGCCTCCGCCAGGCAGAGGCGCGCTCCGGTCGAACACTCCGATATTGTCCAGGCCGAGGAAGCCCCCTTGAAAGACGTTGTTGCCCAGGCGGTCTTTCCGATTGATCCACCAGGTGAAGTTGACCAGCAGCTTGGAAAAGGCGTATGCGAGAAATTCGAGATCGCCCTTTCCGTCGTTGTCCTCTTTATCCTGCAGATAGATCTGCATGGTGGCATAGGCGTGCACCGGAGGATTGACATCGCCGAAGTTCCACTCGTATGCGGGCATTTGACCGTTGGGATGCAGGTAGTCGTTGCGCAACATGATGTCCAGCTGCTGCTTGCGTGAAGTCGAGGTCGACCGATGCCATCGGCAGCATGTGAAAGGCGAGGTCCCATGCCGCGTACCATGGATATTCCCACTTGTCCGGCATGGAGATGATGTCGTCGTTGAGCATGTGGAACCACTCCGCGTTTCGCACTCGCTGCCGCATCCAGAGAGGCGAAGACGGCCCCACGTTGTGTTCTTCGAGCCAGGTATTCAGATCGTAGTAGAAGTGCTGCTTGCCCCAGAGCATTCCGGCCAGCGCCTGGCGCATGATGCTCGATCGATCCGGGTCTGCCTTCACCGCCGACGGGGTGATGCTCTCGTAGAATTCGTCCGCTTCCCGAACACGGCCGGCCAGGACCTCCTCGAATCCTTCAAAGGGACGGGATATTTCCGAAGGCGCGGTTGCCGTCAACCGCAACCGCACGGTTGCCGTCTCGCCCGGTCCGATAGTTAATGGATAGGAGGCTGCGGCTTTGGTCCCGGCATTCGCCGGATTCACCGCCGGATGCTGCCCATGGACGACGAAGCTGTCGATGCCGTCCTTGACGTAAGGCGAGGCATTCCGGCTGCCGAACAGCCGTTCGTTGTTCGTTTCGTTCTCGGTGAAGAGAATTGGCGGGGCGGCATCGCAATAGAGGTAGTAATCGGACAGGCCCTCCTGGAACAGCGGGTCGGTATGGTGCGCGCAGACTATACTTGCGCCATTCTGCGAGGGCGCCTGATTCAGCTCAGGCCTGGAGCCACCGTTACGCCAGGACCAGGTGTTGCGAAACCAAAGTGTGGGCAGTATGTGCAAGTCCGCCGCTTCGGGGCCGCGGTTGATCGCCTTGATCTGGACGAGCAGATCCTCCGGACCAGCCTTGGCGTACTCCACGAACACATCGAAGTAACGGTCTTCCTCAAACACCCCGGTGTCCAGCAGTTCGTATTCGAAATCCTGCCGGCTGCGGCGGCGGTTGGTCTCAACGAGGTCGGAATAAGGGAATGGCGCCTGAGGGTACTTGTAGAGGTATTTCATGTAAGAGTGCGTTGGAGTGTTATCGAGATAGAAGTAGTATTCCTTCACGTCCTCGCCGTGGTTGCCCTCGCCGTTGGTCAGACCGAAGAGGCGTTCTTTCAGGATCGGGTCCCGGCCGTTCCACAGCGCGAGCGCGAAACAGAGGACCTGGTGATCATCGGAGACGCCTGCCAACCCGTCTTCGCCCCAGTGATAGGCGCGCGATCTCGCCTGGTCGTGCGTGAAATAGTTCCACGCATCGCCGTTCTCGCTGTAATCTTCGCGGACCGTTCCCCATTGCCGTTCGCTCAGGTACGGACCCCACTTCTTCCACTCGGCTGCGGCATCCCGCGATCGTAATTTCTCGATACATTCCCGTTGATCGACCTCCGGCATCGAAAGTTCTCCTTACGAGCTTTGCTTACTATCCTGGCTTATGATTGGCTTGGAACCCTGGGACTATTTCACACACCGGTGATGCAACCTGTGTGTGCTCGATTCAAAGTTTTCGATGCGGCGTCGGTGGAAGACGGCCGGCTACAGCACAAATCGAAGGCATACGAAGCCGGACGGAGCTGGCTGGCCAGCGACTCGTGCAGTCCCTGATCGTGATCTTCAAGCACTGGGAGCGGCGGTTCGTGTCCGTGGTTTCGGAAACCAGATCAGGAGATCGAGGCAAGCGATCCTGTGGTCTGCCTCGCGTTCGAAATCGTAAGCACCGGGTTTGTTGCAAACCCAAACCGATAGAATCTCTAATCCGATTGGTCTGCAGCTTTCGCATAATTGGCGGAACCGCAGAGAGCCAGAATTTGTCCGGCGACGGTGTCATAACCATCGAGGTCGCTTGGTTTCGTCAGAAACAACTCCGGCAGATGACCGTCCTTCTTCATCTGACGTTGAACGCTCTGATCCGCGAATACGGCTGTCGGGACCGACCGGAACGACGGATTGGATTTTAATACTCTCAATACTTCGGCGCCGTCGATGCGGGGCAGGCCGATGTCCAGCACGATGGCGCAGGGCAGTAACTTAGCTCCGTGCAAAAAGGAAAGAGCCGATTCTCCATCGTCGAACGATGACAGCATCACTGCGGCGCTCTTCCTGCGAATGGCCTCCCCAAGCAGGAAAACATCGGCGGGATTGTCTTCGACATACAGAATCTCGGTTTGCATCGTGTCCTCCGATGAAACTTCCCAAAATTAATTAACCCGATTCGTATTTACAGAGTTGCAATAAGCAATCACCCTGCCATTTCGAGACGGAATGCGTGCAAAAGCGGGGCTACGAAAGGGAGCGGATCGTGATATTGTAATCGTCGATTCCGGGTCCTTTTATGGCCAGACTGAAACGCGGCGCCATTATCTGTGTTTTGTTCGGCATGGGAATGGCGTTTGCCACCGCGCCGGCCTTCGCCCAGGTTGATTTTACCGGCGAGTGGAATCCGCTCTATCACGAAGACGGCCCCGAGCGTCTGCCCGGGCCCGAACTGGGCGATTACACCGAACTTCCGATCAATAACGCGGCGCGTATGAGAGCGGACAGCTACGATGCGGATAGAATTTCCGTGGTACCCGAGTACCAGTGCCGCCCGCACGGTGTAGATTATTCCATGCGCGGTCTGGGAAATCTGCGCATCTGGCGCGAGTTCGATACGGCAACGCAAAAGCTCATCGCATTTCACACGCATCTGCTGGCGTGGGACAGCGAACGGACCATTTACATGGACGGACGGCCGCATCCGCCCACTTACGCGGATCATACATGGCAGGGCTTTTCCACAGGCGTGTGGGAAGGTAACATGCTGACCATCACGACGACCCACATGAAGACGAATTATCTGCGGCGTAACGGAGTGCCGCGGAGCGACAAGGCCACTCTCACCGAACACTGGATGAGGCATGGCGACTATCTCACCGTTGTTACAGTTATCGACGATCCGGTATTTCTGACCGAGCCGCTGGTGCGAAGCGATAACTGGTTTCTCGATCCGGGACAGGGAATCGGCGTCTTCGGCTGCGAATCGGAGCCGGAGGTGCCGCGGCCGGCCGGAACGGTGCCGCATCATCTGCCCGGAACGAATCCGTTTCTGACGGAGTTCGCCCGCTGGTATGGATTGCCCGAAGATGCGGTGCGCGGCGGCGCCGAGACTTTGTATCCGGAGTATAAGTCGAAGATCAAACCGTACAATCCCCCGGCGAAGTGCGAGCGATATTGCACCTGTACGACCTTGTTCAATTGCAACGTGAGCTCCCGATGAACAGAGTGCTGGCCCTGGCGGCTCTGACGGCCGGCCTGATCGCGGCGCAGGAAACGAATCTCCAGAACGTTGAAGAACACATCCTGCCGGTCCAGGGCGGCGTTTATATGCTGGTGGGCGCGGGCGGGAACACGACGCTGCAGGTGGGCAAGGACGGCGTTCTGCTGGTGGATACGCAATTCGCGCCGCTGGCGCCGAAGATCATGGCGGCTGTCCGGACGCTGTCGGCGATGCCCGTCCGTTATATCGTCAACACGCACATGTACCCGGATCATACGGGTGGTAATGGCGCAATCGCGAAACTTGGTGGCGGCGGGGCGATACCGCGGATCATTGCCAACGACCACGTGCTGAACCGCATGACCGCGCCGCCAGCCGCCGGACAAGCCGCCGTGCCCGAAAGCGACTGGCCGAACGACGAGTATTTCACGCCGTCGAAGGACTTCTTCTTTAATGGCGAAGCAGTGATCGTTTATCATATGCCCGCTGCGCATACCGACGGGGACAGTATCGTGTTCTTCCGCCGATCGGACGTGATCAGCACGGGCGATATTTTCACGCCGGAGACTTATCCGGTGATCGATCTCGCGCGCGGCGGCAGCGTGCAGGGCATTATCGATGCGTTGAATCGCATTATCGAGCTGACGGTGCCGGCGAAGTATCAGGAAGGGGGCACGTACGTGATCCCGGGACACGGCAGGCTTTGCGAAGAGGCCGATGTGGTGGAGTATCGCGATATGGTCACCATCATTCGCGATCGAATCCAGGACCTGATCCGGAAAGGCAAGACGCTGGATCAGGTGCGCGCGGCGCGTCCAACTCTCGATTACGATACTCAGTACGGCGGAGGCGCAACCGGCTCAGGCACGGAGCGGTTTGTCGAGGCCATTTACAGGAGCCTTGGTGGGAAGTAGGGAAACAAAGTCACTGGCGACAAGATCGCCGGCGCTCTCCAGATGGACCAGGGGTCCGCGAGCAACCACGAAAAACCGTTCGATCCGCCCGCAATTTCGTCGTGGGGCAGCCCTTCGGGGCTGCCGCCGGGCTTCCGCCCGGCGCGGAGCTTTATGGTCACTTTGTTGCGGTTTTTCAATCGTGCCGTCGGTAATTGTAATTGCTTTGGTGCTGCCGTTCTCGGCTTACGCCCAGGCGGGCCGCGGTGGTCCGCCTCCCGTTCCGAAGACTGCTAAGGAAGCCGCGCCGGCAGATCTTACTGGTTACTGGGTCTCTGTGGTAACAGAAGACTGGCGATGGAGGATGGTAACACCGATTCGCGGCGACTTCGCCAGCATTCCCCTGAATGCCGCCGGTCGCAAGATCGGTGAGGCGTGGGATCCGGCAAAGGACGAAGCTGGCGGGGAACAGTGCAGATCCTATGGCGCGCCCGCGATCATGCGCATTCCCGGGCGCGTGCATATTACGTGGCAGGACGACAACACGCTGAAGATCGAAACGGACGCCGGGTCGCAAACCCGTCTGCTGCATTTCGCGGGCAAGCCTCCGGAGGACGAGAAGCCTTCGTGGCAAGGCTATTCCGCGGCAAACTGGGAGCGTCCATTGCGGGGATCGGGGCTGCCGCTGGCGGGACTCGGCGCCGTCAGAGAAGGTACGCACGGACGTTCTCTCGAGGTGGTCACGACGCAGCTGCGCCCGGGTTATCTGCGCAAGAACGGTCCGCCTTACAGCGCCAACACCGTGGTTAACGAGTACTACGATCTGTCAAAGGAACCGAACGGCGATGTCTGGTTTCACGTGACCACGATCGTCAAGGACTCGCAATACCTTGACGAACCGTTTGTCACGAGCACGGATTTCAAGAAGCAGCCCGATGCCTCGGGTTGGAATCCTTCGGCCTGTTCGGCACGGTAAGCAGGGTTCTCAGTCCGGGCGCAGGAGTAACGCCGGCGTTCCGGAAGACGCGGTTCCGGAGAGCCAAAAAGCGCGGCGAACCTCTCAGGTCGTTCACGCGGTGGTCGACATCGAGAATGAACAGTGAAGTCGAGTTCTCGACTTCGGCCCGTTCCAGTTCATCGAGCGCCTCATCGTGTCTTCCCAAAGCGCAAAGAAGAGAGGCGATGGCATAAGCGTCGACATAGTCGGAGAGGCGGAGTTGCCAAAGCTCGCGGAGAATCGTGATTGCTTCAGCCTCGCGACCGCTTCGGGCCAGGCAACCGGCTTCGTCCGCCCGCAGTTTGAAGAGATCCGGAGACATGACGCACGCGAGGCGGTATTGAGCGGCCGCTTCTTCGAACTGTCCGGACAGCTCGAGTGCGTGGGCGAAATAGGCGCGGCCGAGAGAGAAATAGGGGTGAAGGTCGAGTATCTTCCTGCCGCTGGCGAGAGCGCCGTCGAAATCGCCCTTCCAGCAACGAATCAGAGTCTCGGCACTCGGCAGAATGGGCCACAGCGAATCTGCAGCGTACCCTTCCTGAATCACCTCGAGAGCGTCATCAAAGCGACCACTGGCAGCGTAGAGCATACCGAGGCGAGTGTCGACACCGAAGGCGCGCGGGTTTTCGCGTTTCGCCTGCAACAGCTCGGATTCGGCTTCCGCCACTCGGCGCTCGAAGATGTGCAAACCCTGCGCGCGATCGGCCCGCAAATCCGCGGTCAGGCCGACCAGTTCCGAGGCTTTCTTGTGCGCGTCGAGAAAGGCAGGGTACATCTCCCGGGGTGGCCGCATCGAGAAGGTTCCAAGCATCAGCCAGGAACGGGAAATACCGGCGTACGCCCGAAAATCACCACCCTGGTCACGCGCTGCCGCCTGGAAACTGCAGAGAGCCTTTTCAAAGCCTTCGCGAGTATGCCGGTGCCAGTAGTGCCAGCCGTTTCGGATCAGATCTTCTGTCTTGGGTACGTCAAGCCGGTATCCGAAGCGAGGGTGATAGCTGATCCATGCGCCATATTCTCTGAGCGCCTTCTTGACCTCGCCGACGGTGACCGCGACGGTGTGACGAGAAACGCAGATTCCATGCCATGCCGCGCTGATCATATCCTCGTAGGCAACACATCGACCGCTGTTCTGCACAAGCGTAGTAAGAGCGTATAACGCCTGGGGGCGGAGCTCCAGCTCGACGCCGTCGCGAAGGAGGCGCGGCGCCTCGATATTGAGGCAGAACGGTCCGAAAGCGATATGCCCAACCGGGGCCTGCATATTGATCTGGCGACTCGAATTTGACGCTGTTTTGACTGCTGACGGTCGGACTATATCATAGAGCGGAGCCGAAAGTAAGGCACCTGGGCTGGGGGACTCGACGCAGTCGACGGCGCCGCGGATTTTTGAAGAACGACCAGCCATCCTGGGGGCGGCCGCGGACCGGGGGCCCGCCCCACAATGTTTTTTTGACGCGGTTTTGACTGCCGACCGCTCGCCGTTCGCAATAGACTCATCTCGAAAGTCACGCGCGAGCCGGAGCGCATGGGTGGATTGCGCAACCGCCTGGCCGCGTCTCGAATTGGGGGGGATTATGGGGTTCAAGAGATCGCTGTTTCTAAAATTCGCCGTTGTGTCGTTGTCGGTCCTCGGCGGGCAAGCGTTGATGGCGCAATCGGCAGGAACCGGCGCCCTTACCGGAACTGTAACCGACCCATCCGGGGGCGTGGTACCAGATGCGGCAGTTACCCTGACTAACACGGAAACCAGCCAGCAGCGTAATACAGTTACCGGGAATGACGGTAGCTATAAGTTCACATTGATTTCGCCTGGAAGCTATCGTGTAGTATTTGCGGCCAAAGGATTCAAAACTTCGGAAGTGCCTGCGATAACGGTAAACGTGACCGAGACGCCTGTGCTCGATCGCGTTCTGGAACTCGGCACGGCAACCGACCAGATTACCGTCGAAGCCAATGTCGAGGTTCTCCAGACTGCCAGTTCCACGCTCGGCACCACGGTAACCGCGCAACAGGTGACGGGACTTCCGCTCAGCAATCGGAACTACACGCAGCTCCTGAGCATGGCCGCGGGCGCGAACTCCAGCGTGAATAACGCGACGCAGCTCGGGAAGGCCACTCAGGACATCAGCGTGAACGGCGCCGATCCCAGCCAGAACAATTATCAGATGGATGGCGTGTCCATCGTGAACACGGCCAATACGGGAAGCTCGAACGACTCCGGTATCTATACAGGCATCGGGATACCCAATCCGGATGCCATCCAGGAGTTCAAGATTCAGACCTCCACTTACGACGCAAGTTATGGCGCGCATCCCGGAGGGAATGTCAACGTAGTTACCAAGTCCGGCAGCAACACTTTTCACGGAGGCGCGTGGTGGTTCTTCCGTAATACTGCCTTGAATGCCAACCCGTTCTTTGCCAACGCGGACGGGAGCGGGAAGCAGGTTCTGAATCAGAACCAGACCGGCGGCGATCTGGGCGGACCGATCAAAAAGAACAAGCTTTTCTTCTTCGCCGATTACCAGTACACGGGTCAAAAGAATGGGATCGCGTCGGGCGGCTCCAGCACCGAGTTCCTGTATCCCTTGCCGGCAGTTCGAACCGCGGCTAATCTGGGGGCCGCGCTCTGCCCCGCGAATCATCCCGGAAATCCCGCCTATCTGACGTTTTTGGGAGGCCTCAGCGGCTCAGTCGCCTGCGATGGCTCCAATCTCAGCCCGGTTTCCGTCAACATGCTGAACATAAAGCTTCCCAACGGGCAGTACTACATTCCGAGCAACCCGAACGGCGTCTATGGACCGGTGGTATTCAGCGACCCCGCGCTATACAACGAAAATCAGCTGATCCTGAATGGCGACTATCTGATTAACAGCAAGAATACTTTCTCTGCAAGATACTTCTGGACCTCGAACCCGCAGACGCTGCCCATCAGCAACAACCTGCCGGGAACTCCCATTTCGCTGAAGTACAACAACACGAATGCCGTATTGAAACTGACCACACTCGTTACGAACAACCTCGTGAATGAAGTCCATGCGGCGGGGCAGTACAACGGCCAGCACGGAAGCGACACCACGCCCGCGACACCTCAGTCGATTGGTCAGGCTACGATCGTGCCGACGATGACCGAACTGCCTGTGACAGTGATTTTCGGGGGGCCGAGTCTGAACGGTTCGCTCTATCCCAGCAACAGCCCGACGGACCAGATCGAATACGGCGACCAGATTTCCTGGGCTCACGGGCACCATACCATTCGAGCCGGTTACGAGTTTCAAATGGCCAAATGGCCGATCTCTTTTGCGGGCCTGGAGCGCGGGTTCCTGTTTTATGGAACTTTCGCGGACTGGCTGCTCGGGGGCGCGGGCAATATTCTGCAATGCCTGTTCTGCGTCCGCAGCGGACCAGATGGCATCATTCACAACTATCTCGAGAACAATCACAGCGCATTTGGCCAGGACGACTGGAAGGTCAATTCGCGCCTGACGATCAACATCGGCGTCCGCTGGGAACTGGACGGGACTTACAGCGATAAGTACGGTAACCTGACGAATTTCTGGGAGAGTCAGCTTCAGACTGTCCCTGTGCCACCCTCGGGTCCAACTACTTCCGGCAACGGTCTGGTGGGTTACGTCGTTCCAAGTAACTACACCGCTCACTATCCGACGCCTCCGGCGGGCGTTCTGGTCTCAGGCAAAACGCTGCCGACTCAGACCGGGCCGCCATGGAACAACTTTGCTCCGCGCTTTGGTTTTGCGTGGCAGCCGCTGCAAAGCGGACATCTCGTGATTCGCGGGGGCGTCGGCATGTTCTACGATCGCGTGGGCGGAGGCACGTTCGTGCACGGTCTGGAGCAGGGTTATCCTTACGCGGTAACACTCGACTACTCGGGTGCGAACACTTTTACCAACGCGAATCCCTACCCGTCTACTCCGCTGGGCACATTCGCATCGCGCTGGGTAAATTTCAACGGATGCCAGCCGCAATGCCTCAACGGAGCGCCGAATTCAGCGCTGGATACGCCTTCCCTCGGCGAACGCCTTCACACGCCGTTGACACGGCAGTATAACCTGAACTTCCAGTATGAGTTCGCTCGCAACTGGGTATTAGAGGCGGGCTTCGTGGGTTCAAGCTCCATCAACCTGCTGGATCAATACCATGACACCAACGTCCCGCTGCTCGCCACTCCGTCAAATCCGATAAACGGAATCACCGTCAACACAGTAGCCAACGCTCCTCTGCGCGTGCCGATTCTCGGGTACCTCCCCGCGGGTTTCGACGAGACCGCTTTCGACGGAATCTCAAATTACAACAGCCTGCAGGTTACGGTGCGGAAGCAGCTTTCGCGCGGTCTGCTCATGCAAGCCTCTTACACGTGGAGTAAGGATCTCAGCAACATTCCCCTGGTTGCTTCGGGCAGCGGCGCCAACAGCAACGATCCGACCGATCTGGCACAGCAATACGGTCCGGTCGGCTTCAGCCATCCACAACGCTTCGTGGTGAATTACAGTTACGATCTCCCGGTCTCGCATTCCGGAGCTCTCGGATATCTCGTGAATGGCTGGAATATATCGGGTGTTACCACGGTTCAGGACGGCACTCCCATGACGATCACCGACCAGAACGGAGGCACTGTGTACGATCTCGGAACTTATTCCACAGCGCGCGCGCAGATGTGTCCGGGCACAACGTATGGGCAGATTGCGACCTCGGGCAGCACCACCGCCCGGCTCAACAATTTTCTGAACGCGAGCGCCTTCTGTTCTCCCCCGCCGGCGCCGAATTCGCTGGCCGCGCCCCCCGGGCCTTTCGGACCAAGTCCTGTACCCACGTTGTTCGGGAACTCGGGAATTGGCGTCCTTCTGGGTCCGGGTCAGTTCAACTGGGATATCTCGTTCATCAAGACCACGAGGATCAGGGAGCGGAACACACTGATCTTCCGGACGGAATTCTTTAATACGTTCAACCATCCGCAATTCGGAAATCCTGCGAGTGCGGTTTCGACGCCAAGCACCTTTGGCCAGATCACCACGACTACGGTAAACCCCCGGTTGATTCAGTTTGCGTTGAAGTATCAGTTCTGAGTGAGGCGCTGACTCTTCTTATCGATAGGGAAGTCATCGAAGGATGCGACAGTACCGTCTTTGGCGCAGAGGCCGGTTTTACCGGCGCGACAGCCCCGAAGAATGGTTTGCTGCCGTTGCAGGAATCGGCCGCTGCTGACCGTTTCGAACGTGAGAGAGTTCGACATTGTTTTCGTCCGCGCTGAATTGCAGCAGATAGTAGTTTCGCTGGTCACAGAGCGGTTCAGCGCGCAATTTCGAGCGGAGTGTTTCAATATTCTAAATCGCTCTACTGTCCTGTCCCGGATAAAAGTTGCCAGTGGGATGCGTGCGTCTGCGGCCGGGTGGGGCAGGCACCCAGGCCCAATGCGACTTATGTTTCCAGAAGCAGCCGGATTTGGTGGGGCGGATCCCCAGATCCGCGATGGGCGCCCTCGCCCCTCTCTTGTCAATTCAACAAAACCCAGAAAGGCCGACGAGGGCGTCGGCTGCGGGACAGGGGTCCCGCCCCACAAAACTAAGTGGCATTGGGCATGGCGGCCGTGGCCACGATTGGCCAACCCATGAGTTGTACAGAATTGTCTGAGACCTGACACCAGGTTCAGTTCTAGGGGTGAAAGATCAATGGCCACAAATGAACAGACGTCGGGTCGGGTTTCGCGCTTTGAACGCATTCTCGCAATCAACGCAGACGCCGCGGTTTGCGAGGTGGCGGCGACAAGATCGCCGGTGCTGCCGGCAGTGACGTAAAGCTCCGCGCAGGGCGGAAGCCGGGCGCCAAACCCGAAGGTCTGCCCCACGACGGAATTGCCGGCGGATCGAACGGTTTTTCATAGTTACTCGTTGAAGGCCGCCAAAGCGGATGATGACACTCGGCTCGGATCTCTGACGGCGGACAACAGCACGATTCGGCCATAAGCTCCTCGAGCTTCCCCCTCACGTTGGAAGCAGTTACTGACCGAAATAGCCATTAGTGTCTATGACGACGTGTGTGCTGTCCGTCACAAAGACATCGACTGCGGCGCCGGAGCCCGCCGGCACGATCGCAGCGTTAGCCACGATCTGGCCTTTATAAGCGTTGAGTGTCGATACGACAGGCTGCGTTCCGCCGGCAGGCCACGTTGAAAGATAACCCAGGATAGGTGCTTGCGGCGCCACTGTCATATTGAGCGAATAAGCTTGCGCCGAATCTGGTAATCCGCAGGGGCCCTCCGCGAGGGGAAAGCCCCTCGTCGTCCGGGTTAGCATCACCGGGCCGCTAAAAGTGCCGTCGGGGTTTCGTGTATCCACAACCCTGCAGGGTGTCACGGTATAGAAGTTGAGACCTCCGGGGCCAGGAGGAGCGAAATAGCCGTTGATATCGACGACCAGATCCGTGTCGTTCGCGGCAAAGAAGCTCACCGCCCCGGCATTGTCGCCGGTTCCCGCCGGCACAATGGCAGCATTAGCTAATACCGTGCCGTCGAGCGAATTCAGCGTCGATACCACGGGCTGCGGCTGTCCGGCAGGCCAGGCGCTCAGGTAGCCGAGCGTCCCGTGGGGCACTACCGTTACGTTGAGCGAATAGGCTGCGGCATTCGCCGGAGCTCCGCACGAACCGGCGCCGATCGGGAATGAGCGGACAACGTCGGCAGGAAGGAACGGGCCGCCGAAAGTACCATCGGGATTTCTGGTGTCCAGAACGCGGCACGGCGTCACCGTGTAGAACTGCAGGGTACTGGCAGCGGGCGGTACAAAGTATCCATTGATATCGACGATGAGATCGGTATCGTCAGTGGCGAAGGCGCTTATGGATCCGGAGGTGCCCGCCGGCACGATAGCGGCGTTAGCGATGATGGAGCCGTCGAGCGAATTGAGGGTTGACACCAGCGGCTGCGCCTGACCTGTGGGCCAGACGGTCAAATAGCCGAGAGTGCCCGTTCTGGGTACGACAGTGACATTAAGAGAGTAGGCCGAGGCGTTCGCTGGCACTCCACAGGCGCTGGCGACAGGAATGGTGCGAGTCGTCTGACCGGTGATGAACGGACCTCCGGGTTGACCGTCCGGATTGCGCGTATCGATGATGCGGCATGGCGCGACCGTGACCAGCTGAAGCGCAGGTGAAGCAGCCAGCGCGGCCTGAATGATCTGAATCGGCGTGCCCCCGACTGAAAGAAAGAAATACTCTTGATTACCAGTCAGGTTGGGAGCCACGTTGAGACGAATCGTGCCGCCGCCGGTCCCGGAAGTTCCTGAGGTGATCGTAACTGCCGCGGGATAACTATTGGTTACAGCCCATGGGCAGCCCGCAGTTGTTGTAACGACGACAGATACGGGGCCACCGGCGGATGTCACCGCATAACTGCCCTGGTCCAACAGGACCCAACAGCCGGCGCCGGATTGGGTAATGGTAATGTTCTGGTCGCCAACGGTCAGCACCGCCGTGTTTTCCGTGTCCTGCAGGTTGTCATCACGTGCGAGTTGTACAGTTATGGTTCCGACCCCGGTTCCCGATGCGCCGGAAGCAATAACTGCCCACGACTCGTTTGTGGATGCCGTCCACGGGCAACCGCTCGGCGCGACCACGCCGAAACTGAGTGTCTGGACAGATTGGTCGACCACGGTATTCCCCGCGCTGATCGTCAACGAGCAGGATGCCGTCGCGTCTGAGATTTCCGTAACGAACGCGCCATACGGGCCTGACGGGAGGGTTGACGAAGTTACCGGAAAACCCTGGCTGGTCGTGTAACCAGTCACAAACACGGCTCCCATGCCGTTCTGCGTGAGTCCGTATGCATATGTGAAGCTTGAACCGCCCAGATAGCTCGACCAGGTGAGAGCGGACCCGCTGCTGTTCAATTTCGAGACGAAACCAGTCTCATTCACCTGTGCGGTAACGAATACATGCGCACTGTTGCCGGGATCGACGGTTATTTCGGAGCCTGAGTAGTTGATGGTCAATGGAAGTCCGGTACCGGCGGCATTCCAGGTCGCGCCACCGTCAGCGGATTCCTGAAGGGTATTGTCGCCAGTGACGGCATATAGAAACGATGAGTTTTGAGACGAAGCCGTGATTTGGTAGGTGCCGATATAACCTGGGGTTTCAACCCAGCTGGAGCCTCCGTTCATGGTCTTATAGATCCCCCCGGCGGCGACATATACCGTTGTCCCGGATGCGCTCAATGACTGCGAGGATTTTAGAAAAGTATTCGGAACCAGCCCGCTATTCACAGCCGTCCACGAAGCACCTTGAGTCGTGCTTTTGTAAATTCCGGAGCCAGACATGCCCACATAAAGGCTGCCGTCGGTTGTCGCGACCATCGCTGTTACTGGATTCGGCAGCATCCCGATGCCGGTGGGATTCCAGGTGACGCCCCCGTCCGTCGACTTGAGAACGCCGGGATTGCCGAATACATAAACGGTGTTGGCAGCGAGAGGATCGGCCAGCATACCTCCAGGAAAGGCTGGCGAAGTAGGTAAGGATGGCGCATTCGCGAGGTAATTCCACGTAATTCCGTCGTCGGTGGATTTGTAAATGCCGTTGCAACACTGCCCCGATACGTAAATGACCCCAGGCGATACGAGACTTCTGCTGAAATACGTAGCGTCTTCGGAGAACGGCAGACTCGACCGTTGAACCCACGTTGTTCCGCCGTCGGTCGTCCGGTAGACTCCCGTCTCCGTCAGTACGATGGCGGATGAACCTGAGGGGTTAAGCGAGATACCAAAAACGGCGCCCGGAATGTTCGAGTCGGCAGCCGACCATGTTCCACCCGAATCGGTGCTGCTGAACAATGATGTTTGGGTCCCGGGTGGTGGCATTTGAACCGCCGAAGCGGTGGGAAAGTTCATCGAGTCGGTGTAGCCCGCGAGGTACACTTCGCCGGCAGGGTTAAGCGCAAGCGAGGTTAGATAGTCCTGTCTGATGCCGCCGATATACGTCACATAGCTGAAGGCGGCGCCTGCGGCATTCAACCTGGCGGCGAATCCATCGGTAGCGCCGGCCAGAACCGTTTGGGCGGCGCCAGCCGTCGCCAGACCCGGCGAAGCCGTCTGTCCGGCAACATAGGCGTTTCCCGAATTGTCTACTGCGATCGCGTTTCCCTGATCAATCCCTGTTCCGCCGAGGAAGGTGAAATAAAGAAGAGCGGTGCCGGTCGAATTGATTTTCGCCACAAATGCATCGCCGTTGCCATTATTGGCGGACTGCGCTCCTCCGTCGGGAGCGCCAGTAAAGGCAGACGAATAGCTGTTTCCAGTGATGTACGCGTTGCCGCTCGAATCCACGGCGATTGCATTGCCAATATCAGTACCATTCCCGCCCAGCAGGCTCGAGTAAACAACGGAGCCCGCGGAGCTGAACCTGGTAACGAAGGCCTTTTCAGAGCCTTCCGGAGGACTAAGCGTGCCGGGCGTTGCTGAGAACGAGCCTTGGGAATATCCTGTCACGTATCCGTCGCCCGATCCATCCACGGCGATCCCGTTCCCGCCGGCATGAAAACCGCCCCCGAGGTAGGAGGCAAACTGGAGCGCGCCGTTCGTGTCCAATTTCGCGACGATCGCGTCCTGCCCTCCCCCGAACGTCGAGTGAGCCGCATTCAGGACCGGGAAGTCATTCGAGTTGGTATATCCGGTTACCCAGGCCGAGCCGGCGGAATCGACTGCAAGGCCAACCAGGGCGTCGGAACCTGATCCGCCCAGATAAGTCGAATAGACAAGAGTGGTTCCACTCTTGTCTATCTTCGTAACAAACCCGTCGGAAGTAAAAAAAATCCCGACAGGGACGCCGTCGTTAAACCTGTCCTGCGTGGCATTAACGATCGGGAAATCCGCTGCGTCCGTGGAGCCGGCGAGCAGGATATTTCCCGAAGAATCTATTCCTATGCTGTAGCCTTCACTGCCGCCCAGACCTCCGCCGAACAAAGTGGAGTAAGTGATCGTTGGATCGATAACCAGCGATCGCGTCCGATCGTAGGAAGGGACTCGAAAAGCAACTTCATCATCGCCGACAATCTCATAACGGCCCGAGATACTCTTCTTCTTTCCCTCGAATTCCTGATAGATATTGGGCAGTTCGATCTTCAGATCGTCAGCCCCGCCGGTTTCGACTTTGAGCGCGCCTGAGGCCTCGAGAGAGAGTCTCGAATGCCCTTCTACTTTCATCCGGATCAAATCCGGGTCGGCGCCGGGTTTCAGTACGAGGTCGAATTCGAGTTGTTGCCCGTTGCCGTAATACACGACATCAATACCCGGATAGATGTCGCGATATTTGACTCGCCGCCAGGTAGGGAGGCCAATGCGCCACAGACGCGGATCATTTCCACGGATGTAATTGACCTTACCAGGCAACTGCGATAACGGTTCGGCCGCGGCTGCTCGCGAACCTGTAAACTCCAGAGAAACAACATGCGCCCTGCCGCCATCAGTTGGAGTAATTCTGATCGTTGCCGTGCCGTGCTGTATCCCGACAGCGTAGCCGGGGCTGTGTGCCGTAAAGCGTTCCTCCTCGCCCTTGTTTTCCTTCTCAAATGCGAGTGGCAGGCTGAGATATTTTTGAAGCGCAACCGATGTCGGCTGAGATGGAATCGACTGCTGCGCTGAAAGGCAAGTAGTAAAAGCTGACCCAAAGGTAAGGCATAAAATAGTGAGTTTTCGCACGGTTAAACAAACATCTTAACCGATAGGCCGGTTCGGCCTAACCCTTTTTATCGATGCGGAAGTCGTCGAAGGACGCGACCGTGCCGTCTTTGGTCCACAGGCCGGTTTTACCGGCGGCCGTAAGGGAATCGTCAACCGCTCCGAACAATTCCCGGTTTCCCAGGAGCACCTGGAAAGCCGAGCCCCGGAAAATAACCCTGGCTACGTACCACTGGTTCGCGCGCAGGTCATGCGATACGCCCGTGACACCCGGTTTGCCGCCGGTTGCAGGAATCGGCCGCTGCTGACCGTTTCGAACGTGAAAGAGTTCGACATTTTTCTCGTCCACGCTGAATTGCAGCAGATAGTAGTTTCGCGGGTCCTGATAGCGCCAGACCATGCCTACCGTTTTAATACGCCGGGCGGTGGGAGCGATTTTGAATTTCACGCTGAGGTCGCCGTCCCGGCAGACGACCTTGTCGTAAATGGCAAGCGACGATTCGGATTCACCCGCGGGCGGCGGCAGCCGCACAAATACTTCGGGACGGCTGGGCGCGGTATCGTCGAGCCGAACCTGCCATCCAGGCATCGCGGTCCAGTAGGGCGGAAGCGCCCCCGGCTTCAGGCCGCCGAAATTGATTGTGGAGCCTCCGAAGCCAAGGAAGCTGAAGGCGATATATGCCGCGGCGATGCCCGGTATCAAATTCCAGTGTAGATAACGGGCTCGGATTACCGGCTGATCTGACGCAGGCTCTTCGCCGGTATCTCAACCCACCAGCCGTTGTGTCTGCCGGAATCCTCAATGGAGTGCCACACCTCGCGGGGCACATCGACGATCAGATCGGTTCCGAAATCGGCGCGTACCCATTGCGGCCGTTCGACGGTCTGGCGCAGCGTGGCGCGAATCCGGTTGTCGCCCGGTTGTGTCCTGAGCTGTAATTCCTCCGGGCGCGCGCAGACGGTTATCCGGTCGCCTTTGAAGCAGCCCCGGAGATGCGGACCCTCCAGTTCCTCGCCAAGCAGGCGGATCCTGCTGGTCTGGCGGCCGGGATCGAGCGTGACCACTTCGGCCTCATAAATCGTGAAGCCCCCGAGAACCCGCGCCGCTTCCGCGCTTCCGGGATTGCGCAGCATTTCCGCGGGAGAGCCGCGGTGAACGATCCGGCCCGCGTCATAGATCAGAATCTGTTCCGCCAGCGCGAAGCACTCTTCCAGATCGTGGGTGATGAGCAGAATGGGGATTTTCAGGCCATCACGAAGTTCACGGATCAGCGTATAGAGCTCCGATCGAAGAGGGGCATCGAGACCGGTTCCCGGTTCATCGAGCAGAACGGCGCGTGGATCGGCGAGGAGCGCGCGTGCGATGGAACTCCGCTGTTTCTGTCCGCCGGAAAGTTCGCGCGGGTAGCGGCCGGCCATACCGGTCAGTTGGAACCGTTCCAGTTGTTCGGCGATCTTCCGGTGACGTTCGAGACGCGGGAGGGTGTGCGCGGCGAACGCAAGGTTTTCCCGCAGCGTCATGTGCGGGAAGAGCGCATACTTCTGGAAGACATATCCGAAGGAGCGGCGCTGCGGCGGAAGATTCACGCCGGACTGGCCATCGAAAAGGATCCGGTCGCCGGAAAGGATTCGCCCGGAATCCGGCGTGGCAAAACCGGCGAGGGCATCGAGCGTCAGGGTTTTGCCCGAACCGCTCGGGCCGTAGAGGACGGTAACGCCGGGTTTTGCCTCGAACTCGGCATCCAGATGAAAGCCGGCCGATTCCGGTCCCGCGGCAAAGCGTTTGTTAATGCGGCAGCTGACCGTCATCGTTCGAAACGATTGGCGAGGTAAACGATCGCCGCCGTGACGATGGAAAGTATAAGGACAAGCACGCGTGCCAGGCGAGTATTGCCGGAGTTCGACGGCGTCGTAAATCGCGATCGCCGCGGTTTGGGTGCGACCCGGAATATCGCCCGCGACCATGAGCGTCGCGCCAAAATCGCCGAGAGAACGGGCGAACGCCAGGGCGGTCGCGGCGGTGATCGGGCGCCGGGCGAGCGGAATGCTGATGCGCCAGAACAGTCGCCACTCCGAAGCCCCGAGGCTGCGCGCCGCCCGTTCGCAGGCGCGGTCGACATTTTCGAGTGCGGCGCGTGTGGATTTCACGAGGAGCGGAATGGCGTGCAAGGTCGAGGCGATCACCGCGGCGCGCCAGGTGAAAACGAGCGGCGATCCGGTGACGGCTTCCCAGGCGCGGCCGATCCAGCTTGGACGGCCTATCACGACCAGCAGATAGTAACCGAGGACGGTAGGTGGAAGGGCCAGCGGCAGGGTGGTCAGGGCGTCCAGCAGATCTTTGCCGGCAAAATCCCGATTCGCGAGAAGCCATGCCAGCCAGATTCCGAGAATCAGCGAGATCGCGGTGGCGATAGCGGCTACTTCGAGACTCAGCCAGAGGGGGAACCAGTCGATCGGCATGCCTTATCGAAGTGAGAAGCGGTTTTTCATTGTGCCACAAAGCCAGGAGGTAAAATTCATGTGCTCAATTGGAAATCGACAGCGGGTAAAGTGATGCGGCTCGAAGAGGGCGATATCACGCTCGTTGAGGCCGACGCGATCGTCAATGCCGCCAACTCGCGGCTCTCGGGCGGGGCGGGCGTGGATGGCGCGATCCATCGGGCGGCGGGTTCCAGCGTCATGACGGAACTGGATGGAATCAGGGCAAAGATGGGGAAGTGCGAACCCGGTGAGGCCGTAGTGACCAAAGCGGGCCGGTTAAAAGCCCAATACATCTTTCACGCCGTCGGACCCGTGTATCGGGGCGGGGAAGAGGGCGAGGCCGACGAGCTTGCTTCGTGCTACCGCGAATGTCTCCAGCTTGCCGCGGAACGCCAGCTCAAGAGCATCGCTTTTCCCGCCATCAGCACCGGCGTTTACGGCTATCCGATGGATCAGGCGGCCGAGATTGCGGTTCGCGAGATTCGGAGTTTTCTGGATCAGCCGAGTTCGGTCGAAGAAGTCCGCGTCGTGCTTTTCGGGGAAGAGTCGCTGCGGACATTCGAGCACGCTCTGCGTCAGTAGTCCCGTTGAATGATCGAATTTACCGCGCCGAAGATTACTGCGCCCGATGGAAGCATCATCGGCGTTATCCAGACGGGTGAAGGTCGCCTGGGACCGGGTGATCCGATGCCGGACTCGGTCGGCAATTACATTCTCGATCACGCGCTCGCAACGGCCGACGCCATCACCAGATTGAGATCGGTTTCGCGTCTGCTCGAATTACGGCGCGGGGGCGCAACCATCGTGCTGATCTCGCATGACGAGCCGCTCCTCGAAAGCTGTGCGGATGAGATCTGGTGGATTCGCGATGGCGAGTTGATCGCGCGCGGCGATCCTTCGGAAGTGCTCCTTCAATACCGGCGCCATGTTGCGGCGGCGTTGCGCGCCTTTGGGGAAGGTGAGATCGCGAAACTTGCTCCGACGATGCGGACCGGTGATGGTCGAGCGGTTCTCGAAAGCGTTGACCTGACGGGACAAAACGGCGCGCCTTCGACGGTGTTTCGGAGCGGGGAAACCGTCACCATCGGGGTCACTGTGCGGTTCGCGAGCCGAGTGGACGATCCGGTCGTCGGGATCATGATTCGCACGCGAATCGGGTTAAATGTTTACGGCACCAACACCGAGCTGGAGCAAGTCAAGGTGGGTCCGGTGGAACCCGGCGCGATGGTGCGGATCAGCTTTCGCTTCACGTGCGACCTTTGCCCGGGTGATTACACGGTGACGGCGGCATCGCACGATCCGGATGGCGTCTGGCACGACTGGCTGGAGGATGCGATCGCGTTTGCGGTCACGGATTCGCGATACACCGCTGGTGTGGCGAACTTGCGGGCACAGGTCGAAATTCAGGGCCAGTCCGCTAAAACGTAGCTCATCACGGCCATTGCCGCGACGCAGCGCCGGAAGTCGTCGGGCACGATCTTGTCGAACGTATCGGCCTCACTGTGGTGATAGTCGAAATAGTGCGTCATCACCGTCCGCAGGCCGAATCCGGGTATGTGCTCACCCATCAGAGGCTCGATGTCGGCCTCGCCCTGGCCCGGTCTGATTTGAGAGGCGCCGATCCGTTTGAGCAACTCGGCGATGGCGATCGCCTGCATGCGCATGCTGCCTGGGGCGCTGGCAAGATCGAAGCCGGTCGGTTTTTCGGCTCCTCCATCCATCTCGATCGCCGCGATGTGCTTCTTTAATCCCGGGCCGACCCAGTCGCGGTAGGCCTGGCCGCCGCGGCCGCCGTTTTCCTCGTTGGTCCAGAACACGACGCGGATGGTGCGGCGCGGCTGCAGGCCGAGTTTCTTCATCAGCGACGCCGCCGCCAGCGCCGTCATGATGCCGCTGCCATCGTCGTGCGCGCCCTGGCCGACGTCCCACGAGTCGATGTGACCGCCGATGACGACGACCTCGTCGGGCTTTTCGCGCCCGGGGATTTCACCGATCACGTCCGCCGAATCGGCGTCCGGTTCCCTGTGAGCTTCCATGGAAAGGTGAACGCGCACGCGCTGGCCGGATTGTGTGAGGTGATGGATCCAGATGGCGTCTTCGACCGAAACGGCGGCCGAGGGGATTTTCGGGTCGGATACGGAATAGTCCATCGCGCCGGTGTGCGGGTCGCGCAGGCTGCGCGGCGTCACCGACCGCACGAGCGCGGCGACGGCCCCGAGACGCGCCGCGCGCGATGCGCCGTTTGTGCGGTAGGCGACCGTTTCGTCGTATGTGGTGAAGGGCGCATCGTAAAGAACGATCTTGCCTTCGATGGCGCGCCGGCCGAGCTTTTCGAGCTCATCGAAAGTGGAGACGGCTACGACATCGGCGGTAATTCCGTCGGCCGGTGTCGCCACGCTGCCGCCCAAACCCAGCATGAAAAGAGGCTTGCGCAGCGGTTCCAGCATTTCGGCCGACTCGCGGCCTCGAACCCAGTGCGGAACCTTGACCGGGATCGTGCGCACGTTTGAGAGGCCGGCCTTTTTCATTTCGCCTACCGACCATGCGATCGCCTGATTCAGCGCGGGCGTTCCACTCAGACGGTTGCCGATTCGGTAGCAGAGATATTCGAGGCGGGCCAAACCTTCTTTATCGGCGAGCGCCGCGTCGATGAGTTTGTTGGCAGTGTCCTGATACTGAGAAGCGGTGGCAGCAAATGCGGGAACAGCGGCAAGCAAGAGAATGCAGAGCCTCACTCACCTATATTCTCATCGGCGGTGAAGGGTTTCCAACTCTTCGAGGGTACGCGGCCAATCGGAGCCGAGAAGGCGCGAAAGACCACGGTCCGCAAGGACTTTGCCTCCGGTCTGGCAGTGTGCGCAATAGTTCGTTTCGTTGTCCGCATAGCGGATGCGGAGCACTTTGTTGCCGCATGTGGGGCAGGCCCGGCCGTAGCGGCCGTGTACCGCCATGTCTTTACGAAAGGCGGTGACCTTCTCAGGAAATCCGCCGCGGCTTTCGGATCGCAGCTGATCAATCCATTTGTGCAGAGTGGATTGGGTGGCCTCGAAAAATCGAACCCATTCGTCGGGTTTGAGCTTTTGCGTTTGCGCGAGCGGCGAGAGATGGGCGGCGTGCAGGATTTCGTCCGAGTAGGCGTTGCCAATGCCGCTCAGGACTCGGGGGTCGGTGAGGGCTCGCTTCAGGGTGTGATTTTCGGCGGCCAGGGCGGCGCGGAATGTTTCGAGGTCCGCGGCCAGAACGTCGATCCCACCGGGGTCAAGCGCATAGAGGCCTTTATCGCCGACCACAACATGCAGGGACGCCCGGCGCTTCGCGCCTGCCTCGGTGAGCGTGAGAGAGCCGTCTGAAAAATCAAACCCAATTAGATTCTGGCGGCCGCCGAGTTTGGCGCCGGGCGGGCGCCAGTGGAGTCGGCCGGCGATCATCAGGTGAAGCACGAGCCACAGATCGTCTGTGAGACCGATGGCGATGCGCTTGCCGACGCGCCGCAGTCCGGTCACGGTGCGGCCCTCGGCGGCGGCTACCGGAGGGTCAACGGTGCGAAGCAAAAACGGACTGTTGATGCGAACGCGCTCCAGAGTTTTCCCGACGATTCGCGGCTCGAGGGCGCTGATATACGCGGCGACGTCAGGTAACTCGGGCATTTGTTCGTATTGATAACATTACGTCGTGAAAGCTCCTGTGGGCGAATTTAATCTGACGCGGCTCGAACGAGTGATTTACGGGCCCGGCAAAGTGGCCGCGTTGAAAGACGAAATGGAACGGCGGGGACTGAAGCGCGCCATTGTGGTGACCACGCTGGGCGGGTTCCCGATCCTGGACGAAGTGACCGGCGCGCTGGGTGCGGCGTGCGCTTCGGTTTACACGGGCGTGGTGCAGCATGTGCCTCGCAGCACCGTGGATGAGCTTCAGAAAGAGATCGAGCGGGTGGATGCGGATTCGCTCGTGAGCTTTGGCGGCGGGAGCCCGATCGATACCAGTAAGGTCGCGATCTACGGGGCGCTTCCGCGCGAACTGGTGCATATTGCGATTCCGACGACCCTCTCGGCCGCCGAATACACGCACGCGGGCGGCGTGACGGACGAAAAAACGAAGGTCAAGGGCGGCGTTTGGGACCCGCGCGTGCTGCCGAGGACGGTCATCAACGATCCCCTGCTGGCGCTCGCCACACCGGACTGGCTCTGGGTCACGACCGGTATGCGCGCGCTGGATCATGCGATCGAATGCGCTTATGCGATACGGCACCAGCCGATCAGCGACGTGCTGGCCGCAAAATCGATTTCGTTGTTGAAAGAGCATCTTCCGGCTTCGATCAAAACGGAAGGCGACGATCGGGTGGCGCATCGCGGCCACTGCCAGTTTGCGGCCTGGTATTCGATTTACGGCGCGGCGAACACGCGGTTCGGACTCTCGCATCTGCTGGGACATCAGATCGGCCCTCGCTGGAACGTGCCGCACGGGGTAACGTCGTGCATTACGCTGCCGAATGCGATGCGGTTCATGGCGGATGTTGCCGCGGAACGTTTCGGGCCGGTGGCCGAAGGGTTCGGGATTAAGTTCGACCCCGAAAATCCGAAGCCGGCGGCGCTGGCATGCGCCGACAGCGCAGAGGCGTTCATTGCGCAGTTCGACGTTCCGAAGACGCTTAAGGACGCAGGTGTGCCACACGATGAGATCGGCCTGATTGTGGGACCTATCGCGCACGAGTTGGCGCATATGGGAGTTGTCGACCGGCCGGTAAGCGAGGCCGAGGTTCTAGCGTTACTGGAATCCTGTTATTAAAAAGCACTTTCCTCTTCAATAAGAAACGCCGGCGGCGGCATCGTTTCCGAATGGCCGCCGGCGCTACCTGATTTTTGGGGCGCCCCAATGCCGTTTTAATTTCTCAGACGGGACTGAGGCCACATTGCGACCGGCGGCGGCGACCGGCCCATTGTTTCGACGTTATGCCACACGGAGCCTCGAGGAATCGCGTGGTTTAGTGCCCCCGTACGCCAATGGGTGCGACGAGGTTCTTTCGATTCGGAAGGTACCACGCGTTTTTGGAGTCGCGACATGCGCGACTCCAAAAGGCATTGGAAGTGGTTTGTTTTCAGTTAGCGGATGGTCAAAATATTTTTTAAAATTTGTGACCGGGTTTCACTCGGCGTCTTACTCGGCACCCGCTGCGACTACTGTAAAGCCGCTCGTTAAGGTAGCGACCTCGGTTCCCGTCGTCGCGGTTACGTTTCGCGTTCCCGGCGTGGCCGCAGCCTTAATCGTGATGATGGCGGTTGCGCTGGTGGCGCTGTTCACGGTCAGACTGTTCACCGTGATTCCGGCGCCGAAACTGGCCACCGTCGTTCCCTGAACGAAATGGGTTCCGTCACCCGCGATCAACACCTTCAGAGCGGTGCCCGCCGTCCCCTTTTTGGGAAGCACCGCGCTGATTGTGGCTCCTCCCGTCACCGTAAAGCCATTAGCCAAGGCGACGATTTCAGAACCGGTGACTACGATCACGTTGCGCGTGCCGGGTGTCGCACCGGCGCCAATCGTGATATTGGCCGTGGCGCTGGTGGTACTGTTTACCGTCAGACTGTTCACGGTCACCCCGGCGCCGAAACTCGCCAGGGTCGTACCCTGCACGAAATTTGTGCCCTGGCCGGTAATGACTACGCTTTGCAATGTGGAGCCGACAGAGCCCATGGCGGGCGCGACAGAGACGATGGATGTGCTCGGTTGGACGACGAGAGTCACGGGAATCGTCATCGCCATTGAGCCATTCGATTCTGCGATGGCCACGATCTGGCCGGTATAGGTTCCGACCGGCAAGCTGGAGCCCGCGATTATGTTCGCGCTCATTGCCCATGGTGTGGAGCAACAGTTGGGTGAGGCGGCCGTCGCGGACAGCCAGGCGCCGCCTGTCGCCGTATACGAGGCGAAGTCAAAATCGAAGCTGGAACCAGTGCCGGCGATGTTGAAACTCTGCGGAGCTGGATTGCCGCCGCCGAAGGTTTTGGTGAAGGTCAAAGCGGGCACCTGCACAAACACGTTCGACCCCACCGTGACGGTGACCGGAATCGTGGTGGAACCGGTGGCCGTTTTGACGGCTATCTCACCAATGAAAGTGCCGGCCACGAGTCCGCCGCCCGGCAACGAAGCGGCTGCAATACCCACGCTCACCGTTGCGGGGGCGACGCCTGAAGTTGGGACAGCGACGAGCCACTTCCCCCCATCCGACGTGGTCGCCTGCAGACTCCAGGCCAGCGTACCCGTGCCTCGTTTTCTGATCTGAAAGCTGCGGGAAGCGGGCTTCGTCCCTCCGGGAACCATGGAGAAGCTCAACTGACCGGGAAGGTCGTCGAGGAACTTACCGTTCGCGGGTTCGACGGTAAGGGTGACGGGGACAGTTATTGCCATGGAACCGTTGCCTTCGACTGTGAACACGATCTCTCCTGTGTAAGTTCCTACGGCCATCGCCGGGCTGGTGGTGATGGTTGCGGTGATGGCCCGCGGGGTAGCGCAGCAGTTGAAGCCCACTACGTTCGCCGATAGCCAATTACCTCCGGCGGAAGTGAATGAGTTGATGTCGAAATCAAAGTTGGTCCCGGTGCTGGGCACGGTCAGGATTTGCGGCAGCGGGTCGGGGCCTCCGAAGACTTTGGTGAAGCTGATGCCGTTGATCTGACTCAGGATATTGTCGCCGACCACGACGCTAACCGGGACCGTGACACTGCCGCCGGAAGGCTGCGAAAATACGAGCTCGCCGATAAAGGTTCCGGCGACCAGGCCGCCCTGCGGGAGGTTGGCGACGGTTACTGCCACGGTGACAGTGGCAGGTGTGGCGCCGCTCGCCGGGGTCGGGGTCAACCAGTTGCTTCCATCGGAGGTGCTGGCGTCGACTGTCCAGTCGAGGGTGCCCGAGCCTCCGTTTTGAACCTGAATCTGCTGGCTGGTGATGACGGCGCCTCCCGTCTTGAGAGAGAAACTCAACTGGCCGGGCAGATTGTTGAATACCGGTTCACTCGCCGGCTGGACGGTCAGCGTGACGGGTACGGTAACCGCCATGGAGCCGTTCCCCTCGACGGTAAAGACGATCTGGCCGGTGTAGGTTCCGACAGGCATTGCCGCGCTGGTGGTGACAGCGGCTGTCACCGCTCGTGGTGTGGCGCAGCAGTTGAAGCCCACAACATTTGCGGACAGCCAGTTGCCTCCGCTCGCAGTGTACGAATTGATATCGAAGTCAAAATTCGTTCCCGTGCTGGGAATCGTCAGGGTTTGCGGCAGCGGGTCAGCGCCTCCGAAGACTTTGGTGAAGCTGATTCCGTTAACCTGACTCAGAATGTTGTCGCCGACGACGACACTAATGGGAACCGTTACGCTTCCACCGGAAGGCTGCGAAAACACCAGCTCGCCAATAAAGGTTCCCGCCAGGAGGCCGGCGCCGGGCAGGTTCGCAGGCAACACCTCCACTGTGACCGTGGAAGGCGCAACACCGCTCGTGGGTGAGACATTCAGCCAATTACCCGCGTCGGAGGTGGACTTCGAAAGAGTCCAATCGAGAGTGCCCGATCCTCCATTTTGAATCAGAATGTTCTGGCTGGTGCTGTTGATGGCGGCGGTCTTGAGCGAGAAACTCAGCTGACCCGGAATATTGTTGAAGATTGGCTGGTCTGCCGGTTGAACGGTGAGAGTGACGGGTACGGTGATCGCCATGGAACCGTTCCCCTCAACGGTGAATACAATCTCGCTCGTATAGGTACCCACCGGCATGGTCGGACTGGTGGTCACGACGGCGGTGACCGCGCGCGACGTCGCACAACAGTTGAAACCCACTACGCTGGTGGACAGCCATGGGCCTCCGGTGGCGGTGTAAGAGTTGATATCGAAGTCGAAATTGGTTCCGGTGCCGGGAACCGTCAGCGTCTGCGGCAGAGGATCAGTGCCTCCGAAGACTTTGGTGAAGCTGATGCCGTTGATCTGACTCAGGATATTGTCACCCACGACGACACTAATGGGAATGGTGACGCTGCCCCCGGAAGGCTGGGACAACATAATCTGGCCGATAAAGGTTCCCGCCACCAGACCACTGCCGGGGAGACTGGCAACCGTCACTCCCACAGTGACCATGGATGGAGCGACCCCGCCGGCCGCGGAAACGGTAAGCCAGTTGCCCCCATCAGCGGTGGATTTCGCGAGGCTCCAGGTCAGCGTACCTGCACCGCCGTTCAGAATCTGAATCTGCTGACTGGTGATAGCGGCGCCGTGGGTTTTCAGCGAAAAACTCAGCTGGCCCGGTAAGTCATTAAAGAACGCACCGCCGGGCGGCTCAACCGTTAGTGTTACCGGCACTATGGAGGATATGGAGGGATTGTTAAAGGCCGTCAGGGTAATCTGGCCCGCATAGGAACCAGCGGCCATGTCCGCGGGCGTGGTGATCACAGCGGTGATTGCGCGCGGAGTCGCGCAGCAGTTGAATCCAGTGACCGAGACGGACAACCAGTTGCCGCCCGAGGTTGTGGAAGCGGCGTAGTTAAAGTCAAAGTTGGTCGTGGTGCTGGTCACGGTCACGATCTGGGGCAGAGGATCCAGGCCCCCGAAGCGCTTTACGAACTTCAAAGCAGGTATGGGAGTAAATGTCTGGGCTTCCAGAGAACCGCAAAAGAGGACAACCAGAACGGAAAGCAACGAAAAGGCGGTCGAAATTCGAAATTTTGGCATCGGAATTGGTCCTTAATACCCGTCATGCCCGGCAAGGGGTGATAGGATATGTCGTCGGCGTTCTTGCAAGCGGATGGCTTCACTGCACATCTCGCGAAAGGGGGCCACGCAGGGACAGCTTCGAAAAGATTTTTTTCGAACGCTCGTTGAACCGGTGCAATATGCAATCTCAACCCGCAGCGGATTTCTGCGACGAGACGTTCATAGCCGCATACAACGAACTGCGGCGCCTGGCGCAGACGCTGAGACGCGGACGCGGCAGCGAAACACTGAATGCCACGGCACTGGTGCATGAGGCCTACATCCGGCTTGCCTCGGCCGAGACGCTGCGCGTCGAGTCTCCCAATCATTTGAAGTACCTGGTTGTTCGAGCGATGAAGCACGTGCTGCTGGATGCGGCGCGGCGCAAAGCGGCTCTGATTCGCGGCGGGGGCGACGCGCCGATGCGGCGAGTGGCGCTGGACGATCCGGCTGCCCGGTCCGCAGGCACGGATCCACGCCAGCTTCTGGCCGTGAGTTTCGCGCTTGATGAACTGGCGGAGCGTGACGACGTGCAGGCGCGGGCATTCGAGTTGCAATACTTTGGCGGCTTGCAAATAGCGGAGATTGGGGATCTGCTCAACCTTTCCGAAAAGACGGTTCAACGGAGGCTTCGCCAGGCAAGAGCCTTTCTGGCTTTGGCGCTGAATCGGTCAGGCACAAACGAGGAGAAAACAGCCGATGAATCGGGAACGTCACCGGCAGATTGCGGAGCTTTTCGATCAACTGGCGGATGAACCGCCGCCAGAACGGAGACGCCTGCTGGAGGCAATGTGCGGTGATGATCGCGTGCTCGCGGCCGAAGTGCAGGAGCTGTTTGAGGCCGAGATCCGCGGCAACAGCATCCTGGATAAAGACGTTGCTGTTCTCGCAGGAGAGTTCCTGGAGGAAGAGGAGATCAGTCCTCCGGTTCCGTGGCGCTTCGGCCGGTATGTAATCCAGGAGTATCTGGGTGAAGGCGGCATGGGGACGGTCTACCTCGCAGAGCGTGACGGGCTGGGCGACCGAGTGGCGGTCAAGTTCCTGCGGGATCCGTGGAACTCTGCGGCGCGTCAGGAGAATTTCGCGCGGGAGCAGCGCACGCTCGCAGGCCTGACGCATCGCTATATCGCACGCTTGTACGACGCCGGCGATGCGAACGGAACTCCGTGGTTTGCGATGGAATACGTCCGGGGGATTTCTCTGACGGAATACGCGCGGACCGGCGGCCTGGGGTTGCGCGCGCGCCTCGAACTGTTTCGGGCGGCCTGCAGCGCAGTCAGCTACGCGCACCGCAATCTCATCGTTCACCTGGATCTGAAGCCGTCGAACATTCTGGTCAATGCCGATGGCGAGGTGAAGCTGCTCGATTTTGGAATTGCGCGCGATCTGACGAATGGGAATGGCGATCCGGGAATGCCTCAGCGGCTGCTATCGCTGAACTATGCCGCCCCGGAACAGATTCGCGGCGCGCCGGCCGACGTCCAGATGGATGTCTACGCGCTTGGCGCCGTGCTCTATGAATTGATCACGGGCCGGGTTCCGGCGGACCTCGCCAGGGCCGACTCGGGCGCTATTCCGAAGTTGATCGAGAAGCAGCCGGAGGCGCCTTCGGCCGCGACCCGCGAGAAGGCGACGGCGATCGGGGCGACCCGGGCGGAATGGCGCGATCTCAACGTTCTTTGTCTCACAGCGATCGCACGTGACAGGTCTTTGCGGTACCAGAGCGTCGACGCTCTAATAAGAGACGTCGACAGTTTTCTGAATGACGAGCCTCTGGAAGCGCATCGGGCAGGGTTCCGCTACCGCGGCGTTAAATTTTTGCGCAGGAACCGGCGCGCAGTCACCGCAGCGACCGTGGGGTTTCTTTGTCTCGTGGCGGTGGTGGTGTTTTTCATGTTTCGGCTGATCTCGGCGCGTGACCGCGCGGTGGCGTCAGAGGCGCGAACCCAACGTATCGACCGATTTCTGGTCAATCTTTTTGACGACGATACCAGCGGTTCCGGAGGGGGCTCCGGATCAAGCGTGGTGAGTCTGATTGATCGCGGCGCCCGCCAAACGGACGGCTTGTCGAAGGACCCGGACCTGCAGGCGGAGTTGCGATCTACCTTCGGAGACCTGTACCGGCGGCTGGGTTATCTCGACCGCGCTCAACCGTTGCTGCTGAAGGCCTGGGAGGCCGGGAAAGCGCATCCCGACGATTCGGCAACCATGAAAGCAGAGCTGGCGTTTGCCGACCTGCGCGTGGATCAATCGCAATTCGACGAAGCGGAACGGATGGCGCGGGAGACGCTTGAGAGGGCACGGCGGCGGTACTCGGACGGCAGCGTCGAGGTGGCACGCGCAAAGTATGTTCTGGGCAAGGCATTCGCTGAGAAAGGAGACTATAAGGCGGCGGTTCCGTTGCTCGAAGAGGCGGTTCGGGGATTGCCGGGGAGTTCGGCCGGCGTAGAGCTTTCGAACGCCCTGGGCGAACTGGCGAATGCGGAATATTATCTGGAGCATCTGAAGGAAGCGGAAGCGATCAATCTTCGAGCACTGGACTTCGATCGGAAGCTCTTTGGCGAAGCGCACCCCAACACGGGAATCGACCTGTTCAATCTGGGCGCTATTGAGCTTGACCGCGCGAACTATGCGGACGCCGAGCGATTGTTTCGCCAGGCACTCAAGATCGACGAAGCGTGGTATGGCGAGGTTCATCCGAAGACAGCCAGCGCGCTGCTGATGGTGGGACGCGCGGCGGCATATCAGAGCCGCTTAGCCGAGGCGGCCGCTCTCTATGAGCGAGCGGCCGCCGCGATGCGCGCAACTTATGGGAGCCGGAATCCGCGATACGGCCAGGTGCTCAGCCTGATGGGCGATCTGGCGGTGAAACGCCACGATCTGGCCGCGGCGGAGAAGCTGTTCCGGCAATCCCTGGATGTTTTCAAGGCGTCAGTCGGCGAGCATCATGAATTTTATCTGCACCAGTTTTCAAACCTGGGATCAGTCCGGCTGGCCGCAGGACACTACAAAGAGGCCGAGTTGTTGCTGCGCCCGGCGCTGGCGGAACTGAAGACGGTGGCGCCGAACGGGCGGTATACGGCTTTTGCCGAGGTCCGGCTGGGCGCGGCTCTGGCAGGCGAGAAACGTTACGGCGAGGCGGAAGCGCAGGCGGCCGACGGCTACAGGCGATTGGTCGCGCTGATGGGGACGCGGGCTGCGGAAGTGTCCGATGCGCAACGGGTTCTTGGCGACATCCGCGCCGGGCGGAGTCAGCGGCCGAAGAGCGCGTTGTAAACACGAGTTCGGGGCATCTTTCGGGAACCGGCGGTGCAATGAGGGGTGGATTGTACCATCAAATTAGCTCCCATGAGTACTGCAACAGTGTCTCCGGCGATAGCCGGCCGGTCGAGTCGCGCACTGCGATTTTTTGAGGCCACCATCGTCAAAAAAGCCGTGATGGCCGTGACCGGGTTCATCCTTTTTGTCTTTGTTACGGGGCATCTGCTCGGCAATTTGCAAGTCTTCCTCGGGCCTGAGCGCCTTAACGGTTACGCCGCCTTTCTGAAGGGCAATCTCGAGTTGCTGTGGGGCACGCGGATCATTCTGCTGATTGCGGTAACGGCCCACATCATTGCGACTATCCAGCTGGCGACCTTGAAGAATAAGGCTCGGCCAGTGAGTTACACGAAAAAGAAGAATTCGCATTCGAGCTTCGCGTCACGGAGTATGTATGTCACGGGGCCGATGATCGCGGCCTTCGTGATTTATCATCTGCTGCACCTTACAGCGGGCGTGGTTCATCCGCAGTTCTCGGAGACGGACGTTTATTCGAATGTGGTCTACGGGTTTCAGCAGTGGCCGGTCGCGATCGTGTATATCGTGGCGATGGGGCTGCTGTGCCTGCATCTGAATCATGGAATTTACAGCATGTTTCAGACGCTGGGGTTGTCGCATCCGCACTATACGCCGCGCATCAAAGTAGCGGCGCGAGTTATCGGGATTCTGTACTTCATCGGCTTCGCGTCGATTCCCGTCGCGGTGCTGCTGGGCATCCTCACTACGAACGCGCCGGCTCAGCTATAGGATCAGAATGAAACTTGATTCCAGGGTCCCGACGGGACCGATCGAACAGGCATGGGAAAAAGCCCGCTTTGAGATGAAGCTGGTGAATCCCGCCAACAAACGTAAGTTCAATGTCATCGTGGTGGGCTCCGGGCTGGCGGGCGGATCGGCTGCCGCGTCGCTGGGCGAGCTCGGTTACAACGTGAAGTGTTTCTGCTTTCAGGACAGCCCGCGACGCGCGCACTCGATCGCGGCGCAGGGCGGGATCAACGCAGCGAAGAACTATCAGAACGACGGCGACAGTGTCTTTCGCCTGTTCTATGACACGGTGAAGGGCGGCGACTTCCGCGCGCGCGAAGCGAATGTCTACCGGCTGGCGCAGATCAGCGTCAACATCATCGACCAGTGCGTGGCGCAGGGTGTGCCTTTCGCGCGCGAGTACGGCGGACTGCTGGCGAACCGTTCGTTCGGCGGCGCGCAGGTTTCGCGCACGTTCTATGCGCGGGGACAGACAGGCCAGCAATTGCTGCTGGGCGCTTATCAGGCGCTCGAAGCGCAGGTGGATGCGGGGCGCGTGCAGATGCTGCCGCGGACCGAGATGCTCGACCTGGTGGTGATCAACGGGCAGGCGCGCGGCATCGTGACGCGCAACCTGATCACCGGGAAGCTGGAGACGCACGTGGCCGACGCCGTGATTCTGGCGACCGGCGGCTATGGGAACGTCTTTTACCTTTCGACCAATGCGAAGGGCTCGAACTGCACGGCGATCTGGCGGGCGCATAAGCGCGGCGCGGCGTTTGCGAACCCCTGTTTTACTCAGATCCATCCTACGTGCATTCCGGTCTCGGGGGATTATCAGTCGAAGCTGACGCTGATGTCGGAATCGCTGCGAAACGACGGGCGGATCTGGGTTCCTTTGAAGGCCGGAGATAAAAGGACACCGAGCCAGATTCCGGAGAGCGAACGCGATTACTATCTGGAGCGGCGGTATCCGAGTTTTGGCAACCTGGTGCCGCGCGACGTGGCTTCGCGAGCCGCGAAGGCGGTTTGCGATGAAGGGCGCGGAGTGGGTGAGAGTGGGCTGGGCGTTTATCTTGATTTCGGCGAATCGATCAAGCGATTAGGGAATAAGACGATCGGTGAGCGCTATGGCAATCTGTTCGAAATGTATGAGCGCATCACCGGAGATAACCCTTACAACACGCCGATGCGCATCTATCCGGCGATCCATTACACGATGGGCGGATTGTGGGTGGATTATCAGCTGATGAGCACGATTCCGGGGCTGTTTGTGCTGGGTGAGGCGAATTTCTCGGACCATGGCGCGAACCGGCTCGGCGCGAGTGCGCTGATGCAGGGGCTTTCGGACGGCTACTTCGTGATTCCTTACACGCTGGGTAACTATCTGGCGTCGACGAAGCTGGATAAGGTGGATGCGAGCGCGCCTGAGTTTCGCGCGGCGACCGCCGAAGTGGAAGACCGGGTGAAGCGGCTGCTTTCGATCAGAGGGACGCGGACGGTGTCTTCGTTTCATCGCGAGCTGGGTAAGATCATCTGGGATTACTGCGGGATGTCGCGTACCGCGGAGGGCCTGCAGGGCGCGATCGAAAAGGTTCGGGAATTGCGCGAGGAGTACTGGCGCAATGTGAACGTGCCGGGATCGGAAGGCGATCTGAATCAGCAACTCGAGGCGGCGGGGCGCGTGGCGGACTTCTTTGAATTGGGCGAGCTGATGTGCATCGATGCGCTGCATCGCAATGAGAGCTGCGGCGGGCATTTCCGCGAAGAGTATCAGACGGAGGACGGTGAGGCGTTGCGCGACGACGAACATTTCCAGTATGCGGCGGCGTGGGAGTACACGGACGTGGGACCTGTGCTGAATAAGGAGCCGCTGGAGTTCGAATACGTGCATCCGGCGCAACGGAGTTACAAGTGAACCTTACTTTGCATGTCTGGCGTCAGAAGGGCGGATCGAAGGAAGGGCGTATGGAGCGGTATGACGCGAAGGATGTCAGCGCCGATATGTCATTCCTCGAAATGCTTGATGTGGTGAATGAGAAGTTGATCGGGGAAGGGAAGGAGCCGATCGCTTTCGAGCATGACTGCCGGGAGGGTATTTGCGGGTCGTGCGGTTTCATGATTAATGGGATTGCGCATGGGCCGGAACGCGGGACTACCGTTTGCCAGCTGCATATGCGGCACTTCAAAGATGGCGATGAGTTGTTTCTGGAGCCATGGCGCGCGCGGGCGTTTCCGGTGATCAAGGATCTGGTGGTGGACCGGAGCGCGTTCGATCGGATTATTGCTTCGGGTGGCTATATCAGCGCGCGTACGGGTGGCGCGCCCGACGGCAATACGCTGCCGGTGCCGAAGATGGATTCGGACCGGGCAATGGATGCGGCGGCTTGCATCGGGTGCGGGGCTTGTGTGGCCGCTTGTCCGAATGCTTCGGCGGCGTTGTTTACGGGCGCGAAGATTTCGCATCTTGGATTACTGCCGCAGGGTCAGGCGGAACGGTCGCGGCGGGCTTTGCGCATGGTTGCGCAGTTCAATACGGAGCTTTTTGGAAGCTGCACGAATATTGGGGAGTGCGAGGCGGTTTGTCCGAAGGAGATCCGGCTGGATGTGATTGCCCGGATGAATCACGATTATCTTAAGGCTAAGTGGGAAGACCGGGGTTGAGTTTGGTTCTGTGAGCGCTGGTTGGAGGCCGACAAGCGCTGACTATAATTCTAAAAAAAAGGGACCACATCCTGCGTTAGCCTGCCGCAGGGATCTGACCCCGCTCGGCACTGTTGCATTAACCCGAAATCACGCTTGATGCATACAAGTGGTCGTGGATGACGCCCCATCTCGACTACAACCGCTACCAGGGAGATCTATTAACGCAATAGTGCTGTCTCGATCTCGCTCCCGTACGCTCGTTTCACCAATTGCCATGATGATGTGCGATAAATCGCTTGCAATGTTGGAGTGAAAGAGCAACCGTCGCGGTACCAGTCCTTCGCAGAAATGTAAGCCTGCAAAAGGCCACGCAGAGAAGAGAAGGACGGTGCCCTCAATGCCTTAGTCTTAAGGCAATTACTAACTCGACTAACCACCGTGATAGACTGCCGAAATGGACTCTATCGCCGATCTGCAATACGAAAGCTTCGGTGCCGGCAACGACTTCATCGGGCTTCAGGACAAGTTGGTAGATCCGTCGGTTAAATCGATCGCCAATGGATTTCAGGAAAGCTTCACTAGGCTAACATACATGCATGGCCTACCGCTGATAATCTCGTATCTTTCTGGCGCTGCCGCAGCGGCTACAAAGGGAGAGGTATTAAGTTGTTTCATGGCTGCCAAACGGCAACCGGTAACCACTCAGCATTTTATTGTCGTAAGCGCAGCCATGAAGGCAAGCGGTTTGGTGCCAGGGGATGCAAACTCTCTTGACGTTCACACGTTCGGCTGCATGTTCATGAAATATGCTCAGTTCGTTTTATCTACCGCATCTTACGAGCAGAACTTTGTTGCCCATGGGATAGAGTCACTTTTTTATGCGATTTTGAGCGGATGCTATTCAGCCTTCGAGGCGATGGCCTCAGATCTTTGGGTGGCCGCAGTAAATCACAACAGCACGCTAGCAAAGAACTTCCTCGCAAAGAACCAAGACAAAAGCGTCAATCTAGCCACACTGGCCGGATACGATTTCGACGTTAAGCACTCAATGGGCAAGATCCTCAAGGAAAATTCCAGGGTGTCTTTCGCGAGCCTCAACAATGTCCGCGCAGCATATAAGGAAGCCTTCAAAACAGAAACGGAGCCAATCTTTGAATCTAATCAGGACATCGTCCTCGCTGAAAAAATACGCCATCTAATAGCGCATCGTGGAGGAATAGTGGACGAAGAGTTCAAGGGCGAAGCGGGGGAAGCATGCCCCTTTGGTGAAATTAATATAGGAAGTCACCTCTCGATGACGGGGCCCTTGCTGACTCGCTTTGCGGACGCATGTACGCGTACGGGGGTACAATTATTAATGTTCGTGGATGGAAAGATGACAGCCAATGTCGCTTGATGAAATACCATTCGAGCTTGAAGAGATGTGCGGCCCGAGAGAAGTTTCCGAAAACCGGTGGCTCTGTCCGGGTCACGGTTTTCGAAACATGGTTATTCTTCCAGAAAGTCAATGATGCGGGCGTCCGCGGGTTGTCTGACGCACTGAATGAGTTCCGTCCGAGAGCCTCCTTACCCGAAAGTACACTGACAGTTCAAGACAGCATAGCTTGTGGCTTTTCAAGAACGCGCGCAAGTCCAGGGACTAAGTGCCTGGTTCGCCCGGCCAAACAGCGAATTTCATATATAGGGATTTAATCCTCGCGGGCACTGAGACTATGGAAAGCACGGAAAACCCTCGTCGCAGGGCCCAATCGGTGATATATTTCATCTGGCCTCGAATAACCCCGGCGCAGCACTTAGCGGCAAGGAGTACAAGCAAGTGAAACTCAGGTCGGTAAGTCGTATAAGTCTCCTGTTGTGCCTGGCGGCGGTTTTCCTGCCGGCGCAGACCATTCTAAACTTCAATGGCGCAAACGGAGCGAACCCGCAGTCAGCGCCTATTCAGGCCGCCGACGGAGCGCTTTATGGTGTCGCCGCAAACGGAGGCGCCCACGGAGGGGGAACAATTTTCAGAATTGCGGGCGGCACGCTGACGACGATTTACAGTTTTTGCTCAAAATCCGGATGTCAAGACGGCGCGACGCCGGTTGGCGGGCTTCTCCAGGCGGCCGACGGTGGCATCTGGGGGTCAACACGGGGTTTGGAGAGTTCCCCGTCCAGCTTTCCCGCTACCCTTTTTGTCGTCACGCCTTCGGGCAGGTTCCGGCAGGATGGGATTCTGACTCAGGACAACTACGGCATCGTAGTCACAGCCAGCCCCATACAGACCGCTGATGGAAACATTTACTGGACAGCCGCACTTGGAGGGCCACACAATGCGGGCACAATTTTCAATCTTACGGAAGAAGGCGATTCTCCGGTTCATCTCGGCTTTTGTGGGCGGCGCGGCTGCCCGGGCGGCGCGGAACCGGTGGGCGGGCTGGTCGAGGGACCGGGGGACGATGTTTACGGAACGACCTACCGGGGCGGGTCTCCGGAAGCCACAAGCGACGGCGGTACCGGCTTCGGTACGATCTTCCGAGTCAGTCCCGACAATAAGCTGACGACGATCTACATCTTTTGCCTTCAGACCGGTTGTCCGGACGGCTGGGGACCTGTGGGAGCCCTTGTCCGGGCGGCGACGGGAGACCTTTACGGGTTAACGCAGCTGGGCGGAACCGGGAATGGCACGGTCTTCAAAATCGCGCCGGACGGTACTCTCACAACGCTGCACAATTTCGCGGGACCGGACGGCGCGTCTCCCAACGCACTGATTCAGGGTTCGGACGGGAACTTTTATGGGACTACGAAGTCCGGCGGAAACGAGTCTATGGGTACGGTCTTCGAGATCACTCCGGATGGCACGCTTACCACGTTATTCAACGCAAACCCAAGTGTGGGATCTCCCACAGGACTGGGACAGTATACGGACGGTAAGTTCATTGTGTCGGGCGCGGGTGGCGGGACTCACGGGCTTGGCACGATCTTTGTTCTGGATGAGGGTCTGGGTCCGTTCGTGAAAACACAGCAAGCCTTTGGCGCGGTGGGCGCGGCCGTCACGATACTGGGAACGGGTCTTACTGGCGCAACCAGCGTTACGTTTAACGGCACGGCGGCTGTCTTCGACGTGGTTTCGGATTTCGAAATCACTACGACAGTGCCCACCGGCGCCGGCAGCGGAATCGTTCAGGTGCTCACCCCAGGTGGAGCGCTTTCGAGCAACACGTCGTTTACGGTGCAATAGGGCCTTTGTTATCGACGGCTAACTGCCGCACCATTGAAGAACGGCCCCGAAGTGACTGGAATGCTCCGCGCCGGGCGGAAGCCCGGCCCCACAACGAAATTGCGGGCGGATCGAGTTACTTCGATCGGGACAACTCGGAGTAAAAGTGGTCGAGTTGATCTCCCGTGAAGCTAAGATTCAAGCCGGGGTCGCCGGTCTTGAGTTGCGCCATCAGCTTGTCTTTGGGAACGCCGCTCCTGACCAGCAGAGTCGCGCGGGAAACCAGGGTATTGATCCTCGTGCGGAACGCTTCCAGATCGGCTCTCGTGACCGCCGGCCCAGTGCCGGGCACGACGATGTCGAAATCCAGCTTCAGGATTTCCGCCAGCACCGGCGCCCAACCGATGAGGCTCCCGCCCGCAGAGAAATCGGGATCGGGCGTGCGAGCGAAGAGATCTCCCACGGCGACGACTCGCAAGTTAGGAAAGTAGACGACCGTATCGCCGTTGGTACGCGCGTTGCCAAAATGCAGGACCTGGGCCTCGATTCCACCTAACCTTAATGTAAGGTGTTGGTCATAAGTCCTGGTCGGCAGCCCGATTTTTCCGCCTGCGGCATTGTAAGCGGTGAGACTTTGTTGAACATTTTCCTGTGCCAGGATCTGAGTAGCGTCCTTCAGGAACCTCGAGTTGTTGCCGGTATGATTCTCGTGATAATCGGTGTTAATCAGAACCCGGACAGGCTGGTCAGAGATCTCGTGCGCCTGCTCCAGAAGCGCATCATAGTTGCCGGGAAGCTTGCCGTCGACGATGATCAGCCCGCTCGCGCTCAATCGCAGCAGCGAATTACAGCCGCCGCCGGAAATCAGGTATAAGCCAGTCCTGATCAGCTCCGCTTTGAGCTCGCTCTTGCCCGGCGGATCATTCGCCCGGGCGGACTGCGCGGAGCCGGCAACCGCCCCTATCGTCGACAAGAAGACGATCGCGAACGGCCTGCCTGCGCGCAAGGTCTTCAGGAACATCAGGTCTCCAGAAAAAATGGGTCCGAGGCGAACTGCCTTTGACGGGCCGAACTGCCGAGCGTACCACGAAGTGAACCTTCACATCGGATCGCTATCGGCAAACTGCCGCCCGTACGGATTCTCGTTGGTCAGGGCGGTCACTCACCGAGCCACAAGCACGGGGAGTGTCTATGCCCCCGCTACCTGAAAAATCAAACATTTCAGATAGAGCGTCTCCGGAACGGTGAGCAGAATCGGGTGATCCTGCGCCTGCGCCCGCCGTTCCAGCACGCGCAGCACCCGGCCCGCATCGAGCGACGCTTCGGCCACTACCTCCAGCAGCATCGCCTCGCTCACATGATGCGAACACGAGCACGTGACCAGAATTCCGCCGGGCGAGAGCAATCGCATCGCACGCAGGTTGAGATCCTTGTATCCCCGCATCGCCCCCTCAATCTGCTGGCGCGATTTCGCGAACGCCGGCGGATCGATCACGACCGCATCGAAACTCCTGCGCGCCGAAGCATAATTCGAAAGCACATCGAAAGCGTCGCCCTCGCGGAACGTGACATTCGAGATGCCGTTCGCCTCAGCATTACGCTCGGCGGTGGCCAGCGCCGCGGCGCTGGAATCGATCGCCTCCACCTGTTCGCAAGTCCGAGCGAGATGGAGCGCGAATCCGCCGGTCGAGGTGAAGCAATCAAGCGCCCGCCCCGAAGCATAACGCGCGGCCGCCAGATAATTCTCCCGCTGATCCAGATAAATCCCCGTCTTTTGCCCGTGAAGCAGGTCGGCCTCGAGCTGAAATCCGTTCGTCCAGATTGCCGCTGGACTGTCGATCTCGCCCGACACCACTTTGATCTCTCGCGGCAACTCTTCCAGCGAACGCACCGCCGCGTCATTGCGAGCCACAATCGCCCGGGGCGCAAACTGCTCCTCCAGCGCCTGCACGATTTCCGGAATCGCTCGATCCATACCCTGATCGAGCGCTTGCACGGCGAAACAATCGCCGTAGCGGTCAATAATCAGAGCCGGGAGAAAATCCGCTTCGGCGTGTACCAGCCGGTAGGCGGTGGAATCCGTTACAATTTGCTCGCGAAATCGTTGGGCTGCCGCAATTCGGGCTCCGATGCAAACAGGCTCCGCCGACCGTCCCAGCATCCGCAAGGCAATCTGCGAAGCCGCGCTGTAATGCGCCTGGCCGAGGAACTGGCCGCGCGAATCCACTACGCGCACCGTATCTCCCGGCGCCGCCTGCCCCCCCTCAATCAGATCCGAGCGGAATATCCAGGGGTGCCCGGAGCGAAACCGGTCCGCGCCCTTCCGTGAAACCCGCACCTGCGGTTGTAACAGCTTTTCTTCCAACTCAACATCATGCAATATCAGTCCGCATCGCTGCTGGCGCGTTGCGCATCTTAAGATTTAATATGTCCAATGATCAGGTGACCTTTGTCGCCCTCTCGTGTGCAAAATTTGCCGGAGCGGGACATTGAAATTCGGATTTCTGGTTTGCCTGGCTCTCCTCGTTCTTGAGGGTTGTGAAAAGAAAGCAGCCCCCCCGCCCGGCGGGCCGCCCGAAGTTTCGGTCGTCGCCGCCATTCAAAAGGACATCCCGCTGACGTCCGACTGGGTGGCGTCTCTTGACGGGTACGTGAACGCTCAGATATCGCCGCAGGTCAGCGGTTACGTAGTCCGGCAGGACTATCGCGAGGGTTCTTTCGTCCACAAGGACGACGTCCTGTTTGAGATCGATCCGCGGCCGTTTCAGGCGGTCCTCGATCAATCCCAGGGACAACTCGCCCAGGCCCGGGGTTCGCTTGCGCAGGCGGAAGGGAAGCTGGCGCAGGATCAGGCGCAGTTGCTTCTGGCGCAGATCAATGTGAAGCGCGACACGCCGCTTGCCAAAGCCCGCGCCGTCCCGCAGAGTCAGCTGGATACCGAGGTTCAAACCGAGTCCACGGTGGCGGCCCTGCTCAAGACCGACGATGCGGGTATCGTGGCCGCAAAGGCGGCGATTCAATCGGCTGAAGCAAACGTGCGGGCCGCCGAGTTGAATGTGGGTTTCACCAAAGTTCGTTCGCTGCTGGACGGCGTCGCCGGTCTTGCGACAGTGCAGCTCGGCAATCTGGTCAATCAGACGTCGGTTCTGACAACCGTTTCCCAGGTGGATCCGATCCGCGCCTATTTTCCGATCAGCGAACAGGAATATATGGCGGTCAGCGATCCGGGAAAGAGCGACTGGCTGAAGGCCGCTGCCGCGATTCCGCTGCAACTGAAACTTCCGGATGGCAGCACGTATCCCCGTACCGGCCACATCGTTTTTACCGATCGTCAGGTGGATCCGTCAACGGGCACCATCCGAATTGTCGGGGCATTCGCTAATCCCGGAAACATCCTGCGGCCCGGACAATACGGCCGGATCGTGGCAAGGACCGGGACCAAACGAGGCGCCGTTCTGGTGCCGCAACGCGCGGTATCGGAGATTCAGGGCCGCTATCAGGTAGCGATGGTCGGGCCTGGTAACAAGGTGAGCATTCGCAACGTAACGCCAGGCCTTCGGGTCGGCTCGCTCTGGGTGATCGACAGCGGCTTGTCGGCGGGCGACACGGTCGTGACAGAAGGACTGGTCAAAGCGCAGGACGGTGGCACCGTAACACCAAAAGTCGAACAGATTCCGGCAGACGCAGGACAGGCTTCGGCTCAATAACATGTCGAAATTTTTTATCAACCGCCCGATCGTGGCGATGGTGATCGCCATTCTTATGGTCATCATCGGCGGGGTGTCGATGCTGACGCTTCCGATCGCGCAGTTCCCCAATATCGTTCCGCCCGAAATTCAGGTACAGGCGACCTTCCCCGGCGCCGATGCGCAAACGCTGGAACAATCCGTGGCCACGCCGCTCGAGCAGCAGATCAGCGGCGTCGACCACATGAATTACTTCTACTCGATTAACGCGAGCAACGGAACCACTCAGATCACGGTGGATTTCGACGTCGCAACCGATCCCAACATCGACCAGGTTCTCACGCAGTTGCGCACGTCCCAGGCGCAGTCGCAGCTGCCGCCTCTTGTGAATACCGCGGGTCTGGTCATCCAGAAATCGCCGACCTCGCCGTTCATGATCGCCCAGTTGTATGCGCCGAAGGGCACTCACGACAGCACCTTCCTGGCAAATTACGCCTACATCAACATGGCCGATGAGTTGACGCGCGTCCTTGGCATCGCGAAGGTTAACATCTTCGGAGCAGGGCAGTACGCAACACGTATCTGGGTCAAGCCCGACCGGCTGGCGTCGCTGGGTGTAACCGTGCCGCAAATCGTAGCTGCCGTCCAGACTCAAAACACCGTGAACCCCGCGGGACAGATCGGCGGCGAGCCGGTGCCCAAAGGCCAGGAATTCACCTATAGCGTGCGGGCGCAAGGCAGGCTTGAGACGCCCGAGCAATTCGGCAACATTATCCTGCGTTCGAATCTCGACGGTTCCACTCTGCGCTTGAAAGACGTTGCGCGGATCGAACTGGGAGCACAGACCTATAACCTGACCGGCCGCTTTAACGGAAAGCCCGCGGCGATTCTTGCGCTCTACCAGCTGCCGGGCACGAACGCGGTGCAGGCCGCCGCGGCCGTTCGCGCGAAACTCGAACAACTGAAACAGCGCTTCCCCTCGGATCTCGAATACCAGGTAGGGCTCGATACGACGAAAGCCGTTTCATCCGGCATTCGCGAAATCGTGCAGACGCTGTTCGAAGCCCTCCTGCTTGTCGTTCTCGTGGTTTATATCTTCCTGCAGGGATGGCGCGCCACTCTGATTCCGCTGCTCGCGGTGCCGGTATCGCTGATCGGCACTTTCGCGATCTTTCCGCTGTTGGGATTCTCGATCAACACGCTCTCGCTGTTTGGCCTGGTGCTTGCCATCGGTCTCGTTGTCGACGATGCGATCGTCGTGGTCGAAGCCGTCGAACATCACATCGAGAACGGCCTGACTCCGCGCAATGCCGCGTTGCTCGCGATGGAGCAGGTCTCCGGACCGGTCGTCGCGATCGCGCTCATTCTGACAGCGGTCTTTGTCCCGACCATTTTCATTCCGGGCATTACCGGCCGCTTGTACCAGCAGTTCGCCGCTACCATTGCGATCTCGGTTGTCTTCTCCGCCTTTAACGCGCTGACGCTCAGCCCTGCGCTGTCGGCTTTGCTTCTGCGACCCAAAACGGAATCGCGAGGCCCACTCGCCGCTTTCTTCCGATGGTTTAATCGGGTCTTCGCGCGCGTTACCGACGGTTACGTCGGATTCTCCGGGGTATTGATTCGCAAGGCGGGGTTCGCCCTGATCTTTCTCGTTTTGATCGCCGTCGGCGCCGTGTTCATGGGCGGCCGCCTCCCGACTTCGTTTTTGCCCGAGGAAGACCAGGGCTATTTGTATGTCGCGATGCAATTGCCAGACGCATCGTCTCTTCAGCGAACCAGCGACGCGGCGAAACAGGTCGAGAACGCGCTCCTGAATACGCCGGGCGTGGCGTCATGTATCTCCGTGATCGGCTTCAGCCTGTTGAGCCAGGTGCAGAACACATACAGCGCGTTTTTCTTCGTACCGCTCAAGGACTGGGATCAGCGCAAGAAGCCGGAGGAGCAGTTTCCAGCCATTCAGGCGCACGTGGGCCGAGTGCTGTCGCAAATCAAGGAGGGCATCGCTTTCTCGTTTCCGCCGCCTTCGATTCCGGGGCTCGGTACCTCGGGAGGCGTTACTTTTGTGCTGGAGGACCGCTCCGGCGGCACACAGGACTTCTTCACCAACAACGTGAACAAGTTTATGGCGGCATTGCGCAAGCGGCCGGAACTGACAGGGATCAGCACGACCTATCTGCCGAGTGTGCCGCAGCTTTTTGCCGATGTGGATCGCGAGAAGGTTTCGCGCCAGGGAGTCAATATCGGTGATGTGTATACCACCATGCAGACGTTCATGGGGGGCTATCTGGTGAACTACTTCAATCGCTTCGGGCGCCAGTGGCAGGTTTACGTCGAGGCCGAGGGCGATTACAGAACGCGGCCGGATCAGGTCGCGCAGTTCTATGTGAATAACGGATCGGGCGGTAAGGTCCCCTTAAGCGCCGTGACGACTCTGAAAACGATCAACGGACCCGAATTCGACATGCACTTCAACGAATACCGCGCGACGCAGATCAACGCGGCGGCCGCGCCCGGCTATAGTTCGGGGCAGGCGAGGAAGGCTCTCGAAGAAACCTTCGCGCAAAACATGCCTCGCGAGATGGGCTTCGATTACAACGGAATGTCGTTCCAGGAACAGCAGGCCGAGAAGGGTATATCGCCTTCTGTCATCTATGGCCTCTCGCTGCTGCTCGTGTTCCTGATTCTGGCGGCGCAGTACGAGAGCTGGTCGCTGCCCTTCAGCGTGCTGCTGGGCACGCCGATCGCCGTTTTCGGCGCTTACCTGACTATGACGTTGCGGCATTATGAGAACGACGTATTCGCGCAGATCGGCCTCGTCATGCTGATTGGCCTTTCGGCGAAGAACGCGATTCTGATCGTGGAGTTCGCTAAAGCCGAATACGAAAAGGGGAAGGGAATCCAGGAGGCTGCCCTCGCCGCGGCTCGGCTGCGCTTGCGGCCGATTCTGATGACGGCGTTCGCCTTCATTCTCGGCTGCGTTCCGCTGTGGATCGCTGCCGGTTCCGGCGCCAATTCGCGCCGCATTCTGGGAACGGTAGTGATCGGAGGAATGCTCGCGGCTTCGCTGATTGCGATATTTTTGATTCCGGTTACGTTCGACGTTGTCGAGAGCATAACGGCCAAAACCAAACGCAAGAGTGATATCCCTGCGGAAGGCGGAGGCGCCGAATGACCCTCGGAGTGAGACTAACAGCCGCTACCGTAGCCATCTGCCTCGCGGGATGCACGGTTGGGCCGAACTACCAGCGTCCGCAAATAGCTGCTCCACCCGCGTTCCGAGGCCCTGACTCAACCGCCGCGGGAGATGCCGCTGTGGCATCACTCGGCGATGCGAAGTGGTTCACGGTCTTCGAAGACCCCGAACTGCAGAAGTTGATTCGAACCGCGCTCGATCAGAACTATGATGTTCGGATCGCGGCGACGCGCATTCTTCAGGCAAGAGAGCAGGTCACGATCACGCGCTCGAACCAGTTTCCGAGCGTTACCGGAGCGGCCGGCGCCACAGGGGCGCGTACTCCGCCCATCTCAGGCGGATTTCCGTCGTTCACTTACGCTGCGCTGTTGGCCACCCTCTCTGCCTCGTGGGATGTCGACTTCTGGGGAAAATACCGCCGGGCGACCGAGGCTGCACGCGCAAATCTGCTCGCGAGCGATTGGGCGCAAAAGGCGGTGATCTCGAGCCTGGTCGCGAATGTCGCGACGGCATATTTCACGCTTCGCGAACTGGATCTGCAACTGGATATTTCGAAGAATGCACTGACCGCGCGCCAGGATTCGCTGAAGCTGACGCAAACGCTCGCGGATGGCGGCGCCGGGACTCTGGCCGACGTGTATCAGGCGCAACAACTGGTCCAGGTCGCATCGGCCGCGATACCCGATCTCGAACGCCAGATCCAGCAGGAGGAGAATCAGATCGCGATCCTTCTCGGCCGGAATCCGGAACCGGGTCCCGCATCAGTCGTGCCCCGCGGGCGGCTCCTGACGGAGGAGCCACTGCCGGTCGAGGTACCGCCGGGCATCCCATCGCGCCTGCTCGAGCGTCGTCCCGACATCCGGGCAGCGGAACAGAATCTGATTGCGGCGAACGCCAATATCGGAGTCGCGCGTGCCGCCTACTTCCCCGACGTGTCGCTCACGGGAAGCCTGGGGCTCGAGAGCGGATCGCTCGCCTCCCTGTTCTTCGGCAGCGCGCGCGCGTGGACCTGGACGGCCCAGGCCACACAGCCGATATTTAATGCTGGAAAGATTCGCGCGAATTATCACCTGGCCCAGGAACAACAGCAGGAAGCGCTGCTCACTTACGAGCAGACCATCCAGAAAGCTTTCAGCGACGTCTCAAATGCGCTGATCGCGTACCGAAAATACCGCGAAAGCCGCGTGCAGCAGGAGTTGCTCGTTACGGCGGCACGAAACGCCTCGGCGATTGCACGAGTTCGCTACCAGGGCGGCGCCGCCAGCTATCTGGAAGTCCTCACGAACGAGACCAATGAGTTCGAGGACGAGTTGACACTCGCCAACGCACGCCTGGGCGAAAACGTCTCTCTCGTCCAGATCTACAACTCGCTCGGCGGCGGCTGGGAGCAATGAAAGTGGCGGAGCCGGCCGATCGTTATGATCTCCGGCTCCGCACTCGTTAGATTGTTGCGGCAGCCACCAGCTCCGAAGGCGCGGCAACGTCAGCGAACCTCACTCGCCAGATGGAATTGTCCTTCTTGTCGTCGTAGGAAATAATACGGTGCGCTCCCTTTGGATTGTGCTGATCGTTCCAGCTCTGCGAGCCGTCGGACTCGCGAGAAATGCGAATACCGATCACGCCATGGTCGTCCGCGAAGTGGATCACCCATGCATTGGACGGCGTCGACTCCCGATCGTACTGCTTCATCACGAGAGGTTTATCGTTACCGGCATAGTTGACCGCGTACCACAGGTTCGAACCGGCTTTTGCGAAGCCCAGGTTCACCAGCGCCACGCCGCGAGCCAGGCCGTTGTCGATGGCCGGACGAAGAACAAAGTACTGCTTCGGATTCTTTTCGTCTAATGGTCGCAGGGTGAGCCCGGTACCAGGCGCGTCTTCCGCCTGAATGGCCATGTGGGGCTCCAGCGGAGATAACAGGAGGAACGATTGATCGGGCGGCTTCTCGAAGTCGGGACTGGCCGCGGTGAACGATGTTTCGAGTGACATTTTTGATTTTCCTTTCGTATTTGGTCTGAAAGCGGCGAAATTATTGGTGAATTCTGTTCCGTAAGATCGCCGCATGTCTGAAATGCGTTGTTACGATGGCAAGTACGACATCCGATTCGAAGTAATTTATGAGGCGGTTCCCGTGAAAGACCAGAGTCTGATGCGCTGGGAGCGGGTCGAAAGTCTGTTCTGGAGAGCGCTCGACGTTCCCCTCGACCAGAGAGTCGCCTTTCTCGCATCGGCCACTGACGATGAGGATCTTCGCGGCGGAGTGCGCCTGCTCCTTGAGGCTCATCGGTCAGTCACCTCCGGTCTCGGCCTTGCTCTCCCTGATTTCCGTTCCGGCCAGGCCGTCGAATCCGCGCCTCCTGAGATTAAATCCGGCGATGTTCTTGCGGGCCGCTACGGCGTCATCCGCTTGCTGGGCCAGGGAGGAATGGGCCGCGTCTACGAGGCGGAAGACAGAGAACTGAACGAGACGATCGCGATTAAAACCGTCGATCCGCGAGGTGAGTCCATCGCGGAAGCCTATATACGGCTGAAGCACGAGTTGCGGCTGATGAGGAGGCTGACGCATGTCAACATTTGCCGGGTATTTGACATCGCGCGAGATCAGTCGGGCGAGCGGGACATTCTGTTTCTCACCATGGAGCTCCTGCGCGGCCCGACCGTCGCCCACAGATTGAAGACCGCTGTAAGACTGCCTCTGGCGGAAGTCGGTCCATTGGTGGAACCGCTCGTTTCAGCTCTCGAGACGGCGCACCGGAACGGGATTGTCCATCGCGACCTCAAGCCGGGCAACATCATGCTGGTTCCGCAGTCGGGGGGCGTTGTCAGACCCGTCATCACGGATTTCGGCATCGCAAGAGTTCTTGCGTTGCCGAATATCACGATGGCGCCTTCGTTGATGAAGGAGGACGAGGCCGGAACGCCCGCCTACATGGCGCCCGAGCAGTTGCTTGGGCGCGCGGTGACGGGCGCAACCGACTTTTACTCACTGGGCCTTGTCCTCTATGAGATGCTTTGCGGCTGCTCTCCCTTCCCCGCGTCGTCTCAGTTTCAGTCCCTCTTCCAGCGCATCGAAACGCCTCCACCGGATCCGCGCGTCCATGTTCCGGACCTGCCCCAAAACTGGGCGAAACTGATTCTTCGCTGCCTCGATCGCGAGCCGGATCGCCGTCCGCGATCATCCCATGCCGTTGTTGCGCTGATTGGCGCTCCCGTGCGGTGGTCGCCCGCGAAGGCGATTCGCGCAGGCCCACGCGTGCTGCGGGGGAAACTTGCCGCGGCAATCGCCGTCTTTCTGCTCCTGCTGGCGATCTCTTCTTTTCTGGCTCACCCGGAAGGCAGCGCATGGTCCGCCCGCGCACCTTCGCGTGGCCGTGCTGCCGTTCTCGGCCGCTGACGCGTCGGGCGACCTCGATGAAGCCGCGGCTCAGGGTTTCTCCATGGCTTTATCCCGGAGGCTGGAAGCAATCGTCCCGCAGAACAACGCCGCGTGGATCGCCCAGGATGAACTTGCGGCGCAGCATGTAACCGATATTGCCGGCGCCCACCGGCAGTTGGGCGCCGATCGAGTGGTTGCGGGAAGCCTCGCCCGCGCACCGGGCGGATTAAGCGATGTTGTTACCGTCGCCGACGGAGCCAGCGGGAAAATTCTCGGAGTATTCAACACTGAAGGGCCCGATTACGATGCGCTGCTTCGCTCCTCTTCGGAACAAATCCTTTCGAGACTCGGAATTTCATCCGCCGGCTCAGCACCCCGAACAAGCTCGGACCCAATGGCTCAGGCGGATTATATTGAGGCGCTTGGGTTGTTTGAGAGAAGCGATAAACCACGGGCGCTAGAGCTTGCCGCGGCCGCGCTCAGCCGGGCCTTGAGTCGCGATGCGGGCTTCATTCAGGCGCGCATCCAGCTCGCTCGCGTTCTTCGCGTGCAGTTCGATCGCCTTCACGATCCGTCCCGCTTGACCGAAGCCGAACATCAACTCGACCTCGCGGCTCGATCGGCGCCTGGGGACGCTTCAATACCATTCGCCCGGGGAGAACTCTATATAGCTACGGATCGGTACGGCGAGGCGCTGGATCAGCTTCGCGCCGCCCAGGAGCGCGGCCTTGAAAGCGGCGAATTGTTCGTGGCGCTCGCGCGCGCGTGCAATGGGATCGGTCTCGTCGACAAGGCGGAGTCGAATTTCAGGGAGGCGATTCGCCGCAATCCTCAGTCATGGTCCTCCCGCAGTTTTCTTGCCCAGTTTTACTATCGTCAGGGACTCTACGAAAAGTCGGCGGCCGAATTCGAGGGGGCCCTTCGCCTTGCTCCTGACAATGCCCGGATTCTGTACAGCCTGGGTGGGGTACTACTGCAACTCGGCCGCCTCGATGAGAGCCGCGTCTATCTCCTGAAAGCGGCGTCGCTGAATCCCACCGCGCCGGTCTGGATCAATCTCGGGACGCTCAACGCGAAGTTGAAACGATGGACCGATGCAACGGCGGATTACGAGAAGGCTCTCGAACTCGATCAATCCAATTACCAGGTTTGGTCAAGTCTCGCGGATGGGTATGCGCACCTTCCCGGGCAGGATGGGAAGTCTCAGGATGCCTACCGCCGGGCGGCGGAAATCTGCAGACGACGTTTGCAGGCAAATCCGAACGACGGGCGTCTGACTGCGGATCTCGCCGGTTTTCTGGCTCAGACCGGCAAGAGGCAGGAAGCCCTGGAACTCATCGAACGCGCGCTGGCGCTGGTCCCTTCCGACACGGCAGTGATGGTGACGGCCGGCGAGATTTACGAAAGGCTCGGCTTTCGCACAGAAGCGCTGGACTGGGTGAAGAACGCGCTGCAACACGGTTATCGCCGCGAAGGTTTGGAAGAGGACCAGGCGCTCGACGCCCTGCGATCTGACTCGCGTTATATCGCCGTCGCGGGTCACACATCGGTGGCGAAAAAATAATGTCGTAAACAGGAGCCATTCCGCGCATACCTCTTGAGGGATGCTTTCTCAACAAGTCTGAATTCATTTACCAGAGGAGAATCGAACATGTACATCGTGACAGCTGCATACACCGAGATGGGAGGGAGGATGACTTCCGTTTGTGAAGTCGAAGGATCTGATAACAAGGTGGAGGTGGTCGCAGTCCCTGTCTTCACGGGCGTAGAGGCAGCGAACGTCTGCGTTTACATCACGAAATATAACGGCGACACGAGTTGGCAAAGCAGCGGAACCCTAACGGCCGCTAACGGTTCCTTTGCAGCGACACTGCCGCCGCAGTTGTCGGGTAAACATATCCTGGCGGGAATTCAGACGGAGAGCCCTCTTGAGTTATGGGATCACTTCTTCGGAAAACGGAGTGCCGCCAAGGTGGGTTGCCCCGGGAAAACAAGTTCGGGCTCGCAGAGCGTAATCATCGTCGACGGAGGCAATACAGGAGGCTAACCGACACCGCCCCGCTCATGCCCCGGCAGAAATAGCGCCCCTCAACTGGAGATGGAGCCAGGCTTTGGCAAGTTGCCAGTCCCGATCTACCGTCCGTGTAGTGACCCCCAAAGCCTGGGCGATCTCTTTCACGTCGAACCCCCCGAAAATCCGCATCTCGGCTACTCTTCCCTGACGGGCATTTAAAGCGTCCAGTCGATCCAGCGCTTCATGGATCGCCAGAAGCTTTTCGGTTGAGCAGTTCGCGCCATCAAGCTCCGGCTCAATGGGTACGAAGTCCACCTCGCCGCCTCGCCTGGCGGTCCGCCGGCCGCGGGCATGATCCACAAGCAAATTTCGCATCGCGCGGGTCGCCATGAAGACGAAATGGCTTTTGTTTTCGGCCAGCAGCATTCCGTTGTTTCCGATGAGCCGGATCAGCAACTCATGAACCAGCGCGGTGGGTTGGAGAGTGTGCCCTGAGCGTTCGTCTCGCATGAGGCTTCCGGCTATGCGACGCAACTCGCCGTAAAGCGATTCGATAAGCCTGTTTCTGGCATAAGGATCGCCCTCTCGCGAAGCCTGAAGAAGCATCGTGATCTGTTCCGCCGGGTCCGCTTCGCCCATGAACACAAGATTAGCTTGATTATTGGCGATTTCCCGCGTTTTTCCATCTCCTCGTAAATGCGCGCCGCCGCGTCTCACAGACATCACGACGGTCATCATCTATCCATGAGAGACCTGAGTTAGCGGCCCTGGTACGCCGACAGCTCCGGTACGAGGTTTCGCGAAACCGGCCCGTCAAACCGGACGTTGTCATCTATAGTAGTCACATGATCAACCGGCTGGCTGGAGTAAGAAAATCCCGCGGCATCGCGGCTGTCGATTTGGCTGCGCAGGCGGGAATTACGCGCCAGGCGATATATGCCATCGAAGCCGGTACGTACGTGCCCAATACCTCCGTCGCCCTGCGGCTTGCGCGAGCGCTCGAGACCTCGGTTGAGGACTTGTTTGCGTTGGACGACGACGCGGCCCCTGCGAACAGCGCGCAGACCTTTGAGCCGCTCGACGAGACGTCACCTGCCGCTCCCGGCGAGCCGATTCAAATCTGCCGCGTCGGCCGTAGAGTCATCGGAGTTATTCCCCCTTCGTTTCCCGCTTATCTTCCGGTTGCGGACGGCGTGGTGACCGATAGCGGTCAGGCATCGCTGGCCGCCGAGCCGAATTGCGGCGACAGGCTACTGATTGCCGGCTGCGATCCGGCGCTGTCCCTGCTCGCGTCTTACGCGCGTGAAGCGGGAATCGAGGTCGTTCTGGCCAACGCCAACAGCGCCCGGGCGCTCGAATGGCTGAGGGAAGGCAAGGTGGACATCGCGGGCACACATGTCGGCGCGAGTCCGGCAGGTTCATCGGTCGTGACCTTCGCGCTCTGGGAAGAAGGTTTTGTGGTGCGCCGCGGAAATCCGAAGTCGATTCGCACGATCGGCGACCTCGCCAATCCGCTGGTGAAATTCGTGAATCGGGACCACGGCTCCGGCAGCCGAAAACTCTTCGACTCCCAAATTGCTGCCGCAGGAATACCGATGACCCGGATTCGCGGCAGCGAAAGCTGCGTTTCGGGACATCTGGCCGCCGCCTGGGCGGTTGCCTCCGGAACCGCCGATTGCTGTATTGCCGCGGGTTCCGCCGCGCGCCGGTTTGGCCTCGAGTTCATTCCGCTCGCTTCCGAGCGATTCGAACTGGTCCTGCATAAGCGGGATATGACGAAAAAAGCCGTAGAGGGCCTTTTCGACGTTTTGAATCGCTCCCGCTTGCGAAGGCAGCTCGAAACTGTGGCGGGGTACGACGTTTCCCACGCGGGCGAAACAGTATGCTGAGAGCTTGAGTAATTTTCTAGTAACTGGTGGCGCCGGGTTCATCGGCTCATCCCTCGTGCGCGGCCTGCTGGCGCGCGGAGCAGACCGGGTGGTTGTCGTCGACAACCTGCTCACCGGACATGAAAAAAATCTCGATGAAATTCGCGGCAATATCGAGTTTCAACGGATCGATATCCGCGATTATGACGGTCTTCGGGCAGCCATCGAAGGCGTCGACACCGCGTTTCATGAAGCGGCGATTCCCTCGGTACCGCGCTCGATCCACGAACCCGTTCCCTCGCACGAAGTAAACATCGACGGCACTTTCAACGTGCTGCGAGCGGCGAAAGCGGCGGGTGTGCGGCGCGTGATTTACGCCGCGTCGTCCTCCGCCTATGGGGACACTGTTGAACTGCCCAAAGTGGAGACCATGACGCCGAGCCCAAAATCTCCCTACGCCGCACAGAAGCTGCTGGGCGAGCATTACATGTCGGTTTGGGCATCGTGCTTTGGCATCGAGACCGTAAGTCTGCGTTACTTCAACGTTTACGGCCCACGGCAGGACCCGGCGAGCCCCTATTCGGGCGTTCTTTCGCTTTTCATGACCGCCATTCTTGAGCGGCGCGTTCCCACGATTTTCGGAGACGGCGAGCAGTCGCGCGACTTCACCTTCGTTGAGGATGTGGTGGCTTTGAATATCGCCGCCGCCGAGGCGCGCGCCGAGGTTTCCGGCCGTATGTACAACGCAGGAAACGGCGGCCGTATCACTCTGAATCAGGCGTGGGAACTGCTGCAGGAAATTGAAGGCATTCGCATTCCCGCAACTTACGGACCGCCACGGGCCGGCGATGTGCGGGACTCACAGGCGGACACCAGAGCAGCGCGCCGGGATCTCGGCCACGATCCGAAATTCACGTTCGATCGCGGGATGCGGGAAACGCTTGAGTGGTACCGGCGGGAATGGGGCAAACAGAAAGCGGGCGTCTCGCTGTAAAAGCGAGGCGCCCGCAAAATTTGAAGGCTATCCCGACCGCTTAAGCGGGTTCGGGAAAGGCGAAACCGGATTTGGCCAACGCTTTCTCCAGCATGAGGATTGCTTCGGATTGAGAGATGTTGCGCGCCAGCGAAACCTCTGAAATGAGCATGGTCCGGGTACGGTCCAGCATTTTCTTTTCGCGGAACGAGAGCGGCTTTTCCGCCTGTATCCGCACTAATTGTTTAAAGACTTCCGCGATCTGCAGCAGACTGCCCGTCAACATCTTCTCGCTGTTGATCTTGAAGCGGAGTTTCCAGTCGCAAAGATTCTCAATGGACGGACCGGAGAGATAAGTCAGCACTTTACTAACGTCTGTTGTTTTGGATAGCTTTCGAAGACCGATCGTCTCGGCATTCGAAAAGGGGACCATCACCGTCATGCTCGAACAGAACAGCCTGAGGAGATAGAACTTTTCTGGTCTCTGTTCGAAGAAACGTGTGCTGATATTTTCAATCGTCCCAACACCCTGGTTGGGATACACGACTTTTTCACCGACTGCGAAGGTCATCATACGTAGAGCCCCCCACCTGACCAGTGGCGTGAAATTAACAAGAATTTAACTACAACGAGCAACTCATGGTATTCCCCGCGCATTCTTTTGTCAAGTGCGCATACACGTGAAAGTTGGGGGTTTTGAGTTTGAACTAAAATTGAAAAAGAAACAGGAATTCACTCGGCAATCGCGTACCGGGAAATCGAAAATTAACCGTTTACCACCTTTGGCAGGTGGCTAACCGGCGGTCTGCCGGGTGACCTTCGGCAGACTGCGCTCCTCCAGCAGGAGGCGGCGTAACGTGCGCAGATCGTTAAGAATTCTGCGGCTGGACGTCATGTGACCTTTCAGTTTGTTCATCCTGAAGAGGACAAGCTGAAGTGCTTCTTTACGGCGATTGGCGCCGTCGGCGCCCGCGAGGGCAATATCCGCCTCTACTTCGGCAAGAGCGACGTCAATCGCCTCCGCCAGCAGGGTGACGTACTCGTGTGAGCTTTCGATGTTGTCGAAAGGAGTCTCGGAGCTGTAGCTCATTTGCGAATCTCCTCCATCGCCGCACGACCATTACCGGACTGGGCGCGCCAGTTTGTAACATTGATCATTCTCGCATGAAATGCCTTTAATATGGGCATTGAAATTCAGATGCCGCGTACCAGGAGGTTTCGGTACAGGCGCGATTCTGAGCCCGCTTCGACGTCGTTGAGCAGGTTGCAGGAGAAGCGTGCCAATCGCTCCTGGCGGTCGCTGGCCCGGAAATTATGCGTTGAATCCGAAAGGGTTTACCCGGGCACGCGTGCCGGCGAGCGCTAATGAGGAGGCGTTTTTGAGGAGCCGTCAGGGCGGCCCGCAGCCACGTTAGAATAGTTCGATGCCCGAAGATCAACAGCCTCCGCAGACTGTCGCGAGCTTCGAAACCTCTCTCGACGAACTGGAAACGGTCGTCAAGGAACTCGAGTCCGGTGACCTCCCGCTCGACCGTTCACTCGAACTTTTTTCGCGCGGAATGCAGCTGAGCGATTTTTGCCGCAAGCAGCTGGAAGACGCCGAAACGCGCGTTGAAACGCTGATTCGCAAAGAAGGCGCGTACCAGCCCGAGCCGTTCCGCATCGAGAAATAATGGATCTTAAAGAGTTCCTGGCCGCCCAGGTCCGCTTGATCGATCAGGCTCTGGATTGTCTGACGCCTGCCGAATCCGAACTCCCGCAAACGATCCATCGCGCCATGCGCTATAGCCTGTTCGCGGGCGGGAAACGCATCCGCCCCATTCTCTGTCTGCAAAGCGCCGCGGCCGTCGCGGACCCGGCGCCGGGCGCCATTGAAGCAGGCTGCGCGCTGGAAATGACCCACACTTACTCGCTGATTCATGACGATCTTCCGGCGCTCGATAACGACGATTTTCGGCGCGGAAAGCCGACCTGTCACAAGGTCTTCGGAGAAGCGATAGCGATCCTCGCGGGCGACGGGCTGTTGACACTCGCCATGCAGACGCTCGTACGGATCGGGAGCTTGCCGGCGGAGGCGAAGATCGCGCTGATCGACGAAATATCTTTTGCCAGTGGAACGGTCGAAGGGATGATCGGTGGACAGGTGACCGACATCGAAGGGGAAAGACAAGCCCCGACCGCGCAGTTGCTCAACAGCATTCATCGCGCGAAGACCGGAGCCCTGCTACGGGCCTCGGTCCGGATGGGCGGAATCTGCGCCGGGGCCGATGCGGCGCAAAAAGATGCGCTTTCGCGATACGGTGAGCACGTCGGCCTGGCGTTTCAGATCGTGGATGACATTCTGGATGTCGAGGAATCGTCGGAAGCGCTGGGAAAGACGGCGGGAAAGGACGCGGCGCAAGGCAAGATCACCTTTCCTGCGGTTTACGGCCTTGACGAGTCCCGGCGGATGGCGGAGGATGAATGCTGCCGCGCGCATGACGCGCTGCAGCCCTTTGGCTCAAAGGCTCAGCGCCTTCACGAGATTGCCGATCTGATCGTCAAGCGCAAGTCGTGAATGGCGAGTGGCAAGGACAGACTCGATCGGGCGCTGGTCGGGCGGGGGCTTGCCGAAACGCGCGAAAAGGCTCAGGCGCTCATTATGGCGGGCGAAGTTCTGGTGAACGGCCAGAAGGCGAGCAAACCCGGACAACTGGTTGCGGCTGACTCGCGCCTCGAAACTACTGCCCGGCTACGTTATGTCAGCCGCGGAGGACTCAAACTCGAAGCGGCGCTGCGGGATTTCGGCATTGATGTAAATGGGTTCGTCGTTGGGGATTTCGGCTCCTCTACCGGCGGCTTCACCGATTGCCTGCTGCAAGCCGGCGCCGCCCGGGTTCACACCATCGACGTCGGAACGGGACAACTCGACTGGCGGCTTCGCAACGACCCTCGCGTGGTGGTTCATGAAGGCGTGAATGCCCGCTACCTTACTGCCGGCAATCTTGCCGGAGAGACTGTGGATCTGGCAGTCTGTGATGTGAGCTTTATCTCGGCCACCATGATTCTGCCCGCTATGGTGAAGGTACTCAAAGCCGGTCCTGGCGGCCAAATCGTGGTTCTGGTGAAACCTCAATTCGAAGTCGGACGCGATCAGGTGGGAAAGGGGGGCATCGTGCGCGATCCGGCGCTCCACGAGGCTGCCTGCGCGAAGGTGCGCCGGTCGGCGGAGGAACTGGGATTCGCAACTCAGATCATGGATAGCCCCATCACGGGCGCGAAAGGCAACAAGGAGTTCCTGCTCTATGGGCGCCGTTAATACCGTTGGCATATTTTCGAAGCCCAACTCGCCTCAGGCGGTCGAGCTCGTACCGGAGCTGCTTGGATGGCTCGCGCAACGCGGGGTTGAGGTGCGCTTCGACACGCAGACGGCCGTCTATGCCGGAATACCCGGCGGGCTCGACCGCGCCAGCGTGCCCGATGGCTGCGATCTGGCGGTGGTTCTTGGCGGAGACGGAACGCTGCTTTCGGCGGCGCGGGCGGTCGGGAATCGCGCCGTGCCCTTGCTGGCGGTGAACCTCGGGAGTCTGGGCTTCCTCGCTTCCGTAACGCTGCCGGAGCTTTTTCCGGAACTGGAGCGTTCGCTGGCAGGGCTGCACCGGGTGACCTGCCGCAAAATGCTGCATGTTTTGCTTAAGCGGAACGGCTCCGTTATTGCGGAGTATCAGGCGTTAAACGACGTGGTTATCGCCAAATCGGCCATTGCGCGTATCGTGGATCTCGAAGCCTGGGCTGGCGAGAGTTTCATTTGCGAGTACAAGGCAGACGGGCTGATTATCGCCACGCCTACCGGCTCGACCGCCTATTCGCTCTCCGCGGGCGGCCCGATCGTTTATCCCACGGTCAACGCGATTTGCCTGTCTCCGATCTGCCCCCACACGCTGACGAACCGGCCGCTCATCGTGCCGTCGGAGATGGCTATTCGAATCGTCAGCCGGGCGGGCAATGAAGACGCTTACCTGACGGTGGACGGGCAGGTCGGAAACCCGCTCCATGAAGGCGATGCCGTGGAATGCGCAACTTCCGATTTCGACGTCTTCCTCGTCCGACCGCCGGGCAAAACGTTCTTCGATGTCCTTCGCCAGAAGTTGAAATGGGGCGAACGCTAAACCGAAGTTCTTTGACCGATTTTACGCAAGCGTAGACGAAGCAATGAGATAGCAGACTCAGGGTGTCGGAGCTACTGCCTACGGCCGAGGAAAATCAGTTGAGTCGAAGGGTGACGCCGAGCAGATCAAAGGCATGTTGCTGAAGTGTAGTTGGCGTGGTTAGTATGTCGAAGGCTGGAATCTTTTTGTCTTTGGGCAGGATGCGGTTTTTGACGATAGTGGCCAGGTCGCCAAGCAGAGTTTGGAAGCTATGAACTTTGAGCCCATCCTCGGTCATTTTCGTGGCGGCTTTACGGCGGGCGGCGTCAGAGCGTTTGGCGGGGGCCACCATGGAAGCACGGGCGGCCTTTGCCTGTGATTTATCGTGATCGTCGAAGAGCATGGGAGCGAGCAACTGGCGCATGTGCCATTCGACGTAATAGGCCAGCATGCAGAGCAGGATATGAGCGCGCACGCGATCCGGCAGGCGGTGATGGATGGGCCGCACATGCAGATCGACGGTCTTGAGGCTGCGGAAGGCTCTTTCCACGCCCGACAGGCTTTTGTAGCTCGCCACGACCTGTTCGCTGGATAAGGCGTCTGCTTTGACACTGGTGCGAATGACGTAGATGCCGTCGAGGTTTTGTTCGCGCTCGATGTTAGCTTGTTTGCGCTGGTAGTGAAAACTGTCCTCTTCGATGCGCAGTTCAAAGTGCTTGCCCATCTTGTAACGGTTGAGGATTTTGCCCGCGCGCAGTCCGATATTCTGCTTGCCGCGAAGGGGCCGTCTGGAACGCTTTGTGGCGGCGGCAATTTTCTCCAGTTGCTTCTCGGTAGCGGCCAGCAACTCAGGTCGTTTCCGCGCACGTTCTTCGGCCAGCAGTGGATTGAAGCAGGCGACCAGTCTTTCACCGGGAAAATCGGGATGAGCGATTTCGACCATATCCGTCTGGTCAAAGAACGACATCTGCAACCTGCCATCGCGGGCCAGTTTCTGAATCTGTGTGGCGCGTAAAGCGGAGATCCATTCGATGCCGTGAGAGGCAGGCAGGTCCTCGCGAATGCGGGCGCTGGTGATCATGCCGCGATCTCCGACGAGTACGACCTTCTGAAGACCGAAGCGGTGACGAAGCTTGTCGACCTGTGTGGCCACGGTTTTGGGATCGGCAGTATTGCCGTCGAAAACTTCGACGGCAACCGGACAGCCCGCGGCGTTGGTGAGAAGCCCGAAAACGATCTGCGGAATACCGGATTTATCGTCGCGTGAATGGCCGAGCTTAGCCAGTGGGCAATGACGGCCCTCAAAGTAAGTGGAAGTAAGGTCGTAAAGGACCATTGCTCCGTCCTGCAGTTCGCGTTTGGCCAGTTCCCGCTCGATGCGTGGCTGCCGCGCGAGCAACCAGTCCATGGCGGAGTAGAGTTCGGTTTCGTCGGCGGAATCGAGAGAAAGCGATTCGCCGAGGCTGCTCTGGAGAGTGTCGGAATGCAGGCTGCGGGCGGTGGCAAGTTTGGAGGCCGGATCGAGAAGGCGGGCGGCAATCATGGCGACGACGAGATCGCGCGGCCGGCTGGATTGGGGATCGATAACAGCCGGGAGTTGAAGTTTGCGCAGGGAGCCGAGAACGGCGGCAACGTGACCGTGCGGACGGGAACGGTGGACGTGGAAGGCATCAGGTAAGGGCAGGCCGGCGACGGAGACAGAGCCGGACAGGGCACCGCGAATGGCTTCGATCTGGGCGGGTCGCAGGTGAGTGATATTGGCGATGGTGCGGGTTTTGACTTTGCCGTCTTCACGATAGGATTCGCGGAGGAGAATGGCTGGCGGTGAGTTGCGGTTGGGAATCGCAGTCACATACATGCTTACATAATACAGCGAAATAACAAAAGTGGCAAGCAATAAAATCAAACGAAAACATGCCTACAAAAAATGTTAAAAAACCGCCTTTGCGACAACAAAACAACCAAGTTAGGCGTTTTCAGGGTAAGAATTTCGGGCTAAACAGTCCACCGGCTTTTTCAGTTTGTGGAAGAGCCGGACCGGGGGTCCAGCGCGGATCAGGGGAATCCGCCCCACACCATTTCGCCCCACACCAGCGTTCGGTTTCGGACCGCGTGATAACCTCGTACTAAGCACACAGAATGGCAGTTCAACCTCAAGCGGCAACGTCTGACCGCGAAATCGTGACGCCCATTAATGTCTGGCTGTGGCCCGTAGTCGTCGCCTGGATCATTCCCGGGGGGGGACATTTCCTCCAGAAACGCACCGGCCGCGGGGCATTGATTTTCGCCTCCGTCTTGTTCATGTTTCTCTTCGGCTTGTTCATGCGCGGCATGATGTTCACGCCGGAGAAAGGTGATCTGCTCACGACTCTGATCAACTACGGCGGATTTCTGTGCGACATGGCTTCCGGCGTTCTCTATTTCGGCGCAGCCATGCTCGGCTATTCGGCGCCTGATATGACCGGCGATGTCCACGACTATGGAACGAAGTTCCTGGTCACGGCTGGACTCCTGAATATCCTCGCCATGGTCGACAGCTACGAGATCGCAACGGGAAAAAAAGATTAGATGCCGAAGATCAATCTTTCCCATTTCGAAGCGGCGTTTCTGTTTTCGCTTTTTACTTCGGTGGTGATGGGAATTACCTCGAAGAAGACTGATAAAGAGCGACTTCGCTATGGCGCGTATTGTTTCGGGTGCTTTCTCTTCGCGCTCTTCAGCATCGGCTGGCTCATGAAACTGGGCCACGGCTAGGCCGAAGGCCTTCCCGGAAATCGCTTGCGGGCCGTTGCCAAACCCTCGCCACGCCGGCGAAAACAATCGAAGGCTTCGAACCCGGCGCCCGCGCTTTTTCTCCCCGCACTCGTTCTCGCGGCGATTCTCGGCGTCTTCCTGTGGTGGTTTACAAGCCACTACACGGTAAGCCTGCAGAGCCCGATCCGCGTTCGCCTCCAGTGGCCGGTGGTGGTCGCTGAACGAATCATCTCTGAGGGGGCTGAGGAAGCCCGCGCCGATCAGCACGGGCATCGGCTGTCGGCCTGGCAGCAGTATGCGTGCACGAAGTTCGGATCCGATTGCCGCGTCGCGCTCGCCATTCAAAGGGCGGAAAATCCTCAAGGCAAATGCGAGATCTATCATTACAACCGGGACGGAACGCTGGACTGGGGCTACTTCCAGATCAACACCGTGCATCTGCAAAGACCAGGGTTGAACCTGCGCGATCTTCTCGATTGCAAGGCGAACATCGACTTCGCCTGGCAGTTACACCAGGAGAAACGGGGCTTCACTCCGTGGAGCACTTATAACAGCGGCAAGTACCTTCAGTTTCTGGAAAGCCGCTAAGGCACCCGGTACCACAGCGTAGTACCGCAGTTCGGGTTTGTACTTGAAAATACAGGTGAGGCGCGTCAAGATCGGATTGCGTTCTCACGACATGAAAAGTGAATGGCTGGCGGTGGAGCATCATCGCATCCACATAATGGAACTTTGGCCCGAAGGGCCGAGGAGGCGGTCAGGCCTCGCCGCGGCAAGGTCCGCTCTCGATAGTCTCGCCCGAAACCTGCCGAAAGGGTTTTCATTCGCGTGTACCACCTGCGCCAGCAGGGCTAATCGCGACGATCGCGATTCCGCCGGTTCGACGCGCACCATCTGAAGCGGAAAGCGGCAGCGCATCATAGAAGCATGCGCATTCTGCTTTACAGCGGCAAAGGCGGCGTCGGGAAGACCAGCGTCGCCGCCGCGACCGGCGTGCAACTCGCGCGGCTCGGTTATCGCACGCTCGTGATGAGCGTAGACCCGGCCCACAGTCTGGCCGATTCCTTCAATCTCACGGGCCGGCTCTTCCACGGGCACACAAGCGAACCCACGAGTGTCTCCGAAAACCTGTGGATTCAGGAAGTCAACATCCAGCGCGAGATCAAACGCCACTGGGCAGCTATTTCGGGCTACATCACCTCTCTGCTCCGCACCAGCGGTCTGGGTGATGTGGAAGCCGAAGAGATGGCCATCTTCCCCGGTATGGAGGAGCTGAGCGCTCTCATGTACGTCAACCAGTACCGAAAGACGTCGCAGTTCGACGTAGTAGTGCTCGATTGCGCGCCCACCGCCGAAAGCCTTCGCTTCATCAGCCTGCCGACGACGCTCGACTGGTACATGAAACACGTATTCTCATTCGAACGGAAGCTGCTCAAAGCCATCCGCCCCATCGCAAATCGCATGGCGCCGGTCGAGATGCCGCCCGATTCCTATTTCGACAACATACGGGATCTGTTCGGAAAAATCGAGGGCATCGACACGGTTCTTGAAGACTCGGCCGTCACCAGCGTGCGGCTGGTGACCAACGCGGAGAAGATGGTCCTGCGCGAGACGCAGCGGGCCTTCGTCTACTTTTCGCTGCATGGGCTCACGGTGGACGAGGTCGTGGTAAATCGCCTCTTCCCCGCTGAAATTCATGACGAATTTTTTGAGAAGTGGCGCGAATTACAGGAGCATGTGGTGGCGGAGATCGAAGCTTATTTCGCTCCGATTCCCGTGGCGCGAGTCCCTCTATTCCGCAGCGAGGTCATGGGGATCGAGCGTCTGGCCGAACTGGCTGGAGTCCTTTATGTCGAAGGCCGCGATCCCGCCGCGGTGACCTGCACCACGCGGCCTTACTCGTTCACGCGGAAGGATGACGCGTATCAGGTACGGCTGCATCTGCCGTTCGCGCAAAAAGGCGAGATCGGAGTGTTCAAGAAAGAGGACGAGTTGATCGTCGAAATCGGGACACTGCGGCGTCACATCGGTTTGCCGACTTCGATGAGCCCGCTGAACCCGACGGGAGCACACATGGAGAACGATGTGTTAGTTGTAGAAATGAGAGGTTCCGCATGAACGAAGAGACGGGGCATCAACACAGTCATTGCCTTTGCTGCGATGTGAGCGACGCGGTGGGGCGCCTGGTCCGGATGATGGGCCCTTCCGAGGGTGTCAGACAGCACTTCCGTCAGTCGCGAATCGAGTTTCTGAAAGGGATTCGCACGGCGCTTGACGAGCGCATCGAACATCTCGGGCGGACCCCTCATAAAGGGATGCGGGTAGAGGTCGAGTAAGAGCCGGTTTCCGAAAGGTGGCCGCGGATGCGGCGTCTGTGGCTGATCGCGATCCTGACGCTTCGCTGTGCCGGATATGAGTTAACCGGCCGTATCGAACCCGCGGCCACGGTTCCGGTTTACCTGCACGGCGCGAACGCCCCTTTTGAAACCTCAACCGTGAGCGGCGTCGATGGGCGCTTCCGATTCCGCAAACTGGATGCGGGCGCATATATGCTTGCCGTCTCGACAAGGACGCGGGGAGAAGCGATCCAGACGATTGAGCTAACTCCGGGAACCGTGGACGCGAAGGGCCGTCTCGACATCGTTTTGCGGATCGACGAGCGTCGCCTCGAGTCTGATAAAGCCCGCCCTGCGGGGGCCACGGTTTCGGCCACGATTCTTTCGATTCCCGACAGAGCCATCAAGGAATATCAGGCAGCCCAGCGGTGTCTTTCGCGGCATGATCCGGATGGCGCGGCCTTGCATCTGGCGCGCGCGGTCGAGATTGCTCCGCGGTTCGCAACCGCATGGAATCAACTGGGCACGATGGCCTACCAGGCGGGCAGGTATGACGAAGCCGAAGCGAAATTCCGCCGCGCGCTCGATGCGGACCCCGATGCCTTCGAGCCGCTGGTCAACCTGGGCGGAGTGATGCTGACGCTGGGGAGACATCAGGACGCTGTCGATTACAACGAGCGTGCTGTGGCGCGCAGAGCGAACGACGCGCTGGCCAACGCGCAACTCGGATTCTCGTACCTCGAGGTGAACGATCTCGATCAGGCCGAGAAGTACCTCAAGACCGCGGTCGAGCTTGATCCTGCGCACTTCTCGCATCCGCAACTGGGGCTTGCTGTGATTTATCTCAGGCGCGGCGAGCGGAGTTCGGCTCTGGAAGCGCTGCAGAGTTTTCTTGACCATCATCCGGATTCACCGCGCGCCGCCGGAGTGCGACGGGAGATTGCGGAACTCAGCCGATAGACGTTGTTAGTTACGCCGTCCGGCGCTACCCGACAAACATTTTGCTTCGCGCGAGAACCAGAGGTCCTTCGGAGAAATCCGAGAGAGTTGGGCCTACATCCGGAATAACGCTTCGAGATAGCCGAAGCGACCATTCTTCCCCTCGGGATAGATCTGTTTCATCACCGCGAGCCCCTGCGTGTAGCCGAGGTACGCGGTAAACGTCATGTGGCGATTCGCCCGGTATTCCACGCTGGTGTCGTATAGATTTCCGAGCGACCGCCTGTCGGAAACGGCGCGCCCCGTATAGCCGAACGTCCACGGCTGAAACACACCGCCGCCCGAATACCAGAGGTCGTTTGCATTCGTAAGCCGCAGCGAATGGTACTCGGTCGATGTCGTCACCTTCGGATGGGGCCGGGTGATCAGCGCGCCGAACGCATCTTCGGTGTTCATCATGTTGAAGAATGGAAATCGCGCGTAGGGCCGCGGCGTCGGCAGCATCTGAAAGAACGTTCCATGCGTATTGTCGTTGGGATTCCCGTCGCCCGACCCGATGGTGTAACCGCCGCGAATCCACGGCTTCAAGGAAGGCAGAATTGCCGGTTGAAAACCGCCTTCGAAATCGAGAGCATAAGCTCGCTGCAGCTGTGTTCCCCAGCGGCCCGTCTGCGCCACTCCCCAGACGAGCGCATCCAGCGTCCCGGCGTCGGTGGTCAATACGTGAATACTGTGGCCGCCCCAGGTCTGGATCTGGATGTTTTCCTCGTCCCCGTTGCGAATAGCCACGGGACGGTTGTCAGTCTTCAGGATGTGGCGAAAATCGTTGTACTCGATAACAAAGAAGCGCGTGTCGGCGGCGTGATTCCCGTGACCCCAGTCTTTCGTTAATGCCGCGTAGCCGAAGGCGACCCGATTCCATCCCCATCCATCCGTCTGAAACACTCCTCGGGTAGGTGTCGCACCTACAACGGTGAAGTCTGTGGACGGCCGATTCCACGAATATCGAAGTCCATCAAAGCTGCGGCCTACGTCGGAAAATCCAAACGTACCAATCAGTCGCTGGCTGACACGGTCGCGTTTCAGAGTCGCGAGAGTGGCATTCCTGGGTGTAAGTTCCGACGCATCATTGATTTCGAAGCGGCCTGCCTGCACGCTCTGAGATTCCTTGTCTCCAAAGTGATAGCGAGCATAGAGCTGTTTCGGAAATGCCATCGCGGTATTCGAATAGTTGTCGTTCGCTGTGAAGTAATTCGAACCGAGGCCGAGCCCGCCCTGAGGCGCGGGTGCAGTCGCATTTCTCGGGAGGCCCAGCAGAAACGGGACGGCGATTTCCACGTCCCAGTCCAGCGGTCCACGCTTCTGCGCAAAATTAAGCCGCAGAAGGTTTCCCGAGTAGGCGTACTGATTCTGATACGTCCCGGCCGGCTGGAACCAGTCCCAAACATACAGGCGCGAACGCAGAGTCGCGGTGAAATCGACGGCCCCCAGCTTAATCGAATCGGGAGCTGTTTGAGCGCCAAGCTGGGCCGCGGCGATCAGCCCGATAACAACGGAAACTCTCATGCCGCTTGCCGCGCTTCGATCTCCCGTTTTGCGGCGTTCTCATCAGCCGCCGAAAAGCGCAGCCCGAATGCAAGCGGCGCACACAAGGTGATCGCGACACCCAGAATCATGAACGCATCGGAATACGTCAGGCTCGACGTCTTGAAAAGAAAACCAGCCAGAACCGCCCCGGCATTACCTCCGGCGCCGACGATTCCGGCTACCGCGCCCAGGGCTTTTTTATTGACGAAAGGAACAACCGAGTAGTTGGCCCCGTTCGACATCTTTACGAACAGACCGGTGAACATCATGCTTCCGATCGCGAGCGATAGCACATGCATACGGGAAAACAGCATCATCGCCAGCCCCTCCGCCCCGACGGTGCAAGCCAGAAGCATGGTCCGGCCGCGCAGGCCCCACCGGCGATTGCAGCGGTCGCTGACGATACCGCCCAGGGCGCGGGCGAAAAGATTCATCATCCCGAACAAACTCGCGACCAGACCCGCCATCTGGAGCGACAGATGAAAGGTATCGGTGTAATAAAGGGCGGCAAAATTATCCACAGTCAGCTCGATGCCGAACGAAGCCGCATAAAGCAGCGCCAGAGACCAGACCCGCGGATCTTTGCACACTTCCCTAAAGGCGCTCGGCGATTTCTCCCGGCTCGGTCTGGACCAGTCGCCGTCGGCGGTATCTTCGGTCAGAAAGTAGTAAGCGATGCCGGTCAGCAGGAGCGCGAAGCCCGCCACCAGCATCGCCAGGCGCCAGCTCCACCACGCTCCCGCGCCCCAGCTCATGAAGACGCCCACCAGCAGGGGCATGGCGAACTGCGTCACGCCGCCGCCGAGATTGCCCCATCCGGCCGTGGTCGCATTCGCGGTCCCCACCACATTCGGCGCGAACATCACCGACGTATGGAACTGCGTAATCACGAACGAAGCCCCGATCGCGCCGATTGCCAGCCGGAAAAACAGGAAAGACCGGTAGTCGTGCGCCAGCCCGATTCCCATCACCGGAAGCGATCCCAGAACGAGCAGCCATGTATAAGCCCGGCGTGGTCCGATGCGGTCGCAGAGCCATCCCATCAGGATGCGTACAAGGATCGTGATCGCAACGGCCGCAATCGCCGAATTGCCTACCTGTTCTTTGGTCAGGTGCAGTTCGGTGCGGATGATCGGCATCAGAGGCGCAATCCCGAACCAGCCGAAAAAGCACAGAAAAAACGCGAGCCACGCCATGTGGAAAGCCCGCATGGGGACGCTGTAAAATCGAGCAGCCGGATGGAGGTCGCTTTGTGGCGAATGTTCATTTATCCCCTCACGCGCCTCAGAACGGAAGGCCTCTACGCGGAGGGAAATATTCACTCGCCGCAGAATAATCTGCTCGCGCATCCATAGCACGGAAAAAGTCTTCAACCCGCAATCGCCGAACAGCGCGGCGCCGGTCGTCAAATCGAACTTCCAGGCATGCAGCGGGCAAATCAACGTGGTTCCGCCGACCAGGCCGTCCGCCAGCGGTCCTCCGCGATGCGGGCACTGCGCCTGCACGGCGTAAACGCCGCCGCCTCGCGTGTGGAACACGGCGATGTTTTCGCCATTCACGGAGTAGACGCGCCCTTCGCCTGGCGGAATGCCGCTGACGGGCCCCAATTTTATTTCGGTCATGTTTTGCGTCATGAAAGAACCGGCAGCACGGAGGCGAACTGATTCTCGTTCTCCGGAAGCCACGCTTCCTTCCAGGGATCTTTGTAGGCCGCTTTCGATTCGGCGATCTCACGGTCCAGCCGCTCGCCGATTCCTTCGCTGTCCTCCACCACAACGGCGCGAATCTTATCGATTCCGACCCGCGCTGACGAACCCGTGCGTCCGCTCCAGATATTTCGCGTTCTCTCGGTAATACTGGATAAAGCGCCCCATGTATTTCAGAACTTCTTCGTGGCTGCCGGCCGCGCACAGGATATCGCCTTTGCGGACCGAAGACCCGGCGGCGCCGCCGATGTAGATCTCCCACTTGCCGCCTTCCACGGCAACGGCTCCGACGATCCTTCACCATCGCCTCGGAGCAGTTCCGCGGACAACCGGCTGTGGCGAGTTTCATCTTGTGCGGGCTGTCGAATCCCTGAAATTCGTTTTCGATTTTGAGCGCCAGCGAGATGCTGTCGCCCAGACCGAACCGGCAGAAGTCCGAACCGACGCAACTCTTGCACGTGCGATAGCTCTTGCCGTACGCGTATCCCGAAGGCATGTCCAGATCGTGCCAGACCTTGGGAAATCGTCCTTTCGGATCCCCAGCAGATCGATTCGCTGGCCGCCCGTCAGCTTGACCAGCGGCACGTGATACTTCTCGGCAACGAACGCGATCTGCCGCAACTGCGCGGGACTCGTGATGCCACCTGGAATCTGCGGCACCACCGAGAACGTGCCGTCTTTCTGGATATTGGCGTGCAGCGCGCTCATTGATGAAGCGCGCGTCTTTCTCGTCTTCGTATTCGCCCTTCCAGAGCGTCTTCAGCAGCGAAGCCAGACCGGGTTTGCTGGCCGCGTCTTCCTTGCCGCCGGCGAGGTAGTCGAACACTGCCGACACGGATCTCAGATTGCGTTCCCGAATCGCGCGAATCAGTTCGGGCTTGGTCAGCGGCACGCCGGGAACATAGTAATGAACTGACGGATCTTCTTCGACCTCTCCGCCGCATGCCCACTCCACAATCTCCGCCACCATGCTCTTGCACGATCCGCAGCCCATGCCGGCGCGCGTCGCATCCATCACCGCCTTCGCATTGCGCTTGCCGGAATTCACGCAAGCCACAATCGCGCCCTTGCTTACGCCGTTGCAGTTGCAGACCTGGGTGTTGGCGCTCATCTCCGCGAACGTCACCTGCTTCGCGGGAGCGCCGATATCGAACAGCAAATGCAGGCGCTCTTCCGGCAAGGGCGTATTGCGATCGAAGGTCTGGATCAGATACGCGGCCTTGCTGATATCGCCGAGCAAAATGCCGCCGACCAGCCGGCCGTCCCGGATGATCAGCTTCTTGTAAGTTCCGCGCTTCGGCTCGGAAAACTGCAACCACCTCGTCTTCGGGTGTCTGCGGCTCGACGATCCCCATCGACGCCACTTCCACGCCCATCACCTTCAGCTTCGTCGCGACCTTCGAGCCGTGATAAGCCGCGCGCGGATTCTTCCCGGTGATGTGGTCGGCCAGCACTTTCGCCTGCTCCCACAGCGGCGCCACCAGTCCATACATGTGGCCGCGATGCTGCGCGCATTCGCCGACCGCATAGATGTCCGGATCGTCCGGGCAGCGCATCTGATCGTCAACCACGATTCCGCGCTCCACGGTCAGTCCGCAGCCCGCCGCGATTTCCCAGTTCGCCTTGATGCCGGCGGAAATGATCACCATGTCGCATTCGAGCGTTGCGCCGTCGGCGAATCGCAGACCGAGCACGCGGTCCGCCCCGAGAATCGCCGTCGTGTTCTTCTTCAGCAGCACCTTGACGCCCAGCGCTTCCATGCTGGTTTTCGAGGATCGCGCCGGCGGCCGGGTCGAGTTGCTGCGGCATCAGATGGCCGCCGAGATGAACCACGCTGACCTCGCAGCCCGAAATTCTGCAGGCCCGCGCGCCGCTTCAAGACCCAGCAATCCGCCTCCGATCACGGCGGCGGTCTGCTTTCCCTTCGCCCAGTCGGCGATCTGGCGGCAGTCGTCCAGCGTGCGGAACACGAACACGCCGGGCTTCAGACTGCCATCGGGCATCGTGGTTCCTTCCATCGGGGGAATGAACGGCGCGGCTGCCCGTGGCGATGATCAGTTTGTCGTAAGGCTCCGGCTGGCCATCTTCTCCGTAAACGAGCTTCGCCCGCCGCAGCAGTCCTGAGGCGCGTTTTCCCGCGTGCAGGCGGATGTTGTTCTCTTCATACCAGGCGAGCGGATTCAGAAAGATCTCGTCTTCCTTGTAGGACCCGTTCAGCACGTTCGAAAGCAGAATCCGGTTATAGTTTCCGGTTGGCTCCTCGCCGAACATCGTGATATCGAACTGTTCGCCGCCGCCGCGCTCGAGAATCTCCTCGACCGTGCGCGCGCCTGCCATTCCGTTGCCGATGACAACCAGCTGTTTCTTCTCGCTGTGATTCGTCATATCAGTCGATCTCCATGAATCCGACATCGAGCAGCACCGCCGCTTTCACTCCTTCCGGCGCGGCCACCAGAATTTCCACCTTCGTTCCCGGCGAAATGTCTTCGACCACCGCGAGCGGCACGTGAACCGCGCCTTTGGCGCCCACCGGGAAATAGCGCATGGTTCGGGCCCCCGCGTGAGCACCAGGTAGATCATTTCGGTCGGACGGATTGCCGGCCCGGAAATAGATCAGCTGCGCGCGCTTGTCAGCGGGCACGCTGTAAGTTACAGCCGGAGTAAAACTGCAGGGGATTTCCAAGGCCCTTGCCTTCGCAATGTAAACAATCCCTGTATGAACGCGGGTTTCTCTAACATCTAGCTCGGGACTCGTTTCCTTTCTCGATACGCACTGCGCAAACTTTGAATTCGGGCATTTTGGAAATCGGATCCAGCGCGGGATTGGTCAGCAGATTGGCGCGCCCCGTGCCTCCGTAATGAAAAGGAACAAACACGGTATCCATGCGGATGGAGGGCGTCAGTTGCGCCTTCATCTCCGCTGTACCCGCGCCGCGTGGTCAGACTGACCTGGTCGCCCTCCGCGATTCCGTACGTTCGCGCCATCGAAGGATGAATCTGTACGAAAGCCTCGGGCGCCGCGTTCACCAGCGCCGCGACTCGTCGGGTTTGCGTTCCCGATTGATACTGGGCCATGACCCGGCCTGTGGTCAGATAAAGTGGAAATTCTTCGTCGGGCTCTTCCATTGCTGGCTTGAAAGGCAATCGGGTGAAAGCGCGCTCGCCCGTCCTCGGTGCCGAAGCGCTCGAGAAAAGACGCGGCGTGCCCGGATGGTCTTCGCCGGGCACGGCCAGAAGATTCCGTCCGAACGCCGGATCCGGTCCCAGGTGATGCCGGAATAATCGGCCGCCCCGCCCGCCGACGCGCGTCGCAGTTCCTCGAAGACTTCGCCGCCTGCGAAGGGAAAAATCGCCCGTATCCCATTCGGTCCGCCAGCCCGGAGAGGATCTCAATATCGGTCCTCACTCCTGCCGGCGGTTCCGTCGCCCGCTGCCGCAGAATGACGCGGCCCTCCAGATTCGTCATGGTGCCCTCCTCTTCGGCCCACTGCGCCGAAGGAAGCACGACGTCGGCGCGCTCGGCTGTTTCCGACAGAAAGAAATCCGACACCGCAAGAAAATCGAGCGCGTCCAGACGCTTCTGGATGTGGCCAGCGCGCGGCGCGGAGACCGCCATATTCGATCCGAACACCAGCAGTGCGCGCACGCCGCCATCGCCTCCCGATCGCGTCCAGCATTTCGTAAGCGGAAACGCCGGGGCGCGGCAAGTCGCTTTCGGCTATGCCCCACACTCCGGCAATGAAAGCTCGATGTTCCGGGTTATCCAGCTTGCGATAACCGGGCAACTGGTCGGCCTTCTGACCGTGTTCGCGGCCACCCTGACCGTTGCCCTGCCCGGTCAGACAACCGTAACCGCAATACGGTTTGCCCGCCTTGCCCAGCGCCAGCGCCAGATTGATGAACGCGAGAACATTATTCACTCCCTGGCTTTGCTGCTCGGCGCCGCGCGCAGTGAGAATCATCGCGGTCTTCGCGCGCCCCAGCAGATCGGCGGCGCGGCGAAGCTGGTGTCTCATCGAATTCCCGTGATTCGTTCCACGCGCTCCGGCCAGTAGGACAGAGCGGCGCGCCGCACGACTTCAAAATCCCGCGTGCGCTCGGCGATGAACCCTTCGTCCGATGTAACCCGTCTTTTATTGCGATGTGCAGTAATCCGTTCGCCAGTGCGGCATCCGTGCCCGGAGTGATCTGCAGATGGAGAGTCGCAGCAGCAGCGGTTGGCGTCAAACGCGGATCGACTACGATCAGCGATCCCCCGCGCTTCTTCTGCTCCTGAAAATACTGCATGACCGGCGGCATGGTCTCCGCCAGATTGCTGCCCACCAGAAGAATCGTCTCGGCTTTGGCAATATCCGCCAGCGGGAACGGCAGGCCGCGATCGATGCCAAAAGCCTTCATCGACGCCGCCGCCGCCGACGACATACAAAACCGTCCGTTGTAGTCGATTCGCGAAGTCTTGCAGCGCAACCCGCGCAAATTTGCCGAGCAGGTAGGCCTTTTCGTTCGTGAGGCCGCCGCCGCCAAAAACGCCGACGCCATCGTTGCCATAAAGCCTGTGTGCGCTCCATGGCCGCGACGATCCGATCCAGCGCCTCATCCCAGCTCGCCGGACGAAGAGACTGCGATCGATGATCGCGAACCAGGGGAGTCAGTAACCGTTCGGGATGGTTCAGCAGTTCGGTGGACGTCCATCCTTTCTGACACAATCCGCCGCGATTACTTGGGAAATCGCGCGTCGTTACGGTCAGCGAACCGTCGCATTCGGACTCAAGGTGCATCCCGCATTGCAGCGAGCAGTACGGACAGTGAGTCGCGCACACCGCTACAGCCGGGGCGGTGACGGAATCAGACGCAGGCATCACACCCGCGTCCCAATGAGCTTGTCGTCGGTAGTTTCGGCCGCAATTCTAACGACAGATATCGTGAGGCAAATGATTTGTCGCACCGCAAGGGCATAAATAGAAATGGGCTTCTGTAAAACAGACACGTCAAGCGACAAAGCTTGCTCGGGACGGGGAGAAATTTTGAGGAATGCGATCGCGGCAGACGCTGCCGCAACTATTTATAAAAGTAACACGGCGCGCGATTCAACGGCATTTCCGACACATTTCCGCAGCATCCACTTTGAGACCCAGAGCTTCGGCGTCCGTGGTGCGGTCACGTCACGCTCGCCATCTGCGGGCGACCGATTGCTCAACCGCGGATTCTGCCCGTCGGCGTTACCATAAAGACGGGATTTTGTTGTGCTGAGCCACGACATTGAAACCGAGCCGCCGGGTTTGACAACCACTCAGGCGCCTTTTATCGAGCACGAGAAACAAGAGGGACACATCTTCATCCGGCAGCCGTACGAACTTTATACGGAAGCCAATCAGGAAGCCTGGCGCAAGCTTTTTTCGCGCATGATCCCGCGCTGGGAACGGTATGCGAACGATCATTTCCTGGCCGGAATTCGGGCGCTTTGCCTCGATCCGGCTCGCATTCCGCGTCTCGACGGAGGTCAACCGCTTCCTCGGGCCGCTGACAGGATTTGAGGCCAAGGCCGTCAGCGGCTACATTCCCGGGTTTCTCTTCTTCGACTGCCTGCGCAACCGGCAGTTTCCGACAACGGTCACTATCCGTTCCGCCGACTCTCTCGACTACCTGCCTGAACCCGACATCTTTCACGACATCTGCGGCCACGTGCCGATGCACACCGATAAAGCCTTTGCGGAGACGCTCGTGCGATTCGGCGAGTGTGCACACACGGCGGTCGAAATCGTCTCGGGCATCGCGAACGAAGAGGAGCGCGTGCATCGTCTGACCAGCATCGTGAAAGCCATGGCGCGCTTCTTCTGGTTCACCGTTGAGTTCGGCCTGATGCGGTCTCGGGATGGGCTTCGGGTGTACGGCAGCGGCCTGCTTAGTTCGTTCGGAGAAATCGAACACGCCATCGCCGCGCCCGACACGCAACGGTATCCGCTGCAGCTGGAATGGGTGATCAATCAGGGTTTCGCGATCGATCATTACCAGCCTCTGCTCTTCATCGTGGATTCGTTCGATCACCTGTTCAGTCTCGTCGACGCGCTTGAAAGATGGATGCGCGAGGGAAAGCTGAACAACGTAGCCCCAGGCGATCCGGACGTCAGTGAAACGGACCTGAAGAGTTTTCTTCACGCGGCGAATTGATAACACCTGCCGCATCGGCGTCCTCGTTTCCCGATACTGGTAGCGATGCGCAGATTCGACAGCTTAACCGAAAGGGAGATTCTTGCCCTCGCCATCACGCTCGAAGAGGAAGACGAGCGCGTTTATGCCGATTTCGCCGAAGGTCTTCGCGAAAACTATCCCGGCACGGCCGCCGTCTTTGACGGCATGCGGAACGACGAGTCGGATCACCGCCGCCGCCTGATTGAGCTGTTCCGGACGAAATTCGGCGAGCATATCCCGCTGATCCGCCGCCATGATGTGAGCGGGTTCGTTCAGCGCAAGCCCATCTGGCTGGTCCGGCCGCTGGGTCTCGAAGCCGTGCGCAATCAGGTCAGCGCAATGGAGGAAGAAACCAGGCGGTTTTATGAACGAGCCGCGTCGCGCTCGCAGGACGCCGGCGTCCGCCAGCTGCTGGACGATCTGGCCCAGGAGGAGCGTTCGCATGAGAACCATGCCGGAGGAGCTCGAAAAGAATAAGCTGGCGCCCGAAGTCCGCCGCGAGCGAGGACGAGGCGAGCCGTCGTCTCTTTGTTCTACGCATCGTTCAGCCGGGCCTTGCCGGGCTGATGGACGGCTCGGTTTCCACGCTCGCTCCAGTGTTTGCCGCGGCGTTCGCCACCCACAATAGCCACGACGCATTCACGGTCGGGCTCGCCGCATCGCTGGGCGCGGGCATCAGCATGGGTTTCGCGGAGGCGTTGTCCGACGACGGCAGCCTTACAGGCCGCGGCCAGCCGTGGCTGCGAGGGCTCATCTGCGGACTGATGACGGCGCTCGGCGGCATCGGACACACGCTGCCCTTTCTCGTTCAGGACTTTCGAGTGGCCATGATTGCCGCGATCGCGGTCGTGGTGACGGAACTGGCCGTGATCTCCTGGATCAGGAATCGCTATATGGATACGCCGCCGCTTTCGGCCGCGATGCAGGTGGGGCTAGGAGGTCTGCTGGTGTTCGCTACGGGAGTATTGATCGGCAGTTCGTGAGGAGGGCCAGTTAAGGGATCTGGCCCTTCTTTTTGATCCACGCGATCACCGCGTCGCGTTGCAATGGGCCTGTCCTGGGGAACTGGAGACCTTTGGCATCGAGTTGATCGCGCGAGGCCTGGTTATCGGCGGTGAAATCTGTCGTGGTCACGGTGTATTCGCGGCCGGGTTCAACCGGATAGCGGTCCGTGATGGCTTTCGGCAACTGACTGCCTTTGAACTTGCCGGTAACGAGGTAGTTGTCGAATGGCAAAATGTTCCAGATGTTCCGCGCCAGAATATGTCCGGCAGGCAGATTGTCGCGGATGTTGCCGGTGTTGATCCAGGCGATGTCGGCGCCGGTCTGCTCCGCCATCGCCTTCTCGATCAGCCTGCGCAGATCCGGGTCGGTGCGCGCCATCGCTTTGGTGGACTCGCCGATGGGGACGTCTACGATGCCGGTGACCTTCGACTCCCACATATTCACAAGCCGTTCTACATCAGGAGCGGGCGTAAGCGACGCGGTAATCGGAATCTTCTTCCAGTTGGCCGACTTCAGTTTCTTGCCCGCGACATCCACCTCGAGATCGAGGCGCCCCAGCTGATCGGCGTAGCTGTTTACAAGCACCGCGACGCGCCCGTCAACGTTCATCATTTCCGGATAAGCGACATGCGTGTGGCCGGCAACCACCACCGATACGGCCGGAATCTGTTTCAGGATCTCTTTCACTTCTTCGTCGTCGTGAATGTGGCCCAGAACGACGATCAGATCCGAGCGATCGCGAAGTTCCGCGGCATACTTTCGCACGGTATCGACCACCGGAAGCACCTTCCATGGCCCGACTTCGGAAGGCGATGCGAAGTTCCCCTTAAGGTCGCCCAGAACGACGCCGATGATCGCAACCCGGATTCCGCCCACAGTCTTGATCAGGTAAGGCTGGCCGGTGATCGATTTTCCGTTCGCATCCACAACATTCGCCGAGAGAACCGGAAACTTCGCGATGCGGGCGAACTCCTGCACACGCCGCCATCCATAATCGAACTCATGGTTTCCCAGAGTCGATGCGTCGAAGCCAAGCAGGTTCGCAATCTGATAGACCGGAATGCCATGGTAGAGCGTGGAAACGGGCGTGCCCTGAACGATGTCGCCGGCCTCCAGATAGAGGCATGCCACACAGTTCGCCTTTTCCTGACGCACCGCGGTCGCAAGTCGCGCGAAGCCACCGTTACCATGCTCGTCTGGCCGCAGATGGGCGTGCAGATCGTTCGAGTGAAGAATGGTGAGAGGCTTGACCTGCGCCGGAAGCGACCAGGCGGCCAGAAACAAGCAAAGCAGAAGGCGTCGAGTCAGTTTCGTTTCGCGCATATGAGACTAAGGTTTGCCCGGCAGGCGTGCTATCACGATATTTCGGCCAGTTCGCGACCAGGTTTGCCAACGACCGTATTGCCCACGCGCCAGGCTGCTTCGAGGGCGGGTAAATAAGCGGAGTACTTCCCGATGTTTGTTCGCGCCAGATTTTCGGCGGCGGTTACGTTCGGGGGCGGTTGATCGTAGTTGCTGGCGGTGCGCAAAACCAGAACGCGGTTTAGATCGGCGCGGCCTGCTTTCGCCAGCAAAGTCAGCGATTGAAGGGTGCCCGGTGTCCTCCATGGCTGTTGTTACGAACGCGCCCTTACCGCCGGTCTGATAGAAAACCCAGTCATTGGCCCAGGCATCGAGCAGTTTGCCATGCCAGAAGGTCCCGGCCGATAGCGTGTCGCCCTTCATCACGAATGGCGGACGCTTTGCGTTGGGGAAGAGTATACGTTCCGCGCGGTTCGCATCGCATCCGAATCGTCGAGTTTTATGTGCGCGGTCAGATGGAAGGCCCAATCGATAAGGCTCGGGTCCAGGTGATAGACCTCGCCTTCGCCGGAATCGAGAGGCTGCTGATAGGGCACGGAGCCACGAAGCGGCAGATAACCGGTCTTCCAGTTTGCAGGGATTTCGCGGGCGTCGATTTCACGGGCGAGATCTCCGTCGACCACCCATTCAGCCCAGGCCGCGCTGCCCAGACTCCCGCGCGCCGGATTAATTCCCGCAATGCCTGCAACCAGCCAGTAAGCTTTCGTGAGATCGAAGCGTGGATCCATTCCGAGCGCCATGATTGCCGCCGTGGACTTTGCGGTTCCGACTCCGGTGAGAACGGCCAGCACGCCGTCGCTATTCATGCGCAGATCGTGAAAGCCCTGCGGGAACGGAATCACGCGATCGAGGTGGTTACGTTCCACCCAATATTGGAGTTCGCCTGGCTGATCGCCGGTGTCGGCGCCGCGTTCGAACATCGTGACTACGACGACTTTTACGGGGATGGGTGATTGCGCAGAGACCGCGGAGGCGGCGAACAGTAGTCCCAGCGCAACGGCCAGGTGCCGGGAAGACATGACATATCGTATCGCGGCGGGCAAAAGAGAGATTGGCCTGCCCGTCGATTCGGCCCCCGCGACACCTGCTGTGTTTAGTCGGCACTAATTAATAAAAAGACCTTGCGTGGGCATAGAAGCCACTTATATCATCGGATTTAGTTTATGATGTTAGTCAGACCTAAATCATACGGGGCCGCCGGAGCTGTCCTTGCATTCGCGTTGCCGCTCTTCGTCCTGCCCTGCGGACTCATGGCGCAGGGCGAGACGACCGCCGCCATTGCCGGGGCCATCTCCGATGCCGGCCGGCGGCCCCATTCCCGGAGCCAGCGTTACGATCAGAAGCGCCGATAATGGGGAAAAACGCACCGCGGTAACGGATGGGCCGGCCGCTTCAGTTTCCCCCAATTGAAGCCCGGCCCTTATAGCGTAAGCGTGCAGGCAATCGGATTTGAGACGCAAACGAGCCCTGTCGTCTTTGCGGGTCTGGGGGCGAAGCAGGCGGTGAATTTCACCCTGCAAGTAGCCGCGGCTAAAACGCAGGTAACCGTGAGCGGCGAGGCGCCGCTGTTGAACCCCGATAATCCGAACACCTCGACCACGCTCAGCGCAGCGGTCCTCGAGAATCTTCCGAATCCGGGCGGAGATATGACGTATCCGCTTCAGTTCACGGCAGGCGCGCTCATCAACACCGCCGGGAGCGGGAACGACTTCGTCGGCGGCACGAACGGTTACGGAAATGTCCAGTTCAACGGCTTACCGTCGCTTGCGAACGGGTACGTCGTCGACGGTCTCGAAACGAACGACCCGCTGACGAATCTGAACAGCGGGCTTTCGACAAATCTCGTGCTGGGCCTGAATTCGATCGCGGAAGTCACCGTGAATACTCTGTCTTACACCGTCGATCAGGGCCGCTACGGGGCTTCGCAGGTCAACTACGTCACCAAATCCGGTACAAATGAGTTCCATGGAAATCTCTACGAATTGTGGAATGGATCGAAGTTGAACGCAGCCAATTTCTTCACGAATTCGACTCCCGGAAACCACAAGCCGCGTTCGACCGTGAATCATTTCGGCGGCAGCCTGGGCGGACCGATCGTTCACAACAAATTGTTCTTCTTTTTCGACAGTGAGTGGGTGCGTATTGCTTGCCGATCGTCTCGACCATTACGGTTCCCACCGCGGCATTTCAGAGCTACGTCCTCCACCAGCTTCCGCGAGGGGGCACGGACACCTTAACGGGCTCGCAATACGCGCCGGAGCCGGAACTCGTCCCTTTCTATCGAAAGATGTTCGGGCTTTACGGGAACACCAATGGGACGCCACTCGCGATTCTGGGGTGTCCGTTGAATGCCGACGGCGTTTCGGCCAGCGGTCTGCCGCCGAACGGCAACGGCTGCGCGAATCGTCAGACCGTCTCCCATTCGAGCGACGATCGCGAGCAGGTGCAAACGGCGCGAATCGACCACAACATAGACGACCGGAACACCGCGTGGTACCGGTTTCAGTATGACGGCGGTCTCCAGGCCGCTTACACCGATCCGATCAATCCACTCTTCAACGCGATTTCGCCGCAGCCGCTCTATTCCTTCGCATCGGGCTATACCCACATTTTCTCTTCGCGGCTTGTGAACTATTTTAATCCGGCATTCTCCTGGTATGAGAGCCTGTTCGGGCCGAAGGATCTGAAAGAAACCCTTGCGGCGTTCCCCATCGTTCTTCAAGGCAGCGGAGCGAATGCGCCATTTACAACGCTGGGCGGGCTCGACAACACGTGGGTGCAGGGACGCCGCGCGTCGCGTTTTTTCATCAACGATAACCTCGCCTGGACGATCGGCGCGCATGAGTTGCGATTCGGAACGAACACCCGCATCCTCCGCCTGAACGATTACGATTTCGGCGAGGGGACCGTACCGCTGGTGACGTACACGACGCTTCCGCAGTTCATCTACGGAGTGGCTTCCACCGCGCAGAAGACATTTCCAGCCGCGAACTCTCAACCCTGGAATTTCCTGAACCTGGACCTCTACGCGCAGGATACGTGGAAGGTCACGTCCCGCCTCACCTGGGCATTCGGAATCCGAACGACAACCAATACCAATCCTCTGAATCCGTACAACGCGGTGGCTCGGCTTTCCGGGTCGTTCGCATCCATCTCTCACGATGTGAACCAGCCTCTCAACTCCGCGATCCAGACCGGCCTCGGCAATGTGTTCGCTTCAACGCCACTGGCTATCCTTCAGCCGAGGACCGCGATCGCATGGCAACTGGCGCCGAAGACGGTAATCCGCAGCGGATTCGGACTGTTCAGCGATCTCCTGCCGGGCAGCGTCGTGGATCTGGTCGGGGCCAATCCGCCTTATTCGCAAACGTTTCAGGGCGGCCTTCTCGGTACGGTCGGCGGAACCGCCATTGCACCCGGCGTTCCCGGCAGCGCCGTTGACGCGACCGTTGCAGCGAATCAGGCGTTCAACGCCGGATTTGCGAACGGCCAGCTCTCCTGCGCGTCACCGTTGTCGAAACCAGGCACGTGCCTGCAGCCTGTGGCAATGGTGGCCGTTCCCGATGGGAAACTCCACGCGCCTTATTTCATGGAATGGAGTTTCGGCGTCGAACATCAGGCCGGCGCCACCGTCAATCTGCGAGCTCAGTACGTCGGCACGCGCGCCGTGAATCAACCCTATACGACGCAGGTCAACGGTTATCAGACGGTGTGCCAGGGTTGCTTCGCGCCGTTTCCCTATGGCCAACCGGTTGATCCGCGATTCGGCGCGGTCACCCAACTGAGCACGGGCGCCAACAGCCATTACAACGGGCTTCAGACCACCGTCGAAAAGCGAATGGGACACGGATTGACGGCACAGGTGAACTACACATGGAGCCACTGCATCGACACGGTTTCGAACGGCGGATTCTTATCCTTCGCGGCCGGCGGCATTCTTTCGCCGCCGCCGAACGATCTCGCACGCGATCGGGGTCCTTGCGACTACGACGTCCGCCACAACTTTACGGCGAACTACACATACGAGCTGCCGCTCAAGCTTCGAAATTCCCTGGGCCGCGCGTTCAACGGCTGGCAGGTATCGGGTTCGGTGTTCTGGCACAGCGGCCTGCCGTTTTCCGTTCTGAGCGCGCCATACACAGCGAACGGCCACGGTATTGTCAACGGCAGCGGACCGCAGTTCGCCAGCGTCGTTCCCGGCGTGCCTTTGTATGAACACAACCCCATACCCGGTGTTACTCAGCCTGGCACGATTCAGTGGCTGAATCCGGCTGCTTTCGTTTCGACCGTCGACCCCGGCACCGGCGCGTGCGCGGCCGGCGATTCCGCGTCCAGTTGCCAGTTCGGCAATCTGGGCCGCAACGCTCTGCGCGGCCCCGACTTCACCTGGAGCGATTTTTATCTGACGAAATGGTTCACGCTGAGCGACCGTATGAAGCTGCGCATCGACGGGCAATTCTTCAATCTGTTCAACCATCCGAATTTCGGATTGCCTGTCCTGGGTAATGCGGGAATTCCCGGCAAGCCGTCTACGCAGACCGGATTTGGATCGCTTACTTATACAACCTCGCCACCGACGGGCCTTCTTGGCGTTGGATTGGGCGGCGATAGTTCGCCCCGGATGATCGCGTTTCAGGCCCGGCTTGAATTCTGACAGCCGCGTTATACTCAGCGAGGCTGGCGTGATTCAGCCGATTCACCTTCCGGCGGGCCACGCTCGCCCCACAATCAGGAGATTTTCCATTAATGTCTGAAGTACTTACCGGTGCGGAGTTCAAACAGCAGTTACGAGAGGGTAAACCCAAGCTGGGCTTGTTTATTAACTCCCACAGCCCCACCGTCGCCGAGCAATTGGCCCATTGCGGCTACGACTGGCTCCTTGTCGATTCGCAGCACGGACCTATGGGATACGAGACTCTCTCGACCATGCTCGCCGGTATCGCCAGCGGCGGCGCAAAGTCGCTGGTGCGCGTAGCCGGATATCAGGACCGCCCCGGAATGCAGCAATCGCTCGACACGGGCGCGGACGGCATTCTCGTGCCTTACATCAATACGGCCGAGGAAGCGCGGCAAGCCATCAGTTGCTGCCGTTATCCGACTGCCGGGACGCGGTCCGTTTATTTTCCGCAGCGCTCCATGAACAAGAAGGGCCTGCTGGGCTATGCGGGCAAAGCCAACGAGAACGTTATCGTCGCGCTTCAGGTCGAGACGGCCGATTGCATCAAAAATATCGATGAGATCGCCGCAGTGCCGGGAGTCGACATGCTGTTCCTCGGTCAGAACGATCTCTGCATGTCGATGGGACTCTATGAGAAGTACGAGTTCCCACACATGTACACGTCGCCTGAACTGGGTCAAGCCACGGACAAGCTCCGGGCCGCGGCGAAAAAGAACAACGTAATTCTCGGCCTGTTTCTGTTTGGCACCTCGCGCGTGGGCGAATTCCTCGATAAAGGATTCCCGTTCATCAGCCTCGGCAACGATCTGCACCACGTTCTGACTCAGGCCGGCGCATACGTGAAAGACGTCGAAGGTATCGCGAAGGAAAAAGGCCTCGCCTGGTCCCGCCGGCCCTCGGCTCTGATCTAAGCCGGTTTAGTAATCTGAAGGCGGCGATCTGAAAAACAAATGAAGCAGGTTCTTGCCGTATGCGGCGCACCGGAGCATTTCAGCTCCGATGCGTCGCAGCCTTACGTTGAAGCGTTGCGCGCCGCGGATATCGAACCGGTCCTGATTTCGCCGGGTGACCTGGTGCCCGACGATTTTCCGGGGTTGCTGCTGATGGGCGGCGCCGACGTCAGCCCCACTCTCTATGGAGAGGCGCGGAAGTCAGAGACCGAAAGCTCCGATGACGCTCGCGATGCGCTCGAGTTGGCGTTGATCCGGAAGGCGCTCGATCGTGATCTTCCTCTGCTCGCCATCTGCCGCGGCTTGCAGATTCTGAACGTGGCGCACGGCGGCAGTTTGATCCAGCATCTCAATTCGACTGACCGGCACCGAGTCCGGCCTGAGAATCGCGGACTGCCGGCGCATCCGGTCGACATTGACGCCGGAACGCGTCTGGCGAGCATTGTCGGCGAACCGCTCACGCTCGAAGTCAACTCTCGCCATCATCAGGCGATCGCGCGTCTGGGAGATGGACTGCGCGCCTCGGCGCACGATCCGAAGGACGGCACGATCGAAGCTGTTGAGCGGTCCGATAAGCGATTCGTTGTTGGTGTTCAATGGCATCCGGAAAATATGAGCCCTTCCGATCCCCGCGAAGCGAAGTTGTTTCAGGCCTTCAGATCTGCTCTCTGAGTGGCACTTGAATCGCAACGTGATATGCTGAAATTTCTGGTAGAGGTGCGGTAGCCAAAACCCGCGTGCAGAGTTCCCGCGACCACGGGAGGCACGCCGGAAGGGGTTTGCCGCCGAAATCGGCGCGGCGGGTCGGCCGCATCCGGTTGGTGACGCGGGTTAAATCTCCGCCACTGTCGCCCGGTGTCCACCCATATGTGATGGCATCGGGCGGAGAGCTATCGGGGCAAGTGAACTCTTCTTTCTTTCTCACTCTCCTCGCGCGCATCTCCCGGAAAGATTTTTAAGCGGGGGCTATGCACGTATTCGATCTGACGCGCGAACTCATCGACATCCCTTCCGTTACCAACGAGGAAGAGCAGGTTGGACTGTATCTTTACGAGTACCTGTCTCGCGTCGCCGCCACGCACGAAGGGAACGTCGAGAAGATCGAAGTCGAGCCCCGGCGTTCGAATATCTTTGCGAGTTTCGGGAAGCCGGTCGTGACGCTCTCGACGCACATGGATACGGTCCCGCCCTGGTTTGGTTCGCGGGTGGACGACGAATTCATCTGGGGGCGCGGGGCATGCGATACGAAGGGCATTATCGCGTCGATGATCAAGGCTGCGGAGGGCCTGCTTGAATCGGGCGTGCGCGATTTCAGTCTGCTTTTTGTAGTGGGCGAGGAACGGAACAGCGCCGGAGCGTATCATGCGGCGAAGGACCCGCGCGGGTCGAAATACATCATCAACGGAGAGCCCACCAGCAACCAGCTCGCTTTGGGATCGAAGGGTGGCCTTCGATATGAAGTTGTGGCGACAGGCAAGATGGCGCACTCCGCATATCCGGAACTGGGCGATTCGGCGATCGAGAAGTTGCTCGACACGCTGAATGCGATCCGGAAGGTGGAATTGCCGGTTGACGCGGTGCTCGGCAAAAGCACCCTGAACATCGGCACGATTCAAGGCGGCCGCGCGCCCAACATCATTCCCGATGAAGCGCGGGCGGAGATTTTCATTCGCCTCGTGTGCGATTCGGCAAGTACGCGGCGCGCCCTCGCGGAAGCAGTTGAGAAGGTCGGGAACGGCGTAGAGTTGCTCGGCGTTCTCGAAATTCCGGCGATGCACCTTACTCCGGTGGAAGGACTTCCTACGACCGTGGTCGCGTTCACGACCGACATTCCGGCGTTCGACGGCGCGTGGGGGCAGCCCCTGTTGTTGGGACCGGGCACCATTCACGTCGCGCACACACTGGAAGAGCGTGTTCCAAAGAAGGAACTGCTGGACGCGGTCGAGATCTATCAGAAGATGGTCAGGCAATTACAACGGGCACTTTAATGAGCACAATTGAAGCAGGTATTCTGGGCGCGACCGGGATGGTCGGCCAGCACTTTATCAAGTTTCTTGACGGACATCCGATGTTCCGTCTCTCCTGGTTGGGAGCGAGCGAACGCTCCGCAGGCAAGCGATACGCGGATGTGGCGAAATGGCATCTGGGCGGCAGCGCGCCAGCGGCGATTTCGGGAATGACGGTCGAAGAAGCCAAACCGGGCAACGCTCCGAGGCTGCTCTTTTCGGCGATGGATGCGTCCGTCGCTACAGAGATCGAACAGGCCTTCGCGCGTGCCGGTCACGTGGTGGTTTCGAACTCGAAGAACCATCGCATGGATCAGGACGTGCCGTTGCTCGTACCGGAAATCAATCCGGATCATCTGCTGTTGATTCCAGGCCAGCAGCGTGCCCGAGGATGGACAGGGCAGATCGTCACGAACCCCAACTGCTCGACCGTAGTGCTGACCATGGCGCTCGCGCCGCTGAAGCAATTCGGCATCACGCGTGTGATCGCGACTACGCTGCAGGCCATTTCCGGCGCGGGCTATCCGGGCGTCGCCTCGATGGACATCATCGGCAATGTCGTACCTTTTATCGGCGGCGAAGAAGAGAAGATGCAGCAGGAGACGCAGAAAATCCTGGGCCATTACACGGGTGACCGAATCGAGCCGCTGGCCGCGAAGGTGAGCGCCCACTGTAATCGCGTTCCTGTCGTCGACGGCCACACGGTGACGATTTCGGTCGAGCTTTCGTCGCGTCCGTCGGAAGCAGATCTGCGTAATGCCTTCGAGACTTACTCGAGCCTTCCGCAGCAGCGCCATCTGCCGAGCGCTCCGAAGCAACCCGTGCAATACCTGCCCGAATCCGATCGCCCGCAGCCGCGCAAGGATGCCGACCGCGAGCGTGGCATGGCGACCAGCCTCGGCCGCCTGCGTCCCTGCCCGGTCTTCGACTGGAAGTTCGTCGCACTGAGCCACAATACGATTCGCGGCGCCGCGGGCGCGGCGGTTCTGAATGCTGAATTGATGGAGTCGGAAGGACTGCTCGACTAACGATGATCGTCATGAAATTCGGCGGCTCGTCCGTCGAATCGGCAGCCGCTATCGAGCGCGTTGCGGGCATCGTGAAGACCCGCGTCGATCGCCATCCGATCGTTGTCGTGTCGGCGATGGGCAAGACGACGAACAGACTTCTGGCTATTGCCCAGTCCGCGATTAAGGGCAAGCGCGAGGAATTCATTCGCCAGTTGCATGACCTTCGCGATTTTCATTCGCGCGAAGCGAGGCAGGTGGTGCCTTTGTCGCGCCGCGCGGAACTGGAACGTACCCTCGACGACCACTTTCAGGAGATGACGGAGCTGATCAAAGGGATCGCCGTTCTCGGCGAATTGACGCCCCGCTCGATCGACGCGATATCAAGCTATGGCGAACGCCTGTCGAGTTACATCGTGTCGCTCGCGTTCGAGCATCACGGCATTCCCTCGATTCATCTCGATTCCCGCAGGGTAATCGTCACCGACCATCGGCATACTCAGGCGGCGCCCCTGTTTCCCGAGACCTACCGGCGGCTTGCAGAAACGGTTCCCGGGCTCGCCCGCGAAAGAGTCGTCGTGATGGGGGGCTTCATCGGATCCACCGAAGAAGGCGTCACATCCACTTTGGGGCGCGGCGGTTCCGATTTCACGGCGTCCATAGTGGGCGCGGGCATAGGCGCGGAAGAGATTCAGATCTGGACTGATGTCGACGGCATGCTCACAGCCGACCCGACTATTCTTCCCGGCGGCCATCGCGTGAAAATCATTTCTTTTGCGGAAGCGGCGGAACTGGCTTACTTCGGCGCCAAGGTGCTTCATCCTTCGACGCTGATTCCGGCGATTGAGCGCAATATTCCGGTGCTTATCCTGAACTCGCGACGGCCGGATGTTCCGGGCACGCGCATCGTGTCCGATGCGGTGCACTGCAGCAACGTCGTCAAATCGATCGCCTGCAAGCGGAAAATCACGCTGGTCAATATCCACTCGACCCGCATGCTGATGGCGCACGGATTTCTGCATCGCATCTTTGAAATCTTCGACCGGCACGAGACGCCGGTCGATATGGTTGCGACGAGCGAAGTCAGCGTTTCGCTGACTATCGACAACACTTCGCAAACGCAAAGCATCTGCCGCGAATTGAGCGACTTTTCCGAAGTGGAGATGGAGCCCGATCAGGCCATCGTTTGCCTGGTCGGCGAAAACATTCGCTACACTCCGGGAGTGGCCGCCCGCGTCTTCAGCGCCTTGCGCGATCTGAATATCAGGATGATTTCCCAGGGCGCGTCGCTCCTGAATCTGAGCATCGTGATGGCGGATAAAGACCTGCGCCCGGCGGTCGAAGCCTTGCATGGGGAATTCTTCCACGAGCTTGACCCTGAGGTTTTTGAGTGAAGATCGCCATCGTTGGCTACGGGAAAATGGGCCGCATGATCGACCGCCTCGCGACGGAGCGCGGGATCGAGGTGGTCCTGAAGCTCGATGAACACAACAATTCGAACTTCGAAGGCATAACGCCGAAGAATTTCCATGGCGTCGACGTGGCCATCGACTTCTCGACGCCCTCGACCGTGGTCGGATAACATCGAGCGCATCGCCCCGCTGGGTGTCGACCTCGTTGTGGGCACAACGGGATGGCATGAGCGCATGGATTACGTGAAGAGTCTCGTCGACCTCCACAAGATCGGGCTGGTCTGGAGCCCGAATTATTCCGTGGGCGTCAATGCTTTCTTTCGCATCGTGAGCGCGGCATCGAAACTGCTCTCAAACGAGCCGGAATACGAAGCCTGGGCTTGGGAAATTCATCATTCGGCGAAGAAGGACGCGCCTTCCGGGACGCTGCTGAAAGTGGTTGACGAAATGCGAGCCGCGGGGTTCACGCGAAACGTCGATACCGCATCAAACCGCGCCGGAGCGATTCCCGGCGTTCACGAGATTGGGTTCGATTCGGTGGCGGATACAATCACTCTTCGGCACACGCGCGCGCAGTCGGGAAGGCTTCGCGCTGGGTGCGATCAAGGCGGCCGAGTGGGTCGCGGGCAAGAAGGGTTTTTACGAATTCGGAGATGTCCTTTTTGGAGGTTGACATGTTTACGGGATGCGGCACGGCGATGGTAACCCCATTTCGGAAAGACGGATCGCTCGACGAAGCAACGTTGCGCAAGCTCGTCCGGCGTCAGATCGAGCAAGGCATCGATTTTCTCGTGCCCTGCGGAACTACGGGCGAGAGCCCGACGCTGACGCGTGAAGAGCACCTGCGCGTGGTCGAGATCACGGTCGAAGAGGCGGCGGGAGAGATCCCGGTGCTCGCCGGCGCAGGCGGAAACAATACGCACGAAGTGATCGAAATGGCGCGCGCATGCGAGAAGCTGGGCGCGGACGGAATTCTCTCGGTTACCCCCTACTACAACAAGGTGACGCAGGAAGGCCTTCACCAGCACTACAAAGCCATTGCGCAGGCGATTCGCATTCCGATCATCCTCTATAGCGTGCAGGGACGAACGGGCGTGAACATCGAGCCGGCGACCGTTGTCCGGCTTTCGGAGATCGGCAACATTATCGGGATTAAGGAGGCTTCGGGAAACATCACGCAGATCGCGGAGATCGTGCATCGCGTTCCCGAGAAGTTTGTCGTGCTTTCGGGCGACGACGCGATGACGATACCGGTGATCGCTCTGGGCGGCCGTGGCGTTGTCTCGGTCGTTTCGAATCAGATTCCCGGAGCGATGGCCGAGCTCACCCGCTTCGCGAACGAAGGCCATTTTGATGCAGCGCGCAAGCATCAACGCCGGTGGATGCCGCTGATGCAGGCCAACTTCGTCGAATCGAATCCGATCCCGGTGAAATGGGGCATGTCCGTGATGGGTTTGCTGGAGCCTGTCTACCGGCTTCCGATGGTCGAACCGCAGGCCGCAAGTAAAGACAAAATCGAGCAGGCGATTCAGGCGGCGGGACTTCTGGCCGTAGCGAGGGCTCACTGATTGCAACAGGCGATTGAACAGCTTTTCGATAATCCTCCTGCCCAATACGCGGCGGAACATTTCGAGCTCTTCGGCCGCTTCAAAGAGGCGCTGAACGCGGGCGCGATTCGCGCGGCCGAGCCAGACGCCGAACAGCCGAGCGGCTGGCGTGTGAACGGCTGGGTCAAGAAGGGCATTCTGCTCGGATTTCGCATGGGTTCGATGAGTCGACATGTCGCTCGACTCCGGTCGGCGCCCTTTCTTCGATAAATCCACTTATCCGGTGCACCAGTTCAGCGTCGCCGACGGCGTGCGCATCGTGCCGGGAGGGTCGAGTATTCGCGACGGCTGCTATATCGGCAAGGGAGTGGTCTGCATGCCGCCGATGTACATAAACGTCGGCGCGTATGTGGGCGAAGGAACCATGATCGATTCGCATGCGCTGGTGGGAAGCTGCGCGCAGATCGGCCGCAATTGCCACATTTCGGCGGCGTCCCAGATTGGCGGCGTGCTCGAACCCGTCGGAGCGCTGCCGGTAATCATCGAAGACAACGTCCTGGTTGGGGGTAATTGCGGTGTCTACGAAGGGACTGTAGTCACGCGCGCAGGCCGTACTTGGGACAGGTACGATCCTCAACCGCTCAACGCCCGTATACGACCTCGTGCGTGGCCAGATCTATCGCGCGACTGATGACGAGCCGCTCGTGATCCCGGAAGGCGCGGTGGTCATCGCTGGCTCGCGCGCAGTGTCCATCGGGCCGGGTCGCGACTGGGGCATCTCAATCTACACACCGGTAATCGCGAAGTATCGCGACGACAAGACCGGCGCGAAAATCCAGTTGGAGGACTTGCTGCGCTGAGAGGCATCAAGATCGGCTGTCTGATTCTGGGTCGGCTAACCGCCGGGTCACTCCGTCGAAGTGGGTTGGAACACAGACACTGGACGTGAGCAAGTCATCCTTCGGAAGCCCTCGCACCCTGCGTGCCTGAGACCGCGGGAATCAGGTTGACCTCACAGGAAATCCGGTTCGAAGCCGATCTCAGGACGTCACCTGGCAACCGGATTTCTCACCTGGACCAACGCTTGACCCTCGATGGCCGCGAAGCGGCCCTTGCGCCAGGCATTACTCCTTCCTTCCGGCGAATCGACGATTCCAGCTTCGATGTCATCGGTAAAGTGGCTTGACGTTGACTGAGACGAAGACCCAAACCGAAACGGAGCCGGAGGTCAAAACTTCCGTTTCCGTATTGATCTTCAACAAGACCGGTTAAGACCAGATCTGCTGTAAGGCCCGCTGGAAATTGCCGCCAAGAATCAGGCGGATATGCTCGTCGGTGTAGCCTCGGCCGATCAGGCCTTCCGTAAGCTGGAACATCCTGCGGGTGCTGTTCAAACCCGCGATGTCATACTCCAATCGCGCCGCTCCACGCGGGTCGCGGCCATCGAGATCCAGATCGCTGCCGACGCCGACATGTTCGATGCCCGCGATCTTCACGGCGTGATCGAAATGATCCAGCGCGTCATTGATCGTGACCGGATCTTTCGCACGAACGAAGTGCCTGACTCCGGTCAGCCCGATCACGCCACCTTTTGCCGCAGCGCCGCGGATCGCCTCATCCGTCTTGCAGCGCGCCACCGAACCCGCGATCGCCTTGCAGTTCGAGTGCGTGATCAGTACCGGCTTCCGCGAAGCCGCGATGGCATCGAGCGTGGTCCGCTCGCCGCAGTGCGAAACGTCGATCGCCATCCCAACCGCATTCATGCGGGCGATGACATCCTGACCGAACACCGTCAGCCCGCGATCGCTCCCGACCTTGCATCCCGACCCCAGACGGTTGGTCGAATTGTATGTGACTTGCGTCAGTCGCTGGCCCATTCCGTAGAACGCGTCGACGTCTTCGATCGAACGCAGGTGGTTCGCATCCTGCATGCCGAGAATAACGCCGATCTTCCCTGCCGCACCAGCGGCTGCCATGTCACCCGCGCAATCGACGCGCACGAACCATTCCGGGTGAGCGTCGATCAGCCGGTTCCATTTCGCGAACCACACCCTTGTGATCGCGTACGACTGGTCCGACTCGAACGCGACCGCGGGATGAAAGACCTTAATCCCGGAACTCTGCAACTTGCGGAAATCGGCGACGCTGAAGGTTTCCGGAGAGTGCTGCCAGACATCCAGAAGCTTCCAGTCGAGCGTGAACATGCCCAGCATGTCGATCACGTTCGATTGCGTGACCAGATCGATCGCTCGCGTCGAAAACTCTGCGGCTTTCAGGCGGCTGAAAGTTCCGATAGCAGGCGCAGAGACACAAAAAGAAAGACTGCGGGTGAAGAACTCCCGTCGGTGCAAATTCAGTACTCCTGAGGTTGAGAAGTACCAGAATACTACACTCGTCAATCAGCAGGAGCGCGACATGTCGCTTGAGGTACCACCCGCCGCTGGTACGTAGTTCTTGAGCGTGTAATCCATGACCATGCGATCCGCGCTGAACCTCCAGCCGAGCGTTCGGATGGTCCGCTTCATGCGCTTGATCCAGCCGCGCGGGAGCCCGTCCCGGTCGCGGTCGTAGTAGAGCGGGATCACCTCTTCGCGAAGCACACGGTAGAGATCGTCGCCATCGCGGCGGTCATGGACATCCATGTTCGTGTGCGTGCGGCCGGTCCCGATGGCGAAGCCGTTGAGACCGTCATAGGCCTCCGCCCACCAGCCATCGAGCACCGAAAGGTTCAACCCTCCGTTCAGTACCACCTTCTGCCCGCTGGTTCCCGACGCCTCGAGCGGGCGGCGCGGATTGTTCAGCCACACATCAACACCCTGCACCAGATGCCGCCCGACGTTGATGTCGTAATCCTCGACAAAAACGAACTTTTCATCGAACTGGCGGCTGCGCATCAGCTCGGCAATCTGCTGCAGCACGCGCTTTCCGGGCTCATCGCGCGGGTGCGCCTTGCCCGCAAAAACGAACTGGACCGGCCGTTTGGGATCGTTGATCATCGACGCAAGGCGCTCGATATCCTGCAAAAGCAGGTTGGCTCGCTTGTAGGTCGCAAAACGCCGCGCAAACCCGATCGTCAGTGCGTCCGGGCTGAGGAGGCGGCCGAGGTGCTGGAGAGTTTCCGCCGGCTCCGAGCGCCGCTCAGCCTGTTCCACCGCCCGGCGCCGCACGAAATCAAGCAGCCGCGACTTCAGGCTCAGATGCGTCTCCCAGAGCTCCGCGTCGTCCACGGTCTCGATACCATCCAGGGTCTTTGCGCCGCCGTTCTCGCGCCAGCCCGGGCCCAGATGCCGATCGTAAAGGCGGGACATTTGTGGGGCGAGCCACGACGGCACGTGCACGCCGTTCGTGATGTGTCCAATCGGGACCGTGTCCTCGGTTCTGCCCGGATACAGTCCGGTCCACATGGCGCGCGAAACCTCGCCATGCAACGATGAGACGGCGTTGGCACGCCGCGACAGCTTGAGACCCACGACCGTCATGCAGAACGGCTCCTGATAGTCTCCCGGATTTTCCCTCCCGAGGGCCATCAGGCGGTCGTGCGAAATGCCGAGGTCCTCGCGTAACGGCCCGAGGTGCTCTTCAATCAGATCGGCGCCAAAACGGTCGTGACCGGCGGGCACCGGTGTGTGCGTCGTGAAGACCACTTCGCGCGCAACGGCGGCGGTAGCCTGATCGAAGCTGATACCCTCCTCCACCATATGCGCCCGGATCACTTCCAGCACCGCAAACCCGCTGTGACCTTCGTTCATGTGGTAGACGCCGGGCGTGATGCCCATCGCGCGAAGCGCGCGCACACCGCCGACACCGAGCAGCAGTTCCTGGCGGATGCGCACGCGCCCGTCGCCGCCATAGAGCTGCGAAGTCAGTTCGCGGTCTTCCGGCGCGTTGCCGTCCACGTTGGAATCGAGCAGCAGCAGATCGCAGCGGCCAACCTTGACGCGCCATACTTTCGCCCGAATGGAGCCGCCGCGCGTCTCGATCTGGACCGTAACCGGGCTGCCGCTCTTCCCGATCGCAGGCTCCATCGGCAGCTGATTAATGTCAGTGACCTGATATTCCTCCCGCTGCCATCCCGACAGGTCCAGCCGCTGGCGGAAGTAACCTTGCCCATAGAACAGGCCGATTCCAACCAGCGGAATCCCAAGATCGGAAGCGCTCTTGATGTGATCGCCTGCCAGGATGCCGAGGCCGCCGGAATAGATGGGAATCGATTCATGCAGGCCGAATTCGGCGGAAAAATAAGCAACCGGCCAGGGCCTCAGAATGCCCGCGTGCAACGCGCCCCACGTTCGGTCCGCCCGCAGGTATTCATGCTGGCGCCGGTACGCGTAATTGATCCGGCTATGGAGCATGAGTTCCCCGGCGCGGCGCTCGATCTCCGCCAGGGGCATCTCCTGGAGAAGGGAAATCGGATTATTGTTCAGCTCGCGGAAGCGCACCGGGTCCAGATCGCGAAAAAGGCTGATGCAATCCTGATCCCAGCTCCACCAGAGGTTACGCGCGAGAGCCCACAGGCGCTCCTGCGCGGGCGCGACGAACCGATCAAGTGTGCGGGCTTCGCTTACTACGGGCGCCAGCTGCGCGGCGGCCTCCATCAGCATGCGGATTTCTTCCGGCTCAAAAATGCGGGGCTCGACGGTCTGTACAACCAGGACGCCCTGAAGGACGCCACGGTCTATGAGGGGCACTCCAAGAAAAGACTGATAGTTCTCTTCGCCGGAATCACCGAAGAACTTGAAGCGCGGATGCTGGCTGACCTTTTCGACTGCAACGTAATCGACCTGCTCGGCCACCAGTCCGGCGAGGCCTTCATGTAGCGCGAGGCGCAGCGTGCCGACGCATTCGCGGCGGAGCCCAAGCGTTGCCGCGAGAACGAGATTGGCGCGGTCGGGCTCAAGCAGATAGGCGGAACAGACATCGGTGCGGAAACGCCGTGCAATCAGGGCGACCACGTTCATCAGAGTTTCGGCGGGCTTGCCGCCTTCCCTGGTGAGATTCCCGATTTCTTCCAGGGTCAGAACGTAATTTGCCGCCTTCGCCGCTGCGCTCATATAGAAAGTGCTCCCATGATTTTTTTGCTGAATTTTCACAGCGACAAGGGTTTCCGCTGACGGGGCGGCAGGAATGTCTTGAATCTGTAGTGTAAGGCCCGGACCGTTCTGCCGCAACCGGGCCGTGCGGCGATTTGAGCAGCGACTGCGGCACGAATCTGATGACTGTAGCGCCTTCGTTTAGCCCATTTCGCTTTGTTTGCTTTAGCTTGTTGGGTTCGTTTGGCAGAATTACTCGATTCCGGGACCGAAGGTTCCTCCGACAGGCAGAGGGTCCGGCGGCGGTGCTTCCGGGGTCGGCACGGGATCCGGCGGCTGCGATTCGAAGGCGGGCGCAGGTTCCACCGGCCGTGATTCCGCAGGCGACGGCCCACGCCGATCTCGCATTTCGAGTAACCGGCGATGGGCGCGGAGGTACTGACGTTCGTAACGGGAATCGTAACGATTGATGAGATCGAGGGATCGGGAATCGTCGCTGAGGGTGCGGAAGGCAATGGATGCCCGGGTGGCGTTGTCTTCTCCTCGGCCTGCGCCGTGAGCCTGGTTGCGGACCTCGTAGTCCATGCCCGCCTTTTCCATGCCCCAGAGGCGGAGTTGGCGCCATCGCGCGGCGGCCATCATTTCCACGAGGGAGCATTCGACCGCCGTCTCGGGTTGCATCTCTTCGATGAGATCGTCGAGGACTTCCAGGAACCGCTCTTCAATTTCACCCTTGAGCACGATCGTGGAGGCGAGCAAGCCGTGTTTGATCGCATTACTAGAGGAATTGCGCTTGCCTTCGGGCGTGACAGGCCCGCGCGATCTGGCTCCGTTAGCACGGGAGGCCTCGATCTGACGTTCAGTTCGCATTTCGATTTTGTTATCACACGAGATTTTGGGGATCTGTGCAGGCTTATTAGCAAATTTGCTGATTTCAGTGGAAATATAAACTTCAACGGCGCGTGACTCTTAACGGTCAATCTCGATTTCTCCGAATTTAAAGGTAAACAGTTGAAAAAATCGGTTGACCGCTGTGCGGAGCGCTTGTGCGTCAATCCGCAGAGAGGGTGATAACGACTAATTGAATAACGACTAATCAATAAGGAGATGAGCCGCCAACGCGACGAAGGTCGGCCGAAGAAGCAACATGGCCACTATCGCGACGGGCGAAAATGCCAAATCAACGGATTTGCGAGTTTTAATTCGCATGATCGGATGTGATGTCAGGGAGCCGCTCCGTTTAACATAGCTCCCACTTTGCCGGCGCAATGGTGAAATATATCCAGTGCGGATTCTGCTGGTCGAAGACGAAACGAAACTCGCCGAGTCACTCAAGGCGGGGCTCGAAGACGATCTCCACACCGTGATCCTTGCCCAGACGGGCGAAGAGGGGTTTTTCCTCGCGCAAACACAGTCGTTTGACGTCTGGGTGTTAGACGTGATGCTGCCGGGCCGGAACGGAATCGAAATCCTGCGCAACCTTCGCCGACTGGGAGATCGCACACCTGGGATGCTCCTGACGTCGCGTGATTCGGTGGAGGATCGGGTGCACGGCCTGGACTCCGGCGCCGACGATTACCTCGTCAAGCCGTTCGCGTTTTCCGAGTTGCAGGCCCGCATCCGCGCCCTGGTGCGCGGACGCTCATCCGAAGTTCCCTCGATCCTTAAAGTCGGCGATCTGACACTTGATCAGGTTCGGCACACGGTCACGCGCCGCGATAAATCGATTGACCTTACCCCAAGAGAATTCGAATTGCTCGAGTACTTTATGGTTCAGAAGGGCCAGGTCGTTTCAAGAGATATGCTCGCCCGCGAGGTCTGGAAAGAAGCCGCGCGACACACCCCGCTGGACAACGTGATTGACGTGCATATTGCGCGCCTTCGCCGGAAGCTTGACGACAGCTTCGCGCACAAGATGCTGCAAACCGTTCGCGGCGTCGGATTTGTGTTACGACCGGAATAGCGATGTTGCCGACAAAACCAGGAAAGCTCGGAACGCGACTCACGCTGTCATATGCAGTGATGCTCCTCTGCGCACTGGTGGTCTTCACGGCGGGCACCGCCGCCATCTTTCACTTCCAGTTGCGGCGTCAACTGGGACACTACGCGATTCAGGACATCGAGACGGTCGAGGGACTGATGTACTTCACGCCGCAGGGGCAGCTGGAGGTCAACGAGAATTATCACAATCATCCTCAGTCCAAAGAGGTGCTGGAGCGTTATCTGGAAGTTCGCTCGCCCGATGGAGCATTGCTCTTTCGTAATGAGCGCCTCGGAGATCGAGCGCTCGGCGGGAATCCAGCGCCGGACGAGGGAGTGGGCGGCTACTCCGAAAGATCCTGGAGGCTTCCGGACGGAACCCGGCTTCTGATGGTCAGCCGCCGCCATGTGATCGGTGCGACGCCGGTGGTGCTTCGGCTTGCCTACAGCACTGAGGGCATCAGTCACTCGGTCGACGAGGTTCTGGCGGCCGGAGTCGCAATGTTACCCGTGATGCTCGCTCTCGCCGGATTCGTCGGATACCGGATGTCGCGCCGCGTGCTCGATCCGGTGCAGCAGATTACCCGGCAGGCGGAGCAAATCACCTCGAAGAGACTGCACGAACGGCTGCCGTTGAACGGAAGCGGCGATGAACTGGACCACCTCGCCGAAGTGTTCAATGCGACGCTTGCCCGGCTCGACCTGTCCTTTCAGCAATTGCAGCAGTTTACGTCGGACGCTTCTCATGAGCTGCGAACACCGCTCGCGGCGATTCGCAGTATTGGGGAAGTCGGGCTGCGGAGAGACGGCAGCAAGGGCGATTATCGGGAGATGGTCGGGAGCATGCTCGAAGAGGCTACCCGGCTGACCAATCTCGTCGATGAGCTTCTGACCATCTCGCGCGCGGACGCCGGAGCGGTGCGATTGAACCGTTCCGTGTTCTCGCTGCCTCAACTGGCGCGCGAGGCGGCTGCGCTGCTTGAACCTTTGGTTGAAGAAAATTCGCAGGAGTTCGTGCTGCCGGCCATGACGCCGATTTTTGTGGAGGCGGATCGCACAGTGGTTCGGCAGGCAATCATCAACCTGCTGCATAATGCGATCAAGTATTCTCCGATCGGCTCGAAAATCCAGGTCCGCGTAGAGGAGACACAGCGCGGGGTCGTCGCTCTCGAAGTACAGGATGCTGGTCCCGGCATTCCCCCTGAGCACGCAGAGCGGATCTTCGATCGCTTCTATCGGCTCGACAATTCCCGCACGCGAAGTGCCGGCGGGTTCGGTCTGGGTCTCGCCATCGCTCAATGGGCGATCCAATCGAATGGCGGAAATCTTAGTGTCGCCAGCACCGCCGGTCAGGGCAGTACATTCCGGATTGAGCTGCCTCACTGAAGAACTTCTGAAGCGGGACTTCAGAAACAATTCAGCAATTCTTAAGTGGTGCTTACCGGTAGTTCCTCTTGAAAATAATGGTTGTGAAGCCGATCATAGCCATTCTTCTTCTGACCAGCATCAGTGGATTGTATGCGAAAAACAAGCATTCGAAGAAGCAGGATGGGGCATCCCCGGACTCGCGGGACACGATTACAGTCGTCGCGCATATTCCGTTCACGGGTGGAGCCGTAACCAGCTTCACTTCCACGCAACATTACGATCGCTCGTATGTGTATGCGGAACACGAGTCTGGTAAGAGCGTCACGTTAATTGACGTGACTAACATAAACAGGCCCGAAGTTCTGGGTGAAATGACTAATCCAGATCCTTCTACATCGGAAAGTCTGGTTGCCGCTACCGGTAATATCGCGCTGGAGTCCGATTCACCGACGGTTGACTCGAAGGCAGCCACGACACAGACCCTGCGAATCATGGACTTTTCGGACCCGGCCCACCCGCTAATCGCGCAGGAATTCAAGGGTGTTACGGCGGCCAGCAGAGATGCGGGGAAAAACCTCATTTTCCTCGCGAATTCCGAAGGGATCTGGATCCTGAAGCAGCACTTCGGGGAAGACCCCGCGGTCGACAGGGAATACAATTACGAAGTGATCTACGGCGAGAGTATGTATCGCCACTGAGTGAACCGGCTGACGCAAAGTTCCGCGCCGGGCGGAAGCCCGGCGGCAGAGCCGAAGCTCTGCCCCACGATGAAACCGGCTGCTAATCGCCGGAGCTCTTCAGGACGAAACCGACTCCGCGAACCGTGTGCACGAGTTTGCCCGCGAACGTTTCGTCGATCTTGTGACGCAGGCGCGCGATGTGGACGTCGATCACGTTGTCGAGCGGTGTATGGCGGGCGGTCTCCTTCCAGACCTCACGCGCGAGCATCTCGCGGGAAACGACCCGGCCCTGATTGCGGGCCAGATATTCCAGAATTTCGAATTCCCGCGTAGTCAGTTCCAGGTCGCTGCCGCCGCGCTTTACGGCACGGGTAACGACGTTGATCTCAAGATCGCCGATCTGGAGTTTTCCGACCGGCTCCTGTTTGCCTCGCCGAAGGAGCACGCGCAACCTTGCCAGCAATTCCGGGAAGGCGAAGGGTTTGACGAGATAGTCGTCCGCGCCGGCATCCAGTCCGCGAACGCGATCTTCAATCCCATCGCGAGCTGTCAGCAGCAATACCGGAATCATGAGCTGCTTCTGCCGCAGCGCAGCGAGGATTTCCAGTCCGTTGCGGCCGGGCAGCATTACATCCAGAATGACGAGATCGAAAGGATTGCTCCGGACCAGGTAGAAACCGCTCTCGCCGGTATCCGCCACTTCGACGGAATAGCCGTCCGCTTCGAGGCCTTCCCGCAGAGCACGAGCCAGCTTTACTTCGTCTTCGACGACCAGGATGCGCACGCTTACTCTCATCCTTGATAAGCGGCATCACGCAATACAACTGAACTTTTTCTGACAGTTTTCTGACGGAGGTGTTAAGGCAAAATTCAGCAAGTCTTCAGTAGCCTCCCGGCGGGCCTCCCTTCTAACACTTGAGAGAGGCGGATCCAACCCACTCAACGCTTATCCACATGCTTAAACCAGGTCCGGCGAGAAAAGTCATCATTCACATGAATGAAGATACGGCCTCGCAAAACGACTACCTTTACAACGACGTGTTTTCCTTCCTGCTCGAACGCGGGATTGCCGGCGCAACGCTAATCCGTCCCCAGGCGGGTTTCGGCATTCACCATCGAACACACTCCGCCGACGCTCTCGGGGCGCAGGGCCTGCACTTGCCCGTCCGAGTCGAGTTCATCGAATCTCCGGAGACCGTAGCCGCCCTTCTCCCCCCACTCTTCCAGCTGGTTCGCGACGGACTCATTGAAACGCAGGAGACCACGGTTCTCAAGATCGGCGTGCTCGAGGCGGAGCTGTAAATGATGGGGGCGGAAGTATAAATTGCGTCACACCTCGGCCTTCGCCGCACTGCTCGCAGCCGCGGCCTGCACACCTGGAATTGCGCAGACACCCACGCGGCTCACGCTTGCCGACGCACAAAAGATCGCCATTCAAAATGAACCGCGCCTCGCTTCGGCCGCGCTGGTGGCGAGAGCCGCGGGACAGGTAGTCAACGAAGCGCGCTCGGCATATTTACCCAGCGTCTACGGAAACATCACCGGCGTCGGCGCAGACGAAGGTACAGCCGTTGCGGCAGGCGCGCTGACCACATCGAGCCTGTCGAGTCGCGTCGCTTTCGGCGTTACAGTCAGCCAGCTGGTTAGCGATTTTGGGCGAACCGGAAATCTCACAGGATCGGCGAAGCTGCGGGCGCAGGCGCAGAACCAGAATGTTGTCACCACCCGCGCCCAGATCCTGCTCGACGTCCAACAGGCTTACTATTCGGCGCTCGGAGCGCAATCCGTGGCGAAAGTGGCACAGGCCGCGCTGGATGACAGGCGGCTTGTTCTGCGCCAGATCACTGCGCTGGCGGCGAGTTCCCTCAAATCCACTCTTGATGTTCGTTTCGCCGAGGTGGCGGTTTCCGAGGCGGAACTGGCCCTTTATCAGGCTCAGAATGACGCAAGTTCGGCGCAAGCGCGGCTTTCGGCGGCTCTGGGATATGGCCAAACCATGAGCTTCGATCTGGTTGAAGAGTCCATGCCAGCGCCACTCGGACTGGATGTGGATCCTCTCGTTGCGGAAGCGCTCCACGACCGCCCGGATCTCGCCGCGCTGGATCTTGCGAGAAACGCTCAACACCGTTTCGCCGAGGCCGAGAAGGATCTTCGTTATCCGACCCTCAGCGCGCTCGCCACAGTGGGCGCTGTGCCGACTCACGACGCAGGCTACCGGGGCGACCACTATGGCGCCGCGGGCATGAACCTGAACATACCGGTCTTCAACGGCGGTCTCTTCTCGGCCCGACGTGCGGAGGCCGACCTGCGCGCCGAAGCGGCCGACAAGGATTTTCAGGAACTGACACTGCAGATTTCGAAGGACGTGCGAGTCGCGTGGCAGAATGCGAATACGGCGTTTCGCCGTCTCGATGTGGCGGCCCGGCTGGTCGCGGAGGCGAATGAAGCTTTGCGTCTGGCGCAAGCCCGATACGACATCGGTCTCGGCAGCATCGTCGAACTCACGCAGGCGCAGTATACGCAGACGTCGGCGCAGATCGCGTCCGCAAACGCAACATACGAATACCTGAGCAGGCGTTCCGCTCTCAACTATTCCACTGGCGCGCTGCGCTGAAAGAGATGAGCGCTGCGCTGAAGAGAAAACCATGAGTAACGAAGCGAATCGAGCGGCAATTTTTCCCGCAGCCGCCGTTCTTCTTTTCTGTGCGGGGCTCACCGCCTGCGGCGGTTCGAGCGAGGCTCGAAATACGTCCCCGGTTGCAGCCATCGAAGGCGCCCCGCCCATCGTAACGGCCGTTAAAGTCGACCGGGAGAACCTGTCGAACGCCCTTGTCCTGACAGCGGAATTCATTCCGTATCAGGAAATCGATGTCATGGCGAAGGTGGCGGGATACATCAAGACCATTCGTGTCGATATCGGCGATCGCGTTCGCGAGGGAGACCCGATCGCAACGCTCGAAGTTCCCGAAATGCAGGATGAGTTGAACAAAGCGGCCTCCTCGATTCAAGCCGCCGAGGCGGAAATTTCCAACGCGAACGACGAACTCGCTCGGGCCGAATCCGTCCATCAGATCGCCCACCTCTCCTGGTCGCGTATCGAGGACGTCTCCAAAAAGGAGGTTGGGTTGGTGCCCCAGCAGGAAGTGGATGAAGCACATTCCCGCGATCTGCAGGCGGAAGCGCAGGTCTCCGGCGCGAAATCCAAACTGAGAGAGGCCGAGCAAAAGGCCGATGTCGCGCGCGGCGAGCAGGCACGGCTGAAGACGATGTTCAAGTACACGTCGATTACGGCGCCGTTTGATGGAGTCGTGACGAAACGTTATGCGAACGCCGGTTCCATGATCCAGGCAGGCACTTCTTCACAGAGTCAGGCGATGCCCGTGGTCCGGCTCTCGCAAAACAACTTGCTGCGGCTGATCGTGCCAGTGCCCGAGTCTGCCGTCCCGAATATTCATACGGGCGGATCGGTCGAGGTGAACGTTCCCGTTCTGCATCGGACATTTCCCGGTCGTGTGACGCGATTCGCGGACAAGATCCAGATGTCGACGCGCACCATGGATACCGAAATCGACGTTCCTAATCCCGGCCTGATTCTCGTGCCCGGCATGTATGCCGAAGTCAATCTGCAGATCGAGGGGCGCAACAACGCGCTGGCTGTGCCACTGGACGCCGTGGATGGAGCGGGCGATGCCGCTCGGGCGTGGACCGTCGACAGCGCCGGAGCGATTCGGATCGTACCGATAAAGACAGGCATTCAGACGCCGCAGAAAGTAGAGATCCAGTCAGGTCTCGCCGAAAACGATGAGGTCATCGTCGGCCGTCATGCCGGTCTGCGCGACGGAGAAAAGGTCCAGCCCAGCATCCTCAAGACGGACCTTAAAACCGGCCAGGAATAACCGATCATGTCCCGTTTCGCTATCAAAACTCCTTATCTGATCGTCGTCTTATGTCTGATCATTGCGCTGGTGGGAACGGTCAGCGTTGCTCGAATGCCGGTCGACATGTTCCCCAACATGAATATCCCGGTGGTGGTGGTGGCAACCTTCTATTCGGGAATGCCTCCCGAACAGATCGAAGGCGACATCACGACGCATCTCGAGCGGTTCTTTACTCTCGCGAGCGGGATCGAGCACATCGAATCGCGTTCTCTCTCCGGCGTCAGCGTCATCAAGGTCTACTTCCAGCCAGGCTCCGACGCGGCCTCATCGACATCCACGATCGCCAACCTCGCCATGGCCGACATGCGGGACTTGCCGCCGGGAACACTGCCGCCGGTCGTCCTGAAGTTCGACGCCTCCAGCCTGCCTGTTTGCCTGGTCACCCTGAAAGGCGACGGGCTCAGTGAAACCAGATTGAAGGATCTCGCGCAGAACTTCGTTCGCAACCAGCTTGCAAGCGTGCCTGGCGCTTCGATTCCGCAGCCCTTCGGAGGACGATGGCGGCAGATCATGTTTTACGTCGACCCGTACAAACTGGAATCGCGCCAGTTGAGCCCGATGGACGTGGTGCGCGCCGTCAATGAGACGAATATCGTGCTGCCCGCGGGCGACGTCGAAATCGGACATTACGACTACAACATTTATGCCAACAGCCAGCTCGAATTGAACAATATGAATCAGGCGCCGCTGAAGGTGGTGGGGCAGTCGGCGGTTCGCATGTCCGACGTAGGCGAAGCGAAAGACGCCTACTCGCGACAATTCAACGTGGTGCGAGTGGACGGGCAGCGTTCCGTCTATTTGCCCGTGCTCAAACAGGGCGGTGATTCGAACACGATCGCGGTGGTTGATGGCGTTCGTCAGAAGCTGACCAAACTGTTCGATGTTCCGGATTCTCTTGAGCGGACGGTCGTGTTCGATCAGTCGAAGTTCGTCAAAACAGCGATCCGGACGCTTCTCGATGAGGGCGGGATCGGGCTCTTCCTGACCTGCGTCATGATTCTGGTCTTTCTCGGAAGTTTCCGAGCCACGGTTGCCGTGTTCTTTTCGATTCCGCTCTCCGTGCTCGCGACGTTCATTGTGCTTCAGATCGGCGGGAGTTCCATCAACAGCATGGTGCTCGGCGGGCTCGCCCTGGCGCTTTCGCGGCTGATCGATAATTCGGTGGTTGTTCTGGAGAACATCTATCGCCACCTCGAGCGGGGCGAGCCGCCGGCCGTCGCGGCGGAGTCGGGCGGCCGGGAAGTGGCGTTGCCCGTTCTGGCCGCGACGCTGACGACCGTGGTTGTGTTCTTTCCCGTGACGTTGCTCTACGGCGTAAGTAAGTTCCTGTTTTCGGCCCTCGCTCTGGCGGTGGTGATCTCGTTGTTTGCGTCGTATGCCGTGGCGCTGACCGTGGTGCCCCTGTTCTGCGCGCGTTTCATGAAACATACGGAAGCCGCGGAGCGGCCCGGATTCGGCGCGCGTTTTAATCAGGCGTTCTCGCGACAGTTCGACCGGCTTCTGAACGGATACGAGAAGCTCGTCAAGCGCGTAATGATCCGGCCGGCTGCGGCGCTTGTCGTGTTCTTCCTGGCCTTCGGAGCCAGTCTGGCGCTTTATCCATTTGTCGGCCTCGCATTTTTCCCGCAAACGGACGCCGGCCAGTTTGTGATTCAGGTCAAGGCGGAGTCCGGGACAAAACTTACGGATACCGAAGCCGAAGTCGCAAAACTGGAGCAACTCATCCGCAAGGTCGTAAGCCCGGGCGATCATGGACATGATCGTGTCGAATATCGGTGTCGATCCCGGATTTTCGGCGGTCTATACGTCGAATTCCGCCATGCATACGGCGTTCGTGCAAACCAGCCTGAAATCGGGTCATCAGGACCGGCAGCTACGAATACATTGCCGAAGTGAAACGGCGGATGCAGAAGGAAATGCCGGAGCTGACGGCGTTCTTCTCTTCCGGAAGCCTCGTCGATTCGGTCGTAAACATGGGCATGCCCGCGCCGATCGACGTGCAGGTCGCCGGGACGGATCTGAAGGCCGACTACCAGGCCGCGCTCGATATCGCGGTCAAAGATCCGTTCGACCGGCGGGGCTGCGGATGTCTTTATTCCGCAGGATCTCGACTATCCTTCGCTGCGGCTGGATATCGATCGCGTGCACGCCGGCGAACTCGGCCTGAGCGAAAAAGAAGTCATGTCGAACGTGATCACGGCGCTCACTTCGAATCTGATGATTGCGCCGAGTATCTGGATCGACTCGAAAAACGGAAACAACTACTACCTGACGGTCCAATATCCTGAGCAGAAGATCCGGAACCTCAACGATCTCCGGTCGATTCCTCTGCGCGGAGCGGGGATGGGAAGTTCCACCAGGCTCGACATGGTCAGCAAAATAACGCCATTCGAAGCGCCCACCGAAGTGGACCATTATCAGATCCGGCGGAACATCGATGTGCTGGTGCGTCCGACGGGCGAGGACCTTGGAAAGCTGGCCGGCGAGTATTCAGACCGATCGTTTCAAACGCCAAGCTCCCGAAGAGCGTCGCCGTTACCGTTCGCGGAACGGTCGAGGCCATGTACGCATCGTTCCGCAGTTTTGCAGTGGGACTCACGCTTTCCGTGGTTCTGCTCTATCTGATTCTGGTCGCGCAGTTTCGCTCCTTTATCGATCCGTTCATTATTCTGCTGGCGCTTCCTCCCGGCATTACGGGCGTCCTGATCGCGTTGACGGCAACGAACACGACATTGAACGTGATGTCGCTGATGGGAGTTGTGATGCTCGCGGGGATCGCGATGTCGAACAGCATTCTGATCGTGGAGTTCGCCCACCATCTGCTCGAAGAAGGCCTGGCCGTGCGCGAAGCGATCGTTACATCATGCAAGGTCCGGCTGCGGCCCGTCCTGATGACCTCACTCGCAACGATCATCGGGCTTCTGCCGATGGCTTTAAAGCTTGGCGAGGGAAGCGAATCGTACGCTCCCCTCGCGCGAGCTCTGATCGGGGGTCTTACCGTTTCAGTGATTCTTACAATCTTCCTTGTCCCGGCCGGATTCTACGTCGCGTACGCGACCAGGAGAACAGTATGAGTTACCTGCGCAGATCTTTCAGTTCGATGCAACACGTTCCCGGGATTACTATCGGAAGCATGCGAAGTACGATTCTGGCGCTCGCCTCTACAGTTCTAGTGGCGGCCTTGTTGCCGGGCCAAAGCACGGACGTGGCCTCTCCAGCACAGCGGATTCAACGAGGCTATTTAACTGCGGCTGAGATGCCGGATGTCGCACGCGTCGTGCCACCGGCGCCGAGCCTGGAAGATCCGCGAGCCCTTGCCGACAAGGCGATATTCCGCGCCACTCGGTCGCTCGAAGGTTCCGCTCGGTGGGCGCTGGCCCAGACCGACGACGACGTTTCAATGTCAGGCCTTTTCAAGGCCTTCGGCTGCGCGCTGGGCGTTACATTGACCAGCCCTGGCGCTCCCAAAGCTATGGCACTGCTCACACGCGCGAATGCTGACGCTGGTTCAGCATCGAATCTGCTCAAGAATCTCTATCAGCACAAGCGGCCTTTTCAGGTAGACGAGGGCTCCGTTTGTCTGACGGCCCGGGGAAAGGCCGTGTTGGAACATGTGCCCGATTATCCCTCCGGTCACGCCACAGCCGGTTGGGAGACGGGATTGATTTTCGCCGAGTTGGCTCCGGATGCCGCGACCGGAATTCTGGCCAGGGCTCGCGAATTTGGGGAGAGCCGTGTAGTCTGTGGAGTTCATAACGCCAGCGCCGTGGAAGCCGGCTGGATGACGGCCACTGCGGTTTTCGCCGTGCAACAGACTTCACCCGCATTTCGGGATGACCTGGAGGCAGCCCGAACGGAGCTCGCTGCACTGCGAGCGCACGCCTCGGGGAAAACGGCTTCTTGCGCGGACGAAGCCGCACTACTTTCGCAGCACTTCTATTAGTATCGTGCGCGGCCGCGGGGAATCGACCGACCTGTCGGCCGGAACGGGGCTGGAAGACAGAGACGTTGAGAAGTACTGTGCCGCGACGGATTCTTCGTCGATTGCTCATTTGGCTGAAGAATTGGCTTGTTTGCATGGTGAAGGCCGACGCGCTTCGCCTCACAAATTGATGGCGGACGCCGACTGGTATTCTTCACGCTTATTAAACGCAGCGACAGAACTGGTTGCGCGTCAAACCGCTCGCTGACGCGTCTCGTCTCGTTAACAATTAACCGAAAATGCGCAATCAATTACGAAGTTGCAGCTGTAAACGGCGAGGACGTGGGGTTCGTCGAATGGCATCGGATTTATTCCTGCCAATCCGGTTAACGAGGTGTCGACCTCGCGTTGAAACTGGACTGCATTGAAAGCGGCATCACTGGGCGCGTCGCATCTTTTAAAAAGTCTCCGATCTCACTGGGTTTTTGAAGCCTGGCGGCCTGCGCAAGTCTGTTCCCTGGAAAGTCCTGCGCAATAAATTGGCCTTGGCGCCTTTCGCTGATCGCTGCCCTGCCGCTTGAAACTGTGATCGACGGGGCTGTCTGGAATTCAAGACCGTCGCTGTCGTTTCGGTCATCCCACGGCTTCACCGTACCGGGCCCGGTACCGGTCAGCACGACCGGCTTATTCGAAAATGACTCCGGATCGGAGCGGTCAATTCGGCGCGCCGCGCTCGGAGCTGTCCGATTGGCGATCAGAAGCGGAAGCGTCCGAAAGGCATCGTCAAGTCCAGGTTTCACCGCACCCGCCGCCAGCGGTATAAAATTCGTGAATGCAGAGGCTTGATGCTTGATGTTCCGCGGCGATTGCCTGGGAACGGGGAGGCAAATCTACTGGTCATTGCCATCATTGGCTGGGCAGTCGTTTGCTTCCTGTGGTACAAGGTGGCGAGCAAGCAAACGAAGGAGGCCGGAAAAGAAAAGGATCGAAATAAGCGAAAGGACGCCTGAAAATCGACGATATATTCAAGTGGGCGCCAACGAATTCCAGTTCAGCCACGGCGTGAGCTCACAGCGTCACCTCTTGGGGTCACTTCTTGAGAGGAGAGGCTGGCGGTGGAGGAGCGAGTTAGAGGCGACGGTGTCAGCGGAGGCCAGTCCGACCTGAACCCGCGGGGATTGTTCAAGCCGTGTTCGCTGCCGCCGGGCCGATACGGGATCGACTGCGACCTTGGTCGATCTCGCAGCATCTCCTCGTCTGGCGACAAGTTATCAGACTCTGTTCGGCCCCGGCCCGCCTCATACGCCCAACTCCACCGCAGCATCTGGACGATTTCTGCACTCCCTGCGTGTAATATTCAATATTTCAGGGTGGATCGCGCGTTTGGCGGAACAAAGCGGCGAATTTCGTACATTATGCTCACGCGTTATCGCGGGTCAACAGAAACCCGCCGTAACATCGCAATGCGCCGACGGGTTGATGGGATAGTACTCCAGGGAACTCGGAGGAATCATGTCACGCGAGCTTCCCTATGTATGTGAAATCTTCGCCGCGAAGTTGCGACGAGGCAGGAGGTCACGCCGACGAGCCCAAGCCACACAGTAGCCCTTCGCAGTATGTCTTTCGCTGCAAGCCGGGGATTTTCGCAATCTCCGCGAACGACGCCGGTAGAGCCGCATTTGGCGGCTTCGCCCTGCCCGATCATAAGCCGCTGCAGTTGTCTTGAGCCCGGGTGCACGACTTCGAGGAATACGCCCAGGCAAACGAAGCACATCCGCAGGCCCTCGTATCAGTGCGAGCGTCAGAACTATCTTCTTCCTGGTTCACACCGCACGTCCACACACGACGCGAGGTCAATTAAGAAATCAGGACACCTCTGAACCTCCGGCCGAGAATGTCGAATCGTGAGAATGACCATCACAGGAAGGCCAGAACTCGTGCGCTGTGGGCTTTGTGTATTTTTTCTTCGGTCTCAGCCTGCTACGGACAGGCATTCACAGTGTCGGCCGCCCCTTCCTCTCTTACGATCTATCCAGGCCAGCGGAGTGTTCCGGTAACAATCACTGCGAGCAGCAGCACTTATACTGGCCCGATAACCATCACCCTCAACGGATTGCCTTCGGGAATCACCGTCTCGCCTCTGACCTTGACGGCAGGCACTTCAGGAATGCTGACGCTCAGCGCGTCTCTCGCTGCCGGGCAGGAAGGGTTCGAAGTCACCTCTCCGACAATGCTAACGAGTTGGACTGCGCCGGTGATGGTTGTAGGCGCCGCCGGCTCCGCCCAGGCGACAGCGCAACTTCCGCTTACCGTTTCCATCTCAAATCCGTCATCCGCGCCGGCGCCGTCGGCCATTAATCTGCCAGTGATCAATATAAATACGAACGGTGTCGGGATCGTGAGCAAGACGACAGACGTTCCAGGTACCGTCACGATTACCTCAGCAGACGGTCAGACATCCTACCTGCCTGACTCGAGCGACAGCGACAATACGGCGACATTTCACGTCCATGGCACTTCAACCGCGGCAATGCCCAAACTGGCCTATCACGTAAGCCTGAACACGAGCCTCGACCTCCTGAATGTCATGGGGCTTCAGTGCCCGTACGTCACGAACGGCAAAGCCAAACCTGCTTGCGATAAGAGCAAGAGCTACATACTGCTGGCGAATTATGATGACAAGACCTTGCTCCGCGATTGGTCGGCTTCTGCGCTGGCCAACGCCATCCCGATCGGCAACGGGTTTCTGAGTTCACCGGCGGATTCGCCATCGCCCAGCGGAACGGCCGCCCTGATGCCCTGGGCGGCCCATTCGCTCTTCGTTGAACTCTATCTGAACGGAGCCTATCAGGGTAATTATCAGCTCATTGAAGAGGTGAAGGTCGACAGTCACCGAGTCAACATCGATGAGCTGACTGAAACCGATATCGCGCCGTCCCAGGTGACGGGTGGGTACCTGCTCGAAATAGACCAGCATCAGGATGAGGCATTTGTGTTCTTCACGCCTCAGGGCCTGCCGATTGGTCTGATCGATCCGGACTTTACCCCCGATCCGGAGGTTCCCGAGCAGACCGCTTATATTTCCAGCTATGTAGACACGGCAGAGACCGCGCTGTTTTCGAGCAATTTCACCGATCCCACTCTGGGATGGCGGGCATACTTCGATGAAGCCTCAGCGATCAATTTCTACATCGTTAACGAGGTGATGGGCAACGTAGACGGAGGCGATTTTTATAGCAGCGACTACCTCTACAAAAACGACAATAATCCCTTAATCTACATGGGGCCGATCTGGGACTTCGATATCAGTTCGGGCAACGTGAATTATGCGCCGATCGTGAATCCGACGGTGCCATGGATGCAGACGCAGGCCATCTGGTATGCGCAGTGGTTCACTGATCCCGGTTTCAAAGCGGATGTAGTGACGCAATGGAACACGCTCAAGCAGAACGGCGTGTTCACAGCATGGCTGGAATCCATCAAGCGGCAGGCCGCCAGTCTCGAGCAATCCCAAATCAACAATTTCGGTCGGTGGCCTATGCAGGGGATTGAAGTCTGGCCCAACACGCAGGCGGCAGGAAGCTATGAGGGCGAAGTCGAATACTTACTGAACTGGCTGAGTTTGCGGATTGCGTGGCTTGATTCTCTTTTCAACGCAAAGGCACAGACATCCATCACGCTCGACGCACCGAGCGGGCCGTTTTACAGTGGCTCCCCCATCGCGCTCACGGCTCAGGTTACGGGTGGGACCTCCCCGACCGGCACAGTTTCCTTTCTGGCTAATGGCATTCTTCTCGGGGCTGGGGACGCTGAGCGGCGGCGCTGCCAGTCTGGATCTCAGCAATTTGCCTTCGGGCGCCGCCACCCTTCAAGCTGTTTACAGCGGCGACAGAACCAATGCCCTGGCCGCTTCGGCGACACAGACGGTAGCCGTGGCAAATCCACTGGCGAATACCGTCACCAGTATCGCGGGACCACTTTCAATTGCAGGTCCGGCAGGCACGACACCTTCCGTATTTACGGCGTCCGTCATCGCGAATTCCGGCGCCTCCCTTCCCACCGGCACTATCGAGTTCAGTGTTGATTTCGAGGCCGGCGCAGCCGTCGCACTGAACGGCACAGCACAGGCAAGCTTCTTCGGCGGCCGGCTCCCTCCAGGTACACACACTATTACAGCCAGCTATTCCGGTGACTCAAATTACTCCGCAAGCACGAGCACTACGGTCACATTTACCGCGCCATTTTCCTGGCCATATCGCAGATAGATTCCGATCTCATTCACCAACAATCGTAAATTCTTGTATGCTAGAGTGTTACAAATTCGTAAATTGTGAACAGGCGTACATTTTTACAGGTTGCGTCAGCCGCTGCGGCCTTTGGACGGGCTGCGCGCGCAGGCATTGCGCCTGGCCGTCAACCGTATATTCAGCGGCTTCTGGCCGACCGGGCCTCGATATTGTGGACAACCTCGCAGGCTGGCTCGGGGGCGGTGACAATCGTTAACACGAACGGCCAATCGTCAACATTCCCGGCCGTAATGCAGGTTTTCGAATCTGCGGAAACGGCGCTGGCGGAGCCTTATTACCAATATCAGGCCGATATCAGCGGCCTGCAGCCGGGAACCTCATATTCGTATGCCGCGACGATGGATGGCCAGATTCTGACATCTGGCCCGGCCGAGTTCAGCTTCACTACTCCGGCCCCTGGAAAGTTTTCGTTTCTTTCTTTTGGCGACAGCGGGGCCGATTCGCCCGAGCAGATCGCGCTGATCCAGCAGATGTCAGCGGAGCCCGGCATCGCCAAGGTGATCCACGTGGGCGACATTGCATACTTTTCGGGCACTTACGCCGAGTTTGATGCGAACTACTTCGGCCTCTATGCCCCGCTGATGAGCCGAATGCCCTTTTTTGCCACGCCGGGAAATCACGACTACGAGACCAACAACGCGGCCCCGTACCTGGCAGGCAGCGCAGCGCCAGCCAGCAATGTCCCCGCCGCGGACCTCGGCCGTTATTATTCGTTTGATTGGGGCGACGCTCATTTCGTCTCGGTAGACTCCAACCTTTTGCCGACAAGCGCCGCAAGCCGCATGCTTGCGTGGCTGGATAACGATCTCGCCGCAACCGGAAAGTTCTGGAAAATTGTTTTTCTTCACCACCCTCCTTATCCGACTGGAACTCACCTGGGAGACCCGATCTGCGCGCAGGTGCAGCGGAGCGTCAATCCGATCGTGGAGAACCGCGGGGTTCAGTTAGTCTTGAGCGGCCACGAACACGGCTACGAGCGGAGTTGGCCGCTGCTCGGTGGACAGCGCGTCCAATCCGGTCCTTCAACTACATATGTAATCACGGGCGGAGGCGGCCAATTCATGGAGCAGGTAGGCGCCCTCCCGCAGACGGCATTGTCCGAGGCTGCGTTTCACTATCTTCGCGTCGATGTCGATGGCAGCGAACTTTCGCTTGGCGCTATCGGGTTGAGCGGGAATGTGATCGACAACATTACGATTGCTCCACCGCCGGTTGTGTCGGCAAACGGTGTCGTCAATTCAGGAGATTTCACGCCGAGCGTAGCTTGCGGTTCGCTGGCGAGCATCTTCGGGCAAAATCTTGCGGTACGGCCAGCCGCCAGCCTCAGCCTTCCTCTTTCGATGCAACTCGGATCCGTGACGGTCACGGCGAATGGCCAGCCGGTCCCCCTGCTTTTTGTATCCCCATCGCAGATCAACATACAGATCCCGTATGAGGCGCTGGGACAGACGACGCTCCAGGTCACGACGGCGAACGGTTCGGCCTCCGCGGTCTTCACCGTTGAAGCGGTGGCCCCTGCGATCATCGTGTTGGCGGTGGAGAGTGCTGTTTGTTCGGCGGCAAATCCCGCTCAGCCGTCAGGCTATGTGACTGTGTATGCGACAGGTCTCGGCACGGCCTCTTCGCCTGTTGCGACTGGCGCAGCTGCTCCTGCTGCCAATCCGATGGCGGCTTCGGTTCAGGTCTGGTTAGGGAACACGCCGATCCAACCGTCTTATTCCGGCCTCGCCCCGGGTTTCGCAGGTTTGAGTCAAGTAAACTTCGCCATTCCCGCAGGTTGTTCAGCAGGCGTATACCCGCTGACTATTACGGCCGGCCCCGCCACCAGTCAACCGGCGAATCTCCATGTAGGCTCGGCGGCCGATGCCTCGCATAGCGAGGTCCACGGCGCGCAACGGATAGCCGCAGCCCTCCATCGGGCCCTCTTTGCAGATGAAAAGCACGTTCCGTAGCGAAGCGTTTCCGCATGCCTGAGGGTTTCAAATCGCAAACCTGAACGAAAGCAGAGCTGAGCTACCTCCGGACTTCGAACCAGGTATCGGTGGTGTTGGACTCGCCGCCCGACCCGACCCGATGAGTAACCACGACACATGCGCCCGTTCGCTTCATATGCAGATTGCCGCGTGACGCCGTCGCGCAGGTGGCGCGCGTCGCGCCGTCGTTATAAACGATGGCATGGGCCGATTCGTCGTATTTCAGGCCTGGAATTGTAACTACCCTGGGATCCGGCGCGTGTTCGCTATCGTCGCCGGCAATCCGCGCCAGGGGATAGTCGTACTGGAGCCGAATTTCCGCATTGCCTGTCGTGGGACTGACTTCGAATGAGAAGCTCTGCAGTTCGTATCTGTCCGCAATCGCGTCGATCCTGACCGTAGTCTCGGCTTTCGCCGGACTCGCAGAAGGCGCGGCCCCGGCTGTTGCCACAGCCAGATAGAAAGCGGAAATGGAACCGATAGCTTGCTTTAAAACCATTCTTTTTTGCCTCGTTTCATCGCGGGTTCTGGCCTATTCGAGTTTTTAGCAGCAAACGTACTTCGGTGCTTCTTAAGATTCCCTGACATTTTCCTGACTGCCGGAACGGCGCCACATCACGACTATTTCCTGAATCTCTCTTCAGAAAATCTTCAGCTTTTGCTTTGTAGACAATTCAGATCGACTAACTGTAGATTTAAATAGTCGGATGTCGAAAGTGCAAGGCGAGACAGACAAATCAGGTGGTGATTGCAAATGACCACGCTGACGCGAAAGTGCCAATATGCCTTGCGGGCGCTGTATTTCCTCGCAGATGAATATGGCAATGGGCCGATCCATAGCCCTTTGATTTCGGCCAGAGTGAATGCTCCCGCAACGTTTCTCCAGGCCATTCTCTGCGAACTGAGGACGGCGGGTATTGTCGGAAGCCGGCGCGGGCCGCAGGGCGGCTTTTATCTTCGAGTTCCGCCGAACCGAATAACCGTCGGGTCGATCGTTCGTATCGTCGATGGTCCTTTCACTGCCCTCCCGTGTCCTGGTGAGGGACGTTGCTGTACGGACTGCCCGCGTCCGGATGCGTGTCAAACGCAGTCGTTGATGCGGGGCATCCACGAAGCGGTGGCCTGCGTTCTGGATCGGACCACTCTGTTGCCGGATTCCAGACCCGAGCGCGGAGCGTTCGCGGCAGCTTAGAACATTTCGCTATTCGCCCGGCCCACGGGAGTTTCAGTCGCAGGAATTTCTTTTAACGAGGTGTCTTCGGTGAGGATTACTGTGAGTTACAGAAAGACCGCACTTATAGTTTTGTCCGTGTCATTCGTCCTGTTCGCCGGGGCATTTCCCGGTATGGCGCAGGACGATATGACGACACAGAACGCCGCCAGCGCTTATGGCGGCGGCTATATTACAGGACCTGCCTCCAATCCGCTCAGCTTCCTCAATGGACCGGCATACCGTACCTTCGGGTCGGCGTCGCCCTATCTGCTTCCGGATCTGGCCCCCGCGAGCCTGCTGAATCGGCAATTGCCTCGATGGATCAGTTTCGGATGGGAAGAACGTTTCCGGTATGAGGGGTATCACGACAGCGGCTTCAAAAAGAACAACAACGACTCCTACATTCTGCTCCGCTCGCGTCTCCAGATGACGATCCAGCCGACGGCATGGATGAGAGTCGTCGCGCAGTTGCAGGATGCGCAACCGTTTATGCAAAAGCCGCCATGGGGCCCTCCGAACGAGAATACCTGGGATCTGAAACTGGCTTACGCTGAATTCGGCGACCCGGAAAAGCAATGGATCAGTGTCCGCGTGGGACGTCAGTTAATCAACTACAACAACACGATCATTGCGAACTCCGAATGGCGCAACCAGGGACGTTCGTACGACGCCGTTGCGACGAATATTCATTACAACCGCTACCGTCTGGGTCTCTTCGCCGCGTCAGCCGTGGTTCCGTTGAAAGAAGGCATCAGCCATCATCAGGAGGGCAACAACATCTACGGGGCCTATGGAACAATTGACCACATTCTTGCCAACTCAGATCTGGAGCCATTCCTGCTTTGGCGCCTTCAGCCCAGCGTTCCGATCGAGACGACCGCTAAAGTCAGGACCGGCAAACAGGATGAGTGGGCTTATGGGTTTCGCTTCAAGGGCATAGCGACAAGAAACCTCGATTACTCGGCGGAGTTGATCGGCGAGGCGGGCCACGACGGTCCCAACAAGATCGCCGCATGGGGCACCACGTTTGGCGCCGCATACCGAGTCGATCCGCTCTGGTGGAAGCCGCGAATATTCTGGCAATACGACTACGGTTCCGGCGATAAGAATCCCAATGACGGCCGGCACCAGACGTTCGACACCATGTATCCGACGGCGCATGACCGTTTCGGCATTGCCGATCAGTTCGGCTGGCAGAATATCGTTGCGCAACGAGTGGGCATCACGATCGAACCCCGGCGCCGCTGGAGCGTTACCGGTCAATACCTCAATTTCTGGCTGGCCAGCGCCACCGATGCGCTTTACAATACTTCAGGCGGAGCCATTGTCCGGGATACTACGGGGAAATCGGGTACGCATATCGGGCAGGAATTCGACGGTTACACGTGGCTGGAACTAAACCGGCACTTCAACATCGGCGTTGGGGTTGGCCATATTCAGGGCGGTGCGTTTCTGCAGAAGACCACAACGGGGCCGAATTACAACTATCCCTACTTTGCGATCAACTTCAAAGACGACGGAAAAGCAAGATAGAGCGCGGCAAGCTGCCCTCATTCGCGTAGCTTCAATTCGAGGCGCACGGTCCTGGGCATGAATCGGAGACCCAGAAACAAATGTTGGCCTGGATTGTTGAAAGACCAGCATGTTGCTTCGATCTGCCGGATGCCCTCTGCCTCGGCTGCGGCAATTGCTCGCGCAATCAGCGCGCGCGCGATGCCGCGCCTGCGATATGCGGGATCTACCGCGATCTGATCGATCTCGCACCAGCGCCGGGCATAAACGAGCGGCGTTTCCGGCGCATGGTGAATAATCGACGACAGATATCCGACTGGCGCCTGCTCTTCTTCGGCGATCAATAGACGCGCCGACGCAGTCTCCAGAACCGATTTGTACCAGGCCGCCAATTCGGAAGTCTGCGTCTGTCTGAAGTGTTCCGGCCGCCGCGTGGCGTGGAGATCCTGGGCGAAGCCGTTTAATCTGACGAGCGTGCCTTCGTCGCCGGCACGGGCCTCGCGTATGGAAACAGTCATCTGGAAGGTCTCTCCTGATTGCTGGGCGAGGCGCGCCACCCATCTGGAAGTGAACCCCTTCAGCATACCGGGGAGGGCATCAACCCTGATGCGGCCAACTGAGTTGAGGGGTCTGCGACATAAACATAAAGGAATTACGGGATTTCTTTTTTTATGGCCCAATTCCTGGCGTTGTAACGCGCCAGGAAAGGGGCGGACGATGTCTGATCCGAACTCCAGCTGGAAAAGCAGCGGGCTGAATTATTGAAGCGCATCAGTTCTGTGGGGGACTTACGGCGCGGTTCCATCACAGAGACTTAAGGCAAGTGCGGCATAGACCGAACCACCGGCTGACCCGGGAAGCTACAAGGGAAGCTACAAGGGAAGGCAACACCGTCACCGAGACCTTCGCCTCTCGGGCCCGCTTAAGAAGGCACAGCGTGAGGTAGCGGAGTTCCGCGACGATTCACATCCTGTTAAAGAACTTCGCGCTGGGCCGGCGGCTGGTGATCCTCAACTTGCGCCACTTCGACTTTCAGGGTCATTTCTTTCTTGCCCCGAACCACCGTGAACGAGAGCTCTTTTTTGCCGCTTGTTCGCACCAGCCCGGTAATTTCGCGCGGGCTGGTTACCGGCGTGCCGTTCACCTTAGTCACAACGTCACCGGCTTTCAGCCCGGCCCGCGACGCGGGCGTATCGGCGTTCACGCTTCGCACCAGAACACCCTGCCTGACACCAAAAAAGTCGGCTAATTGACCATACACGGGCTCGCCCTCGAACCCGACTTTAGGGCTGTCGGCGGGTATTCCGGGAAAACCATTACCGAAGGGCGCCGTCGGCATCGGCGGTATCGGTGGATTCGGCGGCTCCGCCCCGAAATAGAAGAAATTGTCGGGACGTGAATCCAGCGTGGCGGTCAGCGTCTTCATCGCGCCTTCGCGCCAGATCGTCAGGTTGATTTTTGTCCCCGGCTGCGTCTCACTAATTGTGCCCAGGAACGTTTCCAGTCCGTCGATGCTTTTCCCGTTCACTTCGAGAATAACGTCGTTGTTTTTCAACCCGGCTTTGGCGGCGGGACTGTTATCTTCAACGCGCTTGACCTCCACGCCCTGGTCGTCTTTCAGCTTTAAAGCCTGCACGCGCTCGTCTGTCAACTCGACCACGCCAACTCCGAGGTAGCCGCGATTCGCCGGTCGCCGCAGTTCCGTTGAGCGGGCATGCTGGGGTGCGGACGTCTGCGCTGCCGCCGGTAAGACTGCCATAGCCAGCGACAGGAAAATCAACCCGGCGCCCTCAAAAACCATATTTATTACTCTTGTCATGTTCAATCCAGCCACATCATGTTCGATCCAGCCACAAGTATTTGGATGGGAACCGCGCTCAATACGTACCGACAGAAGCCTTCATCGCTTCGAGCAAATCACGGCAGCGCGTCCTGATATAGCCGTCATCTTCCTTCTGCATGACATCCTGCAGGACACCCACGATTGAATCATCGTGTTGAGTGGTAAGGAGATCGATCGCCTGGACTCGCACGCCCGCGTTATCGTCTTTCAGCAAAACGTTGGCCAGCGTCTTCCGCACCGCGGCATCCCCCGCGTAGGGCTTGAGGCCTTCGAGCGCCTTCAAACGAACTCCGGCATTGGGATCGTGCGATACCGCATCGATCAACGCCTGCCTCACCTGTTCCGAATCGGCGCTGTTCTGCAGGACCCCGATCGATTCCACGCGGACGCCGGGATTCGACTCCTCGCGAAGCGCATTCATCAGCATTTCCTGGATCTGGGGGTCTTCCATGTTCCCATCGACCACCCGCCGCTGGACCTCGTCAACGGCAATCCGGACTTTGCCCGGAGCCGCCGGCTCAACCGACTGTACGGTGGAAAACATGGGTCCGGTTAATCCAGCCCGGATTCCGCCGAACTTCTCGGGTGTGTAACGCGCGCCGAACCAACCCAACGCTACGAGCGCCATCGCGCCGACGGGAATCCGCAGCGGGATGTGGAGGCGTGAAAACCCTCTCAGGCTGTCGGCCCAATTCCATCCAAACCAGCTATTTCCGGACCGCTTCGTTTCCTCACCGGCAAGTTGCCGCCGCAAATCGGCGCGGCACGCTGTCAGGAGGGCCATATCCGCGACCTCCTCGCGTTCGTCGAGCCGTTCGAGAAATAGCCGCTGGCGAGCGAGTTCCTCACGGCACGCCGCGCAATCCGACAGGTGAGATTCTATCCGCTCTTCGAGATCAGACGAAACCTCGCCATAGCTGTACAGGGGAATCTCACGAATTACTTCAGCGCAGTTCATACAAATGCTTCCAGACTCAATCTCATCTTTTGCGTTGCCCGGAAGAGGCAATTCTTCGCCGCCTCCTCGGTGGTTCCGAGCATCTCTCCGATCGCACGCAGCCGGAGTCCTTCGTAGTGGCGGAGCTCAAAAACCGTCCGCTCCCTTGGCGTCAACCCTTCCAGCGCCGTAAGGATACGGCCGCTCAGCTCGCGATTCCAGGTCTGGCGTTCGGGATCCGCCGCCGGATTGTCTTCTTCGAGCCGCGACACCTGGTCGACCGGGCCATCCGGCGTTTCGACCACAGTGGATTCTTCCCTTCGCACCTTGCGTTTCCGCAGGTGGTCGAGGCACACGTTGGTCACAATCCGGTATAGCCACGTGTGAAACGAACAATCGAACCGGAACGCGTGCAGGTTCCGGAAGACCTTTAAAAACGCCTCCTGGTAGACATCGCGCGCCTCCTCGGGCGAACGAAGCAGATTCATGGCGAGCCGGAGCACACTTTGGTCGTACTTCCGGACGAGACGTTCAAACGCGTCCTCGTCCCCCCGTTGCGCAGCCCGAATCAGGCCCGCTTCATCCAGGGCCGAACCGGCGAGGGCCCGTTGTTCGACGTTCCTGCTGAATGGCTCCGCCAAGCTGGCACTCACCGTTTCCGCGGCATCGTGCATCGTTCAGTGGCTCTGATGTTGTGACGCACGGCGTGGGGAAAGGTCCCGCGATTCAATGTTACAGCGTCCGGGGGCGGCTTAACCGAGCGGAGAAGTGCGTTCGAATTTTTGCTTGAGACGACGGAGCCCGGCAGCCGCCTCTTCGATTCGCCGATTCGCGTCGACAAAACGCCGATTGACGTCTTCGCGGCGAGTCCCCTTGTCGGAGCGGAGATCATCGAAACGCTTGCTCTGACTCCAGAAGGCAATCCAGATCGCCGTAGCCAGCAAAGTGACCATGACCGGAAGCGTAACGCTGACGAACTGCAGGAGTCCAGGGTTCACTGGCTCCGTTTTACGCCGCCAGCCCTCGCAACGCTCTGTAGCGCCGTCTGAATCGACATAAATCCGGAAATAGTCCAAAGTGACCCGGTCCGTTTTGACCTATCGCTTATAATGTTTGTTTACCCACCATGCACCAACAACTCACCGAACGCACGGCCGATCTCGACCCGAGAGAAACCGCGGAATGGCTCGAGGCTCTCGACCAGATTGCTGAGGAAGCGGGATCCGACCGGGTCAACTTCCTTCTCGATAAGCTGATGGAACGCGCCCGTGATAACGGCGTCGAAGTTCCTGTCCGCACCACCACCGACTACGTCAACACGATACCTGTGGATCGTGAGGTTCCCTACCCCGGCGATCGTGCCCTTGAGCGGCGCATCAAAAGTCTGACCCGCTGGAACGCCATGGCGATGGTGTCCCACCAGAACAAATACGACGACGGCATCGGCGGCCACATTTCGACCTATTCCTCCCTGGCCACCCTGCTCGAAGTGGGCTTCAATCATTTCTTCCACGGCAGTTACGGCGACCAACCCGGCGACCTGATCTATTTCCAGGGCCATGCGTCGCCCGGCGTCTACGCCCGCGCGTTCCTCGAAGGGCGGTTGACCGAAGAGCACCTCAATAATTTCCGCCATGAATTACGCGAAGGGCCGGGCCTTTCCTCTTATCCCCACCCGTGGCTGATGAAGGATTTCTGGCAATTCCCCACGGTTTCCATGGGAATTGCGCCGATTAACGCAATTTACCAGGCGCGCTTCATGCGCTACCTCGAGAATCGCGGGCTCATTCCAGCAACCCCGCGGAAGGTTTGGGCCTACTTGGGCGACGGCGAAACGGACGAGCCCGAATCGACTGGCGCGATTGGCGTCGCGGTGCGTGAAAAGCTCGACAATCTGATCTTTGTCGTCAACTGCAACCTGCAGCGGCTCGACGGACCGGTTCGCGGCAACGGCAAGATCATTCAGGAGCTGGAAGGCTTGTTCCGCGGCTCCGGCTGGAACGTTATTAAGTGCGTCTGGGGCAGCGATTGGGACGCCCTGTTCGCGAAAGATACTTCCGGACGCCTGATTCAGCTCATGAACGAGTGCGTCGACGGCGATTACCAGTCATTCAAAGCCCGCGGCGGCGCCTATGTGCGTAAGGAATTCTTCGGACGCTATCCCGATACTGCGGAACTGGTCGCGGACATGACCGATGAGCAGATCACGAATTTGCATCGTGGCGGCCACGATCCGCTGAAGGTCTACAACGCTTATAAGGCAGCGGTCGAGCACAAGGGCGGCCCGACGGTGATCCTCGCCAAAACGGTTAAGGGCTACGGTCTCGGCACCAACGAAGGCCGCAACGCAACCCACCAGCAGAAGAAGTTGAACGAGGAAAACGTCAAGTTCTTCCGCACCCGTTTCGAAATTCCGATTCCCGACGAAGCAGCACGGGATGGCGCACTTTATCGGCCGCCCGATTCCAGTCCGGAAATCGCTTATATGCAGGAGCGCCGCCGCGTTCTGGGCGGATATCTTCCGGTGCGCAATCCCGCGCCTTCGCAAACCACAGCGCCGAGCGAGGATCTGATCGCCGAGTTCAAACAGGGTTCGAAAGAACCGCATCCTTCGAGCACGATGGCTTTCGTGAAACTGCTGGGCAAGCTTCTGAAGGCGCCCGGTATCGGGAAAAAGATCGTGCCGATCATCCCGGACGAAGCGCGGACGTTCGGTATGGAGTCGATGTTCCGCACCTACGGGATCTATGCATCGGGCGGACAGCTTTACAAGCCGGAAGACGCCGACATGCTCCTTTATTACAAGGAAGCGAAAGACGGCCAGGTTCTCGAGGAAGGCATCACCGAGGGTGGTTCGATGGCCGAGTTCACGGCGGCCGGTACGGCGTACGCGAATTACGGCGTCGACACCATTCCGTTTTACATTTACTACTCGATGTTCGGGTTCCAGCGGGTGGGGGATCTGATCTGGGCCTTTGCCGATTCGCGCGGAAAGGGCTTCCTGATGGGCGGCACGGCGGGCCGTACAACCCTCAACGGCGAGGGATTGCAGCACCAGGACGGGCATTCGCTTCTTCTCGCGAGCACCGTTCCGACGCTGGCATCGTATGATCCCTGCTTTGCTTACGAGATTGCCGTGATTGTGCGTGAAGGGATTCGGCGGATGTTTGAAAACCGCGAAGATCTCTTCTACTACATCACCCTCTACAACGAAAACTATCCCCAGGCGGCAATGCCGGAGGGTTCGGAAGAAGGAATTCTGAAGGGCCTTTATCTGTTCAGCAAATCCGGACTTGCCAAGCCGAAAGCCCGCGTTCAGTTGCTGGGAAGCGGACCGATCCTGACTGAGGCGATCAAGGCCGCGGAAATCCTTGCCGAAAAATACAACGTAGCGGCGGACATATGGAGCGCCACCAGCTATAACGAGCTTCGCCGCGAAGCGTTGAAGGTCGATCGGTGGAACCGCCTGCATCCGGCGGAACCTGCAAAGACGCCGTATGTCCAGCAGTTGCTCGGCTCAACCGAAGGCCCAATCATCGCGGCTTCGGATTATATGAAGAGCGTGCAGGATCAGATTGCGCAATGGCTGCCGGGACGTTACCTTGCGCTCGGCGCCGATGGATTCGGACGCAGCGAAAATCGCCAGTATCTGCGGGCGCACTTCGAAATCAATGCGGTGTCGATCGCCGCGGCGGCGTTGTCAAAGCTGGCGCGCGACGGCAAGTTCGATCCGAAGAAAGCAGCGAAGGCCTTCAGCGACCTCGGAATCGATCCGGAAAAAGAAGATTCGGCAACCGCTTAAGGCCCCGTCAGCGGCTAATTATCCGACGGCTTTTCGGCGTTATCGACGACGACAACCGGAGCGGGGGCCTTCTGCGGCTCCAGTTTGAGGCCAAGCTGCTGCTTCAGAGCCGTAAAAAGATCGGGATCGTCCGGGTTGCTCGGAACCTGATCGCCCCGTCCCCCAAACTGGGTTGGGTCGGGCCTCCAGGAAAGATCGAAATCAAAACCTCCAGATACCCCCGTGTTGTCCAGGACCGGGCGGTCCAGCAACTGCTGCAGGCCATACGCCAGGAACTGGATCGTGGTATTGCGGCCAGGTATCTTCGCTCCCTCGATGGGCATGCCCCCGGGCGCACCGCCGTCCCCTTCACTCCTGGGCTTCATTTTCAAGCCGCCCGCGGCAACAGTCATGACGTACACGGGCATTTCCCTGGCGTCTCGGTGAATCTTAAGCTGGAACCGGTCGGAGAGAAGGGTCTGCAGCATGAGCTTGCCCAGTTCAGGACTCAGGGGACCGGTTTTCTCCGGCTTCCCGACAACGTCGTACTTCTCCGAATCCGACCATCTTGGACCGCCGATAATCTGACGAGTATCGACGTTGTAGGCATAAGCGATCAGGTCCTTTAAAGTAAAGCCCTGGGCTGAAAACTTTCCGAGGCGGAATCCGCCTACGACGGTACCCGGGAAGTTGGGATCCGTTCGTTTGACGGTTGCGACTTCAAAGGACGCGTGTACCTCGGCAGCCGCGATTGCCGTGATAATTACTCCAGCACAGATAAGGGAAATGAATCGAGGCATGCCCACGCTATTTCGCGACGAGGTGCGCGTCGCTGCGCTCGTTTTCCGAGCAGATGAACTCGATCAGGTCGGTGTCGAGCATGATTTTCTGGTAGACCTTGACCGTAAATGGCTTTGTATATGCGGACGGGTCGTCGACCGTAACCTCGATTTCGAGATTTCCGTAATTCACGCGCCGGTACTTCTCGGTGAGTTTGCCGGCGTTCGTCATCGGGCTGCCGTTGACGTCGAGCCAGACGTCGTCCCGGAATCCGGTCGTCTCGACCACCAGCGTGTCGCCGTCCCAATGTCCGACCGAGTAGCCGTACCACCACGGTTCGACATCTTTTGGAGGTAATGGCCGCCCGTCGGTGAAGATCTGGCGCAGTCCTGAGTTGCCTTCGTACATGATCACGGTCACCGAAGGCGTCTGCACGATCTTTCTCGGCTGCGGATGTTCATGGAGTTGCATCAGGCCCATCGGGAGACAGTGCGCGTCCGGATTGTCTTTGCTGTTCGATTGGGTTCGTTTTGTCAAAAGCTCGGCAGCCCAGGGTTTCAAGGGCAAACCTTCCTTAAAACCGGCACCGATATTGAAAAACGTGGCAGGAGGCGGACTGCCCGGTGGTCCGGGTGGCGGCTGCGGAGGAGGAGGAGGCGCGGGCGCATTGGGGTCCCGGGGAGCTCCCTGCCCGGGCCGGGTTCCGATCCCGCCACGGTAAATCGTGTCCCAGACACCGGTCAGATCCGGCTTGCCGTCGGAGCTCCGGGGCGTCGGCGCGGTCAGATCCGGCTTGCCGTCGGCCGTCCGGGGGACTTTCGCCGTCGGATAGTTCGGCCATTGGGCGACCAGCCCGACCGGAAGAGCCGCCCACGCGGCGGCCAACAGAACGGATTGGGTTTGAATTTTCACTTGAGACATCCTATCGCAGTACGGCTCAGCACGATTTTCGTCAGTCTTCGAACGGAAATTCCGCGCCCATTCCGATACATTTCGAGCGGCGTAATTAAATCGTGAGGAATCTGCTATTATTTTGAAAGACCAATTTGCGACACCCTGGTGATCGGCGGGCTGTTTTTGTGTGCTGTTGACAGGGGTACGCAAGGTTGGCTAAAGTGGTAGGGTTTGGCTGTAGCTTGATTTAAAGCTTCCGGCTACCATCTCCGGCGTCGGAGATCCGGCCGGGGCGAGGCCCCGAGGTTCGCTGCAGACGCGCTCCCAGAGCTTTATAGGTATAGAAGCTTGAAGTTAAACGGGGCGTTGCGCTGTGAGGTGAGCATGGACCTGTCCAAAGCCTGAACGGCAGGGTTGTCCGGACCGTTCAAATCAACCGACGCAGTAATTTCAACCTGTTTTTGAGAATCGCCTGTTTTTAAGGATTTCCAGTGCCTACATTCAATCAGCTTGTCCGAAAGGGGCGTAAAGCGCCCGCGTGGAAAACGGCCAGCCCGGCTTTGCAGAGCTGCCCGCAGAAGCGCGGTGTTTGCACCCGCGTTTACACCTCGACGCCGAAGAAGCCCAATTCCGCGCTGCGTAAAGTCGCGCGCGTGCGGTTGACCAATGGAATCGAAGTGACGACCTATATCCCCGGCGTCGGACACAATCTGCAGGAGCACTCGATCGTTCTCATCCGCGGCGGCCGCGTGAAGGATCTTCCCGGCGTGCGTTATCACGTTGTGCGCGGCGCGCTCGATACCGCGGGCGTGGCGAACCGCAAACAGAGCCGGTCGAAGTATGGCGCCAAACGGCCCAAGGCCGCAACGAAGTAATAAGGATTTAGAACATGCCAAGACGCAGAGGCGCAGATAACCGCGAAGTAAACCCGGATCCGGTGTACAACTCGACCCTGGCCGAGAAGTTCATCTGCTCCATGATGTGGGACGGCAAGAAATCGACCGCGCAGAAGATCTTCTACTCTTCGATGACGAAGCTCGAAGAGCGCGGCGGCGGCGAAGAAGCGATCAAGTTGTTCAAAAAGGCTGTCGAAAACGCCAAGCCGCTGCTCGAAGTGAAGACGCGGCGCGTCGGCGGCGCCAATTATCAGGTGCCGATCGAAGTTCCGCAGAACCGCCGCACCAGTCTCGCGATCCGCTGGATTCTGTCGAATGCGCGCGGGCCGGGCGGAAAAAGGCATGGCGGACAAGCTGGCCAATGAATTGAACGAAGCCGCAAATCTGCGGGGCGGAGCCATCAAGAAGCGCGATGATGTGCACCGTATGGCCGAAGCCAACAAAGCGTTCGCGCACTATCGCTGGTAATTGAAAGGTTCGAAGGTTTCTTAAAAAGGTAAAGGTAACCCGGCTCCATGGCACGCACTGTACCCCTCGAGAGGATGAGAAATATCGGCATCGCTGCTCATATCGATGCCGGTAAAACCACAACCACGGAACGCATCCTGTATTACACGGGGCGCTCGCACAAGATCGGTGAAGTGCATGAAGGCACCGCCACCATGGACTGGATGGAACAGGAACAGGAGCGCGGCATTACGATTACGTCCGCCGCGACCACAGCTTCCTGGAAGGACATGCAGATCAACATCATCGACACGCCCGGGCACGTCGACTTCACCGCTGAAGTCGAACGGTCGCTGCGCGTGCTCGATGGCGCTGTGGCTGTTTTCGATGCCGTCGCCGGCGTGCAGCCGCAGTCGGAAACCGTCTGGCGTCAGGCCGACAAATACTCGGTTCCGCGCATCTGCTTCATCAACAAGATGGACCGCGTCGGCGCGGATTTCTTTCATTCGGTAGACACGATTGTTGACCGCCTGCGCGCGCGTCCGGTCGCGATTCAGATCCCGGTCGGCGCGGAAGACCAGTTCAAGGGCGTTGTCGATCTGGTGGAAATGAAGGCCGTTATCTGGCACGACGAAACGCTGGGCGCAAAGTTCGATGTGGTGGACATTCCGGAGGAGCTCGTCGAACAGGCGAAGCACTACCGCGAACAGATGATCGAAGCCGTTTCGGAATTCGACGACAAGCTGTTCGAGAAGTTCGTTGAAGGCGCACCGCTCACGATCGAGGAAATCAAGGCCGGCATTCGCAAGGCGACCATCGCCCTGAAGATCTTCCCGGTAATCTGCGGATCGGCGTTCAAAAACAAGGGCGTTCAGACGATGCTGGACGCTGTCGTCGATTACCTGCCTTCGCCTCTGGACATTCCGGATGTTGAAGGAACCGACGATCAGCGACAAGAACATCAAGTTGACCCGCAAAGCTTCCGACAGCGAGCCGTTCTCGGCGCTGGTGTTCAAAATCATGACCGATCCGTTCTCGGGTCAGCTGGCGTTCTTCCGGGTCTACTCCGGCAAGATGAACGCGGGCGAATCGATCTTCAACGTCGCCAAGGGCCGCAAGGAACGCGTTGGCCGCCTGTTGCGCATGCACGCCAACAAGCGCGAAGACATTCAGGAAATCATGGCGGGCGATATCTGCGCCGCCGTGGGTTTGAAGACGGTTTCGACCGGCGACACGATCTGCGACGAAGCGCATCCGATCGCGCTCGAATCGATCGACTTCCCGACCCCGGTAATCCAGCTTGCCGTCGAGCCGAAAACCAAGGCCGATCAGGAAAAGATGGGCATGGCGATCGCGAAATTGGCCCAGGAAGATCCGACATTCCGCGTGAATACGGATCCGGAAACGGGCCAGACCATTCTCTCGGGAATGGGCGAGCTGCACCTCGAAATCATCGTCGACCGTATGATGCGCGAGTTCAACGTGGTGGCGAATGTCGGCAAGCCGATGGTGGCCTATCGCGAAACGATTCGGGGCACGGCGGAATACGATTACACGCACAAGAAGCAGACGGGCGGCAGCGGTCAGTATGCGCGCACGAAGCTCCGTGTTTCGCCGATTCCCGGCGAAGGCTTCAAGTTCGTCAACGAGATCAAGGGCGGCAACATTCCGAAGGAATTCATCCCCGCCATCGAAAAGGGCGTCGTTGAGGCGCTCGAAGGCGGCATCCTCGCCGGGTACTCGATGGAAGATGTCGAGGTCGCCGTGTTTGACGGCGCTTATCACGATGTCGACTCGTCGGAAATGGCGTTCAAGATCTGCAGTTCGATCTGTGTCAAGGAAGCGCTGCGCAAGGCGAAACCGGTGCTGCTTGAGCCGGTCATGGCGGTTGAGGTCGTGGTTCCCGAAGAGTATATGGGTCCGGTGAATGGCGACATCGTTTCCCGCCGCGGCCAGCTTGAAGGGACCGAGATTCGCGGTACGACGCAGATCATCAAGTCCAGTGTTCCGCTGAGCGAGATGTTCGGTTATGCGACCGAGCTTCGTTCGCGCACGCAGGGACGCGGCAGTTTCACCATGCACTTCGCGCGTTACGAGGAAGTACCGAAGAATATCGCGGAGGAAATCGTGACGCGAGTGCAGGGCAAGGTTACGAAATAGGCTTCAAGGAGATTGGTGCGATGGGTAAAGAAAAATTTGACCGCAGCAAGCCGCACGTCAACATCGGAACGATCGGGCATATCGATCACGGCAAGACGACCCTGACGGCGGCCATCACGAAGGTGCTGGCGAAGCACAATCCGAAAGTTGCCTTCCGTTCGTTCGATTCGATCGATAACGCGCCGGAAGAAAAGGCTCGCGGTATCACGATCGCGGCCGCCCACGTGGAATATGAGACGTCGAAGCGCCACTACGCGCACGTCGATTGCCCCGGTCACGCCGATTACATCAAGAACATGATCACCGGCGCCGCGCAGATGGACGGCGCGATCCTGGTCGTAGCCGCCACCGACGGCCCCATGCCCCAGACGCGCGAGCACATTCTGCTGGCCCGCCAGGTCGGTGTGCCGTACATCGTGGTCGCGATGAACAAGGTCGACATGGTGGACGATCCGGAACTGCTGGATCTGGTCGAGCTCGAAGTGCGCGAACTGCTGAGCAAGTATCAGTTCCCGGGCGACGATCTGCCGGTCATTCGTGTATCGGCTCTTGGCGCGCTGAATGGCGAGCCGCAGTGGGAAAAGACGGTTGACGAGCTGATGGACGCCGTCGACAGCTACATTCCCGTGCCGACTCGCGTGGTCGACAAGCCGTTCCTGATGCCGATCGAAGACATCTTCTCGATTCAGGGCCGCGGCACGGTGGTCACGGGCCGTATCGAGCAGGGGATCTGCAAGGTCGGCGAGGAAATGGAGATCGTCGGCTTCAAAGACACCCGCAAGACGGTTGTCACGGGCGTCGAAATGTTCAAGAAGCTGCTCGACGAAGGCCGGGCGGGCGACAACGTCGGCCTGCTGCTCCGCGGTGTGGAAAAGACGGAAGTCGAGCGCGGACAGGTCATCGCGAAGCCGGGTTCGATCAAGCCGCACAAGAAGTTCCGCGGCGAGGTTTACGTGCTGTCGAAAGAAGAAGGCGGGCGTCATACGCCGTTCTTCAAGGGCTACCGGCCGCAGTTCTACTTCCGCACGACGGACGTGACGGGAGTTGCAGTGCTGCCGGAAGGAACAGAGATGGTGATGCCGGGAGACAACATCCAGCTCGATGTTGAGCTGCAGGTGCCGGTCGCCATGGACAAGGGCTTGCGCTTCGCCATTCGCGAAGGCGGCAGAACAGTCGGCGCGGGTACCGTGTCGGAGATCCTGGACTAACATGGCCTTGAAAGATCGCATCCGCATCCGGTTGAAGGCTTACGATCACCGGGTGCTGGATCAATCGACCACGGAGATCGTGGATACGGCAAAACGGACGGGGGCCACGGTAGCGGGCCCCATTCCGCTGCCGACCTCGACCTCACGGACGACCGTACTCCGGTCGCCGCACGTCGACAAGAAGTCGCGGGAGCAGTTTGAAATCCGAACGCACAAGCGGTTGCTCGATATTCTCGAGCCCACGCAGCAGACGGTCGATGCTTTGATGAAGCTCGATCTGCCGGCGGGCGTGGACGTGGAAATCAAGGCGTTCGGTAAAGGTTAAGCGGGCGTTTTTGTGGGGCAGGCCTTCGGGCCTGCAGCCGGGCTTCCGCCCGGCCTGGTTTTAGAACGTATCCCGGGTAAGGGAAGACAAAAAAGATGAGTCCAGGAATTCTTGGAAAAAAGATCGGCATGACGCAGCTGTTCCGGCCGGATGGGCAAGTGGTCCCGGTGACCCTTCTCAAAGCTGGCCCCTGCTTCGTCGTGCAACGGAAGACCCCGGCGACGGACGGTTATGACGCCATCCAGCTGGGTCTCAACGAATTCGTGAAAGCGAAGCGGATCAACAAACCTGAGACGGGGCACCTCAAGAAGGGCAACGCCGAGGGCGCGAAGTTCCTGCGCGAGTTTCGTCTCAAGGGCGGCGAAGGCGACATGAAGGCCGGCGATAAGGTGCTGGTCAGCGACTTCAAGCCGAACGAGAAGGTGGATGTCATCGGCGTCTCGAAGGGCCGTGGCTTCGCGGGTCGTTGTGAAGCGGCATCATTTCGGCGGCGGCGACGCGACCCACGGCTCCATGCACCACCGAGCGCCCGGTTCGATCGGCGCTTCGAGCTTTCCGTCGCGTGTCGTGCCCGGTATGCGGATGGCGGGACACATGGGAGACGCACAAGTGACGGTCCGGAATCTGGAAATCGTCGAGGTGGATACCGAAGACAACGTGCTGGTGGTCAAAGGCGCGGTTCCGGGTCCCAACGGCGGCTATGTAGTTGTGCGGAGGGCGTCGAAGTAATCATGCCCACAGTTGACGTTATCGATTTAAATAATTCCAAGGTCGGCGAGATCGAACTGGCGGACACCGTGTTCGGCGCCGAAGTGAATCAGGACCTGCTCTACGAGTCGGTTCGCCACTATCTGGCCGGCCAGCGCGCCGGTACCCACAAGGTCAAGACCCGCCACGAAGTCGCTGGCTCGGGCAAGAAACTCTGGAAACAGAAAGGCACCGGCCGCGCCCGCATGGGTTCGGTTCGCAGTCCGATCTGGCGGCATGGCGGCACGGTTCACGGACCGGTTCCGCGCGATTACAGTTACAAGCTGCCGCGGAAGATGCAGTTAGGCGCTTTGCGTTCGGCCCTTTCGGCCAAGCTGCGCGACGGCGAAATGATGATCGTCTCGGCGTTCCAACTCGCCGACCACAAGACAAAGAGCTTCACTCAGACATTGGGGCGGCTTGGGGCTACGAAGAAAATCCTCGTTGTTGAAAACGAAGAGAATCGCAACTTGCACCTCAGCGCACGCAACCTGAAAGGTGTTGTTGTCGTGAGCAGCCACGAAGTTCATCCCTACCATCTGCTGGATGCGACGAAGGTTCTCGTGACGCAGGCGGCCGCCGCAAAGCTCAGCGAAACGCTGGCAAAGTCCGCGCCGAAACGGACCGAGAAAGAGGGCCAGGAATAATGACCATTCACGATACTCTCGTGCGGCCTCTCGTTACCGAGAAAGGCATCACCAAAAAGGAAGAAGAGCGGACGCTCTGCTTCGAGGTGTCGAAAGACGCCAACAAGATCATGGTGAAGCAGGCCGTCGAAAAGCTGTTCAAGGTAAAGGTGGAAGAAGTTCGCACGGCGAATTTCGAAGGCAAGCTGCGTCGGCGTGGAAGATTTGCCGGCTATCGCTCGGAATGGAAGAAGGCTTACGTGAAGCTGGTGGCCGGTCAAAAGGTCCCCGAATTCACGGAGATGTAGGCGAGCTTAGAAAATCATGGCGATCAAAAAATTCTCACCCACAACTCCCAGCCGTCGTTACATGACGGTGGTGTCCCGCGAGGGCATCACCAAAGAGACGCCGGAGAAGTCGCTCACCGAGCCCAGACCGAAGTCGGGCGGCCGTAACAACACGGGGCGCGTCACTTCGCGCTTCATCTCGGGCGGCCACAAGCAGTCGTATCGTGTGATCGATTTCAAGCGCGACAAGACCGGCATTCCCGCAAAAGTTGCGGCCATCGAATACGATCCCAACCGCTCGGCGCGCATCGCGCTGCTGAACTACGCGGATGGCGAGAAGCGGTATATTATCGCGCCGGAAGGTCTGGCAGTAGGGGCAACGGTTTCCTCCGGCCCTGACGCCGACATCCTGGTCGGCAATGCCTTGCCCCTCAAGAACATCCCGGCGGGCACCATCGTTCACAACATCGAGCTCAAACCCGGCAAGGGCGCGCAGATGGCGCGTTCGGCCGGCACGCAAGCGCAGCTGGTTTCGCGCGAAGGCGGCGTTGCGCTATTGAAGCTTCCTTCCGCTGAAGTCCGCCGCGTTTCTACCGAGTGCATGGCGACCATCGGCACGGTAGGCAACAGCGATCACGAAAATATCTCTCTTGGCAAGGCGGGACGAAAGCGCTGGATGGGCAAGAGCCCGCACAACCGCGGCGTTTCCATGAACCCGGTCGACCACCCGCACGGCGGTGGCGAAGGCAAGACCTCCGGCGGCCGTCACCCGGTCACCCCATGGGGCCAGCCCACGCGCGGCTTCAAGACCCGCAACAACAAGCGCACCGACCGATTCATCGTCAAGCGCGGAGGCAAGAAAAGATAATGTTCCGGAGGAACTTGTAAACAATGGGACGTTCCGTTAAGAAGGGCCCTTTTACCGACACGCACCTCGAGGAGCGGATCGATAAGCTGAACGCGGCGAACGAGAAGAAAGTGGTTCGCACCTGGTCGCGGCGCTCGACGATCCTGCCCGAGTTCGTGGGTCACACGATCGCGGTCCATAACGGCAAGAAGTTCATTCCGGTGTACGTGACCGAAAACATGGTTGGCCACAAGATGGGCGAGTTTTCGCCGACCCGCACGTTCAAGGGCCACCAGGCCAAGACGAGCGAAAAGTCGTCGAAGTCCTAAGGAATCGGATACAGAGGACGAGATGGAAGTCAAAGCAGAAGCCAGATATATCCGGGTATCCGCGCAGAAGGCCCGCCTCGTGGTGGACCTGATCCGCGGGCGCAAAGCGAACGATGCCATCATTACGCTGCGCACGGTCAACAAGCGGATCGCGCCGGCCGTCGAGAAGGTGCTGCACTCGGCGATCGCCAACGCGCAGAACAAAAACGAAGATCTGGACGTCGATCAACTCTACGTTTCTGAAGCTTATGTGAACGAAGGGCCGCGGCAGAAGCGGGTCAGGCCGGCTCCTATGGGACGCGCCTACCGGATCCAGAAGCGGACCTCTCACATCGTTGTCAAAGTAACAGAGAAAGTCAAAGTAGCAGAGAAGTAAGAAGGGCGAAACAGGTTATCAATGGGTCAGAAAGTTCATCCTTACGGCTTCCGGCTCGGCTTCAACAAGCCGTGGCGCTCCCGCTGGTTCTCCAAGCACGGTTACGCCGGGCTTCTGCAGGAAGACCTTGAGCTCAAGGAAGGCCTGCGCAAGCAGTTGAAGTCCGCCGGTGTCAGCTCGATCGAAGTCGACCGCCCCGGCAACAAGCTTCGCGTCACCATTCGCACCTCGCGCCCCGGCATCATCATCGGACGCAAAGGCGCCGAGATCGAAAAGCTCAAGACCGCGCTTGCGAAGAAAACCAAGCGCGAAGTGTTCATCGATATTCAGGAAGTGCACAAGCCGGAGCTCGATGCCCAGCTGGTCTCCGAATCGATCGCGCTGCAGCTCGAAAAACGTGTGGCTTTCCGTCGCGCGATGCGCAAGGCGGTCGACTCGGCGCTGCGTTTTGGCTGCAAGGGAATCAAGGTCCGGGTGTCGGGCCGGCTGAACGGCGCGGAAATCGCCCGCAGCGAATGGTATCTGCAGGGCCAATTGCCGCTGCATACCCTGCGTGCCGACATCGATTACGGCACCACGGAAGCGCACACGACTTACGGCGTTATCGGCGTCAAAGCGTGGTTGTACAAAGGTGAAATTCTCGAAGGCGGCAAACGCACGCCGCAGGATGGCGAGCCTCGCCGCAACGAACGTGGACCGGGAGGGCGCGATCGCGATCGTCGTCCGCCTCGCAGGGACAACGACCGTCCCGGTGGACCGTCCTGCACAGGCAGGCAGCGGCTATGTCCAGGGACCGCCAACTCTCGGTGAACCCGCCACCCCGGTGCAGATGCCTCCCGCCGAAATCCGCCCCTCGCGGACTGGCGGACCGATCATGCCCCCGCTGATGGCGCCTACGCAGCCGGCATGGAAAGAACCGGTAAAGCAAGCCGAACCGGCGCCCGAGACCTCCGGCGAACCGGAAGGCACAAAACCGGAAGGCAAGGAATAACTGAACTATGTTGATGCCGAAGAAGGTCAAATACCGCAAGGTACAGCGCGGGCGCATGAAGGGCAAAGCCTGGCGCGGGTCTACCATTTCGTTCGGCGAATATGCGCTGAAGGCAATGGAGTGCGGCTGGATCACCTCGCGTCAGATCGAAGCGGCCCGTATCGCCATGACGCGTTTCATCAAGCGCGGCGGCAAAGTATGGATCCGGTTGTTCCCGGATAAGCCGATCACCAAGAAGCCGGCTGAAACTCGTATGGGTAAGGGTAAAGGCGCCCCGGAAGAATGGGTGGCAGTGATCCGGCCGGGCAAGATCCTGTTTGAGATGGAAGGCGTCGGACCGGAAATCGCGCAGCAGGCCATGCGTCTGGCGGCGCACAAGATCCCGCTGAAGACGAAGTTTATCGCGCGGGAAACGCGCGGAGTAATCAGATGAAGAAAGATAAATTGCGGGAGCTCGATCCCGCCGAAATGCAGAACAAGCTGCGGGACATCGACGAACAGTCCTTCCGCGTCAAGTTCCAGATGGCGATGGGGCAGACCGAAGGCCTGAAGAGAATGCGCGAGAACCGCAAGGATCGCGCGCGCCTGCTGACGTATCTGCGCGCAAGCGAACTGCGGGGAGCGAAGTAATGGCCGTCGAAAACACAGAGCCACACAATCAGCACAAGAACGAGAAGGTCGGCGAAGTGGTCTCGACGAAGATGCAGAAGACCATCGTGGTGCAGGTCAGCCGCCGCGTGCCGCATCCGCTTTATCGCCGCATCGTGATGAAGCACAAAAAATTTTACGCGCATGACGAAGAAAGCACGGCGCGGGTGGGCGATGTGGTCCGCATTATCGAATGCCGGCCGATGAGCAAGTTGAAGCGGTGGCGTCTGGGCGATGTGATCCGCCGCTCGGCGCTGGTCGGCACGGCTCAGCCCGCCGATCTCGACGTAAAGATCTGAAGATTTTGGCCACGAATAAACACGTATGAACACGAATAAGACAACTCATGGTTTTGGATTTATTTGTGTTCATTCGTGTTCATTCGTGGCCATAAAAAGGGTTTTAGGGGATAAATCATGATTGGGATGAGAACTATCCTCGAGGTGGCCGATAACAGCGGCGCACGGAGACTTTCGTGCATTTTGCCGCGCGGCGGCGACCTCGGGCTCCGGGCCGGGCTCGGAGATGTGGTGACGGCGGCCGTGAAAGAAGCGGCGCCCGATTCGGCGATCAAGAAGGGCAAGGTCGTCCGCTGCGTGATCGTGCGCATGCGCAAGGAAACCCGCCGGCGCGATGGCAGCTATATCCGTTTCGATTCGAACGCGGCGGTGCTGATCAACGAAGTCGGCGAGCCGATCGGAACCCGCGTGTTCGGTCCGGTAGCGCGCGAACTGCGCGACAAGCGTTACATGAAGATCGTCTCGCTTGCGCCGGAGGTCATCTAAATGTCGGTGAAGCTCAAGAAAGACAAGCGTGAGCCGGTTCGCATCCAGCTCAAGAAGAACGATCAGGTGAAGGTGATCGCGGGCCGCGATCGCGGCAAGACCGGCCGCGTGCTCGATGTGGATACGAAGACCGGCGCATGCTGGTCGAGCACGTCAACATGATCAAGCGCCACACGAAGAAGAACCCGGCGAAACAGATCGCCGGCGGGATCGCCGAGAAGGAAGGGCCGATCGCCGTGTCGAACGTGATGATCGTGTGCGCGAAGTGCGGGCCGGCGCGGATTGGCCACCACGTGACCGAAGCTCCTGGCGGCAAGACCCGCCGGACGCGTATCTGCCGCAAGTGCGGCCAGGCGCTCGATAAGAAATAAGAGCCGAGAATAGGAACATCATGGCAGCGAGACTGAGAGAGCATTATCTGAAAAAGGTCGTACCCGCCCTGACGAAGGAGTTCGGGTACAAGAACGTGATGGCCGTGCCGAAGATCGAGAAGATTTCGATCAACATCGGCCTGGGCGAAGCCACCGGCAACGCCAAGCTGATGGACGCGCGCGGTCAACGAACTGGGCGCCATCGCCGGGCCAGAAGCCGGTGATGACCAAGGCCAAGAAATCCATCGCCGCGTTCAAACTGCGCGAAGGTATGGCGATCGGCACGATGGTTACGCTGCGCGGCGACCGCATGTACGAATTTCTGCGATCGCCTGTTGAACGTTGCGCTGCCTCGCGTGCGCGATTTCCGCGGCGTGTCTTCGAAATCGTTCGATGGCCGCGGCAATTACACGCTGGGCGTAAAAGATCAGCTGATTTTCCCCGAAATCGACTACTCGAAGGTCGACAAGACCAAGGGGATGAACATATCCATCACCACCACTGCCCGCACGGACGCCGAGGGCGTGGCGTTGCTGAAGCAGATGGGAATGCCGTTCCGGGCGCAGTAACCCGGAAAAGACAGGAGAGAGAAAGAATTCATGGCAACAACCGCCAAGATCGCAAAAGACCTCAAGAAGCCGAAGTTCAAGTGCCGCCACCGCAACCGCTGCTGGCGCTGCGGCCGGCCCCGGGCGTTCCTGCGCAAGTACGGCATCTGCCGGCTGTGTTTCCGGCAACTGGCGCTGAATGGTGAAGTCCCTGGCGTTGTGAAGGCAAGTTGGTAAGGAGTTGGCAGGAAGGAGGGACCAGATAAGTGACTAGTGATCCAATCGCAGACATGCTGACTCGGGTGCGCAACGCCATGGCGGCGCGCCATCCGAAGGTGGACGTGCCGGCTTCGAAGCTCAAGACCGAGATCGCCCGGATCCTCAAGGAAGAGGGTTACATCGCGAACTTCAAGGTTGCTCCCGCCGAAGGCGGCCACAAGAGCGGCGCGGACGAAGGCGTGAAAAAGGTCATCCAGATCTACCTGAAGTATGCGACCGACAATTCGCCGGTGGTGACCGGAATCGAGCGCGTTTCGCGCCCCGGCTGCCGCACGTATGTCGGCAAGACCGATATTCCGCGGGTGCAGGGCGGGCTTGGCATCAGCATTCTGACCACGCCGCGGGGCGTGATGACGGGCCGGACGGCGCGCAAGGAAGGCGTCGGCGGCGAGATTTTGTGCAGGGTTTGGTAGTGACCAGGGGCTTTCGATCTTGAAAGCCTTTGGCGAGGATAAGTTCAACAATTCGACTTCGAAAGAAATAACATGTCCAGAGTAGGAAAAAAGCCGATTCCGCGTGCCTTCCGTCGTGAAGATTCAGATCGGCGAGCAATTAAAAGTGCAGGGCCCCAAAGGGAACGCTCGAAGTACCGATTCCCGAGGGGATACGCGTTGAGCAGAACGCCGGAATACTCGATATTCTTCGCGATTCCGACGAACATGCCGCGCTGCACGGGCTCACCCGCGCGCTGGCCGCAAATGCCGTTCAGGGCGTTTCGACCGGCTTCACCCGAGAGCTCGACATCGTGGGCATCGGTTATCGCGCCGACGTTAAAGGCAAGGTCGCCACGTTCACGCTGGGCTATTCGCATCCGATCGAGGTTCTGCTGCCCGAAGGCGTCGATCTGAAGATCGACAAGCAGACGCATCTGGTCCTGACCGGCTACGACAAGCAGTTGCTCGGCCAGGTGGCGGCCAATATCCGCGCGCTGCGCAAGCCGGATCCGTACAAGAACAAGGGCGTCCGCTACATGGGCGAAGTATTGAAGAAGAAGGTCGGCAAGTCGCGGCGCGACCGGAGGCAAGAAGTAATTAAATGATTCGCAAAATTTCGAAAAACGAGATCCGCGAGCGCGTCCACATCCGCATCCGCAAAAAGCTGCGCGGCACCACCGAGCGCCCGCGGCTGACCGTGTTCCGCAGCACCGCGCACATCTATGCGCAGGTGATCGACGATACTAAAGGCGTGACCCTGGTAGCGGCCAGCTCGACCGAAAAGGCTGAAGGCGACAAGAAGACGGGCGGCAATCTGGCGGCGGCGAAGGAAATCGGCAAGCGGGTGGCCGAGCGCGCCAAAGAGAACGGCATCAACAAAGTGGTGTTCGATCGTGGCGGCTATATCTATCATGGCCGCGTGAAGGCGCTGGCCGACGCGGCGCGCGAAGCGGGACTGGAGTTTTAATGGCTGTCGCAACGGTAAAGCGGGTCGATCCGCAGTCGCTGAATCTGAAGGAAAACGTGGTCGCGATCAACCGCGTCACGAAGGTCGTCAAGGGCGGCAAGAACATGAGCTTTTCGGCTCTGGTCGTGGTGGGCGATTCCTCGGCGCGCGTGGTCGGTTTCGGCGTCGGCAAAGCCAAGGAAGTGCCGTCGGCCATCCGCAAGGGCATCGAAGCGGCGAAGAAGAATCTGCGCAGGATCCATCTGCTCGAAAACACGATTCCGCATCAGGTGCTGGGCCGGTTCGGCGCGGGCATGGTGATGCTGAAGCCGGCCCAGGACGGAACCGGCGTGATTGCCGGCGGTCCGGTGCGCGCGGTGGTGCAGGCCTGCGGGATTCCGAATGTGCTCACGAAATCGATCGGCAGCCACAATCCGCATAACGTGGTGAAGGCGACCATCAACGCGCTCGAACAGCTGCGCGACAGAAGCGCGTGATGGAAATGCGCGGCCTGACACCGGAGAAGATGTAGCATGTCTGAATGCACAGAAGGCAAGATCAGGATCAAACTGATCCGCAGCCCCATCTGCACGCCGGAGAAGCATAAGGTGATCGTGCGCGGCCTGGGTCTGAAAAAGATGAACCAGGTTGTGGAGCGGCCGGATACGCCGGCGTTCCGCGGCTTCGTCAAGAAGATCCCGCACCTGCTGGCGCTGGTCGATTAGAGCTGATAAGAAGGATTACGACAATGAATCTGAGTTCACTCAAACCACCCGCCGGGCAGAAGCACCGGAAAAAGCGCATCGGCCGCGGTATGGGTTCGGGCAGGGGCAAAACCTCGACCCGCGGTCACAAGGGCGCGCGCTCCATCTCCGGCTACAGCATCATGCGCGGGTTCGAAGGCGGCCAGATGCCGCTGCACCGCCGTCTGCCGAAGCGCGGCTTCACCAATATCTTCAAGAAGCAATACTCGATCGTGAATCTGAAGGATCTCGAAAAGCTCGAAGGCGATACCTTCACGGTCGACAGCCTGATCGAGCGCGGCATCATCAACAAGCTGGGCGACGGGCTCAAGGTCCTCGGCTCGGGCGAGATCACGCGCAGCATCGATATCGAAGCGCACATCTTCTCGAAATCGGCCGCGGAAAAAATCCACAAGGCCGGCGGTCAGGCTCAGCGTCATCGGCGCTCCGGCGAGCGAGCCGAAGCCGGGCGTAGAATAGCATCGGTATCGCCAAGTTAAGTAAAGCGAGAAACCTGTGGGCAAGCTTTTTGAAGCGATAGGCAATATCTTCCGGATTCCAGATCTCCGGAAGCGGGTCCTGTTCACGTTCGCCATGCTCGCCGTTTACCGGTTCGGCAGCTTTGTTCCCACGCCCGGGCATCGACGTCATCCGCTGGCAGGACTTCCTGACGCGCCAGTCGGGCGGCGTCCTCGGTTTCTTCGATCTGTTCGCCGGCGGCAATATCCGGCGCCTGTCGGTCTTCGCGCTTGGGATCATGCCGTATATCACGGCGTCGATCATCCTGCAGTTGCTGACGGTCGTCGTTCCCACGCTCGAAAAGCTGCAGAAGGAAGGCGAACTCGGCCGCCGCAAGATCACTCAGTGGACCCGCTACCTGACGGTGGCCTCGGCATCGCGCAGTCGTTCGGAATCGCGATGAGTCTGCAGGCGATGCAGGACAACATCGTGCCCCACCCCGGGCTCGGCTTCACTCTGATGACGATCCTCTCGCTCACCACCGGCACCGCGTTCATCATGTGGCTGGGCGAGCAGATCACCGAGCGCGGCATCGGCAACGGCATGTCGCTGATCATCTTCACCGGCATCGTGGTCGGCGTGCCGGGAGCCATCGCGAACCTTTACGTCAACGTGTTTGTCACCCATGAGTGGAGCGTTCTCGAACTGGCGTTGATCCTGGTCATGATGGTCGCGGTAGTCGGCGTTCATCGTGCTGGTGGAACTCGGCAGAACGGCGCATTCCGGTGCAATACGCCAAGCGCGTGATCGGGCGCCGCGTGATGGGCGGTCAGTCGACCCACATGCCGCTCAAGGTCAACGCCGGCGGCGTGATTCCGGTGATTTTCGCTTCGTCGATCCTGGCATTCCCGCAGACGATCGCGACTTTCCCGTGTCGTCAAAAACAACCTGTGGCTGAGCAATACGCTCTCGGCCATCCGCTACGGCGAGCCGCTCTACGTGGTGCTGTTCGTCGCGCTGATCATCTTCTTCTGCTTCTTCTACGTTTCGATCATCTTCAATCCGAACGAAGCGGCCGACAACATGCGCAAGTACGGCGGGTTCATTCCCGGCATCCGGCCCGGACGCAGCACCTCCGACTACATGAACACGATCCTGACCCGGATCACGTTCGTGGGCGCCATTTATCTCTCGATCCTTTGCCTGATCCCCAGACATCATGATGTCGGGCATCCATTTGCAGCATCTGCCGTTGGTCGGGAACTTCATCGACAAGACTTTTCCGCGTTTCCTGCTTGAAGGTCTCAACGTCCAGTTTTACTTCGGCGGCACCTCCCTGCTGATCGTGGTGGGCGTGGCGATGGATACCATCAATCAGATCGAAGCGCAGCTGATCATGCGCCACTACGAAGGGTTTACGCCGCGAGCGGGGCGTGTCCGCGGGCGCCGCAGTTCGTTTTAAATGGCGTTGTCAAAACGTGGCCTGAATACTGCCCCGGCGGCCACCTCGGTCAAACCGCTTGCCCTGATCTCTATTCGGCTCGCCCGGGTCGGGTAAAGGGACGCAGTCGAAATATCTGGTGAAGTGGCTCGGGATTCCGCAGATTTCGACCGGGGACATGCTGCGGGAGCATATCCGCACGGGCGATGCGATCGGCGCCGCGGTCGCGGACAAGATGAAAGCAGGTTCGCTGGTTTCCGACGAACTGGTGAATCAACTGGTCTTTGAAAGGGTTCAGCCAACCGGATTGCGAGCGCGGTTTTATCCTCGACGGATACCCGCGGACGCTCGCCGCAGGCCGAGGAAATGCTGCGGGTCCTGGCAAGGCGTGCATGCCGAGGAGGTGGTAATTCACCTTGTTGTTGATTACAATGTAATTATCTCGCGAATCAGCGGGAGACGTGTGTGCCCGAAATGCGGCACGCTTTATAACGCGGTTTCCCGTCCTCCCAAAATCGATGGCGTGTGCGATCTGGATGGGACGGCGCTTGTGGTCCGGGAGGATGACCGGGAAGAAGTGGTCCGGCAGCGGTTGGCTGCAGTATGAACGCCAGACGCAGCCGTTGATCGAGTTTTTCCGGACAGACGAGCGACCGTCTGGTTGAGGTAAACGCCAGCGAGGAAGCGCCGGAGGCGGTCTTCGAGCGCATCAGATCGGAATTGCGGGATCTGGTTGCAGGAAGTAGGTAATGATTGTCCGGAAGACCCAATCCGAGCTGGAGAAGATGCGGCGCAGCGGCCTGCTGGTATACAAAATCCTGCATGCGCTGGGGGCGATGGTCGAAGAGGGAGTTTCGACCTGGGATCTGGAAGTGGCGGCGGTGAAGATGATGGCGGACGCCGGGGCAAAACCCGCGTTCAAAGACTATTTCGTGCCGGCCGCCGGGGAACGGTATCGATACGTGCTTTGCACCTCGGTGAACGAGGAGATCGTGCACGGCATGCCGAACCCGAAGAGGATTGTGAAGAAGGGCGATATCGTATCGATCGATACGGGCGTTTCGCTGGATGGTTATTTTGGCGATTCGGCTTTGACGGTCGGGGTCGGCGAGTTGAGCGAGCAGGCAAAGAAGCTGCTGAAGGTGACGGAAGAGTCGCTCGAACTGGCGATCGACAAGGTTCGCGAGGGCAACCGGCTGTTCGATATTTGCGGGACGGTGGAAGACTATGTGGTCGGAAACGGGTTTTCGATTGTGCGGGAGTATGTGGGCCACGGGATCGGGACGCAGCTGCATGAAGAGCCGCAGGTTCCGAATTATGTGGACCGGCGGAACGAGAATCCCCGGCTGCGCGAGGGCATGGTGCTGGCGATCGAGCCGATGGTGAATGCCGGAAAGCCCGAGGCGAAGGTTTTGAAGGATAAGTGGACCGCGGTGGCGAAGGACGGCTCGTATTCGGCCCACTTCGAGCATTGCGTGGCGGTGACGGAGAACGGACCTTGGGTTTTGACCAGACCGTAAGCGTGACCGAAGCCGTCGTGATCGAGGAATTACCGAGCCTGGTGTACCGGCTCGAGTTGAGTAACAACAAAGCGCCGGTTCTGGCCCATGGAGCCGGATCGGCAAAGCGAAATTGGGTCCGGCTGAGTGCCGGGCGACCGCGTGGAAGTCGAGCTCGGAGAGCACGATCTGACGCGGGGACGAATAGTGAGAAAGATTGGTTAACGAAATGAAAGTTCGCGCATCAGTTAAAAAAATCTGCGACAAGTGCAAGTTGATCCACCGCGAAGGCGTGGTCCGGGTCATCTGCACCAACCCGAAACACAAGCAGCGGCAAGGCTAGAGCAGCAAGGTCAGAGAAGGATAAGGAAGAGTCACTATGGCACGTCTCGCGGGCGTTGATCTACCACCGAAAAAGCGGGCTGAGATCGGCCTCACTTACATCTACGGCATCGGCCGGACGCGCTCGAAGAGCCTGCTCTATCGCGCCGGCATCGATGCGAATAAGAAGGTCGGGGATATGACGGAAGAAGAAGTCAACCACCTCCGTACCATCCTCGAAGAAGAGGGCGCGGTCGAAGGCGACCTCCGCAAGGAAGTCTCGCTCAATATCCGGCGCCACATCGAAATGGGCTCTTATCGGGGACTGCGGCATCGCCGCGGCCTGCCGACCCGGGGCCAGCGTACCCACACCAACGCGCGCACCCGCAAAGGACCGCGTAAGGGCACGGTAGCCAACAAGAAGAAAGCGACGTCGAAAACCTAATGGCGAAAGCACCGGCGAAGGGCACCAAAAAGAAAACCTTCAAAAAGAAGGAAAAGCGCATCGTCCACGTGGGCATCGTGCACATCCAGGCGACGTTCAACAACACCATCGTGACGATCGCCGATCCGGAAGGCAATACCGTATCGTGGTCGAGCGCGGGTTCGCTCGGGTTCCGCGGCTCCCGCAAAGGCACGCCGTTTGCCGCCCAGCAGGCGGCTCTGACGGCGGCCAACAAAGCCAACGAAGTCGGCTTGCGGACAGTGGAAGTTCGGGTCAGCGGCCCGGGTTCGGGTCGTGAATCGGCGGTGCGCGCGCTGGCGACGGCCGGTCTCGATGTCCGCTCGATCCGGGATACAACGGCGATTCCGCACAACGGTTGCCGGCCGCCGAAGAAACGCAGAGTTTGATCAATTTAGTAAGTAAGCGGGAAGAAGCTCCCCCAGGGGATCGTAAACCGCACGAGCATAGAATAGGAGAACGATTTGGCACGTTATAGAGGCCCGGTTTGCCGGCTTTGCCGGCGCGAGGGCATGAAATTATTCCTGAAAGGCGAGCGCTGCCACACCGAAAAGTGCGCAATCGAACGCCGCAATTTCGTCCCCGGACAGCACGGCAAGACCGCAAAACCAAAAAGACCGTAGGCTACGGACTCCAGCTGCGCGAAAAGCAGAAAGTCCGCCGCATCTACGGCGTGCTCGAAGCCCAGTTCCGCAACACCTTCGCCAAAGCGGTAAAGATGAAGGGCATCACCGGCGAAAATCTGCTAGGCACCCTCGAGCGGCGTCTCGACAGTGTAATTTACCGCATGGGTCTCGGCGCCAGCCGTTCCCAGGCGCGCCAGATCGTCCGCCACGGCCACATCGAGGTCAACGGCCGCAAGGTCAACATCCCCTCGTTCATCGTGAAGCCGGGCGACGAGGTTTCCGTGCGCGAATCCAGCAAAAACAACCCGACGATCCTCTCCTCGCGCGACGCCACGGCGCACGCGCCATCGCCCTCCTGGATGGATGTCGATCGCGAAAATCTGAAGGGCCGGATCAACAGCGTGCCGAGACGCGACGAACTGGTCCAGATCCCGATCAACGAGCAGCTGATCGTCGAGTTGTACAGCAAGTAATAAATGGGCCACGAATGAACACGTATAAACACGAATAAAGACGGATATCAGACTCAGTATTTATTCGTGTTTATACGCGTTCATTCGTGGCCATCAATCGTCTTTGTAGTTGCAGTAAAAACCCGGCGTGAGCGGATTGAGATAAAGCCACGCCGTTAATTGGAGTGAATAAAAGTATGTTCAAGGGCTTTCAAAAACCCAAACGTCTGGTCGCCAATACCGAGACCCTGACGGAGCGTTTCGGGCAGTTCACCGCCCAGCCGTTCCAGCGCGGATTCGGCACCACCATCGGCAACTCGCTGCGCCGCGTGCTCCTTTCGAGCATCGAAGGCGCGGCCATCACCGCCATCCGCATCGAAGGCGTGGATCACGAATTCAGCCCCATCCCGGGCGTGGTCGAAGATGCCACCGACATCATCCTCAACCTGAAGCAGGTTCCGTTCAAGGTGATGGGCGAAGGCATCAAAACCGTCCGCCTGGTCGCCGACAAAGCCGGCGAAGTATTCTCCGGCGCGATCCAGACCGACGCCGACGTGGAAGTGCTCGACCGCAATCTGCACATCGCAACCGTCAGCGAAGGCGGCAAGCTCGATATCGAGATGCGCCTGAAGTCGGGCCGCGGCTATGTCAGCGCCGACAAGAACTTCGACGAAGATCTCGCCATCGGCTACATCCCGATCGACTCGGTGCACTCGCCGGTGCGCAAAGTGAACTTCACGGTCGAAGCCGCGCGTCTCGGCCAGATGACCGATTACGACAAGCTCACGCTCGAAGTCTGGACCAACGGCGCGATCTCGCCGCAGGACGCCATCGGCCACGCCGCGAAGCTGCTGAAAGATCACATGACGATCTTCATCAACTTCGAAGAAATCACCGAAACCACCGAAGAGCCGGCCGAGCGCAGCCTGGACCGCGTCAGCGATCAGCTCAACCGCAGCGTGGAAGAACTGGAGCTTTCGGTGCGTTCGTACAACTGCCTCAAGAACGCCGGTATCCAGACCATCGGCGAGCTGGTGCAGAAGTCGGAATCGGAAATGCTGCGGACCAAGAATTTCGGCCGCAAGTCGCTCAACGAAATCAAGGAAATCCTCCAGACCATGGGCCTGGCGCTCGGCATGAAACCCGACGCGCACGGCCGCCTGATCGCTCCGCCGCCTCCGCCGCCGGGTTCGATCCCGGAGGACATTCCAGACGACGATCAATTCGCCTGAAAGAGAATAGACCATGAGACATCGATTTGGCAATGCAAAACTGAAGCGGGACGTCGGCTCGCGCAACAGTCTGTTCAAGAATCTGACCACGAGCGTGATCGAGGACGAGCGCGTCATCACGACCGTTCCCAAGGCGAAGGCGATCCAGCCGCTCGTCGAGAAGATGATCACTCTCGCCAAGCGCGACACGCTGCACACGCGCCGTCAGGCCGCGTCATTTCTGACCACGCCCAAGTCCGTGCAGAAGCTGTTCGATACGCTGGGCACGCCGCTTCGGCCAGCGCGCCGGCGGCTACACCCGCATCACGCGCCTTGGACCCCGCAAGGGCGACGGCGCGGAACTGGCCATGCTGGAACTGGTCGGCTCCGAGCTGGTGAAGCGCGCCGCGGAGCGCGCGAAGCGCAAGGAAGAGCGCCTCAAGGCGCAGCAGGAAGGCCGCGAGCCCGAAGAAGAAGAAAGCAAATAGCTCCTTCCGAACAACTCAACCCTCAAAGCCGCGAACCGGTTACAGACCGGTTGGCGGCTTTTTTTCTAAAATAGCTTGCAAGAATTTTCGGATATCTGGCTGCACAATGCTCAAGATCAACCCGCCAAGAACCGAACCCACCAGACCGGCTCCCCACTTCAATATCTTCGCGTAAGTCTGATGCATTGGAACTGAAGTATCAGATGGCCAGGCTCGGCCGGTGTTCAATAGCTCGGGCTCATGACTAGGGCTGAGAAAGTAACCGAGGAATGCGAGCGCAACAAGAACTTTAAAAAAAGCTAAAGCATAAAAGACGAATTGCAGATCTCCAAAATAGATTGCGCGCATTTTCTGGAAGCCGGCCAAATCAGCAGGGGAATATAAAGGAGGAGAAAGCGCTGGGTTCAACGCGAATGAGAACATGAACGCGGGCAATTGAAGGGCCGCATAGATGCACATCATGAAAAAAAACGGAGCTGCCCTCCATCCACATCGAACCAGAACGGCCCATCCCACTGAAACCATTGCCGCGGTCGAGAGCACTGCGGACGGACCGACAGCCACGATTCTGCCGGAAGCCCCGGGAAACAGATATGCTATCGCAGTTCCTATCATCGGAATTACGAGAATGAGTAAAAAGACGGCAGCAAGTCCAACGGCCGGAAAGTACTGGCGCGACAATAAGCGATCGCTGCACCGACAAGCATCACATTTCCCAGGTCTGATGCCATTAACAGTACGAACAAGTACGCGGAACTGTTCAGAAAGAAATATATGAAGACCAGTGACAGCCACCACACGGACCAGAAAGTGAAAGCCCATCCTGCACCGGTTAAGCGAGGATCGCCTTTAGAACGATCTATGATGTAGTTTTTTTCGTTGGAGAACCAAGCACGGGCGATCAATCCGATGGTCCATGCAAGAGTCAGAACGGAGATCGTCATATTTGCAAGGTCGTAATTTGTCATCTGCATGGTCCATCTACCTCCGCCAGTCCTTCGGTACTTTTAGCTCAATCACTTCGGGA
>CAWJTK010000009.1:0-646205 GCA_963845785.1 Terriglobia bacterium | reverse complement strand
TTGAGTCCGTGGCCGACCATAGCTGGCATGTGGCTGATACTGTCATGCTTCTGGTGGTCATTTCCCGCACCTAAATCTCTTCCGTTGTCTCGCCTTCGCCATTCTCCACGATAAGATGGAAATCTCAACGGGCGATAGAAGCCCTCTCGGTAGAAGTGGGACCGGGGTATCAACCCATGCCTTTAACCTTCACCAAAAAACCGCGAAGGAAACGGCAGAGAGACAAGCAATTCGAAAGTTACCTTCGAAAAGTACCGTCCTTCCGCAGTACACGAACAGCGGACTCTGCTGATGGAAGCCCTCGACGGCAGAACGCCTGAAGCGAGGTTCGTAAAGGCCATCGATAAACTGCAGGCGCTCGGTTTTGTTACCGTGAAAAAGCGTGGAGCGATGCTTGACAAAAAACTCCGGTTCACTCTGCAGTACTCCGAGAAGGCCGTTGCCTACTTTCCCGAAAACGGCGGCCATTACGACGAATTGAAGGGCCGACTTCTCGCGCGCGTCGCAAGGCAACGGAAGATTGCAGTGGCAGAACTGGAACGTACGTTATATACTGGCCGCGTTATCTTTATCACTTTTCCCCGGATAATCGGTGGCTGCCAAAATCGCGCTCTCCGGAAGATCAGGCTGTGGCAAAACGACGATTGCGGAATACCTTGTGGACAAACACGCATTCGCGAGGTGTAGCACGGGCTTAGCCTGCCGCGAGCTGTGCCGCAAACTTTTCGCGTCCGAGTCCAAGTCCATTCTGAATATGGTCACCGACGCGCTCAAAGCGATCGATCCAGACGTGTGGCTGAGGGCAGCACTATCCACTCTGGACTGCGGATTGGCCGTAGTCTTCGATAGCATGCGATTCGCTGGCGATTACGCTTTTCTGAAAGAGCAGGGATTTCAAATGTGGCGGGTTGAGGCCCCGCTAGAAGTCCGCGGTCGTCGGATGAAGGACAGAGGACAAATCTTCATTCCCGATGATGATAATCATCCGGCCGAAACTACTCTTACAGCTATCAGTTTGACCGAGTCATCGAGAACCCAAATGATGATATCCACTTGCTTCACGATCAAATCGAGCGGGCAATGACAATGATCGGCGGGACCAGCAAAATGCCAGCGCTGCTAATGCTCCAGTAACGTCTTCCTCGATTTTCTCAACCGCGATAGCCGCGAAATCTACGGCACGTACTCGCTACCGAGGGAAAAACATCTTTCTTTTTGACCGAGGCTATTACCGTCGCAGCGTTCCTTTGCAGGGACTATTGCATCCTCCCTCCTGGGTTTCTTGCTGAGTGTTCGTTATGTCGTGAGGCTTTCTATCGGGCGCCGCTCCGATTACCTTCATGAACGACTCGTCCGCCTCTCGATGAAAGAATATAGCCTAGATGAACTTCCTCGGATAAGAAGGAACGCGAATATGAACCATTTCGTGAAAAATATCGGGGGACTCTTTGATCCCAAAAATCACCGCATCCTCCGCAACTTCTCTAACACCTTAATTCCGCGCCGGGTCGACATCGCTGAGGCGATTCTCATCGGCTGGGAAGATGGGCCCACGACAACTGGGCCCTGCCGACGGCACCTTCGCTCTGTCACATCCGATACCGCCGACCGAATCCGGCAGATCCCTCGCAAGATTCTTGAGCAGGGACTCGCCGTAACTTGGCCAGCGATCCAACAGCGCATCAAAGATCCTGTGGACGTGCCGAAATTCCGGCATGTGCTGACAGAACGCCTACTTTTCTTCGTATCTAGCCGAGTACGACCTGAGGGTGATCACGAGTCTTCCGTACACGTCACATCCCTTCGTTGAAACCGGCAACAACCTGGCCTACGACTATGAAGCGCTAAAATCCGCGCTCGTGGCCGCTGATATCTGGAATTTATTTCGTCTCCTTTCGGCACGAAGCATTCTGGATCTCAGGAAAAGGGCGGAATATATTCGATTTCGTGACGCGTTTGACGCCATCGCCAGTCGCGCCACTGGAGTTCAGGACGTTCGGAACATATTTACTCGCGCAGCCGAGGCACGGCGTACAGATCAAAGGTTCCGACTGGCGGTTGAAAGAAATTCAACGATCGTCGTACCTGTTAACGGCATTGTCTTCACCCCGATGAAATTGATGACGTCGCGACTCGCTTGGACACACTAAGCGAAATGGCGGTTGATTTATGGCAGTCCGAAAGCTCAGATGAAACCTCATCTCAACTCGGAAAGGCTAGAAAAATGAAAGATGCAAGCCGGAAATACATCGCGATATTCGTAGCACTGGAGGAGGAGAGGAGGGTCCTCATCGATCGTTGGTCGCTAGTTGCGCCAGATGTCCAACCGATTTGGCGCGGAACCCTCAACAACGCGATAATTTCAGTGTTCGGTCGCGATGAGATGGGGCGGGTGCCCGCTGCGATTGCGACTATGCAGTTCCTTGCACGCGAGTCGCCAGATATTCTCTTGATCGCTGGGATCGCTGGCGGGTTTGACGAGGAGGGCGTGTACCTGGGGGACGTTTTGATCGCGACAACGATTGTCGACTTGGCGACCCGAAAAATATACAGCGACAATCGCACGATCCCTTCTTTTCAGGCCTGCCGTGTTCGACACGGACAGCAGACTGGCCAATTATCTCAAAACGCGCTTTAAACGGAGTGAGTGGGAGCAAAGCGTCATCAAGGAGGCCGAGTGGCCAGATAGTCGGAGACCCGCTATCAAATATGGGGAGATTCTCTCGCTTGACGAGGTAGTAGCTAATACCGACTATAGTAAAACATTGCGTGATTACTGGCCAAACTTCTCGGTATCGAGATGGAAGCAGGCGGTGTATGTGCGGCTGCGGCTATCTTCGATCGCAAAGCGGCTGTCGTCAGAGGCGTTTCGGATTTGGCAGATCCGTCGAAGTCCGACAACGAGTGGAGACGTCGGGCAATGAAAACGGTGGCCCATTTAATTGAAAAGATCGACTTCAATGTCTTTCTCACTTGAGCATCGCGACCGGTGTCATCGATCATCTGAAATCGTCGTTTTCTGAACTGTCGCCGGTGTAGAGCCCGACGACATCATCGGCGCCGCAGGCGCAAATCATCCGTCAGTCATCAACCTTGCCACGATAAAGTTCTTCGTCGAAGGCGGGAACGCATAGGATGTCCGGGCCGTTCGAGCGGCCCGGGCGTCCAATCTGGCAACCTTCATCAGGTAACCACACAACAAACTGGTTTTAACCTGCCATGATCGGTCGCCGTTGTCCAGCCCTGCCTGGCGGCGCACATGGATCGGCATGGTGAGGTGGTCCTTCGTCAACGCGTTTGTCCGGCTGCGGGATGTCACGCAGTTTTCTGGATCTGCCGGCACTGCGACCGAGGGCAGCGTTACTGCAGTGATACCTGCCGCTTCGAAGCCCGCCGCGGCCAGCGCCGCCGCGCCAACGACCGCCACCAGCGAAGCCCGGAAGGAAGGCTCGATCATCGTGACCGCCAGCGCAGATACCGCCATCGCCGCGCCCGCGTGACGGATCAATGTTCCGTTTCGATCTCTTCTCCGGCATCATGCGGTTGTGGGACGCCGGAAACACCGCCGATGACAGCTTCATCCGGTGCTGGCGCCGCCGTCAGACACCGGGGCTTGCTGGAGAGGCCTCCGGTCCCCTTCCTTCGCTGCGTCGTGTGCGGACGAAAGGGCCGGTTCGTCGATCCCTTCCCACGATATCCGCGATGTGGAAGAAGGAACTCATGATCAGCCCGGAAACGCGCGTGCAGATTCGGCGTTACTTTTACGCCGAACACTGGAAAATCGGCACCATTGCCCGCGAACTTAACGTTCACCCCGATGCCGTTCGCAACGCCATCGAATCGGATCGCTTCAATCGTACTGAGCCGATGCGTGCCTGCATTACGGACCCTTATATGGAGTTCGTCCGTCAGATACTCGATCAGCATCCGCGGCTGCGCGCCACGCGCATTCATCAGATGATTCGCGAGCGCGGCTACACCGGCAGCATAATACAACTGCGGCGCGCTGTGGCCCGGTTGCGCCCGGCCGCGCGCGAGCCCTTCCTGAAACTACAGGCGTTCCCCGCCGAGCAGGCACAGGTCGACTGGGCACACTTCGGCCACGTCGCCGTGGGCCGAGCCCGCCGCACGTTGTCCTGCTTCGTGGCCACGCTGTCCTGGTCGCGGGCGCTGTACCTGGAGTTCTTCTTCGACCAGACGATGGAGAACTTTCTGCGCGGACACGTTCATGCCTTCGAGGACTGGTCCGGCCAGCCTCGCGTGATTCTCTACGACAACCTTCGCAGTGCGGTCCTCGAACGCCGGGGCAACGAGATCCACTTCAACCCGCGACTGATGGAGCTCTGCGCTCATTACCACTTCGTCGCTCGGCCCTGTCAGGTCCGCGCCGGCAATCAGAAAGGGCGCGTTGAGCGAGCGATTCGCTATGTGCGCGAATCTTTCTGGGCCGGCCGTTCCTTCACCACGCTCGCCGAATGCAATCGGCAGGCATGGCTCTGGCGCGATCAGGTGGCGCACCGGCGAGGCTGGCCCGGAGACGACAGCCGCACCGTTGCTGAAGTCTTCGCCGAAGAACAGCCGCGCCTGCTGCCAAAACCCGCTCATCCTTTCCAGACGGATCTCGTTCTGCCGGTGCGGGCCGCGAAAACGATCTATGTTCGTTTCGATCTCAACGACTACTCGATTCCTCCCGAAGCCGTCGGTCGCCAACTGACGCTTGTCGCCTCGGACTCGCTGGTGCGAATCCTCGAAGGTTCGGCGGAGATCGCCCGCCATCCACGCACTTACGACCGCCATCAGCTGGTCCTGTATCCGGCTCATCAGGAAGCAGTGCTGAAGACGAAGCGCAAGGCTTTCGACGCAACTCCCGGAGGTCGTCTGGCACTGGCCGCGCCGGAAAGCAAAGCACTCATCGACCTCGCCTTCGCGCAGGGGGAGTCGGCGGGCAGCCAGACCGCGCAACTGCTCAAACTGCTGGACCTGTATGGCCCGGCCGCATTGCGCCGCGCCATCAATGAGGCGCTGGAACGGAATACTCCACGAGCGTCGTCGGTTGCGTTTCTGTTGCGCAAACAGCAGCGATCCGCGCCCGCGCACATGGCTATCGATCTCAGCCGTCACCCCGAAGCCCAGGCTATCGAAGTCCGGCCTCACGATCTGGAGACCTACGATGAACTCGCCCGCAGTGATGACGACGACTCTGAGCAATAGTCTCTCCTCGCAACTCCGGCAGATCGGCCTGCGGGCAATACCCGCAGATCTGGATGACTTCCTGGCGCGGGCGATAAAAAACCGCTGGTCGCCTCAGCAGCTGATCGAGCAACTCGTACGAGCCGAAATCGACGAGCGTTCGCGCCGCAGCATGGAGCGGCGGCTTCGATACTCCGGCATCAAAGGCTTCAAACCGATGGCCGACTTCGACTGGAACTGGCCGACAAAAATCGAACGCGACGTGATCGAGCGTGCGCTTACGCTCGACTTTCTGAGCGAATCGCGCAACCTGGTTCTGGTGGGCCGCAATGGTCTCGGCAAAACGATGATCGCTCAGAACATCTGTCATGCGGCCGTGCTGGCAGGCAGTTCAGTGCTGTTCCGATCGGCGCCGGCGCTGCTCGAAGACCTGCATCGCCAGACGCCCGAAGGCCGGCGCCGCAAGCTGCGCAGCTATGCCAACGTCGGACTCTTATGCGTGGACGAGGTAGGGTATCTGTCCTTCGACGACAAGGCCGCCGACTTACTTTATGAAGTCATCAATCGCCGCTACGAACGCAAGCCGGTGATTCTGACAACCAACAGACCGTTCAAAGAGTGGAACGAGGTCTTTCCCAACGCCACCTGCATCGTTACGCTTCTGGATCGCCTGCTCCATCATGCCGACGTAACCGTGATCGAGGGCAACAGCTATCGGGTCCGCGAAAGCGAGCTGGAAACCGCAGCCCGACGGAGGAAGAAATGACTCCGTCCGCGCCCGAATCCGATTCGGCAGTCTATGTGGCCGCCGTCGTCATGGCATACGTCGAACTGCCGGAGACGCCCTTGTCGGCAAACCTTCAGGACCACCGGCAGGCTCGCCGTCTGCATGATCGCGGCATCCCGCTCCGCATCGTCGAATCGGCCCTGCTGCTGGGTTCGTTGCGCCGATTGATCCGACCGCCGGACCTGCAGCCTTTGCCACCGATCCGCTCGTTGGCTTACTTCCAGCCAGTTATCGATGAACTCCTCGTTCATCCCATGCCCGAGAACTATCTGGAATACCTGCGCCTCAAACTGAACCGCTTTGCCGCAAGGTCCACCTCGCCGGTCCAGAAAAATACGTTTTCAGATGATCGCTAACAACCGCGAACGGGTCGAATCATTCTTTCGCTTACTCGATTCGGTTCAGCAGCGCAAGTCTTGCGCTTATGTGGCCTGCCCGTTAGACTCTGGCAGGAAATATTATGAGCGGCTTGCTTTCGAAAAGGAAACGCCCAACGTACGATTTGAAAACGAGAAACGACTGAGTGAGTTTGCACTAATTCTCCGAAAACGTGTTGCGTTTCCGGTATTTGATCCGGGCCCGTTGCGGGTGGCTGGCTGGTCCGGCTACGACTACAGCCTGTTCTTCTTGGAGATCGTTCACCGGTACGTACGCGAGTGTTGGTTTCTGAATGGCTGGCAATATAGCGTTGGCGCGACCAAGGAGTTTGTGTTCTGCTGCGACTCACAAACGCCTTGCCTGTCCGAATCCGGCGAACGCCTTACCCTCCCAAAAGGATTGCGGTTAATACGCGAAGCAGCCGACTTCATTCGAGGTTTGGGACTGGATGATAATAAATTTCGTGGCCGCATAGCCGATTTGATGAATATAGATTCCGGACGTGCTGCCTCGACCAAATAGACCAATGCTGGATCGCATTGAGCAAACGAATCACAGCAATAAGGTTCCAACGCGCACATTACCGTGACTCCGGAGTGTCGAAAGCCCCGCGAATCATCGTTCCCGGGTTGTCTGCGGGACCGTTAGCACCTAGAGACGGAGAATGCTCTAATGAGGGTAATAATATAGATGCCAACTCACCAATTTTGGTAGGCTGGTAGTGGCGTGACAGGCCGGTTGCACCATTTTGGTGCTACTCTTCAGGTAAAGTGACAGCAAGTGAAACAGAAAACAGCGTCAGTAACCGTGGATTCGATCCCGCATCGGAAGACCAAGCGTTTCTCGAAATGCTCGCTCGCGTTCAAGCAGCACCATGTCATCAGCACGAATCGCTGGCCATCCAGAAGCGCTGGGCTGAATCATATGTTGAAGGCGCGCGATTTCTGCAATCGCTACGTCGCGAAAAACAGAGAACTGAGTCCGAAGAAGATGTATCTCGGCTTTGAGTTGTTCGATGGTAATAGCTTCCGGCATCCCGGAAGTCTATCGCGCCTGAATCTATGACGCCCGCTTCTTTGCGCGTTTCTTGGCGCTGGCGCGTTTGAGCCGAGCTTCTTTCTTCAGCAGTTCATCTTTGGAAACGCTGAGCACCATGCGAAGCGCATTGCTCAGGCGCTGGGCATCGTTGTTGCCGGGGACCGACGGCGCGGGGAGGGGCTTCATCTGTTCACATCATACCGCTGTTGATGTAGAATGCTTCTCATGGGTCCGCAGCCCGCGCCAGTATATTGGGCACCACCTTGCAAAATTTGCGAGCGCGGGACTCTTGCGAACAAGAAAATCTTTCGCATGAGCGGGCCAGTTGTATTCATCGGTTTCGTGTTCCTCATTCCGTCCGTGCTCGGAATGATCGTGGCAGGACTCATGTTTTTCGGCATCGTTTCGTCCGGCGTCTCGGACGTGACCCGCGCGCGAAATGAAGCAATAGCGCAGATGCGCGCCAATGATGTTCCGGAGTCCGTCATATCGACTGTAATCGCCAATCCGGAACTGGATGCAAACACTCTGATGGATCGCGTCAGCATGGCGCAACTGAGCTGGATCAAAGACGCTCAGGAAAAGATTCGTACTGGCAACGTTTCATCCGGCGCGGGCATTCTCTTCGGTGGAGGATTTGCCATCGTTCTCGGCATTGCATCGTTCGTCGGCGGATTGCTCGGATGGCTGCTGGTGATGCGCAAGCGCGTTCTCCAGTGTTCCGTGTGCAGGGCCATAGTCAACGCATCCTGAGGTTCTGTTGTGTTATCTGCCGAGGGTTATATTAAAAGCACCCCATCGTATTTTTTCGGCGGGAACGAAGAAACCATCGAGCGGGAGGACCTGTTGGAATTCAGGCTGCTTTATGCGGGCCCGGTGCATGCATCGAGTAACAAGAACACGCACACCGCCGAGAAACATGCGATAAGGCGAGCCTTTCATCCTCAGCTCAGGAGACTGTGGCATTTACACAGCGGACTTCGTCAACTGGCTGTCAACGCTGGTAATCAGGCCGCCCCGAGGATATCGGCTACAGACCAGGAACGATTTGATGCAGGTCTCGCCGCCATCGGCAAAACTTGGTCTAGAATCGGCTTCGACTTCATCCCGCTGGTAACTGACAAACATGCCTTGCGCTGCGCGCTTGACATTACATTGCTCCGGCCGGAAGAGGAGAAATATATTTATCGCGCCGGGGATATCGATGGTCAACTGAAGACTTTTTTTTGATGCTCTCAGACTGCCCGCGAATGGCGAGGTTAATAATGTCGTTCCACAGGAAGATGAGACACCGTTTTACTGTTTACTGGAAGACGACCGACTGATTTCTGCCGTGCGTGTCAATGCCGATCAGTTGCTAATGCTGCCTGGTCATAGAGAAGCCAAGGCGACTGATGCTTTTGTGGTGATCCACGTCCGGCTGAATTACAAACCTGGGCGCACATTCGACCGCTATTTCGATTGACGCTTACCGCGCTTCTGTCGGGTGGCTTCCTTCTCAGTTAACTGCCGTGGGACACTCCGCGATCTTGCCGGTGAGTTGGTCGTACATCAGACGCTTGCCGACGATCCCGTTGACAGCCAGGCTGAAGCGTTCGCCGTCCGTGAGCTTTCGATTGTTGAAGCGGAAAGCCTGTTCGTCCAGGTACCGGAACAGGTGGAAGGGTTCCACTGAAACATAGGTTCCCTTCAATCCGCGCTTCAGGAGTGACCAGAAGTTTTCAAGGCCGTTGGTATGAACCTCGCCGCGCACGTACTCAACGGCGTGGTCTACCACTTCGTGCTGGAACTCGTTCAGCCCTTCATACGATTTCAGGGCATCGGTGAAGATCGCCGAGCCTGCCAAGACGTGCTGGCGCACTTCGGATTGCAGTGCCTTTTTCTTCGTGGTTGAAACGACTTTGACGCGGACGCGGCTTTCGCCCTTACTGCCGCGTTCGAGAATGCCCATGACCGGTGTTTTGTCTTTGCCACCGGTGCCGGTGATCTTGCGCGCACGAACGTCCTTGTGCATGTTGCGAGCTTTGCCGCCGATGAAGGTTTCGTCCGCTTCCACCTGGCCCCAGAGCTTGTTACCGGAAACCATCCCGAGCGCAACGCGGATGCGATGATCCATGAACCATGCGGTCTTCTGAGTGACGCCGATGGCCCGGTGAATCTCGTACGATGAGACGCCGTTTTTGCAGTTGACGACCTGCCACATGGCCAGCAGCCACTTGTCCAGGCTGAGCGGTGAATCTTCGAAAATGGTTCCGGTCTTCGATGTGAACTGGCGGAGATCGTGCTTGCTTCCGCACTGCCAGCGGTTGTACTTGGCCTGGAAAAGGACGTTCTTTGAGCCACAGCGCGGACAGGTGACGCCATCAGGCCAGCGGTGCACTACCAAGTATTCCCGGCAGTTGTCGGGGCTTGAGAAGTAAACGATTGCTTCCTGAAGTGTTGCTGGCTCAAAGACTTCCATGAACCAATTCTATCAAAAAAACTGGTGAGTTGGCAACTATATTATTGCCCAATAAAGGGTGACTAGTCTCCGTTCCATCGTATTCATTGGGATCTTAACGTGTCACCCGGCCCGCGCCTTTTTAGCCCTGCGAAGACCGATTTGTCACTCGGCCGTATCCTGCGAAATTCCCCGGTCGAAAATTCGCCCGCAGCCCCGTGAAAAGCCATTCACCTCGCGCGAAAATCACAAACGGTCCCGTTCCCAAAATCCCAGTCACAAATATTTTTCGCTAAAAACAAACGACTTAACTGCAAAAATGCACCGAAGCCGCCGCGTCGGGTGCAAACTGTCGAATAAGCAGGCGAAAACCGCCTGCCCAACAGTGCCAAAGCCGGGATCAACATCCGGCCGAGGCCAGCTATTTCTTGAAAAAACGAACGAAAAGAGCAAAACGAAAAACGCAGCGACCGAAAAGAGCGAAAAACTGACGAAATAGAAAACGAGAAACGACCCAAATCCCATGGCCACCGAACTCCAAATCAAAACCAACCGCGAAAACGCCCTGAAATCCACCGGCCCCAAAACCCCGGAAGGAAAACAAAGATCCGCCCGCAACGCAACCCGGCACGGCCTCCTGGCGCGCTCGGTCGTCCTCGAAGGCGAAGTCCTCGACCGCTTCACCGCCCTCCTCGACTCCCTCAAAACCCTCTTCGAGCCCCGCAACTGCGTCGAAACCGCCCTGGTCGAAAACATGGCCGTAGCCCGCTGGCGCCAGCTGCGTCTCTGGGGCATGGAGCGCGCCGGCATGGCCGAAGAAATGGAAAAACAGGCCCTCCGCGAAGCCAACGCCGCCATACCGGCAACCCCGCCGGCGCAAACGGCATCGCCGCCCACAACCCGGCCAACGCCCATAACCCATCCACCGCCGGCAACGAACCCAACGCCCCCGCCAACGCCAACCCAAACCCCACCCGGCCGCACGACGCCCCCGCCCGCTCCGCCCTGGCCTTCCGCACCCTCTGCGACAACTCCCGTTCCCTCGACGTCCTCAATCGCTACGAAACCCGTTTCGAACGCCAATACCTCCGCGCGCTCGACCGCCTGGAGAAAATGCGCAAAAACAGCGATTTTTCCAAACGAACCCAATTTCCCGACGGCCCGCTCTCGGAAATCAACCATTTGTCCGAAGAAGGAACATTCTGATCCGCCCCTCCGTTACTCTGAAAAGCGCCAAGAAAGCCGGAAAAGACAGACGAAACAAGGCCCAAACGAACCCACTTATGACCCAACCTCTGGCCATCTCGGTAGCCGGTCTCACCAAAAACTACGGAACCTTCGAAGCCGTGCGCGGCCTCGATTTCGAGGTCGCCACAGGTGAAGTCTTCGGCCTTCTCGGACCCAACGGCGCCGGCAAAACCACCACCGTCGAAATCCTCGAAGGCATCCGCCAGCGCACCGCCGGAGACGTCCGCGTCCTCGACTACGATCCCGACAAGCAGAAAAACCAGCTCAAGGACCGCATCGGCGTCTGCCTCCAGGCCACCAATCTCCCCGACAAAATCAAGGTCATCGAGGCCCTCCAGCTCTTCGGCGCCCTCTACAGCCGCATGCTCCAGCCCGACGACCTGCTCAAGCGCCTCCAGCTAGAAGACAAGCGCGAGGCCTTCTACTCCACGCTTTCCGGCGGACAAAAGCAGCGGCTCGCCATCGCCCTCGGACTCATCAATGACCCGTCCCTGCTCTTCCTCGACGAACCCACCACCGGCCTCGACCCCCAGGTTCGCCTCGAAATCCACGCCCTGCTCAATGAATTGCGAAACGAAAAGCGCACCATCCTCCTCACCACCCACTACATTCAGGAAGCCGAAGCCCTCTGCGACCGCGTAGCCATCGTCGATTCCGGCAAAATCATAGCCATCGGCACGCCCCGCCAGCTGCAGGACCGCAGCGCCAGCCGCTCCACCATAGAGATCCAGTGCGAGCAAACGCTAAGCGGCCTCGCGATTCCCGACTGGCCCGAAGCAACCCAAACCCTACTGAGCGAAGACGGCCACCGCCTGACAGTCTCTTCCACCCGCCCCGCCAGAACCTTAGTGGACATAGTGAAATGGGTAGACGCCGAAGGCGTAGAACTACAAGACGTCCACTTAGCGAGACCCACCTTAGAAGACGTGTTCATAGAACTAACCGGAAAGAGGCTGCGAGACTAAAGATGCTCTATCCCAACCTATGCAATTGTGGGGCAGGGCTTCGGCCCTGCCGCCGGGCTTCCGCCCGGCGCGGAACTTTACGACAACCCGGTAGCACCGGCGATCTTGTCGCCGGTGGGTTTCAAACCAGGGCCGCCCAATGAACGCCTACCTGACCCTCATCAAAATCGACATCCGCCTGGCCTTCCGCCAGCGAATCGTAATCTTCTCAAACTACCTGATGCCGCTGCTCTTCTTCTTCGTCTTCGCCCAAACCTTCCGAGCAGCCCAGGGAGGAGCAATCCTCCAGGTAGTAGCAATGGTCATAGTAATAGGCATCCTGGGCAACGGCCTGATCGGAGCCGGCATAAGAGCCGCACAGGAGCGCGAAGCCAACATCCTCCGCCGCTACAAAGTAGCGCCCATCTCACCGCTGCCCTTACTCGTAGCATCAACAGTAACGGGCCTCGTAGTCTATCTGCCGTGCGTCCTAGGAATCCTCGCCTTAGCAACCTGGCGCTACGGAATGGCCCCAATCCCGAACCTCGCCTCAATGCTGATCTTCGTAGTCCTCGGAGTAATCGCGCTCCGCTCGATAGGCCTCCTCGTAGCCTCCGTAGTCAACTCCACCCAGGAAAACGCCATAATCGTCCAGATCATCTACATGGCAATGCTCTTCCTGAGCGGAGCCACCCTCCCCGTACAAATCTTCCCGAACTGGCTCCTCGTAGTAACCCAGTTCATCCCCGCGACATGGCTCATGACCGGCCTCCAGGGCATCATGCTCCGCCACGAAACCCTCCTCCAGAACTGGCAAGCCGCGGGAGCAATGCTCCTCACCGCCGCCGTAGGCCTCCTCCTCTGCGTCAAACTCTTCCGCTGGGAAAAAGAAGAAAAAATGCGACCAGCCGCCAAGCTCTGGCTAATCGCAGTCCTCCTCCCCTTCGTCCTCCTCGGAACCTGGCAGGCGCGCACAAAGGAAAACGTAGCCAAGACCCGAGTCCTCTCCCGCGAACTCGCCCGCTCCCGCACCTCGCTCATCCGCAACGCCCGCATCTTCATCGGCGACGGACGAGTCATCGAAAACGGAGCCATCCTGATCAAAGCCGGCAAAATCGCAAACGTCTACGAAGGCGCCATCCCGGACCCCAAGTCTCTCAACGCCGAACCCATCGAAGCCGCCGGCAAGACCGTCCTCCCCGGCCTGATCGACATGCACGTATACGCCGCGGCCGCCGCGCAGCGGAACCTCGCCGCCTACCTCTACAGCGGAGTCACCGCCATCCAGAGCGTAGGCGATGACGCCGATCACGCCCGCGAAATGAAGACCATCGTAAACGGAGGCCAGAAACCCGGAGCCGAATTCTTCACCGCCGGCCAGGTCCTCGTGGCCCACTCGCCGGCCGAAGCGAGACACCAGGTCGACGCCCTCGCGCAGACCGGCGTCACCTCGATCGAAATCCGTAGTGGCTTCGACACCGGCACCCTGAACGCAATCTCGAAGCAGGCCCACGCCGATCGCGTCCCGCTCATAATCCACACCATCACCGCACGAGACGTAATCGACGCGCTGCGAGTCCATGCCGATGGCATCGACCACGGTTCCATGCAAGACCACATCACCGACGAGAACTTCGCCGACATGGCAAAGCTCGGCATCACCTACGACCCATCCCTAAGCGCCGCCGAAGCCGCCAAAGGCAACGTGAATCTTCTTAATCGATCCTTAGTCCAGCAGGTAGTTCTGCCCGCGACGTTAACCGCAGCCCGCAACTCGACCCATGTGGACGGCACGGCCAATCTCGATATCGCCCGCGACAACCTGCTCCGCGCATACCGCGCCGGAGTCCCGCTGGTAACCGGAAGCGACGCAGGCATCCCGCTCGTATTCCACGGACCCACCGTCCAGCACGAAATGCAGCTATGGGTCGAAGCCGGAATCCCGCCGCAGGTCGCCTTACGCGCCGCGACCCTGAACGCGGCAAAAGCCTTGCACGCCGGGATGCGCATCGGGTCGCTCGAGCAAGGCAAAGACGCCACCCTGCTCGTAGTCGATGGCAACCCGCTCCAGGACATCAAAACCACCGAAGCCATCTCCCTCGTGATGTTCAAAGGAGAGATCGTAGATCGTTCCGACCTGCTTCAGGACTCCCGATCGAGGTAATAATGAACAGCCGGCGTCACGATGAGCGAGAGAATCATCGACGCCAGAATACCGCCGATCACCGCGATCGCCAGCGGCTGCAGCATCTGCGACCCCGCGCCGAGCGCGAGCGAAAGCGGAATCATCCCGGCCATCGTAGCCAGAGCGGTCATCAGGATCGGACGCAGCCGCCGTTCCCCGGCCTTGATCATCGCGTCCTTCGCCGACGCCCCTTCCGCCCGGAATCGGTGATCCGCATCCAGCAGCAGGATGCCGTTCTTCGCCACGATGCCGATCACCATGATCAGCCCCATGAACGACGAGATGTTGAACGTAGTCTTCGTGACAAGCAGCGCCAGGAACACCCCGGAGGTAGAGAGCAGCGCCGAAGCCAGAATCGCCGCGGGCGCCGCAAAGTTGCCGAACTCGAACAGCAGCACCGTAAACACCAGCACCACAGCCAGCACCAGCACGACCAGCAGACTCTTGAACGAATCCTGCTGTTGCTTGTAGAGGCCGCCATAAACCACCCGGATCGTCGACGGCAGATGCATGTCCGCCACCGCCTGCTGCACCGTCTCCATACCCTTGCCCAGGCTCACGCCTTCGAACCGACCGGTCACCGCGACCAGACGCTGCAGGTTCTCCCGCAGAATCTCCGTCTGCCCGGCCTGGTCCTCGAAGTCCGCCACCGACCCGAGGCTCACGGTCTTCCCCGTCGAACTGGTGATCAGCGTATTCCGGATCGAATCAAGCGACGCCCGCGTGCTCTCCGGAAACCGCACCCGAATCGGATACGCCCGGGCATTCTGGATCACGGGCGGCGGCGCAGGCTCGCCCTGCAGAATCGCGCTCGCATCGAGTTCGATCTCCTGCGGCGAAAGGCCGGCGCGCGCGGCCACCGCCGGATCCACGTTCATCACGATCGCCGGTCCGCTGATCGTATTCTCGATCCCGTTCTTCACGTCTTTCACGGTGTCGATCTTCTTGATCCGGTCCGCGACCTTCGGCGCCCAGTCCGCCAGCACCTTGGGATCCTGCGAGAACAACTTGATCTCGATCGGCTCCGGCGAACTGCTGAGGTCGCCGATCATGTCCTGCAGCAGCTGCGGAAACTCCACATCGAGCTGCGGATACTCGTCGTTGACCTTGTCCCGAATATCGGCGATCACCTCTTCGACGCCCCGGCTCCGCTTCGCCTTGAGCTTCACCGAGAAATCGCCGGTGTTCGCTTCCGTCACCGTGGCCAGGCCCAGCTGCAACCCGGTACGCCGCGACGTGCTCTCCACCTCCGGAGTCTCCTTGAGAATCTTCTCCACCCCGAGCAGCACCTGATTGGTATCGGCCAAAGAAGACCCGGCAGGCATCAGGTAATCGAGAATGAAGCCCCCTTCGTCCATAGCGGGCAAGAGGTCGCTGCCGAGAGCGTTGTAGCAGAAGTAGGACGCGACCACCAGCAGCACGCACGCGCCGGCAAGAGCCAAGGGATAAGCAAGCGTAAAGCGCAAAGCCCGCTCGTAAACCCGTCGTCAATCGGCTTTCACCGCCGCTATGCGCTTTTCCGGTCTTTCGCAACAGATATTGACTCAGCGCAGGAGTCCAGGTCAGAGCCAAAGCCAGCGAAGTGAGCAAAGCGGTAGCAACGGTAAGACCGAGCGCCCGAAAGAAAGTGCCCTCAACCCCGGTGATCGTAATCAGAGGCAGGAAGACCACGATGGGCGTGATCGTGGATCCCACCAGTGGAACGCGAATCTCGCGCAAAGCGCTCCGAATCGCCTCGCCGCGACTCTGTCCCGAATCGCGATGCAGCACGATATTCTCGACCACCACAATCGCATCGTCGATGACCAGCCCGACCGCGGCCGCAAGCCCGCCCAGCGTCATCAGGTTGAAGCTCTGCCCGAGAGCCCACAAAGCAATCAGCGTAATGGCGATCGTAGCCGGAATCACCAGACCGGCCACCAGCGAACTGCCCCAATCGCGCAGGAACAGGACCAGAATGATCGCCGCCAGAATGAGCCCGATCACGATCGCATCCCGCACGCTGGCAATCGAATCTCGCACCAGCGTGGACTGGTTATAAAACGTCTCCAGCTTCACGCCCGCGGGCAGAGTCTTGCGAATCTGCGTCAGCTCCTGATCCACCGCATCGGACACCGCGACTGTATTGCTGTCCGGCTGCCGCAGCAGATTGAGCAGCACCGCGGGCTTCCCGTTCGCAGTGACGATCGTATAGACCGGCATCACGGAAGGCGCAACGCTCCCGACATCACCGATCCGGATCGGCACCCCGCTGTTCGTGGTCTTCACCACGATGTTCGAGATCTCCTCTGGCGTGTGCGTCTGACCGCTCACCAGCGCCAGCACGAGCTCATGGTTATGCTCGAGCAGCCCCGGCGAATCGATCATGTTGCTCTTCGCCACCGCATCCAGAATGTTCGGAACCGTAATCGCGGTCTGCTGCAGCTTCGCCGGATCAGGCTCGATCTGAAACTCCGGCACCTGCCCGCCCTGCACCACCACGGTCGAAACCCCGACCACGCGGTTCAAACGAGGCTTGATCGTATAAGTCGCCAGTTCCCACAGCTTCGTCTGCGGCACGGTATCGGACGTCAGGCTGTAGCCCAGGATCGGGAACGCTGCGAACGTCAATCGGTTGGACGTCAGCTTGACGGTCGCAGGAAGCTCCGGCTGAACCCGGGCCAGTGCCGCGTTAACGTACTGCAGCGTCTGAAACATGTCGACGCTCCAGTTGAAGAACAGATCGATCTCAGCCGACCCGCGGCTCGTTGTGGAACGCACCGTCTCGAGACCAGGCACGCTATTAACCGCCTCTTCGAGAGGCTGCGTAACCGTGACCTGCATCTGGTCGATCGGCGCGACACCGTTATCCACGCCCACCACGATCCGCGGAAAGTTGGTGGACGGAAACACCGCGACGGGAATCGAGAACGCCAGATAAACGCCGACCGCCACCAGCGTAAGAACGACAAAGATAATCGGGCGCGACCTCACTCGTCCTCATCCTCATCGTCTTCGGACTTGATCTTGACCTTCGCCTTGTCCTCAAGTCCCAAGGCCGCCCGAGGTGATTACCTTGTCGCCCTCGCTGACGCCGTTCAGAATCTGTACACGAGGTCCCTCGCGCACCCCGACGTTCACCTTGCGCTCATGCGCGACCGAATTCTTGTCGACCGTCAACACCATCTCGCCGCCTTCGTCGGAGTTCAGCAAAGCGGCAGCGGGAGCCAGCAGCGTGTCCTTAATCAGGTCTGCCCGTATCGACACGTGCACCGTCCCGCCCGGCTTCAGCTTCTCGCCGGGATTATCCGCTTCTACCCAAACCTGGACCGTCGTAGTGCTCGGATCCACCGCGGGACTGACCACCGTGACCTTTCCCGCGAGCACCCCATCGGGACTCGTAATCGTAGCCGGACGCCCCACGCGAACAGGAGACGCATCCTTCACCGGAATGTTGGCGCGGGCCACAACCTTCGAGATGTCGATCACCGACACGATCGGGGCGCCCGCTTGAGCCGTATCTCCGGGATAAAGCGGCCGATCGGAAACAACGCCGCTGATCGGGCTGCGAACCTCGGCATATGCGACCTGCGCCGTGGCGCCGTCGTAGTGGGCTTTCGCCGCATTCACCTGCTCCTGCGCCGCTTTGACCTGCTCGGTCCCGGTGACCTGCTGAACCGCTTCCAGATGACGCTGCGCCGTTTCGAGCTGGCTCTGCGCCTGCACCATCGCGACCTTCGCGTCGTCCACCAGCTTCTGCGCCAGCGCCCCCTGCTTCTGCAGATCGACGCGATTCTCATACAGCTTCCGCGCGGCATCAAGCGACTCGCGCCCGGCCTGAACATCAGCCTGCGCCTTAGTCCGGTCCTCCGGCACCGTCGCTCCGGAAACGGTCTGATAAGCGGACTGCGCCTGAGCCAGCTGACTCTTGCTCTCATCGGCTGCGGCGGTCAGGTCGCGGCTCTCAAGCTCCGCCAGCAGCTGTCCGGCCTTCACGTGGTCGCCCCGATTGACCAGCACGCGCCGCACAGGCGCACTGATCTTCGATGTCATGTTGGCCTGGTTGACCGGATAAAGAACAGCATCCGCGTTCACGATCACGTCGATCGGCCCGCGCGTAACATCATCGACTTCCACCGGCGTCGGCGCTTCCGCATCCGCCGCCTTGTCGGGAGCCTTGCCGCATGCCGCAAACAGCAGGGCGAGAGCAAATGTCCATTTCCTCATAGTTCAGAGCGCCCCCGTCAGAGTCTGGAGGATCGCTATCGCCACCCGAAAGCGCGCGAGTCCGTCGTCATATGCGTTGCGCGCCTGCGCCACCGTGGTTTGCGCGTCCACCACTTCGAGGGCGACCGCTTCGCCCGCCTGATAGCGCAGCAGCGTCAGGCGCAGACTTTCCGCAGAAAGATCCTCCGAACTCCGCAGCGAATCGAGCTGCGCCTGAGCCGCCTGAGCCTCGCTGTATGCGCTCGCAAGGTTGCCCTGCAGCGTCCGTTGCGCCAGCGTCAGATCGAGCTTCGCCTGCTGCTGCTTAAACTCAGCCTGTTTCACTTTGCTGTGTGTTGCGCCCCAGTTCCACACCGGAATGTTCAAAGTCACCTGGCCCGAATAGCCCAGGTTTTGGCGGTTCGAAACCTCATAGTCCGGCAGCGTACTGCGGCCGGACTCCGGCGCCAAAGCGCTGTTCGCTTCGAACCGGTTCGCATCGATTCCGTAGAAGAAGTCGAGGCCCAGCGACGGCAGATAGCCGTATCTCGCGACGCTGATATCGTATTGCGCCGCCTGCACACCGGCCTTCGCCGCTTCAACATCGGGGTTAGTGGCGGTTGCCTTCGCCAGCGCCTCCGGCATCGGAGGCAGCAAAGCAGGCTCCTGCAAATCGTCCGCGACCGAGAAATCCGAGCGGAAGTCGGGAAAGATCAGCACACCCAGCGCGATCCGCGCTTTCTCCACGTTGAGCTCCCCGTCCTGCAGATCGCGCTGCCGCTGCTGCAGCGTAATCTGAGCCTTGATCACATCCGCGTGCGCCACTTCGCCGCCCTTCTCCAGCTTCTGCGTAATGTCGAGGAACTGCTGCGCGTCGCTGAGACTGGTCTGCGCATTCACGAGCTTGCGCTGCGCCGCAAGGATCGCGTAGTAATCCTGCGCCACAGTCGCTGTCAGCCCCCGCCGCGCGACTTCGATTTTCGCCTTCGCCACCGCCTCAGCAGCCAACGCGCGCCGGATCTCGCCGTGTCGAAACAACGCGAGAAGCTCCTGGTGAACCACCGCCTGCTCGTTATAAACATGCACGCCGTCGTTGGCCACGAACACGCCGGACGGCGTGCCATTGCCCTCCGTATAGATGAACTGGTTGAACGCGTTCAGCGACGGCAGCGTGGCGGCCTTCGCCTGAACTCGGTCTTCCTTCGCCAGTTGGGCATTCAGATTCGCGCTCTCGATCTGTGTCCCGTATTGCTGCGCACGCTTGAGCGCGTCAGGCAGAGTGATTACGAGAGGGGTTTGTGCGCCCACGTTGAAAACGGCGCTGAAGACGACGCAGAGAAGCACCAGGGGACGCAAACATGCCATGCCTGCGTTCAGTGGAGCATTATGACCTGAAAAACTGCTGAAAACGTTACTTCTTCGGTTTGGAAGAGTCCTCAACTGAGAGCTCTGATGCCGGGCCCCCGTCGCCCTGCGAACCACCCGACACAACCCGGCCGTCCGGCAGCGTGACGCGGCGCGCATCGATGAGATGAGACCCGTCTTTGGCAAAATAACCATCGACGATCAGCGTATCGCCGATCTTCACGTCGCCCTTCTTCCAGCCGCGGCGCGTCAGCGCTCCCGGGCCCGCGCCCTCGCAGCCCCAGTTCACGACGTTGCCCTTGTCGTCCTTGACGTCGATGAAGAAGTAAGAGTGCGGGTTGCTCCAGTCGATCCTGGTAATAGTGCCGACCAGCCGATATGACTTGCTGCCGTCATACTCCGCGGCAAAAGAATGGTGAGCAAACAACGGGGCAGCGACGGCAAGGCCAAGGATTCCAACGAATCCGGCGAGTTTCGCTTTCAGCATGGAAAGGCTCCTGACGGCAATCATACTATACTAATCCAGTAGAGTAGGAGACGCATGAGAAACTACGTTGTTCTCGCGTTGCTGATGTCGGCGCCCGTTCTGGCAGCGGACCACCCCGATTTTAACGGCTACTGGATCGGCACCAAAGACACGGTCCCCGGCGGCAACATCGCGAAGGACCTGCCTGGCCTGAAGCTGCCCTTCACCCCCGCTGGTGAAGCCGCATGGAAGCACAACGTCACGGCCACCATCGACCCGGAAAGCCTGTGCATCATAGGCGGCATTCCGAGGCACAACGCCAGCGGCTTGCCCTTCCAGATCGTGCAAAGCCCCCAGTACGTCGCCTTCCTCTACTTCTACTCCTACTACCGGCTGATTCCGACCGACGGGCGAAAACACGATGCCGATCCCGACCCCTCGTTCTTCGGCGACGAAGTCGGACACTGGGAAGGCAACACCCTGGTGGTCGATTCAGTCGGGTTCAAAGACACCCAGGTGTGGGCCGATGAGAACGGCGATCCCCACAGTGACGCGCTCCATGTCGTAGAGCGCTGGACGCGGCCCGACCACAACCACATCCATGTCGAGACTCTGATCGACGACCCGAAGTATTACACCCATCCGTTCACTTACTCGCGAACCTGGGTACTCGGCAAGCCGGATCAAAAGCTCGAAGAGTACTCCTGCTCGGAGAACAACGTCGACCGCGAGCATCTCGGCTTTGGCCCAGGTCCAATCCGTCCTGACGGAACCCGCGGTTATCAGGATCCCGCGCCTCTTCCGCCGCTACCCGCCCCAGCCAAAAAATAACCACCTGGAAATGGAAGAAAATTCTTCCATGGTCCGTCCCATTCGCCGGTGGCCGATCTGACCGGTCGCGAAATGAATGCCGATGTCGTCGAATCCTGCCGTCTGGGTGACCGGGACGCCTTTCGTGCACTCTATCTTCTATACAAAGATCGCGTCTATTCTGTGGCGCTCTATTTCTTTCATGGCGACTCCGCCGTAGCAGCCGATGTGACCCAACAGGTGTTTCTCAAACTGATCACTTCGATTGGACAGTTTCGCGGCGATGCCGGCTTCTCCACATGGCTCTACCGGCTGGTTGTGAACGAATGCATGGACGCGGCGCGAGGCCGCAAGTCGAAGGTCGTCACGTCGGATCGCGCACGCATGGAAGCGTTCGCCGTGCCGGGTTCACAGGAGGAAGACTATGCGCGTACACAGATGGTGAGTTCGGTGCGCACTGCGATCTCGGCCCTCCCTCCGAAGTTCCGCATTGCAGTTCTATTAAGGTATTTCGACGAGCTTTCATACGAGGAGATGGCTAAAGCCCTCGGCTGTTCCATGGGAACGGTGGCCTCGCGATTGAGCCGCGGACACAAGATGCTGGCGGAGCTGTTGAAGGCGTGAAGTTCAAGAGACACATTTCGACACAACTGGCGGCTCGCCTTGATGGCCAGCTCACCGCCGTGGAACTGCGCGAAGCAGAGGAGCACCTGCGCACGTGCGCACCATGCCGCCAAAAGTCTGAGCAGGTCAGGTCGGGAATGACGTTCATCAAAAGACTCGAAGCCGTCGCGGCGCCCGACGAAATCTGGTCTTCCATTGAAGCGGGGCTTCAACCTGTTCCGAAGCGGCTGCGGTGGCAGTGGCTTCTGGCTCCGGCCGTCGTGCTGATTCTCGCCGGTATCGTCTGGTGGCGCTCCGCCAGCAGTTGGATCGAAACAAGCTCGACTTCCCGCACGACAATAAACATCGGCAGCATCGGAACCGTGGAAGTAGAGCCGAACACTCGGGTCCGCGTCGTGAAAGACCGACCTGACGAACACAGACTTACGCTGGCGCGAGGAGAAATTCGGGCAACAATTTCCGCGCCGCCGAAGCTCTTCTTCGTAGATACGCCTTCCGGAACCGCGGTTGACCTCGGCTGCGCGTACTCGTTGACGACTGAAGAGGACGGGGCCGACCTTTTGCGCGTCACCAGAGGTTGGGTGTCATTTCAATGGAGGGGACTGGAGTCGCTCGTGCCGGCTGGCGCGAGTTGCCGCACGCGGCCGAAGAACGGCCCGGGTATTCCGTACTTCGATGATGCGCCGGACGCCCTGAAGCGAGCGCTCGAAACGAACGGAAATCTCACCATTATCCTCGCCGAATCGCGTAAGCGCGATACGCTCACGCTCTGGCACCTGCTCTCACGTGTGGACGCGGGCGACAGAGCTCGCGTCTTCGACCGAATAACGGCTCTGACGCCGTTGCCCGCGGGGGTCACCCGCGAAAAAGCGCTCCAGCTCGACCGCCAAACCCTCGATCACTGGAGAGAAGAACTGGCATGGACCTGGTAAAAAACGAGAACCGGGAAGAAAAACCACTCACCGCCGTCTAACGGTTCCGAAAGGAGTTTGCGATGGTTCGATCTGCCGTTAGTGGTTTCGTTGTCGCGGCGCTGGCGCTCGCGGACGGATTTACCTTCAGCATCGGAAGTCCCGTGGCCTCTCAGGATTACCGGTCGAAGACGGCGCTGTTTGTACTTCGCACCGAAGGATGCGCCGATCCCGCGAAAGCTCAAATCAACGGTATAGCTGAAGGGCTGATCAAAGGTATGCGGCAGTCGGTACCGCTCAATCTGGCAAAGCTGTCCCAGCCAGGTGTTTACGGCGTCAGCAAGACCTGGAATGCGGAGGGCGTATGGGTCGTGAGGCTGAGCGGCACCTGCGGTAACGCGAATGCCGGCGCGATTATCCCGATCGGCCCCGGCGGCTTCATCCGGGACTCATCCAGATTCCTGCCGCATTCGCCGACAAATGCGGAGATCGAAGCGTCATTGAAGGCACTGACGCGCACACAAGGGGAAAAGCAATGAAATACGCGACTCGCTTCTTACCGCTGCTTCTTTTCCCGACGGCACTGCTACTCATGGCGGCGAATATCGGATACGAGCCCTCAAACAGTCTGACCATCCACGAATGGGGAACCTTTACCTCCGTTGCAGCCGCGGACGGCGCTCCGGCCGATTGGTACGCGCTCGGTTGTAAGAGCGACCTGCCCAAATTCGTCAATGACTATGGTTATCGCGGCTTCAAGTCCACACTTCGAGGCACGGTGCGGATGGAGACGCCTGTCCTGTATTTCTACAGCCAGCGTGCGCTGACCGCGAATGTAAAAGTCTCATTTCCCGAGGGACTCATTACGGAGTGGTATCCAAAGGCCGATACGTCGGTCCAGAATCTCACCGGCGCCATCGAGTGGCGAAATATCAAAGTCGAGCCGAATACCTCTCCGGTGCTGCCCGTCGAGACCGACGGCAACCGTTACTATGCCGCGCGTGAAACGGACAGCGCTCCGCTAGCCGTCGGAGATCAGCACGAGAAGTTCTTGTTTTATCGAGGCGTGGGTCGCCTTCCCGTTCCTGTTTCGGCGCAGGTATCGGAAGAGGGGCGGATTGTAATCGAAAACCGCGGCCGTGGAGCGGTTCCTGAGGTGATGCTGTTCGAGAATCGCGGAGGGAAGCTGGGCTATCGGAATGCCGGTTCTTTACAGAGCGCGATGACCCTCACTTCACCGTCGCTCGATGGCTCGCTGCCGGAATTGCGCCGCGACCTGGAGAGCGTGCTGGTTCGCGAAGGGCTCTTTCCGAAAGAAGCCCACGCGATGGTTGAATACGTGGCGGGACTCCTGGTTCGAGGAGGGTTCGCGCCTGATCTATGTCCTTCCTACCCCGGCGGTCGAAGCGATTCTGCCGTTGCAGATAGACCCCGCTCCCCTGAAGAGAACCCGCATCTTCGTCGGCAGGATCGAACTGATCACGCCCGAGACGATACGGACAGTGGAATCGGCGATTGCGGCGAACGATCTGGCCACCTTTGCCCGCTACGAACGCTTTATGGAACCGATCATGACACGGATCAATTCCGGAGAGACCGAGCGTCTTGCCGCCGCAATGCAGAGTTCTGTTGTTTCCGCGACTTGCCGGTAGCTGCTAATGCTGCGAGAACAGAAGCAGACTAATCACCGAGACCGCCAGCGCCGGCGGCATCACGAGCAGACCGAAGCGAAGAAACTGGAAAAACCCGACGTCCTCGCCCTCACGCCGCAACGCAGTGAGCCACAGTATCGTGGCGAGCGAGCCGGATACCGCGAGATTCGGCCCGAGATCGACACCAATCAGCACGGCGTTCCGAATCAGCTCAGGGGCTTTCGCGCCGCGAAGCGCGTTACCTGCGATGAGGCCGACGGGCAGGTTATTCACGAGATTTGACAGACCTGCCACGCCGAAGGCCGATGACAGCGCACCCGCAAGAGGGCTTGCGCCTGCTGCGCGCTGCAGGAAGCTCCTGCTGAGTTCGAGCGCGCCGGCCTGATCGACAGCCTCAACGAGAACGAACAGTCCCGCAACCAGTGGAAGCACGCTCCACGAGATGTGCTTCAGGATGCCGAGCGGCGCATCGCGATCTTCGAACGCTATCACCGTGGCGACCGCAAGCGCCGCGACGAACGTCGGCAACCCCAAAGTCAGATCGAAAGCGGAAGCGAGGATGAGCACGACGGCAGTCGCGCCGATACCCCATGCCGTGTACTTGCCAGGGCGAGACAAATGCGGCCGCTCGACCTGGGTCGCCATGGCCCCATTCATGTATTTGCGGGTTGCGAACCAAAGCACCAGGAAGGTGACTGCAACGGCAAGCAACGAAGGCAACCCGAACGACCTCAACCAGACAAGCAGCGGAGGCATTTTCGAGTCGTAAACTACGAGATTCGCCGGATTCGAAATCGGCAGAACAAAGCTCGCCGCATTTGCGATCAGCGCGCAGATCAGCATATAAGGCAGAGGCGTGGCGCGCGCTTTCTTTACAGCAGCCAGCACGGCCGGCGTGAGCACGACGGCCGTGGCATCGTTCGAAAGAAAGATCGTGACCAGCGTTCCGGCGGCATACACAATGGCGAACAGCCGTTTGCGTGAGCCTCGCGCCAGATGCACCGCCTCCGCCGCGATCCAGTCGAAGAAGCCCTCGCGGCGCCCAAGCTCTGCGAGCACCATCATGCCGCCAAGAAACAGATAGACGTCTGTTCCCCGGCCCACCGCCGCAAGCGCGTCCGCGGGAGACAGAACGCGCAGGACAACAAGCAGGATCGCGCCCGAGCACGCCCATACGGCTTCGGCGATCCGCCACGGCCTGATCAGAATAAGAAGAAGCGCAATCGCCGCGATGACCCAGGACACAGACTCCGATGGTAACCGGACGATTACCCTCGGCTATTTCATCAGCGCTTCAGCTTTCTGCAGTTCCTCCTGGCGGGTCGCGACCATTTTGCCCGCCCACTCCTTCATCTCGGGATTGGTCCCATGTGTTGCCTCGTGCTGCAGGAGCGCGATGATCTTCCGCTCGTTCGCAATTTCGTCCTGCAGGAATTCATGGTCGAACTTATCGCCCTTCGCCACGGCGAGAGTCCGGATAGCGGGAGACTTTCGCGAATCGATACCTTTGGGAATACTTTCGCCGGTCTTGTTCGCGAGTACAGTTAATTGTTCGTAGTCTTTCGTCTCATCGCTGGCGACGGCCTGGCCGAAATCCCTCACCGGCTCTTTCGCCGCGTTGTCGTGCGCCATTTGTCCAAGGTGCGCCTCGGTCATATCGTCGGTTGCCACCGTTCTGACAAATTGTTCATCCTGCTGTTTACTCGTATGGCTGGTCGTTTTGGCCTGCCCCATGCTCGCGCCGGCCAGAAACACCAAAACGCAGAAACCGGTCCCCACATTCTTCTGGTTCATCGTCTCTCCCCTTCCGATCCCATAGTCATCGTGAACAGGATCGCGCGCAATCCTGTCGAGACAGTAGAGCCAACGTGCCGCGCGACACGAATTACGCAGCGGCCCGCTGTTACGTGAATAACCCTCAGGCGTCTCAATAAATGGAAGGCAGAAAGACAATGAGACAACTTAGTCAACTCTCTCTTTGCGCCGCGCTCTTCGGTTCGCTGTTCATAATGTCCGCGGCCACGAATGAGAGCGCACGCACCGCCTGGCCTGCGGAGAATCTCTCGGGCACGATCATGATGGTCGACCCCAACCTCAATCTGGTGGTTGTACAAGGCCCGGACAAGGTTCCGTTCGATATGCGCGTCGATCGTTCCACCCACATCCGGATGGGCGACAAAACGCTGACGCTCCAGGATCTTACTCAGGATAAGAACGATTCCGTTTCGGTGCGATTCGTACCAACGGGTTCTGGCGATATTGCCCGCACGATCCAGATCGCCGGCTAAGGGCGAAAGCCGGATGAGGGGTCTCGGAACCGTTAATTTCAGGACCCCTTATTTAATCCAAACTTTCGTTCAGCGGGAGGCGTCTCAAAGAAAGAGATCGATGCATTCAACTCCGCTGAGAGCTATCCTCACCCTCTTCCTATCCCTCCAATCCGTTGATGCGATGGCGCCTTTGATGTGCCCGGGCGGCGCTCCGCTGGGTCGTTTTGCGCTGGAGGTGGCTCCACGGAATAGTGGCGCCGCACTGGATATCTCAGCGGTGAATCAGCTTGAGGCCGGCGACACAATTTCATATTGGCCCATCGACATCATGGCGGTCGCGAAAAAGAAGGTTCGTATCGCCCTCCTGCTGGTACCGTCCGATGGGTCAAAGATCGTCGTCTTCGATCCCAAGCCGGCGGCGGAACCGGCATCGTGGACCGTGCCGTTCCAGACCCAGCTGGTGAGCCTGGTCTGGGGCCCGGAGGGTCTCAATAAGGCTAAAGTCGCAAGTCTCGTTGCGAAGAATAACGAATTGATCGGCCAGCTGGCCGACTATGCCACGAAGACCGAAGAGACTCAGGCGCTGATCCAGGCTATCACGCAGCAGCAGGCCCTCGATACGGGCCAGAACGTGGATGCCGCCGTGGCGGGGTTTGCCCAGCAGTATCCTTCGGCCCGAATCGACCCCACGCAATCCACCAGTGCGCAGTTGGGAACCCTCCTGCACGGGGTAAATCCGTCGCTTTCGGCCTACGATCCCCTGGCGGCGAATCCCCAGCAACAAGCGGCCCAGACGGCGGGCCTTGCCGCCGCGGTGGCTGGTTTGTTTTTCGGAAATGGAGTGGGGCTCGCGGCCACCGGCGGAGCAATGCTCGTTAACCTGCACAGCGTTCTTTTCCCGAACACGCAGTTTCTTTCAGCGCTTGCGCAAAACGCCGCTTCCGCGCCGGCTTCGGAGGGCGACGAACATGATGTGACCGGTCTTTGCGGAAGCAAAGCGCCGACCCCGCCGCGCACCGAGCTAGCTTACCTCTGGGCAGTGCGCATACCGGACGCGCCCGCTCCCGAAATCTCGCTGCATGCAACCGAACATCTGCCGATTGGCGTGAAGTCGAGCATCCCGCTCGATGTGAAAGGCGCAAAGGGAAACGAGTGGAAACTGGCGGCGCGAGTGCAGGACTGGAAATTGGTGTCCCCGGATAATGCTACGTCCATTCCCGTGACAGCGAAGGTGAACACGACCGCGAAGACTATCGAACTTGATCTGACGAACAAAAAACTCAAACCCGGCCAGTGGAAGCTGGCGGCGAATTGGGACTGGAAGCCCCTCTCTGTTACGGGAGATCTCAAGTTGCACGAGTTCTCGAGCTTCGGCTCGGCGCACCTGACGCCGAGTTCGCAGGACAAGCTTTTTGCGGGCTCGGGGACGATGGACCTGGAACTCACCGGCGACGATTTTGAGTTCGTCAAAAAGATCGAATTCAAGAAGCAGGGAGATCCTTTCGCCCAACCCGAGTCAGCGCCGTTTCGCCTGCCGCAGCAGCCGCCCAAAGGTCCCGAGAATTCAATCAAAATACGCCTGGATGCCAAACCGCTCGCCACGGGAAATTACCTGTTTCTGATCGCGCAGGCGGACGGGAAAGAGCATGAGGCGCCGTTCAAAGTACTTCCCTCCGCGCCGACAGTGTCGGGAACGCCGATGACTCTGAATACGGGAATCGAACCGCAGGCGGTGGTGCTCCATGGCGCAGGTCTCGATCGCGTGGAAGAAATTTCCGCGGACCACGCCCGGATTACGCTCGGCGATGGAAGCGGCGATGCGCGCAGGATAACGGTCACACTTGATCCTGGAGTGAAAACGGGCGAGCTTCTGGCGCTGCACTTGAAGGTCAGGGATTTTGAGGAGCCCGTCACCGTGGATGGTGCGTTCGTCGTCGCCGGTCCGCGCCCCGCCATCACATCCGTGCGCGAATCGTCTCAGGATAGTTTTGGAATTGCGCTGAGCCCTGGCGAGATGGCGACCGGTTCGCTGGTCAGCTTCGAAATGAATGTGGCGAACGCGCCGGCGGTCTCCGGCGTCGCGCTTTCGTGCGAGAACGCTGCGGAAGGTAGTCCGGCTCTTAAGATAAGCATGGGCGAAGCGAAGGACGACGTAAAGCTGACCCAGGAGTCGCCGGATGCCTTGTTTCTTTCATTCCGTCCTGAGCAAGCAGGACGGCCGGGATGCGCGGTTCAGGTGGCACTGATGACCGCTCGGAGCGGGCAGTCCGAGAAGCGCACGCTGGGTTCGATCGTCATGCTCCCGAAAATCGAATCGTTCCAGCTGACCAGCGATAAGGCCGGGGATGCTTCTTACTATGCAGTGATCGAAGGCCACAATCTGGAAACGATCGCGAAGGTTGGCTGGGATACGCAAACCGGCGCGAATGTCGATGCGATTCCAGCGCCGATTTCGGGACCCGGGAACAGGGAAAGTCTGCGGGTGGCGATGCCGTGGCCGGCGCCCTCGCCTCACGCTCCACTCTATGTATGGCTGCGCGGTGAGGATCGCGGAAGATTGACCGCAGCCCAATATTGATGGCCCTGTCCAGATGGGGCCTTCGGCCCATGAGCAACCACGAAAAGCCTTTGTGGGGCAGGCCCCGGCTCGGCGCGGAGCTTTCCAGTCACTTCCGGGCGATTTTTCAATGGTACCTGCAGGGACTTCGAAACGTCGATTTCATAGGAGCCTCGGAGAGCTGGCGCGCTCGCCATCGCAGGAAGAACTCCCGGAAACAACACTGCTTCTTGAGTTGCCGCACGTGTAGCGTGTTTATTCACATTGAATCGAACCGGCCGTGGCAATTCTGCGCGCCGCGTGTTAATCTTTTGGAGTTTCCACTTTCAGAAAGGAGGCGGACTTATGCGCGACTTTAGCTTCAACGATCTGATGATCAACGATCTGATGATTCAGGCGACGCAGGCCGGCCTTCTTTCCAGCCTTTCCCGCCTCGCCTGATTTTTCCATCCCAATAACCAGCGGCCGGGCTCAGGCGCATAAAGTTCATCCGTGGACTGGCGCCCTTCCTCGAAATCAGCCTCGCGCCGCAACGCTGAAGGAAACTATCGAATGACGCCAATGATGGGGTCGATGCGCTCTCTGATGCAGGACGCATCGGTCGTAAAACAGAAAATCAAGCCGGGGACCGCGATGCGCATGATGCGATTCGCCATTCCCTATACGCGCCTGCTGGCGCTCTTTCTCGTGGTCGTAATTGTGGATGCCGGCATCGGTGTCGTCAATCCTCTGATCTATCGGGAGATTATCAACAACGGATTTCTGAAGAGCAACGTCGCACTGATTATCCGATATGCGGTACTGGCGGGCTTACTCGGACTGGTCGACGGCGCACTGGGTGTCGCGCTGTCTTATCTCTCCGCCACGGTCGGCGCCCGCGTGGTGCTGGCTCTCCGTACGCAGCTCTTCGCGCACATCCAGCAAATGCCTCTCGCCTTTTTCACGCGCGTGCGGACAGGGGCACTGGTAAGCCGGCTGAGCACCGATGTCGCGGGGGCGCAGGGCGCGTTCACCGACATTCTCTCCAACCTGGTCGGAAACAGTGTGGTCCTGCTGGGCATTTTGGCCGCGATGTTTGCGCTCTCGTGGCAAATGACCGTCGCGGCGCTTATCCTGGTGCCGGTCTTCGTCCTCCCCGCACGTTTCTGGGGAAGAAAACTCCAGCAAATTGTGCGCGAGAGCATGACCCTCAACGCGGCGATGAGCGGTCTGATGACCGAACGGTTTAATGTGGCGGGCGCCTATGTTGCCAAAGTTTTCGGCCGGCCCGAGGAGGATACGAGGGAGTTCGAGGCAAAAGCCGGGCGAGTCTCCGCCATCGGCGTCAGAACCGTGATTTACGGCCGGCTCTTCGGTTCGGCAATCATGCTCATGACAGTGATCGCCACCTCATTTGCGTACGGCTGGGGCGGGGTGCTTGCTGTTCAGCACCGGATCGACCTGGGCACGGTCGTGGCCTTTCTTTCTTACCTGACGCGCCTTTATCTTACGTTCACCGGGCTTTCCAATATTCAGGTCACGGTGATGAGTGCGCTGGTTTCCTTTGAGCGTGTCTTCGAGGTACTCGACCTGCCGCCGATGATTCGGGATGCTCCTGATGCCGTCCCCATTCCCGGTGGTCCGGCGCGGATTTCTTTCGATCAGGTCTCGTTTCGCTACCCGGCGCCGTCTGAAGTCTCGCTGGCGTCGCTTGAATCTATCGCCAGCCTCGATACGATGCCGGACAAAACGGTGCTGCGCGAGATCACCTTTTCCGTGGAACCGGGGCAACTGGTGGCGCTCGTCGGGCCTTCCGGAGCGGGGAAGACTACCATCACGCACCTGGTGGCCCGGCTCTATGATGTCCAGGGTGGCTCGGTGGCGATCAACGGCATCGATGTTCGCAAGGCGAAACTGGATTCTCTGCAGCAGCGTGTGGGCACGGTCATGCAGGATGCGCACCTTTTCCACGACACCATCCGCGCCAACCTTCTCTATGCGAAGCCCGACGCCACGGAAGCGGAACTTACAGAAGCCTTACGCGCGGCGCAGATTCTGCCGCTCATCTCTTCTTTGCCGAAGGGGCTCGACACGCTGTGCGGTGACCGCGGCTATCGCTTTTCGGGTGGCGAGAAGCAGCGCCTGGCCATTGCGCGCCTGCTTCTGAAAGCTCCCGACATCGTCATCCTCGACGAGGCGACTGCCCATCTGGATTCCGAATCGGAGGCCGCGATCCAGGCCGCATTTGAAGTTGCTCTCCGCGGGCGCACGTCGATCGTCATCGCGCACCGCCTCTCCACGATCGTCAAGGCGGACCAGATCCTGGTCGTGAATGAAGGACGCATCGTCGAGCGTGGCACCCATGCCGAACTTCTGGAGCGGGGCGGCGTTTACGCGGATTTATACCGGCGGCAGTTTGCTGATTCCTGAAATCAACGGCAGTCAAACGGCCGCTAGCCTTTTCGCGCGGCCTCGATAGCGGCGATGTCGATCTTCTTCATCGTCATCATCGCCTCGAAGGCACGCCGGGCCTCCGCGCCACCGACCGCAAGCGCATCGGTCAGCGCGCGCGGGGTGATCTGCCAGGAGAGGCCCCAGCGGTCCTTGCACCAGCCGCAAGCGCTTTCCGCGCCGCCATTGCCAACAATCGCGTTCCAGTAACGGTCTGTCTCTTCCTGATTGTCCGTCGCAACCTGGAAAGAAAAGGCCTCGCTGTGTTTGAACGCCGTGCCGCCGTTAAGACCGAGACAGGGAATGCCCAGGACGGTGAACTCCACCGTCAGCTCATCGCCTTTCTTGCCGCCCGGAAAGTCGGAAGGGGCCTTGTGAACGGCGGTTACTTCACTGTTCGGAAAGGTGGCAGTGTAGAAGCGCGCCGCCTCGTGCGCGTCTTTGTCGAACCAGAGGCAGATCGTGTTCTTTGGTTTCATGTTCATGCGCTCCCTGTGCTCGATGAGCGCGACCGCCGCAGTCTTTGCGTCGTTCGTACCCATCCTGCCTTTCTGAAATCATATCGCCAGGCCGCCATCGATCTGCCGGAATCGATATGGAGGATCCCGGCTAACTCCTGAACCATCCCGAACCCGGTGGGGCGAGCAGCGAGCGCCTCTCCGATGGGACGATTGTCCGAGAAGGTGTTTCTCGGAAAAGGCGGTCGCGACAACGATGGTGCCCGATCAGCAGTAAACGCGCCACCGCAATCTCCGCGCCGAGTACCGCAACATAAACGCTACGCCGTTAAATGCCCGCTTGCGACGGGCACGCGTCTCCAGCGCGCACTGTCCGCTGAGACACATCCGGGTACCCGTGGATACATCGGAATGCTTGTGAATCCGTGCTACATTAAGCCTGCAGGACGCAATTACCCGCGACCCCGAAGTGATGCATGGACAACCTGTGCTCGCGGTATTTGGAGTGCGGCGATTCTTTGGAGGGTTCCTCGAGGGATTCCCCATCCTACGCCATATCTCGTCTATAAAAGATAAAACAAGAACATATTTTCACATTGATGATTGCTTGAGGTCGCTGCCGTGGGACGCCATCTTCTTCCCGCGAGTTTTGGGTGGAACTGGGGGCGGACGAGTCGGAAGTCGGTTACGATTCCTTCTGAATAGAGTTGATAACTTCTTCAGAGCGTTCTATGTTTACATGTATAAAAAAATACTCATTCGTTTTTCTGGTTGTCCCGCTTTTCCTGGCAACGGGCCTGTTAATGGCTGGCGATACGTCTCCTGTCAACCTGGTGACTAACGGATCATTCGAAACAGGACTGTATTCCTGGACTCTTACTTTGGGAAAGGGCGTCAAGGGCACACAGTATCAGGACGGTGACATTCATAGTAACGGCAACTGGTCGGCGGCGGTCCAGGTTTGGTCGTTGGCATCGTCCGTTCGCTGGAGCGCGAGACTGAGTCAGGATCAGATTGCTCTCTCTGCAGGCCAGGTCGTAACCGTTTCCTTCGATGCGATGGCATCGACTACTATCCCCCTGACGGCAGGGATCGAGCAAACGTCCGCTGCGTGGCTCTGGAACGCGCGCCTGAACCGCAGCCGGCGGGCGCCCGCCACGTCCGCGCCGTACGGCTCCAGGACCTTCTCACTTACGCCTTCCTGGAATACTTACACCTTTACTTTCACGATGCCGGCCAATGACTCTGATACCGCCCTGAGCCTTGATATCGGAAACATGGCGGGAACCGTGTGGATTGATAACGCTGTGGTGACAGTCGGCGGCCCGCCTCCCGGCGCCGCTCCGTCCATCGCTCTGGGAGATATTCCGAGTTACCTTTATGGAAATCCGCTTTACGATCCCGATCTCACCGCGCTCACGAAGGACGGGAACGAAATAAACAGAAAGTTCTCATTCATGGTCGGGTTCACCGAATGGGCCAATAATGGCTCCCCACTCCTTTTTACCGACATGCAGCCAACGCTGGATGCCCTTAAGAATGCAGGCTATGGGATTGTTCTCACCTGGTGTGCGGAGGACGAACAGGGCCCCTATCTTGATCCGCGCTACAATTATGCCTCCATTCTAAGCGGTCAATATGACGCTTATATCCGTCAATGGGCCCAAAGTGCCGCTGGCTGGGGCAAGGTATTTTACCTGCGTCTTTTCCATGAGATGAACGGGGACTGGTATCCCTGGGGAATTCATATAAACGGCAACACCCCGGCCATGGCAATCCAGGCCTGGCAACATGTATACAACATCTTCCAAAGCGCAGGGGCAACAAACGTGAAGTTCCTGTGGGAACCGACTTACCATACTGCTTCCTACCTTATTGACCCGCTGGCGAGCTTTTATCCCGGTGATGCTTATGTAGACTGGCTGGGTTTGGATGGATACAATTGGGGCCAATACGGGCTGGAAGCGTTTTGGGTCTCGTTTACCTCACCCACGGAGCTTTTTCAGTACACCTATAACGAAATGATCTCTACAACCTCGAGCGCCAAGCCAGTGATGGTGGTCGAAACTGCCAGCGCTGAAGGCGCCCTCTCGACCGACAAGGCCGCATGGATCACTCAACTGCAAAATGACGCGACCTTGTTCCCGAATCTCAAGGCGCTGGCTTATTACGACGGTTATGGGAATGATGGAACGCTCAATGGCGGCCAGGAGCCCTTAAGTTTCTGGCGGTTCGACGGAGATCCGTACAGCCTGGCCGCTTTCAAGGCACTTTCCGCCGACATCAGATGGCAAAGCGCCCTGCCGTAGCAGTGCATCGGGCGTGCATTGATTCAAAACCTGGTCGATGCGGCGTTTCTCCTCAAATCATATAGGCGCATGCACCTGCATGTAATCTCCGCACGATCACATACTCAGGGTTCATCGATCGATGTAACGCAAAGCAAAGGACCATCCGTTCGTACCTGCGGTTGACGTTCCGAGGTATGTATCGGATGTCCATAACCGCGCACCATCTCATGCGCCGAAAGAGTGCACGTTATCGAATGTGGCGCCGAAGTTCCGGATCAGCGCGCGCGGCATGTAGATCCTTTGTAGTCGCGCAGCGTTTACCGATCTTGCGACGCGGTTCATAGAGACTGAGATTGACGAATAATTTCGATTCGTCACGGAAAACGCGCGCGGCTGTCGGCGCGGCGTACACCTGGCAATGGTTGACATCAATGTCGCCCGCTGCCTCGAAATAGCTGAGCGAAAGCCTGGCGTCCTCGATGCATCGGGCGCGGTTGAGACGCCTTCGGGTGTCGCAGAAGGCTTCGGCACATTGCAGCTCTACGGGAGTTTCAGGCGCGAGGCTTTCGAGGAACTCGTTACAAAAGATGCAATACGCATCCATCCCCTGGTAAGACATCACGACCGTCCGGCTGGCAACCCTGACTGAGTCAGTTCAAAAAAATCACATCTTTTTCATCAACAATTTCAATACCTTACCTCCGCCACCCATCTGCATCCGCCAAATCGTCGGCTATGCTGAGCGCGGAGAGAAATCCAATTATGGCTACAGAAGCTCAGATCGCCGCGAACCGGCGTAACGCCCAGGCCTCGACGGGTCCCACGACCGCCGAAGGCAAAGCGCGCGTGTCCCGCAACGCCACCATCTTCGGCCTTTACTCAGCGGCCGATACGGTTCAACCCGGCCAGGAGCCCATCTATCATCTTTTCTGCGAAGGCTTCCAGCAAGACCTCGCCCCCGAAGGCGCCATGGAAACCACTCTCGCCGCTGAGATCATCCATGCCGCCTGGCGCTTGCGCCGCTGCGCCGAAGCGGAATCCGCGATCGAGATTCAAACTGATGGGCAGAGTTCAATCGACCGCGCCCGCGCGCAAGCCCTCCGCCACTTCCAGCGAGCGAGCGCCGAACTCCGTCGCCTCCAGACCGAACGCCAGATCCGCAACGAAACCGTCCCGGATAACTACGACACTGCGACGCTCGGCCTCGCCAGTTGCAAGGACATGGCGCCGGTCCTCAAGAGCGACCTCCGCCGCCAGTTGCTCCTTCACAAACTCGAAGAGACCGAAATGGCCACCGCCATAACGGAAGCGATCTATGCGCCTCTGCCGGCGGCGACACAAAGCTCACCGGTTACGGCGGAATCCGCGCCCATCCCGCGCGGCGCGCCCTGCCCGTGCGGTTCCGGAGCGAAATACAAACGTTGCTGCGGCATAAACGTGCCTCCCGTGCTTGCCGACGCAGCCTGAAGATCTGCAGCCTGAACGTAGCGCCGGTAGTCTTTTAGCCGGTTTATCGGAACTCAGCTCTTTGCCTCGAAAATACTTTTCGGGGTGCAGCGCAAAAGCCGATCTTCCTCACCGCAAGGTGTTCGGAGAGCAAGCTTTACCGTTCCTTGACATCTTTGAATAACGGGTTCGCAGCCCGTACCACCTCGGACCGCCAACCGCCCGTGCAGGTCACCCATTTTCATCCGCAGGGGTGGCCCGCCGGGCCAAAGCAGGCTGACAACTGAATCACGCTAACTCGCGCCCAAAACCAGCCCCGACGGCAGTCCCTCGCCATAAATGCGGCCGAGCGCGCGCTCGTCGCGTTCGGAGTCGCCTTCCAGTTGAGCGATCGACTGCGGGTCCGTCAAACGTGCGCGCACGGCGGCGAAACTCGCCGCCGAAACGTCGCGGACCGGATCGCCCGTCCGCCGCGCGAGCGAGAGCAGCGCATCGTCGGCCTTCGGAATCGGCAGTAGCGCCTCAATCCAGCGCGAAGCCACGCCCGCCGACAGCACCTGATTTGCCGGTCCATAGAACAACTGGCGCGCGCCAAGCCGGGACAAACACCAGAGAACGTAGTCTTCTTTGGGCTGTTTGATCAACGCATCCCCGAGCTGCATCCGGTTCGCCGCTGGAATCAGTTCCATGCTTGCCGCTGTGCGCCATATCTCCCGCAACAGGCTGTTATTGATGCGCTGAGGCTTCTTCCCGGGCTTGGGCAGTAGAAACGGCAGCAGCCGCTGCACGATATCGGTCTGCTGGTTTCGGTTCAATCCTCCGGCCAGACGCCCCCAGAAAATCCACCAGTCGATTTCATTTTGGGTTTGATTTGCAAACTGCGGCCCGCCCGCATAAATCCTTCGGACTTGCTCGATTCGGAACTCATCGCCCGGATAACCGAACCCGGGGCGCAGACAAAACCCTCCCAGATTCAGCCATCGGACCTCATGCGCGGCGCTCCGTTTCCGGTTTTCGATCTGATCCAGAAACGCATCTGCCACTTGCCGCGCCACATCCACAGGCCAGGAATTGCGCCCCAACCCCAAAGCCGCTTCCAGCCGAGCGGGCAATTCCTCGGGAGCGACTGGGCCTCCGGCGAAAGTTCCCCGAACCAGGTCGAGCGCCGCTTCCACCGCTTCGCCGCTCACTACCGCCGCCGGACGGCTGTTCGTTATCGACCCGGCAGGCGTCTTCCGCAACTGGAACTGCAAGCGCCAGCGGTTGTCGCTGATTTTGGAATCGCACCATGTTTCGAGCGTGCCGGTCTCCGTCAGGCGCGCGCCCAGTTTCACCGGGACCATCCGCTCGCCACCCTTCCCGAAACGAATTACCGCTTCGAGGGGTGCGTGCTGATGAAGATCCTCCCCCTCAGCGAACTGCACAACTTCGCCCGGCTTGTCATCGGTGCGTGTCAGAGAACTGATCAGGCGAAACGCGACCGGCTTGTTGGCGACAAGCTGCAAATCCTCGCGATCGACTTCGACGCTGTCGCCCTCCTCCGCGCCGCGCGGCACAAGGCACACAGCGGAAGAGTCGTTGAGCCCGACATAATACGCCCGCGGCAGACCGCCCCGAACCAGCACGCCCGATCCGGTGGAACGCACATAGGAGTAATAAGCGGCTCCGCTTGCGACCGCCAGATCCAGATCGCGATTCTCGAAAATCTCAGGCCGCTTGCCGAACCAGTTTTCGAGGATGTCGGCGACGCGTGTCCGGCAGATTTCAGGAATAAAGAATCCGCCGTTGAAAAGGATCGCGTCCGGCGTCTGGCCCGCCGATTCCAGAAACGCCCCGAGATGATGGCTGATCGCCGGGTCTGAAACATAAGGCAGGCCAAGTTCGCGGAACAGACTGCGTTTCTCTTCCTTCGGCTTCTCGCCCAGAGGCGTAATCGGGAGAAAGCCGGTGAGCGTCAGTTCGAGGGCCTCATCGCGAGTGATCTCGGTCTTCATGACTCCGCCGATCATGGACGACCCGCCGCCCATCACGCTGATTTCAACGCTTTTTCGATGCGTATCGGAGAGCAGAATCTCTTTCGCGGCCGAGCACTGCCGTCGCAGGCCGCTGCGCTGGCGGATGGAAAGCTGCTTACCCAGTTTCGACTCGGCGAGCCATGCGAGCGTGAGGTCGAGATTGTCGCCGCCCAGCAGCAGGTGTTTCCCCACCGCGGTGCGGGTGAAATCGATCTTGTCGCCGTCGCGGGAAACGCGGATCAGCGAGAAGTCGCTCGTGCCGCCGCCGACGTCGCAGACGAGCACGATCTGGCCGTCAAAGAGCAGTTTTCGCGACCGCGTGAAATTGTTCGCGATCCAGGAATAGAAGGCCGCGGCAGGTTCTTCGATCAGCGTCAACTGCGGCAGGCCGGCGTCGTTTGCGGCCTTGACCGTAAGTTCCCGGGCTTCTTCGTCGAACGAGGCCGGAACGGTGAGGACCACCTCCTGCTCGGCCAGCGGACCGGTTGATCCCGAAGCATCCCAGGCTTCCCGGATGGCCGACAGGAAACGTGCGGAGACTTCGACGGGAGACAAAACGCGTCCGCCTTCGCCGGCATCCCAGGGCAGGATCTTTGCGGTGCGATCGACGTCGGGATTCGACAGCCACGACTTCGCGCTGTGAACCAGGCGCGTGGGAACGATCGCGCCCTGATCGCGGGCGTAAGCCCCGACGGGCTGGCCGCCCTGCGGCCCCTGTTCGAGAAACAGAAACGACGGCAAGGTGCGCCGCGGCTCGACTCGATTCGGCGCTACGAGTTGCGGAATGTCGAAGATGTGAATGGGCGGAAAGCTCGTATCCTCGGCTTGGGCTGGATCGATCCAGGCGAGCGCGGAGTTCGTGGTCCCAAGGTCGATGCCGACTTTCACTGCGAAACCCGAGGAGTAGTTATGGTTTTATTCGCCATATGGTATATAATGCCATTAACGAGAGCCGATGAAGGCCGAGTTACTGTTCCACCAGCGGATCGATTATGAGGATGGTGGGATCGTGGAAATGGTATTGTGGCGGGTTCCAAAGCCGGTACCGCCAACGGTGCATGGCTTAAAGTATTCGCTGTTCTACGGACGTGCCGGAGTCCGCGAAGTTGGGTACGACAATGAACGAGGTAAAGGCGATCATCGGCACTTCCTGGGCGCCGAGACCGCTTATTACTTCGAAAGCGTTGAGCGCTTAGTAGCGGATTTCTGGTCCGACGTTCGGATTTTGCGAGGTGACAAATGACGGATATCAAAGTTACAGTAGGCGGCGCTATCGAAGAGGAAGCTTCCCGCCGGTTCATCGATGCCTGGCATCGTGCCGAGCAGGGAGAATCCTTCCAGGAACGCCATCTGGCGTTTGAAAACTGGGAAGCTCTCTCACGAGTTCTGACCGGCAAGCGTATGGAATTGCTACGGTACGTCCACAGGAATCATACCAGCAGCGTCCGCGCCCTGGCCAAAGCCCTCGGGCGCGACTACAGCAACGTTCATTCCGATGTCCAGGCGTTGACAGGCGCGGGCCTTCTCGAAACCACGGATCAGGGCATACGTGCCGACTATGACACTATCGAAACGAAAATATCGATCTGATCAGGACACAGTCTCCCGAACGTTGAACTCGAGCTTCCATCGGCGTCCGTCGCGCGCCACGCACCAGAGCTGCAGCATGCCGGTTTCGGTGATCACGGTTTCGAACGATACCGGCACAACTTCGGCTGAGTCCTGCTCGGAACTCAGCCGCACTTCCACGGGCGACAGCTCTTCGAGTTCGTCGCCAAAGTCTTCAATAAGCGCGCCGGGTTCGTCGTTCTTGCGTGAAGCAGAGCAGAAGAAGCGGAACTCGGCCGGCTCGTCCACGATCAGGCCGAACTCGCGATCAGGAATTCGGGTGGACGTCCCTTCTTCAGCTCCGAACTGAGCCACGGCCAAAGCCTTGACCGGAGCGGCAAACCCGGGCACGGCCGGCATGGCCGATTCGATCCCCACGTAATAAGATCGGGCGATGCCACCCCGGATCCGCACACCCTTGCCGTGCCGAGCCGCGCCATAATACGCCGAGCCGCGAGCGACGGCGTGCATCAGATCTTCACCCGAGAGCGGCTTCACCGCCTCGAAACCCTCGTTCGCAAGCCAGGCGTTCAACACGTCGAGCAAACGGTCGCGGACGAAACTGGCATGAAGGACGCCGCCATTGAAGAGGATGTGAGTCGGGCAGGCGAGGCCGCTCGGTCCACGCCGCACCGATTCATGCTCCGATGTCTTTTCTGAGGTCCCCTGTTGGCGCAGGAACGCGCGAGATGCCGCGTAATCGCCGGATCCGTGGCATAAGGCAAGCCCATCTCCTGCAGACCCGCGCGCCGTCCGTGCTGCGGCATGTCGATGCTCGCCGCTGCCGGAAGGAAGCCGTCCAGCACCTGCTCGACCTGTTCACGGTGCAGTTTCGCCTTGATCGTGCCGCCGATCAGGCTCGATCCTTTGCCCGAGGATCGTCACGGGCACTTCATCGGCTTTGGATTGGGGGTCCAGCAGCTTTTCCTTAGCCAGCCGGCAGTTGTTCCAGAGCGCCTGAAGCTGGAACCCGTCGATCTTTCGCCCCTGCGCCGCAAGCCCCGCGGCCACAGTATGGGCCAGCGCGAGATCGATGTTGTCACCGCCGAGCAGGATGTGTTCGCCTACCGCGACGCGGTCCAGTTGCAGTTCCCCGCCCTTCTCGGTGACTGCGATCAGGGTGAAATCCGTGGTTCCGCCGCCGATATCGACCACCAGCACCAGGTCGCCCTTGCTGACCCGCTGACGCCAGTCGGGATGGCGCTCGATCCACGCGTAGAATGCCGCCTGCGGCTCTTCGAGCATGGTGAGATTACGGTAGCCGGCCGATTCCGCAGCCTTGCTCGTCAGTTCTCGCGCGATCGCGTCGAAGGACGCGGGCACAGTAACTATGACCTCCTGCTCGTCGAAGGGATCTTCGGGATGCTCCTGATCCCATGCCTCCCGCAGGTGTTTCAGATACTCGCCCGAAGCATCTACCGGCGAGATCCGCGGAACTCCCTCGGCCGCCTTCCACGGAAGCATGGCGGCGGTACGGTCGACCGAGGAATAAGACAGCCAGCTCTTGGCCGACGAGACGAGGCGGCTGGAAACTTCAGCTCCGCGGCGCTGCGCCAGCTTGCCGGTAACGAAGCGGGGCTCGGAATTCCATGGCAGCGCAACGGATCCCGCCGGGAACTCCCGTTCGGCGGGGATGTAGAGGAAGGAGGGCAGCAGCGCTTCCGACGCAACCTCATTCACATTCACCAATTGCGGGATCGTCGCCCAATGGACAGACGGAGCTTCGTCCGAGATCTCCGTATACGCGAGAGCACAGTTAGTCGTACCGAGATCGATCCCGATGCAATACCGGCCCAATCGCTACTCCACTTCGATTTCCGCCGGGGCCAGCACGGCGAGATCGACTTTGGAAGTCAACTGCGGGAGCGAGACAGCAGTCGCGCGCCAGCCGCGGTGCCTGCAGTACGCCGGCCGGGGGCTTGCCGGAAGCGGGGACATTGCCGATGTACTTTACCAGCCCCGGATTGCCATCGGGCGGGTTCGCAACGCTTCCCTCGACCGCGTCGATGACCGGAGCCGGCGCGAAATTCCGGACCAGAACGTCTCGCGTACGCTCGTGCACGTCACGAGCGGCGGCGCCGACCTGGTCGTCCGAGTAAGGCGCGATGTCCTCCATGAAGAAGTCCAGAATCCGGGCGTCCCGCTGCAGCATTCCCAGAAGCTGCAGCGCTCCATCCGAGGGCGTAAACACGGGCGCGGCCGGTTTGGGCGGGGCTTTAGGGGTGGGCGCAGGTTTCGGGATGAGCCCCAGCTCCGCGACGAGATCTTCCGGCAGTTTGCCGCCGAATAACAGCGCAAAAAATGCGCGAAAAGCCATCACGATCTGATTCAAAGTCGGTTTTGCTCCAATCACTGAGGATAGCAACGTGAGATGAGAGATAATGGCACCGTGAGAATCCGTAACTTCGCACCCGCATTGTTCCTGGGCGTCGTTTGCCTCGCGCAGCAGGGAAACTGGCAGACCGCCACCGATCTGCCCGGAGTTGACTGGCATGGGCTGACAGGCGCGCGCAAAGAAGCCGCCCTCAAATTCATCCGCAGTGAGCAATGCACTTGCGGCTGCACCATGAAGATGGCCGAATGCCGCATGAAGGATTCCAGCTGCGCTTACAGCCGCAAAGACGTCGCGATCGCGATCAAGGGCTTTGAGGAAGGCAAGAGCGCCGATGCGATTCGTGCCGAAATCAAGAAGACGGAGAACCAGCCGCCTCCCGTGCTGGAAGACCCGGTGAAGATCTCAACGACGGGCGATCCGTCGCAGGGTCCGGAGACGGCGCGGGTGATTATCGTCGAATTCTCAGATTTCCAGTGCCCCTTCTGCTCCGAGGCTGTGGCGCAGGCGAAGGCAGTGTTGAAGACCTTCCCGAAGGACGTTCGGCTCGTCTTCAAACAGTTCCCGCTCGACTCGCACGCCCAGGCGGAGTTTGGCGCCGAAGCCGCTCTTGCCGCTCAGGCTCAGGGTAAGTTCTGGGAGATGCATGACCGCATGTATGCCGGCTTCCCGGACCTGTCGCGCAAGACGATTATGCTCTATGCGAAAGAGATCGGGCTCGATGTGAATCGCTTTACCGCAGAGCTCGACAGCCACAAATACAAGGCTCGCGTCGCGTTTGAGGAGCATGAGGGCGAGAACGCCGGCGTCGGCGGAACACCCACGTTCTTTATCAACGGCAAGAAGTACAACGGTCTTTTTGATCTTTCGGATGTCACTCCGATCATTAAAAAAGAGCTGAAGAACTAACGCGTCACTTCGAGCGGACTGATTTCTTCAGGCGGTCCAGCTGACTGCGGGCTGTGCTTGCCCACGAGCTGTTGGAATCGAGCTTGAGGTACGTCTGCCAGTTTCCGATGGCCTGCAGAAGGTCACCGTTGCGTTCGCACAAGAGGGCGAGATTGAAAAAAGCGTCGGCGTAGCGCGGGTTGAGGTGGATCGCCTCGATGTAGTGTTTGCGCGCCTCTTCGAAATTGCCCTGCTCGTCGTACAGATTCCCGAGATTGAAATGGGCCAGCGGATAGCTCGGGTCGGCTTCCATGGCGCGAAGATACCAGGTCTCGGCTTCTTTCAGTTTCCGGGCACGGAACGCGATGGTACCGAGGTTCACCAGAGCTCCAGACGCGTTCTTATTCAGCTGGACTGCCTCGCGATAGGCGGCGATGGCTTCTTCGATTGGCGCGCCGGTCTCCTCCAGCGCGAGACCCCGTTGAAACCAACGCTCGGCTACGTGTTCATTCATTTTGCTGTCGGGCTGAACCTCGGCCCTGACCGGGAACGAGCGCAACTTTTCCAGTTCTCTTGAATCGAAGTCGAACAGCAACTGGCCGCTGATCGGCTCCATCCGATTCCCCGCGACATTGACGGTGATCTGGCGCCCTTCCGCAGAGATGCGAAGCTGGGCGAGCGGATAGTCGATATCCTCCATCTTCGTCTTCAGAGACGTGATGGCGCGCTGAATTCGCGAGGGCGCGATATGCAGTTCCCGGAGTTTCTTGAGAGTCTTCAGAGCCAGCAGGTCAGAGAAGCCAAAACTCTCGCTTGATGCGACGAGGCCTTGTTTTTCCCACGAGCGCAACTGCCGCTCAGTGACATCCAGAATGCGGCGAACCTCTTCCCTGCTATAGGTCGCGGCCGAAGGCATCAAGCCGAAAGTGTAGCAGTTTGGCGCTTCCCGGCTGGTGCGCAGTTTGTGATATTACTTAACGAACCATGAAGTACAAGACACTGATGACCATTGCGGGGCTCGTTATCACGTCGGCGAGCGTCTACGGGCAGACGAGCCTCACAGGAAAGTGGCAGACGGACAATGTGCCGGCGGCGCTTGAGGCGCAGAAGAATCCGCCGGCCGCGGCTCCGGAAACTGGCCGGGCCGGCCGCGGCGGTCCGCAGGCAATCATGCTGGATCTGAAAGTGGACGCGTCGGGAAAGATCAGCGGCACCGTGACGGAGATTGGAAATCCGCCGGTGCTCAACATCGAGACCGGTATGGTCGATGGAAAAAAGATCACGTGGGTCACGCAGCCGCGCGGGGTCACCTGGAATCTCGAAATGACAGATGACAATACGGTGACACTGACCAGCCGGGTGTTCGCGGCGCGGCCCGCGGCAGCGCCGCCCGCTGATGGAGCCGCTCCTCCGGCCGGCGGTCCTCCTCCGGGGGGCCGGGGCCGCGGGCGCGGGCCGCAGCAGCCGATCATTTTTCACAGGGTGCCATAGGCACCGGTTTCACAGGGTGCTGTGAGCACCGGTTTCACAGGGTGCACCAGGCACCAGGTACTGTAAAACTTCAGTTGGGCTGGTTGTTGAAGCTGCGGACCGCTTCCTGCTCGTCGTGAAACGCAGGGATCAGCGTGCTGATTCCGGTCATATCGAGCAGCTTCATGACTTCCGGCGCCGGATTCAGCACCTTCAGAGTGCCGTGATTCCTCACCAGATGCGAATAGCAACTCATCAACTGCCCGAGGCCGGCGCTGTCGATGCGGGTGACACGACTCATGTCGATGATCACCCTGGAGTCGCTCTGTTCGAGAACCTCCCGCCGCAGTTCTTCCAGTTCCTGGGCCGAGTGTGTCAACTCGGCATTGGCTTTGAATTGCAGGACGGAAACTCCGTCGGTCTGCTTCCATGCGAGCCGGGAGGAACGCAGGTCCTCGGCGATCAGTTCGCTGACCCTCAATTCGTCAAAGCATTCATCGCAGCCGAGGTAATGACCTTCAAACTCCTCGACGGCTCCGGAATCGAGCGTCCGCGAAAGGTACTTCGCGATCACTTGTTCTCGTTCTATCGGTTCTTTTTTGCAGGCCATGCTTTTCACTCACCTAGTGGCTGATCGGGCGGATTTTGTTACAGTTCGCCGCCGTATGCGCGACGGAACCGTTCTTTGGCGCGAAAGAGCACCACGCGGAATTGCGCGTCGGTCATACCCCACTCCTTGCAAATATCTTCTTTATCCTTGCCCTCCAGATAGAGGGAGCGGAGAATCATCCTGTCGCGTTCGGCCAGTTCCTTAAGACTATTATCGATCGCGTCGCGCATTTCGAGGACCTCGGCCTCCGGCCGGATGCCGGCGTCCGGTATCGGAGTATCCGGATCGAGCGGCGGTTCCCGGCGCATACGACGGCGATACTCGAGAATCACGTTGCGGCAAACGCCATTCACGAAGGGTCCAAATTCCTCCATGTTGCGTATGGTGTGACGCTGCTCGGCGCGGAAGAAACGAGCGAGGGTTTCCTGCACAAGGTCGTCAACATCCGCACAATTGTGCCCGACGTGGTACAGAACCTTGTACCGAAGCTTCAGGCGCAGGCGCTCGATGGATGGTTCGTTCAGATCCATAGGTCAGCCGAGGGAGCACGGAAGATATCCGTGCGAGCGCAGAACGGCGCACGGATAGCCTCGAAGGGTGGTTTTGTGGAAGAGGAGGGGCGAATCGGATTATCCCGCGGCCGCTCCCGCCGCTCTGCGGCTCTGGAAGCATTCCCGGCAAAAAACCGGCCGGCCCTGCGTGGGCCGGAAGGGAACGGTGGTTTCGCGCCCGCATTGCGAGCAGATGGCTGAAGTTTCAACGCGTCCAGAGGGCACGCCCCGATCGGAAGGATTGTTCTGGCGCCTGGTCTTGCATGCCTTGCAGCGCTTCGGTTCGTTCCTGAAATCCTTCTCGTGATAAAACTGCTGTTCACCAGCGGTAAAGATGAACTCCGTACCGCAGTCCACACATTTTAAGGCCCTATCCTGAAAGTCTGGCATGGCACCATCCTGAGGGGGAAAAGGCGGAGCGCTTGCCATTCGCTCCGCCGGTTTCGTGCAGTTAATAGATGCGCAAGCTTACGCAATCCAGCTTACTCAACTTCGCTCACTCAACTTCGCGCCGGCTCTTTTTCCGGTTTCGCTTACGGGCAAGCGCCTGCTTGACCCGCAACTTTTCGCCCGGCTTCAAGTAAAAGGAATGCCGCTTGACCTCTTTAATGATGTCTTCCTGCTGCACCTTGCGCTTGAATCGCCTGAGAGCGTTTTCCAGGGTTTCACCGTCCTGGAGTCTTACTTCCGCCAAACTTACGACACCTCCAAACCGACCACAGATTCACCCGAGCCGCCATCGGCAAGGGTACTGATATCATATGAGCTTGATTTCCAAAGTCAAGCCCACAAAGCTTTTCCGACGCCCCGGAGCAGCCTAGAGCCTCGCTCAACGGACCCGATTCCCGGACCATGGTTAACGTTCTGGCGATATTGCTGGCTGGAGGGGCGGGAGAGCGGCTTCATCCTCTAACGCGCGATACCGCAAAACCAGGAGTTCCGTTCGGTGGCGTCTACCGGATCGTCGATTTCACGCTCTCCAACTGCGTGAATTCCGACGTCCGCAGAATTTTCATCCTAACACAATACAAGTCTCTGGAACTAAACAGACATATCCGCGAGGGGTGGCACATTTTCTCTTCCGAGATGGGAGAGTTCGTGGAGATTCTCCCGCCGATGAAGCGGGTGAGCGACGAATGGTACCAGGGCACGGCCGACGCCGTTTACCAGAATCTGCAAAGTATCCTCACCGAGGCGCCCGAGCAGGTCCTGATACTGTCGGGCGACCACATCTACAAAATGAATTATCAGGGCATGATGTCCTGGCACTGCTCGCAACGCGCGGACATCACGCTTGCAAGCATTCAGGTTTCTCCTGAAGACGCGACCCGTTTCGGCGTGCTCCAGATGGATCCCGACTATCGGGTGAGGGGGTTTGAGGAAAAGCCGAAGCATGGCAGTCCGGAGCGGTCGGTATTCAACCCCGAGAAGGTCAGCGCCTCAATGGGCGTGTACGTTTTCAACACGAGAGTGCTGGCCGAAGAGCTGCTCGCAGACTCGCGGGACCCGAATTCCTCTCACGATTTCGGAAAAGACATCCTGCCCCACTGCCTTGAGCGTCGGCGGGTGGTGGCGTGGGATTTCGTCGACATGAACGCCAAAGACGTTCTCTACTGGCGCGATGTCGGGACGATCGACGCCTACTACGAGGCGAACATGGATCTGGTGTCGGTAAACCCCGAGTTCAACCTGTACGACCATCATTGGCCCATCCGTACGCGGCCGTACAATGCGCCACCGGCGAAGTTCGTTTTCGCGCAGGAAGGCAGCAGGATGGGACTGGCGGTCGATTCCATGGTGTCCCCCGGCTGCATTATCTCCGGCGGGCGCGTGAGCCACAGCGTGCTGTCACCTTTCGCCCGCGTGAACAGTTATTGCGAGATCCAGGAGTCGATTCTGCTGCCGCACACGACGGTGGGGCGATACAGCCGCGTCCGCCGGTCAATCCTGGGGGAGAATGTGGTGTTGCCGGAGAACAGCCGGGTGGGTTTCGACGCTGAGGAGGATCGGTCGCTCGGCCGCATCGTGACCGAATCCGGCATTACAGTGGTGCCGTCGCCGTAAGCGACCAGATCGCCCACCGTTATTGCGGCGGCAGCGCGTAGTAGCCTTTGCGAACCTGGACCTTCAGGTCTTTGCTCGAAGTCCGCAGGTCGATCTTGCGGAACGAGCCGTCTTTGCGGCTGTTGGTTGGGGTATAGCCGATGGCATACTGACTGCGCATTTCCTGCTGGATCTGATCGAAGATGGAATCGAGCGAATTTTTCCGGTCTACCTGAAATAGCCTGCCTCCGGTTTCCTCGGCCATGTGCTTGAGTACGCCTTCGCCACTGTAGCCTCCGGCGAGTCCCCCAAACCCGCCACCATACACCTGACGGTCGACATAGAGGATGCCGTAAATGATCGAGTCGGCTTTCTGGGCGGCCTCGATCGCCGCATTTTCTGTGAGATCGCTGCCTTCATCCTGGCCGTCGGTGATCAGGACGATTGCCTTACGACCCACTTCTTTCGAAAGCATGTCGTGCGCGGCGAGGTACACGGCGTCATACAGAACCGTCCCCCGGTTATGCGTTGCCGTGGGCACCGGACCGGCATTGATGCCTGAAAACCCGGCGTTGAGCTTCAAGCGATTGAGCCCGTCCTGTAAAGATCGGGGAGAGCCGGTCGTATCCTGCAATAATTCCGAGTCCGCTCCGAAACTGATGAGAAACGCTACGTCCTTCTTCTTCAGCACGCTCGAAAAGAACGAAGTGGCCGCGCGGCGCTCGGTTTCGATCAGATTCTGCTGGCTGCCGGAGACGTCGACCAGGAGGCCGATGGTGAGCGGCAGATCCGTCTCACGAGTAAAGTACTTGATGCTCTGCTTCGATCCGTCCTCGGCGAGATTGAAGTCGGCCTTCTCAAGACTGGGGATCAGGGCATTTTTTTTGTCGCGCACCGAGCAGTAGAGGTTGACGACGTCGACATCCACCTGGATCGGCTGGCCCACGTCATCTTCCACTTTTTGCGCGCCGGATTGTCCGCCTCCGCCCGCCTGCTGGCCTTCGAGCCAGAGGGGTAGCAGCGGCATCAGCAAAATAGTCGCAATGGTCAAGCCAACGATTTTCATAGAATTAAAACGGCGCGTTTATATTTGGACTGGACGCGCGCCGGTCCCGCTCTGTTTCACGGGCGCCCCGGCACCACCGATGATAATGCGCTCCGCTCTCCAGCATCTCAAAAAATCTGACCCCGTACTGGCTGCCATCATCCAACGGGTCGGCCCGTTCAAGCTTCAATATCGCGAACCTTCCTTTGAGACTCTTGTCCGTTCCATTGTCTACCAACAATTGAGCGGCCGGGTAGCGAGCGTGATTTTTGGGCGTCTGCACGCCGCGGCTGGGGAAGAACAGCTGACACCCGCGGGGATTATGAGGCTTCGGCCGGAACGGATGCGGAAGCTGGGGCTTTCGGCGCAGAAGACGCGGTATATCCGGGAACTGGCGAAGCACACGAAGCGGGGCAGCGTGGTGTTCGAGACGCTTCCCGAGTCGGACGACGCGGCCGTGATCGAGCATTTAACGCGGGTAAAGGGCATTGGGGTCTGGACGGCGCAGATGTTCCTCATGTTCGCCCTGCGGCGCAATGATGTGCTGCCGGTGGGGGATCTGGGGATTCGCATGGCTATCAAGAAGGCGTATGGGCTGGAGGAGATGCCCAAACCGGCGGAGATGGAGAAAATTGCGGCCGCGTGGAAGCCTTATGCCTCGATTGCGTGCTGGTACTTGTGGCGCAGCCTTGACAATGTGGCGGCGGTGTAAATCCGTCAGTCTGGATTTTTAGTTCGGCGACGTGGACGCCGATACAGGCCGCACAACCGCTGCGCCATTGGGTATCTCGAACTCCACGCTGGTTGTCTTCGAAGCACAACACAGCGCATCCGTGGCGGTATAACGCAGGTATTGGGCGCCCACGCGGCCGTTGCTCTGAAGACTCACGGTGCTGAGCGCACCGTCGGTGCGACTGTCCATCGGTTTCGGCGAGAGTGTGCCGGCAAATACCCCTCGTACGAAGACGAAGACCTGATATTGGAGAGGGCGGCACATCCCGTCGTAATCGGCTGTGGCTCGGATCACGACCGTTTGCCAGCCGCCTTCATACGCCCCAAAGAGGTCCCATCCTTTGGCCTGAAGGCGACGGTCCGCTTCCAACTCCGCAGGGCGCGCCGCAGTTCGGCAACGCGGGTCAACGGCTCCCTGTTTGGGCGGCGCCGCGGGAATGGACAGGCCGGGCGTGTTCCAAGAAGCGGGCTTCGCCTGGTCGAGCCAGGAAGCAACTTTCGACTGGGTAAGACCGATCGTGGGATGACAGGTCAGCAGAGCGACCATAAGGGACGTAACGCGAACAAACTTCAAGTGCATCGGACTTCCTCGCACAGTTCGGCGCGCATCCTTTGGACATCTTATCTCGTTGGGTGACATCTTATCCCGTGGGGCCTTGAGCCCATCCGGTTTCAGCTAAGCCCGCGCCGCCAATGGACGTTCCTCCCCCACGCGGGCGCGATCGAGGCATTCTTTCAATGCCTCGGAGAATTCCCGGATATGCGGCTCCTGGACCATCATGTTGTGATCGCCGGGTGTCAGATGGACTTCAAGCCCCTGCCCCGCAGCTTTGCTCCAGTACAAACGCCGGTCGAGAAAGCCGCGGTGCTTCGAGGCCTCCGCGGCGAAGAACGTAATTCGACCGGGCCACAGCTCCGGCGCTTCATGAAATACCCGCTGCAATCCCGTATATAAGGCCGCGTTGGCGATTTGGGAAGGCAGGCGGCGTCCACTCAGAGTGCGCCAGGCGACTCGCGCCACGCGGCCCGGCAGCCGGCGAAGGTGTGCAGTCCATTGGGAACGCGGCAGTCCGACGAATTCGCCCAGCAGAAATTCCATCTGACGAAGCGGCGTGGGAAGCAATCCCGTGCGGGACACTCCCGGATAGTGCGTATCCAGCAACGCGACCAGCCCGACCGTCTTGCCACGGCGCTTGAGCGCATGGGCAACGTCAAGCGCAACGAGGCCGGCAACCGATCTGCCCATCACGAAATACGGACCCATTTGCTCGACGGCTTCCATCGCCGCGATGCATTCGGCCACAACTTCCGCGCGAGTCAAACCGCTCTGCCCCGCGCCCGGGCGAACGTCAGGGATCAACGCATATACGGGCTGGTCTGGTCCCAAGTAATGGCTGAGAAGCTCCACCTCCGAGACAAACCAGCCCGGGAGGATAACAAACAGCGGCGGTCTGGCGCCCCCTGCGTGAACCGGCAACAGCACGGAGCACTTTTTGTAATCCGCCTCGACCAGGACTTGCGCCAGATTCGAGATCGTCGGCGCGTGCCAGAAAGATGCTATCGGAATGCCGCGGCCGAACTTGCGCTCCACTTCCGTGAGCATATTGGCGGCGAGCAGCGAGTTGCCGCCAAGATCGAGAAAGCGTTCGTGAATGCCAACGCGATCGACGGCCAGCAGCCGTGCCCAGATCTCCGCCAGCAGACGCTCGACCTGCGTTCGCGGAAGATCGAGGGCACGCCCGCTACCCCTGGCTAACGTCGAGAGTTCTTCGGCAAACAGCGCGGCCAGCTGGCTTCGCTGAATCTTTCCGACTGTTCCCACAGGAATCGTGTCCACAACAACGATGGCCCGCGGAACTTTGAAGGCGGCGAGGCGCTGCGCAACGAAATGGCGGACGTCGTTCACGTCAACCAGGTCCTCGCGAGGGGTTCGAGGAACGATCAGGGCTGCGGGCTCCTGACCGAGCGCTTCGTGAGGCACCGCAAAAACCACAGCGTCCCTGACCACGGGATGTCCGCGAAGCACGTCTTCGACTTCCTCCGGAGAGATTTTTTCCCCGCCACGGTTAATCACGTTGCCCAGACGCCCGGTCAGAAAGAGATAGCCGTCATGATCGAAATAACCGAGATCACCGGTGCGGTACCACTCACCACAGAACGCGGTCTTGTCCGGGACGCCACCATTCTCGTAGCCGCTGAAGACGCCCGGCCCGCGTACCGCGATCTCTCCCGTTTGCAGAATCGATATTTCCTGGGCAATGCTCAGTCCGACAGAACCGCGTTTGCGCACACCGGGCGGCATGGGATTGGCGGCCACCCCGCCACATTCGCTGGCTCCGTAGAAATTTTGCAGGGGAATGCCAAATTCCCGTTCGATGGCTTCGACCGTTTCCGCCGATGTTGGGGCTCCGCCGGTGAAGAACGCGCGTAATCCCGGAGGAATTCTTCGGCGAGTTTTCTGCGAGTTCCCGGCCAGGAGCGACTCGACGAATGGCGGCGGAAGCGCACACCAGGTGGGGCGGACCTCTTCGATGCATCGCTCGAAATCCGCCGTTGACACGAGCCCCTGGCAGATATTGGCGGCGCCCGCGAACAGAGAACCGAGAATCGATATCAGAATGGCGCTTCCGTGAAATGGAGGCAGCAGGTCGAGGCAGCGGTCCGCAGATGTCAGGTGGAGGATGTTGCGCGCGTGAAAAGCGCGGTAGCAAATTATCGATTGAGTCAGCGGGATGATCTTCGGCGAGGAAGTACTGCCCGACGTCATGAAGATTGCGGCGAGGTCTTCGGCCGTGGAAAAGCCTGGCCGGCGAGAGCGCGAAGCAGACGAACAACCAAGCCGGAATCGGCCGGCTCCCTCAGCCGGCAGCGGTTCCAGTTCGATCACGGTTGTGCCGGTTTGTTTCGCGGCGCGTATCGCGTCAGGCACGCTTTCGGAGCGAGTGACCAGCGCCGTTGCCCTCGAATTGGACAAAGCGGAGGTGAACTCGGCCACCGAACAGGCGGGATTGAGCGGCACGCACACACAGCCGGATATGACGGCGGCGAGCGCGGCCGGACATTCGGGTCCGGAGGGAAGCGCCACCGCGACGCGGTCGCCCCGCCCGAATCCAAAGCCGTTGATCGCATCAACTGCTTCGCGGATCTGATCGATAAGCGCCTGATAGCTCAGGTCCGCTCTGCCGGGAGCCAGGAGCGCCGGGGCCAGAGGAGTCCGGCGAGCCTGAATATGGAGCATTTCCCAGACAGTTGATGATGAATCCACCAGTTAATTGCCCGTCAATTTATCGCGAATGCGGATTATTTTTTACCTTTATCGCGCGGCGCGCGACAAAACTGCCGACCACTGTGAAGCGGTCGAAACTCGCGCCGCCCGAAACCGGCACGCGTCCGGCGGCCACCCACGCGTGCGCCTCGATGCGAGCAGACTGCTCTGAACCGCGCGCCATCCCGAAGAACAGGCTATAAGGCACGCCGCAAAGCCCAAGCAATATTGCCGGCGGTGACGGCCTGAGGAAAACAGTTCGACTCCCAGGGCGTCAAGGCGGCGGCGCCTCTCACGGCTTTGCCGATGGATACGGCCCTCGCTTCGCCGCGGGCGTCGGCCAACGGAATCCAGGGCGAGACTCCGCATTGAACCCCAAGCCTCGGAGCCAGATAGCGAAACGGAAGCGCCAGGATGGCAATCCTGCTGGCCCCCAGCAACAACCATGCCGGCAGCAGCAGGGCTCTTTCCATCCACGTCCAGCGGATGAAATTCCGCGCTTTGGCGATGAGGCGGGATTGAGACATCGCGGGAGCGACAAGTCCGCGGGTTACGGTGAATCGGCCGCGAGCGAAGGTCTATGAGACGCTCTTGCTGAAGAGCCCATTGTTCTCGACAATGGATGGGTCCTTGGCGGTCCGCGCCTCGATGGAGGCGGCCTCGATCGTCGGAGCTTCCCAATGTTTGCGGCGCACCGCTTCGCTCAGGGGCGCGTTCGCGATCTTTTCCGTTTGCTCCATGGGTCTGAATCCTCGGGTGCTCGAAATTAATTACTCGTGTAAAGCGTAGCATGTTCGCGCCATAAATTTCTTCAATTTTGATAACCAATATCGTTTTATCGTTGGTAAATTCTAAGAATGCGGACAATAGAGCCCGGTCAGGTCGTTTAATCGCCAATGTATACTTGCCGAATTTCCGGTCTTTCCGTGAGAGCCCAGATGGAGTTGCCGGGGGTCGTTCCTTTCCCCGTCCCGTCGGGCTGCGAGGACGTGCGAATCAACCGTTGTCCCGTGCCGGAATGTCTGGAAAACTCCAGCGCGCGCGGGCCTGTCTGGGAGATGGATGAAACCCGTTTTCTGCTCCGTCTTCCCGGGATCGGACGTTTCCTGGCCACCGATGGCCGCACGCTCGATATGGAACCGGCGCCCGAGATGGATCCTGTGGATGCCATTCCGTTCCTGCTCGGAACGGGATTCGGCGCGCTGCTGATGCAACGCGGAGGGCTGGTTCTCCACGCCGCTGCAGTTGCCGTGGACGGACGAGCCTACGTTTTCTGCGGCCGCAGCGGAATCGGGAAATCCACGCTGGCGGCCGCTCTCTGCAAAACCGGCTGTCGCTTCCTGAACGACGACGTTTGCGCCATAGAGACGGATCAAAGGGGAGCGCCTGTGGTTTGGCCAGACGGCCGCCAGTTGAAGCTGTTCGAGGAAAGTATCGCGCAGCTGGATCTCGCAGCGCAGCGGCGGCAGCCCGTGCGCTCGGCGCTGGGAAAGAGTTATGTCGAGCCCCCGGGACCAGGGACGGATGGCCACGCGCCGGTAGCCGCCATCTACATTCTGCGCGACCAGGTGTTACCCGGCACGCGCGGCATCGAACGGCTGTCGCCGCTGAACGGAGCACAGGCTTTGCTGGACCAGAGCTACCGGCCGGGACTCGCCCTGGCTATGGCGCGGCGGAGCCGCCAGGTGTCTCTCACGGCCGCCGTGTTGCGGCATGCGCAGATTTTTACTCTGACCCGGCCTCGCGATCTCGGCCGCATTGGCGAAACCGCGGACGAGCTTCGCGCACACTGGCGGGGGCTTTGATCGCATGGCGATATTTCCTCCGGGCATGGTCTGGATCGCCTCGTACCCGAAATCGGGCAACACGTGGCTGCGCATCCTGTTATCCAATATTGCTGCGGAGACGGACACTGCGGAGGACATTAACAAGCTGTCTCTGGACGAAGACCTGGCCGGGAGCCGCGAGTTGTTTGAACGGCAGACGCTTGTCGACTCCAGCCTTCTGCATCCGGACGAGATCGAGGGCATGCGGCCGGGAGCGCTCGACGCTTATGCAGTGTCGCGGGATCGCGCCACCTTCCTCAAAGCGCATGACTCGTGGACGCGGCTGCCCGATGGATCCCCCGCGCTGGGCACGGCGGCGCGAGCGGCGCTGTACATCGTGCGGGATCCCCGCGATGTCGCCGTTTCCTTCGCGTTCCATCAAGGCATCCCTATAGATCGAGCGATCGAACATATGAACGAAATAAGCAGTTTTTTCGGCCCGAGCGATTACCAGGTTCGTCAGCGAACCAATGGCTGGAGCGGACACGTTCGCAGCTGGCTCGACGAGTCGGGTCTGTCTGTGTGCCTCATACGCTATGAGGATTTGCACGCCGATACCGGGAAAGCATTTCGCAAAGTCCTGCGATTCCTCGGCGTCTCCCCCGAGAGTGAGGCGGTTGAGCGAGAGGAGGTATTGCGCGCGGTGCGTCATTCAGGCTTTGCTGAATTGCAGCGGCAGGAGCGGGAAAAGGGGTTTGCGGAACGCTCGTTCCGGCAGGCATCGTTCTTCAGGGAGGGCTGCGTTGGAGCCTGGCGCAATCAGCTTAAAGACGCGCAGGTCCGGAACATTGAGACTGCGCACGCGGCTACAATGGCGCGGTTGGGTTACGAGCCGGTCACTCGTCGGGAGTGTGCGGCATGAGCGCGCGCTTTCAAAGGGTGGGTGACATCCCGGCCGCGTACATGGGAGAAAGCCTGCTCATGATGAGCGTGGAAAAGGGCCGTTATTTCAGCCTGAATGGAGTTGGCGCCCGTGTGTGGGAACTCCTTGAGGGCCCAACCACGGAGCGCGCGCTGGTGGACTGCCTGGTCGGAGAGTTCGAAGTGACGGCGGACGAGTGCGCTCTCCAGGTAGCCGGGTTTGTGAGGGAGTTGCGGCAGCACGATCTTTTGCGCGATGTCGCCTGAAACCGCCCGGCTGCTTCGCCAAGCCCCATGCGCCTGATTTGTGGCATCGTACATCTGGACGGCGCACCGGCGCAGGCCGACACGCTTGCCCGCATGGTGGACGCTCTTACGACTCCCGGCCTTGCGCCCCATGTGGCGCGCAGAGTGGAAGGTCCAGCCGCACTGGCGGTATTGGATTTCTCCTCTCGTCGGCACGTCTCCGCCGATATGTGGCTCGCCGCGGACGTGCGGCTCGACCGGCCGCGCGCCCTTGCGGCTGCCCTGGGACTATCGGAAAGAAGCGACGAGGAAGCCCTGGTGCTTGCCGCGCTCGACAAATGGGGAGAGGACCTGCCGGACCGGCTGGACGGCGATTTCGCTCTTGCCGCCTGGGAGCCGCGGCAGCGGCGTTTAACCTGCGCCCGAGACTTCATGGGCGTGCGACCGCTTTGTTACACCCACAAACCCGGACAGCTGTTCGCCTTCGCGTCTCTGCCGCGCGGTTTGCACGCCTCGGGCGTGGCGGCCCGAAGACTCGACCGCGTGGCGCTGGGCCGCTTACAGTTCGAGTCGTATCCGACCGGAGTATCGACGGGGTTCGAGGAGATCTTCTGGCTGCCTGCCGGACACAGCCTGGTGGTAACGCCGGACGCCTTTCGCATGCATCGCGCGTGGCGACCCGATCCGGATCAGGTGGGCCAGCGGCGGTGTTCTGCGACGGATGCGGCGGCTACACTGCGGGGACTTCTGGAAGATGCGGTGCGCAATCGCCTGCCGGCCGATGGGCCTGTCGCCGCACACCTCAGCGGAGGACTCGATTCTTCGGCGATCGTTGTGATGGCGGCTCGCGAAATGCGCGCGAGAAATGGGGGTCTGCACACCTGGTCGCTGCTCGCCAATCCGGGTTCCGGTTCTCCGCCACTGGATGAACGAGAGTACGTCAACGCGGTCCTGGACCAGGAGCGGGACATCATATGGTCGGCCGTCCATCTGGCGCGAATCGACGAACACCGCGTAATCGATATGGATCTCCCGGGGGGAGATCAGTTCGCGGAACCGGATGACCGCATTTGTTCGGCAGCGGCAGCCGCGGGCGCCGGATTGCTTTTGTGCGGAGCGGGCGGCGATGAAGGCGCAACTTACAACGGCACCGGGATTCTTCCCGAGATGCTGCGGCGGGGCCACTGGCAAGGCGTATTCAGTGAAGTGAAGGCTCGCGCCCGGAGGCAGGGAACACGAATCTTCCGTATCGCCGCGGGTTCTCTGCTTCTGCCCATGGTTCCCGATTCGCTGATCGCCAGCCGTCAACGCCGTCAGGGGCGGTCTCTGCTCTGCCGACCGGCGCCGGAACGCGCTTTCATTCCTTCAGCCGCAACTGGCGGCGGGGGTAGCGGCGGAGCTTTCCGCCGCGGCAACCTGGAGCAGCAGCCCTCAAGACCGGGTCGCGATGCTGACGAACAGTTATCTGGTGGGCCGCGCCACCCATTGGGCGATCATCGGCGCTCGCCATGGGATCGCGTTCAGCTACCCGCTGCTGGACCGGCGCGTCATCGACTTTATCCTCTCGCTGCCGATCGAGAATTTCGTCGACCGGGGCTTTTCCCGCCAGCCCTTTCGCAATGCGATGGCGGATATCCTGCCCGAATCGGTCCGCTGGCGCGATACCAAATTCGTGCCGTTCCCCGACATCCCCGCGAATCTCAGGGCCGCGCTGCCGGGCTTGTTGAGGCGGGTGAGCGCGGTGCGGGAGTCCGCGTTGGCTGCAAGTATGTTCGATCTGGATAAGGTCGCGGCAACGTTATCCGCGGCCTCGCTTGACCTGACGGCGGACGGGCTCGCATCGAATGGGCAAATTGCAATATCGCGCCCCATCCGGATGGCGCTGCATGCGATGCGCGCGCTGGTTCTGGCCGAGTATGTGGCGCGCTTCTCTGAATAAATTGTGGTGGCGCCTGCCATATGACGGCCAGGGTTTGTTCTCTCCCGGCGACCCGGCGATGGCAACTCTTCGCGCGTGGTCTGCTGCGCGTTTTTGGAAAAGAACGGCGTGGTGGAGCCGGCCACTGCTGATCCCTGTGGCTCGGCTTGCCTGGGTGGTGGCGTGCGTCAGCCAGGTATGCAGCTTTGCGAAGGCGCGGAGTCTGCAATCGCGCACCAGTTGCGAGTTGCTGGTGGATTGCCTCCGCAGTGGGGCCCGGCCGAATGAAGCGTTGATCTGGAGACAGTTCTGCAGCTTGCCCGGTCAGCCGTCTGGTCCGCACCCTCTGCCGGGAAGAGCGGCCAGCGTTTTGTTATCGCGCCTCGGCAGCGCCAGAGAACATCGTCTGCTTGCGGATAAGCAGGCGACCGCGGAACTGCTGGCAAGCGCGGGATTGGCGAGTCCGCGCCTGTTTGAGATTGTGCCCGGGGGGCAGGAAGTAAATGACGCAGGCATCCACTGGCTGCGTCCCGAACTGTTGTTTGTGAAGCCTCGTCATGGGTCGGCTGGGCGCGACGCGATGTCCGGCACCGAATTTCTTCGCGGCGGACGGGCACCGGCGGCGTCCGACGATCTGCTGGTTCAGGTCCGACTGCAGTCTGCGCCGGAATTGGCTGATCTGGCTGCAAATTGCGCTACCCCGGTGTTGCGCCTCACCACCGCGCGTGAGCCGGAGGGAGAGGCATTCCTTCACAGCGCGCTGCTCTCGATCGACGTCCCGGGTCAAAATACGCGGGACTTCCTTCGGGGGCAGATGCGCGTTCCCGTCAATCTTGCGACCGGCTTGACGGGGCCGGGAATCTGGTTCGCGCATCCCGAAAAGCGCTATTCTCGTTTGCCCTGGAATCAGGCACAGGTGGCAGACCGGCTCGTGCCGCGACTGAGTGAGGCGATCGAAATGGTTGTCAGCGCGATGGCGCTCTTTCCGGGATTGCCTGTCGTGAACTGGGATTTGATCGTGACCGAATGGGAGCCGGTCATCCTTGAAGGCAATACCTGCGGAGACTGGATTCTGACGAATCTTTCGTGCGCGCTGGGTTGGGAGAGAGCGCCGCTTGGGCCATTGCTGTGCCGGTGGGCCTCGGCCGCAGACGCCCAGGCACGCAAGAAGGCATAAACGAGCGGGGCTCGGGGACAAGAAAAAAGCCGCGGTCCCTTTCGGGAACCGCGGCTTCCTTGCTTTGATTTGGAGCGAAGGACTAGTAGTCCATTCCCTCGGGTCCACCGTGGCCGCCGGGAGCCGGAGCAGCCTTCTTCTCCGGAATCTCGCAGACCATCGCTTCGGTGGTGAGCATCAGGCCGGCGATCGAGGCCGCGTTCTGCAGAGCCGAACGGGTCACCTTCGCCGGATCGATCACGCCCGACGTAACCAGATCCTCGTACACGTCGGTCTGAGCGTTGTAGCCGAAGTGGGGGTTGTTGTTCTCGCGGATCTTGCCCATCACGATCGCGCCTTCCTCACCCGAGTTCTGCACGATCTGACGGATCGGCTCTTCGCAGGCCCGGCGAATGATGTCTACGCCGATCTGCTCGTCGCCCGGAACCTTCATATCCTTCAGGGCCGCCGCTGCGCGCAGCAGAGCCACGCCGCCGCCCGGAACGATTCCTTCTTCGACGGCCGCGCGGGTTGCGTGCAGCGCATCCTCGACGCGAGCCTTCTTTTCCTTCATCTCGGTCTCGGTCGCGGCGCCGACTTTGATCACCGCAACGCCGCCGGCAAGCTTCGCCAGCCGCTCCTGCAGCTTCTCGCGGTCGTAATCCGAGGTGGTTTCGTCGATCTGCGGTGCGCAACTGTTTGATGCGGCCTTCGATGGCTTTGCCCTGACCCGCGCCGTCGACGATGGTCGTGTTGTCTTTGTCGACGGTGACGCGCTTGGCCTTGCCGAGATCTTCGAGCTTCACGCCTTCCAGCTTGATGCCGGTTTCTTCGAAGATGGCGCGGCCGCCCGTGAGGATCGCGATGTCTTCCAGCATGGCCTTGCGGCGATCGCCGAAGCCCGGAGCCTTCACGGCGCAGGCGTTCAGAGTGCCGCGCAGCTTGTTGACCACGAGGGTGGCCAGCGCTTCGCCTTCCACTTCTTCCGCAATGATCAGCATCGGACGGCCGGAACGGGCGATCTGCTCGAGCAGCGGAAGAAGATCCTTCATGTTGCGAGATTTTCTTCTCGTGGATCAGGATGTAAGGATCTTCGAGAACCACTTCCATGCGCTCGGCATCGGTCACAAAGTAGGGGGAGAGATAACCGCGGTCGAACTGCATGCCTTCGACGGTCTGGAGTTCGGTCGCCATCGTCTTGGATTCTTCAACGGTGATGACGCCGTCCTTGCCGACCTTCTTCATCGCTTCGGCGATGGTGTCGCCGATGGTGTGATCGCTGTTGGCGGAGATGGTGCCGACCTGACGCGATCATGTCGCCCGAAACCGGCTTGCGACATCTTCTTCACTTCTTCGATCGCCACTGCAACGGCCTTATCGATGCCGCGCTTCAGAGCCATCGGATTTGCGCCGGCGGCAACCGACTTCACGCCTTCGCGGAAGATCGCCTGAGCCAGGATGGTCGCGGTGGTGGTGCCGTCGCCGGCGATGTCGGAAGTCTTCGAAGCAACTTCGCGAACCATCTGCGCGCCCATGTTTTCGAGCGGATCTTTCAGTTCGATTTCCTTGGCGACCGTGACACCGTCTTTGGTGATGTTGGGGCCGCCGAACTTTTTCTCGAGGACCACGTTGCGGCCCTTGGGACCGAGGGTGACTTTCACCGCGTCGGCCAACTGATTCACACCGCGCAGGATGGCCTGGCGGGAATTTTCAGCGTAAACAATCTGTTTTGCCATGTATATTTCTTCTCCTGATTCGATAACCGGGGTTAATTAGCTGGCCTTTTTGGCCGATACGGGTTTCGCGTCGAGGATGCCGAGCACTTCGTCCTCGCGCATGATCATCAACTCTTCGCCATCCAGCTTGATTTCGCTGCCGGAGTACTTGCCGAACAGGATGCGGTCGCCGGGCTGAACATCGAGCGGCACGATCTTGCCGTCTTCGAGGCGCTTGCCTTTGCCAACGGAAACAACCTCGCCTTCCTGGGGCTTTTCTTTGGCGCTGTCGGGGATATAGAGACCGCCGTGAGTCTTTTCGACTTCGGTTTCAACTCTCTTGACAACGATTCGGTCGTAAAGCGGACGAATATTCATTTGGTGTGACCTCGTGTTTTGAAAAATTGGAGATGGGCTGTAACCCTTGGAACCGGACATTACCTGTCGCAAATTCCAAAGTCCATTATTAGCACACTACGGCATTGAGTGCCAGAGATGGCTCCGAAGCTACTGAAAGTAAATGAATATCTGGTGTTGACAGGCCGGCACTAAGATAATCGTATCGGTGATAGAGCATCGAGGAGCGACCAGAGCTCGTCAAGCGTCGCGCGTGCGGTCATTATATTCCCCACGGCAATCCGCAAAATGTAGCGGCCGTTAACGACGGTGGAAGACAGGAAAAATCGCCCGGAACCGTTGATCGCATCGAGAAGCAAACGATTCGCTTCGTCCGAGCCGCGAAGACGGAAGCAGATGACGGAAAGCGGGGAGGGAGCGCAGATTTCGAACCGGGGGTCGGATGCGATCCGGTCGCGGAGCTCGCGGGTCATGGCGACTTGTTCGCGGATCACCTCCGCGAGGCCTTCATGGCCGTAATAGCGGAGGACGAACCAGAGTTTGAGGGCGCGGAAACGGCGGCCGAGCGGGATGCCGTAGTCCATCATGTTCAGGCCGCCGTCGCTGGTTCGGAGGATCTCTGGCACCAGTGAAAACGCCTGGCGCAGAACTTCGGGTCGGCGGCAATAGAAGACGCTGCAATCGACCGGCACCATCAGCCATTTATGCGGATTGAAAACCAGGGAATCGGCGCGGTCGCAGCCTTCGAGGACCCAGCGAAACTCGGGTACGACGGCGGCCGAGCCGGCATATGCGGCATCAACGTGCAGCCAAAGCCCTTCGCGTTCGGCGATATCGGCGATGGCGGGAACGGGATCGATGCTGGTGGTCGAAGTGGTGCCGACGGTCGCCACGACGCAGCAGGGCCGCAGACCGGCTTCGCGATCCTGCAGAATGGCCTCGGCGAGAAGGTCGGGGCGCATGCGGAACTCGGCATCGGTACCGATCAGACGTACGTTGTTGCGTCCGAAGCCGAGGGCCATGGCGCCTTTTTCGACTGAAGAATGCGCCTGTTCGGAGGTGTAGAGGACGAGGTTGTGAGGCGTGCCGTAATCGCGTGTTTCGGGGGCGATGGCTGCGCGGGCGGCGGCGATGGCGTGCAGCGTTCCGGTGGACGCGGTGTCGAGAATCATGCCGAACCAGTCTTTCGGGAGACCAAACCAGTGCAGCAGCCAGCGGAGCGTGACAACTTCCAGCTCGGTAACGGCGGGCGAGGTTTTCCAGAGAATTCCGTTGGCGTTCAACGCCGCGGCGAGCAGCTCGGCGAGCACCGCCGGCGGCGAAGATGTGTTGGCGAAGAAGGCGAGAAACCGCGGGTGATTCCAGTGCGTGATGCCCGGAAGGATGACGCGCTCGAAGTCTTCGAAGATGCGGTCGAGCGATTCGCCCTGTTCGGGGCCTATCGCCGGCAAACCGTCAATGATGTCGTTTGGCTTGACCGTCGAGAGCACGGGATAGCGTTCCGGATTTTCCAGATAATCTGCTACCCAATCGATGAGCTTGTGTCCGAATTCGCGGAAGTCACCCATGCGTGGCGGCCTTCTTTGCGAGCGGCAGCCATTCGCCGAACCAGCGTGAGAATCGATCGAGCTCCTGCCGGGTTTCGGGGGCGAGCGGCGTGAGTTCAGGACCGGATTTCTGACCGCGGAGCGCCACGGCACGCTTGACCGCTACGGGCTGCGGGAATCTTTCCGCCCATGCGGTGAATTCGAGAAGCCTCGCATTGAGCGATCCACGGCCTTCGGGGAGGGCGCGCGCAAGACCCACCAGGAGCTCGGGCACTGCGCAGGCCGCGCTCGAGATCAATCCATCGGCTCCGGCATTCAGGGCTTGCGCGGCGAGCTGGTCGCTTCCATTGAGAATGGCGAACGCACGCTCCCGCTTCAGCACGAGAAGTTGTTCGAAGTACTGCCAGTCGCCGCTCGAATCGTTGATACCGGCGAAGAGCCCAGTGGTCAGTAGTTTGTGCACGGTTGCAATTTCGAGTTTAGACGTGCACTGCGGGAGGTTATGGATCACGATGGGCACAGCGTCGCCGACCTGATCGGCGAACTGCATATAGAACTCTTCGATTTCGCGCTGGGAGTACGGGAAGAAGAACGGCGGCATGAGCAGCAGGCCGTCCGCGCCGGAGGAGATCGCTTCGCTTGCGAGTTGCACGGCGCCATCGAGCGTGGAGTGCGAAACCCCGGCAATCAGCGGGACGCGGCTGCGTTTCACTCCGAGATAGACAACGCGTTGCCGCTGGGCGAGGCTGTAATCGAAAAATTCGCCGGTTTCACCGAAGAGACAGATTCCCTGAACGCCGGCCTGAGCGAGGAAATCGAGAAGGTCGAGGGAGCCCGAAAAGTCCGGCTCCTGCGAGTTGGAACGATGCGGGGTCACGGCGGACGCTAAGACGCCACGGAGTTCGAGCTGTCGCGCGACGCGTGCCATCGTTATTGGAATACAACAAAGCCGATCACTTCCGTTTCCTGCCGTTAGCCTATCATCGCGAAGGAATGTCCTGCCGCTTTCCTGAAGACGAGGTTGGGAGGATCACCGGCGACGAGGTCGCCGGCGCTACCAGCTGACGTAAAGTTCCGTGCCGGCCAGAAGGCCGGCCGCAGGGCCGAAGCCCTGCCCCACACAGGTTACTCGACGGCGAGCGGGAACTAGTTTTCTTTCCAGAGCAGTTCGGCATCGGACCGGCGCACGTAATTCGCTTCGATTGCCGCGGGGTCCTGCGAGAGGCTTTTCATTGCTTTGCGGATGGCGATCGCCGCGACTGCCCCTGCGATGGCGCGCGGGGCCTCGATCCATTCGACTTCCCGGCCGCCCACCAACTGCGCGAATCTCTCGAGAGGCAGGACCGCTTCGGGGATGATGGCATTCCCCGCTCCATCGTAGAGGGCTGCATATACTTCACCGCGATGCGCGTCGATAACCGTCGCGCGCATGCCGGCTGTTCCAAACTCGGCGAGCGCTTCGAGATTCGAAACGGCGATTACGCGTTTCCTGAGAACCTCGGCGAGGCCTTTGATCGCCGAAAGCCCCACCCGAACGCCGGTAAACGACCCGGGCCCGCGACGCGCCGGCAAAAAGTTCGATGTCGCGCAGGCTGACGCCATGGCGCGCCAGCAGCGCTTCGATCTCGCCGAACAGAACGCGGCTGAATCCCTGCGGGGCGTGGATCAACACCTCTTCGCGGATGCCATTTTCGTCGGCCAGCGCGATACTGCCGGATTCCGCCGTCGTATCGACCGCGAGGGTTAACATGTTCAAGCTGCGTCTTTATTTTGTCAGCGAGTAATTGCGATCGAGCACGTAAACCTTGCCGAGCGCATTCATCGCAAGAATCTTGACGTGGAGAGCGGCGGGATACTCCCGCGCAATATTCGCCGGTATCTGGAACGTACCCCCCGCTCCCGTTCCGATCACCCGATAACTTCTGTTATCCACCGTTACCTCGCCCGTCCACTCGAACATCATGTGCTGCAGCGCCTTTGTTTCGCGCTTCAGCTTAATCGAAAACTGCGGCGGCTTGCTCAGCGAAATCGTATCGCCGGACGGCTCGACCACGTCAAAAGGAACTTTTTCCGGATTTCCTTCCACCTCCTGCAACACGATGCCGCCTTCGCGCGAATCGAACCGATAGCTTTTCAGCATCGAGGCTTTCTGGCCTTCGCGCGAGATCTGCAGCACCCAGTCGTGCGTTTTATCGGGCGGATCGCCGGTGAAGACTTCCGTCTTGATGTCCTTGATCTTTACAGACTGTCCCGTTGCGGGATCGAACCAGCGGCCGTCATAACTGCGCTTTTCAAGATTTACGGTCACCGTTCCCGGCTTTTCGACGTAGATGATGTACTCAACTCCTTCGAGTGACAATCCGCGACCGTTCTGCACGTCAAAGAATGGCTCGAGTTCCCAGTGGCGCGTATCGCGCATGAACTCGGACCAGATCTTCACTTCGTTCGCGGCCTGTTCGTTCGGAATCAGAGTGGCGGGATACTGGCCGTTCATGGTGGCGTTCCACAGACGATGGCGGAAGGTATCGGCGTCGGTAGCGCCCGCGCCGAAATTGTTCACCGCGGGGAATTGATAAACCTGCTGTTCGATGGCGCCGACGGCATCGTTGGCGGTTTGATAGGAACGGTAGCGCAGCCAGCCGTCATCGACGAGCGGCCCCGACGTCAGATCCGTGCGGCTCGATCGCGGGTGTTTATAGGGGTCAAGGGTCGTGAGGTAGTCGGCTACTTCTTTGAGCAGCTCGCGGCCGCTGTCATAGGTTTCCCAGCCTTCAATCCCCTGCCAGGTCACATTGAACGCCGCCAGCCGGGAAAGCGCGTAGGTGAACCATTTCTGGCGATCGTCGCGGTTGGGCAGCAGCCGGGTCAAAAGGCCGCCCGAGCCGAAGAAAGCGATATCGAGGATGATGCCGTGCTGGTTCGCATAATCGAGTTTTGCTTCGGCAGCACGGAAGAACTCAGGCGACTTGAAATTAGAGGCGCCGGCGTCATCCACCAGCGTGATCCCGATGTGATTGAAGTGCTGACCGGCGCGCGTATCCACCAGCGATTTCCACTGATCGAGGCTCATCGAAGAAAAACCTGGAACCACCGCGCCAGTCCAGAGATGAGGTTTCTTAATGTTCGAATTGGTCTCGTCCACAAAGGCGAAATGGTGAACGTTGGCGGCCCGCAGCCATCCCGGCTTTTCGGCCTGATCGGGCGCCGGCGTAGCGGTGAATTGCCCTGTCTTGCCGCTGAAGTTCGATAACCCGCTCATCAGACGCCAGGCGTACGTGCCCGATTCGGCCGGCGCATAACGAATGATCCAGCGGGAACCTCCGTCCCAGAATGCGTTCGCCAGACCGGTCTGCTGATCCGGGGAGCGAAACTCGCCCTTCAGATCGAGAGACTGATCGCCTGGGGCGGATGGGATGTCAAAGACGAGATCGCATGGGGTAAATTCCGGCGTCGGCGGACAGACGGTTTGGGCGGCCGCCGTGGCGGCAAGCGCGAGGACCAGCGTGATCCTGACGATCATCAACTTTAGTTTACGAAGGTCAGAGGAACTGCTGGCTGAACAGGGGGGCGGGCGGAGACGCGAGAATGATTCGGTACGCCGCAATCCGCCAGTCGTCGCCCTGTCTTTTCAGAACAAACAAAATCGGTACAGACCGTACCATGTTTGAACCGTATTGAGCGTTGGCAGCGTCCACCAGCGCCACTTCAGGCGTGACGAATTGCACCGCATGCACGACGATTTTGGGAACGCTGATTTCGGAAAACGGCTGCGCGTTCGCTGCGCTCACACGATTTCGGCCCACGAGCTGGACTAGTTGCGCGGGGTTATCCGCCGTATCCGTGGTAAACAGAGTTGATACCGGCGTAACGGCGTCATTGAGTCTGGAGATAACGGATTCAATGGCTGCGCGGTCCGACGTTGCGTCGGCCCAGGCGATATCGGCCCAAACCAGCGAAGCCAGAACCAAACTGGCAAAGCAGACGGCAAACTTCATACCTAAGTTTATACTGGAATTTCTCACGCGATATTCATGCTATTCGGCCTGATTTTGCTTCTCCTCACCCTGGCCGGGTGCGCTCTCTTCGCCTTCAAACCCCTTTGGTTTCCTCGTTGCGATTACCGCCGAAGCGCTCGCCTGGGACCGCCAGTTTACCTGGACTCTCTGGATCACCGGGATCATCTTCATTGCAGCGCAGGTTCTGCTCGCATGGACGATCCTGCGCGGCAGGAAACGGGCGATTGCGACCGGCGCGAACAGCCATCGCGGCCTCGAATGGATCTGGACTCTCGCGACAACCGCCCTGTTCGTCGCAATGTCCTTCGCGGGATCTCGCAGCTGGGCCAGGATCGCGACGCGTTCGGCCGGCGAAGAGGTCATCGAAGTTCACGCGCATCAGTTCGCCTGGAGCTTCCGCTACCCGGGACCCGACGGGGTTTTCGGCCGCACCGGCATCAAGTTCATCAGTGATGCAGGTGGTAATCCCGTCGGGATCGATCCGAAAGACCCCGACGGAAGGGACGACGTTGTCACCGCCAGCCTGCGTGTCCCCGCGGGGCGCGATGTTCTGTTGCTGCTGCACTCGCGCGACGTAATCCACGACTTCTTTGTGCGCGAGCTTCGCACCAAGCAGGACATCGTTCCCGGGATGGAAATTCCGCTCGAATTACATGTGGACCGGCCCGGTACGTACGAAATCGCCTGCGCGCAGCTCTGCGGCCTGGGACACAGCCAGATGCGCAGCGTACTGATCGCCATGCCGCCCGCCGAATACGAACAATGGAAACGCCAACCGCGATAAAGCGGAGTCTCGGGTCCCGCATTTTCAGCGTGGACCACAGGATGATTGCACGCCAGTACTTCTTCCTTTCCCTGTTCGCGGTGCTGGTCGGGACGGTGCTCTCGCTCATCATGCGCTTCCATCTGATCTATCCGATGGCGCAGGTGGCCGGCGGCGACGTCATGGCGCCTGAGTTCTACCTGTCTCTCCTGACGCTGCACGGCACGATCATGGTGTTCTTCGTACTCACGCTCGCGCCCTTGAATGCTTTCGGGAATCTGGTGCTGCCCGCGCAGATCGGCGCGCGCGACATGGCGTTCCCGCGCCTGAATCGCGCATCATTCTGGATCAGCGCGCTCTCGTTCGTCGTGCTTATCGCTTCATTTCACGCCGTGGGCGGCGGGCCGCTTTCGGGCTGGACGGCCTACCCTCCGCTAAGCGCCGTGGGCGCGATTTCGGGTCCCGGTGAAGGACTCGGCCAGACGCTGTGGTTTTTCAGCATCGGGCTTTTCTGCATGGGGTCACTCCTGAGCTCGATCAATATGATTGCCACGGTGATTGACGAGCGCGGTCCCGGTATGACGCTCATGCGCATGCCGGTGCCTGCGTGGAACTGGTTTCTGTCGGCGATTCTGAGCCTGCTCGCATTTTCAGTGCTTCTCGCCGCGGTCTTTCTGATCCTGCTGGACCGTCTTGCGGGTACCAGCTTTTTCGTGCCTGGAGGGCTGCTGGTCGCCGACGAGGCAATCAAGCACGGGGGCGGTTCACCTCTGCTCTGGCAGCACCTCTTCTGGTTCTTCGGGCATCCGGAGGTTTACATCGCGATCCTGCCGGGCATGGGCATCGTTTCGCATTTGATCTCGAACTTCTCGCGCAAGCCGCTCTTCGGCTATCGCGCCATTGTTTGGGCGTCCATTTCGATTACGTTTCTCGGGCTACTGGTGTGGGGGCACCATATGTTCATCAGCGGGCTCAATCCGTACTCGGCGATCGCTTTTTCTTTCCTGACGATGGTGATCGGTGTGCCTTCGGCCATCAAGACTTTCAACTGGATCGCGACGGCCTGGGCCGGTTCGCTTCGACTCACCACAGCGATGCTTTTCGCGCTCGGCTTTGTGTCCATTTTCGTGACCGGAGGGTTGTCCGGTTTGTTTCTGGGGCAGCCGGAGATCGATGCCTATTTTCACGACACCTACTTCGTGGTGGCGCACTTCCATCTGATTATGGGAATCGCCGCACTGTTTGGAATTTTCGCGGCGACGTTCTACTGGTTTCCGCTCCTGTTCGGCCGGATGATGGACGAGCGGCTGGGAAAGCTCCACTTCTACCTGACCTTTATCGGTGCTTACATGACGTTCCTGCCGATGCACTTTGCGGGTTTCGCCGGAAACCCGCGCCGCTATGCGGATTTCACGACGTTCGACTTTCTCGCGCAGGTAATGCCGCTTCAGCGATGGATTACATTCTCGGCCTTCGCGCTTGCGGCCGCGCAGACGATTTTTCTGTGGAATCTATTTCACAGCATGAGACGCGGTGCGATTGCGCCGAGGAATCCCTGGCAGGCGACGAGCCTTGAATGGTCCGACTCACAGGGGCCTGTTGTTCGCGGGCCGTACGAGTACAGCCAGCCGGGCGCAGTGCGAGATTATCTGATGCAAAACGAAGCGTAGCGCCGCTTAATATGTGCTATCCCTCGGCCCATTAATGGCATTCACGTGCTTCGTGTCGCCGGGGCCAGTCTGACCCGATCCCGGCGGCGGTTGTTTCGATGAGTACGTTTGCTGGTCATATTCCGGCGATCGTCCTCCGCGGCTGCACCCTGCGGCCGCGAGCCCGAGCGCCATCAACGGCACAAGGAGGAAAAGTTGCTTGCCCATGCCTGGGAGAGAAGCAAGTAATTAACCACTTCCCACGTTCGGGTATCGGCTCTGCGTCCGCATTTCCTGGTATCGTTGTTGACGAGTTGTGCTGACCGTTGCGGCCAGGAAGGTGACTTTATGAATATGACCCGATCGGGTGTCCTGTTGCTGATTGCGCTTCCGGTGGTGTCTCAGAACCAGAGTTCGCTGCCACGAGAAATAAACCCCGTAACACTCTCGAGGCTGCCCCCGGCCACGGCGGAAGATCTGGACGACGCAGGAAAGCGTCTTCTGGCCGCGCAGGAAAGATGTCGCGCCCGTGCCCGGACCCACCCACATCACCATGTACAGTCCGAGGGATATCGATCTCGGCATCCCGTCCGGTGAGAAGAGCCCGGTTGGTCCCCGGTACTTTCAGCTCGCAGTGTTGATCATGGCAAGGGAAATCGATCAGCAGTACGAATGGACCTTGCACGAGCCTGCGGGGCGGCGGCAGGGCCTTGGAGCAAACGTCATTGATGTCGTCAAGTACAACCGGGATACGGCGGGACTATCCGACAAGGATGCGACGCTGATCACTTTCGGGCGCACGCTCTTTCGTGAGCACAAGGTCAGCAGCGAACTCTGGGAAAAGATGGTGAGCCAGTTCGGGCGCCAGCGAACAGTACAGCTCATGATGATCATGGGCGACTACTTCCGGGTGGGCTTCATGTTGAACGCTGTCGATCAGCATCTACCGCCGGCACGCGAGGCGCTCCTTCCGCCATTGAAGAGATGAAGGTTCTTCCTCGAATCGCGATATAATCCGCTCGCGGGACGAAGAAGCTCAAGAGAGATACTCGCTGGAGGGAAATCAAATGATGCGAACTTTACTGGTTAGCCTTCATCCTGGCCCCGATTGCGTGCGCACAAACTTCAAACAGGTGTGCGGACCTCACCGGATTCAGGATTCCCGGCGTGCCGATGGTGATCACCAAAGCCGCCACGATTCCCGCATCCTCCGCCGCACGGCCGTCCACCGCCGAAACATCGGCCACATCGGCCACCATCCCGTCGCACTGTCAGGCCGACGGCATGATCAACGAGCGCAAAGGCGCGGACGGCAAAACCTACGGCATCGGCTTCTCCCTCGCGCTGCCCGATACCTGGAATAACCGCTTCCTGTTCCAGGGCGGCGGTGGCTATAACGGCAGCGTCCGGCCGCCGGTGGGCGCCGCAGCCGCCGGGGACAACCCGGGACTGGCGCGCGGATTTGCCGTCGTCTCCACCGATACGGGCCACAAGGGCTCCACGTTCGACAGGACCTATGACGCAGATCAGCAGGCCAGTATCGATTTTGCGCAGGTCGCTGTCGGCCAGCGTGGCGGAACTCGCCAAACAGATCATCGCCCACTATTACGGGCAATCGGCCCGATATTCCTATTTTGCGGGTTGCTCGACGGGCGGCCGGGAAGCCATGCTGACGACGCAGCGCTATCCCACCGAGTTCGACGGCGTGATCTCCGGAGATCCCGCCATACGCACGGGCTTTTCACGGATTGGAAACACCTGGTCGTCGGTCGCCTTCAACCAGATTGCGCCGAAGGATGACTCCGGAAGGGCGCAACCGAATAAGGTGTTTTCCGAGAGCGACATCAAGCTGATCGTCAACGGAGTCCTGAACGCCTGCGACGCCAACGACGGATTGAAGGACGGAATGGTGTTCAACACCCGCGCCTGCAAGTTCGATCCCGATGTTCTGGCGTGCAAGGGCAGCAAGAATGATTCCTGCCTGACGTCGCAGCAGACGGCAGCGATCAAGAAAGCTTTCGCCGGGCCGCACAATTCGAGAGGCGACCTCGTCTATCCCATGAACGGTTATGATGCGGGCATCGCCAATCTGCTGCCCAGTCCCAAGCCGCCGGCGAATCCGCCAGCGGCCGGCGCTCCGGGGCCGCCGACAAGCATAGACGTCGATCAGCGCCTGTTCGCGCTGTTGGGAGATCCGCTGGAGGCGCTGACGGATACCACCTGGACGAACCTCGACACCTTCTCGGCGCACGGCGGCAAGCTGCTGTTTTATCACGGGATGAGCGATCAGGCGTTCTCCGCCATGGACACCCTCGATTACTACCAGCGAATGGCCAAAGCCAACGGCGGCGCGGATAAGGTGCAGAACTGGAGTCGCATCTACCTGGTGCCGGGCATGTACCACTGCCGGGGCGGCGAGTTCGCGCTCGATAATTTCGACCTGCTGACCGCCGTGGTCGATTGGGTTGAGAAGGGCACTGCTCCGGATTCGGTAGTTGCCACAGGGAAAGCTTTCCCCGGCCGGAGCCGCCCGTTGTGCGCGTATCCCAAAGTACGCGCATTACAAGGGCGAGGGCGATCCGCAGGATGCGAAGAACTTCGAGTGCCGCGAATGACGGACGTGATCTCTTAGCCCTTCAGGAACGTGCCCTTTTCCAGTTCACTGAACGCCTGCCGCAGTTCGGCTTGCGTATTCATGACGATCGGGCCGTGCCACGCCACCGGCTCCTCCAGCGGCTTTCCCGACACCAGAAGAAAACGAATGCCTTCCGGACCGGCCTGCACGGTCACCTCGTCGCCGCGATCAAAGACCACCAGCGAACGATTGCCCGCTTCCAGCGCGGGCGCCTGGTTGGAACCGACCACGTCGGTGCGGACGGGAAGCGGCCCTGAAGCGTTACCGAACTTGCCCGCCCCTGCGAAAACATATGCAAATGCGTGGCGGGTCGTCTCGACCGGCAGCGTCTTCTTCTGTCCGGGCGGCACGGAAATGTCGAGGTAAATTGGGTCGGCCGCGATGCCGTCGACCGGGCCTTTCTTTCCCCAGAAGCTTCCACAGACGATGCGCACGTTTGTCCCGTCGTCATCTGTGATTTGAGGGATATCGAGCGCCTTCACTTCCTGATAGCGCGGCGCGGTCATTTTGAGCGATGAAGGCAGGTTCGCCCAAAGCTGAAAGCCGTGCATGCGGCCTTCGGGGTCGCCCTTCGGCATCTCCTGATGAATGATGCCGCTGCCCGCGGTCATCCACTGGACGTCGCCCGCAGCGATCGCGCCGCGGTTGCCCATGCTGTCGCCATGCTCCACAGTGCCGGCGAGGACGTAAGTAATCGTCTCGATGCCGCGATGCGGATGCCAGGGGAATCCCGCCAGATATTCCTTCGGAATATCGTTGCGGAAGTCGTCGAGGAGGAGGAAAGGATCGAAATCGGTCGTATTGCCGAAGCCGAATGCGCGCCGGAGATGCACGCCTGCTCCTTCGAGGGTGGGTTTGGATTCGCTGAGTTTTTTAACTGCTCGGATTGACATTTTTGCCTCTAAGTTACGTTAGATGCGCCACCAGGCGAAAGCGCTTCTCCAGTCCGTGTAACCATAGAATCCGAACCAGTCGCCGTTCTCTCCGGGTTGATTTTGAGCGGACAAACTTGTATGGCATTCGCCCCGCCGCCTTCCATAAGCCAAAGCGATTTCCGGCCGCCATATTCCATGCGGACGAACAACAGGTGGCTGCCGTCGGCCGACCAGAGAGGCGATTCATCGCGATATTCCGGGTCGCTGGTGAGCTGACGCGGCGGATTGAAGCCTGCCGGATCGAGAATCCAGATTTTGCGTTGTTGAAGATAGAGATGCGCCGGTTCGCCACCGCCGATTGGGTGAGAATTTGAGTCTGGAGTGACGGCTCTCACCTGCCGGGTTCCGGCTGGGTTTACGACGGTAACGTTAGCTCCCCCGATCGCCTTCCTGTACACGGCGTCAGCGTCCGGCGCGGCAAAGCAGGCTATGCTCCGGCCGTCGGGCGACCACGCGGGACCAAGCGCGGCTACCTCCGGCGCAGTCAAATCGCAGGCAGCACTGGCGCCGGGATCGAGGCCGGAAGCGACGAGCGTAATCTGCTGACCGCTCCGGGTCTCGCGGCCGCCTCTGCTGCGTGTCACGGCAAGGCGGTCGCCCGCCGATTCCGGGGCAAAATCGAGCATATCGTTATGGTGCAGCGCCGAGACTTCCAATTTCCGCTCGCGTCCGCCTGATGCCGGAATCGAATAAAGAGTCCACGCCATCGGCCCAGATCGAGGCGGACCACTCATCCGCGCGCCAATACACGATCGATTTGCCGTCCCGCGTCCAGCCATAGGGCGCGATGTCGCCCTCGTTTGAAAGCAGGATTTGCGCCTTGCCCGGCGCGGCGAACGACGCGCGCATAAAGCTCGCGCGGTCGCCTGACGCAGACCATTCGCATCTTTCGGCCTCTCGCGGACCCGGACGGAGACGAAGCTTTGTCCGTCGGGACTGGCGACAGGCAAACCAGAGTCTTTCCATAAGTCAAGTGGAGCCGCCCAGCGATTCGAAGCACCGAACACGGTCACATCCCGGCCGCGCACGGTCGCCAACCGCTCTTCTCCGCGGAAGCCAGACACACGTTTCGCCTGGCAGATGCGCGCCGCTGATCGCCGTCGGCGCGAAGAACGAAGAGCTCGCCGCTGCGGTTCTGATATGAGATCCATTCTCCCGAAGGCGAGAAGCGCGGCGAACGCAATCCCTCTTCTGAAGCGATTTTCCTGGATGATCCGTCAGGTAATTCGCGAATCCAGAGGCCGTCGGCCTGCACCCAAATCAATGTGCCGAGCGAGGTCTGACCGAAAGATTTGGGGACCGGAAATACCGCCGCGGCCGCCGTGAGAAGGAACGATCGTCGCTGCATGATAGCCTCACTGTCCTGTCGCGGTAAGCACCATCGCGCCGAATCCGTCCGCCACCCCAACCAGCCACAGGTTGCCTTCCGGGATTACTGTGCCGCCGGTAATCACATCGTCCAGCAGGACGTGCCGCGGATTGGGATCCGGAGTCGGAACGATAGTCCATCCTGTGCCGTCCCAGTGCATGACAAGATTGGTGATCCTTTCGGGCCCAAAGGCGTCCGTATCGCCGAACGCCCAAATATCCTGCGCGGAGACGGCGATGACTCCGCGAAGCTCGTTGGAGATCGATTGCGTGTTCGGACCGCCGATGTTGGGACTTGGTACGACACTCCACTCCTGGCCATTCCAATGTTCTACGAGCGTCTTCTGGGGCCGATCCTGATTCTGCGCCTCCACGAACCAGCCAACGGCCCAAACGTCGTCCGGACCGAGCGTGGCTACTCCCAACAGAGTATTTTGGCCGTTTCCCGCGTTGGGGCTGCGAACCCTATGCCATTTGACTCCGTCGAAGTGTTCGGTCAGCGTGGATGCAAGCGCCACAGTACCTACCGCCCAGACGTTATTAATCGCCGAAGCGTATATACCGTGCAAGAAACCATCGAGTACCGATTCGTCGAACTCCGCTTTCCACGATGAGCCGTTAGAGTACTCGAACAGCGGGAACAGGCCGGGTGGGCCGCCGTTAATCGACGTGAGGATCGCTCCGGCGGTCCACATGGTGGTGGATGAAGTTGCAGCCAGTCCTTCCAGCATCGGCTGGTCGGTGGGTTGAAATTGCGGTCCCGTCGCGACGCTCCACTGTGATCCATCGAAGTGTTCAATCACCTGATGAGGATTAGCCTCTCCGATATTGATGTTTCCGACCGCCCAAACGTTGTTCAGCGCAAGATCGGCGATGCCTGTAATGCCGCTGGTGAGGTCGCCGGCGATCAGAGGAAGAGCGAAAGCGCTCCACGCGCTACCGTCGAAATGGACTGCGGATTCCCCGGCCGCCCATATGTCGTTCGCGGAAGACGCCGACACGGCACTCAGATCGCTATGGAACGGGAAGGCGCGTATGTTGGGTACGGGCACGACCGTGAAGATGGATGCCTCCGGCGTTTGCCCAAAGCTGGTTACCGTGAACGCCAGCAGAAGCAGCCCACGCATGATCGAAGTATAGGCGGAAATCAGCTCTGCAGATAGCGCACCAGGTCTTCCGGGCGGAAGCAGTGCGCCATAGCCGTTTCGCGATTGATGCGGCCGGTTCGCACCATCTCTGCCAGCGACTGCTCCATCGATACCATGCCCTCGTTGCGTCCGGTAGAAATCGCGGAGTAAATCTGGTGATCGTCGCCCTTGCGGATGAGGCTGCGGACGCCGCTGGTCGCCATCAGGATCTCCACCACAGGGTAGCGGCCGCCGTTGGATGCGGAGGGAACGAGTTGCTGCGCCACTACAGCCAGTAACGCAAGCGATAGCTGCTGACGGATCTGTGGCTGGTTCCCCAGGGGAAAAGAATCGAGAATGCGCGAGACGGCCTGCGATGCATCGTTGGTGTGCAGGGTGGAAAATACGAGGTGCCCGGTTTCAGCAGCCGTGAGAACGGTCGCCATAGTCTCCGGATCGCGCATTTCGCCCACCAGAATCACGTCCGGATTCTGCCTCAGAATGCTGCGGAGCGAACCCGCGAAATCCGGCGCATCCTGCCCCACCTCGATCTGTTCGATGATCGACTTCCGGTTGGAATGGACGAACTCGACGGGGTCCTCGATTGTCACGACGTGATCGTGGCGGTGGGTGTTGATCAGATCCACGAGAGCCGCGAGGGTGGAACTCTTGCCGCAACCGGTAGGTCCGGTCACGAGCACGAGCCCCTGGCGGGCTTCCGCAAGACGGCGGAGCGCGAGCGGTAGATGCAGAGATTCGAGGCTCGGAACCTTCTCGGGAAGCAGGCGGACGCTTCCCGCAAGAGTACCTCGCTGATAATGCACATTCGCGCGAAAGCGGCCGATGCCCTCACGGCTGAAGCACAGATCGACCGACTTGTGGCGCTGCAGTTCCTGGCTCTGAGTGGGCGTAATCAGGGGAAGCAGCAGGTTGCGGATGCCTTCGGCCGTTAGTGGCGGACCCGAAGAGTGCGAAAGCGCTCCCGCTATCCGCATCGTCACCGGGACATCGGCGATCAGCAGCAGATCGGACGCGCCGAGACGCACCGCGTGCGCGAGCACGGCGTCCAGCGAGGCGAGATTTTCAGCAATATTGGGCCGGGAGTCGCGCGCGCCTGGAACGGCGCGGTTCAACTCCGCGACAATCTCGGTCAGCTGGTTTTCATATCCTGGCATCAGCGCATGATCTGATCGACATCCACATCGAGGTTGTGCCCAATGCGGAAACCATACAAACCGTCGGTGTGGAGTTTGCTCTTGGGCAGGCGAGTCATTTCCTGGCCATTCACCGAAAAGATCACATTGTCGCCCTGCGTTTCCAGGGCGAGGGTATTGGTCTGCCGCCCATCGGCGCCCTGTTTGACAATCGCGGGATTTGCGGTCCATGCTACGACAGTCGTGGGCCTCTGGTCTCCTTCGCGATTGGCGACGAAGTATTCACCCTGGTTGCGCACAAGAAAGTAAGAGTAAGTCTGCTTGGGGCCGGCGAGATCGCTTCCGCCGATCATCAGTCCGTACGAGATCGGATGCGACGGTGCGGCCTTCTGGGTCAGACGCGCCGAGAACTTGTAGTTGCCGGACTTCATCCAGTCGCTGCGATAAAAGGTCCCGGCCGATCCCATCGCGAAGTGGTAAACGCCGCCGGTAATGTCGAATTTGATCTGATCCGGCGTGCCGCGATCCGGCCGGACATTCCAGCCCGCGGGAAACTGTCCGCCGCGAACCGCGCGGTCGGGATCGTTATCCTGAGCTGTCAAAGGTATAGCGGCAGCAACGGCGATAAGCCCGGCGGAAATTGCGAAAAAACGAACCCATTTCGAAGTCATAAGAGAGCGGTCACCTCGCCCGACAGTATAGCCGCTAACGGCCGCTGAGACTTTCCGGCCACGCGGAGTTCAAATGGTAGGGCACCGACGGCCCGATCATCTCCACGCGCCGGATTTTGCCGTTCTCGATCAGGAACGCCTCGGTCACGAGAATGCTCGAAGGCCGGTTGAAGCCTTTGAAAGCATAGGGCCGTCCGTCGGAAAGTACGCCCGTGTTCACTGTACCCTGATCGAATACCGCATGCGACCATACCACCCCACGCTCCCGATCGACCACGGGATACCTCCGATGGTGGATGCTCTGCACGACGAAGTAGTAGCCCAGCTTGAACTGTGACATGCAATCCAGCGCGAACCCGTTGATTGCGTCTTTCGGTTCATTCGAGGGCCGCGGCACGTTGGTCGTGTGCGCGCCGTTCTCGATGCGGTCGCAGTCGTTCGTGAAATTGTAGGTGCCCGTGCCGTTGACACCCTTCCCGTCGTTCTTCTGCAGCCCGCTGAAGTAGCTGTCGGCGATGGCGATCAGTTCCTGACGGCTCATTCTCTGTGCCGGAGGGATCGATTTGAACCACATGTCTTCCGGCTTGTACCCCGGCGCGTCAAGTGTGGTGATGCCGGCCGGTCCCCCGCCGCCCGTCCGGTAATAAATGCTCTCGATTTCAGTGATGCGGCCGAGCTCGACCCGCAGCCGCAGGCTCATCAGCAGCGCCGCTCCTGCCTCATGCATCGTCCCCATGAACGCCACCTGCCCGAACTCGGGATCGGCGAAGGTGTGTTTGTAATTTCCCACGCTCTCGACCGTTTTCCAGAAGCCGTCGCCGACGTCCATCAACTGATCGTTCTCCGAATACTTCACGTCCGCGGAGAGCGGCAGCCGCTTCGGGTCATGGGCCACCAGAGCGGCGAGGTACTGATCGATCAGGTTCTCCAGACACGCCCGATCGCAGTTGAGCGGAATGGGTCCTGTGGACGCATGGACGCGTGGGACGAGATGGCCGACGAACAGGCCGGCGGCGGCACAGAGCCACGTGCCGATTACAGCGAACCTGAAGCGCATAAACGAACCCTCCCGGATTCAACGAGATTCTATCGCCGCCGCGCGCCGATAAACCAGCCACGCCGAAAAAATCACCGCGAATGTACCGGCGGCCAGCTTGAATTCGAACAGCCAGACATTGTGGATCTCTTCTGTCGGAACGACCGAACAGAGAATCGCTAACACGGTGACGGTCCAGCCGGAGATGGCGCTCAACCTTTTTCCGATCTTCCACGCGCTTCCGAACATGTAGAGATAAGGCAGAAAACCGGCGATCACCATCAGCGAGACGAGCGTCTGATAAGCCCCGCGAATCGTATCTCCGAACTGGAGAGCGATCAACAGGACGGATGCGAGTGCGCCAAAGATCAGGATCGAAACATACGGCGTGGCCCAGCGCGGATGGATCTTCGCGAAAGCCGCGGGCAGCAGATGATCGACTCCGGCAGCATAGGGCATCCGTGAAACAGACGCGCCGAATCCGCCGAACTGGCCGATGGCGGTCGCCATTACCAGCACCGCGATGACCGGAGGGAACCACGTCACCCCGAGCACCCGTCCCGCTTCGGCGCCCGCCTGGGCGAGGCCATTGAGTTCGCTGATATTTTCCGGCCGCAATAAAGCAAGCAGCGCCATCGTTGCTCCGGCGTAAAAGACAGTGACGAAGACCGAGGAGATCCACGCGGCGCGCCGCAGGTCGCGTTCCGGGTCTCGAATTTCGGCGCCCATCAGGCCGGCCATTTCGAGACCCGTCATCGCATAGGCGATGGTGGCGAGGAAATTCACCGTGCCCCAATCGTGGCCCGGCAGTAAATGGAAGGGCGCGGCCAGGCCCCGCTTCCTCCAGACCAGCGACGCTACGATGACCAGCAGCGCCCCCAGCGCCCAGGCGGCGGAGGCTCCGAGGTTCTCCGTCCACTTGCCGATCTTCACGCCGACGAGATTCGTGCCCAGCGCGATCCAGATCGCCGCCAGCGACGCGATCAGGAGATAAGTGCGGCTGGTGGCGAGATGCTCGTAATCCGGACCGAGCGCCGAAAAGGCGATGCTCATGTAGAACATGGCGGCGCTCGGAAACCAGATCGCGATGCCCATCCAATAGACCCAGAAGGCGAGAAAGCCGTGCCACGGTCCGAAGTCGTGTCGCGTCCATACGTAGAGTCCGCCGGCGTCCGGGTGTCTCACGGTAAGCGCAGCGGTCGCGACGGCAAGCGGAATGGCGAAGAAGAGCGCCGCGAGCAGCCAGAGCAGGATCGAACCGGAACCCGCGTGGGCGGCCGAGGCGACCCAGCGCGTTCCGACGATGCAGGCAATCACGAACAGCGTGAGGTCGCGGAGACCGAGTTCGCGTTTTAGTTTCACGGGATCGGGAATTCGTTCCAGTAGAACACGCAACCGGCGACCGCGGTAAAGTGCACCATAGATGACATGGGAGACCGGCGATTACGGGCCCACGAGGCGCATTTTCCAGCGTGCCCTCGGCGTTGTTTTCCTGATCGCATTCCTCTGTGCCCTGAATCAGTTTCGCCCTCTGCTGGGTGAGCATGGACTGCTTCCGGTCCCGATCTTCGTCCGCCAGATTCCTTTCCGCGAGAGTCCCAGTCTGTTCTTCTTCGCGCCGAAGGACTGGGCCTTCGCCGCAGCCGCGTGGCTGGGCATCGCGCTCTCCTGCGCCGTCATTGCAGGGCTCGCGGACCGCTATGCCTGGTGGGTCAACGCGCTCGTGTGGCTCGGGATCTGGGTCTTGTACCTCTCATTCGTCAACGTCGGACAGACCTTCTATGGTTTCGGCTGGGAAGACATTCTTCTCGAAGCCGGTTTCTTCGCGATGTTCCTCGGAGGGCGCTCCACCCGGCCGCCGCGTCGTCGTGATCTACCTTCTCCGCTGGCTCGAATTTCGCATCATGTTCGGCGCGGGGCTGATCAAACTTCGCGGCGACCCCTGCTGGCGCGATCTGACCTGTCTCGACTATCATTACGAAACTCAGCCGATGCCGAACCCGCTGAGCTGGTATTTTCACACCGCGCCCGAGTGGACTCACAAGGCCGGCGTCGCGTTCAACCATTTCTCGGAGTTGATCGTCCCGTTCTTTTATTTCCTGCCGCAGCCGGTTGCCTCGATCGCGGGCGTGCTTACCATCCTGTTCCAGGGAATGATCTTCGCCAGCGGCAATCTCTCATGGCTGAACTTCCTGACCATGGTTCTCGCGATTCCGGCGATCGACGGACGGTACTTCACCGCTGCGAGGCGCGCACTGGAACCGCCGTCACGAATCCACAAGGCATTCGCCGGCGCCATTGCAATTCTGATCGCGCTTCTCAGCATTCAACCGGTGCGCAACATGCTTTCACCAAACCAGGCAATGAACGCCAGCTACAACCCATTTCATCTGGCCGGAACATATGGCGCATTCGGCAGTGTTTCGCAGAAGCGTTACGAAGTGGTGGTCGAAGGAACATCCGACATGATCGTCACGCCCTCAATGCAGTGGAAGGAATACGAGTTCAAGGGCAAGCCCAATGACGTCACTCGAATGCCCCCGCAGATCGCCCCGTATCACTTGCGCCTCGACTGGCTGATGTGGTTCGCCGCCATGTCGAGTTACCAGGACCAGCCCTGGTTCGTGAATTTCATGGCCAAGTTGCTGGAGAACGACAAGCCCGTGCTGAGCTTGCTTAAGTCAAATCCCTTTCCCGATCAGCCGCCAAAATACGTGCGCGCCGAACTCTTCGAGTACCATTTCGCGACCCCGGAAATACATCGCCGGACGGGACAATGGTGGACGCGCACGCTCATGGGCCCGTGGTTCCCGAGGGTTTCGCTCGACAACCCGTCGTTCCAGCGCGTCCTGCGCGAACAGGGCTGGATGTAATGATCGTACAGGGATGCGTTCGTCGTCGGTTCCGGGCCGAACGGCCTGACAGCGGCCATCACTCTGGCGCGCGCCGGCCTCAAGGTCACCGTGCTGGAAGCCCAGCCAACCATCGGCGGAGGCACGCGGTCCGCGCCTCTGACGCTGCCGGGCTTCACTCACGATATCTGCTCCGCGGTTCATCCCATGGCCGTTTCTTCGCCGGTATTTGCTTCGATGCCGCTTGCCGAACACGGCCTCGAATGGATTCAGCCGCCTATCCCCGCGGCTCATCCGCTGGAGGGTGGCGAGGCGGTCGCCGCTGAATTCTCCGTGAAGGCCACGGCAGCCCGATTGGGTGCCGATTCCGAAATTTACAGCCGAGTGATGAGCCCTCTTGCCGCACGCTGGAAAGAACTTCTGGAGGACATACTGGCGCCCCCGCATATTCCGGCTCACCCACTGCTTCTGGCGCGATTCGGTCTGCTCGCGCCGTGGTCCGCCGAGCGCGTCGCTCGGACCTTGTTCCGAGGCGATCGCGCCCGCGCGCTCTTCGCCGGAATGGCAGCGCACTCCGTTCTGCCGCTGGAAAAGGCGGGTTCCGCCGCATTCGGCCTGGTTCTGGCGCTCTCGGCGCATGCGGTCGGCTGGCCCATTCCGCGCGGGGGATCGCAACGCATCGCCGACGCGCTCGTTTCGTACCTGAAATCCCTGGGCGGCGATGTTCTTCCGAACCATGAGCTGCGCTCACTTCGCGAACTGCCTCCGAAATCGCTGGTGCTCTGCGATGTTGGACCCCGGCAATTGTTACGAATGGCCGCGGATCGTTTGCCGGACTGGTATTGCCGCACTCTCGAACGCTACCGTTACGGGCCCGGAGTGTTCAAGCTCGATTGGGCCTTGCACTCGCCGATTCCCTGGCGGAACTCCGACTGCGCACGCGCCGGCACGGTGCATATCGGGGGAACCTTCGAAGAAATCGCGGCGTCGGAACGCGCCGCCTGGTTCGGGGAATCGAATAGCCACCCGTTTGTTCTTCTCGCGCAGCCGAGTCTTTTCGACAGTTCCCGCGCACCTGCCGGAAAACATACCGCATGGGCTTATTGCCACGTGCCCAATGGCTCGAAAGAAGACATGACCGCCCGCATCGAAGCCCAGGTCGAGCGTTTCGCGCCCGGTTTCGGTGAAACCATACTCGCGCGGCACAAGATGTCGCCTGCCCATATGAAAACGCACAATGCGAACCTGATCGGCGGCGACATAAGCGGCGGCGCGAACAACCTCGCGCAATTGCTCCTGCGCCCCGCTGCCAGCGCTTACCGCACTCCCTCGCTGGGTCTCTATCTCTGTTCCGCTTCGACGCCTCCAGGAGGCGGCGTGCACGGAATGTGCGGCTTTCACGCAGCCACAGCCGCACTGAAGCGCCTTATTTGACCACCGAGATCGCGATGCCGTCGAGCTGGTCCCTGAAGATCGGCAGCGCGATCGATTCGAGACGCGCATTCGCGGCGATCGCCTCGTTATACGCTTTGGCCCCGCTCGCGCTCGAATCCTTTGGATCCCGCTCCATCACGCCGCCATTGCGGATGACGTTATCCGCCAGAATCACCGTACCGGGCCGCGAGAGCCGCATGCTGAGATCGAGGTACTTCACATAAGCCGGCTTATCGGCATCGATGAAGATCAGGTCGAACGGCGGCTCGCCGCCATCGATCATCGCCTGCAGAGAAACGCCCGCATCCCCCACACGCAAATCGACGAGGCCGTTGAGTTCCGCCGCCGCGAGATTCCTGCGTGCGACTTCAGCGTGAACGGGGCTGAATTCGAGGGTTATCAGACGGCCGTCCGCGGGTAAAGCGCGGCCCAGCCAGGTAGTGCTGTAGCCGCCCAGAGTGCCGATCTCAAGAACTCTGCGAGCGCCCGTAATACGGGCAATCAGATACATGAACTTGCCCAGATTGGGCGAGACGTTGATGGAAGGAAGTCCGGAGGCGTCGGCATTCGCGATATTGGCCGCGAGGACGGGATCTTCCGGGACGAAAAGAGATTCGATGTAAGCATCGACCTGTTGCGCGAGTTGAGCGTCGAAAGCAACCATAAGGGCTACGGGGATTATAGAATTCCGGTGGCGTCACTTTCGGGGAGCGTCCCTCAAATCCCGTAAGGGCATGCCGGACTGGGGCTCCGCGGGCTTCCACTCACCGCCGTCCCGAAACTCGACCGACGTGACCGTGAGGATTACGAGCGCCGACTCCTGCCGCCGCGATCTCGCCAGCTGCCTGAGCCCCGTAACCTCCCCGAGTCCAATTCGTGCGGTCTTGCCATCATGCGGATCGATGCTTACGTCAACGCGCCGCTCGTCCGCGACCTCGTCTCCCGCATCCGTTCGAAAAACGATGCGAAAGTGAACGGCGCTGATCGCCTCCGGCCCTTCATTGCGGAGCGCGACCGACTCAAAGCCAAACTCTTTCGAACTCAGCACCGAATCGATGACGACTGGCGATTGCAGGTCCGCGCGCGAAGTAAAGGCCAGCTGCTGACCGAATGCAGCCGGTGGTGTCAGAAAGGTCGCGAGAACCGGTATCAGGCAGACGTGCAGCCTGGCGTTCATGATGCCCGTATTCTATTACGATTCGCGCTCACTGGTTTTTCCGGCTCCGCTCGATGTACTCCGGCGTGTAGCCTTCCCATTCCCACGGTGTGACGGTATCGCCCAGAATCGTCTCCAGCAGAGGGCGAAAAGCCAGCTCGCCGTTATCGCTGTTCGTAAGAATAATCATGCATTGCTTTCGCCGTTCAAAGCAGATCATGTAATTCTGCGCTCCGTCCCCATGGCCCTCCTTGAAAAACGCCGGACCGAAACGAGTATGTGTCAGCAGGCCCCATCCAATTCCATATGCGAGTCCGACGTGTCTGGCCTCTCCGCTGTCCCCTCCGTTCGCCAGGGCCGGGAACTCATGAAGTGAATGAATGCGGATTACGGGACTCAACATCGCTTCTCGTGCGGAAGCGCGAATGACCCTGCCGCTCAGCAGCGCCGAAAGGAATCGGGCCATATCCGTGGCGCTCGTCGTCATCGATCCCGCTCCGCGAGCGGGGGACCGGCGCGTCTTTCCGATGAACTGCTCCGAGGCATCGTACCGATCGGCAACGTCGGCTGCGAATGCCTCCCGGAAGATCATCCCCGTTCGCGACATACCGAGCGGCGCAAAGATTGCTTCCTGCATCAGTTCGTCGAGAGGCCTCCGCTTCTTCTGCTCGATGACGAACTGGACGAGATTGATGCCGTCGCCCGAATACTGAAATCGCGCGCCCGGCCGGAAATGCAAATGCATCTTCTTGTCGGGTTCGAGGGCCGCGAAGTTCGCCAGACCCGACGTGTGAGCCAGCAGCATTCGTGACGTGACGGATGCCCAGGCCGGGTCGCGCACCAGCTCCGCCGCGGTATTCCGATATCGTTCGTACTCGTTGAGCGGTCGATCGAGCTGGCGGGCAACGGGCTCATCCAGATTGAACTCTCCGCGCTCGACCAGGCGCATTACATAGGTCGCGAAAACGCTCTTTGTTAGCGATGCCGCCCAGGTTGTCGTTTCCCGATCCATCGGCAGCGCGGGATCACGCGAGCGAAGGCCATATTCCGCGCTCCAGACAAGCCCGCCGCGGTCGAGCACCGCCAATTGCGCTCCCGTGACATGGGCTGCCTGGAGCGTTTTTCTCGCGAAAGCATCGGCGGTCGGTATCGAGATAACGGAACCGTCCAGGCGCGTAATCGAATTCACTGGCCGTGGCGCGAAGGCATAAAGCGCGAAGGTATAAAGCGAGACGGCGGAGACCAGCAGTGGCGCGCATCGCATGACACGATGGTACGTTCTTGACAGCCTTTCCCATTTCCCTTACACTGTTGGACAAATGGCAAAGTCCGATACGCTTGGCCAGTTTGAGCAGCTCGTGCTCACCGCGATCCTGAGCCTTCGCGACGACGCTTACGGGGTCTCGATTCATGCGAAGGCGGAGGAACTCGCGCGGCCGAAACCTGTCTCGCTCGGGGCGATTTACGTTACTCTCGACCGCCTGGAGGACAAGGGCCTCGTGTCCTCCCATCTGTCTGATCCCACGCCCGAACGCGGCGGCAGAGCCAAGCGCTGCTATCAGCTTGAGGCGCTCGGCGAACGCGCCTTGCAGGAGTCCGCGGTCACCGCGAAACGCATCTGGGAGGAGACGGAGGCGATCTGGGGTAACAAAATCTGGGGCAAAAGAGTCCCCGGCAAGAAAGCGCAGGCCTGACGATGCCCGGCGAGCCGCCCCGTATACTCGAACGGATCATAGGGCTGTTCATCCCGCCCTCACGCCGCGAGGATGTCCTGGGCGATCTGCGCGAACGGTATGCCAGCCTTTGGCGATACATCGGGGAATCGATCCGAACCACGCCAATGGTCATCTTTGGTGCGATCCGGCGCGCTACCGATCCGCAGCTCTTCCTGATGGAAGCGCTTCTTCTTTACGTGTCGTTCCTGAGCGCCCTCTGGTACATGAACAGGCCGATGTTGAACAATCAGTGGGGATTGCTGCGCCCTGCTATCCCCGCCGCCATCGCCATCGCGATCCTCCTGCTTTACGACGCGTGGGCGCCGCCGGAAAGGCAACCACCCTTCCGGGCTTCCTTGCGTGTGGTAATCGCGTTGGGGGGCGCGTGCCTGTGCCAGACCGCCGCCATCCCGCGCGAGACGGCCGTGTTCGGTGCGGGAATCGCGGCGCTGCTGGTTTCCAGTGTCAGGATGTTGTTCCCGCCGGGAGCCGTGCTGCCGCAGAAGGCGGGAGGCCCAACTCGGGCTGCGCAAGACATTTCAGCGCCGGCAGAGCCACCAAGAAACGCCAGACGCCTTCGAGACGCGATTGAGACCGGGTTCGCGCTTATCCTTTTGGCGGTGGTGCTTCGTTATCGCGGAATGCCGCTGACGATAGTGGCGGCGATAGCTGTGGTCGTGTTTCAGTTCAAGCGCAGTTGAAAGGAATAACAATGAAAACGAACCGTATCGTCTGGGGTGTCCTGGCCATCGTCGCCGCAACGCTCGCGTTCACGGTCTGGGAGGGCAGGTTACAACCCAAAGCCACTTACTCCGAATTCCTGAACCGTGTACAGGCCGGCGAAGTCACGAAAGCGACAGTCGAGATTGCGGCCAGGTCCGGCGCCGATCAGATCGACTACACCCTGAAGAACGGCAAACGGGTGAAAACGGTCATCCCTTCGGACGATCGTGAAGCCCTGGCCGCAATGCGGGACAAACTGGTTAACGTCGAAATCCGGGACGCCTCCACATCGCTGCTCCGGCTGCTCGTGAACACAACGCCTTTTCTCCTGCTTCTGGCCTTCTGGGTCGTCATGATGCGCCTCAAAGTCCAACCGCGCCTTTGACCCCGACCGGAGCGCGCCCGATGATTGTCGAAATGCGAACTTACAAGCTCAAGCCGGGAAAGCGGCCCGAGTTTCTCGAGATATTCCAAACGAAATCTGTCCCTGCACATGCCGAGATCGGGATGAAGATACTGGGGCCGTTCCTTTCCCTGGAAGATCCCGACACGTTTTTCTTTATGCGCGGCTTTCCCGATCTCCCATCACGCGAACCAATGAAAGCCAGATTCTACGAGGGCAAGCTTTGGAAAAACGAACTGGAAAACGTCCTTATGCCGATGATCGAGAAGTACGACGTCGTGCTCGTGGACGATCCTGGCGGTCTGATTCGCTGGTAAATTGACCGACCACCCAGGTCCGCTCCCAACCGCGAAAAATGAAGTTCGTTCTCTATTTCCCCTCCCATCAGCAACTTACAAAAGCCGCCTCCGCCGCAATGTAGGCATCCCTGAAAACGCGAGCCGAGTTTCAAATCGAAAGAACCTCGTCGCACCCATTGGCGTACGGGCGGCACTAAACCACGCGATTCCTCGAGGCTCCGTGTGGCATAACGTCGAAACAATGGGCCGGCAGGCGTCAGCCCGCCACTTTGCGCTCCCAGTCCCGTGGCCACTGGCGAAGTCATACGGTCAGCTTATCGGGGGACAAGTTCACCAGCGTGTATGCGCTCATCGTCAAAACAAAACGGCGATCGCCTGAACGATATCAGGCGTGAGGCGCCCCATAACTTTCAATGAACCGAAGACGAAAACATGGTCGCATGAAGTGCAAGGTATGCACGGCAAAGAGCGGAGTAATTGGCCCATCGAGCTGCGATTCGGCGGGCACGACTTGCATGTGTTCTTTGAGTAAATAGATCCCGACTCTTCCAGCGATCCGGTTAAAACCCGATCCCCACTTACAGTATTAGTGTCTCTCCGCAGCCGCATAGCCAGAGAAGGCCATCCCGTTTTTCCGCTAACCACCTGCGCCTGCCATCTCCCAAAACCGGCATTACCCCGAGAAATGAATGGCTTACGGCGTACCGACAGCCGCTAACGCACCCATTTCATGCAGGAGGCCCGCTCGGACCGCCCGCGAAAAATAAATTGAGTCTGCGGTCAACAACGGGCGTCAACGATTTAACAGAAAAAGAGCAGCATTCCGGAGCAAAGCCTCGGTGGCGCTGCAGGGTGACGCGATAAGGCGATAAGGGATATATGAAGAACGGTGTCTCTCGACTGGCAGAGCGCCTCTTCCTGACGGCAGGTCTGGCGCTGTTGGTCGTGGTTGCAGCGACGTTGGTTTACCGCTCAATATCCTCCCACCGCGCCCTCAAGGAGTTCGACCAGTCGCAGAGCGCTTTCACAGAACACAAACCACCGGTAGTCGCGCTGGCGTTCAGCGATGGAGAAGTCGACGTCAGCCTGTGGTCGCCCAAGCGGATTCGGGAATACAAGGAGAGCCTCCTGATCAAGAAGGACGCGCCGATGGGAGTCCTTCGTCTCGACAGGCTGCGAATTCGGGTTCCCATATTTGACGGGACCGATGAACTCGTTCTGAATCGCGGTGTCGGATGGATCGCCGGGACAGCGAGACCCGGGGCGGCCGGCGACACCAACATCGGCATCGCGGGCCACCGGGACGGCTTCTTTCGCGGACTCAAGGACATTGCAACAGGAGACAAGATCCAGCTTTCTACCCTCGGCATCGAGAGCTTCTACGCAGTGGACAGCACGGAGCTCGTCACTCCGGAACAGGTCGAGGTGCTACAGCGGCGCGGCGTACCCTCGTTGACGCTTGTTACCTGCTATCCGTTCTATTTCATTGGCGACGCCCCCCAGCGCTTCATCGTACATGCCACGCTGCAGCAGCAAGTCGAAGTCGGGAAGTCCCGCGGCGGGAGTTCCGCCATGTAAACCGCGTAGTTCACGAACCGGACAGAAGAAAGATCAGCAATGAAGGAGGAGAACATGAATAACAAGAAGACTTACAGAAGATTAATGGGATTTTCCAGCCAGATGGCCGTTTTGGCCCTTCTGGCGGGGACGGCCGTGGCGCAGACTTCCACAACAACAAGAACGGTTGGTGCTTCAACGTCAACAACCCGGCAGGAGCGCGGAAGGGTAGTACAAGTTGAAGGAAACACCGTAGTACTTCGAATGTCCACGGGCGCTTACAGAACCGTCACCGTGCCCGACAGCAGGACGGCTGTGGTTGATGGCAAGACCATCACCGTGCACGACCTTAAGCCGGGTACGACCCTGACCGCAACCTATACCACCACTACAACTCCGGTTACCGATCGCACCGTGTCAAACCTCTCCGGTAAGGTGTGGTTCGTGTCCGGCAACACGGTTATCCTTACTCTGCCCGACGGTACGAATAAGATGTATAAATCGCTACCCCACTTCACCTTCAAGATTGATGGCAACGACAAGGCCGACGTCTCTAACCTGAGAAAGGGGATGAACGTATCCGCGGAAAAGATTGTAGAAGAGCCCAGCGTGATAGTTGCCAACAATACTGAAATCACGGGATCGGCCCCCCCGCCCGTCGTGGCCCAGGTAAGGGCTCCGACCGCCGTTCCGGCTCAGACCGATGCTCCGGCCCAGCTGACAGCGACCGCCCGCACTCCGGCAGAACCGGCCGCTCCCGCTCAGGAAGCTGGGGGAGCCACACCCGCCAGACTTCCCAAAACCGGCAGCACACTTCCTTTGGCCGGCCTGCTGGGTCTGCTCTTCATGGGTGCGGGCTTTGGTCTTCGCCTGGTGCGCCGGGCTTAAACGCGAAGCGCAGGCTTTGAGGCCGAGTACGGTCTTACTCGGCCTCGTCCTTCGATATCCACGCCGCCGGCGTTCCACTTTTCACGGTTGAAACGTGGACGAGCGGTCTGTTCTCAGCACTGAACTGGTGCGAAAGAGAGCACGCCGGGTTCTGATCACGAGCCTCGTATGTTCGATTGAGAAAGCCCTCGCAAAGGGGAGAATCATGAGATTTGGAATGATCGTCTGGCTCCTTGGCGCAACTGCGCTGACTGCGGGTCTCGCCACTGCCAAGGATTCGCCGGACCAACAGCGGGAAAAAACTCGCAAGATGGCAGCCTCGACCCTGACGGATTTGTACAAGCTCCAACCCGCCTCGAAGGCTGCGATCCAAAGGTCGGCGGGGTACGCCGTCTTTAGCAATGTAGGTACGAATCTGTTTGTGCTCAGCACGGCGCGCGGCGCGGGTATAGCCGTCGATTCGAAGACCCGAAAGGAAACCTTCATGAAAATGATCTCAGCCGGTGCAGGCCTGGGAATTGGAGTGAAGGACTATCGAGTGATCTTTGTATTTGAGACCGGCGCGGCGCTCGCCGGGTTCCTCGATTCCGGCTGGGATGCTTCAGGTCAGGCTGATGCTGCCGCCAAAGTCAAGGAGTCGGGCGCAGCATACTCCGGAGCCGCCAGCGTTTCGGACGGTGTCTGGGTGTATGAGATCACAAAGAATGGTCTGGCGCTGCAGTTGACTTTGCAGGGCACGAAGTACTCGAAGGACAAAGACCTCAATTAATCCGAATCTGGCGGCAGCCGGTAAGAGCGCCGTACGTTGGTAACGCGAATCCTTACATTACCGCCTTCAGCGCGCGCGTGTAACGGCGCGTCGTGCAGATCAGGAAGTCGTCGAGATTAAAAAAATAAAGCGCTCCACAATTGCCGGCGTCTTCTATCTGCCGGGGTGCCCGCGTGAGGGGCCGAAAGGAAGTACCGCTCTCTATGACATACGGAAATGCTCGCAAAGTGGCTGGCCTGGGGGCCATGCCGCTGATCATTCTCTCATTTTTAAGCGCGCCACTGTTCGCTCAGGACAAGATCAAAGGGATGATCAAGGCGCGAAGCGGCAACACGCTCATGTTGGAGAACAACGACCAGCCTTACATCAATGTGGTTCTGCAGGACACCACTACAGTGGAGCAGAATCAGGGGTTATTGAAGGCCCGCAAGAAGGAGATGTCCATAACCGCGCTCATCCCGGGCCTGCAGATTTCGGCTGAGGGCCGGCATGACGAAAATGGCATGTTCGTCGCGAAGTCTATAACTTTTAATGGCAACGACCTGGAGCGAGCTTACTCGATTCAGGCTGGCCTGTCCGAAACCGACGCCAGATCCAAAGCAAATCAGGAAGCATCGGCTCAACACGCAGCCGAGTTGGAGAAGCAGAATGAGGCGTTGAAAGCGCAAAATGCCGCGCTGCAGAAGCAGCAGGCGGAGCTGGCGGAACACGAAAAGAAGATCGCCGCCAATAAGGCATTGATCGAAGCGAACACTGCGCGTTTCGGCCAGCTGGACGATTACTACATCTACGATGAAGTTACCGTCCTCTTCGCTAACGGCAAATCAAATGTGGATTCGAAGTACATCGCGCCCCTGAACAATCTGGCAGAAAAGGCGATCACAGTGGAAGGCTATATGGTCCAGGTAAAGGGCTACGCCTCCGCCTCGGGCAGTGCCGCCTTGAACCAGAAATTGAGCCAGGAGCGCGCTTCAGCCGTTTCCGCAGTCCTCCTTCAGCAGAGTCGTGTGCCTCTGTCACGAATGCTCGCCCCCGGCGCGATGGGCGAGGTCGAGGCGAAGGAGGGGGCCAAGCCGGCTGATCAAGCGGAGGATCGCAAGGTCGTCGTCCGGGTACTCCAGAACAAGGGTATCGCGGGAATCAAGTAAGGATCCTCCCCCGCGTCTGCGGCCGCTCCGGCGCTGACGCCGACCTTCGGCTCGGCGAAGCTTTACGCCAATGCCGGTAGCGCCGGCGATCTTGTCGCCGGTGCTCGTGTAAATGGCTGGCGGGAATGCCATGCCGTCACAGCCTCCGCCTTTACGGCGCGTTTTCACACCCAAATTAACCTCCCCCAAAAACCCGGTCACAACTCACGCGAATATATTTTCAAGGGCTAACTTACACGAAATAGTTAAGTTACTCCATTTGCCTTCTCATGAACTACGCGGCATCGGCGCTTTCGCCGGATATAAGAGAGGCAAAAGGAGACGTTGTGAAGAAACTTATTCTGACCGGCCTCGCGCTGACACAGGCGTTCGGTCAAACCCAGCTTGACCTGGGAAGGCAGGCTAAAAACATCGACTTTAGTAACCTTCCCTTTGTGCGCCCGTTTCGAACTGGAGCATCGCTGCCCGCAACCTGCGTGACGGGCGAAATGTTTTTTTTAACCACCGCGACGGCCGGAGGCAATACCTACGGATGCGCCGCAACGAATTCATGGTCGCTCGAGGGCCAGGTTTTATCAGGTACCGGCTCATCGGGAACGGGAACTTCCACCCCGGCCGCGCCCGCCGGCTTACAGGTTACCTGGACGTCCGCCACCACGCTGCAGATCGGCTCGGCCTGCAGTGTCAGCGTACCCTGTAAGGTGCGGCTCGGCGCGGTCGTATACAGCTTCACCGCACCCGCCACCGTGACCCTCCAGTCCGGCAGCGGGATGACTTATATTTACGTCGACGGCACGGGCACGCTGACCGTAGCCTCCTCGTCCGCAACCACTCCGCAGGTAACCTGCACCGGTTGTCAAACGCAAAATCCAATCAGCCAGTTTCCGGTCGATTCCATTCCCCTCGCGACCTGGAATGCGACATCGGGCGCCTGGGATTCTGCCGGAACCGACCAGCGCGCGACTCTAAGCGGAGGCAGGACGTTCACAGCCGGCCAGAATATTCAGATCACCGAATCGGGCGACAATGTAACGATCGCCGCCATCACTTCCAGTTCTCAGGTCGGCGGCTCCGGAACGCCGCTCACAGCTTATAGCCCGATCGATATGACCCAGTTCAACCGGACCATCGTATTCGCCGACTACGGCTGGCAGCCTTATGCGCCTTTCGGAAACACGCGTTACTGCATCGGAGCCGGATCGAAGTCAGGCGCCCCGGGAGAACCGATCGGCCCCTCGTGGTTCGGAAACGGTAATCCTTGCGCTCTCTATTACCCCTCGGGCGGCGCGGTGCATCCCTTCACCGACTTTCTCTCGGGATCGGCCCCGCTGGCATACACACTCGTGGCGCGATTCTCCGGAGGCAGCGGCAGCACCCTGGGACCCGGTAATCTCTACATAGGATGGTCATCGGCCAATGACGGCACCGTGGGCAACTACGTAGGTATCCGGTATCTGGCTTCCGCGAACGTCTGGCAGTGCATTATTACCTCGGCCGGAACAGACGTCGCGGCGAATACGATCGCGGCCCAACCCGACGCGGCGTTCCATACCTTCGTCGTCACCAATGGGACGACTCCGAACACCGTCTCCTGTTCCATTGACGGATCGAGCGTGACATCCTCTGCCACGATTCCGCCGAACTCCTGGTATTCGGTGTTGGGAACCGACGGGGCGCCGTCCACGACCTATTTCACGGCACTTGAAGAGAGAATCCAGATCCTGGGGATCTCTCGATGAGAACGACCTTCCTCCTCTTGTTACTCGGAGCCGGCCTGCTCTGCAGTGACGTGGCCGCGCAGAGTCAGCTTACCGTTACCGTACAGGGGGCGACGGCGACCCAGGCGCTTATCTATTACGTGGCGCCCGACACCACGCCCTGCACCGTCCAGTTGAGCGAATCCTCATCGTATACGCCGCTGGTGGCCGATGCGGACCCATCGCTATTCACGGGAGCGGGATCCGACGCGATGTACGATCTGCTTCCGGTCGGTACAACGCGACTGCTGCGGATCGGCAGGCGAACCTCCGCGCTCGCTCTCGATGGCCGCTGGCATTCGCGCGCACTGGCGGCGAACACGCAGCATTACATCAAGGTAACCTGCAACAATGCCACGGGAACGGCCGTATTCCTCACGGATGTGCCTCGCGGGTTTGCGCCCGAACCGTTGCCGACCGATCCTTCGGCGTGGGGTAACCTCGCTTACCCCGACTTCGACTTCACAAATCTGTCGAAGCCGGTAATCGATCCGCAGTCCGGCGTCAGGATCTATACGGACGACCCGAAAACCTGGAGTGTCAGCGCCATCCTGCCCCTGACAACCAGTTGGTTCGGCGGCGGGAGCGGCTGGTCGCAACCGGCTAACATTGCATCTTATTCCAGCGCCTCGGCTGCCACTTCCAACACCAATCCGCTTGCGCTCTACGTGGATACCACTCAGTTCAACGATGGCTTCCGCGTCTCGGGCGGATACTGGCCTTACGATAACTTCCTCGACCTCGGAGTCGATCTTTACGGCTCAGGCAGCGATAACCAGACCGCCGCCAACCGCACGGTTCAGATGGCGCTCTCTCTCGATTCCGGTCAAACTCCGTACACGCAATGGGTGGACGCGGTGCTACCCTCCGCTGCCGGAGCCGCGGGCACATTTCCGGCGCAGTATCCGAGCGTCTATTTTTCCGGCTGGGGTAAGGCTCTGCCGCGAAAGGCGTGGCCCAGGCGTGGTTACGTCACGGTTTCGAGCAGTATCGTCACGCTCACCGGGAACGATCAGGGCTCCGGGGTCGGCGGCTCGGCCGTCGATGTCGACTCTTACTTCGACGAGGATTGGACGGCGGGCACCAAAATCTGGATCAACAACTCGTCGCCCACATGCGTCAACAACTTCTGCACCATAGCCTCCGTTCAGAATGCAACGCAACTTACTATTGCCGAAAGCCTGACGCTCGCGCAAAATCAGTACAGGTCCGCCGCCCTTAGTGTCCTCCTGCAGAAGACCACCGCATCGGGGTCGGTAAGCCTCTCGGCGCGCCTGCGAATTGCCAAAGGTTATCCGCACAACATCTGGAGCGGCGGATGCTCGAGTCAACCCGTCACCTCGGGAGACGGCATCGTGGGATATCCCTGTATCTTCCCGCAGGTTCGGCAGAACACGGGTGGCCTTTATTTCATCGGATCTTCGCAACCGGTGCTGCGCCTCGTGTCGCTGTTTGTGAATCCGCGGACAATCGCCGGAACAAGCTCCGCGGATCTGCCCACCGGAGCCCTTTCCCTGCTGGGACCGATCGTGCCCTCGTTCGATCCGAACGACCCGACGACAATCTATACCTCCATAGCTACCAACGGAGGTTCGGCGGGCTTGTTCAAAATCCACTACACCGGGAACTGGACCCCTCTGAATATCCCCTGGCAGTCAAACGCAAGTCCGCCGGTTACCGGTGAGCTGACCTGGCAGAACATGACGCCCAGCGCTGGTGGCCGAGATATGCGAACTCAGATTCTGGCGAACACGACCTACAGCGAAACGCTCTGGGGATCGCTTTCCAGTCTGCAGTCCGTCGGCACATCGGGCAAGTATTCCGTCTTCGAACATTTGATCGGCGGTCAGGATTCGGCCTGCTGGATCTTCGCGTTTGACTCAACCAGCGGCAACTTCTATCGCGCCTGGCGCACGGACGACGGCTCTTCCCTGCCCCAACTCAAGTACGCCGGGTGCCACAACGCAACGCCGGAAGACGGAAACATGCTGTTCTTCTCGAGTAACGGTTTGAAGCTGGCGAACCCCGCGATTCCGTATGGCGGCCCGTTTACGGGAACCATCACCGCGGTCATGCGAAACGGAGTATTCGACTCGTCCAACACCGCACTGCCCTGGCCTCCCGCGTCGCCCCCTGCTACCAACGGATATGACACCGCGTGCCCGGCGAATCTTGCGGCGGCATGGCAGGCTAACGGAGCCACCGGAAACCAATGCGTAACGGTCCAGATGAAAGAGCCTTGCTCGGCTTATGCGACGGCCGGCGAACGCGCCGCCTCCCCCTGTCCCTGGGATCCTGCCAAAAGCATGCTGGCTCCGCTTGTGGAAGGCGACTTCCTGAAACAGTCCGGCACCCAAAACAGCCAGGGCTTTCTCACCTGGGACGGCGAAGGATATATGGTCGTTCAGATAACGCCTCTGGGTGGCGGAGCGATCCAGGCCGTGCTGCAGCGCAACGCAAATTTCTCTTACTGCGCGGTGGGCAAGGATGGCGCGGCAAATCCGTCGCCCTTCTGGATGCCCGCGAATGGCTGGGCCGCCGACGCCGTTCCGCCCTTTGCTTGTCTGGCCGTCAGCGACGGCATTGACATGGTCGCCAACGCAGCTTATGTCATTAATGACAACCTGATGCGTGGGCACTTCAGCGTCACCGGTTCCGGACCGGGGGCTGATACCTGGATCGGCGCGGGTTTCATGGGCGCCACGCCCGCATATGTGATCGACTACAACCGGCCGCTTACTCAGGTCTCTCAACCGGTCGATTACGGTGTTCCCAACGCCCCGCCGTTCGCGGGCTACAACAGTGTGCACGACGTGCAGAGCTACGTCGATGCCAGACAGATCGCCGCCTCGCCCGATCTCCGGCAGTACGCCTTCGACTTCCGGCATTACAACGGTTCGACCGGCATCGATCTCGAATCTCCCAATCAGACGATCGGCACGCCGACTAGTCTTGCCTTGCAAGCGGGGACAACCTCGGTTTATAGGATGAGTTACTCCGGCACTTACGACCTCAAGCGCGGAGTTATGAACGTGTGGTCCGGAGAAAAGTACCTGATCGAAAAGTCCTCCGCGACACTCGGTAACACGCTCACGGATTCCGATGCCTGGCATTTCTGCTACGCTCTGCAGGCGGGAGAGTGCCGCTCCGGCGCCAAAGCCGGGGACCTTTATGTCGCGATGCCCGAAATCGATTCGAAATCGAGTTGCTGGGCATCTCAGGTGAATCTCCACGTGCCATGTGCGATGGCCGGTCCGGATCAGGCGATGCGGGCGATGCAGATACGGATCAGTTCGCAGGATGCCACCGGATCCGGACAACGCTCACTGGGTTCGCTGTTAATGGGTCCGGGACATCAGTACGTTTATTCGAGTGTGCTGCCCAGCCCGGACGCGTCTTATATTCTGTTTGGCGGTTTCCTCACGGGCGGCCGCCATACTTCGCTGATGATGGCTCAACTGCCGCCTATGCCCAAAGATTCGATAGCGGGATCGACTTACACTCCCGTGAAAGTATCCGGGCAAAGCGCCAACGCGGTCTATGTGGAGTTCGGCTACGAGGAATACGGAGCGACAACCGATTTCCACTGCACGCCGCGTCAGGAAGCGTGTCGTGTGGCTGCGCCTCGAATCAACGAAGCCACTCCATTCTGGTATGCCCACGAGCTGTTCGCTCCCACAACGGGCTCTTACCAGATCTCCATTCCAGCGCTTCCGGGCCGCATCCTGTACTACCACGTAGTGGATGGAGGCGTCGCCGGACCGCTTCAGGTTGCCGCTATTTCTCCCCATTCGGGCCAGTAAGAGCGTTCCACAGGCACGTTACAATTGACGTAGCGTGCCTGTTCTCTCGATCGTCGTGCCTGCTTATAACGAAGAGGCTTTTATCGGCGATATGCTTCGCAGTATCCTTGCTGTGGATATCGCGAAGCTTGGTTTCACCAAAGAAATAATCGTAGTAAACGACGGTTCGAAAGATGGAACCGAGGCCGTAGTTCGCACTTTTCCCCAGGTTCGTTTGTTCAACCAGGTTCCGAACCAGGGCCGGGGGGCCGCTCTCAAACGCGGAACCGCGGAAGCCACAGGCGATTACATCCTGTTTCAGGATGCCGACCTCGAGTATGATCCCGCGGATTATCCCGCAATGCTGGCGGTGCTCGAGTCCGGACCCGCGGCGGTCTACGGGAACCGGCTTTCGGGCGTAATACGCGAACACGGCAGAGGATTGTTTCCGGGCAAACACCCGCGCCAGAGCGTGGCTCCCTGGGCTGCCGCGCTGGTGGTTCGCGCGTGGACCTCTTTGCTCGTGGGTCACTGGGTGCCCGATATGTTCAGCGGCATCAAGCTCTATCCCGCAAAACCCCTCAAGCAGCTCAAGCTCGAGACCAGCGGATTTGAACTGGATCACGAGATTACCGTAAAGCTTTACCGCCTCGGCGTCAGATTCGGCGAAGCCCCGATCCGGTATGAGCCCCGCAGCGTGGAAGAAGGTAAAAAGATCCGCGCCAGGGACGGCCTTATCGCGCTCTGGACCGTCCTCTGGTGTCGCGTGAAGCCCCTCTCGGAGTGCCTTCACCCTGTCGTGAAGCAACCGGCCGAGGTCCACTAACCAAATGCTGAAACTCCCGAATCCCTGTGGGGCCAGCGCTTCGGCGCTGCCGCCGAGCTTCCGCTCGGCGCGGAACTTTACGTCAACGCCGGTAGCGCCGGCGATCTTGTCGCCGGTGACTCCTTTACCCAAACATGACGAATAACTCCCGCGTTCTCGTTACCGGCGGCGCCGGTTTCATCGGCAGCCACCTGGTTGAGTTACTTCTCGCACGCGGTTACCCGGTGCGGGTTCTGGACAATCTCAGCTACGGCTTCCGCGAATGGGTAGCAAAAGGCGCCGAGTTCCTGGAAGGCGACATCCAGGATCTCGAAACCTGCCGCCGCGCCTGTGACGGCTGCCAGGGCGTCTTTCATATGGCCGCCATGAGCCGTTCGGCCGCATCGCTCGACAACATAGAAATCTGCACCTCGGCAAACGTCACAGGCACACAGAACGTACTAATAGCGGCAAAAGATGCCGGCGCAGCCAAAGTAATTTACAGCGGTTCATCGACTTACTATGGGAATCGCCCTGCTCCGCATACCGAAGATCTCTCAGGAGACTTCCTGAACTTTTACGGCCTCACCAAATACGTCGGCGAAGAATACTGTCTGATGTTCGACCAGCTCTACGGATTGCCCTGCGTCGTTCTCAGGTACTTCAACGTATATGGCCCCAGACAGCCCGAAGAAGGAGTATACGCGCTCGTATTGGGAATCTTCCTTCGCCGGGCGGCGGAAGGAAAGCCGCTCGTGATTCATGGATCCGGAGACCAGCGCCGCGATTTCATTCACGTCCGGGATGTAGCGACTGCCAATCTCGCCGCCTTCGAAAGCTCCGCTCACGGCGTGCGCATTAACGTCGGAAGCGGCGAAAGCGTATCCGTGAAAGAACTGGCCGACATGATCTCCGACCGTCAGGAGTTCCAGCCCAGACGTCGCGGTGACGCCGAGATCACCCTCGCCGACATCTCACGCGCACGCGAACTGATCGCCTGGACTCCCAAGATCTCCTTCCGCGAGGGGATTGAGGAACTGAGCCGTCAGACGCCGCTGACTGCGTAGCGAAACAGCGCGAAGATCGCTTTCAGACCGTCGAGCCCGGTAATCTTCTTCCCCGCGCTCCGGCTGCGGGGCTTATAATCGACCGGCAACTCGAAAATATACTCGCGCTTGCGCGACAGCTTCGCGACGATCTCCGTCTCCAGATCGATCCCGTTCGAATGAAGGTCGAGCGAGCGCAGAAGGTGCGCGTCGAACGCCTTGACGCTGCTCAAAACATCCGAAACATAGCGATTGTAAAGGAGCAGCGTCAGGACGCTCAAAGCCATTCCGCCATACTTGCTGGTCAGATAAAGCATGCGGCGGTTTTCGTAAATCTTCATCAGGCGTTCCGAGAGGTTCGTGCACTTGCCCGCTCGCGATCCCAAAACCACATTGAACTTCGATTTGACGACCGCTCCCACAACTGCGTAAAGATCCGTCGGCTGATATTCGTTGTCGCCCGGGAAAAAGACGATGATATTCCCACGCGCCTTCTCAATCCCCAGCCGCAACGCCGCCCCGCGCCCCAATTGCTTATCAAGCTGGAACACCCGGACGGGCTTTACCGAACGGGCAATTTCCGCGGTGCGATCAGTGGACGCGCCGTCCGCCACGATGATCTCCTTGGTAAGGCCGATCGACTGGAAATCCAGCGCGATCAGCGATTTCAAAACCTCTTCCATCGTTCGCTCTTCGTTGAGAACCGGCACCACGATCGAGACCATATGGTGCACACGCTCCAGCTCGACGTCGATCTTCGCCTGAATGATCTGGTGCAGCTCGTCCACCACGTATCCGCCGGAATGCCTGCCCTCATAGGACTCCCAGTCGCGCGCCTTGACCGTTTCGAGCGGGAAGGCGAAGTGATCCGCGTCGAACGGAACGTAGTTTGCCTTGCTGACGGCCGCGTTGTCCGCCCGTTGGACAAAAAAATGCGAAACGACGTCGAGCCAGTCGACGTGGATCTGCCCGCCGCGGCTCATCGTATGAAGCAGTTTGCGAGCGAGGTCGTTCGCATCATCCTCCTGAATGTCGAAGTCCCGATGGATATTCCCGATGAAGATCTTATCGGCGCGCTTGTTGGCGGCGATTGCCTCCGCCACGCCGTCCGTCATGTAGGACGGAAAGAGGGAGGAATGCTGCGTTCCGGGGCCGTACACGATAACGTCGGCCTCCCGAAGCGCCTCGGCCGCCTCCGGGTTCATGCGCGGGATCTGGTTGGAAGCCCGGAATAACCCGGTCCAGCCCTCCGGCGGCTCGGCCGCGTCTTCGACGCGCGTCCAGTAAGTCTCTTCATCCAGCAGGAAAAGCTCGGATATCTTGGTCGAATCCTGCGCCGCGACAAGGGCGGCCTCGGAAAGCACGACAGCGCCGTTCTCCTTTTCGGCCACCAGAAACAGGTTTTCACCCTCCGTAATATTCAGCAGGACGTCTGGCGGAATCTCATAGAACTGAGTGAAGGCGCGAATGGTCCGGTTGAAATCGCGTTTTTCCTGTAAAAAGCACCCGGCGAACAGCAGGTTGCCGATAGCGCAATCGGTGAAATCGAACGTGCGACCGTGTCGTTCCGAATCGTGAAAGTAATCGAGAAACGAAGTCAGAAACCCACCGAGGCGCCGCGACTGCGCCACGCCGAGCGCGTCAAAGTCGCGGACCAGGCCGGCGGGCATGCGATGAAGCCGCCCGATAATGCAGCATTCAATAAAGTGCAGCGCGTCTTTGCGCGAAATTCCGACGGGCAGCCGGTAGTCCGAAATGGATCGCAGCGCCTGCTGGCAGCGCTCCCCGACAGGCATCAAACGGTTAATGTTTTTGCGAACGTCGGAAGGCCCCAGCATACCCGGGATGAAACGCCGCAAACGTCCCGTCGAATGACCGTCGTCGTATGCATTAATCAGGATTTTCAGCGAAATCTGAGGGTGTTTGAGAAGGGCCTCAGTGATGCTCCGCGTCCCGCTCCCGCCCGAAAACAGCACGAGATTAATTTTTGTCTTCGTCCGCTGTTCGGTCTCGGCCGGTGAGACGCGAACCGGATCAGGCGACGTACTGATCTGCGCCGGCATGAGAGTTCCTCAGAAAGGTTTCTACGGCCGCGGCGTCCGCAGCCGAATTAATGCCGACCGTTTCTTCGAGTGTCATCAATGCCGGAGAGAGAACCTCCAGGCCGCGCTTGCGCGGCAAACGGTATAACCGGGAGAAAATTGAATTCCTTAGTGGAACGGCCCTCCTGACCGGGCTCCCGGCGGATTTCGCCGAGAAGGTTCCGCAAAGCCGGTGTTTCGAAGCAGAAGAAGCCGGTGTCGCTTTCGCCCTCCTCCGGCATCGGGTCACCTTCCCGAGCCTGGCGAAGACCATTGATCCGCCCGGCCGCGTCGCGGTCGAAATGAATATAAGGATTACGGCGAAAGACGGTGGGACAGGTAACTGCCGGATCAAGCGGGCCGTCGTGCAGCCGCAGGCACGCATCCACCGACGACCTTCGCAGCGCTACCTGATCGCCCCACACAATAACGACGTTGGGAGTGCCAACCGCCGGAAGCGCCAGTTCGACAGCGTCGCCCATTCCCCGCGGGACCTCCTGAATAACGATTTCGTATCGCCCGGGAATCAGCCGATCGAGTTCCGGCCGGACTTCCGCTACGCCTCCCGGGGACAAAACAAACACGAGCCGGCTGCAGTTCGGCTCCAGAAAATCGAGGAGCCATTCAATCAAAAGCCGTCCCGCCACCGGGTACAAGATCTTCGGGTGATCGGACCCGAGTCGCGAGCCCCGGCCCGCGGCGGGTATCACCGCGGTCCAGCGCGACGGATTTACCGGAAATGCGGCAAATTCGCGCCAATTGGAGTTGTCAATTCGCATTACACAGAAATTCCGGTAATTCGCTCACGCTGGAAACAATTCGGTCGGCGCCCGCTTCGGTGAGTTGCGCGCTCGAGCATGTCCCCTTCACACCAATTACAACACCCGCTCTGGCCGCCCGAGCAGCCTCAATCCCCGCGACTGCGTCTTCGACAACCATCGCGGAGTCCGGCGCAACGCCCAGTTCCGCGAATGCCCTGAGGTAGATTTCGGGGTGAGGCTTCGCCTGACGCACATCGTCACCGCAGAGCACCGACTTGAAAACAGGCGCGCAACCCGTCGACGAGAGAAAAGCAGTGACACTTGCCCGAGAACCGGAACTGGCCAAACCGAGGAGATATTCCTTTGATAAACGGCGCAATACGGTTATAGAGTCGGGATCGAGCGAATTATTCTCAATTATTTTTTCTCGCGCCAGCCGGCTTTTTTCCGCAGCGAGCTCGGCGACCTGGCTCGGCGCGGTCTCATGGCCGGCGATCTTCAGGACTTTTTCGATAACGTCCGCAGTTTTCCAGCCCGCATACCGCCGATAATCGAAGTCGTGGATACCCAGAGGACGGAACACCTCCTGGAAAGCCTGGTCGTGAGAGGGAGCGGAATCGAGCAAAACGCCATCCATGTCGAACACCACCGCGGATGTTCGGCGCGCAAGTATGTTTTGCGACATTTCCGCCCTTAGTTTACTCCAATATTTGCTTATGCCCAATTTCGCCGTGCCCCCGTGCGACGAAGCTGTTATTCGCGCGGGTTCGTGCGACCGGCAGTTCGTGACTAACGGCCCATGGATTCTCGCCGCCACCATCCTTGGTTCGAGCATGGCGTTCATCGACAGCACCGTGGTGAACGTGGCGCTCCCCGCCATCCAGACGACTCTGCAAGCGACGCTCGCGCAGGTTCAGTGGGTGGTCGAATCTTACGCGCTCTTTCTGGCGGCGCTGCTGCTTGTTGGAGGATCCCTCGGGGACCTCAAGGGGAGGCGCAAAATATTCGCGGCGGGAGTGACCCTTTTCTCCGTCGCCTCCGTGTGGTGCGGACTGGCGCCCGACATTCTTCAACTCGTCGTCGCGCGCGGTCTTCAGGGCGTGGGCGGAGCGATGCTGGTGCCCGGCAGCCTGGCGCTGATCAGCGCCAACTTTCCTCAGAAGGAACGCGGGCGCGCGATCGGGACATGGTCCGGCTTTACCTCGATCACCGCCGCGATCGGTCCGGTGCTCGGCGGATGGTTCACGCAGCATGGTTCCTGGAGATGGGTGTTCTTTATCAATGTCCCGATCGGTCTTGCAGTACTGCTGCTTACATTCTGGAAAGTTCCCGAAAGCACATCGGGTAAAGGTGGCGCGCATTTCGACTGGCACGGTGCGCTGCTGGCCGCCCTCGGATTCGGCGGGGTGGTCTTTGCCCTCATCGAATCCATGCCTGTCGCCGGCGTGGCAGGTGTCATCGCGTTGATCGTGATGCTGGTTTGGGAGGCGCGAACGCCGTCGCCCATGGTTCCTCTCGGATTATTCCGGTCGAGGAACTTCAGCGGAGCGAACCTCCTCACGCTGTTCCTCTACTCCGCCTTCGGCGGCGTTCTGTTCTTCTTTCCGCTCGATCTGATTCAGGTGCAGGGCTACTCACCGACGCAGGCGGGCGCCGCGTTGCTGCCTTTCATCCTGCTTATGTTCCTGCTCTCGCGCTGGTCGGGCGGTCTTCTCGATAAATACGGAGCGCGAGTTCCGTTGATCGTCGGTCCGTTGATCGCGGGAGCGGGTTTCGCACTTTTCACCAGACCGGGAGTCGGCGCTCCTTACTGGAGCACTATTCTTCCCGCGACCCTGGCCCTGGGGCTTGGCATGGTGGTCAGCGTCGCCCCTCTGACCACCACGGTGATGAATGCGGTGGAACAGAGCTCCGCGGGCACAGCTTCCGGGATCAACAACGCCGTTTCTCGCGTCGGGGGTTTGCTGGCAGTCGCGGTTTTCGGAGCATTGCTGACCGGAGTTTTCCAGCGCGATCTTGACCGGAACCTGATCCGGTTCGCAGTGGCCCCGCAGGCACGGTCGCAAATCGAGCTTCAGCGATCGAAGCTGGCCGCCGCGACTACCGACGATCCAAAGGCGCGGCTGGCCATCGACGAGGCTTTTGTCGCCGGATATCGCACGGTGTTGTGGGTGGCGGCAGGCCTCGCGGTTCTCAGTTCGTTGAGCGCTGCGACCTTGATCGGCGGCGCCACGCGAACACCACGCCCCTGACTTCATGCGAGGATGACAGACATGAGCTTCCAACGGGCAATCATGGCTTCCATTTTGCTGATGGTTTCGAACCTGTGCCTCATGGCGGCAGATCGGGATCTGACCGTCTATTTCATCGATGTGGAGGGCGGCCAGTCGACACTGTTTATCACGCCCTCCGGGCAGAGCGTACTGATTGACACAGGCTTCCCCGGCTTCAATGGCCGCGATGCGGGGCGGATCGCCGCGGCGGCTAAGGACGCGGGCGTAAAACAGATCGATTATCTGATTGTCACTCACTATCACGCAGACCATGCGGGCGGTGTCCCGGCCCTGGCAGCTCTGCTGCCGATCCGCAACTTTTTCGATCACGGCGAGACGGTAGAACGAACTCCGGATGGGGAAAAACTCTATAACGATTACCTGCAGGTCGCGGCGAAGGGTCATCGCGTCATTGTGAAGCCTGGCGATATGCTTCCGATTCAGGGTTTGCGATGGACGATCGTGTCCGCTGCCGGCAAAACAATCGACCTGCCGGTCGCCTCAGGGGGGCAACCAAACACTTTCTGTCCGGGTGTCACTTCAAAGGCGGCCGATCCGAGTGAAAATGCGCAGTCGGTGGGAAGCGTGGTCACCTACGGTAAGTTTCGAATGGCCGATCTCGGCGATCTGACATGGAACAAAGAGCAGGATCTGATGTGCCCTGTCAACAAAGTTGGACCGGTGGACGTGTTCATCGTCAGCCACCACGGAATGGACATCAGCAACTCGCCGCCGCTGGTTCACGGCCTCCATCCCAAAGTGGCAATCATGGACAACGGGGCGACCAAGGGTGGTACCGTGGCGGCCTGGGACACGCTTCACTCCAGTCCAGGTATCGTGGACATCTGGCAGTCGCACTACTCTGACGCCGGCGGCAAAGAACATAACACCGGGGAGAAGATGATCGCCAACATGACGTCCACTCCCGATGCCGGAAACTACCTGAAGCTGACCGCACACGCAGACGGGCACTTTGAGGTGAGCAATCCTCGTACTTCGTATTCGAAGAAGTATTAGACAACTGGCCCGGTGTGGATCCGTCTGTAACCGATTGACACCGCCGCAGAAGCGTAAATACGATGCTACCCGTCTAACTCGGTCGACGGGGCACGCACATGCACCCGTCTGCGACACGCCAACAGCCGCGAAGGAGACAGATAGTGAGCGGAACCACCGTCAACAGATTGCTGATTTCAGGTGGATTCATCCTGTTGGCTCTCGTTTTGGCTCTCGTTTGTGCAACCGCCGCCCGGAGGAAACTCGGATACTCGGAGCTTTCTGACGGACGTGGCGGAACCTACGTCGAAGCCGTAAGCTATTCCGGGGAGATGGGCTTCGACAAAGCGAAGTCGTTAAAAGCGTTTAAAGCCACTCTCTATCCGCTGTGCCGCGCCAACTGCTCCGCGTGCCATAGCACCGAGAATCGCACCGGGAGTGGAGCGCAGGCTCCGATGCACGCGGACATCGATGTGAATCTGGCCCACGAATATGCGCTGACTCGCGTCAACTTTCGTGACCCCGCGAACTCCAGGCTCGTTGTTCGCATGGGCATCGACCGCCATCATTGTTTTGGGGCAGCGGGGCCGCGGCAAATGAGCAAATGTTGAGGGCCGTCACGGCCTGGCATGATGCGGTTGCCGACATGATTCATGCCGTTCCGCGAGGGTCGAACACTCGACGAAGATTACCGAGCAGCAGGTTTTGCAATGGATCGCAGACGACAGGGCGAAAACCCGGCCGCGGGAGCGGGAGTTTATTAAATACGCCTCCCTTCATGTGCTGCACAATTACGGCGTAAGCGCGCAGAACATGAACAACGCCCGTGTCGGTTTATCGAAAGCACTGAACAGCACGGCCCGATAGGCGCCGCGGATCGTGAATCCGGTAGACGTGAACGGCAAGGGTATCGTCTACAGATGCGATATCCGCGATTACTGGGATATACGCTTATCGATACTTCAGATCCCAATTTCGCACTATTCTATGGTGGCTCCGACGACGATCTCGCTTTCGCGACCGCCAAAGTGGATTTGAATGGCAAGCCCATAAAATACGGTTCGCTGCTGGAAATGAAGCACAAGCTGAAGCCGGGAGTTACGCGTGACGACAAATTTGCGCGCCTGGTCTGGGCTCGGACCTGCAAAAGACATAGAACGTGGCAGGCTGATGAAAAAGGCCGGAAACCGTTTGCTTCCGCGCGGCTCGGAACTTATCCGGATCTTTGCAGACACTTACCGTACCACGAGCGGGAGGCAGCGGCCTTCGAATGGCCTTTCAACACCCCGCTAAGATGGTCTCGGAGCCGAATGCCGCTCCAGCTTCTTCGACAACCACAAGCTGGCCACGCAGAAGCCCACAAACAAGTAGAATCCCGGCAGGATTTGCGAACTGTCGGTTGGGATTACGAGTTCCGCTCCCGAACCCTTAAGACCGTTCATCGCACTGCCTATCAAGCCGTTGAACGCCACAAACGACATAAAAATTGCCAGGGCCATAACGTCGGCCATCGACCATTTTGAAGACTGGAGCGCGAAGAACCTCGCCACTCTGTTGTTCAGCAAAGACGGCGCCCGCAAACACAGGCATACGGCGATAACTTTAAGCGCCGGGAATACCACGCTGAACAAGAGGACCAGCACGGCTACAACCACCATCTCCGGCCGTCCCATTGTAAGCAGCGTCCGGAACACTTCGAGTACGCTTTTGCTCTGGTAGTAAAGCACCTGGTCCTGAAAGGCAATCGGCTGCCCCAAAAAGGTGAGGGAGATCTTCGAGATCTTTGCCTCTACTTCGAGCATAGGAGTAAGCAGACCGCCCAGCAGCAGGGCAATACAAAACAACAACTGAACCGCGATGGCGGAACGCCTGCCGCCGAGGACCATAAACCCGAGCGCAGTCGCCGCCAGCGCCAGCATGCAGTGAAACGAAACCCGGGAATCCAGTACCTGAATCCGCCTGTTTAGTTCGGTTTGACAAGCCGCCCCGTCGGCGCACTCATACTGCTTCAGGATTGCGGAATACGGCGTCATGTCGACTGTGCCGAAGGTGGCTTTCGCACCGTCCGTGATCACCTTCCGGAGGTAATCCCTGACGGCTTTTTTGTTCTCCGGTCTTCCGAGTTCCCTGAGCACCATGTCGGCGTATTCCGGAACATGTGGTTTGAGGCCCGCCAGCATGTTGTGAATAATCATCGCTTGCGCCTGAGCGGCAAATCCAGCCGCCCCTGCTCCCGGCGCCGGCTTTGGGGCGAGCTGTCCCTCGACCTGGTCCAGGAGGCGGTTCAGGGACCTCACGACAGTAGGCCGGAGGGTAGCTCCGTTCGTCGCTGTCAGGTCGAGAGCGTCGATCTGCGCCCCCAGAATGGGGAGGATCTTCTCCACCCAGCGATCCGCATTGAGCAGTCCGTAGCGGGCGTGGCTGATTTCCGCGAGTTCCGTGCGGAGCGTGCGCCGCGCAGAAAGAATATCGATGGTCTGCCAGACGGAATTGCCCACGGCAAGAAGCAGCAACAATCCCGCCGTTAATCTCAGAGGATAGTTCACGAGACCGTCTCGCGATCCAGCGAAAACTCCGACCGGAGTCTTTTGTTGTAATTCGTTCCGCATTTGAGTTATCGCTCCCGATCGCCGGATCACTGAACGCATTGATGAATATACCGCTTCGAATTTGTGCGCGGATGCAACGCTCGGTTCCCTCGCGGATCGACTACCCGTTTGAACTGAGCGATAATGGGGCACTTATGCAGAGATATGCCTTGTCCCTGGCTTTGATTTTCTCCGCGGTGGCCGCGCACGCCCAGGACGTCAAAGTGAACTGGGATCGAACGACGGACTTCACCCGCTACAAGACTTACCAGTGGATGAAGATTCCAAGCCCCAGAACACCCACACCGGAGATCGAAGCGTTGATTTACGGCGCGGTCGACGCGCAATTGGAAGCCAAAGGCCTCAAGAAGGCCGAGAACGCCGAACCCGATCTGTACATCGGCTACTCGATCACGCTCAGCCAGCCGAAAGGGCAGGCGCCGGCGCCGCCGGTCACCGAGACGACCTCATGGCAGACGGGAAGTTCCTGGAGCGCGCATTACCCCTCGGACAAAGCTGTGCGCAAAGGCACTCTGAACGTCGATATCGCTGAAGTAAAGAAGAATCTGCTCGTGTGGCAGGGTACTGTCATGGCCGAGGTCGGCGACAGCGTGAATGACGCGAGATGGAAGATCTCAAAGGGCGTGAGCAAGGCATTTGCGCAATATCCTCCCCCTGTGAAGAAGTAGGGCGCGGTCGCGGCTGGCGGTGAGGGTGGGATTCGAAGGCTTTATAGTGGTTTAGGATCTGTAAGTTACACATTCTCGTCGCGCCACGTGCCATATTCGCTATCGATTCCATCGACCATTGCCCGCTGGGTCGGTTTTGGCAGAAGGGGACTCAGGCTAATGCATTGCGTGCGACCCGCAGAACGTTGAGCCTGACTTCCTCTGCCGCAGCAGCCTGGCGGATTCGTTCGGGTTCGTCTGTATCCCGCCTTTGAGCTGCCGCCTCCAACTCGACGGGCAACGATTGGTTAGCATACTTGACCCACTCTTTGAAGTACCGCACCGCTGCTTCTACCTCGTGTTGGCTTGCCTTGATGATTGCTGACCCGTCGCGAAATTTAACGGTTTCAGGACCTCGGTTGTGGATGCTCGTTATGCTCATGCGCCGACCAAGAGAATTGAATATTGACATCCATTCGAGAGGGCTTCGGTTCGAGGATGAACACGAGTTCTGGCCCTTGAGAAGAATAGCCCTGCCCCTGGACATTGTAATCGACACCAACCACCTGGACTGGCGGCGGAACGTCGGCGGAGGTTGCCGGAACGACTGCGGTTCTCAGGGCGTTCAGCCGCTGAAACACGATTGCTTCATGGGCTATTCCCGCAATCTGTTTCTTCACGTCGCTTACCGTGCCCGGCCTGTCTCCGGGAACTTGCCGCCTCATCAATTCCACCAGTTCATCCAAGGCGTGCTCCGGTGAAACCGATGAAATCAGACGCGCGCCCGTACCCGATGGAACATCACGGGTGAACATCTCGTTAAGAATAAGACCAAGTGCGAAGATGTCAGCCCGGTGATCAACAGCGCTGCCGCGATTCCTTTGCTCCGGAGCGGTTTATTGAAAATTAGCGATCCGCTCTCCTGGTTTCGTCTCGATGACGGTATACAACTCATCTTCGGTGAATTCGGCTGCTCCGAAATCCGCGACTACTAACGTGTTTCCCTGGCCGTCATACAAGATGTTTTCTGGTTTTAAATCCCGGTGGTGTACCCCAAGTGGTGTACCCCAAGTAGATGCGCGGCTTCCATTCCGTCCAGAAGCTGGGAGAACAGGGTAAGCACAGCACCGGCGGATATGCCCTTTTGGATCAAATGCCGTAGGGTATTTGCGTAATATGGCATCACGTAAAAGAAATCGTGTTTTTGCCATCAGAAGCTGCGCCGTGATCCATTACACTGATGACATTAGGATGTTCGTGGCGCTGCCCGAACAGGACCTCGTTCTGGAACCGCTTCCGCCTGGAGACTGCCAAATTCGGTTTCAAACACTTCAGCGCGACAACGTCTCCAGCCAGGTTGCGCGCTGCATAGACGGCTCCCGAACCGCCCTCGCCTATTTGTCTACCTATCGTGTACGTGTCGAGCAGTGCTGATGGGGTTCTTGAACACTCTTCGATTCCAGACGCGGGTGTGGGCGAAGACAAGGCGAATTATCGACTGTTTGGCGTGATCACTTTAAGGGTTGCACCAGAAATAGTTAGCCCGACTTCCGCGCCGGCGCGCCGTAACGCGCGTTGCGTAAAGGCGGGGGGGCCCATTTTTTTCGGGATTGGGTTGTTCGCAGTGGTGTCGGACAAAGTAGCCAAATTCCACTTGCGATGCGTTTAAACGGGGAGGTGAAGTTTGGCCCGAAAAAAATTTTATTTTTCTGGAAATACGCGCGCTGGAACCCCGGCCCGAAGGCCAGCCACCAAAGTTTTTAAATCCACGTCGCGCAGTGCGGCATCCGCCTCCAGCATGAAGAGATACGCCCTGCTCGCTGGCTTCGCTCTGATGTTCGGCGTTTCTGCGCTCCATGCCGACCAGCTTTGGGACTGGAGCTACGAAGGTAATCAATGGTCGGGGAGCGGCACATTCGACACCGAATCCACCCTCACTACAGGTACATCCGGGTTTACCGGGTATCTGATTGTCGGCATATCGGGCACGTGGAACTCGGAACCCATCACATTGTTGTTGCCGCCTGCCGGTTTTCAGAATAATGATAACCTGCTCGCCATTTCAGCGCCGCAGTTGAGCCTTGGCGGGGTGTCCTTCAATAATGCGGACACCACCTACAACATCGCCTTCTCTGGGTCGCTGAACAACTACACGGCCACGTCTGCCAACCCCTTCTTTACCGATAACGGCCTGGGCACTTTTTCTGCCACAGAAGTGGTTCCAGAACCAGCAACCAGCGCGTTGATTGGCTCATCGCTCCTGCTGTTCGCGTTACTTGTACGCCTTCCCCGGCATAGTTCATAAACCATTTCGGATCAAGAAACTTTTACAATGCGCCCCATCCTCCACGAACTGGTCGCTCTCGTGAGACGCCCGGCGCTCGGCCTCTCTCATTACTTTCTCTATAAAGAGGAAGCCTGGAAACGGACGTGGTTGGGGGTTCCGGTATTGAAACTTCCTCAGGATCTTTGGGCATATCAGGAACTTTTATTCACCTGCAGGCCAACGCTCATAATCGAGTGCGGCACCTGTAGCGGAGGTAGTGCACTGTATTTCGCTCACTTGATGGATGCCATGGAATCGACCGGCAGGATCATTTCGATAGATGTTACAGTTCCCGCACAAGGCTTTCCCGAGCATCCGCGCGTGGAATACCTGACCGGCTCTTCCACGGCTGGCGAAATGGTAGACCGGGTCAGGGGGATGATTCAACCAGGTGACAAGGTGATGGTCATTCTGGACTCGGATCACAGCCAGCCGCATGTCGCAGCTGAACTTGACCGCTACGCCGGTTTTGTGACTCCGGGACAGTACCTGATTTGCGAAGACACGAACGTCAATGGGCACCCTGTAAATCGGGCTCACGGTCCAGGACCGATGGAAGCGCTTCGGGCATGGCTGCCTAAACACCCTGAGTTCGCGTCTGATAATTCGCGGCAACCACATCTGAGTTTTCATCCGCGTGGCTGGCTGATCCGGATATAGCGTGAGAAGCGGCCGTCACCGAACTGAAAACAATTTGGGCCGTGGGCCGGGAAACGGTCCGCAAGTTGGTCAGGGATGAGCCGGGGGTCATCCACATCCGGCTTGGAAAGAAACAGGCGAACAGTACATACAGCGTCCCGGAGAGTGTGGCCAGGCGAATTCACACCAGATTGCTGAGCGCGGCGTGATGGAGCACGGGGCCGGGATCTCCCGCCCGTTATCTGATGGCCACCAGCTTTGGGCGTGGTTGTCGTTGAACGCGTCCCGCAGGATGTTCGTAAGCCGCGCCTGGCGTTCCGGAACCCAGCGGGCGTAATGCTGACGTACGGTCTCTTCGTCGTCTCCAAGCAGGTCGGCAACGTCAGCCACGGGGACGCCACGCTGCAGGAGGATGCGTGCCAACGTGTGACGGAATCTGTGGAGTGTGGGAGTCTCTTCAACTTCCCCGCCAGTGAGAACACTTTGTTGATGCGCCTTCGCCACAGGTCCGTGACGGTTTCCAGCCGGTCTGACTCGCCGATAAGGAACGGACGCGGCCCGTGGGTTTTGGCCCGTTGCGTCAATCGAAGGGCCAGCCAATCGTAAGCGCCCTATAAACCCCTCTGGCAGATGAGAGGGTGGCTGCCGGATAGTGGGGGGATGGGAGCTGGATTACTGGGATGGCTGAGCCCAGCGATGCGGCAGGAGATCTCCAAGCCGCGTGATGGGATGTTCGGCGATGCGGCTGAGCACGTCGCGGAACCATGCGAACGGATCGACGCTGATGATTTCGCAGGAAGAAACAAAGCTGCGCAGCACCGCCGCGGTCTTGCCGCCGTTGTCGCTTCCGAAGAAGGTCCAGTTATTGCGGCCCACTGCAAAGCTCCGCAACGACCGTTCGGTCGCGTTGTTGTCGATCGACAGATCGCCGTCGGAGCAGTAGCGGGTCAGCGCCGCCCAGTTCTTCAGCGTGTAGGCAATGGCTTGTCCCGCCTCGCTCTTCGGCAGCACGTGTTCGCGGATCGTCAACAGATAATCGTACAACTGATTGAGCATCGGGCGAGCGTCCTGTTCCCGTACCAGTTGCAAGGCTTCCCCGCGCAAGCCGTTCTGACGCGATACTTTCTCCACTTCATTAGAGATGCGCGATCATCGCCAGCACCCCGCCCATGCGCGCCGGGTCCTTCTCCAGCGCGTTGTGAAAATGGCGGCGCGCGTGCGCCCAGCAGCCCACCTCAACCATCCCGCGCGCCGGATCGGTAAAGAAGCTGTCGTACACCACATAAGCATCCGCCTGGAGATATCCCCGAAAGCCCTTCAGAAACTCTTCCGGTCCGGCCCGCTCACGGGTCGGCGTGTAGTCGTAAATGATCGCCGGATGATCCCGATCCCCGACGTAAGGCCAGATTCGTCCTTTGCGCGTCTGCGGCAGGTTCCGATCCGGCACCTTCACTGGCGTGTCATCTGTTCCCACCACCTTCGAGGACAGCACAAAGTCCTTCAGCTCTCTATAGAGGGGATCGAGCAGATCGGCGCTTTGCTTCACCCATCCACCCATCGTCTTGTCGCTCAGTTCCACGCCGAAGCGGCTGAAAATCTTTGCCTGCCGGTGCAAAGGAAGATGATCGGCATATTTCGCCACGATCACCTGCGTCAGCAGACTCGCGCCTGCCGTGCTCTTTTCAATCGGCTGCGAGGGCTTGCCCGCCGTCTTCACCGTACAGGCGCAGGAACACTTCTTGCAGATGTCTTCGATTACGATCAGTTGCGCGGGAATGTACTCATAGCCTCGCTGGTCTCTTCGCCGAACTCGCGCAGATCCTGGGCGCAGATCGCGCAATGCTTTTCCGCTTCGTCCAGATCGTGCACGGTTCGTTCGCGCTTGAGATGCCGAGGCAGCGCACGGCGGCCGCGCGGGTTCGCCGCGGTGTTGCCCGGTGAGGCCGGCGGCCCTTTGTCGCCGGAACCGTTTCCGTCGTCGTTGCCCTTCGACAGATCTTCAATGTTCACGCCCTGAGCTTTCAGCTCGGCTTCGAACAGCGCCAGTTGTTCTGCGGTAATCTGTTCGCTGCGGCGTCCGCTTCGGGCGGCGAGTAACTGCCGCAGCAGGTTCTCCGTCTTGATCCGTCGCGCTTCGGAGGCGTCCAGTTGCGCAATCAGGTCCAGCACCATCTGTCGCAGAACATCCGCGCTGTCGGGCAGTTGTTTGCGGTCGATCGGCACTGGAAACATTATCGCCTTAAATGTTCTTTGGCGCCACCGGAAATGGACAAACCTTCAATGTTTATGCGGCTGCGACGATGCTTCTCCGGTACCGCTTCCGACGCTTCGCCTGGCTCAGATCGATACCCGAAAGCAGCGCGCCCAACTCAGCAGCCGTAATCTCGCGCCGATTCTCCGTCAAATCGCCGAACGGCATCGCGTAGGTTCCTTCTTCCAGTCGCTTCGCCCAAACGGCGAATCCGTCCCGATCCCAATACAGGATCTTGATCCGGTCGCGCCGCCGGTTGGCGAAGACAAACAAGTGTCCGGCAAACGCGTCCAGTTCCATCGACTGTGTGACCAGTGCGTGCAGACCGTCGAAGCTCTTTCACATGTCGCAGGCCGACGCACAGAGATACACGCGCACGCTGGCCGGCAGATGCATCATGCGCGTTCCTGCAAGACGCTCAGAACGGTTCGCAAGGTCCCTGCATCGGTGCCCGGCGCGATGCGCAACCGGTCTCCCGAGGCCAGAATCAGTTCCACCGGCAAGCTGTCTTTCGTGCCCGGCGCATTGGTCTCCACAAGCGCGAACCGCACCGGCTCACCCTCCGACAGCCGCTTCCGCCAATTATAGAAAGACTGGTCGCTGACACCGTGCTCGCGGCAGAAAGCACTCACTGAAAGCTTGCTCTGCCTCTGTAACCGGATCAGTTCCGCCCACCTCTTCTGTCGCGTAGCGCCCGCCTCGATAGCTTTCATCCATCCCACTATCGGGCTTTCTCGGGCTCATGCGCCAGAGGGGTTCACCGGATGCTTACAGCCAATCGGGAATCCATGTGAACACGTCCCCGCCGTTTTTCTTCGCCCGCAGGAACACTTCATTGCCGTGCAGCCGGTTCATGTGAAACAGGCCCGCGTCCGATATGCGCAAACCCGTATACGTCAGCAGCCAGATGAAGTCCTTCACGTCTTCCCCGTCCCATGACCCCGTCTTGCTCCCGTTGCTCCACTCGATTACCCCAGCCGGTCACACGCGTCCACGATGCGCTGAAGTTCGTCGTCTGTGAACGGCACCTTTTAGCCACGCGGCTGGCCCCCAACGGGGGCTTAAGGTCGGTCGTCACGGGGTTCTTGGTCAGCCATTCACGGTTCATGGAAAACCGGAAGAAACTGCGAAGGGTCCCCAGCGCTTTGCCTTTGGCCCGTGCTCCGAGCTTCCAGTTCGCGTAGAACAAGTCGATGTCCGCTGATGTGAACTGGTCGAGCATCACATACCCTTTGTCGTCGGCGTACTCGCGCAACTGCTTCGTGAACGTTCGGTATTTGCGGAGAGTGGACGGCGCAATCCTGGCCCCTTCGCGGATGGCCAGGAAGGCTGCTATCGAATCTGCAATCGTGATGCGTCCTTCAGTGGAAGCCGGGGCCGGGGTTCTTCGATTCTGACGGGGCCGTCCCAGGAGTGAGCCGATTCCCAGGCAGCAACGACTGTTTTGGCTTCGTCCCAGTTCGATTTGCCGATCTGTTTCCGGCTGAACTTACGGCCCAGGGTTCCCGACGCAAAGATGAAACAAGCGCATCGTTTCCAGCCGCGCCGCCCCTCTTCAAACTGGCCCGTACGGGAGTCTTCGGCGTGTCCGGCTTCGCATTCCAGGCGGTGTCTTCGATAGAGGGTGCCATTTGAGTTCTGGCATCAGCCTACACCCTTTCCCGCTATTGCCCGCTGAAACTGTGCTTTTGCTGTAAGTTATTGAAAAGATTCTGGCGGTGAGGGTGGGATTCGAACCCACGGAACCCGTGAAGGTTCAACGGTTTTCGAGACCGCCCGATTCAACCGCTCTCGCACCTCACCGCATCGGGACTACCTGATTTTCCCACAACTTACCGGCTGTGTCACTATGCCGTTTTCTTGGATTTCTCGCTCAGACCGGGCAGTGTCACAGTTTTGTCACACCTTGGCGTCAGCAGCCGCACCGCGCGGGCCTTCGCCTCCCGGTTGGTGTGCGCGTAACGCATGGTGACGGTTATCGAAGAATGGCCCAGCAACTCCTTGACGCTCACGAGATCCGCCCCGGCGCGCGTCAGCCGTGAGGCGAACGTATGCCGGAAGGTGTGCCACGTGATGTCCTTGAGCCCCGCTTTGCGGCACGCTTTTTTCAGTCCCAGCCACAGGTCTTTCCATTGCTCGCCTGTCTCCGGGTTGTAGAAAACGTACTCGTTTCTGCGGATGCCGTGCCAGCCTCGTACTACTTTTGCCGCCGCATCGTTGAGCGGCAGGTCGAGAAACCGCCTGGTCTTCTTCACAAAAACCTTGATGGTCTGATTCTCTAAATCCACCCCCTCCCATTTCAGATTCAGAATGTCGCCGAATCGCAGACCGGTATGGATTGCGAAGGTCACGAGGTCTTGCAGATACGGCGAACACTGCCGGATCAGCTCCGCTTCCTCCGCATCGCTCAACGATCGGTATTGCAGGTTGTCTTCGGGCAGAAACCGAATTCCCTTGACGGGATTTCTACCGCGGAAGAGGCCCCACTGTTCCGCCAGATTGAACATATGCTTCAGAAGCGCGAGTTCCCTATTCACCGTCGCCGGACTCGCCGGAGCCTTCAGCCGATCAATCTTATAGCGCTCGATGGAGAGGGCGCCGATATCCCCAAGCGGCATCGGCCCGAAAACCCCCGTCAGATGAACCATGATCTGCTGGTCCCTGAGCCACGATCGCTTGTTGGTCTTGGCGTATTCCATATACTGCCGTCCGAACTCCGACAGCGTGATCCTGACCGGCTTGGCATACTGCCCGCGCACGGCCTCCGATATGCGCAAGGCGAGAAACTTCTCCGCCTCACGTTTGTTTCTGGTGCCGGTGCTGACCTGCACTCGCTTTCCATCCGCGAAGAAATCCGCATACCAGATACCGGCTTTTCGTTGGTAGATCGCCATCTTATGGCTCCTTCTACCTCTTGCCCGTCGATCCGATCATAGCGTAATGAGGCAGGGATCGGATCACTTCGTCGGGGTCGAATCGCAGCGAGCGGCCGGCTTTGATGAAGGGGATTCGCTTGAGATACACCCAGTTGTAAAGCGTGCCCTTGGGAATGCTCAGTCGTCGGGAAAGTTCGTCAATATCGATAAGGTGTTGCGTGCTGTTTTCCATGGTCCGACCTCGCGGTGACAACCTCGCGCCGATGGCAGGCGCATGCCTTGCTGCAGCTGCATGTCATTGCGACCGGCGCGGATTCGGAAGGACGTGGAAGGGCGGCAGAAGCGCAATGACAACGCAGCAGAAGATGAATGCGGTCAGCGTGAGCGCCGCGAGAATGGCTCGGAGCGCTCTGGCGTTCGGCCGGGTGCCCGGCTCGAAAGAATCCGGTTCACCGGGGCAACCTCTGCATCACCATCTGGCTGTCCGGACAGGGGCCGTCCTGCCATTTCGCCGCCAGCTTTGCGGTTCCGAAGGGCGTCAGGTCGACCGCGGACGGGAAGCAACCGTCCGGAGGGTTGCCGATCGACTGGTTCAGGCGAAGCCGGAGCATGCCGTCCTGCACGTCGCCCACGAGAATGGTCGATACGGGCGTGAGCTGGTTGAGGTAGCTGCGCGTCAGGGTGCGGGCCGTGGGCTTTCCGGGAAGGAAGGCGATGTTCGAACCGCAGCTCATGGTCGCGTAGCCGGTAAAGCCCGGCTTGCCCTGGCTGCGGCAAGTTCGAGCCGGATCTGGCAGACGCCGCGAGTCTCCGTGATCGTGGCGCCCATCCACGGGCCGACAAGTTTCAGGAACTGAGGGTCCTGCGTCGGCACGAGGACCGGCGGCGGCTGGACGGCCGGCGTCGGCGCCGGTTGCTTCGGCGCAGGCGGCGCGGCTTGCCGGCGCGCGGCCTGCTCACGGTTGAACATGAACTGCCGGATGGACATGACGGCGGACGGCGTGTAGTAGACAACGACCACCGCGGCGGCCGATAGCCAGAGGATCTTGTTGCGTTGCTTGTCTGTGATGTTCATGGGTATTCACCTTCGGTTTTGAGTGGTAAAGGTTTGTCCTGCTAGCGGCCGGGCGTGGTATCGCTGTCGGCCGCGAAGGTCCGCGCAATATGCGACACCGCCGCGGCCCGGATGTCCGGGGCGAGGTTCTTGGGAAAGCTCGCCAGATGCACGGTCGCAAGGTCATCCTCGGTCGCGCTGTTCTCGGCAAGCCGCGCGATGATGGGACCGGCGAAGCGCATGTCCATCAGCGTGCGGATATATTCCCAGGCGCGGTACCAGCCGATGAAATTCTTCATCGCGAGGGCGAGGCCCGCGATCTGCAGGTACAGGGTCAGGCCGGACTGGAAGATGAAGATCCGTCCCAGCACGGTGGCGAGGATGATGACCAGTCCCGGCTCCAGCAGGATGCGCGTCCGCCAGAAGGAGGAACTGCCGGGGATCAGCTGGAAAAACGGCAGGGGAGGGCCCTCGAACTCGCTGTTCTGCTCCAGCTCCATATGGATCATGCGCCGGTACAGGCGGATGCTGTGGCCGAATGACAGCAGGAAATAAAGCTTCGTCAACGAGCCGATGCCGAAGAGACCGATCGGAGGTCGCGCGGAGCTGAGCGGAATCATTGAGACAACGCTTGTGAAGAGCGCCGAGACGACGGGCATCATGATCATCAGCAGCGTGGAGAAGGCGATGACCGCGACGGGAAAATACCGCGTGCCGTGCCAGGGCCTCAGGATCATCTCCACGGGCCTCGAGAGGACGCTGCAGAGCGCATCGACGAGGTTCATGGCGCTGTCCTGTAGCTGGCTTACATTCATTGCGCCGGATTCACCGGCTCTGTCGGTTAACATGTTTTCTCCGTTCGTTATTCGCGCGAGAAATAGACCGAGAGGTAATTGCGGCCTTTCGGGTTCTGCGCGGTTTTGGTGGCGTTGAAGGGTTTGCCCGACTGGTACACGATGGCCTGCGCCAGCGGGTTCGCCGCGTCGGGCTTGATGCAGTCGGGTGAACTCGATGGGCTCGACGATGTGGACGAGCTGCCGCGAGCCGCCGACGCTCGCATGCGACTGCTGGTTGTTGCCGGAGCTGCCGGCGTTGAAATTATCGAGGTAGCGATATTCCTTGCCGATGATGTCGGCCATGAAAGCTCGCGGTGTCGGGCTCGTTCTGCTGATGGGCGATCTTGATGGCGAGATTGCCGCAGAAGCTTTTGGTCTTGCTGCCGGGCTGGTCTTCGCCCAGTTCCTCGGAGAGGTTAAGGATGTTCTGCGTGAGGCAGACGACCGCCACGCGGCTATCCACGGCAGGTCTGCTGGAAGAAGTTATCCCGGCGCGTCACGAAGTACTGGAATTCGTCCTGCCACAGAAAGACCGGGTTTGGCGATTCCGAAAGCTTGCGCCGAAGCCATGCCCGCTGAAAAATCAGCTTCAGGATGACGTTGATCAGCCTGCCGGTCTCATGGCCGTATTCCAGCAGCGGAAAATCGCAGATGACGATCTTCCCCTCGTGCGTCGTCTGCTCCGGCGTGAAGGCTGCATTTGCCGCTGCAGAACAGGCGGTTGAAGGGATTGAACAGGAACTTGTCCGCCATGCCGCGACCAGGTCATCTCCAGCGACGAGCGGGGACGCTCATCGAAGGCCGGCCATTTCTTGAAGATGTATTGCGTCGCGAAATCGAGATCGCTCCACTGATCGGGCGTGAGCGTCTCCTGGCGCGCCTTGATGGAGGCGATGAGCTGCGCGCAATAGGACTCACGCTGCCAGCGCTTCCTCCTCGTATTCGCCGGGCCGCGTCGGCAGCGACTTGATGACGCGGTCGATGCTCGCGATCGAAATCGCGCTCGCCCGCGAGATCGAGCAGCTTGATGACATTGCGCATCAGCTGCTCGTTGCCGCGTTCCCAGAAGGGATCGTGCCCGTGGCCCTGCTTCCTTCTTGCCGATGGAGACGAGCGTCGAGAAGAAATCGATGATGCTTTCCATGTCGCCCGCGCCGCGTCCGGGCCGCGTGAATTCGTAATACAGCGGGATCGAAGCAATCGCCGGACTCGGCGTTGAAGACGATGAGATCCTGCGCCCTTCCGCAGGCTTTCGCGTAGGCGATCCAGTTCTCGCGTTTCCTCGGCCTTGGCGGTGAGCACCAGGCCGCCCATGGTCGGCATGCGCAGCAGCCCCATGGCGATCTGCCTGCCGCTGCAGCTGCTCTTGCCGGAGCCAGGCGCGCCGGTGATGAGCATCCCTTCGACGACGTCGCGCACGAGGAGCGGATCGCTGTCGGTGAGGGTCAATAGCTCCGTATCGAGGAGGTTGTTTCTCTGTGGCATAAGTTTTCCCAAAGACGGGCGCGCCGCCCCCAAGAGCGAGCGGGCGCGCCCGAGGGCGGTTCAGGGCTTCGCGATCAGCGGAGCGGCCTGCTTTGCCGGGGGAGTGGCCGGCGCAACCGAAGGCGCGGGGCAGGGCTTGGCGTCCTGCTTGGTCAGCTTCGTGGGATCGAGATCGTCCGGGTTGATGACGATGCCGGTCTTGTTGCCGAGCTGACCCGAGCATTTTCGTCAGCTGCGCCTTCAGCTTCGGAGGCGTCTTAAGTTTGACGTGTTTGTCGAAGGAGTCCGACGGTCCGCAGGGGGCTTGCTTGGTTGCGGGCGCCGGTTGGGCTGGGGCTTGCGGGTTTTGAGCGTAGCTTCTGGGTAGGTAAGCCACGCTCAGAAGAAACAGCGCGTAAGTGATTTTCATAGCTTCAGCGTGAAGCCGAAGCGGTAGTTGGCGGAAGTCAAACGATGTCAAACAGGCTTATCGCTGAGGGACACCGATATAATAATCCACTCAGCGATTTTCCCTCAACCACGACTCTTCACCAGCAATGTGGCGCGACTTCGGTCGGGTTGGCATACCCTGTGCAGCACGACCTACCCTAACTTAAAGGTACGCCGAGAGTGTGATACACTCCCTTGCCATGGGATGGAGCAAGGAGCATACCCGATGGGCCATCTCCGGGACCACAATAGTAATTGGTCTCTTATTAGCAGCGATCGAAAGGGATTCAAGTGGAATAATCGCCGGGGTAGCGGTCTCTTTGGTGGGTTTTTTATTGGGGTGTATTTTCAAGCTTAATGATGTTGTCGCCGAGCTTAACGCCAATATCCATATCACCGGGGAACATATTCGCACATGCGTTAAGGATGCTGAATCCCATTTTAACGAGCGAGTATATGGAAATGATCTTCACCCAAAATTTCTTCATTTTCGGGATTCCCTAGCCGCGATAATCAACCCAGAACAAACGGGCGTAACATATGTATTGCACTATTGGCTGTTGAGTAAGGCACGACGAATCGAAAGAGAGGGGTTTTATCGCGAATATTTCTATAATCAACTTGAGGAAGACGAAAAAGTTCGTAAAGAAATAATCACTCTAATTCTGAATAATGCAGAACGTTTTGTCTACACATGCACTTATGCGAATCGGGAGCATCTGGAAAGTTTTTGGGATAAATCTCCAACAATCGATGCGTATATTAAAGCACATGGCGCGGCACTTGAAAGGCAGCGTACGGAGGTAGGTTTCGAGCTCAAGCGAGTTTTTATTGTGCCCGATGGTCTTCCCAAGAATAACGCAGGACGGCTCATCCAAGTCATTAAGGAATTTTTGGATCAGGGAATGAAGGACAACTACTGGCTTTCCGAGGCCGACGCATCAACGCTTTTCACGAGTCGACGAGATCTAAGGCTCCCAACCAGAAGCTTTTTTCTTGCTGATGGAGCATTTCTAAGCGAGGGGAAAGCATCCTCGCAGTTGGAAGATGGGATAAATAAAGTTCCACCTCACGTGACCTTTACGAATAATCAGGAGCACCTTCGGGAAGTAAAAGAACAATTCACCCTTCTCATGCGAGGAGCCCGAGAGAATCGCCTAAGCAACACTGATGAGATTGGCAGACTTGCGATGTTCTTAGACCAGGGAAATAAGCGCTAACGCTGTTTGATCCGTTCGGATTTTATTTCATCAATTGCACGCTGCTTTCTTCGTTTCATCAACTCCGCTAAGCTTTTCTCCATGCGTCTTTCGTCTGGGTCCAGTGCTTGCGAAGCAGCCGGCATGGAAACCGGCGGTCTGTCATTCTGCGATGATGTTTGAAGATCTGTCTCCATTAGTGATCCAGTTTCCTTCATTTTATCGTTCTCCGCCACTTTTTTACTCCACATTTTCGGGTTGATTCAGTACAGTACCATCGTGCCTCGGTCTGCTCAAGACTTTTCGGAATGACCGTCGCCGGTTAGAAGGTCCATTAAGTTATTGATTCTAAGCAACATAGTAGCGACTGCTCCAAAAGAGTCTTGTGACACTGACACCCTCCTTGCTTGGGACTGGTACGGTCAGGACGGAGCCCTATCCCGTCTTGACCAGCGTGACATTCGAAACAGCCCGTGTTCTTGGCACGTATCGCATCGCCAAGTTCGCGGTGGTGTCTTGGCAGATTCTAAGCTGACTGCATCGCCACGGCCGGGCTGATTTCCTCTGGTGATCTACCGCGAAGGGTGGCACGCGGTTGTCCGGAGCGTAACAGATCAGTGAACAGCGGGCCGGCACTTGGCGATGGCGCCTGTCCGGCTTGGTGGGTTCGACAACCTGGGATGATGACGATGCTCGTCTTGTCTCTAGCCGTCTTGAGACCACTAAAGATCGGGAAGATGTTTGCCTGAAATGAGAGACTCGAACTCCGGTAGATTTCGCAAGGGATCAAGCAGTGGCCAAAGGTGAAGCCAAGCCATCAGCGGATGGCCTCTTTCGGCATCCCGGCCGAGCCACTCGATGGCTGTCCGGAACTCGCCAATCGCCAGGAAGGCGAGGCCCAAGTGAAAGGGAGAGACGCGGCGTTTCGGCGGCGACCAGAAATCCCGCTCGTCCGCCGGTTCCCATTCGGCGAGCTGCCAATTGATCCAGGTGGTTGCTGTCTGCTTTAAAAGGGCATAATCAGGGTGCCCGGGTTCCAACCGGTGAGCGGCGTCGAGGAAGCAGAGCGCCGTATAGACCTCGGTGCCGTCGGAAAGGTGCTGTGGCAGCGACATGCCGAGCAGGGGAGGGTTCGATTTGCCTTTTCCGAGCGCGATCTGAACGCAGCTCCATAAGACGTGGGAAAGCCAGGTATCCGGGTATTCGGTTTTTGCCTGCAAAATGACCTTGCGCGCTTCGTCGAAGCGTCGCGCGACGTAAAGAAATAATGCATGTGTCAGGAGAGGCCAGGGGGTAACGGAAGGATCGTTCGCCGCCGCGCTCGTAAGGTTTAATGCCTGCTCTGTCCGGCCCGTCGCCATCTGGAAAGCCGCATACCAGGGGTGTGCGCGGGTCTGTGTGGACGAGCTTTCCAGCGCAGCCCCGAATGCCACTTTCGCAGCTGCCCATTGCCAACGGCAACAATGCAGCGCGCCCATGACGAGGTGTGCCCGCCAGCATCTTTCGTCATATTGCAATGCCCGCTGCGCCTGGAGTTCCGCCACCGCCAGCAAATCGGGTACGTCGGTTTCGTTACCGAGCATCGGGCGCCATAATTCTGTTTCGGCGCGCGCCGCGATGGCTTCGGCATGATGGGGCTCGCGGCTGAGTACCGCGTCGAGAAATCTGAAAGCGGCTGCGGGGTCGGTAGCGATATGCGGGACCGCCTTCCGAAAATTGCGTTCAACAGGGTTGCTCTGGTTCGGAGAAAAGACGGGCTTATAGCCCGGAAGGGCAGGATCAACCGGTCCTCGATGCCTTCTGAATCGTAGTAGGCCTCAAGCAGTTTCCGCAGGCGACGCATATTTTCGCGCACGATGGCGTCTTCCAACGTCCGCCAGTCCTTTTTCCGGCCGAAGAGATCGATACCCGCAGTGTATTCATCAAACGCCACGCCGTCGCGGTCCTTCTCGAAAAGGTAAGTCAAAAAGAGGGATGGCTTAGGTGCCTTCTTGAAAGTCTCACCTCCAAGAATTCGGTTCAGCTGGTTCTGTTTCTCAGCCGCGCTCGGTTCGCCTGCGGAAAACGGCGTTGTCATCGCTTGAATCTCCCGCTCTCACATCGCTTTGACATCGTTTGACTTTCGGAAAACCCCGCCGAAAAACGAGAATAACAATCGAGGTGAACGAGAGTGGCATTCCTCGATTTCATGAAGAACAGAAACGCCGGCCGGCAACAGCCCGCAGGCGATTCCCAGCAGCCGAAACCGGGAGTCGTCAAGGAGATGTACGCTGAGCGCGACGCGCAGCAGAAGGCGGCGGAAAAACCCATTACGCCGGAAGTGAAGGAACAGGCGGATCGCGCGATGGCGGCCATGAACAAGGCGACCCAGCACCAGGATGGGCCGGCAGCTCCTTCGCCCTCCGAAGGCAGTTCAAACAGCGCGCAGCTGCAGAAACAGAATCATCAGGATAAGGGCCAGGCGGCGTTAAGCCCGACCGATGACGCGAGCGGTAAAACGGCAGGACAGGAAAAACAGCCCGCGCCTGAAAAGACTCCGGAAGCGGGCACAGCAAACAATCGCGCGTCGTCCGCCGTCCTGGGAGCGCTAGCCGGAGCAGGCCATGTCGCGCCGGACTTTTTCTTCGACGGCGTTCAATTCTTCGCGCGCCTCGCGCATCGCGTCGGGCGTCATGGAACGGCTTTCGTGGTCCGGCAAATGTTCCCACCGATCGAGGAGTCGGCGCATACGGGTGACCCAATTGAGAGCCTCCCGGTTCGTGGCCCTCGCCGGAAGCGCTTGCAGCAGTGAAACGGTATCTCGGCTTTGCATATTTTCGCTCCGTTATGACAGGAGCACATTACCGTTTAAGGCGTGTTTTGACAAGCGTGCTCGGCGTGAATGGAACGATTCTAAATACGCCGATGAGACTGGATGCCGGGTGCTTTCGGTTAGCCATTTGGAACGATTCCAGACGCGTTCGAAACGTGTGGGTTGCGGGATGATCGCCTTCTGCCTAAGCACCGCTTAGGGGAGACGCATGTACCAATATTTACTCTTGCAACTTACACGGAGATGAATACAAGAGGTTGTGGAGTGGTTGTAGTTTTACACACCACGGGTTGTAGTTGGAACGCTATCGAGGCATGAGCCATGCTGAGGGTCACAGAAAGCCAGAATGCCGAGGCCGCCAAGCAGTATTTCGGCAAGGGCATGGTCCGCTCGGACTACTATATCGACGGGCAGGAGATCGCCGGCGTCTGGGGCGGTAAAGCCGCGGAGCAGTTGGGGCTTTCGGGCGAGGTCGAGCAGCAGGATTACTTCGCGGTTGTCGATAACCTCCATCCCGCGACGGGCGAGCAGCTGACGCCCCGTCAGAAAGACAATCGCCGCGCCGGTTACGACTTCACCTTCTCGGCGCCCAAATCGGTCTCGGTCCTCTATGAGCTGTCGAAAGATGAGCGCATCCTGACCGCGTTCCGCGAAAGCGGCGCGGAAACGATGCGGGAGATCGAGCGCGAGATGAAGACGCGCGTGCGCAAGGGCGGAAGGGATGAGAACCGCATCACCGGCAATATGGTCTGGGCCGAGTTCGTTCATTTCACGTCGCGCCCCGTGGACTGCACGCCGGACCCGCATCTGCACAGCCATAATTTCGTGCCCAACGTGACCTGGGACGAGGAGGAAAGACGCTGGAAGGCCGGACAATTCGGCGAGCTGAAGCATGACGCCGGGTATTTCGAAGCGGCGTTTGACGCGCGGCTCGCCAGGAAGCTGAATGATACTCGGCATCGCGACACATAAGGCCGGACACAGTTTCGAGTTCGCGGGCCTGCCCGTGAGTCTCATCGATAAGTTCTCGCGGCGGCGGAATGAAATCGAAGCCAAAGCCGAAGCAATGGGCGTCACCTCGCCTGAGGGCAAGCATGCCATCGGCTATTACGGCCGTGAGCACAAAACCGAGGGTGTCAGCAGGACGCAGCTGCGGGAGGAATGGGATTCGCGGCTTAGCGCTGAGGAAAGCGCGGCGCTCAAGGCCGTTATGGCAGGCGGCGGCCTCTGATGGCACCGGCGGCGATGACGCCTGACCGGGCCATGGATTTCGCGGTCGGGCATTCCTTTCGAACGGGCCTCCGCCGTCTCCGATAAACGGCTGCGCGCCGAGGCGCTGCGCTACGGCGTCGGCGCCGTCCTGCCCGATGATGTTGCGGGTATTTCCCGGCGCGACGGCATGATCGCGCGCGAACGCGACGGCGAACTGATGACGACAACCGCCGAGACGCTCGCGGACGAAGTCGCGATGCTGCGATTCGCCCGCGACGGCCACCGGAAATTCGTACCCTTGATCGCTGAAGCGAAACTGCCTGCCGACGGGCTCAAAGGACTGTCGCCAGAGCAACGGCAAGCGGCGATCCATATCCTGAACTCTCGCGATACGGTGACCGGCATCGTCGGCAAGGCGGGCACCGGCAAAACGCCGCATGATGCGGGCCACGGTGGATCTGATCGAGGGCGAGACGGACAGGAAGGTCTTCACTTTTGCGCCCTCGTCGCAGGCCTCGCGCGGCGTGCTGGCAAAGGAGGGCTTCAAGGATGCCGACGACGCTTGAGACGCTGCTCAAAAACGAAAAGCTCCAAGCCGCAAGTCGCAGGGACAAATCATCTGGGTTGATGAAGCGGGGCTCGTCTCCAACCGCGACATGCGACGGCTGATGGAAGTGGCGAAGAAAGCCGGCAAGCCGCGTCATGCTTTCCGGCGATTACACGCAACATTCCAGCGTCGAGGCGGGCGATGCATTCCGGCTTCTGGAAAAGGAAGCCGGCGTCAGGCTGGCGAAGCTCACGGAGATCCGCCGGCAGACGGAGCCCGGCTATAAGAAAGCCGTCGAGAGCATTGCGCAGGGAACCGGCAAAGCGGCGCAAAAGGGATTCGACGCGCTCGATGCAATGGGCGGCGTTATCGAGGCAGCCGGCGAGGAACGGCACCGGATGCTGGTGGCCGATTACCTGAAAGCGGCGGACGACGGAAAATCGGCCCTCATCATCGCGCCGACCCATGCCGAAGGCGGCAGGCTGACGGAGGAATTGCGCGCCGCTTTGAAAGAGCGCGGGACGCTCGGGGATGAGCGCGAATTCAAGGTACGCAAATCGACCGGCTGGACGGAGGCGCAGAAGGGCGATCCCCGCAATTACGAGCCGGGCATGGTCATTGATTTCAGCGAGGCGATCGCGGGAACGCGCAGGAGCGTTAACGGGCATGCGCGTCGACCGATGGCGGTTTCAAGAAAGGGGAGACGGTCGCTGTTGCCGGCCGAATGGGGACGGGCTTCGCGTCCTGCGTAAAGACGGCACGGACGGGCTGCGCTGCCGCTCGATGAGACCAACCGCTTCGAAGTCTCCCGCGCACGCGACCTCGCGATTGCCAAAGGCGACCGCATCCGCATCACCAAGAACGGCGAGGCGAAAGTCGAGGGTCAGGCCAAAGGCACCCGCGCTGAATAACGGCGACATCTTCACCGTCGAGGGCTTCACAAGGAAGGCGATATCCGACTCGGAAACGGCAAGCTGCTGCCGAAAGAATGCGGGCATTTCACGCTGGGCTATGTCGATACGAGTTATGCCAGCCAGGGCAAGACCGTGGACCGGGTCTTCATCGCCACGGGCAACGAATCGCTGCGCGCCGCGAACCGGCAGCAATGGTATGTGAGCGTCTCGCGCGGACGCGAAGCGGCGAAGATCTATGTCGATTCGAAAGAGGACGTCAGGAACGCCATCGCGCGCACCGGCGAACGCCTCTCCGCCGTCGAACTGACGCAGACCAAGATCCGCCCGAAGCCGCGCCCAGGCGTGCTGAAAACCCTGATGGATCATCAGCGCTTCACGCGTTTCGTCAAAGCGCGCGCCGCCGCGATTGCCGACTATTGGCGCGAAAAGAGCCGCGAGAGAGGAGGGTTGCACCGTGCGTGAGGAGAAGGAAAAAAGCTTCGCCGCCAAGCTGTTCAGTGGCGAGGAACCGCCGGACGCTGTTAAAGGCCCGTCCCAGGAGCGGGGTTTCGCCTCGCAGGCGAATAACCTGCGCATCTGGGATAAGAGCGGCCGCCTCGCCGCGGGCCTGTCCTGGTCGTCCTATGTCACCGATCAATGGCACGACGCCGCGGGCGTCGAAACATTGACCCTCGTCTTCGCTTCGCGTTACGTGATCCTCTACGGTCATCACCTGCTGGGGCTCGTGCGCCAGATCGACGAGGGCAGGCTCAAAAGCGTGACCGAGCTTGACGGGCTGCAGGCCCAAGCGCTTGGCGCCGAGAATGCCGGCATCGGCGATGAGGGCAGGAAGATCCCGATCGTCACGCGCTTTGAAATCGGGCCGGGAATCAGTGACTTGGTTAATGCATTGAAAGGAGACGAAGAGGATGAAACTCGATACCCTCGACGGGTTAAATGACGGCGAACTTCAGGCGGTGATCGACCGTTCCAACGGGCTGCTGAAACAGCGGGACGACGACCGCAAGGCGAAGGCCATGGCCGAGGCGCGGGCGCTTCTCGCGTCCGTGGGCCTGAGCCTCAGCGATCTTGCCGCAAAGGGCAGGGGGAAAGCTGCGAAAGCGCCCGCCTATAAGGGCGGGCGTTGCTACCGGCATCCTTCGCGGGAAGAGCTGGTGTGGAATGCGAAAGGCCAGAAGCCGGGGTGGCTGCGCGAACTCGAAGCGCAAGGGGGAAAGCCCGTCGAAACGCCGGAACCGCCGAGCACCGGCGCGGCGGCCGCGGTCAGGAAACCGGCCTAAAGCATCGCGCCGCTTTCGCAGGCCTCGAGCGCGGCACGGTTGCGGTCGCGCTGCTCGTGGAGCCGGTGCGAATGCAGCCCCTCGGAAAGTACGACCGCCAGCACCGAGGTCGCGCGGATCAGGCGTTTGCTCCGTGCCGGGTCGGGAACGAATTCGGTGATGGCCAGCGGGGCCAAAAGGGCGAGCGTTCTGACCCAGTGGGCGAGTTCGCCATGCGCGGGCTCATGCCGGCGCGGCGTGCGCCGGTGCCGCTCTTGCTCCTGCCATTTCCGATCCTTCGTTTCGCCGCGCATATGCCTTCCCCTTTCAGCGTGATATTCGCGGGGACTTTAGCGCGTGGAGCGTGTATTGGCAAGTGCCGGACACAACCCGTGGTGGATCGGCGCCGGAAGTGACCCACTATGGGTCGATTGTCGCGGCGGCGCGCGTTCCGCGCGCTTTTTGAAGTCCGTCCTACGGACGGCAGCTTTGCGCGGGAGGCGCTGCCTCCCGAACCCTCCGGGATTTTTCGCTTTGGTGCCGGGGCTGGTGAGGTTATAGTGCGGTCGGGCCGGCCGGAGGAAGGGAGCAATGCTGGGAAGCAACTCCTCGCGCCGCGCCGGAGGCCGGGGCTGGCGGGGATGGAAACATCCCCGCGGCCTTCGGGCAGACGGATTGGGCGGTAGAGGGAGACCGTAGCGGATGAACGGCCCTTAACCATGTATTAATACGCATGAAGAGGATACTTTCGGCAGAACTTGGCTGGCCTGAAAACGACTGGCCATCCCTAATTCAGATTAAGACGCTTCTTGGCGATGGCGTGATACTGTCCGTCCAGCTCGATGCCGATGTAGTGGCGGCCTAGCGCCTTTGCGGCCAGTAGTGACGAGCCGGAGCCCGCGAAGGGGTCGAGCACTGTCGCGTCCGGCCCGGAAAACGCCTCTATTAGGGGCAGGAGCGCGGAGAGGGGCTTCTGCGTCGGGTGCAGCCTGTTGCCGGTGTAGTTCCAGGCGATGACGTCGCCGATGGGGTTCTCAGGAGGCCGGGGATTGCCCTTGGCAAGTAGATGCGCGGATTCGTGCGTATAACGCAGGTAGCGGGTGCTCGACGCGTAGGATTTGGGGAACATCAGGTGGCCCACGACCCGGAACCCCGCCGCGCGATAGGCCTGCATGAAGCGATCCGCCGCGGGCCAGCCATAGAAGCTGACGCAGAAACTGTCGTCCGCCAGCACGCGGTACATCTCGGCAAAGGCAGGTTTCAGCCATTTATCGTTGTCATCGTTGCGCACGCTTCGCCCGTCCCGCGAGCGATAGTTCGTGATGTAGGGCGGGTCGGTGAGGATGAAGCCGATGCTCCTGTCAGGGAGCATCGGCAGGGCGCGCAAACAATCGGCGTGGAGTATGGAATTGCGGAAGGGGGTCATATTGATTACTCCTTGGTTGCACGGTGGATCGCGGTTAGCGCCTTGTCGGCGATAAGGTCCAGCAGGGCGAAGGGATCGGCGTCCTGATCGCCGGATTTCCCAGCCAGACGCTTGATGTCCAGAAGGGTGTCCAGCAGAAGCCCCTCGAAGTCGAGGAGGCGACTCTTCCGGTATTCGGTGTCGCCTTCGACATCGACAAGCGCGGCGATATTTGCTCCCTCGCAATCCTCGACCGTTTGCGCGTCGCGCGTCGGCATGCCCGCGGCGATATGCGCCGCGGCTTTAATGGATTTGGCGACGATACCGGGGAAGTACAAGCGCATTTCCCGGTAAACGTGGACGTTGTAAATGGTTGATTTCCTGATGGTCATTTTCACGCCTCCCGATTGCGGGCGAGGGAATCCTCGTCGATATGGAGCGTGCCGAGAAAATCGATTTCGTTGTTGTCGTAAACATCGATGACGAGGCCTTCCTCGATGCGCAGGATGCTGATGTCGAAAACATCGTCCACGCGCACATAAACGCGATCTGGGTTATCGTCTTCGGGCGGGGTGTATTCAAAGCGGGTCATGGCGGATTCCTTCAAGTGAAACGGGTGGGAAAGGAGGGCGGCCCGAAGGCCGCCCGGAGGTGATTAGTCGCGGGGGCGGCTGCGCTCCCAGTAGAGGGTATGTCCGTGCTCGGAGCCGGTCTTCACCAGGCGGCAGTTGATGCGTTCGGCGAAGCTCGGGTCGTCGAGGCTGACGGAGAGGTACTCGGCGCCTTCCTTCGAGGTCTTCTTCCAGGCCGCGCCGATCTCGGAGGTGAAGTGTTCCGCCTGGCGGAAAACCCGGAAATCAGGTGCGTTGCCGCTCTTCTTGTCGCTGACGGGTTCGAGGGTGATGTTCGCGTTGAGGCTCAGCGTTTCGATGGTGCCTGAGTAGCCCGCGCCGTCTTTGGTGAATGTGCCGATGGTAGCCATGATGTTTCTCCTTTTGGTTTGCAGGAGACCGCCCCATGCGGCCTCTCTGATGGCACCGTGACCGCGGGCGGCTAGCGAGCGCGTCATAGGATTTTGGCTATCCGCGAGGAATGCCCCCGTACGCTTCCACGGGGGCAGGGGAAAATCCGTTATTGACGCAAGCGAGCGACGCCCGCAACGTGCCCATCAAAAGAGAGGCGGCCATGGGTCCGCGGTTTCAGGCGCAAAAGGAGACGATAGGTGCGCGCCCCACGGCTTGTTTCACCGTGAGGCGGCCGGTTTTGCGGCACTTTCCGAAACGCGGCGCTACTGAATCGCTACATGCACGCCGTTCGACGTGATGCCGCCCGCGCTCAGGGTGACGTTCGTGTCGCCGGAGCCCCGCGAGTGACTGCGGGATCTGGACGTTGATCTGATCAAGACCCGCGAAGGTGCCCTGGATGCCCGCGAAGGCGGGGGTGACGGCCTGACCGCCGATCTGCATGGTCACTTGCGAAAGCGGCGCATTTCGGATGCCGGTACCGTAGAGGACCAGGATGGTCGACGTGCCGGGCGCAAGGCTGATGGGCGCGGCGCTGAATTTCCCCGTCGCAGCGTTGTAAACAGCCAGGTTGAGGTAAGTCTGGTTGCCTTGGGCGTCGACCTGGACCGCCTGGCCAACGGCCACGCTGCCGTCCGCGGTGAAGATGCCCGGCGCGACGCCTGCGATTGTTATCGGTCCCACGGAGGCGGTGCCGTCGCCTGCCATGATCTGCACCTGCCCCGCGCCCAGCGCAATACCGGGTGGAATCAGGAAATTCACCTGCCCGGCGCTTGCAAAGAAGATCTCCGCCGGGGTCGTGACGCGATTGGCATCCGTGATGTTCACGGTCGTGCCGCCGAGACTGGTGGTGAGCGTTCCGGAGGCCGCGACGGTCTGGGTGGCGAGGTGGCTCCCGAATCCCGCAACGATGGCGCTCGGCGCGGCGGGAACACCGGCGGCAAAGCTCGCCGCGTTGACGGTGGCGACGGCTGGAGTGGCTCCAGAGGCGTAGGCGAAGACGAACGCGTCGGGATAGCTGTTGGGATTGGGCTGAAACGCCCCGCTATCCGGCGGCATCCCGAGGCCGAACCCCGTGACATAGATATCGCCCGAGGCATCGGAGGCGATCCCGTATCCGTCGCGTCCGCGCCCAGATAGGTGGAGTAAAGAAGGGCTGAGGCATTGGGGTTGAGCGCGACGATGACGGCGCTGATACCCTGCAGCGGTGTCGGCTGAAAGGCGTTCATGAGCGGAAACGTCGAGGCCGATTCAGCGTTCCCCGAGCCGGTGAGATAAGCATCACCCGCCGCGTCGAGTGCGATAGAGGTGAAAGTGCAGCCCGGAAAGAAGGTCGAGTAGATGAGGGCGGTGCCGGTTGCATTGAGCTTGCTCACAAAGTTCGAGGGCAGCTGGTAGGAGGAGTAAAGAGGGTTAACCAAAGGAAAACTCTTTATGTTGAGCGCCTGACCGAAGACATAGGCGTTACCGCCGCCGTCGATCGCGATTCCTGCCGGCACGCCTCCCGCGACGAGCGTCGAGAGCTGACCGTGCCGGCGGGCGCAAGCTTCAGGACGAAGAAGGCTCCGTTGGCGGCGGGAATGATTGCCTGTGATGTCGGGAACCCGTTGATGGCGGCCGCCTGACCCAGGGCGTAGGCGTTTCCCGAGGTATCGACGGCAATGCCATACCCGTAAGTGCTCAGGCCGCCGTAGAAGGTCGAGTAAAGCATTGTCGAGCCGTCGGGGCTGAGCTTAGTCACGAACATGGATGCCGCGCCCTGGGCGGACGATTGAATCGGATTCTTCGTCGGAAAATCCGGCGAATAGGTGGTCCCGGCGATGTAGGCGTTCCCGGCCGCGTCCGCGCCGATCCCGGCACCGGCATCGCCCAGCTGTATGTTGGTGCCCGGCTGTGTGGGGGCGGTGCCGCCGAGGTAGGTCGAATAGACGAGCTGCCCGGACGGGGTTAATTTCGCGACGAAGCCGGTCCCGGTAAAGGGGCTTTTGTTCTGCAGCTGGACGGGGTTCTGCACGGGGAAGTCCGAAGAGTGGGTGGAGCCGGTGAGATAGGCGTTGCCTGCCGGGTCCACCGCGACGGCGTTCGCCTGATCGGCGGCCGAGCCGCCGAGATAGGTGGAATAGAGAATGGCGGTGCCGGCCGGGTTGATCTTGGTGATGAAGGCGTCGGCGGTGCCGCCGCCGTATCCGGCGTTCGAAATCGGATTCACGGTGGGGAAGTCGGTCGAGCGGGTGAGTCCGGCGACATAGGCGTTCCCGGCGGTGTCCACGGTGATGGCATTGCCCTGATCGTTGAAGGAGCCGCCAAGATAGCTTGCGTAGAGGACGGAAGGATCGATCACCAGTTCGCGGTGTGTGTCGTAGCGGGCGAGCGTGAAGGAGGCGCGGTGACCGCCTTTGAGGCGGAAACCCGCGTTGATGAGAACGCGGTTTCCCTGCTCGTCCGTCTGATAGACGGTCGGGCGGCGCAGCCGCACCTCGGCGGCGGGTGCCCCGAGCAGGAGATTGCCCGCCTTATCGAGGCGCATCGGGCCGCCGTCGAACTCCATCGTGATCGCTGGAAGGGTCGGCCTCGGGCGCGACGATGAGGTCGTATTCGAGATGGCCGGAGTCGCCGTAAAACACTGCGTCGACGCCGGAGAGAGGTCGCGGTAGCGTACGGCAGGTAATGCGGCACGTTCTTGCGCCATTTCGAGGGGTCGAAACCGATGAGGTAGTTGCTTACTCCGCCGGTCGGGTCGGAGGCCTCGATATGCGGCGCGGTCTTATCGGCGCCGAGCCGCAGGCGCACGGGAAATTTTCCGGGTTCCTGTAACACCACTTCATGGTCAGTGAGGAAGAGCGTATATCCCGCGCCACGGGCAAGATAACGGATTTCCGGGGCCGCTTGGCCGACATTGGGCTCGAAGACGAGCTGGAGCGAGGCGAACCGGGCCTCGCGCGCCGTTGTACCAGGAGCGCGGGATGTTTCCGGAATTCCTTGCCCCCGGCGCTCAGTCCCGCCCGAACCGGAACATTGAAGGGGAGGTTCTGGGCATGGACGCGCATCGCGCCATGGAACAGCAGAACCGAAAGCAGTATTGCGGTCTTCATGAGAGGATACTTCGTTTGCGATAAGAAAGCTGTGCGGCACCGCGGTCAGCTCCACATCCTTTCCGCGATCTGCTTTTCCTCGGGTCCCATGGCGTTCGTATAGATGGCGGTCGTGGCGATGCGGGAATGGCCCAGCCATTTCTGGGTCATGTTGAGCGGCACCTCGGATGTCACAGCCTTGATGCCGAAGCCGTGGCGCAGGCCCTTGGGCGTGGCGTGGATGCCTCCCAGCCCCGCGCATTCCATGACCTCCGACACACGGCCGCCACGCGGTGGTGCGCGACCACGGCCAGAGCCTGACGCCGCGTCCGCGTTCGTCACCGCGATGCAACAACTCGAGGTCATGCACGAGGCGCAACCTGTCCAGAAAGTCCGGCGGCACAGGAACGGCGCGGTAAACGCCCTTGCGGCGCTTTTTCAGGCTCTCGAAGACGAGGACGCCGTCGCCGGGATCGACGCGGTCGGCGGTCAGCGCCAGCGCTTCGGAGATCCGGCAGCCGGTATGGGCCAGCGTTCCGCAGAGGGTTCGGACCTGGTATGAGGCTGTTTCCGATGCCCGCAGGAAATCCGGCGCTCGCCCGGGCGTCAGGTATTTGCGGCGGCCATGTGAGTCGTAGAGTTGCATGATTGTTTCACTCCGGTAGGGAAATGGGCTGGCGGAGCGGCCAGGGGTGCGGCGTCACGCGGGCAAGAGGGAACCGGGTGAAACAGAATGAGCAATAGTGTTTCAACGGGCGAGGAGCCGCAAATAGCGCCGAAACCGCGACGGCGTAAACCCTTAAACTCGCCCGGAGTCCGGCGACCCTCGAGCGGGAAGCTCTACTTCAGAGCTGCCGCCCTGATCTGAAAAAGATCATGAAATACCGGCTTGAGCCGTGTTATGATCTGATCCGTCGCCTGATGCTCTCTCGCCTGAAACACTATTGCTCATAGTGTTAAAGCCACAGTGACCTGCACCCGTTTTCGTCCAAGCACCGCCTTAAATTTGTGCCTTTTCCTCAGCCAGGACGTGCGGCAACGAACTCACTGTGGTGTCATCTTGCCGAGGCTACTGGTGTGGCCTGACGCTGTTGTATTGTTCCCGCCACTCGGCGATGGTCAAGGTAAAAGTTAGGTTCAAAGATTGCGGAAGAGAACTGAAAAAGCACAGGCGATTAGCCTCGATATCAAGCTGAAGGTGGCATGCCCTCTGTTTGCTATGGGGTGAAATTCTTTTTCATGCTGTCACGATCTGGGACGCAATCAACTTATCGACAAATCGTCCGATTTTTTCCAGTTCGAAGGGTGCGCCGGGATCAGTGCTCGATTTGAGGCGTTCTGCCAGTGTGTTAAGAGCGGGAACTGCGGCACTGATTCCAAACTCGTTAATTAGGCGAGCGCGTCGAAACGTACCCTGCCCGGATCTTCCACAACAAACCCACTGAGAAAGCACTTGGTCTGCCATTCTCCGCTCATGGGTGTCAAATCGCTCGTATAGAGATTTGAGACTTAGCAAAGGTGATGTACGGATCTTTTAACGTTTGAGCCTCCTCACTCGCTGACCGTCGATAGGAAGCCATTTCAATACCAAACTCACCTAGATTCATATAATTCTAATTGATTAAGAATGCTTAATAGGCTCTTGATAAAATATCTATAGCGATCCATTCTTGTGAACAGGACCCGAGATTGACGCTCTACCTGACCGGCGATATGAACTGGCGTGGGATTGTAAAAGATTCAGGAACTATCGTATCTCAAATCCACCTCCCGGTAGGTTGAAGCTCCGTCCGACTAGTCTAGCCTGAGGAACTTCGTAACCCGCCGCCCGCAAACACCTTCAGATCGATGCGTAATAATGCATCTGGAAGGCCACGATTGGGTGGTGATGCAAATCAAGCTGAGCCTGGAGAGGGCTAAGATCGCCCGCAGGCGTGGCGAAGGGACACTTGACTTCAATCCATTTTCCAGAATTCAAACTCTGTTGCTGAAAGTGTAGTGAAATGACTCATCAGCAGCTTCAGCTCAGCACTCTCTTCAGGCACCCACGGTCTCGTCCAACAGCTTCATCACTTGTCTGGCTTCCACCTCGAATACAGCAGCTTCCTCTTCCGATGCTGTTGCGGCGCCTTGAGAGCGGTGGCGCCAAGCATCTTCCGCCACCCATGCTTCGTATGCGCCGACGCCCAACTCAGCGATTTGTCCACCGAAAGCACCTGCGAGAACCCAGGCCTAGCACCTTACCCCAATTAACGCAACCTAAATGCCAACCGTCTATGAGCTGATGGCTGTACTCCCAGAAAACCCAGCCCAAAACCGATAATCTGGTAATACTTGCCGATCCAGGATCTATCGCGTTGGGGGAGAATTTCCACTGTATGTATAAGTATTAAGACCCCCACCGAGTCCGATGTGGTCAGACTCCGCATACCTGCCCAGCACAGGGATATAGTCCCTGCTGCCGTTCTGGTGCCATCCCGTCTCGGCATCAAAATACTGCCCTGGCAAGCGAAGATTCTGAGTGAGCGTTCCAACAACCGAGAGATCCGGTGCTCCCAAACGGCTGATACTGCGCGCTCCAGTCGAGATTCTGGCCTCCATCGGTCGCGAGCTGTGGCGTGCCCAAGCGATCATCGTGCAAAAACGACAGCGATCCGGTCGCCGTCAGACCATTCGGCAATGGGCCGGCCGCCAAGATAAATATAGTCTTCACTGGCACTGTTGTTCGCCTCTTCGAGGAGCGTTCCACCCTGATCATATTGAAAAATGCTCGAAGTGCTGCCCGGCAGCGATTTCATTACACGTTGCCCGAAGCCGTCGTAGGAATATGTCGCCGATTGCGTCGGCGTCGATACCGACGCGAGGCGATTGGCCTGATCGTAGGCGGCGGTCGTCGGGGAGTCGCCCGGCACAGCAATCCCGCTGATGTTACCGGTTGCGATATAATTGACTGGATTCGTCGCACCGGCGGTGGTGATACTGGCCAGCCGATTCGTCCCCGCTGTGTAGCTGTAGCTTGTCGCCACTCCGCCGAGCGTCTGCGTAAGGCGGTTGCCTACCTTGTCGTAGGTCCAGCCGAAAGTCCCATAGGCTCCAGTCGCGCTCGTCAACCGGTCCAGCGTGTCATACCCGAACGTCTGGCTGTTGCCGGGCATCAAGCCGTCCGTTATGGTCAATACGTCATTGGCGTTGTTATAGCCATAAGTGAGATTTTCGAACAGGGCTCATCCCCGCGGCCGTCAAGGCGGTGAGCCGGTAATCCAGATCGAAGGTCCGCGTTTCGGCGATGCCGTTGCCGAAGGTAAGCGCGTTTTGCGGACCGAAGGGCTGATAGGAGATGCCGGAGAGGACCGACACGGCTGCCGCAGGCCCCGAGGGCTGGGCCGCCACCGAAGTCACGCGACCCATGGCGTCGCGGGCGTAGTTTATGGTGATTCCTGAGGGATAGGCGATCGAAGCCACTCGGCTCGCGGGGTCGTACGCGTAGGATGTCACCAGCGAGGTAGACCGGGCGGGAGGGGGTGCGGCGGATCTCGGAACCTCGTAGCCCCTGCCGAGCCGGTGCTCAGCGTGCGTGTTCTCGCTCAGGAGATTGCCGCGCTCATCGTAGGAGCGGCTGATGGCTGCCCGCCGCGTCGGCGACGGTAGTCAACCTGCCTACGCCGAACCCGTGGCCCGGCTCGTCATAGGTATAGGCGACGTTCTCGGCTGCGGCCCTCGGATAAGTGACCGACGTGAGCCGATCCAGCGGGTCGAAACCGTAATTGGTGATGACGCCGCGTGCATCGACGGCCTGCACCCGATTGCCGTCGGCGTCGTAGTGAAAGATCGACGTGCCGGTGTCGGGGCTGACCTGTTGGATCAGATCGCCGAAGCCATCGTAGGGTGCATTTCGTGGCGTTGCCGTTCGGGTCGGTGACGCTCGAAATCCGGTCGTGTGTGTCATAGGCGATAGTCGTGACGCCGCCGGCCGGATCCGTAATCGTGCTTGGGCGATTCAGCGCGTCGAACGTCCGCTTGGTGATGCGGCCCAGCGGGTCCGTGACGTTTACGGCGTTTCCGTTGGCGTCGTATGCGACCGTCGTGGTCTGGCCGACGCCGCCGACGTCCGTCTGGAGCCTGCCCAGCACGTCGAAGGTGCCGGAATGCTGGCGCTGCGTGGTTCCCGAGGCGTCGAGAACGGTGGTTTGCGTCCGGTCGCCCAGCGCGTCGAGCGTGTAGTTGATGCTCTGCTTAAAGAGGTCGGTAATGGCGATCAGCCGGTGGGCAGTGTCGTAACCATTGGTGAGCGTTGCGCCGTCGGGAGGGTGGTGGTGGTGAGATTGCCTGCGAGATCGTAGATGAGGCTGGTCGTCAGCGCGCCGGCGCCGGTGTTTACCGCGCTGGAGAGGAGCCGCTGGCGGCCGTCGTAGGCAAGCGTCGTCTTCACGCCGTTGGGATCGGTGATCGCCTCCGGCAAGCCGCCGCCGGTATGGGAGGTTATCGAGGTCGCGTGACCCAGCGCGTCCGTTACGGAAGTGAGCGCGCCCGAACCGTCATAGCCCAGCGTGGTCAGGTTGCCGTTCGGCGTTGTGATCGACGCGACCAATGAATTGGCGTAGGTGTAGGTCTGGGTTCTTACCTGGCCCTTCGTGGCGTAAGGCATTGTGCCGGTCGTCGTGTCGGTCAGGGTCGCGGTGAGTTGCTCGCCTTGGCCGTCATAGGTGAAGCTCGCGGTCAGGCCGGGCGTAACGATGGAGCCGGGCAGATGCACCCATTTGCTGTCATAGGCGATGGTGGTCGTGCGGGCGACGGAGGAGCCGACGGCCTCGTTGATCGTGGTGGGAAGGCCGTGCGCGTTGTTCGCATATGTGACTTCGTTCCGTTCCAGTCGGTCTGGCTTGCAAGATAGCCGTTGCCGTCATAGGTGAACAGCATTTTCGCGGCGGCCGTGGTGGTTGTCGCAGCACGGTCGATTTCCGAAACCTTCGGAACCAACTGCAGGGTCGTGAACTGAAACGTCTCCTGCTCGCCGAGCGCGTTGGTGACGGTGCGGTTGCCGGTCGTTCGTCGTAGGACATCGTGGTGAGATCGGCTCCCGCGCCCTTGGCTGGTGAGCCCGCGCCCTTGGGCGTCATAGGTCCAGCTCACGTAACGATTGCCGTTCTCGTCGATGACCCGGTCAGCGCGTAGGGCAGAGCGGCGTTTTCGTAGACGTAGGTCTGAGTCGATGGGAGCGGTCGGATAGGTGACGGACGTCAGCAGGCTGGGATTGAGCGTATCTTCGATTCAGCGGCTACAGGCAACGCCACTGTGCCATATCCGTAGGAAATAGTCGTATTGTCAGGGGTGGTGAGCGATTGCAGTAGGCTTCCGCTGTAGTTGAATGACAGCGTACGGCCGTACGAATCGGTCACTGACGTAGGTCGGCTTCCGGCGTCGTGGGCGAGCGTTTGCGTATAACCGTTGCGATATTTGATCGAACTGAGAAAAGCGCCGGTGAGAATGGCAACACCGCCGCCCTGCGGAAGGGCGCGGGTCGCGGCAGGGGTGTCCTCGGCCAGGGGCGCACCGTTCGCGGAGTAGGTTTCCACCGTGTCGCTCCGTCGGTCAGCGTAAATTGGTGCCTGACTGGACTAAAGTCATGTCGACATCGGTGTCGGTAGACCAATTCGTTCCATTGAATAGAACGGCACGACTGCCCGTCGCCTCGCTCGGCCATGGCGACGTTCGGTCCCAAGATCTGAATGTAACGGTCGAAATTCGACCGCCAGTTGCCGCCGAGCGATTGGGCAAAGCCGGTAATGCTCGCCCGGCTGGTATAGGTGCGCATGAATGCGAATGGATTCTGCCCGCCGTCCGGTAATCCGTCACCTGGTACGAAACGCTCCCCGAGCCGATATCGATGGGCTCGCCAGCGGCCGCCTGTCCGGTCTCCGGATAGGTCTGAGCCGGATCGTTCCCTTTGGCAGCCGCAAGACGGCGCCTGCGATTTGCAACCGAAATTCAGGCAGATCGTGATGTTCGACACCACGACCAGGGATACTTGGCCGGACCGGTAAAGTCACCTGAAAAAAATCGCTGCCCCCGCCTGGAGCGCCCGCCGAATCCGTCCAAGTGTAATAGGCTTCCGCGCCGGGAAATTGGACCATCGGGCACCTCGGGTCGGTGAAGGTCATGGCCGAAACCGCCACCGCCCCATGTTCGCTGCGATGGTCACGGCCCCAGTCATGCCTGGTAACGGCATGCAATAGATTCAGCCCTTCTCCGGCGTATGCGCAGGTGGTGGGGGTGGACTCTCCGGCCTTGACGATGACCGACTTGTCGAGATCGGCGCTCGCGGCGTAGCGGTATAAAGAGCAGGAATCGTCAAGCGTGAGATGTTACAGCCGGGTACCGTGCGCCCCCCCGAGAGGCCAAGCTCGTACTTGAGGACTGATAAGGTCTCTGCGTACTTCGTATTCCGCCTTACCCGTTCTTGCTTCGAGCATCCCGGTTGGTCCCCCCTCGTGTCGCACGATGGGCCTGCCGCCGAATTTCCGCCTGTCCAGAATACCATCGGAATCGGCCGATACGAGAAGGACCGCATACAATTCATTTCGTCTTCTGAGAAGATGAGCACACTCATGCTGAAAGCAATGATGTACCATGGTCGGCGACCATCACGACGCGCGAGATTCTAATGTGGCTACGAGCCTCCGGTCACCCGAAGAAGAGAAACTAATTAGATGATTTTTAGCCGGATTGCACTGCTCGTTATGGCGGCTTACTTATCGCCCTATCCAGCATCCGCCCAGAGTTTTGACTACCAGCGGTAATTCTAATTTAAACGGCACTTATTTCCTGCGCGAAATTCTTATCGCGGGTCAGGCGTCGGGCGGGGCGATTACTTCGGCCGTCAGCGTCATCGGCACGGCGACCTTCGACGGCAAGGGAAATTACAGTTTCAGCGGGCAAAAAATTACGAGCGCTTCGCGGCCACGACCAACTTTGCTCCGACCGGCACCTATGCGTCGCGGCGAACGGTTTGCTTCAAATCGGCAGCGTCGCCCAAGCTAACGACGTCGCTTATGGCGGCTTGTCCGCCCTTGGGCCTTCGGCCTTCGTCGCGAGCGCCACGGAAGGAACGAATGTCGATCTCATGGTCGCGATCCCCGCTGGGGCCAGCGCGAGCAACGCGACGCTGAAGGGCCCTTACTCCGCAGGGTATATCGACTTTCTTAACGCGGATGTCACTATGGTGCGGCAGGCGATGTTCTCCGTCGCAGCGGATGGCGCGGGTAGCTTTGGAAATGTCGCGATCACCGGAGAGGCCGCGAATCTCGGGGGAGCTGCGCACGACCCAAACGGTGCCGGCGTGGATTACTCGCTTTCGGGCGCGGGAACAGGCAGCGTCAATTTCGGGACGGCGAGCGCTTCGCAGCTTATCAGCGGTACCAAGACGCTCTATATTTCAGCGGATCAGAATATCATCCTTGCCGGATCGCCGAGCGACTTCGACTTACTCGTCGGCATCCGCTCTTTAAGCGGCGGCGCGAGCAATGCTACGGCGATGGGCGAATATTTCCTCGCTGGTATCGAGGAAGCTACGGCGGCCTTGCGCAAAGCGCTAACGCTCTCGATGCCTTCTACGGTTCCGTTAACGCGACGGGCCGGGCGCGTCCCTGTTTCATAACCGCTTCCAATCGTTCGCGCAGCCGGTTTACGACTACACTTTCAGCAGCCAGTACAGCGTCAATGCGGACGGGACGATTGCCCCGACGGACGTACCTTATCAATTTGCGCTGGCAGCGAGCGGTCAAGCTTTCCTCGCGACCGGAACCGGGGGGCTCTATTCCCTGGTCGTGGGACTCGGAACGGGCAATATAGCGGAAGCGGCGTTTACCTGAATCCGCTCGGCGTGGTCAACGCGGGTAACTTTGCTCCGATTACCAATCCGATTGCGCCGAACGAGATCATCGTTCTTTTCGGTAGCGGACTGGCGGCGACAACGGCGCAAGCGTCGCTCCTGCCTTTGCCGCAGACGCTCGCAACGTTCAGGTTACGGTCAATGGCCAAGCCGCTCCGCTTTTCTATGTGACATCGACCCAGATCGCTTGTCTCGTTCCCTCCTCCATTCAGCCGACGGCCGGCATCTACTACGCGACGATCCAGGTGAATAATAACGGGACGAAGTCCAACTCCGTCACCGTCTATACGAGCAACACGGCTCCGGGAGTCTTCTCCCAGGCTTCAAGCGGAATCGGACCCGCGGCGGCGCAATTGGCCGACTATTCCCTCATCACGGCGGGAAATCCGGCTACGCATGGCGACGCTGCCGTCATCTATTTAAGCGGACTCGGCGCGGTGTCCCCGTCGGTCGCGGATGGTGCGGCGGCTCCGTCGACTCCGCCGCTCAGTTCGGCGACGGCAACGACATCCGTGGACTTCGGAGGTCTGGACGGCAGCGTTTCGTTCGGGGGATTGACGCCAACTTTGGCAGGGCTTTACCAGATCAATGCGGGGGTGCCCGCGGGAGCCCCATCGGGAGCGGCGTATGTGGATGTCTCCACACCCGATGCCTACACATCCCAGACGACGATCGCTATCGGCGGGACGAGCGCTGCCCGGGCGGCGCTTCCGCCGCGAGAGCGACCGCGATGAAACGAAGACAAGGAGTGGAAAGCTACCCGGCTAAACGGGACGGCTTGACGGGGACGGCGAGACGGCCAGTTGCGCGAGGACTAGCTTCGCTGGACCATTGTAGAGAGGGCCTCCTCAAACTTGGTCTTTCTTAGTCTTTTCGTCAGTGGGGACAAGCGACATACCGGTTCGAACCCAGCTAAAGCGTTCAGTGATTGGCCGTTATATTCACTCCAAGGTAAAGGTCTTTGATCCAACCAATTGGATGTACTGAGTGCTCCCGACGAACGTCGGCTGAAGCAGGATTGGCAACACGACTTCCATTCGGCGGCCGCCCAATATGAAGACTACTCTCAGCGTAGCCGGCCCGGCATGATCGGCGTAATTTTTGTCCGGACGCGGCGCGTTGAAGAGCTCGATAATCTTCTTGGAATTGAGCGGAATCCTCGCGGTGGAGCAAGGCTGCTGGTTCAGATCCATGCTGGTGATGTGGGCTTCGGACTACGTGAGAAAATCGATTTGCTTCATGGTGACGGGCCGATTGGCAGTTACGGAGAGAATCTGGCTGTCAGCTGGACCCTCGAACGAGAGCGACAGCTCTAAAGGAACGATGGCGGTCTCCTTTTGGCACGAGCGAAGCCCTCGTCGGTCAACTCATAAATTTCGCCCCCGCTATCATCGAGATAGCCAAAGTTGGCGAGTCTCTTGATTACCCGCTTCCATGCCGCTTCCGACCGGGGGAAATCCTCTACGAAGTTTTCGCCGTTCGTCTGGACATGGAAGCCGCTTTGAGTTGTTCCGGTGAGTATTTGGCCGTTCCGGTCAGAGGCGGCCGCCATGAGAAGACGTCTCCGCCGTCGCTTAACTCCGGTTCTTTAGACTCAGCTGCGGCTTCCGGTTTGGTCAGCCAGCGATATTTTGGCCTGTTGAGTTCAATCGTGAGGTGCTGGGCGAATTCTCTCCGTAATTGCTCGTGGCTGGAATACTCAGCAAATAGGCCGCCCGCCCTGCATTCTTCCTTGAATGCCTGCAGTGCCGCCCATTGCTTTGGGTCGATCGAGTTCGGATCGACGGGGGGAACATGGGAAAAGTACAGCATCGCTAATTTTCCGGCGGCCACATGCCGCTTGATTTCCTCGACACTCCCACTGACGAAGTCTGCGGTGGCTGTTCCGATGCGGCTTCCGAAGATGCCAACCACGATGTCCGCGTCCAGCAGAAGATGCTCGTTGAGAATACTCTGGGGATGAGTTCCCATCTGTGGCGAACTGTGCGTTTCCCATTTGACGGGCTGGAGTATCAGCTGACGCGTCACGGCGTTTGCATCGTTCCACCGGTATAACGCCTCGGTAATGATGCCGCGCTCGATCGCCACGTCACCCGGGGAAGCGATCATCACCTTCAACACGTTTGCTTGAAATCCCATGCACTCTTTTATACAACCGCGTGTGGCTGGCATCCCACAGCAATATGCTTCTTAGCGTGTGTCTTACCGGTGGACATCGCAGTTCGAGAATAATCTTCTCGGATGGGACGTTCGGGGGATCAGCTTGAGCAGGTCATCAAGGCGATTCGGGACCGGACGCTAAGGAGCCATCTCCACCGCCCGGCTCTCGGCCACGACTTTGGCAGCAAAGCCGGCCGGAGCCGTTTTCTCGCCCTCCGGTTCCGACACCGTTTGAGTCTCGTGCTTATCGAGGTCGAGCGCCGCGTTAAGCTGCGTTTGCTTCACCAGCAATTCCTTCAGCCGCGCCTCATGCTCGAACGGCCTGTCCATCTGCGCCTTGTAATCGGCCAACGCTTTCTCCTGCCGCTCGATTTCGCGCTGCTCCTCCTCCGCGCGCCGGTCGAGGCCGCGCAGCGCGTGTTCGATGCTGGATATCGTGCCCTGCGGGCTGTCGGGATTGAGATTCGCCTGATGGGTTTCCTTGCCCCGGATGAACAAGTCCGGGGTGCTGTCTCCATCGGCCGCACGCGGCTCAGGATTTCGAAGCCCTTGTAATGCCCGCGCACTTTGAGCGTCGTGTCATGACACCATGACATGACGACGCTATTGAGTGTTTTTCCGGCCTCCTCGCGCGCGCCCTTGCCCGAGAATTCCCGGTTTCCGATGGTCATCGTGAATTCCTCATCGGCGTGCGCCTCACGCGTGGCTATGTCCGCTGTCAGGGCCTGGTGGTATTTCCGGCCGCGTTCGATCTGCTCGGGCAGGCTCTTGATCGACCAGCGGATATTGTGCTGCTGGTTAACGTGCGATGCCCGCAACTGGTCGAGCTTGCGGATTTCAGTGTCGACCTTGATTTTCTCCACACGGCCGGATTGCCGGACGCGATCGCCTTGATTTCTGCGTATGTGAGCGCGCCACCTGTCGAGGTCCTCCGCATGACCGGACCGTGACGTTTCACCGCGCATGACCTGGTGGATAAAGCGCGCCTTGGTTTCCAGCGTCTGCCACATGTACGCGTCGAAGGAACCCTCGGTCACATAGCGGTAGATCTGGACCTCTTTATTGGTGTTGCCCTGGCGCAGTATCCGGCCTTCACGCTGCTCGATGTCGCGTGGGCGCCATGGTGCATCCAGGTGATGAAGCGCCACTAGGCGTCGCTGCACGTTCGTACCAGCGCCCATCTTTTCGGTGGAGCCGAGAAGTATCCGCACCCTGCCGGCATTCACGCCATCAAAGAGCAGCTTCTTGGCGGTATCGGTCTCCGCATCATGAATGAACGCAATTTCTTTCGGCGGAACGCCCTCGGCGACGAGCTTCGATCGGATGTCCGAGTAGACATTAAACCTGTCGGGATCAGGCGTGGAGAGGTCGCTGAAGACCAGTTGAGTCGCGCGTCTCGTTCCGGGTATCGTTCCAGATTTTGTGGATTCGCGCAACTGCGCGATCAATTTTGGTGTCCTCCGGCGGCTCCGTGTCCGGTCGGACCAGGCGCATGTCCAAAGCCGCTTTGCGCCCCTCGCCGGTGATCTTCAGCATGTTGTCCACGGACGGATCGACACGCTCGTTCTTCAGTTTCTCCGCGCGTTCAGTCAGCGTGCGGATAAAGGCCTTGAGTTCGGGGCTCGCAGGCGCAGCCACCACTGCTCGGACGCCCATTCTCAAGTTCGGGGCGCGGAAGGTTGAGCATGTCCGCCGTCTGCACGTCGGCGACGGTTCGGAACATTGTTAGCAACTCTGGGAGGTTGATGAACTTCGCAAACCGAGTGTGCATCCGGTATCCAGATCCATCCGGCGCAAGTTCGAGCGACGTGACGGCTTCGGCGAAGTTCGCGGCCCACGGATCGAAGTGATTCACACCTCGTTCGGCCAGCATCTCCGGTGCGAGATACCGTTGCATCGTGTACATCTCCGCAAGGGTGTTCGATATCGGAGTGCCCGTGGCGAAGACTACACCGCGACCGTCTCCCCGTTCCTGGAGATAGCGCGTCTTCAAGAACATGTCGAACGCGCGATTGCTATCGGAGTTCGGCAGGCCGGCGATCCGATTCATCTTCGTGGTGTACGCCAGATTCTTGTACAGATCGGCTTCGTCAACAAATAATTGATCTTATGCGAAGCAGCGATTTATGCGGAGTAATCATCCGGAATGCCTGCCAGTGGATACTTCGATGAGATTCTGCTTTCGATAATTCGGGCGCTACAGCGAATCCAGCCACGCGAGAAGATCGGCATCGCGCTTCCATCTTGGCGGTTTTCCCGGGCGCAGCTTCGGATCGACCTGTTCGAGTGCCTTCCGCTTCGTTTCCAGATTCGCTTGAGCGTAGTGATTGGTCGTATCCAGATGGGCGTGCCCGAGCCAGCTTCGAATCACGGTCACATCGACACCGGCGGCAACCAGGTGGACGGCGGTCGAATGCCTGAACACATGCGGCGTAACATGCTTCCGCGCAAGCGTCGGAACGCTGACCGCTGCTGCCTTGACATACTGGCGCAGGCGAAAGCGGAATCCCGAAGCGGTCAGTGGCGATCGGTATCGATTCACAAAAATCGGCTCGTCAGGCTGGCGTGGTTGCCGCTTTATCAGCGCCGTCATCAGATCTGCCGTTTCCGGCCAGATAGGCGAGATGCGTTCCTTTCGGCCTTTGCCCATGATCCGAACATGCGCCGGGGATTTGAAATAAACATCCTGCGGCCGCAGATCGAGCGCCTCCTGAATACGGGCTCCCGTGTTGTAGAGAAGTGACATCAGCGCATGGTCACGCTGCCCTTCGACGGTGTTCCGGTCGGGCTGCGCCAGAATGGCCGAGATCTCTGCTGAATCCAGGTAGCGGGTGGCTGGGCGCGTTGCTTTCTTGAACGGCACGTGCAGAACCTCGGCGCAGTACTTCGCGGCGCGCGGTTCGTAATCCGCCACAAACGAGAAGAAACTCCGAACCGCCGCCAGGCGACAGTTTCGCGTGTTTATAGTGCCGCGCCGCTCCTTTTCGATGTACTGCAGAAAAGCCAGGACCTCAGCGCCCGTAAGGTGCTCCAGACCGAGAGCGGCCACAGGCTTATTGCGACGTCGCGCAACGAACCGCAGGAACAGGCGCCAGGCATCGCGATACGCCAGCACCGTTCGATGAGAGGCATTGCGCTGTTCCACCAGCCACTCGTGAAAGAAGGAATGCAGCAGCTTCGGCAGCGTGGGAAGATCGTGTTTCGTCATTGCATGACCTGCAGGACTTCGGCTTCAGCGGTGCGGAAACGCTGGTTGGCATGCTGAAGCAGTTCCTGCGTAATGGTGAGATACACCAGCGTGGAGTGGATGTTGCGATGACCGAGGTAGGCTGCCAGATAGGGCAATCGGCTCTGCGGATTGATTCCCTGCTCGTACCACATCGTCATTCGATGGACAACAAAGGTGTGGCGAAGGTCATGGATGCGCGGCCCTTTGCGACCGGAGGCTTTCCTGAGCCCGGCGACCCGAATCAGTCGCCGGAGATGAGAGCCCGCGGTGACATAGCTGTATGCGCCCTTCTCATGCCAGAACAGAGGTGCCTCCGGATCGACAGGCGCGCCCGCCTTCACGCGGGCATCGAGGTAATCGCGCAGTGCGGTCATTGCCGTGGCCGACAACGGCAATCGCCGGGACTTGAAGAACTTCGTATCGTGTATTTCGATGCATTGCGAGGTCAGGTCCAGATCCCGCAACTGAAGACCGACGAACTCAGACAGCCGTAATCCCGCACAGTAAGCAAGCGCCAGCATGGTGTAGAGGGTGATCGGCCGCAGAGGCGCATGTGGCGCGGGATCTCGGCGCGCCGTTTCCAGAAGACGGCCCACTTCTTCGCGTGTGTAAATGTGGGGCCGGCGGCGGCTCCTGAGCATTTCCTGCTGCAGCATCCGGTCACGTTTCGGCGGCAACACCGTCTGCCCGCGGCGATTCATCTCTTTGGCAATCGCACGGCCGACCTCAATACGCTGCACTCCAACCGCCGCGGAAGGTGCGCTTGCGACGTATTCCCGAATCAGTTTGTCCAGGGGCTGCCGGTCTGCACCCTGCCGCTGTTGCAGGAAACGGTCGAAGTGAAGGAATCGGTTCTCGTGCCGGTATCGGAGACCGCGTGTTCGCATCCGGCTCACATGCTCGCGGAGGATCGAACCCATGTGACTGCCGTAGGGCGGGAGCGGGCGAAGCGATTCCAATAGCTGCTTTGGCCGAGCGTTCGACAGCGCACGCAATATGGCCGCCGTCGAACGGCATTCGTACCTGCGCCGCAGTTCCGCTATGGGGTTGACGGCGATAGCTCCTTGTTCCACCAGCCAGTCGAGGAATCTGCTGACAACTCGGCCATAGTGAACTGCCAGCGCAAGCGGCAGTGTCTTCAGCTCTTCTTTCAGCCACGCGCGGAAGACTGCCTCAGTGCATCGTCGCTTCGGCGCACGACGTGTCACAAAGCTTTGGAACCGTTGTAAGAGCGACCGGTAGGCTCGATGGCTCCCGGCGAGGCGGAACAGTTTAAGCTGGTTCACAAACTCGACAGCCAGCGCTCCATCCTGATCGGGCCAGTCAGTCATGACTTTCCTTTCACGGGCAAGTCAATACTTACGGCGCGAAGGTCGTCGGTTGCGAGGCGGAGGTACACTTCCGTAGATTCGGCCGAACGATGGCCCAGCAGGTCTCCGATTATTTTCAGAGGCACCGTGCCGCGCAGCAGACTTACGGCTCTTGCGAACCGGAAGGCGTGCGGACCATGTCGCCCCTGAACCTGGATGCCAGCCTCTTTGAGCCGATGAGCGACGACACTATGCAGAGAGGAACCTCCGCGAAACGGGCCGAGCGGCGCCCGCGCATGCAGGACGACTTCGCGAAGTTCGGTTTGTGGCCGACCGCGGCGCAGGTAATTCAACAGCGCGTTGCCAACAGCGGGTACCAGCGGCAGAAACAACTCGTTCCCGGTTTTCGACTGCCGGACACGGAGCTTTTCAGTCCGCCAGTCAATATCGTCGAGCCGCAGTTGAACGACTTCGCCTGCTCTCAGTCCATAGGTGGCAAGCAGCATCAGGATGGCGTAATCGCGCAAGCCGACGGGCGTCGTGTCCCGCCGCGTTGTATCCAGAATGGTCTTCACCTGTTCTTCGGTAAAAGCGCGCGGAATATCTTCGAACTTATAAAGCACAGGTCCGGAGACGAGCCGAGACAGATCTTTGGGAACGACTCCCTCTGCGTGCAGATATCTCAGGAAACTGCGTAAACAGGAAGCCACCGCAGTACGTGTAGGCCGACGCAGCCCCTGCATTCGCCAGTTGAGATATCCGTCGATCTCGGACATGCCGACACGAGGAAGAGATTCGCGATCCGCTTTTTCTCCGAGCCAGTGAAGAAACATGCAGGCAGCGCGGCTGTTCCTGCGGAGGATACCTTGCGAGAGACCGTGAACATCGATCAGCCAGCGTCCATAGCCGTCGAGCAGGTCGCGGTGAAAACGCTCACCGTCGCTGGCTGCCGGCTCCGGCGGCGGCCAGTTCGGATTCAGCATCCGCAACAAACGGCGGATCGGGCCGGAATACCTTCGCCGGACTCGCGCAGGGTTCCTCGGCAGAGCGCCGCGCCGTTGTCTCGACTTCACCTTAATCTGAATAAAGTCCTCTATGTGTTGCGGCACAGCTTGTTCTATGGGGACATCCTGCCGCTTCAGCCAGAGCAGGAACTGGTGAGCTGCCGAAACATAGTTCGTTATCACCAGCGGTCTGTAGCGATACCGCTCCAGGTGGGTCCGAAAGTCCGCAAGCAACGGCTGAGATCCCGCGTCAGGCGGCCATTCTCCCCGCATGAAACGGAGGAAGCCGAACACCGCACGCCGGGCCATCATGCGGTGGAACTCCTGGCTGAGGGAACGATTCGGATTCCGCTTTTTGGAAATGCCTGGCGCCAACTGGAAGTATGTTTCGACATCGGCTACGCTGACCTCAGCCACGCTGGTACCGCGTTGATTCAGGTAATCGAGAAACTGCCGGGCATGCCTGCGCCAAACTGCGATGTATTTATGGTCCCGACCCTGCTCGACAAGATGCGATTCAAACCTCCGAAGGTCTGCATCGCCGGGCGAAGGCGGGGGCCATTGCCCTTGCGCATCCTGCAGAAGGCGATGGATGGCCGCAGTATGTGTGCAGCGCCAGTCAACCAGACGACAAGGCGATCGGCCATATCGCTTCCTATAACTCCGTAGGCGTTGAGAGAGAAACGAATCGAGGTCCTGTCGGGACACGCGTTCGAGTGGAGTCTGCTGTCGATCGAGGTAGGCCAGAAACTGGCGGGCATGGTAAAGGTACAAGCTGATCGTTTCGCCGCCGAGTTGCTCGCTTTCCAGCCTTGCTTTCAAGGCGCCGAGGCACGCAGAAACAGGTGGCCAGGAGCCACGGACCAGACTGAGCAGTATGCGAATCGGACCGGTGTGCCGGGACCGCCAATCGACGTCGCTTACGGATGAGTGAGCATGTCGTCGTCGGTACTGTTGCCGTCGCGCGTGCAGATACGACTTAACGTGATCGGGATGGACGGCTTCGAGGTCGATGCCACGTTCGGTTATGTAGTCAAGGAAATCTCGCGCCTTGTTCGTGTATCGCGCAATGACGGGAGGGCTGAGATCTCTTTGCCGCAAGTGCTCACGCAATGCGACAAGCAAGTGATTATCGACGTGCTGCTGGGAAATGCGAGTCTCCTGAGGGTTCACTTCTGAGATTGCGGAAACGCAGAACAGGATTCCTATTTATGCGCAGAAAATGGGTTGAGAAAGCGATGCGCGCGTAGCGTCCAGCGCCCTTCCTACGCATAAATCTCTGCTGCGCATAATCGCTGTTATCGAAAGCTTTCGATAATTGATCGACGCCGAGTTCCTCGAAAGTGAGCGTGCGGTCTTTCGACTCCCTGTCGGCTCGCTTCTTCAGCCGTACGGTGAGTCGCTTCTTTGCTTTTTCCAGCTCCTTTACGATGCGGCGGTTGTCGTCTTTCGATTCCTTTGCCTGCCCGATCTCCGCGTCCAGTTCGGCAACCTGCTTCTGGACGAAACGGTTGAAATATTCGTCCGATACCGGGAAGGAACTCGAAGGAGCGATGGGAAACGATGACGGCATCGTAGTTCCCGGTCGCGATTCGCGCCATCGCCTGCTGGCGGTTCTCGGTCGCGAAGTGGTCCTTGCCCGGCGATGAACAACCGCGCCTGCGGGTAAAGCTTCAGAAACTCCGCACCCCATTGGTCGACCAGATGGTTGGGAACCACGAACATCGGTTTCTTGGCTAGATCAAGGCGGCGCAGTTCCATGGCGGCGGCCGTCATCGTCCAGGTTTTCCCGGCACCCACGACATGAGCCAAAAGTGGGCTTCCGCCTTGAAGAATCCGCCAAACTGCATTCTTCTGATGCGGTGCGAGATCGCCATCGCGGAGTGAAGTGCGCACCATTCCCGGCAAGGTGAGATGCGAGCCATCGAAATCTCGGAGCCGAATATTGTTGAAGCGAAAATTGTAATCATCGGCCAGGCGCTTTGCCCGGCTGGGATCTTCCCAGACCCACTCCCCGAAACGATCTTTGAGTTGCTGCTGCTTCTCTCGCGCGGCGATTGTCTCGGGCTGGTTTACGGTGCGGTTTCCTTCCGGGTCCTCATCGTATGCGGTCGGAGTCCGCCCGTTCAGTGATTGTTCAACCAGGTCGGATGCACGAAAGCGCGCGGTACCGTGGGTCGTCGTGTTGCTCACCGTGTACTTGGCGGCATAGTCCAGTTCCAGCGTCCAGGTCGCGATGGACTCCGCATAGCCAACTTTCACGGTCGCGGGCGCGACTCCAGCAACTCGGCAACGAAGTCCCTGATGTCTGAACGGGGAATCCACGACGAGCCAAGACGCGCTTCGATTTCTCCCGGCCCGAGGTCGGGCGGCTGCACCGCCTGTAGGGCTTCCACGTTCCGCTGGTAAGCAGGATCGAGCCGAGCCGAAGCCTGGGCAGCAACAAGTTTGGCTCGAACGTTACCGCTGAGATACCGGTCCGCAGTCTCCCAGGCGCCACCCTCAGGATTCCTGTAAGCAAGGGAGCCCAGTTCGTCCTGCAATTCTGATGACGGATTACCGGTCAGCGCCTCCATGCGCGGCCAATTGATTTGGCCGGTTTCGTTCAGGGACACAAGCAGCGCTTCCGAGGCGGTTTCGACTCGCTCAACTGGCCGATACCGCTCCAGTGTCCGGCGATCGAAGATCGCGGTCTTCGTGGCCACCTTGGTCTCGGGATTGAATTCCTCCAAAGACAGCAGCAGCGGCTGGTCCGGGTCGTTGGCGAAAGCGCTAACATTCTGCACGGCGTTGAGCGGCCCGAACCGGGAAACGAAGAGATCGTATGATCGGTTCAAATGCCGACGCGCTTCGGTGATGGTTTCTTCTGGGGCCTCCTGCAGTTGGGTGCGAAACACTTCGCGCACGGCGTCACGGACCTGGAGCATGCCGCGAATCCGCGCGGAAGTCGCCGCCGGGAGCGTGAGCGGTTTAAGCTCATTGCCGCGACGAACCACGATTTGCCCGTCGCGATCAGCCAGCCCACCTTCTTTGACTGTTCCAACAGCCGGAATCTGGTCTTCACCCGACGAATAAGTGGGTGCCGACCTCTCAGCAATCGAGTACACCGACGCAGGCAGACGCGAGACGGCTTTATCAAGAATTTCCGGGTCCAGACTTCCGATCAGCGCCGGAGCCGCACCGTACTGCGCGGATTCGAGCCCCATACGCCCGAGCATCATCTCCGGATGCCGCACGAAATACTCGTTGATCTGGAGCTTGCCATCAGGGGTGTCGATCGGAGCCAACTCCGTCCATCGTTCGCCCTCTAGCCGCACGCCGCTCGATCGCTTCTGGAGGAACAGAAGGTCGGTGGTCACGTCGGTGCCGGCGTTGGCCTTGAACGCCGTGTTCGGTAAACGGAGCGCGCCGAGCAGTACAGCGCCGTCTGCCAAGTGTTCCCGAACCGCTGAGTCCTGTTTGTCCATCGTGTAGCGACTCGTAATGAGAGCGATCAACCCGCCTGGCCGGACCACGTCAAGAGACTTCGCGAGGAAATAGTCGTGGATGCCACGAGTCAACTGCGGAGTACGGCGATAGGCGGGATCGTAGACAGGGTAGTTGCCAAATAATGATCTGCTGACGATTATTTGGATAATGGCGAGGATTCAAGAATGGCGGGGAAAGCGACCGGACATCCGTGTTTGCAGGTGCCCGGCCGAGTTCACCTCACCATTATTCCCCTGCGGTCTCAGAGCGAATCGAGCCAGTTCAGCAACTCCACCTCGCGTTTCCATCGCGGCGGTTTGCCGGGCCGAGCGAAAGGATCTACTTTCTCCAGAGCCTTGCGTTTGGTTTCCAGGCTGGCTCTGGCGTAGATGTTTGTTGTGTCGAGACTTTCATGGCCGAGCCAGTCACGAATCACTGTCACGTCGACACCGGCCGCTACGAGGCTTACCGCCGTGGCATGCCGAAATCTGTGCGGTGAGACGCGCTTACCGTCCAGGGATGGGACTCTTTGGGCCGCAGCGGCCACGTATTTCTTCAACTTGAAGCGAACGCCAGAAGCTTTGAGCGGATCACCGTAGCGATTCACAAAGATCGGCTCGCCTTCTCCGCGCGGAGTGCGTTTCAGAAGAGCCTGGAGCAGTGCTACCGTCTCGGGCCAAAGCGGGCAGTGCCTTTCTTTGCGACCTTTTCCGAGCAACCGAACCTGGAACGGCGATTTCCATCGAACAGACTGAGGAGACAGGTCCAGCGCCTCCTGAATACGGGCTCCTGTGTTGTAGAGAACCGCCAACAGGACATGGTCGCGTTGGCCCTCCGCCTTCGAACGATTGGGTTGAGCGAGAATCGCAGTGATCTCATCCTCGTCGAGGCTACCGACTTCCGGTCTGGACATCTTCTTGTTAGGAATTCGCAGCACTGCGGCACATTGCGCTGCAGCCAACGGTTCGCGATCGGCAACGAAGCTGAAAAAGCTGTGTAGTGCGGCCAGTCGGCAGTTCCGAGTACCAATCGAGGACTTACGAACCTGCTCGATGTCATTGAGGAAGGCGAGCACCTGCGTCTCGCCGAGATCGCTGAGACCAAGACGGGAAACGGATGTGGCCTTCCGAGCAGCAACGAAGCGCAGAAACAGCCGCCAACTGTCCCGGTAGGACAGTACCGTGTGGTGAGAGACATTTCGTTGGTGCACAAGCCAATCGTGAAAAAACGCGTGCAGGAGTTGAGGAAACGGAATAATTTTCATGCGTTTCCCCGTTCCGGCGAGTTCAGCAGTACCTGGGCTCCACGCCTGCGGAACCTCTCGCTTGCCTGCTGAAGCAGTTCCTCGGTGATTGTGAGATACACCAGGGTCGAGTTGATATCCCGGTGGCCCAGGTAGGTAGCCAGGTAAGGAAGATGCTCCTGCGGATTTATTCCCTCTCTGTACCAGGTAAGCATACGGTTCACGACGAAGGCATGTCTCAGATCGTGAATGCGCGGACCGCTACGTCCCGGCGCGGGTTTGAGTTTGGCACGTCGCAGAACGCCGGTCAGCATGCTCCAGGCTCTCACGATTGAGTATCGGCCCGCCGCCTGCATATGCCAGAACAGCGCGGCGTCGGGACTCGTAGGTGCCCCCGCCTGACCGCGGACATCAAGGTACGAACGCAGTGCCACCGCAACGCTGCCCGAGAGCGGCAGACGCCTTGACTTGAAGAACTTCGAAAGGCGGATCTCAATGGTCCCGTTGTCGACGTCGAAGTCGCTCACGTTCAGACGCACGATTTCGCCGAGGCGGAGACCAGCGCAGTAGGCCAGCACGAGCATCATGTGAACCGTTCGGGGTCGTAAAGGCGACAGCGGAGACGGAAGATTGAGCGCCGTCTCCAGCATGCGGAGAAACTCCTGGTCGCTGAAGATGTATGGCCGGCGGTAAAGTTGTCGCGCCTGTTGCGCGATTCGGTTGTCCCAGGGGATGGTCTTGACAGTTGGGTCGAGCCGAGCCAATGCCACAGACAGTGTTCTGCCGGCAAGATGACACTCCAGGACGTGCTGCGGAGTGGAACCGGTGTTCGTCCATTCGCGAATCAACACGGTCAACGGCTGTCCGGAGAGATCCGTTCGAACCTGAAGAAACCGATCCAGTCGAAGCAGGCGCTCTTTCTGGGTTGTTGTAGCGATAGCCCATAGCCTGCATCAGCAGCACATGGTCACGCATCACCGGGCCAAGAATGCTGCCGAAGCGTGGAAGTGGGCGCAGAGCTTCGAGGGCCGCTTCAAAGTCCGGCCTCAACAGGGCCTTGACGACAGGCCTGGTCGCCCGCTGTCCATATTCTCTTCTCGAGTTCAGCCAGCGGGTTCTTCGCGAGCAGGTTCTGGCCGACCATCCAGTCCAGGTAATGATCAAGGACACGAGCGCGATCCGTCAGCACATTGAGCGGCCACGCACGATTTCGATCAACTAACCACTGCCGTACCGTTACCTGGGAAATGGATCTGTCCGTCGCCTGTTCCGCGACGAACCGATGGAATCCGTTCAGGAGACAGCGATAACTTCGGGAAGAGTGTGGATTGCGCAATCGCAGTTGTTGAACGTACTGCCGGGGTCCCGGTGATGCTGATACCGTTGTCATGCTCTCGCTCCGATCGGGATCTCCATGGCCACGGCACGCAGGTCCTCTGTCGCCAGTTTCAGATAGGCCAGCGTTGAGTCCGCTGAGCGATGCCCCAACAGATCTCCGATTTGCTTCATGGGCACCGTTGCGCGCAACAGACTCACTGCTCGGGCATGGCGGAAAATATGAGGGCCATGCTTGCCCGAGGTGCTCACCCCGGCGGCCTTGAGCCGAACGTGGACTAACCCGTGCACGGCTCCGCCTCCCGTGAACGGACGATACGGTGCCTTGCTCCGAAGGAACATCTCCCGAAAATGTGTCTTCGGACGGGATTTCTGCAGGTACTGCAAAACCGCTTCCCCAACTTCGGGCAGCAACGGCAGATGGGTTGTTGCACCAGTCTTGCTGTGGCGAATCCGGACGGTCTCTTTGCGCCAGTCGACGTCATCAAGGCGCAGTGCGGTGATCTCTCCGGCCCGTACGCCATAGGTCGAAAGCAGTGTAAGGATCGCGTAATCGCGCAGGCCTTTGGCTGTTTGGTCGTCTTTTGTCACCGCCAGGACTCTCTTCACATCCTCGGCTCCGATGGCACACGGAATGCCTTCGTGCGCATAGATCGAAGGCGCAATTACTATGGGTGAGAGATCGCGGGTGGTCCGCTCTGCCATGTGCAGCCACCGCAAAAAGCTCCGCATTTTACCGGCTACAGTTTTGAGCGAAATCCTTCGTAACGAGGTTGCCCGGTGCTTCATATAGGCATCGACATCGTGAAGAGTCAGACGGGAAAGTTCCTCTCGGGTCGCACGCTCTCCCAGCCAGACCAGGAAACAGCACGCCTCGTTGCGGCGGCACACTATCGTTGTCCGAGCCAATCCCCGGAAAGCGCTCATCCACAAGGAGTAGGCTTCACAGATCTCCTGTTGCAACTTCGTGGCAGGCGTGATCGCAGCCGCGACTGGCGGCCATTGGCCCTGAACCACGCGCAAAAGCATGTTGAGCGGCGTAGACCGCCAGTGCCTGTAATCCGGTGAATCCTCGTGGCGGAGAGGATGGAACCACGGCGCCTGTTGAAGGTATCGGTCGATGTCCTCGGGTCGGGTCGCGGTGATCGCGACACTATGTTTGTTGAGATCGGCCACAAAACGGCGGGCTACGCCCATGTATTGGCTCACGGTCCCCACCGTGTAAGATTCCGCGGCCAGGTGACTTCTCAGCTTCGAAAGCCACGCATCGTTGTTAATACTCAGGTCTGACATGTGCACCTCCAGGTGACGCCCAAGGGTGCCACATGTCGAAATAATGGCGAGCAAACGATATGGCGAAGGTGCCGATGTTCGCTCGGCAATAGCGGGTAAATGCCCGACAAGGCAGGACCAAAACGGCGTTACGCCGCGTACTGCCTCGCGTTATGCAGCGAACGCCATAGGGACGCCCGCGGTATGTGATCGGCGTACTATCAGTTAGGCGTCGCAAACACCGGAGAAGGCAGCTCCTCATGTCGCGAATAGTGATCACAGGCGCCCCCGGCGCAGGGAAGACGACGCTCTTGCTGGCTCTGCAGGCTCGTCGTTACATGATCGTCGGCGACACCGCCCGTACCATCATTCAAGATCGCCGCAGACGCGGGCTGAGTCCGCGGCCGGACCCGTATGCGTTCGCGCAGGAAGCGCTGCGAATGGACATCGATAACTTTGTTCAGCACGCTGCAAGTCCAGGCCCCGTCTTCTTTGATCGAGGCGTCCTCGATGCGCTGTGCGGACTGGATCGCGTCACACCCCTGAACGAGAGCGAGTTGAGAATGTGGCTCTCGAAGTACCAGTATTTTCCGAAGGTCTTCGTCTTGCCGCCGTGGAAGGCCATCTACGTGAAGGATACCGAACGCGACCACACGTTCGAGCACGCGGAGTCGGTCAACCGGATCGCGCAGGAGTGGTACCCTCGATGCGGATATCAGGTACTCGATGTTCCCATGGTTTCGGTTGACGAGAGGTGTGCGTTTGTGCTCCAGGCGCTGGCAAACAGCGACGCCTAACAATTCGTTGCGGTTATTATCCGCGATAGAACGGCGTTGGACGAGTTAACCAGTACCACGATCCGCCGCTTGGTACGGCGGTTCCCTAGTACCGGTTTATAAAACGCTGCGCGATTAATCGCCACCAACTTCCCGGAATGCCGTCGGTGCCACCTGGTCGCAGAAGTAAAAGTGCGACTTATCGTTTAAATGAGCTTGACATGGTACCCGGATCTGGAATGACCCCGCATTGCGCAATATCCGGGCCGGGCATGGATCGTCCCTCGTTCGGTCTTACAGAACGCGCATTTCATAACGCGGCCGCATTTAGTCAGTCGGGGCGCCGCAGCAGGTAAGTGATCATGGATGAAGTCGATTGGTGCGTCATGTTCAGCCGCAACATGACTCGCACGGACCGAGAGTTGGGCGCGTCGGTTCGGGCGTAGACGCAGTAGTAGCTGGTCGAGCGCCACAGATAGTCGAGTGCGGCGGCGCAGGCCTCCGTCGCCAAACCGTGCCCCCAGTATTCTCCCCGGAGGCCGTACAGCAACTCGATCTCAGGGCTATCATCGATAGACCGAAAACCGCAGAAACCGGCAATGGACGCGTCGGACACCGAGACCGACGGGGGTGTATGGATCGCCCAGAAACCGATACCCAACTGATCCGTGGCATCCAGATGGGATTGGACCGCTTCTTCTGCTATGTCCCGTGTTATGACAACGTCATCCCAGAGGTACCGGCGTATCTCAGATCGCGTCCAAAGCCCGTGCTGTGCGTCAACATCCTCGCGCTGCCATGAGCGAAGCAGAATGCGATCTGTCCGAATAGACGGCAGCGTCATGGCGAGCCGGGAATGGGTACCACTGGCGTTAGGTCGTTGCCGAGTTCGGGAATAGGGCCGGGATCGCCGTCGTCATTCTGGGCGGCGTCAACCTGCCAGTTGCCTTTCCGCTTCTCGGCGACGATTGTCATCATGCCGAAACGCCGTTGTCGTGATGTGCCATCGATATTCCGGTCGCCCTGTAGAGTCCAGATCCAGTGCACCACCGCGAACGCGGGGCTCAGAAAGCGCACCGAGGTGTGGAGATTCGTGCAAGTCACATCCTTGAAGCGTCCGTTGAGGAGCCTCGTGTGATATTTCTCAAAGTCTGTCCGACCGTGGAGCCAGAGCGCACCGACGGTGACGAAATCCACATCGTCCGACACGATCCTTGCCAGCGCGTGACCGTCGTGATTTGTAAATGCATCACAGAAGGCCTGTGGTAGCCTGCGCACTTCCCGTTCCTCCGAACGATTCGGCTCCCGAGGCTTTGTGCATGCGCTCAGGAAAAGTATAAGAACCCCGATTACCACTTGCCCCATCTCGCTCCACCTGTTATGCCGGATCATTCTATAGTTTCTCCCCTGCTCCTACTGTTTGAAGAAGAGCTCCGCGGCATCGGCGGACTGCGCGCTCCGGCTGGCTTCGCAAAAGGCGAAAGGACTTCAGAACGTCAGCATAGTTCCGCGGACCGCCGACGTAATCTGCAACGCGGCACTGGAACAACGCCACGAATTCCTCGCCTAATGCCTCCTCGCATAATGCCGATCCGAGGCTCGGAAGAAACGTGCGGTAATCCACGCCCGCCATAGTGGGCAACCGCCTCTCCAGCGCGTCGTAATCGGCGTTGAGGAATTCGAACGCGACTGTCTCGGTACGGGAATCCGCCGGAGTGCGGGCGCGGACAGGCTCGGCTTGCCGTCAGGTGTGCGGGGTATTCCTGGCGCAGGAAGATTCAACCATTGCGCGCGCGCTCCGGTGGAGAGAGACGCGAATGAAACGAACAGCCGGAAAGCCAACAGAGTGCATTTCATTCTTAAGCCGCTCCTTGTTTTGGGCTGCTCTGATTTACGCAGGGAAACGCTTCCGACGCCATGCCTGCGCGCTCATTTAGAGCTCAAAATGGCCTCATCGGCCAAGCCATTCACGATACGGCACTTATCTGGCGATTTCATCACGCGTTACAGCCTTGATAGACTGTGCTAAGTTTTTATGTTGCCCAAGCCTGAATCTCCGGCTTGGCTGGGCTTTCGGACCCTTCGACCTGACATAGCCGCGGGGGAACTGCTCAAGGGTGGCGGGGGCATTTGTCTGTCCAGCCAACCGTTTCGGATCCTGTTGATCCTGCTTACGCGTTCCGGCGAAGTGGTTACGAACGAACAACTGAGGGAGCAGATCTGGAATGAAGGGACGCTCGTCGATTTCGGGCACGGCCTCCACGCTGCCGTAAATAAGCTTCGACGGGTGTTGGGCAATTCAGCCGAGAATCCCGCGGTATATAGAAACCGTGCAGAGCCGCGGATATCGATTCATCGTAGGCGTGGGGCGTCCGATTCGCGAGGCGCAACCCTACGCCATCGCCACCTGCCCTTGGAGCGCAATCCCTCACTGTAGCAGCACCAGGTGGTTTCCGGAGTTGCTCACGTAGACGGCCTTAAAGACGCTGATGGGAAGCAGGCCGTCCTCGCGCACCTCGGGTTGGCGAACGGAGGCGGACTGGGCGAATTTAAATTCCCGTTCCCCGATCCGGATGCGGACCGAGCCGCCGGTCTGGACGAAGGCGAATCCCGACGCGGTGCGGATGCCTGACACGGACGAACCCAATTCGCCGTGGAAGAGCAGTACCGTTTCTGCGCCGGAATCGAGGACCAGGCGGCCGAGGCTGGTCTGCAGGGTGGGGCGGCCGGCGATAAGTTCCATTGTGACGCGTTCGCCATTGGGTTCGTCCGTGTCGAAAGCGAGAGTCTTGGAGCGAAGGTCAAGGAGGTAGTCGAAATGGCGGAGGAATTCCTGGCCAAGGACGCCCTGGAGGTCGCTCGAAAGGGCGTGAACTCCGTCGAGTGTAGTAAACAGGAATTCCTGATTCGCAGCGCTGGCTGACCCCAGGGTGACTTCGGCGTGGCAGGCTCCTCCGACGCGGGTAGTGCCGGCGGCAGTCGCCATCTCTATTTTAAAGGTGGGTACGAGGGCGAGCTTGCGCGCGATGGCGGCGTCGAGCTGGTTGGTCTGGGCGCCGGTGTCGAGGAGGAAACGGTAGGGGCCCTGGCCGTTGAGGAAAACCTGGGAGACGACTGGGCGTCCGCCTAGGACTGAAAGCTTCAAAGCGCCCGAGGGCGCGGGCGAGGCAGACTTGCGAGTGGTGGCCGCGCCAACTACCATAGTTTTGGAAGCTTCGTTCAGCCAAATGTCGTCCCACCACGCGGTGGTCACCAGATCGCCGAACCACTGGTGGGCTAACTCGTGAGCCGCCACATCGGCATACAGGCGCTGGCGAGTGAGGGTGTCAGACGAGGGATCGGACAGTATAACGTTCCGATCGTATGTGACCATTCCGGCATTTTCCATTGAGAACATACCGGGGGCGGTAATCGCCAAATTCTGCGCGTGCGCTCCGGTGGAGAGAAACGCGAATGAAACGAACAGCCGGAAAGCCAACAGAGTGCTTTTCATTCTTAAGCCGCTCCTCGTTTAGGGCTGGCTCTGATTTACCCAGGAAACGCCTGCGACGCTATGCCTGCGCGCTCATTTGAAGCTCAAAATGACCTCATCGGCCAAGCCATTCAAGATACGGCATCTATCTGGCGATCTCATCACGCGTTAGAGCCTTGACAGACCTGTGCTAAGTTTTATGTCGCCCAAGTCCCAATCCCCGGCCGGGCAGGGACTTTCCGTGCGAAGCCAGATCGAAGTTCCGGATGCGCGAGATCCAGGAGCAAAGTGATCGGTTGCTCATCAGTGTCTGCTTGCATTCTCAACGCCGGCAAGTAGTTCATCCAGCAACCACCGGCTAATCAATCGACCCTTGAGGATGACGGCTTCAATCTTGCGGGTGTTGTCGATATCGCTGAGAGGACTTCGCGGAAAGCAGCACGAGATCTGCAACGTTCCCTTTCCTGACCGTTCCAAGCGAGTCTGCCCGATCGAAGAACTTCGCCGGATTCAGCGTTGCGGCCTGGAGCGCCTCGATAGGCGTTAAGCCCCCCTTAACCAGGAGCGACAGCTCGTCGTGCAGAGTAAACCCTGCCTGTGGAGGGCTGGGCATGTCGGTACCCGCCATAAAGCGGATTCCGAAGGTCCGCATTTTTTGCACGAGGGGAAGGCTCTTGTCGAAGTACTCCGCCAGATCCCGGATATCCTTCGGTTGCAGCTTCTCGTAATGGATCGCGTCTCCCGCCGCCTGCAGTTCCCCGGGAATATATTTCATGTGAGGATCATTCAGCTCCCGGCTGACTGCCAGAGCACTGAACGCCCGCTCACTCACAAGCGTAGGGACCTGCCAGGTATGGTTCCTGCTCAGGCGCTCAAAGAGCTGGTTGCATCGTGCCTCATCGTAAGATTCGATCGCATCCCGGGGCGGCAGATGATTCATGACGCGCTCGACAACGAACGGCTCGGAAGCTCCAAGCTCCGCACTGCCGATGCCCTCAATTCCGTTTCGCGCCGCGAGCAATTGAGCCACACTCCGGTAAAATGCTCGATCGATTTTTGGCCGGCATCTGAAGCCTCGGCGGCGCTGACGGATTCGGGCACGTGTCCGGCGAACGCGATGCGCTGCTTTTTTGCTTCGGCAGCCAGAGAGAAGTAGGCGCCCCGCGGGACCGTGGACACGACCTTGATGAAATCGACGCCGCTTGATTTCAAAGTGAGAGCCGCTCGAAAGCCGTCGTCTTCCTGCGAAACCAAAAGTGTTTCGCGAGTCGCTGTATCCGGCGCCCCAACGACTAAAGGTCCGGCTGCTACAATCTCGGGGCCGAGTAATACGCCAGCTCGAATCTCTTTGCGCAACGCGGTAATGAGCTGGAAGTCGCCTCCCATGTCCCGAACCCCGGTGACGCCGTTTGCGACAAGCAAGGGCAGTAGTACCGATCTGGCCCACATTCGGGATTCCGGCAGAGCCAAATGTACGTGCATGTCCCAGAGGCCCGGGATCAGAAACTTACCCGTCCCGTCCACCAACGTCGCGCCGCCGGGAACCTCAATGCCGCGGCTCTCCTTTACATCCGCGATCCGGTCCCCCAATACGATCACGGTGCGATCATGAGCCACCGCCCCGGTTTTTGTATCGATCACGGTGACATGGCTAATGCAGATGGGGGGTACTGGCTGGCCTCGCGCCACTTCAGCGGTAACCGGTTGAAGCAGCGCGACAACTATTGCCAACAGTTTATTGCTCATGGGCTTCCTTCCGCGGTTCGGCAACAAGCGCTCTCGGTCCCTAATCGCCGGTTCCTGGGAGGCTCAGCGCGGATCACCCCGGACCGCTGCAATATCAACGAGAGCGGAGGGTGTTGCGAGCCAGATAACCCGGCTGCGTCAGCTGCCGCAGTTATTGCGCAGCTCATTGGGGGCACCTGCCGGAGGCGTGCTCGTTTTATTGTCGATGCAGGGGATGACGCTTAGATACGTCCAGATGGCTCGGATATCGTTGTCCGTCATGGACTGAAAGTCGGGCCAGGGCATCACCTGAAGACGAGATCCGTCGACGGGCGGTGGAATGCAGTTTGCCGGGTAGGGAGCTGGCGAACTGCTCGTGCATGTCGGATGGATGTGGTCCAGGTCGACGCCCGTTCTGAAGATTTCCATGAATTGAGACAATGTGTGGCCCCCTTCAGGCAACCCGTTTTTGTCCGGCGTCAAGTTGCGGGCGATTATATCCGGACCAACATATGTTCCGTAAGCGGAACCCGGTCCGACATTAAAGGGGATCGCCGAGCCGAAGTCCGCGCCTCCCGCCAGGTATGTGGTCGGGTCGGTCTGCTTCGGACCCTGCGCAATAAAGTACGGGTTGTGACCCGAAAGGAAATTGAAGTTCGGAGGGCCGCCGGAGGTGTGACAAAAGTTGCAGTCATTCGCACCGTTTACCAAGTAGCTACCCAGGCCCACAAGAGCAATCTGAGCGGGGTTCATACCCCTCAGATTGAGCACAACCGGCGCTATCGCGAACCCCTGCTGAATCCTTGCTGCATCGCCGCTCACATCCTGCGCCCGCCCGCGCGGCGAAGTGATTGATATCCCCATGACCACGACCAAAGCAAATCCTGCGCTCGCGCCGGCTGTCTTTGCAAAATTCGACATTGCGATTCTTCTCCTTTTTCGTGAGTTGGACTGGCGTCCGCGCCGCTGGTAGCGGAGGTCGACCGAACAGCCCGCTCATGCGACTGAATATTGCCCGAGGTGCGGTCGGGTAATCCATGCCTTCGCGCTCATTTGTGGATCAAAATGCTCTCATCAGGCAAATCACTCAGGCTATGGCACTTGTCGTGCGGCCTCATCTGCCGGCAAAGCCCGGTTTGCAGTCACGATAAACTTGTTTGCTTGACACGTTGATGCTGCCGCAGTCCCAATTGCCGGCTCGGCTGGTATTCGGGCCTTTCGAAGTTAACGTCCCATCAGAGCAACTGATGAAGAGCGGCGTTCGTATCCGTCTGTCCGCCCAGCCTTTTCAGATTCTGTTGTGTCTCCTGGCTCAGCCCGGCGAGGTGGTTGCGAACGAGCAACTACGTCAGCGGATCTGGAAAGAAGGGACATTCGTTGATTTCGAGCACGGCCTCCACGCGGCCATCAACAAGCTTCGACGAGCTTTGAGCGATTCAGCCGAGAATTCGCGCTACATCGAAACGGTGCCGGGTCGCGGATACCGGTTCATCGGAGCGCTGGAGAGCCATCGCGCTCCAAACCTCGCGGAAGCCGCGATCCCGGACACGTCGCCTCCGCCGCCCCAGGTCGTTGGCGAGTTCTCCCCCGTTCAATCCGGGAGGGGCAACCGCTGGAGGATCGTGGCTGTGGTTGCGCCGCTGCTCGCCGGCCTGGGCGTTTGGGCGGCTTCACACTTCCGGCAAACACCCTCCGACGAGCGCGTCTTGAGTCTCCAGATCAATCCTCCCGACGGCTCGGAGTTTACGTTTGGGACCCAAGCCGCCGGCTTTTCCGTGTCGCCGGACGGCAAGACAGCGGCGTACATCGCGACGGACAAAGGAAAGGCGGCTCTTTGGGTCCGGCCACTGGAGGGGACAACCGCGCGTCTGCTCCCCGGAACCGAAGATGCGGGCATGCCGTTCTGGTCGCCAGACAGCAAGTCGATCGCATTCTTCGCGCAAGGCAAGCTGCAACGAATCTTTCTGGCGGGCGGGACGCCACAGACGATCTGCGATGTAGGCCAGGCCCGCGGCGGCTCCTGGAGCGCCAACGGTCAGATTCTCCTTGGCGGCTGGAATTCCGGCCTGTTCCAGGTCGCCGCGTCTGGTGGACAGCCCTCTTCAGTGACCACACTCAATGCTTCTCGCGGAGAGATTTTCCACTATTGGCCGCAGATTCTTCCGGGCGGCCACTTCTTGTACTTTGTCCGAAGCCGCAAGCCTCAATATACCGGTGTTTACGCGGCGTCGCTCGCCAGGCCCAGCGAGACGGTGCAGTTGCTGGCCACTGAGTCTAACGCCTGGTACGCGCCCGCGGCTGGCGGAGCCTCCAGAGATCGAAAAGGTTATCTGCTATGGCTACGCGGCGGAACGCTGCTGGTGCAGGATTTTGACACGGTCACATTGAAACTCTCCGGAGTGCCCCATCCTGTAGCCGACCCAGTCGCGAGCTTGGGGGTCCAGGGGCAGATGCAAGTCTCAGTCCCGGCCATGGGGATACTGCTTTACAAATCCACTAGCCCGTTGCGTCAATTCAAGTGGGTCGACCGCGAAGGGAAGGCGCGGGGCGTCGTGGGCGAACCGGCGTTCAGTGCATTCTTCCATCTGTCTCCGGACGGACGGAGGATCGTGGTGACTCGTCCCGGTGAGGCCGGCAACGACCTCTGGATTCTTGATGTGGACCGTGGTGTTCCGAGCCGTTTCACTTCGAGGACTGGACTCAACGTTGAACCCGTTTGGTCTCCCGACAGCCGGGCGATTGCGTTCGCTTCTGAGGCCCCTCCCAATTTGTTTCGCGAGGACTCGAATGGCAGCGGCGGAGAACAACGCCTCATCCAGTCTCCCAACGCTCAGTTTCCCATGGACTGGTCCCGCGATGGGCGATTCCTCCTCTTCGAGGAAGATAGCGGACCCCGGAACGTACGCTCCCTGCGCATCCTTCCTGTGGGGCCAGGTGACGTTGACGCCAGGCCGAGACCCTACCGGCGGACAACATTCAACGAGAGCATGGCCCAATTCTCTCCCGACACCCGCTGGGTAGCCTTTCAGTCAGACGAATCGGGTCGGAACGAGATCTACATAGACACATTTCCTGAGCCGCGCGGAAAGGTGAGGATCTCAACTGGCGGAGGCGTCCTTCCGGAATGGGGTGCCGACGCGCGCGAATTGTTTTATGTCTCGTCGGACTCGATGCTCATGTCAGTCAGCCTCAGGCTGGAAACCGGCTCCCCGGAGCCCTCGGCGCCACATGCCTTGTTTCCTCTGCATGTGATCGACACCGATGTCAGCCCCTATGATGTCGCTCGCGATGGGCAGCACTTCCTGGTGCTCGAAACCGCGGAACATAGCGCACAAGCGCTGACAGTGATCGTCAACTGGCCGGCGCTCCTGAGTAAGGCAAACAACTCACAGTAGCAAGGTCCGTGGAACGGTTTCGCTGCCTCAGTCCGACGAGGCCGAATAGCACAGTTCGTGGAAGCATGGCTCGCCTCGCAGACTTGTGCGACGTTGATCTAAGTAGAACGAATTCCTGAACTACTTAAGCGGCGCTTGATTCTGAGTCCCCTTTTGCCGGGGGATGCCGACGACGTGTTCGGTATGCGAGGCGACGATGAGGTCATGGCGTTTTGGCATTGGCCTGCGGGCGACAACCCGGCCGTAAGGGCCGCCATCGTTGAACAGTTCCTAACGGATATGGGGTCTGGCGATGCTTGCTATTGAACCGCGCGTCTCTACGACGGAGCCTTTGCGCGCCCTCTGCGATTTGAACGAAACTGCGCGCTGGAGAGTCGGCTGATATCGGCTTCATGTATCTCCGTCGATTGTGGGGTATGGGTTTGGCCTTCGAACCCGTAACTTCCGTTCTTGCCCACGCCCGAACGTTGCGTCTGAAATCAGTCCGCGCACGCATTCACAGCAGCAACGAGCGCTCCGCGCGACTTTTGGAGCGCGCTGGATTCAAGGTGATCGAACTTGCTCACCAATCCGGCCAGTGCTCTTCCGGGATTGCCAGCAGTTGGAGGTATTGTTTTTCTGATCGTGCTTCTTCGGGATTTTAGCGAGGTGCCGACCGGTGTAAGCCGTCAGCCAGGCGTGCACTTCACGTTGATCACTCACCCCGGGAGACTCCATCTCGCCGATGCACCGCGGTCGACGCGGCTTAATTCAGGCTTAATTCCCGTTCTGGGAAATTTCGCTGAATCGCCCCCGCCTAACGGCGTGGTGTTTAGGCAGGAACGAACTCGGCACCGGCGGAAACTCGGAGATAATCAGTCTCCCGTGATCAGGCGACATGCTGGCGAGACGTCCCTCAAAGCCTCGTCGGCTCCGCCAAGCCTTTCCTCATCATTCTTGAAACCTCGCCATTAGCCAAACGGAATATTTCCGACCGCTGCGTCGAAGAAGTCCTTCGGGAGGGAGGTATCTTCGAGCGCTTTGCCATGAACGTTCGAATCCGGGTAGAGTTTGGCGGCGATACGAGCCGTAATCGAGTCGAGTTCGACGCCGGTGCGCCTCGTGCCTTGGTACAGACCTTCCGGCATGAGTCCAAAGAAATGGCCAACACCCATGGACGGTTCGAGAATGTGCCCACCTGCCTGGAATCCGAACCTCTCCATCCCCTTCCAAATCGTCCGTATGACTTCTGGAGAAGTGTAATGGGCATTGGGTGTGGAGGCGCGAGCAGATGCGAACTCCTCGGCGGTGAGAACTTCCCGCAGCTCGTCGGCAATGCCTTTCCAGTCCCGCGAGGGGTGAGCCTCAAACGCTCCGGGCATTGCACCCCAACCCGTGTACTTCACAAGTACCGCCTTTTCGTCTGGCTCCGCGAGACGGTCTTCGCTCTCGATTCGCTTCAGCGTCTGGATTGCCGCGAGATTCGCCTGCGCTTTCTCTCGCAGACTTCCGCGACCGATTCCATCAGCGTCACTTATGCGGAAATCGCGGGCAAGGGTTGCTTGGGGTCGAGAGTCGCTGGATCGAACGACAGTTGGGGCCGATCCTCCTCGTCCGGAAGAAACGCCCACTCCCTCGTCGCCAACTCCCAGGCGATCTGGTAGTCCACCTTCCGGACTACCGCCAGTTCGTAAAGCAGGTTGCCCGTCAGTTCCTGCGCGGCGAAGATCGCCTGCGGTAGCTGATCCCGCGCCGTGAGCGTCGCGACCATCTTCGGCCGGTACTTGCTCCAGTGTTCCAGAATCTGATGTCCGAGCGGTGTCAGGTCGTCCGTTACTTGCATTGGTCGACTCCTCCTTAAGGGTATCAACTGGAGGTGCATCTGGCACCTCCGAGAAAAGGCTCAGTTGCATGAATTCGGCGGCTGTGTCGGGGCGTGATTTCGGCATTCGTCGCTCCGTAGTCAAGAGTTGACAGCTAACAGATATGGAACGCCCAGCAATCGTGCCCACGCGCGCACCGCGTTCGCCTGATACCGGGGAATCGGTGTGCCGGTAACCCAAAAGGCATTGCTGATTCCGACGAGGATGCTCGGGTGTTGCAACATCGACGCCAGGATAGGGTACGTGAGGATCTGCTCGTAGCAAATCAGTACGGCCACGCGCTGTCCGCCAATTCTGACTATGCCGGGTTCGTTTAGGCGAAGTGGAACGCCGGTTTCGGCGAAAGGGTGCCACATGCCTATCGGCACGGGAACCCGCTGATAGACCGTCGCTGACTCGGAACCCAGAATCAGCAATGTATTGTTGAACGGAATGCCAGTTGTGTTGGCAGGCGATTCGGAACGGGGGAGCGACGGCGGTATTCGACCACCGTTCCTCCGCAGCGCTTGAATCGCCCCGACGAAGTCGTACGATTTGATAATGTCGATATCCGCTGCCCGGTCTCTGGCGATATCAGGCTTGCGCAGTAAACCGGCACCCATCGCTAGGATCTGGCCGCGAGTGCGGCATCCATCGAGCGTCTGCTGCCAGAAGGCTACTGTGGCGTCGGACCAACGCGGAACCACAAACTCTGGAAAAAGGACAACCCGCGCCGGTGAAGCGGCTACACGTTCTTGTATCGATTGAGCGGCGACGAAATCCTGAAATGGTCGGGACAGGTCGCCGAAGTTCGTGTTCACGGCCTCCCAATTGGCGGGGGGCTTGGCCTCGTGGCGATTAAAACAATGAGAGCCGACGCCCAGCGCGATCACAGCCGAGAATGCCAGGCAAGGGCAAACTCGGGAACGACTGATCGTCGAGTGATCAAACGCAAGGACGATCCCGGGAAGTAGGCTTGTTGCAATCAAACCAGCCCAACCAGTGCCTGGAAACAAATATCCCGCGCCAGTCAAGGGCGAAATGAAACCAACCAATCCCAGCGGCGGAAGTATCCCTGCGATTTCGGCCAACGGAACCCGCCATAAATACTGGAGCCGACGATTCGGAGTCCACACTAACGTCCATGGGATGGACAAAAGCATGGCCGCACCGACCCACATCAAAGTCGCAATCAGAATTGGCGCGGACTGGCCGGTGAAGTGTTTTGCGCCCGGAATCATCGGCCAAAGGCCGGCGGCGTAGTAGACGAAGGCGGTAACAAACGAGAACCTACGTGATGCCGGAATCATGCACGCAATGGGCATACAGATCCCGGCAACTAGGCCGGCCGGATATCCCGTTGACATTGCCAGTCCGAGGGCAACTGCGGCACACAGCGAAAGCCCGACTCTGCGCCGGGTGATCATAGGGTCAGTAGTGACTTCAAATGACTACGAATGATGCCGACCGGGATGGGACCGAAGTAGCGGCTGTCGAAGCTCCACGGGTTGTAGGAGGACGCCACCCATACGAAGCCCTGTGGAACTCGATATTGTCCAAATGGCCATGGCTGCATCGGCCTGCCTTTGCTGTCTTTGTCTTTTGGAGCGGTGTTGGGCAAGAGGACATGGTTGACGGTGATTCCCAAACTGGATACATCCACGATGTCTCCCGGCTTCGCGACTACCGGTTTCATGAGCGGGGCTGCACCATCCGGGCAGTTTCCGAGTGACCGGTATTCCCGACCCGCGGCGAAGCCCCCGTACGGTGCCTGCGGACAGAACTCGATGAGCGTCGCGCGAAAATCTGTCGTTTCTTTGTAGAGGCCAAGCGGCAGGGATGTGGAAGCATTTATTCGTATGCCCATAGCGCCCGCGATGAAGAATGGAGCGGTGAACGCGACGGCGGCGATGCCCACTTCGCGCCTGATCGAGCGGCGATTGACTTTCTGCACACCGTCAAACAGGCCAGCTATTGTCATGTCTGATCACCTCTGATTCTGTGGAAATTGGTGTGGCGGTTACTTCTCGGTCCAAACGAGTGGCTGCAATGACGTGACAGGCTTTTACATGTATTTCGTGAACGGTGCGCGTGATCCCATCGGCCGGCGTGAATTTCCTCTGTTGCAGACTTCCTTCGATGTGAATGTTCTCGCCCTGCTCGTACGTCATCGCAACGTCGGCGACTTCGTTGTAAAAGACCAGGCTGTGCCAGTTCGTGTGGGATTGCGATTTCCCATCATGCCCCGCGAAATGATACGTCTCACCGAGACGGAGATTAACCACCTTCGTGCCCGACGGAAGGTATCGAAGTTCTGGTTTTGTAGCCAAATAACCAGCGAGCTCGATGCGGTTCATCTGCATAGTCTATGAACGCCGCAGTTCCTCAATAAATCCCCGTTCCAGGCCCGTCGTAGCGGTATCGTCGGTGACGAACTCGGGCTTGTCGATTTGAACGGGTGGACGCCCTTGAATCTGCCGTTGCGCCGTCTTTGGAGGCGCGATTGCCGAACGCCGCGCCAGTTCGGGATCAGCGAAGTACAGCATCTGCATCCCGAGGATCGGAAAGTGACCGGAAACGAAGATGAGCATGTCGCCCGGCTCCGTGATGATTTCGGAATCACCGCTGCCTTCCTTTTTGGGTGGCCGGAGGCGCATGACCTCGTCTGGCGTCATTAGCGGGCGCTCGATGTGGTCCACGCTCGCATTGACGTGAGACATGACCGGCGAGAACCGCGAACCGGAGAAGTTGAAGCTGGCCTTCTGCACCGTAGTCGTGCCGGTCATCTTTGAGAGCAACTCCGCGGTGTCAACCTGATTCGGTGCAAAGGCGATTCGGACGTGGCAATTCGAGACAATGCTCTCGTTCTGCCCATAGGCGTCCACGATCTGCCGGATGTCCTGAGTGATCAAATAAGCCTTCAACCCGTATCCGGCCATGTACGACAAGGCGTCGGCAAAGATTTCCATCCGGTTCAGGCTCGGGAACTCGTCGATCAGGAAAAGGAGTCTGTGCTTGTTTCTCTTCTGCTCGGACCCCTCGAAAGCCATTCGTTCGGTCAAGCGGTTAACGACCATCGTGAACATGAGGCGGATCAAACGGCGGAGGCGAATCTTGTCGGAAGGCGGCACGACCAAATACAACGAGACCGGGTGTTCGTCATTCACCAGATCGTTGATGGTGAAGTCGCTTGCGGCAGTATTCCGCGCCACCAGGGGATCGCTATAGAGCGCCAATGCCGTCTTTGCTGTGGACAGGACACCCGACAACTCCTTGCTCTCCTTATCGAGCATCTCCTGGGCCTTTTCCGAGACGACAGGGTGCGTAGAGGTCTTGAGTCCACTCGGTGTACGCCAGCCGTGCCGGTAATCGGCGTCGTGCTGATAGCTGATCATCTCGTTCAGGGTTTCGCGGAACTCGACGCCTGGGCGCGTAAAAAGACCGGAGAGGTCCGCGAGACACGCGACTCGATCCTCGGCGGCAGCGGTGTAACAGGCATGCAGAATCATGCCGGTCGTTAGCGATGCTGCGCTGTCTTCCCAATGGCGCTCCATCGGACTGTTCTCGCCGCTCCGGATGATCATGTCCGCGACGTTTTGAGCGTCGGAAACATCGCGCGGGGTGAAAAGGCGAACTTCAGCGAGCGGATTGAAACGGGATGAGGTCTCTTCTTCAACCGGCGAGAATTTGAAACACAGTTGGCCTCGGCTAGCGCGAAAACCTGCTGTCTTTGCCCAGTTCTCGCCCTTGATGTCATAGATCACGGCGCTCTCTTCCCACGCTAGTAACGTGGGAATCACGAGTCCGACGCCTTTTCCGGACCGCGTGGGGGCAAACGCGAGAACATGTTCCGGACCGTTGTGACGGAGATATTGCAGGCGGCGCGTCGAGTCGTTATACCAGCCACCGACATAGACGCCGCCCTGGCTGCGCATGATTCCAGTCGCCTCGATGTCCTCCGGCCCCGCGAGTCGCGCGGAACCATGCAGATCCTCTGCGTTTTCCGATAGGCGTTGCGCTCGGCGGTTGGCGGCGACAAAGAACGCCAACATTGAAAGAATGCAGCCGCCCAGCACGATCATCTCTCCCTCGAACAGGGGCTTCCGGACTCGGTTGTCGCGGCTTGTGCAGTTCTGAAAGCCCCAGATGCACCAGGCGAATGGTTGATACAGTGCTGTGCGCTGAATGCGCAGCAGGGGTGCTCCAAGCGCGGACTGATAACGAAACTGAGCGGCGATATACTGCGTGGCAAGCAGGTTGAATCCGACCAGAAGGACTAGCCCGATCCCAGTTGCCTTCCAGTTGTAGCCAAACGGGAATCCGCCTGGATCGCGGGGAGTACGATACATGCCCGCCCGCGCCTTCATCGCGCTAGTTCCCTGACTCGGGAACGGTCCCGCAACTCCTTGACGGAGCCCACTTGGTTTACGTATCCGATGCCAACGTTTTCGCCGATTTTAGGCGCGGAGTCGAGCAGATTCTTCATGTGAGCAACCGCGGACTGGGGCGATAGCCGTTGAACAACATGCAATTCGGTCTCGCCGATGATCTCCCCCCGGTAGTTGCCGCTTTCGGTTTGGGCTGTAAACGTTCGGGCCGTGTCCCCAAGTTTCTCGGCGGTGATGCGTTTCGCCGCCGCGAACGACGCACTTAGGCCACCACGTGTTGCCTGCTCTGGGGAGCGGGCGGCCCCACCAGTGCCGCCATTCGGCTTGCCGACAGCGTCGATGGATGTGTGCTGGTCCACGCCCAGTTCCTTGTCGTGCACCGCCACGGTTCCCGTCGCCGGCTCGATTCGCGCTACGAACCGGGTATTCTCGCGTTCGCCACTACCGGGCTGCAGTTCGGCTCTGGTCGGGGATTCGTGGTCTGCTGACCCGATAAGGTCGCGATCATTCTCGAGGACTTCGATTTCGTCTCGAATGCCTTGCGTCCTCTCGGTATCGCTCATGGAAGAATTGCCGACCTCCAGCGCCTCCGCCCTGGAAACTGTGCGCTCCAAACTCAGCACATAGTCCGTGGCGGCTGAGGCATCGTGGGCGGCACGGAAGATCTCGTTCTTGTCTTCCTTCAGGGCCTTGATCCACGAACCGACGTAAGCGGCATGATGCGCCGGATCATGGGGCAGTCCGACTTCCGCAGCAATGAAGACGCTCGCCAACTCGGCACGAAGTTCTTCTTTCGCGTAATTCAGATCGCCGAATCGATAGGATTCGTTCAAGGTAGGGCGATTGAGCCGCGAGGCGTGACCGGTCCAATGTGCGAGTTCGTGAAGCGCAGTGCCGTAATACCCAGGTGCGTCTTTGAAGGCTTCCTTCGGAGGCAGGTGGATGCTGTCTGTGTATGGACGATAGAATGCGCTGTCGCGCTGGTCGTGCGCGATTTTCGCGCCGGAGTTGGTGAGGATACGCTCACCACCTTGAACGGCTTCGAATTCGGTCGGATGCCTGCGCTCGAAGGCGGGTACGCCCTCAATCTGCTTCGCGTTGAAGACCGTGTAAACCCGATGAATGAGGCGGCGCTCATTCTCCTTGGTGGATTCGTCGCCGTTTTTGCTCGGCTCTCCGTTCCGCTCCTCGGGCTTCGCCTTCACCTCCCAGAACTCGATGTGGGTTCCCTTTTCGCCCTTGCGGACCTGCCAGCCATTCTCGGCAGCCTGCTTGTAGGTCATCCATCGTGGATCTTCGTAGCCTTGCGACAACCCCGTTGCCATGAGATGAACCGCATTACCGCCCCGGTACGCCTTGTCAGTGGTTGGGTTGAACGGCATGCCGGCCGACTGCCATGGTTTTTGCCACGGCGCAACACCGTCTTCCAGCAATTTGACGATGGAATCGGTAACTTCCTGACGATGGTCACGCTTCGTGGGCGGGACGGAACTCGATTGTTCGCGCGGAGTCATTGGTTGAGATCCTCCTGCGCAGACCGTTCGTGTGAATCAAAGCCGGTTGCAGGCTCCTCGGCTTCGAAGCCGGACCCTTCGAGCGGTTCGCCACCAAGCTCCCCGGTTTCCGGTTCAGCTGTTCTTGCTGGATTCATGGGCACTCCTTGAGGCGCGGGTTGCGCCTAACTGGTATGCCGCGAGACGGGACCGTCGTGACAGACACGGTTGATCCCACATGGTCCACTTCCCCTCAGACCGAGATTTCGAGACATCCACTGACGGAAACCCGCTGGCAGGTCCTGCGACCACGATGTCAAAATACCGGGAACCATCCCACGCTAGACAGTTCTAGGGCATCGCGTTGCGGTAAATCCGCGAGGTGCGATACTCCTCTATGTGGCTTGCCAAACCATGGCGCGTTTATCGTTCCCGATCCGGCCATTCCTGACAGCCGGGTTGCTTGCCCGACGGAATCCATGGAAGGCACCATTGCAACATTGAGGGAAGCTAACGATAACGCCCAGCGGCGCGTGGCGGTCCCGGCTACGCCCAAATCACGGTCGAGAACGCAGTGTCAGCGGTCGCACGAAACTACGGCAAGGGTCGCATCCGAGCTTAGGTTTTCTCGAAGAACGGCTTAAGCTTAGGCACGATTTTGCGCTCGATATGGTTGAAGCAGTCCTGAAGTACCTTCATGACCGGAATGTCATCCCAGTCGCTTTCCTCGCGAAACGTGAGAACAAACGTTGCCGATGACTCAACCCGCGCGCCGCTCTCAACCAGACGCTTATCCATTTGCAGGGTGATTGGATGGACGTCGCCGAGATAAAGCGGCTCATTGACCTTCACATCGAGGATCGCGCCGTTAGTGCAGTGGATGCGGAAGTTCACGTTTCGGCCATAAGCCAGTGTGAAATTACACGCCCGATGTTTATCAAGATTGCTGAGTTTGTTCAGGATCGTCAGCGGATTCGGTGATACAGTGTCGGCCCAAGGCTGAAGTTGGCGGATCGCCTCCTTCGCGTCCGCCGGCATGCCCTTTAGTGGTTTGTCGGCGTCCTTATCCCACTCTGCCTGATCTTTGAATAGCGGAAACGCCAGGCCGCGGCATTTGCACGTGGGTTTCAGGGTGAGCGCCACCCCGCAAACGAGGTTATCGATTGCCGACCGCATGTTATGGACGCACTCGCCGATGAGGATGCTGAGGCGGATGGGCGGGATGTAGTCTTCGGCGTAAACGACTAGCCATGGCAAAGGACTCTCCGGTGAGGTCTTGAGGATAATGTTGACCTTGATCGACGCGAGCCAATCGTTCATCTCCCGAGCGATGCCCTCAATGTTTTCGTGCGCGCGGATCATCTTAGCGTCGGCACTCTCCATCCACGGCAGTGAGTTCGGTCGGGGCATATCAACACCCCCAGCCCGCGATGATTTCCTTCGAGAGGTGATCTAGGTCGTAATAGGTGGTGAATTGATTGATATTCATCCGATGCAACTCTTCCCTAATCGCCTTCTTGCTGGAGGCATCAACCTGTATGGTGGTCATCGTCGGATTGCTCGCAGGCGCCGCTTTGTGCATGTGGAGTGTGAAGCAGGAGCTTTGCTGGCTTATTCTCCCCGGCGCATCGTCCGGCCTGACTGGCAGAATATAAGGATTGCGTTGCTCATCAGGTTCATCCCAGAAGGATAAGCCGACGGCTGCTTCAACATACTTATTTCGCATAGTCATCACCGTCTGGTATAACTTCACGCCCTTGCTCACTTCGGCCTTGTCGGGGATGATTTTTCCCGCGTCCATGGCGTAGACGAAGCCGTCTTCCTTGGGATCACCGCTACATGCGAAGAAGAGTGCCGCCAGCGGATTCGTGGACCAGTCAAGGAGCCGTGTCGGCAGGCCGTAGTGTTGAGCTGCGAAATAGATCTGCGCGGTGCTGTAGCCTTCGAGAAAAGCGGCGCCAGCAGTGCGGAACTGCGAAACCATGTAACGCTCCAAATACAACCGCTTCTTCTCCAGATCCGATCCGCCGGGTTCCAGATTCGTTGCTCGCGCACTGAAGTTTTCTCGATACACACCAGGAGCCTGATGTGGGTATTGCTTGCTGACGCCCCGGTACCAGAGGTCGCTCAACATGCCTCGGTTTTTCCGGGCCGTCTTCTCGTGCCAGTCGCCTGAGGCGCCTATGAAATCGCCAAGGCTCCTCACGGGCGTGGTAGTTGGCAGTGGGGTTGTTATATACGCGATCTCTTTAACGCTCACGCATCACGTCCTTCGGTTTCTTATCGTCCCGGAGCGATATGAACTTGGAATGACGCAGGTGGCCCTCCGGCGTAAACTCGACAAACTCAAACTGCCCCACCAGCACCGGTTTCAGCCAACGGCACTCCGTCATCTTCGCCGCCGTCAGTCCAGCCCCCCATCGCCCGGCCTTCTTTTCCGGTAGATTTGAGAACGGGCATTCCTTAATTTCCAGCGGCTTCAGTTTCTTGAACAATTCCACCCGCGATGCTGGCGTAAATCCATTCCTCGTCCGGGCGGCATATATAAGGTTGGGGCCGTCGTAATAGCCGATCACGAGCGCATCGAAGTTTTTCGGCGAGGGGGTATACCCGGCGATCACAAGTTCCTGGCCCTTGTTCACGCGCATCTTCTGCCATGCGCCCGTGCGCAGACCGTGCTCATATTTACTTTCCAGGCGCTTCGCCACCAGACCTTCGAGACCCTGAGCCTTGACGCAGCTGATGAGGTCCATGAGGCTGCCTTCCAGAATGGGCGAATACCGAATCGGATCCGCCAGCTTGGGTAGCACGCACTTTTCTATCAACTTTCGTCGCTTCGTCAGGCATTCGCTCATCACGTCACGGCCTTCGAGGATGAGCAGATCGAAGATGAAGAAATGCAGTGGTGCTCCCGCGGAGCCGAAGTTCTGCAGTGTATTGAAGGAAGGCCTGCCCTCTTCATCGAGCGCCACAACTTCCCCGTCGATGACGGTATCGTCAGGCATCTTGGCGAGCGCTTTCACGATGCCGGGGTAGCGGGCGTTGAAATCGTTATCGTTGCGGGAGCGGAGGTGGATCTTGCCGCCGGATTTGATGGCAAGCGCGCGGTAGCCGTCAAGCTTAAGCTCCACTTGCCAGTCCGGCCCTTCCGGCAGTTTCTCTGTCCGAAGCAGGAGCATGGGCTCGATAAAGCGGGCTGTGGTCTTTTTCTCCGCCATAGAAGTCCCGCCGCGCGACGCTAAATGCCGAGCTTATGGAAGAAGACCTTGTTGCGCATCTGGGCGTCTTTCAAAACCTTCTCCCAGGACAGCACCTCGATGTACAGGTTGATATTCCCCTTCCATGAGAACCATCCCTGCTTATCGGGCATTGGCTTGAAATCCTTTTCACGGTCGAGCCAGCGTTCGACTTTCGCCGTCAGGTCGCAGACTACAAATCCGTAAAACGGCGTGTTGGGCGCCACCAATATTTTCATGCCTTCGGGCGTTTTGAACTTGCCGTCCACGATGTTGTTGACGTATCGAACGATTTGCTCAACCGGATCTTCGTCCGAGGATTTGTTGACGAAGTCATCACGCTGAGGCTTCTTGAACTCGAAGATTGTTACCGGGTTACTTGACTCATTGTCGCCGCGAAAGACTACCCGCCGGTCATAGGCTATGAGGTCCGGTCGCTCTGTCTTTCCGCCATCCAACGGAACGTCGGATGACAGGTAGTTGGTGAAATTCAGGCGCTCGTCAATTATCCACAGGTTGTGTTCGTGGAATGCCGTTTTGAAGATATCACCCTTCCGCGGAAAGATGATGTCGTGGACGAAGCCCTCCGAGGAATACTTGTGGTTCTCGTCCCATTGAAGGCTCTTGCCGAACAGGTCGAGGATATTTCGGCGCATCGCGATGTAATGGATCAGGTCGTTTCGGCTGGTGCCGGAGATTTTCTCGATAATGTCCTTAACGCTTTGCTCCAATCCTTCGAGGTCTCCGCTCGACAGGATTTTGGACACGTCGCGCTTAATCTGGACTTCCTGCGTGAACTTTTCCTTCTGCAGGCGCGACTCGATCTCCTCGTTTGAAGGGTTGAGGGGCATCCCGCTCAGGTCTATCTTTTCGAGGAGGACTCTGTGCCATGGCGCTTCTTCCTCCACATAGGTGTGGACGCGCTCGCGCTTTTTCTCCTGCCGCCCGACGACATCCGTCCCGACCGCCTCCTTGGCGATTGCTGCGGATTTCTCCTCAATCTCGGCCTGCCCAATTCCATGATGCAGGTCGCGCTCTTTCTGGAATTCAAAGCCGCCGCGTTCGAGCGAAACGTGGCGATCGAGATAAGGACCGAACACGTAAGCCTTGATGATGTAGTTCCTCTCCGAGACCGACTCGCCCGAAACATCCTTGTCGTAGAAATCTTCACTGAACTCGGGCACATAGTCGTCGATGGGTGAGCCCGACACTTCCCGACGGTGGGCTACGAGGCTGATTTTACTTTTCTGATTCTTCGGAGAATAAAGCTTAAACACACGCACAGCGAAGGGTTCGTCTACCTCGAATGCCTTCAATATGAACTCGCCGTTCGGCACCTCAATTTCCTTGATCATGCCGGAAATTTCGTTGCTGACCCATTCATTCAGGCAGATGGATTCGCCGCCGTCGCTTTCCGCCAGCACGATCACTGGACAGACGTAATCCTTCGTAAGGAAATTCGGCAACAGCCTTTCGGCGAGATTGCGCGCGATCGTCTCAAGCTTCTTGTCAGTGAACTTCTTTTCTTTTACATCCTTCAAGTGAACAATCGTTCTAGTGGCTGTTTTCGCCGGGACATCTGCGACTTTCTCATTGATGATGATGTCGCTTTCCTTACCCATCGAGAAGGTACGACGTTTGAGTTTTTTCCCTTCGGCGAAGACGCTATCGAAGGAAACATTCGCGAAGTACTTCAGGCAGATGAAGCGCCCGAAACCTTTGCCGCCCTCGGAACTTTTCAGGTCGGAGTAAAGAGTATCGAAGGATTCGCGGTTGGCGTCGGTGAAGCCCAGGCCGTTATCTTCGACCTCGAAACTCCGGATCTCAGGCAGGCCGCCGTCCATCTCGATCTGGCCCTCCCGCTGGATGCGGATCGTAATGCGGCCGTCCTGCCGACCGGCGCTTTGGATGGACTGAAGCGCGTTGACCACCACCTCGACAATCGGTGAGTAAACAGTCGTGTTTGCGCGGATATTCTCGACGGTGCGCTTGATGTTTACTTTGCTCATTGGAGATCTGGAATCGCGGGCGGACGGACACCGCGACAGCCCTCCAGTATATCTGGGTGGACGGGTCCGACGTTGCCGAGGTGGCCGGAAGTACCCACCCCGCAAGTATAAACCGTATGGCGAACAAAAGGCAAAAGTCTACTGGTTGCGGGCGTATGCGGAGGGCTTGCGCAACGGGCTGAGTAGTCGGAGGTTCGAAAAGAAAGAATAGAGTGAACTATCGTTCATGGCCCCAGGACCGATCGGATTGCAATTCCGTAGACTCCGTGGCTGTTCTCTTCACCGCAGCTTGGTAGCGACCCAACCATCCTCCCCAACCATTTTCGGGAGGAGCGACTCCATGTGCCAGAAACGCCTTAGCTCTCTCGCCGAGATGTTGTCTGTTGCGGAGTACTCGTTCGGCATCGCCGGAATCTTCAATTTCCAGGGCTGGTCGCCCGTTCTCAAACTGTTTCTGCAACCGAACGAAAGAATTCGCGCGGAGTTTTCCCCTACTCCGCGCCTCTTCCATCTCGGGCGAGTAGTAGATAAGGTGTACTTTCGAATCCGTGCCTTCCAGCAAAAGGTAGTGCCGGCCGGCGCCTTTCCCCGTTTCATCTTCGCCGTGCGCCAACACTCTACCTTCTAGGGTCCGGAGCTTTCTCATATCCAGCACGACTAATGGCAATCGTTCATCCGAGAGCAGAGCTCCGTGAGACGCGAGCATCTTCTGCCGATCTCCGCTCCGCTGCATCGCCTTCAAGACGGTTTCGAAATCGCGGCGAACCAGCCACACCCCCGGGCCAGACGGTTCCGCCAAACCCATTTGCTGAAGCACAAGCAACCGGGCATCGATGTGGTGTTCCCGCGACCGACCGCCATTTTCTCCGGAGCGCCGGACAGCGAAATGTTCCGCGTTAGACGCCGTCTCCGCCAACTCAACCGCGTTCGCCCGGTTGATTGCCCTGTCGAGTGACGTAAATCGCCGTTCGTCAATTTCGCGGCGTTCTGACTCGATCGCATCCAATTGGTTACGATGTCCCAGTTGCCTTGTGCATAGATCCTCGGCAATGGCTCGCACGCCATGACGAACGTAGTCGCGGGGCAGGTCGAGGGCGGTCTTGTCTTCCCGAATACCGCGCAAAGCGATGTGTACATGCGGATGCTCGGTATTGAAGTGCGTGACGGCTACCCACTCAAGCTTCGTCCCGAGGTCCTTCTCCATCCGTGCCATCAGATCTCTGGTCAGCCGGTCCAGATCCACGCGCTCCCCAAATTCTGGCGAGACGATGAGCTTCCACAACCTTGGGTCGCCCTCAGTCTGCCAGCGCGCCAGTTCTTTAGCCGGTTCCAACGGCAGATCACTGGTGTCCACGTCCGATGTCATTAGCGGACCGAGAACCGTGCCGCCCGCACTCTCGCGTGCGATGTAACGCCCATGAGCCTTCCATTGGCCAGGCGTCTTGTTCGCCGTATACATCGTTCGGACGGCGCATCGCTGATTGAACTGTCTTCGCGAACCCGCACCGGAACCCCCATTCATGGTGACTTTCGACCGGCGCGAAGTCCCTGCATAGCGGAGTATGGTCTTCAGCGCGGTGGACCAGGCCCGTGCTTCGCTTTTCCCACCGGAGCGTGGGCGGTTCGGTCGAAGACGAAAATCGTCCGCCTCGTCAGTTTTCTTCGCCACGCTTCAACAACTCCGCCATTGCGGCATGAGAATCGCCCGCCATCCCCGCGCCGACACTCTTCAGAAACCGGTCGTACCGAACCTTCCCACGGGCGACGGCCTGATCGTGAGCATCCCTCGGCGGCTCAGCAACGCACGTCAGCAATGTCTTCACGAGCGAATCGACGAACGCAAACAGAGCCTGTTGGCCGAGCTTTACCGCGCGGATTTCGCGTGACAAACGGTCGAGACTGGCGGCAAGGCGATCCTCCGCCGCATCGACTCCGCTTTCACGTCCCGCCAGTTCTCGTTCAATCGCGCCGCGAATGAAGGCGCTCGGATTGGAGAAGCCGCCCTCTCGGGTGGCGCGCTCGACGCGTTTGTTGAGTTCAGGCTCCAGACGCACTGCGCGAATTCGGAGTTTCTGTTTGGCCATCTGCTGTTCCTAAACGGTAAGTCGGGACTTCCGGGTGCCGTGACAGGTGGTTCAACGGATGTTTAACAAACTCCGCTCGACGTTAAACACCTAAGCAGCAGAAAAGCAACCGGATACCGCCTAAAAATGCCGAATCTGTTCAACAACCCTTTATGTTCCACTACCCGTCTGTTTTGGCGGTATGGTCTTTGCTGCTGGCTCGCCATGCCGAAAACTAACTGGTAAACAACTGAAACATTCTGAAACCGAGTCGGCTCCGCCCCTGCGCTCTGAAACATTCCGAAACATTGCGTTGAAAAACGTGAAAGTGTCTGTCACGACCCGCCTTTCTCGCGGCCTACGGAATAGAGGCCGCTTGGATCAACCCCCTAAAAACAAACTGGACCTGACTCGGCTCCGCGCACGCATGGGCGGAGAAACCACGGACGAAAGCCGGTCAAATCCGGCAGGCGTGGCCGGATATCAAAGCGCTGTTCGATGCCGGACACAGCCTCAAAGACATTTGGATGTGGCTGAACGAAATCGGAATCGAGATCGGCTATGCGCGGTTGTCCCACTATACGGGCCAGCTAAAACGCCGAGATCAAACCGCCGCGCGCGCTGTGACGTTGCCTCTGGTTCCGGAAGTCCACGCTCGTCGCCGACCAGCCGGTATCGGCGTCGACTGAGAAGGCGGCGCGAGAAACCCGAACAGAGCCCGACAAGTCACCGCCCGAATGATCCGCTCGCCAACATCCGGGAACGCGAAGACCGGCGACTCGGGCTTTCAGTACAACTCCGAACCCGACGTTAAGAAACTGATCTGACTGGAAGGAGAATCATGGCCAAGGCCACACATCACAAACGGTACCAACGGAATCGAGTCCACCGGAGCGATTCACCTCACGCTGCAGGGAAAGGGCGGCGTTGGCAAGAGCCTCGTCGCCTCGGTTCTTGCGCAATACCTGAGGGAGAAAGGGAAGGAAGTGCGCTGCATCGACACCGACCCGGTAAATCGAACCTTTGCGCAATACAGCGCTCTCGCCGCAGACCGGCTGAACCTGCGCGACGAGCACAACAGGATCGAGCAGCGCGCCTTCGATTCCCTGATTGAGCGCTTCGTTAACGAAGAGGGCGCCACGTTCGTTGTCGATAACGGGGCGTCCACGTTCCTGCCGCTGTGGCACTACCTGCTGGAGAACAGCGCTCTCGACTACCTCCGCCAAAACGGCCGGCGCGTTTACGTCCACACTGTGATCACTGGCGGCCAGGCGCTGCTCGATACGCTGAACGGCTTCCATGAACTCGCGCAGACGACCGCCGAGCGGAACATCGTCGTCTGGGTGAACGAATATTTCGGTCGTGTCGAGGCGGAGGGGAAGAAGTTCTCGGAGATGGCGGCATATCGAGAGAACTCGGAAAAGGTCTGCGGTGCCGTCATCTTCTCGAAGCGGAATCAGGATACCTTCGGCCGCGATGTAGAAGAGATGATCGCCGCCAAACTGACGTTCCATGAGGCGATCAGCGCGGCGAAACTGCCGATCATGGCGAAACAACGCCTGAAGATCGTTCAACGGGATCTCTTCGAGCAACTCGACCGGGTGCCGTTCTGACATGGACGCCCCACCGACAACGACTGATCTAAAGCGGTTGGCAGCCGAAGTGTCGATCCAGCATGGAATCCGAATCGATCCGGATGACCCAATGATGGCGGTAGTGACCCTCAATCGCCTGGTCTTCGAAGCGGCCGTCGCTCAGGTGACTGGAACGAATGCAGGCGACGGTCCGAGATTTCGAAGGCGCTGCCGAAAAGGTTCAGGTTCGCGCTGGCGGTGCTCTCGCGCACGAAGTCCGGGAGGCGGGAGTGGCGATGAGGGACGAGGTCGCTAACCTGATGCTGGAGTTCCGTCGGGGGTGGGGGCTTAGGCAGCCAGACATCGAGGGCGGAAGGCGATTGTCGCGAGAAAAACAGTGGTTCACTGTTGGTTTGGCGGCGGCGCTTGCTCTGTTCACTCTAGGCATTTGGATCGGCACCCGGTTGGCATACATCTGGAGATAATGAAGCCATGCGAATGTTTTTGTTCTGGTTCGCTGTTTTGGGTCCGAAGGCGAGGATAGCTTTCGTAGCGGCATGCGCCTTGCTTCTTTACGCTGCCTGTCGGTGACTATTGGCTGCGGCCTTCGAAGTCACACACTTGACGAGGCTGACGCGAAGGTAAACGCGGCGCGACAACCGTGGGTTAGGCAAGGTTCGGCCGCCGTGCGGTCGTCGATCAACGTGTAGCCGTTTATAACCGGCCATGTGGCTTCCGTGGACGGCGTTTCACAGGATCAATCGGAGAGGTAGGTCAGCTATCCGCCGCCGTAGTTACGCTCCCGAAGCTCGCGCAGCAGCACCTGCGCGTTCCACACGCCTGCCTGCGGCCGTTCCTTCCGATATGGCTTGAAGGGCTCCAGTTTGCTCGCTGCCGCCGGCCTCGGTCTGTAGACGGGTCGGCTGGTCGGCGCCAATAAATACTTAAAAATACTTACGGATCGTCTTAGGGCCATAGCCTGTCAGGCGGCTAATGGCCCGAATGCTCAAACCTTCACGCTAGAGCTCGTTGATCTCTTCCACGTCTTTCCCCCTGAACACATGTCGGCCCTCCTCCGATTCCAGATTCGGGCGGTTTATCACCTCAGAGGGTGGTGCCTTTTTCAACCGGCATTATGAGCATTTTTGCACCGGCGCTGACAGTTCAAGCGGTTTCGGCTTCGCTGGATTGGGCTCCGCGTTCTTCGCGTCATGCTGATTGCCGCTGCGCGTTCTCGTTGATCGCGAGGACGGCCTTCGGCGGGCAGGCTTTACTGCTGGATTCGTACAAAATCACGACCGAGGCGTATGCGTTCGCAGTCCGTGAACTGCGGAAGGAAGGGAATCACAGCCGATCTGCGTTCCACGATGTTCTTAAGATGGTCGAAGATGCCCGGCGTCAATGCGAACGCGCGCGCCGTGATCTGGAAGCGCATCTCTGGGATCACCACTGCTGATCCGCAAGTCGGGTTAGGCTCAGCCTAGCGCCGATCCCGCATTTTGTCTGTTCAAAAGTGCTCACCACGACAGAAGGGCGAAAAAACGCACTATTTGTGTGGTGGCGAACGAGAACCCCAGGAGTTTTACGGGGTTATCGAACGTTAATACCATGGCAGACTATGGTGTTATGCCTTGCACGGAAAAAAGGCTACTGCTCGACAAATACAAAATCGACACGGAGGCATACGCCCATTCTGTTAGGATGATGCGGGCGAGAATCGGAACTGCTGATCTGTCTGAATATGAGTCTTTGAAAAGGTTTTCCGAGGTGTGTCGCATTGAATCAGAGCGGGCACGCCACGAACTTGAAGCGCATTCCTGCGGGCAAGACTGCCCAGGTTAAACCGCGCCTCAATTCCGACAGACCGCGGTCGCGGGATAGAGCTGCGATTCCAGTTCGTCCAGAATCTGCCTTAGATCTCCTGCGGCATATGCGATCACGGCTCCGCATTCATTGCAGACGATCTCCGCCAACTTTCCGACGTGCATTCCCGTCAGACGACCACAGCAGTTTGCGCCTCCAAATTCCGAGTGCGGGATTAGGGTCGGGACGATTTCTTCGTTAATCTGAAACTGCACTTTGATGCCTCCAGGCGTTGTAGTCTCCTTCAACAAAATTGGAGGACTCGATGCTAGCGCGGCTCACGGCATCCTGTCTGGTCAATATTGATCAACGCTTTTTCTTTCTGTTCCGCTACCAACAGCGCTCGACAATTGTGATAGCCTGACAAGCGCTGCCTGCGGAAGGGTCGCTCCTCGCAGGCCCAGGGGCGCAACACATGCCTTGTTCGCAGGTGCGCCCCTTTGTCAAGCTGGGAGTTTCACCGGTTTGCTGGCGCGTAACTATCCGCCGTTCAGGCCGTCGTTATCTGGCAACCGAAGACACTGCGGTTGTTACCCGCAGTTGGGGCGCAACACACCTTACACCCCTTTGTGCGCTTGCGCCCCTCTAATCACCACTCTGAGTAAAATTGAACAGACAAGACGCGGGATCGGCGTTATGCCTGACGTGGAAACGCGGAGTTCATGGAAGGGATTAAATGGGCGTAACTCGGTCTCCGACTTCCTCCGGTCGGGAGTTGCGCCCCAATTTAGACCTTCACAACAGCCGCGCGCCGCGACTCCATAAATTCCTTTCGGCCGCGAGGCTGGACAAATCATTCGCATCGCAAACACTCCAGTCCACAAGCCCTTTACCCGGAACGCATCCCTTGGCCATGCATATGCTCTCCGCCAAGCCCGAGGGGAGCGGGGATGCCATTTCTTGATTTGGACGGCAACAGGGTTACTGTCGAAGCCGCGCTGAGGGCTATCGAGAATAACGAACCTGCGGAGGCTCTCAGATGGCTTTCGGACACACGGCGCAAGATTCATCCTCGAATGATAGTTGCCTTCGCTTCACACAAGAGAGAGCCACTGCGGCCGATTGCCCATCCCGACATGCCGCGCTACCGGGAACTTGACTCTTTTCTTCAGCGTGCGCAGTTAATGCTCCACCGATCTGATGCGGCTGGAGCAAAGCGGGAACTGGAGGGAGCTCTTTCGGCGCTGGGCTGGAAGTAACTTGTCGAAGGTCGGGGAAATGTTGAGGGCGGCCGCGGCGTGATTGCGGGCGTAAACCGCGCCGAAGGCTAGTTGACGTCCTCGGCGCTTAATGGAGTATTTTGGAGCAGGCCGTTGAAGAGAGGTTCCCAAGTTATTGAAAAGATGGAGCGGGAGACGGGGGGTCGAACCCGCGACGTCCAGCTTGGGAATCTCCACGTCGATTGAATATAAAGCACATAGCGTCTACTGCGGCAATTAATGGAGTTTCAGCATCGTACGACCGCTCTATTCCACGCACCCTCTTAACGGAGGGTTATTGGAGTGGAAAAGGACTTTGTTTTTCAACAACGACCTTGACGATGGTCTCTTTTACTTCGACAGCACTTGCCCCTTCAATTCACGCTACGCTCTGTGTTCAAGATCATCGTCGATGCCAAATCGCCAGGCTCCGCCCGGGCCTCTTGGTCGGCGGCCCCGGAAAACCATGAGTTCTCCTGCCACCGCCGTTGGTCGACGCGTCCGTGGTGGTTTCGATGCGGCGAAATGAAGGAAGCTTCTCCGGGTTTGGCACAAATCTGCTATGGATTTTCGAACGACGGCGAAGAGAGTCTAGGCGACAGAAACGATCACCCGGTGGCGGGACGGAGCCATTGAGGTGGGTGAACGGTTACGGAGGGAAGAATCGTCCTCGTCAGGGCTTCGAAGCCTGAGATTACATCGAAGAGTTCTTCGTCGATGCCGCTCTGACGGAGACGGTGGAAAGTCCCATGGAGAGTTTCCACCAGTTCGTCGATGTTCTTATTGGCGCGTTCCATGGCGGCCAGGCGGGTCGCGTTCTCGCTCGCGAGAGACTCGGCGCATGCCCGGAAGAGCGAGATAAACAGATATTCGCGGATCAGGGCTCGCAGAGCGGTCTCGGCGTGCATGACCTCGGGCACGTTCGCCGTCGGCCAGCGCACCTGAGCCATACCCAATTGCCACGCCGCGTCGAACGGGAGCAGCCGCTGGCCAACAGGTTCATAGACCGCACCGGACTGCGGACGGTTATGGAAAACGTAGAGACGGGCGTATCCGCCTTTGGCACGTTCCGCTTCGCTCTCGATCTGGATTTGCCCGACGAGCGGAGCGATGGCGTCGACCGAACTCGGTACCGGGAAGAGCCCCATAACCGTCAGTCCCGCATCCGCCAGACGCGCATGAACACGCTCACCGACCGCCCAGACCTCTGGTTTTCCCGGCAATGCTGCAATCGTCTCGATCGCGTAATCCGCCACCACGTCGTTAAACTGGCCCACAAGACCCTGGTCGGAACCGAACACTATCGCCCCGATAGCACTCGAATCGGTTTGTCCTTTCCGCCCTGCCATGGGAGCCGTCGGCGGGTTCTCCCGAAAACACGCACCCAGCCCGAGTTGCACGGTGCGATAGTAATCCCCTAACGCGAGCACCGATTTCTCGTACTGACCGATGCTCGATGCGGCCAGCGCTTTCATCGTGCGGACAACGGATTGGAGATCTCCGGCGGTGGCGATCTTCCGTTGCAGACTCGCCTGGGAATCGCTCATGTTTTCGTTTCGGCCTTCGGCGGGGGCTGAAATGCCGCGAGCCATTTGCGGGCGAGTTCCACAACGATCTTCCGATCTTCGTCACTCAATTTCGCTGCAGTTTCAAAGCGCCCGCGAACTTCTGCCGGGATTTCCGCCATTCCCTTCTGCACCGCGTTTTCTGCAGCGGTCATCTGATCGAGCGGAACGGCGTCAAAGAGTCCGCCGGTCAGCGCAAGCAGTTCGCTGATCTGCGCGGGCACCGAAACAGGACTGAATTCGGGCTGCTTGAGGCACGCGCGGATTCGCCGTCCATGTTCGATGATCTTCCGGGTGTTTTCATCAAGCCGCGCGCCAAACCGCGCGAACGTTTCGAGTTCCTCGAATTGCGCGTAGGCGAGCTTGAGGTCGCCCGCGACCGCGCGATACGCGGCAAGCTGCGCCTGGCCGCCCACGCGCGAAACAGACTTTCCGACGTCGACCGCCGGCAGCACACCCAATTCGAACAATGACGGAGAAAGATAGATCTGCCCGTCCGTGATGGAAATCAGGTTTGTAGGAATGTAAGCGGAAATGTCCTGCGCGTCAGTCTCGATGACAGGCAGCGCGGTCAGCGAACCGCCGCCGCGCTCTTTGCTCAGGTGAGTAGAGCGTTCGAGCATGCGCGAGTGAATGTAAAAGATATCGCCAGGAAACGCTTCGCGGCCGGGTGGACGCCGCAGCAGCAGGGAAATCTCCCGATAAGCGCGCGCGTGTTGCGTAAGGTCGTCATACACGATGAGCACGTCCCGTCCCGCTTCCATGAAATGCTCGGCAATACTGGTCGCGGCATAGGGCGTGATGTAGATCAGGCCCGGCGCGTCATTACCCTCAGCGACCACCACCACGGTGTAATCCATCGCGCCTTTTTCGCGAAGATTGGCGACAACCTTCGCAACGGCGGACGCGCGTTGCCCGATCGAGCAATACACGCAAACCACATTTTTCCCGGCCTGATTCAGAATCGTATCGATTGCGATGGCAGTCTTGCCGGTCTGGCGGTCCCCCAGAATCAATTCGCGCTGCCCGCGCCCGACAGGAATGAGCGCATCGATTACCTTTAGACCGGTCTGCAGCGGCACTGTGACCGGGGCTCGGTCCATGATCGCGGCGGCGGGGCGTTCGATAGGCAGACGCCCGCTGGAGATCACCGGTCCGTTGCCGTCGAGCGGCCGGCCGAGCGGGTCGATCACACGCCCCAGCAGCCCATCGCCGACAGCGACATCCGCCACCCGGCCCGTTCGCTGGACTTCATCCCCCGCCTGCAGGTGCGAATACTCGCCAAGCAGCACGACCCCGATTTCGCTTTCATCGACGTTGAACGCGATTCCGGACACTCCGCCGGGAAATTCGAGCAGTTCTTCAAAGCCCGCTCCGGGAAGTCCGGAGACGGTGGCAATGCCTGTCGAAACGCTCGTAATTGTCCCTGTCTCGTGCGCGACAAACTCCGGCGCGAAGGCTTTCTGCGCCCGGTCTATTTCGGCGAATGCGCGGTCGAAGACGCTCTGCAGGCTTTCAGCGGCGCCGGTCATTGGTGCAGCAACTCACCCACGCCGTTTTCCATCGACGTCAGGTAATCCGCAATGTTCCAGCCCACCTTCTGGCCGTTTGCCGTGAGTTCGATACCGCTGATCAGGTCCGGCGAAGTCTCGAACCTGATTCGGACTTCAGACGAAAAGGTTTCGTTGAGCGCATTTTGTACGGCTGCACGCTGTTCCGCGGGCAAATCGAACGTGCTCCGCACGACCGAAGGATCCGCGGCGGTCTTCAACGCGGCGGCGAGGCTTTCTTTTGCCTTGCCGTCCATTTCCCGCAACCGTCGGGTGAACACTTCACCCAGCCGCTCTTCCAGACTCACCGTTGCCAGATCGGTCAGCGCCCTTCGCGTGATGGCGAAAACTTCCTGACGCGTTCGCCGGCCGATGGCCTGTGTAAGATTTCGGCCATCCTCCAACAGCGCCTGCTGTCTTTTGGCGCTCAACGCATCGGCAGCTTTACGCGCTTCGTCGAGCAATCGCCCCTGTTCGGCTTTCGCATCGCCTGTCGCCTTGCTGAGGAACGCCGCGCGCTGCTGGTCGAACTCTTCATTCTTCTTCCTGAACTCGTCGCTTTCCTTTTGCGCTTCGGTCTTTTTGCCGGCCGCATCGGCCAGTTCCGCCGCAATCAGCTTCTCCCGCGCGTCGACGGCGTTAAGAACCGGCTTGTAAAGAAAGCGCTTCAGCAGCCACACCAGAATCAGAAAGTTGACGGCTTGCGCCGCGACAGTGAACCAATCGATCAGCATGGGTTCACTTTGCCGCCGCTTGGGCTATGAAGTGGTTCCAGAACGGGTTGGCAAAAATGAGAATCATCGAGACCACGAAACAGTAAATCGCGGTGGACTCGATCATCGCCAGCCCGACAAACAGCGTCCGCGTGATCGTAGCGGCGGCGTCCGGTTGCTGCGCCAGCGCGGTCAGCGCCGTGGCAACCGACCGCCCTTCGCCCAGTGCCGGCCCCATGCACCCAAAGCCGATCGTAACGCCGGATGTCACGATTGAGGCGACTGCAATGACAGTTGTACTATCCATGTTGTTCCTTTAACTGATTGAGGGTTTGTGGTGCTGTTTCGGGCTCGGATTTGCGTGAGCGCGTGGCGGCCGCAATGTAGACCGCGGCCAGAATGCTAAAAATGTAGGCTTGCACCATTCCGGTGAGTTCGCCAAGCAGGGTCATAACGATCGGAAAGATGAAGGGAGTAATCGTCAGCAGAATGGCGATGATCATCGCCCCGCTCATCATGTTGCCGAAGAGACGCACCGCCAGCGCCAGCGTCCGTGAAAGCTCGCTGATGATATTGAACGGCAGCATCAGCAGAGTCGGTTCGGTATAGGACTTCAGGTAGCCGCCCAGACCCTGGTCCTCAATTCCAAAAAGAGGCACGGCCACGAAAACGCACAATGCCAGCGCCGCGGTGGTCGAGAGCGAACTGGTAGGCGGCTGGTAGCCAGGAATCACGGTGCAGAGACTAGCTACGGCCACAAACAGAAAAAGCGTGCCCAGGAAACCGATATACTTTTCCGGATGGCTCAGGCCAACCTCTTCGATTTGTTGATTGATGCCGGTGACGATAATTTCGAGGAGGTTCTGCCAGCGCGAGCGGTCCAGACCAGTGGAGAGCTTGCGCGTAACGAGTTTCGAACCGAGCGCCAGCAAAAGCATCAGCGCCCACGTGAACACAATGGTGGCGTTGAGTTTGAAGAACCCGCGTTGCCAGAAGATCACCTGATCGGGAGTAAGGTGCATTGCGGACCTCCTTTGCTTCGTGTCATCCGCGTCACGACTACACGCGCCGTAACAAATCCCAGAAGGCATGCCAGCAACCGCTGCCAATGGCCGCCTGCGGCAAAGTAAAATCCGGCGAGCGCGACGCCCATCCGCGCCAGCATGCTGCCGAGAAACCAAAGAGCCGGCTGTTGCGACGAAACTCCTCTGCGAACCGTCCACCAGAGGCCGCCGAAGAAGATCGTGCCCAGAACGCCACCCGCCAGCCAGCTTGTCACCAGAACCGGAATATTAGTCATCTCCAATAGCCTTGTCTTCCCTCGCAACCCAGCGCCACGCATTGAAACAACCGATCGCAAGCCCGGCAACCAGCAGCGCCAGAGTCCATGAATGTTTGCCAGGATGGTGTTTATCCAGCCAGATACCAAGCGCGGCGCCAAGCAGGGTAGGAACTGCGACTGACCACCCCACGAGCCCCATCATTCCCAGGCCAAACCACACGCCCGGCGCCGGATTGCGCCGCGCGTTGATCTTGCGATCCGCCTTCGCGCCCACCTGGCGGGCCAGCCTATCCCCGCTTTGCTCGTCAATCATGTTGAAAGGCCGCCACGCGCCGCAGAAATCCGGCTTCCAGTTTCGCCACCGAGGAACGCACGCTCCGCTCCCGTTCGTCGATGTTCACAAATTCCCGCTTGACTGAATCGCGCAGTTGGCCAAGGTCCGTTCCCCCAATCGCGCGCCGCACGGAAACCAGCACATCCGCGCCGGTCTTGACCAGAACTCCTTCATCCACGGCAACAAATACCTCGCCACCCGATTGCGTTTCGTAGATCAGAATTCCGGGCGAGAGAGCAGCCACGCAATCCCGCCGGTGCGGCAGAAGGCCGAAGGATCCTTCCTCGGTTTCGGCAATAATCCGCGAAACGTCCGTTTTCTCGGCGAAGATCCGGGAAGGCAGGAGAATCTTCAGATTCATGGCTGCTTCGCCTTTTTAACGTTGCCGGCCTCTTTGACTTCATCAATACCCCCGATCATGTACAGCGCACTTTCCGGCGAGTCCTTCAATTCATCGCGCAGTATCCGCTCACACCCGTCGAGCGCGTCCTTAAGGCTGACCAGCTTTCCCTTCATCCCGGTGAACTGCTCTGTCGTGAAGAAAGGCTGAGTAAGAAAACGTTCCAGGCGCCGCGCGCGGGCCACTACCTTACGGTCTTCCGGAGAAAGCTGTTCCAGCCCAAGCATGGCAATAATGTCCTTGAGGTCGGCATATTGTGCAAGCGTCTTTCGGATCTCCTGCGCCAGGCTGTAGTGCCGTTCGCCGACAATCCCCGGCGTAGCCATTCTCGAACTCGATTGCAGCGGGTCGATCGCGGGAAAGAGCCCTTCGCTCGCCCGCTTGCGCGACAGCACGATAGAGGCGGAGAGATGCGAGAACGTATGCACCGCCGCCGGATCGGTAAAATCGTCCGCCGGCACATAGACCGCCTGGATTGAGGTGATGGCGCCATTTTCGGTATTGGCGATGCGCTCCTCCAGCCCCGACAGCTCGGTACCCATAGTCGGCTGATAGCCCAACCGCGACGGCATCTGCCCCATCAGACCGGAAACTTCCGACCCCGCCTGGATAAAGCGGAAAATATTGTCGATCAACAGCAGGACATCTCGGTGCTCGTCGTCCCGGAAATACTCGGCCATGGTGAGCGCGGCATGGCCTACGCGGAATCGGCTCCCGGGCGGCTCATTCATCTGGCCGAACATCATTACCATGTTCTTCAGGACTCCGGCCTGCTGCATAGCTTCGTACAGCTCCTGGCCCTCCCGGCAGCGCTCCCCGATGCCGCAGAATATGCTCACGCCGTCCTGATGCCCGATCATGTTGTGGATCATTTCGGTGAGCAAAACCGTCTTGCCCACACCCGCTCCGCCGAAAAGTCCCGCCTTGCCGCCGCGCTCCAGCGGGACGAGAACATCGATCACCTTGATTCCCGTTTCAAAGACTTCGGACTTTGTGGAACGCCCGGCCAGCGGCGGCGGATCCCGGTGTACGGATCGCCATTCGACGCCCGACAGTGCAGCTCCGCGGTCGATCGTCTTGCCGAACACATCGAACATGCGCGACAGAATCGCTTTGCCCACAGGCACCTTTAAAGGTCCGCCTGTATCCTCCACCGCCATGCCCCGCGCCAGCCCTTGCGTGGGCGTCAGCGCGATTCCGCGCACGCAGTGCTCATCCCGCTGAGTCAGAACTTCGATTACGATTCGCCCGCCGTCGCCGGCCCGCAGCACCGAGTAAATCGGCGGCAGGTGCTTATCGAACCGTACATCCACAACGCTGCCCCGGATCGAGACAACCGCGCCGGGATTTGCGAAACCGGCTGTTCCCACGTCTATTGAGTCCCTTCGGGAATCCACTTCCAGTTGCGAATCTCCGGCAGATCCTGACCGTATTTGTCGATGTATCGCTTGTGCTCGATCAGTTTGTCCTTGAGCTGCTGCTTCAGGTAGATGCCTCTGTCGCCGGTCTGCGGCAAACGGTCCACCGTATCCATCACGAGGTGGAACCGGTCCAGCTCGTTCAACACCGTCATGTCGAAAGGTGTGGTGATGGTTCCTTCTTCCTTGTAGCCGCGGACGTGAATGTTGTCGTGGTTCGTGCGCCGGTAAGTGAGCCGGTGAATGAGCCAGGGATACGCATGGAAAGCGAAGATCACCGGCTTATCTTTGGTGAACAGCTCGTCGAAATCCGTGTCGCTCAGACCGTGCGGGTGTTCGCTGTGCGGTTGCAGCTTCATGAGGTCGACGACGTTCAGCACCCGGATCTTCAGATCGGGCAGATGCTCGCGCAGAATCGAGACCGCGGCGAGTGTTTCCAGCGTGGGCACGTCGCCGCAGCAGGCCATCACCACGTCGGGGGCACTCCCCTGATCGTTGCTCGCCCACTGCCAGATGCCGATCCCTTCGGTGCAGTGCTTCACCGCCGCATCCATGGTCAGCCACTGGGGCGCCGGGTGTTTCCCCGCCACCACAACATTGACGTAATGTCGGCTGCGCAGGCAATGGTCCATCACGGAGAGCAGGCAGTTCGCATCCGGCGGCAGGTATACGCGCACAACCTCCGCCTTCTTGTTCACCACATGGTCGATGAAGCCCGGGTCCTGGTGCGTGAAGCCGTTATGATCCTGCCGCCAGACGTGCGACGCGAGCAAGTAGTTCAAAGAGGAGATCTTGCGCCGCCAGGGCAGGCACGATGTGACCTTCAACCATTTGGCGTGCTGATTGAACATCGAATCGACAATGTGGATGAAGGCTTCGTAGCAGTTGAAGAGGCCATGACGCCCGGTGAGCAGATAGCCTTCCAGCCACCCCTCGCACTGGTGCTCGCTGAGCATCTCCATCACGCGACCGGTGGGCGCGAGAAATTCGTCGTTCGGAAGGGTAGCAGCGTTCCACTGGCGTTTGGTCGCTTCAAACAGAGCTTCGAGGCCGTTGGAAAGCGTTTCATCAGGGCCGAAGACGCGGAAATTTCGCTCCGTACGGTTCAGTTTTTCCACATCGCGCAGGAAAGGGCCAAGCACGTGCGTATCTCCGATGCCGGGCGCGCCAGGCACAGGCACGTCGGCCGCATAGTCACAGAAATCCGGCATGCGCAGATCGCGCAGCAGAATTCCGCCGTTGGCGTGGGGATTTGATCCCATACGCCTCTCGCCTTTCGGCGCAAGCTCGGCCAGTTCCGGTTTCAAACGGCCCTGTTCGTCGAAGAGTTCTTCCGGCCGATAGCTCCTCAGCCAGTCCTCAAGCATCTTCAGGTGTTCGGGAGGCGTCGAGGAAGAAACGGAGAGGGGTACCTGATGTGCCCGAAAGGTGCCTTCGATCTGCAGACCGTCAATCACCTTCGGTCCGGTCCATCCCTTTGGTGAATTGAGGATGATCATCGGCCAGCGCGGGCGCGTCGTGTTGCCGTTCACGCGGGCATCCTGCTGGATCTGTTTGATCTGTTCCACCGCCTTGTCGAGCGTGGCGGCCATCGCCGTATGCATAGCCACGTGCTCGTGGCCTTCCACAAAGTACGGTGTCCATCCGTAGCCGCGAAACAATTGTTCCAGCTCCTCGCGAGTAATGCGAGCGAGAACGGTTGGATTGGATATCTTGTAGCCGTTGAGATGCAGGATAGGCAGCACCGCGCCATCGGTTGCGGCATTCAGAAATTTATTGGAATGCCACGCTGTTGCCAGCGGTCCGGTCTCCGCCTCGCCATCGCCCACCACGCAGGCGACCACAAGGTCCGGGTTGTCGAACACCGCGCCGAATGAATGGCTCAGCGAATAACCGAGCTCGCCGCCTTCGTGGATCGAGCCGGGAGTTTCCGGTGAAGCGTGGCTCGGAATACCGCCGGGAAACGAAAACTGCAGAAAGAGCTTCTGCAGCCCGGCTTCATCCCGGCTGATGTTGGGATAGATCTCGCTGTAAGTGCCTTCGAGGTACGTATTGCCCACGACCGCAGGACCCCCGTGGCCGGGCCCGGAAACATAGATCATATTCAAGTCGTATTGCTTGATGATCCGGTTCAGGTGAGCGTAAATGAAATTCTGCCCGGGCGTCGTTCCCCAGTGTCCGAGCAGCATATGCTTGACATCCGTAAGCGCCAGCGGCCGCTTCAGCAGCGGATTGTCGTAAAGGTAAATCTGGCCGACCGACAGATAGTTTGCAGCACGCCAGTAAGCGTCGATCTTCTCCAGCAGTTCAGGTGTCAATGCGCTTTGCGTAACGTTCCCGCGGATCTCTTCTGCGACCATGTTTTTAGCTCCCGTTCCGGGTAAGTACGGTTGGAGTTCACGTACGGTTGGAGTTCAGGTTCGATGAACTTCAGCTGAGCGTTCCAGGCTTGCAAGAATGCTCTGGAACCGTCCTGCTGGAGCCACATGGCCGGTATGCCGGCTTCAGTTCCGCTTAACGAGAACGGAGACGGTGTTCCTTTCGAGGAACATCTTTAGAGCACTTAGGTGGCCGATTCAGGACTCATGAGGGATACTAATCTGCGTGACTGCTTGCCTTATCGATTGCGGCGCTCGCTTCCGCAAGAGCATGTTCCCTGGCGATCTCTAGAGTCGGGAACTCTTCAGTCCCGTGATGAATCGTTATGGTTCGTTCGGGATGCTTTATAAGCGAATAGTCGCACTTCCAATACCCGTGGGCCTGTTGATGCATCTCCATTTCAATTTCTATGCCTTTGTATATCGCTTGAATCACAGGACGTTCCTGGAGGCCATTGCTTCTTAGGCCTTTTTCCTTTCCGTCTGATTTGTCTGATAGGCAAGTTCGAGCATCTTATTCACTTCTGCCGCGACATCGAACGACGTATCTGCCACCGCAATTTCTTGTATCGGCCATGCCGATAATCCCGATCCCGTTGCCGGGGTGACCTCTATTTTCACGATGTACTTTCCCGCGGACGCTTCCTCAACCTTTACCGTCATTCCCCAGTCCGGGATCGCATGCCTCTTTGCGAACTCTTGCAACGCGGCACGGCAGTCGTTCTGCTGTTCTTCGGAAAGGCCTTCAGAATTCGAATTCATGGCTTTGCCCAATCCTTACAAACACTCGCTGATCGTCGTTTCGGCGTATTCAGCGGTCGTGTTCACCCGAAACAACCCGGAACCGTCTCACGCCGCGGATCGCGTCGGCAGACTATCAAGAAAGACAGCAATCTTCTGCCTTGCGCTCGCGCTCAAGCCGCTCGTGAAGGCGTTTTCAAGGTTGAAGTGCATTGCGGTTGTTGCGCCGCGAATATGAACTCTGAAGTCCATGGTGTTCTGTCCCTCAACTACCGTCGCTTGAGCGGTGATATCTCGCCGTCGAAGCTCATCGTTGATGTAGGTCTGAATCTCTTCGCCGTACTGTGTGCCTGGCATGATCAGTTAGGTCCTTGATCCGTCCACAGGTGCGGGGGGAGGCGGGCTAAGGGTGACGATGGATCCCCAGAACTCGTAGCACGTCTCCACGAAGCGAAGAAACTGCGTAAGGTCATGCGGCTTTCTCATGAAACAGTTACCATTCAGCGCATATACAGCCCTGACGTGTTCAGGATTCTCGGTCCCTGAAGCGACGACCACAGGGATGTGCATCAGGTGAGGCGTTGACTTAATGGCTTTCAGGACCTCAAGACCGGAGACCCGTGGAAGCGATAGATCGAGGAAGATCAGATCCGGCGTCGCGACGTTCGCGTATTTTCCTTCTTTATGGACGTACGCGAGAGCATCCTCTCCATCGGAAACGGAGCGGAAACCACTGGTTAGTCCTGCTGCCTTGAAAGCTATTTCAGTCAGATTTGTGTCGGCGGGATCGCTCTCGACGACAAGAATTTCGATCTGCCTGCGAGTTACAGGCGGATCGCGATGGCCAGAACGGTTGGGCATTTCTCCAACCTTCTCTCTGTCGGGTGCAAAAAGCTACGCTGATCTCTTTGGTCGGCTATTCAGTATACCTCTTATTCAGGGAAAATGCGCCGAAACCAAGAACGGCCACAGACGTGCTCTTGCCGCGCGGCGTGTCGCAGAACCGGGGCGCTCCACAGGGAAATAAGGGTGACGTGCGTTTCGTTCGCCTCTCTTGGACTCTCCGCGCTCCGTTCAGCAGCTCCGGTTACGGTGGTAGGGTCCGGGTCGGCACTATGCAACATCATCTGGACTTGTTTTCGCGCCCGAGACCCGGAGAATGCCGGCTTTACCGGCTGACATTCCCGTCTGAGAAGCCCTTCGGAATCAAGCACGCCCGGAAGGTCGAACTGGGGGCCAGAACGGCGCGCAGCTCGCCGCGGACCCAGATCCCCGGTGGCGAAGCCGCTGACAACATTCAACGGAGCAACAAATATCGAGCCGCCGACCTTCAGATTGGACGCTGCTTCCTTAACGGAGTGGAAATGGAGGGTGAATCCCACTCCGTTGCTAACCTCTCATGCGAGCCTACGTGCCTCATGTCACACCAAATCGGCAACGGAACGGAAAAAGCTCTTCCTCGAAATGATTCTGCGCTCTACTGAAGTTCACCGCCCTTCCTACCTGCCAGATTTAATTCGGCCCCGCGTGAAGCCTACCGCCCGCTCTGAGCGAGCGGATACTCGGAGAATGGTCACCTTTTTAGGCGTCTTCCGGCCATTACTCCTGTGAAGTCGCGGTCACGGCAACTTGACGCGCAACGCGCATCCCTGATATCTGGCCGTCGCACGCTTGCGCTTAACGACGCGCCGTTTACCACATTGAATGCTTGCTACCGGACGTATACACTTTCCGTCACCTTTCGAGCCTTCGCAATTGTCCGTTCCACATATTGCCTCTGCCGCTTCTCGTCTCCTTTATGCGATAGATCGCGACTTCGGATCGCCTCTGCCACGTGATCACGACTCGAACCGTGGGCAAGGGCATAGATCGCGAACGCCAGATCTACCCGGGTATCGTCGCCGCCGTATCGTGGATTCGAACGGAACTCCTCTATGCTTTTCGATCGATCCTGTAGCAGCGCGTCCGGGCGGCGCCGCTGTGATTCTCGCACTCGCATCTCCGTCTCGCGTTGCGCGGTGATAGCCCCGACGAACCGCTCTCCCTCGCGATAGGCCACCCCAGAAGCCTCGATCAATCTAACGAAAGGATAAAGCCCGCCCTCGCCCATATATTTGCCCTTCCGGTTTGTGAATCCGGAGAGTCTTCCAAAATGCCGCCAGTCCGCAGCGCCGCGGTCGCCGCCAAATTCTTCAGCGAGTTTGCGAGCGGCCATCGTGCTCAACTCCCGAGGGAGCTGCCGGGGATGTTTGAGCCACGCCTGGAAGCTGCCGGGTGATGTTTCCACAACCGCCGCAGGAGTAAAGCCCGTCGCCTTCATTCGTTTCACGGCCTCACCCGTCAGGTCATCGACGAGGCTCAAGTCATGCTCGCCCTTTGGCCGGACATAGATGTTACGGCCATCCGCGTTCTGAAGCCGCAGCCATGGAATCGAGCGAGTCAGCGTATCTCGGTCCCATGTCCTCGGGATCATTACCGCGCGCCCCTCATCCGCAGCCGAGGGCTTAAACAGCCCGACTTCAAAAACCTGAGCGCCCATTGCTGCGATTTGCTGTTGAACCGCCTGTGTAGTCCTGTCCACGAGTCGCCTCCGCCGAAAGAGGAGGCACGAGCGCCCCTGCTCCGTACGGCACGACCCATGGCTGACGTGACAGCTACGGTCTTGCTCTTTTAGGATGGTTCGAGTGAAAGTATTTGGAAATTCTCTGAAACAGGTCATGCCCGTTCCGCTTCAAACATTTCTGAGTTGAAACCTTTCGCAAACTTTCCGCTAAATTTTTGAAATTTTCTGTCACGCGTCACCTTCTCCAAAACCTACAGGGTGAATGCAAGTATCCATGCTGTTCTCTAAAGTCAATAAAACCAACAACCCCGTTCGTTGCGTTTCACGTCCGCACGCCCAGATCGTCGCGCTCATAGTCTCCGGGATCGTACCGATGTATGTGAATGCACAAACACCAGCGGAACTCGTCGCTCAGGCCGACCAGTTTGGGGATCGCAGCGATTGGCAAAACGCAGGACCCCTCTACGCGAAGGCCGAAGCCGAGTATCACCGTACCGGGGACGCTCGAAACGAAATGTACGCCAAACTGGGCCGATTGCATCGCGATCTTGAAAATGGCTCCTACAGCTCAGTGCGTGCAGACGTCGTAAACGCTCTCGCCATGCCGGTCGCACAGAACGATCCAGCGCTCAGAATCCGTGGACTGGCTCTCTTGGGCAACATCGATCTGAATACGAACACGGCCGCCGCAGCAGAGGATTGGAACGAAGTCCTCGCAATTGCATCCAGGACCGGCGACCAGAAATGGGAGAACCGAGCAAAGGGCGAATTGGCACTGGTAGCGGGCGTGAATGGTGATCTCGGGAAAGCGGGCATCGCACTCTTTGGAGCGATCGCGAAGGCAGAGCAACTCGGCGACGTCGCGGCGCATATCTATTTTGCGACGTGGCTGGCAAACGGCCTGGCCGTTCACGGGGCGGCCGATCAAGCCGTACGCATCATTGATCGAGCCGCAGATCTCGCCCAAAAGAACGGATATTCCCACGCACCACTCCAACTGTCCATCGCGAAAATCCGCGCGCTGGGCAATCTCCCTGAACCACAGACCGATGAGAACAAGGAGATGGCGAACAAGTTGATCGCCACTACGCTCGCTGAAGCGGAAAGCGAACACGTTCTCGGTGCCGAGACCGAACTGCTCATAGAAGCGGGGCAAATTGCGGCGAAGCGCGGCGATCTCCCCACGGCTGAAAAATACTTCCGCCAGGCTGTCGAAGTTTCAAAGGAAGCCGCTTTGCCGCGCCAGGAAGGTGAGTCCTGCCTTCGATTGTCGCAGTTTTATAGAGCCACGAACCAGTCGGCCAAAGCCTCCGCCGCGATTGATGAAGGCATTCAAGCCGTGCAACGTGTGGAAGAGGGTTATGACCTACCGGTGTTCATTGGCGAGAAGGCGGAGGTGCAGACCGCGCTGGGTGACGTGCGCGATGCCGATGCATCCTTTCAGCGGGCCACTAACCTTGTCGAGGGCCTCCTGGTCAATGCGCCGACTTCGCAAGTGAAGAGTGGCATGATCGGCGCGCTAAGCCAGATCTATCTTGGCCACTTCCGTCTGGCGTGGAATCAGATGCACAACGCGCCATACGCATTCTCGATCATCGAAAATGCCCGAGGACGGGCCTTGCTCGATTCCATTCGGTATGCGAGGCAAGCCGGTCCGGCGCCTGTCGCGCAAACACAAGCCGAAGCCGAGATAGCTCGGCTCCAAAGATCGTTGATGCACGATCCTCTCAGCAACGTTCAAACGCAGCGGGTTCGGGAACAACTCGACGAGTCTTACACCCAATTGAATCCCGTGGAATACGCCAGACAGCGGAAAGAGATGGGCTTGGTCCGAAGGCGGCCGGTAACAGTCGCGGCCCTGCAGGCCCAACTCCGCCCCCGAGAGAACCTCGTAGAGTACGTGCTCGACGACAAGGTATCCTACGCGATCGAGATCAGCCACACAGGGCTGAAGATCCATAATCTTCCCGCCCGAGCGCAGATTGCCACCGTCTCCCGCGCTTTCGTGACAGCGATTCGCAACAGCGGGGATTCACGGGCCACCGGACAGGAACTCTACAAGCAGATCATCGAGCCCGTCGTTGATCCGACCGTTGCTTCACTCATTCTTGTACCGGACGGGCCGCTCCATCTGATTCCCTTCAGCGCCCTCGTGAATGAACGCGGCGGGTACCTCAGCCGCGACCTGACGCTGTCCGCAGTACCATCAGCGACGATTTACTACACGTTAAACAAGACGCCGAATCCGGGCACCGCCCGTAGACCGTTTCTGGGTGTCGCGTTCAGTCCGCCCGCTCAATCGGGCCAGTCCCCCATCGCTACCACTCGCGGGATATCGGATTTACGCGCGGGAAGTCTGAACCCCCTGCGTTTTGCGCACGAAGAGATAACCGAGGCGGCTAAGGTCTTCGGTCCAGAGAGCGTGACCTTAGATGGCGCGCAGGCGACGGAAGAAGCTGTGAAATCAGAAGCGCTCGCCGACTTCAAGGTGATTCATTTGGCCGCGCACGGCGTCAGCGATGAAATGGAGCCGGATCGAGCCGCCTTGGTTCTTGCACCGGGCAGCGAATCCGAAGACGGTCTCTGGCAGGCGAGGGAAATACGGCGCGCCCGAATGAACGCAGACGTTGTCGTTCTATCTGCCTGCGAAACGGGCAGCGGCCGGTTGCAGGGTCAGGAAGGCGTCATGAATCTGGCACGCGCGTTTCTGACCGCAGGTGCACGGAGCGTCGTTGCCAGTTTGTGGGATGTGGATGACCGCGCAACCGCGACGGTCATGGAGTCTTTCTACGAACACCTGAAAGCGGGATCGACGGTAAATGAGGCCCTTCGGCAAGCCCAGCTGGATTTCATCAAGAACTACGGAGAAAAGGCGAAACCCAATCTGTGGGCGGGTTTTGAGGTGATAGGCGATGGTACGAAACGATTCACGTTCGAGAGATCTGACCTCCGCTCAGCGCGCTGAAGTATTCGACAAGACGGCTGCGACCGTAACGAAAAAGTATTTCGATCCCCGCTTCAGAGGAACGGATTGGCCCAGGCTCGCCTCAGAATCGAGATCCCGCATCGTTTCCATCGGCGATCCTGAGGAATTTGAACTTGCGATGCACGACCTGGTGCGTAAACTCGGTACCAGTCATACCGGCTTCTTTCATCAGTCGGTACGGCGCGTGCCTGGACGGCTGTCCATCGGAGCTAGCTTTCGCCGCGCTGAAACAGCGGCGGGGCCGCGCTGGGTGGCGCAGGATGTTCATGCCGGTGGTCCCGGCCATACCGCCGGTTTGCGTCCGCTGGATGTTCTGACTTCCATCAACGGCAAGCCCATCGCGCCACCGGAAACACCAATGTTCGCGATGGGCACTGAAGTCGCTGCTCAAATCCAGCGTGGTTCGGAAGATCTCGCGATAGCGATTTCGATCCCGGCTCCGCGTTCACGGAAGCAGCCTTATGCGGAACCCGAGGCAGTTGTTTCGAAGCCGCTTTCAGCTACCACCGGTTATCTCAAAGTCAGCATCTTTCCGGGTCTTTTGGGCTTGGACGTCGCTCGCGCGATCGACAAGGCGGTCGCGGAACTCTCGTCATTCGACAACCTGGTACTCGATCTGCGGGGACATCTCGGCGGAGGCTTGGGCGTTCTACGGCTGATAAGCCATCTCACTCCAGACAAGTTGCCGATCGGCTACACCGTCACAAGAAAACGGGCCGAGGCAGGGTTCGACAAGAACGCGCTCCGTAAACTTGATCGACTTCCGACTAGTCTGCCGAACCCTCTCGCGATCGCATCCATGGCAATTCAGTTCGTCGGCCGCGATCCATCTGTCGTGCTGGTTTCTGAGGGACTCAGCCCGAAACGCTGGCACAATCGAGTGGTCATTCTTACGAACGAACACACGGTCAGTGCCGGCGAGATGGTCGCCGCCTTCGCTTCGGAGAATGGTTTAGCGAAACTGGTTGGGACGGAAACAGCAGGCAGACTGATACCAGGATCAGGTTTCAAGGTCGGCTTCGGATACATGCTTGTCATGCCAAAAGCAGAGTATGTCACCTGGCGTGGCCAGCGTTTCGAAGGCTCCGGTGTCAAGCCAGACGTGGAGGTTCCGTGGGTTCCCCTGCCGTCTTGTGAATGTGACAACCAAGCTGACGCAGCCCGGAGGATATTGGAATCAATCTGATGCCAGTCGGCGTTTGATCGGCGGGGGCTATCTACTCCTTCAAGGTTTTTCATCGAGCTTATGGCCATATTCAGCCAAACGCCTGCGGGCGATGTCTGGTTCCTCCTTTGAGAAGAGAGATTTCCACTCTGGCGCGAGGATGACTGATTCCACTGTCAGGTCGAGACGCTTTCGTTCCCACAGGGCAACGTACCCTTCCGAAACATTAGGGGCGTGAAGCAGAATTCGCGCAGTCTCAAGCCCGCGATGCTCGTGGAGCATCTTCGAGGTAGCGGGTAGCTTTGTACCGTGTCCTTTCGGCAAAGCTGCGTAATCTGGGTGAGACGCTTACTTTTTGTCGGCCGGTTTGACCCTGAGGAACAGCTTGTCCCATTTGTGATGTTTGCCTGAAGCCGTCGGGCGGCCGCCGGGGAACGTCTGATCGAGCAGTTCAGCGTCGGAGATCAGGTCGGTTTCCATCCATCGCCAGTTGGGAAGCGGGCGGCTGCTGGAGCCGCCGACCTGATACGTCAGCAGTTTGATGGCGCCGTTGTGCTCACCGTAATCGTGCGGTTCGACGATTCGATCTTTATTGCGGTAGCGGAGTCGAAGCAGCCTGGTCTGTTCGATCGCGGTTCGCAACAACTGATCGAGGTTCGGATCGGGCATTGGCATACGACGAATCCCCTGCAGACCAGTGTGCACGCTTCGTGCCGGACGTATTTCTGCCAGCTATAGGTCAGCCAGGATGTCGGCGCACGGAGGTGCGGCCGATTCGAGGCGGCGGGCGATCTCGGCTTTGCTGACGCCGGCACGATGAAGTTTCCGGATCTGAGCGGCCTTCTTCCCCACCGTCACGGGCCGACCGAGATGCTTTCCCTGCAGCCGCGCTTCGGCAATGCCCGCGCGGATCCGTTCGCGGAGGATCTCGTGTTCGAACTCCGCAAACACCGAGAGCAACCCGGCCATCGCGCGGCCCGTCGGCGTTGTCAGATCCAGCGCTTCGGTGAGCGATACGAAGCCGACGCCGAGTTCCGCGAGTTCCTTCAAAGTCACGACCAGATCGGCGAGTGACCGGCCCCAGCGATCCAGTCGCCAGACCAGCACGACATCGATCTCGCGACGGCGCGCAGCAGCCATCAGCTTCTCGCGGAGTTCCCGTTCCGCCGCGCCGGAACCGACTTCTTTGATCTGAACGCGCGATCGCCCAGCCGCGCTTCGCCGCATACTCGCGCATGGCGCGCATCTGCAACGGCAGAGTCTGCTGATCGTGGGTGGATACGCGCGCATACAGCCCGACGCGGAACATTTTCGCCGGTTCCTGGCGCTGGCCAAAAACCCTCTTCGATTTCGCTGTTTCGGATGCCCGTTTGGCGGCCATTTGAGAGCGTTCTCTCGTGAATGGCTATTATCTATTGCTTTCGGCCACTCAACGAGTCAGTGTATCGCGATAGTTCCACGGCATCCACTGAGCGGGGTTTGCCGCGAGTTCGCCGGCATGCCTCTGCAACTCCGTCAGGTACTCGAACGAGTTAGCCCCGCACAGCCGGCAGGTATGGATCAGGCTCATGAACAGATCGCCCACCTGAGCGCCGTTCAGCGTCTTATAAAACAGCGCATTCTTCCGATGAAGCACCGCCCGCTTCAAAGCCTGTTCGCAGATGTTGTTATCCAGCGGTGCGCCCGCATGGCGCAGGAAAGCAGTCAGTCCTTTCCAGTGCCGCAACAGATAAGTGATCGCTTTGCCCAGACCCGAGTTGGGCTCCGTCTTCTTCTCCGCGAACTGCGCTTCCAGCCACGCATGCAACTGCTCCATCACCGGCCCGCTTTGCTTCTGATGCAGTCTCAGACGATCCTCCGCGGAAAGCGCCTGCTCACGCGCCATCGCATCGTTGTAATAGACCTCGCCGAGCGATTCGAGCACATACCGGCACTCGCCGGGAAAGTTCGGCGCGATCTCTACGAACTGTCTTCTTCCATGCGCCATACAGTTGGCCAGCAGGATCTCCACGCCGGATCGCTTTCGGCGTGTTTCGCGACAAGCGCATCGCACATCTGAATCGGCGGCGGCGATTCTTTGGCGCGCTGCTTCAGCACATCGGCCATGTTCTCGCCCGCATGCTGTCGACCCGTGAAGTAGAGCGCGATCTTATGATTGGCCGCGGTGATCGCGAGGATGTTGCTGGTGAACACCCCGGTGCGTTCGTCGGAAGGTTCGCGCGCCAGCCGCAGAACCCGCATGCTCGTGTCGTCGTTGTGCAGCACTTCGCCCTGCGCCGCCTGCCGGATCAGTTCATCGTGTGCCGGTTTCATGACTTCGGCGGCTTCCTCGACCATTTCCCACTGCGTCGACGCGGGCAGCGGAATGCCCATGCAGTTCTTCCATCTGCTCCAGCCGATAGAAGGGAACCCCGCTGCCGTACTTCAGCTGCGCGATCATCGCAGCTGCGGTTTCGTCGTACTTCTCCGAGCCCATGCCTTCCGGTTCCTGCGCCGTGAAGATCTGTCCGCAGGCGTTGCAGCGCAGTCTTTCCAGTTCATAGACCGTGGCTGCCAGCGGCGCCTGACCCACGATCCGCACCAGCACTTTCGGCTCTTTCTGTTCGTAGACATTGCCGCGTCCGCAGTCCGGGCAACGATTGCCGGATTGCAGATTCGGGTGCGCGATCTTCACCTTTTCGGCGCCACGAAACGCGTTCGCGCCATTGCGGCCGTGCCCGGCAGGTTTGTTCTCGCTCTCTTCGGGCTGCGCTTCTTCAGGCGGAGCAGGACTGTTTTGATCCCCGAGCACGGCGCTCGTCTTCTCCGTATTCCGCCGCCGCTCCAGTGATTCCACCAGCGCATGCAGCGCGGTCTTCAGCTTCTGACTGATCCGCTTCGCTCAACGGTCCCTGCTTCGCTCCGTCGATGACCCGGTCCAGTTCTTCGACGTTGACATCGATCCGCGGCGTGAAGTTTTCTTCTTCATGACTGACTCAGTAACTCCCGGAAGCGCGGCGTCAGCGGATAACCGAGCACCTCTTTAATGGAGCGGTTCGGACGTTTGCTGGTGGAGTCCTTGCCGCGCCCTGTAGTCAGTCCGAGCAGCTTCCAGTTGGCCGCGCGATAACAGGTCCCGCGGAAGCGGCCGGGATCGATGAAGGTTTCCGCAAAGTAAACCGGATGACCGTAGAGCTGTTCCCAGTCATTCGACAACGAACTCGCGATGCGCCCCAGGATGTGCGAGGCCAGGTGCGGAACCTCGACCCAGGGCAGTATCAGGAACCGCGTGTTGTAAGCAATGAAGCGGATGTTGCGCCGCCGGGCTTCGGCAGACCAGCCGATATGGCGATCGCGGCTGCCCAGATGACGCGGCGCTGAACTCCATGCCATGCAGGCGATGGGCCGGCCCTGCGCCCACACCAGATACTTCAGGTGTTCGCCCACGGGCTGCTCATAGCCGAGGTAATGATGTTGTTCGATGAGGCTGTTGAACAGCGGCTCGTCGGATGTTCTTCTGACCTGTTGCAGCTGAGATCGGGCGGAGGTCGGCAAGCGCGCCGGTCAGCGGCGTCATGTCGATCGAGCACCGGCTGCGGTTTGTCTCTTTGCACAAACGGATTGAGCGAGACCTGACGAACCGCGGGAAGTTCGATCTCGCCTGCGCGGTGCAGCATCAGCAGAAGACCGCGGCAGACCATATCGCGCAGCGCGCCGTTGGCCTGTTTCCAGTCCCACGCTTCGCAGAGTTTCGCCGATAGCTTGCGGCGGCTCAGGCGGAGGATTCTCCGCGATGAGCTGCCGGATGAAGAGGATGTCTTCGGCTGTAACTGCTCTGCCTCGATATCGCCACTCGACTGGCATTTGCTGCCAGTGTGCCAGAACGAGAAACCGGAACGCAAGCCCTGGAGGCGATTTTTTATGCGCTCACGCGCCGCCACACGGGCGCTGCTTCGGTGTCCGGATTGCCGGCGGCGAGCAGCAACTGCGCCTGATGCGCTCTCAGTGTTTTCGCCGGTTCGTTGCCTGTCGGCCACCACTTGAAACGGCCTTTCGACAGGCGCTTCGTGGCGATCCAGAATCCCTGGCCGTCATAGGCGAGGATTCGGATCGCCTTGCCGCTGCGGCTGCGGAAGATGAACAGGCAGCCGGAAAACGGATCGGCATCGAGTTTCTCGCGGCAGAGTTGCGCCAGAGAATCGATGCCCTTCCTTCCGTCGATGGCTTCAATCGCAACCAGGATGCGCAGTTGCGGCGTGATCTGGATCAGGACGCCGACTCCAACAACTCACGGCTCAGCGTCGCCAGATACGAAGCCGAAGCGTTCTTCAACTGGATTCGCAGCTTGCCGCGGCGGCCTTCCAGTTCGATGATGCATTCGGGAAGCGGCTGTGGCCGCGGCGCGACCAGTTCCACGAATGCCGGCGGTGCCGGTTTCGGCGATGCTTCTGCAGCCGCTGCCATGCGCCGCTTCAGATGGTTCCACTCCACACGCAGTTCCGTCGAGGTTCGGTTGACGCCTTCCTTCCGGGCCACCTCGACAGCCGCCGCCCACAGTTCGTCAGGTATCGGCGCCTTTCCCTTGCGGTTCTGCCTCCATTCTTCGAAACGGGCTTTGGCTTCTTCGAGACTGATGGTCGGAGTTTTGCTTCGCGGCATGGCCTTCCTCCTCGCCGGACGCCCGGCGGCAGATCGACCTTACCAGTTATGCGGGGCGGAATTCATGCAGGCTTGCCGGAAGGACACGACAGCATCTCAGCAACTTGCTCGATTTCGCGGCGGGACCTGTTTACGACGGCCGAACCTAAGCCGCTTTCGATGCCCACGCTCTCGTAGACAAGGTTGGAGTCTGCAAATATACCCGGGTGACGAGCATCTTCGCGAGGCGCTCGACATGGGCTCCCCAGTCATACTCCGGTATACGTCCAGCAGGTAATTGATAACTTGCGCGGCAATGTCCGTTGCCTTCGTCACGGCAACCGAGCGGAGCACTCTGCATGGCTTCCGCCCCATCGGGGCCATCAATCCCGGTCTGAACGGAATCGAAGAGCACCCGAACTTGGGTATAGCGAAAAACCCCGTGAGTATCTTTGTAAATCTCGACATTTGTTCCGTGAAATGCGGCCACGGACCGAGCGCGGAGCTTGCGGAATGGTCGGAGTGATCGGCCTTGCCTGTCCGTAGTAGAGTGGTTGATCGTCAGCGTACGCTTCCACGTCATTTGATCCGGCGGCGAGGTCTAGTACGAATCTTTCGCATTTGTACGGTGGCCTGACTGTCAATTTGCGGACACCTGACCGAAATACTCGGTGAATCGGCAGATGAAGAGTATATGGGAGGTTCACCTCGACTAGCCCGACTTTCGCAAATCTGAGGGTTAGCCGGACCGCAAGCGCCCTCGATCGCGGTTCGTAGCGCAGGTTTCGCTTGACACTAACGTTCCCTTATGGCTAGATGAAAGAAATGAATATATTTGAGCGAGTAGTTGCCGGCAAGCGGTATCGAATCGCATCCCAGTCTGTGTGGGATCCCATCCGGCAGCGTCCGTTCGCGCGACAGGCCGTTTTGGGCCCTGCCGATGCCCCGCCTATCGCCGATTTGAGATTGGTTCGAACAATCGGTACCCAACGGGTCGGGGATGCCGGCGCGTTGGTCTGGGTTGCCGAGCAACTGGATTTGATCGGACTCATCGATCGCGCCTGCGGTCAAAAGGGCCCGCAGGATGGCCCGACAATCGGCGAGGTGGTCGTCGCGGTGGCGATACAACGGGCTTGTGCGCCGGGAGCCAAGTGCCATTTGGCGGCGTTTCTGGAATCGTGCTTGCCCCGTATCTCGTGCCTGCCGGCGGAAGCGTTTACCGGACAGGCGTTTCATCGGTTGGCCGGGGATGTCACCGAAGAGCAACTGGAAAAGGCCCAGATCGGGATCGCCCGTGCGGCGGTGGAGCGGTTCGGGTTATCGACAGACGTTCTGGCGTTCGACACCACCAACTTCGATACGCATATCGCCACCACCACCGCCGGAGAACTGGCGCGCCGGGGCCATGCTAAGAGCAAACGAAGCGATCTGCGCGTGGTGGGACTGGCAATTCTGGTCAGCGAGACAGGCCATGTGCCGCTACTGCATCGGACCTATCCCGGTAATGGCTCAGACCAGAGCGTGCTCGCTTCCTGCCTGGACGGACTGGGTAAACTGCACGATGCCTTGGACTTGGCCGAACAGCGGACCCATCCGGCCTGCCGTACCCTGGTGCGAGACGGCGGTTCGTGGAGCGAGCAACTGGAACTCGATCTGGATGTGGCTGGCTACTATACGTTGATCTCTCTGCCTTTGAGCCATCGTGCCTCCCAACTGGCACTGGAACATGCGGCGCGGCGCGGGGCGATGAAGTCGCTGGGAGGGACGCTGGGTGAAGTACGGGCCGCACGATTGCGTACCCGTGTGGGAGAGCTTGACCGGACGCTGGTGGTAGTGGAAAGTCAGGAACTGCTCCGCGGACAGAAGCGGGGCATCGTGGCAGCCTTGCTGAAGGCAAAGGAAGAGTTGCGGAAGTTGGAGCGACGGGCGGCGAGCGGCCGGATCAAGCGCGAGGCACTGGAAAGCGGGGTTCAAAAAGCACTGCGGCGCGAGCATCTGGCGGAGTTCGTTGTGGCAGAGATCAAAGAGCGTGGCGGACGACTGTCGCTCGACTGGTACGTGGACCCGGCGCGACGGCGCGTGCTGGAGCGGACCCGTCTGGGGCGGCGCGTGCTCTGTACCGACCGGCATATCTGGAGCACGGGGCGAATCGTGCATGCTTTCCGCGGGCAGTGGAACGTAGAGGAACTCTTCCGGCGGGCCAAGAAGGGAGGAGTGGCGCCGTGGGGCCCATCTCATCAGTGGTCCGACAACTCCTTACGAATTCATACCTTCGCTACCGTGATTGGCCTCGAACTGGTGAGCCTGGCACGCCTGGCACTCGGCAGTCAACAGTCGGCGAGGGGCATGATGAAGACGCTGTCCGGCATCGAAGCGACATCCGTTCGTATTCGGGCGAATCAGCGGGGGCGCCCTGCGACGGTAATGCTCGGGCCGGATCTGACCCGCGAACAGCAAACCTGTGTCGAGACTTTCGACTTGGGACGCTGGATGCCAGCACTTCTTTCATCTAGTCAGGAACATGCATCACAACCAGACAGGAGGCCCGCTGCGTGAGAAAAAACTCTAAGACTTGCGAAAGTCGGGCTAGCGTGTTGTGTCCGAACAGTTGCTCGCGCGGTATTGGATCGACGTAGGAGGCAAACGTGCCAAATCCGTAGATAATGAACTCGGGCCGAACACGCAACTGATGCAACAGGGTAGACAGCCGCTCCTCTGCCTCCGGCCGCGGTAACGCCCTAATCTCTTCGGGGGCGAGTATCGCAATACGAACTCTCGGATCGTCGGCTGTTTGCTGCACTTCTGCGTGAAACTCTGACGTGGCCATGTTCAATCTCCGATTTCGTCCTTGCTATTTGGCTGTTCACCGCCGCCGCTGGCGCAAGAAAACTTCCGTCGTCATCTCAGCGCCAAATTGAGCACGAATGCATCAAGCCGCCGGTTTTCCCCGGACAAATCCACCGCCTGCTTCTTGAAGTAATCGCGTGCTTCGGAAAGTGTCATGTTCGGCGTCGCGGTCTTTCGTGGCTCCGCTTTCCATTGGTCGCACATAAACCAACCGACAACATACAACCCATACGGACACACGTTGTCTTTCAGATATCGATCGGCAAGTTGCGTCTCCATGGCGGACAAGAGCTCGCGGTTCCAGCATCCCTTGACCTCGACAACGACAGACACGCGGGCATATGTGTCGAGTGACCCCTTGATCACCGCATCCACGTGTATGTCCGTCTCTTCCCCTGGGGCACCTCCGGTACCATTTCGGATTTCCACCTCGCGATTGACGACAATTCCTCGGGCGACGATATCGCGCGCAAAATGAAGTTTCAGGCAATCAGAGATCCGCAGTTCGTTCTTCGGGTGAAAATCGTCCTTGCCCTGTTCATCCCACAGAAAGAACCCTGCGGGAGTCTCCCCCTGCATCTCTTGTTCGAGTCGCTCAAGCGATTGGATTAATACTTCCAGCAATTGATCGGCGTTTTGAACGAGCCGAGACTCCGCCTTAGCAATGAGAGCGCCTAATTGGGTGGGCTCCAGCGGTCTCCATGACACACTACGCGCGAATTGCTCCGCCTCCATAAGATGCCACGTCAACCAGGGGTACTGAGGCAGTTCTTTCACCGCGCGCCTCAACGCTGCGCAGGCGCTCGGTGTGCCACGCCCTTTGAGTTCTGTGAGCAGTATGTCTCGCAACCAGGCCAATGATTGAGATGGCCCCACGACAGCAAAGCCTGCACGCTGTTCACTGGCGTCAACCACCGGGACATTCAAAACCATCCACAAGTACAGATCGCCGAGTTGTCCATCAGTCAACTTCCTGCCAATGTTTGGGCGGTTCGTTTCCCAAAGCGTCCCTACACCTTCGAAGACGTTAAGGCCAAAGCTGACATCGCGTCGAACGATCGGCCATAGGGTCGCCCATGCGCCATCCTCAGTCTCGCGGAGGAGCGCTCGTGCAGCGACGGCTGCGCGCTCCCGGCCATCGCCGTCCGAAGCTGGGATATTCACGAGGAAGCCCTCGGCTATTTGTCTTGCCGCGGCGGAGCCATACCTCAATAATCCGCTCAGCAGAAGCCCGAAGGAACCGAGCTTCAAATTGGAAGTCAGTTTGCCGACGAGATAGGTTGATAGGTTGGAATCCCAGATCGGCTCAACGCGCTGCAGGACGAAGAGATTTCCGAATCGGTCGTTCTCCTTGTCTATCAACAGCCCCAATGTTTCGAGGATGACAGCAGGAGAGCCTTTGTACGATCTGGTTAAGAGATCGTGTCGCTCGTTGCCGCCTTCTTCATTCGCTAAAGGGTGCGCCAGCGTAATCGAAGCCCAGTTATCCCAGGCTTCGGTTCGAAGTCCGTCGAGGAAGGCGGGGGCTTCATCCAGTAGGAGAAACAACGCGCGATAGGCCGCTAACATTTCCCATGGAAAGGAGTCCGTCGTTACCCATGTCGTCCGATCGGCTGGCGAGTGTTCTGTGAGATAGCGCTTGGCCGCCGCGACGATTCTTCGCTTCGCGTCGTCACTGGCATCGTTCCAGCCTGCGAGCTTCTTCCACGACATTCCTAATACGTCTTCGTCGTGATACCGCGTACTGTCCCGACGCAAAGTGAGGTCTAGATTCAGTTGCACAAACTGCCGCACATCGCCGGCCTCGATTCGCTGCAGGCAGGCGAGGACGCGCTGTGATGGCGACGGGTCTAACGGAGGTGGCGTCGGTGGAGTGGGAATCGAGCTTTCCCATTCCGCCTGGCGCTCTCTTGCCAACTTTGCCTCAGCCGAGTTCGGGTCGAGGAACCAAGTGAACTCCGCGGCGAGCGCGCGGTCTATTTTACTGGCCTCGATTAAGGCCTCGGTGCGGCGGCTGTCTCGCTGATCGAAGGTCCGCCTTATGAGGTCGATCCAGACCCTTCTCAGCCCCAAGTCGCCCTCCGAACCATGGCAGTTGAGTAGCCAGGAGAAATCTTCGGTGGAGATCAGGTGACCGTAACAGAGATAGAAGGTGAAATTCTCCGATGTGGCGGCAATTTGAGTGAGGAGGATAACCAGCCTTCTTCGCAGCTCAGTTTCCCCTGCCAATCTGCGCTTAAACTTGTCATTTCGGGATGGATGGATGCCGTCGGTCGTCAGCCATCGCCAGGTACTCCCGGCCAGAGCCGCTGCAACTTCAGGAATTTGCAGGAATCCGAGAGCCTTGGCCCGAATCTCATCCGCGAGGCGAGAAAACGGGCTGATTGAATCCCGACATTCGAGTTCCCTCTCCGTCCATGCGAGAGCTAATGGTAGATCGTTGGGTGCAATGTGTTCGCCGATATCGTTTCTTAGGAACGTGTCATAGAGACCCATTCGGTTCGATTGCTTGCGGTGTGTCAGAGCATCGAAGAACTCGCTCGCTGTTATTGATCCGGGCCAGGTACATAGTAGCCCGGCTCCTTTCAGGTCGTCGTCGGGATCGTCCGGGTCCGCCGTGATGACAAAGGGTCGCAACATCTGCTTACTCGTGGCGCTCCCAAACTGACTGATTGCGAAAGCTGCGGAAACCCGAAGTTCGTGATGTTCGCTCGAGTCGACGCTAACCGCCACCAAATCGGGCTCCAATGATGCGATCTCACACGTCTGCGCGATCATCATCGCGACTCGGCGGACGACAACACCTTTGTCTTTTCCTTGGATGTACGGGCGGAGTTGCTCTTCGAGCTGTGGGTGATTTAATTTGGGATATCGCTGCCACAGACCCCAGCCAAGGTCGAGCAATTGCCCAGTCTGGAAAAGAGATAGCAAACTGGCAGTAAGGTCGCTCCGCTCCTTGAGGTCAGAGCTGCCGGCATCGCTCTCCAGCAGGGTCATGGGCTCAGTCACGACGAGCTTGTGAAACACTGCAGGCACCATGCTGGCCAGCCAGGCAGAGGTTTCACGCAGTTGGGGAACGACCCTGCCATCCGAACCGACCAACAAGGAAATCATGCGCTCTGTAGAAAGCCCGCAATCCACCAGGAATTTTGCCGCAAGGAATTCCGCATAGGTCTGATGCGCCCAGCCGATGCGTGACAGCCCGCGCGAGGAGAACAGTCCGGTGTTTAGGGCCTGCCAGATCGCATTTTGTTCCATGGTCGTCCGGCCCGAATCCCGACCGGTGTCACCGGCCACCATCTCTCCAATCTGGATATCTTCGATCGGGACCTCTCCCTTATCGATGTCGGTCCAGATGGCATCTCGGGCGCAGAAAATCGTGATGGCCGCAATACGAGACGCGACAGCCAACCGCTGATCGGCTGACCGATCATTAATATTCCCACTCGAAGGGCGCAGTCCCTGGCGCGGTTCCTCACAAAGCAACCGGCACCCTTTCGAATAAAGTTCTCCCCTGTGTGGACGGAACACCTGCCTGTTTCCGACGAATATTCAAGAGAAACTGAAGCGTGATGGGCTTAATCGCCAACGGTACGATATTTTGCTTAAAGACCTCGTCGATCAGTAGAGTCGGCGGGTCGATCCCGTTGACCCGCGCCGCTTCGATTACATCAAGCCGGCGCAAAGGCGCCAGCTCATACACGCTAACCTTGCCTGCGCCCCAAAGCCGCTCAAGCTCCGTTTCAAGGTTTCTTGGCCACTCGACTGTGCGACATGCAATCCGGAGACTCAGGCGCTCGACCGGCAAATCGCTGAACTCGTTCAGCAGAGCCAAGCCGAGACTGTCAAAGCGAATCAGTCCCTCATCCATGCTGTCCAGGAAAAGATGAAGGTGTGAAGTGTCATTCACCCACGCTCTGATCGCTGGAGACTCGAAAACGCGCTCGTGTAACCTCTGGTCGGTCTGAAAGCCGCGCAGATCCACGTTCAAAACACGATCTGGCGTACCCGCACAGGCGATCGTCAGCCGTTCCACCTCGGCCTTCAGTGCCTCGGACTTGCCGATGCCTGGTTCGCCAAGGAGGACCAGACACGGTGCTGGGAATATCGATTCCCACGGTACGACTTCAGGATTCAGTGCTTGTCCATATTCGCCGTCTGGGTCGGTCAGGAACCCACCGTCGGTTAAATTCACGATCGCGCCCGGCGCGCTCCAGAACCTTTTCCAGTTGTAGGTGGGCTTTGTCAATGAGTTTCCTCAATTTTACAAAGAGAAGTCCATCGATAGGCGTGCGGCGACACGCGCAAAACAAAGGGCACTTTCGTTGCTGTCGCCGCTCGTGTGCCTACTCGTCGCTGCTCCCCTCGGATAGGGGCGCGTCGTCGTAGAGACCGGCATCGAGCGCATCGCGGGTCATCCGGTCGAGCGCCTCTCTGCGTCCTTTGTCAGGCGGCGGCTCTTCAGGGGTCGCCAATTCCGCCTCAATTTGTTCGATGGTGGGGAGGGTTCCTTCTAGTTGATCCGGCAGTTGTTCGAGGTGATGAAATTCCGAGATTCCGAGCGGTTTTGTCATGTCGCGGAGGGCGTATTCGGCGACGATCTGATTCTTCGATTTGCAGAGAATCAGCCCGATGGTCGGTTGGTCGGTCTCATGGCGGAGAAGATCATCGATGGCCGACAAGTAAAAATTCATCTGGCCGGTATAGGCAGGCTTGAACGGTCCCATCTTCAGATCGATCACGACGAAACAGCGTAGACGCAGATGGTAGAAAAGAAGATCGATTCGAAAGTCCTCGCCGCCCACCTCGATCGGGTATTGGCTGCCGACAAACGCGAATCCGACGCCGAGTTCTATCAGGAACTTTCGAATGTGTTCGACAAGGCCGGCTTCGAGGTCCTTCTCGCGCGCTTCGGCGGCGAGCGTCAGAAAATCGAAATTGTAGGGATCTTTGGTGATCTGTTGCGCCAGATCCGACTGCGGAGCCGGGAGGGTCTGCTGAAAGTTTGTGAGAGCCTTCCCCTGGCGCCGGTAGAGCTGGCCCTCGATCTGGAGCACGAGGACGTTGCGGCTCCAGCCGTACTCGACGGCGGCGCGCGCGTACCACAGGCGCTCGTCCCGTTCCTTAACCTTCTGAATCAGCGAGATGTTGTGGTACCAGGTTAATTTTGCAAGCGGCGCTTGCAAAATTGCTTCGTCGGGCCAGGCCTCGGCGAATGCCTTCATGTAGCCGAGGTTGCGCGGCGAGAGCCCCTGCATGTCCGGGAACTCGCGCCGGAGGTCCTGGGCCAACCGCTCGATGACTTTGGTTCCCCACCCATCGTCCCGCTGGCGCGTCAGAATCTCCTTGCCGACTCCCCAGTAAAGAATAACGAGTTCCTGATTGACGGCGATCGACGCCCGCAGTTGGGCGCTGCGGATTCTGGTAGTGAGGAGCGCGAGAAAATCCCGGTACCCCTTCGGGTCGGAGGTGAGATCAGCCATGGTCCTTCTCTGTCGTACCAGATTGCCGGGCGTCGATGTGAATCGCAACCCGAAGAGCCCACGGTGCGGAGGCGGCGCAGTCGGAGCCCGGAGTTCGGCTGGAGTCCATCGAATCCAGAGTCCAATAAGAGTCCATTAGCGGACGCGGAGAATCCGGTTCTTTAGAATCAATAGCCTGGGATCGTCAGCAACGGCGCCGTGGACGCTAAATTCTGTATTTTCAATCTACGGGCAATTTATTCATTGGCAGTCAGGACATTGATCCAGAGGCTGACGCCCCGAAGGCATAAGCGCGCGCACCGGCATGCCGGCAACACCGGCCGCCGAGCTAGCAGTGGACGGAGCCACCGACGCGTAAGACGCCACCGAATTTCGATCGAAGTTTTCTTCAGGTCTTGGGACTGAATTGTGCCGTGACACAGCGGACTGCAGATTCAGGCGTTCGCGATCGTGAGCCCAACACCCACGCACAGACACAAAAACAGGGCAAGACCCGCGCCCGACGACGGCTGCACTACGGGCGGCGGCGGAGCCTGCGGCATGCGCGCATAGCGGCTCTGAATGTACAGCGGATCGTTTTCGCGCTTCCAGTCGCGCACGTCACCGAATTGATCGGGGAGCGCTTCGCCGGGGCGAAAAATCGGTTCACACCACAGGCGATTGCCGCCAATGTTGACTTGTGTGTTCAAAACCAAAAATCCGTTGCGGTCACCCTTATCGGGGTCGGTTGCGTAGTGGTGAATCTGGTCCCATGCGAGCAGCGTTCCGTGACCGGTGTGGTTGTTGGAAATTCTGACGCCGGCGTTCTCGACGCCGGTGATCATCCAGTCGTCGTCGACCGGCGGGAGCTGCGGGCCATCGGCGCCATAGAAGCGCTTGGCGATAGGCCGCAACCGGACATGGCTCCAGACATTCTGCTTCATGCGGTTCTTATTCATAGGACCCTTTTCATAATTTTAGCAGCGCCTGGCGAAAAGCTGATATTTACGGAACGAGTACTTCTCGGCCCATAATATGAGAACGCGATGAAGCCATCGGTGCAGCCGCTCGATCCCGAATCGTATGATGCGGTCGCCGCGCTGTTCATTCCGCTCGGCAAGCGAGCCTGTCCCCTGTACGCTCGCGTGAGCGGGCGCGGCTATGACGTAATCGGAACGGCCGTTCCTGTGCGCGGGCAGAAATATGCTGCTTTGCTGACTGCATCGCATGTCATCGACGAGTTGGAAGACGGACAGGTCGTGATAGCCGGGAGCCGCAAGTTCCTCCGGTTTCCCGCTATGACAGTCAGGTTCTCGCACAGCCGTCCGTCGCCGGCGGTCGATGTCGATATTGCCGCCATCGCGCTGCCCGCGGCAGCTGCGGAGGAACTAGTACTACTGTGTTATAAAACATGATATATTGTTTTTGTTGTGAGCGCCATATCAACGAGGGCGCCAGGCGCACAACAGAAACGGCTCGCTGCATATCTCGATAGCCTGGCGCAGGCGGCGGGGCATTCGGACCGGATCGCACCTTTCAAGGCATATTGCACAGGGTTGCTTTTGCCGGGAGAACGGAAGAGCGTTGAGCCGATGGCCGCGAAGCTTGCGCCGGAAAATGTTCGCCGCATGCATCAGTCCCTGCATCATCTGGTGGCGGATGCTCCCTGGGATGACGAAGTGCTGCTTGATCGGGCGCTGGATACGGTGCTGCCTTCCCTGCTGCGGCAGGGTCCTGTGGTGGCGTGGGTAGTGGATGACACGGGTTTCCCGAAGAAGGGCAAACATTCTGTGGGCGTGACTCGGCAGTATTGCGGGCAGGTGGGTAAACAGGATAACTGCCAGGTGGCCGTAAGTCTTTCCGTAACGACGGAAGCATCGAGCATGCCGATTGCGTTTCGCTTATATCTTCCGGAAGTGTGGGCGAGCGATCCGGAAAGACGGAAGAAAGCCAGGGTCCCCGAGGAGATCGTATTTCAAACGAAGCCCCAAATTGCGCTGGCACAGATACAGCGGGCAAAGGAACGCGGTGTACCCACAGGTGTGGTGCTGTCGGACGCCGGATATGGCAACGATTCGCAGTTCCGGGCACAACTGACCGAATGGGATTTGCCTTATATTGCGGGACTCATGAGTACGGTGAAGGTATGGAAACCCGGTGAGCAACCCGTATCCCCTCCCGCGCAAAAGGGCCTGGGCCGTCCGCCGAAACTGCTGCAGCGTGATCTGAAACATCAGCCGGTAACAGTGAAAGGCCTTGCGCAGTCACTGGCCCCGGAAGCATGGGAAACCGTCTGCTGGCGTGCAGGAGTCAAAGACGATCTCCAATCGCGCTTTGCCGCGGTTCGTGTGCGTCCGGCACATCGCGATTACTGGCGTGCGGAGCCGCATGCGGAAGAATGGCTTCTGATCGAATGGCCGGAAGGCGAAAATGAACCCACAAAATACTGGTTCTCGACTCTTCCCGCAGATCTGCCTCTGACTGACCTCGTCCACCTTGCCAAACATCGCTGGATCATAGAACGCGATTACGAGGAGTTGAAACAGGAACTGGGGCTGGGTCATTTTGAAGGGCGAGGCTGGCGCGGATTTCACCATCACGCCACCCTCTGCATCGTCTCGTATGGGTTCCTGATCGCCGAGCGGAGCTGTTTTTCCCCCTCAGCGCGCGCCGGTCATCTTGGACTATGCGCCGCCAAACCGCCGCAACGCTTCCGGCCGCGCGGCTCCCCGCATAAGACCCGAGCGGCATAACCCACACTCGATCGCGACCATCAGAATCGTCATTGCCCGCTATCTGATCGGACTGCTTCCTCGATGTCCCTGTTGTGGATCGCGCTCCGGATAATCTTCCGCGTCAACGTCCGCCTCAACTATGCAGGATGCGGGTCGTGAGTGGTTCGGCGCCGTTTGCCACGCCCCATCCAGCAGTTCCACGCCGCTGAGTTTGTCGAGCGCAATGCAGCGCCAGTTATCCGGCGACCCCGGCGGTTTCAGGCCGGATTCGCTTTCTCCGCCGTACTGATAGCAAAGCACTCGGAACTGCCCTTCCTTGTTCCTTCCCAGTCTGTGCGGACAAAACAGGCGGTGGCGACCATGGTAAACAGCGGACACCGGCCGCCTGCTCTCCACGGCCGAGCGCACCATCCGGTATATATCGGCCACAGAGCCAACCCTGCCCGTTCCCAAACCGCCACCCAGACCTTCAGATTACTCGCGCGGAACCATAAATCCCAAGAGCTCAACGCTTTATAACACAGTAGTACTAGCAGGATATTACGAATTCACCGGTGCCGGAGAAACCGGCGCCTTCGACGACTACAGCAAGCTCACGCTCTACGGCTTCGCTGGTTGTCCACATACTAAGAACAAGGACCCTCGGCGCAAATCACCTGAACGCTGGGTCAAGCCATATTTCTACGTGACGCGCGAGTATGCAACCCTGCCCACCGCGGAGGGAAAGCGCGACGCTGTTCATGTGGCCCTGATGGCGCCCTTGCGGACCGTAAGCGGTCCAGAGGGTCGGCCTGTCTCAGCCCCCGATCCACACGGGATCAGTGGTTGCGGTGTCTGGAAGATAAAGCTGGATATGACGACAGGGTTGACGTCACAGCCCCAACTTGTCGGGATCGGCATCGAGTATCACAGCCAGACAGGAGTTTTCGTTGCAACGCGCATGGGGGCAGGCGCTGTCGCGATCGCCGAACTGTGGAAGCAGATCGATGAAGGAAGGCCGCAAGCGGCCACGCTCGAGTTGCGAGAGAACCGAACTTGATGGCGCTCCACGTGACGGATGACCAATCGATCCAAGATGATCGGGGGCGCGTCCTGTTTTACAGCGCCGAGCGTTTCCTGCGTGACATCGTCCAGGAGAATTGCTGCTTTAACTGCGGTGCGGCGCCGGGTTCCGTTCCTTTCAACGACGAGCATGTCGTGCCCGACTGGGTTTTGCGGCGCTTCCGCCTGCACGACAAGCGGATTGTGCTGCCGGGAGGCAGCGAGATCGCCTACGGGCAGTACAAGGTTCCTTGCTGCCAGTCCTGCAAAAGCCGTCTCGGGGAGGTGCTGGAGCAGCCTATTTCCGCGCTCTTCGCCCAAGGCTACAAGGCCGTCATCGAGCATCTGAAAACAGAAGGTCCCATGCTCCTCTTCACCTGGCTGAACCTCCTGTTCCTGAAAACGCACCTCAAGGATCGGAAACTGCGAATCAACCGCGACCGGCGCGTGGAATCTGGCGCGATCGGCGATCTCTACGACTGGCCGGAACTTCACCATATCCACTGCGTGGCGCGCACCTCCAATACTGGCGCCGCCGTCACCGCCAAAGCGGTCGGCTCGATTTTCGTGTTTCCGGCGAAGACCGGCTCACCGCTCGGGGATTTCGACTATGGCGACTACTATCCCGGCCGTGCGCTCATGGTACGGCTCGGCGAAGTCGGCGTTGCGTGTGTGCTCAACGATGCCTGCGCCGCCGTGAACGCGACGATGGACAGCCTGCAGAAATTGACGGGCCCGCTCGCGCCGCTGCAGTGGCGCGAAGTGCTGGCTCACTTCTCCTACGCGAATATCCTGCTGAAGAATCGTCCCCGGTTCCACACGACGATCGACCGGTACGGGGGGGCGCTCACGATTTCGGCCGATGTGCCCGACCAGATCGAAATGCTGGATTTCGTGGCCCGCGATTTCGGAAATATCCTCTATTCGGTTCTGTCCTCGGTGCTCGACGTCGTGCCGTTCCCTGAGCCGGAGACGACGCGCGAGCACATCCGGGAGGGACGATGGGGCTTCCTGTTCGATGGCGAGGGGCACTTCCAGGAACAGGCGTAGCGCCGAGGCACAACGTCATCACAGGGGTTGGAGTGGCATGACCGTGGGGGCCAGTTCAGCGGACATGCAGACTTGAGACGGAGTTGATACTGCGCCTCACAACGCTCTATCTCCATATTGCCGGTTTTTGGATGTTCACCGAGGTCTGAGCTGGCGACCGAGCGGTTCCATTGAGACTTGGCCGTTGGCGCCTTCCAAACCGATCCGCATGTCCGAAAAATGTAGCAATCTTCGGACAAATCTCCTTCTTCAGTGTTGCGGTGAGTCCACCTCGAATTGGCAGCAGGCGCGCTCCGAGGGGAGGTCCACCTGCTTTTCCGCTGTATGAAAATCCTATCTGAAACCACCGTTGGGGTTGTCCGTCGAGCGAAGAGCAGATTCCCCAGATTGTTGGAAAGACTGAGAAAACGCGAAACGGAATGGACGGTTCGGAAGGGAACTTCACGCGCCCAAGGCAGGTGAGTTGTCGCGTCTTGCGCCCAGAACATATCGCTATTCCGGGGAGGATTTCACGATCGCTTATACCCTCCATTTACCCTCCATTAAGGTGGGCTTGGAAATGAACTATCGTTTTGCTGGCGTTTTTCATGCCCTGAATCAACGCCATGCGCGGTTATGTCATTAAAAACAAACGATTGCCCAATTTCCCAAGCTGGACGTCGCGGGTTCGACCCCCGTCTCCCGCTCCATCTTTTTCAACGACTTGCACGACCGGCCTCCACTCTGTGCTCCGTTTGTGCTCCGATTACATCACTTGCAGGTGTTTCTCTAACTGGTTAACCGCCGCCAGCCTGCTTTCGACCGGCGACTGCGTATAAACGTTCTGGTTCACATCAAGGCTATGCCCGAGCTGATCGGCGACCAGCTTGCCGTCCACCCCGAGACTTCGCATTAAGGTTGCATGAGTTCGGCGCAGGACCAAAAAATTCGCCCAGCCCAAACCCGCCTTTTCGAGTTTCGGCTGCATCGAGCGCCGCCAGCAATTGTCCTTTGAGAGCACCGTCATTCTCTCGGACGGAAATACCCAGGCATTGTCGCGGGCATCGACCGCGAACTCCCGCCAGACCTCAATGTCCCGAAGCAATCCTTCGGGGAGCGCGGCCTTGCGGACGGACTGATCCGTCTTGGGCGTGTCGATTGCGCCGCGATACACCCGCTGCCGGATGTCCGCATACGTGGCGGTTAAGCGGCCCCAGGTGAGCGCGAAAATCTCACCGGGACGCATCCCGGCGATGACGGCAAGCTTGGCGATCAACCGTTCCCTTTGGTCGAGCGCCGCAAAATACGTCTGCACCTCCTTCATGTTCATGACGCGGCGAACGGGTTTTGCCGCTCCTTTGGGCGTGAAAAGCAAGAGCGCTGGATTTCGCTCCACATGGCCCTCAGCCACCGCCATGTCGAAAATCTGCTTCATATCCCAGCGGATATGATCGACGACCGAATATGACAGGCCGGACTGCGCCTTCTCATCGAGCAGGTCCTGCAACTCGTCGCGCTTGAAGCTCGAAAGCTCCCGCGCTCCGAATTTCCTGACCAGATGAACCGATACTCTGTTCACGTTGTTCACCTTCGTCGAATCCTTCCACTTCCGGCTGTAGTAAGGGATATAGACCTCAGCCACGAACTCGCCGAAGCGCCAGACCCTATTCTGCTGACGCTTTGCGTTGACCTCGGTCACGATCCGGTCCACCGCCGCCCGCGCATCCGATTTGGTCATGTTCTTCACCAGACCGAGCACGCGGCTCTTTCGCCCGCCATCCAGCCACCACATCGCGACCCAGCGGCCGCGCTGCTTTTTTACCGAACCTCTCTGATACCGGCATTTGCGCATTTGAATTTCTCCTTATGCGCGTTTCCCGGCACCCCGAACTGGCGATATGCGGATCGTACCACCGGAAGCGGCCTGTTCGTTTTGTTCGATCCACGAAAGGAGCGTCTCCCGGCGCACGAGCTTACGGCGACCCAGAGAGACGGCCGGAATGGCAGGGCAACCGGGCACGCGACCGGCGACGGCCTTGCCGACATGCGCTTTCGAGCAATGCAGCAGCCGGGCCACGTCCGCGAGTGTCAGAAGATCGAAATCATTTAGCGCATTCATGGTTTCCGCTCGGAAGGGCGGCAAAATTCGGCGATCCAATCACGACAGAGCGCAGGCGGCACGAAACCGCTGACGCCAGATGAACCTTCGCGAGGCTCCGGTTCTTCCTAATTCGGGTCGATGTCTTGCGCCGCACTCATTAGCCGCACGCGCGGTTCCGGCGTAGTCGCGACGACGTTCCCTAACCGCAGCTTTCCGTCCGCGCCCCGCCGCCACGTCCGGTCTGGCCAGATCCCAACCAGTCTTGCTTCGCCGCTGGCCGCATTAACTAAACAGCCACCGGCTCAAAAGCCGGTGGGATTGATTGCGACTGAAAGTCGCCTGAAGCGCCGACGCAGTGCGCATCTGCGACCGAACGTGCCGGTTCGTGCGAGCCATCGCGCCAAGCGCGCGGAATACGCCTCGAACCACTTCTTCCGGTGCTCGCAGAGCAAAAAGGCAAAGGTAAAACCTGCTGAAAGCTGTCCGCCTGAAAGGCGGAGGGATTAGACCCAATACTGCTCACTTAACAACATTTGTGCGCTATTCTGTTTTGAGAGGGACAGAGATGGCGCGTGCACTTGCGGAGCTTCCTGCCGGCAGTCGAATCACTGATTACATCAGCCTTGGGGTGCTCGCAAAGACTTTCCCGTCGGGCAGAGTTCGGGAGATTCTGCGGGGGGCGGGCAAGGCCAGTATCCGGGAGCGGGATATGCCTGCGCACGTGGTTGTCTACTACGTGATCGCGCTTTCCTTGTATATGCAGTCGTCCTGTCGCGAGGTGCTTCGTTGCCTTCTGGAAGGAGTACAGTGGCTGACTGGTCCTCTGTCATCCATCAAAGTCACAGGCAGGGCGGGGATTTCGCAGGCTCGGAAGCGGATGGGCTATGAGCCGTTAAAACAGTTGCATGACGCGATTGTCGGACCGATCGCGACACCCGAGACGCAAGGGGCCTGGTATCGGAAATGGCGGCTCGTCAGTTTGGATGGCAGCACACTGGATGTGGCCGATACCGCAGCGAATGCGGCACAGTTCGGGCGGGCGTCGGGTCCGCGCGGCCCGGCCGGATATCCCCAGATCCGGTTTGTCTCTTTGATTGAGAACGGCACGCATGTCTTGTTCGCCTCCCGGATGGACGGCTACGCCACATCGGAACATGCCCTGGCGAAGCAGGTGATCCCCGGATTGTCCGCTGGCATGCTGTGTCTTGCGGACCGCTTGTTTGCAAGCTATTCCTTATGGAGTCAGGGCCGGTCGACAGGCGCGGATCTGCTGTGGCGAGTGGGCAAGACATTTCTCCTGCCGCCGGACAAGAAACTACCCGATGGATCTTTCCTCAGCTATCTTTATCCCTCCGTGCAGGACCGCCAGCGGAAGCGCAATGCAGTCATGGTGCGAGTGATCGAGTATCGTCTTGAGGGTGTCGCCGACGCCGAGCCGGGTTATCGATTGATCACTACTATCCTCGATCACGAAACCGCTCCGGCTGAAGAACTGGCCGCCCTGTACCACGAGCGATGGGAGATAGAAACCGCTCTGGATGAGTTGAAAACACACCTGCGCGGGTCCCGAATCATCCTGCGGAGCAAGATGCCGGATCTGGTCCGGCAGGAATTCCATGGACTCATGATGGCTCACTTCGCAGTTCGCAGTCTGATGCATGACGCGGCGCTTCGCGCGCATCTTGACCCGGATCGACTCTCGTTTCTGCACGCCGTGCGGGTCGTCCGTCGCAAACTGCCTCTCTACGGCGCCATTCCCCCCTCGGGACCGGAAAGCCTATCATCGCCACATTCTCGATGAAGTCCTGCAGGAGCGCGTTCCTCTGCGCCCGCCGCGCAGCAATGCCCGCGGCGTCAAGCGAAAAATGAGCGGCTACCCCCAAGTGCGCTGCCGGACGCCGCAGGTGTGCTGCCAGCCGATCATATTAATCGTTAAGTGAGCAGTATTGGGATTAGACCCGGCGATGGAGACTAAAGCCGCGACCGCCGGAGCCTCTGGCTCATCGCCAACCGAAGCGGCAATCAAATGGTCGTAGTCACCCTGAACTACATCCAACACGACGATATACTCGTGCGGGAGTCCCGCCGCTTCTGCCATCAGTACGTCGGCATTCGCAACGATGGCTTCGGCGGCACGCATATCGAAAGATTTAGGCTCGGCAATCGATAAGAACGGCGCCGCTTCCGCACGCAGCAAGCAGTCCGCCACGTCCTTGAGAGACCAGCCGAAGATTCTCAGCCGCGCCATCAATCCATTAGCCTCCACACGGTGCGCCGCTTCCATCCGCTGCAAGATTTGCTCCTTCACCTCATCGGAAAGTCTCATGCCATCCTCCTAAACTCTGTTGAACGATCTCCTGTAAGCAGCCGCGCGCAGTAGTCCGGCAGAGCGCGCGGGGCCTCCGCGCGCGAGGAAGATGAGGAGGGACGATCCATGACTAAGGTCACAAAGGGATTTTCCGCCTCCTGTTTCGGTGCGGCTTTTTGCTCATGACGCTTCCGGTCGCCCCTTCGCATCAGTCCCGCGAGAAGCCGGAAGCCGAGATAAAGGCACGCCGCCAGCCACAGGCATGTCAGCGCCGAGGAAACCGTGTCGCTGGCGTCCGCGACATATACCGGGATCAGCAAGGCAAGCAGCGCCGCGACCATGACGCGCAACCGCCCACGGCGAGGTTCCCGTGCGGTCGATGCGGGATTCTGCCGGACGGCTCTTTTGTCATCATTCGGAGGAACGGGTCGGGCTGCGCCGACAGGCTCAGCCATTGCCTGCCATTTGGCGGACCAGTCTTTGTAGCGACGCACCTGGCCGACCGCCGCGAGTGTTTGCATCGCCGTTAACAGCGCGATGGTGCCGAACCACCAGGGAGCATCGTCCGCGAACCACCCCAGGATGACAGCGCCCGATGCCAGCAGAAGCACGAGCGCCACGAGGCGACCGCCCATGAGCCGCGTGAATATCGAAGGGCGATTCATTGCTTGAACCTCGCCAGCAGCCAGTTGGTGCCGCTCCCCCTGAAGACGCGCCCCGCCTGAAACCAGACTGCGGTTACCTCATTGCCGTTGCGTGTGCCGCCGGTCTTAAGCATTCGCGCAAAGTCGCCTGGCTCTATCGCATATTCCATGTTTTCGCTGTAGCCTTCGCTGATGTTCTGGCTTGTGCCCCGGCCCCGGTTCTCTCCCCAATTGCCGCCGGTCCCGGTGCTATGACCCCAGCCGTGATTGAAGTTGTTGCTGCCACTGCCACCCGAGGAGCCGTGGGAGGAGCCGTGATTAGAGGAAGAGCCACTGTTCTCGCTCTCGCCCGCGTTCATGCCGACATTGACACTTTCGGAGGTTCCAATGTTGTACGTACCGCGCCTTCTCACCACCCTTCCGAGGGTGCGCGCCGCGAAATCGTTTGTCTCCGCGCACGAGTTGCTCCCGAAGATATGTGTCATGAACTTCCCCGCAAGCGCTAAAGCCGCATCCCTGGCATTATCGCCGCCGAGTTTCGCGTAGTAGGTGGGAAGCGACTGAGTTAGATAGGTTACGCAGCACCGGGACGAGCGGCAAAGGCTCAGAAACTCGTAATCATAGGAATTCACCAGATCTTGCGCTTCGTCGCTCCATAAGAAGAGAAAGCGGTCCCGGTGTTTCGGCTCCAGCCCGTTACGGCTCAGAACGGCCCGCTGCCACATGAACTTAAAGAGCTGCTGCGCGATGATCGCATCTTCGCCCCAGACGGTGGTGGGCGTGGCAAGGAGCAGAAGGCTCCCGTGAAAGCTCAGCTCCGGCACGACGGTCGTCCGGCCGCAGAAGAAGCGTTGCAGCCTGCCGTGGTTGAAGCGGTCGAGCGTGGCAGTAATTGTCGCCACGACATTCCCACGTGTCTTTTCCGGCAGACCCGCCCAGCGTTCCGACCAGAAGGCGATAGCGTTTTTAAGCGCATGCGCCGACATCGGAACCTTGGGATCGCACAAAGCCGCATTGAGCTTCCGGTACATGAACGAGCGCTCCTGCCATGTTCTGTCGGTCGGTTCTTGCAGGTTGGCCGGAGCCGTCGAGATAAAGCGGATGACTGCGGGGATGCTCACCGACCCATCTGCCGCATAAATCGCGGGCACGGTGTAGCGGAGAGCTTCCCGCATCGCATCCTCCCAGTATGCCTCCCCACCATGGTGGCTGGCTGTGCCGCTGGCCTTTCTCGTCGCGTCGACAATACGCAGGAAGCAATCGACGACTGTGCCCGCCGCTCCCTCCATGCCTTGGGAAGCCAGCAAGTAGTCGATGAAATTGAAAGTTTCATTGACGCCATCGACAAGAATGAGCGACCGCGCGCGCCCATGTTTCCGTGCGTAGCCCTCCCACAGCGGGATATGGTCAGACTTCGTGACAGTGATCAGAGCACCCATCATCGCCCGAAGATAAGCTCCCGCAAGGACGTGAGAGGCGGAAGTTTTTCCACCGCCGATCCCCGCCCAAAAGTGGATCGCGCCGCAGCAATCACGGGTGGTTATGTCGTCGTCCGGCCCCACCTTCAGCAGCCGCGTGTCCAAATCTTTCACGTAAGACATGCGGTCCTCTAATACATGAACTTCAGCCCTACATCTGAAACACGTAAGCGCCGCCGGTACGACAGCGAACATCCACCCGCCGCGACCGTCAACAACGGCCAGAGACTCAGCTCTACGAAGCCAAGCGTATGCGCGAGAAGGGCGATGCCCGTCAGCACCATCCCGCCTCCGCGACCGAGGCCTTTCAGCGGAGTGATCATACCGGCCAGGCCCAAACCGAGGAGCAAGTCCGCCAGCAAACGCCAGAAGTCTCCCGATGCCACGTCCCCCGACAATGCCAACAGGCCGATACCCATGGCGAGAACGCCGAAGGAGAACAGTCCCAACGACACCGCTGCACGGGAAAGCTGCAACTCGACTCCATGCGCGCCGAATGTCAAATACAGCCTATGGAGCCTCTCGTCCTCGAAGAATTCACGGAGATCGTCAAGCAACGTGCGCCCGCCGCGCCGTTCATCTTCATCCGTTTCGCCGGGAGGCGCGGCGGATGTAGTCACCTCGATAACACGGGCCAAGGCCCATGAGCCTTGCACTTCTTCAAGCCGCGTACCGTCAGCGGGGCAGACGGTCTGGCTGAAGGGGTAATTCGAGCGGCAAACACGACATCGTTTCATCACATCGACTCCTTTTCAAATTCCTCACCAGATTTGTTCTTGTTCCCTCAGCCGGACAGGAGATGGACCTTATCGGTCCATCTCCATGTCGGGCGGGTTGCGCTCGATACTGTGCTCCACGCTGCCAAAGGCCTGCTGCTGGCTGGCCTCAGGCCATTGCGGGGCCGTGGATTCCTGCTCCGTAACGGCGCGGCCCCACATCGGTTCTTCAAGCAATTTGGTTCGAATATCGGCGATCGCCTCGCCCATTTTTTGCCATAGGTTGGCCATGTTAGTTCCCCTTTTTCCGCAGCGTATGAATGACGCCGACGATGCCGCTAGGCACCGTCAAAAACGCCGGGAGACCCACCGGTATCCTCGCTGCTCGCCGCGAAGATGCTGGGCCGCAGCTACATCGGCATGGAGCTTGACGGCAGATATCACGCCATCGCGCAGCGGCGGCTTGCCGAATAGGTAATACCGCCCATTCGGGTGTTGGCGTCATGGCGCAGTGAAGCTATGACGCCAATGCGCTATTACTTTACAGCGTCGTTAAGTCATGCTAACAACGCCGGATGAAAACGATAGCGTTTCTCAGCCAGAAGGGCGGCAGCGGCAAGACGACGCTGGTCGTCCATACTGCAGTCGCCGCACGAGAGTGCGGAGAGCGTGTTGTCATCGTAGACACCGACATGCAAAAGAGCGCTGCCACCTGGAGCGAGGCGCGACACGACAATACCCCCACCGTTGTGAGCGTTGGGGCTGGAACTCTTGCTGACGTCATGACGGCGGCGCGCCATGACGCCATGACGCTATGCATCATCGATACCGCCCCCCACGCCGCGCCTGACGCTGCCAGAGTGGCGGGTAAGGCCGAGCTTGTAATCATCCCTTGCCGCCCGACCGCGTTCGATCTTGCCGCTGTCCCCGCCGCTGTAGAGATTGTGCGGGCGGCCGGTGTTCGAGCGGTCTTTGTTCTGTCGGCCTGTCCCTTCCGCGCGCCGGAAATCGCCGAGACTCGCACGGTGCTGGAAGGCTATGGGATACCAATTGCACCAACTGCAATCACGGAGCGTCGGGCGTTCGCGCGGGCAGTGGCAACCGGCCGTGCGGTGACCGAATTCGACTCCGGCGGAAAGGTAGCCGAGGAAATCAGGCAATTCTGGAACTGGATTAAGGAGCAGCTACACCATGGCGTCAAAGCCGACAGGACTCGCAGCGTTCACGCAAAAAAGCGCGCCCGCGCCGAGTGAAGGCCGATTGAAGACACCGGAACCGCGCCGCAGGCGGGGCAGGGGCGAAACCGTCGCTTTGACCGTCCGGTTGTCCCGCGCCGATTGGGAGCGACTGCATCAGCTCGCCGTCTCGGAGGGCACCAGCATCCAGCATTTGGCTGTGACGGGGTTGTCATCGGTGTTCGCGTCGAAAGGATTGCCGGGCCTTAAGTCATGACGCATTGACGTCAGGACGCCAATGCGTCGTCTACATCGATGACTAGCGGCGGAATATTCGCCAGCGCGTTTGCTGCCGTCTCGACTTCACCCCGCAATCTCGCCATGCGCCCGACTTTGCTACGGTTCCGTTCCTGCATCGCGGCCCGGTACTCATCGCCCGATTTGCGCCACCACGAGATCGCCACTTCGTGAATTGGTGCGCGCGCGTGACGCCGCCGCGATTCAATATCGACCCCCATGTCGGAAAGGCCGTTCACTTCGAGAAGGGCAGGGTCGATCACCTTGCGTTTGAAGTCGAGGCCCCGGTCATACGTTCCCGGTGGCACGCCCAAAAGATCTCGAAATGCCTCGCAGGACATGACTTCGATGCAATGCTCCCGATTGGCGCGAAGGCAGATCAGCTCGTAAAGCGCGATGGCGTACTTGCTCGTCATCGCATAGGAAATTTCGCACCGAATGCGTCCCCATCGGTTGGACCGGCCAAGCACAAGGCGCAGTCGCTTTGGTATTCCGAACTGCACGGTAGCGTCATTTGAGTTATCTTCATCCGTGTCCGTGAATTCCAGCAGGTGCGTCTCCATGATGCGCCTCTTGCCCGTGCGCGCCGACACGTAAGTCACCTTTACCTCGGTACGGCGCAGCCTCCGGAGGCTCTCGCGCACACGATCATTGCTTTCGTGTTTTGATGACGCGCGTCGGAGCGAAGAGAGGGTGATCTCCCATTCGGCATCCGCTTCCGTCAGGCGCTCACTGTCATGCGCAACCTGAAGAAGGTGATTGAAAATCGCCCGGTCAGACGCTTCGAGCGCATGCGCGCCGGTGATTTCAATAAGCTCTGCCGCCTTTGGAAATCCGCTGACATTGGTGATCTGCTGAACGGTGAGACTCATGCGAGAAGCTATAATGCGACCCGCCCAGATAGGCAAGTCGTTTCGTTCACTTCACGAAGAGACACAATGCTACCGCCCGTTTGGTCGCATTTCGACCACCTAACCAATTGACGTTGAAAGAGAAATTACGCCCTGAAATTGAACTTAAAGAGAAATTGAACTTAAAGCGGGGGATAGCTTCGCCCTGTGGATACGTGAACAGGAGCGCCTTCGGCGCATGGCTTATATCTGTTCAAAGGGGGAGGCAACGCCTCCCCCTGTAACCCCCTCCAGGAAAAAGGAGCTGCCTACGGCAGCATAGACTTGATTTCCCCCTTTCTCATTCCCCCCTAGCGGGGGGACGCCGGGGCGGGAGGGTATCCCCCCACGCTGGCAAAGACGGCCAGCTCCCCCCACAAGAGGGGATTGAAACCGCTCCGCTCAATCCCCCCTTGTGCATCCCCCCGGAAGACAATGCCACCACAGCACCGGCACGGGCACCGGAGAGGACAGAAGGCCTTCAAGATAAGGACGGAGGATTGAACCGGAACACCAGGGCAGGGGGGAGAGAAGGAACCCACCGGAAGGGCCGGCGCACCGCCCCCGCCAGCTTCGGCCCGTCTCCGGCGCTCAGGTTGCTTCCCAGCAGAGCCTTATCCTCCGTGATGGCTGACCGCATTTTGCCCGATCTCCATTTGAAATGCCAGCTTTGGCTTCAAAGCGTTAAATCCCGGGGGATATACAAGGGGGCAGCGCCCCCCTGTTGTCGAATATTTCAGGGAACCAGTTCGGTCGGATGCACCGTGACCACGTGGGAGAAGCGTTTGAAGTCGCCGGTATTGAAGGTAAGAATCTGTTTGATTCCGTTTGCCTGCATGATAGCGGCCAGCCGCGTATCGTGTACCTTTGCACCCATGACCTCGTGCTCCACGACGAGACGACGCCATATGCGAAACGCCTCCATCGAATCCGGCAGCACGGTAAAAAACGTTTCGATGCGCGAGATGAGTTTATCGGTGCCCCTGATCGAGTTGCCGAGCCCGTTCAGGCTTAGCGGCCGCGTGCAGACGTTCCAGAACTCAGCGACGTTCTGCGGAGTAACGCAAAGCTCCTCTCCGTTGCGAATGAGCGCGAGCAGCGCCAGCCGCGCGGTACGCATGAACGGATGGCGGCGCTCCACGGCCCGCACTAAAATGTTGGTATCGACTAAAACCGGCATTTACCAACGGTCGGGGTAAAGATTCTCGCGGCTCAATGCCTCGTCCGGCAGGGGAGGGGCTTCCGGGAAGCTGTCGGCCCATGCCTCGAACTGTTCAGCCCATTGCTCGGGATTGAGCCGCAGCGCGGGAGCATGCCCGGTTTTTTCTTCCACGACATGAAGCAGGAAGTCTTCCACGGAAACGCCGCTGGATTGCGCCAAGGCAATCAGCCGCGCTTCGATTTCGGGATTCAGATTCAAGCTCATGGGTTGCCTCTTTAATTCTCCCAGACTTTAGAGTATCCGGCGGTTCTTGTCCATCACGGATGCGGGTTTGAGCGTTTCCGGCCGACATGACGGAGGCGGCGTGCGACCGGCTAGCCCAACGCCCCGGAGATGGGGGATCTGATCGCGCACCTCGCCGAAGTTGACATCCTGCGACGGTAATGCCGCAAAATCGAACGGAAACCCATCCCACAGAAGCGAACTCCAAAAATCGCTACCTCCGGGAAGCAAAAATTCTAACCGCGCTGTAAACACTTCTAATGGGCGCATGAATTGAGGCAAGTTTCAGGGGCAACCACACTGAAACGCCTCGCCGGGGTTTCAGCCTTCTTCTCCGAAGTAGTGGCGAACTTCGTCGGGCAAGCTCGGAACTGGAGTTGTCCCCTAAATTGAGACAAACAGTTAAGACTCATTTTTCATCGAATGGAGAATTGAGTCATGGGATTGTCTCGACGGAAGTTCACGAAAGAGTTTAAGGAAGAGGCGGTCAGGCGGCTGGAACTGGGGGCCTCGCTGGCCGAGGTCGCCCGCGCCTGCGAGGTGAACCCCAATGTGTTGCACCGCTGGCGGCGCGAGCTTCGGGAATACGGCGCGAAGGCGTTTGCCGGCGGCGGACAACGCCGGGCCGAGGAGGGGCGGATTGCCGAACTGGAACGGAAGGTCGGCCGGCAGGCGCTGGAGATCGATTTTTTGCAGCGATGCTTGCAGCATGTCGAGGAGCAGCGGAAGCTGCAGGCATTAACTACCCGCACCTCGTCTATCCATACCTCCAAAAAGAGATGAGTCTGACGACGCCCATTGCGCTGGAGCGGCTGTGCCAACTGGCGCAGGTCAGCCGGGCCGGATACTACCGCTGGCAGGACGCCTCTCCAGCGGCAGACCCGGATCTGGACCTGCGCGACGAGATTCAGCGGATCGCGCTGGAGTCTCCCAGCTACGGATGGCCGCGCATTACCGCCGAGTTGAAGCGGCGCGGGTGGGAGGTCAACCACAAACGGGTGTACCGGATCATGCGCGAAGACAACCTGCTTTGTCTGCGACGCCGGAAATATGTGGTGACCACGAACTCCCATCACAACCGGCCGGTTTTCCCGAACCTGGCGGGCACGATGGTGCTGACCGGTATCAACCAACTCTGGGTGGCAGACATCACGTACATTCGGCTTGAGACGGAGTTCGTCTATCTGGCAGTGGTACTGGATGCCTTCTCGCGGCGGGTCGTCGGCGGGGCGCTGGACCGAACACTGGAAGGCGAACTCACGCTGACCGCGCTGCGTATGGCTTTGCAGTGTCGCCTCCCGGCGCCGGGCCTGGTCCATCATTCCGACCGTGGCGTACAGTACGCTGCGCAGGATTACACGGATCTGCTGAAGAATAACGGGATCAATATCAGCATGAGCCGGAAAGGCAACCCGTACGACAATGCGGCCTGTGAATCATTCATGAAAACGCTCAAATACGAAGAAGTACATCGCCAGGAGTACCACGATCTGACGGAAGCGCGTTCTTCGGTGCAGCATTTCCTGGAGCGGGTATACAACCAGAAACGGCTTCACTCCGCGCTCGGCTACCAGTCACCCGCCGAGTTCGAAGAGAACCTGCGCACACCACCGGAAGAGCAGGCATGAAACCGACGGTGCGTTCTTTCAGGCATGGCGGAATCTATCGGTCCGATGAAGTCGCCAGCACCTGGGGCCGGGTGCCGCCTCCCGCTGGTCGGCCCCGGAGCCCAGTCAAGAGGCGCGACGGGAGGGACAACGCGCCCCGCTCATCGTCCGCGATGGGTTCCGGCCGGCTATTCCTCGATCGGGTTGCTCGCCAGCAGTGCCCGTCTCCGCTTCACCGACACGCTCATCCTAAAACCGTTCCGGGATGGGGCACAATGAATTTACAGCGAACGGGGAACAGTGTCTTAACTGTTTGTCTCAGCCAAGGGGACAACCGCAGCATGACGTCGGCGACCCACAACAAACGACCGATCCGCTCTGCATCAATGTACTGGGTCAGTTCGTACGGAAGGAGTGGTTTCAGTACCAGTGCTGCCAACCCCGACACCGGCGGAGCAATTGCAGAGTGAGTTTTGTATCCATTTGCAGCGGGATCGCGCACTCGCATTGATCACTCAGGCGCATTACGTGACGTGTCTCAGCGAGTTTCTGATGGAACGGTTTTCGCGACAGGGGAGGATCAGACCAGCCCTGGGGGTCTGATGGCAAGTCGGAGGCGCACGCACTGCGGTTCGCACTGGTGCACGCCTGTTAGGTCAAAGAAGACATGCGGAAGGGTCAGCTAGCCGACGCGGCGGTTTCGCAGGCTTACCGCCTGCGGCCTGGACCTGGGAGTGTCCTCAGCCCGTCTTTGTGGCACGAGGTTCTTCAGTAAAGCGCGAAGCCACAGGGTCCCCGGATCACGGTCCCGAGATTTGTGCCACTGCATCGATTCCTGAAGAGCTGGAATTGCGAACGGCGGCTTGATCACTTTCAACGGCAAATACCGCTGGTAAGACAATGCCAGACGCCGGTGGAGCGTGGCGATTCTCGACGTCCCCACGAGCAGATGCGGGACCAGATTGAAAGCGGTTGTCACGATCTCCACTCGCCGTTCGTGTCCATACCTCTCAAGGAAGCATTCATCGAAGGTGGTCAATTCCTGATTCTTGCCGAAGCGGACCACAACATGCCCCATATTGAGGTATCCGTCCAGAGAAATAGCCGACTTCACACGAGTATTCCCGGACCACAAGACGCAAACGAAGTCGTCTTCGAACAAAGGTTCAGAAGGATGCTCCTGCGACAGTCTGATGGAAGGTGAGATCGATAGATCGATTTCGCCCCGATCCAGCGCCTCGAAGCCGCCTTCCATGTTCGAAATGAACTCGAATCGAATGCCTGGCGCGGACTGTTCGATGCGCGGTAAGGCTTCCGCCAGCAAGACCGTCTCGACATAGTCGGACATGAGAATACGAAACTTTCGCGTGGACGAGCCGGGATCGAAGACCGGATGATTGTTGAGGATTGCCTCGGCTTGCAGGAGAAAATTGCGGACGGGCTCGACCAGCGCCTCGGCAACGGGTGTCATCACCATCCGCCGGCCTACCGGCACAAGAAGCGGATCGCCAAACACCTCCCGGAGGCGTGCGAGCGCGCCGCTGGTGGCGGATTGGCTAAGGTGCAGCCGCGCGCCTGCCCTCGACACGCTTTTCTCCGCAAACAGCGCGTCCAGCGCGACGAGCAGGTTCAGGTCAAGGCCGTGAAGGTCCATATATTTCCTGGACTACTTAGCCGCCGAAGTGGCAGGTGGCTTTTTCAAACTGGTATAAATTGCCTCGACGAACATCGGCGTGGTCCACGGTCCGGATGTAGCGCCGAAGCGAGTGTCGTAATCGGCAGTTACACGCGCGGCCTGAACCTGCGCGAGAGTTGCGCCGGCGCGAATGAGATCCTGCACGCGATCGCGAATGATCACGAGCATGTCGCGATACTCGGCGAGCTCCCACTCGTCACAGACTCGGCCATGTCCGGGGATAATCATCGTGCCCCCCTCTTCGTCATGCTTGTAAACGGTGCGGTCCAGAATGAAATTCAATGCGTCGAGCTCACCCTGAATAGTGCCAGCGTTTTTCACGTCGATGTGCGGATAACTCACGAGATTGAAGATGTCGCCCGTGACGATCACATCGGAGCGGCGGAAATGCACGATGCTGTCGGCATCCGTAACGGCGTTCGGCATGTGAAAGATTTCGACTGCTTCTCCGTTGTGAAACTTGCGCCGGCGCGATTGAACGAACGTGTCGCTGGGCCAGCCTTCCGCTTCGGTCTTTAGCGCCATCAGATGGTTCTGCACATTCTGATGGCCGATAATCGTGGCGCCTTTTCCGGCGTCCGCAAACTGTCCGGAAAAGAAGGACCCCTGGACGCTCGGATCGAGTCCGGCGGCGCGCAGCTTCACATTGCCTCCCGTGAAATCCGCCTGGAATCCCGTATTAACGAGGAACTGAATGGGCTTATCGCTCAGCTTCTTCACCGACGCGACAATCTTATCGGAGATAGTCCCGGCTCCGGAGTTCACCACCATCGGTCCCTGGTCGCCCACCTGAACCGCGATGTTGCCTCCGTCACCGAGCAGCATGGAAACCTGGCCCTGAACCGGAAGAATATGAACCTCGCCATCATGGGGCGTTGGATCGGGAGCGCGGCTGGCTTGCGGCGGACCGGCGGAAGGTTTCAATTCGGCGGTGGCCGCGGCTTCGGCGCCTGCCGGATCGCTCAACTTATCGAGCAGATCCTCGTACATCGTCACCGGGCCGCCGAGCGTACCGAGAAAAGGAATCTGATTCTTTTCAGCGAATTCCCGGGCAAAGGGATGCCGGCCCCACAAGTAGCTCTCGACCTGATTGTCGCTGCGTCCCAGAATCTGTTCGCCGTCATCGCAGTCATACTGCCAGGCGTCAGGCTCCTTGATGCTGCGTCCCAGCGTGTAAGTGCGGCTGAAAGGCTCATCGAGATAGACGGGATCGTTTACTACGGAAAGGTACGTGATGCGATCGCCGTGCCGAATGAGGTGCTCCACGAGAGTGGCTTCATCGCTCTGGGCAATTCCATTCGCGCGAATCCAGCCGCGTTTGAGGTGCGTTGTGTAAACGGTCAGCGCGTTTCCTTCGTATTTCCCCGTCGAGAATCCCGCCCAGGTGTGCTGCGCGTAAGCGGGCGGATGCGGACGATCGTCCATCCAGATCGTGCGGGTGCCTTCGGCGATCTGCCAGTAGTTTTTGATCGCCACCAGGCGCTGAGTGTAGGGGTCGCGTTCTTCCCAGAAGCGAAGGTTGCCGGGCTGGTTGTAGGTATAGGGCGGAACGTATCCCATGCACTGGTGCTGGCGGCCTTGTATGCGGGAAGAGTTCCACGCGAGCGCGTAGAGACGGCCCGCCTCGTTGAGCGGAATTCCCCCGTATTCCGCCAGGGCGCCGGAAGCCGTGATGAGTCCCGAGTCCTGGAAGGCCAGTGGATACCAGCTTCCCGAGAGATCAATTCCAGCCGGCAGGCCTGTGTGTCCGGAGAAGTCTAATCCCTGTGGGAACGCGAGAGCGGCGACGAACGATAAGAGCGCAATGGCAGTAAAGGTGAGTCTCTTCATAGGACCGCCTATTTGACCGTGCAGGGCCGCGGTTTCCATCCCGCGCCGTCGACTTGCTTTCTGAAGTGGGAAGACGTCTGGAACGGCTGCGCGAGATACATCGGGTCTTCCACTGTGGTGGTCACGACGAGATAGGCTTTCCCATCCGGCTCATTGACCCGGTCGAGGTACTCGGTCTGGGTTGTATTCGCGCTGTAGGGAACGCCGTTCTTGCGGATATAGCCGGGACGCAGCTTCGTCGTGACTACTTTGAGTGAACCGACCGGCGCCGCGCCTCTGCCTGCTGGAACGATCTCCCACATAGCTTTAGAGAGTCCCTGCCAGTCTCCGCCCTGGCTTTCGTTCGAATCGAAGTGCAGCAGACGTTTCTGCTGGCCGTTATCGGTTTCGATCATCAAGGTCTGATCATCCTGCCAGGTGATATGAAGCCGGCCTGGGACACTCATGATCGCCGGAGCGCCATAGCCCCGGCATTGCGCTCCGGCGGCCTCATCTTTCGCGGGATCCCATGAAGCAGCGATTTTCCTGCCGTTCGGGTTCAAGGCAACCCCGGCCGCATCGCCTTTGACCGGCGTGACCATTCGGTAGCGCCAGTCCTCGGTCACAACCGCTACCCAATATCCAGTGAGGTCATAGAGAGCCGCGTCTTTGGCCGTACGGGGCGGACGAGGCCCACGGCCGGCCTGTCCGCAGACCGTCGCCGCGGTAAGCGCGAGCAACACACTCGAACGCTTCAGCATCAGAGACCTTTCCGGCGCGCCAGATTGACTTCAGTGCATGCAGCCATGACTTCAAGAAATTTCTGATACTCGGCGCGGCCGACCACAAACGGATTCCGCTCGCCCGGTTTTCGTGTTTTGAGCATGTCGAGCCTGGGCTGTATGGGATCCATCAAAGGATGGTTCTGTAACTCGACCTCGACTTTCGCCTTCTTTGTTTCCTCTTCGAAGTGAAGAAGCGACTTCGCATACTGGGCGAGGCCTTCGTCCGAAACGAAACCCGGAGTCAGAACCGTGCCCGCATACATCGCGGCCGTGTAAGTCTTACCGTTGTCTTTTACCGGAAAGATGAAACCCATCGATCCGGGCGTGTGGCCCGGCACGGCATAGGGGGTCAATTTGAAATCGCCCAGAACAACAGGCTGGCCTTCTACAAGAGACTGATCGTGCTTCGGCAATGCGGCCGGCGGACCGCCGCGGCCGCCGCGCGCCGGCGGGCTTTCCATGAGCGTCCAATCGGCGTCCGAGATGTAGATCTTTGAACCGAAGTGTTCCTGAAAGTAAGGCGTGCCCCCGAAGTGGTCGGCGTGACCGTGACCCACCACAACGATCTTTACCATCGCGGGATCGAGACCGAGTTTCTGAAAGCCCGGCAGAAGCTTCGTCTGCGTGTCGCCGGGCGATAGCGAATCGATCATCAGCAGGCCTTCAGAAGTGCGGATGACGTATGCGACAGTGCCCTGATCGCCGATGACGTACACGTTGTCGAAGATTTTCGTCGGCTCAATGGGCGGGTCGGAAGGACTGTTTGCGCGCGGCGCTTCGCAGAAGAAGTGGGCTTCTTCGGCCCACCTCTGTCCACCGGCCTTCTTAGCCTTTTCGATAAGGGCTATCACGGCCGTCGAATCGGGCTTCGCGGGCGCCGGGGCAGGGGCCTGCGCGATAAGCATACCGGATGCCGCAAGAGCAATGGCGAGGTTCTTTTTCATGTCTCCCCCGACTAGCGAATGACTCCGCCCGCGGGGTCCCGCACACGTTTATTGAAGAGGTCTACCTCATCCGCGGGCGCGCAGACGTCCTGAAGCAGGCCGGCCCATCCGTCTACCGTCTTGATGCCATCCTTTTGCAATTTGCGGAATTTCTTCAGCTCGCTGGTCCAGGGTTGGGTGTAGACCTTCGGATCGTTGATGATCATCGTCAACTCGATCACGTCGTAAGCGGTGCGCTTGTATCTTTCTTCCAGCACCATGTCGGCGCTGTGCGGGTAGCCATATTGATCCACCCAGGTACGGTCATCCAGCCCGGTGGTTGTGACCACGAACGTATCGCCGTCCCAGCGGCCCGTGGAATAGCCCCACCAGGTGGGCAGGTCCGGATCCATCAGTGGCTTTCGCCCATCTGTCCAGAGAATTCTGGTGCCCCAGCCCCACTCGAACTGCTGAATAATACGGTCGGGCAGCACACTCATTTCCATCGGATCGACGTAGAGCAGCGCGCGCGTCGGTCCCATCGGATTGCAGTGCTGATAAGGATCGCTGTCGTTTGCAGGAGGGACGGCGCGCCTGCGGCCGATATCTTCTTCGGGATGCGCCGCGGCGTCCGCGCTTCCCAACAAGCGCCCGTATGACGGATGGTTGGCGTCGAACATCTTCTTCCCGAATGCGGTAAGCGGTGGGACCTTCAGGCTGTAGCCGCGATCGCCGCAATCGCGGCATGTTCCCCCGCCGCCGTAACCACCGGGCGAGCCATTTCGCGTCCAGATACCGGAAAGGTCGTGTTTGTCGGACGGCTTGTTATCGTTCGCCGCATTATGGGCGAAAATTCCGCGGCCGCCCTGCGCGAACGCAGCGCCTGAAAAAATCAACACGAGTGCAGCGCCGGTAATTCTGACCACGTTTCCAGTCCTCATTTGGCCGGCTGCGCGGGCGCCGGGCCTTGAGGCGCCGGGCTCGCGGGTGTGGCACCACCCTGTGGCACTTCGCCAGGACCGCCGCCAGCGACGCCCAGCAGCACTTCGCCTTGTTCGTTCAGCAGCTTCATAATCGCGCCGACCTTCGTCCCGGCGCGTGCCGGCGCCAGTGTGATCGTGATTTTCGTGCCTGGAGCCAAGGCAGCTTCCGAACGCCTTCTGCCCCATCCACCCTGTATGAGCTGTGCCGGATTCGGATAGAACTCGGCACTCCAGTGGACGACCTCATCCTTGTCCATGGCATCGAAGAACAATTGCGGATGGGGATTCGCATAGTGGAATTCCGTCACCGTTCCTTCAAGAGTGACGGGATGCGCCAGATCGTAAGACGCTCCGGTGCCATGATGGGCGATAGCCGGTATCCCCCCTGCGAACAGCACTGCGAACAGCGCAGCGACAAGGAAACTGAATGTCTTTTTCATAAGCGTCCTTTCTAACGAGCCGGACTCTTTGCGGGCGCCAGCACGGCCGGCGCGGGTTTGGCGAACCTTGCGGCTGGAATTGCGGCGTCGGCTTGAATTTCGGTTACTCGCCACGTCGATTGACCGTTGGTCCACGTCACGACCCACTGGTAAGGTAGTTTGACACCGTTTACATCGCGATAATCGGCGTAGTCGATTTGCCAGGGGTTGGTTCCGATGACGGTGCTGAAGTAGCGAAGCTGGCGGATAAGCAGTCCCGTCTGAATGTCGAAGAACAGCTTTACGCGCGTGCGGTCCGGCCCGCTTCCTTCGACAACATAGACATCCTTGTCGTTCACGTCCGTCTGCGGGAAACCCACCCGCCACTGGGTCAGAGCTTGTTTGATGCCGGCCGGAAAGAACAGTTCCGCATCGAGGCGCGCGCCATCGGATTCCGCTCCCGCGGCCATAGGCAACAGCATCACGGGATTATTGGGAGAAGCGACCCATCCCTGAGCGCCGTTGTATACCGTGACGCTGTCCCCATTTTGTGTGTGGACGACGCTGGCCATCTGTGCGGGCCTCTTGACGAACAGCTCGAATGGCACCTGCTGATGATAGGTCTCATAGCCCTCGTACGTTCCGCGAATGGTGAAGCTTGACTGCTTCCCGCCAGCTCCGGCCGCGGCTACGAACTTATCCAGAATCTGATCGGCCGATGGCCCAGCCACAGCCTGCGGTGGAACTTCGATTTCGTTCGGATCCTCTTCCGGGGTTCCATATTGAAGCGCCAGACTCGGGATCTGCTTCGGGCGCTCGTTTCCGTTATGGCAGGAGTAACAGGTAATGGCCGCGCGTCCGCCGAAGCTGTTTTTGTTGATGGTATTGACCATCGCCGATCATGCTGCGCGCGATGCGTTTTCGCGGAACGTCCTCTGCGAATTTCTTCCAGTCCTGCAGGCTTTCGGGGACATGGCAGAACACGCAGTTCAGGCCAACGGAAGCCGAGAAGAAGCCCATGGTGCTCATGAACTCGCTGACCGGGATGCCTTTCAGGACCTGAACGTTGGTAAATACCTGTTCCGCCATTGGCTGCTTCTCGACCGGAGTGGACTGCGCGACAACGGTTGACACTAACGCGCAGGCGGCGAGAAGCAGCCTGCAAGCACGCGTAGTCAGACGGGGCAAGGAGCCACAGTATCGAATTGGAAGCAATTGGGCAAATCGATTGTTCGGATGATTTGTATCGGTTTCCCCGATGCTCAATTAGCCCGTGCCCGCGGCGGCGTTAACGGTTGACCGCTTCATGGCACGGGGGGATCGCAGCGAATCAAGACTGAATGCGCCGGCGCCGCAGATTGCGAGAAAAACGAAGAAGACAAGATACACCAGGGTCTCATTCCCGCCATTGCGTAGCGGCCAGACGCCCCGCGGGACCGATTCCAAAACATAAGCCGCAGCGAGCTCGATGCAGGTGATCGCGGCGGAGATACGGGTGAACAGCCCGAGTAGAAGAAGTAATCCGCCCACGATTTCCCACCAGCCGACGAACGCCGGGAGCTTATCGATCGCGAGCGGAACCACGGCGGCTCGACCTGCGGATTTGGGAAGGAATCCGAACACGTGCCGGTATCCATGAAGAGTGAAGAGAAACGCGAGGATGATGCGCGCGATTGCCCGTCCCGACGGTTCCCACCCGCTGAGCGTTCGGGCGACATTCGATTCGCGGCCGAGCAGGCTATCGATGCTCCAGATCCCCGAACCAGCCGTAACGAGCCAAAGCCACAGGAAGCAGAAGATAACCGCCTCTTCGCCGCCATTGCTGATCGGGAAAAACCCGCGCCCGGCCCACTGATCGAAATAGGCCACCGCCATCTGGCCGCACAGAATGAACGACGTCACACGCGTGAAAAGTCCGAAGATGATCAGTGTTCCTCCGATCACCTCGATCGGTCCGGCGAATCCGTGCAGCGTAGCGAAATTACGGTCCATCTGTCCGCCCGCGAAGCCCCACAGCTTTTCTGCTCCATGCTGAAAGAACAGCAAACCTAACGCAATGCGAACGGCACTGAGGAGTCTCGGATTCATGGCCTAAGGTATACAGCTTACAGCTAATGCGCGTCGGCGGCTTTCTTCACAAACTGCGAAGTCGCAGAGAGACATTGAAGCGAGGATTGGCTGCCAGGGTTTATTGGCGCTGGTTCCGGACTGGGCTGTGCCGGCGCGGGCCGAGGGGGAGACGGAAATCCCTTTCACCGACTATCCGGCCAGTTACAAACCAAACAGCAATCCCTCCGCGACGAATCAATTGCTGCATATCCGCACTATCGACGGGTACGCCACGCCGTCCGACCAGTTTTCTTTACCCAGCACTACAACTGGCCCGAGGTCGATGCCGGATCCCATCGGCTGAAGTTCACCGGTGTGGTGAACAAGCCGGCCTGGTTTTCATCGGCCGATATCAAGGCCATGAAACCCGCAAAGTTGTGACGGCTATGAATGTTCCGGCAAGAGCCCGCGTAGCTTCGACGGGGTTTCAGACATAACAGATCACGGCCGCCCGTTTTTTCCGGGAAACCGTTTTCGGTTCAGCGCGGCTGTCCCACCAGCTCGATCGTAAAGCCGTTCAGATCGCGGAAGCGTAACCCGCGATCACCCTGCGCGGCGGTTGTCTCCACCTCAAACTTCTGCAACTTCGCGGCGACGGCTTTTCGATCGAAGCCCGCGACACGGAAGCTGAGCCGCTGGATGGCGGGTTTAGCGCCCACCGCGACCGGCTCCAGCAGCAGTCGCGTGTTCACGATCTGAAACGAGATCTGGTCAGCTTTTTTCGTGGCGGGAGGACCGAAGAACTTTGCGTAGTGAGCGGAAGCTTTTTGCAGATCGGAAACCGCGAGAGCGATGTGATCCAGCCCCACCGCGGCGACAGCGGCGTCATCGGTGGTGATCCGAGTGGAGGGAATAATTGTTCTCGCCAACCCGCCGGGGACTCCGAGCAACTGGAGGCGAAGGCCATCCCCGTCGGTCGGCATGCCGAGGCGGCCAGTTCCCATGCTTATTCCGGCTTTTTCGACGGCGGCGCGCATCTCGTCCGGTTTGTAATTCTTTACCAGAGCGCAAAAGTGATCTATTTTCGGAGTAGGGTCGCTGGCGGGTGCGCCGCCGAAGGCAATATACGCGGTACCCATGCGCACGTAAAAGCGCGGCGGTGGATCGCGTTCCTGAAACAATTGAGGATCGAAGATCCTCCCATACCATTCGGCAGAGGCCTTCTGGTCCGGCACTGTCATCCCGATATGTTCCAGACCGGTAGTCTGGAGTGGCAGCGGCCCCGGGCCTTCCTCTTCGGCCTGTCCAGGAACGGCCCACATGAATGCCATGCCCGTCGCGGCGGCCAGCGCTTCACGCCGGCTCAGGTTTCCGATTGAATTGGTCATCTCAGATGTCGAGTTTGCCCGTGCTGTCGCCGAACGATTTCTGATCGATTCCCAGCTTGTCGAGAACGCTGAGCAGAAGGTTGGACATGGGGGTATGCGGTGGCGTTACGATGTGGCGACCGCCTTGAAGCTTGCCGGATGCGCCGCCCGCGATCACAACAGGCAGCGGATCGTGATCGTGCTGATTACCGTTGCTCATGCTGCTGCCGTAGAGGATCACGGAATGATCGAGCAGCGTGCCATCGCCGTCTTTGGTCGCATTCATTTTCTCAAGGAAGTAAGCCAGCAGGGCCGTGTGATAGCGATTGATCAGCGCGAACTTATCCATGGCGGCGCGGTTATTCGAATGATGCGACGCCACGTGGAAGCCGTCGCGCACGCCGCTTTGGGGATAAACGGCGCCGCTGGTATCGCGGGCATACATCATGGTGGAGACGCGCGTGATGTTCGCCTGGAACGCCAGAATCTGCATGTCGAACATGATCTTGAAATGGTCGTCGAACGCTTCGGGTATGCCCACCGGCGCATCGGGCACTTTCAGATCTTTCGGGGTCTGGCTCTCGGCCTTCTGAATGCGCCGCTCGATCTCGCGTACGTCGTCAAGATAATCGGCCATGCGGGAGCGATCGGAGGCGGGCAGTTCCTTGTTGAGCGATGCAATCTCGCTCGTGACCGAGTCCAGGAGGCTGCGGGCCTGCTGCTTGCGCGCGAGTCTTTCTTCGGCGGTGCTGCCTTCCCCAAACAGTTTTTCGAAGAGAACCTGCGGATTGTGCTCCATCGGGAGCGGGACCGTGGGCGTTTTCCAGGAAATCGTGTTGGTGTAGGCGCATCCGTAGCCCGCTCCGCAGTTGAGGCCGTTCTCCTCGATTGCGACTTCAAGAGATGGGAGCGGGGTGTCCTGTCCGAGTTTTTCGGCGACAATCTGATCGATCGAAGTGCCGGCGTGAACCGACTCCTTCTCCGGGTGGGATCCCGTGAGAAAGACGGCGGCAGAGCGCGCGTGGTCGGCGCCGGCATCACTGCCAATACCGGCGGCTTGCGGGTGCGCGAGATTACTGACCACAACGATGCGGTCGCGGTATTTCTCGAGCGGCTTGAGGATTTCGGTGAACTCGAACCCTGTCCCGGTCTGGGCGGGCGTCCATTTATCCATCGTCGCGCCATGCGGCACATAGATGCATCCGAGGCGGCTGCGTGGATTCGCGGCCGTGGCGGCCAGCGGCGTTTGCGCCGGCACCATCGAATCCAGCAGCGGGAGCCCGATCGCCACGCCTGCTCCACGCAGGAAGGTGCGCCGCGGAAGATGTCTTTTGGTGATGAAGTTCATGGAAAGTCTCCTTTACCGACTGCTGTTCAAAGGCGCCGCCACGCTCAAGCCCGCTGACTGCACATTTTCCGGCGGTTTCATTCTCATCTGAAAGGGCGCGCTCTTCACAATTCCGAGCACGATGGACGAGAAACGGTCGTCGTTGCGACCAGCGTCCCGGGTGATGGCGCGCACCGCGGGCATGTCGTAGTACTTCAAGCCGCGACCGATAGCATAGGTCATCAGCTTTTCGGCCAGGGTAGAAACAAAAACGTCCGATCGGCTCAGCAAAGCCTGACGAAGGCTCGCGGGCCCGGATAGCTTCGTTCCATCCACCATCTGACTGGAGGAATCGATCGGTATGCCGCCGTCGGTCGATCGCCACTTTCCCGTGAGATCGAAGTTTTCAAGCGAGAATCCGATGGGGTCCATAATCTTGTGACAGGACGCGCAAACAGGATTGTTTCGGTGGGCCTCCATCTTCTGGCGGACCGATACGATTTTCGCCGCTGATGCGTCTTCGGGTAAGGCGGGAACGTTGGGCGGAGGCAGCGGGGCCGAAGTGCCGAGGATGTTTTCGAGAACCCACTTGCCGCGCGCGACCGGCGAGGTTCGGGTCGCGACAGACGTGACGAGCAGGATACTGCCCTGCCCGAGCAATCCGCGCCGCGAATCGTCCGGCAGCTTCACCCGGCGAAAACGGCTGCCGTAGACGTCGGGAATACCGTAGTGATCCGCCAACCGCTCATCCACATAGCTGTAATCGGCATTCAGCAGGTCGACCACATTGCGGTCCTCACGCACGACGCTTTCAAAAAGCAGTTCCGTCTCGCGGCGGAAGGATTGCCGAAGGTTGTCGTTGAAGTCACGCGTTTCCGGGCGGGCGCTCTTCAGTTCCCTCAAGTAGAGCCATTGGCCGGCGAAGTTGGCGGAGAGCGCGGATGCCTTCGGATCGGCCAGCATGCGGCGTGTTTGTGCGGCGAGAATCTGCGGCTCATGAAGCTTGTTTTGCTGCGCAAGCCGCAGCAGTTCCTCATCGGGAATGCTGCTCCAGAGGAAGAATGACAGCCGCGATGCCAGTTCGGTGTCGCTGACCGGGTGAACGCTTCCTGGCGCTGCGCCTGCGGGCTCTTTCTCGAAGCGGAAGATGAACCAGGGATCAATGAGAATACGAGCCACCGCGTCTTCGATTCCATGCTCGAAGCCACCGCCGTTGCGCCCTTGCTGGTAGAAGCCGAGGAGCGTTTCGAGATCGCTGTCACGAACCGGCCGACGGAACGCCTTGGCCGCAAGAGAGGTCAGGATTCGCTTGGCGCAGGCGGTTTCATCCTCGCCGGCGGATGGATGGCATACGAAAATCTTTCTGCGACTGGGCGTATCGCCTGGCCCCGTCGGATTGACTGGCCCCGTAATCGCAACCGTGGTCACGCCCGCGTTATCGGCATAAACGCCATACACATCGTCCTCACCTGCGGAATTGTGGGCAGGCATGGCAACGCCGATGGTGTGAGGACCGGCTGGAAGTTTAAGCCGGAAATCGGTACTGCTCTTGCCCGGATTGATACGGGCTCCATCGACGGTGATCTCGAGGCCTACGGGTTCTCCACCCGCGCCAACGCCCAGACCGGCGCTGCGGGCGCGAATCTTGAATGAGTATTCCGCGTCGAGGGGAAATGTATAGTCGAACGAGATACCGCCCCGGGTTCCGAGGGGCAATCCCTCAATGTGCGCAGTCTGAGAGAGATCGCCAGGAACTCGCCAGGTGTTGGTAGTGGCCGCAGTCGCGGGATCTCCAACAGCAAGACGGCTGATCCGGGTGGCTGCGCTGACGTAGCGTTCCAGCAGCGCGGGCGACACGCCGAGTGCGTCGGCGATATTGTCGAAACCTTCGCTTGAATCGTCCGAGGGCAGAAGAGTCGACACGTCGACGTTGACGGCCAGCAGATCGCGGACGGCGTTTCCATACTCCGCTCGATTGAGACGGTGCAGTCCAACCATTCCGGGATTGGGATGCTTTGCGGCAAACTGATCGAGCGATGTGGAAAGATGCCCGACGAACTCATCGATCGCAGCACGCTCCGGCCGCGGCGCGCCGGCAGGCGGCATCATTCCCGCGCGAAGCTTGCGGATGACCTTTTCCCACTTTTCCGGACTGGCCGCCGCCTGCGCGGGATCCATTTGTTCGAGAGACAGCGTGCCGCTCTTCACGCGGTCGTTGTGGCAGCCTTCGCAATATTTCTGAACGAATTGTCTGTCAGGAAGCGGCTTCTGCGCCCAGGCAGGAATCAATGCGCTCAGCAAAAGGACCGAGGCCGAAGGGATTCGGAAAACGTTCATCGCGCGCTGGCCACCGTCGATACCGCGGGAGTATCCTTCTTCAACAGCTTTTCAATCAGCGCGATGGTCGACGGCTTGCGCTGCGGCGCATTCGTTGCCAGAAACACGCCCTCGGCCCAGACCATTGGCGTTCTTCCTTCCTTGTCTTTGACATCGAGACGCGCTCCGTGCGCGACCAGGAATTCGAGAAGGCTATCCGCGCCGCGATTCGCCGCGCCGAAGACCGGCGTCAGCCCCATGGAGTTTGCGGCGTTGATGTCGGCGCCTTTTTCCAGGCAGAGCTTGACCGCTTCGATTTGTGTCGGCAGATCTTCCGTGAAAGTTTGGGAAACCACCCAGTTGATTCCGGCGGCTGCCATGAGCGGCGTAGTTCCGGAAAAAGTGGGGATGGTGGGATCGGCGCCCTTCTCCAGCAGCAGTTTCATCACTGCCACATCGCCCGACAGTGCCGCTCGGAGAAATGGTGTTTGCCCCGTGAAATCGACCCATGAGAGATCTCCCAGGCCCATCAGAAATCTTCTGGTGGGAGGCACCTCAGCGGTGCGCGCATTCGGGTTCGCTCCGTGGTCGAGCAGACTGTTAATCAGCTGAAACAACCGCGCACGGTCGACGTTGTGCTCGCCCGAACGGCTGTATTCGATATCGCGCATTTCGACAGCAGCCCAGAGAGGCGTTCTTCCCCAGAAGTCAGACGTGTTGATTTCCGCACCCTTCTCAATCAGCAAATCGGCCGCGTCCGGCTGGTTATTGGTAATCGCCATGAGCAACGGACTGATTTTGTTGGCGTCGGCAAGGTTCACCTTCGCTCCCGCTGCGATGAGCATTCGCGCGATTTCCGTATGACCATCCCTTGCCGCGTAGAGTAGCGGCGTAATTCCTCCCGGCGTGGCCTCCTGGTAGCCTTGCTCCGGCCAGCCGCTGCGAACGATGCCGACTCCGTGAGAACCACCTCCGGCGCCCGGGGGACGGCGGGCTGGGGTCTTTCCAATACGCGTCGCTGCATTCGAATCGGCGCCGTGGTCCAGCAGGGCTCGAACGGCAGCTGAATTGTTGTCTCGCACAGCGATCATCAGGGCGGTTTCCTGCGCTCTGCTGTCGCGCGCGTCCACTTTCGCGCCAGCTTCGAGCAGCAGTCGCACGTTCTCGATCTGAGGACGGCCCACAGCGGTCATGAGCGGCGTGATCCCGGCGATGTCAGCGAGATTGGTATTCGCACCCGCAGCCACCAGTTTTCGCGCAATCTCAACATTGGCGTTAGCGCACGCAAGAGCGAGTGGAGTGATGCCGTCGGGATCGGCGGCATTGACGTCGGCTTTGGTGTCAAGCAACAACGTTACGAGTTCCAGATCGTCGGATCTGGCGGCCCAGAGCAGAGCGAAGGTCCCATCCGGGAGTTTCGCATTAACGTCGGCCGACCCTTTGTGCACGAGAGCTATGGCCGCGGCGCGCTGACCGTCTCGGAGGGCTGCGGCAATCTCGCCTTCTGAGGCCCTGGCGCTGTTGAGCAGCGGCCAAATCAGGCAGGGCAGCAAAAATAACGCAGATTTCGACTTCATGAGGTCCCTTCCGGCCGGGAGTGCGAGATGGAGGTCGCGAAAGAATAATACCAGCCGACAGGTAACAATGCAAACCCCTCTCGCCTTTGACAGCGGGTGCCCAACCGGGATAGAATCGGCCACCTGGAACCGCAGACAGAACGGACCTTTTCAATGGGAATACATCGACTTCTTATCAGCCTCATGGCAGCCATCTCTATATTTTCGGCTGGCGCGGCCGCGCAATCGAATCTTCAACTGAAAGTCCATACCGGTCCCGGGGCCACCGGGTATGACGTCAACTCGACCATGATCTCCGGTGAAAAGGACATGATCGTGATCGATCCACAATTCACCCTGAGCGAAGCGCACAAACTCGCCGCTGAAATTCTGGAATCCAAAAAGAACCTGACGACGATCTATATCACGCACCCGCATCCGGATCATATGTTCGGTCTGGCGGTTCTCAAACAGGCGTTCCCCAACGCAAAGGCCGTCGCCTTGCCCGCGACAGTAGCCGCGTCGAAAACCGGTTGGCCCGCTCGCCAGAAGTTCTGGCTTCCGACCTATGGAAATAACATTCCAGGTCCCGAGCCCGTTGCGATCGAAGAACTGACCACGCCGGTGCTAACCCTCGAAGGCGAACAATTCCCCATTACCGGGCCGGTTCAGGGAGACGACGGTCCCGGAAACAGCTTCGTCTATATCCCTTCGCTGAAGACCGTCGTTACGGGTGATGTTGTGTTCGACCACGTCTACTTTGGGGTGCCGCGAGACAAAGCCCGTGAAGAGTGGAGCAAGACTATCGACCGGGTCGTCGCTCTCCAGCCCACGACCATTATTCCCGGCCATGAGGGTCCGGGGGCCACTCACGACATGCGCACCATCCAGTGGATGAAGAAATATATGGCGGATTGGGACGCCAATGTTGCCGCTTCGAAGAATGCCGCGGAAATGAAGGCGAAGGTGCTGGCTCAGTACCCGGGACTTGGCATGGAGTTCACGCTGAACGATCGCGTCGCCACCTATTTTCCGCCGCCGAAGCCATAAAGCGGCGATCAAAGATCGGCCCCTTCAACTTTCTCCAGGTCTGGAATCCAGGCACGATCCGAAGGACGAGGCGCTGGCTTTGAAGTCCGCACCGCTTAGCTGTAACCGGTTCGGAACCCAGCGGACCGTCGAAGCCGGAACTCCGAGCCCCTTCAATATCGCCATCACTTCGGCTTTCAGTTGCGCCAGATCCGGTTTCTTCCCGCGAGCCGGGGTTGCCAACCGGCGCGCTCCGGGATTCGTGTATAACCCGGGATTCGTGTATAACAAGGTGCAGACGCTTTGCAGATATCCACACTGAGGAGGCGTGTCTTTCAATGCCACGAACGCGACTTCGTCCGCCGTTAACAGAACCCGCCGGCATTTGCAGTGGCCCATACTCTACGTGGGCGGGGGCGCTCGCCGCCCTCGGCGCCATAGTCATCGCGTCACAGTGTCCCCAGCCCCTGGGTGCGCAGTCAGTTAAGATCGCCACCTACACCGTGGCGCAGGAAATCGAAGGCAGAACGGCGTACTCGCAAAACTGCGCGAGCTGCCACGGGCCGAATACCGACGATGGCGAATTCGCACCGCCGCTCAGAGGCGCGGGTTTCATGCAAAATTATGCCGGCAAACCGGTGGGTGAACTGATTAATTACATGATCGGCAAGATGCCGCCTGCGAATCCGGGCACCCTCGGCAGGTCCGCATACACGCAGATAGCAGCCTTCATTCTTCAGCAGAATAGTGCGCCGCCGGGCAAGGCGGAGTTGCCGCCTGATACCCAACAGCTTGCGCTCCTGACTTTCCCGGGCGCGGTTCAAGCGCGCGGGCGTGGAGCCGGACCGAGTGGCGGACTGACGCCTGGCATTAAGCTGCCCCCGGCTCCGACTAAGACGAATCCGCTGGACAAGATCACGCCGGTTTCCGACGCAATGCTGCAGAATCCTCCCGCAGGGGACTGGCTGACGTGGCGCCGTGGCTTCGACTATCAGGGATACACTCCGCTGAATCAGATCACAAAATCGAATATCAGCAACCTGCGCGTGGCGTGGACATGGACGCTCCCTCGGGGCGCCAACGAAGCTACGCCACTGGTGCACGACGGAGTGATGCTGGTGCATGGGTTCGGTGACAGGATTCAGGCGCTGGACGCGGCCACGGGCGATCTGCTGTGGCAATATTCACGGCAACTGCCCGCGGCGTCCAGGCCAACTGTCAAACGGAATATCGCAATTTACGGCAACAAGGTTTATCTCGGCACTTCAGATGTCCACGTCGTTGCGCTCGACGTGAAGACGGGGAAGGTCGCGTGGGACCAGGCGCTTGCTTCCGATAAAGGTTTCGGTCTTACGGGTGGGCCGCTCGTGGCCAAAGGCAAGGTCATGATCGGCACCGGTGGGCGCGTAGCGGGCGGGAATTACGTCGTTGCCCTGGATGCGGAAACCGGGAAAGAGGCCTGGCGCTTCCACACGATCGCCCAGCCGGGAGAATCCGGTGGTGACACATGGAACGGCCATTCGCTGGCCGATCGCAATGGTGCGTCTGTGTGGGTCGCCGGTAGCTATGACGCGCAGCTCAATCTTGCTTTCTGGGGTGTAGCGCAAACTTACGATACCGGAGTCCTCGCGCATCCCAAGGCGGGTGTGAATAACGATGGACTTTACACCGACTGCACGCTGGCCCTGAATCCCGACACCGGCAAGCTCGTCTGGTATTACCAGCATCTCCCGAACGATCAATGGGACTTCGACTGGGTTTTCGAGCGGCAGATCGTGCGAATGCCCGTCAATGGAACGGTGCGCCCGGTGATCATGACCGCGGGCAAGATGGCGATCTATGACGTACTGGAGGCGGAAACCGGAAAGTGGATTTACTCGAAGGATCTGGGGCTGCAGAATATCGTGACCTCGATTGATCCGGCAACGGGAAAAAAGAACATCGATCCCAAATCGCTGCCAGGTGATGGCAACGAGCGCATCGTATGTCCGCATGCGGGCGGAGCGAAGAGCTGGATTCCCGGTTCGTATAACCCGGACACGAGAATCCTGTATGTTCCGCTGGTGGAATCCCTGTATGGACCTGACCCCCGTGCGCGATGGGGGACGCGGCAGTCTCTCAACCGGCGTTCGCTGGTCACTGCGGCCACGCCCCGGCTCCGACGGAAATTACGGGCGCGTGCAGGCGATCAATATGGTGACTCGTGAAGTTGTCTGGACATCGCGGCATCGAGCGCCGGAATCGAGCGGCGCACTCGGTACGGCTGGTGGCGTCGTCTTCAGCGGCTCCATCGATCGCTACTTCCGGGCGTATGACGATCAAACCGGGAAGGTGCTCTGGCAGACTCGTCTGAATGACGTGCCCAGCAACGCTCCCATCAGCTACTCAGTGAACGGCAAGCAATATATCGCTATCGGCGTGGGCAACGGCGGCGCTCAGGCAATCACATTTCCCCCGCTCGTGCCCGAAATTCAGAATACGGACGAGGCCGCGGCGATCTGGGTGTTCCAGGCGCCGTAGACGGATCAGGTTTCCAGAGAGTCAGCAGAGGACTTTTGGAACAGTTTTGGAACACTAGAGATTCTTTCCGACCGGTGGGGAGAACCCGACCCGCCTGCAAGCATTTCGGAGTTCCTGAAAAAAAGTGTGATAGGATTCACGACCGGGGCGCAAAACGGCCCGCGGGTCGTCGCGGCTGATCCTGCGGAGTTTGAGTATCCGTTTATACCGGGCGACCGTTCAGGTTTAATTCAGAAGTAAACTTAGTCAAAAGGGGAACTTAAGTGAGGCGAGTCGGGCTGCTATCTCTACTTTTTTTATTGTGCGCATGTATCGGCTTTGGCCAAACCGGCCTGGCCACGATCACCGGGGCCATAACCGATCAAACCGGAGCTCCTGTCGCGAATGCTCCCGTCGTGGTCCGCAGTTCTGACACGGGAACGACCTTTCGGGGGGCCAGCTCCAGCACCGGAAACTACACTGTCACGCAGCTACCGGTGGGCGACTACGAACTCTCCGTCGCCGTGTCGGGTTTCAAGACATACACTCGCACCAACTTTCATTTGGCCGCGGGACAGACCATGGGCGAAGACATCGTGCTTCAAGTGGGCCAGTCGACCGAATCTGTGACCGTATCCGCCGAGGCTTCCCTGTTGCAAACAGAAAGCGCCACGGTGTCGGGCAACTTCACGGTGAAGCAACTGCAAGACCTGCCGCTTCTCACGGTGGGCGCAACCAATGACGGTGTCCGCGATTATTTTTCCGCTTCGCGCCTGCTGCCTGGAGTGCAGTATTGCGATAGCGCGACGTGCCCAGGAGGGGGGAGCGGCAATGCCGTCACCGTTACCGTCATCAACGGCACGCCGAACAATTCACTTTCGACTCGACTGGATGGCGCCACCATGAACCCCACAAGCTCACGCCTTGGGGGAGCCACCATGGAGACGCAGTCCTCGTCGGAAGCAGTTCAGGAAGTCAATATCGTGACCAGCAGTTTCGCCCCGGAGTTCGGGGCAGGCCTGGGAGCTGTGGTGAACGTGGTCAGCAAGAGCGGCACCAACGATTTCCACGGCACCGCCTATGACTACCTGGTGAATACCGCCCTGAACGCTACTCCGGCCTACATAGGAGTTAAAAACGCGATTCACCAGAACGACTTCGGCTTCACGGTCGGCGGTCCCGTCTGGATCCCTAAAGTTTACAACGGCAGGAACCGGACGTTCTTCTTCTTCAGCTTCGAAGAGTTCTTGCAGAATCTTATCAATAACACCACGCTGTCCACGGTACCTATACCCGCTTACCGCAACGGTGATTTTTCCAGCCTCATCACCACCGAAAATCGCCTGGTGTCAACCGCCTCCGGGCCCTACACGGATCCGCTTGGCCGCACCATTCCAAGCGGTACCATCTTCGACCCTGCCTCCACCTTCATGACCCCCAGCGGGGCACTGGTTCGCAATCCTTTCCCCGGCAACATGATTCCCGTCAGCAGGTTCGATCCGGTTGCGGCTAAAATCCTCGCCATGGTTCCGCTGCCTCAGGGCCCGAATGCCAACCAGGCGGGATCCAACTACCTGGCGCCGTACGACGGCAGCCGCAGATCCTATATCCCATCCATCAAGCTCGATCAGAATATAGGCGAGAAGCTGCACGCGGCATTTTACTTCCAGAAGACCTCCACCTCCACGCCCCGGACCGGTACGGGAGCCGACAGTTTGCCGGATGACATCACTGTCTCCGGATTTTCCGGGAATGCCGCCAGGACGATCCGGCTCAACCTGGACCACACTGTGACGCCAACTTTGCTGATGCACTACACGCTTGGCTGGAACGACTCCGATTTCCTGTTGGGGCCTGAAAGTTCCCAGAACATCCAGCAGACACTCGGTTTATCTGGCGCAACCTCTCCTGGCCGCGGTCTCCCTCTGATTGCCACCGGTGCGTTACCCAATGTCGCAGAGGGCGGTATGGGCAATCTGGGGCCACAATATGACCAGCATTTCTGGGAGCGTCGTCCCTCGTTCGTGACTTCCACAACGTACGTGCGTGGCTCGCATACCTATAAGGCCGGCTTTGAAATCCGGCAGATGAGGTATCCCAACTTCAATTTCACGTACTCCGCCGGCGAATACCTCTTCGGGACGTATAGCGGCGGCCTCACCGGCGCCGGCCCCAGCGGCACCCTCGCCACCGTTGGTAACATTTCAAACTACACCACGCAGACCTCGCTGAATGGAACCTCGGTGTCCTCGGGCTTCGCCGGATTCGGTTTCGCCTCGTTTCTGCTGGGCGGCGCGCAGGGAATCGCCGTCAACGCGCCCATTAACCTCCGAACGCAGAATTACCAGTCGGCCATCTTCCTGCAGGACAGCTGGAAGGTCAATCGCAACTTGACTCTGACCTACGGCTTGCGTTGGGACTACGGCACCTACCAGAAAGAACAATTCGGCCGCTATGGAGATTTCTCCACCACCACCCCGAATCCCTCCGCGAGCGGACGGCCGGGTGCTCTGATTTATGAGGCCAACTGCAATTGCAGTTTCGCCCACAACTATCCGTATGCGATTGGGCCGCGTTTTGGCGCAGCCTACCAGGTGAATGACAAAACCGTCATTCGCGGTGGCGCAGGCATCGTTTACGGCTCCCTCGACCTTTCCTCCGCTACCGGTTATGCATCAAATGCCGCGATCGCCACGACGCCGGCGTTCGGGCAGATCGCCGGGCTGCTCCAGAACGGGATCCCGCCCACCGTGCAGGCGGCATGGCCGACCCTGAACAATCCAGCCGCGGGTCAGACGCCTGGGGCCGTCGTGTCCGCGCCTTCTCTACTCGATCCAAACACCGGCCGCCCCGCGCGCCTGACGCAATGGAATATCACGGTGCAGCGCACCCTCGGCAAGGACATCTCGGTGGAAGCCGGGTATGTGGGCAATGTCGGGGTTTGGGAGACAGCCCCCACCGCCCTCCCCACCGCCCTCCCCCCCGGCTACTCGACCCTGTCTCCGGTAAACGTGTTGAGTCTGTCAGAGCTTGCCGCCCTTGGAGTCTCCGGCTCAAGCCTCAGCAATGCAACGCTCTCCAGCGCTTTCAATACAAGCATTTCGGCGCTGACCGCGCCGCAGAAGGCCGCTCTGGCGTCCGTAGGCCTCACGCAGTTCCTTCCTTACAGCAATTTTCCGCAGAATCAGACGGTCCGCCAGGCGCTGTTGCCCTACCCGCAGTACACCGGCGCCATTGCTCCCCTGGGTGCGCCCAACGCGAAAAGCTGGTACGACGGGCTCCAGCTCACATTTACCAAGCGTTTCAGCCACGGTCTGACCGCGAATGCAAATTACACCTACTCGAAGAACCTGGCTCTGATCGGCAGCCCCGATCCGTTTAACCGGAATTTGGGCAAGACCCTCAGCCCCTATGACATCCCGCACCAGCTCCGGATTAGTGCCCAATACGAGGTTCCGCGCTTTTCCTCCGGTATCTTTAGTAACAAAGTGCTCAGCTACATTGTGTCCGGGTGGGGTACGGGCTGGTATTTAAATTACCAGAGTGCGTCTTTGGTGGGCCTTCCCACCAGTTCCGGCGCCTCGCCCCTCAGCAACTTCCTCGGCTACGGGCCGGGCCCGGCGCAATTGATTCCGGGAATGAGTCCCTGGTCCGTGAATTGGTACGACAACAGCGGCAAACACCACACCGATCCGCTCAACATCAACTGCCACTGCTTCGACGTGACGACGACCCAGGTGTTGAACCCGGCGGCATTCACGAACGTCCCCGACGGGCAGTTTGCGGCAGATGAAAGCGCGAACCGCTCCTTCCGGGGCTTCCGCTACCCCTCGGAGAACGCCAACTTCAGCCGCAACTTCCGCATCAAAGAACGTTACGTTCTGCAAATTCGCGCGGAGTTCACGAATATCTTCAACCGGGTGCAATACGCGGCTGCGACAGGCCAGACCAACGCGATTAACCTCGGCAACTTCACGACCGCTCCCACTACGTTCACTTCCGGTTCGAACAAAGGCTTGTACAGCGGCGGCTTCGGCACCATCGTTCCGGAGACGACGGGCGCTGTCAATCCGCGCGCCGGCACGATCGTCGCCCGATTTAGCTTCTAGTACCGCTTCGCTTCAGGGCGCGCGAAATAGACCTCGCGCGTCCCTGAAGATCTCCTGAAACACCAGTCGGCGCCCAGCGCCGCTTCTGGATGAACACCCTTCGCTGAGGAATTTTCCACCGCGCGCGCTCTGCCACAGCAGCGTGGATAGCTGACCGCTGTCTTTCGAGTTGCAATAATTCTGTCCAGTCCCCTCATGAAGCACATCCAGATTGATTGGGGCCGGCGGACGCGTGGCAGGCGGAAACTACGTCGTCGCTCCCGATGCCGAGACCGGAAAGAAGCCTTGGGCTTCAAGACCATTGCGCAGCCGGGAGAATCCGGTCGTGACACATGGAACGGCCATGCGCTGGCCGACTGCAACGGCGCGTCGGTGTCGGCTGCGGGAGCTATGATGCGCAGCTTCAACCTTGCTTTCTGGGGTGTCGAGCAAACCTACGATACCGGAGTTCTCGCACATCCCAAGCCGGGCGTGAATAACGATGGGCTTTCGTGCGAATGCCAGTCAATGGAACGTTGCGTCCGGTGATCATGACTGCGGGCAAGATGGCAATTTATTGACGGCTCGCATCCGATGTGGGGCAGCGCTTCGGCGCTGCCGCCGAGCTTCCGCTCGGCGCGGAGCTTTACGTCAGCGCCGGTGGGGCCGGCGATCTTGTCGCCGGCTCTCGTAGGAACCGGGTCTCCAACGTAGCGGTAAGCAGTCCTTTATTAGCTGCTATTGTCGGCACTCGAAGTTCGCCGCATCCTCGCTATTGCCCTGTCCTTTGTAGTGCGCGTGCAAGGGGTAAGCGCAGAGCGGGCGGCTGCGGCCGGGAAACGAACGTCCAGTTGCGGTGAGGCTTTCCGGCGCGACTCCCTGCTCCACCCATCGCACCATCGCGCCCAAAGCATCGAACGAGTCGAGCGTCTCCGGACCCCCGGCGCAGTGTCCCATGCCGGGCACGAGATACAGGCGGCTGAACGCACGCGCCTTGTCATCGCCGCCGTTGGCTTTGGTCATGCGCTCGTAATAGTCGACCGTATCGAGCGCAGAGAACCAGGGATCGCTGTCGCCATGGTAAAAGATCAGCTTTCCGCCGTGGCCGGAGAAGGTGTTGAGATTGGTCCAGTGCGCGGTTGTCGAAATCGGCTCGGCCGGGTCGTTGCGCACGCGTTCGACAGCAGCATCGACATCCATCCCGATGTCAGTGAATCCCGGGCCCACGGGACTCGATCCACCATGTAGCAGGCCGGGAATCCCCTGTGTTGAGGCGATGCCGGTGTCAAACAGGAATCCGGGATAGACCTGACGCCCTTTGGAATCCTTCGGGCCTGTGAAGCCTTTTTCGAGAGCGGCGGCCTGTGCGGCGGAGAGGCAGCCGTCAGTCTTGGCGCCCTTGCAAACCAGCGTTTTGGGATCGAAGTGGCAGGCTTTGGTGTTGAAGATCATCCGATCTTTGATGCCGTCAAGAGCGTCGCATTGATTGAGAACGCCTTCAATCACCGTCTTCTTGTCGCTGTCCGAGAGAGCATTGCGAGTGTTGGGCTTGCCTTTGTCGTCCTTGGGCGCAATTTCATTCAGCGAGGCGGCAACCCAGCGATCGCCAATACCCGAATAGCTGGTGCGCATGGCGGGCGAGCCTGCGACGACGCCATCGAAGTAAGTGGGATAGCGTTCGGCCATCAGCATGGCTTCGCGGCCACCGGTAGAACAGCCCGCGAAGTAGGAGTGATCAATCGGCTTACCGTAATACTGCGCCACGATGCGCTTCGCAATTTCAGCGGCACGGCCGATGGCGACGTACGCGAAATCAAGGCTGGCCTGCTGATCCTGCTGAAAACTTGCGTCGAAGCCACCTTTGCCCTCATGACCGGTGTCGGTGCTTGCCACCGCGAAGCCACGCGCGAGCCCGGGCTCGCTGCCCGCCGCATTAGCTCCCAGCGGCATCTGGACGGAGCCATTGAGGCCACCGCCGCCCTGAAGCAAAAAGCGTCCGTTCCAGTTCTGAGGCAGCGCGATGGCAAAGCCGATACCGTACGTCGCGCCCGCCGTGCCACTGCGCTTGTCGACCATGCCATCGATCCGGCAGTACGCGGGGAGCTTCACCGTGGAAGCCGGCGCTCCGCGACCCGGCGGCGTCGATCCGGCGGGAATCCATTCGGTCTTCGTCACCTCAAGATTCACGCCCGGCACCTGCAACTGTTTTAGAGCCGCGCACGCGCCTGCGGGATCGGGCGCCTGTGCAAAAGCCGTTCCGCACAACGCAAGCAAAGCGGCGGCTGACATCGAGCTACCGAATCTCATTCGTTACTCCTTCGTTGACACCCAAACTGTACTCTGTTTCGTCGGCTTGCCGGAACAGGCGAAGCGTCGGATTGAAAATCCAGTTGCACGTGAGTCCGATGCACAGCAAAGCGGCAAAGCCTGTGGCCAGAACGAATCCATATACAGGACCGCCCATTCTATCGCTAATCGCGCCCATCGCGAGAGGCGCGAGCACAGCGGATATACAGGTGAACAACAGAATGACTCCGGCGCCCGCGCCGTGTTCCGATTTCGGCAGACAGCTGATCCCTTTGGAATTGATGGTCGGATAGATCACCGACATGAACGGGCCCGAGAGCGGCAGCAGAAAGATGGCCCACGCAACGCCGCCTGCCACGCTGGCTCCAAAGCACGCCAGGATGAGCGCGGAGAACAAAGCGAGAACTCCTGTCCACGGGAACCGATTCAGCATCCATGAGCCGAGGAACCGTCCGGCGGCGCGCAGGAGAAAGAAGACCGAGATGCTGTAGGCAGCCAGCCACACAGCGTCGCCGTTATAGCCGGCGATGAGCGTGGGCATCCAGACGTAGACAGCCGATTCCACCGCTACGTAAAGAAAGGCTCCGAGCGAGAATGCGAGAACGTAGCGGTTCGTAATCGCGGCGCCTGCATTTGACCTTTGCGCTTGTTTCCGTTCTTCCGCTGGATAGCGTATGGAAGCCGCGGTAAGGATTAACAGCACGCACATCGTCCCGGCGATCACATAGAGCCATTGCCATGACAGACCGCGAAGGAGAAGGCGAGCCAGAATCGCGGGGCCGAGAATCGATCCGACACCGAAGAAGCCTTCCACCGTGTTCATGATCGACGTGTGCTCTTTGGTTGAGGTCACGATGTCGCCGATGAGCGCGAGCGCCGCGGTCTTGAAGATGCCGATTGCCGCGCCCGAGAGCGCCATGAGCGCGCAGAAATACCAGAACGAATTGCCTGCGATGAACAGGTAAGACGCGGCGGCGAAGAGTGTAAGTCCAGCGATGATGGTGGGCTTGCGGCCGAAGCGGTCGGCGAGATGGCCCAGCAGGAAGCCAGCCAGCCCGATGCCGCTCATCGTCGCGTATTGAAAAGATCCGGCGGCCGTCAGGCTGAGATGGAACGTTTTGATGATTTCGCGGAATGATGATGCCGACCGAATCGGTGGTCATGGCGAACATCATGAACATGAAGAACGTCAGCGCTTTAATGGCGGTCAGGTTCTTGCGCGTCACAGCCCAACCTCGATAGCGAGCGCCGCGGGGAACGTCGAATCGATGTTCTCCCCCCGGAGTGGAATGCGCGATTGCCGCCGACATTGTTTTCAGATCGACGCTCAACCGCGCCCATTCGGCGTCGTGCCGCCATTCCATCCGGATGCCGTCATCTTCAGAGGGCAGGAGATGGAAATCGCCCGCGAATGCCGGGTGCGTGTTGCGGAAGCGGATCAACTCGAATAACGAGCGTACGACCGGGCGTTGCATCTGATCGTTCAATTCCGCCGGCGTGTAGTAGTGGCGATTGATGTCCCGGCCAACGCCTGTGCGGCGCAGCAGGTTGAGATCGTTCGACCCCGCCAGCAGTCCGCCGTAGTAGACCTGTGGCACGCCGGGAGCGAAGAACTGGAGGGCGCGCGCAATCAGATATTCGTCGTCACGCGCGCCGAGGGCATCGTAAAAGGTGCAATTGACCTGGTAAAGATCGAGGTTGCTGGCCGCGGCGCCGGTGGCCTGGCGGCTCGCGCCCTGGCTGCGCTCGTGAATCGTTTCGACGAGGGCGTTGATTTGTTCGGACGGAAGCAGGCCGGGCAACTCGTCCTGCTTATTTCGGGACGGGCCGACATCGAGCACGCCGATTCCATCGTGCGTGTCGAGCACCGTGACGGCGTTGCGCGGGCTGATTTCGAGCCAGCGTTTGAGATGGCGGGCATCGCGCCTGTACAGCGTGTGCAGGACAAGCGGCGGCAGCGCGAAGTCGTAGACCCAATCGGCCTGCTTTGCGATTTCGATCTGTTCCTGATAATGCGCATGGATTTCGACCAGCACTTCGATTTTGCGGGCGTTGGCCTGCGCCTTCAGTTCCGCGATGAAATCGAACGTTTCGGGAACCATGAAGGAACTTGTGCCGGGCTTCTTGATCGCGTAGCCGACGGCGTCCAGACGAATGACGCGAATGCCCGCGTCCTGAAACTGATCGAGAATACGCATCAGGTAGTGCCTGCCCGCGGGATGGCGAACGTCGATGTCGATCTGCCCGGAAGTGAAGGTGGTCCAGAGCAGATGCTCGGAGCCGTTAGCGAGGCGTGTCTTTGTAAAGGGAAGGCCGGGGCGCGGGCGATAGATGCGGAGCAGGTCAGACTCGCGCACGCCTTCGGGGAAAACGCGGCCGAGAGTCAGAAACATTCCGGCGAAGGGAGAATCTTCGCCTCGCTGCTGGAAATCCAGGAACTGTGGCGAGCGGTCGGAGATGTGGTTGACGATGAGATCGGCCACGATCTCCACATGGCGGCTGAGAGAGCGAATGTCGTCCCAGGAGCCGAGGCGCGGGTCGACCTTCGTGTGATCGATGGGATCGAAGCCCGCATCGGCGCCGTCGATCGGCCAGAAGAAGGGCAGCAGGTGAACGCCACCGAACAGCCCGGTGAAAGGCCCGTCCAGCAAACCCTGAAGCTCACGCAGGCCGCCGCCGGAGAAGCGATCGACATACGCAATCAGCTGGACCTGGTTCTTCATGTACCAAGCCGATAATACAATTGCCTGTGAATACAGTTCGGGGTGAAGACATATGCGCACGTTTATTCCTCTGTTCGCCGCAACGCTTCTTTGCGGCATACATGCTGACGCGCCAGTTGGCCGATGAGTTCAACCCGCCACGCGCGAACTGCTGTTTGCTCAACACCGCGAAGGGCCTTGCAGACCAGCTGCAGGACTGGAACCAGCTCGGCCGTTATCACCAGGCCAACGAAGAACTGAAAAACCAGCCGGCCGAGCCGAAGCGAGTCGTGTTCATGGGCGATTCGATTACAGACTTCTGGACGCTGGATCAGTACTTTCCTGGCAAGCCGTATGTGAACCGCGGGATCGGGGGTCAAACTACCCAGCAGATGCTGGTTCGCATGTATCCGGATGTGATCGACCTGAAGCCGGCCGCAATGATCGTGCTGGCCGGCACCAATGACATTGCGCGCAACACGGGCCCGATGACGGCCGAGTTGATCGAAGAGAACATCATGGCGATGACGGAACTGGCGCAGAATCACGGGATCAAGGTGATTCTTTGCTCGGTGACGCCGATCAGCGATTACCCGTTTCTGAAACAGCAAAGCGGTGGAGGCGCGCCGCCGCCCCCTGCAGGCCCGGGACGTGGTCCGGCCACTCGCGTCAGAATGACGGACGGACGGCCTCCAACCGACATCCTGAAGCTGAATTCCTGGATCAAGGACTACGCAGCGCGTGTGAATGCAATTTACGTGGATTACTTCACATCACTCGTCGACGATAAGGGATGGCTGAAAGACGGCATTTCCAACGACGGGCTGCATCCCAATGCGGAAGGATATAAGATCATGGCGCCGATCGCCGCTGCCGCGATCGAGAAAGCGCTTCGATAACACATGCGATTACGTGCTATTTGTTGCCTCCTCCTGAGCGCGGCCACTCCGCGGATCGGATTACCCGCGCTGAAGGCCGGCGCCGGTAAAGTGGACGTGACCCCTCAAGCGAGCGAGTTACCGAAAACATACGACGGCATCCTCGACCATCTGGATTCACGAGCTATTGTTCTGGAAAACGGAAACGCCCGCGCCGCGTTGATCAGTGTCGATGCCGGCGCGGTGCCCGACGCCGTCTGGAAACCAGTCAGCGAGCAGGTCGAGAAAGAACTGGGAATACCCGCGCAAAACGTGCTTTTGACCGCGACCCATACCCACAGCGTGCCGGGGCAGACCAGCGCGGATTACGTTCGAAAGATTGTTGAATCGGTGCGGATGGCGAAGGACCGCCTCACTCCGGCACGTGTCGGATACGGCACTGGTGTCTCATACATCAACGTGAATCGCAACATCATCGACCCCAAAACCAGGCGATGGTGGGAAGGGCCGAACTACGACGGGCCGTCCGATAAGACAGTGGCGGTGATGAAGCTGGAAACTTTGACGGGTGAACCGATCGCGGTTTATTACAACTACGCGATGCACGCCGTCACCGTGGGCCAGCTGGATCTGGTGAGCGCCGATGCGCCTGGTACGACTTCGAAGTACATAGAAGACTCGCTCGACAACAAGATCGTCGCGCTTTGGTCCAGCGGCGCCGCGGGCGATCAGAATCCGATCTATTTCCAGCAGACGTTCGATCTGCGCGAAATCCGGATCAAGGACTATGCCAAGCGAGGAATCGACATCAGTAATGCGATGCCGCCCGGGGGCCAGGGGCTGAACAAAAAAGACCCGGAGGTGATGAAGCTGATGGAGCAGCAGAAGCAGATGATCGTTTCCATGGGTCAGTTCCTCGGCGAAGAAGTGCTCCACGTAATGCGCGGCATGGAACGAACCGACGCGGACGCGGGGATTTACGGCGGCGTCAAGACTGTCAGTTGTCCCGGCCGGACGCGCACCAACGAGGGGAGGGCCGGCCTGGAGGGCACGTATAAGGATGCCGATCCCGTTGAGATCAAACTCGGCCTGCTGCGGATTGGCGATATCGCGATTGGCGCGGTTAACGCAGAGGTTTTCAATCCGATCGCAGTGAGGCTGAAGAAGGAATCACCGTACGCTCGAACCATGATGGCCACTCTCACTAACGGGATGGCTCGGTCCGGATATATTCCGAACGATGCGGCGTACGGGATGGATACGTTCGAAGTGCTTTCCTCGCGATTGAAGCCGGGATGCGCGGAGAGCGCGATTGTCAACGGGATTCTGGACCTGATGTCCTCATCGCGCGGCCGTGAGTAGGAAGAATCTGAACGAGCCGGCGGCACTGCTGCTGCTCTCCGTCGCCTCGCTGGCGTGGGCGCAGGACGGCGCGCCCGCGCCATCCAATGTTACGGGCGCTCAGTATCCGCGAATTCTGCCGGACAACAGCGTCATCTTTCGCATCAAAGCCGATAACGCGCGGAGGGTGACGATCGGCGAGTACGAACTGACCAAATCAGATGATGGCTTCTGGACGGTTCGGACAAAGCCCTTCGCGCCGGGTTTCCACTATTACTCTGTTGTGGTCGACGGCTTCACCACCACGGACCCGGGAAGCCAGACGTTCTTCGGTGGGCTGCGGCAGAGCAGCGGCATCGAGATACCCGGCCCGGAGTCGGACTTCTTCGCGGTCAAAGACGTGCCGCACGGCGCGATTCGCATCGAGTGGTACTTCTCGAAAAACACGAATCAGTGGCGGCGCATTTTTGTTTATACGCCGCCGGGCTATGACGAACAACCGAATGCGCGCTACCCGGTTCTCTATTTGCAGCACGGCATGGGCGAGGACGAAAGCGGATGGAGCAATCAGGGTCACGAGAATTTCATCCTCGATAACCTGATCGCGGCGCGGAAGGCGAAGCCGATGATCGTGGTCAACGAGCACGGCACCGTGCCCGATCCCTAAAACGGCTCTGGCCGACCACCAACGGTGGATGCTCGACAATCGCATTCACCGAGTTCGACGGCGTGGTCAGCAGGGACCTCATCCCGATGATCGATCGCAGGTTCCGCACGATTCCGGACCGGGAGCATCGGGCGCTTGCGGGCCTCTCCATGGGCGGCGCGGAGGCGATGCGGATCGGTCTCCATCATCTCGATCTGTTTGCATACATCGGACTCTTCAGCCCCGCCATCGGGAATGTCGATCCGGCGCACGACTACGACGGGAAGCTTGCGGATGCGAACAGGCAACTTCGGCTGCTGTGGATCGGCATCGGAAGGGACGATACCAGCTTCTTTCCGGGCGTTCAGAAATCCCACGAGGCTCTGGAGAAAGCGGGAATCCGCCACGTCTGGCTCGAAAGCGATGGCGCCCATACCTGGACCGTATGGCGCAAATACCTGGCCGACTTTGCGCCGAGGCTGTTTCGATGAGGCCTGATACCGGTCAGCCGGTATGAATCGCGTTGACGCGCCACATGCGGCCAAGATATGCTGGCAGAGATTTGAGATGAGACTTTCGCTATTTCTGATCTCTCTGGCCGCGTTCGCTCAATCCACGAAGTTCGAACCCCCTCGGCAGGCCGACGGGCATCCGGACCTGCAGGGCGTCTGGCGCAACTCCCAGATCGTGGCGGCGTTCGACATCGAGGGGCAGGAGGCGTATTATAACGAGCCGGGCGGCAAGTCCGTGATCGTGGATCCTGCCCGACGGGAAACTGCCCTATCTGCCCGCCACCCTCAAACAGGCGAACGACAATCATGTGCATCGTGAACGGGACCCAACAGGGCACTGCCATACGCATGGAGTGCCGCGTCTCCTCGTCCCTCCCTTTCCGATCGAAATCGTCGAGGACAGCAACGACGTTGTCCTGCTTTCCGAGACCGAGCACAGCGTGCGAATCATTCCTCTCGACGGCCGTCCACACCCGAAGAACTATCGCAGCTGGAGCGGAGATTCGCGAGGTCATTGGGAGGGCGACACCCTGGTGGTGGATGTGGCCGGTTTCAATGGCAGAACCTGGCTGGATCAGGCGGGAAATATCGTGGATCAGAATGAGCACGTGGTGGAGCGGTACACCATGACCGCGCCGGACACGATCGTGTATGAAGCGCGGGTTGACGATCCGACGATTTATTCGCGGCCGTGGACGCTGCGCATTTCGCTGCGCCGCCAACCCGCGGGTACCGAACTGATTGAATACGACTGCATCGAAGGAGAGCGGAGTGAAGTTCACTATCCGGGCGCGCCGGCGAAATAACGGCGTTCTCCTTGCCGTTTTCTTCGCCGCGCCGTTCGCTCACGCCGCGGACCTGCGCGGCATCTGGATGGCGGAAAACAACGCCGACGCAAGCCTGGAACGCGCGCACGTCATCGTCGATCCGCCGGATGGCAAAATTCCGTACCGACCAGAGGCCATCGCGAAACAGAAGGAGAATTTTGAGAATCGCGCCACTGCCGATCCCCAAACGAAATGCTTTCAGCCCGGCGTGCCGCGTGCGGCGTATGTGCGATCGCCTTTCCAGATCTTTCAGAACGACCGCGCCGTGTTTATCGTTTATCAGGACGTCCATGCCTACCGCATTCTCTATCTGAACGGCAGTCCGCATAACGAAGGGCTTGGGTATGCGATGGGGGACTCACGCGCCCACTGGGACGGCAATTCCCTCGTAGCGGACGTCACCAGTTTCAGCGATGCTACATGGCTTGACGGGGCCGGCGATTACCACACAGACGAATTGCATGTCGTCGAGCGCTACACGCGCTCGAGTCCGGACACCCTGACATACGAAGCCACGATCGAGGATCCAAAGGTGTTCACTCGTCCGTGGAAAATCCGCATGCCATTGCGCCTGCAAAAGGGAATCCAGATCGTGGAAGACGAGTGTGAGGAGGGCGAGAATGGCCGCAGGCATCACGTGCCTCTGTTCAAACCGACCCCGTAGTTCCGGGCGAAAGCCGTAAGGAGTTTTGCGATGACAAAGATAGTATTTGCTCTGGTTTGTTTGGCGTCGTGCGCGTTGGGTCAGGAAGGCACTGGCCCTTTCCCGGCAGTCATGGAGCAGGATCCGGGCCTGCCTACACACACGGTTTACCGGCCGAAAGACCTGGCCGCCCTGCGCCAACAGAAACTCCCGATCGTTGCATGGGGCGAAGGCGGGTGCGCAAACAATGGCGCATTTTATCGAAACTTCCTCAGTGAGATCGCCTCTCATGGGTATCTGGTGATCGCAATCGGACCGCCGCAGGCGCCACAGCCCCCCGGGAATCCGGGCGCGCAGCCTGGTGCCGGACGGGGCGCCGGGAATCCAGGCAGAGGATCAGCCACGAAGTCATCGCAGTTGATCGATGCCATTAACTGGGCTTTCGCGGAGAACGGGCGCAAGGATAGCCAGTACCACGAGAGGCTTGACACCTCGAAAGTCGCGGTCATGGGCCACTCCTGCGGCGGCATTCAGGCGCTCGCGGTGGGCGATGATCCGCGTATCAAACTGATCGGGAACTGGAGCGGCGGATTGTTCACTACGCCTCCGAATGGCGCGGGCGCGGCCATGGAAAACGTTCCCAAGGAACAACTGGACAAACTCCACTCGCCGGTTTTCTACATTTCGGGGGATTCAACGGACATCGCGTTTGCAAACAGCAATGACGATTTCAAACGCATCACCAAAGTGCCGGCATTCCGCGCATACAAAGATGGCGTCGGGCACGGCGGCACTTACACTCAGCCCAACGGCGGCGATTTCGGCAAGGTTGCCGTCGCGCTGCTCGAGTGGCAGTTCAAGGGCGACCGGCAGGCCGGCAAGATGTTTCTCGGCGCGGACTGCGGTCTCTGCAAAGATCCCAAATGGCACGTCGAGAAGAAAGGGATCAACTGATCGATCACGCACGCCGCTCGCTGGAATCCTGGGAGCGGAGCGCCCTCTGATACCCGCTACTCTTTGCAGGTGAAACTCGCCGCGTCATCCCGCGGCCCACTCCCGTCGTATTGGGCATGCTTCGGCCACGCGCACAACGGCCGCGACACGTTGGGAAACTGCGCGCCGGTGGCCGGCATGCTGTCTGGAGCCTTCCCGTTTTCAACCCACTGCACGATCGCATCCAGAGCGTCGAAATTGTCGAGGGCCGGCCCGCCCGCGCAATGGTTCATGCCCGGTACGGGAAAGAAACGCGCAAAGCCCATCGCTTTTTCCAGCCCGCCGTTATCCTTCGCGAGGCGCTCGTAGTACCGCTGTGTATCAAGCGCGGAAAAGAACGGGTCGGCCATGCCATGGTAGAGCAGAAGCTTGCCGCCGCGGTCGATGAACGTCTCGATGTCTGTCGAGACAGGATCCTGCAGCGCAGCGGTATCGTCCACTCGCGGCGTATCTTTGTCGAAATCGAACTTCAGCGGGTCGAACGAATCATCGTAGGGATACATGAAATAACCCTTGAGTCCGCTGAGCATCAGCAGCACATCGATGGAATTGGGCTGAGCTGTCGGAGACGAGCCCAGCTTCAGGGAGCGCCAGCCGGGCGAAGCGATGCCCGGATCCCACGGCCAGTCCGAGTAAATCGCGTCGCCGCGCGAATTCTTCGGGCCACCCATCACTTTCGCCAGGGCCGCCGTCTGATCGCGGCTGAGACAGCTCGGTTGTTTGGCGCCGTTGCACATCAGCGATTTCGGATCGAAACGGCAGGCGCGAGTACTCATCACAAGGCCGTCCGCGAGACCGTCGAGCGCGTCGCACTGTTTGAGGACGCCCTCTGCCACCAGCTTCAAATCACCGTCGGAAAATGCCCGGCTCAGGATCGGGCGCCCCGCGTCGTCTTTCGGAGCGATGTTCAGAAGAGTCTGCGTTTCCCATGCCGAACCGATCGCGGCATGCGTCACGCGGAATGCGGGCGCGCCGGATACGATGCCGTCGAAATCGCGCGGATAACGTTGCGCTGCCATCAGCCCCTGGCGGCCGCCATTGGAACAGCCGTCGAAGTAGGCGTGACGCCAGGGCTCTCCGTAATACTGCATCGCGATCAGCCTGGAAATTTGAGTCACGCGTTCGATGGAACGGTAGGCATTGTCGATGCGCGCCTGCTGGTCGCGCGCGAACGACGCGTCCGCCTCCGGCAGTGGAGGAGTTCCCGTGTGTCCGGCGTCGGTTGAGACCACGGCGAAGCCGCGCGCGAGTGCCGGTTTCGTATTCGCGCCCGAGGCAGCCCCAAGCGCGGGCCGCACCGTGCCATCCATCCCCCCGCCGCCCTGAAAAAGAAAGCGCCGCTCCCATTTCACCGGAAGCCGCATTTCAAAGCCGATGGCGAACGCCTTCCCGCCGAAACCGGTCCGCTTATCGATCGCCCCGCGTACCAGACAGTGGTCGGGTATCGCACCGCCACCGCGACCCGCCGGACCCGCGGGCGTGAGGTTGGCCGAAGTAATCTCCACGTCCGGAATAGACAGACCCTTCAGCGCGGAGCAGCGATCCGCATCCGTCTGCGCGTAAAGGGTTATGGCAACCAGCGGGACGAACAACCAGGTTCCGGCCCTTGCCAGGCGGTTGCGCGGGTCTGCCCTGTTTTTCATTTCGTTGACGGACCGGTCAGATTCGCGGAAAAGAATGGCAGAACCTTCGCCGCGAAACGGGCAGTGATGCGGTTGCCGTGATCTCCGTCATAGGTCTCGAAAGTGTGTGCGACTCCCAGACGCGTAAGAGCCTGGTCCAGCTGCGTGTTGGTTGTCAGGAAAGGGTCCTTTGTTCCAACGTCGAGTGCGATGGCGCGATACATCCTCAGGTCCGGCACATACTGATCCACCATGAGAAGCGGCGAGTTCGCGGTCCATTTGGCGGCGATGAGCGGCTGGAGTTCTCCGTCTTTGGTGGGAAGATCGAAATACTTCGGCGGATTCAGCGTGTTCGGCGCCCATGCCGCGGCCTGCGCGGAAAGCGCGTGCGCCAGAGCCCCGCTCGGCGGCTGGTTCGAGGATGCTCCTGGAAGCAGCCGCTGCGCGTCGTTCATCAGGCAGCACGAACTCATGGCATAGAGCACCGAGAAGGCCTCGGGATGTCTCATGCCGATACGCACCGTACCGTAGCCGCCCATCGAATGGCCTGCCAAGCCTCGCGCGCCCCGATCCGCAATCGTGCGATAGTGACCGTCGATGTATGAGATGAGGTCTTTCGCGATATACGTCTCCCAATCGCCCGTGGTGGGCGAACTGGAAAACATGCTGCCGTCATAGACGGTAAACGCGTCTGGAAGCACCAGAATCATTTCGTGCGCCGATCCGTCCGCTATGGCCGAGTCAGCGGCGGCAGGAACGGCAAGCGATTTCCAGTAGGTCTCGGCGTGGGCTGCGTAACCATGCAGAAAGTAAACCACCGGGTATCGCCGGCTCGGACTCGTGGCGTAAGTGGGCGGAAGATAAACGAACACATCGCGATCCGGCGAGTCACCCTCGAGATTGCCTTCGAGGGATTTGCCGTGGACTTTGATCTTTTCCCACGAACTTTTCTTTGACTCATCCCCTTTTTGCGCTCTGCTTTCGGGGACAACAAACAAAACCACACAAGCGGCAACAAAGACGGCGGTGGAAACTCTCATCAGACTCATACTTCTCTTTCTATTTACCGGTCGCCCGGACTCTGGCGGCTGTGGCGCATGCATCCACGACAGCGAAGTAGCGCGCAACGCCGTCCGCGCCGACATCGAACGGATTCGCCTCGCCATCTTTGCGATCTTCCGCGGCATGCGCCTTGAAGTAGGCGTCGTCGAATTCGGTGTGATTGGAGATCACGGCCGTGGCGCCGTAATCGGCGGCGGCCCTGGCCATCTTCTTCGAAGACGCGATGTAGCGGTCATAGTATTCCGTATTGGCATTGAATGGAATCGCTGTGCCGCCCACATAAGCAATCCGCATCGGCTTCCCATGGTCGCGCACTTCAAACAGGTAGGAAAGAGTTCCCGGCGTGTGGCCCGGCATGGTGACAATGCGCAGCGAAGTGTCGCCAACTGAAATCATCATCCCGTCATCGCCGGTGACATCGCGTTTGGGTTTTCCGCCCATATGGGTTTGCGCTTTATCGATCGCATCCCAATCCTCCGCGCCGTACACGAGGTGAGCGGACGGAAGGGCGTCCTGCAGCATTTTCGCGCCGCCGTCATGGTCTCCGTGCGCGTGAGAAAGGATGACGTATTTGACCTTGCTCGAATCCAGTCCAAGTTTCTTCAACCCGCCGAGGATCTCGTCTTTGGCGGCATAATCGAACAAAGCTTCGATGACGACGATGCCCTGGCTTCCGACAAGTGCCCATGCGCTGTGAATTTTGGTGCCGATGAAATAGAAGTTGTCGGCGACCTTCGCCGGTTCGGCGTACCAGGTCTCTCGCGCCGGGGTACCCCGGTTTCCGCGAGCCGGACCAGCGGCGGCCGCGGGCGGCGGAATGCAAAGGCGAAGAAAAGTTCCCGCCCATTCAGTTCCTGCGGCCGCTTTTGCCGTACTCAGGTAGGTTTCGATGGTCTGGGGTGGAGTTTGAGCCTGAACGACTCCGTGAGCTACCAGAAAGACCAGCACACTGAACACAGGTAATTTCATACGTCACTCCGTTCTGCTTAATCACACGCCGCTCTGAAGTTTATACCGGTCAGCCGGTATTACGCGCGTTGACGGATACCAGGCCGCCGCGTTAAACTGTATCACTGTCGACCGCCGGGTGAATTCCGCACTCTGCGCCGACTATTTCGGAGCCGATTATTACCATGCAACCCATGACCACGCCATCCGCGCGAGGTGTTCTCTCCGCGACATTACTGCTTTTGTTGACATCCGCGCCGGCGTTGCGTGCGCAATGGCTCGGTTACCCCACGAAAGACGTGCCGAAGAAATCCGACGGCACTCCCAATCTCGCGGCTCCCGCTCCACGCGCCGCCGACGGGAAACCGGACCTCTCCGGCATGTGGGGATGGGTGAATATCGGACCGCCGTGCGGAGCGCAGTGCGGGGACACGCAGATTTCGCGCGAGTTCATCAACATCGCCTCCACCCTGAAGGTGGGCCTGCCTTACCAGCCCTGGGCTGCGGCGCTGGTAAAGAAGCGAAGCATCGAGCAGGGCTCGGATCCGAACGTTCATTGCATGCCGCGCGACGCGCCGCGGATCTGGACAGACGACTACTACAAGCGCATATTCATGGCGTCCGACCGGATCATCATCCTGACTGAGCGAAATATGCAATACCGCCAGATATTCACCGACGGACGTAAACCGCCTCCCGACCCAAATCCGACCTGGAACGGCTACTCGACCGGTCACTGGGAAGGCGACACCATGGTGATCGAGACTACCGGCTTCCGCGACGATCTCTGGCTCGATGCTGCCGGCAATCCGCTGACCGAGCAAGGCAAAATGACCGAGAGGATTCGGCGGCCCAGCTACGGCACCCTCGAGGTCGAGATTACGATCAACGATCCGAAGGCCTATACGGCGCCGTGGACGGTGAAAATCAATCAGCCTCTGATTCTTGACAGTGAGCTCATTGATTACTACTGCCTTGAAAACGAAAGAGACTCGTCACATATGCGAAAGCAGGACACCCCGATCGGCGTTCGGTAGCGGGTGCCGCCCCTACCTCGGCTAAACGCTCAAAGGCAGCGAGGGAGGCGCTCCGAACAGATAGATCTCGCAGAAGCAGTTCCCCAACTGGGCGGGTGTAAGTGCCCCGCCTTTCTGGTACCACTCGACTGTGCGGTCGAGTAATCCCGGAGCATGGAAGCCCCGGAGCATGGAGGCCCCGGAGCATGGAAGCGAGGTAACGTGGTCCACATCCCCGCGAATGGATCCGTTCTTCTGCCCTGCAGGTTCTCCCTACATCGACTTCAAAGACGGTATGCCAAGTATGACTCCGCCACTGACACCTATAGCAGATGGCGCGACGACCATACCGATGACAACAAGAAGTTTCATTCAGGCAAACACTGGGTCATGGGAGATATTGTGACTGCCAATGTACTGCTTAAGCCAACTGTTCACCGCAGCCATTTCGGTTGCGGACAGATATCCGCACCATCCCAGTGGACAATGAAATACATGGCCGATTGGGATGCCAGCGTCGCTGCGTCAAAGAACGCCGCCGAGATGAGGGCAAAAGTGCTGGCTTGATACCCGGGACTGGGTATGGAGTTCACGCTGAACGATCGCCACTTAATTCCCGCCGCCGAAGCAGTAAGGCTGGCGACGGCGCCGGGCATCCGCATTCCTGGCTCATTCCGGAGAGCGGGTTAGAGCAGGTAGGGGCGCGGGGAACATCCTGCCAGGGTCCTGCAGCATTCAATTTACTCCTCTGGTATCGCGACAACGGCGGTTGGGCGGCCTTTGACCGTCGGGCGTCCCGTTACCGGGAACGCCCGGTATAGTTTTCGCCGGAGAGTCAGGGCTTTTCACTAGAACTGGAAACGCGCTTCCAGCGTGCCCTGACGCGGTGGCGAGAACGTTGTTCCCCCAACATAGTTGATAAACCCAAATCCGCCCGTCAAAAGCCCATTGGCCCCTTTGGTGGTGGGCGTCAGGATATTGGTGCCGGCCGGATTCGACATTTCCGTCCGGTTGAAAATGTTCTGGAAGTTCATCCTCACTGTAAATGCCATCTTCTCGCGGATCGCAAAGACACGCCCTATGCTCATGGATTCCGATGGCCGCCGTTGATAACGGTAGTCATTGTAGTAGGGCTGGCCTCCAAACTGCCCGTCTGTGGGATTAACCCACGCTGCCGGATTCAATACCAGATCTTTGCTTGGGTCGACACAGTGGCAGTTCAGGCTCTTGAGGAACAGCGGCTGCCCAGGCAGGCGAATGTCGAAGGTCGACTGATAAAGCAGCGTGCTGAGATTGTTGGTCGAAGCCGGGGAAAGAATCGGCAGGCCGCTGGCGTAACTCAGTGTGGCCCCAATCGCCCAGTCGCGCACAGCATACCTGAGAAACCGGTTCGAACCCCACACCGGCAGCCTGTAGTTCACGCTGACAACGCTCACCAGCGGCTGTGAAAAGCCCGAGATCGTTTTGTTGTTATCGCGATTCTGAATCCCGTTAATAACTCCACCCTCGGTCCCCATTTGGAGCTGCTTCGACCATGTAAACGCATAGACCACGTCCAGACCGTGCGAGTAGCGCTTGGTAACCTTCATCTGCAGCGAGTCGTACCAGGAAGCGGCCGGCGGCGGTGGAACCAATGGTGGCTCTCAGAATCGCACGGTCCGCGGAATTGTTGATATCGAGGCCGTTCGCGGCAAGCAGTTGCGGAGTCAATGCATTGTAGTTGTCGAGTGTAGAGCTCAGCCACCAGGCGCCGCGATTCCCCACATACGCGACGTCGACCACTAGGTTCGGGATAACCTCGCGTTGAATCCCGACGCTCCACTGAGCCTGGCGAGCCGGCCGGCCGGCATTCTGATTGACCACCACAGACGGCCCATTCAGGCTGGCGGGAAAATTCGGGTTCGGATAAGCTCCAGCGGAAAGATTCGGCCAGGGGATAAGATACGACGCCGGTACGCCGCCGCCAAGGATCATTGATGGGGCGCCGAACCCAGGCGCGCTGAATGCATTGTTCGGGCTCGCATTGGTCGCCCCCGTGGCAGCCGTAGCGGTGCCGTCATATGCGAGGCCAAAGCCCATTCTCAGGACGGTTTTCGGCGTGAACTGGTAAGCCAGTCCCACGCGAGGCCCGAAAGCATATGGGTAATTCCTCGCGAAGGAGCATTTGCATGTGGCCTCGTACGTGACTGCGCCCGGATGGCCGCCGACCGTCGGGTTCGGCAGCGTGGGATCAATGCTGGGCAGCCTGCCGTATTGCTCTTTCGGATAAGTGTCATAGTCATATCGAAGACCGTAATCGACGGTGACTTTACGGGTGACCTTCCACGAATCCTGAGCAAAGAACGCAAGGAAGTGTTTGCCCGTCCGGAGATCGGCCGGCGGGTTCACTATGCCAGTGTTCACCAGGCCCAGCAGAAAACTGGCGTAAGGAAATCCGACGATCCCGCCGTTGATTGTCGACGACTGCGCGTAAGGTTGCGCGGTCTGATTCGCTGAGAAGTTAAAGACGCCGTTCGCCGCCGTCAGGCCCTGATAGGGATAGCCGAAAATCCGGACCTCCGAGCCGTATTTAAATGTGTGGTTTCCTCTCACATGCGTAAGGGAGACCTGGAAGGTTGGAGTCATCTGCTTCGTAATCGACTGAGCGCCGCCCACACCTGGACCCATACTCATCATTCCACCGGTACCCGTGCAGGGCGTTGTGTTGGTGCCGGTTGCCGTGCCGCTGCAGAGTCCTGTAATCGTGGGGAAGCGGCCGCCGGGATTCGGTACGCCCGTGAGGCCGATGCTGGAATCGTTGAAGTCGGTCGTTGGCGAATGGTCATTGAGCTGGTAGAGAAGAATACCGGACCCGATATGAAGTAGCTTCGTAGGACTGATGGTGTAATCCAGATTCAGCCGCACATTACGCGATCGGCTGAAAGTTCCCCGTGTGGCCGTTATGGTCGCCGGAAGTCCTTCAGACCCGTTCAGGCTCTGTGAATACTGCGAATTGCTCCAGTTGGTCAGATACAAACCCGAGATCTTGAGCTTCGAGCCGATCAGTTCATCGATTTTTACCGACCAGTTCGTGGTCACCCGGTCGTTCGGAAATGAAGGCAGATAATTGAGCGCCTGAAGACCTGGCGAAGTTGGCTCGGGAATCAGCTTCTGAATCGCCAGCGCGACTGGATCCATCTGCGAAGCCGGAATCATGTTGTTCGGGAACTGGTCGCGGACGGACTGGCCGTTCACCGTGGATCCGTCCCCAGACTTCTTCCTGTGACAGCGCCGGAGAAGTCGCCCCCCCGGTACGCGTCCGTGGGAACCGTAATCGCCTGGTTGTTTACGATGTAATGCTCCCGGTACTGTTCCATGTTGAAAAAGAAAAATGTCCGGTCTCTGCCGTTATAGATCTTCGGTATCCAGACGGGACCGCCGACGTTGAAACCGTAATCGTTGCGCCGAACACGCGGCTTGGTGTTTATGTAGGGAGTTGAGGCATTAAAGGCTTCGTTGGCCAGGTAATCGTATCCCACGCCGTGAAACTGGTTGCTGCCGGATTTGGTCGTGATATTGAACAGTCCCCCGCCGACAGAGCCAAATTCCGCCGCGAAATTGCTCGTCTGGATCGCGGTTTCCTGCATGGCGTCCACACTCACCCCCGTGCCGGCCTGCACCGAGTTGATCCCGTTGGTCGAATCGATGCCGTCAATCTGAGTTCTTTGCGTGCCGTTGGGCGCGCCGTTCACACGGACTCCGAGTATGAAGCCCGCCGCGGGTACCGAGGCCCCGGGGATCAATTGAACTTCGGTCTGATAGAAGCGTAGACCCTGACTCGACGAGTATGAGCCTCCGATGCCGAGCAGTCCCAGATCGACCAGCCTCGAAGCCTGTATTTCATGACTGATTTCCCCGCTCTCGGTGTTAAGCATCGGAGCCTCCGCGCTGATCGTAATGGATTCCGAGGCCGCTCCGACCTGCAGAGAAATGTCCAGGCGCACCGTCTGAGTAGCTCCGACTGCGATGTTCGGACGAATGTATTTCTTGAACCCGGAGGCGGACACGGTCAATACGTACGTGCCAACCGGTAACTGAGACAGCGTGTAGTTTCCAGTGTCAGTGGCGGCAGCGTTGTACGCGGCGCCAGTGTCTGCGTTTTTCGCCTCGATAGCGGCATTCGGCACGACGGCGCCGGCCGGATCCAGTACCGTTCCCGTAATCGTTCCGCGGTCGCCCTGCGCGAACGCGATCCCACAAGCCACAAAAAGCACTGCCCAACTCAGTCGTATCCCCATATAAAGCCTCTCCCTCGTTTCGAGTGAATTCCCCTCGCGTGCCGATGCCAGTCGAAATCCCTTTTTCGACCGGCTCACGGTATTTCGCGCAGCACAGATTCGATTCGTACCGGACGGCGGTGTCAATACCAGTCAACTGGTAAAATTTCGTTGCTCCGTTCGAAGGGTACTGAGACGGCTGGTTCGGAAAGGCCGCCTGCGAAGGGGCTGCGCCGGGTGCGGCCGCCGCTCACCCGGATTTGGTACGAACTCAACGAGACACAATGACAAGCAGAACGTGTGTGGCAACTGTCGCGACTCTGCGCAATCGAACCAGTGGATATCGACGACCATCACGTCCGGCAGGGCCAGCCGCGGTGTGCCCGCCTTCCGCCGTTTTGTGCTGACGTATCAAAGCGAAGAGCTGCGGCAGAAATGGATTGCGTCGGATATCCACCAGAGGGTCCGGGGCATGATCGAAAACACGATGAGCACCAGGGATTACGCCGTGTTGCTGTATGCCGCGGTTTGAGGAGTGACGAAATGAAAGTCACACTCTTCCTGTCTGCCGCGATCTTCACCGGAACTCCCACTGGCGCACTGGCGCCGTCGAGCCCTGAAGGGAAGCCTGCCTTACCAGCCATGGGCTGCGGCGCTGGTAAAGAAGCGAAGCATCGAGCGGGGCTCGGATCCAAACGTTCATTGCATGCCGCGCGACGCGCCGCGGATCTGGACAGACGACTGCAATAAGCGCATATTCATGCCTCCGGACCGGATCATCATCCTGACCGAGCGAAATATGCAGTACCGGCAGATATTCACCGACGGACGTAAACTGCCTCCCGACCCAAATCCGACCTGGAACGGGTACTCGACCGGTCACTGGGAAGGCGACACCATAGTGATCGAGACCGCCGGCTTCCGCGACCATCTCTGGCTCGATGCTGCCGGCAATCCGCTGACCGAGCAAGGCAAAATGACCGAGAGGATTCGGCGGCCCAGCAACGGCACGCTCGAGGTCGAGATTACGATCAACGATCCGAAGGCCTATACGGCGCCGTGGACGGTGAAAATCAATCAGCCTCTGATTCTTGACAGCGAGCTCATTGATTACTACTGCCTCGAAAACGAACGCGACTCCGCGCACATGCGCAAACGGGACACCCCGATCGGCGGCGTGCAGTAGTTAAGGGCTGGAACGCAGCGCGGAAGACTTCTGCGCTCCAAAAAGATATATGTCAGAGAAGCATCCCGCCAACTCGGCGGGCGAAAGTGCCCCACCCTTTTGGTACCACTCGACCGTCCGGTCAAGCAATCCCCGCAGCATAGAAGCGAGGTGGCGCGGTTCCACATCTGCACGAATGGATCCGTTCTTCTGCCCCGCCTCGATCACCCGTCGAATTTCGGTCTGGTAACTCCTCCGCATACTGACAATTTCCGCGAGGCGCTCCGGTGACAAAGCTCTCACTTCGGCCAGCGACGTCGCATGTTGAGTCTGATCGCGGAGCAGACTCATGCAATGTGCTCGAATGACCACGGCGAGGCGATCAAGAGGGCAGGTGATCCCCTCGACAGCGTTTGCCACCTCCTCCTGCAACGTTTCGACCGACGACTTGGTGATGAGGTATAAAAGGTCTTCTTTGCTCTTGACATGATAGTAGAGCGTTGCCTTCTCCATTCCGATCAACGCGGAAAGCGACCGCGTGCTGGTGGAACCGTAGCCCTGTTTCGAAAAGAGTTCCGCTGCTGTGCGGACGAATTTTCCCAGAGTGCCGCTGTGTCCCGACCCCGGGCGTCTCCGTCGAAGGTTTTGCGGCGGCGGCAAAGCCGGTCTATCGTATCCGGGAGCTAAAATGCCCTCGAAAAACACCCCTTCGTAGATTCCGGCGAGGTCGGCCAGTGTCAACCGTCCCGAGAGCTGATACCAGCGAGGTGTCCAGTTGAGAAAATTAAGCAGCGCAAGGCGGAGGATTGAGATAGGAATATCTTTGCGCAGAATGCCCGCCTTTACGCCGGAAGCGAGTTCTCGGTTCAGCAGACTGGAGTAATTCCCGCGTAATGCGATTAACTCGCGGCGATGAGTCGGAGAGAGCGCCCGGAATTGGCTGATAGAGGCCAGCGCCCGATCGGCGTTTTCGAACAATCCCTCCAGATGCCCGCGTATCAATGCGTTCAGGCGACCGCGCTCGTTTTGAGCTCCCTCAAGCGCTTCACCGACCCGCCGCTCCACCGCTTCGAGGGTAAGTCTGCTGAGGCGATACAGCAGTTCCTCTTTTCCGGACATGTGGTAATAAAGCGATGCCTGATGAATGTTCAGACGCGCGGCGATCTCGCGCGTGGTGGTCGCGCTGAATCCTTTTTCGCAGAATAGCGCGGCAGCCGCTTCCAGTACCAGCTGAGATGTAGGGGCGGCCGCTTCGGCATGCTGGATCCGCGGCAGAGTGGATTTTGCCGTAGAGACTTTGTTTGCCGAAACCTTTGCTTTTGCGGCACGGGCAGGCGTGTCAATAGCACTCTTCACGCCCCGCATCGCAAGCCGCGCGTGCTCGCGCACAAGTGTTTCAGCGAGGACTGCATCGCGCGCTTGAATCGCGTCGAGAATGGCTGCATGCTCCCGAATCGCCTCCGCAAGACCTCCTGGTTCCGCCGGAGTCACCACGGCGGCGGGAGAAGCGAAGGCGATCGACTGAATCCGATCGAGCGAAAGCTGCAGTATCGGACTCCCCGCAAGCTCGGCCAGTGCTTTGTGGAAAGCGAGATTCAATTTCCCAAAACGCGCCATCTGATCGGTAGTGGGAGATTCCGTTGGGCTGAACGATGCCGTTTCTTCCACCAGTTCCGCACTGATCCGGCGAACCCGGGCCAGTTGGGCGGAATCGATGCCGCGCTTCGCTGCCAGCCCGGCAGCAAGACCTTCGAGCGCGCCGCGCGCGTCGATGGCGTCGGCGATGTCCTGAGCGCTGAAAACACGGGGCGCGTATACGCCCGCAGACAATTCTTCGAGCAGGCCTTCCTGGTGCAGTATTTCCAGAGTCGCGCGAACGATCGGCCGCGATGCGCCGAGCGCTTTCGAAAGTTCCACCTGCTCGATGGCTCTCCGGGGAGTAAATTCTCCCCGCAGAACCATTTCGCGAACGGCGACCAGCGTCTGGGCACGGCGCGAATTCACGCCTGGAACGGTAGGCATTCAGATCGCTTCATAGATTAAGGAGCAGTCCACATCATAGCCCAGCAAACAGTTGCTCTGGACGCGCGTAGCCCTTTGGGAAAAGCTTGTTTCATCTGTTCAGGGCACTTTAGGAACTTGTCAGCAGATGTGCCTTTAGTGTTTCACGCCGAGCCCCCACCTCGCCAATCGGACTTGGGGCCAGGGCCTCGTCGCAATGAGGCTACGCGCCCGATCGCCCGCGTCCGCGGCGAAGGCGTCCGGATTAGGCGCCGCTGCTTATCGTTATCTTTTGCCGTCAGATCATCGATACCGCGAATGTACACTCGATATTCAGCCGAGCTCGTGGCATCAATCGTCAAGCGCGACCACCGCGAAAGCTTATATTCTGGTTTAGCAGCCGGCGTCACGAGCGAAGCACTCTGGTATACTCCAGGCCATCTTAAGGCGTGGCGGACGGTCGTCCCGCGGGCCGGTACCGTCGGTCCAATGGTAGTTGGAAGAGAAGTTGCCACCCGGCCACCGCAGGACGGATACGTTCAGATCTATGACGGCCGCCAGCACATCCCTGCGGAATCCGTTGGCATCGGAGAGAGGCGACTTCTCGTCGAAGACGCCGCCCTCAATACAACGGCCCAAATGCTCAACGAAGTTTCCGTGGATCTTTCGGGTCTATCTCGCCAACGACACGCTCGGTGTCGATCTTGACGCGAGCCCGCAGAGAAGATGACTGCTGGGCGCGCGCGGCAAACGGAGCGATGGCCCGCGCCGACGTGAAGGAACGCCGGGTCAACTTTTTGGCGCTTGCGGGAACTGTCATAAAAAAAGCGAACCGATGCTGTCCGCTGGTTATTCTACCGCCTGGTAGATCGCCGCGTAGTAACCTTGATCCTCGATGCTGCCATCGATGATGTGCCGAGCGTATTCATATTCTGAAAACCAAAGCGGGTATTCCTGTTCGTCGCCTGAGCGCGAGGAGTAGTCTCACCGCCCACGCCGACGTAACGCGCGTTTAAAGCCGTCTGTCTCGCAGTTGAAGGGGATCACATGGCAAAACGCCTGATATCAGAGCAGGCACCGTTATGCGCTGGGTCGAACAAGGCACAGCGCCCGAAAGCCTCACCGCGACCGGGACGCGAGTTTCCCGGCCGCAGCCGACCTCTTTGCGCCTGGACGCTCCACGCGCAATATAAAGGTCAGGGAAATACAGAAGACGAGACGAACTTCGAGTATTTCTGTGACTGTAAGCGCTTTCATCCCCCATTTACCAAATAATGCCGGGTACAGATCGCGGTTGATCCAGGGAAAAAGCAAACGCTTGCACCATCTTCCGTCGGTTGATAAAATCGCACCCGTCTGTCTGAAAGAGGCTTCATGCGAACAGTATTTCTTTTGTTAGCCGGCTGCGCCCTGTGCTCGGCGCAGCCTCCGGAGGGCTGTACGCCCTCCTCGCTTAACATTCCGAATGCGCCCTTCCCCTGTGTATACCCGGATGGCAGGATTGCATTCCGCGTAGACGCGCCGAACGCCCAAAAAGTGGAGGTGCGGCTGGGTGGCGCGCACGAAATGACGCGGGAATCGGACGGACTCTGGACAGCCACGATTCCGGCGCAGCCCGTCGGCTTCCATTACTACGCGCTCGTCATTGACGGCTCCACGGTCGCGGATCCCGCGACACGAACCTTCTTCGGATCGGGCTGGGATAACAGTGGCGTCGAGATCCCGGCGCCGGATGCGGATTTTTATTCTGTGAAAGACGTTCCGCATGGCGCCGTGCGCCGGCAATGGTATTTCTCCAAAGTCACCGGCAAATGGCGTCAGGCTTACGTGTACACCCCACCCGAATACGATTCCAGCACGCGCACCCGTTATCCGGTTCTCTATCTGCTTCACGGCTGGGGTGAGAACGAGCAGGGCTGGCATATACAAGGGCACGCCGATTTCATCATGGATAATCTGATCGCGGCTAAGAAGGCGAAACCCATGATCATCGTGATGGACAACCTGAATGCGGTGAAACCGGGGGCGGACGCCAGTCTCTATGCCGGCCGCGGCGTCATTTCAAGACCGAACCTTGCCGCGGTCGCACCTGCGCCGGGAGGCCGGGGAGCGGGACGCGGCCCGGGATTCCCGCAGCACTGGGATGCCACGTTCACCGAAATGATGATGACCGATCTCATCCCGACGGTCGAGAGAACCTTTCGGGTGTTGCCGGGACGCGAGAACCGGGCGATGGCTGGACTCTCGATGGGCGGAATGCAATCCTTTCTGACGGTGCTCCCCAATCTCGACAAATTCGCCTATCTGGGCGGCTTCAGCGGTAACAGCGGCGGCGCTGACTTCGACCCTAAAACCTCGAACGGCGGTGTCTTCGCCGACTCGGCCGCATTCAATAAGAAAATGAACGTGCTCTTTCTCGGGATCGGTTCCGTTGAAGGCCCCGCGACGAAAAACTTCAGCGAGGCGTTGACTAAGGCTGGCATTCACAACATTTATTTCGAGTCTCCCGGCACCGCGCATGAGTGGCTCACGTGGCGTCGTTGCCTGGTGGAATTCGCTCCCCGCCTCTTCAGGTGAGATCCGCGGGCATGAATACCAAACTCACACGGCGCGCTGTCTCGAAAACCCTGCTTGCTGTACCGTGGGCGCTGCGAGCGCAACAATCTACCCGGCCGGCGCGGATCAAGATCGACACCGAGCGGGTAATTGACGACATCGATCCCAAAATCTACGGCAACTTCACCGAACACCTTGGGCGCTGCATTTATGGCGGCATCTTCGACGAGAACTCTCCGCTCGCCGACGCTAATGGCTACCGGCGGGATGTTTTGGATGCCGTCAGGAAACTCAATGTCCCGATCCTGCGCTGGCCCGGAGGGAACTTCTCGTCCAATTACCACTGGAAGGACGGCATCGGCCCGCGCGACAAACGCCCGCCGCGCCTGGAGATGGCTTGGGGAACGGTGGAGAGCAACCGCTTCGGGACACACGAGTTTCTCAATTACTGCGAACTGCTCCAGACAGAACCGTATATCTGCGCGAACCTCGGTACCGGCAGTTGGGACGAGGCGCAGCAATGGGTCGAATATGTGAACTCGGCGGAGGATACCGCCATGACCCGATTGCGCCGCGAGAACGGTCGGCGCGACCCATGGAAGGTGACTTACTGGGGACTCGGCAACGAAATGGACGGTCCCTGGCAAATGGGACACAGGACCGCCGAGGATTACGGAAAATTTGCGCTGGAGGCGGCCAAGTTAATGAAGTGGACCGACCCGAATATCAAGCTCATCGCGGCCGGTTCTTCGAATTACACGAACGGAGTCGACTGGATCGGCTGGAACCGCACGGTGCTCGATTTTCTCAAGACGCATGCGGATTACCTGTCGATGCACATGTATGTGGGAAATGCGGCAAACAACTTCGGAGATTTTCTCGCCTCGTCGCTAACCCTGCAGGACCGCATCAAAACAACCGAAGGCGTAATCAATGCCGCTCTCTCGGGCCAGCCGCGCAGCGGCCGAAAAATCTACATCGCCTGGGACGAGTGGAATGTCTGGTATCGTGCGCGGGGCGATTCTCAACGGGGCCGACGCATTCTCGAAGAGCGATACAACCTGGAAGACGCACTGGTTGTGGCGACATTCCTCAATACTTTCGTGCGGAATGCTCACATCATAAAAATTGCGAACCTCGCGCAGTTGGTAAACGTCATCGCCCCGATCTTTACCGATGACAAACGCCTGTTTCTGCAGACCATCTACTATGCGCTCGCCCTGTTTGCCAACAACACGCGCGGCAAGTCGCTGGATCTGATGGTCAAGTGCCCGGTGTATACAAGCTCCGCGGCGGGCGATGTTCCGCAGTTGGATGCATCGGCGGCGCTTGACGATGGGACACTCGTCATCAATGTGGTCAACCGCCATCGCGATCAGCCCACCGAGACCAGCATTGAACTGGAGGACAGGCAATTCACGGGTCCCGTCGAAATATGGGAGTTAAACGCTCCCGATATCAAAGCCGGAAACAATTTCGACTCCACGGCTGTAAAATCCGTGAGAAGAGATGCGACTGCCGAAAAGAACTCGCTCCATTACAGCTTTCCGGCGCATTCTTATACGATGCTGAAAGCCAAACTCGCCTGAATGTACTCTCTGATTCTGCTTCAGGCTCAGGCGACCCATCTCATCCAGCTCAGCTGGGTGGATACGACGATCATCGCCATTTACTTCCTTGCCGTTCTGGCCGTCGGTTTCTATTTAAAGGGGCAAACCCGGACTGGAGAGGATTTCTTTCTGGCCGGTCGGGAAATGACCGCCTGGATTGCGGGACTGGGTTTCCTCTCCGCGAACCTGGGCGCGCTCGAACTGATGGGCTGGGCCGCGGCCAGCTATCAGTACGGAATACTGGCGACCCACTGGTATTGGATTGGCGCCATTCCGGCGATGCTGTTCCTCGGCGTCGTCATGATTCCGTTCTATTACATCAGCAAAACCCACTCGGTACCCGGCTACCTTAAGCTTCGATTCGGCGAACCGGCGCGGGCGCTCTCGGCCGTCAGTTTTGCCGTAATGACGGTGCTGATGAGCGGGATCAACATGTATTCCATGGCGCTGGTGATGAAGGTTGTCCTCGGCTGGGACATCAACTTCAGTATCTGGATTTCGTCGCTGACTGTCGCGTTATACGTGGCGCTGGGTGGCCTCAGATCGGCCATTTTCAACGAAGTTCTACAGTTCGTGCTGATCTGGCTGGGCGTGTTGCTGGTCCCGATCCTCGGCCTGAAGGAAACCGGCGGATGGCACGGCCTCGAGCAGAAGATCGCGGCCCGCATGGGGAGCGCCGACTACACGCATCTCTGGACCACGCTTGGCTCCTTCAAAGATAATCCGATGGGCATTCATTGGACGGGGATCGTCTTCGGTCTGGGATGGGTGATCTCGTTCGGCTACTGGACTACCGACTTTCTGGTGGTCCAGAGAGTTCTGTCCGCCAAAGATCTGCGTTCCGCTAAGATGGCTCCCGTCATCGGCGCCGGCTTCAAAATGCTGGTGCCGCTCATTGTGATTGTTCCAGGGTTGCTGGGAGTCGCGCTTCTGCCGGAGAAGCTCACCGGCGAGGCCGCAGCTGTCGCTTCGCACGGGCACAGCTATAACGAGGTCCTTCCGCTGATGCTTGCCCGCTATCTGGGCCCTGGTCTGCTCGGCCTTGGCATCACGGCGCTGATCGCGGGATTTATGTCAGGGATGGCGGGCAACGTAACTGCGTTCTCCACCGTCTGGACGTACGATATTTATCGGCCTCTGATCCGGAAGAACGCTACTGACCAGCATTACGTCCGCATGGGGCGCTGGTGCACCGTCCTGGGCGTGCTGATCAGCATCGGGACGGCCTACCTCGTGATGCAGTTCCTCAGCATTATGGACTATGTGCAGGCTCTGTTCAGCTTCTTCATCGCGCCGCTTTTCGGAACCGTGCTACTCGGCATGTTTTGGAAACGGGCGACTCCGGCAGCGGGCTTCTGGGGATTGTTCGCAGGGACCGTGTCGTCGATTGGGATGTGGGCGTGGGTAAAAGTGGAACCCGGCGCCCTCTCGATCATCGCCCTCTCACCCAACGCGAAGGATATGGCGGAAAACATGTATCGCGGGCTTTGGTCCTGGCTTATTTGCGTGTTCGTCACTGTAGCGGTCAGCCTGGCGACCAAACCGCTGCCCCAGAAACGGCTGGAGGGTCTGGTCTATGGCTGCACGCACGTGCCTTCCGAAGGGTCGCTTCCGCTGATCCAGCGTCCCGCGTTCTGGGCGGCGATCGTAGCGGTGATCTTTATCGCTTTGAATATTGTATTTCGGTAACGGTTATGGCTCTGGACAATAGATTTTCGATCTGGTTCTTTATCGGCCTTCTGGTCCTGGTCTATGGCTTACTCATTCTGGGGGCCGGAATTGCAGGGCTGTATTCGCCCCCACACGTCGTGATGGCGGACCTGCATGTCGGAATCTGGTGGGGCGGCTTTCTGACAATCGCCGGGGCGGCTTATGTATATCTCTTCCGGCCTGGCAGAAAATCATGAGCGTTGTCGCCGGAGTGGACTTCGGGACTCTGAGCGTTCGCGTTTCGATTGTCGACAGTACGCGCGTACGCCTCGGCTCGGGTATCGCCGAGTACCCTCTCCATCGCAAACGCGAAGATCCCGATCACGCCATGCAGAGTCACGCCGATCACATGCGCGCGCTGGCCGAAGCCATGGGGAAGGCTCTTGCAGGCGCGGGAGTGAAGGGCGGAGACATCAAAGCGCTTGCTCTCGACACCACGGGTTCGAGCGTCATCCCCGTCGGCCAGGATTTACAGCCATTGGACGACTACTATCTCTGGTGCGATCACCGGTCGGCGAAAGAAGCCGCCGGGATTACATGCGCCGCGCGGCAGTGGGGCCTCGAAGCGATTGAGTGGTGCGGCGGAACGTACTCCTCCGAATGGGGATTCGCGAAGCTCCTTCATTGGTTGCGGCACAATCCGGAAAAGCGTGACCGCTTTGTCACAGCCTTCGAGCACTGCGACATGCTCACCGCCACCCTGTGCGGCATCACCGATGCCGCACAGGTGCCGCGCAGCATTTGCGCAATGGGTCACAAATGGATGTGGAACCCTGACCTGGGCGGTTTGCCCGCGGAAGAATTTCTGCGGACCGTAGATCCGCTTCTCTCCGGCATGCGCGCGAAACTGCAGGGCCGTTACGCCACCTCGAGCCAGATCGCGGGGCAACTCTCACCGTACTGGGCTGAGGCGCTCGGACTTAGCGCCGGCATTCCCATTCCGGTGGGAGCATTCGATGCGCACTGGGATGCCATCGGCGCGGGAGTCAGGTGCGGAGATGTCGTCAATGTCATCGGTACTTCCACGTGCATCATTGCCGTTGCCGAAAATGTGAAGTTGATCCCCGGAGTCTGTGGCGTGGTGCAGGGTTCCGTGCATCCCGATCTGACGGGCATTGAAGCGGGCCTTTCGGCTACCGGCGATATCTTTGACGCCATCGCCCGCCGCGCCGGGACCAGCGTAGAAGCCCTCTCCAAAGAACTGGCTCCGTACCGCGCGGGGCAGACCGGCCTTCTGCGATTGACGTGGGACAACGGCGACCGAACAGTCCTGGTGAACCCCGAGTTGGGCGGCATCACTCTCGGTTGGAATCTCATGCATACCGCCGCGGACGAACTCTTCGCCGCCATCGAAGGCACCGCGCTGCATACACGCGTGATTTTCGAACGAATGGAGCAGCACGGGGTTCCGATTGATCGCGTCATCAATGCGGGCGGAATCCCGCAGCGGAACGAAACCCTGAACCAGGTCTACGCCAATGTTCTCAACAAGCCCGTTCTCGTACCCGCTACGGATTCCACCAGCCTGGGCTCCGCCATCTTCGCGTTCCTGGCGGCGGGCGAGTTTAACGGCATCGAAGCGGCGCAGGAGAGGCTCTGCCCCCGTCATCGGATCGTCATGCCCGATCCGGCGGCAGCGGATGTTTATGACCGGCTCTATGAGATTTACAAGCGGCTCTATTTCGGCTTCGGGCGGGACACCTCCGATTTGTTCCGACTCGGCGACGTGCTCCCTTCATTACGGAACATAGCCGCTGCTTCGAGAGGAATGCAATGAGCCTCGGATTACTGAGGGAAGAAGTTCTCGCCGCCAACCTGGAATTGGTGCGCCGCGGGCTCGTGCTTTATACCTTCGGAAATGCCAGTGGCATCGATCGCGCTCGGGGTCTCGTCGCGATAAAACCGAGTGGAGTTCCCTACGATCGAATGACCCCGGATGACATCGTGATCGTCGATCTTAAGGGAGAAACGGTTGAGGGCGAGTTGCGCCCTTCTTCCGACCTGGCGACCCACCTGATCCTCTACAACGCCTTTCCGGCGATCGGCGGAGTTGTCCACACGCATTCGCACCACGCCACAGTCTGGTCACAGGCGGGCCGCGAAATTCCGTGCCTCGGCACGACCCATGCCGATTATTTCTACGGCCCGGTCCCCGTGACGCACGTCCTTCACGCCTCCGAAATCGACGACGCCTATGAAGCCAACACCGGGCATGCCATCGTGAAAAGATTCCGCCAAATCGACCCGCTGACAATGCCGGCGGTCTTGGTTGCAGGTCACGCCCCCTTTACCTGGGGACGGTTGCCCGCCGACGCCGCTCATCATGCGGTCGTTCTGGAGGAAGTCGCGCAAACAGCCTTTCAGACGCTGATGCTGAATCCCGCCGCGGAGCCGATCGCGCGCGCGCTTTTGGACAAACACTTCTTCCGCAAACATGGACAGAGCGCTTACTATGGACAAGACAAAACTTAGGAGAGTGATGAAAAGGGTCTTTTCGTTGACGCTTGCTCACGCGCGCGGCTCGGTAAGTTCTTCGAAATCGGCAGACGCTGTTCCGAGCCGCGACCGTGAGGGAGCGTTAAGCACCGCTTTTCAGCACCCTGTTAGAACCTTTCCGGCCTCTCTGGCTGTGTTGACAATGTTAATGGCGGGCTATTCCTCGCGACCGGGCATGGCCGCGAGTGTGGAACCGCCGGGGAAGGCGGCGTGGGGCAAGACTCCCGATGGACGAGACGTGGAAATCTACACGCTCAGAAACCGAAAAGGCGCCGAAGCCCGAATCATGAACTACGGGGGCGTTGTGGTTTCCTTGAAAGTGCCGGACCGCCGGGGCACTCTGGGCGATATCGTCGCCGGCTTCGATAAATTCCAGGATTATCTGAAGCCCCCGCCCTATTTCGGCGCGATTATCGGCCGCTATGGAAATCGCATCGGAAACGCACGCTTCTCTCTAAATGGGGTCGAGTATGTCCTCGCCAGGAACGATGGCGCCAATCAACTGCATGGAGGCCCTCGCGGATTTGACAAACGTCTTTGGCAGGCAAGTTTGCTCACGCCTCAGAGCCTCGAGCTGAGGTATCGAAGCAAAGATGGCGAAGAGGGATATCCCGGAAATGTGTCGGCCACCGTCAGGTACACGCTTACTGACGCCAACGAGCTGAAGATCGAATATTCAGCCATCACGGACAAAGACACCGCGATAAATCTGACCAACCACAGCTATTTCAACCTTGCCGGCGATGGTGACATCCTCGCTCATGAGCTGTGGATCAACGCCGACCGTTTTACACCAGTGGACAAGGGGCTTATCCCTACAGGGGAGCTGAAGAACGTTGCAGGCACTCCCTTCGATTTCCGCAAAGCGACGCCGATCGGTGCGCGGATTGAACAAAAGGATGAACAGTTGGCCCTGGCCGGAGGATACGACCACAACTGGGTGCTGAACCGCACTGGTAACGGTCTCGAAATCGTCGCGAGGGTAGTCGAACCGAAATCAGGGCGCGCTATGGAGGTTCTTACTACTGAGCCCGGACTGCAGTTCTATACAGGTAACTTCCTCGACGGCACGTTGAGAGGCAAGGGCAGGACTTACACCAGACGGTCCGCGTTTTGCATGGAGACCCAGCATTTTCCGGATTCGCCGAACAAGCCCGCTTTTCCTTCCACCGTCGTGAAACCGGGGACCACTTATCGGTCCACAACTGTGTACCGGTTTTCCACCTTATAGCATTGGCCGAAATGAGTATCGCCGAATGAGTCTGGAAGATGTCGCGCGGCGAGCACGTGTTTCGACTGCGACCGTATCGCGAGTCCTGAACAACGTCAGCGGCGTCGAGGCTGGCACGCGTTCGCGCGTCCTCAAGGCGATCGAGGATCTGAAATACTCTCCCAATCCGCACGCGCGCGCTCTCGCCGGCGGCGCCAGCCGCGCTTTGGGCTTGATCGTCTCCAACCTGGAGAACCCTTTCTTCCTCGACATCTTCCGCGCTCTGGAACAGGAGGCGCACTCCCATGGTTACGAGGTTCTGGTGGCCAATACCGACTACGACTCGGAGTGGCTGAATTCCAGCGTGGACCTCATGCTGGGAAGACGCGTGGCCGGTATAGCGCTGATCGTATCGGAAATCGATCCCTCTCTCCTCGACCGGCTGGAGGAACGCCATCTCCGGGCGGTCGTTTACGATGTGGGCGAGCCGCGCAAGGGCATCCTCAGCATCAAAACCAACTACCGCAAGGGCATTGAACGCGTGTGCGAGTATCTCCGCAGCATGGGGCATGGAAAGTTCGCTTTCGTGGGTCACCACACGTCGCTGGGGCCTTTGGGAGATCGGAAGCGAACCTTTATCGACGTGATGCAACGCTGCTCGCCCGCTGTTGAGTTCACCACCGTTGCGGATTCGGACGATTATTCGGGCGGTCGCCGCGCAGTCCAGAAGCTCTTCGCGTCCGGCTTTCGCCCCACCGCCATTCTCTGCGTTAACGATTTCATGGCCGTAGGTGTGCTCCGCCAACTGCGCGATTCAGGTATTGAGGTGCCCGGCCAGATTTCCGTGACCGGTTTCGACAACATCACGCTTTCCGAGGTGGTCTATCCTGCGCTCACGACACTGCACATTGCCAGAGACCAGATCGGACGGCAAATCTTCTCGGCTTTAACCGCTGAAGAGCAAGCTCCCGCCGCCCAGCTGGAGATTCTGATGACGCCGGAACTGATCGTACGCGAATCGACGGGGCGGGCGCCGGAGAGCGTCTGAATCCGTGTGGAGGAAATACCGATGATCGATCTCAGGCAAAAGCAGGTATGGTTCGTCACAGGCAGTCAGCACTTATATGGCGAAAAGGTTGTCCACACGGTCGCGGAAAACAGCCGCGCAATCGTGGACGGGCTGCAGTAGAGCGCGGCAGATTCCGCTCGATCTCGTTTGGAAACCGGTCCTGACTGGCCCGGACGCAATCCTGGAACTGTGCACCGAGGCGAATGCGTCACCAGGCTGCGCCGGGTTGATCCTGTGGATGCACACCTTTTCGCCCGCTAAGATGTGGCTGGGAGGCCTTCGCATACTGGCAAAACCAGTCCTGCATCTGCATACTCAGTTCAACCGGGACCTGCCCTGGAAGTCCATTGACATGGACTTCATGAACCTCAATCAATCGGCGCACGGGGATCGCGAGTTCGGGCATCTGGCGGCGCGCATCGGGCTGAAGCGCAAAGTGGTCGTGGGCCACTGGCAGGACGGCGAGGTGCTAAGCGGGCTTTCGACCTGGTCGCGCGCAGCCGCGGGCTGGCATGAATCGCAGCGCCTGAAGGTCGCGCGATTCGGGGACAATATGCGCGAGGTGGCCGTCACGGAAGGCGACAAGGTGGAAGCACAGGCCCGCTTCGGCTACTCAGTGAATGGATATGGGGTAGGAGACCTGGCTGCCGGCATCCGTCAGGTTTCTGACGCTGAAGAGGCATCGCTGGTGGCCGCGTACGATGACCGGTATTCCGTTGCGGAACCTCTGCGCCCCGGAGGAGAACGTCGCCAGGCTCTGAAAGACGCTGCCCGGATCGAACTCGGCCTGCGTGCTTTCCTGCAAAACGGCGGATTCGGCGCGTTCACCGATACCTTCCAGGATCTCCACGGCCTCTCGCAGCTTCCAGGCATTGCGGTGCAGCGCTTGATGGAGGATGGCTACGGGTTCGGCGCCGAGGGTGACTGGAAGACTGCGGCGCTGGTTCGCACCATGAAGGTAATGGCCGCGGGACTTCCCGGCGGCACATCTTTCATGGAAGACTACAGCTACGATTTTGGAGGCGCCCCAAAAGTGCTGGGCGCGCACATGCTCGAAATCTGTCCGTCGATCGCGAGCTCCACGCCCTCGCTTGAGATTCATCCGCTATCGATCGGCGGCAAAGCGGATCCGGTGCGGCTCGTGTTCACAGCTCCCGCCGGAGCTGCCGTGAATGCATCCCTCGTTCAGGTCGGCAGTCGTTTCCGCATGATCGTCAATGAAGTTGACGTCATCGATCCGCCCGAGCCACTGCCGAATCTTCCTGTCGCCAGAGCAGTATGGGCGCCTCGTCCCAATCTGCGGACGGCCGCGGCGGCGTGGATTTACGCCGGCGGCGCACACCATACCGGCTTCAGCCAGGCCCTCAGCACCGAGCACCTGGAGGATTTAGCGGAAATGGCCGATCTCGAATTTCTCATCATCGACTCAACGACCGATCTGCGCCGGTTTCGCAACGAACTCCGATGGAACGAGGCGGCGTATCGTCTGGGATCTTAGGAACATGACGGAACAGTGTGGAGCGGTTTTGTGGGATATGGATGGAACACTGGTGGACTCTGAGGAATATCATTGGCTCGCCTGGAAAGAGATTCTCCGCCAGGAGAACATCGCCCTCAGCCGGTCGCAATTCCTCTCCAGCTTCGGTCAGCGGAACGATGCCATTCTTGGCGCGTGGCTTGGCGATAACGTTCCCGCCGACACGATCGACCGAATCGGCAACGCCAAAGAAGCTCGATACCGGGAACTGGTCCGCTCGCACGGGTTATCGCCCCTCCCGGGCGCGGCCGAATGGGTCCAGCATTTGCACAATCAAGGCTGGTTGCAGGCGATCGCTTCTTCGGCTCCCCGGCTGAATGTGGAAGCAGTCCTGGACGCACTCAAAGTCAGAGGCTGGTTTCAGGCCGCGGTCTCGGCAGAGGATGTACAGGCAGGTAAGCCTGATCCCCAGGTGTTTCAGGTAGCCGCTGCGCGCCTGAACGCCGAATCCCGGATTTGCATTGTCGTCGAAGATGCGCGAGCCGGTATCGAAGCAGCCCGCCGCGCGGGCATGCGAAACATCGGTGTCGGCAGGAACGGCGCGTCGCTCGGAGCCGACCTTTCCGCGGTGAAGCTGTCCGACCTGCCGGCCGACGCCTTCTCGTCGTTGCTGGCGATGCCGGTGCGCGGATTCAACCTCGCGTAAGAAGGCTCACCCGGAACCTTTGTTTGCCGCGTCGAATTTCGGATATAAAGCGAAGCTGCCGCCCGATATCGCCCCGGAATCCAGCCTTCGATTCAAAGAGATCAGTTGAACGACGATGACTGGAAGGTGTTCGACGGCGTCACGAACACGGCGCTTGGCCAGGTTCCATGTACAGCCACCGATCGCCGAGTCGATTCGGACGCTGTCGAGGTAAACCCATCGATCGCGGTGGAAGCCAGCGGAAGCTACGGATGGTGGATGAAATGGAGAAGCTGGGTCACCAGCCTAAACTGGCAAATCCACACGAGGGCAGGCGGCGGATGGGGCTGACCAACAAGACCGACAAGCTCGATGCGAAAGGCTTGCGATTTTACTTCGCAATGGGACGCTGCCGGAGGTATGGATTCCGCCAGGCGAGTTGCGCGATCAACGCGAATTGCTTCGATTACGGATTTTCCTGGTGCGGCTGCGCACACGAGTCAAAAATCGGGTTCACAGTACACTGGCGCGGCACAAGGTACAAGTTGATCGGATCGGTTTGAGCCCAACCTCGCTGGCTCGTGAATGCTTATTCCTTCCAGCCTTCCGGCGGGTTACTGCCACTCGCGATCTGGCGGGTCTTGTAGAGCCACTGGCCATTCACCTTGACCCACGTGGCGTATTCCTTTCCCTGAGTCGTCATCTTCATCGGATCGCCCACCTTCTCCTGCCGGTACTCGGTGAAAATGACTTGCGAGGTGGCTGTGTCGCCGTGCACGATGATCAGCGGATTTTCGATCGCCACGTTGAAAGCGGTCCTCTCGCGCGGGGGCGCTGCGGCGACAGCGGGCGCTGCTCCAGCCGCAGGGGCCGCGGGGGCACGGTTGTATGCCTGCTTGATGCCTTCCCTGCCCTTGTAGTGCCTGGTGCCGAGAATCAACTCGCCGTCCTCGGCATAAAAGCTCTCTTCGCTCTGCCGGTCCACTTTGCCGAAGTTGTAATAGTAACGCGTGATCTGATTTAGGATCAGCTCGCGGTCAATCAATGACTGCGCAGTCATGTCTTCCGCGCGCGCAACCGGTGCAGTTGCCAGTGCGACATAGCAAAGCCCCAAGGCGGCCGCCCGGGCGGTCACCTGACGAATGGAATTCAGTTTCATGACATCCCCCTTGTTAACTCGACGGTTGTTCTCTTAATCGGAAACCGGCTTCATCGGTCCACCGATTCCTGCCTGATAGACCGTGTTTAACTTCAGGCAAATCTTTACGGTGCGCGGCCTTATAAGACAGCATCTGGAACTGCGCTGAGTTTTGACCGTTGCGAGATATATTAACAGAACGTTCCGGAGACATGGTTATACTTTTTGCCTCGTGTCGCCGCAATGTGAGCAGTTCTTTTTGCCTCGGCGGCACGCCCAGGATAAACCGGCTCGTCCGTTTACGGCTGTGCAGAAGCTTGGCCTACGACTCGAGGCGCACGAGATGATCGTCTGCGCTGTAACGACATTGACGCCGTCAATCGAGGTCAGATCCACTCCACAAATCCTTTTCAGTTCCGCCTTCAGGTTTACCGTCGGCCCATTGCGGGTGGGTCTCTTTGCCTTCCGTTCCTTCTTTAGCCTCTGGGTTACAGCCGCCGTCGCGCGATCGCTGGGTATGTCCAGGGTTCGGGTCGGCAGGCTGGCGAGAAAACTTTCGAGCTGCCGGTCGCATTGCTGCATCTGCTGATGGGCAAAATGGAAACTGTCCACCGCCTGTCTGAGTTCAAATACCAGATCCTCGCGCCAGTTGCCTTCGAGACTGCGCGCCACCTCTTCCTGGCTCGCCCGCACCATATCATGTTTCAACTCCGCCAGTTTCCAGGGGTCACGCTCGCCTTTCAGAATGGCGCCAATAATCGCCTGCCCGGACCAGCGCGGCGCTGGCCGCCGAAATCTTTTGCTGCGCCTTAACGACAGCATGTCCGCCTGCGCTATCTGGGCTTCCTCTCGTCGGCGCGCGCTCCGCCAAGCACGCCCGCCAGTCCATAGTTCCCTTCGTGGCAAGCATGCTCGTACACATGCTCATCGCTGGCAATCATCGGAATCTCCGCCTTCCAGGGCTTCGTGAACGCCGTCGGATCGTCGACCTCAAACTGATAAAGCAGGATATTCGGAGCCGTCCGAGTGAACCGCTCGATCAGATGCAGATTCTCATCGGCCCCGCGGAACTTCGTCTTATCCGTGAAGTTCGTCGAATCAACCACGAGCGTATTGCCTTCCCAGTGTCCTCTTGGATCGCCTCTCAACTGGCGCACATTCGGCGGCAGATGCGGACGTCCATCCATCGGAATCACCCGCACGTCGTGCAGCACCTCGACCAGAATCGCGACGGTAGTCGGCGTCTGCACGATCTGATAGTTCGTGGTCAGCGGACCGTACTGGTGGTTGTCATAAAAGCTCGGCAGCATGGGCGGACCGCTCATCGGAAACACCATGCAACGCTCATACAAAGGCCGGTCTTCCGGACCATCGGCAGGATGCGCTCTCGAATAAGCCAGATCCGCATCCACCCGCTTCTGGGCAGGCGGAGTTAGAGGAGGAACCCGCCCATCCAGCGGATCGACGATCAGCGAAGTGTGGAAATTCGGCGCGCGCTTCGCATCCCCGTCCCACCAGAAGTCGTTGTAAGTGCCGACCTGGCCCGGATTCAAAGGCTTCTCGCGCTTGCTCCGCTGGAAGACTTTCGCCTCCCAATCGGCCATCTCCTGGGGTGTGAAAACCTGCTTCCCCGCAAGTTCTTTGGGCCGCTCCAAAGGAATGATGGACGCGTTGCTCCACACGCCCTCCAAATCCCGCGGCGTCTTTGGCTTCTGGGCTGGCGCCGAAGCGGCCACCAGTGCCAGAACCAGCGCAAGTCTCGTTCGCATGGAATATACGATATCGGATTTGCAGCTCCGGCTCATGCTGATCCGGATGCCGTGATCGGGTCCGTGACACGGGTGCGCACTCGGCATGAAGATGATCCTCCCAGACCAGACTTCGTGTCCGCCTAAACTCGGATTTCGTAGTCGGTCCATTCCGCGATCTTTGCATCTTTGATGAGGAAGGCGCCAACCAGGTGGTAGGCGGGACTGGCACAAAAAGTGGCCGAAAATGGCAGGAAATGGCCGGGTTTTGATAAATGTGTTCGCGGAGTAGGCAGCGCTAAGCTATTGATTATGGATCGTTTATGCTTGCAATCAGAATCGAATCAACTCTGCCCCCCGCCGCTTTCTGAAATACCAAGCCTACAGGAAGGCGACAAACCCGACATTTTGAGCTCTGATTTCCGGCGTTCCTGCATGCTATCGCGCTGCAACTGCGAGAAAGAGGGCTTTAACCGCGTAGTGCTCCAACACCGATCCCCGCTGGCGCCAGGTCGCTGCTTTTCAGATGAAGCACCCGTCGTTGACGGCCGCCGAGAGTACGACGCACGAGAAGCGTGTGCCTGGTACCGTCAACACTCGCGAGCAAGCCCTGTTTGTGCAGCCGATGACGAAGTGCCTGACCACTCACGTCCAAAGCTTCGCCACCGGCAGCGTTCCGGACCACACGATCGCTTGCCGATGGATCGAGATACACATCGCTTTCGGTCACCCAACCGATACACGTTCCCTACCCAATCCACTTCCCGTCCTCTGGATTCAGCCTCCATCCCCATTGGAATGGCGTATCCGGCGTTTCGCCGAAGCGGTTCTTCATGTGGGCGACTCCGGATGCAAGCGCAGCTCTTAAGTGAGAGAGGAACTGCAACGCTGGATCGCCGGAGATCTGATAAGCAGGCTGCATCGCCGACACCTCCGCAAAAGCCTTACGGGCCCTTTGTTCCAGTCCTTCCTGCTCCCCGGCGCCGATGGCTGCCGATTCCCCTGCGAACCTCAGCCAGATTTCCCATGCGTTCTGCAGTTCCGCGAGAGTCGTTGGCAGACGCGCGTGGGATGCGAACGGCGGTTGCCCTGCGCGTAACTGCTGCACCCGTTTCTGCTGGTACGCCTGCAACTCTTCATATCGTTCCGCAGTCCACTTTACGAAGCCCCCCATTGCCAGGGCGTATAGTCCTTGCTGCGCCGCGTTCTGACACTCGCTCAGGCGAACACGATCGACCTCTCCGGCATGTATCGGAATAATCAAGAGACGAGCGCGCAGACTTTTGCCCTTCGGTATTTGCTCACCCGTCGCCAGCAACAAAGCCCGCGGTGGTCGTGCGGCGTGCAGCTTTCCGTTCCCCCTTAGCCGACTTCGTCCCTGATCGTTGCCTGCCCCACGGAACAGGCGTTCAGCGATGCCGTGAAGCGTCTCGTCACCAGCGCCGCCCGTCGGCACAAAATCATCCAGTACTAGTATCGTGTCTCGGATAATTCTTTACAGCGCCGGACTTTGTCGAGGATAACGTCGGCGGAGGCCTTCCAGACGAATGGGGTTGGGTCGCCGTTCCAGCTTGCCAGCCACCGGTAGATTGCCTGTTCTAATTGGCGGCGAAGGCCAAAGTCTCCAGCGCATTAGCCGTCGAGCTGAAATGAGCAGGCAGAGATCCAGCATCCATCTCCGCCCCGAAGTGCTGCTGGCACAATGCAGCCAGAGCCGTTTTGAATGTCCCGCTCGCACCGGTCAGGAACAGACTGAAATCCACCCTGCCCAGGGGAGCTCGGTACACTGCGGCCAGTAAGGGGCAACTGATCCGGTCCGGGGCGACGTCCAGAAATTGCAGGCTCGCGCGAACGGCAGCGACTCGAGTCTCGCGATCGGGCGGCGTTCTCAGCTGATAGTGCGCCAGTGCCGCCGGCAGTTCAACCTGCATATCGCACGGCGATTGCGCTGCACCGATTGCACCTCCGGCGTCAAGGTATACCCAGTCCGTGCCGCTTTTGCGCCAGCCTGTATGGGTTAATATGTGTTGCTGCCGTATTGAGCCGGATACGTACTGAATTGCGGCGCGCGCATGCTGCAACTGGCCGGGATAGATGATCGCGCCGGGGCCCAGTTGGTCCAATACCCAACTCATCCGCCCGAACTCTGCAGCGGTCACGACGAAGGCGAAGCGCTCTCCTCCGCACCTGGCTTCCAGTGCGAATCGGCGGGTCGGTGCGGCATCATCGTCAACAATCAGATCGCGTACGATACGGGCCGTAAAGTTCGCCACCGGGATCGGCTTCCGTCGCCCGCTGTCACGTTGTTCCCAGCGGACCATCTCTCCGCCCCTGCACTCGTACGTTGCTCCGCCTGCCCGTCCAGCGGCAGACTCAGCTGTTTTCTGTCCTGATGCAGCCTCATCTCCGTCGCCTTCATCATCGGAGCCGACCCATACCAATCGAAAGTTCATTAACGCGCCGTCCCACGACAGCGCGCTCCTTCAGGATCAAAACCAGACAGAGGAATACGGGCTGCCGTATATTCATGCCTCCACCCGGACAAAACAGTCAACGTAGCTGCACGACGGAAAAGGCAACTTTCGCGATCCCGTGAAACGGCGATTCAGTATCTCCCCGGCGAACCTCCCAGCCGCCAATTGCAGCCAGGAAGGCGCTGAAACGGGAATGTCGGCGGGATCCATTTCAGACTCAGGCGTCCGGGGGGTCCGCATGATCGCAAGCCCCAACTCAAGAAGCTGCCCGCGTCCTTCGTCGTACGACTGGCACTCACAAAGCCACGCGGATTGTCGTCTGCACTCTCCACCAACAGGCGGAACAAAGTTTCCACATAGTCCTGGCTGCACTTGATCGTTTCGGTTCGCCCGTCGGCGAAACGTAACGTGATCGGTTTTTAAGCACGCGCGACTCGCGTGACGTCGTCGTTCTGGCTGTCGGAACAGCATATTTCCAGGTGGTTGGAAGCGAGGCAAGGCTCGCGACGGCACGCGCGGCATTGAATTCGGCGCAGGAATTCCAGACTCAGATTGCCCACGAATTCGAAGCCGAAGTAGCGCCCGAGATCGACAGCATCCGGGCCTCCGTGGAATTGCACGCAGCGGAACAACGGGTCACGGACGCGGAAAACGACCTCGAAAAGACAAATTGACCCTCGACCGTATCGCCGGCATCCCGCTCGAACAGAAATGGGCGCCGGCGCATGCATACAGCTACAAGCCGATTCCGCAAGAAAACGCTCAGCAGAAAAGGTTCGATCTGGAGAGCGCACGGGTATCGGTGTCGGCAGCGGAACTTGATGTGAAGAGCGCCGCCGCCGAGAGATTGCCTTCCGTTTCGATCGATGCAGCGTACGGCACGGGCGGAATCAATCCCGGGAATTACAACCAGGTCTATTCGGTCGATGCGGCCGTTTCCGTCCCGTTGTTCACGGGCGGGCGCATCCGTTCCGATGTTCGCGAAGCCGAGGCTCGCCTCGCTCAACGGCAGGCCGAAGCCCGGGACCTGGAGGGCCGGATAGCGTATGACGTTCGTGTGGCCCGGCTGGATGTGCAGGCTTCCGAAACGGCGGTGAGGGTCGCGCAGAGCAACAAAGCGCTCGCGGAACGCGCGCTTGTGCAGGCCGGAGATCGTTACGCCAACGGCGTAACGAATGATCTCGAAGTTGTGCAGGCGCGCGAGGCGGTAGTGAACGCCGACGAGAACTACATCGCAAGCCTGTTTTCATTCAACGTCGCAAAAATTTCGCTGGCTCGCGCTCTCGGCGCTGCCGAGACCCGGCTGGCAACTTTCTTTGACGAATGAAAGATTCCGTGGAAAGGAGACCCATCATGGCCGCAACGACTACCGTGAATGAACTGCACGAAGTCCCAAACGTAACGAAATCCGAGAATGAATCCGGCACGGTGATCCACTCGAAATGGATTGCCCGAGTGATAGGCGCGATCGTGCTCATCGGCGCCGCCATCGTCGGCACGATCTTCTGGCTCAATTCGCGCCACTTTGAATCGACCGACGACGCTCAGGTGGACGGCCAGTTCGCCGCCTTGAGTACTCGCATCGAAGGCACGGTCGAGTGGGTCAATCCCAATGCAGAGAACGACCACTCCGTGAAAGCCGGGGATCTGCTGCTTCAGCTTGACCCGCGAGATTTCCAGGTCGCCCTCGAACGCGCGAAAGCGAACCTGAGGATTCACGAGTCGCAGGCGCGCGGCGTCCGGCTTGAAGTGCCGCCTCGACAAGGTGCAGGTGCAGCCCCATGTTGCCCGTGAACTCGCGCTGCAGATCGTTTTGAGTGAACTCGGCGTAGAGCATGGTCATTTCCGGTGAGCTATCCGAAGTTCGCCGAACCATTCCGCAACCGGATTCGGGAGAACGCGGAAAAGATGGCTGCCGAAAGCGGGAGTCAAGATCGATTTCATCCGGAAGCGGGACTTTCGCAAGGAAGAGCGGGTGAAAGAGATTCTGGCCAGTCGGGGTGAGCGGGCCGGGCTGGTGTGCATTTTCGCGACCATGGAGCCGTGCTCAACGTACAAGCCGTGGCACAACAAGCAGACCGGCAAGACCTATCGCAAGGCTCTGGACTTTCCAATGTTCCAGCATTCCTGGTACTCCGCCGAGAAAGCTCTGCGATCCGCAGGGAGATGGATCTTTATTGGCTACTGACTTCCGGTCTGCTGACTTCGAGTTCAAGATTTGTTAAAGAGAGTTGAGATTTCACGGAAAAGCAGGCCGGAAATAACGATTCCTCCGGCGGTCTCGGACGGTCGCACTGGCTGATGCTGGAAAGCCTTCATCGCCAGATCAAGCGCGGCGACCTGTGCCGTCACAACGTCGTGCTCGCCGCGTAATCCCTCGTTTTCAATCGACTGCTTGCGTGTGCTCAGTTGCTCATACGCCTTTTGAAGAAGGCTCCAAACAGTCCGGGGTTGTTTATTGCTACCGTCGTCCCGTAGCTGCACTCAGGGCAGTGGAAATACGTCTTTCCGTTTTTCCTTTCGAATGCGTACATATAAGGGTTATGCGTCGCGCACTTCGGTCCGACCCTGGATGGAAGATCTGAATATCGGTGACCGCCTGCAGCCCACCGGCAATAGCCGGTCTTCGGGGAGTAAAAAAAATCGCAGCCGGGCGATGTGCACGCTTTGCCTTGGAATATAACCGGCTTCCGAAGTTGGCCATCTACGTTCCGCCTCGATGCCCAGCAGGCGCTGGCAGAGAAACACAACGAGGTTCTCGAATTGTTCGTCGCCGAGAACCGCGGGGAGATTCCTGCGAACAAACATTCCTGCTGACTCCGTTTTTCAGACGGATGCTCTGTAGTTGCCAAGAGGGAGCATGGCTGCTTCTCACAGCGGAGCGTTTTCGATAAGGCCCGCGACCTCGTTCAAAGACAACGCCAGGGCATCGTACACTCTATCGGCGGACCTGCCCCATCCGGTCCGGCAATCGGATGGGTCGATGCTGAATACCGCGACCGCGCCAGACGTTTTTTCCGCGGCGGAAGCGATTGCCGTGTGTGAATCGAGAGTGCGCAGTCCATTGAGGGCGAATAGCGGGGTCAGGCCCGGCAGGGCGACGGTGGGACTCCATTGTCCATACACCTGGTCGAACTCCGACACTAACGACAACCCATCAGCCCTGGCGATGGTGATGAGTTGGCACAGCGTTCCCAGCAGCTTTAGAGATCCGAGTGTCTTAATGGCTTCCCGCGCCGCGCCAAGTCTGAGGAGCAGTTCCCTGAGGGGCGCAGTCTGGAGGTTTTCGAGTACCTTGAAGAGTTCGGCGCAGCGGCTCAGGAACCCAGAATGCGAGAGCGACATTTCGATCACGCGGCCAATGGGCTTCAGCGCCGCGAACGTCCACCAGCCCCTGTAGCGAATCTCCTCGGTAGAGAACCGGCCGAAATCGCGCTGAGACGATGATGCCCCGGCACTGTCCGAAAACATGGCCAGCGCCTCGATCATCCGCAGAAACGCGACAATTACGTCGTCGGCGCGTTGGCCCACGTGCCGGGCACCGTTGATTTCGCGATCGCTCCCGGCGATTTCGCGCGCGACCGCGAACCGGTTGAAATGCTGGATCACATAGGCGGGAGTGTCATAGAGCTTCCTCAGGTGGACCTCAATGTAGTTGCGCGAGGGCCTGCGGCAGGTGCCGACGGACCACCAGCCACCGTATCGCACGCCCCCGGAATCGGGGTGAATTTCGAACTCGTCGCGTTCTTCGTACTCCTTCAGCACCCGATCATGAACGCAGGCGAACTCCTCTACAACGCTCAACGAGCGCCTGAGACCCTCCACATCCCGCTCTCCGATGCCGGGCCAGGTGAGAATCGGGTTGCCTTCTTTGGTAATTGGGCGGCGGCCGTTTGGAACAAGAAGCAGCGACGCGCCCCCGGCCTGGCACAGGTAAATGCCATTCGACGACGCTGTCCGCTTCAGGATCAACCGGCGTCCCGGCAGGTCAAACCGGACAGCGTCTTCGCCCGCGAGAAAAAGATCGATCCGCTCATCCGCGTCCGAATACCGCTCCTCGAAGTAGGCGGCTACGGCAACGCAGCCCTTCAGGCTCAGATAATCCTCGAAATAATCCCTTCGAATCGAAATCCGCGCGGTTGTATACTGCGGAGCTCTGACCGAATACGCCGAGAGTGGCTTCACGCGGACCACCTCGTAAACGGGTTTGCTCGGATCATCCCAGGAAACACTGCCGTCCTGCAGCGTCCGGGGGATGAGGCCGTAGCACATGAGCATTCCGTTGTCTGGCAAGAGAACCACCTTGTTGTGATGACTCCACGAGGCAACGGGCGTCTCCAGCCGATCACCTGAGCCCCCAGGACCCTGTATCCAGAACGAGCCCGTGTAACCGCCCTCGGGTCCACGCATGGACCCGGCCCCCAGCAGCTGAGCTCCGGGTCAATCCCCCCGGCGGCGCTCAATACCGCATTCAGTTTTTCTTTGGGAACCAAGGCGGTGAACAGGAAGCGGTTCCCCGCATTGCCGTTGGCAGGCTCGGCTCGAAATCTCTGCGAGCGTGACGTATTCGTCGAGATCAGAGAGAAACGGCTGGGCGAGGTGCGCGAGCGACGGCGGCCAGAAGTCGTCCGGCGGTCTTGTGCCCATGCCGCTACGGTATCAGTCGGGCACGGCACGCCGCCGATCTGCATCGCTGTTTCCGGGAGTCTCGACGAGTTCGAGACGTGTCCAGCCTGGGTGCCCGGTCTGGACAAGCGTTGGCGGTCGCACTCATTCCTCTGAAAAGAATGCGCTTCCAATGGTTCGATCACAGTGCTATTTCGGCTGCAAAAGTTCGAAACGTGTCCAGACTGGGAAGGCAAATTAATCCACTGAAAATAAAAGGGTTGGTGTCACCGTCGGAAATCCTTCGGTCTGCGTAACCATTTCCGTAACCACTTTCGGCGACCTCAAGTCTGGGTCCTCGAGGTAACACGCGATGATCGCTGCACGGACCGCACGCTGCAACGCTCCTGTGATTCGAGTGTCATCTATATGGCCGAGACTTGCTTCGCCGGAAGCGGCATCGCCGGTTATTGGCGGCGACTGGTCAGCCCGCGGTCGGAAGGCGTGGCGTCCTCAGTGCGCGGCATCACGGCCCGTGGAAGCCGCCCGCTTAATTGGCAATCCCATATCAAGATCTCTCGAGATTCCGGCCCAATGCTGGGATTCGCGGAGCAGTCGTTCCAATGGCGTTTGCGACTTTCCAGATTGCGGCCGATACGTTGGCGTGCTTCGATCTGGGCGGCCTTTGAAGTCTTGATCTGTAGTTCCGCTCCGGCAGTTCCGTATCCCGCTTTCCAGCCTCTTCTATTGGGCTCTGCTTCAGGGTCAAAGCCCTGCGCCCTGCGGGGCGGCGGGACTCTGCTTTGTCGGTTCCCCCTGAAGGTCTCCCCCAACAATGCGTCCCTTGCCCTTGGGAGCAGGACCCGCTCGCTCTCGGCCGCCCCAACAGAAGGGGCACGAAAAGGAGACAAAAGATGTTCTGCAAAAATCGCATCACGCTCATCGGCTTTCTCGGCAAAGACGCAGAGACTCGCTTCACGCCCAACGGGACAGCTCACACCCGGTTTTCTCTCGCAACCAACGTGAGTTGGAAAGACAAGGACTCCGGCGAATACAAGACTCGAACTGAGTGGCCTCGGATCGTGGTCTGGGGGAAGTTGGAGAATGGGCCGGATCCCTTAAGAAGGGTGCCTTCATCGAAGCCGAGGGTGAACTGCGTTACCGCGAGTTTCAGCCCAATGGTTCCGACGCCAAGATCCGGACCGGCGAGATCCACGCCATCTCGATCCTGACGCTCGACCGCGGCGAAAAGACCGAGCACGAAGGTGAGACCGCGGCTGCCGAACTGACCGGCGATGACGATACGCCGTTCTGAAAACGGGGAGGCGGCCGCTTTTGTTGGGGGCCGCCTTTCATCTCAACCGACAAGCTGGCTCCCGAAGCGGTCGCTCCCCCGAGGTTCTAGCACTGATCTGTGGATCAAAAATTGGGATAGTAACGGTTCACTTTATTCGCTTCTCCGGTCGGCGTGATGGAGCTCCTACGCACTCAACGTGACAAGTGCCTTGATGCCAATTGCGTCAAGAATCTCCTGCAGCCGGGATATCGCCACGGTTTGATATTCCGTTTCCTCGTAACGGCTGATGACCTGTTTACTAACGCCGAGCCTGCGGGCGAGTTCGGTTTGAGATACGCCCTTCGCAATCCGCATCTTCGCGACAAAGGGCGCGATCTGATCCAGCCGATCGACGTTCGGAAGCGTCAGCTCGCCGGACTTGAGGTCGTCGTATTCGCGGAGTTCCTCCTCCAGTTGCCGGATCATCCCTTCGTAACTGCCGCGAACCGCTGCGGCGCGCTTTCCGGTCATCTCCCGGTCCACTTTGGCAAGAGCTTGCCGAAAGCCTTCTATCTGCGCCGCCGTGCGTTCTCTCTGAGCATCGCTCTTGATCATGATTCTGACCTGACTACCTGAATTACGCCCCTCGGCAGCCCTTCTCGATCCTGCCGGAAAAACTCGGGAAACCCGACCATCGGTTTTGCGCGCATGGCGGGGTGGATGAAAAACTCCACGCCGTGATCCGCCCACATCCGCCACTTCCATTTCCGAACTTGCGGGACCAGAATCATATCGAAGTCGATCCAATAAGGATCGATGCGATCATACACGCCGTCGTCTGGCTCGACCCAGTATCCGTCCACATCACCTGGATCGAGCTTCTCGGTACAAAAGCTTCCGTCGATGAAAATGTCCTCAATGCCAGCCGCCCATAACGCTGTCACCGCGGCTCGCAATCCATTCAGAAGCCAACGGCGCCGTGGAGTGAACCCGAACCGGCTTCCTATTTCCTCAAGTGTCGCCCGATGGTCACCAGGTGGCAATGCACCGGTGGCGGGATCGAAAGCCGGAATCACGCCACCTCCATCTTGCCAGGGACACACAAGAATGTCAACAGTAATGCTGTCATTGTAAACGGTCTTCTCTCTGCGCCCAGGCTAAAGGTCCTTCCAATTTGCCTTCAGTCGTAAGACGACGAATCTCCTTCAGAACCCGGTCGGCCAGTGCATCGATCAACCCGGTGGTCAACCCAGGCTGAAACCGCTCTGTGAAACAGCCTTCCGTCCCAGGACTGAGCTCGGCGGTGATCACTTCGATCAACGCGTCCAAGGACTCATCCGTCTGCCGAAGGCGTTCAATCTTCTCGATCGCGTGAAGAACGGTCGTGTGGTGGCGACCATTGAAGAATCGTCCGATCTTGGTCGTGCTCCATCCCACCACGTTCTTGGCCAGATACATGGAAACCTGCCGACTCAAACAAGCGGCGGCCTGATTGCCAGGGACGCGTCCATTTCCGAGATGATCGGCGACTGTGGCTTCGATTTGCTCCAAAGACAGTCGCCAGATTCCAGTTCGGCGCTCCGATGTGCGCATCATTTCCCTCCCGCCGGCAGGACGGCAGCGGCTCTGTCCACCCACAATCCTGTGCCGGTCGTGTCCATAACGGCCGGGCACTCCGGCCACATCGCCCTGACCAGGTCCAGCCAGCCTTCGAGCCGTTCGCGGAACTTGCGAGGCCTGGCATAGTCCGAGCTGCCGAGTTGATTCACGAGCCCGAAATCTCCGAATAGCGGCACTCGTTCACGTCCCTTCGCCACGAAGCACCGATACGAAAGCCACATAAACAGATCGAGAGCAGCCGGAGAACAGGAGAGCGCCTTCGCGGCCTCCATGTCGGTTGGGATCGGATGGCTCATGATCTCGTTGAAGAATTCGTGGCTGAGGATGATCTCGTTCTGAAATCCGCCGGGAAGTGTGGCTTGATTTGCGTCGCGCGAGTACCAAATCCGCGCCTCGCTCATGAAGTTGAACCGCGCCCGATGCACAACCACTGCCCTGTCTCGTTGCATGTCGGTGCCGAAGAAAATCGTAGCGCCGAAGATGCGCTGGAAGGCGGGTACCAGCCTTCGGTACTGTGTCCCGCCCTGCTGCATGCCGAAGGATTCAAGCATTTCCGCCGCGCTTCGAAACTGAATCGTCTGGCTCTGCTGGCGGATTGCCAACGTGGCCAGGAATATCGGAATGAGTCGGTCCTGTCCCCACGGACAGACCGTATGACGGATGGCCCGTCACCTGAAGCGAGAACTGGCCGTTGCGCCTCTCATGAAGTAACTGGCCAGGCGCGGGCTTCTTGATCGGCAGTCCGCAGAGCACGAACGGGCGGGACGCAAACCCCAGATTCTGATTCGCCTCCTGACGTTTCAGACGGACGCAGGCGATGGCCTCAGCGCGCCGAAGTTTCTGTTTTGAGACGACCAGGTCGCCGGGAAGAGCTGCGGAGAATCGAGCCGGCAGATTGAAAACCGTGGTGTTGGTGCGCCGTCGATTGTTGGACGGCAATCGTCTGTAGATCTATTGTTCAAATGCTCACCTCGCGCAACATCGCCGGACGTTCCGGCGAGTCCTCAAGGCGAGGCTTTCAGGTGGGCAAATCGGAAGCTAAAGCAGGACCCTTCTCGTTACTGCGATTAATGCGTTAAGAGGGGCAAAAGCAAAAGACGCTGAAACGGCACGGTTTTCTATGTTCAGTATTTACCGCCATGGACGCATATGTTCTTTATTTACAATCCACGACTAGTTTCCCAAGCTGGACGTCGCGGGTTCGACCCCCGTCTCCCGCTCCATCTTTTCAGCGACTTACAAATACCAGCTTCATTCCGAACACCGTTTGAACACCATTTACATCACGCGGAGGCTTTTCTCCAACTGGTTCACAATTCCCAATCGGCTTTCGACGTTCGATTGCGTATAGACGTTCTGGCGTACATCGAGGCTATGGCCGAGTTGATCCGCCACAAGCTTTCCGTCCGCCCCCAACGCCTTCATTAATGTTGCCTGTCTCTGGCGCATGACCAGAAAATTCGCCCATCCGAGCCCGACCTTCGCCAGCGCCGGGAACATCGCCAAGCCCGATTTGCTGAACGATGGACCCGGTCCGAAGCCGGGTTTGACGCCTTTGATGCACGCGGCATGGCGGGGTGACGTGACGGCCGTCGCCAGAGAACTTTCGAACCACGCAAATCCGAATGCGCGAGATTCGAGCGGCGCGACGGCACTGATGTATGCCACGCGCGCCGAGTCGTTGACGGCTCTCACGGCGTTGATTGAAGCGGGCGCCGATCCGAACATCCGCACTTACCAGGGCCAGACGGCGCTAATGGCGGCGACCATATCGTACCCCTTGCCGAAAGAGAAAATGGAAGTTCTTCTTAAAGCCGGCGCCGACTCGAACGCGCAGGACAAGACCGGCCAGACCGCGCTCGCCCTCGCGCTAAGTTATCGTCTTGACCAGCCGGATATTGCCGCACTTCTGCAAGACACCTCGATAAAGTAGAGGCGATGAACCAAAAAGCAAAGGCAGAGTTGTTTCGCAGTCTGCACGCGGGCCCCGAAATCCTCGTGCTCCCCAACGCATGGGACGCCATCAGTGCGCGTATCGTCGAAGCCGAAGGGTTCCCGGCTGTGGCAACCAGCAGCGCCGGCCTGGCCGCAGTGCTCGGCTATCCCGACGGTCAGCAGATCCCGCGTTCTGAAATGATCTTCCTGATCGAGAAAATTACCCGGACGGTTCTCGTTCCGGTAACCGCCGACGTCGAAGCCGGATACGACGACCCGGTAAATACCGCCCTCGATGTGATCTCCTCGGGCGCGGTCGGAATGAATCTGGAGGACATGGCGAACCATGAACTCATTCCGCTCGAGGAACAGCTTGTCAGCATTCGGGCGATCAAGGAGGCGACGGATTCTGAGGGCGTGCCGCTGGTGCTCAACGCCCGCACCGACATTTTCCTTGCCCAGCACGGCGATCCCTCGACGCGCTTTGATCGCGGCGTCGAGCGCCTGAACGCGTTTCACGATGCCGGCGCCGATTGCCTCTTTGCGCCCGGCGTAACCGATGCCGAAACCATCGGCCGCCTGGTCGCGGCGGTCAAAGGGCCTTTGAATATCCTCGTGATGGCCGGCGCGCCCTCCATTCCGGAATTGAAGCGGCTCGGGGTGCGGCGTGTGAGCCTGGGGTCGGGCACGTCGCGGGTTTCACTGGGCGCACTGCAGCGCCTTGCCCACCAGATTCGCGATGAAGGGACGTTCACCCCGCTCGCGACTGATGCCGTCTCGTACCAGGATGTTCAGAAGCTGCTGACTCGTTGATGCGGCTTTCGGATTTCGATTACGAACTGCCCGAGGAGCTGATCGCCCAGGAGCCGCCCGCCGAACGCGACGGCGCGCGGATGCTGGTGGTTCATCGCGCGGGGCAACGGTTTGAAGACCGGCAGTTCCGAGAGTTTCCGTCTTTCTTACGCGAGGGCGACTGCATCGTGTTGAACGATTCCCGTGTGCTGCCGTCGCGCCTGCTGGCCAGCAAATCCGAGGTCCTGCTTCTTGAACCGGTTTCGGAAGATCAGCGCGAATGGCGGGCGCTGGTACGTCCCGGGCGGAAACTCCGAACCGGCGCGGTGATTCAGTTTGACGGCCTCTCCGTCGAGATCGTCGATCAGGGCGAGCGAGGTGAGCGGACCATCAGGTTCCTCGGCGAGGAAGACGTCTACGCAGCGCTCGACCGTCTGGGGCACATGCCTCTCCCGCCCTACATCAAACGTACGGACCAGTTGGCGGACCGCGAGCGTTACCAGACCGTTTTCGCACGCGAGCGCGGCTCGGTGGCGGCGCCCACAGCCGGCCTGCACTTCACGGGTGAAATTCTCGACCGCGTGCGAAACGCCGGCGCCAGCATCGCCAGGGTTACACTGCATGTCGGTCTCGGGACCTTTCAACCGATCGACCGCGAGGACTTCGAGAACCACCATCTGCATCTCGAGCGTTACTCGATCGGCGAAGACTCGTGGCACTCGATCGAATCTGCGCACCGCGTGGTTGCCATCGGGACGACCAGCGTGAGGACCCTCGAATCGGCTGCAGCAACCGGCGAGCGGAGCGGCGCGACCGACCTGTTCATATACCCTGGCTATGAGTTCCGCCGGACCGGAGCCATGCTCACGAACTTCCATCTTCCGCGGACGAGCCTCCTGCTGCTGGTCTGTGCGCTCGCCGGAACCGAGCTTACTCTCGCGGCCTATCGGCACGCGGTGGCTTCGCGTTATCGGTTCTTCTCTTACGGTGACTGTATGTTGATCCTGTAGCATAAAAATGAAATGACTCTCGACGAACTTGATCGCGAATACGCGCCGCTCCGGGAACAGGCATCTGCCGTTCGGAGTTATCTTTGACGCCTCCAAAAAGAAAAAAGAACTAGACTCTACCGAAGAACAGATCTCCGCTCCCGACTTCTGGTCCCAGCCCGAACGCAGCCAGAAGGTGATGCAGGAGCGCAAGCGCCTCGAAGAAGCCATCGAAAACGACAAACAGGTCGGCGGCATGACCGACGATCTGGATACGCTTTTCGAGCTCGCCCGTGAGGGCGAATCCGTTAACGGCGATATCGAGCGCGAACTGAAACGCTATTCCGAAGTTCTCGGAAAGCTCGAAACCGGGATGTTGCTTTCCGGCGAAAACGACGCGCGCGACGCGATCATGACGATCCATCCGGGGGCGGGCGGCACCGAATCACAGGACTGGGCCGAGATGCTTCTGCGCATGTATCTGCGCTGGGCCGAGCTCAACGGTTTCAAGACCGTGATGACCGACCGCCTCGAAGGGGAAGGCGCAGGCATCAAATCGGCCACCTTTGAGGTCAACGGCCCGAATGCTTACGGGCTGCTGCAGTCCGAGATCGGCGTTCACCGGCTCGTCCGGATCTCGCCGTTCGACGCCAACGCGCGCCGCCACACGTCGTTCGCTTCGGTCTTCGTGTTCCCGCAGATCGACGACGAGATCAAGATCGATATCAAGCTCGAAGACCTGCGGATCGATACGTTCCGTTCGGGCGGCGCGGGCGGCCAGCACGTCAACATGACGGACTCGGCCGTGCGCATCACCCACTTCCCTACCGGGATCGTCGTCCAATGCCAGAACGAGCGATCGCAGCATAAGAACCGCGACACCGCGATGAAGCAACTGCGGGCGCGGCTCTACGAGTTCGAGATGGAGAAGAAGCGCGAAGAGACGCGCAAGACCGAAGCCTCCAAGCTCGAAATCAACTTCGGCAGCCAGATCCGGAGCTATGTGCTGGCGCCCTACCGGTTGATCAAGGATCACCGCACCAAGCTCGCGGTCGGTGACGTTGACCGCGTGCTCGATGGGGATCTCGAACCGCTGATCCATGCGTTTCTGGTCTGGCACAAGACCGGCAAGACCGCGGGCGAAGGCCCCGATCTCGAAGATTGAGCGACGCTCGTGACTGAGATCCGCAGGGCGGCCGAACTGCTGCGCGCCGGGCGGCTGGTGGCGTTTCCGACCGAGACGGTTTACGGACTCGGCGCGAACGCCCTCGACGAGGCGGCGGTCCGCCGGATCTTCGAAGCCAAGGGCCGTCCGCTCTCGAGCCCGCTCATCGTCCACGTGGCGAGCATCGACATGGCTCGCGACCTGGCGCTCGAATGGCCTGAAAAAGCTGGGCTCCTCGCTCTCCGCTTCTGGCCCGGACCGCTTACGCTCGTCGTGCCGAAGAGGGCTTACATACCCGACCTCGTTACGGCCGGGTTGCCCAGCGTCGGCCTGCGGATTCCGGCGCATCCGCTGGCGCAGGCGCTGCTTGAAGCGGCGCAGATTCCTGTCGCCGCGCCGAGCGCGAATCGGTTCACGGAGCTTTCACCCACTACGGCCGAGCACGTCCGCGAGGGGCTCGGGTCGCGCGTCGATCTGATTCTCGACGGCGGCCCTTGCACCGTCGGCATTGAAAGCACTGTTCTCTCCTTTGCGGGAAGCGTCCCGCGTATTCTGCGCCCCGGCATGGTCACACGCACTCAAATCGAGGACGTGATCGGGCCGGTTGAAACAGGTGGCGGCGCGGAATCACCGGGACAACATCCGCGCCATTACAGCCCGCGTACGCCAATCGTTCTCGGGGCGGAGCCGAAGTCGGGCCGTGGCATTCGCCTCGATCTCGCCGCGATGCCGCTCGATGCCGCCGAGCGACTTTATCGGATTCTTCACGATCTCGACCGCGAAGGGTACGACTGGATCGCGATTGAACTTCCGCCTGACACTCCCGAGTGGGCGGGCGTCCGCGACCGGCTTGTCCGAGCCTCGAACAAGATATAATTCCGCCGCATGAAAAAAACCCTTTCACTCCTCTTCACCGGCGCGGCGATCGCTGCCCTGCCCGCCGGCTATGGCCACTGGACTTCCGAGCAGATTACGGCTCGCGCCAAGACCCTGCCCGCCAAAATGAGCAGCGTCAAGGTAGCCACTTCGTCCCTCGGCGGCTGGGGCAACCACTCGATGTCGCTGATCCACCGCGAGGGCACCGGCCAGGCCGAATTGCACCAGACACAGTCCGACATCCTGATCATTCAGAGCGGTGACGGCTCGATTGTGATCGGCGGCACGATTCCTGATGGCAAGCACACGACGGCTCACGAGATCCGTGGATCCAAAATCAACGGCGGCGAGACACAACCGCTGCATCCGGGCGATGTGCTGCATATTTCCCCGCGCACTCCCCACCAGATTGTGGTGGAGCCGGGGCACAAAATCGACTACCTTGCGGTAAAAGTAGACGCCCGTTAAGGCCGGTCAGCATCCAACCCAAATATGCCTACGAAAGCGTACGCCGCTCAATCGCCGACTTCGCCGGTCGGGCCACATTCCATTCAACGCCGCGAGCCGACTCCGGACGACGTGGTGATCGACATCCTTTATTGCGGCGTTTGCCATTCCGACCTTCACCAGGCTCGGGACGAGTGGCACGACGCACTTCCGACGACCTATCCGCTCGTTCCCGGCCATGAGATTGTGGGCCGTGTTTTAAAAATCGGCAAGAATGTGACGAAGTTCAAAGAAGGCGACTTCGCCGCGGTCGGTTGCATGGTCGATTCGGACCGCACTTGCGAGAACTGCCTGAAGGGTCTGGAACAATACTGCCTCAGCTTTCCTACCTTCACTTACAACAGCCCGGACAAGCATACCAGCGGTGTGACCTACGGCGGTTACTCCGCGAACATTGTCGTTGACCAGGCTTTTGTGCTGAAGGTTTCGGACAAGGTCGACCTCGCGGCGACCGCGCCCCTGCTGTGCGCCGGCATTACAACATGGTCGCCGTTACGGCACTGGAAGGTCGGGCCAGGGCAGAAGGTGGGCGTTGTCGGTCTCGGCGGTCTGGGCCACATGGCGATCAAGTTCGCCCATGCTCTGGGCGCTCATCTCGTTCTGTTCACGACTTCGCCGGGAAAGACTGAAGACGCCATACGGCTCGGCGCGAACGAGGTGGTTCTGTCGAAAGACGCCAACGCGATGGCGAAGCATGCGGGCAGTTTCAATTTCATTCTGGACGCGGTGTCCGCGGATCACAATATCAATGCATATCTCAGCCTCCTCAAGCTGGAGGGGACTTTGTGTCTGGTCGGCGCGCCGGAGAAGCCTTTACCGGTGGGCGCGTTTAGTCTTTTGATGAACCGGCGGCGGTTCAGCGGTTCGGCGATCGGCGGAATTCCGGAAACGCAGGAGATGCTTGATTTCTGCGCCGAGCACGGGATTACGAGCGATATCGAGATGATCAGGATTCAGCAGATCAATGAGGCTTATGACCGGCTGCTGAAGGGTGACGTCAAGTATCGGTTCGTGATTGATATGGCTTCACTTCAGTAAGTCCTTTAGTAAGGGGACTGTTTTGGGATCGGGATGGGAGTTTGGGAGAGATTTTATGTAGTTGTAGATCTCTCCCAGTTCGGAATCCGATATTACTTTGGTTGAGAATGACGGCATTCGGTTTGGCTGTCTTGGGTTTCGCACGTAGGCTATGAATGCTTCCTGCGACATTTTCATTGGCACCAGGGGTGCTCCCGGGCCTGTCTGGCCTGAGTAGCCGTGGCAGGTGTAACACATGTATTTGTCGATGTAGAGGGTTTTGCCCTGGGCCTGGTCGGCGGCCAGAGCGGGAAGAGTTGTCAGAAGCAGGAGTGTAAGAACACCGGCGACAAGATCGCCGGCGCTACCGGCGTGCCTGACGATTCTGTGGAATAAGGAGCGGGTCATGGTTAGCGGGGCTGGGTTATTACGTCTATCAGCGCCGGTTCTCCCTTCTTTACCCGTTCTATGCCCCGTTTGAAGGCAGCGGAAAGATCCTTTGGATCTGTGATTGGGCCTTCTCCGTAAAATCCGTAAGCTTGCGCCATTTTTGCGTAGTCGATGTTCGGGTTGGTTAGCTTTGTTCCTATGTGGCAGCGGTCCGCGCCCCGGTTATGAAGGCTGGCCTGCTGCTGCACGAACATTACTTCGGCGTGGTAAGCGCGGTTGTTGTGCATGATGTGCAGCATCGGGATCTGATGGTGGGCAGCCGTCCACAGGACTCCGGGCGCGTAGTTCAGGTCGCCATCCGTTTGGATATTAATCGAGAGCCTGCCGTGCTTCTTATTGGCCAGGGCGGCTCCTACTGCCATGGGCGCTCCCGCACCCATGCCTCCCGCTCCGTGGGAACCCAGGTACTGGTAGTGTTTATCGAAGTCCCATAGCTTGTTCGGCCATTCACTGATGAAACCCTGCCAGGATACCAGGGACCAGTCTTCGTTCTTAATGAGCGGCCACAGTTCGGCGGACATGCGGGCGAGACTTACCGGGCTGGCATCCCATCCTATGGCTGCCTGCTCGATTGCGCGGTTCCGTGCCTGCAGGTTCGCTGCTGCTACTTTTGCACCTCGCTCCTCAAAGACACGTTTGCGGTCCGCCGTTATCAGCTTTTTACAGGCTTCTATCAGGGCGGGCAGCGAGGCTTCGGCGTCGGCTCCGATATCGAGATCGACATCGGCCGCATAGTGTCCGAAATCCTGGATATTGCTCTTGAGGTAGAGATTGCCGGCAGTGATGTTAATCGTTTTCGCGCCGCGCGCATGGGCGGCTCGCGCGGGTCCGGCCGCATCGGCGACTTCGAGGTTGAGAATTACGTCGGGACGATAAGTGGGGCCTCCCGTACCGGCCAGCGGGTGGCGCAGCGGGAAGTTCATACGCTCGGAGCTGTTGACGGGCGCCTGCAAGGTCTCGGCGAGTTCGACCAGCAACTTCATTCCATTGGGCGTCCGCGCGGCACGTTGCGCGATGATGATGGGACTTTCGGCGTTCACGAGCATTCGCGCGGCTTCGGCGAGAGTTGCGTCGTCACCTTGTGGGGGCGTAGTCAGAGTAAGTCTGGGGATGGCCTGCCGCGGTCCGGTTTGCGGCCGGGCCTGGATTTCATTATTGGCCACGATGAGAACCGGCCCCATGGGCGGAGTCATGGCGATCTTATAAGCCCGCACCGCCGACTCGGCGAAGTGTCCGAGCGAGTAAGGCTCGTCATCCCACTTGACGTATTCGCGAACCAGCGCGCCCATATCCTGCGCGCTGTGCAAGGACTCGACACCCGCGCCACGGACGGCTCCGTCGGCATGATTTCCGACAACGATGTAAACGGGTATGCGGTCGGCATAGGCGTTATAGATCGCCATGGACGCGTGCTGGAGTCCGACGGTGCCGTGAATCAGCGCCATCATCGGCTTGCCTTCGATTTTGGCGTAACCGTGCGCCATGGCTACGGCTGATTCCTCATGGCAGCAGGTCAGGAACTCAGGACTTTTATTCTCGCCGTAATTGATGAGAGATTCGTGCAGCGATTCGAAGGTGGAACCGGGATTCGCGGTGAGATATTCGAGGTCGAGGGTCTTGAGGACATCGACCATGAAGTCGGAACCGGGGTGCTCGATGACTCGCGCGGAGGCGAGGGGCGGGCGGGCGCCGGTATCGGCGGCAAGGGTCCGGGCGTTCGGCTGCGCGGTCGCATTACGCGGCGCCTCCGCTTCCTGCGCGAGCAAATTCGAAGGTACGGCAGATAATGCCGCGCCCGCTCCGCCCGCGACGGCGCCTTTCAGGAATCGACGGCGGAGGAAGCCCGGCCGGCCTCTCGGTGATTTGGTTGATTTCGCCATTTCTGGGGACAAATATACTCTATCCGCGAATTATCAGTGCGGCGGCGAGGCTCATGCCGCCGTCACATTGACCAGTTCGGAGCATATCGGCGATAGTTTTCGAAGTCGTAGTGGTGCCGTTGGGCGGTTGCGATGTCTGCGAGACGGAACTGGCGGCGGGCTTCGGCTTCGATTTCGGCGGTCGAAAAAACGAACTGTCTCGTGATGGGTTCGGTCTCTGGCTGGATCTGATGGTGGCCGTGTTTCACTTTCATTTTCAGGAGATTGCGCTCGGCTACGGCTGCGTCGAGTTCGGCCTGGCGCTGGGCTTTGCGTTCGGCCTGCAGGGCTTTGAGTTCGCGCAGGGATTTTTCGAGCGTGCGCTGGAGACGCTGTTCGTAGAGGCTCAGGTTGAGGAAGGATCTGGAGTCGTCGCGAAAGACTTGCGCGGCGGTGAGGACGGCGTGGACCTGGACGTGCTCGGTTTCGATCTCGCCGGCGGCTTCGGAATGGCCAAGTGCGAGCATGGCGTCTTCGAGCGAGCGGGCTCGGTTCAGACGCCATTGGGTGTCGCAGAAGGTCTGGGCGTATTGCTCTTCCAGCGGGGTCTCGGGGGCGAGGGTCTGGAAGAGGCGTTTGCAGAAAATGTGATAAGCGTCCATGTCTTCGTAGGGCATGACGACGGTGCGGCCGGTCAGGCCGTGGCGCAGGGCGTTCACAGCGGAACGCTGTTTGCCTTCTTCGGTGCGGGGTCCGGTGGATCGGTTGGGTTGTAGGGAAGCTGCATTGCTGGATGAGGATAGGGTTGCCGGGGACATGCGTCTTTTGTTTGCTCCTGGTCATTCTTTAGCATGCGTTTTCGGCGATGGTGACTCGAATTCGCGTTAAACCGTTGATTTTTCGGAGAAAAAAGTGCGGCCGAACGTGTGATTGCAAATCGGCCGTTCCCAATTTTGGCGTTGAGACTTGTCCAGGTTTCATGCCATGGATCGGTCCGAACAGAAGAGTTCCTCGCAGCCCATCCAATTCCGTTCATCCCAGGGAGGACGCGGGAAATGTTCAGATCACCGATGCGTAACCGTTGGCCGCGGGGCCAGTTTCCACGCTTGCCGACTCTCAAACCGTCGGGCCGGTTGGCGAACGCAAGCGCGGTCCAAATCCTGGAAAGCACGCCAGTGAAGGTTCCAATCCGCAGCCCCGGTGTTCCACGTGAAGTTACCGGGACCGCGCGTTCATGCGACTGATCTCTCGAAACGGATTCTGTGCTTTGTCCGAGTGGCCGACGATCCGCCCGGAGCTGCCGGTACAGCATCCCAGCTCGTTTGGAGCAGGCCTATTTCAGCGAAATGCCGACAACCAACAAGTTGAATTGAGCGATCGGCAGTTCGTGCAGCCAGTCAGTTGCTGCGTGAACACCATAACCTACCTTTCTCCGAGTGGTGCGTAAACCGCCCAAAGACCCACTTCGCAGAGCTGGAGGTAGGATCAGGACACCGTCGCGGCGCAGTGTCGGATGCGAACGACAACATCCTTTATCGTGCACTATCTGCCCTGGCAAGCGCGGAGGTAAATTTCTGGTTCACTTGCCGGAGGAAACGACTCGCCGCTCGAGCGGACGGGTGTGGCGAAAGGCGCCGAATGACATTCTTAGCTACTTGGGCGTCGGCTTGGATTTGAGCGCACGGCATCTTCCGCCACCACTGCTCGGCCTTGTTTCGTGGCGCTCTCCAGCGGCTTCGTCGAAGGCACATTCATCCCTCTCCCCGAATCAACTGCATGAAGGCTTCAATCTTCTTCGTAATTTGAGTGCGGTCGGGGCCGAGATTCTGCTCCAGGCAAATTCCGCAAAAGAACGTGATGATCAGATCAGCCAGGGATTCATTGTCGTCGGCCCCTCCACGTGCCGCGGCCAGATTGTCGATCAGGAGCTGATGGGCTTTCGTCATGTTCGCGATCATGATCTGGCGGGCTTTGGGGGGAAGATCCGCAAACTCGCGCATGGAGTTCACCGAAAAGCACCCCTTCTGTCCCCAACTCCCGTAACAGACCTTCAGAAAGCCCTCGACGTTGTTCCAACCCAAAGGCTGCTTCGTCAGGGTTCCGCGCGCCGTCAGCATGTCAAAATATTGGCGTATGCTCGCGACAAACAGGTCCCCTTTGTCTTTGAACTCTGCATACAAGCCGGATTTGCGCACCCCCGTGGCCCGCTCAAGGTCCTGAACACTCGTCTCGGCAAGGCCATGCTTCCAGAAGACGGGAATCGTTTTGTTGAGGACATCTTCTCTGGTGAACAGTTTTCGTCGTCCCATCGCAACAGTATCGGTCAATTCGACTGCGAGGCTTGCAAATAGAGGACCGAATGGTCCATTATTACAAAGATGAGAGATTGTCCCGGAGGACCCATGGCGCCCGATGCGTCCGTCAACACGATCCGCGTCTTTGAAGATGGGGACTATGTCTTCGCTCACACGCAGTACAACTTCTTCGGACCGCGCATCGGATTTGACATCTTCCGCTACGAAGATTCCCTGATCGTCGAGCATTGGGATAATTTGCAGGAGACCGCGACCGAACCCGGCCCCAGCGGGCACACGATGATCGACGGTCCCACGATCGCCTCCGATCCGGACAAGACCGATGCAAATAAGGCGCTCATGCAGCGCTATATGGAGGACCTTCTCGCAGGCCGTCGGGAGACCTTCCCGAGGTACTTCAACGGGACCCAATACATTCAGCACAACCCCTGGCTGGCCGATACGATCCCGAGGCTGATTGCGGGCTCACAGGCCCCTGCCGCCAAAGGTGAGGCGGTCGTATATAAAAGCGTGCACAAGATACCTGGCGAGGGCAACTTCGCCCTCGTCGTCGCCCAGGCTACGTTTGGTGGCGTACCCGCTGGCATTTATGACCGCTTCCGCATTGAAAAGGGCAGGATCGCCGACCACTGGGATACGCTCGAAGCGATTCCACCTCGCGATCAATGGAAAAACAGCAACGGTAAGTTCTAGTTCGGTGCGAGGCGGAACATATGCTTCAAGGCATGTTTGGAAAAAGATTGGCGGAGCATTTTTCTCTGCTGGAGTCTTCCTCACTTGTGCTTGGTCCCAGCGAAAACACTCAGGTTGCGTTGACCCGCATGCGAATGCCGAACGGCTTTCCTGGACCCACTCCACACATTCCACCAGAAAAGGCTTTTTCGATATCCGTGCACCTGCGCCGTCCCGACAGCATTAAGGGCTGGGGAACGTGGCTTGACGGACGCTTTCATCGTGTCACGGAATGGGATGCCGGCGGGATTCAGATATTCGATATGGAGTCGGAGCCGGTCGCACTGCGAACTTCAGGTTTCGACTCGGTTCACGTCTATATACCCCGGTCAGTTATCAATCGATTCACTGACGAGAACGAGCAAAAGCGCATTCGCAACCTGCATTGCACCCCGGGAACCAGGGATGACGTGATTCTTCATTGGGCCCGGATGATGTTGCCGTTCTCTGATCGTCCGCTTCAGCTTCCACGCCTGGTTATCGACGAAATGATCATGATGTTCTGCGCTCATCTGAGCCGCACATACCAGGGCCGGAGCCAGCCGCCGGAGGTTGTTACCGGGGGGTTGACGATCTGGCAACAGGATCGAGCGATCGAGGTGTTGAACGAACATCTGGATGGTGATCTGGCGCTTGCCGATCTTGCAAAAGAATGTGCGCTATCGGCCGGTCGTTTCATGCGCGCATTCAAAAGGTCGTTTGGTGTTCCCGTCCGGCGCTACTTGCTCAATAAGCGAGTTGAAGTCGCAAAGTCTCTCTTGTTGCACTCGAACGACTCTTTACTGACAGTCGCGTTGGAAGTCGGATTCACTGACCAGCCAGCTTTCAATCGAAGCTTCCGTGCGATTGTTGGAACTTCGCCTGGACGGTGGCGAAGAGCAAACGCACCGATGCCGAAGGCGTTCAACATCCCCGTGCCGGAAGAGAAGTAAAGGCCGTCAATCGCGCTTCCCACCCGCCAAAGCCCAACAGAAACGCCAAACTGCGGCATTTTCAATCAAGACAAGGATTGACGCTTCCCAAACAATGGGAGTGGCGTAGCTGAGCCAGGATCGCGAGCAACGGCGAATTTTCAAACTGCCGCCTGTCCGCAATTCTTGTGAACGACGACCGATGAGTTCTTCCAGATCGACAGGAGACGGAAATGGGAAAAACATATAAGGCGATCGAGATAACCAAACCCGGAACTTTTCGCCTCGTCGAGAAGCCTGTCGTCGAGCCGGGTGAGGAACAAGTACGCATCCGGGTAGAGGCTTGCGGTGTATGTCACTCAGACGCGGGCACCGTTGAGGGACAACTGCCCGGCGTCGTCTATCCGCGTGTGCCGGGCCATGAAGCAATTGGCCGCATCGAGGAGGTTGGCCGGCGTGTTACGACCTGGAAGGTCGGCCAGCGCGTAGGAGTCGGGTTCTTTGGAGGTGAAGACGGAACCTGCGAGACCTGTCGCCGCGGCGACACGGCATACTGCCAGAACCCCGTTATCACTGGCGTGACGAATGATGGCGGCTATGCGGAAATGATGATCGCAGAGGCACGCGCACTGGCTCTTATACCTGAAGAGCTCAAATCAGAAGATGCGGCCCCGTTGGTCTGCGCCGGCATCACCACCTTCAATGCGCTCCGCAACACCGGACGTGCCGGCGATACCGTTGCTATCCAGGGTATCGGCGGTCTGGGGCATCTCGGCGTGCAATACGCCAAAAAGATGGGCTTCCGCACCGTTGCGATCGGCTTTGGTCCAGACAAAGAACATCTCGCGCCGAAGCTGGGAGCGCACATTTACATTGACGCCAAGGCTGAGGACGCGGGAGCAGCACTGCAGAAGCTGGGAGGCGCCGACGTCATCCTGGCGACCGCCCCCAGCGGAGCCGCAATCGCCGGCCTGCTTCCTGGCCTCTCCGTTCGCGGCAGGCTCGTTGTGGTTGGCGTCTCAGGCGATCCAATTCCGGTCAACGGAGTTCCGCTGATTTTTGGTGGCCGCTCTGTCATAGGAAGCCTGACAGGAAGAGCGATCGAGACCCAGGACACTCTTGATTTCAGCGTACTCACCGACGTTCGGCCCATGATCGAAACTCTTCCGTTGGAAAGGGCCGAAGAAGCGTATCGGCGCATGATGTCTGGCGCCGCGCGATTCCGCGTGGTCCTTACCATGGTCTAAAAGGCTCGCAACGCCGCAGCGAAGCGGCTTCGACAACCGATGTGCGAAGGAGACTCAGATGAATCACTTCCAGGACACTCTTCGATAACCAGAAAGCATATTTCGATTCGGATGCGACTAAGTCATATGAGTGGCGCATCGACCAGCTGACACGCCTTGAGAACTTGTGCAATGAGAACGCGGAGGTTCTTGAGGCTGCGATGAGCATCGACTTCAAGACGGCCACCCAGGAGAAAGTGTTCGAGATTATGGCGCCTGTAGGAACCGCCGCCTTCGCGAAGCAAGATTTGAAGGAGTGGATGAAGCCCGTAGATGTGGTTGTGCCCAAGGCCCTTCGGGAGAGCGGGCATACTGCTAAAGTCTATCGGGAACCTTACGGCGTCACCCTGGTTATCGGGCCATTCAATGGGCCACTGACGCTGCTCTTCGACCCCGCTGTCCAGGTTATTGCGGCTGGCAATCCATGCATCCTCAAACTCTCCGAGGGTTTGCCCGCCACCAGTAAGGTCTTGCTCGATCTCATGCCAAAATATTTCGATCCCCGGGCCGTCACCGCCGTCACGGGCAGCAAAGACGAGGTGACGGAGCTTCTGAAGCTGCCCTTCGACTTCATCTTCTTCACCGGCAGCGTCAAGGTTGGCAAGATCGTCATGGAGGCGGCCGCAAAGAATCTGACTCCCGTTCTTCTCGAGCTAGGCGGGCAGAATCCGGCTTTCGTTGACGCGACCGCAAATATTCCGGATGCAGCCAGGAAGATCGTCTGGGGCGCGACGGCTTGGGGCGGCCAATGGTGCACCTCGCCCGGCTACGCCTACGTGCACGAATCAATTGCAGAGGAGTTCGTTGCAGAGTGCAAGAAAGCTGTGGTTGAGCTGTACGGGACCGACCCTAAGAGCAGGCCCGACGACTATTCCCGCATTATCAGCCCAAAGGCCACCGAACGCTTGGCGGGCCTCATCGATCAAAAAAAAGTCGTCATAGGCGGGGCCTCCGACCCGGAGGCACGCTATCTCGATCCCACGGTCATCTATCCAGTGACTTGGGACGATCCGATCATGGAGGACGAGATCTTTGGGCCGATTCTTCCAATCCTCACCTACAAGGACATGGATGCGGCCATTCGCGAGGTGAAGAGGCATCCGAAGCCTCTTTCCGGCTTCCTCTTCAGTCGAGATCAGAAGGCGATCGATCACTTCCTCGCGAGCTTGTCGTTCGGCGGGGGCGCGATCAATCAGGTAAACATTCACCTGTTTATCGAAACCATGCCCTTTGGCGGGGTCGGATATTCCGGCATTGGTCACTACTACGGCAAGGCCGGGTTTGACGCCCTCACGCATGCGAAATCGGTTCTGATTTCGCCGCCCGACGTAGCCATTGAGCACTTGTTCCCGCCGTATACGCAGGAGAAGGTCAAAGCGCTCAGCCAGTGGTTTGAGTACTAGCGCACAAGATCCCCGACAAAAGCGACCCCAACGGAGCGTAGAAATGAAAGGGAACACGAAAGACTACGTATCGACCGCCCAACAGTTCTTCACTGCCTACGATGCCCACGACGTCGACGGCATGCTCGGTCTTTGCGCGGATGGCGCACTGGGACGGTATGCCCCATACGGCCGCGAAAGCGTCGTCTCGATCCGTGGTGGGATCGATGTTATTTGGCGCGCGTTTCCGAATGCCGTTCCGAACTTTCGAGTCAAAGTGATCGCGCTGATCCCTACCGACGGGAACACAGTTGTCATCCAGGCTGAAATGAGCGGGCCCATACCTGCAGATGTTCCGGGGGTCGCAAAGAAGGGCCAGGACGTACACATCCCTCACTGCTACATTCTGCGTTTCGACTCGAATTCCAGGATCACTCGGCTCGATGCTTACTGGGACAACACCGTCCTCAACAATATCAAGGCGAGCGGCGTGTGATGGAGCGTCCCGGCCGCGGAGGTTCTTACTATCGGCAACGAGTGTTGTGCATCAGCGCATATCAAGAGGAAAGCCAACAAATGAGTGAACTCAATACTTTCAACCAATTGATACCCGGCGGCTGCAGAAGGAGAGCTCAATGAAAAGCGCACTAGTAAGTGATCTTTGCGTGAAGTGATCGGCGGAGCAAAAGCCGATCGCCGACCACGGACTATAGGAAAGCGAGGGAGGTAGGGAATGGTTTTAGCAGGAATCCAAATACCCGACACAGTTCTGGTTCGTGATGCGATTGATTTGTCACGGAGCGCGTCAGAGCCATTTCTTTTCAACCATGCGATGCGCTCCTGGCTATTCGGCGTATTGCTTTCAGAAAGCGCTGAACGTGCTCCGGATGCCGAGTTGTTGGCAGTAGCCACGATTCTGCATGATCTGGGCTTGACTGACGGCTATACGGCGGAAAATCGTTTCGAGGTGGATGGCGCCAATGCGGCGCGCTCGTTTCTGAAGGGGCGAGGCATCTCGACGCAGCAGATGCAAGTTGTTTGGGATGCCATCGCACTTCATACCACACGATCTATCGCTCTTCACAAAGAGCCCGAAGTGGCTATGACACATTCGGGAATAACGGCGGATGTTTTGGGGGCAGGCCTTGATCGAATTCCGGTGGACAAACAAGGCGCGATCCTGGCGGAATTTCCGCGTTTGGCACTTAAAAGCGAACTCAAAGAGTGCCTTTGCAACATTGCGCGCCGGAAGCCGGAGTCCACCTTTGACAACATCGTTCGGGATTTCGGCGTTCGATATGTCGAGGGGTACACATCCCCCAACTTTGCCGATGTCGTCGCGAATGCGCCATTTTCCGAATAGACGAGTTCCCGATCATCGAATTGCGCACGCGTCTCAGCGCGGCTAAGAAGGAAAGAACATGAACTACCAAATTCAAGGACTTTCCATCCATGCGGAGGTGCGCGGGACTGCGGAGCCGGCTCTCGTATTTCTCCATTACTGGGGTGGAACTTCACGTACCTGGCGCAAGGTTACCGCCGAACTTGAGGTACAGTTCAAGACACTGGCCTATGACGCGCGCGGCCGGGGGAAGTCCGACATGACCCTGGCTGGCTACAAACTGGGAGAGCTTGCGGACGAAGCTCTTTGGCTGGTCAAGCGCTGGGAATCAAACAATATGTCATCGTGGGACATTCGATGGGAGGCAGGGTCGCGCAGCTTGCCGCATCGCGGAGGCCGGGGGGGCTTTCAGGCCTCATTCTAGTGGCTCCTGCTCAGCCAACGCTCGGCGCAACCCCGAAGAGATGCGTCAGGGACAGCTTCATGCGTACGACAATAGTGAGAACGTTCTCAGGACCATTGGCAGTGGCCGTCTGACTGCTCGTTCTCCTCCGCCAGAGATTCCAGAGCAGATTGTCGAAGACGAGCATGTCTGGCTCTCACGAGGCGACGATGGCATACCTGATGGAGTCAATACTTGAGGACATCTCGGCCGAGGTCGCGAATATCAACGTTCCAACGGTGCTGCTTGCGGGCGAGCTCGATCAGGTCGATTCGATCGAACGACACAAGACCGAAGTCCTGGCTCACCTTCCGAACGCCGAGTTCAAGATCATCACATCTGGCGCATCACGCGCCACTCGTACATTGGTTCAGCCGAAAGCACTCGCCGCACGCAGTAGCGCTGACGGATTCCTCCTGTGAAACGCGGGTCGGAGAGACTACCGGCGTCGAGCATTGTGCCTGCGGCCAAAAGCCGAACCTCGACTTCCGAGTGATGTTCTTCGACAGCTTTACCCACCATTCTCCGAGTGGGCGACGATCCACCCGGAGGGGCATACGCGAATGTCCCAGCGACAAGATCGACACTCGTCGGCCCAGGTTTTGCCAGATCTACATGCTTCTTCCGCGAGCGATCGAAGATGGTGGACTCTGGCGAACGCGCGCGCTACCCGCACGCGGCGGCTACCGCGAACGGGGCTGGCACTCACATCCCAGTTCGAATTCGTGCAGAGACTGCAGTCCCTGCCGACGAACATCTTGCCGGCTTCCCTGGACGTAAGAACGCGTCCACTCCTTCTGGCATCCCGGTGCTCTCAATCAGCGAGTCTCTGAGGATACAGCCACGATGCAAGCACCCATAGCAACCCGGTGGGATGAAGCAGGTGGAGAGGTTTCGCGGAGCGGCACTTCTGCGTGTGAGCGTTTCAGCCAGAGCTGTCCCTATCGCCCGTGCAGCAGGTCAGGCAGAGGTGGTCGCTCGGCCCCCCGGCGTCGTATGATGTGAAGCACCCCCAGCATCGATATCCAATGTGTGGTAAAAAACCAACAAGGTGGGTGGCCAGAAGGCACATGAAATCGAACTACAGCACTTCCATGATCTCCGCGGCCCTGGCAGCACTGCTGGCGGGGGCGACCCTCCTTCCTGCGCAGTGGCCGGAACACCGCACCGAAGGGCCCAGAACCGAGAGCGGTGAACTCGATTTGAAAGCGCCGGCGCCGAAGGCGCGGGACGGACATCCCGACCTTTCCGGTCTGTGGCGGCCGATGCGCCTGAATCGGGCTAACGGAAATGGGAGGGGCAGGGGAGGAGTTGCGCCGGCCCCGGTGCGGGCTCCGGGTGAACCTCCAGCAGCCGAGTTCGGCGACCTTGGCGCGGGCTTTGAGAAGGGACTGCCGTACACCGAATGGGGCAGGCAAACCCGGGATCAACGTAAGGCAAACAACAGTAAAGACAACCCCGACGCCCACTGCAGGCCGTTGGGGTTGATGCAGCTCCACACACATCCTTTCGAGAAGAAGATTGTGCAAGGTGCAGAGGCGATCGTGATCATGTACAACGCCAACAATGACGTCCGCCAGATTCTCACGAATGGCCAGGCCCTGCCGGAGGTGGGTCCGCAGCTTTCGCCCTGGTGGTACGGATACTCCGTGGGCAAGTGGGAAGGCAACACCCTCGTAGTGACCACCGTCGGATTCCGTGACGATGTATGGCTGGATGTGAATGGGAGTCCGCTTACCGGCACCGGGAAAATGGTGGAGCGCTTTACACGCCTCAACTTCGGAACGCTGCAGATCGACGTCACCATCGAGGATCCAAAGGCGTATACCGAACCATTCACGGTCCGAGTGATGCAACAATTGATGCCCAACACGGAACTCTTCGAATCGGTTTGCGAAGACCGGGACGCGGCGCACTACCTGGGCGACTCGGAAGCGAGGCAGAAAGCAGCAGGCCAGAAATAGCGGGACCGATTTTGGCGAAGTGCCGCGTTTCAAAAGTGGATAATTTGAGCGACACTCGAAATCTTCCACTGGTGTTGGCGGCGGTTGCCACGGGTGGCCGACAATCCGCCCGGAGCGGGCCGTTACCTATCTCCCCGAACGAACAACATTTCCCGGATTCCCGTTTTCAGGAACGGCAGGCCCGCAATCCGGGCGAGCCCGCCATCGCCGAAACGATAACGACGTCGCTACCTTCGCAGAACAGAAACGGTAAGGGATGATAGTGGGAATGAAAATTGTCACAACTCCCTGGCGTCGTCGAACCCTGGCCATCGCCCTGTGCGCCATCGGCGCTCCCTTGTTCGCGGCTGACAAAGTCACCGAAATCTCGATAAACCAACCCAAGGACCTTTTTCCCGAAAGCATCACATCGCTGAAAGACGGCACAATCATCCTCGGCAGCGTCCCCGGCGGCGTCTTCAAAATCAAACCCGGCGAGACGGAACCGAAGCCGTTTGTCGCCAGGGAAGGCAATGGATTCACCACGCTTCTCGGTGTGTTCGCCGACGAGAAGGGGAACACGCTCTGGGTTTGCAACACGGGCCCAGGGGCTCTCAAGGCGTTCGATCTGCGAACCGGCATGGCCAAAGGTTCGTATCCCATGCCAACCGGCGCGGTGTGCAATGACATCGCGGTAGCGGACAACGGTACGGCCTATGCGTCAGACACCGCGGGCGCCAAAATCTTCATGCTGAAGAAAGGCGCGACCGCGCTGGAACAAGCTGCGGCCGATCCGCTATTGGCGGGTGTCGATGGTCTCGCATTCGGCGACAAGAACACGTTGTATGTGAACAGCGTGACGGCAGGCAAGCTGATCAGGCTCGATCTGGGACCGGATGGAAAGTCGACGAAAGCAACGGAACTGAAGCTGTCGGGGCCATTGAGTGCTCCCGACGGTCTGCGTGCCATCGGCAAAAACAAGTTCGTGGAGTCAGAGAACGGGAACGCCGCGCGAGCGGGTGGCCGGTTGACGCTGGTCACGATCGACCCGAAGACCAATATGGCGACCATAAAGACGCTGAAGGAAGGGATGCTGGCGACGCCTGCGACCACGGCAACCAAAGGCATGGCGTGGGTGTGCGAAGGTAAGCAGGACTACCGCAATGGGGCCAATAAGGGAAAGGACCCAACGCCGTTTAAGCTGTACGCGGTGAAACTACCGTAGGCCAGAGGAAGAAGCCAGAGGAAGCAGAAAGAAGTCCGCCCCCGACGTTCCCCGGAGTTGTTCGGGACCTGGCCGGTTCGACACCGCGTTCAGTGTTCCACTGGCGCGTGATCCGGTCGGAAGCGCAGCACACGAGCCCGACTTATCGCTCCTTTCCTGGCAACGGCCAGTCTTCTCCGAGTGGCCGACAATCCGGCCGGAGCTCTCGGACATGGCGCCTCCGGGTATACCGCATTACGCAGCCATATGGCATGGCTCAGCGTTACCTGCATCCCCACGCCGTGCTGAGCGACAATAGACATATGGCACGAGCGATCACCAGAGACCCGGAAACTATGCATGGATCTCCCGTGTTTCGAGGGACACGAGTGCAGGTGCAAACCCTGTTCGACTATCTGGAGGGTGGCGATACTCTGGAGGAATTCCTGAAGGGGTTTCCGACGGTTTCGCGTGATCTCGCACTGGAAGCACTTGAAGAAGCCAGAGTATTGCTGATGGCGCACTGTTGATACGGTTGTTGGTTGACGAATGCGTTGACGAGCGACTGCGTCTCTTATTCCCGGCTCACGACTGCCAGACGGCGAGATTCGCCAACCTTGCAGGGCTCAAGAATGGCCGTCCGCTCGATGCCGCCGAGGCGGCAGGGTTTGACGTGCTTATGACCGTCGATCAGCATATCCCGGATCAACAGAACCTCGCGGGACGATTTCGTTGCTGATCCTATATGCTCCGTCGAACCGATTACGGGACCTGGAGCCACCGGCGCCTTCGGCCACATCTGCACTGACCTCGATCCGGCCAGGCCAGGTGCTAAGAATTCGGTAGACGCTCGCGCGCAGTAACATCGACGGCTTGCGCGTTTGACCTGAGCCGCTGGCGCGGCGGCCTGGACGGATCTTCCCCTTGCAGACGCGCAAGACGCTCCGGGGAACCTCCTCCAATTGCGCGGAAGTATGCACGCGCCTCGTTGAGACTGGGGCGATTCGCACCTCCACCGTGTTCCGGGTCGTCGAACTGAACCGGGTCGTCTTCCCATAAACAGACTTCGCAAATCAGGTAGGTGCCCGGGGGCTTTCATCCAGTGTGGGATTGCCACAGCACGGGCACGTATAACGATCCATATCGATATTTGTCGGTCACGGAAAGGAGAGTTTTCTGTGACATCACTTCGTCAACGGGTGCTCGATGATTCGCCGGTGCCGGTGTTGGGTTGGCTCGGCCTGGTTTGCGCTGGCCACGATTCTCCGGCGCAAAACCGAGACTGAAATCTCGCAGGAAAAAGTAGCGTAATATGAAAGTCCCGTCGTCAGTTTTTCAGTTGTTGTATGGTATAAGCTCGGCCGTTGGACAATCACTCGATTCGTTGTTTCGCAAACACGGGAATCGATTTCCCGATCATGGGGGTTTAACGATGCGAAAACATTATCGCTTGTTCCTTTCGTTGCTGTTTTCAGCCTTTTTAGTCGTCAGCGGATACACCGTCCTTAAGGCTCAGCAAAGAACGGCCGGCGGGAAGCGCTGGTCTGATGCAGCCACCTGGCCTGATAAGAAGGTGCCAGGCAAAGACGACGTTGTCACCATTGAGAAGGACATGGACGTTGTCCTCGATGTCAGTCCGCCGCCGCTGCACGGTATAAGGCTCAACGGCAAACTGAGCTTCGCAGATAATAAAGATCTTGAACTGACCACCGAGTGGATCATGGTGCACGGGGAGCTGGAGATTGGCAGTGAAGCCCGCCCCCACACGCGCAATGCGACAATTACCCTGACCAATAACGTCCCCGGTGAAGACATTGAAGCAATGGGTGACCGCGGGATCATGCTCATGGGCGGAACCCTGAGCCTGCACGGTAATCGGAAAAACTCCTGGACAAAGCTGGCAAAAACAGCCGCCGCGGGTAGCAGCACAATCGAAGTTTTGAATGCCGGTGACTGGAAAAAAGGCGACGCGATTGTGCTCGCGTCAACGGATTTCGATCCCCACCAGGCAGAGAGGCGAACCATCTCCAGCGTCTCTGGAAACGTGATTACGCTCGACCAGAAACTTCAATATATGCACTACGGCCAAGTCACCTTCGGCGTGGACGAGCGTGGTGAAGTCGGCATGCTGACACGCAATATCCGTATCCAGGCTTCACCCGACGCGGAGCAATCATTCAGTGGCGGGCATGTGATGGCGATGGCCGGCTCAAAAATGCAAGTCTCCGGTGTCGAGTTCTTTCGAATGGGTCAGCACGAGAACCTTGCTCGCTATCCGATCCATTGGCATCTGGTTGGCGATGCGCAGGGGCAATACATCGAGAACTCTGCGATTCACGACACCTACAGCCGCTGTGTGACGGTACATGGTACGAACGATGTGCGGGTTGAGAACAATGTGGCGTACAACAACGTCGGTCACTGCTACTTCCTCGAAGATGGCATTGAACACGGGAACCAGTATGTTCGAAACCTGGGTATCCTGACCAGGTGCAATCCCACCAGACCGTGTGATTCGACAAACGCCCTTAACGGCTCAGGGGCCGGTCAAAATGCCACCGATCAGTTGATTCCTTCCGACAACACGGTGTCCACCTTCTGGATCACCAACCCCGACAACACTTATCGCGATAATGTGTCCGCAGGTTCTGAGGCAACAGGCTTCTGGATCGCTTTGCCGGAACACCCAACGGGTAAGTTTGAAGGCACAGAGATCAGTAAGGCTACCTGGCCGCGTCGTATGCAGCTGAAGGAGTTTTCCGGCAACGTCGCCCACTCCGACATCGACGGGCTGATGTTTGACCGCGGAACCAATGCGCAGGGTAAATTCAACCTTGGCGGGAACACGCATCTGCCCTATACGGATCCCAGCGACACCAACAGCGCGAGGCTGGAAACGGTGATCAAAGACTTTACCAGCTACAAGAACAATGGCGCTGCCATCTGGGCCCGTGGCGAGAACCATGTGTTCCAGGGCCTGAAACTGGCCGACAGCGGTATCGGCTACACACATGCGTACCCTGGTGTGGCCCCGTACCACGGCGACTTTACCTCGAAAGTCGAGGACTCCCTGTTCGTGGGCGAAACCGACAATAAAGGCACCCCCAAAACCGAAGCGGAAATCGCGTATGGTCGAACCATGCCTCGCAAGGACGCGGATTACCCGATCCGCGGCTTCGAATACTACGACTTCACGCACCATGTGATCAATACCAAGTTCGTCAATTTTGTGGACAATGCCACTCGCAAAACCGGAGCCATCTCTTACCTGCTGTACACCAGCTTTCCCATCAGCACCAACAATGATGTTGAAGGCCTGAAATTCGAAAATGCCAAGCCGGTGTATTTCCCACCGCAGGAGGATCGCCGCTGGTCCTTCTCCGGTGAATTCGGAAGATTTTCAGGCTGGAATGGCGCGGTGTTCCACGATATCGACGGGTCGGTCGGCGGCGTCCCCAATTCCTATATTGTGATTGACAACGGTATCGCGGACGACCCTGAACACTGTCAAATCAAGCCGGACTGGAACGCTGCTGTGTGTAAGGGTGATATGGGGCGCATGCAGATTGGCGCCGGCGGCGCCGGAGGTCGTGGTGGACCTGGCGGTCCTGGTGCGGCCGGAGGTCGTGGCGGGCCTGGCGCGCCTGCCGTTCCTGTAGCAGCTGTCGCAGCTGGCGGTCCTGGCGGTCCTGGCGCTGCTGGAGGTCGTGGCGGACCGGGCGGTAGAGGCGGTTTCGGCAGAGGCCCTGCACCACCACCGATCATTCTCAGCCGCAATGGCAGGAAATTTACCGTCAACGGGGACACCACGGTACTCGCCGGTACCGAGATCCGGGCGGAAAGCGAAGCGCCGTCCCTGTCCATCAGCGTAAGGGAGCTGGACCCCGGCTCATGGGTTATCTTCGAATTACCGGGGTACTCCAGCGCAGCCACGGGCACGGCACAAACCAGCATGGATGCGCTGCGCAGCGCCAGCAGCACCTCGTACTACCGCGGAGAAGGCGAACTTTGGGTAAAGCTTGTCTCTAACGGTGGCGGTGCTCGTCCCGGTCGTGGCGGCGGAGTTGGGAGCAGTATCCAGGTCAGCAGGTAAGCTGACCCCTGCCGGCTAAGGAAGAGCCCCCGGTGCAGGCCGGGGGCTTTCTATTTGGTCGCTTTCGGGAAGCTGGGACATCGTTCGGAGATACTCCCCGATTGAGAGAGCCCCGCGATCCAGATCGACACGGCCGAAAATGAAGCGCCGATGCCACAACTGTTGTTCATCGGGTTTCTGCAACCGAGAGGCTGGACGGTGGTTCCTGAAAACCTCATCTGCGCTTGAATCGTTGGATTTGCAGCGCGATGCCGGTACGCTGCTTCGGCCGTGCTCAAACTGATATTAAGATCGTTCCGCTACGAATCTGTTCCAGAGCCGCTCCGGCCACTCGGTGGAGAAGTAGGGTTCGGGCGCCGGCGTGGTCATGTGGCGAGCGGTCGCGACCTGCCGTGCGGCCACTCAGTGAGTGGCGGGCAGCCCAACGACGATGAGAACCGCGTAGTCCTGCTTGTGGCAGCCGTTCACGACGGGCATGGCCGCCCCTGGATTCACCGGAAAACCCGTGGTCCGAACGTTCGCGGGCGAGCACGAGTTGTTAGCCGCCGCCGGCGTGTAACGTGCGGAGCGGCATCCGAGATGGGTGACATCGTAGAGGGTCGCGCCGTTGGCGAGTTCCCACCGCTGATTGCCGTCCTTGTCTTTGGGCTGAATTGTCAGCACGGTCGTAACCTGGCGGTCGCCGGTGACGAGGTATTTCCCAGGAGGCAGCGGAAAGGTCGGCTTTTCCATGATTAAGCCGTGTTCCTCCAGCCACCAGTCCGCAGAGTCGAATTTCCACTGTGACGGCGCCACGCCGCCGGCCGCCTTCAATTCAGGGTAGAGGTCGAGCTTGCAACCGCGCGGGCCCGGGTCCTGGCTCCAGAGGCCCCATGATTGCGCGCCGTTGCCGGAGGTTGCCCCGGCGTCTCCCAGCGCCGCGATGTACTGTGGCTCGATGCGCCTGAACTGCGAGAGGTCTACGCCTGACGCGTGAACCGGCTGCTGCAGGCCGGCCGCGAACATAACGCATCCCATGGACAGGATCCAGCGGCTCACGGACGGCACAAGGTGGCGGAAATTCATGCGATTGCTCCGGTTGGACGATCTGATGACATCCTACACCAACGCGCGCCCCGGAGCTAGCCTCCTCGTGGTGCCTCCTCGTCGTGCCTCCTCGTGGTGGATCTCGACCTCGGCACGCGGTATCCCTACGGCAGGCGGTCCGACCCCCGGGGCGCCGATGAACGAGAGCCGGGTTCGAGCGGTCCAGTCAAGGCGGTGCTCAAAGGCTGAAGGCCCTACACCTGAACGAGCTTCCTTGAGCGCACCGCTAAAGCCTCCTTTGTGCCGAGGCGTCTTGTCGATAGGTCCTTACTATGTCGGCCAGCGTTTACCGAGGTCTTCGCGGTTGCACTTTGAGATACCGCGGGCGGTTAACGCACCACTCGCACATTGGTTCAGCCGAGAGCGCGGCCGCATGCGGGGCGCTGACGGATTCGTCCCGGGAAACGCGGGCCGGAGAAACTATCGTCATCGAGCATTGTGCCTGCCGCCAGAAGCCGGACCGCGACTTCCTGGAGTGATCTTCTTCGACAGCTTTACCCACCATTCTCCGAGGGGGCGACGACCCACCGGAGGGGCCTACGCGAATGTGCCCAGTGACAAGAACGACACTCATCGGCCCAGGTTTGTGCCAGATCCGCATGCTTCTTCCGCGAGCGATCGAAGATAGCGGACTCCGGCGAACGTGCCCGCCACCCGCATGTGGCGACTACCGCGAAGGGACTGGCATTTACTTGTTAATCCCCTTCGACTTCACATCCCAGTTCGAATTCACGCAAAGACTACAGTCCTTGCCGACGAACATCCTGCCCGCTTCCTTGTCGCCTTTGAGCGTCCACAGGAGCCAGTTCGAGGCGACGTTGGCGAACTCGCCGCCGCCGGGATGAAAGTACGTCGCGCTGTGGCCGGCGTTGTGCCGCGAGCCGTAGAACGCAGGCACATGGTTAATCGCTTCGAATGTCGCCGCCGACGCCCCCATCAGGAAGTCGACATCGCCACCGTTGAGCAGCAGCACGGGTCCGTGCAGTTTAGGGAGTGCGTCCGCAGTCGGTTGCGCCGACGGACCACCGCGCCCGCCTGCCCTCTGCGCCTGCCCGGCGGGCGGTGTCTGCACACCGGAATTGAACACGCCGATGGTTTTGACGCGGGGATCGGCGCCGAGCGCGATTGAGAGAAATCCTCCGCACGACGTACCCATGACCGCAATCTTATCTATGGCGATCTTGCCGTTCAACGGCGAGCCGGCCCGTGCGTTTTCTTTCCCGGCCCAGTCGATCGCGGCCCGCATGTCATCGGCGGTCTCCTGCCGTGGGGCAGCGCCTTCCTGAGGGACCGTGCCTATCACCATGATGCCGTGCGAGGCCATCGTGGTGAGAAAGCCCGAGAAGTGCGTGCTGTCGATCGCGCACCCGCCGTTGCCAAACACCATTACGGGCAGGGTGTCCTTCCCGGGGAACGCGTCCAGGACGGCCGGGCGATAAACGTGGAAGCCGGGTGAGCCGAACGCTGGCTCGGAAATGACCTGGTACGGCCCAGGCTCCGCCTTCGGGGCACCTTCGAGAGGCAATGCCCGCGAGATCATCTCACGGGTGATGCCAGGCGGTTGAGCGTGGCACACGCCAACGCCTGTAAGAAGCACTGTGGCCGCAACAAGAACTGTCTTCTGCATAATTCGTCTTCTCCGGAAACGGGATTATCTCAAATCGGTACTGCCGACGCACCCCCGGAACCTCGGGCACATGTGCCCCGATTGACCTCTGCGCGATCAGCCGCGCCGGGACGGGCGAGTTCCTCCACTTTTTGGCGCCGCGTCAGGCGGCCCTTGCGCTTTGGAAGTAATAGCGAACGGCCTCTGGTTGCAGGCTCGGAAGGCAGGCCCTCTCAAGGGAGAGCACGCCGCGTCCATCACTGTCATTATTGGAACCATCGAAAGATTCCGAATATCGACTCCAGTGGGGGGAACAACGATGAAGAACAAGATAATACCTGGATTGCTGCTGGGGATTAGCATCTGGGGCGGCACTATGAACGCGGCGCAAACCGCCATCACCTGCGACCGGGAATGTCTGCGCGGCAAGGTCACGCAGTTGCTATATGCCTTCATGAAGCACGACGTCAGTAAACTGCCCGTCGCCGACACGCTGCGAGTAACCGAAGACGCCGTCGAGAAACCGCTCGGGAAAGTGGGCCTGGTCAGGACACTGACGCGGCTGCGAGGCTTTCGCCAGGATATCATCGACGAGCGCGACGGCGTGGCTGGCGCCGACGTTGTGGCGGAGGAGAGCGGAGCGCCGGTATTACTGGTGGTACGCCTGAAGGTCGTCGCGGATAAGTTGACTGAGGTCGAACTTGTGGCCACGCGCAGCGTGGCAGAAGGGCTTATCTTCAATATCGACGGTCTCAGCGCACCGAGCGAAGTGATGAACTACGCGCCGCGCCCCGAGCAGCTTTCGACCCGCGACGAGGCCATCAAGGCGGCGCTGCATTATCCGGCCGGGCTCAACGCCGCCAGGACTTTCGCCGATGTGGACGCGCCCTTTGCGGCAGGCGCCTATCGCTACGAAAACGGCCAGGTGATGGCCGGCCCCGACTGCAAGTTTGCACCCGGCTGCCAGAATATCTCGACGCAATCGCTCGAGATTTTCAAGCGCCTCGGTGACGTGCAAACGCGCGTCGTCGCCGTCGATGAACGTATGGGCATCGTCTGGCTGCGCATGGCCTGGGGCGTGCGCGAGCGCGGCGGGGACCAGCTCACGGTGTGGGAATCGTTTAAGGTCTACGACGGCCAAATCCATGCTGTGGAAGCGTTCATGAGAATCCTTCCGGTGGAGAAGCGCAACGGGGGGTGGGAGTAGCGCCTGCTCCGCACACACCGAGTGTGGGACGCGGGAAAACTGCGGAGGCAAAGATAACTGATTGAGAACGCCCATCGCGCAGCCGATTGGCCGAGGTGTCTTCCGTTCCTGACCCTATCCCGGACTTGGCCTGTTCGACCACGCCGAGACCAACAGCCCTGAAGTCGCGATCCTTCGGTTGCTTGAACGGCTGGGATTATGGCACATTTCAAGAATCGGGAGAGTGCCAATGACGTTCAAACCAATTACGCTCGCGCTGATGGCGGCGGTTGCAATGGGTCAATCGCAGAATGCCGATTCGTCTTTCCGGCCCGCATTCGAAGTAGCGTCGATCAAACCCGATCCGGGACCGAATATCCGTGTCGGCAAACCTCCCGGCGGCGGCCTCGTGGCTCGAGGCATCTTTACCAGGGTTCTCATCGCACTGGCCTATGACGTTAAAGAATTTCAGATACTCGACGGCCCGTCGTGGATCAGCCACGAACAGTACTCAATCGACGCAAAGCCGGGAGACAATCCCAAAGGTCCCATTCTCTCGGTCTATCTGACCAAACAGCAAAAAGATGACGACGAATTCCGTTTGAGGATTCAATCTCTGCTGGCGGACAGATTTCAGCTCAGAATTCACAGAGAGACCAGAGAACAGCAAGTTTACTCTCTGGTTGTCGCAAAGAACGGGCCGAAGTTCAAGGACTCGAAGTTCAGTGAGAGTGACGCGGCAAAAGGCAGGCTGCCTGGTCTCACGATGCACCCATATGAACTGATCGCAAACAGCGTGGACATTCATCTCCTGGCTGAGGAACTGTCGCGGCGACTGAGCCGGAATGTTATCGACCAGACGGGGCTGAACGGAGAATATGATTTCACCCTGCGCTGGGTCCCGGATAACGCGGACGGAGATGCTGCCCCGGACGGACCGTCGATTTTTACGGCGGTGCAGGAGCAACTCGAATTAAAGCTCGAGTCCGGCAAGGCCCCGGTTGATGCCATCGTTATCGATCACATCGAGAAACCTTCGGCAAACTGATCCCGAGCAGTTACAAGCTGACCCAATATCGCTATTTCCGATCAGGTTCGCGGGTGACTCTCGGGCCAACGGGCGACCGAAGCAGTACCCCCTGAAGGTGCGTCCGGGGCTCTTGATGTTGACAGGGAATCCTGAAGTAACTGCATAAGCTCAGCGAACCGGAAAGGCTTGCGCGCGAACCACTCGACTTGAAGCCCGGCAAAAGAAGCGTCGACGGTCTCTCTGCTGTAGGCGCTGGTGAGAATCACTTTGAGATTGGGACGTATTTTCCGGGCTTCCTCGAAGACTTCACGACTCGTGGCCCCAGGCAACGTCAGATCCAGCAGCATTACGTCGATCTCATCCTTGTATGAGCGAACCAGTTCCAATGCGGAACAGCCGTCGATTGCTTCGAGTACGTAAAAGCCCGTGTGGCGCAGCATTTTGGAGATGGCGACTCGCAACTCATCTTCATCCTCCACCACCACGACAGTCGCCGCCAGAGGCCGGTCTTCGGCGCCGGAAACCGGCTCGACGGCGCTTTGGCTCGATTGAGCCGTCTCGCCGGCACAGGGCAGGAAGATCTGAAACCTGGTTTCCTGGCCAGGCGCGCTGTCCAGATTGATGACGCCGCCGTGATCTCGAACGATCCCCTGGACGACGGCGAGTCCCAGACCACGGCCGGCGAATTTGGTGCTGAAGAACGGATCGAACGCTTTGGCTTTCGCCTCTGCTGTCATACCGCCACCCGTATCCGATACCTCCAGCTTTAAGTAATCTCCGGAAGCGAAATGCGGTGGACTGTTTCGACCCGGCTCCCGGGGCGGGATTGAGCGTGATGTAGTGACCTTGATTATGCCGTTCGTTTCTCCAATCGCCTCCGACGCATTGATAATCAGGTTCATCACGACCTGGCGGAGTTGTGAGGCCCTCCCCGGCACAGCCGGAAGTCTCTGGTGCAGATCGGTCTTCAAGACCGCGTGTTTCGAGATGGAGATTTTCAGCAGCTCCAGCATCTCTTCCACGAGAGATGACAAATCCACAGGCTCGACGCGTTCCGCTTCCTCCTGTCCCGAATAGATCATCAACTCACGAACCATCTCGGCGCCGCGGCTGGCGCCCGCTTTGATTCTTTCGAGAGATTCAGAAGGAAATTCGCCGGCCGTCAGTTCCGCGGCGGCGAGTTCCGCCTGAGCCAGTATTCCCCCCAGCAGGTTGTTGAAGTCGTGGGCGATGCCGTTAGCCAATATGCCGATGCTTTCCAGCTTCTGGCCTGCGACCGCTTCCTCCTGTCTGCGCTTGATTTCCGTCAGGTCAGTGCAACATCCGGCAATTCGGTGAATGCGACCGGCCGCATTTCGCAATGGAATGAGGTTCGTGTGGAAATACCGGCGTCCCACTTCCAGATCAAGTTCATCCTCGTAGCTGATGGGCAATCCCGTTTCCAGGCAACGACGATAATTTGCGGTCACCTTGCGGGAGACTGCTTCGGAGAGCACATCATCGACGAATTTGCCGGATACCTCTGCGTTTGTAAGACCTACGGCCTTCTCTTCCGCGGGGTTGAGCATTTTGAACCGGAAACGGCCTTCGAATGTGACATCGAGCATGAAAATGCATTCCGGAATGTTGTCAAATACCTGCTTGTTCAGCAGTTCGCTCTCCCGCAAGGCCTGCTCCGCGGCTGTCTTCTCGGTGATGTCCTCAACGATACCTACGAAATATTGCAGCCGTTGGCCGGCATCCCACACGGGCGTTACATACAGCCTCACCCAAATAGCTGCACCATCTTTGCGGATATAGCGTTTATCGACCGAGTAAGACGGGAGATCACGTGCCAGAAGGCGGCCGACCGCCTCGACACACATCTGACGGTCGTCGGGGTGCGTGATATCGAAAATCGTCACACCGCTCAGTTCGGATCGCGTGTAGCCGACGATTTCGCAGAAACGATCGTTTACGAGCAGCCATTCCCCGGTGGCGCCGCAATGGGTGATGCCGACGGCCGCCTGAAAGAATGTCGTGCGGAATCGCTGCTCGCTGTCGCGAAGCGCCTGTTCGGCGCGCCGCTGCTCCGCCACAAAGGCAGCGTGATTGACGATCGCCTGGGCGACCTGGAGTTCGTCAGCACGAAACTCATGTCGCTCGTTGTATGAGAGCATGAATTTCCCGATCACTACCCCGCTTTCCATCAGCGGGATGAAGGCAACGGACTGAATTCCTTCCCTGGCAAACGTTTGCCGGCAGCGTGAAAGGGAAACATCCTGCGTTACATCTGAAACGGCAATTAACTGCGCATCGCGCGCACTTCGATGCCAGAGTGGATGGCCGGTCACACCGTCGCGGCACTCGTCCGATATGCCGATCCATTCCTGAAACCGGCACACATCATCCTCGTCGAAAATCAGAACGGCGGCGCCGTCGGCAACGAGAGCATGCAATAAGCCCTCGGTTGCCGCCCTGTAGATCTCGCTCGGCCTTCGGGCACGACTGATCTCGCCAACCAGATCGAGGAATTCCAGTTGTCGAAACTCGCCTTGCTGTTCCCTGGGAGCGCGCATTTTTATCGCTGATGATCATGATAATGCGGGGCCGCTCTCGGTCATATCGATGCAGAGCTCTGTGAGTTTTCGGAAGCTTCCAGTTCGAGGAAGCGTGGGACCGCGCCCTGACCCGAACCGGCGCCTCCGAGGTTATGATTCCGAGGTTATGATATGGAAACCCAACGATGGCCAAACTGATCTACGCTACGCCGACATCGCTGGATGGCTATATCGCAGACGATGGCAACTTCGAATGGTCGGCGCCGGACGACGAGGTGTTTGCTTTCATCAGCAATGTTCTGCGCCCCATCGGCACTTATCTCTATGGACGCAGGACGTACGAGACGATGGCGGTCTGGGAGACGCCGGACGTCATTCCCGGTCTGAAGCCGTTTATGTTGGACTTCGCGCGGATCTGGCAACGGGCCGGCAAGATCGTCTATTCCAGATCGCTGGAGACTGTCGCTACATCAAAGACTCGCCTCGAGCGGGAATTCGACGCGCAGGCGATTCGCGACCTGAAGGCTCAGTCGCATCACGATGTTTCGGTGGGTGGCCCGACGCTCGCCGCACACGCGATTCGGGCCGGGCTCGTCGACGAGTATCATCTGTTCGTCGTGCCTGCTATCCGTGGCGGCGGCAAACGGGTCCTGCCGGGTGAAGTATCCGTAAAGCTGGATCTTCTGGAGGAGCGCCGATTTGCGAATGGATGGGTATGTCTTCACTATCGGACACAGGCCTGATCGCCCGTCGAACTATCCTGTCTTCAAAGGCCCCGCGACCTTGTAAGTACTGAAGATGATGCCGGACGGCATTGCTTTCGCGCTGACGAGCTCGAATGAGCGTGGCGGGGTTCCCTCCGCAAAGAAGCGCTTCCCCGCGCCCAACAGGACCGGATAGACGACCAGCAGGACTTCATCCGCAAGCCCATGTTCGAGCAGCGTAGATGTCAGCGTGGAGCTACCCCATAGGACAAGGTCCGGGCCGCCCTGCAACTTGATCCGGCGAACGCCCTCGACGATGTCCGGTCCAAGGCCCTCGAACGGGCCCCATTCCAGACTTTCGGGACGGTGAGTAGCGATATATTTTGTTGCCGCATTGATGCCGTCCGCCATCGGACTGCCCGGCGCCTTTGGCCAGAAGCCCGACCAGATATCGTAGGTGCGACGGCCAAGCAGCAGGTCGAAGCTCCCGCCATACGCGGCGAGGATTGCATCTCTGCCGGCGGTGGTCCGATAAGGTGCGGTCCAGTCGCTGTAGGGGAAAATCGCCGCCATCGGCGGAGTGCTGGATCACGCCGTCCAGCGAGATGTGTTCCATGATTCTGAGCTTTCTCATTTGAGTCTCCGCGCTCCGGGGCTGGAGTTTGCAGTCGCTTCGCCCCCTGCGGACGGGTCATCCATCAGATGTTGCGGCATGTCGTCTCCTGTAACAGTCCTTCAGACCGGGTTCTCTGCCCGGCCTTCATTACAACGACGAACGGCGAGACCGGAATTCTACAAGCCGTCGGGAAACTTTTGTTTCTCGGAAGTTTTAGCTCCGCCGCGGCTTCGCGCAGAACCAGCCCTGAATTTGGCGCGTCCAGCCTGGCCCGCACCTCTTGCGTGAACGAGAGGGGCCAGGCGCACTCGGTAAAGTCCGCCTCACGCTTCCCGATGGAGAGACGCGGGCAAACTCGTCAAGCGGATTAACAGTCGCGGGCCATCCGGCGGTCGACGAAATCGGTCCGGCTACCTGCGTCCGGCGGGAGCCTCGTGGCCGTGCGGGTCGTGCATTGCCTGACCGCGAAATGGAATGCGATTTCGTACGGCCGGCGCGCCGCGCGGGGAAGCGGACCATGATAGCCTTTGCGGAAGTCGTACGCGTGATCGACGTGGCCGTAAAAGCGAGCAGGCCCGCGATACCAGGGCCCCGCGCCGATGAAAAGGCCGCCTGAAAACCATTCCGGCCCGTAGTAGCCATCCGGGGCGCAGGCATAGGGTGGCGCTTCGTAATAACCGTAGGGGCAGATCGGCGGGCCGCCGACACCTACCGCAAAGTGCTCTGGACCACAGCCGAGCATGAGGAGAATCGCGGCGGCAGTCACGAGACCCAGGGAGCCCACCGTTTTCATAGAGGTGCCTTCCAACGATCAGGACGAAGTGAAGCACTTGAACGTTTCATATCCGGCATATGGCGGGCATTTGTGGTGCCACAACAGATCACGTCCGGGACGGATGGCTACTTATTGAAGACGCCGGAGCCACCGGCAGTAAGATAACGCTCCGTCGAAGACGCTGTTCGGATGGCTGAAGAACACCGGCGACAGAAGATCGCCAGTGCTACCGGTTTCGTCGTGTCCCGCTCCAGCGTCTTCATTCATTTTGGTGGCCCGCAGGACCATGGGGACTCCGTTGAAGACGCGATTCGGTACGAGTACCGGCGACAAGATCGCCGGTACTACCGACTCTGACGTAAAACTCCGCGCCGAGCGGAAGCTCGGCGGCAGCGCGGAAGCGCTGGCCCCACACGGGTTCGACGCGTCTTCATCCGCTTTTCGGCCCGCAGGACCATGGGGACTCCGTCGAAGACGCGGTTCGTGGCGCCGGCGACAAGGTCGCGTTCTCCCCCACGAGAGGGCCACGTGGCTCATGTATTCTGCATTCATGCAGAGCCGGAAATTGGGAAACAGTGATTTGGAGATTACGCCTCTTGGCGTCGGGGCATGGGCGATGGGCGGCGGCGGGATGCCAATGGCGTGGGGTCCTCAGGACGATAAGGATTCGATCGGCGCCATCCACGCGGCGCTTGATCGGGGTATCAACTGGATCGATACGGCCCCGATTTACGGGTTCGGGCATTCGGAAGAGGTGGTAGGGCGGGCGATCAAGGGCAGGTCGGACCGGCCTTATGTGTTTACGAAGTTTTCGATCGTGTGGGACGAGAAGCGGGAGGTTACGCGCAATTTGAAGCGCGAGTCGGTCGTGCGGGAGTGCGAAGAGAGTTTGCGCCGGCTTCAGATCGACGCGATTGATTTGTACCAGGTTCACTGGCCGGATCCAGCAGGCGATATCGAAGAGGGTTGGGCCGCGGCGGCGGAGTTGCAGAAGGCGGGGAAGGTTCGGTGGATCGGGGTATCGAATTTCAAGCCGGAGCAGATGACGCGCTTGGGCGCGATCGCGCCGATTACTTCGCTGCAGCCGCCCTATTCGATTCTTTCGCCGGATATCGAGGCGGAGATTTTGCCCTTCTGTGGCACGCATAATATTGGGGTCATTGTGTATTCGCCGATGAAATCGGGGCTGCTGAGCGGCGCGATGACGCGGGAACGGATTGCGAAGATGCCGGAGGATGATTTCCGGCAGCGGACGATTTCGTTTAAAGAACCTCTGCTTACGCGGAATCTGAATCTGGTGGAATTGATGCGGGCGATTGGCGGTCGACATGGGCGGACGCCGGGGGAAGTGGCTCTGGCGTGGACGCTGCGCCGGCCGGAGGTTACGGGCGCGATTGTGGGGATGCGTTCACCGCAGCAGGTGGATGGCGTGGTGGGCGCGGCGGAGTTTCGGCTGTCGGCGGGCGAAGTGGAAGAGATCGCCGCGTTTCTTCGGCAAAACACGCCACAAGCCGCGGCGTAAATGGAACAGTACGCTCTTGGTTTTATTCCCGAGCGCCGGATCTATTCGCTGCGCGAGTTGAGCGACGGGATTCGCGCGGCGCTTGATCGCGGTTTTACGAACATCTGGGTGTCGGGGGAGATCTCGGGCACTCGGGTGATTCCAAGCGGCCATTGCTACTTCACTTTGAAGGACAGCGATGCTCAGATTAAATGCGTGTGCTGGAAGCTTTCGTACTGGCGTCTGAAGTTCAAGCCGAAGGATGGCGTTGAGGTGCTGGTGCGCGGCCGCGTGGATATCTATGAGCAGCGCAGCGAGTATCAGTTCGTTGTGGAGGCCATTGAGCCGCAGGGGCATGGGGCGCTGCAGATTGCGTTCGAGCAGCTCAAGCAGAAGCTGCTGGCGGATGGGTTGTTTGAAGCTTCGCGGAAACGAAAGCTGCCGCGCTTCCCTTCCCGCATCGGGATTGTGACGTCGCCCGAAGGCGCGGTGATTCGCGATTTTGTGAAGGTGCTTTCGCGGCGGTTTCCGGGGCTGCATTTGCGGATTTTTCCGGTGCGCGTGCAGGGCGCGGGGTCGGTGGAAGAGGTGTGCCGGGGATTGAAGTTTTTCGGCACGACCGGGTGGGCGCAGGTTGTGGTGGTCGCGCGGGGCGGCGGGTCGCTGGAAGACCTGTGGACGTTCAACGAGGAGGTGGTGGCGCGGGCGATTGCGGCGTCGCCAATTCCGGTGGTGTCGGCGATCGGGCATGAGACGGATGTGACGATCGCGGACTTTGTGGCGGATTTGCGGGCTCCGACTCCGTCGGCGGCGGCGGAGATGATCGTTTGCACGCGGCAGGAACTGCTGGACCGGATTGACGGGTGCAGGCGGCAGACGAATCGGGCGATTCGTTACCGGCTGGCGGTCCTGGCGCGGCGATTACATGATCAGGCGATTGATCGGGCGCAGGCGCTGCTGCATCGCAGCCTGGCGCGGCGGACGCAACGGGTAGACGATGCGACGGAACGGCTGCGGGCGGCGGTGCGGCGACAGATTGCAGCGCGGGAGCGGAAGCGGCGGGGTCTGGAAGACCAGCTTCGATATTTCGATTTACGCCCCAGGCTGCGGCGTGATCGGGAGCGTTTGAGTGAGAGCGCGGCGCAGATGGCGGCGGCGATGCGTCTGCAGTTGAACCGGAGGCGGCAGCGGTTTGAGATGCTTGCGACGAAGCTGGTGCAGCTTGATCCGCGGCTGGTGTTGTCGCGGGGGTATGCGATTGTGCGGAACGATCGGGCGGGGATTGTGCGCGAGGCGGCGGATGCTCCGGCGGGGAGTGAGGTTGAGATCCTCCTGGCTAAGGATGCGTTGAAGGCTCGGATTACCGAGGGTTAGATGACGGCTCCGGTGGGGACGTTCATTGCGCGCGTGGTGGATGGGGGGATTCAGCTTCCTCCGGCAATCCATAGTTACTGCGGCTCGGCGGGGTGGACGCTGTTTCGATTTGTCGTGGTGGACAGGAATCATCTGGTTATGCGGCCGGTTCTGGCGGAGGATGCGGCAGGTGAGTTTCATGCGAGCCTGGGCGGGGATGGGCGTTTGTGGATACCGGAGGAGTTGCGCGCGTCGGTGGGGCTGGGCGAACAGAGCGTGATGCTGCGGGTGGAGGATGGGGCGATCGGGGTTTATTTGCGGAAGGTGTTCGATACGCTTGGATTCCGGCCGGGTTGAGGTCTGGTCGATCAAATGATTACGATTGAGGAATACCTGCACACCAGCTTTCGCCCGGATTGCGATTTTGTTGACGGCGAGGTGCGGGAGCGTAACGTGGGAATGCGACGGCATTCCTATGCGCTGGGCGCGATCGGGTCGTGGTTTATTCGGCGGCGCAAAGATCTGGGTCTTGAGGCGCTCTGCGCATTGCGAATGCGGGTTAGCCCGAGCCGAGTGCGGATTCCGGATGTGGTGGTGAGCGAGATGCCGCTGCCAGACGAGGAAGTCTTTACCTCGCCGCCCTACCTCTGCATCGAAGTGATGTCTCCGGACGACACGCTCGCGGCGCTACAGGATCGTATTGACGAGTTATCTTCGATTCGGTGTGCCGAACGTATGGGTAATCGACCCCTTCTTCAAGAGCGCCGGTACGCACCGAGGGTGGCGGGTTACTGCCGAGGGTAGGGCGATTGCGGCTGATGGTGTAATGCGCACGTCCGACGGACGAGTTGCGATGCCATTGATCGACGTCTTGTTGCCCAGTTAGTTGCAAGCGCGCCACATCCTCGGAGTGACACCGAACTCCGCGCGGAAAGCGCGATTGAAGGTGGATACGTCGCCGAATCCGCAATCGAGCGCGATATCGATGACGCGGTCGGGATCAGCCGCCAACCGCATTGCCGCGACTCGCAGCCGCGCCCGCAGGAGATATTGGTGCGGCGTGATTCCAGTAATGCTCTCAAATGTGCGGAGAAAGTGCCAGTGGCTGAGACGCGCCTCGCGGGCCATGGTGGCGAGGCTCAGTTCGGCATCGGGTTCGTTCTCGATGCGCCGCAGAATCTGAGTTACGCGCGCGGCCGCTCCGGCGGGTGCGCTTCTGAAATCGCGCGGGATCGCGCGGGTCAGCTGGATTGCGCTTAACGCGAGGCGCAGACCGAGTTCCTCCCATGACGCGCTTCGGCAGATAGCTTGCGCAATCAGCGGCGATAAACCGCGTAAAGGCGGAATGCGGCCTGTGTTGAAGACCGGTTGACGGCCGCGAACTCCCGCATCCGCCGCGATTCCTTCGAAATAATCCGGCATATAGCGGAACGACAGGCAACGGTCGCCGGAGCCGTGCTCGTGGCTGCATTCGAAGGACTCCCCGTGGTTGCCGAGGAAAAGCGACCCTGGCGTCATGAGGTCGCTTTTGCAGCCGGTTCGATATCGGAAAGTCCCCGCCGCGACAATCGCGATGCAGTAGCTTGAGTGCCACTCTTCGAATGGACGGTCGCGGGGACCGTGATTACACACGAGCTCGTCGACGGCCCAACCTTTGCCAACCGCAATTTTTGCCAGGAACCAGCTCCTTCCGATCGCCTATAAAAAGCTTTAGCACAACCGAATTACAAAGGAGAAAACCGATGAATTTAACGAAGATACTGGCCGAGGGGTACGGGCCGGGCGCATGGCATGGGCCGGATATGAAGGCAGCCCTGACGGACGTACCGGACGAACTGGCCTTCCGAAAACCAGCGCCCGGCCGGCATAACATCGCGGAGATTGCGGTGCATCATGCTTTTTACGTCCACTCGGTGCGCGGGCGATTGTTGGGCGCCGCGATCGAGCCCTTCGTTCTTGAAGGAGAGGACTGGTTTCCGGTCGAATTGCCCTGGCCGAAAGTCCAGGCTCTTGTGGCCGATCAGTATGGGCGTCTTGCGGATGTGGTGTCGGATATCGGGGCAGCGCGGCTTACGTCGCCCCTCAGTGAAGAAGAGGTGTTTCAACTCGTGCTGGGAATCACTTGCCACGCCGCTTATCACGCGGGGCAGATTCAACTGATCCGGCGACTCGCCGAGGGTTAATCCCGCGTCGATTAGTCGAGCATCGCTTTCCATGCCGCTTCGTCGCGGCCGAAACTGAGGCGGTTCGCGGCGCGGACCAGGGGGAGCCGCAGCAGACCCGGATCTCGTTCGATGCGCTGCAGCAACTCCTGGTCAGTCATCTTCAGATACTTGAGCCCGGCGTCGATATAGGATTTGCCCTCGGTGTCGAGCAACACGGTGAGGCCGAAGCGCGTGATAAATCTTCCGATCTCCGCCGGCGCCATCGCCTTGTGTTTCAGATCGACCAGCTGAATGGCAGCCCGGCGCTCTTTGAAAAACCGTTCCGCCGCGCGGGTGGACTGCGAGTTGCGCACTCCGAAAATCTGAATGGTCATCTGCGCGCCCGGCATCCACTAAGATTGTGGCAAAATCGTGCCGGGACACGCCATCCGCGCTCCGCCCGCCTGCAATGCGTGTGCCACAATAAAAGACGCCATCACAACAATGTCTAACCCTATTTCGTCGCTTCGCGAAGAAGACGTTCGCGAACAGGAAGGGCAGAATCCGTCTGAAGCGGAAAGCTCTTTCGGCGACATTCTTAACCAGTTCGAACAGACGCACACACATGAAGCCCCCGCCGGCGAAAAGGGCCGGGAAGCGACCGTTGTCGCGATCAACGACGACAACGTGTTTTTCGATATCGGGCAGAAGACCGAAGGCATTATGCCGGTCGCGGCGTTGCGGGACGACCAGGGGCCTGTTCCGATCAAACCCGGCGACGTCATCCTCGTTGGCGTTAACGGCCGGAACGAGGAAGGATACTACCAGCTTTCGCTGATCAAGGTCGATCGTCCGAAGGACTGGTCCGGTCTGCAAAAGGCGTTCGACGAAAAACTGAACATTTCGGGGCTTGTGACTGCCGTGATCAAAGGCGGACTGTCGGTGGATGTAGGCATGCGCGCCTTCATGCCCGCTTCGCGCAGCGGCGCGCGTGACGTACCGGAAATGCAGACGCTGGTGGGCCAGGAGATTGCCTGCCGCATTATCAAACTCGATACGGAAAAGGAAGACATCGTCGTCGACCGCCGCGTGGTTCTCGAAGAGGAACGGGCCAAAGCCAAAGAAGAGAAGCTGAGCGGTCTGCAAGCCGGAATGGTGGTGCATGGGACGGTGCGCAGCCTGCTCGACTACGGCGCGTTCATCGATATTGGCGGCGTGGACGGCATGCTGCACGTGGCGGATATTTCCCACGGACGCGTGAACAAACCGGCGGACGCCCTCGCTATCGGACAGGAACTGGAGGTCAAGATTCTGAAGGTGGATCCGGCGAAAAAGCGGATCTCGCTCGGTCTGAAGCAACTGCAGCCCGATCCGTGGACCACGGCCGCGGATAAGTTTCACACGGGTGACCGTGTCAAAGGTACGGTAGCGCGCGTGACCGATTTCGGGGCTTTCGTGGAGCTCGAACCGGGACTCGACGGTCTGATCCATCTTTCGGAGATGTCATGGTCGAAGAAGGTTCGCAAACCCTCGGATCTTCTGAAGCCTGGCGATACGGTCGAGGTGGTCGTGCTGGCGGTAAATCCGTCCGACAAGCGGATCTCTCTGGGTCTGAAGCAGGCGCTGGGCGATCCGTGGGATGAGGTCGAGAAGAATTATCCGGTAGGCTCGATCGTGGAAGGCCCGGTAACTCAGCTCAAGCAGTTTGGCGCTTTTGTGCAGGTGACCGAGAACGTTGAAGGCATGATTCATGTCGGCGATATCGTCAACGAGAAGCGCATTAATCACCCTCAGGATGAATTGAAAGTCGGCCAGGTGGTGCGTGCGATCGTTCTCGAGAACGACCGCGAGAAACGCCGGCTCAGACTGGGCCTGAAGCAGCTCGTGCCCACTTCGCTCGACGAGTACATGGCCGAGCATAAAGAGGGCGATGAGGTTACCGGCAGAGTGGCTGAGGTGAATCGCGGCCGCGCTGCTGTGGAACTGGGCGAGGGAGTCCAGGGAACATGTGTGCTGGCGGAGAAGGAGCAGAAGCAGGAACAGAAATCCTCGCCTGTGGATGTTTCGGCGCTGTCTTCCATGCTCGCCAGCCGATGGAAAGGCAGCGGCGGGACTGCAGCCGCGGCCAACACGGAGACGTCGCAGAAGCGGGAACTGGTCAAGGCCGGGCAGATCCGGCGCTTCCGGATCACGAAAATCGACGCCGGGAAGAAGAAGATCGAACTCGATCTGATCGATTAGGATCACCCGGGCGTGCCACAACCGGCGACAAGATCGCCGGTCCCACCCGGAAGAAGCTACGCCAGATTCAGGGCTTGTTTGAAGGCGCCTGAAGACGCGCCGATCTTTTCCTGCAGCATCATGATCGCGTGGATCAGCTGCTCGGGCCTCGGCGGGCACCCAGGTACGAACACATCCACCGGAATCACCTGATTCACCGGGATCAGCGCATAGTTATTGAAGACGCCGGTCGAGGTCGCGCAGGCGCCCATAGAGATCACCCATTTCGGTTCCGGCATCTGCTGATAAAGGTGGCGGATCACCGGCGCCATCTTGTTCGAAACGCGTCCGGCGATGATCATCAAATCGCTCTGTCGCGGCGATCCGCGGAAGACCTCGGCGCCGAAGCGCGAAATATCGAACCGCGACGCGCTCATCGACATCATTTCGATGGCGCAGCATGCAAGACCGAACGCCATCGGCCAGATCGAGTTCTTGCGGCCCCAGTTGATCACGCTGTCGAGCGTTGTGGTGATCACACCCGCGCGCAACGCCGCCTGCTCGACGGTCTCATTATCCACACGGGAAAAGAGTTCAACAGGACCACTGGCAATCGGTGCGCTCATACCTTCATTGTGCCATGCGGATGCCGCTATTGGTGTATTCGCTATCATGACCCTTCATGCGCCTCATGACATTCCGACACAACGGCGAAGAGCACGCCGGAGTGCTGACCGCGGAGGGGCTCGCGCCGATTTCCGAGATCAACAAGAGGCACGCCCTGGAGGTGCCGGACAACCTTCTCGAAATCATCCGATGCGACATTCGAAACATCCCGGTGAAGGGGGTCCGGCCCATCCCATTAAGCGACGTGGAACCGCGCTTGCCTTACGCCACGCCGCCCAAGATCTGGTGCATCGGCCTGAATTACAAGACGCACGCAGACGACATCAGCGCCACCCAACCGGAAGAGCCGGGCAGCTTCATGAAACCCGCGTCGTGCATGTTTCAGCCGGGCGGCGACATCCTCCTTCCGCCGCCCGATGTTTCCGACGACGTGGATGCGGAAGGAGAGTTGGGCGTGGTGATCGGCCGCAGTTGCCGGTTTGTTCCTGCTGAAAGAGCTTGCGAGGTGATTTACGGCTTTACGACCACGCTCGACCTCACCGCACTCGATATCCTGCGCAAGAACTGCCGCTACCTCACTCGGGCCAAGAGCATCGACACGTTCTTCAGCTTTGGCCCGGTAATCGTGACCGCGGACGAAGTTCCTGATGTCGAGAGCCTTGAGGTCGTGACCGAGCACAACGGTTCCGTCTGCTCAAGCGATCTGGTCCGCAACATGAAGACGCGTCCCTTTGACCTCGTGGCGTTCCACAGCAACTTTTTCACGCTGCATCCGGGCGATCTGATATCGACCGGCTGTCCGAAGGGGGCGCGCATCAAAGCGGGCGACGTCGTCAGATCCCGCATCGACGGCGTGGGGGAGTTGACGGCGAGCGTGGGGACAGCAGAACGCATGGCTTTCGGGTTCAACTAACGTGAATCGGTTAAGACGGTACCTGGCATTCCTGATGGCGATTTCGGCGGGGGGACTGGCGTTGCGCGCGCAGGCGCCGGCGAAGCCGACGGCGACGCTTCATATTTATCGGCCCCGCCTGGACGTGGGTAAGGCCGCGCATCCCACCGTGTCCTGCGATGCGTTTGCCATTGTGAGAATTCAAAACGGCCGGGTATACACGATGAACATTTCCGCCGGAAGACACTCTTTCACGGTGGGCGAGAAGACGGCCGAAATCGACGTCGAGGCCGAGGCGGGGAAAGAGTATTTTTTGCGGGTTGATTATCCGCCGAATGGCTCGTTTGCCGTGGGCGCGACCGCGGTCCTGGTCGATCCCGCAGAGGGCCTGAAGGAGATTAAGAAATTGCGGCCGATCGATGGGTGGTTCATCGAAAACGCCACATGCGGGAAGACTTAGCGAATTCGTGCTGCCGAAGAGCCGGACCTTGGGGTCAGGCGCGAACGAAGGCGTCCGCCCCACTTTTCATTTGTCTTCAGCGGCTGCAGTTGGTATGCTCTGTTAAGTACAAAAAGGGAAAGGTTTAGCGGCGGGAAGTCGACGCCCCGAGTTGATCGACGGATGAGGACGTTCTTTCGGGTCATTTTAATTTCCGCGTTCGCGGCAGCGGTCGCCTCGGCCGACGCGAACTTTTCATTCACCGGAACTTTTTCGACGGACGACCAGGTTCAGCTCTTCGACGTCACTCTCTCGTCGACCGTCACGGATGTGATTTTTCAGAGCCTCGGATATGCCGGGGGAACCAACGCGGACGGCGCAACCATTGTTCCGGGCGGCTTTGATACTTTTTTCACCTGGTACGACTCCTCCGGGAACCAGATCGGGACCGACGACGACGGCCTGAATAACGGGGGCTGCGTCAATGTCGGGAGCTTTAATGGGGCGTGTCTGGACGCCTATTTTACCGGCACTCTGACACCGGGCGACTATACGCTGGTTCTTACCGAGTCCGGCAACTTTCCCAACGGCAGTTTCAGCGACGGTTTCTCCGAACAGGGCGCTGGTAACTTTACGGCCTCGGGAACTTGCCTGGTGTTCTGCGACGCATTCGGCAATACCGATACAGGCGCCTGGGCTATCGACATCGATAATGTGACATCCGCAACTCCAGAGGCTGCACCGGCGCCGGAACCTTCCGCGATTGTTCTGACGATCGCCGGACTGTCGCTCCTCGTTCTCGCCCGCCCGCGGCGTAAGACTACTCACTAACTCTGCCGACAGGATTGCCGAGTTCGCCCCCGAAAGGAACGGCAACTTTCACGCGCTTCCGCGAGGAGGGCATTACCCGCAAAGCCATCGCGCCGCCCGCCGCCACAAGCGCGAGCGCTGCCGTCGCGTAGAAAGCATACCTCCAGGATGCGGTTCGCTCAAAGAGCCAGGCTACGCCCCATCCCGCGAGGATCGACCGCACTCCTTTGCTGCTGTAAAGCTGGCTGTTGTTCTCCGCCGCATTCTTTGAGCCAAACATGTCAGCGAGCACCCCAACCTCTTGCCCATTCCGGCAACCGCGTAGACGGATAGAACGCGGTCAGCGTCTGAGCGTGGCCGTACGAGCCCCACCCGGGCGCGCACAATACGCCGGCGATGGTCATGGCGATGGTCATGAAGATGCGCGGGCCGAGCCAATCAATGAGCCAGCCTGAAAACGGCATCGACCAGGTCATCGCGGCGAGGAATACCGTGAACCCAGGTTGGGCGGCTGGACGAAGATCGTTCATGCACACTGCAGGTTCCCGATCATGATCATCGCGGTTACCGCCGCGATGATGGCGGAACCACCGGTTCGTGGACATTAACAGATATCAGGTCATCGACTGTTTGTCATCGAATAAGCCGCGTGTACCACTCGATCACTCCCTGCCCCGTGATTGCCGTAAACAGGGCCGCCGCGCCGAGGAAAGACCCGAACGGCAGCTGATAACTCGCCGGATCTTTCCCCGCGGCTTTGATATAAGCCAGGCCTGCGATCGAGCCCACCAGCGAGCCCACGACGATTGTCAGCAGTGTGCCGTACAATCCCAGAAACGCCCCGATCATCGCCAGCATTTTCACATCGCCGAACCCGAGGCCCTGCTTGTGCCTGATCTTTTCGAACAACCAGCCTCCGAGCCAGATCGCTCCGGCAGGGATGATCGCTCCGTATACGGCGTCGAGAAAGGCGGCCCAGGAGGATGCGGCGAAGGCGAGGCCGATCACCAGGCCGCCAATTGTCAGTTCATCGGGCAGCAACAACGTCTCGAGATCGGTGAATACCAGCGCGATCAGAATTGCGGAGAAGATGCAGTACTTCGCCGCTGCCAGACTCAGGCCGTAGTGCGTGGTGAACCAGGCGAAGGTGACTGCCGTGAGGAACTCGACAACGGGGTAGCGCCAGTGAATGCGTGTCTCGCAATGCCGGCATCGGGCCCGCAGCATCGCGTAACTCAGAACCGGTATGTTGTCGTACCACGCGATTTGCGCACCGCACTCCGGACATGCGGATCGCGGGTGGACAACCGACTGATCGCGCGGCCACCGGTAAATGCACACGTTGAGAAAGCTGCCGATCAGTAAACCGAAGAGTGCCCCGATGACCGGCTCGATCCCGCCCTGAATCATTGCTGCAGAAGCTTTCCGTAGGCCGTGACCGTCGCCTCGATCATTTGTTGTTCGGTGAAATGCTCGATCACCGTCGCTCGGGCCGCGCAACCGATCGCCGGATCGATCCTCCGGAACGCTGCAACGATGGCTGAAACTTCGTTCGGAACCAGAATCCCATTCTCGCCATCCTGGATCAATTCGGGAATGCCCCCTACGTCGCTTGCGATCACCGTCACGCCATGGGCCATGGCAAGGAGAATACCGGAACCGAGGCCTTCCGAGCGCGTGAGATACACAAGAGCGCGGGCCCGCGGCAGATCCCGATCGAGGTCGTTGGTGATCTCGGCCTCTATGCCTGCCAGAGCCGCCGCCTGTTTCGCCAGAGCCATGCCCTTTTGGGGATCGAGCGTCCTGGGAATCAGGATCGCGTCCCCGCTTGCCGGGCTCGAGGGGACAGAAACGCCGTCGTAAACCACTTCGATACGGCGCTCCTCGACGCCCGCTTTACGCAACTGTTCGCCAATATGACGTGAGACGGCCAGAAAAAGTCCGGGTCGCCGGTATTTCCAGCGGGATGCCGCCGAATTGCGCACCGGAAACGCCACGCGGCGGGAGACGACCAGCGGCGCACGCGAAAGAACAGCTGCAAGCGTGTGGCTGCGGGCATCATGAGCGTGAACCAGATCGAAGGTGCGGGAGCGGGAAACGAATGTAATCGGACGGAGGGACTCACCGGGTAACCCTGCGGCATGGGTGGCATTCAGAAGCGGCGATCCTTCACGCGCCAGGAGCAGCGATTCATGACCGGCCTCTATCAGTCCCCGATGCAGCCGCAGGGCCTGCCATTGGCCGCCCCGCATTTCCCGGCCGCTATCGAGATGGAGAATTCGCATCGCCAGATCCCGCCACCAGATCCTGCCGCGCTTTGGCGTACTTGAGAAATGTGTAAAGAGCCGCCATCCACGCGATCGCAAGCCCCTGCGGCCCGTCAAGAAAACCGCGTTGCAGAGTGTAAGTCCGGACAAAGGTCCACGCCGGATCGAACGCGAGCTTCGACAGCGCAACTGGCTCGCCCCGCGCCGCGACCTCTTTCGCCGCGAGTGTGGTGTAGCGATCCAGGGTTCGCAAATGCTCCGACAGAGAACCGCACGTGAAGTGCAGCAAATCGCCCTGTAGTTCTCCACTCGATCCGTTCACCCGCACGCTCTCATGAACAAAATCGCCGGCGAATTCGGCTTTGCGCCGATCGTAGAGCCGCAACTTGCGGTCGGGATACCAGCCGGAATGGCGGATCCAGCGCCCGAGATAGAAAGCCAGGCGCGGAAACGAGTAGCCGTCGAATCGGGGCCCATCGTTCTTGACGGCCAGAATCTCGGCTGCGAGACCGGCAGTCAGAGATTCGTCGGCGTCGATCGAGAGAATCCAGTCGTAAGCGGCGCAACCGGCCGCGTAGTTCTTCTGACCCGCATACCCTCGCCACGGTTCTTCGACAACCCGCGCGCCAAGGCGCTCCGCAATTTCCCGCGTATGGTCCGTAGAACCGCTGTCGACCACCAGCACCTCGTCCGCGCATGTGAGACTTTCGATTGCCCGCGCGATGTTCCGTTCCTCATTGAGAGTAACGATCGTGGCGCTGATTTTCATTCAGAGTCTGAATGTCATTCGACAATCGGCGCGATCGAAAAACAGAGGAGAAAGACGAAGAGCGCGAGGATACCAAGCCGGGTTCGGACCTCGCCGATTTCCGTCTGATCATATACGGGCGGGTGTTTGCGGGCAAAGAAGAAAAGCAGCACAGCCCAGAACCACCAGCCATACCAGAGCGTGCCCATCGGCAGAAGCGCCGCAAGGAAAGTCCAGGTAATCCATTTGTGGTACCGCCCCAGCAGCGCATAGGTGATATGGCCCCCATCCAGTTGACCGACCGGAAGCAGATTCAGCGCAGTCGCGAACATTCCCACCCAGGCTGCGCGCGCCACAGGATGCAGATAAATATCGGCCGAGGGAACTCCGGGAAAAATGATCTTCTCCAGGAACAAGAGAAGCGCCGGCGCGCCCAGTTGAACGGTGCCCTGATGATTGATGCCGGGAATCACCTTGGAGAAGGCCAACCCGACGCCCAGCGCCGGAACCAGAAAGACAAAACCGGCAAGCGGTCCCGCGACTCCGATATCAAAGAGCACCTGCCGGGTACATACCGCCGAACGAATGCGAATAAACGCGCCCAGAGTCCCGGTGAAAGGCGTTGGGGCGGGAAGAAAGAATGGCAGCGTCGCGTCGACCCCGTAATACACGCAGGCGAGATAGTGACCCAGTTCGTGAGCCATCAAAATGGTCAGCAGCGTGAGTGAAAACGGGAGTCCCGAAAGGAACAGCGCCGGGCTCCGCAGCCCGACCGTGAATATCTCAAGGTACTGTTCCAGATCGAAAAAAGGCAGGTTGTGCGTGAAGTTGTACTGCATGTGCGCGCCAACCAGCGTGGTAGTGAACAGCGTCAGGACCAGCAGCAGGCCGTGCAGCCACAAGCGGTTCTTCGCGCGCTGCGGGGCGTGCCATATGGGCGGTTCAAATCGCGGAGCGGTGTACGCAAGGACGGGTTGGCTTGAGAGAGTGGCGGCGCCCGGCGCCACTCCGCTTTCCACTACACCGTTATCGAGCAAATCTTCAGGTAACACGGAAATCCCGGCTTTGATCCCAGGCGCGCGGCGCAGGGGTCTTACTGCAGCGTCTGCAGTTCCTTGCCCGGCTTGAAGCGAACCGCTTTGCCGGGCGGAATCGACACCTCGGCGCCGGTGCGCGGGTTGCGTCCGATCCCCGTCTTTCGCGGCTTAACCGTGAACACGCCAAAACCTCTTAATTCGATTCGATCTCCCTGCTCCAGCGCGCGTTTCATTTTTTCGAAGACGGTCTCAACCGCCATCTCTGCCTTGGTCTTGGTTATCCCGGTTTTGTTCACGACTTCGTTGATGATGTCGAGCTTGATCAAACGGCCTCCGCAGGTTACAAACCGATGATAGAATTAGGGTTATCTCAATGTCAAGTAAGACGGCCCGAGGCCAGGCTGAAGAAGACTGGCTGCTCCCTGTCGACCCGTCGCTCTACCGGCGCACCTGCGCCCGCTTCACCACAGGTATCACCGTCGTTACCGTAGTCGACCAAAACGGGCATCCACACGGTATGACGGTGAATTCGTTCTCCTCCGTTTCGCTCGAGCCGCCGCTCGTGCTGGTCAGCATCGATCTGCGGAACGCGATCATGGGCCATTTCATCTCCAGTTCCTGGTTTGCGATCAATATTCTGGCCGAACATCAGGAGCGTCTCTCACGCACGTTTTCGAGCCCTTCCGAGAATCGTTTTGTCGGGGTGGACTGGTATGCGGGTCCTTCGGGCTCGCCGCTTCTGGAAGGGGTGCTGGCGCATCTGGAGTGTTCGGTGGTCCAGAAGTTTGAAGCGGGCGACCACACCGTGCTGATCGGCGAAGTGCGGCGCGCGGGATTTCGGGAAGGGAAACCGCTCGTTTATTTCGGCAGCTCTTATCGCAGTCTGGCGGAGTAGAAATTTCGAGTTGACGTAAACCTCATCGGAAGGCTGTCGTTAAAAGCAAATGGCTTCCGGGGCGCCGTCTCAACCAGGCGCGACGCCGGCCCGCAGAAGACGAATTCCTGCGCCCGATTGACGCGCACTTCGCGCGCGTTCTGCGAGCCCTTCATTGAAGACCTTACGAACCACTAGCCGAATCGCGCCGCTGCTGCGAACGCGAGCGCGTCACCAGTGCAATCGGAGGGTGCTTCTTACCGAAGGCAGTCGCTTGTTCGAAAGCGTGCGCCATTTGCAGCACACTGAAGTCCGCTTCGTTGCGGCCGACTATCTGCACCCAACCGGAAGTCCTTCGGGCGTAAAGCCACCCGGCACCGAGGCTGGCGGATTGCCTGTTGCCGAGACATACCAGCAGGACTTCATCCAATCGAGGTACTTCTCAAAACTTCACGCCCGCGATCTCTGTTGGGTATGGCGTGTTGACATCAAATGGCGGCAGTTGTGCAACCGGTTCAAAGGCAGTGACATCGCTTCTGTCGATGGTGAGACCGGAGAGATCAAACCTTTGTTTCATCCGCGCCTCAATAAATGGAAGGACCACCACGAGATTCGAGACGGCGCAATCGTTGCATTAACGGCAAGAGGTCGAGTTACGGTCAAACTGCTTCGAATGAATCGCCCGGACAGAATTCGAGAGCGCCAACTCCTCCGGCACTGACGGCCTGCCTGCTCAGATAACTGCACGCATCCGTCCACGAGTTTAAATTCGAAATCGCACAGTGGAATTTCGGCAAGTGTTTCTTTGACGAGCACGGCGTATCGGCGAACAACCACACAAAGAGTTGCCTTCCAGACGAGGCCCGCGTGCCCGCGGTCGCGGCCTGATTCCATGTCAGAATACGGTGGTGCTCCAATCACTGACCGAGCGCAAGGAGTGGAAGTTTTTTGCCGTTCTTCCCAGGGCGGACGCCGGTCTCGCCGCCGCCTGGTGGACAACTCTCTTACTGAGAGGCATCCTGCCGGCGGCCTTCGCCATCGCGATGGGCGTGCTGGTTGGCGCTGTCCAGCGCGGCGGCCCTCTCACCGGCCCCCTGGCCCTGGCCGGCACGATTTTCGTACTCCTTCAAATACTCAGCCCGATCCATCAGGCGGTCAGCGCCAACCTGGGCGACCGCACCGCCGGGTGGCTTTACGACCGGCTCACCGAGGCCTGTGTGCGTCCGCCGGGAATGGGGCACCTCGAAGATCCCACGCTCACCAGCGACCTGACCGTCGCGCGCGACTTCGACCTCGGCATGACCGGCCCGCCGCTGTCGATCTCTCTCGATTTCATTGCGAACAGCATGGCCGAGATGATCGGCGGTGTCGCATCCGCCGTAGTCCTCGCAGGCTATGCATGGTGGGCTTCACTTCTGCTCGCCGGCGCCTGGCTCGCCACCCACTGGCTCTTGCGTGAAAGCTCAGTCTGGCACGACCGTAACACTGAAGAAGTGCGCGGCGCACAACGGGACTCGGACTACGCTTACCGTCTCGCAGTCGATCCGCCCGCAAGTAAGGAGTTGCGGCTCTTCGGCCTGGCCGGCTGGGTCATCGACCGTTTCGTGGCCAGACGAACGCGTCTGCACGAGCTGCAGTACGCGGCCACGCGTCTGCGCGAGCAGCCAGTCATCTGGAGTATGGTGCTGATCGTTTTCGCAAACGTCCTGGTGTTCTGGGTGCTGGCGAGCGCCGCCCTCACTGGCCGCATTAGTCTTGGGGAAGCCGTGGTTTACGTGCAGTGCGCGATTGGGGTCTCGATGATCGCGTTCGGCGGATTCAACTGGGCGCTTGACGGAGCGTCTGCTCCGGTCGCCGCCGTGCTGCGGCTCGAAGCGGCAATGCGCCCCGCGGGACAGTTGATCTCCGGCAATCGCCCTGCCGCTGCCCTGCCCGCAGGCGAGATCCGTTTCCGCGATGTCACGTTCGGATACCCCGGCGGCCGGCCGGTACTCGAACACTTCGATCTCACCATTCCGGCCGGCTCGTCGCTCGCCATTGTCGGCCAGAATGGAGCGGGAAAAACAACGCTGGCGAAGTTGTTGTGCCGCCTGTACGATCCGCAATCGGGTGCGATCGAAATTGACGGAGTCGACCTTCGTGAGTTCGATCTCGCCTCATGGCGCTCGCGCGTTACGGCCGTGTTCCAGGACTTCATCCGTCTGGAGCTGCCACTTCGCGACAACGTCGCTCCCGCGGGAGCGCCGGACGATATCGTGTACGCGGCACTCGAGGCGTCGGGCGCCGCAGACCTGGCCGCTTTGGACACCGTGCTGGCTCGCGGATACGACGGTGGCATCGACTTGTCCGGTGGCCAGTGGCAGCGCATCGCGCTCGCTCGTGCGCTGGCGGCCGTGAAGCTCGGCGCGGGCGTCGTGCTGCTCGACGAACCTACCGCCCAGCTAGACGTCCGGGGGGAGGCGGAGATCTTCGATCGCCTGCTTATTGCGACGCGCCAGTGTACGACCATTCTGATTTCGCATCGATTCTCGACCGTCCGGCATGCCGATCGCATTTGCGTACTCGAGCAGGGACGCGTGATCGAACTCGGTACTCACGACGAACTGATGGCGCTCAACGGGCGCTATCGAACCATGTTCGATCTGCAGGCGCAGCGCTTTAACGCTCCGGAAGAGGAGGGTGTCACCTATGACGTCCTCTCTTGATCCGAACCAGGAGATCGCTCCGCTGCCGCCAGCGCTGTCGTCGATGTGGCGGTTATGCAAGCTCGGATATCGCCACGAACCGCGCTTGATGCTGACGGCCTTTGTGCTTTCACAGATCGCCGCCCTGCCGGATGCGCTCCTGGCGCTGTGGCTGATGCTGCTCGGCAAAGGCGTCATCGAACACAATCCGCCCCTGGTCCAGGGAGCCGCTGCCGGTCTCGCTGTTTCAACCGCGTTGACATGGTTTCTCCGCACTATCAGCACAAGAATCCAGCGACGTTTTCGCGACAAGGTGACCATCGCGCTCGAGTCGCACGTGGCTCAACTTCAGGCAATGGTCGCGACGGTCGCGCATCAGGAACGCCCGGACTACCTCGACCGCCTCTCCATGCTGCGTAATCAGGTCTTCGTGCTGGACCACATGTACATGTCTCTGTTTACGACCCTCGGATGGATCCTGCGGCTGGGCATCACGATGGCTCTGCTGATGTCGATTCACCCGGCGCTTCTTCTGCTGCTCGTGTTTGCGATCCCGACGATCCTGACATCCTCCTGGCGGCCCGCGGTGGAAAGGATGGCGCAGGAACGGGGGGCGCAGGCCAATCGGCTGGCGCGGCATCTTTTCACCATCGCCACGACAGCGCCTCCCGGCAAAGAAGTGCGGGTCACCAGTATCGGCGAGCGGCTCATGACGCAACGTCACCAGGCCTGGAAGCGCTGGTTTGAGCCCGTGGCTGCCGCGCGGCGGGGTTCGGCGATCTGGCACGCGCTGGCGTGGGCGGTGTTCGGCCTGGCGTACGTCGGCGCGATCGTCTTCGTTGCTGTCGGTCTGCGTGCGCCCTCAAGTCAGGTATTACTGGTGCTGGCTGCGGGTGCGCGGTTGTCGGCCTACATAGGGGCAACCGTCGGTGAGATTGGATTCCTGCGTGGATTCTGGATGGACGGCTCACAGCGGCTCGCGTGGCTCGAGGACTATGCTGCTTCCGTCGCCGCGTCTGGCGATCTGCCCGCCCCCTCAGTCTTGCATCGCGGCGTTCGACTCGACCACGTGTCGTTCGCCTATCCCGGCACATCGCGCGTTGTGCTGGACGACGTGTCCCTGACGCTGCCGGCGGGTGCGGTTGTCGCGATCGTCGGCGAAAACGGCGCCGGCAAGACAACCCTGGTAAAGCTGCTGGCGAAGATGTACGAGCCATCGTCGGGTTCGATCCTGGTAGACGACACCCCGCTGGCGCGCGTGTCGGCGATCGAGTGGCGGGAGCGGCTGGCGGGGGCGTTCCAGGATTTTTCCCGCTTCGAATTCCGCGCGCGGCACACCGTGGGTTTGGGCGATGTTCCGAATCTGGACGATGAGCCCGCCGTGCTCGCGGCCGTTGATCGGGGCGGCGCAGCTGACGTCGTCGCTCATTTGTCAGCCGGCCTCGAAACGCAGCTCGGTCCAACGTGGCCGAATGGAGCCGAGTTGTCCTTCGGCCAGTGGCAGAAGCTGGCGCTGGCCCGCGGCTTCATGCGCAACGATCCGCTGCTGGTGTTTCTCGACGAGCCAACTGCCGCCCTGGATGCGGAAACAGAGCACGCTCTGTTTGAGCGCTACGCGGCGGCAATACGCGGCGAAGCCCGGGGCGAAGGCGGCGACGGACGCATCACCATTCTTGTCTCCCATCGCTTCTCGACCGTAAGGATGGCCGATCTTATCGTGGTGCTCGATGGCGCGCGTCTCGCAGAGGTTGGGACTCATGAGGAATTGATTGCGCGGAACGGCCAGTACTCCGAGCTCTACAACATCCAGGCCGCCGCATACCGATGAGCAAGAGCAACCGACCCGTTTCCGGCATCGAGCCCTCGTTCAAGACGCAATCGTCACCGTACGCTCAAGCAGCGAGTTCAAGCCACCAACGACGGTGATCTTATCCACCTTATCGGCGACCTTCTCCAGCGTCTCGAGCTCCTTGAGGCGCACCAGCAGAGGGTTATCCTCCATCAGCTTCGCCGTGTTGAGCAGAGAACGCGTTGCCGCGGTCTCTTCGCGCCGGCGAATCAGGTTGGCCTGCGCCTGCTTCTCGGCCGTCACCACCTGGTTCAGGATCTCCCGGATATCTCCCGGCAGGATGATGTCCTTGATTGCGATCGAACCGACCCGCACCCCGAACACCTCCTCTCGCGGCGCACTTCGGCGGACACCGTTTCAGCAGTTCGTTCACGTCCTTCGCGCCGCGCACTCGCGGCCCAGACCCACTCGCCCGGTAATGCCGTTCGTTGTCGGCAACAACAATCCGCGCGGGCTTTGTCCATAGTGCAATCAGGCGTCAACGATTAGCCCTTGACTTTCATTTCCGTCAGTGCTAATTTTTCAGCATAGTGCTAAAAAATCAGCATTCGCTCAGCCGCCGGGAGCGGCAGATTATGGACGTGCTGATCGCCCGCGGGCGCGCGTCGGCTATAGACATCCAGGCGGCCATTCCCGATCCTCCGGGCTACTCGGCGGTTCGGGCCACGTTGCGAATCATGGAGGAAAAGGGCCATATCCGCCATGAACAGCAGGGAGCCAGCTATGTCTACCTGCCGAAGATTGCGCCCGAACGCGCGAAGCGCTCCGCCCTTCGCCACATGCTGGATACCCTCTTTAACGGCTCCCCTGAACAGGTGATGGCGGCGCTGCTGGATTCAAAGCCGAGCACCGATGAGTTGGATCGCATCGCGGAAATGATCGAGGCCGCGCGGAAGAAGGGCCGGTAAGTATGACGCCAGTACTGATCGGAATCACCGTTCTGCTTACCGCCGCGTGGGGTGCCACAGTCATTGTCCGGAATCAATCTGCCGCCCTTCGTCACACGATGTGGGCTTGCGCCATCGCGGCGGCTTTACTGCTTGCTCCTCTGCGATGGAGCGCTCCCCAACACGTCGTAACCCAAACCTTGCCGATGGTTCTCACACCGACGTTGACTGTTGCGGCGGGTCGCACCGAAAGCCCGTTGAGCCTTATGTGGATTGCGGTTGCCGTCTGGGCGCTTGGCGCGGTACTGGTCGCCTTTCCGCTTCTTACCAGTTGGATTGAACTCCGGCGGATCGTGCGCGGGGCGCGAGAGGTCAGAAGCACCTGGCCCGTTCCAATCCTGACAAGCCCGCGCGTCAGCGGCCCTCTGGTCTCAGGTTTCCTGAGTCCCGTGATTGTGCTTCCTGACGACGCGTCGTCATGGACGGCTTCGCGTCGCCGTGCCGTCCTCGCGCATGAGATCGCGCATGTGCGCCGGCGCGATCCGCTGACACTTGCGCTGGCGCACATGGCGACGATCGTTTACTGGTTTCATCCGCTGTGCTGGCTCGCGGCCAGCCGCCTGCGCGTCGAAAGCGAGCGCGCCTGCGACGACGCCGCGCTGCGCATCGGACTTCTTCCCTCGGACTATGCCGGGCATCTGCTCGATCTGGCCCGTGCGTTCAACCCTCAACCGGCCATCTCCATGGCCTCAACCTCGCATCTGGAGTCTCGTGTGAAATCAATCCTCGATCCTTTCGTGAAACGCTCTTCGGCCGCTCGCCGCAACTGGCTTGCCGCCGCCCTGGTCACTGCCGGCGTCATGGCGCCGCTGACCATCTTCAGCCTGCACGCGCAGCAAACCGCGGGCTCCGGAAGCATTGTCGGAACAGTATCCGATCCCAACGGGGCGGTGATTGCGCGAGCGCAGATCCTTGCCACAAACCCGGATGCGCACAACACCGAAATCGCCACTTCCGGTCTCGACGGGACCTTCGCGTTCCGGAGGATTCCGGCCGGTCATTATTCGCTCGAAGTGCGCGTGGGCGGCTTCGCCGCGGCTCATTTGAACAATCTCGATCTTGTGAGCGGCGGAACGCTCCAGGCGGATGCCCGTCTCGTTGTCGGCGGTCTTAGCGAAAAGATCACGGTCGTCGCGCAGGGCTCTCCTTTGCCCCAGGTGCGTGAGACTTCGACGGGAGGGCCGATCCGAGTTGGCGGCAATGTTCAGGCGGCAAAGCTGATCCAGCAAATCAAACCCAATTACCCGGTCGACCTGCAGGCGCAGGGTATTGAAGGCACCGTGCTGCTGTCGGCGTTGATCTCGAAGGATGGCACACCGAGTTCGATCAAGCCGCAGAACACCTCAGTGAACGCGGAGTTCGTTGCGGCTGCACAGGATGCCGTCAGGCAGTGGCGTTATCAACCGACGCTGCTCAATGGCGAGCCGATCGACGTCCTGACCACTATTACTGTAGATTTCACGCTTCAGCCATGACCTCAATCCTGATCGGCATCACCATAATTCTGGCCGCTCCTTACTGCGGTTTGCGGCGCAGTTCTGCGGCAGTGCGCCATACCGTCTGGACATGCGCGATTGTGGCCACTCTGCTGTTCGCGCCGCTAAGGTGGATCGCGCCTCAGCGGTCGCTCAGTGGCGCGCTGCCCGTGATCCTCACGCCTCCCGTTGATGTGAATGGCGTTGGCGGCGGCCATGCTCTCAACCTCGCCGGAATCGCCATCGCGCTTTGGATTACTAGGTTCGCTGTTCGTGGCCTTGCGCCTGATCGTAAGCACGATGCGGCTGCGCCGCATCGTGCGTGAATCGCGGCCGATTGGCGCCGGTGTGTTCACAAGCCCTCGAATTCCGGGACCGGTTGTCGCCGGGATCCTGCGGCCTGTCATTCTGGTTCCGGAGAACTCGTCTTCGTGGACACCGGCCCGCCGCAGAGCCGTACTCGCGCATGAACTCGCGCACGTGCGCCGACACGATCCGCTGATCTTTCTGATGGCGCATCTGGCCACGATCGTGTATTGGTTTCATCCGCTCTGCTGGCTGGCATGCGGCGCGGCTGCGCGCCGAAAGCGAACTCGCCTGCGACGACGCGGCGTTGCGCGTCGGACTGCTTCCCTCGGGCTATGCCGGGCATCTGCTCGATCTGGCCCGTAACTTCAACCCTCAACCGGCCATCGCGATGGCCGCAACTACTCATCTGGAGTCTCGTGTGAAATCGATCCTCGATCCGGCTGTTAACCGTTCTTTCGCCGCCCGCCGCAACTGGCTGGTGGCGTCCCTGATCACCGCGGCGGTCATCGCGCCGCTCGCCATCCTCAACCTTCGGGCGCAGGAACCGCCGACCCGGGTACAGGTTGGCGGGAACGTTCAGTCCGCCAAGATCATCAGCCAGCCCAAGCCCGTTTACCCTCCGGAAATGAAGGCGCAGCGGCTGGAAGAAAAGGTGGTGCTGGACGCCATCATTTCCAAAGAAGGCGTGCCGCTTTCGCTCAGTTCGGCGAACGGGGCAAGGCCGGAGTTCGTCAAGTCGGCAGTAGACGCCGTCATGCAATGGCGATATGAACCGACGCTGCTCAACGGCCAGGCCGTCGAGGTCGAAACGACGATCGACGGTCAACTACACCCTGTCGCGATAGCTCTTCCTCCTGGTTCATTCCGGTTTGAGAGTAGCAGGCGGAAATGAGGATGGTGGCGGGGTCTGACGCTAAGTGGTTGAAGGGCTAAGAAGAAATAGTTCTATCCATATCACTCCCATCAGAATTCTGTTTTGTCTGAAGGGGCTAAGAAGAAATAGTTGGATCGCGTGTCACTTCGCGGTCGCGGTGCTATCGTTTGGCTGTACCGCTCGTCGGGTGAGCGTGGTTCCGCTTACACCGAACCCGAGTTGGATTGATCTTCGTCCCGGTATGGTGGTCAAGGTTGAGCCTCCGCAGCGCGGGGCTGAAATCGTGAGGTATACGGTTCGGCCCGACGGGAGTCTTGGCCGGACTCGCAACCTGAAGTGGCGCTACCATCGGCTGTTCTACCAGGTCGTGATGAACCGGACTGGGGCGATTCGTCCTGCGGTTTTGCTGGGCGCAGGATCGGTCGGGGAGCTGGATCGGCTGACGCGGCAGTTCCTTGAGGGGCGCCTGGCGTGTGGGGCGGGATCGAGCCACTGCACGGCGTTTCCGCAGAACTTCACGACTTCGGTTACTTCGGATTGAGGTAGCGGGCGAGGAAGGCGTCGGCGGCGTGGTAGGCCTTCAGCCAGTCGGCGTGGATCTTGAACTCGTGGTCTTCGTCGGGGAAGACCATTTGCTCGAAGGGCACTCCTTGTTTGCGGAGGGCGGCGACCAGTTGGACCATCTGGGCGAAGGCTACGGTGTGGTCGTCGTCGCCCTGGATTAATAAGACCGGGGAGCGCCAGGTTTTGATGGAGGCCATCGGGGAGGACTCGAAGGCGAGGCGCTCCATGGCCTGGCGTTTTTCGCGGTCGCGGGCCGGGGCGACGGTCGTGACTTCGAGGTTCCAGTCGTGGACTCCGTGCAGGTCGACTCCTACCTTGAAGATGTCTGAGGCTCGGGCCAACGCGAGGGCGGTGAGGTAGCCTCCGTAGGAACCTCCCCAAGCTCCGATGCGGGCGGGGTCGACGTCCGATCGCGCTCGCAAAAACGAACCCGCTGCGAGGACGTCGTTGAATTCGCTGGCTCCGGTGGCTCCGAAGGCGGGGGCTTCGCGGAAGTCGCTTCCGTAGCCGATGCCGCTGCGGTAGTTGATCGATAAGACTACGTAGCCTTTGCTGGCCAGGTATTGATTAAATCCGTATGCCTGGTTGTAATACTGCATGTGATGCCAGCCTAAGAGCATCTGGCGGCGGGAGCCTCCGTGGAAGAAGACTACGGCCGGGTGTTTGCCGGTCGCGTCGTCTGGTGGGAGGAAGAGCTGGCCGTGGAACTTCAGGCCGTCCTTTGCGGTCAGGATTACCGGTTGCGGGTCGACCAGGGAGGCGGACGGGAAGTCGGCCGGGATTTGGGTGAGATCGCGGATTGACCCGTCGGGTTCGAGGATCGCCGGTCGGGCCGGCATTTTCGAACCCGAATGAAGGAAGGCGATTCGGCCGTCAGCCAGCGGGACCGGAGACCACTCGATGCCGTCGCCCTTCGTCAGCTGCTCCGATACTCGCCAGATGTGGCGGCGGTCGGGGTCTCCCTGGTTGGATGACAAAACAAAGCCAATTCGGTCCGGGGTTGGGGCTAAGTCCTGTATTTCGAAGTCGCCGGGCGTCAGGAGTTTGGCTTCCCCTCCGGACATCTGGATTGTATAAAGATGCAGCCAGCCGTCCCTTTCCCACGGGAAGGCGAGGCGGTCGCCTGACATCCATAGGAGTTGGTTGTTGGTTCCGGGCGCGGGCCAGAAGACGCTGCCTCGGCCTTCCTTCGCTCGCCAGACTTCCCTGCCCTGTCCGGTTTTTGCGTCGGCTACCCGGATCGACCATGGCGGGCCGGTTCGCTTCGGTCCGTATTCGAATTCGGCTCCGGGGGTCGGGACTCGGATGAAGGCGATCTGCCGGCTGTCGGGCGACCAGACGGGCGATTGGTCCATGTCCACGCTTGGATCTGCGAAACGAACCGATTTGGTGGCGACGTCATAGATTCCTATGAATGCGTGATCGCCTCTCTGACTTACGAAGGCCAGGAGGGTTCGGTCCGGCGACCATCGCAGGTCGGTCGTCTTGCCCCTGGCGTGGATCAGTTGCTCGGGCTTGCTGTCGATACCGGTCCCGTCGGGTTTCCAGACCAGGTCGGGTATCTCGTGGCCATCGTCCTCGGTGAACTTCGTGACCTGGACTGCTTTGTAATCGGGCGCTCTGGCGATCCAGATGTTCCGGACTCCGGCGGCGTCCTGGATCCATGCCACAGCATCGCCTTTCGGCGAGGCGGTCAGGTTTTCGGGGAATGGCGCGCTCAGGACCTGATCGATCGTGAAGGGCTGCGCCGCTGCCAACGGCAGGGCGATCAGGAAAGCGGCGAGCAGTTTCACATTTTGTAGCGGCCGAGATCCTCGTCTCCGAGGTTTTCGAGCCATCGCTTGAGTTCCTGATTTGTGCCGACCTTTTCCGAAACCGAGTTCGCGAGTTTCGAAGACTTCAGCACGGACTCTTCGACGAAGATCGGGCAATCGAGACGGAGGGCGAGAGCGAGGGCGTCGCTGGGACGCGAATCGACCGAGATCAGCTCGCCGTTGCGCTGCACCCAGATGACGGCGAAGAACGTGTCGTCCTTCAGTTCGTTCACGACCACCTTCTGGATGCCGGCGTCGAGGCCGACCAGCAGGGTCTTGATGAGGTCGTGCGTCATGGGGCGCGGCGTCGAAACCTTCTCGATTTCGAGGGCTATCGCGTTCGCCTCGTAAATACCGACCCAGATGGGGAGAACGTTGGCGCTCCCGACGTCCTTGAGGATGACGATCGGCATGTTTGTCACGGGGTCCATCATCAGGCCGCGGATCTTCATCTCAAGTTCCATAGGTTTATTACATCACAGGCGACGGACTCGCCCCCGAGCGAATTGGGGCCGCCGCGCGTGACGCGCACGTTCAGGAATTTGCCGATGAGCTGGTCCGTGGTCTCGGGGCCGCTGTGGCTGAAGCTGAGGGTGCGGTTGCGCGTGGTGCGGCCGGTCCAGAGGTTGAGGGCTTCGTGGCGGCCTTCGACGTTGACCTCTTCGACGGCTCCGATGAGCGCGGCGTTGTGGCGGATCTGGATGGCGCGCTGGCGTTCCTGAACGATGGTGAGGCGGCGCGATTTTTCCTCTTCAGGAATGTGATCGCACATGCTGAGCGCGGCGGTGTTGGGGCGGGGCGAGTATTTGAAGCTGAAGATGGAATCGTACTGGACTTCGTCGAGGAGGTTGAGGGTGTCTTCGAAGTCCTTTTCGGTCTCGCCGGGGAAGCCGACGATGATGTCGGAGGTGATGGCGATGGGGCGGCGCGCGTTCTTCATCCATGAGATGCGCTCGAGGTACTGATCGCGCGTGTAGAGGCGCTGCATGCCTTCGAGCACGCGGGAGGAGCCGGACTGCACGGGAAGGTGCACGTGGTTACAGAGGTTGGGATTGGATTCGATGGCGTCGACGATGGGCTTGACGAAGTCGCGCGGGTGGGAGGTGGTGAAGCGCACGCGGCGGATGCCGGGGACGGTGGCGACGCGGTCGAGAAGGGTGGCGAAGTCCCAGGCGGCGGGCGAGGGGTCGCGGTAGCTGTTGACGTTCTGGCCGAGGAGCTGGATTTCGGAATAGCCGGAGTCGGCGAGGCGGCGGGCTTCGGCCATGACGCTGGCGCTGGTGCGGCTGCGTTCGGGTCCGCGGGTGAAGGGGACGACGCAGTAGGCGCAGCTTTTATCGCAGCCTTCGATGATGGTGATGTAGGCGCGGTGCGGATTGTCGCGGCGGGTGAAGGGCGTGTCGAAGGCGTCAGGGGCGTCGAAGGTGAGGCCGGTGACGCGCTTGTTGCCGGTTTCGAGCTGGACGAGCATCTGGGGCAGCTTCGTGTAGCTGGCGGAACCGGCGACCAGGCTCACGTGGGGCGCGCGCTCGAAGATTTTCTCGCCCTCCTGCTGGGCGACGCAGCCGATGACGGCGAAGACCTTGCCCTTGCCCGCTTCGCGCTTGAAGTGCTGCAGGCGGTTGAAGACCTTTTGCTCGGCTTTGTCGCGGATGCTGCAGGTGTTGTAGAAGACGTAGTGCGCCGCTTCGATGGTTTCGACCTGGGTGTACCCCTGGTTGAGGAGGGTGCCGACGACCTTTTCGGAGTCGTGGGCGTTCATCTGGCAGCCGAAGGTTTCGATATAGAAGGTCTTTTCCACTTGTTTCTTTATTGTAACGGCCTGGTTTTTTGGGGTGCTTCTGTTTCCTCCCTGGCTGATACCAATCAGGCAAACCCGGTTTGGTGCCAAAGTGGGCGAACGAATTCTCTCGATTTGCACAGTGGCACGGGTTTAGGACAATGCGAGGACGGAGCCGCCCTTAACCGCTGAAGTACCGTGCTTTCAGCGTGAAAATTGTGGTCGCGCTTAGCGTCAATATTAGGATGTCAAAATGTCCACTCCGGACTCGCGTTAACATCGTTATCATGGCGGTTCGAGTTTTCAGCAACAATTTACCCATTCCGCCGGTGCGCGCCGGAGTCGAAAAGGCCATACTCGCGGGAATCGGAGAGCCAAGCGGAGACTGGACGGTGCAGATTAGAGAGGATCAAAATTCTCCAAGCTGGCACGTCGCGATCCGCGGGCCAAACAATTTCTATTGGACCCGGGAGTTCTTCGGGCCGGAGGAGCAGGACGAAACGAACGGTTACAGCGTCATGAGAAGAGCTGTCGCGGACGCCATTTCGAGAACCCAACTAACTGTCTACATCAGCTACGCGTATCCCGATAATAAGGATGATTTCGTCGCTCGATTAAGCAATGTCCTCGCTCAGGAGTTGCGTCTTCAAACCGGCGACGAAGTAGCCGTGCTTTGGGATATGGCTCGTACCAGCACCGGTGCGATCTGGTCGAGCAAAACTGAGGAGTTCATCAGCCGGACTACAGTTCTCGTGCCCCTCCTGTCTCCTAGCTACTTCAAGAGCAAAGGCTGCCAACGAGAACTTGAGTTATTTGCGCAGAAATATCCTACGACGAACCGATTGCCGATTTGTCCGGTCTATTTTGTGACGGCAAATGAAGTTGAAAATGCTGCGGCTCAGCCTCAAACCGCGCTAATACATTCGGTGCAGAGGCGCCAGTTCATTGATTTTCGTCTACTCCGTTTCGATCCAACGTCAAAGAATGCGCAGCGTAGTGTCTTCACTCTCGCAACATCGATTCGTGGGGTTCACGAGCAAAGTAGAAACCCGACGCCTGCGAGAGTTTCGTCGGATTTCCCGGAGAGCGCGAAGGCCCCCGAACCGGTGTATGTCGAAGAGCTGCTGCTAGAGAACTTTCGATGCTTTGAATTTCTCAAGTTGCATTTGGATCGCCCGTCAAGTCTGGCGGGCCGATGGACTTGCATTGCCGGGATTAATGGTTCTGGCAAGTCCACGATTCTCCAAGCTTTGGGCCTAGGATTGCTTGGAAATCCCCTCGCCTTTGAATTAGGAGGTGATCGCTTGAGGCGTATGCGCCGAAGATCGACTCCTGCTGAAGATTCAACTACCAAAATCGAAGTTGTTCTCAAGGATGAGGGTGGTCTGAGATCACATCGGTCAGAATTGATGATCGGTGAAACCGGATCGATTGAGTCGTTGAACTCGTCCTTGCGGACAGGGGTCCGCCCGTTGCTCGTCGCCGGTTACGGCGCCACGCGAAACCTGTCCGCCCGCCCCGACTCTGGAATCGAACATCTCAGTGCGGACGTTCGTCATCAGATCACATTATTTGACCCGTTGAGCCAACTCGCCGGGGCCGAAGTTTTGCTTGGGCACGAGTCCGTGGCTTGGCCCTTCTCAGAGCTATTTCGAACGGCCGTGCAGCAGATTTTCGAGACTGACCTCGAGATCGTCTTGAGCGGCTCCGCCTCTGGAATTCGTTTCGTGGTCTCGAAGAAAGACAGTGTTGAGGCAATTGATCTCCCCGATGGGTTTCGTTCCGCAGCCGCATGGATTGCCGACTTGTGTTCCGCGTGGTGCGAAAGGGCTCCAGCATTAGCCCAGAGTGCAAACCCTGCTGATGTCCAGGGAATAGTACTGATCGATGAGATCGACCTTCACCTGCATCCCCGTTTGCAGAGAGAACTGGTGCCTCGCTTACGAAAGACTTTCCCAAAGACGCAGTGGATCGTCACGACACATTCTCCTCTGGTGCTAGGCAACTTCGACGCGAGCGAGATCATCGCTCTCGATCGCAACAGTTTCGGCGGCATACGTGAAATTGACAGGCAGATCCTTGGATTTACCTCCGATCAGATCTATGAATGGCTGATGGACACGCCGCCTATCGGAGCTCAAATGGAGGAGAAACTCCAGCAGGCTGATGAAGGATCCGATGGAAGCCATGAAGAGGTTGCGCGTCTTATGCGCGTTTCTCCGACGGTCACCGACGAAGCAGCACAGAAGCAAGTGGAGGACTTTCAGGAAATCCTCAAGAGTTTACGCCGTTAATATGCGGCGACTGCAACGACCGCAGTACCGAGTTCCGACATTGCGCGATGACGGGTCGGGTGGACGAAGGCGCGTATCCGACTGTCAGCAATACGAGATAAGCGGCACGGCTCCAAAATTATTTCCCGAACACTGGAACCGCGCTGACGTAAAGGGTCTTCTCCGCGCCATGCAGGGTCGGGTTTGCGCCTACTGCGAAAGCGAATTGAATGGCGAGGACGTCGAACACTTTCGTCCCAAAGCCACTCCTGAGGACGATCCGGCACACGGAGGCTACTGGTGGTTGGCTTATGAGCCGTCAAACTACTTCCTGAGTTGCCCTACCTGTAATCGGATTCGGAAGCGGACCAGTTTTCCGTTATTGCCAGGCGCGATTCGTTGCGAATATGATACTCGCGATCAAATAAATGATGAAAAACGAGTTTTGCTCGACCCGGGAAATGATCCTGTTGAGGACTTGCTTACGATTGGGGCGGAGGACATCGATGCGAGGTTAATTCCTGTCCCAGACCTGGGCGCGGACCAGCTTTCGAAAGTTCAGCAAACGATCGATCTCCTCGGATTGAATCTCAACCCGGTAATCCGCTCAGAGAGGTCGAAGGCATACGAACACGCGGCCCACGCGGCCGCCGAGGGACGTTGGGACGACCTTCAGCACGCAGCGATGCGCCATCGTCCACACAGCCTCGCCGCTCGGATCATTCTGCAAAGAGTTGCTCCCGATTTCATGCCCACAGCTGAACAGGAGGTGAAAGATCTCATAAGTTCGATCTGGCTTGAGCTTCGGCGTCTTGTGGAGGAAGTTCGAGACCTTCGCATGAGGTCCGGACGAGTTCGGCCGCTTGATGAACGAGAAGTGGATATTCTGATATGGGCTCTGATCGCGTTGGCAAATGACCCGGGCATAGGCCAAAATATGAATGTTGACGCATATCTCGGAGACCTGTTAGCGAGGGAAAAGGCCGATCTCAGGGCTGCGATACTTCAGTTCTTCATGCGGGTTAAGGAGGCGAGTTCCCCACGACAAGGCTGATCCGGGTTCGACCGCTACATCTCACCTGAGCCGAGATATAATTCCAAATCAGCCGGCCCCGGAACATCTCGCTGATGAATCTGAGTGCCTCAGGGCCGATGCCTAGCTGAAGTCTTGCCCGACGCCGGCCTTCCAGCAGACAGGGTCGCTCAGGGCGAACAAATTGCGGATTGTGAGCCCTCCAATCGTCTGACCGTCTTGCATGTCCTCTGAGCAAAGTGTGCCGGCACCAGAATGCAAGACGGCCGCGAAGATGAATAAATCGAAGATCGAATACCCGTATCGCTCAGCGACGCGTATAGTTCGCTCGTGGGTCCCGGCCGTAACAGGGGACTCAGGACAAAAGACGCGAACGATGTCGAGAGCGCGGCGAACATCCGCCCAGCTCCTGTGCAGCTTGCGCCGCGCAACGGCACGAACTTCTCCGTTCTGCGTCACGGTGACAAACTGGACCGCAGGAACAACGGTGGCGTGCGCTTTCCCTGGGTAGTTAAAGTCGTCGCGCCTGCCGAATGAAGCCGGGGTCGAAGGTGCAGAGGAGCATGCCATTGCGCTCCGCCGTGCTGCGTCTATGCAGTTGAAGAAAGTGGCGGCGATTGTGGGACAACAGGATACGGCGTTCGCCAACAGCGAATGCAAGAACCTCCGCGTCTGGTACGGACGCGTTTGCTCTTCGTCCATCAACCTTCGGGCATCAAGCGAGGTGAGCACCGCCCCGTTGATCATGCTGAAGATCATTGCCGAGGCGCCGGAGTTCCGCAACAACAGGCAGAGCGATGTTTTCGTTGGAATAGAACCGGGCCACTAAGCGGCTTCATTCTCGCGGATCTGCGCTTCGATCTCCGCCGTATGAGCACGCCCCCAGGCCCATGCGTTCACGAGGTCCTCCGCGCGGAGAGATGGCCAGGCAGCCAGCAGTTCCTGCTCGCTCGATCCGAGCCTCCGCGGCTGCTCCAGCAGCCAGACCGGGATTCGAGTCCGAACAATACAGGGTTCGCCGCCGCATACGTCGGGTCGCGAATCGATTCCCGGAAATGCTTCGGCCAGTTCCTGAACCACCCATTTCGCTATCTGCGCCTTTTCGCCGGGCGACAACGCGGGTAGTAGTTTCTCGAAATCGCTCAGATTCCCCATTGGTTTTACTGTCGCTCTGGGAATGGCTCTGGGGGATGTTTCGCAGGCGGATGACAGCCGGCGAACGTCAACGCTAGCGGCTCTGACGTAAAGCTCCGCGCCGAGCGGAAGCTCGGCGGCAGCGCCGAAGCGCTGGCCCCACACTTGCGTCGTTCCTTGACGGGGCGTACCACAATTGGTACACTTGCCATTCCCAAGCGCCTTCCGGCGCGTTTTATCGCTCCGATACCGGACGGGAGCCTGTACGGGAATGGCTGAAGGGTCTGGACGCCTTCGGCGCTCGCGAGAAGTTACCCACCTGTGCTCTGCAGAAATGACCCAGGCATTCTGAACTGACGGCGGATCTTCGGATCGCTGATGGCCGTGATGAAGACGATGGTTCATCACGATGCCCGAGGCCCGGAAGAGACCGTGCAGAATCTGTCGGCGGTGGTTCCGGCCGGACCCGCGAGTGGGAGCCTGTCAACGGGCATGCGGGAATCCGCAGTGTCAGGCGGCGCGCCGCCAGAAGACTCAGGCAGACTGGCGAAATCGCAACCCCGGCTATTCGATCGCATGGCGGATTGACCAGCGAGCGGCACAGCCGGAAGCGCCGGAACCGCTTCGCCTACCCGCGCCCTTGCCCCAACTTCCCTGGAACTTCGCGAAAGACCAGTTCGGCACGCAAGGCTCTGATTTCATTGGGGTTTTGGGAGCACTAATCCTCCGTACCGCGAAAGATCTGATCCGCCCGTATCTTCCTGATCCCACGGGAGTTCCCGGCACACTTCCCCTTTCCGCGCAAAAGACCAGTCCCGGTTTCCCGCATACTCGGGCTCAGTCGCCGGACCATGCAACTGGAGTTTCATCAGCTCGATCTGCGATGGGAGCATCTGCGAGTGCGCGAGCCGCACCGTCAGCGCCATCTGCTGGCATCGCTGGCTGAGAGCGGACAACAGACTCCCGTTGTCGTCGTGGTTGTGAAAAGCGGCAACGAACGTTACCTGGTGATCGACGGCTACAAACGCATAGCCGCGCTCCGGCAGCTGGGCCGCGACACCGTCGAGGCCACGGTCTGGCCGATGGGCGAAGCCGAGGCTCTGCTGTTGTCGCGTTCACAGAGAATGAGTCCGCGGGAAAGCGCGCTCGAACAAGGCTGGCTGCTGTCGGAGATGGAGCGACGTTTCGGTTATTCGCTGGACGAACTGGCGCGCCGCTTCGACCGCAGCGTGAGCTGGGTATCGCGGCGGCTGGCGCTCGTCGAGTTATTGCCGGAAGCGGTCCAGCGGCACATACGCGAAGGAAGCATCACGGCGCAGATCGCGATGAAGTTTCTGGCGCCCGCGGCGCGCGTCAGTGCTGAGGACTGCGAGCGTATGGCCGCCGCATTCGTGAAGCACCGCTGCGATACAAGGCAGGCGGCGCAGCTATACACCGCCTGGCGCGAAGGCTCGCGCGTGGTTCGCGAGCGCATTCTCGCCGAGCCGGAACTGTTTTTGAAAACGCAGCGGCAGCCGCAGACGGCGAAGCCGGCGGCGGCAGAGCAGGTGGAGCGCGATCTGGAGATGGCGCTGGCCATTCTGCGCCGGGCCAGCCGGCGGCTCACCGAAGCGCTGCCGGAGATGAACGTGGCGCAGCAGGAGCAAGCACAGCGTGCGATCGAAAGCGCGCGCCGGGAACTCAGCCGGATGGCGGAACGCATCGGAAAGGAACAGGAAGCGAAACATGCTGAGCCAGGCGCAGCGCACCGCGATTCTGGAGTTGCACACGAAGGGCGTGAGCAGCCGCGAGATCTCGCGCGCGCTGCAGGTGTCGCGGCTCACGGTGCGCAAAGTCCTGCGCTCCAACTCCACGAGCGTGCCGGAGATTCAGCGGCCGGAGAAAGCCGAGCCTTACCGGCAACAGATCCTGGATCTTTTGGCTTCCTGCAAGGGGAATCTCGTGCGAGTCCATGAGGAACTCCAGGTGGGCGGAGCGGCGATGTCTTATCCGGCGCTGACCGCGTTCTGCCGCAGACAGGGCATCGGGCAAACGCCGGCTGTGCCCGCGGGCCAGTATCATTTCGAGCCCGGCGTGGAGATGCAGCACGACACCTCGCCGCATGAAGTGGAAGTGGGCGGCAGGAAGTATAAAGCGCAGACCGCGTCCGCGGTGCTGTGTTACTCGCGCATGCTGTTTTTCCAGATCCATCCCACGTTCCAGCGCTTCGACTGCAAGGTGTTTCTCACCGATGCGGTGCGCTATACCAACGGCGCCCCGGAGCGCGTCATGATCGACAACACGCATGTTGTTGTGCTGCGCGGCACAGGACGCGAGATGATTCCGGTGCCCGAGATGGAGGCGTTCGCCGAACGCCTCGGGTTCCGTTTCGTGGCGCACGAACGCGGCGACGCCAATCGGTCGGCGCGGGTGGAACGGCCGTTTTCCTTCATAGAAAACAACTTTCTGGCGGGCCGCACGTTCACCAGCTGGCAGGATCTGAACCGGCAGGCGCGCGAATGGTGCGACAAAGTCAACTCGACTTACAAGAAGCACCTGCGCGCCGTGCCGCGCGAGCTGTTCGCCATCGAGCGGTTGCATCTGAAGCCACTGCCGGCATGGATTCCCGAGGTGTACCGGCTGCACCAGCGCATGGTGGACACCGAAGGCTATGTCTCGGTAAACTCCATTCGTTACTCGGTTCCGGTTTCCTGGATCGGCAGGCGCGTGGAGATTCGCGAGACGCGCGACAGGGTCGCCATCGAACTCGACCCGCGCCGTATCGTTCAGCACGACCGCGTTCTGACGCCTCTGTCGCAGCGGATCACGCTGGCTGAGCACAGGCCGCCGCGCGGGGAGGGCGTGAAGCGAAGCGATCCGCATCCGGAAGAACAAGCGCTCATCGAGGCCGCTCCCGCCATTGCCGCCTATATCGCGGAACTGAAACAGAGAGGCCGCAAAGTGCCGGCGCTTGCCCTGCGGCAACTGCTGCGGCTGCTGCGCGAGTATCCGCGCGAAGCGTTCCTCGCGGCCGTGGCCGAAGCCGGCCGTTATGGGCTTTACGACCTCGACCGGCTGGAGCGCATGATTCTGCGGCGCGTGGCCCGCGATTATTTTCTGATTCGTGAACAGGAGCCGGAAGGCGATGACTGAGGAACTGGAACAGCTGCTGAAGAATCTCAAGCTGAAACGCATGCTGAAGGTTTATGACGAGCAGTTGCAGGCGGCGGAGAAAGCGGACATCCCGTACTCCGATTTCGTCGCCGGATTATTGCGGGCGCAATGGCACGAACGGCAGGAGAGTGCGCTGGAATGGCGCATTCACAGAGCGAATCTGCCGGAACGCTGGTCGCTCGAAACGTTCCCGTGGCCGCGCCAGCCGGGCGTGAACCGCAAACAGATGCGCACGTTCGCCGAACTCGACTTCGTGGCCAAACACGAGAATCTGGTGCTGACCGGTCCGACCGGCGTGGGCAAGACGGGACTCGCCTGCGGTCTTCTGCTGAAAGCCTTGCAGAACGGCCACCGCTGTCAGTTCGTTCGCGCGCAGGACCTGTTCGACGAGATGTATGCCTCGCTGGCCGACCGCTCCACGCGCCAGTTGCTGAACCGGCTGGCGCGCCTGGACGTCCTTCTGATCGATGAGTTCGGGTATTTAAATCTCAAACCCGAACAGTCGAACACTTTCTTCAAGCTGATGGAGGAACGTTACCACCGGCACTCGACGATCATAACCACGAATCTCGGCTATGACGAGTGGCAGAACTTTCTCGGCAATAAATCCATGGTGGAAGCGCTGTTGAGCCGCGTGCGGCATTACTGTCACACGGTGACCATCAACGGTCCGTCGTTGCGCGAGCCGCAGGGCTGAGGTTCAGGGCCGATGGAACAACGCGAGTATGTGCGCGAGGTTCTCGATGCGTATCGTTCGACGCCCGGAACAGCGGGCGTGGTGCGCCGGCCGGATCGTTTGTTTGCAGCTGAACTGCACGAACGGGGCGTGCCCCTGGAAACCGTCGGGAATGCGTTGACTCTTGCGGCGGCGCGGCGTTCGACAAGGCCGGCCCATGCGCCACCACTCGGGATGATTCGGTCGCTGGCGTACTTCGCGCCGGTGATCGAGGAAGTCCTCCATCTGAACGTCGGTCAGGCATACTTTCAGCACCTCCGCAACAAACTCCAGCGCGCCGCCAGCGCACGGTAACTTCGCCCTGTTCCCCCCGATGAACAGACCCAACGCGCCTTTCGGCGCGGATGATATCGAGCCCATCCACGTCTGTGCCAACAACTGCTCACGCCTTCGGCGTGGATGATGATGATGAGTACTTCCGACCGGAATCCTGTTCTAAGACTGGGTCACTCTAACCGAGCACTGCTGGGTCATTTTTCGCGAGCGCCGAAGCTGGACGCGCTGGATCGTCGGATTATCGGAGAGGATATCAAGGACGTCGAGTTTTCCTGGCCGATCGGCATGCCGCTGGTACGCTCTCTCGGCCGCGATATTTGGGAAGTCCGGAGCAGTTTGCCACATGGACGCATCGCGCGGGTGTTGTTCTGCGTCGAAACTGACTGCATGGTGTTGCTACATGCTTTCATGAAGAAGACGCAAAAGACTTCCAAGCAGGATATTGGCCTGGCGCTGAAAAGGAAGACAGGGGCGGGGGCATGAAGAAGAAAAACATTGGTTCGACTTTCGATAGCTGGCTGCGCGAGGAAAACCTCTACGAAGAAGTCACCGCAACCGCCATCAAACGGGTCGTGGCCCGCCAGGTGGAAGCTGCGATGGAGCAGAAAGGCATCACCAAAGCTGAGATGGCGCGACGCATGCATACGAGCCGCGCCGCGCTTAATCGTTTTCTCGATCCTGAGAACGATGCCGTGACGCTCGCCACTCTTCGAAAAGCCGCGGCCGTGGTTGGTCGCGAACTGCGACTTGAGCTCGTGTAGACAATAACTCCCGTTTCCTGGAGATGCGGGAACTGCGCGCCCAGGCCGGGAGCGATCCGCTGCGGATGTTGTACGCCTTCGATTCGCGCCGCATCGCGATTCTTCTGGTCGCCGGAGACAAGACCGGCGACGACCGTTGGTACGAGACGCACGTGCCTGCTGCCGACAGGCTGTTCGAACGCCATCTGAAGACGATTGAGAACCCGGAGCGTGAACATGGCTAAGAATTTTCGGGAACTGCGCGCCGGGATGTCGGCGGAAGCAAAGGCAGCGAGCGCGGCCGAGCGCCGTCGGCTGCTGGAAGAGATGTCGCTTTACCAGCTTCGGAAAGCGCGCGAACTCACCCAGACACAGATTGCCGGAGAACTGCACATGGGACAGGGCGATGTGTCCAAACTGGAAAAGCGCGCGGACATGTACGTCAGCACGCTCGCCAGTTATCTCCAGGCGGTCGGCGTGGAGTTAGAGATTCGCGCGATTTTTCCCGACGGGCGATCCGTTAAGATTACGCAGTTTTCCGAGTGAGAGCGGCGTTGAGGAAGATTTCGGACTTTCGGCGGGACGGGAATGGCTGAAGGGGCTTGACGCGGTGGATCGCCGATTGTCGGAGAGGAATTACCAGCGGATCAACCGAATTGCTCCCATCCGCCCGCGTCCCACGAGAGCGGATCGTCGTCCGCTGAAAACTCATCCGGTTGTGGGGGCGTTGAGGCGTAGACGGACGAATCAGACCTTTGCGTGGCTGCAATCAGATGCAGCAAACGGGCCCGCTCCGCTGGTGTCAGAGATGCGATGAGGGGCAATATGTCATCCGCCGTCAGAAACCTGGGCATGCGTCTGGATTGTAACAACGTAATCCGCAGATCGGGGCTATGGCGGGACTTCAGGATGGGCTGCTCGGCCGTTTTTAAACAGCGGCTTATTGCTTTTGGGGATATTTCGCAGGAAAGTGAAGACACCGGCGAACGAGATCGCCGATGCTACTGGCTGACGTAAAGTTCCGCGCCGGGCGGAAGCCCGGCGGCAGACCCGAAGGTCTGCCCCACGACGAAATCGCGGGAGGATCGGACTGTTTTTCGTGGACCGCAGGTCAGTCTGGACACGGGAGAATCCCTGCTCCACGCCGGCTCCGGGCATAGCCTGGTCGCTCAGGGTGGAAATGGATTGCGGATTGTGAGCCCTTCAATCGTCTGACCGTCTTGCATGTCCTCCGAGTAAAGTGTGCCGGCGCCAGAATCCAGGGCGGCCGCGACGATGAGTGAATCGAAGATCGAATACCCGTATCGCTCGGCGATGTATATAGCGCGCTCGTGGGTCTCGGCCGTAACAGGTGCGGGCTCGGGACAAAAGACGCGTACGATGTCGAGAGCGCGGCGAACGTCCGCCCAGCTCTTGTGCAGCTTGCGCCGCGCGACGGCGGCGAACTCGTTCAGGACCTGAACCGATAGCGCTCCTCCGGCAGCCAGCAGCGTTTCGCCGATCGGTCCGCGCGGATCGTTCTGACTGAAGGCGTACAGGATGATGTTGGTGTCGAAGAACGGCCTATCGTTGATTGATCTCTTCACGATTCAATTTGAAGCCGGGAGGGAAGGACCACTTCATTTGACGAAGTTGTTCCAACGCCCGATCTTTGGACCGATCACGGGCAACCTTGAAGTCTCGTTTTCCCGCAACCGATATTTCGATCTCGTCTCCCTCTTTCAGATCAAGAGCTTCCACCAGCACAGCGGGAAGACGCACGGCCAGACTGTTGCCCCATTTTGAAACCTGCATGCGAGATATACCTGTTCAATTGTATATCCATCCAGACGCCGGGCCGCGACCGGCATTGGCGTAAAGCCCCGCCATTGAAAACCGCTTGACCGGCGACAAGATCGCCGGTCCCACCGGCTTGCGTAAAGTTCCGCGCCGAGCGGAAGCTCGGCGGCAGGGCCGAAGCCCTGCCCCACATCGCGATCTCAATTGTGAGCTGTTTTGACCAGACACAGTACTGGGAATTGTCGGATCATTGTACTAAAAGGAACCTACGCCGATGTTGTGTGAAACGGTAGCTCCTGGTTCGTCTGCGCTCTCTCTCGTCCCTGCCGACAAGATTTTTGATGCCTCGCTGGCCACGCTCGAGGTCTTCGGTTACACTCCTCAGCAGCTCGCAGGGCTGCAGGTTTTCAATCTGATTCATCCCGCGGATTTCGGCGTTTCAGTCCGGGCGCTCGGGAATGTGCGGGCGAGACCCTCGCGCCCATCCGGGTTCACGGCGCGGGTTCATCAGCAGGATGGGACATGGCTCCCGATGGAAATCACGCTCTCGAACCTGGTGGATGACCACGGCGTCGCGGCATTCTCGATGAAATGCCGGGAGCCTGAAAAGCGCATCGCAGTCAGCCTTGCCAAACCGCCACGAAGCAACGAGGTCGTGCTTTCCGACGCCAGGCTGGAGCGATTTGCCGCCACCGTAGTGCACGACTTGCGCGAGCCGCTCAGGACCATTTCCATGTTCACGGAGCTGCTGCTCACGGATCTGCAACTCGACTCCGCGGCGCAGATGCGAGCGCAGTTCATTATCGACGGTGTGGCGCGGGTTTCGAGCCTTCTGGAGGGCCTGCAAGCTGTGACCATCTCCGGCCACAACGACGCGTTCCAGTCTGTGGATCTGGGAGCCGTCGTGCGAGAATCGCTGCTGAATCTCGGACACGCAATCGACGCCAGTGACGGGATCGTGACCGCCGATCCGCTACCGATGGTGAAGGGCAACAAAAACGATCTGGTCAGAGTCTTTCAGAACCTGATCATGAACGCGATAAAGTATCGCACCAGCGGACCCGTTAAAGTTCACTTAAGCGCTGAACGGCGGGGCGACGAGTGGGTGATACGGGTTCAGGACAATGGGATCGGTATTGCGAGGGAATACCAGCAACGGATCTTTCTACCGATGAAGCGATTGCATGGAAGGGAAATTCCGGGTGTGGGGCTGGGACTCGCGATCTGCAGGAAGATAGTGGAATCGTTCGGCGGCAGCATCTGGGTCGAGTCCGACCCGGGGGCGGGAGCGACGTTTTGTTTCACTATTGCCGCAGCGCAATGGGCAGCGGTACCTGCTCAGCACCCGGCGCCACTGGAATTGAGCGCGGTCCCAACATCTTCGAGGGCACTCTACGCAGTCAATGGGCATTAAAGTCAAAGCCGGCAGCATCACGAAAGAGAAGAAGCCGGCGCGGGTTTCCGCAAAAACTGCCCGCGATCCGCAGTTCAACGCTCTGAAATTTTTCGGGGAGAGCGGTAACGGCCGGACGATTACCGGTTGGGAAAAGAACACCGTTGTTTTTGCCCAGGGCGAACCCGCCAATGAGGTGTTTTATATACGAACCGGTACGGTCAAGTTATCGGTGGTGTCGAACGCCGGCAAAGAGGCTGTGATCGCGGTGCTGGGGGCGGGCGATTTCTTTGGCGAGGGATGCCTTACGGTGCAACACCTGCGGATGTCGACGGCAGTGGCGATGTCGGACTGCTCGGTGATGCGCATCGAGAAACCGGCGGTGATTCGCGCGCTCTCCGAAGAACGCGGGTTTTCGGATTTACTGCTGGCCTATATGCTTCGGCGAACGATTCGGATTGAAGAGGATCTGGTGGATCAGCTTTTCAATTCCAGCGAGAAGCGTCTTGCGCGGGCGCTGCTGCTGCTGGCTAACTTCGGGAAGGAAGGAAAACCCGAAACGGTGATTGCGAAAATCAGCCAGGAGACTCTGGCTGAGATGGTCGGCACCACGCGCTCGCGGGTCAGTTTCTTTATGAATAAGTTCCGGAAGCTTGGGTTTATCAAATATAACGGGCATCTGGAAGTACATAGTTCGCTTCTGAATGTGATTTTGCATGACTAAGTTGGTCGACGGGGGATTAGTTAATTGCTCCGTACGGCTACCGGCATTGTCGTAAAGCTCCGCGCCGAGCGGAAGCTCGGCGGCAGGGCCGAAGCCCTGACCCCACATTTTGCGGGCAGGGTTCGATCGCGTTTGACAATCACTTCGGCTTCACTTACACTAGTTACCGACAGGATACTTTGTCCGGTCTCCAGGCGATCTGAACTAAGTCAGCTCACCTGAACCCTTCCCCTTAGCAAGCTCTTCCGAGATAGTTCCTGTTGTCCTCGATTCTGAAAGGAATCTGCAGAATGAGTTTTCGTTCCGGTTTTGTCCTTTCGTCTGTTCTGGCATCGACCTTGCTATTGCACGGCGCCGATCTGGTCACCAGAAATCCTCCGTCCGGCTATCGCACATTCCAACTTGGAAGTTCTGTCGCCGAAGTCGCGAAGCAGACAGGAAATGCATCATCGGACGCAAAGGTGATTTCCACCCGCCCTGAGCGGGTCGAGGAGCTGAACTGGAGGTCCAGTCCGTCTCCGACGCCGGATTCGGTCCAGAAAATTCTTTTCAGCTTTTACAACGGCGCTCTTTTCCAAATGACGATCACCTACGATCCCAGCCGGACCGGTGGTCTTACAGACGCCGACCTTACGGATGCGCTCGGCGCGGTCTACGGGCCCGGCTCCCCTCCCGCTGCAAAAGAGATTGCCTTCAATTCGGGATATAGCAACACTGTCCGGGCAATCACTCAGTGGGGCGATCCGCAGAGCCGCATGACTCTGGTCGGCATGCCGTACGGAGGCGGTTTCGGCCTCATAGTTTCATCCACCCGCGACGAAGCTTTGGCTCAGACGGCGCTTCTCGAGTCGAAACGGCTGGATCAACTGGAAGCGCCGCAGAAGGAGCTCGATCTGCGAGCAAAGCAGGTGGCAGACGCGGAAGCCAAAGATGAGAAGTCGCGGCTGGCGAACAAGCCGGAGTTCCGCCCATGATCGCAGCGGTGGAAGCGGGAAGCCGGCATTTCGAGAGGGGCGCGGCCCTTCCTCAGTTTCTGCAGTTTGACGGTGAAGCTTCGTTGAACGGATGGGGCTCGATTGCGAATAGCCGTTCCACGTTTGAGGAACAACTCGGCAAGTCGGGATGGACCTATTTCTTTCTGGCCGGCACGATCAAGGCCGCGGCCTTCGGATTCAACAGGCAAACGGCGCTTGACTCCGCTTTGAAGCAATTGGCGAGAACCGTGAGTTCTCAGGAGTGCAACAGCTTCGAGATCACGGATGTTGCAACCAGACAGTTCTCGGTTGTTTTCCGCGTTACTGTTTCGGCTCACGCACGGCATTTCCAGGAAGGCCAATAAAACCATGCTTACCGGGACACCCGCCCAGGTGGAATGGGCCGCGCGGATCATACCGACGGTCGTCCACGAGTTCGATCGGGTTGCCGCGGCGTTTCAGGCACAGGCAAGCAGGCAGACAGGACTCGACCAGGCTGAAACCTTGAGTCTCATTGCGATCCTCGAACAGAAGCGCGCCGAGACGCTGGCGAACGAGCGCGCCGGTTATTTCATCCGGGACTGGCAGGAGCTGAACGATCAGGTGCGGCAGATGATCGGCAAGGACCCCGGATATCGCGAAATCAAAGAGGCCAGAGCCGCACGACGCCGCGTAACCGAACGCAATCCAAACGAAAGCTGAAAACATTATGAATATTCGACCCCTGTACGATCGCATCGTAGTGAAACGCATCGATGAGAAGGAAACTACGCGCCACGGGATCATCATTCCCGATTCCGCGCAGGAGAAACCGCAGGAAGGCGAGGTCATTGCCGCGGGTCACGGGAAGAGACTTGAGAACGGCGAGTTAGTGAAGCTCGATGTGAAAGCGGGAGACCGCGTCCTGTTCGGGAAGTACTCAGGGACCGAGACCAAGGTGGAAGGGACTGAGTACATCATCATGCGCGAGGACGATGTGCTCGGTGTTCTGAGCGCCAGCTGATTCAACACATTTAATTCAACGACATTAGAAAGAAAACATCCATATGGCAAAGCAAATTACTTACAGCGACGATTCCCGGCAGGCGATTCTGCGCGGGGTCAATCAACTGGCGGAGGCGGTGAAGGTCACGCTGGGACCCAAGGGTCGCAATGTGGTCCTCGAGAAAAAGTTCGGTGGACCGACGATCACGAAAGACGGCGTGACGGTTGCGAAAGAGATCGAGCTTAAGGACCCGCTTGAGAATATGGGCGCCCAGATGGTGCGCGAGGTTGCTTCGAAGACCTCCGATATTGCCGGGGATGGAACCACAACTGCCACGATTCTCGCGCAGGCGATTTTCCGTGAGGGCATCAAAGCGGTGACCGCGGGCGCGAACCCGATGGCGATCAAGCGCGGGATCGATAAGGCCGTTGACCTGGCCGTTGCGGAGATCCAGAAGCTTTCGAAACCCGTCTCCGGCGATATGATCGCTCAGGTTGGCCGTATTTCGGCGAACAGCGATTCGACCATCGGCGACGTGATCGCCGAGGCTATGAAAAAGGTGGGCAAGGATGGCGTGATCACGGTCGAAGAATCGAAGACCATGGTTACCGAGCTGGCGACGGTGGAAGGCATGCAGTTCGACCGCGGATACCTTTCGCCCTATTTTGTGACCGACCCGGAGCGCATGGAATGCGTTCTGGAAGACCCGTACATTTTGATCCACGAAAAGAAGATCAGCAGTATGAATGACGTGCTTCCCATTCTGGAGCAGATTGCTCGCGCGGGTAAGCCGCTGCTGATTATCTCGGAAGAGGTGGAGGGCGAGGCCCTGGCGACGCTCGTTGTCAACAAGCTTCGCGGAACACTCAACGTTTGCGCGGTGAAGGCTCCGGGATTCGGCGATCGCCGGAAGGCGATGCTGGAGGATATCTCAGTTCTGACCGGCGGCAAGGCCGTTATGGAAGAGACCGGCATCAGACTGGACAGCGTGAAGCTGGAGGATCTGGGGCGCGCGAAACGCGTCACCGTCGACAAGGAAAATACCACGATCATTGATGGCGGCGGTTTGCAAAAGAACATCGAAGGCCGGATCAGACAACTGCGTACCCAGGTGGAAGAGACGACTTCCGATTACGATCGCGAGAAGTTACAGGAGCGGCTGGCGAAGCTCGCAGGCGGCGTCGCGATCATTAAAGTGGGCGCGGCGACCGAGACCGAAATGAAAGAGAAGAAGGCTCGGGTCGAGGATGCTCTGCATGCTACACGCGCGGCGGTTGAGGAAGGGATTGTGCCCGGCGGCGGCGTGGCGCTTCTGCGGGCAGCGGTCGCGCTGAAGGAACTCAAGCTCGAGGGCGACGAGCAGTTCGGCGTGACCATTGTTCGGCGCGCATGCGAGGAGCCGGTGCGGCAGATTGTTCTGAATTGCGGGACGGAAGGCGCGGTTGTGGTGGAGAAGATCCGGCTGAGCGACAATCCTCACTTCGGCTTCAATGCGTTTACGGAAGAGTATGAGGATCTTGTGAAGTCGGGTGTGATCGATCCGACCAAGGTGACTCGCACCGCTCTGCAGAACGCGGCTTCGATCGCGTCTCTCATGCTGACGACAGAGGCCATGATCAGCGGGATCGTGGACGACGGGGACTAGCCCGCTTCGGGAACGAGAGACCTATGGACAAAAGGTTGGTGAAGCGCCACAAGCGCCAGGTCCTGCGTGAAAGGGAACGCGTCCGGGTCTCGGAACCCGACGTGAGAACACCGGAACAGTTGAAGGCGGCGCGGGAAGCCAGCCGCCCTCGCGGCCTTCGAAGTGACAACTCGCCCGCGTATTATTCGGCGGCATCAGGCACTAAAGCCGAGGGTTTGTGATCTCTGCGTTCGAGAGATTCTTTCCCTCGCGCTGCCCTCACTGCAGATCCATCGATTTCCGAAGCGTGGAACCGCGACACCTGTTTGGAAAAATCTTCAGCAGGTTTCTTCAATCCTGCGTTTGCTCGATGTGCGGACACGGCTTCTACCTGATCCGGTCACCGTTCGCGGTCGCAAGCGGCGATTAGAGGAGCCGGGCGAACGAGATCGCCGGCGCTACTTCAGCTCGGCGTAGAAGGCCGCGACGTCGGGAACACGGGGGGCCCAGCCGATATCGTCAGTCTTGATCTGCTTGAGTAACTGGTCCTGAGGAACGCCCTGCCGCACGAGTTCCTTCGCGCGCGCGATGACTGTGTCGAATTTCATCTTGTAGGCCTGAACATCGGCTTTCGTGAGCGGGTCTCCGTTGCCGGGGATGGCTGCGTCGAAATCGAGTTTCAGAATGCTGGCGAGGACGTTCGACCAGTCGAGCGCGCTGCCGCCTCCGGGATAGTCGATCAGCGGCCCGGTCTTGCCGGTGGTGACGACATCGCTGACACAGACCACCTTCTGCGCGGGAAAGTAAACGACTGTGTCTCCACTCGTGTGGGCGCGGCCGAAGTGATGAAGTTCGACGGTCTCTCCGCCCAGTTTGATCGAGTATTCGGCTCCCGGATAAGTGACGCTCGGCGGCGCAGGCTTCGGATTGGCCGTGTATGTTACGAGATTGTTTTTGAGGTTCTCCGTGGCTACTACGGGGATGCCGGCGTCCAGAAAGCGCTGGTTGTTGCCGGTGTGATCCTGGTGGTGATGAGTCACGATCAGGTATTTGATTGGTTTGTCGGAGACGCTTTTGATCAGAGCCATCAGCTCGTTGTAGTTGGCCTCACTGGGAAGCTTGCCGTCGACCAGGATCAGTCCTTCGCTGGTGATGCGGAGGGTTGAGTTGCCGCCTGCGCCTGTGATCAGGTACAGGCCGGGTTTGACCTGCTGGATCGCCTGAGGCTGCGGGGCGCCTCGCTGGGCTATCAGCGGGGATGTGAAGGCGGCTAGCGCCAGTGCGATTGTGATTGTTGCGGCTTTCGGCATGTTGTGTCACTCCTGACCCGGAGGCAATTCATCTGGCTCCCGGTTTCGGGTTCGATCAGGATATATCATATGCCGAGGCTGCCCGGTTGTAACCCGACGAATCCGCACGGCTCAGCCGGAAATCCTGGTGCGATACGAGGAAGGTCAAATATCGATGGCGGCCATGGTTTTCCGTCAGTCCTGACGCCAGCCGAAGAAGCCGCGGGGCGCAGAGGCCGAAGATGTCTCTGTCGATGCCCTTCTGTATCAAACAGTGGTACGGCTGATGTCGGCCTCGGCCGGTACGGGCCAGCATTATTCACTGCGGACGAATGCTTCGATCTGAAGGTGAATCCAACGAAAGCGCACTTCAGTTAGCGCCACGTGATATGAGGAGGATCTCTGGAACCGCAGAAGGAGACAAAGAAGCCTGCCAGAAGCGCCGCAGCAGCCGGCAAGGCAGCGAAGGGATTTACGGACGAGGAACTCGCCGCGATGAAGGAGCGCGCCCGGGAACTGAAGGCGGAAGCGGGCCGTGGCCCTCGCGCAAAGGAGGCGGATGGGGAGGGCGATGTGCTCGCGAAGATTGCCCAGATGCCGGAACCGGACCGCGCCATGGCCGAGCGTCTCCACGCCATCATCAACGCCATCGCGCCAGAGCTGTCGCCGAGAACCTGGTACGGAATGCCCGCTTATGCGAGGAACGGAACTGTCGTCTGTTTCTTCCAAAGCGCACAGAAGTTCAAGGCGAGATATGCGACGTTCGGCTTCAGCGACAAGGCAAATCTCGACGAAGGAACCATGTGGCCGACCGCCTTCGCGTTGAAGGAGCTGACCGCCGACGACGAGGCAACGATCGCCGCGCTCGTGAAGAAAGCGGTGACCGGCGGCTATTCGTAGCGTAAAGCTTCGACCGGGTCGAGCCGCGACGCCTTCACCGCCGGCCAAACGCCGAAGAACAAGCCGACGATCATCGAGACCGAAATCGCCGTAATCAGCGCCCATGCGGGCACGGTGCTTGGGAGAGAAGGCACCACCACGCCCAGCAGGAGCGTGATCAGCATCGCGACCGCGATTCCCACTACACCGCCGGTGCTGGTCAGCGCCATCGCTTCCGCCAGAAACTGACCGATGATGTCGAACCGCCTTGCGCCAAGCGCCTTGCGGATGCCAATTTCACGCGTCCGCTCGGTCACGCTCACCAGCATGATGTTCATGACGCCGATCCCGCCGACGAGCAATCCCAGACCTGAAATCGCGATGGCGACGAGCCCGATCAGTCCGGTGATCTGGTCAAACTGATTCACGATTTGATCCGGGGTCTGCAGGCTGAAATCGTCCGGCTCACCGGGTTTGAGGTGGCGAGTGCGGCGCATGATGGCTTCAATATCGTCATATGCATCTTTGCGCATTCCCGGCTTCGCCTTCGCAGTGACCATGAACCGATTCGACTCGGGATACCGCGCCTCCGCGGTCTTGAGGGGCAAGTCGACTTGCGTGTCATCCTGATTCTCGCCGAGGAAACCGCCTTTCGCTTTCGCGAAGACGCCAATCACCCGATACTCCGTGCCGTCCATGATGAAGTTCCGGTCGACGGCGTTTCCGCTGGGAAAGAGCGTGTAGGCGATATCGTGTCCGAGCACCGCAACTTTCGCGCCGCGGAGATTCTCTTCATCGGTAAAGAAGCGGCCCTGATCGAACTCGCGGGGCGTCAAGTCGATGGCGTTAGGCGTCGTGCCGACAATCGAGAGCTGGTCGGTATCGAGGCCGGGCACTTTAGCCGTGATCACGGCGCCTCCGGACGCGGGAGGAATGTAGAGGGTGAGCCCGACATCGTCCACCGTGCTGGCGAATCGGCGGATGACGTCCGCATACTCCGGCCGCATGGGCTGGCGCTTTCTTTCCTTGACCGGTTCACCCAGATTGCCAGGGTTGCCGCTGTTCTTCGAGATAAAGATGTTGTCGGGTCCGAGTTCGTTGAAGAACGTGACGACTCCGGCCCGCAATCCGGTGAGAAGCGACGCGACGGTTACGACCGTAGTGATGCCGATCACTATGCCAAGGATGGTCAGGCCGGAACGGAAGCGGTGTTCCCAGAGCGCGGACATCGCCATCGAAATGTTTTCCCGTGGGGAAATATTCATGATTTATTCCGCTCGCAAGGCCACGATGGGGTCGAGTTTCGCCGCCTTCGACGCGGGGTACCAGCCGCTGATGATGCCCACGAGTCCCGAAACGAAGACCGAGAGTAAAACATAAGCCGGCGTCACGCGCAACGTGGCTCCGAGCGCGGCCGTTAACACCGTGGTCGCGATTGCGCCCAGGCCCACACCGATCGCGCCGCCCGCGAACGCCATCAGAATGGCCTCGATCAGAATCTGCATCATGATATCGGAGCGGCGGGCGCCCAGAGATTTGCGAATGCCGATCTCGCGGGTCCTCTCGGTGACGCTGACGAGCATGATGTTCATAATCACGATTCCGCCGACCACAAGCGAAATGCTCGTAACGGGCACCACTACGGCCGAAACCAGCGAAAGCAGATTGTCGATGAAGCCGCGGATCGCGTCCGGAGTAATTACGTCGAAACGGTCTTTCTCGCCGGGCTTTTGATGGAACCGGTTTCGCAGCGCCACGCGCGTCAGATCGACGGCCTGTTGCATGGAAAGGCCCGTGGACGGCCGGGCTTTGGCGAAGATGGCGATGGACTGGCCGGGGCCGAAGAGCCTGTTGAATGCCGTGACCGGAATGGCGGCGGCGTTGTCCTGACTTTGTCCGAAAGACGAACCGAGCCGCTGTTCCACGCCTACGACCGTAAAATCCATTCCCTGAATCTTGAAGGTTCTGCCCACGGGCGAACCGCCGCCGGGAAAGAGATTGTTCTTGAGGTCGTCCCCCAGCACGGCCACGAAGGCCGATGAGTCCTCCTCTTGTTTGGTAAACCAGCGGCCGTCCACGATGACCAGGCTCCGGATGTCCGGCAAATCCGCCTGGCAACCGAGGATGAGGGTTTCTTCCGACCGCAGATTGTCCCGAGTCGTGTCTACCTGAGTGTTCCGGTATGAGCTGTAGAGGGTGGAGTCGCCGTTAGTCGATTCGAGATAGCGTTCGTCGGCGAGTTTGAGCGGACGATTATATTTGAGCTTGTCGAAATATTCGCGGCGGCTGTTGGCATTGATGATCTGAGCGAAGATAAACGAATCTCCGCCGAAGGTTTTCGCGGTGCTCTGCTCAGCGTATACGCCGAGGCCGTCAATGGCGGACCCGACCAGAATCACGCTGGCGACTCCGATCATGATGCCGAGCAGCGTCAGGAAGGTCCGGAGCTTGTGCGCCCGCAGGGAGTCGAACGCGAGACCAATGGCGCTCGTCAGCTGAAAGCGGAGACCCGGCGTGCCGGGTGCGGTTGGGGCAATGGTCGCCAAAGGCTATTCTAATAAGCATACGTACCCGAACGGACTTTTGTTCAGGAGTTCGCGAAAACAGGTTTCCGGAGTACGATCGACGACGGGCTGATGTAAAGCCCTCCCATTGGCCCTACTTCGCACCCCACGTTGTTCGTCCCCCAGGTTGCCCTCAATGTCCGTTTTCCCGTATCTTGAAGGGCATGGATGTGCACCTCAACAATCCCGATCTGCAGGCGAAGCTGGACCGATGGGTGACAGAAACGGGACGCGGCCCCGACGAACTGGTTGAGGACGCTATGGCCGGTTATTTCGACGAACTCGACCGTACCCGCCGAATGCTGGACGGCCGCTACGACGACCTGAAAAGCGGCAAGGCGAAACCCATCGATGGAGAGGAATTTTTTGAAGACCTCCGCCGCCGCGAGGACGAATTGCTCAAGAAGCATTAGCCTCAAATGACCCCAGAGCAGGGCTTTCGGCTTCATCCGCTTGCGGCGAATGATATTGCCGAGATTTGGGAATATATCGCAGAAAATAACGTGCTTGCGGCCCGCCGTGTGCGGAAAGAGATCCTCAGCCGGATTCGCGACGTTGTTTCGTTTCCGAATCAGGGCCGCAAACGACCGGACCTCACCTCACGGCCTCTCCGCTTCATTCGGGTGCGTGAATACCTTATCGCATACGCGCCGGGAGAAAAACCCCTTTGGGTAGTCGCCGTCATCCACGGACGGCGCAGCCCACGCGTAATGGCCGCACTCCTCAGAGGCCGGGAGGAACGACGTAGATATTGACCAAGCCTTGGCCGTATTGTTGGACGTGGCGGAATGAGTTACTCGGGCGTCATGAGAGGCGCCTCGCCATCAACCAGGGGCAGCATAGGAACCTCCGGGTAGAAGCCGAACAGTGAAATTACCAGACCCGGCAGGCGTTTCCTCCGCGCACCATCGGCATTCCTTCCTTGCAACCGAATGCCTTCTGGAATTCCGGCATATTGGAAACGGTGCCGTTGACCCGGAATTCATCGATGGCGTGCGGATTGGTCTGCGCCTGTAACCGCTCCACTTCGGCTGTTTCGTTGGTACACCAGATCTGACCCCAGCCGAGAAAGAACTGCTGGGCTCCATCAAGGCCGTTAACCTTCGGCGCCGTCTTTCCGGCGAGATCCGTCATCAAGGCGATCCACGCCAGCCGGAGGCCGCCATTATCGGCGGTATTCTCACCCAGTGTGAGTTTGCCGTTCATGTGCACGCCGCCCTGCAACGTAAAGCTGGAATATTCCTTGATGAAGCACTCCTCGCGCTCGTCGAAGGCCTTCGCGTCCGCCGCTGTCCACCAGTCGTTCAGGTTGCCTTTGGGATCGAACTGGCGGCCTTCGTCGTCGAATCCGTGCGTGAGCTCATGTCCGACGACCGCGCCGATGGCCCCGTAATTCACTGCGTCCGGGGAGTTCTTGTCGTAGAACGGCGGCTGCAGAATGCCCGCCGGGAAGTTGATGTTGTTCATCTGGGGGTCGTAGTAGGCGTTAACCGTGGGCGGCGTCATGCCCCATTCGAGTCTGTCGACCGGCTTGCCGATCTTCTGCAATTGCCGGTTGATCTCGAATTCGTTCGAGCGAAATGAATTGCCCAACGCATCGCCTTTGACAATTTTCAGCGCGGAGTAGTCGCGCCATTTGTCGGGATAACCGATTTTGTTGGTGATGGCCTGCAGTTTTTCCAACGCGCGCTTCTTTGTGGCCGGCGTCATCCAGGTCAGCTGCATCAGGTCCTGAGACATCGCGCCTTCGATCTTGTGCACCATATCGAGAGTGCGCTGCTTTCCCTCCTGGCCGAATGTCAGCTCCACGTAGGCTTTGCCCAGCGCCTCGCCGAGATCGCCATCGGCCGCGGCCACGCAGCGTTTCCAGCGCGCCTTCTGCTCCTTTTCGCCCGGTCAGATATTTGCCGTAGAAGGCGAAGTTTTCATCCACGAACTTCGTCGGCATCATCGACGCGGCGGTCTGCTCGGTGTGAAACGTGAGGTAAGAAATCCAGTCCGCCATGGATACGCTCTTCAACAGGCTTTCCTCACCCTTGAAGAAGTCGGGAACGGCAACGTTGAGATCCTTCATGGGCGGGGTCTTGATCGTTTCGAAGTACAGGCTCCAGCTGAACGAATCGGCCAGGCCCTCGAACTGGGCGAGGGTCATCTTGTGGTAAACCTTCATCGGATCGCGCCGGGCGGTGACGTCGAGAGAGAGTTTCGCGATCGAAGTTTCGAGCCGCATGATGGCGTCGGCCTGTTTTGCGGCGTCGGCCGCCGAAATGCCGGTCAATTGCAGCATGCGCGCCACGTGCGCAACGTACTCTTTGCGGGTTTCGACAGCTTTCGGGTCGTTTCGGAAATAGTAATCTTTTTCGGGGAGTCCGAGGCCGCCCTGGTCGGCCTGACCAATCACGGCGGTCGAATCTTTGAAGTCCTGCCCGGAGGAGAAATTGAAGAGCACGTCCACGCCGACGCGATGCAGGCGCGCTACCTCGCCGGTGAAGTCGCGGAGATTCTTCATCGCGCGAATGCGGTCGAGTTCCGGCTGAAGAGGCGCAATTCCCTTCTGATTGATGGCGTTTACGTCCATGCAGGAAGCGTAGTAGTCGCCAATCTTCTGGGTATCGGCGTCGCGATTGGTCGCCGCGGCGGCTTTCTCGAGGATCCCGCGCAGAATGGTCCGATTACGCTCCGCGAGCTCGCTGAACCGTCCCCACGTGGCCTGGTCGGGTGGTATCGGATTGTTCTTCAGCCAGGTTCCGCACGCGTACTGGTAGAAGTTATCGCAGGGGTTGGCACTTTTGTCGATCGCGGAAAGATCGAACCCGGGGGTAGTCTTCAGGTTCGCAGGATTCTGCGCCAGGAGAGAGACAGTAAAGGCGGCGGCAAGCGTGATGCCGGCTAACGAGACGCGAAAGAACGCCATATAGACGCTATTCTGGCATGATCGCGGCGGGTGTTTCGCCGAGTGCGTATAATTCTCGCAGGATGCGACTGCCTGTTATCGTCTTTGTTGCGAGTATCATTACGGTCTCCTGCTCCCATAAGGACCCGACTCCGGAGTTCGGAAAGATCTCCGAAGAATTCGTCTACAAGACGCTCTCGTTCTCACCCGTAACGGCATCCGGCCAGGGCTTGCATAAATATAACGGCCAGGATTTCGATACCGAGCTCGACGACCTCAGCGCGCGGGCTATCCAGGACGCGCGCAACTACTATGTCGATCTGCACAAGCGGCTCGAAGCGATCGACAGGAACGCGCTCTCGCCGGAGGATCGCGCGGATTACGACATTATCGACACGCAAATCGGTCTGTCGCTGTTCGACACCGATATCGCGCAGTCATGGCGGCACAGTCCGCAGTCGTATGTGGAATTGCTCGGCTCGGCGCTGTTTAATCCGTTTGTGCTCGAGTATGCGCCGCTGCCCGAACGGTTCCAGAGCATCATCGCGCGGATGCAGAAGGTTCCCGCTTTTCTGGATACCGCGCGGCGCCAGCTCAGAAGCTGCCCGCCCATCTGGATCCAGGTGGCCAAAGAGGAAAACGACGGCAACATCGATCTGATCGACAAGACGCTGCGCGCCGCCGCTCCGGCCGATCAGAAGGGCGCGTTCGATGGCGCCGCCGTGACGGCGCTTGGATCTCTGCGCGATTTCAATACTTTCCTCACGAACGAACTGCCGAAGCGTTCCCAGGGCAATCCCGACTGGCGCCTGGGCGCCGACCATTATGCGCTGAAGTTCAAGCTCAACCTCGCGACGGATCGCACGCCGGATGAGGTTCTCAAAGATGCAGAGACCCGCCTCAAAGAAGTGCGCGCGCGAATGCTCGAGCTTTCGTTGCCCCTGCACGCGATGATGTATCCGGGCCACGGAGATCATGGCGACCTGAAGGGCGACGCACGCGAAAACAAGATCGTGCGCGAGGTGCTCGATCGCATTGCCGAGAAGCATTCGACACCCGCAAGTTACGTCGACGATGCGCGGAAAGATCTCGACGAAGCGCGGGATTTCGTGCGCTCGAAGAAACTACTCACGCTGCCCGAGCACAGCAATCTGCAGGTGATTCCGACTCCCGAGTTTGAGCGTGGAATCTATGCGGTCGGCGGTTTCAATCCGGCGCCCGTGCTGGAACCGCAACTGGGGGCGTTTTTCTGGATTACTCCAATTCCGGCGAACTGGCCGAAGGAGCGCATCGCTTCGAAACTGCGCGAGTACAACTTCTACAACCTGAAACTGCTGGTGATCCATGAGGCCATGCCCGGGCATTATGTGCAGTTCGAGTTCGCCAACGATGTGCAGCCGAAGACGCGGCGCGTGCTTCGGGCTCTTTTCGGAAACGGGCCGTATATCGAGGGATGGGCTCAGTACGTTACTCAGGTAATGCTGGATGAGGGCTTTCTCGATAATTCGCCCGAGCTTCGCCTGACCCTCCTGAAGCAGGAGCTGCGCGTGGATGCGAACGCAATCATCGATATTCGCATGCAGACGAACCGCATGACCGACGAGGAGGCGATGGATCTGATGGAAAACTCCACGTTCCAGGAGCACGAGGAAGCGGTGGCCAAACTGCAGCGGGTGAAACTGTCTTCGACGCAGCTGCCGACCTATTTCGTTGGCTGGCGCGACTGGCTGAGGGTTCGGGAACTGGACAAGCAGACCAAAGGCGGATCGTTTCAGCTGGCCGATTTTCACGATCGGGCGCTTAAGGAAGGAGCGGTTCCGTTGCCGGTGCTGGCGCGACTGCTCACGGGAAAGGGATTCTGATCGCCTGTTCCGGGTTGAGGCGCCGGCAATCGCGATATAATTTCAAACGAATCGCATTTCCTTTGAAAACGATGGAAGAAGAGCTATCCGTCCCTGTCGCTCCCGGCCAGCCTTCCGCCCCAGCGCATTCATTAGGCGCGCTTTCCCTGCTGCGCGATATCGCGATTTCGGTCGTGCTGGCGGTAGTTCTTATCGTATTTATATACCAGCCGGTGAAGGTGGAAGGCACCAGCATGATGCCCGGCCTCACGAACAACGAGCGGATCTTCATCAACAAATATACGTACAAGCTCGGGCCGCATTCCATCACGCGCGACGACCTGGTGGTGTTCCATTATCCTTACGATCCCAGTCAGTCCTACATCAAGCGGATTATCGGCCTGCCGGGCGATTACATCCAGATCGTCGACGGCATGGTCTACGTCAACGGCAAGGAACTGAACGAGCCGTATGTGCCGCCGGACTACAGGGATCACACGTCACTGGCGAGAGAAGTGGTTCCGATCGATCACTACTTCGTACTCGGAGATCACCGCACTTCGTCGAACGACAGCCGGGTCTGGGGATTCGTCGACCGGAGCGAGATCTACGGCAAGGCCGTCTTCGCTTACTGGCCGCTCGATAAAATCGGGCCTGTGCATTAATCCGACTTACCGCCGAAAGAGCCAGGAAATCAACGTCAATATCGCGCTCAAAAGAAGACAGGTCACGACGGGGAAATAGAAACTCCCGTGGCGGCCCTGAATGCGGATGTCGCCGGGCAGCCGGCCCACCCGAATGCCCACTCGCTCGCCCAGGACAAAGATTAGTCCCAGCAGAATCAGCAGAAGGCCCGCGTCGATCAAGTACCGTCCCATATTTTAAGGGTACTGGATGTTACACTAACATCTTGTCCTCGGGATCTTCGCTGGCTCGTGCCGGGCGCTGGCTGCTGGATTCGGGCATCCAGGAAAAATCCGGCGGCGTCGCCCGGTTTTATCAGGCTGACATAAGAAAAAACAAGCCGGTGTCCACCGAGATTACCGGCTATTTTGCCAGCGCCATGGTCTGGCTTTTCGATCTCACCGGAGACGAAGAGTATCTCGACCGTGCCCGTCTGACCGCCGGCTTCCTGGTGGATTGCGCCTGGGAGGCCGAGCTCCGGACCTTTCCCTTCGAACACCCGTCGCCCTCGCCCGAAAGCGGGCACCACACCTATTTTTTCGACTGCGGGATCATCGTCAGAGGTCTCATCGCGGTCTGGCGTCGGACGCAGGACGAGCGGTTGCTCGATATTGCCATCGCCGCGGGCAGCGCGATGATTGCCGACTTTCACAGCGGTGACGATTATCATCCGATTCTCGAGCTGCCTGCGAAGCGTCCTCTCGACCGCGTCGCGAGATGGTCGCGAATGCCGGGCTGCTACCAGTTAAAGGCGGCACTCGGATGGTGGGAGCTCGCCGCGGTGACCGGCGACGACACTTTCGAGAGCGCCTTTCTCGAAATGGTCTATTGGACATTGCGCTCGCGGGAAGGATATCTTCCGGGATCCAGCGCGCCTCACGAAGTGATGGACCGGCTTCACTCCTGGTGCTATTTTCTTGAAGGACTGACGCCCGTCGCTGGCCGGCCGGATTGCCATCAGGCATATGTTGAGGGAATCTGCGCTACCGGGTTGCATTTAAAAAAGATAGAGTCATCCTTCGTTCGTTCGGATGTATATGCTCAACTCTTGCGGGCGCGGTTGCGAACGGCGGAAATCGACTGCCAGGCCGCAGCCCGGGAAGCTGAAGCGCTGGCGAAATTCCAAGCCGTGAGCGACGACCCGCGCATCGACGGCGGGTTCTTTTTCGGCAGACGCAATGGCGAGTTGTCGCCCCATGTCAATCCGGTTTCGACGATCTTCTCCATTCAGGCGAACGAGATGTGGCGGCAGCACCAATTGTCCGAGCAAGCGGGAGAAAAGCCCCCGTGCCTCCAGATGCCGATCTGATCCGGGTCGTTTTTGCGTCCGGGCCTGACCATCTCAACCGTGAGGTGATCGACCGGATGGCGGCTTCTGAACCGAGTCTCCCTCTTTACGTGGTATCCGAATTCGCACCCGAGCGGGGTTTGTGGATTCCCTATCATGTGCAGCGCCCTTTCCGCGAGAATCTGGCGAGCATCTCGGCCGCGCTCCGGGGCCGGCGCATCGAGAGAGCGGATCTTGTGCTCGCGCCGGACGTTCCGCTCGGGAAGATGCGGATCATTGCCGCGTTGCTCGCGCCCGCGGCGGTGAGCCGGGCGGGTTGGGTCCGATATTTCCTGCGGCGGCTGCGCGACCGAGGGGGCTCCCCCGCTGTTCGCCGTTGGTTGCGGCGGGTCGCGCATCCATCGGAAGCGGAAATTCCCTTGCGGGCTCGCGCGGCTCAGGTTTACGGCGTGGTCGCCGGCCGGTTGCGTCCGCTGCGGAGGGATTTTCCGATAAAGGGCCATGCGCCCCTGGCTGTCGGCGCCAGCATCGTGATTCCGAGCCGCGACGGAAGGGCCTTGCTGGCGGAGATGCTGCCGCCGCTTCTTGCGCAGCTTACGGCGGGTGAGGTGATCGTCAGCGATAACGGTTCAAGTGACGGGACCTCTGAGTGGCTACAGCGCGAGTATCCCGCCATCCGTGTGGTCCAAGCCGTGGCCCCGCTCTCATTCGCCAGGGCGGTCAACGCAGGCGTTCTCGCCGCGCGATTCAACCGAATCCTGCTGCTCAATAACGACATGATCGTGAGGCCGGGTTTCCTGCGGGCACTCGATTCGGCGTTCGATCGCATACCGGATTTGTTCTGCGCCACGGCCCAGATTTTCTTTCCGCCGGGTGTTCGCCGGGAGGAGACGGGCAAAGCGGTCTGGCGGCAGGATAGTCCGATCGATTTTCCCATACGTTGCGATCACCCGATTCCCGGCGAAGATTTCACCTGGGTGCTCTATGGCAGCGGGGGCTGTTCCCTGTTCGATACCGCGAAGCTGCATTTGCTGGGGGGCGTCAGCGAGGTGTTCGAGCCGGCTTATGTCGAAGATCTGGACCTCGGGTATCGGGCATGGAAACGCGGCTGGCCGTCGGTGTTTTGCGCGGAAGCAGAGGTCGAACACCGTCATCGGGCAACCACTTCCCGCTATTACGCGCCTCAGGAACTCGATGGCTTTGTGGAAGTGAATTATCTGCGTTTTCTGGTTCATTCCGCAGGTTCCCGGACTCTCTTCCATCGTTTGTGGGTCCAGGCGATTCGGCGTCTGCAGCTAAACGGAAATCTGGACGCCTTGCGCGCTGTTCCGCATATCGGCCCTCGCGGTAGTGAAGCGACCGGCCCTCTCTCCGAAACTGAGATTCTTGCGCTCGGCGGCGGGGACGTCGCGGTGTTCCCGGGCCGGAACGAGAGAAGCGGAATTGTCGTTGTGGCGACACCCTATCTTCCCTTCCCTCTTTCACACGGCGGCGCGGTTCGAATTTTCAATCTGATGAAGCATGTCGCGGAGAGCCGGGGGCAGGTGCTGGTCGCCTTCTGCGACGAATTGGCCACGCCTGCCCCGGAACTTCTGGATATTTGCCGCGAGATCATTCTGGTTCGGCGCCGCGGCAGCCATTACAAGCGCGCTACCTCGCGGCCGGATGGAGTCGAAGAGTTCGACTCAGAGGCCTTCCGGGCATGTCTGAAACAAACGATTCAACGCTGGCGACCCGCCGTCGTACAACTGGAATTCACCCAGATGGCGCAATATGCCGATGCCTGTCGTCCCGCGCAGACGATTCTGGTTGAGCACGATATTACGTTCGATCTGCAACGGCAATTTCTGGCAACTAGTACGGAGACGGGGGCCGCGCGCTGGGAACTGGAGCGGCAGTTCGAGAAGTGGCGGGATTTCGAGACGGACACGTGGCGGCGCGTCGATTGCGTCGTTACGATGTCGGCAAAGGACGAGCGCGCGGTGTCAGCGGCTAAGCGCGTTGCTTGCCTGCCAAACGGCGTAGATCTCGACCGGTTCCAGCCTGCGGGAGTCGAACCCGAACCTCGGAGACTGCTCTTCATCGGATCGTTTGCGCATCTGCCGAATCTGCTGGCTCTGGAATTTTTCTTACGGGAGGTGTGGCCGCTGCTCGGAGGCGACTTTACTCTTCACGTGATCGCCGGGAACCGTCCCGCGTACTTTCTCGACTTTCATCGAAGCCGGGTAGCGGTGGATCTCAGTCAGCCGGGCATTGAACTCGAGGGATTTGTTTCGGACGTGAGGACTGCCTACCGTCGCGCGGGGATCGTGCTCGCGCCACTGACCGCCTCGGCGGGAACGAACATCAAAGTCCTCGAAGCAATGGCGATGGGGCGCGCGATCGTGAGCACTCCGGCGGGGGTAAATGGCTTCAATTTCGCGAATGGCCGCGACGTAATCGTCGTGGAATCGCCCGAGGCGATGGCCGAGGAGATTCTACGGCTTTCGTCCGATGCCGAAGCCCGAAGAACCATTGAAGCCAATGCTCGCGAGGCCGCCTTGCAGTACGACTGGAAGGAGATCGCACGGGCACAGACCGAGCTTTACGAAAACCTCTCCCTTAATCAATCCCCATCGCTTCCTTGAGCTGCGTCGCCCTTCGGCGGCTCACGCCGGATGCGCCAAAATCCGAACCGTTTGACATCGCGCCAGACGAGGCGCTACAGTACATAACTAACTAGGCATAGACAGCAAGGTATGAGACAAAAGAACGATATCCTGCAAGGCACCCTGGTCCTCCTGGTGTTGAAAACGCTGGCATCCCACAAGCGTTTGCACGGATATGCGATCACCGCGCAAATCCATCGAGCCGCCGACGACCTGCTGCGCGTGGAAGAAGGGTCGCTCTACCCGGCGCTTCACCGGATGGAAGAGGCAGGCTGGGTTCGCGCCGAATGGGGGGTTACCGAGCGCAAGCGCGAAGCCCGGTTTTACTCTCTGACGGCTCTCGGAAAGAAGCAGCTCGAGATGGAAGAAGAGAGCTGGGCGCGTCTGACTGCGGGCGTCGCGCGCGTTCTGGGTCACGCGTGAGAGGGAGGTGACGGTTGCCCTGGTATCGTCGATTCGCAAACACGTTCAAGCAGGAGCGACTCGGCGCCGATCTCGATCGCGAATTCGCTTTTCACCTCGCGGAAAGAATGGACGAACTGCGAGCTTCCGGTCTGGATGAAGGCCAGGCGGTCGCAGCCGCCCGCCGCCAGTTCGGAAACCTCGCCGCAACAAGGGAACGGAGTCTCGATATGCATGCATCCGCCTGGCTGGACGCCGTCCTGCGAAATGCCGGGCGCGGCGTCCGTTCGCTGCTGCGCACGCCTGGTCTGAGCGCCGCGGTGATCGCAACGCTCGCCCTGGGCATTGGCGCGAACAGCGCCGTCTTCTCTGTAATCGACGCCGTTCTGCTGCGGCCGCTGCCCTTCCCCCATGGCGACCAGCTGATGTGGATTACGCAGACAACTCCACGAACGCCGGAGACCCCCGTCGCGCCCGCCCGTGTGGAGGACTGGAACCGCATGAATTCGACGTTCCAGGCCGTCACAGGTTATTACATGGAAGACGCCTCCGAAACGTCCGGCGAGCTTCCGGAGAAATTGAGGCGCGCTTTCGTGGCGGCCCGCTTTCTCGACGTATGGGGAGTGAGGCCGACGCTCGGACGACAGGTTGCGCCTGCCGACCTGCAGTCGGGCGCGCCGAACGTGGTCCTCATCAGCGACCGTCTCTGGCGGCGGCGCTTCGGGGGAAAGCCTGACGTGATCGGAAAGCGCCTGCGCTTCCAGACCGTGGCGGCAACCGTGATCGGCGTTATGCCCGCCTCGTTTTTATTCCCCGATCCCGATGTCGATCTCTGGTGGCCGATGCCGGGCGTCTGGCCGGAGCGGAATGCGACCTGGCTATTCGTCGTTGGCCGCCTGAAAGAAGGCGTCAGCGTGGCGCAGGCACAGGCGGACTTATCGACCGTCCAGGCCCGGTTAGGCAAACAGTTTCCGGATACCGATGCGAAGCTGCTGGTACGTGTCGAGCCGCTCAAAGACGAGACCGTTGGGGAAGTGCGCCGATCGTTGTGGATTGTGTTCGGGTCCGTTTCCCTGCTTCTTCTGATTGCCTGCGCGAACGTCACGGCATTGTTGCTCTCGCGCGCCACGCAACGAAAGCAGGAGATCGCGATTCGGCGGTCGCTTGGCGCATCCCGTCTTTCGGTCGCAGCGCAAATGTTCACCGAAACCCTGCTTCTGGCGGGATGCGGCGCCGGCATTGGTCTGCTGGTGGCAACCGCCTCGCCAAAACTCTTTCGTGCGCTGGCGGGCGATCTGCCGCGAATGCAGGAGGTCCATCTCGATTGGCGGATCGCGATTTACTCGCTGGTTTGCACCCTCGTGGTGACGTTTCTTTGCGGTATGATTCCCGCGATCCGCAGTACGGGTCTCGGAACGTCCCGCGGCGAGGTCTCCGGCCGGCACCGTATTCAGTGGATCCTGGTGGGAGGCCAGATCGCCCTGGCGGTGGCGCTTCTCGCAGGCGCCGGGCTGTTGCTGCGCAGCCTTCACGCCCTGGGGCGCGTGTCGCCGGGATTCGATCCCGATCACGTTCTCACGTTTCACATCAGCGGATCCTATGCGGAGACGATGGACTATCCGGGACTCAACCGGCGCATCGATGGAACCCTCGAGTTCCTCGCGGCGATTCCCGGAGTGCGGGCCGCGGCGACAGCCGCCGAATTGCCGGGAATGGCGGTGACGACGCAGGGGTCGGAGCTCACGATTTCCGGCGCGCACAACGATCCGGACACGAAGGTCATCGCCCGCAGCCGCTTCGTATCGGCCGGCTATTTCGCGACCATGAGCATTCCACTACTCGCGGGCGAGGCGTGCCCTGCGCGCACGACCGGTGCGCCCGGCCATCTTCCCGACATTCTTGTGAACCGAAGCTTCGCGGATCGTTATCTGGCGGGGTTGCCCGCTATTGGGCGCCAGATTACGGGCGTTGCCAATACCGCCCCGGGGAAGATTCGCGGCCTCGTTGGAGATGCCCGCGAAGAAGGCCTCAACCATGACCCCGTTCCCACGGTCTACTGGTGCATCAGCGCTCCCGGGCCTTCGCCATACTTCATGATTCGAACCGCCGGCGACCCCTCCGCTGTAATCGCAACGGTTCGCCGCAAGCTGCGTGAAATCGAGCCCCTGCGGTCGGTGTCGGGATTCGCGCCGCTCCGAGACAAGCTGGACGATGCCGTCGCGGAGAATCGACTGCGCACGTTTCTGCTTTCCTTCTTTGCAGGCACGGCGGTTCTGCTGGCTTGTCTCGGAATTTACAGCACGATCGGTTACCTGGTTGTCGTCAGCCGCCGTGAGATCGGCCTCCGGATGGCTCTCGGCGCCGCGCGCGAAGCAATTGTGGGAGGGTTTCTGGCGAAGGGCCTGGGTGTCACAGGAGCTTCGTGTATCGCGGGGCTCGCGCTTGCGCTCGCCTTCACGAGACTCCTCTCAGGCATGCTCTACGGTGTGTCCGCCTCCGACCCGGCCACGCTCTCCGGTGTCATCCTGCTTGTGCTGGCAGTGGGATCGATGGCATCGCTGCTACCGGCGATCCGGGCGGCAAAGGTCGAGCCGATGGAAGTACTTCGGGATGATTGACTCAGCCCCTGTTCAGCGGCGGACGATCACTTCCCGCAGGCGATCGCGCGTGAGGAAAAATTTGACTGACTGAAATTTACCGAACAATTTCTCGAGGTTGCGGTTGTTGAATACCTGGCCGGCGGGGCGTGTGCCCCGGTCGGTCAACAGGATGGTCCGATTATCCACAATGCGAAAGCTATACGACGGCATCTCGGTCGCACGTTCGCTCGCCGTGAAGAAAGCCAGAAGATACGAGTTCGGCCTCATCACGTCGTAGAGACGCTCGACGGTCGCGTTCAGCAACGCAGGGCTCATGAACTGAAGCGTGTCCCATACCAGAACCCCGTCGAAAGTGTTCGAAGGGTAGTCGAAGTTCTGCTTCAGGAAAGTAGTCGATGCGGCTGACGTTGGTCTGTTCGGCCGGATCAAGACCAAAAGCGTCGTCAAGGCTGCGAACGAGATCCTGAGAGTAGATTTTGTGGCCCAGATTGACGAGAAAGTTGATGTTTTCCTGGTTCGCTCCCGCGGAATCGAGAATCGAGAGGCCCACCAGATCGCGGATGTCGAAGAAGAATTGTTCCAGACCGCGGCTCTGGCGCGTTACCGGCGCCTCTTTTTTCCCGGACATCGTTCGCGATGCCCCGGTGACCGCGGCGGAGTGGGGCGCGCCTGCCACCTGAGGAACCCCATGAGAAACGGGATCGCTTTCCTTGCGGAAGATGGAGCGTAGTTTCTCAGGTAGCATGCAGTGTGACAGGCGGCGCTTTTGGCAGGCGCTGCGCAGCAGCCGCCCCTCGACCAACTATCTCTTCATACCGCCGGAACCCGCGGCCGCGGGCACCAAAGGCTCTGCCGGACGTGTGGCGGCGGGCGTCGAAGGCGCAGGCGCCGCGGGCGCGGAGGACTTGGGCTCGGCCTTCTTGATGTCGATGCTTCCTTTAAACAGAGCTCCGTCTTCAATGCTGATTCGGGCCGTTACGATATCTCCGACCAGCTTGGCGTCTTTGCGGATATCCACCTTGTCGGCGGTTTCCACATTGCCCTGAACCTGCCCGAGGATGATCACCTCACGGGCGCGAATGCTCGCCTGGACGCGGCCGTTGGGTCCGATGGTGACCTTATTGTCCTGCGATTCGATAGTACCTTCGACATCACCATCGACATACAGATCCTCTTTGGTGAAGATCTGGCCGATGATTTTGACTGCCTTTCCGATCGTCGCGGAATTTCGCGCGTCGGTATCGGGGGTCCGGAATGAGGTTGACGACACTGGTGTGGGCTCCTTTTTGATTTCTGGTAACGGCGGTACTGGCGCAGGCGGGGCGCTGGCCGGGCGCGGCGCCGGTGGTTCTTCTCGTTTGTTCCACATGCTCATTTAAGCGGCCTCCAAATAAAAAATGATGAGTTGATTGAAAATAATGCCACCACTATCAGGTTTCAGTCTACCGATAGAGGCGAAGGCACGCAATCCTGGATAAATTGAGTTACCGAAAAAGACGCGGCGATACCGAACGCTGCCGCAGCCGCCAGGCCTCCTATGAAAGTGGTTTGAAATCCGCCTCGCCACACGGAAATGCCTGTAAAACGAGCCTTGACAGCAGCCGAATACGAACAAAGCGGAGAGGGTTACGGCCACCGAGGCTGCCAGCGCGGCCCGCAGGTCGCTCGGGAAGAAATAGGGGGCCAGCGGGATGAGTCCGCCGCCGATATACGATGCCCCGATCGTGGCGGCGCTGCGGACCGCCCGTTTGGGGTCCGGTTGCTCAAGACCGAGTTCGAAACGCATCATGAAGTCGACCCACCGTTTTTCGTCGGAGCTGATGGCGGCGACGATCGGCTGAATCTGCTGCTGCGGCAGACCCCACCCGTGAAATATTTCGCGCTACTTCCGCCGCTCTCTTCTTCGGGAATTTCGCGCGTTTCATTGATTTCGCGCCGCAGTTCGCTCTGGTAGTGTTCCTGATCGGTGCGCGCCGCGAGGAAGCCGCCCAGGCCCATGGCGATCGCCCCGGCGGCGATCTCGGCCATACCGGCCAGTACCACAACGCCGCTCCTACTTTGGCGCCTGATAATCCCGCCGCCAGCGCAAAGGGCACGGTCAGGCCGTCCGACATCCCGATGACCACGTCGCGAACACTGTCGCTGGCTGTAAAGTGATGCTCAACGTGAACCGTTGCGGGCATTTTTCAGGATAGAACGGGCAGGAGCGAGCCCGGCGGGGCGAAACCCCGGGGGATTGGCTTTCATCTCATGAATTGACCCGAATGTTACACTCGGGTAGCGCATGGGGGCGCAACGGTTTCGACGGGATTGAATCGCGATGGAGAGGCGTGCCGGGTTCCGAGCTCCCGTAAAACGATCGGAAAAACAAAACTGCCAATAACATGCAGTTTGCATACGCTGCTTAATTAAAAATTAAGTAGCGTCGCTCCGGCCAGTCAGCCCGCGGGCTGGTTAGCGAGCGTCATTCAGCGGGATAGGGAGCAGGCTTCGGTCCGGAGCCGAGACCCGAGATCAATCGGACTAGGTGCGGCGCTGCTTTTGGCGGTTCCGAAGCGTTGGCCGAATCAAAAGAACCGCGCTACGCACGTAGGCTCTTCATTTCGGGCTTTTTCGGACGGGGGTTCGACTCCCCCCGCCTCCACCATATTAGAATCAATAACTTACCTAGATTTGGCACTCTATAGCGTGCCAAATCGTGCCAGCAGGTTTAGAATGGATGCAGGAACAGCATCCAGATGTTGAACGTCCAACGTCGCCACAGACCGCCCTGCACAAGAGAAGAGTGGGATCAGAGAAGTTGTGCCGGTAAGGGCGCGAAATGTCCAATCCTGATCCGCGGAACCCTCAATGGTTCGCGCGTGCAACTGTCCACGGCGAAGTTTCTGCCGCCGGATAAAGCTCGCGACTTTGAAGCGGCGCGTGCTTTGGCGCTCGAATGGGAGACGAACGGGCGTTGTCGGCCCGGCCTGACCGAATATGCACCAGCCGCCCCACTTCGCCTGTAGCGCCGGAGGATTCGAACAACGTCACGGTCGAAAGAGCAGTTGCGGCGTTTATGGCTGATTCGAGGGATCGCGGAAACTCGGACGCCACGCTCCAGAAGAAGGCCACAGTCTTCGAGCGGCGGACTGCGCGAGACCCCAAGAACCGGGAAGCGCTGATTCCCTCTCAGGCGACCAGCCTGCTGAGGCACTGCGACCAGAAGGGCATCCGGTTTCTCTCAGAACTCGACCTGAACACCATTCGGGACTGGCGCTCCGACTGGAAGGTGAATTCTCTGGTTCGTCAGAAGCGCCAAGGCCAGGTGATTGGGTTCTTCTGGTTTTGCGAGCGCGCCGGATGGCTGCCTCGAAACTACGCTTCCGACATCACCCGCGGGCTTGGGCGCATACAGGTCAAGGTCACCCAGACCGGATACTTCCAACCGGATGAATACAAGGCCGTGATCGATGCGACGTATCTGTACAGCGACCGACCGAAGATCGACAAACACAATTCGCTCCTCATCGGTGGTGATCGCATTCGTGCACTCACGGAACTGATGCGATGGACGGGGCTGCGAATCCGCGATGCGGTCACACTCGAACGCAATCGTTTTGCCCATGATCCTGCGACGGGCATCTGGTCGGTGATGGTTTACCAGAAGAAGACAGGCGACCCGGTTTATTGTCCGATTCCCCCGGATGTAGCCGAAGCGCTGCGCACCATTCCCGCCAGCCAGAAAGGCAACACAAACGACAAGTATTTCTTCTGGACCGGCTCCGGACTTCCCAAGACGATCGTTTCCAACTGGCAACGCAGTTACGGGAAATTGTTCAGGCTTACAGCGCTCAAAGAACCAGGCGGCCAGCCGAAGCGCTGCCACCCGCACATGCTGCGCGATACCTTCGCCGTCGAATCCCTTCTGGCTGGTATGCGGCTCGAAGAGGTATCGACAATCCTGGGCCATTCGTCTGTCCGGATTACGGAGAAACATTACATGCCGTGGGTTCGTGCGCGCCAGGCGAGCCTGAATCAGTCGGTGATGGCGTCGTGGGCCAAACAAGGAAAAGTTCCTCTCGGTAAATCTAGGCTTCACCGGGATGGATCGCGCGGTGACACCATTATCTGCAAAGTTGCGCCACTGCACGATGTAATACTCGACCGGAAGCGTCCGCATATCCGACGGCTTCTTGACATAAGCGGCAAACTCTTCGTTGAACTCGGAGTTGAACTCTATAGAAAGAACAACTCCTGGCAGGTCTTCTTTCCGGGTGTTGTTTACGCCCTTGAGCTTGCTCAGCGCCGGATCGTCGTGAAAATATACCTCGATCCGGATACTCGGCGGATCGACAGGTTCTTGAGCTGCCAAAGCCTTGATGTAGTGCGACACGACTTCAGAGTTAAAAAGGTGGGGGTGAAGTTCAGACTGGATCGGGCGTCCATTGATCTGCCCACTTAAGGCAAGGTGAACCGCCTCCAATAGGGTTGACTTTCCACACTCATTGTTCCCGACGATTACATTTAACCCCTCGTTCAGCGGCACGTCAGCCGTCTTTAGACACCGGTAGTTCGATACGGTTACGCGTGTAATGAACATGATGGCTCCATCAGGCGGACATAGCTCTGTCCCCAATTTGGGGCAAGACCCTACTCCCAGCCACCGTCTTCTCGATCTCGATTCGTACTGGCATTTGATCTGCCAGGGACTGGACGTGGGTGATAATTCCAATCAGTCGATTTCCGTTCTGGAGAAGCTCGATGGCATCGGCAACCTTGGTCAGAGTCTCCGAATCCACGTTGAAAATCCCTCGTCGAGAAATAGCGATTCCAGATTCACGGCACCTTGCTCACCGTTCAGTTGGGTGATACTTTCGGCAAGGGCCAAGGCAAGGGACAGAGAAGCGAGAAATGATTCGCCGCCACTCAGGGTTTTGACGGATCGCGTCTCATCGGCGTTCGAATGATCGCTCACCATGAATTCGTCGCCCTCGAACACGAATTCGTATCTGCCTGCAGAGAGCTGGCGCAGATGTTTGGAGCCCTCCTTTGCGAGAATCTCGAATGCAGACCCGAGGACATACTGCTGGAAGTTGCCCGCGTTCAGCCAGGTTCCGAGATCCCGGTAAGCCTTCGATCGCCTCTTCGGCGAAGTGTCCAACTGGCACCTGCACCCTTGCCACCATCTCATCCACACGCTGCTGCAGGCGGTCGGCTTTTTCCGACGCCAGCGCGATCTTTCCTGGAATGCTCTGCGCCTCTGTCGCAAGTGTGGACAGGCGACCCTCCCATTGTTTAATGGCCGCTTTCGCCTCCGCTACTCGCCGACCGGCATTTATCAGGTTTTCCGAATCGGGCACCGGCGGCAACTGGCGAACCACTTGTTCGCAAACTGGGCACGGCTCACCCGGCCTCAACTCATGCCGCAAGGCCGCACCGCGGTCCCGGGCGTGCAGACTCTCATACAGCTTGTCGGCTTCTTCAAGCGTGTGCTCAGCCTCGATCTTGCTCTTGCCGGCTACGTCATTGTCCGACGCTACAGTTTGTGCCCGCTCCTCTAACTTGCCGACCTCCAGGCGAAGTGACGGTATTGCGCCCGCCTCCTTGAGAGCGCTTTCCAGGTCTTTTATCGTCAGGCTAATGGCGTCGGCAGAGCCATGCTTGCCCTGCAGATCCTGGAGCCGCAAAGCTGCATCTTTTCGCTGTTGGTCGGCAAGACCTAACCGCTCTGTCTCCGCTTTGGCTGTAACGCGCGCTGCTTCTACGCTCCTGGCTCCGTCGGCAACCTCTGCAGCCGTGGTCTCCAGTTTGCCCTTCTCCACTGTCAACTGCTCGCCGAGACTGTGTCTCCGTTCTGCCTGGGGCAGGAGGCCATTAAGACGAAGATGTTCGGTCCCATCGTAAGGCGTACCTTCGATCTGCTTGACTATGTCTGCGATCAAGTCGGACTCTTTGTCGGTTTCTTCGCGCGCCTTTGTCACCGCCGTGATCGTTTCTTCGCACTTCTTCCCAAGATCTTCTAACGTCCCTTTTGTAGTCGCGAGCGTCTGCCGCTTTTCGCGCAACGCCAAGGCCACGGACAGCGCTGCGACTAATCGGTCCCGTTGCGCAGCGACGTGCGACTCCTGTCCGGAGTGTTCGGCAAGCCGCCGCCTGGCGTCTGTCAGGGCCTCCTGAGTTGCGCTGGCATCGATATTTGAGGTGCGCTCTTCGGCGCGGATACCCTCAACCTCCCGAGCTTCCTTTCCGATCCGGGCACGCACGAGAAATTTCTCGTCATCCATCATCCATTCGAGAATGGCTTCGAACGATGATTCAGTTGCCTCCAAATCCAGAGTTTGCCGCCAGATGCTCTGCGGACCTGCTGGCATTCCGCTTCGATTCCAACTACTGAAAAGCTTGTAGGTCGATTTATTGTCGGAAGACTTTCCTGGTTCGAGGTAAGCGACCGGTATCCCAACCTCACGTCCCGGTGTGATGTTGTACTCGCGCGCCACCGGATCGGTGCCACGCATCCAGCGCCGCATGGCTTCGTGATCTAAAGCTCGCCGGGTCCGAAAGAATCCAGCAGCCGCTTTACAGCGAGTCTGGCGCGGCCAGGATCGAGATTGTGATCCTGAACCAGCAGAGCGAAATCCTGCCCTTGTAACTCCTCCTCCAGCCCCGAATAACGCAGTTCCACAGACCCAGGCGCTCCAGGCTGGCGCGGACATTCGGAGCGATGATGAACTCGTGAAGGAGACTTCCGTCGATCTTCCGCCGCCGCCTCTCTCGTTCGTCGTGAGTGCACCGTACCGGCTTGTATTCGCCCAAAGCTGCATAACGCTCGTATAGCTGCTGCTCCAGCCAGCGCCCTGCGTGAGGATTTGGGGACGACCCTAAGGCTTCATAGATGAACCGGCGCAATTGGAGCAATTGTTCCCAGCCGCGCATGAAACGCGCCTGGTGGGCTGCATCCTGCCTACTATCGGCGAATAGCAGCAACTTGCGGCGTTCGGCGGGAAGTTCCCGAAGTAAGCTTCGCGACACGTGCGTAAGCGCCGACGAGTTGCCGAGGCTCACAGGCGTAATCACGTCTAACCTGCCGTACCTGCTCCTGCATACGGGACAGTTGGTGCCCCGCCCCCGCAGCAGTTTCACTGGCCGTAAAGGTATTCGCACCCACAAAGGCGCTCTTCGTCGCCAGCGGTCAGCAACAGGCATTGCGTACAGATCCGATAGCTTACGCCCGTACTTCTAGCGGCGCCTCGCCCTCTTCCTACTCGTCTTCATCTCCCTCTTCTGTAGATCCTCCGTTCAACCTCTACGTCGCCTAGCGTATCTAAAATGTAGGTGGCCCGTCTTGTCGAGCGTTTGCCCAGCCAGGCCTACGCTGTTGCCGCCCCGTAATAATCCTCCTCCTTGCCCGTATAGAAACCCAACCACAGGTGCGGCAGAGAGCCAGCGGAAGAGCTTTGGCTCCGCAGGCATCGCATCCGCAACTCCCGGCATCAAATATCTTTCCGCAAACAGGATTCATGCATCGCCAGAATCGAGCCAGGCCCTTAAGGAACCGATGGACCCATGGTAGCAACCGAAGAGAATGATCATGGTCGAGACAAGGTCCGACCATGAGCGCGGCTTGCACCTCCCTGTTCAGAGCTTCAGGAGAAACGCCCTGCGCTCCGAAGTCGCGGCAAGTTCTTTGACGATAGCCGAAATCGGCCTTGGTTCTTTTAGCCAGCCCTGAAGCAGATACGGAAGAGAACTTCGCTCCCAGCATTGCTCGACGGTGCCACCGTTGAAGCCGGACAACTTCCTGGCCAGTGGAAGCGGTTCGAACCTTTCCAAATCCTGCGCCGTTATGGAAGGATTCGGCGGAAGACTCAAACCCTTGGGCAGGTCCGGGTTATGTGTCTCCTCTCTGATTACCGATTCGGGCGACGTGGGTTGGCCGGTCAGCCGCGCGAAAAACTCTGCTACACCCGCCCGTGGATCGCCTTCGCCGGTCTGGAGGGTTGCTGACGTGCCGATGAAGAGGGGTTTTGTGCCACCGAGCGCAGCGCGCATTCGCCGCAACAGACAGGCCACATCGGTGCCCAAAGCCCCTTTGTATGTGTGGACCTCGTCGAGCACTATGAACTTCACCGCGTGATTCTTGAAGAGAGCTCTCCCGTCGCCTCGCAGCAACAGGTATTCCAGCATTCGATAATTTGTGAGCAGCAGGTCGGGCGGGTGTGCGCGAAACTCGCCACGCGTTAACCGCTCGTTGTCAGGCGTCCCGTCCGGTCGCGTACCGAACTGCTTTGTTTCACCGGTGTAAACTCCGAAGCTGACTCTCGTCCCGGCAACGAGCTTTCGAATACGGTCACGCTGGTCATTAGCCAGCGCGTTCATTGGGTAGACCAGAATTGCTTTCACCACATCCGTTTGGGATGAACGGATGCAGTGGTCGAGGATCGGCATCAGGAACGCTTCGGTTTTGCCGGAACCTGTCCCGGTGGCTACAACAGCTGGATCACCGTTAAGAATGCGCCGCGCCGCGCTCGCCTGATGCGCATAAGGCGTTTCGGCGATCGGCCCAAAGCGCCGCCGAGTCTCCGCGTGGAGTTCTGTGAGAGCCGCACCGATTTTGTAGGGTTGAGCGAGGGATACAAAAGGTTCCCTTGTCAGAAATCCCTCTCTCTCGATAGCGGCGCGAAAGTCCCTTCTCAGGCGCTCCTGCCGAGGAGAGAATGTTGTGCTGAGCAGTTCGAGATACTCACTCCGAAGCTGATCGGTGATGCGAAGTGGGTTCATTGCCAGTATTCCTTCCCGATGCGATTTCGGATCTCGTAGCGCATTAATGGTTTCTCCTGCGCTGTTCTTCGCCGCAGCACTGAACTGGTGAACGCTTCTTGCCGTCCAACTTCAGCGACACATGGTGCCAATTCTTGTCAGTATGATTTCGAAAGTACCAGGACATCAGACCCGTCATCACCTCGGCCGCCTGAAGCTCGCTGGCTTCGATGCCATTTGCCACAAAAACCACCATCCTCGGCCCGTTCAGGATCTCTTCCTTCGTCAGTTGGGGAAAGAACCGGTCATCCCGAGTGAGCAGAAGCGCGCCGCGTGACGCAGCAATCTCCCACACTTCCCGATCTCCGATGCCAGGCTTTTCGGCGGCGATCCAGTAAACCTTGCATCCCAGGCTTCTCACTGCCTGAACCACCTCGCCGGGAATGTTCTCGTCCGCAACAACGTAGGGAGGCATCGTCAGACTCCACCCGAGCGGGTTGCCAGCGCAACGGCGATATGAGCGTCAGTCAGCTGTGGGAACGAGTCGCGAATCTCCTCGAAGGTCTTGGTGACCAACTGCGTTTGGACCTCATCCACGCTGAGCCTGGTTCCCTTAAGTGTCAGCGCCCCGCCACGGATATCGCGGTCCTGAATAATCCACCCCGGCCAGTCAGTCGGCAAGTCAGGGGGCAGATAGGGGCCGTTCGGGTCCCACTTCTTCGCCTTGCTTGGAATATAAGCGATGGAGCCACGGCGTTGGTATTCAGTCACGCGGGCTTCGAGAGCGCGCATCGGACCCATTCGGTATGGGCACGTCGGGTCGTCAATCATGTTGACACGAACCTCATCCCGGTACCAGGTCGCAAGGTCCACCGGCGGTGTCTGGTTCAAATGCCGGAAGTACGCCAGGAGGGCTGTGTCGCGCGTGACATAGCTCCGCGGCTCTTCCTTCGGCCTACCCTCTTTGTTCCAGCGCACGAAGAGGTCTCCTGGAAGCGGCGGTTGATCGCGGTCGAGCAGAGGAAAAGTCGTCAGAATTTTTGCAAACTCGGCGGGTGACAATTGGTATAGCGCTGCTACGATTGCATCGATCTCGGTCCTCATCACTCCGCGCTCCCGTTGATTCAGGACAGGTTCCGCAATCTGAATATCTTCGGTCGAAGAAACCAGGCGTGCGGATCGGTTCTTCAATTCCTGAAATAGCGCGGAATTCGTTCGCGGCCGCAGTAAAGGCCACGACTCCACATAGAAAAGGTTAAGGTGAGTAGAAATTTTCTGGCGGATCAAAAAGTCACCGACGAACGAATTCGCGAATGCCAGCCACACCAAGTGGCAGTCTTCGTTGTCAGTCGTAACCGTGGGGACTGAGTTTCCCGCTGGCATTCCGCCCGGAAGCAGGGCCGCCAGCGCGGATCGCTCATTGGTCTGCCCGGTCACATCACAAAAGCCCGCGCGAGCCTGGCTGGCCATGTCGGTTCCGTCCACATAGAAGTGCGGAATGATAAGCTTTTCATCGAAATCCAGATCTCTCCATTTCGCGCCACGCCCTTCTCCACTCACATATGCTTTGGCCGCGTGATCGAACTGGTGGACCATGCGACCCTCGTACAGAGGGACGTAGCGGGCATCTGGCACAAATGGGCATCTCAAGGTCATCGTTTTCTCGGCTCGCAACCAGAAATCCAGAGACGCTCTGCACTGTCACGCCCCGCCGACCGCGCTTCTCCGTTTCCTCGCTTGGCTTGTCTGACGTAATGCGGTACTTGGTCCCTTCTGGCACGATGTAACGGGTTCCAGACACAAACTCATCGGCGCGCAGAAGATACCAATCCTTTGATGGTGCGACGAATGAACTGCCTTGCTGAATGCAGCCTCGATCCAGCAGCCAGTCGCTGCGGCGGAATCGCCAAGCATCGTCCGTCATATTCAGCTCGCGGTGGAATTCCGTGTTCCATGTACCTTCGCCCTTGAGTTTCTTCGAAAGTGGTGGCACCTCGCGGTAAATGCGTTCAACGAACTGTCGCTCCCTGTCATCCCGCAACTCGATCAGTGACATGTATAAGGGGTTTGTCAGCCGAATGAAGTCGCTGGTGATACGAATGCTTTGGGCTTCGCGAGCGGCGTCAGATATGGCAAGGAAGCTCTCGTTTCGTAACATGAATGCAGCGGGGAACGACTGGTGTTGTGCCGCGTGCTTTTCAAAAGTCAGCACGAGAAACTTGAAGCTTGCGTGAATCTGGAAGAAACGTTTGCCCCAATTCTCAAATGAGTAAATGGCCTCGACGCGTGATGAAGTGAAGAGCATCCGCCGAACGCCAGTAGCGCCTTCTAGAGCATAGAGGCCAGCAGGCATCAGTATTCCAGCTCGACCGTCAGTTCGGAGTAACTGGTGAAAGCGTTCGAGAAAGAGTTTGAACAGGTCGGGTTTACCGCCAGTCTTCTCGCCGTTGACCTCTACAACCTGGAATTCGTAAGTGCCGCCATTAATCAAGAGCTTGGCCAAGCTCGATTCGCGCGCATCGTACGATTGCCAGCGAACCCGCGCATCTGATCCGGGCGGTGCCAGTTGAGCGATCCGGCGAGCTAGGGTCTGTCCCTGGAAGTCGGAAATTGCAGGATCGAATTGCGAAAAGAACTCTTTTCTTTTGGGCTCAACCTTGTCCCATGGCGGGTTCCCAACCATTGCATCGAACCCAGGTCGCTCGCGACGATCCAACGAAAAGAACAATTCTGGAAACGTCAGCTCCCAGCAGAGCGCACCGAGATCCTTGCCCTTCGCTATTGCCCGTGCAGCCTTATTGCGCGTATCCTCAGTCACTGTTTGAAGTTGCTCAATCTCTCGCATCCATTGATTAGCGAGCAGACGGTCGGCCGCAGGATCAGTGGCATTCAGAAAAGCCCGGCCGATTCGGAGATAATGAGCATCCAGGAAGGGTTGCAGTTCCTGCTTCATCGCGAAGTAGGCGAGTTGTTGGTCCTCGAAATCGCCCGGCTGTTCGGATTCCAGACGCTCGATCTGATCGAGAAAAGAGAAGGCCCTCTCGATCCGAAGATTGAGCTCGTTGCGGCCGAAATACAGCTCAAGCAGGCCCTGCTCCGAAGGATCGCCCGTTAGCTGCTTGGTCACCTTCTTCCCAGTGAAGGCTCGCAGCAGGTCGTCCACTTTTATGCCAAGAAGAGAATTGCCCGGAACCAGGCGATGATCCAGGAAGGTCAGCGGATGATCCGAGGCAGCGGTAGCGAGCCACAGAGAAACACGGGCCAGTTCGACCGAAAGCGGGTTGAGATCCACGCCATAAATGCAGTGCGCCGCGACAAGCTGCCGACACGCCGTTAGTTCGGCTGGTTCGTCGCCCCAGTGGCGGGCGACCTCGGCGTGGACTCCCGCGTCGATCAGGACTTCGTGGGGAAACGCCTCCCTCCGATCCGGTGAGGTCCCCTGCTATCGCATCCAGATCAAATTCCAGATGCGAAGAGACGAATCCCTCACTCCGGCGAACCACCCGGAGAGTGAAAGCATTGAGCAAGATGCCCCAGGTGAGCCCCTCACGTTCGAGAATTCGGATCAGGGTGTGTATCGGGGCGTAACGCCGGTTAAGTCCCTCGGAGGCACCTGGCCAGTGAACGAGCGCCGAGGGCGTCTTCGGTAGATGAGTTTGGGGTCGAGTTCGATCGGGATCTAGTCTCCGTTGTCGAAGGAATTCCGACGCTGAAGCCGTCTTTGGGCAAATCCGTGCGGGGTGGAACCAGTCTTCGCCTGAATCTACCAATCAGCGAACTCGCATCGATGCTGGATGAAGGCTCAACTCTCTTTGCCAGCGATGCTTACAAGAAGGATTGGCCGGACATCGACAACATTAACCCGGTGAAAGACGATCTTCTGATCGGGAAGCTTGAGCAGACTCTCGATGAAGATTTTGCGAACGGGCAAGCAAAGACCCGCATCGTCACGTTCACACCTTCGCAGAGGAAAGACGAAACTATACTCGCAGATTCCTATGTTTATGGGCGCCTGGCCGCATCCGCCTCTACCAGCCCCTACCTTCTGTTTGACAGTTGGTTGGGTTACCTTGCGAAGAAACAGCTCAAACCCACCGTCGCGGAGGCAAAATCGTCGCCTCTCCATATCCTCGACGAGGACGGTAACGACCTCAAAACGCGCAGCGTTTTCGACTGCTTCGGTTACGAGGTGTCAGTGGGCGGCTCCGTATTTGTTCTGGCGTCGGGAACTTGGTACGAGGTCGTTGATGATTTCGTAAAGAGGATCAACGGGGCAATCAAGAAGATTTCTCAACAGAATTCCGTGTTACCCGCGTGGAACGGAACGAACGACGAGGGCGCTTACAACATCGCCTGTGGAAAGGCGGGACCGTGCCTTAACTGCGACGCAAAGAATATATTTTACGGAGGAGGGCTGTCTCAGTCCGAGTTTTGCGATCTCGTGCATCTGCAGGGAAAGACGCTCTACTTCGCAAAAATCGTCTCGAAATCCAGCGGCATGAGTCATTTGATCGAGCAAGTGCGGCGCACTGCCCAACTCCTTTTCACGGTCGACGACGGTTACCGGAAAAAGGTGATCGCCCTTTTCAAGAAACATCATCCGACTGCAGATGTTGAATGGCTGAAGTCGCGACCGCGGCAAGGAGATTGGAATCTCTGTATGGTCTCGCTCGGCAGACCCGCGACCAAGCTTCCCTTCTTCGCCAAATGCGGGCTCGTGAAACTCCACAAGGATCTCGTTGAACAGGGCCACACTGTGTCATTCGTCAGTATCTAGATGTTCGTTCTGTTGAAATCTAGCCCATGATCGTTTCTGTCCATTTTGTACCTCCAGCGGAAGATCACCGGGTCCGCGTTGATCTGTTCGAAATAGAGATGGATACGGTCTATCAGTTCCTGTTTGCTGGCCACGCGGATCCCGCGGAGCATGCTACGCGCCATTTTGCTGAACATGGTTTCGACGATGTTCAGCCATGAGCCGTGTTTGGGCGTGAAGACAAACTCGAATCTTTGCGGATGAAGGTTCAACCAGCCTTGTGTCTCTTTTGAAATGTGCGCTGAGTGGTTGTCCAGCAGGAGGCGAATGCGCGTTTGCGGCGGGTAACCCGCGTCCAGTTTTCCCAACAGCGCGATGAAGTCGGCGCTGGCATGGCGGTCGCGGACGATCTCTGTGACACGGCCTGTGTGGAGATCAAGGCCGGCCAGCAGCGAGACCGTTCCCAGTCGCTTGTATTCGTAATCCCGAAGATGAGTTTCGGAACCGGTTCGGCGCGGGCGGCAGGTCGGGCGTCGTCGTCGCCAGAGCCTGAATTCCGGGCTTCTCGTCGTAGGAGATGGTAACTACCGCAGGCTCCTTTAACATGCACCTTCCAGCAATTCCGCATTGACCATCTCTACCTCCTTGTAAACGTGAAGAACCACCGCCATTTTTGTCTCAAACTCCGGGTCCCGGCGCTCCACGTAATAGCGGATCTTGTGGGGATGAATCTCGCCTTGCGTCAGAATCCTGTGCAATCGCGACCGGCTCAGTTCGGTCAGACTGGGATGGCCGGCTTCCCGGCAATGTTTCCGTACGTGCCCCTGGAGTAACGAGTAAGTCCAGAGTTCGTGGGCATAGCCCACTTCCTTTCGGTTTCTGGCAGGCACAATGCTGAACCCATGCAATGGCGTCATCCGGAATCCGTCGGCCCTTGCCCGGGCGCGGCAATTCTCCCGAGTGCGGCTTCCAGTCCGAACTGCAGAAACTTGCGGGCGCACAGAGCGACCGTATGGCGATTCACGCCGTTGCTGCGAGCCACGGCACCATCGCTCATGCCGCCGGCCAAATCCAGAAGTATCCCCGCATGCAACATCTCTCGCTTTTCTCCGCTGCGGGACCGCCGCAAACTTTCCAGTCGCTGCTTCTCTTCGGCGGCCAGACCAACGCCTGCCGCTTCGTAGTGAATGGCATAAACCATTCTCGCACGGAAATGTTTTTATAGGATAGTTATCAACAGAACGATAATCTAGCTTTGCGACCGCGGAGCGCGAGGATACGCCACGCGGGCTGACGTGCATCGCCCCGAAGTCGCCGCGTCCATCTTGGACCGAGATTACTAGAATCCTTTTGGGCGTGGATGTGGGAGGGCTTCCCTCATCCCCCAATGCTGCTATTGATGCAGACATCTGATGTCCTCCCCTATTCCACGCGAACGAACGCCGCTTTCAGATGAGTCAATCCGAGCTGATCCGAACTGATCGAGAAACGCATCGAAGTAGGCATCGAGAACACTCGGACCTGTGAAAACGTCGGCGAAGCCAGCCGACAACAAGTTAGTTTTGGCGATGCGCTCCGCTTCCACGGATGTGGTCAGACGAAGTTCTCGGCTGCCACGAACACGAATTGGAAGGGCCGGGAATCCGGTGAATACCGGACTCGCACGGAGCGGCATAGGGTCATCGTTCGGGGAAATTCGGCCAATGGGCGGGCTCGCTCAAGAAGGGCGCCTTCGTCGAAGTCGAGGGCGAACTTCGCTCTCGCGAGTTCCAGGCAAAAGGCACCGACAAGAAAGTCCGGATCGAGGAGATCCACGCAAGTTCGATTCTCACGCTCGACTGGGCCCGGAAGGCTGAGCCTGAAGATGAAGTCCGCGGCGGCCGGGCCGCCCACGATACCGGTACAATGGAAACAGAGATCACCGAAACTGCTATGCCGACGGCGAAACAGCTCACAATCGAAACTGCTAATTTGGACGACGAGCGCGAGATGGATGAGTTCGATCGTCAGGTGATCGCCGCTGGTATGGAGCGAGTCCGCGCTGAAATCAAGGAGTTACAGCAGAAGGGTCTGCTCGACGCGCAGGGCAAACCCGTTCTCAAGGAACTTCCCCGCGACATGCAGGAGGGCTCCGAACGCGACTTCGGTGGCTAAATGGCCACGCCACGGATGTTTGTCATCGCCGGCCCGCCAGGCGCCGGGAAGTCTTCAGTGTTCTCCCTCAGCAAATTCGCGGAGCGGACATTCAATGCGGATGATCGCGCCGCCGAACTGAATTCGGGTTCCTACCAGGATATCCCTCTTTCGATCCGAGCGATTGTCAATCGCGAGTTTGAAGAATTTATCCGTGCCAACATCCGGTCAGGCAAATCCTTCGCTCTTGAGACGACGCTTCGCAGTTCAATCACGTTCGATCAGGCGATGCTTGCCAGGGAGAATGGCTTCCGTGTAGTCATGCGCTACGTTGCCCTGGAAACGCCGGAACTCCACATTGAGCGGGTGCTGCAGCGCGCCGCCCGCGCCGGGCATTCGGCCAGTGAAACGACGCTACGGCGAATTCACTCTAACAGTCTCCGAAACCTGCCAACCGCTCTCGTTCCAAGCGAAAGCGGTATAGAGTCGGTGCGCGTTTACGATAACTCGCGGTTCGGGGAATCTCCGCAGCTTGTTTTACAAACGGAGCAGGGGCAAATCGTCCGGATCGCTGACCATTTCCCGATCTGGCTTCAGTCTGCCCTGGGCTGGACTTCTACCCGAGTAGCTGAGGAGCGGGTGAGGGCGCGCCTGACTCCATGAACCCCATGTTACAAATCGTGCCAAATCGTGCCAGCTAACGGGCGAAACACGCAATGCGCGCAATCAGCGAAATCGCAGAATCGATAAGTTGCGTGTTTTCAATAGGGGGTGATAGTTCGACTCCCCCCGCCTCCACCAATAGATTTGTATTGTTATAAATAACTTACGAGGCAAACATAGGCTACGTAAGTTTTACGTAAGACCCGACGCGATAGACTTCGCGTCATGCTCAACCTGTTTCGACGTCACCGGGATGCGTGCTCCAAAGCCGGCACTCGAACGCAGGACTGCCCCAGCAAGCCGAAGTGTCCGATTCACTTTGAAGGCGTAGACGGTGCCGGGAAGCGGCTCAAGCCCAAAGCATTACTGGACCCGGCATCCGGCAGCGACGTACGTGATTGGAACCGGGCCGTCGAAATCATCCGCGAAAAAGAACTCCCTGCCCCGCCCGAGCAGACCCAAAAGCCCCACACTAACCTCAGTGACGTCATAACCTCATTATGTTCAAAGCGCGCAGAAGCCCGGATGTGCAGCGGAAGGCCCGGTTGATTCTTGGCCGGATGCGGATGTTCCTGGACGGCCGCAAAAACCTGGCGGTGGAAGAGATCAGCTTCACCGATCTGGTGGAGTTCCGGGCTGGGTGGAAGGATGCGTTAACGACCGCAACGGCGGAACCAGGAAGTGGTCAAGGGATTCTTCCGGTTCTGCGTCAAGTCCGACTTCATTGCGCGCAACCCGTCCGCCGATCTGGACTCGATACCGGAGGGACGCCCAAAAACGGACCCGTTTACCCGCGAGGAAATGGAGCGGATCTTCGCTTCAGTCGGGAAGCTGACGGACGAATAGAGACGCAGCGGTCAGGCCATTGCAACGCAGACCAGGGTCTTCGTGCTCGTGATGCGATACACCGGCATGTCGATTGGCGACACCGCGAAACTGAAGAAAGCCGACGTCCAGCAAAACCGCATCCGTACTCACCGCAAGAAGACCGGCGAGGACGTGTTCGGGAAAGTCCCGCCGTTCGTTATCGACGCCTTGAATGCGGCCCCGCATGACAGCGACGAATATTACTTCTGGACCGGAAATGGGCTGCTGCACACGAGGGCCAGCAAATGGGGGACCGGCTGCAACGCCTGTTCGTGCTCGCAGACGTGAGGACGGTTGAAACTGACAAGAAACGCCGATCTGGTGGAAAGCTGAAGGAAACTGCGGAATCGGTGAAGGTGTCCAAGGCCACGCCCCACACGTTCCGGCACACCCTGGCCCGCGACCTGCTCGAACGCGGAGCGCCCATGGAAGAGATTGCGGAATTGCTGGGAAATTCAATGAAGGTTGTTGAGAAATACTACGGCAAATGGGATGTGAGACGGCAGGCGCGGCTGGAGCAGAGGTTAGAGGATTTTTGGCAAAATGACCCCTTGACGCGTACTCTCGGGTAGCACCTCTACGATACCGCTCCGTCAGGCTCGGGTGTACTGGCTGAAATCGCGTTACCCACCGAGTTTTCCCCACTAAGTTCGGCTATTTCCTTGTTTGCTTGTTCGGCGCCAAGCCCGCTGGCGAGATAAGCGCTTCCGAACGGGAAGAACTATGCCGTTCCAGGTCCTGGAAGCATTAAGACGCGGCTGGTAAGCCTGTGAGTGATAGTAATATCGCTGAGGAACGAGCCCCAGTCCAAGCCACGATTGCCGCACGGAACGCAAAACGGGCCGGATGGGAAGAGGCAGTTGAAATGACTGGCAGGAGGGAAATGGCCAAGTCTCTTCGGTCGGGGGTGCGCCTGAATTCCTGCAATTGTCGGATGTTGGGAGAATGTGCTGAAACTTGCGCCTATGAACCCCAGAACCTGCCTGCGCGCGTGAAGACTCGGCCCGGCAGCGGGAACGCGCGGCACAGGACCGCGAATCGGGTATTTTCGGCTAGCCACTCACACGGGGCTGTCATGAGTCAGCCCCACACACACGACTGAGGACTTCATAATGCACAAAGCAATTCCACTTGCCAGGTTTGGTGACAGTGCCTACAGCCGGTACAGCCGTGCTGATCACGTGAACAATGATCGCCAACGCGGAGTGTGGACTCCCACCGAGTGGCGGATATGCTGGATCGAAGTCCACGCGCATGCCGGAAATACCGGTAACGTGTTCGTTAAGGTCAACGGCGTCACTGGGCACTGGTGCCTGAAATCGCCATGCGGCAACAGCATCAACCCTCTGTCATTCGCGTTGGACGTCGCCAACGTCAGTCAGGCACAGGCGGTGGCGTTTATCCACAAAAGCTGCTCATTGTGGCGCGCCGAAGAACCAGCGGGACGCCTGCTGGTACCTCAGTACCGCTTCGGCGCTCGCGAGAAGTTACCCACCTGTGCTCTGCAGAAATGACCCAGGCATTCTGAACTGACGGCGGATCTTCGGATCGCTGATGGCCGTGATGAAGACGATGGTTCATCACGATGCCCGAGGCCCGGAAGAGACCGTGCAGAATCTGTCGGCGGTGGTTCCGGCCGGACCCGCGAGTGGGAGCCTGTCAACGGGCATGCGGGAATCCGCAGTGTCAGGCGGCGCGCCGCCAGAAGACTCAGGCAGACTGGCGAAATCGCAACCCCGGCTATTCGATCGCATGGCGGATTGACCAGCGAGCGGCACAGCCGGAAGCGCCGGAACCGCTTCGCCTACCCGCGCCCTTGCCCCAACTTCCCTGGAACTTCGCGAAAGACCAGTTCGGCACGCAAGGCTCTGATTTCATTGGGGTTTTGGGAGCACTAATCCTCCGTACCGCGAAAGATCTGATCCGCCCGTATCTTCCTGATCCCACGGGAGTTCCCGGCACACTTCCCCTTTCCGCGCAAAAGACCAGTCCCGGTTTCCCGCATACTCGGGCTCAGTCGCCGGACCATGCAACTGGAGTTTCATCAGCTCGATCTGCGATGGGAGCATCTGCGAGTGCGCGAGCCGCACCGTCAGCGCCATCTGCTGGCATCGCTGGCTGAGAGCGGACAACAGACTCCCGTTGTCGTCGTGGTTGTGAAAAGCGGCAACGAACGTTACCTGGTGATCGACGGCTACAAACGCATAGCCGCGCTCCGGCAGCTGGGCCGCGACACCGTCGAGGCCACGGTCTGGCCGATGGGCGAAGCCGAGGCTCTGCTGTTGTCGCGTTCACAGAGAATGAGTCCGCGGGAAAGCGCGCTCGAACAAGGCTGGCTGCTGTCGGAGATGGAGCGACGTTTCGGTTATTCGCTGGACGAACTGGCGCGCCGCTTCGACCGCAGCGTGAGCTGGGTATCGCGGCGGCTGGCGCTCGTCGAGTTATTGCCGGAAGCGGTCCAGCGGCACATACGCGAAGGAAGCATCACGGCGCAGATCGCGATGAAGTTTCTGGCGCCCGCGGCGCGCGTCAGTGCTGAGGACTGCGAGCGTATGGCCGCCGCATTCGTGAAGCACCGCTGCGATACAAGGCAGGCGGCGCAGCTATACACCGCCTGGCGCGAAGGCTCGCGCGTGGTTCGCGAGCGCATTCTCGCCGAGCCGGAACTGTTTTTGAAAACGCAGCGGCAGCCGCAGACGGCGAAGCCGGCGGCGGCAGAGCAGGTGGAGCGCGATCTGGAGATGGCGCTGGCCATTCTGCGCCGGGCCAGCCGGCGGCTCACCGAAGCGCTGCCGGAGATGAACGTGGCGCAGCAGGAGCAAGCACAGCGTGCGATCGAAAGCGCGCGCCGGGAACTCAGCCGGATGGCGGAACGCATCGGAAAGGAACAGGAAGCGAAACATGCTGAGCCAGGCGCAGCGCACCGCGATTCTGGAGTTGCACACGAAGGGCGTGAGCAGCCGCGAGATCTCGCGCGCGCTGCAGGTGTCGCGGCTCACGGTGCGCAAAGTCCTGCGCTCCAACTCCACGAGCGTGCCGGAGATTCAGCGGCCGGAGAAAGCCGAGCCTTACCGGCAACAGATCCTGGATCTTTTGGCTTCCTGCAAGGGGAATCTCGTGCGAGTCCATGAGGAACTCCAGGTGGGCGGAGCGGCGATGTCTTATCCGGCGCTGACCGCGTTCTGCCGCAGACAGGGCATCGGGCAAACGCCGGCTGTGCCCGCGGGCCAGTATCATTTCGAGCCCGGCGTGGAGATGCAGCACGACACCTCGCCGCATGAAGTGGAAGTGGGCGGCAGGAAGTATAAAGCGCAGACCGCGTCCGCGGTGCTGTGTTACTCGCGCATGCTGTTTTTCCAGATCCATCCCACGTTCCAGCGCTTCGACTGCAAGGTGTTTCTCACCGATGCGGTGCGCTATACCAACGGCGCCCCGGAGCGCGTCATGATCGACAACACGCATGTTGTTGTGCTGCGCGGCACAGGACGCGAGATGATTCCGGTGCCCGAGATGGAGGCGTTCGCCGAACGCCTCGGGTTCCGTTTCGTGGCGCACGAACGCGGCGACGCCAATCGGTCGGCGCGGGTGGAACGGCCGTTTTCCTTCATAGAAAACAACTTTCTGGCGGGCCGCACGTTCACCAGCTGGCAGGATCTGAACCGGCAGGCGCGCGAATGGTGCGACAAAGTCAACTCGACTTACAAGAAGCACCTGCGCGCCGTGCCGCGCGAGCTGTTCGCCATCGAGCGGTTGCATCTGAAGCCACTGCCGGCATGGATTCCCGAGGTGTACCGGCTGCACCAGCGCATGGTGGACACCGAAGGCTATGTCTCGGTAAACTCCATTCGTTACTCGGTTCCGGTTTCCTGGATCGGCAGGCGCGTGGAGATTCGCGAGACGCGCGACAGGGTCGCCATCGAACTCGACCCGCGCCGTATCGTTCAGCACGACCGCGTTCTGACGCCTCTGTCGCAGCGGATCACGCTGGCTGAGCACAGGCCGCCGCGCGGGGAGGGCGTGAAGCGAAGCGATCCGCATCCGGAAGAACAAGCGCTCATCGAGGCCGCTCCCGCCATTGCCGCCTATATCGCGGAACTGAAACAGAGAGGCCGCAAAGTGCCGGCGCTTGCCCTGCGGCAACTGCTGCGGCTGCTGCGCGAGTATCCGCGCGAAGCGTTCCTCGCGGCCGTGGCCGAAGCCGGCCGTTATGGGCTTTACGACCTCGACCGGCTGGAGCGCATGATTCTGCGGCGCGTGGCCCGCGATTATTTTCTGATTCGTGAACAGGAGCCGGAAGGCGATGACTGAGGAACTGGAACAGCTGCTGAAGAATCTCAAGCTGAAACGCATGCTGAAGGTTTATGACGAGCAGTTGCAGGCGGCGGAGAAAGCGGACATCCCGTACTCCGATTTCGTCGCCGGATTATTGCGGGCGCAATGGCACGAACGGCAGGAGAGTGCGCTGGAATGGCGCATTCACAGAGCGAATCTGCCGGAACGCTGGTCGCTCGAAACGTTCCCGTGGCCGCGCCAGCCGGGCGTGAACCGCAAACAGATGCGCACGTTCGCCGAACTCGACTTCGTGGCCAAACACGAGAATCTGGTGCTGACCGGTCCGACCGGCGTGGGCAAGACGGGACTCGCCTGCGGTCTTCTGCTGAAAGCCTTGCAGAACGGCCACCGCTGTCAGTTCGTTCGCGCGCAGGACCTGTTCGACGAGATGTATGCCTCGCTGGCCGACCGCTCCACGCGCCAGTTGCTGAACCGGCTGGCGCGCCTGGACGTCCTTCTGATCGATGAGTTCGGGTATTTAAATCTCAAACCCGAACAGTCGAACACTTTCTTCAAGCTGATGGAGGAACGTTACCACCGGCACTCGACGATCATAACCACGAATCTCGGCTATGACGAGTGGCAGAACTTTCTCGGCAATAAATCCATGGTGGAAGCGCTGTTGAGCCGCGTGCGGCATTACTGTCACACGGTGACCATCAACGGTCCGTCGTTGCGCGAGCCGCAGGGCTGAGGTTCAGGGCCGATGGAACAACGCGAGTATGTGCGCGAGGTTCTCGATGCGTATCGTTCGACGCCCGGAACAGCGGGCGTGGTGCGCCGGCCGGATCGTTTGTTTGCAGCTGAACTGCACGAACGGGGCGTGCCCCTGGAAACCGTCGGGAATGCGTTGACTCTTGCGGCGGCGCGGCGTTCGACAAGGCCGGCCCATGCGCCACCACTCGGGATGATTCGGTCGCTGGCGTACTTCGCGCCGGTGATCGAGGAAGTCCTCCATCTGAACGTCGGTCAGGCATACTTTCAGCACCTCCGCAACAAACTCCAGCGCGCCGCCAGCGCACGGTAACTTCGCCCTGTTCCCCCCGATGAACAGACCCAACGCGCCTTTCGGCGCGGATGATATCGAGCCCATCCACGTCTGTGCCAACAACTGCTCACGCCTTCGGCGTGGATGATGATGATGAGTACTTCCGACCGGAATCCTGTTCTAAGACTGGGTCACTCTAACCGAGCACTGCTGGGTCATTTTTCGCGAGCGCCGAAGTCAGTACCGCGTGGGCAGGACGCCCGTATACAAGCTGGCTGACCTCCGAGAATACATGGCGAGCAAGCTGGTGAAGGCTCAACAGCAAGTTGCAATGCATCTCCAAAATGGAGAATGAAAGACCTGTTCTGGTCCAGGGTCCAGGACTCTGACAAGACCGGTGGCCTTCCAAGCCATAAGGAGTCTGGAGGCACAGCGAAAGTGGCGACTGTTTTGGAGGACTAATGATCGATGCCACCTCGATTTCACGATTCCGTGCCCTGTTCGATGGGCTGCAACGGCACTATGGGACGGACGACATAAGGGTGTGGATCCCAAAAACCCGCAACAGGACGTCAGCATCCGGGCTCTTCAAAGCCGCCATGTTCCACGCCCGGATGACGGGGAAAGCGAAACCCACTGCGACTGAAAGTCGCCTGAAGCGCGGACGCGGTGTGCAGCTTCGATGGACGCGACGGTTCGCGTGAGCCATCGCGGCGAGCATTGGGAATGCGCCCTGGACCAGTTCTTCCAGTCCCAACAGTGAAAAAAACAAAGGTGAAACCTGCTGAAAGCTGACCGCCTAAAGGCGGAGGGATTAGACCGGATTAGACCCAATACTGCTCACTTAACAACATTTGTGCGCTATTCTGTTTTGAGAGGGACAGAGATGGCGCGTGCACTTGCGGAGCTTCCTGCCGGCAGTCGAATCACTGATTACATCAGCCTTGGGGTGCTCGCAAAGACTTTCCCGTCGGGCAGAGTTCGGGAGATTCTGCGGGGGGCGGGCAAGGCCAGTATCCGGGAGCGGGATATGCCTGCGCACGTGGTTGTCTACTACGTGATCGCGCTTTCCTTGTATATGCAGTCGTCCTGTCGCGAGGTGCTTCGTTGCCTTCTGGAAGGAGTACAGTGGCTGACTGGTCCTCTGTCATCCATCAAAGTCACAGGCAGGGCGGGGATTTCGCAGGCTCGGAAGCGGATGGGCTATGAGCCGTTAAAACAGTTGCATGACGCGATTGTCGGACCGATCGCGACACCCGAGACGCAAGGGGCCTGGTATCGGAAATGGCGGCTCGTCAGTTTGGATGGCAGCACACTGGATGTGGCCGATACCGCAGCGAATGCGGCACAGTTCGGGCGGGCGTCGGGTCCGCGCGGCCCGGCCGGATATCCCCAGATCCGGTTTGTCTCTTTGATTGAGAACGGCACGCATGTCTTGTTCGCCTCCCGGATGGACGGCTACGCCACATCGGAACATGCCCTGGCGAAGCAGGTGATCCCCGGATTGTCCGCTGGCATGCTGTGTCTTGCGGACCGCTTGTTTGCAAGCTATTCCTTATGGAGTCAGGGCCGGTCGACAGGCGCGGATCTGCTGTGGCGAGTGGGCAAGACATTTCTCCTGCCGCCGGACAAGAAACTACCCGATGGATCTTTCCTCAGCTATCTTTATCCCTCCGTGCAGGACCGCCAGCGGAAGCGCAATGCAGTCATGGTGCGAGTGATCGAGTATCGTCTTGAGGGTGTCGCCGACGCCGAGCCGGGTTATCGATTGATCACTACTATCCTCGATCACGAAACCGCTCCGGCTGAAGAACTGGCCGCCCTGTACCACGAGCGATGGGAGATAGAAACCGCTCTGGATGAGTTGAAAACACACCTGCGCGGGTCCCGAATCATCCTGCGGAGCAAGATGCCGGATCTGGTCCGGCAGGAATTCCATGGACTCATGATGGCTCACTTCGCAGTTCGCAGTCTGATGCATGACGCGGCGCTTCGCGCGCATCTTGACCCGGATCGACTCTCGTTTCTGCACGCCGTGCGGGTCGTCCGTCGCAAACTGCCTCTCTACGGCGCCATTCCCCCCTCGGGACCGGAAAGCCTATCATCGCCACATTCTCGATGAAGTCCTGCAGGAGCGCGTTCCTCTGCGCCCGCCGCGCAGCAATGCCCGCGGCGTCAAGCGAAAAATGAGCGGCTACCCCCAAGTGCGCTGCCGGACGCCGCAGGTGTGCTGCCAGCCGATCATATTAATCGTTAAGTGAGCAGTATTGGGATTAGACCGGTTTAGACTCGGCAATGGGGACTAAATTAAGTCAGGCGGCTCGGCCGCGATTTACAATATACTTAAACCCATGGCGGTTGAGGATACTCTTTCCCCGTCTTAGCTCCACTCATATTTGGGGATATAGGATGTTATCTCAAACAGGCAATAGCGAGATTTGCGAAAAATTTGCGAGTCTTGGGTTTGTAACTGGGACAGAACTGCTCGCACCCGTTCTACGTCAGGCGTTGAAAGCCGCCGTTGTGAGCGATATTACGGTTTTGCTGGAGGGCGAGACCGGCACGGGAAAACAAGTTCTTGCATACGCGATTCATCAGTTTGACAAAAAAAGAAAGCCATTTCCATTTCTCACGCTGCATTGCGGAAGCATCAGCGAAAGTCTGGTGGAAAGCGAACTCTTCGGCCATGAAAAAGGCGCATTTTCCGGCGCAGTAAACAACAGAAAGGGGCTGTTTCAGGCCGCTAACCACGGCACCTTATTCCTGGACGACATCAACGATCTTCCTCTCGCTTTGCAGCCCCGGCTGCTCGACGTGCTGCAGAGAGGCGTTATCCGCGCGGTCGGGTCCGACCGGGAAACGGGCGTAGACGTGAGGATCATTTCCGCCAGCAACAAACCGCTGGCGCTCTTAGTGAAAGAGCACCGGTTTCGGGCGGATCTCTACCACCGGCTGAACGTAGTGAGAATCGGAATTCCTCCGCTGCGCGACCGGATGGGCGATATCGAAGCTATCGTTCTTGTATGCGCCAGAAAGCACAGCCGGATCTACGACCGCGTGGAAAGTGTGGAACCGGAGCTGGTGCGCTACCTGCGCGGTCAGCCGTTTCCCGGCAATGTCAGGGAACTGGAGCATGGGGTGGAACGCGCTCTGTTCGGAAAGACGGAAGGCTCGACACTGACCCTTCCTGATTGGATGCGCTCTTGCGAAGACGATCCGCTTGAAGTGCGGAACTGGGTCCGGGACGCTGCAGACAGCCTATCGCAGGCTATCTTTCAAAACGGACTTTCTTTCGTGCAGGCGATTCACCAGGTGGAGGGGAGGCTGCTGGAAATTGCGCTGCAGAGCAGCCGCAGCCGGCGCGAGACCGCTTCGCGGCTGCAGACGAGCGAGCGGACTCTCTATCACCGGCTCAGAGCACACAAGATCACGCACCGGCCGCCATCGGAGGGATCGCCGATCACGTGACGATCGGCAAAACCGCTGCTTTGCGATGCTCGTGCCGCGCGGGCATCCGTTGCGGCGACAACAACGCATCCAGCTATCTTCGAGCAAACGAAACCAGGGCTCCGTTTAAGACGGTCAGGGACGCCTTGCGTGCGTCCTGTGCCGATTGCAGGTTTTTCAGGCAGGTCGCCGCGTCCCTGGCGATGCTGTCCGGAGAGGACAAATGCTTCGCCGATTCTGCGTTCGGGCGCACCAGGCTCGTCGATACCTTCGAATCGGCCGGGGGCGCGCCACTGGCGGTCGATCGCAGACGGTTCGCGGCAGCGTTTTCAGTTTCTGTGAGCCGCTGCTGCAGACCGTTGAGCGCAGTTCGCACCATCTGTACTGTCAGGGAACGCATCGCGCCAGCCTCGATTACCTCTTCGTCCGCGGAAATTTCCGGAGCATTGTCGGGAATCGCGATGATCGATCCCGCGGAAACCGTGCTGAAATCCGCAAGTTGGGGGTTGGCCTTTAGCAAGGCGTCCGCCGTCAGCTTTGTTGCCTCCTGAGAGCTACGATCCTGAATGCTGAAAAGCCGGGACTCCAGATCGCTAATGCTTTTCTCGTTCTTAAGTATGACGAAGCGCATCGGTTTGACTCCGTAACCTAGCTAGAGACCGAAAAACGTAACGTTAAGCGCGGCCCATGGGGCTGGCAGGGGAACGTTAGGGATACCCGGACCAACCGTAATCTGGCCGTTAAGGACGTTACCCAATACAGTCAACTGGGGTGGCTGACTGGTTGGATTCAGACTCATCTCGCGCAATCCCAATCCCTGCAGATAGTTATTGGAGGCGATAATAGCGTCCGCAAAAATATTGACCACCAAAATGACGGCCGCAACATCTAAAACACTATTGTCGAGGAAGCACTGGTTGTCGCAAAACAGGCACGACGCCGTTGCGACGATCACCACGGTAGGAGTGCTTCCAAAGGACTCCAACAGGTTCCCCCGAATACTTACGTCGTCGACTGAGTCGATCTCCAGCGCCGTCCACGGGGAACTGTCTTGAACACCAGGAGGAGTGGTGGTCCGGCGGACTTCGTTGTCAATCACATCGGCGCGCCCGGTAACCGCAGCCAACAGGATGCCACTCCCGCGTGTAACAGGGCCCATGGGGGCTACGTTGATGATGCGATTCCCCGCAATTCGGAGACCTGATGCCACGCTTACATATATTCCCAGTATCCATTCTTCTGCCGGTGGGGTCACATCCGCGGCCGGCCCAACGCCCTCAATTATGTTTTCACAGATCTTTACATTGGTGTTGCCACTGCCCAGAAGCAGGATTCCGCCCAAGCCACCTTGTATTGCCGGAGGGGTGAACAGGGCTATCGACTGGGTCTGACCTACCGACGTCATCAAGTTGCCTGTTATATCCACATCAGTCAGAAAAGTGCCCGAGAATGCCAGTATCCCGGGCCCGCCGAGGTTCTCCAACCGATTTTGAGAGATGACGACGTCGTATAGAACCACCGCGGTACTCACCACGATTCCGGATCCCAAAAGTCCAGAAATTTGATTGCCTGTGATCAGCACGTCCTGAATCGGCGAAGAAGAGTCCAGAAATATGCCGTCGCCCCCGTGATTTGGGTCCGGGCTGATCGAGTTCTCGCTGATCCGCGATTGGCTGGCGTTGCTGGCAATTGCGTTCGCGCCGGCGACGATGAAGGAATTTCTTTCGATAAAAACCTCGGATCCGGATCCCAGGAGTACGAATCCTGAGGGAGAAGAGACAAAATTGTCGAAAAAAGAGACTGCTTGAAGGAAGGCCACGTTCGCCTGGTCGCTGAACGCCAGTCCTGCCACGGTGCACTCCATCCTGTTGTTCCGTATCGAAGAAACGACAAGAAACGGTGTCGATGCCTGGCCGATCGGGGACGGACCGATGGCGATCTGGACGTTGGTGAAGTAATTGTCATGAATCTGAGTATTCTGTGCGAAGCCGCTCACGCCGATCGCTGGTGAAAGTGTGCCGCCCGGGCCCTGCCCGCTGGTCGCAGCGGGCGCGACGGCGGCAGTACGCGCCGGGGCAGCGGTGCCTGGCTGACCGCTCGTGAATACGCAGCGCTCGATTGTCACGAAAGAGCTGTTGGATATAACCACACCTGGTATCGGAGACTGGTTCGGATCGTCCGGAGGTCCCACAAAAGCTATACCCTCCACGGAAATATTCATCGCCCCATCGATCAGAAGCATCGGCTGCTGTGGCGTGAATGTTGCCCCCGCCACCAGGCTGGGCAAGCCATGCCCGCATATATCGATCGCAGCGTCGCCGCTTACGGTTATCGTCGAGGTGACGTTATAAATGCCAGTACCCAGACAAACCTTGCCGCCGCCATTGCCTTCGACCTGACTGATGGCCGACTGAATTGTCAGGATGTTATTGTTGTGCGAATCGGCGCTTACGCAGACCGAGCAGTCGCAGCCGCCGGAGGTAATTCCCGTGAGTGGGGGAAATACAGGTGTGCACTGCACATTCGACGTGTTGACAATCGACCCGTTCTGATTCTGCCAGGTCAGGATCGCCAGACAACAGTAGTGACGCTCGATCCCCCGGGGCGGCTCTGCGACATGCGTCAGAGTTTCCGGCTCTACCGTGCGAATGTCAACGCGCGCCGACCAGGTCCAGTAATCCTGGATGTGAAAATTCGTGGTATCGGCGGTGCCACCCGAGGCGTCGAAGAATGTCACCGCCAGCCCGCTTCCCGCATCGAGATTGAATTGCTGGTTGAGTTCGATGAGCTGCAGACCGGCCGACCAACGCCGCAAGAACGGCGCATGCGGAATCACCACCGGAGCGGTAAGCTGAATCGTCCATGTACCGTCGGTGTTCGCAACCGGTGTCGCGTTCACCTGCGCCAGCGCATTGCGAAACACACCGAGTTCAGTCTCTTCGCCACAAACCTCCACCCAATCATTTGCGCTGAGTTGGGTTTCCTGATCGTTCCCGATCGAGGTCACTGTAATGTCGGAACCCGCCGCTGCGCTGGTCAGGGCGGTTCCGTTGATGCGGACCGCGAAAGCTCCATTTTCCGTTGACCACTTGAATGTTGCCGTGCCCGCCGCGCCTCCGTCGTGGATCTCCACGCGGTAGGTCCTGTTCCATGCCCCGCCGTATCCACCCTGCAGGGGTTCCTGGCAAGGGTCGGTGACAGGTGGCGTTGGAACCACGTTCAGGAGCATCGTGCCGATTGTGCCGGGCGGCAGAGCCTGTTTCAGAGATGCGCACGCCTGATCGCACGTCTCTGTGCCGGCGGGAAGATTATCCCAGTGTTTGACTTGCGCAACGGTCTGCAGGCGGGTACCGGTGTCGGGACCTCCGAGAGCTCGCTCCCGGATGTAGTCGCCGGCTTCGGGACGCGCGGTCCAGTCCGGATTGCCGGCCGCGTCCAGGTAGGCCTGATCCCGCGCGGCCTCGTCGTTCAATGCAGTCACATGCTGAAGCCAGACTTCGGCATAGATGAGTTGCGTCAGCGTGGCGCCCGTGGCAATCGTGCTCAGGTCGAGACCGGGCCACGCAGGGCCGTCAGGAACCAGGGTTGTCCACGCGGCCTGTGTACCTATTGGCCAATCGGGTTGCGCGGAGAAACGGGTGCCCTGCTTTCCCGGCGATTCGCTTTCTGCAACCAGGCCCCCGGCGTAGAGTCTGCCGTCTGAGATCAGCAGGTCCGGCGGTGAAACCGTGGCGTCTACGCTGATTTCGAAACCCGGATCGCCTTCCGGGCGGCCGCACCCACCAATGGCATCTTTCGTGAGGAGGCGCAGACGATGCAACTGGATCTCTACCCATTCGTTCCAGTCCGAGTCGAGTCCGACGCGGCCCTGCTGCTGCAGAACACCGGCGTAATGTTTACGGCGGTCGAAACTAAGTCGGCTGAATTCACCCTTCATCGAACAATCTCCTGACGATTCTCATGTGGCGAAAAATATCTCCGGGACGAGGCCGGCCGGCATGTAGTCCTGAAGCCGGAGTTCCAGATGACTTTGACGCTGCGCGTTTCGCAGCGACGACCAGACACCCATTTCGTAGCCGCGCTCGCCCTGCAGGATCGACGAGGGGCAATCGAGCGCCAGTTGGAAATAGGCGGCGTCGCCGAAGTGGCGGGACGTATAGACAGGCCGTGGCAAAGCTTTGGCGCATTCGTATCTGCGGGGTGTCATCGACTGTGGCGCGAAGTAACAGAAACGAACACAGCCCTGTTGCCGAAATTTTACGGTCACAACACTGTCGAAGACGGCAAGATTGGCCTCCAGGACATCGCATTGAACCGAGGCTGCCAACGTCGATCGCTCGACCAATAAGCGAGGAACGCTGGAAATACCCTGGACTCCCGGACCGAATGCCTGCGCATCCACGATGCTGTCCGTAACCGTGACGCAGTCCAGATCGGTGGTCGGGTCCATGGCTTTGTTTCCATTGACGGGGCCGGTGATGCAGCGCGTAAACGAAAGCGTTCCGCCCGCAGTTGCGCGCGCAACCTGGACCGCCAGGCCAGGGGGGCGCTGGGTTATTCCATCGGAGGAAAGGCCGCCGCCGGGATCGATGGTGCAATCGATGAACTGAATGGAGCCGATGGCGCCGGGTAGCGACAGCATTTGCCCCGCGCCGGTGAAAAGCAGCCCGCTGAGAATGAGCTGGGTTCCGACGGGATTGCCTCCGAATGCGCTGTCTGCCCCAGTGACCAGGATTGTGGGCCGCGCAAAATCGGCGGCCTGGATGGCGAGGTTGGTGAACGAAGCCGGCAGGTTCAGAGTTTCGCTGTAAACGCAACTGTCTTCGATCTGAATCACCGCCCATGGATTTGTGCTTGCGGCAGCGGCTGTGAGCGCCGCTCCGATCGTGGTGAAAGCTCCGCCCGCGCCGGCCTGCGCGACTGAAAAGATATTGGCCTGCGATGCATCGGCCGGAGCAGGCAACAGCGAGGATTGACGGTCATAGGCGCCGCCTCCGATGGGGGCGCTCAAACCCCGAAAGCAATTTGTGGTCAAAGACTTCGCCGCCGCCAGATCGTCGAGGTTCATGAGAAAGCGGCCCAAACGGACGTCGACGCCTATCTCACCTTTGTTGACGGTCGCGCTCCACGCACAGAGATTCGCGGCCACTGGCGTCAGTGCCAGCGGCGCTCCCGTTACGTCAAAGATCGTGAAACCGGCGGGCTGCTGCCAAAACAGGAGCGGGCTTTCCTCGAAACGATAAGGTGGAATCGCGCGAATCACGTCGTCCTCACCGACCCGGGGCCAGGACGCATCAGCATCGCGTTCGAGCGGCGCGGGACTCGTGAACAGCGGCTCGGGTTGGCCGAGAGCGTCAAAATGAAAAGCGCCTGCGGGTGCGGGGGCCGGTGCGGCGGCAGCGGGTACGCCGGTAAGCGGAATCGTCTGAAGGCGGTAACAGAAGAAACCGAGATTCCTGATGTTGTACCAGCCCTGTCGTTCTGTGGCAGGGCGGAAGTCCGCCGTATAGGACGCCCTGTCGAACCCGGAGCCGAGCCGGTCGAGACGTTTTGTGTTGCGAACATCAAGCGTCCATAGATCGTGCCTGCGAAAGTGGATCATATTCTGCGTCCACAGGATGTTTTCGAAGAATTCCGCGACGCGAACGCCCCAGCCGGTAATGTCGCTCGCCATGGTCTCCAGTTGCGGGATGGCGCCTTTACGGCGGCGGTAGGCAATGGTTCGCGCGACTTCGCGCCGATTGTTGGCCGCCAGATCGTCGATCAGAGTAAGGCCGATCAGATCGGCGATATATGGCAGTACCCAGTCTTCGCAGGTTTCGACGAAGAAGTTCTGCCAGAGGACCGTAATGTCGGCATCGACGAGGTTGGCCTGTTGCTGAGCTGACGCCAGCAGCGCGGCAAGAGGCGAGCCTCGTTCGGCGTCCGCCACGCGCAGAAATTCCGGCAGCAGCGAATAGAAGTCGGGCGCCGCGGTGGGAAGCGTGCTGCGCTTGTCAGGGGTGCAGTCGTTACAGGTCATTCACGCCTCCTGAGTAAGTCAGATCCACGCTGACGTCATTCACGGAGCCGCTGAGCGACGGCTGAGCGATCTGCTGAGGACTGACGTAAATGACATCGAGCTTCTTGTGATGTACGCCTGGCGGGAACGGCGGCGAGCCCGAAATTCCGTTGGGCGAGAAACCAGTCCGGCCGAAAGAGAAAGCCGTCGAAAACTCTTTGAGTTCCACCCACTCAACGCCAGGGGCACCCTGCAACGCGCCCAGCAGCTTCGATTGATAAATCGACTCGCCGATCGAGAGCTGCGCGGAGCTCAAGTAGCCGGTATCTCCGGTGATGCCGAGCGCCGCTTCGGCGGCGGCCTTTATCTGAGACTGAAGGTTTCCCGCCTGCACGTGAACGATGGCGCGAAATACAAAAAAAACGGGAACGACGGCGGCGATGGAGAGGGGGACGTTGGGATCGCGGTGTTGATCGAGAAAATCGCGCAGCGGTTGGGCAAGCTGGCCCTCGGCCTGCGTGCCGGAGGCGCCGACGGTGAGCGCAACGCCACGGCGGCCGTTGAAGTCCGCCCAACTGGCTCTGGCCTTGGTGATGCTGCCGTTGAGATAAGTCAATGCAAGCGCTTCGTAATCGCGCAGGGATACGGCGCGCCCGAGCGTAAGCACTGAAACAGGCGCATTCTGACGCGTTCCATCGACAGGCTCACCATCCGCACCGCCCACGGCACCGAGGGGATTAGTAACGGACTGCAGGCCCGGCAGCGATTGCAGAATCGTGGAGATCTGGCCGGGCGCGACATTGCCGTTGCTGCCAGCGCCTGAGCGATAGAGGGCCGTTACATTGCCGCTGCCGGTTGGCACACGCTGGCCCGTGACGCCATCGCCGAATCGAACGTAAAACGTGCCGTCGCTGCCGGTGCGCGTAACGAAGATCTGGTCTCCCGGGCCGCGATTATAGAAAGTGGACGCTTCGGTCCACTCGATGCCATTTACGAATACCTGCAGCGTACTGGCGGCTCCGTCGGCGGCCGCGGCGCTGGCAACGTAGGTTACAGGATTACTCCTGAGGGCGAATTCCTGGCATGCAACGGAGGCGTCCCCGTTTCCCAGAACTTCGAGGGGTTGCGATTCCCCCTGAGTGGCGGCGGTAACGTTTGCGTAGACCGTAGTATTTGAAAGGTCATAAGTGTTCTCCAGGGCGTTTAGAAGCCTCAGAGACCAGGCGAGCGTAACGTTGCCCTGCACGATGACGGAAGGCCGCGTGGTGAGCACCACCGCCTCACCGATTATTTCGTTGGACCCGATCGAAGACAACAGAATTTCGGTTCCTTCCCCGACCGCACCGGGATCGAGCACATAAAGGGTCTGCGAACCCGCAGGGTAAGCAGGCGAGGCGCTCTGAGCGAATCCCGTGGCCGCGAAAACAAGCGCGACGCCCAAGAGTTCATAAACGGTCACGTTTCGCAGGTCGGCACCGCTGGGGAACGATCCTGAGATAGCCGTGAGCATCACCCCCGTGCTGCTCCCCGTGACCGGACCCAGAGTCCGGCTTCCGTTCGCGACTGACGAGATCGCACCCAGAAAGAATTGGGTAGGCGCGCCGTCGTAACGGATCAACAGCGTCGATCCGGCGCCGAGCCCTGTGTAAACGGTGTCGAGCCAAAGGAACGAACCGGTGGGGACATCGGGGTCAAGGGAAAACTGGACCTGCGAGGTCCCCCACACGGGGACATTGCCGCTTACAGTAACCGTGAGCCACGAAGCGGGCGCATTGGCGCCGAAGCAGCGGAAAGAACGGCCGAGGCGATAGCAATAGAAGCCCTCGGCGGCGGGATTGATGTTACCGAGACTGCCTCGCCAGGCTACCAGCTTTCCGGGCGGCTGCGGCGTCACCGATGCGACCTGTTGTTCGCTGCCGGTGTTCAAATCGGTGTTGAAGAACATCAGGCGATTGCCTTGTGCGAGCGAGTCGGCGGGGTCGTCATTGAGCAGCAGACCCGAACGATCGAGCGCGATGCTTACCGGAGGAGCAAGCAACGTCAGTTGGTTGCTCGATGCGGCTGCGGAGATGGCATTCGTCGTCTCAAAGATGACCGCCGTCTGACCGGCTCCTGGTGTCGACTGTGTTTGCAGGCTTGCCGGAAGCAGGGCCGTCGCGTTGTTCGCTGCGGAAAAGGCAAGGTAAACCGACGCTGCGATCGCGGGGGCAGGCCGGTAACCGAGTAGTGCAGCCAGCGCAGCCACAGAGGACTGCTGTGTCGCGGTACGCACATAGGCTTCGTTCGCGATAGCCTGCTGGTAAAAGGTCAGAACGTCGCACACATAGGCCCAGAGCTCCAGCATGGCCACGCCGTAATCGTCCGACGATCGCGATGTGAGACTGAAAGTTTGGGTCGCATCGGCGGGATTCGGGTTCGATACCGGGTTGCTTACCAGATAGTCGAGCATCGCCTGCCGGAACGTGCTGAAGGTACCGATCCGGTACTTTAACGCGGTAAGGCCGGATTTGTTTGCAACAGAAAGCGGTGTATCCGGAATGGATGCGCTGCAGGCTGCGCAACTACAGGCTCCGAAGAGCGTGCAGGGCGAGCTCACAGGCCACCCTCAGGGTACAGTTTCAACACACCGTTTTCAGGAATGCTCGGATCGTTGTCGAGCCTCAGCACCTGGAAGGGTCCGGCCGTAATTTCGCTCGCGGCAATCTCATGATCGGGCTGCCGCATGAGCGGATGAAACGCAGTGGCATGAACGGCTGTGACGCCGGGGATATCCTGAACGGCGGCATAGAGCGCACTCAGATACAGGCTCTGGCCAAAAGTAAACCGGTCCGGATTGAAGAATCCAGGCGAACCGTCGGGCTGCAAGCCGGACGTGAGAGTCGCGTTAACCGCAGTCAGCACGTCTGCCTGAAACACGCCTTGGGCAATGCAGATGCGCAGGTCGATGCGGAGCGGAATGTATTCAGGAGGACGAACGTCAAGGTCATACCCGGTCTGCCGGTACTCGTTCAGTTGCTTCCGTACGGAGGCAAGTAACCCGCGAGGCACAACAGATCGCCCGGCCGGATCGATGCCGACGAAAATCGTGAGCCAGCTTCCCGTCCATCGAAACCCGGCCACCGCATTGGCGACGCCGGGCACCAGTTTAGCCGCGTCCGCATAGTCCTGCGCGGTCACCGCGCGATACTGGACCGATTGGAAGGCCTGAGGCGCGTCGCGCCGAACGTTCTCGATGGGTTCCGGGTCGATGCCTCCAAAACCCGGCAGCGGATTGCGTACCAATACAACGCCGCCCGGGAACGCGGTGACCGGGGAGACCAGTGTGTCGCGGCCCGTATTGCCGTCACTTCCGATCCCGATTCTATAGGTGGCCGTGACGACCGCATTCAGAGGGAGCGACTGGCCGAGCTGACCGTCGCCAAAGCGCAGGATGCCGCGCCCCTGGTCGTCCGTATCGACAACAAAATTTTTGTCATTCGACTGGGAACTGAGGAGAGATTCCTCCTCGGTCCAGATCTCGCCGTCCACACTGAGCTGAACCGTGCTGACCGTCTGGCGGGGGTCAATCGCGTCGGGCGGAAAGAGCCAGGTCCAGGGAGGCGCTGCCTGGCCTGCATTGAAGAGAAACGTGAGCGGCCCCTGCTGAAGCGTGAACGACACGGGATCGAGAGTCTCATTTGAAATGGTCTGGCCATTGCTCGCTCGCACCAGATTGCCGCGAAACATGGTCACGATTTGTCCCCCGGCTACCATGCAGGCTGGCCATGTCAGCGCGTCACGATCCTGCCAGACCGCACGCGTGACCGCCTGCGCTCCACCCGGGGCGAGCGGATCGCTCAGCAAAACGGTGGATACGATTCGGACGATCTGGCGATGCACAGGATCAGCGGCTTCCGGAATCCACGCTACGGAGCAGTCAGGGTTCGTTACCGGGCCCAGCACTTCTTCCACCAGCAAGAGGTCTCCGGGCTGAAATGCGGTGAGGTCGCCTGTAAGATCCGCCTGGGTAGCGCCTGACGGAAGACAGCAATCGGCGCCGAGCCACGTCCAGGGAGTAATCGCCATGAACTCCGGGCGGCACAGAATCGATTCGTCGGTTTCGAAAATAAGCCGCTGGGACGGGTTCGGATCGTTCGTCGCTATTGCAAGGCGCTGCGGAATTATTGTCGGGATCGAGACGTTAAAGAACAGGACTGCCCGCGCAGCCACGCCGTCGTACATGCGATAGTCGACGAGCCGCGCATGACGTTTTGCCGAAAGGCGCTGACGACAGGTAGTGAGCCACGCCTCATTTGCAACCGCGTCCTGGTAGTAGCTGAGCTGATCGCCGACATAAGAGAACAGCTCCCCGAGCGTAATCGCGATATCGGCCTCGCTCGATTCGTTGAATGACGGAACACGTGTCGGCAGGAAGTTCGTGAGCGCCAGGAAGAAGCTGTTGTAGTCCCTGGTGAGATAGTCGATTGGAGGGTCGACGGGAAGAGGCGCTGAAGGAGCCGCCGGCGCCTGGCAATCCGCGATGCGCGGGCAATCGATCTTGAAGTTGAACGTGTAACAGTTGAACTGCGGGTCGAGGCTCGGGTCCGCGATGTGCAGAGTGTAATCGGAGAAGTCGCCTCCCTGACTCAGAGTCAGTTCCAGTTGCGCGCCACTGCCCGCGACGTTCTGGACGAGGATGGAATAGCCGGGAATCCGTTCGCCGCCGGTGAAAGTGAATGCCCCCGGATTCGTCAGCAAAGCCGCGGGAACATCGCGGTAGAAGTACACCGCCCAGATCGCGCTCGAACAGGGCGCTCCCGAAAGGATGGGGAACCACCTCCACTGCGGCGATGCCGTTTGCTGCCGGCGTGTCGAGTAACTGATTCAGACGCGCGTCGTCCGTACAGTTGAAGGTTGCGCCGCAATTCATCTCGATACCACCAGTTGTGTGACTTCGCGAGTGTCCCGGCGCAGGTAAGTGAGGCGAATGTTCAGTGTGGAATCCGCGGCGCGAACTTCGAGCTTCTGCACCACAATCCAGTCGCTCAGCCAACGGTTAAGAGCAGCTGCGGCGAGAGCTTCCGTGGCAGCCGCCAGCAGATCGCTGTTGGGCGCAAATACCAGCTGTCTCAGGCCGCAGCCGAATTCAGGCTGGTTCACGCGTTCGCCCGGACTTGTGAAGAGCACCGCAAGGATAAGCTCACGTACGTGGGCATCCACGTTGGCAAGCGCGGCACGGCCGCGCGCGTCCGCCGAAAACGGCGTATCCATGTATGAGGCAGCCGACGGATCGATGGACGCAGGAAGGTTATTCATACGCCCAGCACCTTTGTCTGCACGCCCTGCAGCGCCACGACGCCTTGCGTTGTGCCGTCGGCGCTCAGGCAAAGGCCCACGCTCGTAGCCAGCAGTGGCGCGTGGCCGTTCAGCGCGGACTTCGTCGCCATTCCACTCCACTGAACCCTGACGCAGGGATGAGGCACCGTACCGACAGCGAAGGTACACCCCATAATCGTTGCGGCATCCTGCGGCAAAAGAATCGGGTGACCACCGGCGAGCACGGCCGATTGCGACGGCACCTGCTGAACCATGGCCAAATGCGGACACATCATGACGCTGCCGTACTGCACAAGAGGAGCGCTCATGCCATCACCGTGAGCGCGCCGTCGTTAATGGAAACCGATTCATTCGTGATCTGGATCTTCATGCCCCCCCGTTTGAGCAGAATTCCTGTGGCGTTCATGGTGATGGTGTTGCCGTTGCCATCCTTGATTTCAATCTGCATGGCACCGTCTGAGTCATCGAGGAGAATGTGCTGTCCTCCGGCCGTTTCAAACTGCTTTTGCCTGGGTTTAAGCGCCGGCGCCTTTCCGTCCACCCAGTAGGCGCCGGTCCAGACCGGATGCGAGGGATCGCCCGCAACGAATTCCACCCAGACCGTGTCTTTAACCTCCGGCAGGATGAAAAAACCGTGCCCGGCAGATGCATAAGGAACGCAGGGAAGCGCCCACCAGGTTTGCCGGTCGTCGCCTATCAGAGGGACCTTCACCTGAATCCTGCCGGTATTTTCGGGATCGTTGTTATCGGTAACAGTGGCCCGATACTTCCCATGAAAGACCCGCCGCTGCTCCGCGGCGACATCGAGCAACCCGCTTTCCAGATGATCGAGATCAGCCATGTCGCATCATCCCCAGCTTTCGGCGCAGCTCGAACTTCTGGCAGTGCGCCTCGCGTTTGAATGAGTGAGTTACTTTCCACACCATGTACATTCCGTCAAACAAACTTCCCGCGCCGACGACGTTGACTGTACGCCGCGGGAAGAGAAGGTCGCCATAGGCGGCGGTGTCCAGTTCACCTGTTCCCACTACGACCCAGGCGCTTTTCTCAAGTTCGTCGTTGCAACGTTTCTGAAGAGCGGCAATGGAGTTTTCGCTCTCACGATTCAGCCTTGATACCAAAGTGAAATTGACCGGACCCAGCAGATCGAGTTCAAACGGACTGATTCCCGGTGTGTTGCGGAGATCGCTGAAGATCGGCCTGGATGGGTTATTGCCGTGTTTATCGATGTTGTTTGCTTCCACCCGCGTAGGGCCGCTCAGGTCAATGGAAAACCGGGAGTTGAAAACGTTACTGAGCGACCCCACGTTGACCCGGAGGTCGGTGCCGATTGCCGGAGCAGTGGCGAAATCAGGCCGCTGAAAATATGCTGTGTCGCCCGACTTTGTGGATTCGACGTAAATCTCTCTGTTATATTTGCGCGCCAGCTCAATCAGGAAATCCAGATCGGAATCCGTCTGGGTAGCATTGATCTGTGCCGCAGGCGGACCGGAGGGCGCTCTTTTCGGTTGCAATGCCGGATCGGGCCGGCGCCCAAGCGGAATTTTCTGACGATCGAGTATCTGGCAGACAATGGCTTCGAGTTCTCCGCTGTAGTTTTGAGGATGATGGCTGCGTTTCACGTTTTCGAGCACATCGATACCCGTAATCTCCAGGCGCGAATCGTGGATTTCGGCGCTGAAATTCAGTTTCGATTGCGTGAGGATGCCGTTAATCAGTCTTTGCTTCGCGCTCCCGATGGAAGCATCGACGCTGATCGGAGTTCCTACCTTGTACTTGCGCACCAGAGTCCGAGCCCAGTCGCCGTTGGCGTCTTGCCCCGCCGCCAGTTGCATGCGAACCATGGCCTGCTGCTGCACTCCCATATCGACGTCCAGCTCACACAGCAACGGCAGATCGTTTTTCCCGTCCAGCGGATTATTGGCGATGCGGATCGTGAGGTCGGAAACGATAGTCGCGGACATCGCTATTCCTTCGTGGGAATTCCGATCAGCGTACCCGGACTCGCTGTCAGTTCCGCAGGCCGCATGGCTTCATTCGCGTCCGCGATCCGCCAGAAGAGCTGCGGTTCCTTGTAAAACTCATATGCCAGCAGATCGGGCCGGTCGCCCTGCTGGATCTGGCGGCTCATAGCGGGCGGAGTCGGCGCAATCAACCGGATCGGCACGATCTGCACCGGGGCCCCGCTGGGTCCGGGAACAGTCAGCGGCGTGAGCGGATTGTAACGGCTGTCGGGATCGAACATGGTTTTCAGAAGAGATTCGCACCCGAAAGAATCGATTGGGCATTGTTGACGATCTGCATACCGGCAACCGAGCGCATCTGCTTCTCCGTGTATTGCCATACTCCATATGCCGGATGGTCCGACGGCAGACGCTTCAGCACTTCGAGCGAAAGATCCACCTCGGCGCGAATCGGGTTAAGCATCACGTCGAATTCCTGCTCTCTGACGGCGAGACCGGTCAACCGGACTGGCAAGACGCGCCCCGGTCCCCACGTAAACAGAATCACGGGAAGTTGCTGCGGTGGGACGGAATACGAGGCGCCGCTGAGCGCACCGCCAGGCCCCGAGGCGATCGCACCTTCGACCGACCCGAGACCTGCCGGATCCTGTGGGTAGAGGAGCAGTTCAAGCGATGCCAGGCCGGGCCGCACACCGACAGCGCTTCCAATCGGATTCCCATCCATCACGGCGTCATCGCTGTCGAATTCGGCCTTGATCGAAATGGTTTCGCTCGGTGGCCCGTCGACGCGAAAAGCTTCCGCCTGCGACGGCTCGCCGCCGCCGCAACCGGAGGAACGTTTCTGCTGCAGACTGCGCGACAATTCCGCCGGGTTGTACTGAAAGACAATGACCGTTGGTTGTCCGAATACGCCGCCCGAGCCGTAACTGATCAGAGCCGCTTTTGCAATCATTGTTTCCTTTCAACTGTCTTTTGGCAGCCCCGACTTCATTAGACTTTCGAAGTTGATGTCGGGATAGATGAATGAAATCTGATCCGTGCTGATGTTAAATGGCTCACCGAACACGTAATGCACCGGGAAAATCAAACCGATGTTGAAATTCGGATCCCAGGAAAGATTCGCCAGGCGCCAGGGCGGATCTTTCTCGTACCAGGTGATCGAACCAACCACCAGATCGGTGTAAACCCGAACCGTCGCCGTAAGTCCGAAAGTGAAATGCGGGCTTACATTGACAATTCCCACCGCGTCGACGCTGAATTTGCCGTCTCGATATTGGAGGACGACAGGTACGGTCAGCGCTCCCCGCAACTGCGCAGTAGCGTTCAGATCCACTTCGCCTTCAACATCCACTACCAGCGCGTCGAGCGAAAGCGCGCCTCCGATCACCAGCGTCAGACCCGCAGCGGCGGGCACGTACACCGTCCCCACCGCCTGGAAACTAAACGCACCGTCCTCTTTGTTCGGGTCGAACTGAGCAAGGACGATCCCTCCCTTGATTTCGCCGGGGCCGATACTGGCGAAAGCATCGAGCGAGACTTTAACCTTTGCCACGAGGCCGACGCTGACCGGGCCCGCCGAGATACCGAAGATCGGAATGTCCGGAATAGACGGAATTTTGAAGGGGTGGTCGACACCAATCTTGTCGAAGAAGATGTAGGGATTGGGGAGTGTCAGCGAAGCATCTACCTTCGCGGTCCCATCCTCTCGAAGCTCAATGCCGGCGTTCGCGACCAGCCGTTTCCCGCCGGTCTTTGCAGGGACAATCTCATATTCCAGTTGACCCTTCCCACTGAGCTTGTGCTCGGGCGACAGTGCGGCTTGCACACTTCCACTCAACCTGCCGCGTTTGTAGCTCAGTGAGGCGGACCCTGAGAGCAGTCCGTTGAAGTACGCGATATTGATTGACGCGTCTTCCAGCCCCGGGATTTTCAGGCCCGCGTGGCCGGTTCCCGTGAGCACTCCTCCCGCATAGGAAATCGTCGCCTCCACGTCTTTGAGCCCCGGGATATCGCCGTGTGCGGTACCCGTCAACTGGAATTGACCCGTCGAGTCCGCGGTGAAGGTGAGACTGGTTTTCTTCAGGCCGGGGATGTCGAGACCGAGCTGTCCGCTGCCGGTGAGAACGCCCCCGGCCACCATTATGGATAAACCGCCTTCGCCTTTCTTGACACCCGGGAATTTGATCTTTTCGGCGCCCGCGTGAAGGCTCCCCTTCAGTTCGCCCTTCTCAATGGATACAGTGCCCTCGGCAGTGATTCCGGGGATCAGCAGTTCCAGCTTGCCGGTCGCGTGGAACTCATCGTCCTTCGAAAATCCCGCGGTCAGAGAGCCTCTCGCCAGCTTGCCGTATTGAAAATCAAAGCCGCCTGTTGCGGAGAAATCACCGTTGTTGATCGCGATTTCCAGAGAGACGTTGCCGATATTGAGGCCCGGTACCGGCAACGCTGCTTTGAGCGTGGCGGCGTCGAATTTGACTCCGCCGGAAAGACTATCGTTACTGACTTCGAGATGAACTCGGGCTTTGCTCAGGACCGGCAGCGAGGGCAGCAGTTCACCGACGGCGCGCCACTGGCCATCCTCAATCGAGGGAGTGAGTGTGGCGGGGCTCATCTTCGGGAAGCTCAGACTGAACGGGTTGGCATTGACGAGCCTGAGTTCCGGCCACGAACCGGACTTACCTTTCTTTCCTGGCTGCGGTCCGCTCGTCCGGAAATCGAAATTACGGTCTTTCCCCTTCAAAGGAAACTTCTTGATGCGTGATGAAACCATCGCATGGATGGTGTGTGAACCATCCTCAGTGTGCGGCGGCAGGACCACCCTGCACAATTCCGCGCACGCGACTGCAAAGCGATGGGAGAACTGAACCTCCCCGTCCTTTTCATGACCGATTCTCACCGGCGCACCCCCGGCGCGGAAAACCAGCGGGGTCAGCCCTTTCGCGATAGTGACAGCGCCGCCGGGCTTTTTCAAAGGCTCCACCGCAAGGCACGTTTCGTCCGGGGCGGGACTTGTGCCTGGTTTTGCCTTGACCTTTGAAAAGACCAGGTAGTCATTCCCGCCCGCGCCATAGGCATTTTTGAGCGACGAGATTTGCCCCGCCAGCTTACTTCCGGCCTCGCTGTTGCGACCGCTATCGAGCAGGCGGAGGTTGTTGGGATCGTCCGAGCCTTGAACCTGAAGCTCCTGAATATGATCCGGTGAGCACTTGCTGTGCAGTTTCTTCTGGAATTCGCCAATTTCGCTGAAGCTGCCCAGATCGAGGTCTGGCGACTGCCGGCCCGCTGCCCACTTGGTCCACAGATCCCCTGCGCGTCGCGGGTGTCTGGTGTTCAGGTGGCCGTTGGCTGCTGCGGTCTCGTAGAGCCCCAGAACATATTTGAGATCACTGTCGCTTTCCGCTTTTTTCGCCGGTACTTCCAGGGGCTCTTTCACTGGAATCGCTCGTTCCCCGCCGCCCGCGATCCCCGGACGTGCGGTTCTCTGTACGCCGGACCGCGGGGATGGGACTTGCGGCGAGGCGCTGAGACCTTTCATTACCGCGTCCGCCGCCCGGTCCGCTTCGCGCTCCGCAGGGGTATCCACCGCGCCCAGTTCCAGACTCGGCTGAATCGCGCCGGGCGCCGCGCTCCCCTGCTGGATCACGTGAGTCAGTTCGTGCGCCAGCAAACTCTGTCCGTCCGGTGTATCCGGACGATACTGATCACGGGCAAAGAAGATATGACTTCCTGTTGTGAATGCCTGTGCCTGCAGGGAATCGGCTAGTTGCGCGGCAGCCGGGTCCGTATGAACACGGACCTGGGATAGATCGCGCCCTGAAAAACCCGCTTCCATCTGACTCTTCACGCCCGCGGGGAGGCTTTGTCCGCCGGTGGCCGCCTGCTGGATGCCACGTGTCACAGAGGGTTTGATTGCGGCTTTCGGCGCGGGAGGAGTTGGTGCGCCGGGTCGCGTCCGCCGCTGGATCGTTCCCTTTTGGCCGGTCCCCTCTTTGTCGTGTTCATGGCACGAGCATGGGCCTGGTGTGGAGCATCCGCATTTGCGTTGCACTGTCCCCTGCTTGACCGGGGCATCGATCTGCGGCGCGAAAGTGCTCATCGAACCGCCTTCCTGCGCAGCGCGACTAACTCCGTCACAGTAACGGGCATTGGACTCGACAGCTTTTCCAGCTCGCGGCGGGCCGCGGCCACGATGTGTGCCGCCGATACCGGCCCCGGCCTCCCGTCATTTTCGGAGACTGCGAGGAACGCTGAAGCCAGCGCGATGTTTCGGATGCTGGCTCCGCTGAGCGGAAGCCTCTCTGCGAGCACGTCGAGACTCACCGAACTGTGCAGAGGAATTTCAGACGAAAAGCTGCCCTGCCACAGCTCGCGTCGCAGCATGGGCCCTGGCATGGGGAAATCGATCACGAAACGAAAGCGGCGCGCAAACGCCTCATCGATTGCCTGGCGCCGATTGCTCGCCAGCAACACAACCGCGCGCTCGGCTTCTTCGAACAACTGCAGCAGGTAGCTGACTTCGAGGTTGGCATAGCGATCATGGCTGTCCCGAATCTCTGTGCGTCTGCCGAACAACGCGTCCGCTTCGTCAAAGAACAGCACACAACGAGCGCGCTCCGCCTCGGCGAAAATACGCCGCAAATTCTTTTCCGTTTCGCCGATATACTTGCTCACCACGCGAGCCAGATCCACCCGGTAGAGCTCACGGCCCAGATGATGGGCGATCACCTCCGCCGCCATGGTCTTGCCGGTCCCGCTGGGCCCGCAGAAGAGGCCGGTGACGCCGCGCCCTCGCACGAGTTTCCGCCCGAATCCGCCATCGTGCATCACCGTTTGCTGATGCCGGGCCTGGCAACAGAGCTCTTCGAGCCGCGATTTCACCTCGGGCGGTAACACCAGGTCGGCCCACTGCGCGGCGGTCGGGATCCGTTGGGAGAGCTCTGCCAGATTGTGCCGGCCAGGTGTCTTCGAAGGGGGCAGCTTGATGTTGACCCATTCGTGCCGTGCAAGCACGGCCGGACGCGGGATCGGCCCGGGACTTTCATCCGGTGGCCGCACCAGAAAAACGATCGGAACCGCGCGGGCAAGGGAACTGTACCACTCGCTCCGTTCCAGGGGGTCGAATGAGGAAGGAAGATCCTGCGCCACCAGAGCCGCGCGCGCGAGCAGAGACTCGCGAAGCACTCGCATTCTCTCGGAAGGAGAAAGGCCTGGATTCATAATCAGCAGCGGCATCCCGAGCGATTGCACAACCGTATGGGCGAAGTCTTCCGACTCATCCTGCGAACCGCCCGCAAGCACAAAGAAGAGCCTGCGGTCCATAGGCCGGCGCAGGAATTCCTCCAGATGGCGAGTCGCCTCAGACAGCTCTGCTGCGACAGAATCTGCGCGCCCCGCCGGCACCACGCGCGTCGCCGGAAGCCACCGGCCCAGTCGGGAAATTTCGGCACTTCCCAGTTCGCCGCCAAGCATGAAATCGACGATGCGTGGATCCGCGCTCAGGACCCTGTTCGGCAGCGCATCGCGTGTTTCGTTCAGCGAGATCAGTTGCCAAAGGCGCAGCGGCGCGTCTTCACGCAGAGCATTGCGAAACGAAAGCCAGTCCGCTCGTCCGCCCAGCAGTTCGTAAGCCGCTTCCACCGTTGTGAACCCGTGTTCCTCGGCAAGGGCACGCGCGTCGGGAATCGCCGGCGCCACTTCCAAAGCGGCCGCAAATAAAAGCAGATCCCGCTCCAGTTCCGACAGTGAAAAGATCTGACAAAGCCGATGCAGCCGGGAAGATTCTTCCGGGGGTGTGATACAGGATGACCCTGCACTGGAGCGATTCAGACGGACATAAGCCCTCTCGATCGCGGCCATGTGGAGATTGCCCGCAAGCGTAACGACCGGTGCGCGAACTGTCGTGCTCATGATGCGGTGAACCTCAGCCCAGGAATGAAACTGTACTCACCGGTGACCGGATCGGTCTGCCAGCTTATGTTTTCGACCCCGTTGACGCGCACGCGCACCGGCACGGGCGTCGTACCCGATGGAGGCTGGGGCGAAGTGGCGGGTTGGGGATTCAGAGTGGCGACGATGCGGGTCGGCAAACCGCTCAGATCGAGGTCCGCCAGCGGGATCACATAGCCGCCGAACAACACAGCGGGGACCATTGGACCGGAAGGGATCGTCGGATCGACCGGAGCCACGCCCAGAGCGGTTCCTGAAAGTGTTACCTGGGTGGTCCCGTCGAACGGTCCGGAGGTGGGAGCAATGGTCGTAATGTTCGGCAGAAGTGTGAAGGTCACAGGCGCGGATGCAACGGGACGCACGCTCGGTGTGGGATCGGTGATCACTGCCTGAATCAGCTTCGGGCCGGGCTGCATCTGCGGATTTGAGCTCGGGACTTGAAAAAATCGCCCGTTCACCGGGTCGACCTGAGGTGTGACCGGCAGAGGATCCGCGGGATAACCAAGACGTGCGGCATCCGTGATCTCAATCCGGAGCGAAGGATCGGTGAGTCCTGCGCCGCTGAAATAAACGTTCGAGTCGGTGACCGCCGCGGCGGTTGACAGCGTGAGGGAAAGCGATGGGGAAATGGATGGTACGACGGATATGGCCCGGTTCAATGCTGGAGGGTTGACCGGCCGTTGCTGTGGGCGCTGTACCCGAACCACCATGACTTCGTAACCCACGGCGCGCTGAAAGTCTTCCTTGAACGCCGTCCAGACTTTGGTCAGATCCTCGAGCGATAACTGCCGGGGGATGATGCGAAGCGATTCGAAATCGGACTGAAGGCCGGGGTCCATGATCTGCGGTGGACCCGGCGTACCTAGTCGCGGAGTATTTCTGCTGATGATCGGGAAATCGTGCAGCACCCTCATGGCGTCCGCGAGAATGAATTGCGCGTCGAGTTCAGCGAGACTGTCCTGCGGAAACGGCGCGCCGTTCTCGGGAGCCGCTATCTCGGTAGCTATTCCGTAACTCGTTACCAGGTAGAAAAGCGAGAGAGCCAGAGGTGGATTTCCGTATTGCCCGCGAATAGCCTGAGCGGGGTCTTCGTCGTTGCGAAAAGCGGGATTTTCCAGAAGCTGGTAAAGGTACAAATTCAGGCGCGCCGTGGGTGTAGTGTCGGAAGCGGGCGCGATGGGACGGGAAAAGGTAAAAGCAACGTCCGTGCGCTGCATTCGATCGCGCAGCAGGTCCGCGACCGTGAGCGTAACGAGTTGAAGTGCTTTTTCCGTTGCCATGTCGGGTCCTAACGCAGGGATCGGGAGCGGAAGAACGGGGCGAATGCGCTCCCCGCGGATAACCCCGGCGCCGCTGTCCGAACCGGCGCAGGCGTGTCCATTCGAACGTTGACCTGATCCACCCGGACCTCTATCTTCTGCGGGGCAGCTGATCTCGAACGAGCCGCCACCGGAACGCGCTCGCGGGCAACGCGCTCTACTTCAATTCGCACCGTGCTCCGCTGCCTGGGGTCAAGCTGCGCTGGCCACGCGATGGTCGATTCCACCGACAGCGCGCCGGGCTCGACTGCGATAGCCCGTTGTGAAGCTTCATCGCGCCGAAATTCATGATGCGGGCCGTCATAACTAGCCGGTGCAGACGCAATCCTGGGAGGTTCGTCCAGGTCGGAATGCTCGTCCAACACGGCGTTCTGAATTTCCTGCGAGCCCAGGACGGGCGCTGGTGGCGGAACTTCCTTTATCCATGGCGCCTTCGTTTCGGAAAGCGCGTTCATCTTCTGAGGAGCTGTTTCATTGCGAACGAAGGCTTTCGGGGGCGGCAGGCGCGTCGCGGGATGCGAGTTCGCCGACTGATCGCGATGCACCTCCAAAGGGGGAGCTTCGCCAACTTGCCGCGGGACAGCTGCAGGCGCGGCAGGTGGAATTAGGGAGATGTTTTCGGTTGGTACCGCACGCGGCGCAGGCGCCGAAACGGGACGGGGGCGGGCGGGGAGCGGAGGACCCGCCGGCGTCACCGCACGTACAGACACGAACGAACGCCGCGGCGCGACGATCTGCGCGCGGCGGTTCAACAGCATTCCGAAATATCCGGTGCCTCTAGGAGTAGACATGAAGCTCCGGAGAGTCTGTGATTCCCGTAGCGCTGCACATTTCGATGTAAGCGCGTCTGCGCGCATCAGGCAGCGCGAGAATCTCGCGTTCCGGCCAGTGATAATGGCTCGCCAGAACATGAATGTCTTCGAGCAGATCGCAACCTTCGCGACGAACCTGGGTCAGCCATCGGGCTGGCAGATCGATTTCGGTTCGAATCGCGTTGCCGCACGCGAAACATTCCCCATTGAGAGCGATATCCCCCAGTGGATCGGCGTCGCGAAGCAGTTGTTCCGCTTCTTCCAGCGTTTCGCCATTCCGCGGTGCGCACGCGGCCAGCAGATCTTCGGCGCACTGAGCCCGTTCCAGATCGAGAGCCGTAAGCAGCCGGATTGCGTTGTTTTGCGCCCCCTTCCTGACGGCAGGTTCGGCATTTCGAACCGCATCCGTCAGGTGCAGACGAAGTTCGATCAGTTCGCCGCACCGCGAACACACTTCCGGCGCCTCGACAGAGCGAATACCGTCCGCCAGCATGATTTGTGTAATCAGCCAGTGCCGGTCTCCCAGCGTCATGAGTTCAATGCACTCACGCGAAGGAGAGGACAGACGGGCAGCGAGAGCTGACGTCAGCACTGACTCGCGCGGAGCGCTCAGATTCACATCGAGCAGCAGCCGACGATATGCGCCGGAAGAGCGCAAAACGGCTGCGGTGTACTGCTTGCCTCGATATTGGCGCGGTCCCGGCAGAGCTATCCGGTCAGAGTTCCGTTGGCTCGGTGACCGACGCATCCCGTTCCCATCCTTCGTTCTCGAGCTTGATGGACTGAATGGCAACCACGTTGGCGTTCGCATCGAGTTCCGGCACCGCCTGAAACTCACTGACCCAGCAACGGAAAATCTGGTATGCGATCGCCAGTTGCCCGGCTTCGTTGTAGATCTCGAGAGTAATGTCCTTACGCATACTTTTGAGTTGAGTTTCCGCTCCCAGTCCGGCGCCGTGCAGGAAGACCAGATTCGCCCAGTCCTCGAACGCCGGGTCGTGTGTTATTCCCCGTGAAAGCGTGACAGCATCGTACTCGGTACGGCCGAGCGACTTATAACTGCTGGAGGGACTGCCCCCTTCGCGATGCTTGATCACTTCCGTGGTCCGTTTCAGTGGCGACATCTTCGAGAGGCCGGCCACGTACTTGCCGTCCCACTTGAGACGAAATTTAAAATTCGCGTAGGGAGAATATCGTAGCGTATTAACTGTGAATTCCATTTTGCCTCTGTGATTCAGCTATGAGTTGGAATTGGTGCCGGTGATCTGGCTGATCTTGATAACGATGAACTCAGCCGGTTTCAGCGGCGCGAAGCCCACCAGAATATTGACGATGCCGTTATCGATATCGGACTGGACGGTGGTGTCGCCATCGCATTTGACAAAGAACGCCTGCTGCGGGGTGGAACCCTGAAATGCGCCCTGCCGGAAGAGGGTACGCATGAACGAACCCACGTTGAGACGCAATTCCGCCCAAAGCGGCGCGTCGTTCGGTTCGAATACTGCCCAGTTCGTACCGCGGTAGAGGCTTGTCTCAATGAAAAGAGCAAGACGCCGCACCGCGAGATACTTCCATTGCGAAGACTGCGCATCGGCTCCGTCGAGCGTGCGTGCGCCCCAAACGACGCTTCCAATGATGGGGAAAGTGCGGAGGCAATTGATCCCCAGCGGATTCAGATCTCCGTTTTCGTCATTGTTCAGCAGGTATTGAAGCCCCGATACGCCCAGCATGTTCGCTTCTTCTCCGGCGGGCGACTTCCAGACTCCGCGCGTGCCGTCGATACGCGCCATGACTCCTGCAGCCGTCGCAGACGGAGCAAAGTTGCGAGGCCGGTTATTCAGCAGGGGATCGTTGCTCTGAACCCATGGATAGTAGAGGACGGAATTGGCAGCTCGCACATTATCGAGCGCGGGCGTAGCGGATGTGAGATCCTGATACACCTTCGTCTCGTCGGGCCAGGTACCGCCAGGTGACACAGGATCGACCAGCAGCATAGCCCGTTCTGCGTTGCAGAACGCCAGTGCATTGGGCCAGATGCTGGAATACCCAGGATCGAGATCAATGGTGCAATCGTTTTCCTGAGGACCATAAGGAGGCAGAATCAGCATCGTAAATATTTCCGCGTTTTTCAGCGCGTAGATGCCGTTCTTCGAGAGCTCCAGCGACTGGTCCGTAAGATCGGAAGCACTCAGAGGCACGCCATCGGAAAGGCCGGTAGCGCCTTGAAGAGTCCAGACCACGGTGTTATCGGCCGTTGTCGCGCCTGTAGTTGAACCCCACGCCGCAGGAGGAAGATTTCCGGAAATGCCTGCGGTAGTCGCCTGCTGAAGATCGAAGTTGGAATCGTAAAGCTGGACGCCCAGCGGATAGAACGTATTCGGCTCCCACTCGGCCGGCGGAATCGATCCCTGATTGGTCCAGACAACAGTGTTATCCGTGGTGGTTCCACCTAAGGTCTTGTTCCAGGTATTGACGCCATCGTCGTTAGGAGCCGCCGTATCCGTTGTCCCGGGAGTCGTTGCGACCTGCAAATTTCCGTTCGGGTCGTAGATTACTGCACCGGCAACGACCGCGATCCCCGGAAGCCATGCTCCGGCTTGTACCGGACCCACATTGCTCCAGATCATGCCGTTATCCGGGGTGGTCGGGTTCACAGTGAAATCCGGGGCTGCACTGCCGGAAGTCCCGCCTGTGGTGTTGATCTGAAGATGTGTACCTGCGTAGATCAACTGGTTCTTGAGATATTTCGTGTTGGGCATCCAGGGGTGGAGGCGGACCGCACCCTGATTGATCCATGTGACACTGCCGTCGGTTGTGCTGCCACCGACAGCCAGGTTCCAGGCATGGCTTGATCTCGACGACGTTCCAGCCACCGTGACCACTTGCTCGTTGCCGTTCGAATCGACGATTACGTTGCCTGTCGCATAGGAAGCTTTCGGCAGCCAGACGCTTCCGGCGATACTGTAGTTCCCCGGCACAGGCTGCGCCTGAGGCAGCCCGAGACCAGCCTGGATCTCGATGAAATTTGAATCGTTCTGAAGTGTGGTGGCAAGGTAGTTGGGCGCGCCCGAAAGGTACGAGACGTTGGGAAACGTCTCGACCGTAACCGTTGCCGCACCCGTCACGGGATCCGTTTCACTATAGGTCATCGTAAGGTTGAACTCGTCGGGCAGGCGCGATCCGGAGACCTTTCGCGTGTTCAGATCGATGGTAATTATTACGTTCTGAAACCACGAACCCGGATTTTGCGCACCGATGAACAGACTGCCCCCCGTGGTAGGAACGCCGATGGCAGCGGGAAACGATAATTGCGCCGTGACGATTTCCTGCGAGACTGCGCGCACGATATATGCGTCGGACCCGCCATTCAGGAAATACTGCTGAACAGCATATGCCATTTCGCTCTGCCACCAGAGGCCCCCGAAGGTCCGCTCGAAGTCAGCGTAGCTGTGAATCCGGACGGGGGTGTTGATTGGCCCGCGTACCGAACGTCCGACGAAGGCAGCGACCGCCGTAGGGACCGGAACGATCGTGTGAACGGTGCTGGGAACTTCCTGAATGTAGACACCAGGATACGTAAAGTTTGAGCTCATTTAGTGCCTCGTCATCGCGCTATCGGAATCCGGCCCTGGTGGATCGGTGCAAACGCGCGCAAGTTTTTCGACAGGAACAACGACATTGGATCGGCCGGGAAGCGAGATCACAGCAAAGGCTCGCGGGCGGAAATCCGAATCCGAGAAATACATGATTGCGCCAATCAGTTGATCCGCACCCGTGAGTTCCGCCAGCACCACAGGCACCGCCGGAAGATATACGGATTGAAGTTCGAAACAAACCATGTCCCCTTCGCGCAAATCTCTGATGTCGCTGCTCATGGATGCGGATCCAGGCAGTTGAATGGCCGTCAGGACGGAACGAGGTAATGCTCCGGTCAGATGGACGTAAAGGATTCCAGAATAAGAAGTAAAGTAGAATGACGGCGGCGCCCCATGATCCTGATAAATGGGGGGGGCTGCAAGGTTTGGCAGTCCGGGAGACTGGACGACTGCGGGAATCGGCAGGGGGAAAACTCCGCGGAAGACGACGGTGGCAGGACCAATCCAATAAGGCCTGTAAGGGATAAGCCGCCTTCGCATCCGCACAGGCAGCGCGCCACCAAGGATCGATCGCTCCCGCGCAGATCCATCCAAGCGGTGCTACCGCATACGGTTCCTAATTTGGATTCTGAGGTCAAGACGCTCGCCGAGATAAGGATTAACGCCAGTGAGTCCGGGGAGGGTCAGTGCGGTCTGATGGCTGAAGACCCAAACAGGTGAATCGCTTCGTGGATTAATCTTTGCTATTTCGGCGGCGATAGTGGCACGCATTACGGGGCACGGGCCGATGGCGGCCGGATGAGCTTCGAGGAATTTCCTGAATCGCGCCGAAGGATCCAGAGTCGAGGCCGCCTATTTCAAGGCGCGTAATAGCAAGCCTGAAGACGCAGAGGCGCTACAGGGCGGCCCACCGTGCCTGAACTATTTGGTACAGATCGGATGCCCTGCAGGGGCGCGTAATGAGTCTCTGGCGAACGTCGCACGCTACGCGAAGTGCGCAAATCCGAGCGGCTCGCAAGGGGATGTCAACGATAACTGTGGCTGTTGTTCTCCACCCCTGGACTATTCGGAAGCGGGCAGCATTGTTAAATCCGTGGCCGGAAAGGATTATCCGTACTCCTGCTCGAAAAGTCCCGTGATGGAGCATTGCAATAGCGCGTGCCGGCTTCGGAAATTCGGCATCGGCAACACTGGCGAAACGTTGCCCGAACTCAACACCTTGACCAGGTGCGTGAGTGCGCGGCAGATTCAGGCTTTCTGCGGCCGCGACCAGCGAGGCATCCGCGAGATCCAAAAGGAGTGTCGTTTTACTTCTCCATCAGGGACCGCATACGTGTGGCCTCGGCGTCGGTCGGTATATCAATGTTTAAAGCCCGGCGCTCGACAAGCTGCCACAGCGCTGCCTGCCCTTTCCAGCCCGCAAGCTCCCCCAGAAAGTACATCGCCTCGGTGAAGCAGGGCCATGTCGTCAGAAGCGGCGCGTCGAGAGCGCTCGCGGCGGCAACGCACGCCCTGTGGACTTCCCCCTGGCCTTTGTCGATCAGCGCGATCAGAGGACCAGCATCCGCAAGGGTGATCACGCCCCGCGGAGTCCCTGCCTTTGGAACTTCCGCGTGAGCAATTCAGGAAATGCCGTGCGTCGGCGCTCATCCGCCGGTATTTCGGCACTGTTCACGGTTCCCGCCAGTTCTTCGAGCAGATCCGCAAGAGGACGTTCCGCGCGTAGGGGCGGGACGGCATTTGCGATCCAGTCGACCAGCGTAAACCCTTTCTCTCGCGCCACCCTTTCGAGGCTCTCGTACACGTCGTCCGGTAATTCGATGATTCTGCTCATGAGCGATGCCGCAGAGTGCTCCGATTCCAGGATAGCTGGTTTTGTGGGGTTTGACAAAGATCCCGGGCTCAGGTCCGTCGAGATTCGCGGACACGCCGGCGCTGCGGCGCCGGAGAACCGTCTCGGAACCTCACCGATTCAGAAGAGCTAAAACCGAACGCCGAAGCGGGTCAGCATTATGACTGAGACAAGGAAAACGGAGGATCTCGTGCTGTTTATCCGGCGACAGAATGAACCTGTCGGCGGCTCTTAATTGAGCAGTATTGAACAGCCACAGACGCCACCAGCCACGTAAGTTTTACGTAAGATGAGGTAGCGAATCCTGCGTATTCTGCATTTATCCGTTATCACAGAATCAATAACTTACGTGTTCTCAATACCGGGTTCCAGCCCGACTCCCCTCCTCCACCAAATACTGCTTTACAATGATCGGCCTATAGATAAGCCTCTCATTATATATTTTCAGGCTACCTCCACATCCCCTGATTTCATCAAGTTAGCTCTAAGTTAGCTCTCGTTTGCAGGTCTGGCCTTGATTTCGCATTCGGCCATCGAAGACGCCGACGGCGCCATCGTTCGAGCGTGCACATTGAAGCCTCTCAACTCTCCTCCATCAGCGCCGCCGCCCGCTTCCCGACCTTTTTAAGCGCCACTTCGAGGCCACAAAGTTCCTCCGGACTCAGTTCGGAGAACACTTTCTTCATCTGCCCGGAATGCTCTCGAAAGGCTGACTCAATGAGGGCCTTGCCGCGTGGTGTGAGGGAGACGATCCGCACACGCCGGTCTTCGGCGCTCTCGACCCGGTTGACCAGGCCCTTCGCGAAGAGACGGTCTACCGCGATACTGATCGAACCCGCGGTCAGATCGACGACCGGGCCTATCGTATTGACAGGCAAAGGGCCCTTGTGCAACAGGACTTCCAGGACGCCGAAGTCCGAAAGGCCGAGCCCGGTCTCTTCAATACCAGCAGCCGCATATCTCGTCAGGGCGCGCATCGCCTTCATCATTACCAGCCAGACATGGTCTGCCTTTGGAACGCCTCGTGTCATAAAAAACCTGAATCTGCGCGAAGTATACACCATCAATTGTATTGACATCGATATGGTTGACGCCATGCAATGGCTGCCGATCCAGAAGGAGCACCTGGTTTATGAGAACCTGGTTTATGAGAACCGTTGCCGCAATTGCCCGATATCTGGCGGGCGTGATCTTTCTTGTTTTCGGCCTGAACGGCTTCCTGAACTTCATTCCGCTGCCCCCTCCGGGAGGCATCGCAGGACAGTTCATGGGCGCACTGTACTCATCGCATTACCTGTGGGTGATCTCCGCGTTTCAGGTCGTCGCAGCCATACTTCTGCGGGCCAACCGTTACGTGCCGCTGGCAGTGGCCATGCTGGCGCCGGTGATCGTCAACATTCTCGTTTTCCATGCCTTGATGGCCCCAAGCGGGCTTCCACTGGCCCTCCTCGTAGCTGTACTGTGGGCGGTGGTCTTCGTTAACGTCCGACCAGCCTTTGCTGGGTTGTTCCAGTCGCGCTCGACGGCGCAAGCCTGAGGGGACGGCACAAGTTGAAGACAGCCGCGTGTTCCGTGAAGAATACAGAGCGCAGGAAAATGAGGTTTCAGCCATGACAAACAATCGAACGATTCTCATTACCGGAGTGACAGGCAATCAGGGCGGCGCGGTCGCGCAGGCGCTGCAGAGCGGCGGGTTCCATCTGCGGGGCCTGACGCGCAAGCCGGACAGCGAGCGGGCGGCGGCGTTGGCGCGCCAGGGCGTCGAAATCGTCAAGGGAGATATCGATGACGAGGCGTCGCTGCGCCCTGCTTTGGCCGGCGCGTGGGGCGTCTTCGGCGTGCAGAACGCCGGGGAGGCGGGCGTCGAGCGGGAAGAGGCGCAGGGCAAGCGTCTTGCGACGCTGGCTCGCGAGGCGGGCGTCGAACACTACGTCTACACATCCGTCGGATCGGCGGACAAGCGGACGGGCGTCCCGCACTTCGACAACAAGTGGCGCATCGAGGAAACCGTGCGTGGCCTCCGCTTCCCCTCGCATGTGATTCTGCGTCCCGTGTTCTTCATGGAGAACTTGCTGGCGCCTTTCAGTCTCCAGGGCTCCACGCTGGCCTGGGCGCTCGGAAAAAGCACGAAGGTACAGATGATTGCGGTGGACGACATCGGCTGGTTCGGCGCGCGCGCGTTCACCGATGCCGCTGCCTTGAACCGCCGCGAGATCGATCTCGCCGGCGACGTACGAACGATGCCGGAGGCGGCGGAGATCCTGACGGAGGCCCTGGGCCGTCCGATTGCATTCGCGCAGACGCCAATCGAACAGGTCCGGCAGTATAGCAACGATATGGCGTTGATGCTGCAATGGTTCGAGGACGTCGGCTACAGCGCCGACATCGTTGGCCTGGAACGCGAGTTCGGTCGCGCGCTCACGAAACTCCCCGAATGGGCACGCCACCACGGGCGACCCAACGGGAACTGAAACGAGAGAACCCATGGTCGACCTTACGCCACGCAGTGAGTTTCGCGTTGCTGCAGGGCAGTCGATGGCCGGCGAGATCAGCCGCGAACAGATTGGCAGTGACGTTTCGGAATGGGCGCCAGGTGATGCCGTCTTCGGTGCCAGCGGACTGGGCGGCGCGTACGCGGAGTATCTGGCTGTCAAGCCGGCGGCCATCCCCAAAAGAAACCGTCCATCCACCCCTTTGAGGAGGCGGCATCAGTGCCGGTGGCCTCCCAGACTACGTGGCAGGAATCTTCACCCACGGTCACCTGGAAAAGGGGTAAGCGATCCTGATCCACGGTGGGCCTACGTCATGATCGACGATTTACTCTGGTGGATGTCGGCTTTAAGGGCAGCCCGCGAACCTTGACCGTGGGAGACATGAAGACATCACACGAAGGACGCGTGGCCCTCGTCACAAGCGCCGGCCAGGGCATCGGCCAGGCGATAGCACTGGCATTGGCGGAACGAAGCGCACGGGTGATCGCGACCGACCTCAAGCCCCCGGACGAGGCCGCAAGAAAGATTGGCCCCGCGGCAACCGCGCTTCAACTTGATGTAACGCAGGAAGAAAATTGGCGTTCCGTGTTGCTTGAGAGCCAGGACGGGGCGACGCGGATCTCGTTGTGAATGCCGGGTATTTTGCAAATCGCTCGATCGACGAATTGGATCTGCCGACATGGCGGAGGACGACGGCTACGAATCTGGACCCACACTTCCTAAGCGCGAAATACTTCCTGCCCGGAATGAGAAGGAAGAAGTGGGGCCGTTTCGTCGGCATATCGTCAAACATGATCGGCCTGGCCATACCGGCATGAGCCACTACATCGCAACAAAGATGGCGATCATAGGGTTCATGAGAGGTTTGGCGAATGGTGTTGGGAGCGATGGCATCACCGCAAACGCGGTCCTGCCTGGCCTCACCAATACAGCGGCTATTGCGCCTCAGTCGGACGAGCAAAAACGCGCCACACTTGGGAACAGCAGGCAATCAAACGGCTTGGAGAACCACAGGATGTGACTGGGGCGGTTCTATTCCTGGCAAGCGATGATGCCGCGTTCCTCACAGGCCAGGCCATTGTTGTGGATGGCGGCCAGTATCGCATCGGCTAGCTTCCGCTATCGGAACAAACCCAAACACCACAGCGCATCCAACACAGGCGCCTTGTTGCCGCTCAAGGCTCCTCGCTCTCGCCCTTGACGAAGAAGGGCTCCATCTCCTTGTACTCCAAAATCTTCACGGTCGCCTCCCTGGGAGCGTTGCCCTGCGCGATCGCGAGGAACGCCTGCTCCGACTGTGCCACCATTGCGCGCGCGAGGTCGTTCTTGTGGATCGAGTGGTATCTGGACGGCATGGCCCAGTGCAGAAGTGGCATGACGTAGCCAAGGATGCCCGGCGTGTTGGAGTTGCCGAGAATGACCGCGGGACGGTACATGCCAAGGAAGTCGAACTCGACGGACTCGACAGCCCTTTCCTTCTCGCCGATGATCTTCGCGTACTTCATCCCGGCCTCGGGGTCAGCGCCCGTTGCTGTCATGACCCCGCACACACGAGCGCCTCCCGCCCTGGCGGCGCGGCAAAAGGCCTGCGGCCACGCGACTTCGATTTTGCGCACCTCCGCCTCGGGCATCTTCGCGCTGCCCTTACCGACGCCGAACGCGACGAGCGCGATGTCGACTCCCTGAGCGTGCGGCGCAACCTCCTCCTCGAGCCGGTCCATGTTGACAACCACCTCGGAGACCTTGGGCTCGGCGAAAGCGTCCGTCTTGCGGCGCGTCACCACCACCACCTTCTTGCACAGCGGGTTCTTGATCAGAAGCTGCACGATGCGTCCGCCCACGTTCCCCGTCGCGCCCAGCACGATCGCCGAGTACTGCGCGTTCGCCGCTGCGGCCGGCATCGTCACACGCACGTGAAGTTTTGTCGGGTCGGGAGATTTCTTCGCATCATTTCTACTTTCACACTCTTTTTATGATGGTTCGCTCGTTCTGCCAGCTGCCGCTCAGGGTTCGAGCAACTGACGCAGAAAGCTGTTATAGAAGAGCCCGTTCGGATCCACGCTCTTACGATAAGTGCTGTAGGCCGTCAGCGGCGCCCCCCGGCGTGCGCGGAGACCAGCCAGGAAATTCGGATTGAACGCCCCGGTCGCCGAATGGGTGCCAGGAGCCGCCTTCGGGTCATAGAAGCCGTACATCTTGCCGTTGTGCGTGACTCCGCCCATGGCGACCCAATCGCGTTCCACGTCGGCGAAGAACTGCAACAACTGCTGTGGGTAATTGGCCGCCGGTATTGGCTCGATGAATCCGATAAGGTCCAGATTGATGAACCAGGCATTGGGGTTCGTGGAATAGCTTCCCGCCATGGCGGAGTTGCCGGCTTTGACGAAACGGAACTCCATGGGCGCGGCGATGTGAAAGTTGTCGTCTTGAATGACCCTGCGGGCGACAACATCGAGCCCGTCCCACACCTTGCCAAGTCCCGCGGCGTCGAGATTGGGCATTTCGAAGAAGTAGGACATGAACATAACCTGCGAAGACGCGGCCAGCCAGAGATCTGAATTGATCTTGTTCGCGGCGGCCGCCTGCCTCTCGATCTCATCGAGGGCTATGGCGGCGTACCCCGAGGTTGGCACGGGCGGGATGTGAAGCGGGTTATAAGGGTTCGAGTAATACTGGGACTCCCGGACATACTTGGCGGCGTACTTCGCCAGGCCACCGAGGAGAGCCGCGCCGAATTTTCCCTCTTGCATCAGCTCACAGGCCGTTTCCGGTTCGGTCGCAGAATTTGCCGGGCCCGAATTGTTATTTTCGTTCCACCAAAGTACAAGGAAATTCGGCAAGGAGACCCAGGGCAGATTGGGCGCCGCCGCATAAGGCGAGTAAAACACCTCCATGCGGTCGTGCTTTGATGCCCCCGTCAGCAACTGCTGGAACTGCGCAATAAACTCCGGCTTTGTCTTCAGCAGGTACCTGATCGTGCCTCCCTGGAGCGTTGTTGCGGAGGGGCGGGGCAGAACGTCGAGAATGATGCTGGTCACGATACCGAGACCACCCAAAGAAACGCGCGCAAACTGCAGCGGCGACCAGCCGTTTACCGGCGGCAGTGTCCCGTCAATCGTCTTTATCGTTCCGTCGGCAAGCAGTATGTTGAAGGCCGAAGCGGTTTCGGCGAAGATCGGCGCGTTCACCGTTCCGCCGTGTACATCCACGGCCGTCATGCCCCCGATGCTGAAGAATCCGCCCGCCGTAACGGTTTTCATCATCAGGTTGTTTTGGGTGAGGAACGCATCAAGCGCATCCTCGCGAACACCCGCGTTGACGGTGACCTGGTTCGTTCCCGGCCCCAGCACGATGCTCTCGTCCTGGCCAGGGCCCAGATCGCAATAACAAGACATGTCCACAAGAAACTCGGTGGTCTTTGCGGGAACGGCGTTGCGGTTGTCGTCAGTCACGAGGGGAGGCTGCGAATGCCGCTGCCCTGAAACCCGGATGGTCGCGCCCGGTATTTTCGCAACCTGAGCGAGCGCGGACTTCAGATCGGCGAGACTGCCCGGCGCGAAATAGTAATTTACTCCGTCGGACGCGGGCTTATGGTTGAGGTTCCCGCTCCAGTTCCACCAGGTCGGCGCGGAGGGCGAAGGGATTGCGTTCGGATTGTTCGACATAGAAGATCTCCTGCGATGTTGTGTCTACTACAGAGTTAATGTGCCGCTCGGGGACCGACCAACGGAGGGCCGCACAGAGCCGCGAAATGGCTTTACATTTGTCGCTTTTCCTTTTCTCAGCCAGCCTTCATCTCAGTCAGTCTTGGGAACGGCCTGAGCGCGGCAGGGTCGCGCCGCGGCGGCAACGGTGGTGTTCAGGAACTGACGTCGGCGAAGGCGTATATCCATAAGAGTTCAACGCTCGTTCCTGAAATTGCGTGAATCGGCGGTGGTGCACAAGGCCTAAGGAACAAACAACTGTGTGAGAAGGGCATTCGTGAACAAATTGCCCTGATCGTATTTCTGCAGCGTGGTCACTTCCCAGTCCCAATCTGTAAAGCTGTCCCGGATCGTTCGCATGTACGCGGGATTGGTCCACGGTCCGGTGCTGGGCGTGTAGGCCCAGCCTTTCGACCATTCCGGATAAGGCCGTCCATAGGAACCGGTGAACGTATTCGTGAACCAGGTCTCTAGATCGGAATAGAATTGGTTCGATCCGGTGGTGCCCGGCAGCGTCAATACGTCAAACCAGACGGCGGTATCCCATTGGTTTGTGACGTCGATGGGTTCGGGCGTAAGAGCCGAGATAGCCGGGCTTTTCGTATTTTTAGCCGCGACCTTCGCTGTATCGTCCAGACTCGTGACGCGGATTTCAAACGGGGCGTTCACCGGATAAAGATTGCGGCTTTGATACGACGTCAGGAGCGTATTGAACTCGCTGGTGAAATCGTAAATCGCCTGTTGCAGATCTTTCCTGGCAAGACGAACCGCATAACCGTTGGCCGTGACTTTGAGCGTTGTGTCCTTGATGTAGATCAGGACGTCTTTCGACGGCCCCCACAGATCGTTGAGCGGAGCGAATATGTTATTGAGGCCCAGCGAGGTGATGGTCATGAACGCGGAACTAAGAGTAGGTGTCAGTGAAGGGTCAACCGATGTGACCAGCTTCAGGAGATTCGTAACCCAGCCGGGCAGGTTGTCGGAGAAGGCATAGTTATAGGGCGCTGAGACGGCAACGGATCCGGATGGCTGCGTCGGCGAATTCGTCCACACTTTGAACCAGCAGGTATCGACGAAGGGATAACAAATCACCTCGATTCTGCCGGATTGGGCTACATAGGACGCGACGCTTCCCGCAGGCGCCGGGTTGGAACTCGTCGGCGCCTGGAATAACGTGGAATTGGGAATATCGGTGAAGCTCTGGCACCGAAGGTTGTAATTGTCGATCACCTGGAGCGTGGCGTCAATCAGGAACGACCGGCCGAGGTGCGTCAGGAACGCCCGATCGTCACCCTCGCCGCGCTGGAATGTGCGGAGCGAATAGACGGTCGAGTCCGGCGAATTGGTCACAACTGCGGTGAATGCCAAAATCTGGTTGCTCAACGAGCCGTAGCTCGCATCGAAGTCATCGCCTGGGGACGGGACGGCTGAACCATGCGCGTCGATGGCGAGCGCACCACCAACGGTCAGGTTTCCAGGCGCGGGAATATGCGGAAAACCATAGCCCGGCGCTGCGCCTTTGCCGCCCGACTGCCGCTCGAGAAATTCCATCAGCGCGAGCATGGTTGTACCCAGTTGGACTTTTACCTGAGCCGATTCGCCGCCTGAGGCCGGAATGAAGTTGAGAGAAGTCAGGTATTTCGTCGTATCTACAAGCAGAACCTTAGCAGTTGGGGGTGTACCGGATACGAGGGTGAGCGGCGACCATGAATGCATGATTCCGCGGGCTCTTATGGTATAGCCTTCGCTCACCGCCCAGTTGCAGACGGTTACCACGTCGGTTCCGGATTTGGGCGCGCAGGTCCAGACATTCGGGATGTCGATGACGCCATCCCAATTCTCAAATGTCTCCTGCGCAATTTCGATATTTGTCGGAAAATTCGGCGGCGTCTCGCTCATCGTTTCTTTCGCTGTCAAGTTAACTGAGTTTTTATACCACAAAAGCGTTTCGTTTAATCCTGCAAAAAGTGCTCTATTCGTTGTCACTGCGCTGAAACCTTCCCGTGAAAAAGCAAAATGTATTTGATTCGGATTCCCCGAGATGGGACAATCTGAAGCGCGTGAGAGGAACTGCGGGCAAAACCGTTCCCGACGAACCAGACCCGCTATATCAACTCGAAAGCACAAATCTCCATGCCCGCCGCGAGTACAGGGTTAAAGGGAATCTGCAGGGACTGGCGCGGGAGACTCTGATCCGGTTTCGGCAGGCGCTCCTCCAGCTGCCACAAGAACTCGAGACGGCCGGTCCGAGCGATCTTATTGCCGAATACAATCTCGCCGCGCTGTTACAGGTGCAATACGGGTTGCCGGATAACGGACTGGCGCTCTGCGACAAAGCGATCGAACTTTGCCTTCAACTGGACAGAGAAAGCGGCACCGCACGATGGACGAGCGAGTTGTTCCAGCCCTACATCAATATCGGGCGGATTGCGGCCGCGCGGGGCGAGACGGATCGGGCGCTGGGCATCTTTCGGCAGGTCTTTCGGTTCATAACGGCGCGGGAAGATTTTGAATTACACGGTTGCCTTCTCCGAAGCGAGAGACTGGCTCCGCCGTCTGATCAGATGGCGCGCGTCGCGCCGCTATTTGAGGTGTACCTGCAGGATTCACTGAAAGCGCTCGCATGGGCGGGGCGCTACGCATCGATGCTCAGCTTTCTCGATCAGACCGAGGGCCTTTCCGGTTTCGACACGGCGCATTTTTCCCGCATCATTGCCGAATCCCGCGCTCGCGCATTGATGGAAATCGGGCGATATAAGGAGGCGGTCGGGGCAATGGAGAAGCTGCTGGGCTGGGCCGGAACCGACGCGCTGCCCCAGCCGGCAGTTTGCGTGCTGCTCGCGGAGATCCACCTCCAGGCCGGCGATCTCGACGCTGCCCGCAACGCCATGCGCCAGGTCGAAGATCATTATTCGTATCTCTGCGCGCCGGATGTTCCGCTGAATGAACGCCGAAAGTTCTGGTATCTGGTTGGTTTCCAGTATTACCGGCTCGGCGATTTTGGGAAGGCCGAAGCGGCGATCGAGCAGTCGTTGCGGATGAATCGGGAATTGGGCGACGAGCCTGGGATTCTCAAATGTGGAATTTTGCTGCTGCGCTGCGGCAGATACTCCGGGCGAGACACGGCGGCGCGGATCGAGATGCTTGGTGAATCGGCCCGGGAAACTCTGTACCGGCAGGAGCAGGCGTTGGCATTTTATGAACTGGGGCAGTTCGCCGCGCGCGGATCGCGGGTGCGCGAAGCCGCGAGCCTGTTTGAAACCTGTCTCCGCACATTGGAGAACGTCGGAACCGTGGATGCTCGCTTCCTTCGACGCCTGGCAATGAACGCGAAGCATTGTCGGAAGCCTCCCGCTTATCGCTCTGAGGCTGTTTCTACATGTGACGAGATGCAGGAAATGTTCCTTTTGCTGTTGGAAACAGGCGTCTCCGCACCTCTACTCTCACGCCGGCCCGAACCCGCCAAAAAGTTTGCAATGTGATTTTCTCCTGATATCCTGAAGCCCGCTAACCGCATTTCTTCGGTTAATCGCAAGGAGTGTTTGAGATGGTTCAGAACGAAACCGAAACGAAACAGATGAATGAGAAAGAACTGATGGAAGCCATGGCGAGCGAACTGTCAGACGAACAACTGCAACAACTGGCTGAAGGGATGTCTTCCTGGGGCGCAGGCTGCAACAAAGGTTGCTGATCCAGGTCCATCCGCCGCTGGCGTGCATCTTACCGCGAACGCGAGCGAAGGAGTGCCGGAAGTCTCCGGCTTATCGCTCAGAGGCTATTTCTACATGTGACGAAATGCGGGAGATGTTTATTTAACCGTTGGAAACAGGTCCTTCCGCGCTTCTACTTTCATGCTGTTCCGAGCTTTCCCTTCGATAAATTAAATGGAAGGAAAGCCATTTTTCCCTATATTCGAAAGAAGCAGGCCAAAAAGTTTGCAATGGGTGATTTTCTCCTGATATCCTGAAGCCCGTTAACCGAATTTCCCGGTTAATCGCAAGGAGTGTTTAAGATGGTTCAGAACGAAACCGAAACGAAACAGATCCATGAGAAAGAACTGATGGAATCTATGGGGACCGAACTGTCCGACGAACAACTGCAACAACTGGCTGAAGGGTCCTGTTCCTGGGGCGCAAACTGCAACAAAGGCTGCTGATCTAAGTCCACCGGGCGGCGGCGTGCATGTTATGCCAAACGCGCCGCCATCACTCAGGAGGGTTCGATGACTTGCGACACCCTGCAACGGATTGACGGATCGGTTGACCTCATCGAGTCTTACTTCAATCCTCTTTTGCTCCCCGCCGAAAGCATCGTTCACATCCGCAGGGTCGCCCGCATGCTGCCTCTCGGCGCGGTCGATTTTTTCGGTTTTGAATGCCGGCTTGGCCCCGAGATCGCACCTGCGGACTGCGCCTTTAATCTGACGCCGGAAGGCGCGAAGATGCTCGCGGGGCGCGATGAAATTGCTGCGCCCGAAGAACTGCAATACGGCGTGTGGGAAAGAATCCGCGAATTTTACAGTCTCTGGGCGGATACGGCGGAAACCCCCTACGCCGATGCCGGTTCCACGTGGTTCGAATTCGACGTTTCATCCGGCGATCCTTCGCCCAACATGCTGTTCGGATACTGGCCGGGCAGAAGCCCTTCGCGCACTCCTGCGTGGCTGATCGATACAATCATTCCTCTGTTACTCGCTTCACCGGTTTCGCCCGAATTCCGGAGGAATTTTCTCCACTGTTTCGAAACTCTACCGGCGGGAACGAGCGATTTTCAGATCGGCGTCATGCTTTCGCGCGGCATCCCCGCAGTTCGTCTTTGCGTGTTCGATTTGCCGCAGGGCGAAGTCATCTCCTGGCTCGACCGCATCGGCTGGAACGGACCGCGCGAGGAGCTTTGTCAGTATATGGATGCGCTGCGGCCGCACGCCGATTTCCTGGGTCTACACCTTGACGTGGGCGAACAGGTTTATCCACATATCGGCATTGAGCCCAACTTTACCGCCGGCTGCTGGTCGAGACAACCTCACCGGGAGCAACGCTGGCACGGCCAGTTTCAACAGCTCATCGAGCTCGGTGTGATGACCCCGGAGAAGCGGCAGGCGCTGCTCTCATGGATCGGCCATAAAAGCATCGTATCCGGTGGCCGCGATATGCTGCTCCTGCGCGGTTTGAGTCACCTCAAAGTCGTGCTTCGGCCAGGCCGGCCCGCAATCGCCAAGGGCTATTTCGGCATCGCGCATCGCGTACTCGGTGAGGTCTGAAAACGTGAATGCGTGCGAACACCGAACCGCGCCCGCCATCGCCGCGGCTCTGGATTTCCTTCTGAACGCTCAGGATGAGCGGGGCGCGTGGAAGGATTTTCTCCTGCCGGCGGGAACCAGCGATATCTGGATCACTGGATTTACGGGCTACGTAGTAGCCGGGGATCGCGATCCACGCGCGCAAAGTGCGGCGCTGGCTGCCTGGCGGTTTCTCGAAGGCATTAGGTCGGAGGGCGGAGGCTGGAGTTACAACGCGACCGTTCCCGGCGACGCCGACAGCACGCTCTGGGGACTTCGTCTTGCGGAGTCACTGGGTCTCAGCGATTCCGAACGCGCGCTGGCGGCCCTGCGGTTTCTCGATGGGCATGTTTGCGATGATGGCGGGCTGACCACCTACGCTTCCGCGGACCCGATTCGCCGCTACATCGGGCTTCCGCCGATCGTCCCCTTTCGAGGCTGGACGCACTCTCATGTCTGCGTTACCGCGGCGGGCGCTAACGTTCCGGGTTACCGCGAGCGCTTCGAAGAATACCTGCTTCGCCATCAGGAGCGGGATGGTGGCTGGCCGGCTTACTGGTGGTTCGATCGCGAATACTCGACGTCGGAAGCGGCGTCGGCACTTTCCGGCACAGGGGCGGCGAGGCGAGCCGTCGCCTGGGCCACGGAGCGGGCGCCAGCGATAGCCGAGCAGAATTCGTTTGCGCTCGCGCATTGCCTTCGGATACTGGTTGGAAGCGATGCTGCCGGTGCGCGCGAAAGCATCGAGAGCGGCGTCGCGCGATTGCTGGACTGGCAGCGGCCTGACGGGTCCTGGGCGCCATCCGCGAAACTGCGAGTGCCGCGTCCGGATACGCAGGCGCCGGATGAATCGGCGACCTGGCGGATGTGGGCGGGGATGCCACCAGGCGAGCCGTCGTTTCAGAGCGTTCTGCAAAATACCTTCAACAATTTTTCGCCCGACCATTACGCCGTCTATACCACCGCTACAGTTCTGCGGACCCTGTGCGAAATTGAGGAAAATCGTTTATATGTCTGAGATGACCGCTATAGCGTCGGCTGCAAGGGAAGAAATTATAACCACGAGCCAGGCGGAAGCATTCGCGAAATCTGGCTGGATTGTTCTGAAACAGGCGCTGTCGCCGGATGAGCAGGCGCTTTATTATCCGGAAATCCGGCGCTACGTGATCGAAGTGCAGGCCGCCGGAGAGGGCATGGACGCGCTTCCCTTCAAAGCGTCGGATAACGCGAAAACAGACGATCGATCGGATCTCGGACCCACAGGCCCCATGGGCAAGACGGCTTTCAGTCTCGGGGCAGCGCCGCCGCTGGTTAAGGAATTTCTGACATGGCCCCGGCTCGGCGCGATCGCCGCACGGTTGCTGGGTGTGGACGCCGTGCGCTTGATGCACTTCACTGGCATTTTCAAGACGCCAGGAAGTGCGGGCACGCCTTTGCATCAGGACCTCACGAATCTTCCGCTCAATACCGATCGATCTCTCACTTTCTGGATTCCGCTGGTGGATATGGATGCGGCCATGGCGCCGATGATGTTCGCGCTGGGCTCCCATGTGGAAGGCCAGATCGAGGATCTGTGGGCCGCGCGGAGCCGTTATCCGTTCCGGCAAAGCGGACCGATGAAGGCCGGAGACATTTCTGTGCATATGGGCTGGACGATCCACGGTTCGCTCGCGAACGGAAGCACGCGCACGCGCGAAGCATTCGGCATTTCGTATTTCGCGGACGGCGCCCGCATCGAGAAACGCCAGACGAGGTTCGTGGACGCGTTGATGGCCAACTGTTTCGCCGGACTGGAAGCCGGTGAGCCGGCGGCGAGCCCCATGAATCCGATCGTTTATCCGGTTGGCTGATGACGGCGCTTCCAAAAATTGACGGCACGTATCCCATCCCAGCCTCCAAAGCCGAGGAGTTCGAACGCAACGGCCACGTGAAGCTGGAGAACGTGTTTTCGCGCGAGGAAATCGAGGCCTACCGCCTTCACGTGAAGAATGCCGTCGAGCGAGGCGGCGGCAAACGCAACTGTAATGTGTGGACGGTGGATGAGCCATCGCGTGAATTCGTCACGAGTCCACGGCTGGCCCGGATCGCGGCCGATCTGCTTCGGGTCGATGGCGTTCGCCTGCTTCGCGACGAGCCCTATTTCAAAAACCGCGAGGATTTCAATACTCCCTGGCATCAGGACGCGTTTTTCATTCCGCTCGATACGCAAAAGATTCTGACGCTGTGGATTCCGCTGACCGATATGGATCCGGAGATGGCGCCCATGAGCTATTTCGATGGTTCCCACAAAGCCGGATTTCTCGGATTATGCGGGCCCGGCGACAAATCGATGGCGACATTCGAAGGCAGAGTTTCGCAGGCTGGGTATCATGTTTCGAACTACGGCAGTTTTCAGGCGGGCGATCTTGCGGTTCACGCTGGGCAGACGCTGCACTGCTCCGGAAGGAATCGGTCAGACCGTCTCCGCGAGGTGATCATCATTCTCTATTTCGCCGACGGAGCGCGTGTCACGGATAGTTCACAACTGCCGCCTGGCGGTCCGCCGCTCGAAGTCATTCTGCCGGGAATGCGGCCGGGCGACCTCGCCGAGAGCGCGCTCACGCCGTTGGTTTTCAGCCGAAGTTCCCAAGAGGTCCATTCATGAGTTCGCAAATAGCTGTTAAGAGCGCCGCCGATCTCGCGTTCACCGATCTGATTTCTCCGCTCAGCGAAGACACGTTCTTCGCCGAATTCTGGGAGAAGAAGCCATTCGTGAGCACCGGCCGGCCATCCGATTTTTTTGTGCCGTTGTTTTCCATCGCCGACATCGATCGTTTCATTGCTTTTACAAGGCCGAAATCCGGCTATCTTGATCTGGTCACTTCGGAAGGCTTCGTAACAGATAACTATCTGAATTCCGACGGCACGGCGAACGTGAATCTGGTTCGGGAAGGATATCTCAAAGGCAGCACCGTCATTCTTGGCGGTCTCGAACTCACGTGGGAGCCGCTGGCCCATTTCAGTGCGACGCTCGAAGGCCGTCTCAGCCATCCTGTGGCAATGGCGGTTTATCTTACGCCGCCCAACATTAAAGGTGTGAAGCCGCATTACGACACGCAGGAGAACTTTCTCGTCCAGGTGGAAGGCGTCAAGACCTGGAAAGTTTATAAACCGGTCCACGAATTGCCGCCAGTGGAAGGCTCATACCAGCCCGTGCCGCGCGAAAAGCTCTCGGCGCCGGTTCTCGAAACGGAGTTGCGCGCAGGTGACGTGCTGTATATCCCGCGCGGGTTCGTGCATGAAGGCGCGGCGGGCGACAAGGCGTCTTTGCATATCACTGTCGACATCCATGTGCGCACCTGGCTCGATTTCTTCTCGGACGCGCTTCATGCCGCGGCCGATCGCGAGCCAAGGTTTCGCCGCGCGCTGCCGGCCGGGTTTCTCAACAGCCCCGCGGCGCTCGATGCGATGGCCGCCGAGTTCGACGAGTCTCTCGAAGTCTTCCGGCAGAATGCAAGACTCAACGACGCCATCGGAAAACATGTGGAGGCGTTGGCAGTTCGCAAACCACCTCCGCCCGACGGGCACTTTGCTGTACTGCATACCGAAATCCTGCCGGATACGAGATTGAAGGTTCGGCGCACGGCCGTCCGGCGGCTGTTCCGGGAAGGCGGTGTGGCGGGAATGCAGTTTTCCGGAAATCAGATCATCGGACCCGAGAAGATCTCATCGGCGCTCGAATACATCGCGGGGCGGGAAAGCTTTACTCCAGCCTCGCTGCCTGGCCCCCTCAACGAAAACGAAAAGCTGGTGCTGGTCCGGAGGCTGGTGCGTATCGGGCTCCTGACGCTGGATCGATGAATCTCGCGGAACTGCTGCACCCCGTCGATCCCTGCGCGTTCGTCGCGGATTACTGGGAAAAACGCCCCCTGTTGCTTCACGGAGATGCTGATCGTTTTGCGAATATCTTTTCTTCGCGGGATATGGGGCGGCTGCTGCAATACCAGCGCCCGCGCTCGCCCGATGGAATCATGCTGGTGAAAGGCAGCCGGCATTGCGATATCAACTGGATTTATCCGGATGGTTCTCCGCGCCTCGATAAAGTTCGCGCCGCCTTTCAGGACGGATACACCGTAGTTGTGAATAAGATGGAGCGCCTCTGGGAACCGGTGGCGCTGTTCACCGCCGCCATCGAACAGGAGTTGCACCACCCCATCCACGTCAACCTCTATTACACGCCTCCGGGGACGCAGGGCTTCGAGGCGCACTATGACGTGATGGACGTGTTCATCCTGCAACTCGAAGGCGCGAAAGTTTGGGAGATTCGGGAGCCGGGCGCCCGGCTGCCTCTGCCCGATGAGCACGCGCCGCTGAACAAAGATCGGCTGCCCGCGGTGGTGCTCGAAGAAGAATTAAGGGCCGGCACTGTCCTCTATCTTCCGCGCGGGCAGGTTCACTCCGCGCGAACCAACGCGGACGCATCGCTCCATCTGACGGTCGGCATGAATGTCGTGACCTGGATCGATCTCTTCTCGGCTGCTGTTTCAGCGGCACGCCAGGATACGCGCTTCAGGCAATCGCTTCCCCCCGGATTTTTCGCGTCTCCGAACGGAATGCGCGAGGGATTCGAGACGCTGTTCGACGAGCTAAAGCAACATCTTCAGATGGATGATGCGCTGGCGCGCCTGGCGGAGCAATTGATTGTGCCTAAGGCCGCGCCCGGGCAGGCGATGCTGCCGGATGAACCGGAATTACGCGCCGATTCCGTGTTGACGCGCCGCACCGGTGTGATCTGCCGAGCCATTGAAGGCCACGGCTATGCAGGCATTCATTATTCCGGAGGCCGCATGGTGGGGCCTGAGAAAGTGGCCGCGGGCTTGCGGTTCGTGGCGGAAAATGCAACGTTTCCGGTGAGTGCGCTGCCGGGCAACCTGAACGAAAAGGAAAAGCTCGTACTGGCGCGGCGTCTCGTCAGGGACGGCCTGCTGCGCGTTCAAGAGGCCGAGTGAAACAAGATCTGGATCGGATCGCCCCTAACGCCGCCACCCTTTGGGAGCGGCTGGCATCTGAAATTGCGCGCGATGCCGATCCGGCGAAGAACGTCCTTTCCGCGGATTTGATGAACAAGTGGTGCCAGCGCGCCGCTTCCGGCGATCCGGCTCAGTTCGCGAAACGGCTGTCATGGCTGGGACTGACACCGGATGAGACCGCTCGCCGGCTGCAAAATTCCCCACCTGTCAGCAATGCGCCGGAGTGGCTTGAAATATTCCAGCAGGCAATGACGGCATTCGGGCCTTCCGGACACGCATCGCCACATCCCTTCGGCGCCATCCTTCATTCCTTCACAGTCGTCGCGAAGAACCTGCTTACGCCGGCCTGCCAGAGGGTCTTCACGGATCGAGTGATGGAGTCCCTCGTGGACGCGCTGCTACAGGAGCTCACGTACATCGCGGGGCCTTCATTGTACCTCGAGTTCTCCGTCTATCGATCGACACACGACGCGCCCGTATACGACTCGTTCGTTCGCCAGATGCTGGACGGCGGACTGATGATTTTCTTCTGCGAGTATCCGGCTCTGGCGCGCCTTCTTTCGACGACCGTGCGCTACTGGGCGCGAAACATTTCCGAACTCGCGGAGTTCCTCGAAGCGGATCTTTCCTGCATTGAGAACGTCTTCAACAACGGGCGCCCGGCCGGAGCCCTCACGCAGGTTCGGACATCGCTATCCGACTCGCACGATGAGCAGCGGACCGTCGCGATCCTCGAATTCGAAAGTGGCCTCAGAGTTGTCTATAAGCCACGCAATCTCGGCATCGAAAAGGAATGGTTCGGCTTCCTCGAGTACCTGAACGGGCGCGGTGGAGATTTTCTGACATTAAAGGTGATCGACCGCGGCAATCGGGGTTGGGCGGAACTGGTGGAACGGGCTCCATGCGCTGACGCCATTGAGGCGCGCCAATACTATCTCCGATCGGGAATGCTGCTGTGCGTGTTGTATGCGCTCGAAGCATCCGATTGCTTTTACGAGAACGTGATCGCGCGCGGCGCGTACCCATGCCTTGTCGACATGGAAACGCTCATGCACCATGTTCTGCGCCAGACGGCTGACGTGAGCCCGTCGGAAGCGGCGGCCGACGACATTCTGTTCGATTCGGTCTTTCGCGCCGGTTTTCTGCCTGCGTGGGAAATCGACCCCAAGGGCACAGCGGTGGACATCAGCGGCCTCGGCGCAAAGGTGGGCCAGATCACTCCCTACGTTCGCCGCACTTGGGAAAACCTCAACAGCGACGACATGCGGTTGATCCACGAACCGATCCGCGTCGATACCGAAAATCATCTGCCCCATCTGAATGGCGTTTCTCTCGACGCCGCCCATTACGTGCCGGAGATCGTCGAAGGTTTCCGCTCCATGTACCGGCTGCTGATGGAACTGAGCGAAGAGTTGACGGCTCCCGGCGGAACGCTCGAAAGTCTGGCGCGCCGCGAGATCCGGCTGGTCTTTCATGCCACGCGCATCTACGGCTTGCTTCTGAAGAGGCTGGCGGCGCCTTGTTACATGCGGAGCGGCGTCGAGCGCAGCATCGAGACCGACATCATCAGCCGATTCTATCTGGATTCTCCGCAGAAGGGCCGGCTCAATCCCATTCTCGAAGCGGAGATCCAGGCCATTGAGCGGCTCGACATTCCGCGCTTCGCGGTAATGGGTGATAGTCGCGATCTCCATCTCCCCACCGGCAAAACCATCCGGAACGCCTTCGAAGAAACGGCGCTCGATCGGGTCCGGCGCAGAGTTCGCTCGCTCAATCCCGGCGACATGGAACTGCAGACCGACCTCATCAGGGCGTCTCTTTCGATGTCGGCGATTGAAGTCCATGAAGCACAATCCCCATCGGCTGAAAAGGAATCTCCGGCGGACCTGCCTCTGGCCTCGTCCGGAAAACTCCACGCTGAAGCGGCAGGTATCGCCGCAGCGATCCGAGACCGCGCGATACGTTCGGCCGATGGCGGCGTTACGTGGATTGCTCCCCAGTTGTTGCCCGGCGCGACTCATTATCAGTTGCGTCCCGTCCGCATGGACCTGTATAACGGCCTCGCGGGTATCGCGCTGTTTTTCGCGGCGCTTCATCGAGTGACGGGCGAAGGCGCCGGCGACGCGCGAGCGGCGCTGGCTCCCGTTCTACGATTCATCGATTCCGCCAGTCCGCGGCGGCTCACAAATGAGGGCTACACCATCGGCGCTGCGACGGGTGTCGGCTCCTTCATTTATGCCCTGACTCGGTGCGCGGATTTTCTTGATCAACCCGAATTGCTTCAGAACGCCGAAACTGCGTCGCGCTGGATTTCACCCGATCAGATCGATACCGATGAAATGTTCGATCTGATGTCCGGCTCGGCGGGGGCGATCCTCGGATTGCTCGCTCTTTTCGAAGCGACTCAAAATTCCGAGTTACTGGAAAACTGTATTCTGTGCGGAGATCACCTCCTGAAGAAACGCAGGCAGGCCGGACCGGGAGCGGCGTGGAGAACAGGCCGCGGGAAGTTCATGACGGGCCTGTCGCACGGAGCCGCGGGAATCGCACTGAGCCTGCTTCGCCTTTCGGCTTCCTCTGGTGAGAGCAGATTCCGGGATGGCGCATTGGACGCTATCGCCTTCGAGAATTCCACCTTTGACCGCAAGGTAAGAAACTGGCCCGATTTCCGTTACGCAACGGAAGAGCATCCGGCGTTCATGACCACATGGTGTCATGGAGGCCCGGGCATCGGCATGGCCCGCGTCGCGGGTTTGCCGTTCTTCGATTCACCGGAAGTGCGTGAAGACATCTGCGCGGCGCTCGCGACCGTTCGGGCGCAAGGAATCGGATCGAAGGACGGCTTATGCTGCGGCACGCTCGGCCGTGGGGAGTTGTTGCTCGCGGTCGAACGAAACGATCCAGCGGCGCTTGATCTGGCTTCAGGGGTGGTCGAAAAATCGCATCGCTCCGGAGGATATTCAACATCCGGCAAGGCGGGTCAGGAGTTCTTCGACCCATCGTTTTTCCAGGGCCTGTCGGGGATCGGATACCAGTTATTGCGGATCGCGCACCCCGACCGTCTGCCCGGTGTCCTGGTATGGGAGTGACGCTCTCGGCTTTTCTGGAGCAAGCCGGATCGCCCTCTGGCGAACAATGTGAAACCGTCAGAGCGCAGGCAATCGAACTGCTCGATCAGATCTGCGTTCACCCGGCCGCCATGCCCTTGCAGCGCCTCCGGGACCTTCCGCTCTCACCTTCGACCTTCTACCGCGATCTCCTGAAAATCTTCGCCGAATTCGGCGACCGCCACACACAATGCCAGTTGCCGGACCCGTTTTTGCATACGCTCGTCTGCCTGCCTTTCGCGGCTGCCTGTTTTTTCGAGAACGGCGAGCTTCGTCTGGGCGTCACCGGCTCGGCACTGGACGAATTGCGACCGGGCGACATCCTCACGGCCTGGAACGGAAGAAGTCTCGATTGCGTTCTACGCGAACACTGCGCGCTGCAATTGGGGGCGAACCCGGAGGCGCGACTGGCGAAAGCCGTCCAGACGCTGACCTTTCGCCCTTTGGGGACGATGCAGGCGCCGGAGGATGCGCCAGTCGTGCTCGATTACACCGATCGCGCGGGGCATCTCCGTCGGCTGGAGATCGAGTGGCAGGTCGCGGTGTTGAATGCCCCGCTGCTCCAGAATGCGGGGGATGTCGAATGGAGTTGCGAGGGAAGCCTCCTGATCCGGACGGTGCAGACTTCTGCCGGTGTTTTCGGAATCATTCGCGTGCCCTCCTTTTATGAAAATCCGACTACATTTCTGCAGTCATTTGTAAGATGTCTGGAACGCTTACCGCCGGATGGACTCCTTATCGACTTACGCGGATGTGAAGAAGGGTTCGTCACCACCGCCGAACAACTCTTGCAATTATTCACCGATGCAAAGATATGCCCCGAACCTTTTGAATTCCGGGCAACACGCACGATACGCGAAATCTTAAGCACCATTCCGTCGTTTCGCGACTGGCGAGACTCGTTTGATCGAGACTTGTTTGACGATGAAGTGCGGTATTCGCGCCCGCGCCCGCTGACATCGCAGCAACAAGCCAATGGTGTGGGCCGAAAGTACTTTGGACCGGTTGTAGTGCTTGTGGATGCTCTCACTTACAGCAGCGCCGAAATGTTCGCCGCCGGCATCCAGGATCACGGCATTGGAATTGTAATGGGGACCGATTCGCGGACGGGTGGCGGCGGAGCGTCTCCGTGGAGTCAGCAGATAATTTTTCAGTACTCCGGTCGGGATCTGTTCCGGCCGGCGGCGGAAGCGCCTTCCTTTCGAGTCGCGGCGCGGCGTTGCCGTCGCGTCGGGAAAAACTCCGGGCGAATTCTTGAAGGCGCGGGCGTCACACCCGATGTGATCTATTCTCGCAATCAAAGCGATTTTTACGAAAAAGACCGGGACTTGCTGGAAACTGTGGGGGAAATCCTTGCCACGAACAAGAACAAAAGGTACAGTTGTTGAGAGTGCGAAGCCGGTAATCCGGCCAATCGAGACGGAAGAGAAAGCATTGGAGGTTTCAGCCAAAATGACCGAAGCAGACGAGCGCCAGACAACACTTAAAACCGCTGCGGAATTTGCAGCCGAAACGTTAGTTCCCGGCGGGGCGAATATCGTAAAAGGCGATTTGAAGAACGCCGGGATTTACGCGGCAGTCGGACTGGCCGCCCGTTATGCTCTCGGGCTCCCGGGATTGCTCCTGGTCTCGGCTGACTCGTTTACCAAAGCGACAACCGGACGCAGGATCGCCGAGCATCTGGGCGTGTGGCAGCGCGAGACGCCCGCGACGCAGGCGGAGCCGGCAAAGGTTCCGGCAGCAAACTAACGCTTTATTCAAGCTTTAGCCTGATCAGGCTCACCCTCCTGGTGGATAATGGCGTGGAGGACTCAGGCCTCTCCGAGAGTTGTGCTCTGTCTTCTCGATACGGTTGCAGAGTTCCTCCCATAAAGATGAAAAAGACGATAGCGTTTAGCTTTTTCGCCGGGATTGTCGCCGGCGCTGTTTTCGCTCCCGGCTGGCGAACTGCGGCCAGAAAAGGAATTAAGGCTGGCATCAAAGGCGGCCGGAAAATTCGCGAATTCTCCCAGCAGGCCATGGAAGATCTGGAAGACGTAGCCGCGGAGGCCGCCAACGAACTCGCCGAAGAAGACCGCAAAGAGGAGGAGCGCCAAAGCTAAAGACCAGAGTGTCCACTAAGGCGCGGAAGTCTGGAGCCGAAGCCCGCGATTCCGGCCTCTCCGTACGATCGGCGATTCCCGGCCGGGAGCGATGGGCGGTGAGATCCATCCTGCGCCGGCCCGAAGTCGCCGGCGCGCTGCAGCGGTTTCTTTCGAAGCAGCCCGGGATTATCGAAGCTTCCGCCGACTCTGTTTCAGGGCGGGTTTTGCTGATTTTCCGTCCCGAAGCGCACATCGACATCGCCCGGCTTCTGCGGGATGGTCTGGCTGAGGCTCTGTCCCAGGCTGACACAGCTCTTCCCCGCCCCGAACCGAACCCGCTATATCGAATCCTTCGTACTTCTCTTCCGGAAAAGAATCGACTGATCGCGCCTCCCCTGGTTTCTGCCGTAGGGACAGGCGTTTCGATCCTGCAGGCTGTTGCTCTCCTCGCGACCATCAACACAGCGCTGGGAAAAGGACCCGATTTTCTCAACAGTCTGAATCTGAAGAAGCCGGCTTCGCGCCTGACTTTCATCACCGCTGTCTCTGTCGCCGTCACCGTTGTGCACGTCTGGCTGCAATACCACCGGCGGCGTTTGTGGCGTAACCTGGCGCGCGCCACTCAGTACCGGCTGCGGGCTCAGGTTGTCGCACGTCTGGAAGTTCAGGATCTCGCGTTTTTCGATAAACACGGAACCGGGCGCTTGATGCATCTCATCACCGCCGAGACTGCCCAGATCGAGGAGTTCGTCGAGTCCGCGGGGGACGGACTGATCGAGCGAGGCCTGACGATTCTGGTCGGAACACTCACATTGTTCGCGTCTTCGCCGCGCCTGGCGCTGCTCGGCATTCTGCCGCTCCCGGTCTTTACATTGATCTCGCGTTTCTTCCGGCGAACCGTCCAGGAGCATTACGCGCGTGCTTCCCGGATGTCGGCCCGCTATAGCCAGGCGCTCGAAAACAACATTATTGGTATCGCCGACGTCAAGGCTTTCACGGCGGAGAGACAGGAGACACGCCGCCTGCGATATGCGGAACGAGATCTTGAGGAAGCGGCTCTCGAAGCCGCCCGCGCCTCCTCGCTGCAGTCGCATCTCATCCGCGGGATTTTTTCGAGTGGCTTCTGTCTTACGGCCGGGGTTGGCGGACAGCTGCTGGCGTCGGGAAAGATTGCCTCTGCCGAATACAACCGCGCCATGTATTGGGTGCCGCAACTCCTGGGCGCGCTGACCGGTGTGGATGAGACCACACGGCTGTTCCATACGGCGACGCAATCGGCCAGAGCGCTGACTGCGATCCTGGACGCCCGGCCGTCGATACGCAGCGGCCCGGTGCGCTTGAAGAAGTCGCAGATTAGGGGTCGGATCGTCTTCGAAAACGTTACGTTCGCATATACGCCGGAGATTCCTGTTCTCGAGAACGTCTCCTTCGAATTGCAACCCGGTCAGACACTGGGCATAGTGGGCTCCACAGGCTCGGGAAAGAGTACGCTGCTCCGTCTCCTCCTGCGTTTCTACGAAGTGGATTCGGGGCGCATTCTGGTCGACGGGCGTGATGTCAGGGAGATGAATCTGGGGGATTTGCGTTCCGCGATCGGTCTGGTCAGTCAGGAAGTCTATCTGTTCGAGGGAACGGTTCGCAGAAACATTCTTTATGGACGCCCGGACGCTTCGGATGAGGAAGTAACCGAAGTCCTTGCGCAAGCCGGTGCGCCCGATCTCCTCGAAAAGTTACCCGGCGGACTGAGTGCGGAAGTCGGTGAGCGCGGGCAGCGTTTGTCCGGAGGCGAACGCCAGCGGGTCGCCATCGCGCGCGTCCTGCTCAAGGAGTCTCCGGTCCTCGCGCTCGACGAGGCGACATCGCATCTGGATTACGAAACCGAGTCGCTGGTCAAACAATCTCTGAGGGCAGCTTCCAAAGGGAAAAGTGTGATTCTGATCGCTCACCGGCTCTCCACCATCCGCGATGCCGACAAGATTCTGGTGCTTGAAAAGGGCGGCATTCGCGAGCAAGGCACGCACCGCGAACTGGTGGCGCGACGAGGCCTGTATGCCTCGTTATGGCGGCTGCAAAGCGGAAAGCTTTAATAACCCGCTGGGGGCAGGCCTTCGGCCCTGTCCAGATGGACCTGCGGTCCACGAGCAACCACGAAAAATCGTTCGATTCGTCCGCAATTTCGTCGTGGGGCAGCCCCTCGGTGCGGCCGGGCTTCCGCCCGGCGCGGAGCTTTCCGTGAGCTGGTAACATCAGCCACTCTGTCGCCGGTGACCATGCGAACCGCGTTCTCGACACAGCGGTGGGCAGAATGGGGCAATGGGCCTTATCCCATCCGCATTCATCGCGTTTATCCGCGGCCAGCCACGGTTTCACCCTTTCAACGGCTGCTGGACTACGCGTTCGCTTTAAGCCGCTCGGCAAATTTTTTTCGAAATTTCTGCACCTTCGGCGACACAACAAAAGCGCAGTACGGCTGATTCGGATGATTCTCGAAATACTGCCGATGATAATCCTCCGCGGGGTAGAACTCGGTTGCGGGCTCGACCGCCGTCACGATCGGATTCGGGAATGCCTTTTCCGCGGTTAACTCGCGGATCACTTCCTCAGCCGTCGCCTTCTGCTCGGGCGAATAATAGAAAATTACCGACCGGTATTGGGTTCCCGCATCATTGCCCTGGCGGTTAAGCGTTGTCGGATCGTGCGTGGCGAAGAAAATCTCCAGCACGTCGCGATAAGTAATCACGGTGGGATCGAACTTCAGCTGAACGACTTCCACGTGCCCGGTATTGCCCCCGCAGACCTGCTCATAAGTCGGGTTCGGTTTTGCCCCGCCCATATACCCGGACATTACCGAAGTCACTCCAGCTGCTTCAAGATAAACCGCTTCCACGCACCAGAAACAGCCTCCGCCAAGAGTCGCGATTTCCTCATTTGCCATCTCGCTCCTATCATAGCGGCCAAAAACAAAACAGGCGAAGGTCCACCGTTAAAGGGTGAACCCTCGCCGGACAAAACCAATTCTGCGAAAGGCCGATTACTTCGCGGGCGTTGCAGCCGGAGCGTCTGCGGCGGGCTTCGATTTTTTGGTCTTTTTCACGTGCTTTTTCGCCGTGGAAGCTGTGGCGGGCGCGGCTGTCTGCGCCGGGGTTGTTGCCGGGGCCTGCGCGGCGAACGTCAGTCCGGCCGCCGCCAGTGTCAGAGAGAGGCCGAGAACGGCCGAAGTGAGCTTTTTCATTTTTTTGTCCGATTCCTTTTCGAGGCGGCATCATTTTCGCCTCTGTGATGATTGACGCGGCGATTGTTAACCACACCTGAACGTGTAATTAAATAGAATTCACCTGCCCCACAGCCCAGACCCCCGTAAATTTTAAGTAAGATCGAATACGGACAAAAGTAAATGAAGGAGTTCTTAACAGCAGATTAACTGGTTTAAATCTTCCAGCCGTGCGACATTAAAAGGGTGGCCGGGTTGCACCGGTCGGCGTTTACCTGAACCTCCCCGCTGAGAAGCAGTAGACAGACGAGAGGATTTCATGCCCAAAGTAGTTCTTATCGGCCTCGAGCAACTAACTGCCAGTCATATCTGCATGGCGCTGGCTTGCGAAGGCCACCAGATCGAACAAAAACCGCGAGATGTCGTCGTTCGGGATCTCCTCGATGCGGATATCGTATTCGCTGGCGGCGAACCAGCCTGCTATCTCTCGCTCTTAAGACGTCTGCGGGCGGCGCGGCCTTCTCTTCCCTTCGTCGTGGTAACACGAGTGCCGGAAACCCGGGAATGGCTCGACGCGCTCGAAGCGGGAGCGACGGATTATTGTTCCGCTCCGTTTGAAAGCAAACACCTTCGCTGGTTGATGGAATCCGCTTTGCCCCGTCGGCGGAGCGCAGCCGCCTGACCCCAGTCTTATAATTCAAGACATGACAAGACGTGCGGCCTTCTGGCTTGCCGCGATCTTTCTTTGTCTTGTTCCAATAACTTCGCAGGCGCTCGCCGCTCCACCCTCGCCGGAATCCTGGTTCGGACATAAGATTGGCGCCGACCGTCAATTGCTCGACTGGGATAAGGTCGTCTCTTACTTCTACGCCCTCGCCCGATCAAGCGGCAAAATACGCGTCATGGAGTACGGGCGCTCCGCAGAAAACCGGCCGATGATCGCAGCCCTCATCGCCGACCCCGAAACGCTCGCCAACCTCGACCGCTATCGTGATATTCAGCGCCGTCTGGCCGATCCGCGAATCACTACCCCCGCCGAAGCCGAGCCTCTGTTCCACGCAGGCAAAAACGTTGTCCTGATCACTTGTTCCATACACGCTAACGAGGTGGCTTCCACTCATACCGCGGTCGAATTCGCCTGGCGCCTGATTACCGAAAACAACCCGCGCTTCCAGGCGATCCTCGGCAACACGATAGTCCTCCTCGTCCCATCTCTGAACCCGGACGGTGTCGATATCGTCACCCGGTGGTATCGTTCGACGCTCGGTACGCCCTTCGAAGGAACCAATCCGCCGGAGCTCTATCAGAAGTACGTGGGTCACGACAACAATCGTGACTGGTACATCTTTTCGCAACCCGAGACCCGCGCCACCATTTCGCAACTGCACAACGTCTGGCATCCGGAGATCGTTTACGACGTTCATCAGCAGGGCGCATACGCTTCGCGCATGTTCCTTCCTCCGTGGCTCGATCCCACGGAGCCGAACATCGATCCGATCATTTCCCAGGAGATGAATGCGCTCGGAGCCTCCATGGCGTCCGACCTGACTGCGGCCGGCAAAACGGGCATCGTGATTCATGGTCTGTACGATTTCTGGAGCCCGTCGCGGCACTACCAGGCTTTTCACGCGGGGCTGCGCATTCTCACCGAGTCCGCGAGCGCGCTGCTGGCAACGCCGATCACAGTAAAACCGGATGAGATTGACGAGACCGCCCTCGGTTATAACCCGCGCGAGAAGAGCTGGAACTATATTCAACCCTGGCTGGGCGGCGCGTGGCGTTTGCGGGATATCGTCGACTATCAGGAGCTCGCCTTCGAGTCGCTGCTCTACAATGCCGCCGTGCACCGCGAGGAAATGCTCCGAAATTTCTATCAGATCGGCCAGCATCAGATCGAACGCGCCGCGCCTTGGGGGATTGTCGTTCCCGCGAATCAGCGCGATCCGGGCGCGGCGCGCCGCATGTTGCAAACTCTGGCATTCGGTGCGGTCGAGATCCTCCGGAACAGCGCGGGCGACGAGGTAATTCCAATGCGCCAGCCCTATTCCGGATATGCCAAAGCCCTGCTGGAACGTCAGGAGTATCCAAACCTGCGTCTCTATCCGGGCGGGCCCCCGCAACGCCCTTACGACGTCACGGCCCACACGCTGCCTCTGCTGTTCGGCGTGGACGTGAAGTTCCTGGACCGTCCGCTGCCCGGCGCCGAAACGATGAAAAAGGCGGACCTCTCAGACCCGCCCAGGCGCGATTTCTATCCGGCCTCCGATACCGATGGCTGGCAGGTGGCGAATGAGGCCTGGGCCCGAGGCGCGGCCGTCTGGCGAAACGAAGCCGGGGACTTTGCGGTCTCACGCCGCGGCCCCGACTGGCGTGAACTGAAGCGCCCCCGGATCGGCGTCTACAAGAGCTTTATGGCCGACATCGATGAAGGCTGGACTCGCTGGCTGCTGGAGCATTTTGGGTTTGTTTATTCAAGCCTGCGCAACGAAGATATTCGGGCGGGAAGCCTGCGGAACCGCTTCGATTCCATCATCCTCGCCGACGAAGCGCCCGAAGCGATCGAGAACGGGCACAAACCCGGAACCATGCCGGCGGAGTTCACCGGGGGCCTCGGCTCCAAAGGCGCCGAGGCGCTCAGAGAGTTCGCCCGCGCCGGCGGCACTCTCGTTTTTCTCAACCGTGCTTCGAACTACGCCATCCAGAAGTTCGGGGTCAAAGCCAAAAATGTCATTGAAGATGTGCCGCCGCAGGACTTCTATTCACCCGGCTCGCTGCTGAACGCGACTCTCGATCTGCGCGATCCGCTTACCCGCGGACTTCCCAAAGACATTACGATCTGGTCCGAATCGAGCCCGGTCTGGAGCACGGAGGAAGGTTCCGTGGCCCGCTATCCCGCCAGCCGCGTGCTTGCCTCCGGCTGGCTGCTCGGGGAGAAGCGCATCGAGGGTAAGACCGCGCTGATTCACGTCCGGTACGGAAGCGGAAACCTCGTGTTCTTCGGAATGCGCCCGCAGTATCGGGCACAAAGTTACCAGACCTTCAAGCTTTTTTTTAACGCGCTGCTGCTGAATTGACCTCGGTGTGGAAGATAGTAGTACAGGAGTTTGTAAAAGTGCGCGGTCTGCGCCGCCAGGAACCGGAAGGAACACGCATTTTCGGCGGCGGCGTGGACGGGATCAGGTTTTGCGCGTTTTGCTTTAAAGAAAGCAGGGTCGATTGAGCAGGATTTCGGCGGGCGCCCGCCGTGTGGTCGTAACAGGTATAGGGGCGGTGAGCCCGAACGGGATCGGCCGGGAAGTCTTCTGGGACGCAACAAGAAGGGGAGAGAGCGGCGTCGGTCGCATCACCCGGTTCGACCCTTCCGGATACCAGGTTCAAATCGCCGGAGAAGTAACGGACTTCGATGAGTCCGCGTTCGTGGGCGCGAAGGAGCGGCAACATGTATCGCGCGCCGTACCCCTCGCGGTGGCGGCTTCGTGCGAGGCAATCTCCGACGCGGGCATCGAGCCGGGGCGCATGTCTCGCGACGAACTCCGCACGATCGGAGTGCTCGTCGGGTCGGGCGGCGGGTCCCAGGAGTTCACTGAAGAGCAGTATCGGCTTTATTACGGCGGTCACGAAAAGCAATGCAGCGTCTACACCATTCCGACCTCGACCATCGGCACGCTGGCAAGCGAAATTTCCATGCGGTTCGGCTTTCGCGGCCCCAGCCACATCATCTCGACAGGCTGCACATCTTCCACCGATGCGCTTGGCCATGCCTTTCATAACATCCAGTGGGGCATCTCGCCGTGGATGCTCGTGGGCGGAGTCGATGCCCCCATCGCGCCTCTGATTCTGAGGGGCTTTATGATGATGCGCATCCTGACGACACAATGGAACCGCGAGCCGGAGCGAGGCTCGCGCCCGTTTTCCAGGGATCGCAGCGGATTCGTCCTGAGCGAGGGGGCCTGGTTCCTGATCCTGGAAGAACTCGGCCACGCCCGCGCGCGCGGTGCGAAGATTTACGGTGAAATCGCCGGCTACGCTTCCACTTGCGAAGCGTATCATCGCGTAAGGCTCGAAGAGTGCGGCGAAGAACCGGCCTACACGATGAACCTGGCGATGGATGAGGCCGGCATCGGACCGGAGCAGATCGGATACATCAACTACCATGGGACGGCCACGGACCTCAACGACAGGATCGAAACGCGCGCCACGCGTCTCGCCTTCAACGGCCACGCCTTCCGGATCCCTGGTTCGTCGCTCAAAAGTCTGATTGGGCATCCTCAGGGCGCTTGCGGAGCCGCGGGGGTAACCGCCACTCTGCTCGCCATGCGCGATGGCGTTGCGCCGCCTACCATCAACCTTGAGGACTCGGACCCCGAGTGCGACCTCGACTACATCCCAAACGAAGCGAGGCGAATCGATTGCGAGTACGCGCTTGCGAACTGCATCGCCTTTGGGAGTAAGAACTCGGCTTTGGTGTTGCGTAAGATCTGATCGCGCTGGAGCGGGAAAGCACGAAACCGGTATCGCCGGCGATCTTGTCGCCGGTATTGTTCAGCCCTCCGAACTCCGTCTTCAGGGGAGGGTTTGTCACGGTTATTTCGTTCCGAGCCCTTACTGCTGCAGGACCGCGAAACGGCTCACCGAATAACCAGGCGCTCCGCCCACGAAAACATCAGCCAGGAAGTGCTCCGACAGGGTGGCCCGGGAAAGGCCCACGAGCGTCGCCAATCCGTAGCTGACGAAGGGAACCCAGCGATGATTTCGGTAGCGCCGCGCCACAATCGTCGCTACCGAAAACGCGCCGATGGTGTGGCCTGACGGCATGCCGCCGCTGCCACTCAGAAAAGAACCGGGGCTCTCGAACCACGTGTCCCAATAATTTTCGCCCGGGTCAGCGTATAGGGGCGGGCACGTTTGAAAGACACTTTCAACACATATGCCAGAAGCTCGGAATCGGCCAGCGCCTCTCCCGCAAGGAGCGCCGTTCCCGTCATTTTGGAGTCCTTCGAGGCCAGTCCACCCACGTACAGGGCCACGGGCGCGGCCAGGATGCCGGCTGTCGTGGCGGTTCCGGAGAAAACGCTATTGAACCCGCTGAACGTGTTGCGCTGAATATGCGACGCGCTGTAAGGGTCGGTCGCAATCAGCGCGGCGGTGGTTCCGAGGATTAAGGCTGTGGGTATCCAGTTTCTCTTCTTGTTGAGCCTGGCGGGAAAAGTCCAGATCTTCGTTTGATCTTCGAGAACGTCAGGCACGATTCGCCCCGGCGAAATGGGACGATCCACTTGCGGAGCCGATTGCGATGCCGGAACGGTCTGGGGCAAGCCCGAATCCGGTGTGGTTCCTTGCGCGCCGAGAACGAAGGAAGATGCCAGGCCCGCGACTACCGACAAAGCGACTGGAAGTTTCATTTCGGAACCAGACCACCTGACGAACGATTTATAAGAATCCAACTGCGGAATAGGAACCTCTCGATGAGCGGAATCGAACAAGCTGATTTAGTTCGGGAGGGCGAAGATCTTAAAATCGATTTCGGCCAAATCCTCGGCGTGTATAATTCCCGCGCCCAGGCTGATCGGCTTCATACCGAAATCGGTTTGTTTAAGCGACAAATGGCCGGAATACGACTCGCCGTCCCGGTTCACATCAAAATTGATCGTGCGCGAAACACCGTGCGCAGTTATCGTTCCTTCGACTTTGATCTTGCCGTCGCTTCCTGGCCCGATATGAGTCGATCGAAAAACGATTTCGGGATACTTGTCCGGTTCAAGAGTAATGCTGTCCATTTCCCCTTGAACTCGGTCGCGCACCCTGGAGCTGACATTCGGATCGGGCTTGATCGTCATCTTCGCCGTTTCGATCGTAAGCTCAACGCGCGCGCCCGCATCATCGATCTTTCCCGAGGCAATCGGCGCGTCGATCCAATAGTCGCGCGCGCTGATCCCCAGAACGGCCGCTCGCTGAACACGGACAGTGATCGTGCTTCGCCCCGTGTCGACAGGTCTTTCCCGCGCCAGGAGGGGTACCGCTGCGAGGAATGTCGAACAAAGCAGCGTGACACAAAGCGTAATGGTCCGGAGCGGCATGCTCTCCCATTGTCCGATGCCCGCCGCTTACGCGGAAGTAACTGAACCGCGCGTGAACGAGCAATAAGAAAGCTGCGCTCCCAGCGCGTGGCTATTCGGTCTTTTCTTTAATCTTATCGGCGCCCTTTTCGGTTCCGGATGCTACCGCGTGTGTCCCCTTCACAACGCCATCTTTGGTTTTCTCCGCGCCCTCTTTGGCGACGTGGGCCGTGCCCTTAGCTACGTGTTTTGTTGCTTTAGCCGTAGCCTTGCCGGCGTCCTTTGTTGCGTCCTTGGTTTCGGTACCGGCCTTCTTGACATCGTCCCCCGCACTTTGAGCGAACGAACTTGCTGCAAGAGCAACCCCGAAAATGACCGGACCAGCGAATTTGAATATTTTCATGCGAAACCTCACAGCAGGTATTGTGCCATTCCTCTCACTCGCCATCTTTGCTGGATCGATTGGGGGCGATGACGTCGGAATGCCCCAGATTCCGTTCCGGCGCGATTTGATCGCGAATCCGCTGTTTCATTTCCTTCATTTCGGGAAAACGGCCCTCCCCGGACCGCGACCAGACGACCGCCTCATCCACGCGAACCTCGAACACCCCGCCCGTCCCCGGAATCAGAGCGATTTCTCCAACTTCCGTCTGAAACGTGGTCAGAAGTTCCTGCGCCATCCATGCGGCGCGCAGCAGCCAGCGGCACTGCGTGCAGTATTCTATTTCCACGCGCGGATGTTTCGCCGGCATGCTCTGCAGTTTAGCGTTTTGCAGTTTACCGTCGGCTCGCCAGTTCGCGAAACAGGAGTCGAACCCGTGAACGCAGCGGACTTTCGCCGAATCGCTCTGAGCTTGTCCGGCGCTGAAGAAAGCTCCCACATGGGCTCCCCCGATTTCCGTGTAGGCGGCAGAATCTTCGCAACCCTTGCTTCGGAAAAGCAAGGCTACGGCAATGTGAAGCTCACGCTCGAGCAACAAGCCGAGTTCGTAAAGGAACAACCTGAGGTGTTCATCCCGGTAGCCGGTGGATGGGGTAGAACCGGAATGACCCATGTGCGCCTCGCTGCGGCAAATGAGGATCTGATGGAAGGTGCGCTCCGCGCCGCCTGGAAACTGCGCGTCGAAAGAAACGCCCCGGCTGGCCGGAAGAAGCGGGCTCCTTCGTCAAAGCGATAGAAGCATGCGCGCTACCACCTGACGCTTCCACTGGTTCACGCGAACTCATATAATCTCGGGCAGCATGTTCCACCGAGGTAAGGACAACCGATTGGCAAAAACCCTGGCGTCCACGCTACTAATCGTTTCCGTCGCAGCGGCTGCAACCACTGATTCGGGGCTGGCGGACGCCGCCAGGAACCATGACCTTAAGACCATCCATTCGCTCCTGGGCCAGCACCCTGACGTTAACAGCCGGTCGGACGACGGCTCGACGGCGCTCCTTTGGGCCGCGCACCAGAACGACATGGAAACCGCGGAACTGCTGCTCGGCGCGGGTGCGGACGCGAACGCCGCAAATGACTTTCGGATGACGCCGTTGTCTCAGGCATGTACTAACGGAAGCGACGCGTTTGTGCGATTACTGTTGAAGTCCGGCGCCAATCCGAACACCGCGATCGCGACCGGCGTGACACCGCTGATGACTTGTGCGAAGAGCGGTAGCGTCGACGCCGTGAAAAGGCTGCTCGAGTATGGCGCCGCGATCGATGCAAAAGAGCCAGACCAGCACCAGACAGCATTGATGTGGGCCGCGGCGGAGCACCAGCTTAATGTGGCGCAGACTCTGATCGAAGCACATGCCGACCTCAAAGCTCGCAGTAAGGCGGGATTTACCGCGATACATTTCGCGGCGCGGCAAGGCGATCGGGAAATGGTCCAGTTGCTCCTTGCCGCGGGAGTGGACGTGAACATCCTGGCTCAGGCGGAGCCTCCCATAAAAGCTGAGGCAACCGATGCGACTAAGCCGGCTGCCCCGGGCCGCGCGGGTGGGTTGCAGATCGGCGGCCCCAAGACCGCGGGCGTCAACGGTTACACGCCGCTACTCGTGGCGACAGTAAGGAGCCAGGTCCCGCTGGCGCTCTTCCTTCTCGATCACGGAGCCGACCCCAACATCGGCGATGCGGGCATCACACCGCTTCATTGGGCATCGACGGAATGGGAAACCTACACGGCAAACCGCGTGTACGGGTTGATCGACGCAATGGGTGGTATCCCGGATCGTCAGGCCAAGCTGCAGCTGGTGAATGCACTTCTCGCCCACGGCGCAAATGTGAATGCGCGCATGACCAAGCCGAGACCCAGTATCGCGGGTGGATATGAGGACACGGTCGGGGCCACGCCCCTCCTGCTCGCGAGCTCTGCCGACGATCTGGAGATGATGCGCATTCTCGTGAAGGCGGGCGCCGACCCCAAAATACCGACCGCCACCAATGCCACAACCATCATGGCCGCGACGGGCCTTAACCACGGTATTGGAGAAAGCCCGGTTACAGAGGCTGAGGCGCTCGCCGCCGTCAAATTTCTGCTCGACCTCGGCGTCGATCCGAAGGGAGCGACAACCAGCGGCGAAAACGCCTTGTTCGGACCGGCATATCGTGGCTGGAACACGCTGCTGGCGCAAATGATCGATCTCGGCGTGGACGTGAATGCGGTCAGCAAAGCGGGTGTCACGCCCTGGCTGGCGGCCTCCGGCGCGGGCGATCGGCTCGGCGGCGTCTTATATAACCATGAGGGCGCGGATCTGCTCCTCAAGCATGGCGCCGACCCCAAGCTCGGCCACCCCTGCGAGGCCCAAAACAAGTGCCGTCCGGAATGAGATCCCGGTCATGACGAAACTTGCGTGGATCCCTCTGTTCGGCGCGATCTGGTTCACGGCCTCGGCTTTCCAGACCCCCGCGCCCAATACCCCGGCGCGCGCGCTGGTGAACAAGTATTGCGTTTCCTGTCACAACCAGAAGCTGAAGACGGCGAACCTCATGCTCGACACTTCCGATGCTACGCATGTGGCCAACTCGGCGGAAAACTGGGAAAAAGTAATCGTAAAGCTGCGCAGCCGTTCGATGCCGCCTCCCGGTCTCCCGCGGCCGGATAACGCCACCTATGATTCCGCCGCGACCTGGCTTGAGTCGGAACTCGACCGCGCGGCCGCAGCGCATGTGAATCCTGGCCGCACCGCCAGCCTGCATCGTCTCAATCGCACCGAATATGCGAACGCCGTGCGCGACCTGATCGCGGTTGATGTGGACGCCGAAGCGATGTTACCGCCCGACGAGCAGGCGTTCGGATTCGATACCAACGCCGACGCGCTCGCGATAGAACCGGCGCTTCTCGATCGCTACGTTTCCGCGGCGGCAAAAATTGCGCGCGAGGCCGTCGGAGACCCCACGATTCCAGCCGGCTTCGAGCGCTACGGCGCAATCAAGGACAACTCGAACGAACAGACTTACCTTTGGCAAAAGGAGCGCCTCGGTGAAGACTTTCCCCTGGGATCCCGGGGCGGGATCGCGGCGCGCCATTATTTTCCCGTGGATGGGGAATATGTTTTCAGGCTAAAGCTGCAGCGAACTTTTACGAGCGAGATCCGCGGCCTGAACGTGCCGAACCAGTTCGAGATAAGTGTGGACGGCAAGCGCGTTGCGCAATTCACACTGGGCGGCCCGGCAGCAAGAGCAAAGTTCACCGGCGATCCGACGAAGGTTTTTCTCTATGACGGGGATGAGGCGCTGCAGGCGCGCGTCCCGGTGAAGGCGGGCTCGCACGAAGTGGTCGCCACCATCCTCAAGGCCGAAGATCCGGAGCCGGAAGGCATAGGCCCGGATCACCTCCCGCTCTGGAGCCGCCAGTCCGACACCCCCAACACTCCCGCCGCCATTTCCTCGATGTACATAGGCGGCCCGTATAACGCTCAGGTCCCGCAGGACTCGCCGAGCCGCCGGCTCATCTTCGTGTGCCACCCGCAGAGCGCCGCGGATGAACTCCCTTGCGCGACAAAGATTTTGTCCAGGCTCGCCCGGCGGGCCTACCGGCGATCCGCAACCAGTGACGACGTCGATACATTACTCAGCTTTTACAAGCGCGGGCGCGCAGCCGGAAACTTCGATCAGGGTATTCGCGACGCTCTCGAACGTGTGCTGGTCGGGCCCGATTTCCTGTTCCGCATTGAGGCCGATCCAGCGGGAGCGGCTTCCGGCACGGTCTATCGTGTTTCGGATGTCCAGCTTGCTTCGCGCTTGTCTTTCGCCCTGTGGAGCAGCATCCCCGATGATACCCTTCTCGATCTCGCAATCCACGGGAAATTGAAGGAGCCGGCGATCCTCGAAAAGCAAGTTTCGCGAATGCTGGCCGATCCGCGCGCGCGTGAGTCGCTCGTGCAGAACTTCTTCGCGGAGTGGCTGCTGACGCGCAATATCAAGCTGCTGAATCCGGAGACAACGAAGTTCCCGTGGTTCGACGACAATCTTCGCTTCGCGTTCGCGAAAGAGATCGACATGTTCCTCAACGCGCAGTTGAAAGAGGACCACAGCATCGTGGACCTGCTCACGTCGAACGAAACATTTCTCAACGAACAGCTGGCCCGCCACTATGGAGTTCCCGGCGTCTACGGGTCCCGCTTCCGGCGAGTGACGCTCACCGATGAGAACCGTTTTGGATTGCTGGGAAAGGCGGCGGTCCTGTCCGTAACTTCGTATCCCACGCGAACCGCGCCAACCATTCGTGGAAAGTTCCTGCTGGAAAACATCCTTGCGGCGCCGGTGCCAGCTCCGCCTCCCAATATTCCCGCTTTGGAGGCGAGCGCACCCGAAGGCAAGGTTTTATCCGTACGGGAGATGCTGCAGGCGCATCGCGCGAATCCTGTCTGCGCCAGCTGCCACGCGCGCATGGACCCGTTGGGACTCAGTCTCGAGAATTTCGATGGCATCGGGCAATGGCGCACCACTGACGCCGGCAAGCCCATCGACGCATCAGGCGTCCTGCTGGATGGCACTAAGGTCGACGGGCCCGTGGATCTGCGACGCGCGCTTGTAGCGCAGAAAGAGCAGTTCGTCAGGACCGTGACGGCAAAGCTGTTAACGTACAGCCTCGGCAGAGGGATTGAGTATTACGACGCTCCCGCAATCCGCGGTATCGTGCGCAACGCGGACGCAGACGATTACCGCTGGTCATCGGTGATCCTGGGTATTGTGAAAAGCGCGCCGTTTCAGATGAGAGCAGTCAAGTGAGATCGAGCGAGTGAGGAGATCAAGTTGATGTTCGTATCAAAGAAAGCCATTTCACGCCGTACGGTGCTTCGAGGCATAGGGGCGACAGTCGGCTTGCCATTCCTCGATGCCATGGTTCCCGCCTTTGCCAACGGCGCGACCACTCCCGCAGCGGCGCGCCGGTTCGGCGTTATCTACCACCCAAACGGAGTCATCTATGACAAATGGCTGCCCACCGGCGCGGGCGCCAGCTTTGAGTTCTCGCCCACGCTGGCCGGACTGAAGCCGTTCCGTGACCAGTTGATTGTCGTCACAGGCCTCTTCGCCGATGAGTCCGAGGCGCTTGGCGACGGCGGCGGCGACCATTCGCGCGCCTCCGGTTCGTATTTGACGGGCGTACATATCAAAAAATCGGATAGCCAGCTGGAGAACGGAATCTCCATGGACCAGATCGCGGGAAAGGCATTCGAGAGCGACACTCAGCTCTCCTCGCTGCAGATGATCGCCGACGACAATAGCCTGGTGGGAGACTGCGATCTCGGCTACAGTTGCGCCTACAGCACGACGCTCTCATGGATGACCTCGACGTTGCCTCTCATGGCTGAAAACAATCCGCGGGTGCTCTTCGAACGGATGTTCGGCGCAAGCGGCAGCACGGACGCGCGCGTGCGTGCCGCGCGACTCAGCCAGGACCAGAGCCTGCTCGACTCGGTGAACGATCGCGTGAATCAACTTCAGAAGCAGCTGGGCCGGGCCGATAACCGGAAGGTGGACGACTATCTCACGTCTCTTCGCGATGTAGAGCGGCGCATCCAGAAAGCGGAAGAACAAAGTTCGAAGGCGCTGCCCGACGTCCCCCAACCCGCCGGTATTCCGAATGTTTTTGAGGAGCATGTGCGGCTCTTATACGATCTGCAGCTTCTGGCTTACCAGTCGGATCTGACAAGGGTCATCACTTTCATGTATGGCCGCGAGCAGACCGGCCGGCCTTATCCGCAGATTGGGGTTCCCGAGCCGCATCATCCCCTTTCGCACCATCAGAACAACCCGGCCAAAATGGACAAGTGTGTGCTGATTCAGCAGCACCACCTCATGTTATTCGCCGAGTATCTGGAGAAGCTGCGGAAGACGCCGGATGGCGACGGGTCGCTGCTCGATCACACGATCCTTCTCTTTGGCGGAGGCATTAGTAACAGCGACCGGCACACGCATGGCCCGCTGCCGACCCTGCTTCTGGGCGGGAACGCGATGGGGCTCAAGGGCGGTCGCCACATCGTGTATCCCGAACACACGCCGCTGACTAATCTTCAGCTGACATTGCTGAACAAGCTCGGGGTTCCGGCTGAGAAGCTGGGCGACAGTAACGGACAATTTAAGGAGCTATCCGAATTGTCCTGAGATAGGTGGGGCGGCCCTTCGGGGCTGTCCAGATGGACCTGCGGTCCACGAGCAAGCATGAAAGCGCGCCTTGTGCCGCCTCGTTTGTTTCCAATCACTTGCGCCGCGCCTTCAATGGTGCCGCCGGGCTTCTGCCCGGCGCGAATCTTAAGCAGCCGTCTGCTCCGTATCAATCGAAGACAACTCCCCGGAACCGTCGCGCTTCAGGAACGATGGCTTTGTCGGGCGGATTGAGATAGAGGCCGACAACATCGGTCAGTTTTTCGAGAAACTTCGCGTCACGCGACAGCTCGATCGAAAGCCTCCGGACGGCAAAGCGGAGAGCCTGTTCTGTAACCTGCCAGAAGTCCTCGTAGCGCTCATGAGAGCTCCCAACCAAGGTAGATTCGAGGCTTCTGCCCACAACTGCGAAAGAGCCTGCAGGTCGCCCGGGATGTCGGCCTGCTCCCGCTGGACCACGGAATGGACATCGAAAAGCGTTCCACATGTCAACTATGAAAGCTTGGGGCTTGAATGGCGCCGGAATTCACTCTGGCCAATGCGCTCTTGAAGCGTGGGGGTTCAGACGGCGGCGCTTCTGTCTCGGAAGTCACGCCCGCTGCACGGCTCCCAAACGCCGAAGTGCCCTGGTTGCATGAAAATCAATTTTGGCTTCACGGTCGCCGCTGACCGGCCGGCATTGGAGACGCCCTGGAGACTTGTGCAATTCCTGGAGAGACTCGGACACGAAGTACTGACCCATCATCTGGTCAACGATGACTCCTGGGAGAGGGACCGGCTGATCAGCCCACAGGATGTGTATCGGCGCGATATGGCCTGGCTTCAGCAGTGCGAGGTCCTGATCGCCGAATCTTGGTTCCTCTTTCGGCTTGGGGTTCGAGACCGGCTATCTGCTCGGCGCGACCACGAAAAAGGTCATTCTGTTTTATCGTCGTGACTTTGAGAAGAAGATATCTCTCCTGATAACCGGAAACACGCACCCGAACTGTACGTTGGCTCGTTATTCAAAGGTCACGGACGAGGAGTCATTCATCACCAGTAACTTCAGCCGCAAACCAGGTGCTGCGGAACTTTAGTCATCCTCAAATTCGGAACCGGCGGCGGATGCCCCGCTGGCTAACGTATTCGACCGCGGCTCCGAGTGACAGGCCCCCGATCGCGCAGAGCAGGATCACGCCCAGGTGCCATACCAGGATGTGATAAAGCTCCAGTTTGGGGCACCCCACTTCAAGTACACTGACCCCGATCAGGCCGGCGAATCCACCCGCCGCCGCGCCAGTAACCTTGGGATATAGAACGGCCCCGCGGCTCAGGAGAAACCAGAATAGAAGCCCTGCCGGGATCGAATATGTCAGGCCGTTTCTCAGGCACGCCAACCCGTCCGGCACGAACGCGGATTCGTGCCGGACGTGAAAGCTGACGCCGGTCACGAGAATGAGCAGCGCCAGAATTCCGATAGGCAGTAGCCGGGGAGAGATTGAGTGTCTCCCACCTGGCGCCATCTGCCGGACGACGGAAAAGGCCAGTAGAATGGCGGCGGCGGTTAAGGCGGCAAAGATCGTGATCCTCTGGATACTCCTGAGCGCATTCCAACCGCTCACCCCCAGCAGCAGAGAGCCCATGACCACGACTGCCAGACTGATGAGCATGAACGCGAGCAGAAAGACGCCCGAGGAAGCCAGGGGGCGCACAGGCCTCAAATCTTCTTTTAGCGCCGCCTGAATCTTCTTTAGACGGCCCTCTGGAGGCTCAAGAATGTGGGCTTCTAAACTGGTATGACTTTTGCCAAGGGCTCTCACTAGCAGGCGGCAGCCCTCACACTCAACCACGTGCTGAGCGCCTTCACGTGGAAGGGCTAAATCTCCTGAATGTGATCCGATGACGTCATCCATTTCCCGGCATGTCATTGTCTGGCTCCTCATTGTGTGAGTCCTCTGGAGGCCCGCTGCGGACGCGGCGTCCGCTCTGGCCCTTTCGTTGCCCGTTCCAGGAGCTTTCGCAAGCGCTCATACGCCCGGTGGGCCTTCTGCTTGACAGCCCCCGTGGTCGACGAAGTGACACGGGCAATCTCTTCGAGGCTTAATCCATCAACCTTGAGCATGGTTACCACCTCGCGCTGGCCCCCGGGAAGAACCGCCACAAGTTCCTCGAACGACGGAAGCGAATTCGTCTCATCGTTGTGCATCGGAAATTCAGGCAACACGTCAACGCCCATTTCGCGCGACGCGACGCGGTACCGCTTGCGATAGTTGTCCACCCGCACGCGCCGCGCGATCGTGTACACCCACGGGAGCACCGGATCGCCGGCGCGGTAGGTGTGCCGTACACGGTGGATGCGCAGCCACGTGTCCTGCAACATGTCCTGGGCGTCCGCTCTACTGCCTGGCTGGCTGGCGAAAAACCGATAGAGCTGCGGGCTCAGCCGCTCGACCAGAACCGATACCGCCGCCGGCTCCGCCTGTTGGTACCGAGCCATTAATTGTTCAAACTCGGCGTTTGGAAACGCTGAGGGATAAGCCTCAAGCTGCATTCATAGGGATGCTCCGGTGGATAGTTCGCTGTGACCGTCCAAATGGTCACGCTCTTCCTCCGCGGCGGAAGGGCATCTCCACATGAGCGCCCATCGGGCGCAAAGCCTCACTTGTTCGTGAAAATCGACCGCCGCGTTCCTTTGCGTGATCACACATCGAAATTACGAACGAAGGAGCGTAAAGCAAACATGTTAACCACCGAGACCAGGCAATTCGCCCGTGTTCTTGCCGACAAACTGGCCGAACTCAGCGACCAACGGCAAGGCAGGGACAGAATCACCATCGAGACGAGCGCCGACGAAGTCGAGGAGTGCCTCCTCGCCGCCGAGAGGGACATTGTCATGATGGATCCTGGACGATTGTCCTCGACCTGCCGACAAATTCAGGCCGCCCTGAAGCGCGTTTGCAGCTCGACCAGCTGCCCTTTGCAGTACGGTCACCATTCTGCTGAACGAAAGAAGAGAATAACTGTGCCTTTCGATCCTTTCAGTGCGGCGAGGTCCTGTTCACGGCCAAATTTATTGTGGGCGGCAAAGGCGGGGGCCTTCCGGCCGACGTTCAACCCAATGGCGGTAAGCAGTTTGTAGGAGGCAACGTGAATCGTATTGTTCCGTAGAACGCCTTCGACCGTAACGCCGTCTCCCAAATGACCAACGGGCTGGTCCTGCGGGTCGAGAGCGTAAAGCTGCCGAATAGTGTCGTCATACAACGCGCTCCGCCGGTATCGAGAGTTTGACCAACAAAACGTGCCCGCTGCTCGACGGAAGGCCGGCAGCGGGCAGAAGGGAAGTTAGTCGAGCCGTTGAACGATGGGACAATTGATGGAGAAGCCGCTGGTCGTGAACGGCGCTCCACCAGGCGCCGTGAGCAGGCCGTCCTGGACGAACGTCAGAATCTGGAACTCTTCACGCAACTGGCCCCGATATCCTTTGTCAATTGCATCCTGGGTCCACTGGTAAATCTGAGCATCCCAGGTAGGAGAGTAATCCAGGGCATTTGTCGGTATTCCGCCCAAAACGTTGTTGGGCCGGAAACCGTCCGCCAGGTCGGCGGACAGTCCCTGCCGAAGCGGGTTTGCGCATCCACCTTCTTCCGGACCGTTCGCAGCAAGGAAGATCCGCTCGATCGGGCTGGAGAAGCTGTCGTCCCGCCCGAGCTGAAGATTCGCCATCAAGGGAGCAAAAGTATTGTGCTCGATCGAGGCTGCCAGCGGTATGCTCGCGTCCATGGAAAGATACCACACCGGCTTTCCAAAACTGAACCCGTTGATCAGATTCAAGGTCACTGTCATATTGACGGTATCGATGGCAAGTACCTGATCATGGACCTTCGAATAGTCCACATTACCATTCGGGAAATAGATCCCTTGGGCCGTTCGGTCAAATGCAACGATGGGGGCATTGTATATAACGCCCGCGGCGTTCACCACCTTAACAAGTGGGCTGTAGTTCGCGTCACCCACGGATCCTGGTTGAAAGGCCGTGGGCGGGAATTCCTGGCCAGGAGGCCCAGGAGTCACACTCCTGACGGGAGAAAAATCAACGGTTCCAGCATCGAACACCAGGTCGTTGTTTTGATCGAAGTTGGCCGTCCGCGCCGCAGTCGCCGCAAACGTCAGCTTCGCCGAAAAATTCAGCCCCAGTTCGTCTGCCACGTCAGAGTCATCGACGTCTGTCAAGATATACCAAACGTTCCTCCCATCCTTCATATGCCCCAGATACAGAGGAATCGTGATCGTGCCCGCGACCGAATTGACCGGGCCGGTGTTTAGTAGCTGGACCGGACCCACCAGGCTGCGATTGACCGACGACGGGGGCGGTCCGAAGTAAGAAAGATCCACAGTCGCGCCCACAGAAGGCGGGGCTGGGAATAAGTCACACCCCGGCGGCATGCCTCTCGGTCCCGGTCCGGGGCCTTGCGCACTGTTGAAATTCACTGGCGTGACACCAGGTGCGATGTTCGCGTTGCGTATGTCGATCGTTCCCTGGAAGGTCCTGCGAGGGGTGCGAAGCCGGGAGGCATTCTGCGCAAAGGCTGTCATGCCCAGCGTGATGGTGATTGCCGAAGCCATGACGACCCGTGAGACTCCGCGACTGTTGGATGCATTACAAATCATTCTTTGAAACCGTCCTTTATTCAGGTAGTTGGGCTCGCATCCGCGGATACACCGTGCGTGAGGTTCCGCCCACTACTTCACTATTCGCGTAACCTGCCGGAAAGTTACGCGTTCCTGAAAGTGTTTCGATATGTCTTAATCTGTGTCGGCGAGATTAAGCGAAGCTACCTCCCCTGGTATTAACGTCGGCAGGGAGAAAGATACCGCACTTGCCATGAGCTCTGTTTAAAGTGACCTCAACTCTCACCGGTTGTCCGTTAGCTCATTCCGGAATCACACATTGGGCTCAAGCGCCGCGTCGCTCCCCAACATTCGGGCCTGCCCGCCTGCTCCACTCTATCGGTGGAATTGCAGGGAACGTTACCGTTTTTTTTTGACACTGGCCGGCACAATATTTTCCATACCGTAACTTTCTCGGCAGAGGGCGCGAACCCTATATCGCAGGGACTTTTCGCTTCGACTGAATACCACGACTTATTACCAACGAGGAAAAGATATGAAAAATAAAATCCAAACAGGTTTAGCGCTGGCAGGAATTACGCTGGGCATCGCAATCACGCCGGTGCTGGCACAATCCGCAAGCGATTCAAAAATGAAGGCCTCCGCGATGTCATCAAAAGACAAGATGATGGAGATCGATAAGATGTCGGCCGGGGAAAAAGCCGCCCTCTTCGACAAGCTCTCCGACTCAGATAAGAATGCGGCCACAAAAATCGCCGGCCACGATATGAGTAAGATGAGTGCTCATGATCGTATGGCAATGACGGATAAGATGTCTGTCGAAGACAAAGCGATGAGCTACTCAAAGATCGCTGTGAGTAAACATCTGGACAAGGCCGACAGGATGGCCGTGGACAAGGCGGTAGTGGATAAGGCTGCAATGGACAAGATGGCCAGGGAAAAGAAGTAGCGCATCGCTGAGCATAATGAACAAACAGACCTTGAAAACAGCGCTGTTCGTCCGGCTGCAGGCCCGAAGCGGGAAGGAAAACGAGGTAGCGGAGTTCCTGGAAACAGGCCTTGTCCTCGCAATTCAGGAAGCGACGACACCCGTATGGTTCGCCCTGCGGTTGGGGCCGTTGACGTTCGGCGTGTTCGATGCTTTCGCCGACGAAGGCGGCAGACAATTTCATCTGAACGGCCCCATTGCCCAGGCCCTGATGGCGCGGGCGCACGAACTGTTGGCTGAGCCGCCCACGATCGAGCAGATCGATGTGCTCGGCGCAAAGCTCCCTTGAAATTAACCACTTGGGGCGGGATAACGGACCAGCGCGATAGATCGTGCTGGTCTGTTACCCCTTTTTGAACTGTAGGCCCGGCAAGGAGGGAGTCGGCGAGACAGCTGCGGGGCCGCTGTCGAAGGGAGGTCGGTACGAATACGATCGGGCACTGCACGATCAAGCACTGCCTCAGGACAACGTCAGAAGGGGCGAATAAGGTGCGCGAAGAGATCATTCCAACTCTGATTCCGCATGCAAAGTTCGGTGCTGCGCAATGCCCTGGTCGCCTGTACGGTCGGATCATCAGGAAAACTGCGGGCATCATTTGCGACGAGTGTCTGCAAATCATTCGAATGGTTCCGCCGGGAGATCTTCGGCAGGTGTTGGATGAGATGGAGTTGCGGGTCAAAGCCGCGTCAGGGGGATCGGAAATCCCCCTGGCTCCGCGAATGTAGTCCGTCATTGCGGGGCAAGGCGAGGACCAGCCCTTGACTCTGGGGTACTGCTGGTGCCCGGCGGACGCAACCATGAGAGCTTGGACATGCGGAGTTCGCACCCTTCGCTGCGTACGGGAAGAAGAGGGTTAATAAAAATCCAGGCCTGTTGCGGGACCTCGAACGACTGATCGAGCCGGTGACAAGAGGTGATCCCGAATCGCCGTTGCGCTGGACCGTGCAAGAGCCTTCGCAGACTGGCGGCTGAGTTGAATGGCATGGGACTGCCAAACCGTCAGACTAGGCGCCACCATCATCACTGGCACAGTAGAACGCGACGATAAGCCCCGTCGTGCTGTTGATAAGGCCCATCGTATTGGCGCGAATGGCGTCGAGAGTCCCTGAACCAATGTCGAGGATTGTTTCGGCAACCGGCAACCAAATGAGAAAGGCCGCAAAAAGAGCATGATGAGCGCGAGAACCCACCCGGTAAGGTCGCCGACGACGACGTGGTCCTCCGCAACCGCGATTACGTGACGCAGCCAGCGAAGTTCCATGTTGTACCTGGCGTCAGACGGCGCATCCATTTGTACTTCGCCGCAGAAACGTCGAACGATCACCACCGGCGACAAATCGACGGGCCCATTCGAAGGGCTAATTGCTCGTCAGGATTCAGATCCTTAACTTATTGAAGCCTGCGCTGCAAATCCGCTGGAACGCGGGCACGCTCCAGACCTTCAAAACGAAAATGCCACTCCAGGGGCACTATTTGTGGAACGTAGCACACACGGTCATCGCACGCCTGATACCGGAATGATCCCTTCAGCGTCAATTCGCCGCTAGGATTGACCAGGGGCGTTAGTGCGGCTTCCTGACCGAATGTGATCTCTCGTGTGATGACCGCGCGGCCTCGATATACCGGTACGGTCTCGCCGATCGCCTCCAGGTGCAGCATCTCCGAGGCGGGGTATGCGACGGGTTGCAGCTTTCCGGCAGCGCCCTCATCCATTTTCCATTCGATGGGAATGTAGCCTTGCACGCCGGGAGCGTAGACGTGCATTTTGGGGTTAAGGTCGATTTCGAGGCTGAGCGCGATCTTATGACCCGGCCGCGCCACCGGGGTGCTCGCGGCCGTGGTGAGACGAAGATGCTTCGTTTCCACAACCGCGCGCGCCGCGTCCGCCGGCTTGCCAAAGTCCTGGATCAGAATGTCCGTCGCGGAGACGCGTTCGCGGTAGTCGTCCTCAAAATGCTTTGAAACGACCCTCCCCTGAGGGTCTATGACGTAGGTGCCGGGGTTGGGAATTCCATAGAATGCCGTGCCCGGCTTGACTGTTTCGTTCAGGATGTCGAAGGATCGTATGATCTTCGACTCCGGATCCGAGAGCAGCGGAAACGTGATGTGCTGCCGGTCGGTAAAATTCTTCAGCACCGCGACAGAATCATAGCTGATCGCTGCCAGGCCAAGTCCCTGCTGCCGGATCGCGTCCAGGTTCCGCTGCAGTTCAACGAGTTGGGTCTTGCAGAACGGACACCAGTCGGCCGAGCGGAAAAAGACAATCATCGTTCCTTTCGGGCCGCTGACGGATTTCAGGGTTTGTCTCCGGCCTTCCTGGTCCTGTGCCGAAAAATCCGGCACCTTGTTCCCAACAGCCGGGCCGGTCTTGATGTTTTGGCCTTGAAGAACGGCCATCGCAAGCATACTCACAGTGCATAAGCGCATAAGTCTCGGTTTCCCTTTTTCGTAAAATATTCGGTTCCCAAACCCCGCGCGGACTAGAACAGGAACGAGTCCTCTTCAGCAATCATGAAAGCGGGGATCCGCCGATGAAATCTTCACCGCATTCGCCATAGTTTCCTTGCCCCCGACAAGGCCGCGCACTCCTCAGGAACCTTCAGGGAAGGAAAATGGACTTCCGCCACACGATAAAATTGCGGCTTCCCCTGCGGCGACGCGAGGACCTTCGTCGTAACGATCCCGGTTTTTCCCTTAAGCTTCGCGACCGCCAGGGGACATGCTCTCCCACGTACAGTTTTTCAAATGCGTCGATATCAAGTGGCTGCGGATATGCGACGATCAGTTTCGCCCGACTCATGTCGGCACTCCCTCATTCAAAAGTGTGTCGATCTCCCCCGCACTCGAGGGTGGGCTGATTGAAGGCGCTTTCCGGCGCCTTCTGCGGCGAATCCTGCTGCTAAACCGATCACTGCTCCCAGCAGAGCGACGCCCAGGTGCCACGTCAGGATATGCGATGCATCGAGAATGGGGCAGTAAATCTCTTGCGCACTCGTCGTGACCAGGCCTGCGAGCAAGCCGGCTGCAGCTCCCGTAACGCGCGGCGAAAGGCCGGCTCCCCGGCGTAGCAGCAGCCAGAAGGGCGCGGCCGCGAGCAACGCAAATGGACCACCCGCCCTCAGACAAGACAAGCCGATACCCCAGAAGTCCCTCTCTGGCTGGAACTGGAATAAACCGGCCATTAAAATGGCAAGCAAACCTATTACGGCGGCCGGCAGTCGCGTTGGAGAGATCCGGTGCTGGCTGCCTGGCGCCATCTGATGCGCAAGCGAATAAACCAGCAACCCGGCGCTCGCGGACAAGGCACAGAGCATTGCGATGGATTGCACCGGACTCATTACCGAGATACCGGAAGCGCCCAGGCGATATACACCCGCGGCGACGATCAGGATGAAGATCACGGCGAACGCCGCAAACAAGTAGCGCGCCGGCGCAAGCGGGCGAACAGGCCGCAATCCGGCTGTGAGCGTGCCCTCAAGCTGGAGAAGAGTCTCCGGCGCAGGCGCGTCCGCCATGATCGAAGGATTCAGCGCTCGCAGGAATTCACCGCAGCGGTTGCAGGTCGATACGTGCATTTGAACCTGTGCCGGTAATCGCGCCGCTCCCGATTTTTCATGTTCGATAAGAGAACTCTCCACGTCACGGCAGTTCATTCTTTTCCTCCTGCAGTAGTCTGCGCAGTCGTTCGTAAGCTCTGCTCGCCTTTTGCTTCACGGCGCCGACCGTGCATGACGTGGCACGGGCAACTTCTTCCATGCTTAGCCCTCCCGCCTTCAACATCGTCACCACTTCCCTCTGCGCTTCGGGCAAAACCGCGACGAGCGTTTCGAACGCAGGAACGAAGTTCCGGGTTTCATAGCGCGGGTGTGGCTCGGGAACCATTTCAGTCGCGATTTCGTGGGCTCTGATGCGGCGGGATCGACGGTAGCCATCCACGCGCACTCGCCGCGCAATCGCATATACCCAGGGCAGAACCGGCTGGCCAGGTCTGTAGGTGTGCCGAACCCGATGAATCCGCAACCAGGTTTCCTGGAGCAGATCATCGGCCTGTTCCCGGCTCATCAGGTCCTGGGTCCTGAAAAATCGCAACAATGCGGGGCTGAGGGCGCCAATCAGAGCAGCCGGCGCTTCGGGGTGCGCTTGCTGGTAGCGCGCCATCAAGCGGTCCAGGGCAGCAATCGACGGCGGCGGGGCCACGGCGCTTTCCTGTTGAGTTGGTGCCACGCTGGACTATTCGCTGGCGAGCCCTATGGAGTCACGCTTATCGTAGATATTATTTAGCTCAGCCCTCTCGGGGCTGAGATTTCTCTGTATATGGGCCGCCCCGGACTCCGTAATCATCCTGCAAGAGTCTCAGTGACCTGGTCAAGCCGGAGCACCGTAAATCGGGAGCAACGCCCCAGTCTTCCATTTTCTGAGCCGGATCGGTTGCACGAGCAAACCGGGTAGCCAAATGCCTTGGCTCCGGCGGCATCCCATAAATTCGAGGAACAAAGAGAATCTGTGCGGCGGGAAGATTCAGGATTTCGGGCCCGGGGGCGTAGACGCGGGGGGGGATAGTCTGTACGTTTTCACCCCGTCCACCGAAATGATTTCGGCGAAATACGACTCCCGGCCGTTGCTGCGGACTGCCGAGTCCAGCATCGTCAGGCGAACCGTTCGAGAGGACGGCCAGCGGCGATCCCTTCAGCGCCTCCAGGGCGGACCTTGTCTCGTCAAAGGCCGCCGGACTGAGATACGCCTCGATCAGGCGCTCCAGTTGGCGGTCAGTCGCATTGATCGCAAGCCTCCGGACGACAAAGCGCAGGGCCGCTCCCGTGACCTGCCAGAAGTCTTCGTAGCGCGCTCCATGAGGGCTCGCCACCAGGAATATTCGAGTGCTTCTGCCTCCACAGCTGGGAAAGGGCTCCAGGTCGCTCGGGATGTTGGCCCGCTCCCGCTGGACCACGGAATGGACAATGAAAAAGCGTTCCACTCCCGTCAAATATGAAGGCTTGGCTCTTGAATGGCAACGGATTTCACTCTGGCCAATGCGCTCTTGAACCGAGAATGTTCAGACGGCGGCGCCGATGAGCACTCGCACTTCCAGCTTCCCGCGAAGAGTATTCATCATGATGCAACCCCGGTCGGCGATTTCGACGAGCTTTTCGATCAGCGCCCTATCGCCGCCCTCGGCGGCGACCCGCAACTCAATTCTTTCAAACCGGGCGGGTGAATTGGCAAGCGCCCCGACCACCTCCACCCGCACATCCCCGATCTCCGCTTCGCGCGCCTTGATGGCGGCTAACAGGTTGCTCATGAAGCATCCGCCCACCGCGGCAAGGAACAGTTCGCCGCCCATTGGTCCGGCATCGCTGCCGCCCTTCTCGACGGGCCGGTCGATGAGCACCTGGTGCCGGCCTATCGTTGCCTCCGACGTCGAAGCCGAAATCTGACGGAGTTCAATCTTCATCTCGCTGGGCACATCCTCACCTTTCCCTGCGCGGCGATGAGTAACGCTCTCCGCGTGTCCCGTCAAAAGCGCAAGGGCCGCCGGACGCGGCGTCAAAAAGCGGAGGGACCCGCCCGTCCAGCCTCGTTTCGGCGACCAGAACTTGCGCGTGTTCTGTCAAAAGCTATACTCGCTGCCCCGAATGGACATCTTCATCATAAAGTCCTGAAGCTCCGCCTCGCCGCGAAACCTGGAACGGTCGTACCGCTCATGGTGAACCATTTCCTCGAGCGCCCGGCGCGGATGGTGAATCGTAGGACTTCGCTTCGCGAACCCGATGGGAAGCAGATGATAAATCTGAAATGGCTCCGGAATGCCGAGGAGGGATTTGAGCATGACGCTGAAATAGGGCGAGGCTACATCGCTGATGTACATGGAGCTGAGCCCCAACACCTCGGCGGCCAGCAGCATCTGCAAGACGCAATTCGCCAGGCTGCTGTAAAAGTGCGCTTCCCACTTGTCCAGCTTTGTGCGCATGGGATAGGCGTCGTTCGTGCGCGGATCGCCGAGCACGAGTACATGAACCGGCGCATGGCGGAAATCCACACCGGCATTCACACGCCGACGCTGGCCGCGCGTCGCCTCCTCGATTTCGATCTTGTGTAAGCATCCGGTGAACCCCTCTGGCGCATGAGGCCGAGAAGGCCCGATAGTGAGATGGATGAAAGCTATCGACGCAGGTTCGACGCGACAGAGGAGGTGGGCGGAACTGATCCGGCTACAGGGGCAGAGCAAACTCTCGGTGAGTGCTTTCTGCCGCGAGCACGGTGTCAGCGACCAGTCTTTCTATAATTGGCGGAAGCGGCTGTCTGGGAGCGAGCCGGTGCGGTTCGCTCTCGTGGAGACCAACGCGCCGGGCACGAAGGACAGCTTGCCGGTCGAACTGATACTGGCCTCGGGCGACCGGTTGCGCATCGCGCCGGGCACCGATGCAGAGACCTTGCGAACCGTTCTGAAAGTCCTGCGGGAACGCGCATGATGCACCTGCCGGCCAGCGTGCGCGTGTATCTCTGTGCGTCGGCCTGCGACATGCGAAAGAGCTTCGACGGCCTGCACGCACTGGTCACACAGTCGATGGAACTGGACGCGTTTGCCGGCCACCTGTTCGTCTTCGCCAACCGGCGGCGCGACCGGATCAAGATCCTGTACTGGGATCGGGACGGATTCGCGGTTTGGGCGAAGAGACTGGAAGAAGGGACCTACGCGATGCCGTTCGGCGATTTCGCGGAGAAGCGGCGTGAGATTACGGCTGCTGAGTTGGGCGCGCTGCTTTCGGGTATCGATCTGAGTCAGGCAAAGCGCCGTAAGCGGTACCGGAGAAGCATCGTAGCAGCCGCATAAACATTGGAGTTTTGTCTATTTCCGCTGGCGCCAAAGAACATTTCAGGCGATAATGTTTCCAGTGCCGATCGACCGCAAACAACTGCCCGACAGCGCGGATGTTCTGCAACAGATGGTGCTGGATCTGATTGCGCAGCTGGATGCCTCCGAATCGCGACGGATCAAGACGGAGAACCTGCTGCGGCAGTTACTCGCCGCCCGAAGCGGACGCCGCAGCGAACAGATCAGCGAAGAACAACTGGCGCTGTTCGAAGCCGAACTGAAAGCTCAGGGCGTGAACATTGAAGATCTGTCGAAGGGCGACGATGCCGGAAACGGTTCCGGCGACAAAGGGCCGCCGGCCTCACCGGGCAACACGGCGGCGAACCCGCGCGGCCGCCGTGCGCTGCCTGGGCATCTCAAGCGCGAACGAATCGTGCACGATCTGGACGAAGCGGAAAAGCATTGCGCGATCTGCGCCCAGGATCTGCGCGAGTTCGGTGAAGAGACCAGCGAGCGCTACGAGTACATTCCCGCGCAACTGATCGTTATCGAAGACGTCTGCAAGAAGTATTCCTGCGCCTGTACGGTGAAGACGGCGGGAAAGCCCTCGCAGCCTATTGAAAAGAGCACGGCAGGCGCGAGTCTGCTGACGCAGGTGATCGTGGCGAAGTACGCCGACCATCTTCCTTTGCACCGGCAGGCAAAGATTTTCAGCCGCTTCGGCGTGGAACTGAGCGACAAGACGATGGGTGGATGGGTGAAGCAAAGCGCCGATCTGCTCGATCCCCTCTATAGCGAGCTGAAGGACTTTGTGCTGTCCTCGAAGGTGGTGGGAACAGATGACACGCCAGTGAAGGTGCTGGATCGGAACCTGCCGCAGACGCGCAAAGGACGAATCTGGCCTTACGTCGGGGATCGGGATCATCCGGCGATCATTTACGACTACACGCCGACCCGTGAGCGGGCCGGACCGGAAGAGTTTCTGAAGGGCTTTCGGGGATATCTCCAGGCGGATGCTTATGTGGTGTACGACAGCTTCTTTACCGATCCGGCGCGCGGGATGGTTGAGGTGGGCTGCTGGGCGCACGCGCGCCGCCATTTTCACAACGCGCTGGAGAAGGACCCGGCGCGCATGGGCGGGGTGCTGGCGATGATCGCGCATCTCTATGAAGTGGAGAAAGTGTCGCGTCAGAACGGGTTGCGCGGGGAAGCCTTGCAACTGGTACGGGAACGGGACGCTCGCCCGATGCTCAATCAGTTGCACGATTATCTGTTGACGATCCGCGAACAGGTGCTGCCGAAGAGCGAGGCGGGACAAGCTATTTCGTACACGCTGAAGAACTGGGCGGCGCTGACCCGCTACTGCTCCGATGGCGATTTGTCGATCGACAACAACGCCACCGAACGGTCGTTGCGGAGCTTCGCCGTGGGCCGCAATAACTGGACCTTCTTTGGAAGCGACAATGGCGGCAAGACCGCGGCGGTGTTGCGCAGCTTTGTTTCTTCCTGTGAACTCGTCAGGATCGACCCGTTCGCATGGTTCTGCGACGTGCTCAGCCGCATCGCCGAACATCCCATCACGCGGCTTGGAGATCTCCTGCCGCATCGCTGGGCTCAGGCATCCCGGTAATCCAGCTCCCATCCCTCCCACTATCGGGAAGCCAGTCGCTCATCCGCCAGAGGGGTTCACGAGGCCCTTACGATCTTGTCGCGCATTTGAGTCTTGAAGAGCTCGACAATCTTTTCCCGAATCTCCAGGTCTCGTATGACCAGGAATTCCCAGGGCTGTGAGTTTCCAGCCGAGGGAGCCCATCGCCCCGCTTCCAGTATCTTTTCAATAAGTTCATCCGGGACTGGCTCGTCCCTCAGAAATCCGGTGCGAATGCTGCGGCGCCGCTGAAGCAGTTCGAGAAAGGCGTCGATCGATCCGGCGCCGTAAGGAATTGGAAGTCCCCCAGGTTTTTCAGAAGCCACGAATTAGGCCCTCATCGCCATTACACTGCTCGAGCGGATCGAAGCGAGCGCCGCCCGGTTGTCGAAGGTGACGCCGTGACCTCCGCGGACGACCTCCGGTTGTTTCCGACTCGCTATAATGCTCGACTAAACTTTACCAACCGTCGTTTTGTCGGGGCCTCGATGACACGCGCACGCGTGCCAGTCGGCCTCAATCGTCCGGCGGAGCGGTTGATGGCACGCAGCGTATCCGTGACACCCCGGCGGCGCTCACGCGGCGAAACCCTCCCGCGAGAACATCGTCAACCCGGCGCGGCTGGATTTCGTGAAGACGAACAATGTCTGCATTCAATGCCACCAGCAATGTATGCTGCTGCGCAATCCCATCGAAGGTAAATATTACAATTGGCCGGTCGGTTTTACCGCCGGAGGAAATCTGAAGGATTTCTGGAAGCTGGAAGAAGTACAAGCTGGGCGAACAGTCGTCTACTCCTTTCGCCGACGGCGCCGCCCACAAGAAACGGATGCAGGGCAACGATTTCGGCGCCAGTCAGATGTGAACCCACGGCCACAATGTCCACAGAACAGAAAACAATGCCGATCTGATCAAGCCCGCAAACGTTTCATGCCTCGAGTGCCACAGTCCCAATTTGCTCCATGGCCCGCAGGCTCCAACGATCGCGTAAGCTGCCATATGCCGAAAATCGAGCAGACGATCACCGGTCTCCACGTCCGCGCTCATACGTTCAAATTCATCACGCCGCCGCCGACCGAACCTTGAAGCCGCCACAAACATCTCGCCGTGGCGGGTTGCCCAATAACGCTCACATATCCGGCCAATCTTCAGTCGCATTGGCGGCTTAACCCCTTTTGAATGTTTCGCCTATGTCGCTTCCCAAAGATTGGCCCGATATGTGACCCGTTTACCGGCCAACCGACTTGTTTTCAATCGCTTACGCAAGGATTTTGGAAAAGTCTAAGTTGGCCGGTAAACGGTGACAACAGTTTTCAAGGAAAATTCGCCCGCAATCTACTGAAATCATTACCCCAACACACTTAACCCGTTCACAATACTCCTCAGGCGGGTGCACAATAGGGCCGTATGAGAACCAGACCTGTCGCCTTGGAACGCTACGCACCTGCTTACGGGACGAACCGAGCGAAATCCCGCGGGCCCGTCATCGCCCGGAGCAAAGCCAAGTCCTCGCGAAACGGCCTGAACCCCCGCCTCCGCGTCAGAATCGAGTGTGATCCAGGTGAACTTGAACCACCGTCCTCCGTTCGGCATCGTATGGGCGGGTCGCTGACAACGTCCGCCGGGCAGCAGATCTGGATCTCGAGACCGGAAACAAGGGTTATTGACCGCCTGAAATCTTTTACACAGGAATTCGTTTTCGACCGGATCCACCGTCTTGGATCTCAGGCGTGGTCTGAAATAGAAACCCGATTCGCAAAACGAAATATTTACGAACGAACCCGAGAAATCGTTGAAAAGACATGGCCGCACGACGATCTGTTTGGCAAAGTGGGTACCTGCGTGCCCGCCCCGGGATCGGACTCTGTCGAAAATTCCCCGCGTGAAAAAACAAAAATAACCAAACGAACCCAACAACTCATTGAAAACAAGCTATCGCCGTTCGCAGGCAGCCACAGGAACCCAAGCCTGACGGCGAACTTGGCTTTACAAATCATGATCTTTCCGCCAGGGCATCAATCATCGGAAAGAGATAAAATTACGACCGTGCCACCCTTGCCTCGCCGTCGCGCCTTCCTGAATCGGCTCGCCCTGGGAGCAGCCGGCCTTTCCCTCTCGCGACTCGCCCGGGCTGCGGCCGCCACCCCGCTAAAGGCCACAAAGCTTGCCAACAATTTCATCGAAATCACCGGTGCCGGCGCCAACATCCTCCTCCTCACCGGCCCGGACGGATCGCTGATGGTCGATGGTGGCCTCACGGAACGCTCCCCGGAACTCCTGAAACTCGTTGCCGATCAATCGGGCGGGAGGCCGGTGCGGGTTCTCTTCAACACCCACTGGCACTGCGAGTGTACCGGCTCGAACGAAGTCCTCGCAAAGACCGGCACGAAAATCATCTCCCACGAAAACACGAGACTCTGGGAAAGCACGGACGTAATCGTCGAATGGCAGAAGCGCACGTATCAGCCTTTGCCGAAAGCCGCACTCCCGAACGACACCTTTTACGCCCTGACCAACACCACCCGCAAAATGAACTTCGGAGACGAACCCGTCGAATACGGCCATCTTCCGCAGGCGCACACCGACGGTGACATCTATGTCTACTTCCCCGGCCCGAACATTCTGATGGCGGGGGACGTAGTCTCGGCCGGTTCTTACCCGATACTCGATTACTCGAGCGGCGGCTGGATCGGCGGCATGTCCCAGGCATCGAAGACCCTGCTGAAAGTCGCGAACGCAAATACGCGCATCATTCCCGGAACGGGCCCAATCCTCACTCGAGCCGATCTCGAAGCGCAGTCGGAGATGCTCGCCACAGTCATGACAACGCTCGTGAAGATGATGAAGGAAGGCATGGGCGCGAAAGATATGCTGGCCGCCGGCGCGACGAAACAGTTCGACGCAAAATGGGGAGATCCGGAACTGTTCGTAACCAACGCCTATCCCGGTCTCTGGGGCCACGTGCGCGAGTTGGGTGGGATTGTATAAATGCGGAACACGCTTGCAGGCTTCGCCCTCATGCTCGCCGGAGCGGGATGTGTTGCGGCCCAAACTGCCCCGCAGCGAGCCCTTCTCGATCAATATTGCGTCACGTGCCACAACCAGCGCCTCAAAACCGGCGGTGTGATGTTCGACAAAATGGACGTCACGAACGTCGGTCCGGACGCCAAAATCTGGGAAGAGGCAGTGCGTAAGGTTCAGGGTGGACTCATGCCGCCTCCCGGCGCGCCCCAGCCCAATCCCGCCGCGAAGAAGGCGTTCGTCTCATCGCTTGAAACCTCGCTCGACGAAGCCGCCGCGAAGAATCCCGATCCCGGGCACGTCGCCATGCACCGGCTCAATCGCACCGAGTACGCCAACGCGGTCAACGAAATTCTCGGCCTGAAAGTAGATGCCACGACGCTACTCCCGGTCGACGACATCAGCGACGGCTTCGACAACATCGCAAACGTTCTCAAAGTCTCACCTTCCTTCCTCGACCAGTACATCTCCGCTGCGCGCATGGTCACGACGACGGCAATAGGAAGCCCGACGCCCACCCCGCTGACCATTTCTCTCCGTCCTCCCGCAGGCATCGACCAGAACGGTTATGTTGAAGGACTCCCTTTGGGTACCCGGGGTGGCTTCCTCGCCGAACACGTCTTTCCCGCGGACGGCGAATACCTTTTCAGCATCAGCGGGCTCGCCGCGGGCGGCTATGGCGGCATGGAATATCGCAATAAGGTCGTTATGACCATCGACGGCGTGAAAGTCTTCGAAAAGGAAGTAGGCGGTGAAGAAGATCAGAAGTACGTCGACCAGAAGCAGGCCCCTGCCGTCGCCGACGTGCGCCAGCGTTTCGAAAAGATCCGTATTCCAGTGAAGGCCGGCCCCCACAAAGTCGGAGTTGCCTTCGTCGAGCGCGGCATGGCCGAGTCGGACAGCACCCTCCAGTCATTCGTTCCCGGGACCGGTCTCGACCGCATGGCGCGTATCGGAGGCCTCCAGGTAGCCGGACCTTATAATGCAACCGGCATCGGCGACACTCCCACCCGCCAGAAAATCTTCATCTGCCACCCGCCGGACAAGAGCGAAGAACCATCCTGCGCCAATCGCATCTTTTCCAACATCGCGCGCCAGGCCTACCGCCGCCCCGTCACAGACCGCGACCTCGCCGCTCCCATGGCCTTCTTTAAACAAGCCCGCGAGACCGGAACCTTCGAGAGCGGAATCCAGAACGGTCTTATGGCAATTCTGGCCAGCCCGAAATTCCTCTATCGCACCGAAACCGTCCCCGCCAATCTCAAGCCCGGCGCCATCTATCGCATCAGCGATCTGGAACTTGCATCGCGGCTGTCTTTCTTCCTCTGGAGCGAGAACCCCGACGACGAACTCATCAATCTCGCCGCCGACGGTAAGCTGAGCGACCCGGCGGTCCTGCAGCATCAGGTAATGCGAATGCTCGCCGATCCGCGTTCGAAGTCTCTCGTCAACAACTTCGCCTTCGAGTGGCTCAACCTCAAAGGCATCGACGAAATCAACCCGGACCCGGTCCAGTTCCCGGCTTTCGACCGCAACCTGCGAACCGCCTTCACCACCGAACTGGAACTGTTTATCCGCAGCATCATCACCGAGGACCGCAGTGTGGTCGATCTTCTGTCCGGCAACTACACGTTCGTCAACGAGCGCCTGGCCCTCCACTACGGAATCCCCAATATTCGAGGAAGCGAGTTCCGCCGCGTGACGCTTACAGATCCGAATCGCTGGGGCCTGCTGGGCAAAGGTGGAGTGCTCATGGTGACCGCCTACCCCAATCGCACATCGCCGGTGCTTCGCGGCTCATGGATTCTGGAACGCATACTTGGCACGCCACCGACCGCGCCGCCGCCCAACGTACCGGCATTTCCCGAAACAAAGGAAGGCGCAAAGGTTCTTACGGTCCGTGAGCGCATGGAGGAGCACCGCAAAATTCCTTCCTGCAACGCCTGTCACGGAATCATGGACCCTCTTGGCTTTTCGCTTGAGAACTTCGATGCGGTGGGCGAGTGGCGCACAATGGACCGCTGGGCGCGAACGCCGATAGACTCGTCCGGAAAGCTCGTCGACGGAACCCCGGTTAATGGACCGGCCGATCTGCGCAAGGCGCTGACTAAAGACCCGCATCAGTTCGTCGAAACAATGACGGAGAAGCTCATGATGTACGGGCTCAGTCGCGAGCTTGAGCCGAAGGATATGCCGCTCGTTCGCAAGATCGTAACCACCACCGCGCCGGATCAATATCGTTTCTCGTCGCTCGTGATGGCGATCGTAAACAGCGCGCCATTCCAGATGAAGAAGGTTGAAACACAGTCAGGAGAGCCGAAAAATGTTCATCACTAAAAAGCATCTGGACCGCCGGGCCGTACTGCGGGGAATGGGCGCGGCGATCGGTTTGCCGCTGCTCGACGCAATGATTCCCGCGCGCACCGCTCTCGCGCAAACGGCCGCCGCGCCGAAACCGCACCTCGGCTTCATCTACTTCCCGCACGGCGCGGTAATAGACAAATGGACCCCGGCCGCCGCCGGCAAAGACTTCGACTTCCCGCAGATCATCAAGCCTCTCGAACCGCACCGTAAGTACGTCACCATCGTCAGCGGACTCGAAAACAAGCCCGCTATCAGTCCGGCCGTGCACGCGATCATGCCCGGAACCTGGCTGAGCTGCGTTCACCCGCGCGCCAGCAACGACCCCTGGGGCGGCGTGACGGTCGATCAGATCGCCGCTCAGCACATTGGTCAGGACACGCCGTTCCCATCGATTGAAATCGGAACCGAGTCGCGTGGCGGAGGCGGCACGTGCGACCGCGATTTCGGCTGTAGCTATTCGGGCACCATCTCCTTCAGCACTCCTTCAACGCCCCTGCCGATGGAAGTGAACCCCCGAACACTCTTCCAACGACTCTTCGGCCAGGGCGACACGCCGGAGGAACGGAAAGCGATATCGCAGCAGTACTCCAGCATTCTCGACCTCGTGCAGACCGAAGCGAACGATCTGAAGCGGGACCTCGGCCCTCAGGATCGCGCCATGCTGAGCGATTATCTCGAATCCGTGCATGAGATCGAGCGCCGCGTTCAGAAAATGGAAGCGCGCGACCTCTCCACCCTGCACCTGCCGGGTACGCCCGCCGGAGTCCCCGAGCGACTGGATGACCACCTGAATCTCATGTTCGATCTGACTGCGCTCGCCTGGCAGGCCAATCTGACGCGCGTATTTTCCATGATGATGGTCGCCGAAGTCAGCGGCCAGACCTACAACAACATCGGAGTATCCGACGCATTCCATCCGCTGTCGCACCACCAGAACGACCCGGCAAAGATGGCACGGCTGGCCAAAATCCAGACCTATCACAGCACCGTATTCGCGAAGTTCGTAGCCAAACTTGCCGCCACTCCGGATGGCGAAGGCACGCTGCTCGATCATTCGATCCTGCTCTACGGCAGCAACATGAGCAACAGCAATATGCACAACAACTATCCGTTGCCCGCCGCGATCGTAGGCGGCTACGGAAAGATCAAAGGTAACCAGCATCTGAAGTACGACAACCGCGAGCCGCTCGCCAACCTTCTGCTCACCGTGCTCGACCGCGCCGGGATCCCGCAGGACAAGGTGGGCGACAGCAGCGGCGAGTTTATGGAGATCTGAGGTCCCCGATGCGTGCTTGTATTCTATTGTTCGCGATCATGTCGTTGGCTGCCGCGCAAACGCCGTTAATCGACGCGGCTCAGGCAGGTGAACGCGCCACCGCCCTTCAGCTGATTCAACAGAAGGCCGACGTCAACGCCCGTCAGGCCGACGGTACGACCGCCCTTCAGTGGGCGGCGCACCGCGGTGATGCCGAACTGGTAGCGGCTCTACTGAAAGCCGGGGCAAACGCAAAGGTCGTAAACGACTATGGCTCCAGCCCGCTCTCGGAAGCAGCTGCAATCGACAACGCCCAGGTCATCGGCCTGTTGTTGAAAGCCGGAGCCGATCCCGATTCCCCTAACCCGGATGGCGAAACAGCCCTGATGGTAGTGGGACGCAACAGCAACGTGGAAGCCGCGCGCCTTCTGATCCAGCACGGCGCGCACGTTAACGCAGTGGAGCATTTCCGCGAAGAGACCGCGCTCATGCGCGCGGCCGCCCAAAGCCAGCCCGCAATGATGAATGAGTTGATCGCACACGGAGCCGACGTCAACGCACGTTCCATGGTCAACCACTGGGAGCGTCAGGTCACCGGCGAACCCCGCGCCATCCATCGCCCTTCCGGAGGCTTGACCGCTCTACTTTATGCCGCACGCGAAGGCTGCCTGTCTTGCGTCAAGATCCTCGCTGAAGCGAACGCCAACCTGAACCTGGCCGATCCCGACGGAATCACTCCGCTCATCATGGCCGTAACGAACACGCACTTCGATACTGCCGCGTACCTTCTTGAAAAAGGCGCGAATCCCAACAAGTGGGACTGGTGGGGCCGCACCGCGCTCTACGAAGCCGTCGATCAGAACACGATTCCGCACGGTGGACGGCCCGATCGGCCCTCGCTTGATCAGACCACCAGCCTCAAGATGATCGAACTGCTGCTTAATGCCGGCGTGAACCCCAATCCGCTGTTGAAACTGCTGCCGCCCTTCCGCTCCGTAGGAGCCGACCGCGGCGTAGATTCCATGCTGACTATCGGCACATCGCCTCTCTTGCGCGCCGCCAAAGCTGCGGATGCGCCCGCAATCGCCCTGCTCCTGAAGGCGGGCGCACTTCCGAATCTGCCGAACATCCAGGGCATCACCCCGGTGATGGCCGCGGCGGGAGTCGGTTCCGTGGACGCCGACACCAGAGGCTGGTACACGACCGACGACGTACAGCAGAGATCAATCGCCTCACTGAAGCTCTTACTCGACGCCGGTGGAAACATCAACGAAGCAGGCGGACGCCGGCAGCAAACGGCACTCCACGGCGCCGCCTTCTGGGGATGGAACGACGTCGTGAAATTCCTCATCGATCGCGGCGCGAATATTAACGCAAAGGACGCTCAGGGCAAGACGGTCATCGACGCAGCGATGGGCCGCGCCGGCGGTAACAGCCGCGGAGGCCAACGCATTGATGTTCACAAAGACACGGCCGAGTTGCTCGCCAAACTGGGCGCCCCGGTGGGAGCAAAGTAGAAGAGGGAACTGGAAATGCAAATGTCATGGCAAGCGGAGACGGACCATCTCATATGCTGATGGTCTGAAGCTGGAACGGGTGCTCCTTACAGTCCGCCCTGGATCCGAAATCCCGACGTCCAGACTGGCCCGACAGCGCTTCCGGATTTCCGAAAGATCAGCGCGTTAGGCCGGATCCTGTGGTACGGAGATTCGAAGCTCAGAAGCCGACTCTCAGGCCGAACTGAATAGCCCGGGGAACGTTCACCTGGGTCAGCGAAATCCTCCCGAACGCACTCGATGTGATCGAGGTTTGCGGCCCGGCGAAATTAACCGAATTGGTCAGGTTAAACAGCTCCGTGCGGAAGTCCACTTTGTAGCGTTCGCGGATCGACCATTGCTTTTCGATCAAAGTGTTAAGGCCGAAGTTGGGCGGATTCCGGACGTCGCCAAGATACCGGCTGACGTTGCCGAATTGAAATTGCGGAGTCCTTACGAACGCGGCGGGGTTGAAGTACAGGCCGTTATCGACAATCTGTGGGCCACCCGGTAGCGCAGCGGGTATGCCCGTGGCATCCGGACGGAAAGGCCCGATATCGAATGAGTTCGAGTTGTCGGGAGATGACACAGCCACCGGGAAGCCGCTCGAATATGTGTAGATGCCGGCGACGGCCCAGTTACCGAGCACCCGCGAGACGAGGCCTCGGTTAAGCATCTTCTTTCCTGTGCCGAACGGCAGTTCGTAGCGCCCGCTCAGGTTCAGTACGTTGGGCGCGTCGAGGTAAGAAAGGGACCGGTCGCATGAGAAACAGTAGGTGTTGGTAATGGCGCTGGTGTCGCCGACATTGTCGATGCTTTTCGAATGCGTCCAGTTAAACAGAAGCGCGAGGCCCTGGGCGAAACGGCGCTCCACTTTCACCTCCAGCGCGTTATAGCTGGAGAAGCCGACTGGCGCCACCGCCTGATTCACGCCGGTGAATTGCGGGTAAGGGCGAAGCAACTGAGCGTATTGAACGGTGCTCTGGCTTAGCGTAGACGACGGGTTGGTGATGTAGCCGTAGAAGGGATTGGCCACGGTCTGCAGCAACTGCGTGCCCCGGGCCAACTGGGACGGCGAAAGCTGATCCAAAGCAACGGTCGCCGGCAGGGCGACTGCGTGCGTTCCGGAATAGCCGACATCGAGCATGATCGACCATGGCAGTTGCTGCTGGACGTCGGCAGACCACACTTCCTGATAAGGAGTGTGACGGTGATGCGCCGGAGCGGATATTGCAAGCCCCAGATTGGTTGCCAAACCCAGTGAACTGCCGGTGGGAGCCGTCAGGCCTTGTGGAAACGGATTAGAGAGATTATAGGTCGGGGTAACTCCGTCTGGTTGTGTTACGAGGTTGGAAGTAGTGCTGCTGAAGCCTTGGGTAATGTCCCTGTCGGGTGATATCAAAGGATTGTGGAACATTCCGAATCCCGCGCGCAGCACCGTTCTTTCGGCAATGCGATATGCGAGACCGGCGCGGGGATCCCAGTTATTCAGATCGGCCAGCTCAGCCCGCCGCGGATGCCCGTCGACGCCCGTGAACGCGAGACCGCCCACCAGGTTATATCCGGGCACGCTGAGAGGCGACGGGCTGGTCGTGTCGAGATAGACATAGTGGTTCGACTGCTCGATACTGCCGAGTTCCAGGTTGTATCGTAAGCCCAATATCACCGTAAGCCTTCTGGTGGCGCGCCATTCATCCTGAATATAGCCGGCGTAGTAGGGATGACTGTTCGAGTTTACGGTATTGATGTTATATGAGACGGCGGCGACTCCCAGCAACAAATCCGAAATCCCGGACCCGGTATTACTGTTGATGGCCTGGGGGTTTGGTCCACCCGTAAAGCTGCCGGTGGCGTTGATGGCAAGAGGCTGTGGATTGAATCCATAGATCGTGTAATAGCGAAAATCGAAACCTGCCTTGAGGGAATGCGCGCCCTTCAGAATGTTTAGCACTGCCGAGTACTCATAGGTTCGGGAAACGACCACGTTGAAGATGGTGCCCACGGCGCCCACACCGGAAGTTCCTCCAATCGAAACTTGGGGAAAGAACGGGGCGAGTTGGCCTTCTGTAACCGTGGGCGGAAAGCCAAGACTGCTCTGGTCGAATCCCAAAGTAAGCGGTATACGATTGGTCTGGCTATCCGCCATCGAGAAATGTTGCACCAGTATTTTGGAAGGCGCGATAGTCCATGTGTGGCCGACCATCCAGGCCCAGCCCGGGATCAGGTTGGGCGTATTGACTGGCGACTCGGGATTGCCATAAACATTCGCCGAAGAGTTGAGATTCGCAAAGTAGTCTCCCCGGGCGAATACGACTTGTTTGCTGGAGAAGGTGTGATCGATGCGGCCGTCGATTCGGTCGTCGTCCAGTATGTTTGGGGCGCCGCTGAAATAGTTGTTCGTATCGCTCAGACCTATGCCGCTCTGATTGGGCGCGGGAAAGTACTTCAACAGGTTTGTCGCGATTGAGTTGATCGCGCTGGCCGGTATTTTGTTGCCGGGAAACGGATCGCGGATGTAGCGCGTGGTCCCGGCGGGAGCGGTCGGATCCGGACGAGTAGTAATGGGATCGTAGATGACCTGGAGTGCGCCGGCGCTGTTAAAAGTATGCGAGAAGTCGCCCTGCGCTTCCGCTGCGGTGGGCACGGTCCCGGTAAATGACGAGAAGCTGTGTTGGCGCAATCCCTCATAGGCGAAAAAGTAGAAGGTACGGTTCTTGCCGTTGTACAGTTTGGGAATCGTAAGCGGTCCACCCAGGGCGAAACCGAACTGGTTTTTCTGCAACTGACCTCGCGGCTTGTCTGCCTTATTGGCGTTGAAGCCATTTGCGTCAAGGACGGCATTCTGTAGAAACTCATGCAGGCTGCCGTGGAAGCTGTTGGTGCCGGATTTGATGGTATAGCTGATCACGCCGCCTCCGGTGTGACCCAACTCGGCGTCATAGGGGTTGGTATAGATCTTGAACTCCTGCACCGCGTCAATCTGCGGAATTGCGGAAGCCTGATTGTTATAAGCGCCGGTATCGGCGGCGCCGTCGAGCAGGATTTCGTTGGACCGGGTGCGGCCTCCATCGATCGTGAAGGAATTGGTGTTGTTCTCGCTGACCGTGTTGTCACCGGACGGCACGGAGTTACCCGGCGGCGAGGAGCCGACCGCGCCGGCCGTGATAGTGACCAGGAACAAGGGGTTGCGTGTGAGGAGGGGAATGCTGGTGACGAACTCATTCTCAACGACGGTTCCCCGATCGGCGCGGTCCGTGGTGAGGAGAGCAGCCCTGTCGGTGATCGTCACCGATTGCTGCACACTGCCAGGCGTCAGCGTGATGTCGAGGTTTTTCGATTCCCCGACCTCGATTGTCACCGGGTCGATCCGGCCGGTGGCGAATCCCATGATGCTGGCGCTGAAGGTATAGGTGCCTGGCGCGACGGACGGGAAAATGAAAATTCCTTCCGCGTTGGTGCGTGTTGCCGACTGGACCTGCGTATCGCGATTTGTCAATTCGACGGCGACGTTTGGGATTACGCGCTCAGAACTGTCGGTCACGCGGCCGGAGACGACCGCGTTCTGACCCCAGATCGCGGAGTTGCACACGAACAACGCCAGAAATATGGTGCGCAAAAGAGCCGCGGTACTCGACTGCGGAAGCATCACTATCGCGCCTTTCAGACTGATTTTGCCCGCTGCCAGTCGAGATGCCACATTCTAACAGAACTCAAACCGACAACAGCGCGGATCCGACTCGCAAAGCCCGAGTTTCTGTTTGCGCCGACGCTCGCACCATAATATAAAGCGTTATGGGAGGGTAAGACGTGCACCGCCGTTTCCCCAGCGCGGCCGCGTTGCCGCTGCTGGGTCTGCTTACATTGACGCCTGCCCTCGCACAGCGCCGCGCGTCCGCTCCCGCCGGCGGCCCGCCGAATACTGATCTGACTACTGCCGTCAGAGCCCCCGGCGACCTTCAGTCCAGACTCCGGTTCGAGCACCTGACCAGCGCCGATGGTCTTTCTGACGATTCTGTTTTTTCCATCATGCAGGATCACCGGGGCTTCATGTGGTTTGGCACCCAGGGCGGCCTGAACCGGTATGACGGCTACCGGATGACTCAATATCGTAACGACCCGGAGGATCCGCACTCGCTGGGAGGGGACTTCGTCCAGATTTTGTTTGAAGACAGCCGCGGCGGAATCTGGTCCGGCCAAGGCGCTTTGAGCCGGTTCGATCCGAACACAGGCGCTTTTACGCGGTACTCATTTCCCGCGGCGGGTTCACGCGGTCGGGAGGGGTCTATTATCTCTGGCATCGCCGAGGACCGGCGCGGCTTTCTATGGGTGGTCTGTCGCAAAATGCCCCTTCTCTATCGCTTCGACCCGGCTACCGCAACCTTTCGCGGTTATGACATCGGCAAGGATATTCTTGCTGACAATGAGGGAGTCTCGGCCCTGTATTCCGACATCCGAGGCGTGCTATGGCTCGGAACCGATCGCGGCCTGGTTCGCTTCGACCCGGTAACGGCCACCAGCGTCCATTACGCCGCCGAGTCTGCGACTCCCGGGAGTTATGCCGGCAAGATCGCCGGAATCGCGCCGGAGCCATCGGGGAAACTCTGGGTGGTGACAGGCGAAGGCTCACTGCTCCTGTTTGATCCGATAAGAAGAACGATGACCCCCCGGTTGAGCGGCCTCCCTGAGTTCCATGAGATCCTGGCTGTCTGGGCAGATCCGGGAGGGTCCTTATGGCTCGGAACCGCCGGCGGCGGAGTGATTATTCTCGATCCGCGGGACGGAACGCGAAAAGTCCTCCGGAACAACCCGGCGGACGGCTACAGCCTCAGCGGGAACGAAGTCTGGTCGATCGTGAGGGATCGCGAGGGCAATCTATGGGTCGGAGTGAAAGGGGGAGGCGTCAACCAGCTGTCGGAGCGTGGCACTTTATTTGGCGCATGGCGTCACGACCCGGGCGACTCGGATAGCCTGAGCGACAATAACGTGCGCGCTATTTATGGGGACCGCGCCGGAAGCGTGTGGATCGGGACCTATAACGCGGGCCTGGACCGTTTTGCGCCCCAGCTCGGAAAATTCGTTCATTACCGCCACGATCCGCGGAATGCGGAAAGTCTGGACTCGAACCAGGTGTACTCGATATACGCCGACCATCAAGGAACCCTTTGGGTAGGAACTGCCTTCGCCATCGACCGGCTGGACCCGAAGAGCGGCGCCTTCAAACGTTTTTCGAGCGAGCTGCCTGGGCGCACCCCACCCGGGGCCGTCCATATGACCTATTACTTCCTGGAGGATCGTGCGGGCAGGTTCTGGTTCGGCGAAGGCAGCAAGAGGTCTTTACTCGACCGGAGCACAGGCGCTATTACTGTCGCAGGAGATGGTGGCGAAGTCTCCATGTATGAAGACCGTAACTCGAACTTGTGGTGGAATTCGGGTAGCGGCCTCAAAAGGATGGACCCTCGCGGGAAACTTCGCCAATTCAATTGGTCATCCCCGAGCGCCCGGGGGCTCGGACTGCTCAATTTCTCCCATGAGGACTCAGTCGGGCTCTTTTGGCTGGCCACCGAAAACGGATTAGTACGGTTCGACCCGAAAACCGGCCAGTACACAGCATTTTCCACCCGGGACGGACTCCCGGACAACGTCGTCCAGTGTATTCTTCCGGATCGGTCCGGCAACCTCTGGCTCAGCACCGACAACGGCCTTTCGATATTCAACCCAAGCGAAAAGAGTTTCTACAACTACCACGAGCGCGACGGTCTGCAGGGCGAGCAGTTCAACCGGAGAGCATGCTTTGAGGACACCGCCGGTCGCATGTACTTCGGTGGTCTCCATGGATTTGACGCCTTCGACCCTCGCCGGATTCTGGCAAGCAAACCGCCGCCGCCGGATGTTGCCCTCACCGAGCTCCAAATCCATGGAAAGACGGTGCCGGTTCGGCCGGGTTCGCTGCTTCCCAAGCCGATCTGGGAGACAGACTCAATCAAGTTGCCTTATCAGGACAACGGATTCTCGTTCGAGTTTGCAGCGTTGAGTTACCGTGACCCCGATCGGATCCGCTACCGTTACCGCCTGGACGGTCTGGAGAATGAATGGACCGAGGTAGATAGCCGCCAGCGCTATGCCAGGTACACCGATCTGTGGCCTGGCAAATACACCTTTTATGTGAGCGCATCGGACGGCGGCATGAACTGGAGCGGAAAAGCAGCTGCTCTCGGGATCGTAATTGCGCCTCCGTGGTGGATGACCCGGTGGAGTGAATTTGGCGCGGTCGCGATACTCGCCAGCTTGATTTTCGGTGCCCATCGCTGGCGCGTGCGTGCGCTGGAGGAGCGAGAGGAGCATCTCAAGATACTCGTCGACCAGCGAACGGCCGAACTCCACGCCGCGAACCAGGCCAAGAGCGTTTTCCTCGCCAATATGAGCCACGAGTTGCGCACGCCGCTGAACGCCATTCTCGGCTTTACCACTCTGGTGCGAGACGCGCCGAACCTGGCCGAGGAGCATCGCAAAGACCTGGACACGGTTAACCGGAGCGGTGAGCACCTCCTCAGCCTCATCGACGACGTGCTCGACTTGTCCAAAATTGAGGCTGGCCGTATCGTGGTGGCGAATGCGCCATTCGACGTAAACCGCCTCGTATCCGACATCGCGGAAATGATGAGCGCGCGGGCCAGGGCTAAGAACCTCGCACTGACTGTCAACACGTCATCGAGCGTTCCCGCCTTTGCTCGCTCCGATGCCGCCAAGGTTCGCCAGGTGCTTATTAATTTACTTGGCAATGCCGTGAAGTTCACCAGCCAGGGCAGCGTGACTTTGAAGGTGGACGCAAGACCCTTCGAAGGGGAACGTATTCTGCTGATTCTGGAAGTTCAGGACACCGGCGTCGGGATTGGCCCCGAAGATCAGGCCCGAATCTTTGATGCCTTCGTCCAGGCAGGACAGGCCTCCACCCAAAAAGGCACCGGCCTTGGCCTGAGCATCACCCGGCAATTTGTGGAAATGATGGGGGGGACCATCGAAGTTCAGAGTACGCTGGGGGAAGGATCGCTGTTCCGGGTAGAGCTGCCGGTGGAACAAAGTTCTAAACCGGAAATCGAAGAGACGCGTCTAAACGACACATATGTAGTAGGCCTGGCGCCGGGACAACCCGAATATCGCATTTTGATCGTGGAAGACCAGAAAGAGAACTGGATGCTGCTGCAACGTCTCTTAAAGGACGCCGGCTTCCGCGTGCGGGTGGCGGAGGACGGAGCTCAGGGAGTCGAGACATTTCGAACCTGGCAGCCGCATCTGATCTGGATGGATATAAGCCTTCCGGTCATGAGAGGAATGGAGGCGGCAGCGCGAATCCGGATGCTGGAGGGCGGCGCTCAGGTCAGGATTGTGGCGTTGAGCGCTTCCGTGTTCGCCCATCAGCGGGATGAAGCTCTGACTGCCGGACTGGACGATTTTTTGACAAAGCCATACCGCCGGGAAGAGATCTTCGAGTGCATGGCCCGGCAACTCGGCTTGCGTTACCTCTACAGGGAGACCGCGGGGACGAGCCGGACCGATCCGGTCACTGCACTACAGCCGCAGGACCTGGCCAGACTTCCGCCGTATCTGCGGGACGAACTGGCGCATGCGCTGGTCCGCCTGGATGCGGGACCCATTTATGAGGTGATTCGACGTGTGTCGGCACAAGATGCTCAGCTGGGTGCTTTGCTCGTGAGCTCCGCGAAGCAATTTGCCTACACCGAAATGCTCAATGCGATCGAGGAATGCGACAGCCATTTGCGAGCAGGAGCCAATGATGGATAGCCAAAGCATTCTCGTCGTTGACGACGAGCCGCAATCTCTTTCGCTATTGACGAGTATCCTGACCGCTGAAGGCTATCAGGTGCGCTCGGCCAACAGTGGGAAACTGGCGCTGGCGTCGGTGAAGGCCTGGGCACCGCAGCTGATCCTCCTGGATCGTCGTATGCCGGACATGGATGGATTTGAAGTCTGCCGGCGCATCAAAACCTCCGACAAGAACCGGAACGTCCCGCTCATCTTCCTGAGCGCTGCGAACGACCTGGATGAGCGGGTGGCCGGGTTGGCGCTCGGTGCTGTGGATTATATCGTCAAGCCCTTCCAGCGGGATGAACTGCTGGCTCGAGTCGGGACGCATCTCGAGCTCGGTCTCCTGCGCACGCGTCTTGAAGAACAGGTTTCGCAAAGGACTCGCGAATTGAGCGCCACCGTCGAACAGTTGCGGGAAAGCGAAGAACGGTTCCGGAATATGGCGGACACGGCGCCGGTTCTGATCTGGGTTTCCGGACCCGACAAGGAGTGCACATTTTTCAACGAAGGCTGGCTGACTTTCACTGGCCGCACAATGGAACAGGAACTCGGCAATGGTTGGGCCGAGAACGTACACCCCGACGATCTGGATCGCTGCTGGGACACATATTCATCTTCTTTTGACGGCCGTCGCAATTTTCAGATGGAATACAGGCTGCGGCGCGCCGATGGCGAGTACCGATGGCTGATGGACAAAGGCGTTCCGCGTTTCGAGCCCGGCGGCGTCTTTGCCGGCTACATCGGTTCCTGCGTCGATATGACGGACATCAAGCTCGCGCATGAGGAAGATCTGAACAGGCAGAAACTGGAGACTGTAGGACTCCTGGCAAGCGGAATCGCCCACGATTTCAACAACCTGCTTGGTGTCGTGCTGGCTAACTCGGAGTTGGCGCTGGGTGAGCTGGCCGAAGGTTCGACGTCCGCTCCTGAGCTGGCGACTATCCGTGACGCGGCAATTCGGGGCGGCGAAATCGTACGCCAATTGATGGCTTACGCCGGAAAAGAGGACGAGACGCACGAACTCGTCGACGTTTCGGCGATTGTGGAAGACATGCTGGAATTGCTCAAAGTGTCTGTGCCGAAACGCGTGACGGTGGAAACCGATCTTGGCGCGACGCTTCGGCCGGTGAGGGCGCATCCCGCTCAAATCCGCCAGATTGTCATGAACCTTTTCTACAACGCCTCCGAGGCGATTGGCGACGGAGTCGGCGTGATTCACTTGACGGCGCGACAGCTGAAAGTCGAAACCTCCGAGGGCATCGCGGCGGGCGACTACGTCCAACTCGATGTCTCCGACACCGGAAGGGGCATGACGCCGGAGGTTCAGGCCAGGGTTTTCGATGCCTTCTTTACGACCAAATCGGGCCGAGGCCACGGTCTCGGGCTTGCCGCGGTCCACGGGATCGTTGAGAGCCTCCGTGGCACGATACGGGTTTCGAGTACTCCCGGAGAAGGTACGAAGTTTGAGATCTCACTGCCTTGTGAGAAATGTATGGCGGCGCGGTCCGGCTAAGCTTTGACTCGCTAAGCTTTGACTCGACTAAGTTTCGACTCGACTACGGAGCGAAGTAGCCATTGGTGTCGACGATCACCTGGGTGGTGTCCGTTACAAACACGCTGATCGCACCGCCCGCGCCTGCCGGAACGATCGCCGCGTTGGCCGCCACCTGTCCCTTATACGCGTTAAGAGTGGATACCAGAGGCTGTGTCTGTCCGGCGGCCCACGTGCAAAGCAAACGCGAGAGGGAGCCCGAGGTAACTTTGAATTGCCGTAGCTCGCGCGGCTTCAGCATGAGGTGCGGCCTCAGCCGAAGACGAGAATGTCAGCGCAAACGCTGCGAGCGCCACGAAAGACCCTTTTCCCATATGTACTTCTTTATACAGTACAGGGAGGTCTCAAAAATGTAAGACTATGCTCCGGTGTGGCCTAAGTCATCGCTTCCAAAAATACACACACGTATTGTTTGGGTTGAAAAATGCGTTAACATATGGCATCTTGAGCGGGGATATTCATATTGCCACGCTCAAGCCCATACTCTATAGAATTTGCGACCCTCCTCAACAAGCTTTCGGCCCACGAAAACGTGGCGGCTTGACCAGTCAACAATACGTTAGTGAACTTCTGAACTGGAGTACTAAGTCCTTGAAAGGATTCCCATGCGGGCATAGATCGGCCGAATGACGCTTCTGATCGCCGGGAGCTTCCTCGCAAACAGAACGCTCGCCCCAAGACACACAAGTCCGTTCAGCATCACCGCCCTCGGCGCGCCGAACCGGTCCGCAACGCTTCCCGAAAGCAGGCTCCCGAACGGCGCCATCCCCAGGAACGCCATCGAGTAGAAAGCCATCACGCGCCCGCGCTTGTCGTCTTCCACAATGGTTTGCAGAATCGTATTGCTCGGAGCCATCTGCTGCATCAGCCCGAATCCGACAAAAGGCAGAATCAGCAGTGAAAGCCACAGGATGTGCGAGAACCCGAAGGCGATCAGCGCCAGCCCGCACAGAGCCGTTGCAACCACGATCCTTTGCCCCAGGCCCACGATACTCCGGCGCAGCGTAAGCGAAACCGTCCCTGTCAGCGCCCCCACGCCGACCGCTACCATCAGGAACCCGAGTGTATTGGGGCCGCCGTGCAGCACCTGAGCCGCAAAGATCGGCATCAGCACCGAATACGGCATCCCGAACATGCTCACGAGCGCAAGGTTCGTCAAAATCGACCGAATCGGCAGCGACTCCCCCACATACCGCCAGCCCTCATGCAGTTCAATCATCACCTTGCGCGGCGGCCGCCTCACCTGCGGCACGGTGATGCGCATCGCCAGCAGTGACATCACTACTGCGATATAACTGATCCCGTCGATCAGGAAGCAGTAGCCTTCTCCGACCGCCGCGATCACCGCGCCCGCGATGGCCGGACCCACCAGACTGGCCGAATTGACCATCGTGCCGTTAAGCGCGATGGCGTTGCCGAGATCATCCCGGTGATCCACCATCTGGATGACGAATGACTGGCGCACCGGCATATCGAACGCTCCGATCAAGCCCTGAAACAGGGCGAGCGCGATGATTTCCCAGATTCTGATCACGCCGCTCAGCGCCAGCGCCGCCAGCGCGAACGACTGGATCATCGACAGCACCTGGGTCAGCGTCAGGGTGCGATGGCGGTCCCACCGGTCCACGAGAACGCCCGCGATCGGCCCGAAGACAAACGACGGAATCGTGCTGGCGAAACCGACAACGCCCAGAAGAACCGCAGAACCGGTCAGCCGATAGACAAGCCAGCTCGTCGCAATCCGGGTCATCCACGTGCCGATGAGCGACACGCTCTGACCGGCGAAAAAAAGCCGGTAATTGCGCGCTCGAAGCGCGCGCACCGCAAACGCCAGGTTCGCCATTCGCCTTTCGGTTTAGTTCCGGACTGTTGGCAATAATACGACAAGCCCGTTGTCGATGCCGATCACTGGATTGAGCGCGGCCGGCGACTCCGTCCGTTTCTGAGGCCAGCGATGCGGCCGCAGCACTCGAACGACTGCGATTTCGTCGCAGGCCTGGAACTTCGGACAGCGCAGGCAATCTTTCCACGCTTTCAGAGGAAGTTCGCCGCGCTCCACTTCGTGGAATCCCACCCTGGCGAAAAAGCCTGGCACATAGGTGAACGCGAACACCGCGTCGAGGCCATACAGCTTCGCCTCATAAACCAGCGAATCGACCACCAGCCGACCGATGCCATTGGTCTTGTGACTCTCGGCGACCGCGAGCGACCGGATCTCTCCCACGGTGGGCGAATAGAAGTGCAGCGCGCCGCACCCTGCCAGCTGGCCGCCAGCATACGCAACCATGAAGTCGCGCATGTTCTCCGACATCTCGAACTCGGTCCGGGGCAGCATAATGCCTTTCGCGGCATATCCGTTAATGAGGTCGAGCAGGGCGGGGATGTCCTGCATGGAGGCTTTGCGAACCTCGATGCCGCGGCTCGACGCGGTCTGGTTCTGGACAAGTTCTGCGGTTAACGCGCTGATCATTTCAGGTCGGGTTCGGTTCAGGGCAGGATCGCCGTCATGATGGGCAAAAGCGGATCGTGGTGCGGGCCGAGAATGCGTGTGCCAATCTCTTCAGAATCAAGGACGCGCTTCAAGATATCAGGTTCCGAACCTTTGACGATCGCAACTTCCTGCACACCCCCCGCCACGGCGTCGGCGGCGGCGTTGAGTTTTGCCTGCATGCCCCCGGTCGCCACGCCCGAATCGATCAGTTCCTGGCACGCCGCAATCGTCAGCGAGGGAATAATAGCCTTATTGGCATCGAGGACGCCCGCAACGTCCGTCAGGAAGATGAGTTTATCGGCCTTCCAGCCGGACGCGATGGCGACCGCCATCGAATCACCGTTCACGTTATAGATTTCGCCACGATGCCCGCCGGCGACGCAGGCGACCACTCGCGATCAGCCCGGCATGAGTCAGGGCCTCCAGCACGCGCGGATCGGAAGCCACCACGCGTCCGACGAAGCCCAATTCCGGATCGAGCTCCTCTGCGGTGGCGAGGCCCGCATCGATTCCGGTCAGACCTACCGCCCTCACGGCGGACACTCCCAAAGCCGCGACGAGCTGGGTATTCACAGTTCCAGCCAGCACCTTCAGTACCGCGTCGATCGTGTCCTCAGTAGTAACCCGCAGCCCCCGCACGAACCTGCTTTGAATGCCGCGCTCTTCGAGGAAACGCGTCATCTGCTTGCCGCCGCCATGCACTACTGTGACGGAAACAATGGTGTGCCGCGCCCGCGATCTGGCGCGCGATATCGTTGCGCGAATCGGTATCGTCCAGCAGACTGCCGCCGATCTTGACGAGAACCTTCAGCTTCATCTTCCGAGCAAACCCGCCGTTTCCTCGAAGCCCAGGACCAGATTAAGGTTCTGGATCGCCTGCCCGGCCGCCCCTTTGACAAGGTTGTCGATTGCGCTCACCACCATACAACGGCCGGTTGCCGGGTCCGCGACAACGCCGATATCGCAGAAGTTCGTACGCGCCACTGCATGAATATCGGGCATATCGCCGGCTTCGTAGAGCCGAATGAAAGGCTCGCTCGCGTAACGCTTCTCGTAGATATCGATGATCTCGGCGCCCGAGAGCGGCTGCGCGAGCCGGAAGTAGATGGTTTCGAGAATGCCGCGATCTATCGGCAAAAGTTGAGCGGTGAAACTGAATTCGCGCTCTTCGAGTCCGCTGGTCAGCAGGACTTCCGGCACATGCCGGTGTTTGAAAATCGAATACGCGGAGAAATTCTCTGTAGCCTCGCAGAAGCTGGTCTTGAGGGTGGGCTTGCGGCCCGCGCCGCTGACGCCGCTCTTCGCATCGCAGATAATCCCGGCGTTGCGTTCGACAATCCCGGCTTCGATTAACGGGCGAATTGCGAGATTAGCCGCTGTGGGATAACACCCTGGATTGGAAATGAACCGGCTTTTTCGAACGCGTTCGCGGCAATATTCGGGAAGGCCATAAGCCGCTTCTGCGAACAATTCGGGGGCGGTATGCTCCGCTTTATACCACTGTTTATAGCGTTCCGCGGTGCGCAACCGGAAGGCGCCGCTGAGGTCGATCACGGCGGCCCCGGCGCTTAGAAATTTCGGAGCCAGATCCATCGAGACCTCGGGCGCGGTCGCGAGCAGTACGGCCTTCAGGCCTTCCGTCTTAACGGATTCCGGACTCGCGGGGGCTCGCCGGATGCCGGACTTTCGCCGTAGCTTCGGTCCGTCACCCGAATCGGCGCGATGCTCAAGAAGAACGGGCTCGCAATGGGGATGCGCCGAGAGAATCCTAACCGCTTCAACTCCGCTGTAACCCGTGAAACCGACGATGCCGACAGGGGCCCTCATTGATTATTTATTCAGTTCTATGAATAAACATACCATGCGCCTTCGCCACCAAAGTCTTATCTGCGATACTGCTCGTCACTAACCTTTTCCATCCAGTCGACAACCTTCCCATCGAGTTTTTCCTGAATCGCGATATGGGTCATAGCGGTAACCGCGGCCGCTCCGTGCCAGTGCTTTTCACGAGGCGAAAACCAGACCACGTCGCCAGGCCGGATCTCCTCCACCGGTCCGCCATCGCGCTGGGCCCATCCGCAACCAGCCGTGACGATCAGGGTCTGGCCGAGGGGATGAGTATGCCAGGCAGTCCGCGCACCGGGCTCGAAAGTGACGCTGGCGCCTTGAACAAATGGCGGGTCCGGCGCCTGAAACAACGGATCGATACGCACGGTGCCCGTGAACCAGTCCGCCGGTCCTCTGGCGGAGGGTTGAGTGCCAACTCTCTTGATGTCCATTTTTCTGAACTCCTTCCCCGGCGACTCACAGATCAGTATTCCTGCCGCGTCGGCCGGAACAGGATCTCATTCACGTCGACGTCTTCCGGCTGGCTCATCGCAAAGACCACCATGCTTGCGAAGGAGTCGGCCGATATCGCGATTTCGTACACCTTGCGGACTCTTGCGGCAACTTCAGGATCGGTGATGGTGTTGGGCAGTTCGGTCGCAACGGCGCCTGGCGAGATGATCGTCGTTCGGATGTTGTAAGGCTTGACCTCCTGCCGCAATCCTTCCGAGATGACTCGTACAGCGTGTTTCGTCGCGGAGTAGACCGTGCCTCCCGGACTGACCTTTTGTCCGGCGACGGACGAAACATTGATAATGTGCCCGCTCTTCTGGATTTTCATATGCGGCAAAACCGCGGCGATGCCATAAAGTACGCCCTTGATGTTCACGTCGATCATGCGATCCCATTCATCGACCTTCAATCGCTCGAGGAGGGACTGCGGCATCAGGCCGGCATTGTTAATGATCGCGTCGACGCGCCCATGCGATTTCACTGCGCGGTCCACCAGATTCCTGACCTGCTCGTATTGCGTCACGTCGGTCTTGACGATGGCTTCATCGGTCAACGAAAGTTCCCTGGCGAGTGCCTGAAGGCGCTCGAAGCGCCGTGCTCCGAGCACCAGTCTGGCCCCGTTCTGCGCCAGCCGGCGGGCAGCTGCTTCGCCCAGTCCGCTGCTGGCTCCGGTGATCACCACCACTTTGTCCCGGATGTTTTCTGTCATGGCGATTCATTCCACGGCTGGCGTTCACCGGCCCGTCATCTGCTCCAGCTTTTCCGGATAGCGAGCGCCCTGGACCGTGATCTCCGAAGCCGCGGCGTCGATGTTCCGCAAATCCTCCTGCGTGAGTTCGACCGAAACCGCGCCGATGTTCTCGTCCAGACGATGCAGTTTCGTGGTTCCCGGTATCGGAACGATCCACGGCTTTTGTGCCAGCAACCACGCAAGCGCAATCTGGGCGGGCGTTGCCTTCTTCTGTGCGGCAATGCTCCCGAGCAGGTCGATCAGTGCCTGATTCACCTTGAGAGCCTCGGGCGTGAAGCGAGGCAGGGTACTCCGAAAGTCGGTGCTGTCAAAGGTCGTATTCTCGTCGATCTTGCCCGTCAGATAGCCTTTGCCAAGAGGGCTGTACGGGACAAACCCGATGCCGAGTTCTTCGAGAGTCGGAATCACTTCGGCTTCCGGGCGTCTCCACCACAGCGAGTATTCGCTCTGCAGCGCGGTCAGTGGCTGTACAGCATGCGCGCGGCGGATCGTTTGCACGCCCGCTTCGGAAAGGCCGAAGTGCTTCACCTTGCCTGCCTGAATCAGTTCCTTTACCGTTCCCGCAACGTCTTCGATCGGCACATCGGGGTCGACGCGATGCTGATAGAGCAAGTCGATGACCTCAACTTTGAGCCGCTTGAGTGAGCCTTCGACTGCTTGCCTGATGTGTTCCGGCCGGCTGTTAAGACCCGCCGCTCCCGGCCGGTGATCGCTCCCGCTCAAATCGAATCCGAATTTGGTGGCTATTACCAACTGCTCGCGTAAAGGAGCGAGAGCTTCCCCGAGAAGCTCTTCGTTCGTGAACGGACCGTAAACCTCCGCGGTATCAAAGAACGTAATGCCCCTTTCCACGGCGGCGTGGAGTAGGGAAGTCATCTCTTTCTTGTCCCTGGGCGGCCCGTAAGAAAAGCTCATCCCCATGCAGCCGAGGCCGAGGGCCGACACCTCGAGGTTGCTTTTTCCGAGCTTGCGTGTTTGCATTCTTTTGTTTCCTCACCTTGATGTTATGTGCGAACGAGGGATAAGCGGTATCCCGATCCTCCCGAGTTATTGCCTGTTTCTCTCGCTGTATGAAAGATCCCGTCTTTTGTAAGATCCCCGACGGTATTCTCGAAAGCAGGAGGCAGGGAGATCAAGGCTATGGAAAACCGTCGAAACAGCGCAGCTCCGTTATCCGATCCGGTACGGGGCTTGAGTGAAGACCTGGCTCTTCGGATTGCTTTTTCCATTGGCTCCGCGGAGAAACAAATCACCGAAGTCCCAGGCCTCACGCTAACCCGTCGAACGCGCCCCATGCCTCCCGCTTCGGGCACTTACGAACCCAGCCTGGCCGTAGTCGGGCAAGGGCGAAAGCGGGTCGCCCTCGGCACAACGAGTTTCATTTTCGACCAATCGCGATTTCTCCTGACCTCGCTCGACTTGCCGATCATCGGCCACGTCATCGAGGCAAGCGAACAGAAGCCTTTTCTATGCCTCATGCTCAAACTCGAAATTCCCGTGGTCCGGGACCTTCTGAGCCGGGAGGAGATCCCGGCTTCTGAGGCGTCGTCGAACACGCCGGCGATGTCCACAGGCGCGTTAACGCCGGAGTTGCTCGATGCGTGCTGCCGGCTTATGGATCTGCTGAATTCCCCGCGGGACATTCCTGTCCTGAGCGACCTGATTCAACGCGAGATCGTTTACCGGATTCTCCAGGCGCCGGCGGGTGCGCGCCTTCGGGCGATTGCGACGTTGGGAGATCAGAGCCAGCGCACAGCGAAAGCCATCTCCTGGATCAGGACGAATTTCAGGAAGCCGCTGCGCGTGGAAGATCTCGCGCAAGTCGCAGGCATGGGCGTATCCACACTCCATAACCATTTTCGGGCGCTTACGGCGATGAGTCCTCTCCAGTATCAGAAACAGCTCCGGCTGCATACCGCGCGCGGTCGTATGCTCACGGATGGCCTTGACGCCGCGAGTGCCGCATTCGAGGTGGGGTACGAAAGCGCGAGCCAGTTTAACCGCGAATACAGCCGCTTTTTCGGGCTGCCGCCGATGCGCGATATTCGAACGCTCCGCACGCCCGGTGCTCCGGCGCTGGAGTCGGTTCAATAACCATCGGTATTCCTGTCGTCTGGTGGTGAAAGCAAAGGCCAGCGGCAGACGCTGCGCTGGTGGCGTCACACGCCCGCCCAGCCAGGGACCAGCGCTGGTTGTTGTCGATGGATCTCCTGTCACCGAAGATACCGCTTTTCCATGAGGTCAGCGTGAGCCAGCCCGTCAGCTCTACATTTCGCGCACACCGCCCCCTTGAGTTGCGCATGAATCAATGCGGTGAACGCTATACTCGCCCTGCTCGCGGAACCCGTCTGAGCGCGTCAAAGGTCAACCACTCGGGCAAAGCGACGGTACTCGCAGGTCTCTCCCTTTGCGCTTCTACAGAAGCAATGGCATACTGTCGTGTAGAAGCGCAAGGAGTCCGGCCGCAATGAGCGAAAAACGCATTGATCTTCCGCAAGGCACACTGGACCTTCTGATACTAAAGACGCTGGCGCCTGGCCGGCGGCACGGCTGCTCGATTGCAGACCGGCTTCGGCACGTCTCGGACTCTGTGGTCCAGGTGCCACAAGGGTCTCTGTACCCCGCTCTCCACCGGCTTGAGCGGCGCGGCTGGATCAGGGCCGAATGGGGCGCTTCCGAGACGAACCGAAAAGCAAGGTACTACACGCTGACGCGCGCCGGCCGAAAACAGCTCGAAACCGAGGCGGCCGATTGGCGCAAACTTGCCGGCGCAATCGGCCAGGTTCTCGACATGGCCTGACGAGGCACTCATGCTGAGCGACCTGCTGTATCGCGCGCGTGTCCTCTTTCATAAGAGCGTCGCGGACGAAGAATTGAACGACGAGCTTCAGTTCCACCTCGATCATGAGATGAATCGCCATCAGGCGAACGGGTTTTCACTCGGCGAGGCCCGGCGGCTGGCAACGATCGAACTCGGCGGCCTCGAGCAGGTGAAAGAACAGTGCCGCGACCAGCGCGGTCTTGAATTCGTCGAGTCCTTTCTTCGCGACCTCCGTCTCGCCGCGAGACGCATCCGCCGGTCGCCTGGTTTCTATGGGTCGGCCGTCTTGTTGATCGCGCTTGGTGTTGTCGTCAATTCGCAGATTTTTTCCCTGATAGATGCCGTCGTGCTGCGGCCGTTGCCCGTTCACGATCCCGGAAGTCTCGTGCAGCTGTTTACGATCCGCTCCGGGCTCCCGCCTTATCCGTTCTTCGAAGATGGCTTCCTGCGGGACATCCGCGAGAATTCTTCAACCCTCACCGGTGTCATCGGTCAGATTGAGATGACGGTGCCTCTGGACCGCAACGGAACGGTGGAACGTGTCCATGCTCAGCGCGTGACCGGCGACTATTTTCACGTCCTGGGAGTATCCGCCGCGTTGGGCCGGATGCTCAAAGAACACGACGATCGGCTAGCCGTGCTGTCCCAGGCATACTGGCGCCGCAGTTTCGGCGGAAATCCGAATGTCCTTGGCCAGACGGTCCGCCTCTACGCAAGGCCTTTTACTATAGTCGGCGTCGCGCCGGAATCATTTACCGGCACTGTGATCGATAGCAGCTCCGACCTTTGGGTACCGCTCGAAAGCACTTACAATTTCCACGACGAGCCCGCTATTCAGGTCAATCAGGCTTACATCGATGAAGCGGCGATGGAGTTCGTCGCACGCCTTCGCCCGGGTGCTACACTCGCGCAAGCCCAGACGGATGTATCTTTGCAGCGGAACCGTTATAGCCGGGAGCGCAATCGTGCTCAGAAGGCATTCTGGGAATCGGGGATTGTGGAAGTTCGCTCGATTGCGCGCGGTACGTCGCCTCTTCGCGACCAGGCTGCGACCATTTTGTGGTTGTTGCTGGCAGGCGCCGTCCTGCTGCTGTTGATGGTTTCGGCTAATGTGGGCAGTATGCTGCTGGCTCGCGTAAGCGCGCGTGCGCAGGAGACAGCCATAATGTTGGCGGTCGGAGCACGCCGCGCGCACATCGCGCGGCTTTGGGTGATGGAAAGTCTGCTTTTGTCGTTGGCCGGAGGGATATCGGGAGCATGCATCGCCTGGCAAACGCTCCCGCTATGGTTGCGCTGGCTCCCACCCGCGCGTGGAATCGGCATCGACACCAGCGAGATTCGCACACGCGCGCTCGACCTTCATCCGGACATCAGGATCGCCGGCTTTGGGATCGCCATCTGTACTCTCGCAGCATTGTTGTCCAGCCTCGCTCCCGCATGGAGATCCCCGCGGTGCGACCTGTGGAGCGCCCTGAAGATCGCGATCGGGGATCGTCGGCGCAGGCGTTTTCAAGCGGGTCTGTGCGCATTTCAGGTCGCTCTCTGCACGGTGCTCCTTGTGTTCTCCGGCCTGATGCTGCGGACGCTGAGTAACCTCCAGACCGCGAACACTGGCCTTGATAGGAACCACATTGCCTTCTTCCGAATGGACCCGTTGGCGGCGAGATACAACAAACAACAAACCGAGTCCCTGCAGTGGCGACTAGTGGACGGCGCACGCGCTCTTCCCGGGGTCGAAGCCGCGGCGATTGCGATCCGCCCTTTGATGCGCGGGATCGGCCTTGTGAATTCGGTAATCTTTCCCGGCCAGCCGCCAGGTACGCCGTGGAACACCAGCACCAATACCGTTTCGCCGGAGTACTTCGAAACGATGGGCATGCGATTCACAGCGGGCCAGGCATTCTATCGTCGCGAGCCAGGAAGCAGCAGGCCTCAGCCCGCAGTGGTGAATCAGGCGTTTGTCAGGCGCTTCCTGAATGGCAGAAATGTGGTCGGCCAGGTGTTCGCGACCGGCACAAAGTGGGTGGCGCCGGAATTCCAGATCGTCGGGGTCGTCAACGACACGAAGTATCGCTCACTCCGCGAAGTGCCGCCGCCCATCTTTTACACCTCGGATTTCGCTCCCGGACGGGAAATCAACGGTTTCGTCTTGTATGTTCGAACGCAAGCGGAGCCCGCCGCGCTGATTCCGGCCGTTCGGAAACTTCTCACCTTGTTCGCTCCCGGCGTTTCATTCTACGAAGTGGGGACACTCGACGGCGATATCGACCGTTCGCTCTGGCGGGAACGAATGCTTGTCGCTCTGGGAACGGCATTCGGCATATTCGCGATGATGCTGGGGGCGATCGGCCTGTATGGAATCCTCGCGTATTTCATCACCGTCCGCCGGCGTGAGATCGGATTGCGGATGGCACTCGGCGCGTCACCGGTCAACATCGGCGGATTGCTGCTGAAACAACTGGTCCCCACAGTGGGGATGGGACTTGCGGGAGGAGTCGCGATGTCGCTGGCTACCGGAGCTCTCGCGCGAACGCTGTTCTACGGAGTTGGTTTCGCCGATGTGCGGTCTCTCGTGTCCGCGTTAGTCGTCGTACTGCTTATGGCATTCGCAGCGATGGCTGTTCCCGCCTGGCGCGCGCTGCGGCTCGATCCGGCATCCACACTTCGCGAGGAGTGACCCCCAGCCTGTGATTCCTGCCTTCCCGAGTTCTTACCGCGCGCCCTCTGCCGGAAGCCATTATGCTCCAGACCCGCTGTCGCTCTCACTGCAAGGTAATGAATACCCCTGCCGGCGCCGGCACGCCGTTAACACTGGTTTGCAACGCCTGATCGCCGGTGCCCGCTCCTGCGGGTACGGTCACGTTGAATTGAAACAAACCCGCCTCGACGATTCCCGCGAACGCCACCGCTGCCGTCACACCGCCTATGGTGATCTGAGGCAACGTGACGCTCTGTGCGGCTCCCGAATATAACTGGCCCGGGGGTACTGAAGGATTTGTCGGGCCGAATCCTACCCCGAACAGAAGGAGCGTCTCTCCGGCCTTGGCTGGCCGCGTTGGGAAAGGCAAGCCGCCCGGCGGCCCAATGTAGTCGTAGCCGTTTCCGCTGTTGCCGGGACCGCCGGGCGTAGGAACTATCGCCGCCGCGTACTTGCTGTTGTACAGACTCAGCGACGGCGCATAGGGAGCGAGTGTCACCGTGCAGGAAGCGCTCCCCGCGCCTGTATTCACCACCACGCTCACTGTGCCCGTCGTGCTGTCGTCGGCCGGTTGCAGATTGATTTGCGTGGGACCCGCAAACCAAAGGTACGCGGGCTTCGAATCGATCGTGACGCTGGCGCCTCCCAGCGATACCGGAAAATCGCCATTCCACAGGTTGGCGCCATTCGCGAGACCGGATCCGTAAATTGATATCCACGACCCGGCCTGGATCGTATTGGCCGTGCTGTAGACGGGAACGACGCCGCCCGGATCAATGGACACTGGTGGGGTCAACAGGCGCACACGCGCAATTCCGGAAGTCGCGTCCGCAATATAAACCAGACCGCTGCAGTTCGCTACCGCGAGTCCCGCGGGTCGATCCATGGTGGCGCCTGTTCCCGGGCCGTTGTCGCCCGAGAACCCCTGGACGCCGGTACCCGCGATCGTGGTAATGATACCGCCAGACGTTACCAGACGAACGCGCGCATCGTCGATCTGCGTGATGTAGAGGTTACCGCCGGCATCCACGGCGACGTGATAAGGGCTATTGACTCCTGCTTGTGTCGCCATTCCACCGTCGCCGGTACTGCTGGATCCACCAGTTCCCGCCACGGTCGAAATGATCCCTGTAGCCGAAACCTTCCGGATGAGATTCCCGCCGGCTTCGGCGATGTAGAGATTTCCCGCGAGATCGACAGCCACCCCTGTCGGGCGTGAGAGGCTGACGGCCGTTGCCAGACCTCCGTCTCCCGACCCCGTGCCTCCGCCGGCCACCGTGATAATCGTACCGGTCGTGGCTGATACCTTCCTGACCAGATTGTTCTTGCCGTCCGACTGCGCGATGTAAAGGTTCCCCGTCATATCCACGGTCAGGCCGTAGGGCATACCGATGTAGGCCCCAAGTGCGGGACCCCCGTCGCCAAGGGTGCAGCACGGCGACCCGCCTGCGACCGTCGTGATAATGCCCTTCGGATCGATCAGTCGAATCCGGACATTACCGAAAGCGGTATCGGCGATGAACACGTAGCCCGCGACATTCGCGGCGATTGCGATCGGCGAAAGTTCCGCCTGCACCGCGGAAACGCCGTCTTCGATACTGGTTCCACCGCCCGCGAGAGTCGAGATGATCCCGGTCGGAGTTACTTTGCGGATCAGGCTCCCGGCCACGATATAGAAATTCCCCATCCCGTCGACGGCAACGTCGTAGCACAGGTTGGCAAGACCCGCGCTCGTGGCTGGACCTCCGTCGCCTGTGCCGGAGTAGAAGTAGGGGGTCACACCTCCGGCAGCCGTGGTAATGGTATAGGTTTGCCCCTGACATACGGCCGAAACGCTTGTCAGACAGACAACAATTCTCCAGATAGTCGTGTTCATTGGGATAGCCTCGTTGAAAAACGACTCAATTACTGCTTCAAAGTGTAGGTTATTTGGGACTGAGGAGTTCCATAGTCGCTGGTGCCGAAACTGAAGCTCGCTATAGTCAAAGTGTTACCCGCCTGGCTGACGCCAATTAGTGGGCTCCCCCAGTTTCCGGACGGGAGGCCTTGTGGCGGGGTCGTGGAATTGCAGTTCGGACTGCTGGCAAGACCATAGCTCCATGCAGTGGACGTGATATGGGCCGCTTCGAGTCGGGCGGCCCACGGGCTGCTCGCCAGCGGGCCGACATACCAGGTAGCCGTATCTGGCGTAGTGCAGCTGTTGGCGCCGCTTGCTGCGCTGAGCGTCCACTGCGTGGCACCGCCGTCTGTGACTCCCGGACCGCTTACATTTATAATCATTCCACCACTTAGCACGGTGCTTGGACCCACGTAAGTTCCGGCCTTGAACCCGGACGTTATCAGTGTCGGGGCAGGAATAATCTGCGGAAAGCCGGATGCGATACTCAGGTTGCCGTTGGCATCAGCATTGAACTGGAGGGTCAGATTCTCGTAAACCGTGACTCCCGTGGCAGTAACTACGGGGATCTGAGTCGCTGTAATCGTGTTTCCGGAACCAGTCAACGAAGAGTATTGGAACAGCGCATAAGGCGGCTGTGGCCCCTGTGCATGAACAACGAAAACGGTCGCCGTGAGAACTACTGATAGCACCCCCGCCCACAAGGCGTAGCGCTTCAACTGCAAATTCCGGTATCTGCTCATCGTATAAGTCTCCTTTTGCATTTCCGATTTTCTTGTTGCTTACTCGACGCTGACGCCGAAGTCGAAAATGTCCGTCGTCATGTTGGCCACCGCGCCATACGGACTCTGAATGCCCATGTTCGAGGACGCCACGAAACAATATTCCCCGGACTTAAGTCCGTCCACAGTCACTTTGTATAGGCCCGGTCGAAGCCGCTCGCTCATGAATGGGATAACCGCCTTGGCATCGGTCCCGGAGGAACTCCCCCAAACGCTGAACTTCCCCACCGTGCTTTCACGGCTGGTTTTGGTGACCTCCAGCTTCAGCAAAGAAAACTGGTTGGGATTCGAAAGATTTCCAACCCCGAAATACGTCTTACCGAGACCAGCCTGTTTATCGTCAAAATAGAAATAGAAGACAGGCGAGGGTTCGGTCACCCGGATGGCGGCGCGGGGGCCGTTGATAGCCTCCTTCGTCTTTGCTTTTACGATGCCGTGCGTCATGACGGAAGTGAACACGCCGTCGCTCTTGGCTCCCTGATACGATGCCCGCTCGAGAACGACCATTTGAGGTTTGCCGTCTCGATCTTTCGTCACCAGATAGATGCCGGAGTCGTGTGGCGTGAGGGGGTCGTTCGGGTCGCCTTTTGCTTCAGTTCCCGGCGCAGGCGTCGCTCCGGACGCTCCGGCTGCGCGCACGCCGGAAATAATCGGGACACCCGCCGATGAAACCGCGATGGGCTGGACGCCCGGCGCCGTCCGGAGAGGCGCCGACTTGATTTCCGCCCTGGGGTCAAGCATGACCTGCATCACGGCGTCGCTGACGTTGGCCTTCTTCAGACGAATCAACTCTTCCGTATTCAGATCGAAAACTTTGCCCTCTTTGCGGAGTTTCGCGATAACCACATCGTCCGATAGCCCTGCGCCCACCATTGCGACGACGTCATCGACGGTTTGCCCCGCCGGTTTCGAACCGGGGTTGATCCTGGTTCCGCCCTCGGTTTGCGGCGGTTGCGCGACAAGGGGAAGCGCCAGCATGATTGCTAAAAACGCGCGTAAACGAATGACCATAGGTTCTATTGCCTCCTCGATTCACTCAGCCTCAACCCAATGGTTGACCTTCAATCTGGTAGCCAGGGCCGTGTTGAAAACAAGCCATGAATGTTGCGGAGCGTTGTAAAACATTTCGGACTGCACTCTGGAATACGTTTTCCGGGACGAAAAGCCGTCATCCCTGAAGGTGCGGGCTTTTGCTTCCAGCAACGCCAGATTGACCGGGATGCCCTCGGATTGGAGGAAGTCCTTTTTGCAATCCCGCGCCGTGTCAGGCGTCCGAGCCTCGCCGTCCAACAAAGCCGATTTGGGCTACACTCTTAGGAATACGTTTTCTGTGACGAAAGGCCGTCATTCGATGAAGGTCAAGGGTTCTTCTATCGCGGGCGCTGAATTACCCGAGACTCACCCGGCGCACGAGGCCGACGGGAAAATTTCGCTCGACGACCTTTTCGCGCGAAAATACACGGAAATTCGCGAGCTGGCTTCGCGTCTTCGCTGGAAAGGGGGAAGCCCGACGCTGGGTCCCACAGCGCTGGCGAATGAAGCTTATCTGAAACTGCTTAAAGACCCGCCTGACCTTGAGTTGAAATCCTATGACAACCTGATCGGCGTTTTTGCGAACGCGATGCGCCAGATCCTTGTTGACGCATCCCGCAGAAAAAAAGCTCAGAAGCGCGATCCGGTCGGTTTGCCCGAAAACACAGCCTTGCCCGTTGAGGATGCCCTCACCGTCGATGCGCTGCTGGACGATCTCAAGCGAGAAAATGCGCGCCAGGGCAGGATTGTCGACTGCCGATTCTATCTGGGGATGACGGTCGAGGAAACCGCGGCCGCGTTGAACCTGTCCCCGGCCACCGTGGAACGCGAGTGGCGAGAAGCCAAAGCGAGGCTCGGTTACAAGATCCGTTCGGATAAGCGGTGATGCCGATGCAGGTCCCTGAGAACGTTCAGATCGGATCCATTCTGGATACCGACGCTTTTCAGCTTGCCGGCCGAATACTTGACGCCGTTGCCGCGCCGCCCGCCTTTGAGGACTTCGGCCCCTATCGAATCGAAGACCAAATCGGCAAAGGCGGAATGGCCGAGGTTTACCTCGCCTGGGAAGAGTCGGCCAATCGCCATGTGGCTATCAAGTTCCTGCGGCGGACCTGGGCGGAGCCGGATCTTCGGGAACGCTTTGCGCGCGAGATCAAAACCCTCGGAAAGCTCGAGCATCCCCTCATAGCGCGGCTCTACGACATGGGCGTCCACCCGGACGGAACGCCGTATTTCGCAATGGAGTACGTTGCAAAAGGCATGGCCCTCGACGAATACTGCCGTGAACGCGGCTACTCCGTTGAGGAGCGGTTGGGGCTTTTTCGGTCGGTGTGCGACGCCGTCCAGTACGCGCACAGCCATCTCGTCGTCCACCGCGATCTGAAACCGTCGAACATTCTCGTTGGTCGGGATGGCACGCCCAAGCTTGTGGATTTCGGAATAGCCAAGCAACTGGAAAGCCTCGACGAAGCGGCGAATCAGACGCGGACTCAATTACGATTCACGCGCGCCTTCGCGGCTCCGGAGCAGCTTCGCGGCGAGCCTGTCGGGGTCTATACGGATGTCTATGCGCTCGGCGTCATTCTTTACGAACTGCTGGCCGAAAGACCTCCCTGGGAGCTTGACGGGCTTTCGCCTGTGGAAGCCGAAGTCCTCCTCACAGGGCCGCGCGAACCGGAGAAGCCGTCCGCCGTGGCGGCTCCGAACAACGCGCACATTTCGGGCCCTGACAAAGCCGCCTGGCGCGACCTCGATCAGTTGTGCCTGAAGGCGATGAAGAAAGACGCTGGGGAGCGCTACGCTTCCGCACTGGAGTTGACTCAGGATATCGACCGCTTCCTGAACGGTGAACCGCTCAAGGCCCGTCCGAGTACATGGCGATATCGCGCGCGGAAATTTGTCGGGCGGAATCGAAAGGCCGTCGCAACGGTGGCGCTCGTCTTTACTATGGTTGTCGGCCTGACCTCTTTTTTCACGATACGTCTGGCGAAGGCCCGCGATCGGGCCCTGGCCGAAACGGCCCGCACGCAGCGCGTCGAACGGTTCATGCTGAGCCTGTTTGACAGCGGCGACAAACAGGCCGGACCGGCCGAAAGTCTTAGCGCAGTGACTTTGCTGGACCGCGGTGCACAGGAAGTCCGAAGTCTGAATAATGAGCCTGTCGTACAGGCGGATCTCGACCAGACTCTTGGCGGGATGTATCAGAAGCTGGGCAAATTCGATCGCGCCGAACCCCTGCTTCAGTCCGCCCTCGAACGAAGAAAAGGCGTTTTCGGCCCGGATCACGTGGAAGTGGCGGACAGTCTGCTTGCGCTCGGTCTGCTGCGTATTGATCAGGCTCGGCTGAGCGATGCGGAGCGGCTCATCCGGGAAGCCATCGCGATGAATCAGCGGGATCTTCGTTCCGATGAGCCCGCGGCGGTCAAGGCAACGGCCGCCCTCGGGCGCGTTTTGAAGGAGCGCGGTCAGTACGAAAAAGCCATAGAGGTGCTGAACCAGGTGGTGCGCTTCCAGTCCGGCGCGGCCGGAAACAAAGGTGATTTGGCAGCCAGCCTCGTCGATCTTGCGGACGCGCACTTTTATCTGGGCCACTACGCGTTAGCCGACTCCCTGAATAAGCAGGCGCTGGCCCTTCACCGGGAAATTCATGGCGAAACCTATCCGCTTGTTGCCCAGGATCTTATCAACCTCGAACAACTTCAGTTTCAATGGGGGCATTATCAGGAGGCCGAGCGGTATAGCCGGCGCGCACTCGACATTACCCGGGCGTGGTACGGCAAAGACCACCCCGAAGCTGCAAGAGATGAAACCTACCTTGCTCAGGCATTAACCTGGGAAGAACGGTACTCGGAGTCTGAGAGCCTCCTGGAAAAGGCCCTCGCGACTTTCGAGCATGCCTATGGAAAAGTGCACCCTCAGGTGGCGCTGGTACTGAACGAATTGGGAGCGCTGGCTTCGTACCAGGGACATTTTGAAGAAGCGCTGGCATATGACCGCCGGTCCGTAGAAACCTACAGGGCGGTCTACGGGGATCAGCACTGGATGACCGCCATCGCCCTTTCCAATGAAGCCTCGGTCTATCTGAAACAAGGTGAGTATGTGCGCGCGGAAGCGATCTTTCGGGACGTTATCAGGCGTTTCACCCTCGCGCAGTCGGCCGGTCACCTCAACACCGGAGTTACGCGCTTGAGACTGGGCCGCACGCTCCTTCACGAGAAGCGTTATCGGGAAGCTGAGGCCGAAACGCGGGCCGGTTACGAAATAATCGTCAATCAGATAAGCCCCACGGTCGAATACGTGGTTGAGGCGCGCAAAGACCTGGTCAGGGAGTACAACGCACTCGGCGAACCAGCTAAAGCCACCCAATTCCAGACCGAGCCGGCTGTGCCGGCTCCAGTCCAGGGGCCCGAGAAAGCGGCACTTGCGCGCAAATAATCGCCACACGCATAACGCCCCTTCACGCTTCCAGCGGATCGAGAAAGTCGTCCGGCGCCGCCTCCACCAGATCTCTGTCAAACACCTACGTGCCGTTGTCCGGGAACTCGCATATATACTCCTGCCGGAACCGCCCCGGCCCCATGGCGCCGCGTTGTTCTTCCAGGAACTCTTTCGGCATTCGCAGAAACTCCGTAGCCGGCACACTGACACGGAACCATCGGTCGCCGCCGTATTGCTACGTCTCATAAAAGAACCGCGTTTTCCCCACGGCTACTCAGCAGCCACATATGGCTTTTCCAGAAGATCGGCGAGAGCCTCGCCCACAAGCGCCTCTCGGTGAGCACATGCACCGCCAGGAGAATCTCCGAATTAACCTGTGTACCGAATTTCCCGCAGGCATCCGCGTTTGATTCCGGGGATTATCTATCCGCGTCGTCGTCGTCCGCCCGCCCAAACGCAGGGAGATACCGGCCGAAGTTCAATTCGAAGTCGCTCCGAACACCGTAACCGAGATTACGAACCTTCGCACGGCGCGCCTGGGCGCCTGGCAAAGCCAGCAGCGGGAAGAACAGGTCGATGCTCGACTGAAGCTCGGTAGCGTTCGGCATCCCGAACCGATTGACCTGGGTCCTCGCCGCAGCCAGCGTTTCATGGTCGAACGAGACCAGACGCCGGACGAGCGTATCGACAAACGAGTCAAGGACGCCATCGTCCAGCGTGCGGTTCACCCAGCCATAGCGCTCGGCGATATCGGCATCGAAATCGTCGCCGCTGAGCACGATCTCAAGCGCGCGCGAGCGGCCGACCAGGCGCGGGAGCCATTCCAGCGCACCGCCGCCCGGGACCAGTCCGACGCCGATCTCGGGGTTGCCAAACAGGGCGCTTTGCCGGCTGGCGAAGCGCATGTCGCAGGCCAGCACGAACTCGTTCCCGATGCCGCGCGTGCGGCCGCGGATCTTAGCGATGCTCACGACTGGCGTGGACGAGAGGCGCAGCACAAAGTCGCGCCAAAGGCCGAGCACCTCCGGCCGTTCCGCTGCCTTCGCTACGTCGAGATGGGCGATGAAAAAATCGGGATTCGCCGACTGGAACACTACGACCTTCACGGACGGGTCCGCCTCGAGGTCGGTCATTACCGCTCCCAATTCGACGATCGTTGTGGGAACAAACATGTTGATGGGTGGGTTGCTGAAGGTGATCGTCCACAGGCCCGGCCAGGTGCGGTCGATTTTGAACTGCGAGACGTTGAACTGAGAAGCCTCAGGCATGGCGCATTTTTCTCCTCTCTTTTAACAGAACACGCGCAAAACGGGTCGCGTCCGCGCCCTTTGCGGTTCCGAAGAACCTACCGCAGCGATCTGAAGCCCGCGCGAACCTCTTCCGAAAAGAGCTTCGGCTGTTCCCAGGCCGCAAAGTGCCCGCCCCTGGGGAGCTTGTTGAAGTGAATGAGCCTCGGATACGCCCGCTCCGCCCAGCTCCGCGGAGCGGGATAGAGTTCATCGGGAAAGACGCTCACGGCAACCGGGATGGAGACGCCTTTGACACCGAAATACCCGAGTTTGCCCCAATTCTCCCAATAGGGACGGGCCCCGGAAATCGCTGTGTTCGTCAGCCAGGTGATCGTTATGTTGTCGAGGATGTCATCGCGCGTGAGGCCTTCGGATTCCCCGTTAAAGACGCGTGAGATCAACTCGTAGCTGCGCGCGTCATGATCGAGGAAATAAGCCGCCAGGCCGACGGGCGAGTCCGCGATTCCATACAATGTCTGCGGCCGCAGCCCCATCTGGAAACCGTAGGCGATTCCCTTTTGATAGACGAACTGCAATCGCTCGTAGGCGGCCTTCTCATCGGTGGATAGACCCGCCGGCGCCGGCGCTCCGGCAAAAGCCGCCTGATCAATCTCGACGGGAAAGATGCCAGGCATATTGGTATGAATGCCGAGCAGCTCCGGGGGCGCCTGGACGCCCATCTGTTCAACGACCAGTGCGCCCCAATCGCCGCCCTGCGCGAAGCGCATTTAAGGGAGAGCGCCACGAACTTCGCATATCCGAGGCGCTTCATGAGCACGATCCAGGCACGCGCGATGTGGGCGACATCCCACCCGGTGGTGGCCGGTTTGCCGGAATATCCGTAGCCCGGCATTGACGGGATCACCAGGTGGAACGCCTCGGATGCGTTCCCGCCGTGTGCGGTCGGATCGGTAAGCGGATCGATGATCTTCATCTGTTCGATGATCGAGCCAGGCCATCCGTGCGTAACGATCAGCGGCAGCGCATTTTCATGTTTCGAGAGGACGTGGATGAAATGAATGTCGAGCCCGTCGATCTCGGTGATGAACTGAGGCAGGGCGTTCATTTTGGCCTCGATCTTGCGCCAGTCGTACTCTGTCGCCCAATAACGCGCCAGCGCCTGAGCCGTCGCGAGTTGCACTCCCTGCGTGGCATCTGTAACGGTCTCGCGTTCAGGCCATTTCGTAGCGAGGATGCGCTTTTTCAAATCGGTGAGTTCCGCGTCCGGAACGTTCACTTGAAACGGGCGGAGGGCGTTCTTGTCAGGGCCTGCTGCATGCTTCGTTGTGTGGCCGTGGTCTGTGTCATCGTGCTTTTCTCCTTTACAGTTGATTTCCCGAAAGTTCACATAAAATGGCAGAATTGCAGTCTCCTTACGTCGGCGCCAGGGCATGCTTGAACCTTAAGTGCTTCGTCACTGGCGCTGTTTTCGCTGGCGGTTCTCTTAAAATCGGAGGGTAGATGACTACGGGGCGGATGGAAGCGTTCAGTGACGGTGTGATCGCGATCATCATTACAATTATGGTGCTGGAGATGAAGGTGCCGCATGGCGACGGTCTTGGGGACCTGATTCCGCTGCTGCCGGTGTTTCTCAGCTACGTCGTGAGCTTCGTTTACGTCGGAATTTACTGGAACAACCACCATCACATGCTGCATGCCTGCAACGCGGTGACGGGTGCCATGCTCTGGGCCAATCTCCACTTGTTATTCTGGCTCTCGCTGCTTCCGTTCGCGACGGGATGGATGGGGGAAAACCATTTCACCGCGGTGCCCGCAGCGCTTTATGGAATAGTGCTGTTGATGGCTGGGATCGCTTACTACGTGCTGCAGCAAACGATCATTCGCGCGCAAGGGCAGGACTCAATTCTGAAGAAAGCCATCGGGCGAGATTGGAAGGGCAAGCTGTCGCCGGTGCTGTATCTGGTGGCGATCGTTGCGAGCCTGCGCTCCTCGTGGATCGGGCAGGCGGTTTACGTGATCGCCGCGCTGATCTGGCTGATTCCGGACCAGCGCATCGAAAAAAGCCTTGCCATGTCACGGGGACAGGCGATTGAACCCCAATGAAAGAATAGTGTCGTAAACATCCGCCTCGGAAAGAGAAACGAACCGGAAACGGAGGTAATTATGAGTCAGCCCGCCACATCAGCCCGCAGTCACTGCTTGTCGCCGGCACGCGCTGCTGTGGCGCCGTCGGCGCCACGCGCCGGAGTGCCGATCGATGCGCCCCTTGGCCCCGCAAACTACGGCCGGATGTTTCCCGACCTTCCGTCGTTTGACGCCGATGAGCAATTCCTCCACGCGCTCGGTCGCGCCGGCGGTCTCTGCGATTGCGGAGATGTCGATGATTCCCCCGACTCCCTGGGAGACACCGCGGCCGGCTGGCCGATCTTCGGTCAATTTGTGGCTCACGACATCACGGCTGACCGATCCACTTTGCGCAGCCACGCCGATACGGCCGAACTGCGTAATGCCCGCAGCCCGCGACTCAATCTGGAAAGCCTCTATGGCGACGGACCGACCGGCCATCCGTTCCTCTACCAGCGTGATGACCCGGCGAAGTTCCTGCTTGGTCTGGACCGGGCGGACCTTCAGCGAAACGCAGAAGGCATAGCGGTAATCGGCGATCCGCGCAACGATTCGCACATGCTGGTGTCGCAACTTCATCTCGCCATGCTCAAGGCTCACAACGCGTTCGTCGATGAAGTTCGGCTCACCGGAGCATCGAGCGATCGCGTGTTCGACGAAGCGGCCAGGCAATTGCGGTGGAACTATCAATGGATCGTTCTGAACGAATTTCTGCCGGCGCTCGTCGGGCAGGCCCTCGCAGATCAGGTGCTTCGAGAAGGCCCGCACTGGTTTCGCCCTGAACCCGCGGGATTCATACCGCTCGAGTTTGCCGACGCAGCCTACCGGTACGGCCACTGTCAGATTCGCCACCGTTACCAGTTGAACTTCCGCGCGAATGTCGTGCCGCTCTTTCCTGATCTCCTGGGATTCCGCGCGGTACCGCCTGAGCACGCGGTCGACTGGACGCTGTTCTTTGATACGCCCGGCGCGGCCTCGGCGCAGCGATCCAAAAAAATCGATGGGAGGCTTGTGCAGGCGCTCATTCAGTTGCCGGTAGCCGTCACCGGTGAGTGCGAAATTGAGGACTATCACTCCCTCGCCGTCCGCGACCTGCAACGAGGCCAGGGTGTCGGGCTTCCTTCTGGCGAAGCTGTGGCGCGTCACCTCGGAATCGCGCCCCTCACCGCGGAACAGGTCGGTATCGCTTCCACCGGTTGGCGTGGCGAAACTCCCTTGTGGTACTACATTCTCCGCGAAGCCGACGCCTGTACCGGAGGTCATCGTCTTGGCCCGGTTGGCGGCCGCATCGTGGCGGAGGTATTGGTGGGACTCATTGACGCGGACGCGGCATCGTACCGTCGGAACAACCCGGAATGGCGGCCGCAAAAAACACTGGGTGAGTTGCTGGCCGCCTGACTTCGACTTCAAGTGCTCACGCTTCCAGCGGTTCAAGCTCGTCGTCGAGCGCCGCCTCCACCAGATCCCTGTCGAACACCGACGTGCCGTTGTCTGAGAACTCGCACAGATACTCCTGCCGGAACCACCCCAGCCCCATCGCGCCCCGTTGTTCCTCCAGGAATTCTCTCGAAATTCTCGGACACTCCGTCGCTGGCACGCTGACCCGAAACCACCGGTCGCCACCGTACTGCCAGGTCTCATAAAAGAACCCGCGTTTGCCCCAGGGCGTACTCAGCAGCCACATATCGCCATTCGACACCGCCAGCATCGGCATCAGCGACTTGTACAGCGACTCCGTCACCTGAGCCGCTTCATCGATCAGCAGCAGCGAGACTTTCGAGAGCCCCCGGATCTTGTCGTCCCGGCCGGGCAGCCCGACGATTCGCGACCCGTTCGGAAGCGTCAGCGACAGCCGGTTCACCCCATCGCCTTTGCTCCTGACACCCAGCGTTCCCAGCAACCGCTCCGCTTTCAGCATCCACTCGCCGCTCTGCCGTTCCGAAGGACTCGCCACCACGACAAGACTCTCCGCCTGCGTATAAGCCCGATGGATCGCCTTCGCCGCCGTCACCGTCGATTTCCCCCACTGCCTCGTGCAGTTCAGAATTCCGCGACTTGCCGTCGAGGCCAGCACCTCCGCCTGCCGTTCGTCGGGCTCGAACTGAAGCTGTGTTCTGGCAAATTCCACCGCGCTCTGAACCATCGACCGGCTCGCTCCTCCTCGCGGGCGGCACGCTGTTTTTCCATGTGCAACTCACGCCCGTATATAACACGGGGAACCAAAAATCCAGGCCTTCGGAATGCCCGAAATGCGGTTTTTCCCGAGCGCCTTGCTTCGTGAAATCAATGATTTACTGTGGAATCAGGAAAAATGCGGTACTTTGTGACCGCCGCCCGCGTTCCGGGCGAAACTGTCTTGAAGCAAGGTGGGTGGAGCAAGATGGGTGAAGCAACGCCACGAGACCCATCGGGATGCATGCGATTCAGGAATTGAGGATGGACCGGAGGACCACGGCTTCGTTGTGCTCTTCGTCCTTCGCTCCGAAAAGCAGCGTAACGGGACCGTCCTCCGCTTCGCGCTTTAAAACCGCAACGGAATCGGCGTTCTTTTTCAGCTCGGCGCGATATCGATTCTGAAATTGCACCCACCTAGCCGGATCATGGGCGAACCACTTCCGGAGTTCAGTGGTCGGCGCAATCTCCTTCAGCCACAGATCGACGCCGGCCTTTTCTTTGCTCAAGCCGCGCGGCCAAAGCCGATCGACGAGGATTCGCTTCCCGTCCTGCGCGTTTCGCGGCTCGTAAACTCTCTTGATGCGGACGTTCACTTAACCCTGGGAACCTCCTGTTTCGAGTTGATCTACAGGCCGCAGGCTTCGCGGTCTCGATGGTCGCGGCCAGCCGGCATTGGAGAAAACCCCGCCATTCTGACTTCTGTCTTGTGACTTCCTCGCGCCAGGGGCGCGCAGCATTCGATCGATGACGTCCCCTTCCTCACACATGCTCGCGCAGCCAGGGAACAAGCTTGTCAAAGCGGAACTGGTTTGCTTCGTAAAGCGCCGCGATGAAATCATACGTCTCCTGTGCGTCCGCGGCAAGCTGTACGCCGTTGACGGCGAGAAACGTGTACATCGCGGCAAAAGCAACACGCTTGTTTCCGTCAATAAAAGCGTGGTTCTGCGCAAGACTCTCCCAGAGCGCGGAAGCTTGCTCAATCAGGTCGGTATAATACCCGGTCTGGGGACGGAAGAGGGCAGCTTCCAGCAGCCCCGCGTCCCGGACGCCGTGAGAGCCTCCATAGCGCTCGATCTGGTCGGCGTGAATGGCCAGAACTTCGGCTACAGTCAGGTAATCCGTCATTCAGCGAGTTTTTTGTAGAGGGGCGCGTACTTTTCGTGGCTGGCGAGATAGGCTCCCAGCACGTGCGCCCGAGGAGCGGCGTTCTTGCGCTTCTCCAGAAGATCGGCGAAAGCCTCGTCCACAAGCGCCTGAAGTTGGCGGCCTTCCTTCTCGGCGAGCGCTCGCACCGCCAGGAGGATCTCCGAATTAACCTGTGTGGCGAATTTCTTGCGGATTGCAGGCATAACTTGCTCGCTTGCTGGAATATCATGACACATCACGATATGTCATGATCCGCCCCGTTTCGTTCAGCTTTCTCCAGCAGCCCGTGGCGCAACTCCCGTGGGCCGCGTTGCGACCGCCGCCCGAGGCATGGCGCGAAGTATCGACGCAGGCAATGCGGGACATTGGACAGGAGATGCGATAAAGCCAGGACCGGGCGCCGCCGCAACCCTTTGGGCGGACAGGATTTGGCCCGATAGCTTTGTTGCTCGTCGTCGCAGATGACCCGCGTCGACTTCCTCCTCGCGCCTCGCTCTCGAACCAAATCCTGCCCGCGCGGCCTCACGCGAGTTGCGCCACGGGTTGCCTGGTGGCCAGTCATCCGCCCCGAGTTTCCCAATCCAGCCTCTGTACAATCACGACCCCGACAGAAAGCCGTTGGATGCATGGAGACGATCATTTACTTATCCATTTACTTATCCTTGACATAGGAAGGGCTAAACGGTACCATTTCCGCTAGCAGATCTCTGAATCTGTAACCGGGCCGCCGTGTCACGCGGCTCGCTTCTTCCGCAGGGTTCCCGGTCGGCCCTGAATCCCTGGCGACGCAACGTCTCCGCCGCTCCCAATCAACAATCAATCGATTTCAGACGGAGTGGACCACTCCAGGAGATATCAACGTCAATGTCACTGTCTCTCAAAGTCAAAAACGAACTGCTCGACAGAGGATACACACGCCGTAATATCGCTCAAATAGCCCTGGGCGCCGCGGCGGTTCTTCCCTTCTTCCATGAATTTGCCTTTGCGCAGGACGCGCAGCCAGGGTCACTCGCTCGTGGAGGTAGTGATCCGCGCAGGTTCGCTCCGGATGTCGTCCGGATCACCTCCAACGAGAACCCGATGGGCCCTTCCAAAGAAGCCCTTGAAGCCATTGCCCAGGTTGCGCCCCGGGCCTGGCGATACGGCCCCCTGGGGGACAATAACGATTTCCTGGACCTGATCGCGTCCACCGAAGGCGTCAAGCCGCATTACGTGACGCCGTATCCGGGCTCGGGTCCTGCACTGGCAAACCTGGTGCCGGCGTTCGCCTCGCCGACTCGAAGCTGGGTGATGGCCACGCCGGGCTACGGCAACGGCGCAAGCCGCAGCATCGGCAACAAAGTCGTCCAGGTTCCACTGCGAAAGGATTATTCGCACGATGTCGAAGCAATGATCAGTGCCGACCCGAATGCGGGCGCGTACTACATCTGCAATCCCAACAATCCCACCGGGACGCTGACGCCGAGAAAGGATTTCGAATACATTCTGGCCAACAAGAAGAAGGACGCCGTTCTGGTCATCGACGAGGCATACATCCATTTTTCCGGTCGCGACAACATGTCCACGGACCTGGTAAAAGCGGACAAGGACGTCATCGTGCTCCGGACCTTCTCGAAGATTTACGGCATGGCGGGACTCCGCGGCGGCATGGCCTACGGACGCCCGGATCTGCTCGCTCAACTCGCCAAATTCGGCCGGACCGGCAACCTGTCGGTGGCTACCATGGCGGGCGCAGCCGCGAGCCTGAAGGTCGAGACTGCGCTCATGAAAGAACGGATAGCGATCAACAAGAGGAATCGCGATCTGGCCTTCGAACACATCGATAAAATCGGCGCGTCCTACATTCCGTCTCATATCGAACTTCTTCATGCTGTCGGTGAAAGGCATGAAGGGGGCGCAGGTCGGAGACGCCATGGCGGCGAAGAAAGTTCTGCTCGCCGGAAACCGGTGGCCGGAGTGGCCGGAACATATTCGCGTTACCGTCGGCACCTATGAAGAGATGGGCAAGTTCAATGCCGCTCTCTCGCAAGTGATGAAGGAAGGTCCGACCCAGAGTACGCGAGCCAAAGCGTAAATAGCGGGAAGGTTCTTTGTGGAAAGGGCCGTGAGGTGAGCAGGTCACGATAAGACCTGCTCGCTGCAGACAGCGGGCAGAATTCTTAGGGAGTCACTATGGTCGTGTGGGCCCCCAAAGCGAATGAACACGCTCTCGAGCCGGTGTGGGGCCAGCGCTTCGGCGCTGCCGCCGAGCTTCCGCTCGGCGCGGAGCTTTACGTCACTTTCGGTAGCGCCGGCGATCTTGTCGCCGGTGATCCTGCCAACCGCGTCTTCAACGGCGCGTCTTTCTCCAGGAAGGCCTTTTGGGCGGTCGCCAGAGGCAGGAATAACGTTCGGGGCTGACTGGCCAACGTACGAAATCCGAAGCGCTGGTAGAAAGCAACGGCCTGATCGCTCTTGGCATCCACGAGAAGCGTGAACGCTGCGGCGTCCGCCCTCAAAATTCTGGTGGATGCATCGGCCAGGAGCGCCGCGCCCAGACCACGCCCTTGAAATCTATGGTCCACGGCGAGCCGCCCGATGCGAACGGCTGGCACGGTGGGATAACGCGGCAAACGCCTCGTTTCGTCGGGCGGAAGGTCAACGAGAGGAATACTCGCGGCGGACAGCGTGTAGTATGCGGCTATTTGGTCCGTAACGTTTTCGACAGCCACGAAGCAATTAGCGATACGGCGGCGGACGTCCTGCGTCACCTGAGTCTGGAAATAACGATCAAGCGCGTCTTCACCGCAGCGAAATCGAGAGCGCTTATGTTCGCCGCTGAGTTGCTCCAGACGAAAGGGAAACGTCATCACTCGCCGAGCAGTTCCCGCCGCCGCTGAAAGGCTTTCTTCAGGGCAGGGGTAGACTCTGGCAGATTCAGAAGCGCTTCAGCGATTTGCCGCTGGTCCTCGACAGAGAGTCGGATAATCTCGGTCGCTTCGATGGTTTTGCGCGCCGCTTCGCGCGCCGCCGACACGACAAAATCGGTTAGTTAGGGTACGCCCTTCGATTTCGGCGGCACGCTTCAACAGCGCATGAACGTCGTTCGGCAGACGCGCTTCAAGTCGGGCTATGGTTTGTATCTCTTCTGGCATGACTGTTAATTATTATACGGCAAATTGCCGTACACTGCGAATCGAGTCGGCGTTCAGGCAAACCGCGATGCGGCATATTCATTTGGGCAACGGTGCTTCCGGATTGAATTGCTAATGCCGAGCGATAACCATTCGCGATTCTCCAGGATGGCAACAAGCCCGAATGTGCAACTGGAAAAAGGGCTGCTCTCAGTAAAAATACTGATGCGTCCATGAAATGATTTCTGGCGGTTGGGAAACCCCAGTACCCAGCGCTACAGATCCCCGGGTGTGAGCCCAGTCTTCCTGGCCAGCACTTTCATCGCCGTCGGCCCGAGCGTGACCCTGTCATGGTAAGCGAACAACACGTCCGGGTCGCCAGGAATCCGATGCGATGTTCCGCCCTGGCGCTTGATGGTCCACCCGATCCGAAGCAATGCGGCGAGCGCCTGCTTTGCCTTCGTAGACGGCCAACCGTGCGATGGTTTCTCAGGCGGCAATGAAGGAGACGTTCATCGGGCCTGGGATGGTCTCACCATGCTCCAGTCGATCGGCGATCAACCGCAGAGCCAGCGCCTGCACCGCAACCGTCGCCTGCTTTCGGGTTCTCCCGTAGGCGGTTACGCCAGGCAAAGCTGGAATGTCCGCCAGCCAGCGGCCATCCTCCTCGCGGTCATATTCGATGGCCAACGAGAAGCCCGTTGGAGACTTTGGCATGAATCCATGATGCCACCGATTCGATGATTGCAGAAGTGCGCCGGGCGAAGTTCCACCGGCGGCGGACAACAGTTGCCGCGACCACCCAAAACGTTATTCGAGCAGCCGAATGTGGTCCGCGTCTTCGCTCGCGCGGCAGGGCGCGTATTCGATCAAAGCCGCCGTCAATCAATCGATTTCGCCGCTGACGGACTCGTAACGATGGCTTCGATCAGGCCGGTGGCGATGGCAGGCGTGATGGTGAAGGTGGGGCTGAAGACGGTGGGTTTTTTTTTGTGGGCATTCATTTTTAAGGCGAGCATCTGCCGATATCGTGCTGTTATATTACTGTTATTGTACCGATATATGACGGTTAAAAGCTCGCCCGGTACAAGCCAACATGGATGGATGCCCTGGAAGCATATCTGAGTGGAACGACAAAAACTGTTATTAGTGCAGGATTATGAAGAGGGGCGTCGATCTGGGAACTGGCCGGGACCTATGAAGTTTCCCGAAGACGATCTGTAAGTGGCTGAAGCGCCCCGAGCAGCAGGGGGTACCGGGATTGGGCGACGCCCTCATGAGTCGCCGAATCAGGTGAGCGCTGAGGTGGAAGCGGCGATCGTGGAGGCCCGGCATCGCTCCAAGTGGGGTCCCGCGCAAGCTGCGGGTAAAACTCTGCCAGCAGGAGATCGGCGAGGGCCTCGTGCCCAGGCGCCTGCAGTTGGCGCCCGTCCTTTTCGGCGAGCGCACGCACCGCCAAAAGCATCTCCGAATTTACCTGCGTGGCGAATGTCTCGCGGACCGAGACCATGACAATTATGATATGCCCTGAACGATTCGTCGTCTGATTCACGCTTACCAGGCTGTCGGCCATTCTCCCTTCGCGAATCCCGAGCGTACGGCGTTGCCGGCCTCTGCTCCCTTGGAACCGCTGATGAACGGCATTCAAAGTGTTTGGCGGCGCCTCCGTCGAAAGAGGAGGTATTGCGAAGATGACCGGATCACACTTTCATGCGGACGACCGACATTTTCTAGGTTGCATCTACAGCACGGGGACGGCCGCCAAGCTTCACGTCTTCGTCTAACGCCGATCCACATCGTGAGATCAACTAATAGGTTATTTGTTCCGCACCTTACTAACGAACCACGATCCGTGGAATCTACCTCTTGGTCGGACTGAAATGACTCCTCGAGCCTGCGACCCAATGGAGTAAAAAGAAGTAGGCGCCCAGCACAACCATAAGTGTTAACTCGTACACTGGCGGTCGCTCTGCAAGCCCCTCTGGGCTTAGGGCCTTTCCTACTAGATCAGTTGCAACTACCGCAATCATCAGGCTCGTCACAAGACCTTTGGTTTCAGTAACAGCCACCTCGGCCTGAGAATTCTCACTTCCCGTCACTTGCGCTGCGACATAAATGGCAAGATTGCGATACACCAAAAAACTCATAGGCGCGAGAAATAAGTATTCTATCCCCTTCAGCGCGACGACGAGCGCATCTGAGTCGGATGCGAATTTCGGGTTACGTGAAGGCAGAATGCGAAAAAAAACGAAAACTGCCCCTCCAATTTCCCAGAACGCGGCGACGAAAAGGGAAATCATGAGCACGCCAGCGCAGATGGCGCCAATCAAATACATCAACTCAATCATCCTTTCATTTACGCGAGGCTGCTGCACGGCTCCTCCGAGATGCCTTCGTCGCTCTCATTTTGCGGGGAGGCACAGTCGCCCGAATATCGTCTTCCGAGCAGGGAGCAAAAATGAGCCCGGAAGAACCACACCACTGAGAAATCAATTCACCGTCTTCGATCAATTCGAGTATTCCTCGCGCTCCAGCTGGCTGCCCTCCAGCAAATCTCTCGACCTGAAGTTCGACAGCCATAATTTCGCTTGGAAACATATCCTCCGAAAGATGACCGCCAGCCTTTGGTCGCAGCGAGTTCTCGATCCATCGTAGGTAGTCAAGGCGCGCAAACGATTTTCGTTCCAGGGAAATTATCAGCTCCGCCATCGATAGCAGCCCGTAGTACTCGGGGTCGGAATTCGCTCCCGATTTGCCTGGGTCACGTCCTCGGGTTGAGCCCACATTAGCCTCATGTGCGGCGACGAAGATGCTCGTAGCACCCTCCGCGGAAAGCATCTGGATTATGCCGGGGATGAAGATGTCTTGTTCAGCACAGAGGGGAAAGCGAGATGAAAGTTGGTCCAGGCTGTTGAACAAAACCGTCACGTGCGCCCGTTCCGACCCCGATTTTAAGCGGTTAATACTCAGCAGGAGGCGGTGGAAGAATTCTTCGGGCGTGATGAACCCAGGCGGATAATATGTCACTTCAAGCCGTCCATCAGCCTCGAGCTTCGCCAAAGCATCAACCGATCCCGGCAACTGAGCTTTTACGATCTTTGCCATGGTCTGACGCGTCATACCCTCATCGTCCCGAAGAGATACAATCAGCGCGCGCTCGTCGTAGTTGGATTCGATCCTTTGCCGGGAGTCGAGAGTAATACCGAGCAGGGAGGACAGGACCTGCATATATCCAAGATGACTCTTGTGAGTGCCTCTGCCGCCAACTAGGCCAACGCAACGACCGCGCGGCAGACCACCTCCGAGCATGTCGGTAAGGGATTGGAGGGGTGACGGAACCGGATCCGGGCTCGTGGAGGGAGACCTGTTTTTATAGCGAGAAAGCACATAGTGGATCGAAGGAAAAATGAAAACGCCGCCTTGCCGTCGGTACGGATGTGCGCGCAGATATTTGATCTTATCCTCTTGTGATAATGCGCCTTCAGCGCAGGCCGTACGGCTCATATATCTTAAGCTGGTGTTTGCCCCAAACATGCGGCTGATAGCGCGCCTTCTCGACCTCGATGGTACGGATCAGGTAGCCGAGGAGTAGTCGCGGTCCAGGCGAATTACTATGTCTGCGCTAAAATCCCAGACTCGGGGGCCGTCCTGTGGAAAGGAATCTAAAATCAATATGATGATTCTCGGTCCGCTGGAAACGAGCGACATCAATCGGTTAAATAAGTCGAGTTTGTCTCCCTGAATGGTATTAAGACTGTCGATCACCAAAATGTCTCGATCGTCCGTCGGAATGCCCGCGACGCCAGCGTTTGGCACAGCCGACAGACGGTACCCGAGCAACTCCGCCAGTCGACTGATGAGGTTTGCTGGCGGCGATGGATGCTGACCATGCCATTGGGTGAGGTCCGATTCATTGCGCACTGGGACGACCCGGACCATCGGGGGGCGACCCGTCTGTTCGCCAAATATACTTTCAGCGTCTGGCCACCCGAACGAGCAAGCGTTTTCGATTAGCCAGGGCTTGTGTGCCTCGAGCGTCACGTAAAGAGACAAGAGACCGGTTGGTTCTATGTCAGTCGAGGTCGCAGCCCGAAAGCAAAATTCGGTCGCGAGGGTGCTCTTGCCAGTGCCGGGGGGGCCACTCAGGAGAATGGTGAGAGCTCGGGTCTGGTCGGGTTCAACTGCAGGAAGGTGGATTCCGCCTTCGAAAAGTTCATCGAACCAGCAAGTGCCCCGTTCTGGATCGCCGCGCATGACCGCGCGAAGCGTCGCCCGCTCAAATTCAAAGTCGTGCTTCGGATTGCACCAAAACGCGCGAGAGATTTCCGTCCGAAGTCGTGTGAATTTGCGGGTCGGATCCGCACTCGTAGGCATGATCGCCTTCCTCGTCTACCCGTTGATTGTCCGGACAGTGGCGATAGTATATAACACGACCTTCAACTCGGGCGGTTCTGCTGCGGGCGACGCGGATTTCGCTTGTGAACGGCCCTAGACTAGCCGGGGAGCTAAAGCGTCCAGAGGATAAAATGTTGATTTCACCAAAACTTTTAAGGCGAGCAGTGGGTCAAGTTGCCCCGCGAACTCCAACCCGTTCTGCCGCCGAGAAACGCCGCGAACTTTAGTTTAAAGAAGGAAACTGAATGTCGGTATCTTTTCCGCTTGGGCTTCGTCAATCCCTCGAAGCTGGTGATTGTGTTCTGTTCGTTGGTGCAGGAGTCGGCGGTCATTTTAGAGCGGCCGACGGTTCATCGGCGCCCGATGGTTCAACGCTCGCGAAAGAGTTGGCAGACCACTTCGGGATTGACGTTGGAGATCAATCCGATTTGGCAAAGGTTTCGCAGATTGTCGAGATTCGCAAAGGCGGCAGGTCTGAACTGGAAACCTTCGTCAAACGGCGGCTCTCGGATCTTGAGCCGGACGATATTTTCACATGGATAGCAACCGTGCGATGGAAAGCCATATTTACGACAAACTACGATGCAGTCATCCAAAGGGCGTATGCAAAGACCGCTGCGCCACCGCAAACGCCGGTCACCATTACTTCCACCGGTGATCTGGTGACATTTGATCGCAGGTTTCAAGTACCCATTTACCATCTTCATGGGACGCTATTCAACGTCGACAAGCCTCGAATCATCATAACGGAAGACGACTACATCCAATTCCGAAACCGACGCCGGATGCTCTTCGAGATTCTGAAGCAAGAGTTCGCGACATCAACTTTCGTATATATTGGCTACTCAAATCGTGATCCGAACTGGCGCCTGTTGCTCGAAGAGATTCAAGCCGAGTTCTATCCCTCTCGAATACCGATTTCGTACCGTGTGGCGCCGACGACTGACCAACTCGACGACGAGATACTTCGATCAAAGGGAATAGAAACGATCAACGCGACTTTTGATCAATTTCAGAGCACCGCCGCCGTGGCAATTGCAGGATCGCGGGTTTCTCAAGATGTGCTGCAGCGCTTACAAGGCACAATTCCGCCCGATCTGCTGCCGGCCTTCGACAAATATCCCGCCGCTGTCGCTCGTTTAGTGAGTTCTTGGGAGTATGTAAATCAGGCTCCGTTTAATGCCAAGCCAAACACTGCCGAATTCATGCGCGGCGATAGAGCGAATTGGGCGCTCGTTGGAAAGAATCTAAATTTCGAAAGAGACATCGAACCAGAACTGTACGACGCAATTCTGGAATATGCGACCGGTAGTAACCGAGGTCCTTCACTGATCTCGGTCCTTGGTCCCGCTGGATACGGCTCAACAACGGTATTGATGAACGTTTCGGCCAATATCGTCACGGAACGTGCTGGGGCTGTCTTCTTTCACCGGCCCGGGACGCCACTCCTCGAAGGCGACGTTGAATTCGCCTCGTCCCTTCTTGAGAACGTCTGCCCGATCTTCGTTATCGACAATGCGGCAGATCACGTGCTGGTCATTCACAACAGCCTTTACAGACTCCGGGCGCTAAAACGGCCTGCTCTCTTCGTGATAGGAGAGCGTCTCAATGAATGGCGATCAACTCATGCAAAGCTCTCCGCGACAGAGTTTTTGCTCGAATCATTAAGCGACCTGGAAATCAACAAGTTGCTTGATTGCCTAACGACAAATAATGCTCTGAACAAGCTCAAAGATCTGAGTCGCGATTTGCAGTTTGCCTCCATCAAGCAGAATTATCTAAAAGAACTACTGGTCGCGATGCGTGAGGCCACTGAGGGCAAAGGTTTCGATGCCATCATTGAGGATGAATATCGCGGTATACCGAATGTTATTGGTCAGCGCCTCTATCTTCTAGTATGTTGCTTTTACCAGCACGGAGCATATGCGCGAGATGGCTTGTTATGCGATCTACTAAAAGTATCACATTCAGACCTCTATGAGCTGACATCTAGCGAGACGGAAGGTGTGGTGGTTTTTGAGGAGATTGACCCGTCGTACGGTCATTTCGCAGCCCGTGCGCGGCATAGAACGATTGCCTCGGTAGTGTGGGAGCGCGTTGCTGATGCTGGAGAAAAGGAGGAGGTGATTTTGAGCTCGCTTAAGGCGCTCAATCTCAACCATAAAACGGATGTTAAAGCCTTTGAGAATTTCATCCGCTCCGATCGCATGGTCGACGCAGTTAGAACGCTGGAAGGCAGAATCAATTTCTTCGAGGCGGCTTGTCAAAAAGACCCCGACAGTCCTTATATCCGACAGCATTACGCTCGGATGCTGTTGCGCTCGTCTCAGCCGAACCTCGCTCTCACGCAGATAGATCAGGCGCTCGAAATTAGCGATGAAATCAGAGTCCTGCATCACACAAAAGGCATGATCTTGGCCCACCTCGCATTAGAGCTTGATGGACAAGATGTGGCGAGAAAACGTCTCGCTCAGAGCGAGGGGGAATTCAGGCGTTGTATAGCTATGTTCGACCGCGATGAGTACGGCTACCAAAGTTTGGCCGAACTATACGTCAACTGGGCTCGGAGGGCCAGCACAGAGGCAGAAACTGCCGGGTATCTGGCGAAAGCAGAGGGTATTATCAGTGAAGGCCGCGCAAGGCTTCAACGCGGGATGGTCTCTGGATTGTTCCTGCTCAAATCCAGAAAGTGCTGGGCAACAATCCCCAATACATAACGGAATTGGAACGCGCTGTAAGAAGTAGTCCGGCAAGCACCGTTGCTCGGTACATTTTGGGGCGCGCATATCGAAAGGCTGGCAGAGCTGCGGACGCCTTGGCCGTTCTCAAGCCCATAATAGAACTGAATACAGAGGAATTTAGGGCGTTCGTCGAATACGCCGTTTCAATGGTCAACAGCGGCGAGCCCTATTCGAAGGCGATCGCTGTGCTGAGGATGAGCACTCTATATGGATTTAGCGATCCACGGTTCATTGCAACACTGAGTGGGATGCTCTTCATGAACGAGGAATTCTCTGCAGCTAAACAGGTAACGGCAGAATCATTCAAAAGAGAGTTCCCAGCCGAAGAAGCGCAACGGATTCAGTTTCGGCCACGAGATCCAAAAGATGGAGCGAAGAGTCTGCAGTTATCAGGAACTGTAGCCGCTCTCAAAGTTGGCTACGCATTCATCGACACTCCAGGATACGAGAGCTTCTTCTGCCATGCATCGAGTTTTCGCGGTCTTCTGATGCGGCCGGGAATGAAGGTTCGATTCGAGCCGGCTTTCTCGGCGAGAGGAGCTGTTGTTAATCGGATCTGGCAAGAAAGATAGTACAGATCTGACTTCCCCAGATCCGCTATCGAGTATTCGGCATCATCCCAGTAGGACCTGCCGCATCAAGGGGTCGATCTAGCTTAGGCTGAACTTGGAAAATCTGGATGGTGCCCATGAGATGTATTCCGCAATCTTCTGGGCGCCGGGCTGCCGCCTTGAGCAATTCCCGTTGTCTCGCGAAGTTTTTTCAGCCACCCGGTCACATGCGCCGCAGAATTGTCGAAGTTAGTTGGCAGAGCCAGCGTGTTGCAAAACGAACACCGCCGCCATCTCGACTCGAGCCACCAGCACAATTAACTTCAGCGTAAGAGCTTGGTCCACTCCCTCTGCCGTTCCCTTCGAACCGCAACAATGGCGGCGAAGGTCAGGCTTAAAAGAGCAGCGCATCAGAGCGCTCATGACTTTCCCGCGGAGATCCTCACGGTCATGTACCCCTTCTTCGCCGCCGGTCACATATCCGGCCAATCTCCAGTCGCATTGGCGGCTTAACCCCTTTTGAATGTTTGCCCTATCTCGTTACCCAAAGATTGGCCCGATATGTGACCCGTTTACCGGCCAACCCACTTGTTTTCAATCGCTTACGCAAGGATTTTGGGAAAAGTCTACGTTGGCCGGTAAACGATCACAGCCGAACCAACTTTATTTTTCCCCGCAACCCACTGATTCCAAACACCCACTCCATCAACCCCCCCCACCCAACGCCCCAACCGGGTGCACAATAAATCCGAAATCAAAAATCCCAATGCCGTCCGACCTCCAGATCGCCGCCTCCCGTGCCAACGGAGCCAAATCCCGCGGCCCCAAAACCTCGGAGGGCAAACTCGCCTCCTCGCGCAACAGCCTCCGTCACGGAGTCCTCTCGAAAACCATCGTCCTCGAAGACGAATCGAGCGAAACCTTCGTCGAACTCCTCGCCGCCCTCCAGCAAGAGCATCAGCCGGAAACCCCCACTGAGGAAGCGTTCATCGAAAACATGGCCGTAGCCCGCTGGCGCCAGATGCGCCTCTGGAACATGGAAACCGCCGGACTCGACCTCGAAATCCACAAGCCCGAGCTCGCCACCGCCTCCAGCCTGCCCGCCCAGGCCTTCATCGCCTTCCGCACCATGACCGACGAAACGCGCTCCCTCGAACTCATCAACCGTTACGAATCGCGTTACGACCGCCAGTTCAAAAGCTCGCTCGCCTGCCTCCAGAACCTCCGCGCCAAACGCCCGACCGCCCCGCCTCCACCGACCCCGGCCGCAACCCCCGACGCCCCCGAAAACACAAATTTGCCAAACGAACCTGAGAATGGCTCGTCTCCAGGCTCGTCTCCAGAACATCCGCCACAAACACCGCCGCCCCCGCCGGATCCCGCCACCCACCCGGCCCCGGAAGCGCCCGAAGCCGAACCCTCAACCCCATCCGATACAATGGACCTTACCCCACCCCCAGGAGGAACTGCTGTTGGATTCTGCAATCCTGGCCCTGGAAGACGGAACGGTCTTCGAGGGCAGGAGTTTTGGTGCGCCCGCCGAACGCTCCGGCGAAGTCGTCTTCAATACCGCCATCACCGGATATCAGGAAATCTTCACCGATCCCTCCTACACCGGCCAGATCGTCATTCTCACCAACCCGCAAATCGGCAACTACGGCACCAGCACCGCCGACAACGAAGCGGTCAATCCGCACATCGAAGGTCTCGTAGTCCGCGAATTCTCCGGCATCACCAGCAACTGGCGCTCGGACGAGGAAGCGCGCGCCTTCCTCTCGAACGCCAACATCCCGGTCGTCTCCGATCTCGACACCCGCGCTCTGGTGCGCCATCTGCGCAGCCGCGGAGTCATGCGCGGCGTCCTCTCGGCGTCCCCGTCGATACAGCCAAAGACGGTCCGAGAGCTCGTCGAAAAAGCCCGCTCCATCCCGTCCATGGCCGGCCTCGATCTCGCCAGCCGCGTCACCACGCCCGCCAGCTACCACTGGACCAAATCCGTCGAACCCTGCTCGCCCTCCGAAGTCCTCACCCCCGCGGCCGAGGCGCGCTTTAACGTGGTCGCTTACGATTTCGGCATCAAGCAGAACATCCTCCGCCGCCTCGTGCACTCCGGCTGCAACGTAACCGTCGTGCCGGCGCTCACCTCCGCCGAAGACGTACTCGCGCTCAAGCCCGACGGCGTCTTCCTCTCGAACGGACCCGGCGACCCCGAACCGCTGCACACCCAGATCGAAAACGTGCGCCGCCTCATCGGCAAGACCCCGGTCTTCGGCATCTGCCTCGGCCACCAGATCCTCGGGCTCGCGCTCGGCGGCAAGACCTACAAACTCAAGTTCGGACATCGCGGAGCAAACCATCCGGTCATCAACAACCTGACCCAGCGAGTCGAAATCACCTCGCACAATCACGGCTTCGCAGTCGATCCCGATTCGCTCAGCACGAACGACGTCGAAGTCACCCACATCAACCTCAACGACCACACGCTCGAAGGCTTCCGCCACCGCCGCGAGCCCGTCTTCTGCGTCCAGTACCACCCCGAAGCCGCCCCCGGCCCGCACGATTCGCACTACCTGTTCAACGACTTCGTCGAGCTCATGGCGAACCACAAGCACTGACCAAAATGCCGCGCAGAAACGACCTCCACCGCATCCTCATCATCGGTTCCGGCCCCATCGTCATCGGCCAGGCCTGCGAATTCGACTACTCCGGCACCCAGGCCGCAAAGTCCCTGCGCTCCGACGGCTACGAAGTCATCCTGGTCAATTCCAACCCGGCCACCATCATGACCGACCCCGAACTGGCCGACCGCACCTACATCGAGCCGCTGAGCCTCAAGTACCTCGAAGAGATCATCGCCAAAGAACGCCCCGACGCCCTGCTCTCGACCGTCGGCGGCCAGACCGCGCTCAATCTCTCCGTCGAACTGGCCGAAGCGGGCATCCTCGATCGCTACGGAGTCGAACTGATCGGCGCCAAAATCGACGCCATCAAGAAGGCCGAAGACCGCCTGCTCTTCAAGGACGCGATGAAGAAGATCGGCCTCGACACCCCGCGCTCGCAGCTGGTCACCGACGTCGAAGGAGGCCTGTCCTTCGCCGCGAAGCACGGCTACCCCGCCATCCTGCGCCCCAGCTTCACCATGGGCGGATCCGGAGGCGGCATCGCCTACAACCGCGAAGACCTCGTAACCATCCTCGAACGCGGACTCGACCTGTCGCCCGTCCACGAAGTCCTCATCGAAGAGAGCGCGCTCGGCTGGAAAGAGTTCGAGCTCGAAGTCATGCGCGACCTCGCCGACAACGTCATCATCGTCTGCTCCATCGAAAACTTCGACCCGATGGGCGTCCACACCGGCGACTCCATCACCGTAGCCCCCGCGCAAACTCTGACGGACCGCGAATATCAGATGATGCGCGACGGAGCCATCCGCTGCCTGCGCGAAATCGGCGTCGATACCGGCGGCTCCAACGTCCAGTTCGCCATCAACCCGAAGGACGGCCGCATGGTCATCATCGAGATGAACCCGCGCGTCTCCCGCAGTTCCGCGCTGGCGTCGAAGGCGACAGGCTTCCCGATCGCCAAGATCGCGGCCAAGCTGGCCGTAGGCTATCGGCTCGACGAGATCCGCAACGACATCACCAAAGTTACCCCCGCCTCCTTTGAACCGACCATAGACTACGTAGTAGTAAAAATCCCCAAATGGGCCTTCGAAAAGTTCCCAGGAGCGGACACCACGCTGGGAACCCAAATGAAATCCGTAGGCGAAGTGATGGCGATAGGCCGCACCTTCAAAGAAGCCCTGGGCAAAGGAATCCGAAGCCTAGAGACCGGCAAAAAATTCGGCTCCGAGACCTTCGACGTAAACCAAATCCCCCACAAGCTGATCACGCCGACCCCCGACCGCCTGAGCTACCTGCGCTTCGCCCTAAGATCCGGCTATACCGCGGAACAAATCCACGAGATGACGCAGATCGACCCATGGTTCCTGGAGCAACTCCGCCAAACCGAAGCCTTCGAACAATCCTTGCAGATGTGGGGCCAGGGCTTCGGCCCTGCCGCCGGGCTTCCGCCCGGCGCGGACCGTCACGTAAACCCCGGTGGCGCCGGCGATCTTGTCGCCGGTGTCTTATCCCAGGCCAAACGCCTCGGCCTATCCGACCAACAAATCGCCGCCGCCTGGAACAAAACCGAAATCGAAATCCGCACCCTCCGCAAACAACAAGGCGTAACCGCAGTCTTCAACAGAGTAGACACCTGCTCCGCCGAATTCGAAAGCTACACCCCCTACCTCTACTCAACCTACGAAACCACCTGCGAAGCCGACCCAACCGATCGCAAAAAAGTAATGATCTTAGGCAGCGGCCCCAACCGAATAGGACAGGGAATCGAATTCGACTACTGCTGCTGCCACGCCTCCTTCGCCCTGCAAGGCGAAAACGTCGAATCAATCATGGTCAACTGCAACCCGGAGACCGTCTCGACGGACTACGACACCAGCGACCGCCTCTACTTCGAACCGCTAACCCTCGAAAACGTCCTGAACATAGTCGACGTAGAAAAGCCCGACGGAGTAATCGTACAGTTCGGAGGCCAGACGCCTCTCACCCTGGCTCTTCCGCTGAAGCGCCTCGGAGTGCCAATCATAGGCACCGATCCCGAAAACATCGACCTCGCCGAAGACCGCAAACTCTTCGGCAAACTCCTCGATGAACTCAACATCCCGTCGCCCGCGAACGGAACCGCCACCAGCGCCGACCAGGCCGTAGAAATCGCACAGCGCATAGGCTACCCGGTCCTGGTCCGCCCCAGCTACGTGCTGGGCGGACGAGCCATGGTAATCGTCTACGACGAAGACAGCGTACGCCGCTACATGCGCGAAGCCGTAAGCTTCTCCCAGGAGCGCCCGGTGCTGGTCGACCGCTTCCTCGAAGACGCGCTCGAAGTAGACGTCGACGCCCTCTGCGACGGAGAAGAAGTCCTGATCGCCGGCATCATGCAGCACATCGAAGAAGCCGGCATTCACTCCGGCGACAGCTCCTGCGTGCTCCCCCCGGTCGACATCCCGGAATCCGAAATCAAAACCATCGAAGAATACACCGTCAAACTGGCCCGAGCCCTGAACGTAATCGGCCTGATGAACGTGCAGTACGCGATCAAAGACGGCACGGTCTACGTGCTCGAAGTAAACCCCCGCGCCTCCCGCACCGTGCCGTACGTAAGCAAAGCGACCGGAGTCCCGCTGCCGAAACTAGCAGTCCAGCTGATGCTCGGAAAGAAACTGCAGCGACGTGACGGAGCATCGCGGCCGCCTGCCGGTCCCGCTGGTCTTCGTCAAATCGCCCGTATTCCCCTTCAACAAATTCCCCGGCGTCGACCCGGCGCTGGGCCCCGAAATGCGATCCACCGGCGAAGTCATGGGAGTCGGCCACAACTTCGGCGAAGCCTTCGCGAAAGCGCAGCTAAGCGCCGGAACGCCGCTTCCCGAAAAAGGCACAGTCTTCATCAGCGTCAACGAACGCTACAAACCGGAAATCATACCGATCGGCAGAAGGTTCGCAGAACTGGGCTTTGAACTGGTAGGCACGCGAGGAACAGCCGCAATCCTGCAAGGTGCGGGCCTCAAATGCCGCGTAGTTTTCAAAGTAAACGAAGGCCGCCCGAACGCGGTCGACCTGCTGAAGGGCGGAGCGATCCAGCTCGTGGTTTACACCACCACGGGCGCGCTATCGTTCGAAGACGAAAAATCGATCCGCCGCGCCGCCATCACCTATCGAGTGCCCTGCATCACGACCATGAGCGGAGCCCGCGCCGCGGTCGAAGCTATTGCCTCACGCCAGCGAGACCCCATCCGGGTCTGGAGCCTGCAGGAAATTCACGCGGCCCCTCAGCCTCAGACGGTGGGTTTCTGATTGGGCAACACAACAATTTCAGTCCGAGCAAAACCGAACTTGCGTCCATTTTCATCAACGATGTTGACCTGACACGTGTACCGGCCTGCCGCCAGCTGCGCCAGTGGGGTCTGGAACTTGATCGGCAGCGTCTGCGCCCTCTTCAATGCGAAAGCGTCCAGCCGGACCGGCTGCGACTCAAAGCTCTTGGTCTTTCCCCGATAGAAAGACAGAGTAGCCGCCACGCTGGGCTTATCCGTTGCAACCCCGGGATCGTAGACCTCGAGATATACGTAAAGGTTCTGATCCTTCCGGAACACGTGCGTGATACTCGGAATCAGCTTCTGCCCGTCCTGCACCAGCGGGTCCGCCTCGACGAGCTTCTTCTTGCTGTCCGCGAAAGCCAGCGAATCGTTGAGCGTCTGCCGCTGATTGCTCCAGATGACAGAACTGGTCTTCAGCGCAGGCCGGTCCGCCGCCAGATCGGGAACGGTGAACGCAGTCTCATACGTCCCCATCTTGCCGGTCTCGTCTTCGCGCGCGAGGAACTTGAACGTGTACTTGCCCGGAGGCAGAGTGAACCCGGTATCGTAAGCGATCGGCGAAGCGCTAAGCTGCGCTGCCGTCTTCTCGCTCAACTTGATCTTGATGCCGTCGCGTACCGCGGCCACAAGCTTGGTGTGTTCGTCCCGGACCTGTCCGATGAAATCGAACTCGGTCTGAGCATTGCCCTTACTCTTCGCCAGCGCAATCTCGGCCCCCGGAATCTTCACCGAAAACGGCACAAAATAACGATCCCGTGCCAGCCGGAAGTAATCGAGCTCACCCGTGAGCGAGAGGTCCGTCAAAGGATCGCCCAGCATCAAAGCCTGCGACAACTGATCTTCCTTATCGGTCGAAGTGAACTTCTTGAACTCCTTCTCGCCGAAGTAGCCGCTGCGGTAATCCAGCTTTGCCTGAATGTCGCTATTGAGCTTGAGCGTCACGCGCCGGTACTTGCCGTCCATCTTTATGTTCGTGCTGTAGTACCCGATGATGTAGTAGCTCGCAAGGTCATCACGAGCCTTTTCCATCCCCAGCGCAAGGTCGTTATCGTCGACATACAGCTTTCCGCCTGTATCGACGGCCAGAGTGGAAAGCGTTTCCTGCGAGTCCGCGAAGCTGTCCCGCTGGCTTTGCATCTGCGCCCCTGTCAACGCGCTGGTGCCGCGCGAAGAAGCCGCACTGGCGTCGCCCGCAGGCGCCGAAGCCACCAGACCGCGCGCGTCGATCGGATAAATCGCGACGTTCGACCGTTTCGCCGTATTCGACGCCTTTTCGAGCGAAGCCTGATTCTCGAACCCCGATTTCGAAATGCCGCTCGAAAAATAAAGCAGCGCCTTCTTCTCCGGAAACGCCGCCAGCATCTTCGCCGCGTATTCGATCGTGGCCAGTTGCTTATCGGTATTGAAGATATTGAACTCGGTCTCGTCCGCGTTGAACGCCGTGCCGGTATCTTCGCCGGTGGTGTCATCACCACCGTTTCCCGCCGCGCCCGCCAGTTCGCTAGCCGTGCCGATCGCGAACCCCTTCACCACCTCTTCCAGCCGATCCTTATCCGTCGTAAAATCCTGAACGATCTTCAGCGGCCCTGTGCTCTCGTAAAGGATCGCGACCACATCGGCTGGCTTCATCTGCTCCCGAATGAACTTCAACGCCGCTTCCTGAACACGGTTCTGATCCGGAATCTGCATATTGCTGTAGTCGAACAGCATCGCAACCAGCCGGCGATCCTGATAACGAATCACCGGCTGGGCAGTCGTCGCAGTCGGGGCGGCAGGCGCGGCTTTGCGTGCCGCCGGAGCAGGCACGCCAGCCGGAGTCGCAGCTACGGGCTTGATCGCCGGCACCGGAGCCAGCAGAGCATCGCCCTCCAGCTTCTGAAATTCAAAGATCGAAATCGTCTGCGGCTTCCCATCTTCAAACAGAGTGAAGTCGCTCTTCTTCAGATCGGGAATCACCTTCCCGGATCGGTCGCGCACGTTCGCGTCGATGATCACAAGGCTCGTATTTGCAGAAAATGTCGGCTCCTGGGCCTCCACGCTGGCAAAGAGAGCCAACAATGCGGGAATTAGAAGCAATCGTTTCATCAGAACCTCAGTCTCACTGTTGCAGTCATTGTCCGCATGCCGCCGGCGGCGACCGGCAACCCGTATTGAATCGATCCGACCGTCGTATTAATCGACGTGATATTCACGTGATTGATCGGGTTCGTGGTATCGATCCGAAACTCAATGCGCCGTTTCTCGTCGAGCCGGAACGACCGGAACAGCGACGCGGTCAGCGTGAAATTCGGTATACCGGGAATCGTATCGCGGCCCGCGTCTCCGAACGTGCCGATAGTTGGCACAACGAATGCCGCCGTGTTGAAGAAGCCCGACCCGGAAGTGACAGACAAACCGGTCGCCTCCGCACGCGCAGCGCCCGTATAGCCGGTCCCCGACGTATCGCCGTTTACGGTTGCCGTAAATGGGTGACCGGATGTCACGTTCAGATTTCCCCCAACCGTCCATCCTCGCAACAGGTTGGCAACGGTTCCCGTCCGCATGTTGCTGATGGGCGACTCGAAGTTATAGTTCACGCGCAGCGTATGCCGCTGATCGGTCGGCGAAAGCGCGCGCTCCGCGCTGATGTCGTTCGGAATCAGCACGGGCCCACCACCCAAAGTGGACGAATCGTCAATGGCTTTCGAGTACGTATAGAGAAGGGAAAACGACCTGCCGCGCGCAAACCGCCGCGACAACTGCAACTGAAGAGCGTTGTAGGTCGAGTTCCCCAGCGAGTTGTCGTAAGTGAACTGAGTCGCATACGGAATCATCAGGCTGCTCTGTACCTGAAGCTGCGGAGTTCCAAGCGGCGAGCGATTCGGCAGTTGAAGAACGTCGAGATCCGTTCCCTTGATTCCGTTATAAGCGATCTGGAAAACATACGATCTGCCGAACGTCTCCTGAATCGACGTGGTCCAGTTCTGCGCGTAACCAGGATGATAGTTCTTGTCTACGACGAACGTGTTCGCGACCTCATCCGACTGGGTAGGAGGAAAACCATTTTCAAGAGACAACGGAACCGCCGTGCTCTGAAAGAGCTGAGTACTGGTGGTAAACGGCGGCTGCCCGATTAGCCGCGACGCGAGTGTGCCGTAAACGCTGCCGTTGAAATAGATCCCGTACCCGCTGCGCACCACAATCTGCTTCGACTTCCACGGTTTCCACGCAACCCCGATTCGTGGTGAAAAGAGCTTGTAATCGGGCTTGATAAATCCCTCAGGGAACGCTCCCGAGTAAGGTCCTGTCTGCCCCGGCAACACCACCGCCACATTCGTAAAGCCCGGCGCGAAGTCCAGGTTCGACATCTGGTTGTACTTCTCGGTCCACGGCGCAAAATATTCCCACCGCACCCCCGCATTGATGGTGAGATTCGATTTCACCCGGTAATCGTCTGTCGCGAAAGCGTCCACCACGGTTTCGCGCAGATAGCGAGCGTCGTTATTGTCGACATACGTAACAGCGGAGGTCTGATACGGAAAACTTAACAGGAAGTCGGAGAAATCGTAACCGGTACCGAGACCGTTGAAGTTGAAACTGCCGCGTGCGTTCGAGTTGGACGTTGTATTAGTCTGGCGACGCTGAAAACCGACGCCGTAGGTAATGGTCTGCTTGCCGTGAATCTGGATCAGCGAATCGTTAACGGTCGAGTTTTGGGACCGGGTCGAAGAAGGCGTCAGATCGCGCAACGACGAGAAGTTCGTAAACTGGATTGTCGGCGGCCCATACTGCGCCGGCGTTGGATAAACACCGGTGATCCCCAGATCGCCCGTGATATCCGCTCCGTAAGAGAAAGCCGAGAGCGTCTTGCTGAGATTGCGGCTGAAGTTCCAGACCAGGCTGTTGATCAGCGTCCGGCTGATCGTCCGCCGATAGGTCAGCGAACCGCCCACGCCGTATCCGCTGGTCGGATCGATAAACCCGAATGGCTGAACCGTGTCGGAATCCCGGTGCTGATAGTTGAAATTGACGTCCAACCCGTCTTTTGCGGTGAGAGTCTGATTGACGCGCACCTGGAGATTGTCGTTGTTCGTAGGATTCGCGCCCACCAGTTGATAGTTGTTCTTAATCCCCGGGGCATTCGGCAGCGGAACGTATTGAAGAAGTCCCAGCGCCGCCGAATTGAGCATGTTCGTGGGAATTGTGTTGTTCGGAAACGGCGTGGTGGTGTTCGGAAAGTTAATCGTCGTGCCGAGCGCCGAGAAATTTCCCATCCGCTCCGCCATCGTGGGAACGGTCGAGATGTCGTCGAAGCCGTTCTTCGAACGGTTGCCCGTATAGTTCACGAAAAAGAACGTCTTGTCGCCGCTGATCAGGTGCGGGATGATGAGCGGGCCGCCGGCCGAGAAGCCGAAACGATTCGCCGCGTATGCGGCCTTGGGCACTTCTCCGCCGCTCAATGTGGTCGGTGCCGTGAACGAATAGGGCCGCGCGTTGAGAACGGAGTTGCCGACCGTATAGTAAGCGCTGCCCTGAAATTGTCGTCCGCGCCCCCGGTTGATCCTGTTTCCAAATTGGAAATTCCGGTTCGGCGCCGCGCCGCGTCCGCCTCTTCCGCCACCCCGGCCACCAAAACCGCCGCCACCCCGGCCGCCACCGCCGCCGCCAAAACCACCTCGTCCGCCGCCGCCACCCGGGCCACCGCCGCCACCACCCGGACCGCCGCCCGGTTGGCCGGCCGCAAGACTCGGCGCGCCATCAGCACCGTCGCCAAACGGATTCGCGCCACCACCAGGACCGCCTGGCCCTCCCGGACCAAATGCGCCGGGGCCGCCCAAACCGAAGTTGTCTCCCGGCTGCGCCTGCACTCCCTGGCTGAGACTCCCGTTCACCAGGAACGCTTCGTTCGAGCCGCTCGCATCCTCGGGAGCACCGCCGGCAGTATCGCCGCTGTCGAGTGCGGCTTCGCCATTCTGCACGAGACTAAGATTCTGGAATCCCGCATTGCCGCCCCTGCCATTCCCGGCGGCGCTATTCGGACCGCCTCGGCCGGCAGCACCACCGAAGCCCCCGCGACCCGGGCCGCCCCTGCGCGTCGTTTGACCTGGAGTTGGCGACTGCGGCGGCGATGGCGCCGCAGTTTGTTGAGAGGGTGGTGCGGCAGGCTTCGCCGCCGGGGCCGCCGGTACCTGGGCCAGCGTAGCCCGCGTTTGCAGCTTAAGGTCGAAATTGAGAGGAGCGTCCGATGCCGTCAGCTGGCGTTGCGCCGGCTCGAACCCGAACATCGAAATGGAAAAACTACACAGACTCTCGGGCAAGCCGCCCATAGTGAACCGGCCCGCGTCGTCCGTCACAGTGTCGATCTTATCCGGCCCGCAGATCGCCGTAACCGTGGCTCCGGGAATTGGCTGGCCTCCGGACCGAACGACTCCGCTCTCGGTCGCTCCGAAGGCCACCTCACCCAGGATTAAAGCCAACACCGTTATGCGAATCATTTCACGAATCCTTTATTCAAATTCGCCAACTCAATTCGCACAACACACGAGTGTTGCAACTCTTTCCGCGAATCAGTCCCTTAAAACTATATGACGGCCAGCTGACGAAAGTTCCCCGACTTTACGCAGCTTTACCGAGGGACCTTAATTCGCTTTCTTCGCGGTAAACGTTGTCGGAGCGCCGCGGCCTGCATCGCGAGAGAACTCGATGCTGTCGGCACTTACTTTTCCCGTATAAGTAATTTTGATTCCCGCGCCGCCGTCGCGCCCGGGGATCATCTGGACGAAAGTAATGGTGTCGCCGTCGACTTTGCCGTCCGATATCGGAGCGTCGCCGCGAGCCGTAGTAACGCTGCCGGTGACGGCGGCGCCCTCCGCTTTCAGGTTAAAGGTCATGGTCTGGTTGCCGTTGCGGCCCGGAACTTCTGCGGTCCATTTACCGGTCGCATCCGCGGCGGAAGCAACAAACGTGAAACACACAAGGGCCAATACGGCCAGAAGAGTTGTTTTCATGGTTGGGAAGATGGGGACGGTGGAAGTCTGGTTACGGACGCTGCACCAGCTAACCCACCGTTTTACAAACGTTTACCGCGCAGTTATATTCAGAAAACCTAAAGACTTGTGCCGGGACTAAAGACCTTTATTCGCAAGAAACAGAGTCAAGTCATTTACTCGGCAGGAGTAACCCCACTCGTTGTCATACCACGAGACGACCTTAACGAGGTCTCCATCGATAACTTTAGTCAACTGACCGTCGACAATCGAACTGTGGGAATTATGCAGCATGTCCGTGGAGACAACCGGGTCTTCAGTGTATGCCAGGATACCCTTTAACTGACACTCGGCAGCCGCTTTGAGAGCTCCATTAACTTCCGCCTCGGTCGTCTTCGTGGCCGTTACGGCTACGAGATCGACCACCGAAACATCCGGTGTGGGAACTCGCATCGCGTAGCCGTCCAGCTTTCCTCTGAGTTCCGGCATCACCAGCCCGATCGCCTTTGCGGCGCCGGTGGTGGTGGGGATCATATTGAGCGCGGCGGCCCGTGCGCGCCGCAGGTCTTTATGCGGGAAGTCGAGTACGTTCTGGTCGTTCGTATAGCTGTGGATCGTGGTCATCGATCCCTTCACAATGCCAAACTTCTCATGCAGCACTTTAACGAATGGTCCGAGGCAATTTGTGGTGCAGGATGCGTTTGAAATGATGTTATGCCGCGACGGATCATAAGCGGCCTCATTAACTCCGAGCACAATCGTCACATCTTCGTTCTTCGCAGGCGCGGAAATAATAACCTTCTTGACTGTGCCGCGAAGATGTTTCTTCGCATCTTTGGCATCGGTGAACCGGCCGGTCGATTCAATCACGATTTCGACGCCGAGAGAACTCCAGTCGAGCTCCGCAGGATCTTTCACCGCAAAGACCTTGATTCTGCGCGGGCCGATAACTATGAAATCGTCCTCGACTTCGACCTTCTCAGGCAAAGTGCCCAGAACGGAATCGTATTTCGTCAGATGGGCAAGGGTTTTTGTGTCGGTCAGATCGTTTACGGCGACGAATTCGATCTCGGGATTTTGCAGCGCCGCTCGAACCACGTTGCGGCCGATGCGGCCGAAACCATTGATACCGACTTTGACGGACATACCCGGCTGTTCTCCTTTTGAAAAAGGTAATGAATCAGAATAACAGACGGACAATACCCGAAATGACAGTTCGGTTCAATTCGGCGAGCGCTACTCAGGTCCGCCCGCCACCGCGGCCACGGGAATGGACTGTGACGGAGCAGGAGATGGCTGGCTGGCCGGCGACTCCTCTGCAAGCTGCTCTTTAGCAGTCGACTCGTACTTCAGATTGAGGAAAATCGGCGTGATTTCAAACGGCATCTTTTCGCGCGCCGACAAAAGCGGAACCGGGCGTGTGACAGTCATGCGCAAACGGTCGCTCCAGGGATCCAGGCTCGTCCTCGCGCCGAGAGGCAACGCCGCCACCTGCTCTACATGCGTGCGCTGCAACTGCGGCGCGCTCTGAAGCAGGCCTGCCATCCTCTGGACGTTGTTGTCGCCCTCCATTTTGCTGCCGAACAACGGCTTGATCAGGTTCGGCAGCCGCGGAGCTTCGGCGGCCAGCGCCTTCAGAAAGAGTCCCGCCTGACCGAGCTTGTCGTTGTAAGGAGATTTCTGAAGAAGCTTAAGCGCCTCCGTATTCGCGGCCTCCTCTTCGGCCTGGGGGCGAGCGAAACGGAAGCGGTTCAGAATGACATCGTCATCGAAGATCACACGATCGCTGAAGGCAAACCTCGTGTCGATCTGCTGCCCCAATGCGATATGAGCCAGTTCATGGGCCAGAATCGCGGCCAGTGAAGCCTCATCGGGAAGCGTATCCAGCAGGCCTCGGCTGATAACAATGGTGTGACCCACCGTAAAGGTTTCCAGCGGCGTAGTAAGAAGGACTCTCGTCCGCACGTCCGGCACGATCGTGAGGTTGTTCGTGACGATCAGGTTATTCACCACCGTGTCGAGGATCTTTTCAACGGGCCCCTTGGGCGCGAGGATATTTGCGCTCTCCAGCCGGTCGAGAACGTTGTCCTCTCCCTCGCGCTCCCATGCGCGAAGATTCTCGACGGGTGACGTATCCACGTCCTGTCCCACCTTGTCTTGTCCCCCCGGAAGATCAACGGTTATGTTGGTCAGCTCTCCCGCCCGGCGGTTCGCCGCTGTCGTGTAGCCCCAGACATGCGATACGGCTTTGAAACGGCGCTTTGCCAGCCCGAAGGCATAGGGCAGGGCCGATTCCTCGCTGTAGCTCTCATAGGGTACCCAGAGGTCCGGGCCGCAGTTTACCCGCCAGCTGTCGAAGTGCATATAGAACTGTCCGGCGGCAGCCTTCGAATAAGTGCCGTTGAAACGAACGATATTGAACTTCTTGTCCTCCACCCAGATCCGGCCCACGAAGCGGCCCGAGCCCGCCTCTTTCTTCGGCGCGACGTTAATCACATAAGTCCTGACGTCCCCCAGAAACTCGCGCCGTACGAATTCAAAAGTGTAGTGGTTCCGGTCGAACTGTCCCCCGTCGATCAGCATGGTTTGCGCAAAACCGCGCGGCACATAATCGATCGAGAAGAGGTGGCCGAATACACTCGTGGAACGGCTTTTTTTGGACTTCATTACAAAGGAATCGGTGTTTACGCCTTTCGACAAGTCCAGCTTTCCCAGAAAATAGTGATCCGTTTTGGGAGCCGCGCCGAAGTCCGCGTCGGGACCCATGTCCTGAATGTAGGTCTCAACGAGGGGATGTTCTCCCCGCAGAATCTTAAGCAGCGTATTTTCCTGAAATATGGCATAGTCCACGACATGATCGAAAGTCAGGTCATTGGATGTTCCGGCCGCCGCGGTCTGACCAAAAATCTGGCCCGTAAGAGTAAGACCGAGAGAACAAAGGATTGCAAGTTTCTGTCTCATGAAAACCTTTCAGGAAAGTTCGAACACGATATGCACGACACCCTTGACATCAATCGGGTTGCCGCCCCGCGTGCCGGGCCGAAACCGGATTTGGCTGGCTGCGGCGCGAGCCTTCTCATCCAGGCCGAAACCAAGGCCGCGGTCCAGACCGAGCACCTGGACCTCACCCGTTGCGCAAAACAGAACCTCCAACAGCACTTCGCCCTCGATTCGCTTCTGCCGCGCCTCGGGCGTATACGCGGGTTTTGGTTTAAACGTGATTTCAACCGCCGTATCGGCCGGCGCCGCATGACTTGCCGCTTGATGTTGAGTTGTGGAAGCCACCGGATACTGACCGAAGCCGGCGCTGCGCACCTGGCCGCGCGCATCGCCACCCGAACCCGTACCGGTCCCGGACACCGGACCGCCGAAACCCGCCATGGCTACGCGTCTCCCGTTTCCGCCGTTGGCGCCTCCGCTCTCATTACCCGATCCGTGCGACGACCCGGCGCTGAGATCGAATGCCCCGATCTTCGGTGCGGGTGTACCCGTCGAGTAAGCCGCCGGCCTGGCGCCATCGGGATTTCCGAAGCCCCCGGTCTTTACGACCCGAGCTGAGGGAGTCGGCGCCGGCGGAGCGGGAATATTGGCCGGGAAGACATTCTCCTTCACGACCGGCCTGGCCGCCGGAACTTCCAGCCTGGGCGTTTCCAGGTGTGCCAGCGCCGGGGCTTTCGGCAATTCAATAGAAGGCGCCGCTTTGATCGCGATGACCTTTTGCACGACTGGCGGCGGCTGCGGTACTTTGAATTTCACTTTCCGAGGCGCCGGAGGGGTCACCCGCGGAGTCGGCACGATGTGAAGAACTACTCGATGCGGAGGCGGGGTCAAGGGTGGGGTGGGATCGACCAGGCTCACAACAGACTGCTGATTGACCTCGATGGCCTGATGAATTGTTGCCGGAATTGCGATAATCACGGCGACCGCAGCGGCATGGATAACCATGCTTCCCGCCCATCGAGTCCAGGAAGTTCCGGATAACTCGAGGGGCTGAAACAGAACCCGTTGTTGAGAAAAGTTCATGGTCCGGTCCTTGAGCAGGGAAATGAGGCCTTTTAAGCTGCAATAAAGATGCCTATGTACTCTCTATAACCAACCCTGCAAATCGAATAATCTCTTCCCACGGGGAAAAACCCTCGAAGAAATCGTTAGTCGCGATATTGATCCAGTTCTCGTTGCCATAATTAACGATCTTATTCAAACTGTTATCCGGTAATTGCCATCAGCGACGTCTCGCAACAGATCTTATTGTCCCCAGCTTACGCCGCCACGAGCCCATGTGCCAAGTAATCGGGAATCCGGATTGAGAAATCGTTCCGCGGCATATATCGAGTGACGGCCGGAAGGTTTTGCCTGTATGCGAGGGTGTTTTTTGCTTTCGTGCGGCGTTTTCCGGTGTTATCGGCGCGCCAGGCTAAACTCAGAGTTCCGAATGTCAGCGCAGATCCTTTTGCAGGGCAGATTACAAGGCGCCGAGCAGTTTCTTCTCGCGATTCCCGCGGATCGGGACAATCGCGCCTTCGAAGCCCGTTCCACGTGGCTGGTCCTTGTTGGAGAAGCGATTCCCCGCGCCCTCCTCTCCGAACTGCAGTTGCCTCCGCTGATGCTGGGATCTTCCGGCGGCGACCGCTTTTTCGTCATCCTGCCCGATCGGGGCAGAGCGGACGCCGCTCGCGAGTTTCTCGCGCGCGTCTCGCAGGCCCTGAGCGAATTGAGCGCCGGCAAACTGAGCATCGTCTGGAGCTCGACTGAAAATCTGGGCGACTGGACGATCGTCCGCAAACGTCTGCAGGAAGGGATGCGGGCCGGCACGGGGGGAGGCGCGCATCCCCAGGCCGCGGAAGCCGGCTATTTCGATCCGTTCCCGGTTCCCGGGGCCGGTCCCGACCGCATTCCGCGCGATTTGCGAGAAACTCCCGCAATCGTCTGGAGTTTCAATTTTCCCGCTTTAATCGCGCCCGCTTCGGATTCCGAAGCCGCGGATGTTAAACCCGGAGCTTACCGCTGGGACGTAAGCAGCCAGGGAACGATCCCCGTCACGCGGCACGGCGCTCGCAATGGCGAAGCGTTCGCTTCCACCCGGGAACTGGCGCGGCGCGCTCGCGGGCAGAGACTCTGGGGCGTTCTGCGAGGCGAAATCGACGACTTCGGCACGCGGATGCGAAGACTGCAGAGCGTGGAGGAACACGTCCACATCTCCATGCTTTACAAGCAGTTCCTCACGGGCGAGATCGAACTGTTGTGTTCTCAAGGCGAATATTTCCAGCGTGTGACTGTGTTACAGGCGGGTGAAGCGGACTTTTCCCTTTACGGTTCATGGGACGCCCTGGCGGGATTTGCGCGAGAGCTTGAGCGCGTGTTTTCTCGGTTTTCGCAGGAGAACCTGAAGGATTTGCCGGGCGCCGAGGCGAAGACCGTAACCATGGCGTTGACGATTGCGGAGCCGGGCGCTTCACTGGCGCGCACGTACGAAGATTGCGGCCGCGATCTCGAAATTGCCAGGGCCACGGATAAGGATTGCCTTCACATTCTCGGCCGTGTGCTCGAATGGAAGCAGTTAAACGATGCGGCGGATCTCAAAGATGCGATCGTTCACTTGAACGAAGAGTTTCGTGGCGCGCGCCAGTTCCTGGCCCAACTCCGCAACCTTTATAAAAAGGTGGAATCGCCGGACGGCGACGAACAGCGCCTGATGGCTCGCGCGCTACGGTTTCAGAGGCGTTTCGCGAGGGCTGCGACCCGCCGGGAGCGCGAGTTCCAGAAGCTTCGCGCGCACCTGATGAAGGAAATGGCGGGGCGCAGTCTCTCGGGACAAAGCCGCCGCGGACGACTGAAACTTCGCCCCGAAGGCCTGATCGCACTCGAATGGGCGCGCCTCGCCGAAGATTAGAGACGGCCTTTCTGAGAGAATGGCCGGTTGAGATTGCTGCGTTGAAAGTGGAACGCGGATTGAGATTAAAAGATGGCTGAAGAGACACAGCAGGTAAATCGTGGGAATCGTCCGCCTCGCCCGGGCGGAGATCGGGGCCCGCGCGGCCCAGGGGACCGGGGTGAGCGAGGCGACCGGGGTCCCGGCGATCGGCGCCCTGGCGGCGACAGAGGCGGTGACCGGCGTCCCGATGGACCTCCCGAAATCGATCTCGACAAACTTATTGGCGACAGCCTCTATCTGGATAACCAGGCGCATGTGGTCGTAAGCCGCATGCGCGATCTCGATTCCGGCACACGCAGCCAGTTGCGGCGCCTCTACAATGCCGTGCGCCGCGCCACGCGCACTCCCGAGAACGAACGCCAGCACGCTTTCGTCATGCTGCGGGCGCGTCTCGCCTATACCATCGCGCGGCACGGGCTGCGCAGCCTCGACCAGCTCGAGCGGCTGCTACTGCAGGTCACCAGAAAGAACGAAGCGCGCGGATACGAACGCTTCCGCGATCTCTTCGAAGCGATCGTCGCCTATAACGAGTAGGCCTGTAACGAATAAGGATTCAATGAGCGCTCACACTGCACAAACGGAACTGAAGCTGATCGGCAAGCTGATCCTAGAAGGGGAGATGCACTGCGAAACCGGCCTGCACGTCGGCGCGGGCAAAGGCTCGCTCGAAATCGGCGGCGCCGATAATCCCGTCGTGAAAGATGCGCATGGCCGTCCCTACGTGCCCGGCAGCACCCTGCGCGGACGCATTCGCGCATTGCTCGAGCAGGCGACGGGCCTCGCAGTCCCCTCGGAACTGGTGTTTATCTCGAAGCGCAAAGGCCAGGAAGTGCGCATCCACCAGAGCGACCGTCCCGACGACGAGATCTGTATTCTGTTCGGCCGCAGCCCCGGCAGGATGGAAAAGGTGAGCGGCGGCGACATCGAAAGCAACTTCGCCACGCCCGCACGCCTCAGCGTCTTCGATGCGCCTCTTGTGCCGGAGAGCATCACGCCGCAGATGCGCGAAACGCTGGACGACGAACTGACCGAAGTGAAGAGCGAGAACGCCATCGACCGCATTACCTCCCAGGCGAATCCACGCACTCTGGAGCGGGTCCCCGCGGGCGCGCGCTTTCGTGTGCGTCTGGTGCTGGACTTGCTATGCCCGGAGGATTCCGCGTTGCCCGGGCTGCTGGTGCAGGGTTTAAGGCTGCTCGAAGACGATGCGCTCGGCGGCGGTGGATCGCGCGGCAGCGGCCGTGTACGGTTCGACGGGCTCAAGCTGACCTGGCGCGGCAAGGATTACTATGCTTCGGGCGCGGCCGAACGCGAAATCGCGGCCGGTGTTGATCTCGCCACGCTGCAATCCAAAGTGCAGGAGCTTGGCGATTCGCTCGGCGAACAATCATGAGGATTCGTCCGGTGGCGCGGGCGATCTTATCGCCGGCGTTCTTATCAATCCTTTCCGACCACGCGGCTGGCTGAAGAATGGTATTTCTTGAGATCAGGCTGCGACCCACGGGTCCGTGGCGCGCGGGACATCGTACGGGCGATCGCGAACGGGTGGATTCCATCTATCACAGCGACGCGCTTTATTCCGCCGTCACGCATGCCATGGGTTCGCTCGGATGGCTGGAGGATTGGCTGGATGCAACCGCGCGTGCGTCCGAAGGGTCCCTCATTCGCTTGAGTTCGCTCTTTCCGTTCATCGGCGATACTCGACTGATTGCGCCCCCGCGTACCTCATGGCCGCCGTCAGGGGCGGGAAAGTTATACGTGCAAGCTGCGAAGCTTGTGCCTCTTGAAGTGGCTCGCCAGGGAGTCGTGAATGAGTCCCGATGGGCGGTGGACGGAGCCACCGAATGTCTTCTCCCAGTGGGTATGGAAGCGCCGTTCGAAGTGGCCATGCACTCGGCCGCCGCCGTTGACCGCATTAACGGCAATACCGAACCGCATCGCACCGCCTGTCTCGAATTCGCTCCGAATGCCGGGTGGTGGGGCCTTATCGAAATCGTTGACGGAGCCGTTGGCGAAGTCTGGGAATCGCGCCTGAAATCAGCCCTCCGGCTGCTGGCTGATTCCGGTTTGGGGGGTGAGCGCTCCCGCGGATGGGGCCGTGCCGCCGAACCGGAATTCTCCGATGCTTCAAGCCTCTTTGCGGCCGAAGGCCATGCCCGGGCGTGGTGGATGCTCTCGCTCTACTCGCCTCATGCGAATGACGCGGTCGATTGGGCGCGAGGCGATTACGCGGCAACCACGCGCGGGGGCTGGATCGAAAGTCCCGCGGGCTCCGCCAGAAAGAAACAGGTCCGCATGATTGAGGAAGGGTCGGTACTGATCAGCTCGGCGGCCAAACTGCAGGGACGCGCAGTGGACGTCGCTCCCGACGGCTTTCCGCATCCCGCCTGGCGCTCCGGGTTTGCCCTCGCCGTGCCGGTGCCTCTTGAGGTGGAAGTGTGAAATACCGCGTCACGGTGCTGACCCCGACGCTCGTGGGCAACGGAGATAAGCTCTCGCCCATCGATTACATGGTCTGGCGCGATCAGGTCAACGTTCTCGACCAGCCGCGTATTTTCAAATTGCTCGCCAAGGGTCCGCGTCTTGAAGGCTACCTGACGCAGTTGCGCAAAGCGACGAAGCTCGACTTCGCTTCGTGGGGCGGTTTTGCGCAGAACTATGCGGGCCGCCGCATTCCTTTCGAAGACGCCGCATACGCCCGTTATTGGGAACGCGCTCAGGCGGAGAGCCTGAGCATCCCATTGTTTGCAACCACAGGAGATGACGCGCCGTTTCTTCCAGGCGCCGCGATCAAAGGCGCGCTGCGCACCGCGTTCGTTTTTGCAAACGCGAAATCCTCCGCACTGGGGGAAATCGCCGGAAAACTGACCGGTGACCGTCCCCTGAGGCATCCGGCCGAGCAGATGGAGCGGCAGGCCGCAGGATCAGGCGGCTCAGACCGGATGCGTGTGATTTCAGTGGCGGATTCCGATGCGGGCTCGCGCGAGGCTTACCAGATTTACATGTTACGGCTGGCCACGCTCGTGCCGCGCGGACCGCAACAGTACTCGCTCGGATGGAAGCAGGCAGGCCGCGGCGCAGCCGATGGCAAGCGTCCCGAGGAAGGAACACCGACATTCGCGGAAATGGCCGCGCCGGGGATCGCTTTTGAAGGGATTTGGCGCGAGAACGACTTTCTGAATCGCGAAGAAGTTCGCCAGATGCTGCGCTGGAACGCTCCGGTTACGCACGAACGTTTGTTCGAAGCGGCCAACCGCTATGCGGCGAAGCAGCTCGAACTGCACGCAAGGTATGCGGCATGGACCGGGCTTGAAAGTCTGAACGCATCGATCGGCGAGTTACAGCGAAAGCTTGAATCCGCGCAGCAATCGGGCGGATGTCTGCTGGCGATCGGCTGGGGCTCGGGCTTCCTCAGCAAATCCGCGGCGATCGGGGCCGACGAGGAAGAGCAAAGGAAGGTTCTCGCGGCGTTGCCATATTATGAGCGCGCGATCAAATCAGGACTACCCTTTCCGAAGACGCGGCGCGTGGTGTTTCTCAAGAATCAACCCGCTACCCTGCCGGGGTGGGTGGAACTTCAAGTCTCCTGATCGCTGGAACCCCGAACCGGCCGGTACGGTGCGTGACTATGATGTGTACTGAGGGAACGATGAATCGTCGCAGGTTAGTCAGTTCAGCTATTGTCGGAGCGGCTGCGGCCGCCACATCCGGTTTTGCCGTTGCCGCGGAAGATGGCAGGAAAGACGCCGAAATCGAGGTCCTCGCGGCGCACTGGAAGAAATCTAAAACTCTCACCTTGAAAGTCGCCGAGGCCATGCCCCCGGAGAATTACGATTACAAGCCTTTCTCCGACGCACGCAGTTTCGGGGGAGAACTACAGCACCTGGGACAAGCCGAAGGATATTATCTCGGGATGTTCGGCAAGGGACGGGCACCTGCCGCTCCCAAGGCAGATGCGAGCAAGGCCGCGACTGTTCAATATCTCACAGTAGTATTCGACTGGTCGATCGGCGTAGTGGGCCAACTGACAACGGCAGACCTGACAAAAAGCTTCAGCGCCGGACGCGGCGCGTCCATGACGGGTCTCGATGTGCTATATCAGGCCATGATCCACACGGCCCACACCCGAGGATACGCCGAAATGTATCTCCGAAACAAAGGCGTAACCCCACCCGAGTACGACGTCTGAGACGTGCGTCCCCGTTTGCGCCGGTTGTCGCACACTTGTTGCGGCAACCGGCGCAGAGGCCTTACGTATGACGCTCAACTGGCGATCTTACGGGGATGAACTTACGACGATGAACGGAAGGAAATCGACCTGGTCCTATTACTTACCCGCGTGCACGCAGCCGCGGCAAGTAAGCTTTATCGTCTGACGGAGTTACTGGGCGACCGTCAGTCTCGTGTTGGAGTCCGCCAGATCGATGGCCTGAATCGTGTCCATACCACCGTGATTCGTCGATTCGATCGAGGTATAGCCGAATTTCTTGGCGCCATTCTCAATCTTCACCGGGATCGAGAACGACTTTGAACTCTGCTGATCTGTGAAAACGGCTGCGGAGCCTTGTACTTTAACTTTGTACTCGCCCGGTTTCAGTTCCGTTGCGCCGGCCATAGCAGGTGCGCTCAGGACGACATCATACGATTTTGCGCTCGCGACGCCAATGCTTGCGAGAGTCAGGGCGCCGGCGATAAGTAACGATTTTGCGTTCATTTGGGTAAATCTCCTTCAACTGATATGACGGTTTTTTTTGCTTATCGTTTCCCGACGAACGTAAGAATGTGTCAATGGGCCGGATAACGAAAATGATGAATCGCGAAGGGACCGCCCATCATCGTTCTGCCGCGCTTCCGCTCGGGATTGTGGGCTTTTTCATACTTTCTGTTTCCTTGTGGCTGGTGGCCCGTTATTTTGACGTAACGATCGGGGGTTGGACGGCCGCCAGCATCCTGTTGGTCCTCGCCCCTTATTGGGCCTTCGGCTTCGGTTTCGACCGATGGCTGCGAAGAACTCTGAAGAGCCCGGCCGCGGCGACCCTGGCGCCTTCTGTCCTGATCGTCCCTTATCTCATCTTCGCGTTGCCGCAAGGGCTGTTTCGCTGGAGCATGTGTCTGGGGATGATGGCCATCATCCTTGCGATCGCAATCTTATTGCGGCAGGCGAATACGTCGCCCAACTGGCGCGATTGGCTCGTACTTGCGATCCTCGGCATCTCGGTCGACCTCCATTTCTTCGACCGCGCATGGCCCGTCGCCGGCTTAAGCGGAATACCGAAGTTACTCTTTGTCGATGCGGGCCTCTATGGGTATCTGGTCATAAGGCCCATCGGAAACATCGGCTTCGACTTCCGGATTCGCCGCCCGGACTTACTCGCCGGCTTGCGCGAGTTCCTCTACTTCGCCCCAATCGCACTCATCATCGGTTTCGCGCTGGGATTTTTGCATCTGCATCCCACCGTTAGTAATCCGCTCGCATTCGCGGCGGGATGGCTATTCACGTTCTTCTTCGTCGCGATGCCAGAGGAGTTGTTCTTCCGCGGTTTGATGCTGAACCTGCTGGAGCGGCGCGTCGGCCCGCAACGCGCGCTGATCATCACATCGCTGTTATTCGGGCTCGCGCATTTCAACAAACGTGCGGCGTACTTCAACTGGAGATACGTCATCATCGCCGCTGTCGCAGGCATCTTCTACGGACGCGCCTGGCTCGCGGAGCGAAGGCTGATCGCTTCGTCGATCACCCACGCGACGGTTGACACGGTGTGGTCGATCTGGCTCCGATGACGCCGTTAATACAAATCTTTCACCATACCGGCGAGCGCCGGCGGGACAAGGCTTCGCCAGTCTTCACCCTCGGCAATCCTGCGGCGAACTTCAGAAGACGAAACATCGCTCCAGTCTCGCCCCATCGCCAGCCGCACGATCCTGTCGCCTCGTTCTCCGTCCGCGTTATACTCACCTTTTCGACTTGCCACCAGAAGCCGATGGCGGCGCAGCAGTTCGTCGAAGACCCCCGGAACGCCGTAATTCCAGGTAGCCATCCGCTCCGCCGCGTCCCGGCCGCATACCAGCACGATTTCAGGCGTTCCCTTAAAGAAATCCGCCGCCTCCGCCGCGATCTCCGCGTATAACCCGCCGGCGGATATCGCCGCCGAAAAACCCTCTTCCTTCGCCAGAGCTTCCAGCATGCGAAGACGCGCGTCAAAACTCGCGCCTTCAAAACCCTTGTGCGGGAAGGCTCTGGGCATGACCCAAATAGCCTCGTCGGCCTGCGCGAGGGCCGCCCGGGAGATCTCCACGTGTGCCCTGGTCGGCGGATTCCAGGCGCCGGGAAACACCGCGACCCTGGCCGGGTTCAAATCGCGGTTCGCCGCTGCGCGGTAAATGAATTCGAGTGCCAACAGCACCTTTGTAATACACGAAGCCGCGCCGGCCGCGGATCAGGCGGCGTTTCCGCGGTGCAACGCGCGCGCCGCCGGGTTCGTATACAGTGGAGATAATAATGTTTAGCTGGATCTGCCCCACCTGCGGGCGCGACGTTCCGCCTTCGAAAACGGAGTGCCCCTACTGCGCTGAGCGGGAGAGAGAGGCTAAGGAAGCGGCGGCGGCCGTTCCAGTGGTAGCACAGCCCTCCTACACTCAGGAACCGCCATCGGCGCCCTGGCAGCAACCGCCGGCTCCGCAGTACGCGCCACCGCAGTACGCGCCACAGCAGTACGCCCAGCCGCAGCAGTACGCCCCGGCGCCGCAAGCCGCCCCGCCTGCTCCCCCGCCGCACTGGCAGCCACCCCCGCAGCCTCCGCAACAACAACCTCCGCAGCAACAATATGCTCCGCCGGCCCAATATCCGCCGCAGTACGCGCAACAGCCCCCGGCCGCCTGGCCACCGCAGACCCGGCGCTCCGCCCCCCCGATGTGGCTGATGGTCGTCGGTTTCGCTTTGGCATTCCTGCTCGTCGGTGGAGGAATTTATTACTTCATGCAGCGTCCCGCCGCCGGCAACAACCCCGCCGAAAAAGCCGGACTCGAAAATCCAGCCGATGCATCGAAGCAGAAGGTCAGCAACCCGCTCCAGAAGTACGTCGAAGTCGTTGGCCTGCGCATGATACAGGACGGCAAAAAGCCCGTCGCGCGCTTTGTCGTGGTCAACCATTCGAGCACCGAGATCGCCGACCTGAAAGCCAACGTCACCCTCTGGGCCAGCACTTCGCGTTCGGAAGAGGATTCCATCGGATCGTTCAGCTTCGCGCTTCCGAGCATCGGGCCCAACGAATCGAAAGAACTGACCGAGCCCCTCAAAACGAAACTCAAGACATATGAATATCCGGACTGGCAGAACGCCACGGCGGAGATTCAGATCACTTCGCCCACGCCATAGCGCCCGCGGCGGCTGCGCAAAAGCGAGAAACGGCGATCGCGCCCTACGGCTCTATAACGAAGCGGGCATGCTCGCGGTCCTTGCGCGCATGATCGACGTCGAAGACCTGGCCGTGCATCACGATCCACACTCCCGGCGCCAGCACGCGGGCCGCAAACAGGCTCTCTGTAAGGTTCTGCAGCCCGTCCGACCTTTCGAATCCCAGCGGCGTCATCGCCCCGGTCAGAATTACCGGATACTGCAGATCCTCAAGCTCCCTCTTCAGCAGCCGGCCCGTATCGACCATCGTGTCGGTGCCATGCGTAATGACAACAGCCCCGTCCGCAATCCTGGGCCGCACGGAAGCCAGGATCAGTTCGCGATCTTCCTCGGTCATCTCGAGGCTGTCTTTATTCATCAGCGGGGTCACTTCGATCCGAAGCTCCGGCAGGCGCAGCTGCTGAAGATACCGGTCGATCTTGGCGGTGAGGTTCTCCACCTGACCGCTCTGTTCGGAGTAAACCTTTTCGATGGTTCCGCCGGTGCTGACGAGGTGGATCAAAAAGCAGTGTACCTTCCATGACTCGGGCGGCACTACTGTTCTTTATGGGAGCGCTCCTCTCGAACGCTCAGGACGCGCGTTCCCTTGTGGCGCAAGCGGTCGCAGCCGATGACCACAGCAATCGCCTCGCCCGCGATTACACCTATCAGGTGCGCGACGAAACACGCGAGCTGGACTCCGCAGGCAAGCACTCGGCTGACAAGGTGAAGTCCATTCACAGCACGCTGGACGAGGTCCTGTACATCGCCGGCAAGCGATACTTCCGCCCGCTCGAGAAAGACGGCAAGCCGATTCCGGTCGCTGAGGCACAGAAGGAACAGGCGAAGCTCGACCGCGCCGCTGCCGAGGCCGGACGTCTGTCTGAGACCGAACATGAAAAACGCCTCACCGACGCGGAGAACGAACGCGCGAAGCAGCGTGCCCAATTCAAAGATATTCCCGACGCCTACGACTTCAAACTCCTGGGAAACGAAATGATCGACGGCCGCCCCGCGTATAAGATCGCAGCAACCCCGCGATCCGCTTATCACGGCCAGTTCAAAGGCATTCTGCATAACGTCGAAGGAACGCTCTGGATCGACAAGCAGGACCTCGACTGGGTCAAAGTCGAGGCCGACGTCCTGAAGCCCTTCTCTCTTGGATGGTTCCTTGCGCGCGTCGGCGCGGGCACGCACCTTTCATTCGAGATGATGCGGGTAAACAACGAACTCTGGGCTCCGAAGCGGCTTACCCTGCGGGCATCGGCGCGCCTGATGATGATGAAGAAAGTGAACGTAGAGGAAGAACTCACCTTCACCGGCTACCGGAAGTTCCAGACCGATTCGCAGATCGTTATCGGCGCAAACTGAACTCGTAGCGCCTGCGATCCTGTCGCCGATGGCCGCAAATCACGGTTGCATTCCGTACCATGAGTGATATAGTGGTGGTTCATGGCCTCCGTGCGCTTGAGCTGGTTTAGCTACCGATTTTGGAGCCCCACCTCATAGTGGCGTTGGTCTGGTCTGTTTTCAGGTTTTACCAACCCACTCGAAAGAGTGGGTTTTTTCATTTATGGAAGGTCTTTAGATGATCATCTCGATGCGTCCCCATGCGACGAAAGAGGAAGTGGAACATGTTACGGAACGGATTCAGGAATTCGGTTTCAAGGTCCATTCCATTGAAGGCGAGGAAAGAGTCGTGATCGGCGTCGTCGGAGTCGGCGGAGATGTCACTGCCTGCCTCGAATCTCTCGAAGCGACCCCCGGAGTGGAAAGGGCGATGCGCATCTCCGCCCCCTACAAGTTCGTCAGCAGGGAATTTCGCAAGGAACGCACCGTGATTCGCGTCGGCCGCGCGGAGATCGGAGGCGACCGCTTCGTCACAATGGCGGGCCCATGCTCGGTCGAAAGCGAGAAGCAGATCATGGAAACCGCCGAAGCCGTATCGGAAGCCGGCGCCCTGATCCTTCGCGGCGGAGCATTCAAGCCGCGCACATCGCCCTACGATTTCCAGGGCATGGAAGAAGAGGGCCTGAAGCTGCTCGCGAAGGCGCGCGCGGCCACCGGGCTCGCCGTGATCACTGAAGTGATGACCGACAGCGATGTCGATCTGGTGGCCGAGTACGCCGATATCATGCAGATCGGCGCGCGCAACATGCAGAATTTCGCGTTGCTCAAAGCGCTGGGACGCTGTGGCCGGCCGGTATTACTCAAGCGCGGTCTCAGTTCCACCATTAAGGAACTGCTGATGTCGGCCGAATACGTAGTGGCGCACGGCAATTCCCAGGTGATCCTCTGTGAGCGCGGGATTCGTACCTTCGAAACCGCCACGCGCAACACGTGCGACATCACGGCGGTTCCAGTCCTTAACGAACTGACTCACCTTCCCGTTGTCCTCGATCCCAGCCACGCGACCGGAAAGCGCAGCCTTGTCCCGGCCCTGGCAAAAGCCGCAGTAGCGATCGGGGCCGACGGCATGATCGTCGAAGTGCATCCCTGCCCCGAGAAGGCCGTCAGCGATGGCGCTCAGTCCCTCACACTCACCGGTTTCCAGGAAATGATGAATCAGCTTTCCGGATACATCGAATTATGGGAGCGGGAGCGAGTTTCCGAACTGGTGGCGGTCTGACCGGTGCCCCGCTCGCGCAGACTCGTCACGGTGGCGACCCTCTTCGCGGGCATCGCGCTCGTCGGTGGAGCGGTCTGGTTCCGGATTCACGCAAGCCGCGCTTTCTTCGATCCCCGCGCGCTGCTTTCCCGCTTTCCGGCTGAAGACGCCCTCGTCCTCAGCGCCGATTTCGGCACGCTCCGCCGCGCGGGCCTGTTAACCGAATCGAAGACGCCGCTCGAGCCCGAGTACAAACAGTTCCTTGATGGAACCGGGTTCGATTACCGGCGCGATCTCGACACGCTGGTCGCCTCCGTTTCGCGCAGCGGGACTTTCTTCATTGCCCGCGGCCGCTTTGACTGGAAGAAGCTGCGAAATTATGCGGTGCGTCAGGGCGGCTCGTGCTATCAGAATCTCTGCCGGATGCAGGGCAGCACGCCAGAGCGGCACATCTCGTTCCTGCCGTTGCGTGACGACGCTCTCGCGCTCGCCGTGAGCACCGACGATCTGGCGGCGAGTCGGCTGACAAAGACCGCGACGCGTGTGGCGACTTCCCTTCCCTCGGCTCCGGTCTGGTTCTCCGTTCCCGGAACAATCCTTCAGCAGCAAGGTGCGCTGCCCCCGAGCATGCACCTCATGCTTTCCGCGCTAACAAAGGCCGATCGCGTCGTGGTCACCCTGGGTCCCGGAGGGCCGGGGATCGAGGCCACGCTGGATGCCACGTGCCGTACGCCGGACGACGCAAAAATTCTCGCCAGCCAGCTTCGCGCCACAACCGGCATCCTGAAAGCCGCTCTGGCGCGGGACAAAACAATCGCTGACGATGGCTTTGCCATGATGCTGACCGCCGGCGCCTTCGACCAGAGCGATCGGCGCGTGACGGGTAAGTGGCCGGTTCAGAGAAGTCTATTGGACGCGCTGACAACCGGCCTCTGAACTCGCTACCCGGCACGCAACAGGGGAACTCGCCGCGAGGGGGGCCCGGCGGGGCGGCGGGAGTGCAGCGGCTGATCTCGTGGTGTAACATCGAGTGCGCCTGTTGCGGAAACGGCGCTCGCGGGCACGTATCGCGGCTGTCAACGACCACGCGAATGCAATGTCTTCGGAAGGATGTGAATGCGACGGTTTTTCGAACTGTTTCTTCCGCGCCCTACGCCGGGAATGCTTCGCAGCGGACGCTCATACCGGTGCCGTTGCGGACAAGCGGTGTTCTTTGAGAACAGTTCGTGCGCCGCGTGCAATGCGCTGCTCGGGTACGAACCACTCCTGTCGAAAGTATTCTCCATCGAGCCAACACCCGGTGCGAAAGGATGGCGCCTCTCGGGAAATGAACCGGGCGCCCGCGCCGAGTACCGATGCTGCGCCAACAGGGACACGCCGGCCGCGTGTAACTGGCTGGTCCCGGATCTCGACCGGGTTGACCTCACAGAGGGGTTGTGCATCGCCTGCCGTTTGAATCGCACCATTCCCGACCTGTCGGTGCCTGAGAATTGCGTCTTATGGGGACGAATCGAAACGGCGAAGCGGCGGCTGGTTTCGCTGCTTCTGGCGTTGGAAATACCGCTGGCGTCAAGGGACCAGGATCCGGAGCGGGGTCTGGCGTTCGATTTCCTGCGAAGCCCCGCCAATGGGCCCCGCGTGATAACGGGACACTCCAGCGGGCTCATTACGCTGGATATCGAAGAGGCGCACGCATCGACAAGGGAGCGGATTCGCGAAAATCTGAACGAACCCTATCGCACGGTATTGGGTCACCTGCGCCATGAAACGGGTCACTACTATTGGGATCGACTCATTTCAGACACCCCGTGGATCGGAGAGTTTCGACGACTGTTCGGAGATGAGCGCGCCGACTATGGCGAGGCTCTCAAACGCCACTACGCGGCAGGGCCGCCGGCGGACTGGCCGGCGCGGTTTGTGAGCTCGTATGCGAGCAGCCACCCCTGGGAAGACTGGGCGGAAACCTGGGCGCACTTCCTGCACATGGCCGACACCCTGACTACCGCAATGAGCTTCGGCATTGATCCGCGGCAACTGGACGTGGAAATCCAGGGTTTTCCTCGCGAGGCTCTCTACCAACCGGACGAACCCGAAGCGGCGCGCTTCCTGAACTTTTTCAACGCATGGATGGGACTCACCGCTGTAATGAACGAGATGTCGCGGGGCATGGGCTTGCCGGACTTTTATCCTTTCACGGTGCCGCAATCGGTGGTGGCAAGGCTCCACTTCATCTTCGTGGTGAGCAGGGCCGAGCGTGACAGATTGCAGCAGTCGGAGACGGCGAGTGCGATGAGTTAGTTCGCGGCTGACGCGCTCAGTCGACTCTTTCGCCCTGCGTGCAGCCGGACCAGGCGTCCGCAGAATTGCGTTCTATCTGCGCACCAACTTTGTCACAGTTACAATGTGACCAGATGAAGTCACTCCCGGCCGTGCAGGGCGCCGCGCGAGAAGCGATCGACGTCCGTTTTGTGCGGGCACGAAGAAGTCTGACGCATGTGTCCGATCCCGATGCGCTGGCTGCATTCGGCAATGGGAGCGGCGTCTTTGATGTTGATCCACACTGCCGTAAGCCGGATGCTTTCGTAGACAGGCACAAGCTGGATGCCATCATCGAGTCTGAGGATCTTTTACCGTGCGCCAACCGGCACGCGGCGAAGCGTCCGGTCTATTACGGTCGGGCGCGCGGGATAAAGCGTTCGTTCATCGGCCCCGGCGACGCGGCCTGATATGAACGTCGGCATTTACTTCATCAACTCCGCGAGTTTATCCTTCACTGCGGCGCCCCAGATGTCATAGCCCGCGGCCTGCGGGTGCAGGTTGTCCGCCCGGAAGGTTCCTGGGAGGAAATACCCTCTCTCGTCCAGAAATCTGGCGCCGATGTCCATATAGAAAACGTGCTGCTGATCGTCCAGCCGGGAGATGATCCTGTTTACCTCAGCGATTTTGTCACGCACGGGGTCGCCGGGAATGCTCCGAGGGAATATGGCCAGCAGAAGAATTTTGGCGTTGGGAAAATCCTTCCGCATCTCGAGCACGACGGCGCCGACTCCTTCGGCGATTTCGGGCGCGGTGAATTGGCCGGCGTTGTTGGTCCCGATCATCAGCATGACGGCCTTTGGCTGAAATCCCTGGCCTTCTCCATTTTTCAGGCCCCACAGAACCCCTTGCGTCGTATCCCCGGCAACGGCGAAGTTCGCAGTCCTGACGCTGCCGAAATATTTGTCGAACATCGCCTTGTTCGCATCTCCCTGCACCCACCAGTCGGTGATCGAGTCGCCATGGAGCAGCAGGTCGATGTCGCCCTTGGCCGCGATTTCCGCAAAGCCCAGATGGCGCGGCCCCTGGCGCTGTTGGGTCTGAGTGTAAGTCGCCGCATTGTTCGCATGCGGAGGTTGCAGCATCATTAACGGTTGAAACTTTTGCAGCAGGGGTTTGACCGGCGACTTGTCGGAGGCGATCCACGCCTGCAGCGCCCCATTCACCTGGGCCAGTTCATCCGGCGTGGGACGGGGAATCTGAACCTCTGGAGGAACCGGAGCCGGTGGGCCGATCACAATGGGCGTGAACGCTGCTCGTCCCGGGCCTGGAGGCGCCTGGGCCAGAGCGTAGCCTGCCAGTACCAGCAAGGCAATAGAGACGTGTTGAATGCGCTTCATCCTGATATATCCTCTTGTTCCGTCAGCCAATTCTACGGCGCGCCTTTGGTGTGCGCAAGCCAGCCGAGCTGCAACGGCAATCCGCGACCTCCACTGAACGCTTGATCTGACCGATCATCCACAAGGTCAATAGATATCGACAGACTTCAAAAACGGAGATACTCTCGCGCCTGTCTCCCCTTCGCGCTCATTTTCGAGTGACTGCCTCGCGCTCGACATAACTGGCGCCCGTACATCAGCGGCTGTCATCGCTCCGGTCGTGGTCAGGAATAACCTCCACGTCCCCCCCAAGGTCATGGACGAAGGTTACTACAGGGTAATCGCAAGACAGAGCGGAAGGCGTGGTATCTCGATTACTTCTTTCCGGCAGCCGCGGGAACCGAAACCACATCGACTTTCAGCCCCTCGCGGGCGATGTCGCCGGGGTTCGTGACAACAGTGTCGCCTTCATTCAAACCCGCCAGCACCTCGACGCGGTCCCCGTAATCACGGCCGGCCTGGATTTTCACCAGGTGCAGCGTATTGCCGGGTCGGACCACGGCAACCTGTGCGCCGTTATCCCGCACGATGAGCGCTTCGCTGGGTACCACCAGGGGCGGATCGAAGCGAGGCGCTTTGAAGTCGACCTGCGTGTACATACCGGGCAGCAGCAGCCTCTCCCTGTTCGGCACGTGGATTTCCGCGAGCAGCGTGCGGCTGGAGGGATCAAGCGCCTCGGACGTGCGCGCCACCGTTCCCGCAAACATTCGGCCCGGAAGATTTGAGACCGTCAGCGTCGCCGGCTGGCCGACCCGAATCGAGTTGGCATACGCCTGCGGCACATTGATGAAGGTACGAAGTTCATCCATCTGCGCGATACGGAACAGCATGGTATTTCCGCTGTTAACCAGCGCGCCGACATCTACATTGCGAAGCGTGATGACACCTTCGAAGGGCGCCACAACCATCCGGTAATCCTGCAACTTCGTCAATCGCGCGAGGTTGGATTGAACAGCCGCCACGTTGGCTCGCTGGACGTCGACCGCCTTCTGCAGCGCATTGAGCGCGGCGAGTTTCGATTGATAGGTTGCCTGAGACTGGTCATCGTCCTGCCGTGCAATCGCGCCCCTGGTCACAAGCTGCCCGGAACGCTGGGCCATAAGTTTGGCCAGTTCCATATCCGTCTTGCCCTGCTGTGCGTTGGCGGTGGCCTGATCGAGCGCGGCTTCGGCCTGCTTCTCGGCGGCTTTGGCCTGCGTGACCTGGTCGACGAGCTCGGGCGCGTCGATTTCGGCCAGCAACTGCCCCGATTTCACGCGGTCGCCAATGTCAACCAGACGCCTCTGGATGTACCCGTCGGTGCGCGCGAGAATCGGGCGCTTCCGTGATCGGCTGGATGCTGCCGGGAAGCGCGAGATCGCTGTTCACGTTCGAACGGGCAACCCGGATCGCCCGCATTTGCGGCAACGTTTCTCCCTGTTCGTGCGCTTCGGCTGCGATCACTGCGCGGCGGCTCTGCATGGGGATATATCCGCCGAAAAAGGCGATCGCAAGTAGCACGAGCACGCCCAGCGCGATCGCCCAGATGGTGGTGGCCGATGGCTGCCAGACGTCTGCAGGAGCGCTTGTGGAATGAGTCCCGCCGCGCAGCGCCTCGATTTCAGCCCGCAGTTTTTCGTTCTCCCGGCGAAGATGCTCTTCGACCGTGTCGGGCAGGTTGGGATCCGTATAGCGCATTAAATAGTTTCCCGCTCCCTTTCGGCCAGTCTCGCGAGGTGGTCGATGGGCGGCTGTTTTCGCAGGTAGCTGTAGATGATCGGCACGACGAACAAGGTTGTTACGGTGGCGAACATCAGGCCGCCGATTACCGCGCGCCCGAGCGGCGCGTTCTGCTCGCCGCCTTCGCCGATCCCCAGCGCCATCGGGAGCATACCGAGGATCATCGCGGTGGCGGTCATCAGCACGGGCCGCATACGCGATTGCCCGGCCGCGAGCATGGCCTCTGTCGCGGTTACGCCTTGCGCGCGCTCATCGTTGGCGAAAGTGACCATCAGGATGCTGTTCGCCGTTGCGACCCCGATACACATGATCGATCCCATCAGCGACGGAACGCTCAGGCTCGTACCGGTGAGAAAGAGTATCCAGAGAATGCCCGCCATCGCCCCCGGCAGTGCCGTCAGGATAATGAACGGATCGAGCCACGACTGGAAGTTGACCGTCATGAGCAGGTAAACGAGGACCACGGCGAACGCCATGCCGAGCGACAGGCGGAAGAACGAAGACTCCATGGTCGCCACCTGACCGCGCAATGTAAGTGTGGTCCCGCGCGGCAGCTTGCCGTTTTGCTGGTCCATGATTTTGCGAACGTCGGCGCCCACGCCGCCAAGATCGCGCCGGCTGATGTTCGCGTATACGTCGAACACGGGCGTCACATTGTAATGGTTCACGATCACCGGCACGTAATCCCGCTGGACGGTAACCAGGTTGGACAACAATTGGGTGCTTCCCGCCGCGGCTCCCGGATTCCCATACGCCTGCGTGGCTCCGGACGGCGATGCTCCCGTGAACGAACTCGGCGCGCCCGCCATGCCGACCATCGCGTTCGCCGTTGTCGCATTGACGGCCGGATTGGAAACGGATATCGGCGTCCGCAGCAGTGCGTCCAGAGAATCCATCCGGTACTGCGGAGTCTGAACTCCGACACTGTATTGCACGCCGTTGGTCCAGTTCATCCAGTAGTTCGGCGCGACCGTGCCGCTGCCGCTGAGCGAGATCAGCATACTGCTGGTGACGTTTTGCTGCGTAAGGCCAAGCTCGGAAGCTTTCGTTCTGTCGACGTTCAACCGGATCTCGGGCTGCGCCACAACCTGATGGACATGAACGTCGGCCGCTCCGGGGATGCCGGAGATCTGCCGTGAGAGCTTCTGCGCAATCTGATAATTCGCCGCCGCGTCGTTGCCGACCACCTGAAGATCAATCGGCGCGGGCAGACCGAAATTCACGATCTGGCTCGTAATGTCGGCGGGCTGAAAAAAGAAGGCCATATCCGGAAAATCCTTGTCTAGCCGTTTCCGGAGGAGTTCTTCATAAGATTTCGTCGGTCTGTGCTTTTCCGGCTTGAGCGAAATAAGAATCTCGCCATCCGCGGCGGATATGGTCGGAATGTCGCCCTGCGCAATCGCCGGCCAGCTGTTGGGGATGCCGATGTTATCGATCAGCATCTGCAACTCCTGCGGCGGAACGACCGAGCGGATCTCACGTTCCAGCGCCGCGAAGCGCAGTTCCGTTTGTTCGATTCTCGTTCCGGCGGGACCGCGCGCATGCAGGCGCATCTGGCCGGCGTCGACCTCGGGGAAGAAATCCTTTCCGATCAGCGTTGTCAGGCCGAGCGATGCGATTGCAACTGCCATAAAGCTCAGCAGGACCCTTCCGCGATGCGCCAGCGACCAGTGCAACAGGCCCATGTAGCGGTAGCGCAGTCTCTCGAAGAGCGCGTTAAAGAGGTGGTGAGCCTTCCAGATCAAACCTCTGCCGCCTTCGTCCTCGTTTTGGTATATGTGAATCTCCTTCTCCAGCAGATAAGCCATCATCGTCGGAACCAGGGTTCGGGAGAGGAAATAAGATGTGGCCATCGCGAATACGACCGCCATCGCGAGCGGCGTGAAGAGAAATCGCGCTGTTCCCGTAAGCAGCAGGACGGGAACAAAGACGATACAGATGGAAAGCGTGGCCACGAAGGTCGGCACTGCGATCTGTGAGGCTCCGTCGAGCACGGCGCGCACCAGGGGCTTCCGCATCGCGATGTTGCGGTGAGTGTTCTCGATTTCGACAGTCGCATCATCGACCAGGATGCCGACGGCCAGCGCAAGTCCGCCGAGTGTCATTACGTTGATCGTTTGGCCCAGCACACTCAGCAGGCAAAGCGAGGTGAGCACGGAAAGCGGAATCGAGATGCAGACGATCAGCGTGCTGCGCCAGCTTCCCAGGAAGAGCAGAATCATCAGCGCCGTGAGTCCGGCCGCAATCAGGGCTTCGCGCAGGACGCCTTTGATGGACGCGCGCACGAAGACGGATTGATCGGCGAGCGGCGTGACTTTCAGGTCCGGCGTGACTCCGGAGAGAATGCGCGGCAGTTCGGCCTTGACCTTGTTGACGATCGAGAGCGTCGACGCCTGACCGTTGCGCGTGACTGTGAGGAGCACGCCCCGCGAGCCGTTCGTACGGACGATGTTGTTCTGCACCGAATAGCCGTCGTGAATCTGCGCGACATCCTTCATCAGGACGGTCGCGCCGTTGACGGTCTTTATCGGCAGATCGTTCAGGTCGTTGAGCTTTATGGGGCTGCTGTTGACGCGGACCTGGTATTCCGTTCTGTTGATCTTGGCGGTGCCGGTGGGGAGAATCAGGTTCTGCAGATTGAGCGCGTTCGAAACGTCGATGGGCGAAAGCTGCCTCGCGTACAACTCATCGAGATTGAGGTCCACCATGACGCCCCGCTGCTTGCCGCCAAAGGGATACGAAACTGTCGCGCCTTGCACGGTGGCGAGCCCGGTTCGGATAAAGTTGGCGCCCAGATCGAAGATTTCCTGTTCCTTCAGGCGGTTGCTCGAAAGGCCGAGTTGCAGGATCGGCACGCTGGCCGCGTCGTATTTCAAAATGTTGGGCGGGAACATGCCCGGCGGCAAATTGCGTAGTATTGTCTGCGAAGTGGCCGATATCTGTGCAACGGCCATGTCGATTTTGACGTTCGGGTGGAAGTAGACGCGAACGGCGGAGTAGCCGAAATACGACTGCGATTCGATGTGTTCAATGTCGTTAACGTTTGCGGTCAGGGTGCGTTCGAAATTGGTGGTAACGCGCTTTTCCATCTCCTCGGGTCCAAGCCCGGGATAAAACCACAGAACGCTCACGATCGGAATGTCGATGTAGGGAAAAATATCGACGGCCATGGTTGCTATGGCTGCGCCGCCAAGAATGGCGATCAGCACGGCCATGACAACAAAGGTGTAGGGGCGGCCAAGTGCAAGCCGGACAATCCACATGATTTAATTCCTTCAACGGGCGGAATTATTGGGGAGAATTCCGGTATGGTCAGTATATCGCGCGTATCCGCGAGTCCACGGCCATTGGAAGGTGGTGTTTTGTCTATTTCGGGGATCCGTCTGACGCGCTGAGACAAAGCAGATAAAAGCTCCGCGCCAAGCGGAAGCTCGGTGGCGCGGCCTAAGACCTGGGCCACTGGCAGCGTGTCTTCATCCGCTTGGGCTTGGTGATATTCTTTTTCACAGCCGGTCTCTTAACATTGCACTTCGGTGCGCCTCTGTTGGGCCAGCTTAACGCCAAGCCCGCCAGGTGACCGGGCTTCTCATCCCGGCTCAGAAGCGCAAGAGCCGCCGGACGCGGCGCCAAAAAGTGGAGGAACCCACCCGTCCAGCCGCGTTTGGGCGGCCATAACTCGCACCTCCTTCCTCAGAGGTGTTGCCGGGCACTGGGCGTGAGCATGGGGAACAGGTCATGATAGTAGTGAACATGAGTTCCTCAACGATTACAGACCTGCGTCAGCTTGCACAGCAGTGCCGGGACGACTACGATGCGTTCAAAGCGAAAGGGCTCAAGCTCGACCTGACGCGCGGCAAACCCTCTCCCGCACAGCTCGATTTGAGCGCAGAGCTTCTGTCACTTCCGGGCCGGGCGGACTACCTTGGCGAGGGCAATAACGATGCGCGCAATTACGGCGGGTTGCAGGGGCTTCCCGAAGCGCGCCGGCTGTTTTCAGGGATACTGGGCGCGCCGCCCGAGCAGGTGGTTGTCGCTAATAACTCCAGTCTTTCGCTCATGCACGACACGATTGTTTATGCGCTGCTTAAAGGTACCTGCGACAGCTCGGCGCCTTGGTCGAAGCAGGGGGAGATTTCGTTTCTGTGTCCGGTGCCCGGTTACGACCGGCACTTCGCGGTGTGCGCCGAGTATGGGATCAAGATGATCCCGGTCGCGATGAAGGAAGACGGCCCCGACATGGATGAGGTCGAAGGGCTGGTGGCGCGAGACGCGTCGATCAAGGGCATCTGGTGCGTGCCGAAATACAGCAATCCCACCGGTGCGGTCTATTCGGATGCGGTGGTTGAGCGGATGGCGGCCATGAAAACAGCCGCGCCGGACTTTCGCGTGTATTGGGACAACGCTTACAGCGTTCATCATTTGACGGACGAGCGGATCGAGATCGCAAGCATTCTCGATCTGGCGGCACGGCATGGAAATCCGAATCGCCCGCTGGTTTTCGGATCGACATCCAAGATTACTTTTTCGGGGTCCGGCCTGGCAATGATGGCGGCTTCGAAGGATAACGTGAAGTGGCTCCTTGCCCGTCTCACGCCGCGGACCATCGGCCCGGACAAGATCAATCAGCTTCGGCACGTTCGTTTTCTGAAGAGCGAAGCGGGAATTATGGAGTTGATGGACCGCCACAGGGCACTGATCGCGCCGAAGTTCCGCAAAGTGCTTGATGTCTTTGCCGAAAAGCTCTCCGATACACCCGGAGTCAGCTGGACGACTCCGAAGGGCGGCTACTTTATCAGTCTCGAGGTCCCCAGAGGCCATGCGCGCAAGGTGATCGCTCTGGCGAAGGAAGCCGGCGTGCAGCTGACTCCCGCCGGATCGACCCACCCCTACGGAAACGATCCGAACGACTCAACGATTCGGATCGCCCCGACCTTCCCGGAATTGTCCGAGGTTTCGGAAGCAGTGGAAGGCGTTGCGATGTGTGTGCGTCTGGCGATCGCGGGCAGTTAATTTTTAACCTGAAGCGGGCGGGGCACGTCTTTTTACGTACGTCATTTAAACTAAGATGTTGCCCCACAGCCAGGCTCCCAGGCCCCCTAACTGGCCACTACTTTATACCGCGGTTTCGCTGACTACCCTTGCGACCCTGCTGCTTGAGCTTTCGCTGACGCGCATCTTTTCCGTCGTTTTTTACTATCATTTTGCGTTTCTGGCGATTTCGATCGCGCTTTTCGGCCTGGGCGTGGGTGGCGTGTTTTCTTATGTGGTAGCAGGCTGGCGCGGATCGCTTTATCGGAAGCTGGGCGTGGTGAGCCTGGTGAACGCGGGGCTGGTGATTGCGGCCGTGATGTTCGTGCTGACGCGTGGCGCCGATGTCGGCACCCTCGATCTGGGGCTGATTTACTTCATCACTGCGTTGCCGTTTCTGGGCTCGGGAATTATTGTGTCTCTGGTTATTTCGGAGACGATCCAACGGGTGGAACGGGTCTACTTCTTCGATCTTCTGGGCGCGGCCGGGGGCTGCCTGGCTTTGGTGTTGCTGCTCAACTATTTTGGCGGGCCAAACACCGTGATTGCCGTCTCAGTGCTGTTTGCGGCCGCCGCCGCCGTCTGGTTCAGCCTCGCGGGTGTTAAATTCGGCCGGATTGCGAGCGTTTTCGTCGGCTTGCTGTTTGCCATGGTGGTGATCGCCAACACGAAATACCATTTCATCGAGGTCCGCTACGCGAAGGGACAGAAGCTGCATAAAGAAGAGTTCACCAGCTGGAACAGCCTGTCTCGTATCGGTATGGCTCGCGACCCGGAAACGGGTGGAGAAATGATTTATATCGACGCGGACGCGTCGACTGGTGTGGCGAATTTCGATTTCAACCACCTCTCGGCTCGCGATCTGGAATATCTGCTGCATCAGGGGCCGGGCATTCCTTACAACCTCCGTCCGGGCGCGAAAACGCTGGTGATCGGGCCCGGGGGCGGCTGGGATGTTTCGCGCGCGCTCGCTTCGGGCAGCCACGATGTGACCGGCGTCGAGATCAATCCGATCATCGGAACCACGATTATGCGGAAGAAGTTTCCGCAGTTGAGCAAAGGCCTGTACCTGCGACCGGATGTGCATATCCATATCGAAGACGGCCGCAGCTTCGTGCGCAGCAGTCCTGAAAAGTATCAGGTTATCCAAGCGACGCTGGTCGACACCTGGGCTTCCACGGCGGCAGGGGCGTTCGCGCTTTCGGAAAACAACCTGTACACGACTGAGGCCTTCCACGACTACCTGTCGCACCTGACGGACGACGGGCTTTTAACATTTACGCGCTGGGGATTCGATCCTCCACGCGAATCGCTGCGGCTCGTGTCGCTGGCGATTGCGGCGCTCGCGGATCTGGGCGAGCATGACCCTGCGCGGCACGTTCTTGCTGGACGCGCCGGGACGAAGACGGATCTGGCCGGCTGGGGCGCGCAGGATACCGTGATCATCTCGCGTAAACCCCTTTCGGACGCGGACGCGGCTGCGGCGCGTGCGGCGTTTGCGGCGGCACATATGACCGAGGTGTACGTTCCGGGCGACCCGCCGCGAAACGAATTTGGAAAGCTGCTGCTGGCGAAGGATCCCCTGGGGTACGAGCGCAATTATCAGTTCGATATCACTCCCGTTTCCGATAACCGCCCATTTTTCTTCTATACCGTGCAACCGCGCGACATCGCGGCCTATCTCCTCCGGAACGGGAATGGCGGCCAGGCTGCGGACGTGAAGGTCAACGTCGCGCTGCCGAAGCTCTTTTCGGCGCTGATCGTGAGCATTGTAGCGGTCATGGTGATCCTGCTGCTGCCACCGGTGGTGCTCGGAACCAGACTGCCGCGCGAGCGTTCGGTGCAATCGTTTCTGATTTACTTTCTGGCAATTGGAGCGGGATACATTCTGATCGAAGTGGCTTTGATTCAGAAATTCGTGCTGTTCCTCGGGCACCCGACGTACGCGCTAACGGTTGTAATTTTTTCGATGCTGGTCTCAAGCGGCGTCGGCAGTTCGTTCAGCGGCAAGCTCACCGGTGAGCGAAACGGACGTCTGGTAGCGATCCTTGCGATCGCGGCCGCTCTCGTTGCGGTGCTGGCGGCGGTTGTCCAGCCGGTGCTGACGGCGGGCGTCGGAATGCCGCTGCCGTTGAAGATGATTGCCACGGTGCTACTGATCGCGCCTGCCGGGTTTGTGATGGGAATCCCTTTTCCGATCGGGCTGCAGATGCTGGAAAAGGAGCATCCGGCATCCGTACGATGGGCGTGGTCGCTCAACGCCGCGGCGAGCGTGCTGGGTTCAGTTGGCGCACTCGTGCTGGCGCTTTATCTGGGGCTGGTCGAGACGCTCCTGATCGGCGGCGGTTTGTACTTGTGCGCAATGGCCGTGATTCTGGTGAACCCGATGGTGAAAGCTCCGGTCGGGGTTACACAGCAGGTTTCGGCTGAGGTTTCGGCGTAAGCACGTTGACGCGGATGGGGTTAAATCCCGGGGTTACGGGCATTACTTTGCAGATCACCTGGCTGGAGTCGACCGGCGAAATGACGCGGGTCACGTGGCCTTCGTTGTCGACGCCGGCGAAGACCAGGACCTGCGGATTCGGCACGAAGATCTCGGTGACGCGGAGCATTTCCTCTCCGGCGTGGAAGGTTACGACCAGTTCCTGATCGTCTTTGAGAGGCCGCTGCATAGCCTGGATCTGTCCCAGGATGACCGTGCCCGTATCCTGGGGAATTGGGGGTTTGGTCTCGGCTGGTTTCGTGGGGTCGGGCTGACGGACGGCGTCCATCACCGTGCTTTTTGTACTCTCGATCGCTTGGCTTGCGAGCGCTTTGCCGATGCTGCCGATCGTCATGTCTTCGATGCTATCAGGACGTCAGCAGTGGTGACTGACGGAGTTCGCGAGAATGTCGTCGAGATCGTCTCCGACTCCATAACCAAATTCGTGGCTGGCGTGGCGAACGCGATCCAGCCTCGCGATCAGGACAGCCCGTGCTGCGTCGGGCAACTTATCGGCCATGGCTAAACCATTCTCGAACATAATCACGAGCGCGTTAAAGTAGCTCTCGTCTGCGTAGCCCACGTCGCGGCAGAATCCCACCGCCTGTTCGCAATAGAACACCATCAACTCTGCCAGGCCGGCCGGGTCGCCGACGGCCTTTTTGTAGGTTGAGACGGCTTCTTTCGCCTTCATCACAGACGTGTTCTGATTCCGAATCACATCAGGCCACAACCACCTGGCTATCGTTTCCTTCCAGGGTTTCAGCGTGTCCTCGCCCAGGCCAAAGCGAGTGTGCAGGAACGTCCGATTGTCTTTCTTCGCGGCATACAGATCCTGAATCAGACCCAGCAGGCCCTTTCGGTCAAAGCCCGCGAGTTGTGCCTTGAGATCGGTCCACGTGGGTTGCGATTTTGGGGAAGTTCGAGGCATCGTTTTGGTTGATTTTATGGTGGGCGCGAACCTTAGAAAGGGTAGCCTTGAGAAATCCAGTAATGCCAGTCGCCGATTGCTTCGGCGGTTGATTCGTCCGGATCGATAGCCACCAGTTGGGATAGCGGGACTGCCATCTTTCGCCCTTGCCATTTGATCTGCACGAGCATATCCTGGGTGCGGGCATCCTCGGGCGCAAGGCCTGTCACTTCAACAGTTTCGCCCTTCCTGAGTGGCGAAGCGATTCTTGCCATGGTGTAGCGGGCCTGAAACGGAAAGGTCAGTTTACCCTCAAGGTAGTAATACCAGCTCATCGCCTTCTCTTCCGGGCCGTACGCGTCGACAACTGCCTCGTTCTCAATTCGTTCTTCCCGGAAGGGGGTCTTTGGCTGGCTTCGTCGGATTTCGTCGATCCTATCAGGCTCACCTGAAGTTCTCGGCAAGCGGCGTTTTCTTACAATGAGCATGTGACCGAAACCCTTCTATCCCGCGCGTCAATGAAGATGCTGGGAGAGCCTGGCCCGAGCGATGCCGATCTCCTGGTGATCTTCGAGGCGGCCGTCCGCGCGCCAGACCATGGCAAGCTGCGTCCGTGGAAGTTCTTTGTGATTCGTGGAGACGCGCGCAGCAGACTGAGCCAATTGTTTGCGGATGCGGCCCGGCGGCGCGAACCGAACGCTACCGAAGACCAGATTTCGAAAGAGCGCGAGAAGCCGTTGCGTGCTCCGTTGATGATCGTCGTCGTGGCAAAAACCGTGATCGGGCACAAGGTTCCACCCTTTGAGCAGGCGCTATCCGCAGGCGCCGCCGCTATGAATATCTTGAACGCGGTGCATGCTTTGGGATTCGGGGCGAAGTGGGTGACGGGCGCCAATTGCTACGACCCGGATTTCCGAGGCGATTTCGGCCTGGATCCGAACGATCAATTGATCGGGTTTATCCATGTCGGAACCCCGGAAGAGAATTCCAGGCCCCCACAGCGGCCGGACCCGGGCGAGTTTGTGGTGGAGTGGTCTGGTCCTTCAGCCCTTCCCGGATCAGCATAGCGCGGTAAATTTCTCCAGACATTCTGCGGGGGTGAGTAAATCGGCATTGATAATGTCGATTCGCCCCGGGCCTTGTGGACTCCAGCGCTGAAGAAACCGATCCGATGGTGCTCCGGCGAAGATTGAGATTAACGGCGTGCCCGAGGCGGCTGCAGCGTGCTGGCCGGCGGAGTCATATCCCACGTAGAGCTCGGACTGGGCGATCACAGACGCAAAGCCGGCGAAAGATCCCTCCCAAAAGTGAACGCAGTCGGAGCAGCCGGATGCCGCGGCCGCTGCAGTGACGCGCCTGGCCTCTTCGCCGCCGGCGCCGCGGTCGATCCAGATGCTGCGGAACTTTTCGGCAAGAAGGCGTATGAGTTGGATTTCGAAATCGCCGGCGATCCGCTTGTTTTCATTTCCACCTGTGCCGAGGCTTATTGCTACTCGTGGCGAGATGCTTTCCAGGTTCACAAGCTCAGGGGCGATGTATGCGTCGCCGGCCTGTCCGAATGTTTTGACGAGCCAGTCGTTGGTCAGACAGGTGAGATTTGCCGACGAGTTCGCGGCGCGGCTGGGGAAGTGGAAGTAATGTTCGGGTTCACAAACCGGCACGAGGCCAAGCTGGGTCATCCGCGAATCGGGGTCGATAACGATGCGATTTCGGACTTCGAGCCGATGTCGAAGCTCCTGCGCAAAAGCGAGACGTGCCGACACCGGGCCAGAACGCGGGTACTCCGCATTGCAGATCGAGACGCGGGAATCGGCAGCGAAAAGCTCCGCCGATTTTCGATTCGCCACGAATACGATTTGGGCTTCCGGAAAGCGCCGCTTCATCGCGTCGAATATGACGCTTGTGATTTTAATATCGGCACCGAGGGTGACCCGCGACAAGACATAAATCGTGTCGAGGCGGTCAGGCAAGTGGGGCTGCACGCGTGCGGGCGGAACGATCCATGCCCGCATCAGATCTTCATACGCCGCAACCTGCGCCGGATCGAAGGCGTCGGCGAGTGACTCAATCATGATGCGGAAAAAATCCGGGTCGTTCTCGCCCAGCACTCGGACAAGCTCGGGCGGGAGGTGTTCTCCCCGCCGAATTGCCTCCAGCGCCGCACTACACGAAATACTTGCCGACAATCGGTTCCAGCTTTTGAAGAGTGTGCTCGGGCACGAGCGTTTTATCGGTGATCAGCGCATGAGCCAGCGCCGAACCGCATTTGCAGCTGTGTTCGGCGGGCATGGTCCGGACCGCATTGGCAACCACCTGGCAGGCGTTGGCCGCATTCTGCTGCAGCACGCGCAGGATGTCAGTCACTTCGACGGCGTCGTGATCCTGGTGCCAGCAATCGTAGTCGGTCACCATCGCGATCGTGACGTAGCAGAGTTCGGCCTCGCGCGCGAGTTTAGCCTCCTGCAGATTCGTCATGCCGATTACATCCATATTCCAGGTTCGGTAAAGGTTTGATTCGGCCTTTGTGGAAAAGGCCGGTCCTTCCATGCAGAGGTAAGTGCCGCCGCGCTTCACGTTGACCGATGCGGCGCGACAGGCGGCTTCGGCAACCTCGGAAAGCTGCGGGCAGACCGGATCGGCGAAGCTCACATGCGCCACCAGTCCGTCACCGAAGAAGGTCGAGATGCGGCCGCGGGTACGGTCAAAAAACTGATCGGGAATCACGAAATCCAGCGGGCGGTGCTCTTCCTTGAGCGAGCCGACCGCGCTCAAAGAGAGAATGCGATCGACCCCGAGCGTCTTAAAGCCGTAGATATTCGCTCGGAAATTCAACTCCGACGGGGAGAGCCTGTGTCCGCGCGCATGGCGCGAGAGAAATGCGACTTCGCGGCCTTCCAGCTCACCCACGATGTAGTTGTCCGACGGCGGTCCGAAAGGAGTTGAAATCGAGACCTCCTTTTCGGCGTGGAAACCCGGCATATGATACAAACCGCTGCCGCCGATGATGCCGATTCTGGCCAATGAAACTCCTTTGAAAGACTGTTATTGCTGGATAAGTTCCCATAGTACGCCACCCGCACTTGAGGGATGAACGAACACATAAACGTGTCCGCCCGCGCCGCGCCGGGGCGTGCCGAGGAGACGTACTCCGGCGCTTTCAAGGCGATTAATCGTGGCGTTCAGGTCGGGAACGCGCATCGCGATGTGGTGAATACCGGGACCGCGTTTTTCGAGAAATTTGGCTATGGTGGAATCGCTGTTGAGCGGTTCCAATAACTCTATGCGCGATGTCCCGGCGGGTAGCATGACGACGTTCACTTTTTCGTGTTCGACCGTCTCGCGGGAAATAACGGACAGGCCGAGATCGGTCGCATAGAACGGCAAAGCTTCATCAAGCGACCGCACCGCGATGCCGAGGTGATCGATTTCCCATGTCCGGGTTTCGGGGTCACGCAGCCTGGGCTGCCGCGTTTCAAGATCGTTGAGCAGTTCGGGGACGCCGGCGCCCTCGGTGGCCACGGTCTGGAAAATCACGGGAATCATAGTGGGGACAGCCGCGCCATGCCCCAAAGACAACATGGCCTGGATTTCGCGCTGCGTCTGCGCGCCGCCAGGATGGTCTGCCTTGTTGATCACGAAGATGTCAGCGATCTCCATGACACCGGCTTTAATTGCCTGAATATCGTCGCCCATGCCGGGCACCAGCACGACCACCGTTACATCGGCGAGCGCCGCGACATCGATTTCATCCTGGCCCACGCCAACCGTCTCCACGATAATGAAGTCGAATCCGGCGGAGCGGAAGAGTTGCGAGAGCGCCGAGCTGGTGCGGGCCAGTCCGCCGGTGGCGCCCCGGGTGGCCATGGAACGGATGAAGACGCCGGGATCGGCGTGGTGCCGCTGCATGCGGACGCGGTCACCCAGGATCGCCCCCCCTGTTGCGCGGCTTGACGGATCCACAGCGATGATGGCAACCGTTTTCCCGCGGCTGCGGATTTCGGTTATGAGCGCGTCGACGAGAGAGCTTTTTCCTGCGCCCGGAGGGCCGGTAATCCCGACGATCAGGCCATTGCCTTCCACCGCGACGTCTTTGTCCAGCAACGGAGCGCCGTTTTCTACCAGCGTGGCGAGTCGCGCGAGTTCGCGGGGGGACATCAATCCTTCAACAGCTGCCGGGCGATCACGAGACGCTGAATCTCACTGGTGCCCTCGCCGATGGTGCAGAGCTTGACGTCGCGATAAAACTTTTCGACGGGATAGTCTTTGATGAACCCGTAGCCTCCGTGAATCTGTACCGCTTCGTTCGCTATCCAGACTGCGGATTCGGATGAAAACAATTTGGCCATGGCGGATTCGCGCGTGACCCTCTTGCCCGCGTCAATCATCGTAGCCGCCCGGTAAGTAAGCAGCCGGGAAGCATCGATCTTTGTTGCCATATCGACCAGCTTGTGCTGGATGGCCTGGAATTCCGAGATCGGGCGACCGAACTGCTTGCGCAACTTCGAGTACTTGAGCGCTGCGTCGTAAGCACCCTGTGCCATGCCGATGGACAATGCCGCGATGGAAACGCGACCGCCGTCCAGAATCCGCAGGCTGTCGACAAAGCCCTCGCCCTGCTTGCCCAGAAGCTGCGATTCCGGCAGACGGCAGTTGGTGAAGATCACTTCGCCGGTCGCGCTGGCTCGAAGGCCGAGTTTGTTTTCCTTCTTGCCGGGGCGAAAGCCGGGCGTGTCCTTCTCGAGGATGAATGCGGAGATCCCATGCTGCGCGCCGGCACGATTTGACATGGCCATGCCGACGCATACATCGGCGTAGTGCGCGTTCGTGGTGAAAGTCTTGGAACCGTTCAGCAGCCAGCAATCGCCCTCGCGGACCGCTGTACTCCGAGTGCCCGCCGCGTCGGAACCGGCTTCGGGCTCGGTCAATGACCAGCAGCCGATCCATTCGCCCGAGGTCAGCTTCGTCAGATATTTCTGTTTCTGCTCTTCCGTGCCGGCTTTGTAGATGTGATTCGAGCATAGCGAGGTATGGGCGGCGACGATGATACCGACTGAGCCATCCACGCGCGAAAGCTCCTCGATAATAATCGCGTATTCCACATAGCCGAGACCGGCGCCTCCGTACTCTTCCGGGAAGATTGCCCCCAGGTAACCGAGCTCGCCGAGCTTCTTGATGACATCGAGCGGGAAGGTCTGGTTTTCATCCCACTCCATGACGTGGGGTGCGATCTCGGCGGCGGCGAAATCGCGCACGGCCCGGCGCAATTGAATCTGTTCTGGGGTGTAGTCGAACTCCACGGTCGCTGATCCGATTATGGCCTACGCAACCCGAGTGCCATCGAGATAAACCGCTTCAACCACAATTTCCGGGGTTTTGCGGAAAACCACGATGTCACCGCGTTCACCGATCTCCAGGCCTTTCGTTCGCCCTTCGAGGTGAATCAGACGCGCTGGATTGGTGGTCGCGGCTTGCAAAGCGCCGGCCAGACTGAGATCACCACTGCGGACGACGTTCGCGATGGCGCGATTCATACGCAATGCGGACCCCGCGAGTTTTTGCGTTCCGGCGAGGACCACGCGGTCATCCGCCGTCAGGTAGACCTCAAGTTCGCCGAGTCGGTACCGGCCTGGAGCGGCTCCCGCGGGGGCGGCGGCGTCCGTGACGAGAATCGTACGTTCCACGCCCTTGGCGCGCAGCGCCGCGCGCAGGAACGCGCCGTCCAGATGAATTTCGTCGGCGATAAAACTTGCGCTGAGGCGATCTTCCGCAAGTTGATCCCAAAGGCAGTTCGGGAATTTCGGCATAAGCCCGCGCGCGGCGTTACCCAGATGGGTGGAAAGAGTGGCACCCGCGTCGACCGCTGAGGCGATCTGATCCGCGCTCGCCCCGGTATGGCCGATGCTGACGGCGACGCCGGACTTTGCGAGCGCTGCGATATAACGGGGCGCTTGCGGCCAGTGCGGCGAGAGCGTTACGAGGTGAATATTACCTTCCGTCGCTTCCTGCCATCGCCTGAATTCCTCGAGATCGGGCGGGCGAACCCAACGGGTGGGATGTGCGCCGCGCGGCCCATCTTCCGCGCCGATATGCGGGCCTTCCACATGAAATCCGGCAATCGCACGGCCGAGGGGCAGGCTCATCTTTGCCCGATAGAGATTGCTCAAGCTGGCGAGCATCGCGTCGGGAGGGCCGGTAATTACCGTGGGAAGTAAGCGTGTAACGCCGGTTGAGACGATTACTTCAAGCGCGTGGCCGATCTCCGCCAGCGGAGCCTCTGGATTATTGAAATCGACGCCCGCAAAGCCGTTTACCTGAAGGTCGATAAGGCCCGGCGCCAGATACAATTCGTCGCGGGCTTCCTCTGGTTCGATCTTCCGAATCGAGCGAATTGAGCGAATTGTCTTGTCAAACTCGATCGCAACAAATTCGCCTGTTGTCGCGTCCACTCCCGAACAGATCTTCATTGCGCCGGTTTATTCACACGTCTCCAACAGACTTTCCACATAAATACTGCGTAAGTAATGGAAGCGAAACGAGAAACAAACTTGTTGAAAGAGGCGCAACGGCATGAAATTCGGGTAGAAAAACCAAACCCTCTCACGATACAACAGAAAAACGGATTGGCTGGCGCGTGATTCCGGCGGTAGATCTCGGGGGAGACGGCCGTGACAAGGGGTTGCGCGCACAGTCATCTGGCGGCGCCCCTCAGATTTCCCAGCGCCCGATCCATTTGTCGACGACCGGCGCCTCGTACCTCAGCATCCGTTCGATCAGCGACTCCGCAATGGTATCGCAGAGCAGCATGCAACGGTGCTGGGGCTGCAGAAAGCGCTCTTCCACAGCGTGATCGAACAAACTCAGCAGATGGTCGTAATAGCCGCGGACATTCAAAATGCCACATGGCTTGCGCTCCAGTCCCAGTTGAGCCCATGTCAGGATCTCGCAAAATTCGTCCAGAGTTCCGTAGCCGCCCGGGAGTGCGATAAAGCCATCGGAGAGCTCCGCCATGAGGGCTTTGCGCTGATGCATGGAACCGACCACTCGCAGCTCTGAGAGGTGCGTATGGGCGACTTCCTTTTCCACGAGCGCGCGTGGAATGACCCCGATCACTTCGCCGCCCGCGGCAAGAGCCGTGTCGGCGAGAATTCCCATTAGCCCAACGTTACTTCCGCCGTAAACCAGCGAAATGTTCCTGGCCGCAAGTTGCGACGCAAGAGAGGCAGCGGCGGCGGCGTAGGCGGGGTCGGCTCCGGAGCTGGAACCGCAGAAGACGCAGAATCGTTTGCGCATTGCCTTCTTTTTAAGGATATCGAGCCTGCTCCGAAGCCACTGAGTGCGTTGTAAGGCGTTGGGTGGGAAGGTTTCGAAGGGGCTTGTGCGGCTCTATTTTCCGCACTTGCCGCCGGGGCACCGATTATTCTCTTCGCAGACGTATTCAAAGATCCCCATCTGCTCCCAGTCGGGGTGCAGCGTCATGGTGAAGTCCTGCGACCAGGCAGCCGTGAAAATCTTGGGGTCGTCGATTGTGAGCCTGTACGAAAGTGTCTTCGGATCTTTCCAGCTGATGCGCTCAATGGTGCGAAGCGCGTCACTGTGCATCCGGTATTCCTTCGGATTCGTGTAGAAATAGTCGTCGAGCGACCATCGCTTGAAATTGGTTGTTTCCACCACGAGGGTGTCGCCTTCCCAGTGCCCCACCGGATCGCCATAGAAGCTGGGCTCGATCCCCTTGCGGTGCGGACGCCCGTCGAGCGGGATCAGCCTGGTCATTGCCTGGAATTCATGCGCCATCACCAGGAAATTCTTGTTCTGCACGAAGCGAACCGCATTGGCGGACAACATACCTGAAGGGAAGCCCGCCGGGAGGCAGAAGTCGCGCGGTTCGTCATGGCGCGGATCGCCCGTTCGGGGCTCGTAAAACGCTTCTCCGCCGGGTTTGAAGGGCGGAAATTTATTCCGGTCGAAGATGGTGGCCGAGCATTTGCATTTCTCGCCTTCATCGGTCTTCGGCCATTCATAGATGCCGCTCAGATCCGGCTTTCCGTCCGGAGTTCGCGGCGGAAACTTCGACTGCTGGGCGAGCAGGGCAGCGGAAGCGAACACGACACCTGACACGGCCCCTGCCAGCGCGGCAAACTTTGAGATCTTCATGACTATTTCCCCGGAAGCTTGTCTTCAGCGCCAGCGGTGAAGACGCTGCGGCCATCGGGGAAAGTGACCTTGCCTCCGGAGCCGTTATGCGATCCGTCTTTGGCCAGGAAGCCGTCGACCATGATGGTCATTCCGGGCTGAATGACCTCTTTATTGATTCCGCGGCGCATCAGCTGGCCGGGAGCGCCGCCCGAGAAGCCCCAGTTCGTCACCTTGCCGCTTTCATCTTTAACGTCCACGAAGAACCAGATGTGAGGGTTTTGCCATTCGACCTTCGTCACCACGCCGGTTACCTGGATGGGCTTGGTCGCATCATATTCCGCGGAGAAAGAGTGATGGGCAACGAGTGTAGGCGCCGTCGCGAAAACACTGAATAAAGCCGGAAAAAGCCATCGAACATTCATAGCCGTGCTTGCGGAGAGCATAGCGCGACCGAATTCCTCTGTCAATCGCGGCGGCTCGCGGCTCATATCAACGGCGCCGGAGCCGTCAGCAGAAGATCTCATCAGGCCCTTTCGACACTTCGTCCGACGAGCCCGAACCAGGTCGCCGCAGCCAGCAGATGGCGGTCGTTGGTCCATATTTCCGGCTCCCCGGCATCCAGCGCGCTCGCGATATGGATCGCATCTCCAGCGCGCAACGGAATGCTGGCCGGCAAGCCTCGGACCAGCGTTGCGGTAGTTCTCAAAATTGACTCCGTAACCGGCAGAAAGTTCCAGATATCAGTTTCCACATGGGTTCGGAAGATGTCGATCAACTCAGTTCCCTGCGCGCTCGTGAGCGATCCCTCGCGCATGTGCCGGTGAAAAACGCAAGTGACTTCAATCAAGGCCCACGAAGAGGAACAAGTATGCGCAGCCTGCCCGATCAACTTCCGAACCGCCGCTGCGTCGGGCTCATTGACGTAGTATTTTGCAATGTAAGCCGAATCGAGATACATCGCTCAGCGATCTTCTTCGAGAAACCGTCCGCTATCCCCCGGAACGGTGGGAAATCGGCGCCAGATTTCCTTCATGTCAGGCAATCGGCGTTTGGCGCGCTTCTTTGAAAGAGGGCGCAGTTCCGCCACCGGCTCTCCCCGGCGTTCGATCGTTATGACCGCACCCTCGGCCGCTTCCCGCACCAACTCCGACGTATGGATGTGCAGTTCGCGAATGGATGTGATTTTCATGTGCTACATTGTAGCACATTCTGGGAGCCTCAGAAAATACGTTCCTGTTTCTTCAGATTGCCGAACGTCCCGATGTTTGCGATTGAGAATGCAACGCGATATTGCGTATCGTTTAACGTACCGTAATCGTTTCTCCTGTACTCGAAACTGAAGCCGCAGCAATCCGTGTTGTACGTGACCTGGGCGATCGCAAATAATTGATATCCCAACCGGAAGTCATAGACGGTCGAGACTGCCATATTCCAGCCTTTGCGGTTCGGGTCGCCATACCCCCCCTGGCCAATGAGCTGATTGGCGGGAGGCTGAATCAGGGGCGGAGCAATCGTATTCGGCCCAATCTCCGTATTGGGCCTGGATACGTTGCTGGCCACTGAGGCGAAATAGTGCCCGATCCGGAAGTCGGTCGAAAACATGCTGCTCGTGAAGCGGTGATACAGCGGGTCGTAATCCGCCTGCCAGCGTACGTTCACGCCATTTCGCGGTGTCATTCGCATAATGGACACGATCGGAGAATAATTACGAGGACCGTCGAGGAAGCTGAAGCCCGTCAGATCGATCTCGGGTTGCAATACGTTCCTCTGGCCCGCAACCGCGGCGCCTCCAAAAGTGGGGTTGAAGTATCTCTCGTAGAAGAGCTCCCAGGTCAGAATTTCAGTGACGGTATCGCCTTTTTTCGCGTAAATTCTGTTGGTGAGCCCGAATTCAAGCTGATTGGTGTCGGCGAGCAGATCGGTCGGGTCGAACCGCAGAGTGCCCAGGAAATCGTTTACACCGGTCACGTAGTCATAGGTAATCCGCGGTTCGATCACGTGCTTGAGCTTGTCACCGAGAAATGTTTTTCGATTGAACACGCGCTCGATCGGCGGAAACACGAAATCGACCTTTGCCTCCGGAGCGGCGCGATTCAAAATCGTATTCTCGACAGTGGTGTTAACGAGGCTCTGGCCATAGAGCGTCTCGTGCATCGTAACGCCGGGGATGATACTGAAACTTCCCCAGTGAAAGGCCGATGTGAGCGACGGTTCCAGGTTGCCGCGCGGCATGAACTGGCTGGTTTGATAGAAGTCGGGCTGGACGGTCGACTCGACACGATGGAAGAGGCCAACGCTCGTATCGAAGGAGAACCATAAAGGCAACGCGCCCGAAAGGATCTGCTGGTCGCGTCCCGAAAGATCGAAGCCGGGCGCCTCGCGAATGGTCACGGAGTCGCCCGGCGTTATGCTCAGGAAGTTCTCGTTGCGCGAGATATCCGAGTTGAAGGTGTAATAGTCGAATCGCTTTGTCAGGACGGCGACGGAATTCGTGGTGGAGTAAATCGCCTCTCCGAATGAGCCCGAGAAGGTCTGGCGAAACGCGTATGAGCTCAGGTAATCGAGATTTCCGCGAACGGTCCAGCCGTCTCCCAGGTCTGCCTTCCCCGTGCCGGTGACGGTGAAGCCCGGCGCTTTCTGAAGGGCTCCGTTTACAGTTGCGCCGCGGTCGTCAACGCCGTAAACGATCAGATCGAAGTCGCTTTTCAGCGTCGGCTTACCGCGAATTTCCACATGGTTGGCGAGCCCCCGCGTTGTATATTCCGTCCCGAGATAAGTGAGATCGTAACTGCGATTGATTGCCCAATAATATCCGCCTCCCACGAAATACCCGAACTGGGAGCTGTGCCCGGCTTCAGGAGACAGGAATCCGCTCTTGCGAGGCTCCTTCTTGAGTCCCTTGTAGAAATAGGGAAAGAGAAATAACGGCATTCCGCGAAGGCGGAACACGGCGTTGTGGGTGATCGCCCGATCCTCGGGGATGATATCGAACAGCTTGCTGTGCAGCACCCACCACGGGTGGGGAATGTGACAGTCGGTGATGATACCGTCGTGGAGCAGATATTTGTCTTCGATTTTGTCGGCGGACGCGCCTTCAAAGTAGAAGGGTTGCTGCGTGGTGAGCATTCCGGGCCGCGCGACGACCTTCATCTTGCTGAAGCCCTTCGGCTTGTAAAAGGTTCCCCGCTCCGTATCCGTGTTGTATTCGGCGCGGTCGCAGTAGATCACTTCGTTCTCGTCATAATTGCGGTAATAGACATTCCCATGCGCCTTGAAGGTCTTCGTGTTCTCGTCGTACTCCGCTTCATCGGCCTTGAACGTAGCGTTGTGAAGTTCGATGACGACATGTCCGTGCAGATGGTACACGCCCCCTTCGGATTCCTGGAAATCGTCCGTGATGTCGTAGTCGCCTATGGCGGGCGCGTTGGGCCGCGGAATCTTGATGCCGAAATCGGGAAGATCGATCGTCGCCTTGTTCTCCGCTGGTGGCGAGGGAGGCTGGTCCTGAGCGCTGCTTATTTGAGGTAACGCGATTTGTGCGAATCCGAATAATAGAAGGCTGAAAATACAACATCGCATGAGAAGTTTTCCGTGACAAGCAACGTTGTTTATGTTACTCAGAAGAATAAGGCGAGTGCGGAGCAGCGGCTTCAATTGGCAACCGTACCACGGCATAAATTACGTCGCAACCTGAGAGCGAAAGGTCCGCCGGCAGCACGGCTCAGACATGAGCGAATGTTCGGCGGCGGCCGGTGGAATGGGTGGAATGAGCAAAGTAAAGAGTACACGGTAAAAGTGAAATAGATGCATTGCAAGCATTGCGGTTTCGCAAATGGTGAGGACGATCATCGCTGCCTGCGCTGCGGGCGACGATTAAGCGGCGTGGTCATCGCGGCGCCTCCCGGTTATTCGGGAGCGAACGCGCTGGCGCAGCATTTGACTTTGAGCGGCGACACCACGGAGGAGTTTCTTGCGGCTCGGAATGCGGCTTTACTCCTCGGACAGCAGCCACTCTTCGCCGGTGATTCGAAGGCGGACGCCGTGGCTCAGGCCAGCCTTGCGCCAAACGTTATTCCCTTCGATCGTTTGCAACGCCAGGCGCTGAATCGCGTTCCTGCGCCTGCGCCCGATACGCGAATCGCCGCTCCCCCTCCAGCCATTCGCAAGGCTCTCGCACCGCATCGTCACTCCCCAAACGTGCCATTGACCGGAACTCTGTCCGGCACGCAGGAAACGCTCGATTTCATCCCGGGAGTCGCCTCGAAAGGCAGAAAGCTCAAAACAGACGTAGACGCCCAGGTGTTCTGCGACCAGCCCGTCGCTACGCCCATGCACCGCTGTGTCGCCTCCGCGATCGACGCAGCCATGATCACTCTCGGCTTTGGAGTCGTCATCATAACTTTCCAGACTCTGGGCGGCAGCTTCGGGCAGGGGAAGATGCTCTGGATCGGGATGGGCGCCGTGCTGGCCCTCGTATCCATGCTCTATGGACTTGTCTGGGCTATTGCCGGCAGAGAAACGGCGGGAATGCAGTTCGCCGATCTCCAGCTCATCACATTCGACGGATTCCCGCTCGATGCGCGCAGCCGCGCGTTGCGGTTCGCATCAACCTGGCTCAGCTTTTGTTCCGGTGGCGTGGGGCTGCTGTGGGCTGTGGCCGACGAAGAAAACCTGACCTGGCACGATCATATTTCGAAGACGTTTCCCACGATCCGGGAAGTCCCCGGCACCTTCGTCCGCCAACGGACGTAAACACTTCAGGCGCCAAAGCGAAGAAGACGATGGGCCGCCAAGCCTGGGGCTGGGGCTTCCGTTCGGCGCGGAGCTTTACATCAGAGGTGGTAGCGTCGGCGATCTTGTGTGTGCCCCAAGGGGGCTGAATACCAGTGGGGGAAGGACCCACTCGAACAATTGATGGTTGGGTTCGATAACTGGCGAGCGGTTGGTTCGGGAAACCGGGCGGATCGGAATCTCGCAACGAAGTCCACGTATGGTGGGCGAGCAATCCGGCAGGCCGTAACACGCGTGAAGCTTGAGCAGGCCTCGAAAGCGGAAATGTCCACGAGATCGGGGAAGGAAGAACGGACGGAGAAGAACCCGGCGCGGGAGCGCGCCTTCGCGGTAACCATCGTGCACTCGTTCGGTCCACCGGGGTAGTGTTGACCACGAGCGAAGCCACAGGTCAACATAGCGCTGTGCCGTGGCAATGGTAATTTGCGGTTGCACGCGAGATCCAGCCGGAAGTTTCGAAACTGGACCACCGGCAAGTGGCATTCCTGGAAATGGCTCGATCCCAGGCACGAGCCCACTGCGATCTGGGCCCCGTGAGACGCGCCTCGCGAGAGTAGGATTTTAAAATTTCTATGTCGATTGTGGCAGGGGCGATTGGCCAGTTCAACAAATCAAAAGGCTGCTGATAGACCGTCTCCGAAAGAGCTCCGGTCGAAAGATCTTTGTAAAACTGAATATTTCACCCTTCCCGACAGGATAAGTGCGTGAAGCGCGGCCGGTCACACAAGGGTAACCGGCTCCAGCTTCGGCGACAGAATGTTGATCAACCCCAGCGCGAGCAGGTATGTAGAACCCGCAAGCACGAACACCGGAACATAACTCCCGGTCAACTGCAGAAGGAAACCCGTAAAGGTCGAAATCAGCATTCCTCCGACCGCCCCTCCGAATCCGCCCATACCCACCACTGACGCCACCGCCTGGCGCGGAAACAGGTCCGGCACCAGCGTGAACAGATTCGCCGACCATCCCTGGTGCGCCGCCGCTGCAATACCAAGCAATGCCACCGCGCCCCATATGCTACGGACATTCGCCGCAAACATAATAGGCGTGGCCATCATCGCGCAGATCAGCATCGCCGTTTTTCTCGCCCGATTCAAACTCCGTCCGCGCTTGAGCAATGTCGACGCGAGCCAGCCGCCCGCAACGCTCCCGACATCTGCCATCAAATAAATCGCCACCAGCGGCGGCCCCAGCGCGACCAGGCTCAGTCCGTGCTGGCTGTTGAGAAACTTCGGCAGCCAGAAAAGCAGGAACCACCAGACCGGATCGGTGATGAACTTGCCCATAATGAAAACCCACGTCTGCCGAAGCCTCAGTAATTGCGCGGCGGGAATCCTCGCAGCCGGCGCCTCGGGATCGCTCTCGATCCACGCCAGTTCCTCCGCGCTCAGCTTGTGTTGTTCGCATGGCCGCCGGTAAATCGTGAGCCACGCGACAAGCCACGCCGCACTGAAAATACCGGTGAACACAAAGGCGAACCGCCACCCCAGCGTGACCGCAATCCAGGGCACCATCAAAGGCGCCAGAATAGCGCCGACGTTCGAGCCCGAATTGAAAATGCCCGTAGCGAGCGTGCGTTCTCTCCGCGGAAACCACTCCGATACCGTTTTCACGGCGGCCGGGAAATTCCCCGACTCACCCAACCCAAGCAGAAACCGCGCCACGCCGAATCCCAACGCCGTATGGACCAGCGCGTGCCCCATCGCCGCGAGACTCCACAACCCGATCGCCACCGCATAACCGATCCGCGTCCCAAAACGGTCGATGAACCGGCCCACCACAAGCAGGCCCAGCGCGTACGCGGCCTGAAACGCCGTTACGATATAGCCGTACTGAATTTCATTCCATCCGATGATCGATTGCAGTTGCGGCGCAAGCACACCGAGCACCTGGCGATCCACGTAGTTGATGGTTGTCGCGCAGAAGAGCAGGGCGCAGATTCGCCACCGATACCCGCTGATCGAGCGCGTGTTCACTGAGGTTCACAATATAACTTGGTCCACGAGATTCTCGACACCACCGAATTCATCGACATCCACACGCACCTGTTCGCTCCGGAATTCGGTGACCTCGGTCTGTGGGGTATTGACGAACTTCTGACGTACCACTACCTCGAGGCCGAGCTCTTCCGCTTCCACACCATCTCGCCCGGCCAGTATTTCGCCCTGAACAAACCAGCGCGCGCCGATATCATCTGGCGCACCCTCTTCCTCGATAACTCGCCTCTATCCGAATCCGCCCGCGGGGTGATCGCCGTCTTGAATGCATTGGGCCTGCCCACTGAGTCGGCATCGCTCGATCCCATTCGCCAGTTCTTCAGAGAACAAAAGCCTGAAGAACACCTCTCGAATGTTCTTCGGCTATCAGGCATAAGCGCGGTCGTCATGACCAACGATCCCGGGGATCCGCGCGAAGCGCGGTTATGGCAGGACGGCTTCCACTTCGATGCAAGATTTCTTCCGGCGTTGCGCCTCGATGGCATCGTCAACGATCCGTCGCAAAGGCTTTCGGATCTTGAGGTGCGGCGTCTGCTTGACGCCTGGGTCACACGGATGCGTCCCATCTACATAGCCGTGTCCCTGCCGGATTCATTCCAGTTTCCGGTCGATGACCGTCGCACCGCACTTCTAACAAACACCGTTCTCCCCGTATGTCGCACCTTCGATATCCCGCTCGCGCTCATGATCGGCGTGCGGCGTCAGGTGAACCCGGCTATCGGACTCGCGGGCGATGCGTCCGGCCGCGCCGACATGCGCGCACTCGAGGCGCTATGCCGCGACTATCCCGAGAATCGCTTTCTGGTAACCGTCCTGAGCCGCGAGAACCAGCACGAGCTTTGCGTCTACGCGCGCAAGTTTGCGAACCTCACCCCGTTCGGCTGCTGGTGGTTTCTGAATAACCCGTCGATGGTGGAAGAGATCACGCGCGAGCGCCTCGAAATGCTCGGAACAACGTTCATTCCGCAGCACTCGGATGCGCGCATACTCGAGCAGTTGATCTATAAATGGCGAAACACGCGCCGCACGCTGGCGCCCGTTCTCGAAAAGAGCTACGAACTAATGCGGGACGACGGCCGGCCGGTGACGCGCGCCGATATCGAACGCGATGTCACGAGCCTGTTCCGCGGCAACTTCGAACGAATCTGTCACTCCCGGGCATTCACGCCGGATGCCAGATACCCGCCGTCGACCGCAATACACTGACCCGTCAGAAAACTTGCGCCATCGGACGCCAGCAGCACCGCCGCGCCGATCAACTCCTCGGGTTTGCCGAACCGGCCCATAGGCGTCCTCATCAACATCTCGTCTCCCCGCGGCGTCCCCACAATCAGCGCACGATTCAGCTCCGTGGGAAACACGCCCGGAGCAATGGCATTCACGCAAATCCCGTCGCGCGCCCATTCACACGCAAGGCTCTTTGTCAGAGAGAGCAGCGCCGACTTGGAAGCCGAATACGCCGCCACTTCATGGAACGCGAGAAACGATCCCAAAGACGCGACGTTCACAATCCGCCCCCTGCCTGAGGCCTTCAGCGGTTCATAGAAGCTCTGGCATGCGCGCAGAACACCCGTCAGATTGGTGTCCATAATCCAGGCCCATTCCCCCTCGCCGATTTGAGCCGTGGGCTTCTTCAACGTGAGTCCGGCGGCATTAATCAGAATGTCCAGGCGCCCGAATTTTTCCAGTACGGCATCACGCAACGCGTCGATCGACTCCCGACGCAATGCATCAACGGAATGCGCCAGCGTACGGCGGCCCGCCTCTTCGATCTCGCGGCACACCTCCTCCAGCTTGCCGTGCCGTCGCCCCGACGGAACCACATCCGCGCCATGCTGCGCGAGACCGACCGCGAGTGTTCTGCCGATCCCCGAAGTCGCGCCAATCACCACGGCCACGCGGCCGGACAAATCGAAAACGTTATGCATCTTAAATTGGTATTTCCGGGCTGCGGTCGTCCTTCGGATCGGCCCATCGATCGTTAGGCACAATGGGAGCCCAACCCGGACGCAGCGGATCCTGATCGTAGGGATAACCGCCCAGACGCTTGTACAATTCGCTGTATTCCGCAAGCTTGTCGCGATTCAGCCGAACTCCGAGGCCCGGCCCCTTCGGCACGCAAATCGCGCCGCTCTCATATCGCATCAGGCCGCCTTCAATGATGTCGTCTGTGAGGTGATGATAATGGGCATCGGCCGCAAACGAGAGGTTGGGGATCACCGCGCCAAGGTGCAGCATCGTCGCGAGCTGAATTCCGAGTTCGCCTGACGAATGCACGGCTACCCCAAGCTGAAACGCGTCGCAAATCGCCGCCGCTTTGATACAGGCACGAATCCCGCCCCAGAAAGTGGTATCGAGCAGAATCACATCGACGGCCGTATTGAGCGCGTTCGCTGCGAGTTGTTCAAAATTGACTACCACTGTATTGGTCGCAAGCGGAATCCGCGTCATCTCACGTGTGCGGCGCATGCCGTTCAATCCGAATACCGGGTCTTCGAGGTAGTCGTTGCGCAAACCCTCAATCGCCTGACTGAACCGGATCGCGGTCTCGGTCGACCACACAGCGTTCGGATCGAACCGCAGCGAATCGCCCGGGAACGCAGCCGCCAGCGCGCGATACGCCTCCAGCTCATAGTCCGGATGAAACACGCCGCCCTTGAGCTTGTGAGTGTTAAAGCCGAAGCGCCGCTTGAGCTCACGCGTCGTCTCGACCAGTTGCTCGATCGTCCGGACTTCGCCTTCGCCGCTTTCCGAATTTGCATAACGGAAAAAGCAATACGAAGCGAAAGGCACGCGATCGCGCAGGCGTCCCCCGAGAATGTCGCAAACCGGAACTCCCCACGCCTGCCCGAGAATGTCGAGACACGCAAACTCCAGAGCCGCGAGGATCTGCGTCCGGTTGTTATAGAGCGATGCCGTCGGGTTCGAGATCCGAAACCGCATCTCCTCGATCCGCGCGGGATCGTGCCCGGTAAGATAGCTCTTCATCGAACGAAGGGCAGCCTCGGCGGACTCCCCGCCGCCGCCCATCTCGCCCAGACCAACGATGCCGCTATCCGTCTCCACTTCAACGATGGTCCGGACAAATCGGCCCCAGTGGCATCCGTTCGCATGGCGCAAAGGAGCTTCCAACGGGACAGTCACGGTGGTCGCACGGATGTCCCTGATGCGCATAATTGGTTTCATCCTATAACAGGGAGAAGGGAAAACGAACATGCGATTCTCGACCAAAGTTGTACTGGTTGCAGGCGGTACGGGAGGATTGGGGCACGCTGTAAGTCTCGCGTTCCTGGAAGAGGGGGCGACGGTGATCGTCACATATCGCGACCAGGAAGAGTTCGCCGCATTGAAAACCGCCGCCGGAACAGATCGACCTCTGCATGGCTACGCGGTGGACGTAACAGATGAATCTGCGGTGGGTCAATTCGTCCACCAGGCCATCGCAAATCATGGCCGGATGGACGCGGTCGTGAATACGGTGGGCGGATACGCCGGTGGCCCGAAGCTGTGGGAGGTTGAGATGAAAGTCTTCGACCGCATGATGGCGTTGAATCTTCGCGCAGGACTTTTTTTATCGCGCGCCGCGATTCCCGTCATGCTCAAGGCGGGACAGGGAGTGTTCATCAATGTGGCGTCGAAATCGGCATTCGAACACGCTGCGGGCAATGCGGCCTACGCGGCGTCGAAGGCCGCCGCTGTCGCGATGATCGATTCGCTCGCCGAAGAATTAAAGGGCACAGGGGTGCGGGCGAATTCGATTCTTCCGAGCATCATCGATACCGAAGCCAACCGCAAAGCGATGCCCGGCGCCGATTTTGCGAAGTGGCCGAAGCCCCAGGACATCGCGCAGGTGATCCTGTTTCTGTGCAGCGACGCGGCCAGAGTTATTCATGGCGCCGCGATTCCGGTCTACGGCGCCGATTGAGGTCGAGGTCCGTAATGCGGAAGGGACCGGTTGGACTCGTATGCGCCCAGGTCCGGCGCTTTTCCCGAATAGCCATCGGTGATCGTCGGAAGGTCGACTCCGGCATCCACCGCGGCTGAACCCGGCTTCAAACGGAAGTCGTAGTCTTCGGTTTTATAAATCCTCTGCGGGTCGGATGCATCCGGCATCCGCACTTCGCGAAATATGTCGTAATCGATGAGGACACTGTGCTTGTCCTGTCCCGTCGCTTCGCGGTACTCCTTCAGCGTTTTGAAGTGACGGGCGAGGGGGGTCTTCACGAAATCCGCTGTCGTACCGAAGGCGGGGGTGTTCCATTCGAATGAATCCTCGACGCCGGGGTTCGGCCGAAAGCCGTTGTAATCCGAACTCGTATAGTTGGTGTACGTCGTGATCGCGAACACCGGTTCCATTGCGCCCTGCGCCAGAATCAAATTGTTGCGGAACGTCTCATTGGATGCCGGCCCGGCCCGGCCTTCTCCGATGATCGTATTGTTGTAAGTCAGGATCCCCGAAGACCCCTCGATGTATTTGAGCGAGCCCGTGGGGGTGTTGTAGATCAGGTTCTGATAAAAATACACCGGACCGCCGAACACCGGCTGAACGCTGATTGCGCCCGCCGCCGAGTTGAAGCAGCGATTGCGAAACACCCGGATGTTGCGAGCGCCGCCATCTGTTTCGACGCAGTTGTCGCCCATGTTGAAAATGTCGTTGTTGTAAAAATCGATCGCAAGCGGCACACGATCCGGGATGTCGTTTGGCGCCCCGTCCGGAGTGCCGTACGTGGCGATATCGACACCGTCGTGCCAGTTCGCGATGTAGTTGTACGCCACCACGTGCCCCTGGCCATAGATTTTGATCGCATACTCAGACCTGAGCAGTTCTGGAAAGCCAGGAAACTTTGACCATGGCGTTCCGATCCAGCCCATCATCTTGTCGGGGTCGTGCCGCCCGATGAGCACGTTGTCGGCGATGTAGAAGTTTTTCGATCCGGACCAGTCCGACTGGACGGCACGTCCGACATCGACCAGCTTCGAATGCTTCAGCGTGAAGCCGCTCGATCCGGCAATTCCTTTGATCCCGAGCAGAAAGGCGACGTTGGTATTTCGAAACGTGATGCCTTCGAAATAGTTGTAATTCGCGCCCATAAGGTTGAAGAAGGTCTGACAGCCATCGCCGTCGAAGATGACCTCTCCGTCCCCCGCGGCCTTGATGACGATAGGTTTCTCGGGGGTTCCGCTTTGTGTCAGGTAGTAGGTGCCGTCGAACAGGTTGCCCATCGCGAGATAACCGGGCCGGGGCTGTCCGTTCATGTAGTGGAAACGGTCTCCGACATAAAGCCCCGCGTGCACCAGAATGGTGTCGCCAGGCTGGACTCGCGGAGGAAAGGCGTTCTCGTAATCGAAATGGGCGAGACCCATGTAGTACGCGGCCATCAGCCCCGTGAACGCCGGTTCCTTTTTCGGGCCCTGCCAATCGACCGGGTAGATGTGATAAACGTGTCCGCCTTCAGCGGGTTGCGGCTCTTTTCGCGTTCGAACGGTAACGATTTTCTCGGCAGTACCTGCGACGCCGTCCGGATCACTGAGGTTGAAGCGGCATTCGTACTCGGTATCCGGCTCAAGATTGAGGATGCTGCCTGCGAACATGTTCGCCGCGGTGTATTTGAAAAGCGGAAAACGCGGCTCCGATCCCGCCGCTCCGGGTCCCGGAGCGATGCCGATCTGCTCCCGTTGCGAACGCATAAGAGGGAGCGCCTTGCGCCACTGTTGCTCGCCTTTGCGGCGATAAGTTACATCGACGCGCGCGTCACGATTGTCGTCGCCCGAGATTTTCCATTCGAATCCCAGTGAAACCAGAGTGGGCGGCTCGGCGACAAACTCCCCGGCAGTTACCGCTCGTTGCGTGCCGATCTGGGCGGCCAAAGGCCAGACGAGAACGATCGACAAAAGCGTTAATGTTAACCGACGCAGCATGGAGGCGATTTCTTCTCAACGATTATCACGCAAATATCGCGTAGCGGCGCGCTGCTTCAGGCGTGGCGCCTAGACGGGTTGAACCTGATGCACTTCCAGATGCGGAAGTAGTTTCTCCAGCGCGGCATCGGGAGTAATCCCGTATTTTACTCGCAGCAAATCTTCCTTGCCGTGCTCGATGAAGTGGTCCGGCCAGCCGATGCGCACCACCGGAGTGCCAAGCCCGAGATGGTTTAGTTCCTCCAGCACCGCACTGCCGAACCCGCCCTGGAGAACGTGATCCTCGAGCGTCAGAACCACGTCGACCGTGCGGGCATAGAACTCCAGCATCCTGGCGTCGATCGGCTTCGCGAAGCGCGCATTGACGACGGCCGCCCCGATACCGATACCCTCGAGTTTGCGCGCGATTTCGTGCGCCATCGGGACGAGGGAACCCAGTGCGAAAATAGCGACGCGGTCGTGCTCGCCGTGCTCGAGTAATTCGGCCTTGCCGATGGGAATGCTGCGGGGCACGTCTTTCACTGGCGTTCCGGGTCCGATGCCGCGTGGATAGCGCACAGCGATGGGGCCATCCCATTGCATCGCTGTGAACAGCATGTCGGCCAGTTCGTCTTCATCTTTGGGAACCATGTGCACCATGTTCGGAATGGACCGCAAATAGCTGATGTCGAACAGGCCGTGGTGGGTCGGGCCGTCGTCCGCCGAGATTCCGCCACGATCGATACAAAAGACCACAGGGAGGTTCTGGAGACAGACATCGTGCACGATCGGATCGAAGGCCCGTTGCAGGAATGTCGAATAGATCGCACAGAAAGGTTTGAACCCTTTGGCGGCGAGGCCGGCGGCGAATACGACCGCATGCTCTTCGGCGATGCCGACATCGAAATACTTGTCCGGATGAAACGGCCGGAAGCGGTCGAGCCCCGTACCGTTCGGCATTGCGGCAGTAATTGCCACGATCTTCGAATTGTAGTTGGCCAGTTTCACCAGAGTATCCGCAAACACTTCCGAATATGTGCGACGGCCCAATGGTTTCGTTTCGCCGGTTTCGGGATCGTAAGGGCCAAGCCCGTGAAACTTCTTCTGGGCTCCCATCGCGGGTTCGAAACCATTGCCCTTCTGAGTAAGGACGTGCAACAGCACCGGGCGGTCCTGCTCCTTAAGGAACTTCAGAGTCTTGATCAGCGTGGCGGTGTCATGTCCATCGATGGGGCCGAAGTATTTCAATCCCAGTTCTTCAAAGATGACACTGGGCAACAGCATCCCCTTGGCGACCTCTTCCGCTCTGCGAGCCATGCGCAGGGCCCTCGTTCCACCCACTTTCTCGACAAGCTTTCCGGCTCGTTCATGCAGAAAGTCGAATCGCGGGCTGGTCACGATTCTGTTGAGGTAACTGGCAATAGCGCCGACGTTCTTGTCGATCGACCACTCGTTGTCGTTCAGAATCACGATAAGGCGTTTCGTGTGGTGAGCAATGTTATTCAGAGCCTCGTACGTAATCCCACACGTAAACGCCGCGTCGCCTGCAACTGCTATGACGTGTTCCTTTCCACCCAGTTTGTCGCGGGCAACGGCCATCCCGAGAGCCGCCGAGAGAGCCGTTCCCGCGTGACCCGCGCCGTAGCAATCGTGGAGGCTCTCGGAGCGCACCATGAACCCGTTCAGCCCGCCGGGAGTTCGAATCGTGTGGAACCGCTCCTGCCTGCCCGTCAGCAGTTTGTGGACGTAAGTCTGATGGCTCACGTCGAACAGGATCATGTCTTCAGGCGTGCGAAATACATAGTGCAGCGCGATCGTCAGCTCCACCACTCCAAGGTTGGGGCCGAGATGTCCGCCGGTGTTTGCGAGGACAGCGATCAGCCGCTCCCTGATTTCGCGAGCCAATTGATCGAGTTCGGGAAGGGAAAACTTCCTTACGCGTTCCAGTGAATCGATACCGTCCAGCAGGCTTGCCATAGTAAGCGTGGGCCCAGGACCAGGTTCAGGCGGCGGACCGCGCCGCCATGCCGAGAGGAACTATCGAAGCCATGGGGGCGAGGAACATTCCGCAAGCTTCGTCCAGAACCTCGAGCAGCGCCGGATACGCCGCGACAGTCGGCACCGACAGAGCCGAGTTCCGCCGCCTCGCCAGTTCCGCAAGGCCAAACGCCAGGGAGCCCGTCCGTTCGAATATCTCCCGGCTCTCGGCGACCTCTTCCTGCGTGGTTGCGCCACGACTCTTGTCGAGGATCTCCCGCAGCCGATTTACATCGGCCGGCGAACCGTTCTCCATGCAATGGACTACCAGGAAGCTCCGCTTGCCCTCACGTATATCGTTGCCTTTCTGGCCGCGCCCTTTATCGCCGTACATATCCAGGATGTCGTCCTGGATCTGAAAGAGCATGCCAATGTGACAAGCCGCGTCCACGAGACCCGCTTCCAGCTCATCTGGCGCCCCACATAACAGGGCGGCGCCGCTGAGGGGCAGGGCAAAAAGCCTTGATGTCTTGCGCTCCACCATATGCAGATACTCCGGCAGTGAGACAGATGCCCGCCCGCGCAGTTCCAGATCCTCGACCTGGCCTTCGATCACGCGGAGCATTTCCTGCAGAACGCGGCACGTGGCTCGTTCGCGAAGCGCAACAGAGGCATCGAGCCGCTGCATGAGCAGGATGGTCAGGGCGATCATCGAGTCGCCAAGGTTCACAGCCTGAGCCATTCCGAACTGAGTCCACGCGGTGGGCGATCCGCGCCTTGTGACGTCGCCATCCTGAATGTCGTCGTGCACTGTGGAGGCGTTGTGCAACATCTCGCAGGCGGCGCCGAAGGGGACCAGCCGCAGCGGGTCTACATCGAGAGCTTCCGCTATGAGCAATGGCAGGATCGCCCGAAGCCGTTTGCCGCCCGTTTGCAACTGGTAGCAAAGCATGTTGCGGAGCAGGGATTCTTCCGCGCTCGACTGCGCAACCAGTTCTTCGATGAGGCTCAGAATAGAGGGCAGCCAGGATTCCCGGAGCCGTTCAAAGCGCGTCCCAAGATCGGTCAAAGGATTCTCCGCAAAACAGAACTGGCCGATTCGAGCCGTCCCCGGAGGAACAGAAACGTATCGGCCAGTATTCCGTGACTTCCAATGCCCAGGTTATTTACAGCCGCTGTTGCAGTTTGCGCCCCATGAACAGGAGCCTTCCGCCAACTGCTGGAGTTGTTCGTCGCTCAGTTCCTGACCCATGGATTCCATGAGCTGGACTTCGTGCTGTTGTTTTGTTTCCGCGAGCAGTTCTTTATCCATCGCTGTTTTTCTCCGTCTTTCAGAAATTATCGGGGGAACCTGGAAAATGTTATCACGGGCACATAATATCCGCAATTGCTTTACTGCGAATTGGGCATAATTTCCCGCAATTAATCCAGCCGTTGCGCCGCATGAACCAATGGCCGGGTCGCATATTCCAGCTTCCAGCTCTCTACATCTGTCACGCCACCTGGAAAATCGTCGTCCGAATCGGGAATATCATTGACCTCCCGCAAGGCGAGCCCAAGAATCTTTCCGTTCAAAACCAGAAGCAGCCTTCGTTCTTTCAATTCCGCTATGACGTGCCCCAGTTCGCTTTCGGAGACGGCCGGGCCGCCATCCTGAGCCAGCGCTTTCATCAGGCTCGCGGGTGTCTGAATGTCGTCGGAGAGCCTGTAGATACGACGCGGCAGATCGTAGAGCAGATGCGTCTCCGCAATCGCCCCGGGCCGCGTATCGGTTACGTGAATGAAGTCGCGTTCTTCGTGCATCAATAGCAGAGGACGCGCGCCGGTGACGCCCATGCCTCCTTGCCCCCACAGCCGGTTCCATCCGGCGAGCACACGCATGACACGCTTCAGATGCGGTCTGTTTTCGAGTTCTTCTCTGGCCGTGGGCCGTCCCTGAGCCTCAAAATAATAGGCCAGTTCACTGAGGCGCTCCCGCGGAAACGGATATACGGACGAATAAGCGGGATAAGGCCGCAGTGAGAGCCCGAAACTCGCGGGACGCTGGTGATAAGGGCTGAAACGGTGAATCTGGATACGATCCACGCCCGGAGGCTGCAGGTGGCAGATAGACGGCATCCACTCCGCCATTTCCGCGTACCATTCGTCTTTCTCGCCGGGAACATCCCACAGGAAATTCCATGTAATGAAGATGCCGATTTCCCGTGCCCATTTCAGCAGGCGGACGTTCTGCAGTCCCGTGGTGCCTTTGTCGATCAGGCGAAGCACTTCGTCGTGCATGTTCTCGATGCCGGGCTGCAATCGCCGGATTCCAGCGGCGGCAATGACCTTCAACTGGTCGCGCTTCAGGTTCGATTTGGTTTCGAAGAAGAGCGTGTAAGGCTTCGGCATCGCGAGGCGAGGCAGCAGAGTTCTGATGTATTCGAGATCGAGAATGTTATCGACCACGTTGAATCGGCGGATCCCATGCCGGCCAGAAAGGTGCTCGAGCTCGGAGAAAACACGCGCGGGACTCTTGGAACGAAAGTTCATATTGCCGCCGTTCAGCCCGCAGAAAGTGCAGTGGTGCACCTTTCCCCACCAGCAACCGCGCGAGGTTTCGATCGCCAGGCCGGGCGAGATGAATCGTCGTAACGGGGATTGTTCGAGGGCGGCAAAGTAGTCGTCGAAATCCGGCACCGGCGTCTTATCCATCTCCTGCACCGAGGCGCGTGGCGCCTCACCGCCAAAAACGACGCATGAGACGTTCCGCGTCACGACGCCGGCCGGGAGTTCCGACGCCGGAATCGTCCTGCCCTTCTGGAGGACCTTGCGGCACAACTCCGGAAAGAGCAGATCGGCCTCACCGGAAACCACAAAATCCAGCCACGGGAACAGGCGAGCCGCGGCGACTCCCATTTCGCCTTCGCAATTGGCGCCTCCAATCATGGTGACCACCTCCGGGTCCCATTCGCGGATCCTGCGCAGGATGGCCAGTGAAGCGCCATGCTGCATGAACGTCGAAGTGCATCCCACGATTCGGGGGTGAAGCGCGAGTACACGCCGGGCCACGCTCTCTATGAACGCGGGAGCGGCGGCGCGCGCGTCAAGAAGGGCGGCGCGCGGGTCGGCCTCAAACCGGCTCTTACGCAACAATCCGCGAGATACGGGAGCAGACAAGACAGCGTCGAGAAAAGAGTTGTGGTCCGGATGGAAATCGGGAAAAGCCACTCCGGCGAATACCCATTCACCGACGAGAAATTCCTGTTTTGTATCGCCGATAAACGAATAGAGATCGAGCCCGATTTCCTCGGCAAACCAGAGACACGGATACAAAGTCTTGACGGATATCCCGCTTTCCCTGAGCGCCGGTTTCAACAGGCCCAGCGCCATGGATGGCTGATTGAGCGGCGGAAAAGGCATCGAGAGCAGGCAGACGTCAAAGCTTTCACCTGCCCGATTATCGGAGTTTACCGCCATCGGAAAGTGCTGTTATGATACTTTAATTCCTCCGCTCGCTCAACAAAACTTGCGATAATTCAGAGCAAAAAGCAAAAACATGACAACGGCGTTACCCGAATGCAAATCCAGAAGGCTCGTGTGCCAGTTCGGGTTATCGCGAGCTGGGCTGTATGCCGTCGCCGATTGGTATTTGCACGGTATTGCGAAAGACACAAATGTCGAACGCAATGGTGAGGTGGCCTGTCGCCAGTTCCGGGCTGCATGCCTTGACGACATTGACGTTCCCCAAAGCTGCGAGAAAAGCCGTTTCGTGACGCTGGAATCGCTGCGGCTCGAAGTTCTTCGCGATGGACTGGGGCGCGCGGCGGAGCGCGGCGCAACCGCCTGGATTCAGATGCGCGATCCGTATAACTGGTTTGCGTCCCTGCATCAGGGCGTCGCCGCGGGCATTGTGATGTGGCGCAATCCTTTGAATCTCGAGAAGTGGAAAGACTATGCCCGACTCTGCTGCACCAGCGACGACTGGCTCAGCTTTAATCGGTGGTTTGCGGAAGCGGACTACAGGCGCGCATTGGCAAACAAGTGGGAATTCGGCCGCAATCGTGACGGACAGCCGTGGCAGCGGATACCTGACGAGTTTATCGGCAGTTCCTTCGACGACCGTCGTTATCAGGAGCGTGCACAGGAGATGGATGTACTGGGCCGATACCGGCAATTCGTGAACCAGCAATGGTGGCGGGAATGTTTCGACGACGAAACAACCGCCCTGGGTGAGCAACTGTTTGGGATGAAAAGACCATGGTGAATTTCGCCCGCGTCGATGGAGTGTTCGAGCGATGGAATGGGCCCGAAAGCCCGGGTTGCGCTGTCGGGATTTACCAGGATGGCGAGCCCGTCTTTCTGCGTGGATACGGTCGCGCGAGTCTGGAACACGGAACACCGATTACGCCCGACACGGTTTTCCACGTGGCGTCGCTTTCGAAGCAGTTCACCGCCTTTTCCGTGGGCCTTTTGGCGGGCGCCGGTACGATATCGCTCGATGACCCGCTGCATCAATACATCCCGGAACTTCCCGCTGCGCTGCCGTTCACGTTTCGCGACGCTATCCACCACGTGAGCGGTCTGCGCGATCAGTGGGATTTACTGCGCCTCGCAGGGTGGCGGCATGCCGACCTGAAAACCGATGGCGATATACTCCGGCTTGCCTCACGACAGAGGGCGCTCAATTTCCCCTCGCGTTCCCGTTTTCAGTACATCAATACCGGCTACACGCTGATGGGAATCGCGATTGAACGCGTCGCCGGAATGTCCCTGCGACGGTTCGCGGCGAAAAATATTTTCGATCCGCTCGGCTTGAGGCAAACGTGGTTTCAGGACGATTACAACGAGATCGTCCGCGGCCGGGCGGAAGCTTATTCTCTGAGCGACGGTGAGATTAAGCGAAACATGCCGGCCTATCAGACCGTCGGGCCCACCGGGTTGCTTTCCACGGTGGCGGATTTCGCACGCTGGGACCGGAATTTTCTCGTGCCGGTGGTGGGTGACAAGGAGTTCATTCGAAACCTGACCGCTCCGGTAACATTTGAATCCGGGCATGTTTCGAATTACGGGTTTGGCCTGATCTCCAGTAAGTATCGAGGATTAGTTACCGCCGAACACGCCGGCGGCGACGCGGGCTTTCGTTCTTACTACCTGCGGTTTCCCATTGAACGACTCGGGATCGCGGTGTTCTGCAATTTCTCCGAGATCAAGCCTGCGGAGTTAGCGCGCTGCGTCGCCGATATTTGTCTCGACGGAAAGTTTCAGAACGATGACCGCAACTTACCCGCCTGGGCTGGACGCGGCGCCGGCGTGACGTCGCCGGATGTGGGGATTCTCGAAAGCCGCTGTGGAACCTGGCGCGATTCCGCTACGGGCATGACGTGCCGGATCGAACTGCGAGGTGTGCGACTGGTTTTGATCGGTACGGCGGCGACGGAATATGAACTCATCCCCACCAGCGCCGAGCGCTTTCAGTTCACCGGGATCGATGCCGAGTGTACGTTCGACTCGGACTCGGGACGAATGAAGATTCACTATGCGGGACAGCAGGCAGCCGATTGCGAGCGGGCGGAAGAGGGCACGCCGGATCCCAATCCGGCGCCGATCAGCGAATATCCGGGAACGTATTACAGTTCTGAACTCGACGTGCGCTACAGAGTCGAACTGGCGAACGGCAGCCTGGTCATCGAGCGCCCCAGGCATCCGCTCGAAACGCTCGACAGGCTTTCGTCCGATGAATTTTCGAGCAGCCGCGAAGGCTTTCACATTCGTTTTGTGAAAGAGGGTCTGGTGCTGACGGCCGAAAGAGTGTGGAATCTGGCGTTTGATCGGATCTGCTGATTGGTTCGCGGTTGGGAGGGTCACCGGCGACCAGATCGGTACCGGCTGATGTAAAGTTCCGCGCCGGCCAGAAGGCCGGCGGCAGGGCCGAAGCCCTGGCCCACAAAGGTTTTTCGTAGTTGCCTGTGGACCGCAGGTCCCCGCAGCGGCTTCTTAGTTAGCATGCTGAATCCCTCCGGGTCGCGGCTCGGCGTAACTGTTCAATAGCCCGCGGCGGGTTGCTGCTGGGTCATGCAATGGAGTGTGCCGAGTCCCCATACGAGTTCGACGCAGTTGATCCCCACAACCTTACGGTTCGGGAAGCACTCGGACAGAATATTCAGCGCGATCCGGTCGCCCGGATCATTGAAAGTCGGAACCAGAACCAGGCTATTTGCGATATAGAAATTCGCATAGCTGGCCGGGAGGCGCTGCCCCTCGAAATATAGCGGGGCAGGCATCGGTAATTTGCGCGCGCGTACGGGATATTTCCTCAGTATTTCCCAGTTTTCGCGCAGTGGTTCGTAATTGGGGTCAGTCCGATCATCTTCGGAGACGATTACCACGGTTTCAGCGTCGGTGAAGCGCGCGAGATCGTCGATGTGGCCGTGCGTATCGTCGCCGGCAATGCCGTTGCGAAGCCAGAGAACGCGATCGATGCCCAGATATTCTCCGAGGGCGGTTTCGATATCCTCGCGCGACAAGTCGGGGTTGCGTGCCTGGATGGGACTCAGAAGGCATTCCTCGGTGGTCAGCAGGAGACCTGCTCCGTTCGGATCGACGCTGCCGCCTTCGAGCACCATGTCTGGCCGCCAGGCGCCGACTCCAACTAACTCCGGGATCGTAATGCCCGCATACTCATCGCGCTGGTGGTTCTCATATTTCGCCCATCCATTGAAACGCCATTTCACGGCGGCGACCTCCGCCTCCGCGCTTTTTACAAACAACGGTGCAAAGTCCCGCGCCCAGACCCGGTCAGTCTGGAGAGGGTAAAACTCGATCGCTTCCCACTGCGCGCCGACCTTGTCGAGCACGGTTCGGGCGTTGTGCTCCACGTCGTCGTTCTGAATCAAGATTCGCACCCGCTCGACCTGCGAGAGCTTCCGCACGATTTCCCCGTAGACCCACGGAATCGGTTCGAAGCGGCCGGGCCAGTCGTCGTGATTGTGGGGCCACGCGATCCAGGTGGCTTCGTGCGGTTCCCACTCGGCGGGCATGCGAAAGCCGAGCTGGCGGGGTGTGTCGCCGGTCGCTTCGTCGGTTGTGTCGTCAATGTTCGGGATCACGCGAGAAACCGGCTCGTGATGGGACCGTAGGCGTCGATACGGCGATCGCGCAGGAAGGGCCAGTTACGCCGAACTTCTTCCATCTGCTTTGTATCGCACTCGACGATCAGGATCTCTTCCTTGTCATGGGAAGCTTCCGCGAGGATCCTGCCGAACGGGTCGCTGACGAAAGACGCGCCCCAGAACTCCAGACCCTTGTCCGGCGGACCTTCGAACCCGACGCGGTTTACCGCCGCCACATAGATGCCGTTGGCGATCGCGTGGGCGCGCTGCGCGGTGCGCCAGGCGTCGTGCTGGGCCGCGCCGTATTGGGCTTTTTCCGCAGGGTGCCATCCGATCGCGGTCGGATAGAAGAGCACGTTCGCTCCCGTAAGCGCGGCGAGGCGGGCTGCTTCCGGGTACCATTGATCCCAACAGACGAGCGTCGCGATGCGGCCGAACTTCGTATCGAAGGCGCGAAAACCAAGATCGCCGGGGGTGAAGTAGAACTTTTCGAAGAAGAGCGGATCGTCCGGGATGTGCATCTTGCGATACAGGCCGAGCAGGGCGCCGTCGGCATCGATGATCGCGGCTGTGTTGTGATATAGCCCGGTGGCGCGCTTTTCGAATAACGAGGCGATGATGACCACACCCAATTCGGCCGCGAGCGGGCAAAGCCGGTTGGTGGACGGGCCGGGAATGGTTTCGGCAAGGTCGAAGAGGCGCGCGTCTTCCTCGCGGCAGAAGTACTGAGAGCGAAATAATTCCTGGAGGCAAATAATCTGCGCGTCTCTTTTGGCGGCTTCGCGGATTTTCTCGACGGCGTGGTCGAGATTCGCCTGCGGGTCCAATCCACAGGGCATCTGGATCAATCCGATCCGGAACTTTTCGGGAGTCACGTCTTTATCTTAGCGGCGGTACGTAAAATCGAAGTTACTCTTGCGAGACTTAATCCTTTTCGACATCGATGGAACGCTGGTGCGCCGCACCGGACCGCATCACCGGCAAGCGCTGGTTGACGCCGTTCGGCAGGTCAGCGGTCTGGAGACCACTACCGACGGCATACCGGTGCACGGAATGCTCGATCCGGACATTCTCACGCTTATGATGCGCGCCGGTGGGCTTGACGATGCGAGAATCCGCGCGGCGATGCCGGCGACCGTAGAGGCAGCGCAGGATTTTTATCAGGACAGCGTGCCGGATCTGCAGGACAAACAATGCCCGGGCGTGGTGGAGTTGCTTGATCATCTGAACGAGCGGGGAACTACGCTTGCGCTGGTGACGGGCAACCTGACACGCATCGGCTGGCGCAAGCTGGAACGCGCGGGGCTGCAGCGTTACTTTCGTTTCGGGGCGTTCGGCGAAATGGCGTCCACGCGCGGCGGCCTGGCGCGACTGGCGATCGAACAGGCGCGGCGCGAGGGGCCGGTTGGCCGGATTTCGCTGATCGGCGACGCCACACAGGATGTCATTGCGGCGCGCGAAAACGGCATCCGGGCGATCGCGGTGCGAACCGGCATCACGCCAGCGGCCGAGCTCGAAGCCAGCAGACCGGATCTGCTTCTGACAGACCTGACGCATCTCGATCTCTCGCTGATCTGAGAGCCTGCCCGAAAGGACTGCGTAACGTCGCGGTAGGGATGGCCGTTACCGGCCTCCCCCGCAGAGACCCGCGCTACGTGATCATGGCTCTCGGACTACGCCGGATCTGCTGAGAACTCGCGCTATCGTTTCCCTCAGTGTGGCCTTCCCGTCAGGAGCACACGGTCGGCATCCGGATTGCGGTTTTCGAAGCTCAATTCCCGGCCCGTCGATGCCTCTGTCTACGCTTCACCCGGCCCCTCACGGCGCCCAGCGCAACACTCGAGGTCAGGATGGTTCGCCACTCCTTTCCTGTGGGGCTCTTTCATCCCCGACTGCACGCCGGTTTATCCCGACGATTTGCGCTCCCTCCTGGTCGCGGCTCGGAAAAACGTGACCGATTTGCAAAGGTTACTAAGCGCGTATGCGTTTTCGCGTAAGGTTCATGACCGCCTGATGAGTACCCAGGTGCTGGTTCGGTTCCGAGTCCGGCGCCGGCTGAAGCTGCGAGTAAGTGCCATTGCTGTCGAGCACCCATGCCTGCCGGCGATCGTTCAGGCAGATTTGGAGATAATCCCAAAGTCTCTCCTTGTGATGACTGGTAAGGATCGGCGTCACCACCTCGATCCGCTTCGAGAGATTCCGCACCATCCAGTCCGCTGAACCAATGAAGAACTCGCCGTCCGCTGGATTTTCCTTGCCGTTGGCAAAGTGAAAGATCCGCGAATGCTCGAGGAACCGGCCGATGATCGAGCGAACGCGGATGTTCTCCGTCTGCCCGGGCACCCCGGGACGAAGACAACAGAAGCCGCGGATGATCAAATCGATTGGTACTCCGGCATTGGACGCCCGGCACAAAGCCCCGATAATATCCGGGTCTTCGAGCTGGTTCATCTTGGCGACGATACGAGCCGGACGTCCTTCTTTTTTATGTTCGATCTCGCGCTCAATCAACTCTAAAAAACGGCGCCGCATGGTGGTCGGCCCGACCAGGATGGTCGTGCATGCGGGGGCCTGCGAATGACCAGTCAGATAGTGAAATAAGTTAACCACATCGCGGGTAAGAGATGGGTTGCAGGTCAGCAGCCCGAAATCGGCATAGATGCGCGCGGTCTTGACATGATAGTTTCCTGTGCCGATATGGACATAAGAATGGACACCGGACGGCTCTTTTCTGACTACGAGCGCTATCTTGCCGTGGGTCTTGAGTCCACTTACACCGAATGTGACGTGGGCTCCCACACTCTCCAGCTCCGCGGCCCAATGCAGATTCCTTTCTTCATCGAAACGCGCTTTGATTTCCATGACGCAGGCGACCTGTTTTCCGCGCTCGGCAGCCCTGATCAGGGACTTGACGAACGGAGTATCATCGCCGATTCGATAAGCAGTCATCTTTATCGAGATCGTCTGGGGATCGTCCGCCGCCACGCTGATAAACTGCTCGACGCTGTCGTCGAAACTTTCGTACGGGTGGTGCACGAGTATGTCTCCAGCCCGTATCGCCGGGAAGATCGCGTCCGGCCCATCCTCAAAAGCCCTGATGGGAAGGGGCGTCCAGGCAGGATCGTGAAGCTCGGGCAGCGGCAGCCCCATCAGCTCGAAAAGTGACTGGTAATCGACCTCCTCCGCCATGTCGTAAAGATCGGAGGGAGAAAGTTCGAAGCGTTCCCGCAGCATCTCCCGCACGGCCGGGTCTGCGCCAGGCCCGAATTCGAGGCGGACGACCGGCTCATAGCGGCGCTGGCGCACCTGCTCCTCGACCGCCTCGCGGATTTCCTCCGAGGAATCGTCGTCCAGTTCCACCTCCGCATCGCGTGTAAGACGAACCACCGTGACCGCGCTTAGATTCATTCCGCCATACAGTTTATGAAGGTTCCCGCGGATGATTTCGTGAAGCGGCACGAACACCTTCTGTCCTGAATCGAGCCCGCGGGAAAGAGGAACCCACTGCTTCAGGCCACTCGGAATCCGGACACGCGCGTACATCTCTTCGTGCCGGATGGGGTCGCGCAACAGAAAGACCAGGGAGACCGACAGGTTCGAGATAAAGGGAAAGGGGTGGACGACGTCGATCACCAGGGGAGTCATGGCCGGCGAAAGCTCGGAATCGAAATATTCGCCCGCCTCCCGCTGCTGCTCCGCATTCAGTTCGTCCCAGCGCCGGAGGGCTATCCCATGCCGAGCGAGTTCCGGCACGATGGTATCTCGGTAGCACTCGGCCTGCAGGCGAAGCGACGGCATCAGCTTTTCGCGCAGGTGCTGGAGCAGATCCCGTTGCTGCTCGGTTTGCGGCTTTGTGAGAACCGCCATGCGCTTCATGAAGAACTCATCCAGGTTCGATGTGAAGATAGCGAGAAACTTGGCCCTTTCCAGCAGGGGCGTGCGCTCATCGAGGGCTTCCGCCAGAACCCTCTCGTTGAAATCGAGCCAACTGAGGTCGCGGTCAAGCCAGATGCTGGAGAGTGACTCGGGCAAAGACGCATTCAGAATTTCACGGTCACCGATAGATGCCAATGCGGGCGCAGCGCTCATAATTTATAGACCTTTTCAACTGGTTTACTGAACCGGACAGGGCTTAACATTCCAGATTTCCGATGCGTATTGTGCGATCGTTCGGTCACTGGAAAAGTTTCCCGAACTGCCGACGTTGAGGATCGCCTTTCGCGCGAACTCCTCCGGTTGGGCGTAGAGCTCTCCGATCCGTGTCTGCGCGGCGCCGTAAGAAGTCATGTCCGCGAGGTGCATGTAGAAATCGCCCTTATCGAGGAGGGTTTGACGAAGAGGCTCGAAGATTCTGGTATCGCCCCCGCTGAAGTGTCCCGAAAAAATCAGGTCGAGGGCGGCGCGGATTTCCGGGTCGTTCTCATAATGCCAGCGAGGGTTGTACCAGCCTCTGCTTTGGCTCACCTCGCTCGCCGTCAGTCCGAACAGAAAAAAGTTCTCTTCGCCAGCGTCCTGAGCCATTTCGATCGTGGCGCCGTCCCGCGTTCCGATGGTTAACGCTCCATTCATCATGAATTTCATGTTGCTCGTGCCGCTGGCCTCATAGCCGGCGGTCGAGATCTGCTCGGAGATATCGCTGGCCGGAATCAGCCGCTCGGCGATCGAGACGCTGTAATCCGGCAGAAAGACCACCTGCAGGCGACCGCGAGCGACGGGATCGTTGTCGATCGTCTCAGCCAGATTGTTGATGAACTTGATGATCAGTTTGGCAAGCTGATAGGCTGGCGCCGCCTTGCCGGCGAAGAAGAACGTGCGGCGGGGCATCTCGGCTTTGGGATTCACACGCAAGCGGTTATAAAGCGTGACGATGTGCAGCGCGTTCAACAACTGGCGCTTATACTCGTGAATTCGCTTGATCTGGCTGTCGAAGATGGATTCCGGATCGACGGCTATTCCGGTCGTGGATGCGAGCCAGTCGATAAATCGCAGTTTGGCCGCCCGCTTGGCCTCGCGGAATGTGCTCCGGAATTGTGAGTCGTCCGCGAACGGCTTCAATTTCGCAATCTGGCTCAGATCTCCGATCCACCCGTCGCCGATCGCATCGGTAACGATCTTCGCAAGCGGCGGGTTCGCGACCAGCAGCCATCGCCGGGGCGTGACGCCGTTCGTTTTGTTGTTGAACCGCTCGGGAAACATCTGCGCGAAATCGGCGACCAGATAGTCGCGCAACAACTCCGAGTGAATCGCCGCAACCCCGTTGGTGCTGTGCGATCCCACGATAGCCAGATTCGCCATGCGCACTTTTTTGGTGGAGCCTTCCTCGATCAGACTCATACGCGCCACCTTGCCGTTATCGCCCTGGTAGCGGCCCGCGCACCTGATCCAGAAACCGGCGGTTCACCTCATAAATGATTTCGAGGTGACGAGGGATGATGTCCTCAAACCAGGACACAGGCCATTTTTCCAGGGCCTCGGGAAGAAGCGTGTGATTGGTATAGGCGAAGGTACGCTGAGTGATCGACCAGGCCTGGTCCCAGCCAAGATTCGCCTCATCGAGAAGAATTCGCATCAATTCGGCGATGGCCATCGTCGGATGCGTGTCGTTCAGCTGGACTGCGGCCTTTTCGGGGAGCAGGTTCCAATCCGAGTGCGCCCCGTGAAAGCGTCTGGTCAGATCTTTGACCGAGCAGGCAGAGAGAAAGTACTCCTGCAGAAAGCGCAATTGCTGCCCGACGACCGTCGAATCGTCGGGATACAGGACCCGCGTGATCGACTCCGCGGCGAGGGTTTCGGTAACCGCTCCCACAAAATCTCCGTGTTCAAACTCCTGAAGATCGAAGAAGTCCGGAGCGCCCGCGGCCCAAAGGCGCAGCGAGTTGATGGTATGAGCGCCATATCCGATCACCGGCCGGTCAAATGGAATCCCGAGCAGTTTCGAAGGTTTGCCGGGAACCGGCATCAGGATGCCGCCGCGAATCTGAAACGTGCAATTCAGGTCGACTTCGACTACGTGGTCGAGGCGGATGACCTCCCACGGGTCGGGGCGGCGCAGCCAGTTGTCGGGAAGCTCATTCTGCCAGCCGTCGCGGATGGCCTGTTTGAAGATGCCGTACTCATAACGAAGACCGTAGCCCATCCCGGGCAGTTGCTTTGTCGCGATCGATTCGATAAAGCAGGCAGCCAGACGCCCCAAACCGCCGTTGCCGAGGCCCGCGTCCGGCTCCTGTTCCAGCAGCTCGTACCAGTCGACTTTCGTGTCTGCGCAGGCTTTCGCAACCGCGGGATCGAGCAACAGGTTCGTTACATTGTTCGCCAGCGACCGCCCGATCAGGAACTCCATCGAGAGGTAGTAAACGCGTTTGGGATCGGCCAAATCATAGGTCTGCCTGGTTCTAAGCCAGCGCAGGGCCAGCACGTCGCGGAGCGACCGCGCGACGGCTTCATAGCGTTCGCGTGAAGTGGCGTTCGCCGGATCAATCGCGTAGTCAAAAACGAGGTGCCTGTCGTATAGGGCGTTTGGGTCGCCGTGAAAGGAAACTGGTCCGTAGTCAACGAGATCCGGATGCATGAAATGGTGCGCTCCCCCACGGTCAATTATGCGGGGCAAAGATGACAGGACGATGTCAGTCGGTCCCGGGGCTCGTCGAATCCTCGATCGGTCCTGTGATTCGGCCTTCGCGCATGGGCACGCAGTCGTCAGGATAATCCTGGACGATGGGGACATTCGATTCCTTAAGCGCTGTGAGAAAACGGTCGAGGTGGTTCATTCCGCTTCCCGGCTGATCGTGCAAGACCACCAGGTTCCAGGCTTTCGGATTGCATTGCCGTTGGGCGGTGGTGACCCATCCTTCGGGATCTCGCCAGTCGCCTGGAACACAATTCCACAGCACGGCAGTGTATTTTCCCGACACCAGCTTTTCCACCACGGCCGGATGAATCAGATGATGGCCGAGTTTGCCGGCACGGCCATAGGGCCGAAATAGTCGCGGCCTCTGATCGAGCCACGCAAGGGATTCCTCCGCCCGTTCGAATTCGCGCAGAGCCGCGGCGCGGTCGAGCTCACCCAACGGCTGCGTGTGCGACCAGGTGTGATTGCCGATCCAATGGCCCTCGGCAGCGGCCCGCTCGGCTAGGGCGCGGCCTTCGGGAGTAACGACCTTGCGTCCCATTACGAAGAACGAGGCTTTCACGGAGTGCTTCGCAAGCGTGTCGAGCACACCAGGGGTGACTTCCGGCTCCGGGCCATTGTCGAAGGAAAGCGTCACCACTAGCGCAAACCTGACGATTTCAGGCGCAAACGGAAAAGATGGGTGCAGGAGGTTATGTACAGCCCTTTGCCGTCGGCGTCTCCGAAGGCCACATTGGAGGCGCAGATGCGCGGGCGCGGCTCGCCGCCGATCTGCGGCAACTGAATCGTTCCGAGCCGCTTGCCGCTGGGCGCTGTAATCAAGACTTCTCCCTGGCCCACGGCATTCACCTGAAATACGTTGCCCTGGTTGTCGGTCTTCATGCCGTCGTTGCCGGCTTCCAGAAACACACGCGGATTGGCGACGGTATCGTCAGGCAACACATCGTACGCGATGGTCTTCTTCATACCCGCAGTGACATACAACGTTTTTTCATCCGGTGAAAAGGCGATCCCATTCGGGAAGTCGCCCGGGTGGTCGCGATCGCCGCCTAACAACGTTACCTTGCCGCCCTTCACCAGATAAAAGCCGTTGTACGGAAGCTCGCGCTGCGGGCTGTCGCCTCCTCCGCGCAGTCCGTTCACGCTATCGGTGAAGTAAATCGAGCCGTTCGATTTCACCACGACGTCATTGGGACCGCTGAAGCGTTTGCCGTCGTAGCGATCGGCGAGCGTAGTGCGGGTACCGTCCTTTTCGAGACGCACCAGTGTCCGGTCCGCCATGGCGGTAATGATGAGGCGGCCCTGCGGGTCCAGCGCCAGGCCGTTCGAGCCGATCAGCAGAATCGCGAGCCTGCCCGCTATGGTTTGCTGACCGACGTTGAGGTTGTCGCGGCCGGTGAATCCGCTCTTTTCCAGAAACACCGAAAGGGGCGCATTGGGCTGCCATTTGTAGATCACGTTTGCGGCGCAATCGCTGAACAGCAGGTAGCCGCCGTTGGCATCCTTTATCCACACCGGGCCCTCTGTCAATCCGAAGTGCTCACCCAGAACTTCGAGCGGGGTGTCCGACGACACGATGGAGTCGAGCGCCGGGTCCCCTCGTACCAGATGGTAGGGAAGCGTTCGGATCACCTGCCCTTGCAGGAACGCTGCGAATAGTGAGACGAGAATAACGGCTTTCATGCGAAGGTAATGACCGCCCCCAATACGGTGCGATCCCCCACGGCCTGTATTGCTTCGCGAGTGCGCTCGATCGGATAAGTCGCGGTGATCATCGACTTCATGTCGATGGAGCCCTTCTCGATCAGTTTCACGTAACGCGGGATGTCGCGCAGCATGTTCAATCCCCCCTGCTGACCAGAGTAGAACGTGCGTCCGCGGTTGGAGAAGCCCGCCGCGTTGAAGGTTACGTTGCCGCGCCAGGCGACGCCCAGCATCACGATGTGGCCGCCTGCACGGGTGAAGTCGAAGCACTGCTGCAGGGGGAGAATGGCAGTGGGATCTGGACCCACCTCAACCTTCGGAGGAAACCAATCGCTGCCCACGGCGTTGATGGTGAAGTCGGCGCCATCCGGCACTGACAGGAAGCCCTCGCCGGACTTGCGGCCGCCGGCGAAGCGGCGATCGGTGACGCCTTTGCATAACGAGTGAATTTTGGCGATAAGTCCGTTGCCTTCGGCGTTCGGGTCGAGAGCGATTGTGCCGCCCACCTTCATGGCAATCTCCCGGCGGGTTCGGATCGGCTCGATCACAATCACCTGCCCTGCGTTAGCGAGGCGCGCGGCCTGGATCGCTCCCATGCCCACCGGTCCGGCGCCCTGCACGATCACGTTCCAGCCAGGTTCGATCTGCACGAGGTCGCGGGCGGCGGCGAGTCCCGTTCCGACGGTGTCGCCTAGCAGAGTCAATTGCTCTGCGGGAAGATCGGTGAAGCCGGGCAGCAGTATTCCTCCGGTACCACCATCAGTTCGCTTAACCCGCCCAGTCCCGCCTGCTCGAAGATCTGCGTGCCGTCGGACATCTCGGCCAGCGGATGAGCGGGACCGGTGTCGAGGAACTGGCACCAATCGGCGCGGCCGTGCAGGCACTGATAACAGACTCCGCATTGGGGCGTTCCGGGAACCACCACGCGATCGCCCTTTTGCACGCGCCTGACGAGCGGGCCGACCTCTTCGACGACGCCCATTCCGGAATGGTTGGGGATGGACGCCTGGGCGGCGTTTGCGGTGCTCAGGGCGCCTCCGACGATGGTGTAGCAGACGGCGGACGCCTGCGTGCGAACCAGGACTTCGCGCGGCTGGATGGCGTGCAGCCGGAGTTCCTCAACGGACGCACCTGTGCCGTGGCGGACGAAGGCTTTGAAGCGCCGGCCGGCGTTGGTTCCGGTGAGCTGTGCGGGGGCTTGTCCTTTGGCGGCCTGGGGGATGAACGCCAGACTGCCGGCCGCGGCTCCTTTTGTGAACAGTTTGCGTCTGGAAATTGGCATGGCTGGGCTTTACGATATCTCGTTTTGGGAAAGGAAGACAGTGCAGACGGTCTGTCGCAAAATCCTTTTGGGCCACGAATTCACATGAGTAAACACGAATAAGAGTGGTCAGGCGGCGTTCGCATGGAGTTTTAGGGGTCTGTGACGGCTGAAATCGGTTAGATTTGCGCGCTGCAGGCGGCGTTCTTTGTCAATTGCGGTGTGGATTTGGGCGGTTGAAAAAACGAAGCCATCTTTGAGTGGATCGTAAGCCAAACCCTTCATTTCACTGAGCTGGAGGAGCTTCTTTGCTTCCGTCATTTCGGCTTCGCGCTTTGCGATACGGGCCGCCTGGAGGGCCTGGAGGGTGGCCAGGTTCTTCTGGATGTTGCGGTTGATGCGCTGATCATAGAGGGTCAGGAGCTGGAGCTGTTTTGACTCCTCCTGGAAGACCTTCGCGGCTGTCAGGGCGGCGTGGATTTCGGGATGTTCGGTTTCGATGTCGTCCGAGTGCGCGGAGTGGCCGAGGGCGTAGAGGTTGTCTTCGATGGCGCTGAGCCGGTTGAGACGCCAGCTGTCGGTGGCGATGCGCTGGGCGAGTTGCGTCTCCATGGCGCCTTCGGGGGCGAGGTTCTCGACGATGGAGGCGGAGAAGGCGTCATGCATGATGCGGTCCGCGTCGGTCATGGCGGTCACCTGACCGGTGAGATTGTGGCGGCGGGCGTTCAGAGCGGACGCTTTTTTGCCTTCCTCGGTCCGGGGACCCGTCGAACGCTGCGCGTTGCGGCGGTTGGCTTCGAGCTGTTTTTCGGAGATCATTTTGTTTGAATTTCTACCTCGAGCAAAGTAAACCACACGAAATTACGGATGGGATGTTAAGTTGTTGATTTTATTGATCACATTTGTTGAACTGGTCAATCGCCGCGAGGCTCAATTCAGAACTTTTAAAATCCTGAGCTCGCCTGGCGCGTCTTTCACACTGCCACATCGCAGTGGGCTCGGAGCCCAGCAGCGGTCGCAATGTGACTTGCCGGCGAATCCACTTCTGAAACTTCAGATTGGATCTCGCGTGCAAGCGGAAATCAGCATTATCTCTGGCACAGCGCTATGAATCTCAAATCCCTTATCATGCTCGCGTTCGAGGTGAGCCTGTTGCTCACCGTGTTTGGCTTCGGACTGCAGGCAACCCTCGACGATGTGCTGTATCTGTTCCACCGGCCGGGGCTGCTGGCGCGGTCTCTTGTTGCGATGTTCGTCGTGATGCCCATCGCGGTGGTAGGACTTGTGCGAGTCTTCGACGCGCCGAGGACAGTCGAGATCGTACTGGTAGCACTGGCTATCTCGCCGGTCCCCCCTTTGCTGCCGAAGAGGATTCGCAAAGCCGGAGCAGGAACAGCTTACGGACTCGGCTTAATGACGACGGCTGCGTTGTTGTCAATCGTCATCGTGCCGCTTTGGAGTTTCCTGCTGGGCAAGTATTTCGAGCGGCCATTCGTCATGCCGCTTTCGAAGATCGCGGGGATCGTCGTGCAGGCCGTCGTTCTGCCGCTCATCGCCGGTCTGGCCGTGAGGCGGATTCTTCCGCGCGTCGCCGATCGGATCGAGAAGCCGAGCGGGATCGTCGCCGGCGTGTTGCTGGCGGCTGCGGTACTCGTTCTGGTCGGCGGGAATCTCTCCACGATGTGGAATCTGATCGGCGGCGGCACACTCGCCATGATGGCGGCGTTTGTCATCATCGGACTGGCGATAGGACACCTGCTGGCGGAACCCCGAATTGAGCACGAAAGAGTGCTTGCCCTTGCAACCACAGCGCGCCATCCCGGAATTGCTCTCGCCCTGGCGAATGCCAACTTTCCCGGCGAGCACTTCGGCGGGACTGTCCTTCTGTATCTGGTCGTCAGCGCTGTTGCCTCTCTTCCTTACATGAAGTGGCAGGCGTCCCGAGCGCTCGCGAAGCTGGACCCGCGGCCGTTGTTATGACCTCCCCTGAGAGGAGAGCGGACAAAAGATCGACGACCTATTGCTTACGCAACCAGGCCTTCATCTCCGCCTCATGGTCGGAGACGCTTTCGCCGCTGACGTCCACGATCACTCGTTTCAGCTCGCCCGTGAATTTGAATGGCGGCTTGTACTCCGGACTCACGGGCGATCCGGCGTCGACACCGACAATCATCGAACCGCCCTGGCCTGCCCTGAGCGGGATCGTATGCGGGAGTTCCTTCTCGGCGATGGCTTTGCCATCTAACAGCAGCGTGATCTTAACCGGCGCACCCTTACCTTGCGCGATGTTTGGTTTGCCTGCCGGCACGGACTGCATGCTCAGGAAGTGCCTGCCGGGGGGCAGCGGGTCCGCGGCTTTCACGTAGAAGTAGTCAAGAGCCAGGTAGTTGTGCAGATAAGACAGCCTGCCGTCCTGAACATAGAAGGAAAATCCGCCATCGTTCCCACCCATGCTCAGCAGTACGCCATTCGCTCCGCCTTCGGGAATGTTCACTTCCGCCGTGAAACTGTGGGGGCAATTCAGGGTCTTCGGGGCGGCCGCGGCGACGATGGCCTGAGTGTTCGGGTAAAGCGTGTAGCGGTTCAGGCTTAGCGCGATCCGGGGCCGCTCGATCAGCAGACGCGCGGTTCCGCGGCTGTCGATCGGCAGGACATTGTACTTGCCTGCCTCCACGTACCACATGCCGATCATCGCGATGAGCTGGTTGCGCTCGGTGGCGGCAAGGTTTTGGGTCTCCCCTGGATCGTTTGAGACGCGGTAGAGCTCCCAGCCGGTGGCGTCCAGCTCGATCAGTTTGTCATACGAGATTTCATCTCCGAACTTGCGCCCGGACTCCACAAACGATGTGCCGGGCCACGGGCAGACCGCGCGCCAGCCATTGTGGTAGATCGAGCGGTGACCCATCATTTCGAAGTACTGTGTGGTGTGGGTCTCTGGCGCCTTTGCGTCGTCGAACGTAGAGAGCAGACTTACGCCTTCCATCGGGTGCTGCGGAACGCCGCGGATACTCCGGGGCGATTCGATCCCGAGCGCGTCCAATACGGTGGGAACCATGTCGATTATGTGTCCATATTGGTGGCGAATCTCGCCGCGGGATTTGATGCCCTTCTCCCAGCAGACGATGAAGGGGTCCGTGCTGCCGCCCCTGATAGGTTTCGCGCTTCCAGCGCCGGAAAGGCGTGTTCCCGGCGTGGGTCCAGCCCCAGGGAAAGTGATTAAAAGTGGTGGGTCCGCCGATCTCATCGATGTGCTTCAGCCCGTCTTCAACTGTGTCGGGTACGTTGTTGAAGAAGCGGCACTCATTGACTGAGCCGGTCGGGCCTCCTTCGGCGCTCGAGCCGTTGTCGGAAATGAGCATGATCAGTGTGTTTTCGTATTCGCCGATCTCCTTAAGAAACTGGATCAGTTCACCGATGTGATGGTCGGTATGCTCGAGGAATCCTGCGAAGACTTCCATCATTCGGGAATAGAGGCGGCGCTCGTCCGCGGAGAGCTTCGACCAATCCTGGACGTCCGGATCGTGGCGCGACAGAGCCGCGTCAGGAGCGAGGATGCCCAATTCTTTCTGTCTCGCGAAGGTTTCCTGACGATAAGCGTCCCAGCCGGCATCGAACCTGCCTTGATACTTGTCAGCCCACTCTTTAGGGACATGGTGCGGCGAGTGTGTCGCACCGACAGCAAAGTAGAGGAAGAAAGGTTTATTGGGCGCAATCTGTTTAGCATCGGCGACGAATGACTTCGCCTTTTGCGTCAGATCCGGCGTCAGGTGATAGCCTTCTTCCGGCGACGTCTCCTGCTCCACCTGATGGTTGTCATAGACCAGTTCGGGATACCACTGGTTGGTGTCGCCACCGAGGAAGCCGTAATATCGCTCAAACCCGCGGCCGAGGGGCCACCGGTCATAGGGACCGGCCGAAGTGTTAGTTTCTTCTGGCGAGAGATGCCACTTACCCACGCAGTAAGTGCTGTAACCGTTCTCTTTGAGAATCTCGGAGATCATGGCATTTTCGAAGGGCATATATCCGTCGCTTCCCGGAAATCCGGTCGAGCCATTCGTCAGGCATGCCAGATGATTGGAGTGGTGGTTGCGGCCGGTCAGGATGCAGGCGCGAGAGGGTGAGCACAGCGCAGTCGTGTGCATGTTGTTGTAAAGGAGACCTCTCGCTGCAAGTGCATCGATATTCGGCGTATGAATGGGACTGCCATAGCAGCCCAGATGCGCAAAGCCGGTGTCATCCAGGACGATAAACACGACATTCGGCGCGCCCTCCCTGGCTCGATTCGGCGCCGGCCATGCGGGTGTTGATACGTCTGGCGTTCTCCCGATAATGCCAGGAAACGCGGTTCCAGCCTCGTATTCTTTCATAGCGATCTGTTCCCTTTGTAAAGACGTTCCGGTTCAGTGGACTGCATCTTTTCACGGCGACGAGAAGGTCGCCAGTTGTACCGGTGGCTGACGTTTTCGTACGAGCGCGGTTCCCGCTGGGACGTCTCGCCCGCGACAAATCCGTAGAAGTAATTGAAGCAGCGCCCGGTGGCCCGGCGGTCAAATGGCCCATCGCAGTGGTGTGGGTGACCGGAGAGTTATGCCATTTGCCGAGGGTGCCCGTCTTAGATTCGTAATGTTGCAGAACTTCGGGGACCGTCGCGGTGTTCTTGCCGATTCGGGTGAAAGTGGGTGTGTCGATTTCTCCGCCGACCGCGCCGGAGAGCCCAAAGCCAACGTCGTCGAGGAGGACGATCGGGATGTTCGGCACATCCGCCGGCAGCGAACTGGGCTCTTCCCGGCGTTTGTGCGTGGACTCCGCCAGCGTGTCTCCGGCGGTGGCGGAAGGCGTGGGTGGAAAAGGGAGGGACAATTCGTCTGCGGGTGTCCTCGCGGAAGTTCCGATTTTTTCCTCCATGGGTTCTGTCGGGGCTTCGTTATGGACTCTGCGATCAGATGTTTGTGAGCTTCGTGAGATTTAAGAAAATAGTCCCAACCGGTTCCCGGGCCGAGAGGCCCTGAGAACGCGACATTCGGAGGCCTTCGCCCCGCTGGAGCTAATTGTCTCTGGGGGGATTTGTCCGCGTTATCGATCACAAGAACTTCGCTCGCTCGCGAGCATATCCAACACCATTGAAAATCCCGAAGTGACTGGGAAGCTCCGCGCCGGCCGGAAGGCCAGCGGCACTATTGAAAAACCGGACGTGCAGATTTCCCGCATCCGGCTCTCCTGAAAACCCGGGTGAGCGGCTGTCATGGGGTTTGATGCTCAGGAACTCCAGACGACGCCGCTGGAAATGCTCGTAGTACGTCATTTGTTGTGACTGGCGAAATCGCGACGGGCAGGGGCGGCGAGATCTCCTGATTGAGTCGGCGGATCTCCTCGGCTAACACCCTGCGCGGCCTCAAGAAAAAGAATCCGAACTTTTGTCCAGTCGTCAAAACGCGCGAGCGAAAGTGTGTGCCGATGCTGGTGCACGGCACGCGAGCGATGACGCGACGCTGACATACCTCAATGTGCCGTTAAAAGGACGCTTTTCATGCCTACCGGAGAGACAAAGACCGCAAGCAGCAAACCCAACATCATTTTCTTCCTCTGGGACAATCTCGGCTGGGGCGAAGTCGGTTGTTATGGAGGAGGCATTCTGCGCGGAGCGCCCACGCCGCGTATCGACAAATTGTCCTCCGAGGGCCTGCGACTCCTCAACTTCAACGTTGAAGCGCAATGCACGCCCAGCCGATCCGCGATCATGACCGGGCGCCATTCGATTCGCTCAGGGACCCAGACCGTTCCAATTACCGGCGGAAAGGACGGATTGACTCGCTGGGAGATCACGATCGCCCAGGCGCTGTCGGATGCCGGTTACGCGACCGGCATGTGGGGAAAATGGCATTTGGGCAGCGACCCGGAAAACCGCAGCCCGGTGGACTTCGGTTTCGATGAGGCGGTGTGGAGTCCACGGACAGCGGATGAAGTTCTTTGGACTATGCAGTCTTACTTCCCCGCCGGAACCGTTACCGCCGCTCCCTACTCCGGTGAGCTGAAGATTCCCATTGAGGCGGAGCCGATTTATTCAAGAAAGAAGGGCTCAAAGGCCGAGGTGCTGGCGACCTACGACGCCGAATTCCGTGCTGGCTTCGATCGCAAGATCACGAACTGGGCGATCGACTTCATGAGCCGAAGCAAGGAAGGGGGCAAACCGTTTTACATGTACCTTCCCTACACGCAGCCCCACATACCGAACATTCCCGATCCTGAGTACGCCGGCAAGTCCAAGCGGGGAAACATCGCCGATCTGATTACTCAGATGGACGCTTTTACAGGCATGGTTCTGGATAAGCTCGACGAGCTTGGACTCGCCGATAATACGATCGTGATCTGGACGTCCGACAACGGCGGCGATCCCAACCATCGCACTGCGGCAATCGACCCGGATCCCGCTGGAGGCCAATGGCAGGGGTTCTCAGGACCCTGGCGCGGCGGTTACTTTACTTCCCTCGAAGGGTCCAACCGCGCGCCGTGCATTGTGCGGTGGCCGGGCAAGGTACCGGCCGGCAAAGTCAGTAATGAACTGGTCCATGAGGTGGACACGTTCAGTACTCTGCTTCATGCGGCGGGAGCGATGGTCCCGACGGATCGGCAGATCGACGGCATGAATATGTTCGATTTCCTGCTGGGGGAAGCCGAGGAATCCGGCCGCGATGCGATTCTGTGCCTGCAGGGTAATCGTTTGCAAGCGGTGAAGTGGCATCAATGGAAAGTGCACCTGTTCCAACAGGAGACATTTCTTTCCACGTGGTCGCCGTACAATATGCCGCACCTTCACAATCTCGAATGGGATCCACGCGAAGAGCATCAGTGTTCCTTCGCCCACGCATGGGTGGTCCATCCCATGGCGGCAGCGGCTATCTCATTCTTGAAAACTCTGGCAATCGAGCCGCCGATCAAGCCGGGAACACCTGACCCCTATCACCCACCGAAGCCGGGAGAGCTGCGAACAGAAGAGCGCCTGGATATTGGCGTCATCTCTCAATATGTCACTTCCCTTACGAGGACGACTGAAGCGGAGATTGAGCCAGAGCATGGGTTAAGTGTTCCGACCGGATGAAGCTCGGGCTCTTTCGACATCGAAGCGTCACCATGGGACTGATATCCCCAACGCCGGTAACGTGGAAGCGCGGGACGGTCGCTTCAGCGTGTTGGCGATAAGACGTCTGAGTTCGGCAATCAAGAACACAAGGCTGTGGAGCGGTCCACACGAATCCCAATAGCGTGTGAGGCCTTACCGTCTGAGGGCTGATGCGGGCTGGAGCTGAAAGCGAAGCGCCGCGGTCGTCACTTCAGTGGATAACCGACATTGCGTCGATTTGGATCGGTATGGACTCGGATCATGAAGTCAGTGCACCGGCTAACCGCGATTATCGAGCGTGAGGACGATGGATATGTTGCGTTGTGCCCGGAACTCGATATCGCGAGCGAGGGTACGTCGATGAAGACTCGCGTGCGAACCTGATCGAAGCACTGATCCACCGAGCTCCTTAAGCGCCCCCGAAGGTGCCGTTGTGGAGCGGCTGCGGAGAATTCATCCCGGAGGGACAGAGGGTTTCAAAGCGAGTATCCCGGCATTGTCGCTCTCACTCGAGAAGGCGATCAAGTCGGTTGTCGAATCGCTTCGACCGCGAACGGCATGGAGAAACTGATTCAGGAGACGGCCTCCAATCGCTACGACGATCTGCGCCGACTCTATGTCGTCATGATCAGCCAAGAAAACATCGAAGTCAGCGCCGCAGCTCCCAGCATGCTGAACCGCAAACTGCCGGCGAGAATCTCCGTGATCATCGGCCGCATCGAGAATCTATTTTTCAAGGTACTCGAAGAGCATCCAGACCCGACAGAATGGAAAAACGCTTGACGGAGGAAGAGCTTCAGGAATTCTACGCAAAAGCGACCGAGCACTTTCAGGCGGTTGACACGCTCATTCAGGTCGTGTTGCGCGGCCATCTTCTTCTCGAAGACCGCTTGAACGCGACCCTGAAACATTCTCTTTACAACCCCGAGCTGTTCGAGAAAATGAACCTCAATTTTCACCACAAACTTTTGTTCGCAAGGTCGTTCTCGATTTCCTTGCGCGCGGAAGGCGTGTGGGATCTGATTGCGGCAATCAAATACGCTGAGAAATTCGATAGCCCACTCGCTCGACGGGGAACAGCGCCAGAAGAAGTTCGATGCGGTCAAAACGATCTACCTGCGAGAGCTGGACGATCCGGAGCTTCGAGCCGAGGATCACGATGAGCCAGATCACCTGCTTTTCCTGAAGGCATTTGCACTGTGCGAGGGCTATCTGAAACAGGTCGAAGACGATGCCCGATTCGCCGGCAGTGGCTTTCGGACTATGATTCGGTACATGCGGAAGCAGTTTTATCAGCC
>CAWJTK010000008.1:0-12799 GCA_963845785.1 Terriglobia bacterium | reverse complement strand
ATTTGATCGTTTCACATAAGAATGCCGGCGGCGGTGTCGTTTGCCCTTGCCGCCGGCGCTACGTCCTGTTTCTTAAAATTTGGGGCGCCCCAATGCCTGATATCGTTCAGACCGACGCCGGTTTGGTTTCTCCGCCGGAACAGAGGCCGCACCAATAACGGGAGCGCCTGCCGCCCATTGTTTTGGACTATCACCGCGGACAGAGGCTCGAGCACTGTACGGCTTAGCGACCAGTTACATCATGGGTACGAACTGGTTCTCGATTAGGAAAGTAGCATGCGTTTTTCGTCATGCGTGCATGTGACTGCAGGGCGGATTTATTAATTCGTTTAATAACAGTCAGATAGCCGCGAAAATATTTTATTTAAATTTGTGACCGCGATTTTTTCGGGTTACCCGTGACAAAGATCGCCCGCGTAGTTTATCAGCGCGCCGAGCGCAGGCGACGCCGGGACCTAGCCGCCTGCAGGCGCTAATTTACGGGCAAAATGTCTTTCTGGACGGCGCGTGCAAATCGCCGCCATCCATCAGCTGGTCAACGATCCAGAAGCTGTGCGCTCTGGGGCACGTTTCGCCCCAACCGCCACACTTCTTATGCCCTATCGGGAACACATGGGCGGCCGGGGTCCATATAGACGGGCGTATGCCTCAAGGCGGCGAAGAACGAGCGTTCGCGAGCAGGTGATGGATCACTTCGCACCCACTTCGGCTGGGCACCAGAACTCCCACTACGGACCTTTGGTTCGTGCCACAAATTCCGTTCGGGTTCGGCACCCTCAGACGGATTGAGCCGCTGATTCCCAACTTAACTAGGATTTGGATTTTGGGATTTCAGACGAAAGCAATTTCCGTCTCTCCTCGAACGATGGGAACGCAGAACCCTCTTCGATCGCTCTTATTACCGTGACCAATTCCACGGCCAAGTCAGTGGTCGTCATGTGCCGAGCGATGGCTGGGGCGCCAAAGGCCGAGCCGAATTCTCTTTGTGCCCAATCAGACAGTCTTGCGAGCAGGTCCTTTCCAGACACGAGGGCAGCTCGATTACTCTCAGTGCTCCACATTTCATTAACGCGGGCACGCGCCGCCTTGTTCGCCGAGATCACGTCCAGCTTACGGTTCGCCTGCATAAGTGCGGATGCCATTCCATCTTCAACTGAACGACGCTCCTGATCGCAAATTTCTAAAATCTTGTCATAAACTTCGGCTTGGCTAGGCACTTCTTTGTCCTTAATGCGTGAAGTTAGAACACGCCGGATGGGCCGCGTCTGCAATAGATAGTTTTCAATCTCCTTGCGGCTCCAGACATGCAGGTTAACACCTCGAGCTTGCGCATCCAGGTATCGTTCGCGAATCTCGGCTTCCGAGTGGTAATCCGAGTCCAAGATGCAATATGTCGTAATTTGATCTCCCACTGCGTTTTTCAACGTCATTGACGAACCGACGGCGTACTGCCAGCCGCTCCAGCCACCTATTGGGAGGGTGGGAATCGCGTCAAGCGGTAGCTCCGCATCGGGGAAGAGCAGCGCATGGAATTGCTTGAGCAGGCTCATATCCTTGCCTTCGACCAAAATAAACTTACGGGCGCTCCAGAGTCGCGCTAAATGAACGTTGTGGATGCCACCAATCTGATCAATCAACAATTGGACGCTGGGCTCGTTGTTCGCGTACCTAGACCGTCTGTCTTTTTTATCGATGATAAGAATGTTGCTCGGGTCTGCCTCAGCCATGATTTCTACCGAGTGGGTCGCAACAACGCTTTGCCTAAAACGGGACCGGGTCAGCCTAAATAACTTCCTCTGTAGGTCGGGATGCATATAGACATCAGGTTCATCAAGAACAACTGTGTTGTCGGGCGACGTTCGGGAAAGAAACCAGATAGTTTGTAACCACATCTGAAGGCCGTGTCCCATCCAGCCAACTTCCGCCACAAAGTCGCCGTCCCTCACGGGAAGGGACAGGAGCGTGCCACTCTTTGTTACCGCCTCTTGAATGGGATCAACCCGTAGCCCGTGCCATGTCTCCTCCGCCAACCGTTTAAATTCAGCGAAGGCCTCACCAATTCGAACTAATTGATTTCGAAAATGGCGAGAAGATAGACGGGAGTCCAAGTGATTGATTACGCGATCGTCGGTCAGCCGATACTCCTCGGCCCGAAGGGTGCCGATTTGAGGCAGTACGCTTATCCATGGCAATTTCAGCGCAAGAAACGTCGCAGGGGTGGTGATCCACTCGTTATCGTTCTGAATCGTGGCAAAAATGGTTTCTTCCTGACCGAGATAGATCGTAATCACAGTGCCTCCCTTGAAACTCGCGGTGATGATCGCAGGGGGAGCGTTATAACGATGGAACACCGCACTGAGGTTCAGGCCGAGGTGTGAAATACCCGGGGCAATCCCGATCCTGAATGCAGCCAGGTTCAACCACTTTGGAGCACGAGAAAACGCGCCACCTCTACGATTGATAACGGCTGCAATCAAACGCAACGCTTCGATTAACGAGGACTTCCCGGCGTTATTTTTGCCCACGATGACAACATTCGACTCAAGAATAATCGTGTGATCCTCAAAACAACGGTAGTTCTGCAGCCGAAGTTGGCGAAGCATAATATCGCTATTTGTATCAAATGGAACACTGCCGAGTCTTGCAGGTCGGCGCGAGCTACTTGGCTGGATGCCGGCGTTCCGCCGACGTAGCTACCCCATGAACCCGATAGGGCACCGTATCGCCCTACGACATCACTGCATTCTGAAGTCGCTGTCCCGGATTTGGGGAACGCCAAGTCTCGACGAAAGTAGTTATCGGCAGCGCTATGCCAGATTCGACGCTTTTTGAATTAACTCGTCCCCGCAGGTTCGTGGGGACGTAATGAGCTTCTGGACGCGCCTCATTTTCGACCGGTCTGGAATCCAGATGTTCATCTCCATTCCTCCTCTCTTGTAAGGGGCAATTATGCCCTCTGATTGCAATAAGCGGAGAACGGAGCCTACGAGCCTGCGGCTATGGTGATCAAGCCCCCTATGAAGCGCATTCTCCTTGCGGCCCGAACCACTACGCGCGTACAGCTTTTTCAAGACCGTCAATAACACCCTTGCCCCGGCGGGTAGATCCGTGGCAACGATTGCCGTAGTTGTTTCGGGAGCGTCGACGAAGCGGCCGAATTCACAACCTTTGTCGAATACTCCTTTCGGAAGATCGTTAACCGAGGAACGTCCTTCCACCTCGTCGATGTAACAGCTAATGAATTGTGGAAGATTGGCAGACTGGACTTCATGATCGATCGCCAAATAGGAGAATAGACACTCTGAAAAAGTTAAATTCGAAACATTCCGTACTTCTGCTGATAGTTCCAGAAAAGGCACGAAAAGGTCATTTAATCGGATGGGAGTCTCGATATCGATTCCACATTCCATAGAGACACGTACAAGATCCAGAACAAGGGATGAGAACTCTTCAACCAAGAGCGCCTTTCGGATGGCGGGGATCATTTTGCCACCGCTCAATGCAACCTGTTCAGCCTTGAGCAGAATCAATCCTATCCCGAGACTGCCAATACTTCGATCCGCGCCGCGGAAGAAATCGAGCATGCTGCCAAACGGATTTGCAATATAGACAAGAACGTCTCCTGCCCGACAGGCGTCGGCGAAGTCCTCGTCCAAAAATACTCGGGTACCTTCGTCGTCGCGATCTGTTCCCAGACCCGGTAGGCGCTGAAGCAGTAGTGAGCCCTTCTCGTCTGGTTGGTATCCGCAAATCTCCGCAAACGCTGACGCGATGTCTTCAGCCGACAAAGGGCCTAACCCACTTTGACTCTGCCGAGCTAAGGTAGCCAAGCGTTCGAGTATTCGTCTAACCGTCGGTCCATCTATGCCAGCTTCAATATCAGCTTCACGTTCACACACACGGTCCAGAATGTAGTCCCATCCTTTCGCTGGATCAGCCGCGAGGGTGTCCTTATTTGAGTTGCCATCGGAAAATGCTTCTCTCAGGACGCCGGATGCTGCGAGATAACCAACGAGCAGAGGTCGCGACGGCATCCAGTCCGGAACGTTCCCTGCCAGTCCTCGCTTCATCAAATAGCGCTGGATTTGTTCGTCGTTGAACTCGTTCAGCGCGAGTTCGATGAAGTTCGAAGTAGGGTGCAGTGCGTTCTTACGCTCCCTCGCGCTGTCAAAAAAATGAGCGCGTCCTGCCAGAATTAAACCAGCATCACTTGACTGATCTCTGATGAAGAGCCTGACGACCTCCATTGCTCGATACCGGACCTCATGTAATCGTTTCCACAACCCTTGAATTCCAAGGGTGGTCAATTCGTCGAAGCCGTCAATAAGTAGTGTCACGTATCCCGCACGCCAGGCGCGCACGAGATGCGACGGATGTGCGAATCCTATATTTCTCGCGTGGCGTTCTAGTACCTCGGCTGGATTGGTTTGTCCGAAATGATCCCGTAGGTTCAAGTAAAGCGGAAATTTTACGGTCTTGCTCTTAAGGTACTCGGCGCGGAGTCCCCGAAAAACCTCCCGCAGGGTCATGCTCTTGCCGGAGCCGTAGTCGCCAAAGACAATGAAACGCTTAGTTTGAAGAAGCGCCCTTTGAATTTCAGCGACGCTCCAGACGGCCTGAGTCGCGACCTCGACCAGGTCTAAAGAGACATATTCAATCTCTTCCCGTGAGGAAGGATTCGCCGGATCACGAACGCTGCCGAATGGATAGTTCACTCGGAGACTGAGGTAGGAACCCACGTCGATCAATTTGCTTTGAAACTGTGCGAATGAGAGCGCGGTTACCGAACTAGACTTCTCCCTGATCACAGTTCGTTGGTCAGGCGATGGTTCGTCTCTCGTTATGAACCAGCATTTAATAGCCTTTTGAGGATGCTTGGGCTGCAGCTTTCTTGCGAGGACTTCGAGCTTTTGCGCATCATCCTTGGCCTTCTGCTGAGCGCGCGAGACGGTGCACTCGATGATGTGAACGCACTCCTCCGTTTCGAATATGCCATCCCTTTCACGCCCCTCCACTACGAAGGCACCGTCATACTCGGCCTCCGGCCATAGCTCACGTGCGATTCGACGAACTTCAGTTTCGAAAGTCCTCTGCTGCTCCTGCTCAGTCATGTACACATACACCTCGGTGTGATTGCCATCGTTGCCTTATCTACTTCATCGCCAGAAGATGGACCCAATTGTATCGATTCGGATGAGCAATTGGTCGCGCAGAAGCGCCACGAATCTTTGAGGTGGCGCGGGGTTAGGACGGCTGCCAAAGTTCTTGGCCAACCCGAATGTCGGGTCCTAAGCCTTCCGCGTCGTCCCGAAACGGCGTTGTGGAGATCGGTCCCGTGAAAGTGAGAAAGCCGGATTCTTTCGGTTAGCGCTTGTGGGCCCAATCCGGTCCATGTTCTCTCCTTCGGCGTTCTCCGAAAAGTGTGTCCCGGCCCAGCAGCCGGTCCGAGTCCAGTAGCCGTTTCACGCCTTTCGTCTTCTCGTTGTTAGAGTCGTCGAAGTGACGGTCGGCAATCGGGGTGGGGCAACTGGATGACTGTGGCGGGGGCGGAGGGCGCGCTTGACCACTTGCTGAAAAAGTTGGGCCGCGCCGACGGGGCAGACCGATTCCGGCTGGTGTGTCTGATAAGTCTGGAAGGCAGTGTTCTTGAGTGCAGCCCGGCGACGCTGGAACGCGCCGGGCTGACGGCCGCGGACGTGGTTGGCAGGCCTCTTTGGACGACACCGTGGTGGGAATCCTCGCGGCCGGCGGCCGAGGAAGTGCGGCAGGCTGTGCTGCGGGCAGCTCAGGGCGACTTTGTTCGCTGCGATATTCGCTCTCAGGTGCTGCTGGATCTGACTGTCGCGCCCGTCCGGGGCGAGGACGGGGCGGTTACCTGTCTCCTGATCGAAGCCCGGGATGTGATCGGAACGGGCGGCGAAGTGCTGCTCACGGTCCGCGGTACGGAGTTGCTGGCCGACGACACGCGCGAGCGCTACCGCCAGAAGATTGCGCGTATCGCACTCGATTCGATGGTCCAGTTTGTCGGGCTGCTGGACGCAGAAGGCACGGTGCTGGAGATCAACCAGGTCGCGCTGGATGCGGTGGGAATCGGGCTTTCCGAGGTCGAGGGGCGGCCTTTCTGGACCACGTTCTGGTGGCAGGTTTCCGAGGAGATTAATTTCGGTATACGGGATTCCATCCGGCGCGCGGCGCAGGGCGAGTTCGTGCGGTGGGATACGGAGATTTATGGGCGGGCCGGAGGGAAGGAGACGATCGTGATCGATGCGTCTTTGATGCCGGTGAAGGACGAAACGGGGAAGGTGGTGTTCATCGCGGCGGAGGGCCGGGACATCACGGAGAAGTAGGCGTATGAGCGCGAGATCGCGCGGCAACGCGAGGAACTGGCGAAGCTGGATGTTCTGAAGACGCAGTTCTTCGCAAACGTCAGCCATGAGTTCCGCACGCCGCTGACTCTGATCCTGGGTCCGCTGGAAGATGCGCTCTCGGGCGACCTGTCGGGCGCGTTGCCGCCAGCCGCCTCGGACAGTCTTTCGATTGCTCATCGCAACGCGCTGCGGCTTTTGAAGCTGGTCAATACGATGCTGGATTTCTCGCGCATCGAGGCGGGGCGCGCGCAGGCATTGTTTGAGCCTGTGGATCTGGCGGCGTTCACGGCGGAGCTTGCGAGCAACTTCAGATCGTTATGCGAGAGGGCGGGCTGCGGCTGCAGGTGGAATGCGCGCCGATCCCGGATGGCGAGGCGGTCTAAGGCGGGCGCCCCTGTTTTCCGGGAGACCGTCTTCAGTTCAGCGCGGTTGTTCAACCAGTTCGATCGTAAAGCCGTTCAGATCGCGGAAACGTAACCCGCGGTCACCCTGCGCGGCGGTTGTCTCCACCTGAAACTTCTGCAGCTTTGCGGCGACGGCTTTTCGATCGAAGCCGGCGACACGGAAGCTGAGTCGCTGGATGGCGGGTTTGGCGCCGACGGCGACCGGCTCCAGCACCAGCCGAGTATTGACGATCTGGAACGAGATCTGCTGTGCTTTCTTCGTACTGGGGGGGCCGAAGAACTTTGCGTAGTGAGCGGAAGCCTTCTGCAGATCCGAAACCGCAAGAGCGATGTGATCCAGCCCCACCGCCGCGACTGCCGCGTCATCCGTGGTGATGCGAGTCGAGGGGATAATGGTTCTCGCCAGGCCGCCGGGGACGCCGAGCAACTGGAGGCGAATGCCATCATCGTCGGTCGGCATGCCGAGGCGGCCAGTACCCATGGTGATTCCGGATTTTTCGATGGCGGCGCGCATCTCGTCTGGTTTGTAATTCTTTACCAGAGCGCAGAAGTGGTCGATTTTGGGAGTGGGGTCGGTCGCGGGCGTACCGCCAAAGGCGATGTAGGCTGTGCCCATGCGCACGTAAAAGCGCGGCGGCGGATCGCGCTCCTGAAACAACTGAGGATCGAAGATCCTCCCGTACCATTCGGCCGAGGCCTTCTGGTCCGGCACGGTCATGCCGATATGTTCCAGACCGGTGGTCTGGAGTGGCAGCGGCCCCGGGCCGGTCTCTTCGGCCTGTCCCGGAACGGCCCACATCAATGCCATGCCCGTCGCGGCGGCCAGCGCTTCACGCCGGCTCAGGTTTTCGATTGAATTCGTCATCTCAGATGTCGATTTGTCAGATATCGAGTTTGCCCGTGCTGTCGCCGAACGATTTCTGATCGATTCCCAACTTGTCCAGAACGCTGAGCAGAAGGTTGGACATGGGCGTATGCGGCGGCGCTACGATGTGGCGACCGCCCTGAAGCTTGCCGGATGCGCCGCCGGCGATCACGACAGGCAGCGGATCGTGATCGTGCTGATTGCCATTGCTCATGCTGCTGCCGTAAAGGATCACGGAATGGTCGAGCAGCGTGCCATCGCCATCTTTGGTCGAACTCAGTTTCTCGAGGAAGTAAGCCAGCAGGGTCGTGTGATAGCGATTGATCAGCGCGAACTTATCCATAGCGGCGCGGTTGTTCGAATGATGCGACGCCACATGGAACCCGTCGCGGACGCCGCTTTGCGGATAAACGGCGCCGCTGGTGTCGCGGGCATACATCATGGTCGCGACGCGCGTGATGTTCGCCTGGAACGCCAGAATCTGCATGTCGAACATGATCTTGAAATGGTCGTCGAACGCTTCGGGTATGCCTGCCGGCGCATCGGGCACTTTCAGATCTTTCGGCGTCTGGTTCTCGGCCTTCTGGATGCGCCGCTCGATCTCGCGTACGTCGTCAAGGTAATCGGCCATCAGGGAGCGATCGGAAGCGGGCAGTTCCTTGTTAAGCGATGCAATCTCGCTGGTGACTGAGTCCAGGAGGCTGCGGGCCTGCTGTTTGCGCGCGAGTCTTTCTTCGGAGGTGCTGCCTTCCCCAAACAGCTTTTCGAAGAGAACCTGCGGATTGTGCTCCATGGGGAGCGGTACCGTGGGCGTTTTCCAGGAAATGGTGTTGGTGTAAGCGCATCCGTAGCCCGCTCCACAGTTGAGCCCGTTCTCCTCGATGGCGACTTCAAGAGAAGGCAGTGGGGTGTCCTGTCCAAGCTTTTCGGCGACAATCTGGTCGATCGAAGTGCCGACGTGGACCGATTCCTTCTCCGGGTGGGATCCCGTGAGAAAAACGGCGGCAGAGCGCGCATGGTCGGCGCCGGCGTCGCTGCCAATGCCGGCGGCTTGCGGGTGCGCGAGATTACTGACTACAACCAGGCGGTCGCGGTATTTCTCAAGCGGCTTGAGGGTTTCGGTGAACTCGAAGCCGGTCCCCGGCTGGGCGGGCGTCCATTTATCCATCGTCGCCCCGTGCGGCACATAGATGCACCCCAGGCGGCTGCGCGGGTTCGCGGCCGTGGCGGCCAGCGCCGTTTGCGCCGGGACCATCGAATCCAGCAGCGGGAGTCCGATCGCAACGCCTGCTCCACGCAGGAAGATGCGCCGCGGAAGATGCTTTTTGGTGATGAAGTTCATGGAAATCTCCTTTACCGACTGCTGTTCAAGGGCGCAGGCCGCAAGTTCGCAGACTGGGCGCTCTCCAATGGTTTCATTGTCATCTGAAAGGGCGCGCTCTTCACAATTCCGAGCACGATGGACGAGAAACGGTCGTCGTTGCGCCCGGCGTCGCGGGTGATGGCGCGCACCGCCGCCATGTCGTAGTACTTCAGTCCGCGGCCGATCGCGTAGGTCATCAGCTTTTCGGTCAGCGTGGAAACAAAAACGTCCGACCGGCTCAGCAACGCCTCACGGAGGCTGGCAGGTCCGGATAGCTTCGTTCCATCCACCATCTGACTGGACGAATCTATCGGCACGGCGCCGTCGTTCGATCGCCATTTTCCCGTGAGATCGAAGTTTTCAAGCGAGAATCCGATGGGGTCCATAATCTTGTGACAGGACGCGCACACAGGATTCTTTCGGTGAGCCTCCATCTTTTCGCGGACCGATACGGCTTTCGCGGAAGATGCATCTTCGGGTAACGCGGGAACGTTGGGCGGAGGCAGCGGGGCAGCGGTGCCAAGGATGTTTTCGAGAACCCACTTGCCGCGCGCCACCGGGGAGGTTCGGGTCGCGACAGACGTGACGAGCAGGATGCTGCCCTGCCCCAGCAATCCGCGGCGCGAATCGTCCGGGAGCTTCACCCGGCGAAAACGGCTGCCGTAGACGCCGGGAATACCGTAGTGTTCCGCAAGCCGTTCATCCACCCAGGTGTAGTCGGCATTCAGCAGATCGACCACATTGCGGTCTTCACGCATGATGCTTTCAAAGAGCAGTTCCGTCTCGCGGCGAAAAGATTGCCGTAGGTTGTCGTTGAAGTCACGCGTTTCCGGGCGGGCGCTCTTCAGCTCCCTCAAGTAGAGCCACTGACCGGCGAAGTTGGCAGAGAGCGCGGATGCCTTCGGATCGGCCAGCATGCGGCGCGTCTGCGCGGCGAGAATCTGCGGGTCATGAAGCTTGTTTTGCTGCGCGAGCCGCAGCAGTTCCTCATCGGGGATGCTGCTCCAGATGAAGAATGAGAGCCGCGACGCGAGTTCAATATCGCTGACCGGGTAAACGTTTCCTGGCACGGCGCCTGGCGGCTCTTTCTCGAAGCGGAAGATGAACCAGGGATCAATGAGAATACGAGCCACAGCGGCTTCGATTCCCTGTTCGAAGCCACCGGCGTTGCGGCCTTCCTGGTAAAAGCCGAGGAGCGTTTCGAGGTCGCTGTCACGAACCGGCCGGCGGAAGGCCTTCCCCGCAAGCGAGGTCAGGATTCGTTTGGCGCAGGCGGTTTCATCCTCGCCGGCGGACGGATGGCACACGAAAATCTTTCTGCGGCTGGGCGTATCGCCCGGCCCTGTCGGATTGACCGGTCCCGTAATCGCAACGGTGGTCACGCCCGCGTTGTCGGCATAGACGCCGTACACATCGTCCTCACCCGCGGAATTGTGGGCAGGCATCGCAACGCCGATCGTGTGAGGACCGGCAGGAAGTTTCAGCCGGAAATCGGTGCTGCTCTTGCCCGGATTGATACGCGCTCCATCGATGGTGATCTCGAGGGCTACGGGTCCTCCGCCCGCGCCAACGCCGAGACCGGAGCTGCGGGCACGAACCTTGAATGCGTATTCCGCATCGAGGGGAAAAGTATAGTCGAACGAAATCCCGCCGCGGGTTCCCAGCGGCAATCCCTCGATGTGCGCGGTCTGCGAGAGATCGCCGGGAACTCGCCAGGTGTTGGTAGTCGCCGCAGTCGCGGGATCTCCAACAGCAAGACGGCTGATCCGGGTGGCTGCGCTGACGTAGCGTTCCAGCAGCGCGGGCGAAACTCCCAGTGCGTCGGCGATATTGTCGAAACCTTCGCTCGAATCGTCGGAGGGCAGAAGCGTGGAGACATCTACGTTGACGGCCAGCAGATCGCGGACTGCGTTTCCGTACTCCGCTCGATTGAGACGGTGCAGTCCTACCATACCTGGATTGGGATGCTTTGCGGCAAACTGGTCGAGCGAGCTCGAAAGATGGCCGACGAACTCATCGATCGCAGCACGCTCCGGCCGCGGCGCACCGGCGGGCGGCATCATGCCCGCGCGAAGCTTGCGGATGACCTGCTCCCACTTTTCCGGACTAGCCGCCGCCTGCGCGGGATCCATTTGTTCGAGAGACAGCGTGCCGCTCTTCACGCGGTCGTTATGGCAGCCCTGGCAATATTTCTGGACGAATTGCCTGTCAGCGTTCGGCTTCTGCGCATCGGCGGGAATCAATGCGCTCAGCAGAAGGACCGAGGCCGAAGCGATTCGGAAAACGTTCATCGCGCGCTGGCCACCGGCGATGCCGCGGGAGCATCTTTCTTCAACAGCGTGTCAATCAGCGCGATCGTTGAGGGCTTGCGCTGCGGCGCATTCGTTGCCAGAAACACACCCTCGGCCCAGACCATTGGCGTTCTTCCTTCTTTGTCTTTGACATCGAGACGCGCACCGTGCGCGACCAGGAATTCGAGAATGCTATCCGCGCCGCGATTCGCCGCGCCGAAGACCGGCGTCAGCCCCATGGAGTTGGCTGCGTTGATGTCGGCGCCTTTTCCCAGGCAGAGCTTCACCGCTTCGATTTGTGTTGGCAGATCCTCCGTGAAAGTCTGCGAGACGACCCAGTTGATTCCGGCGGCTGCCATGAGCGGCGTGGTTCCGGAAAAAGTGGAGATGGTGGGATCGGCGCCCTTTTCCAGCAACAGTTTCATCACTGCCACATCGCCCGACAGTGCCGCTCGGAGAAATGGTGTTTGTCCTGTGAAATCGACCCACGAGAGATCTCCGAGGCCCATAAGAAATCTTCTGGTTGGAGGCACCTCAGCGGTGCGGGCATTCGGGTTGGCTCTGTGGTCGAGCAGGCTTGTAATGAGATCAAACAACCGCGCCCGGTCGACGTTGTGCTCGCCCGAGCGGCTGTATTCGATGTCGCGCATCTCGATAGCAGCCCAGAGAGGCGTTCTGCCCCCAGAAGTCAGCCGCATTGATCTCTGCACCCTTGTCAATCAGCAGATCGGCCGTGTCCGGCTGGTTATTCGTAATCGCCATGAGCAACGGGCTTATTTTGTTGGTGTCGGCAAGGTTCACCTTTGCTCCGGCGGCGAGCAGCATTCGAGCGATTTCGGTATGACCATCCCTCGCCGCGTAGAGTAGCGGCGTAAGTCCGCCCGGTGTGGCCTCTTGATAGCCGCGGTCCGGCCATCCGCTGCGAACGATGCCGACACCATGAGAACCACCTCCGGCGCCCGGAGGACGGCGGGCGGGCGTCTTACCGATACGCGTCGCGGCATTTGCATCGGCGCCATGATCCAGCAGGGCTCGAACGGCAGCTGCATTGTTGTCTCGCACAGCGATCAGCAGGGCGGTTTCCTCCGCTCTGTTGTCGCGGGCGTCCACTTTCGCGCCGGCTTCGAGCAGCAGTCGCACGTTCTCGATCTGCGGACGCCCCACAGCGGTCATGAGCGGCGTGACCCCGGAGACGTCGGCGAGATCCGTATTCGCGCCCGCAGCCACTAGTTTTCGCGCAATCTCAACGTTGGCGTTTGCACACGCAAGAGCGAGTGGAGTGATGCCATCGGGATCGGCGGCATTGACGGTGGCCTGGGCGTCAATCAACAACGTTACGAGTTCCAGATCGTCGGATCTGACCGCCCAGAGCAGAGCGGAGGTCCCATCCGCGAGTTTTGCATTAACGTCGGCCGAGCCTTTGCGCACAAGAGCTACGGCGGCCGTACGATGACCGTCGCGTACGGCCGCGGCGATCTCGCCTTCGGACGCTCTGGCACTGTTGAGCA
>CAWJTK010000007.1:0-609435 GCA_963845785.1 Terriglobia bacterium | reverse complement strand
TGAATGAACTGATTTAGCCGGCGGACGTTCCCATCGCATGTACGCGGTCAGTGCCTTTGAGACTGCGGGCAACAGAGGAAGCTCGATTGACATGTTGGTCTTGGGCCTGCGGACCCTCAGTACGCCGGCATGCCAATCCAGATCCTGCAATCGAATTGCAAGCACTTCAGCTGCGCCCAAACCATATGTCGCCAACAACAGGACGATCGCATAATCACGCTTGCCTGGAGGTTCCGATCGAGAGATCGAGTGCAGAATTTTCTGCACGTCTTTCCACGGCAGAGTGCGTGGGGGCCGCTCGTCTGTCCGGTATCGGGGTGCGATCACTCCACTCGCCAGATCAGCCGGCAACCTTCCTGTCATCTGCATAAATCGCAGGAATGCCCGGAGCGAGCTGCAGGTATCCGCGACGGTTCGTTTGCAAACGCGCGTGGCAAGCTTTCGTACAAACGCATCAACGTCTGTCAAGGTTGCCCGTGCAATGGACTTTGTTGTTTCGCCCCGCAGGTGCCTGAGGAAGCCACTGGCGGTCTCGACATCACGCACCAGCGTCCTCTCAGAGACGCCATTGTGCACTCGCCGGTAATGACAATACTCCTTCAGCAATGGTGAGAGCGATGGCGTAGACTTATCGTGCCACGGCGGCAACGACGTACCCAGGGCAGTCAACGCACACGCCCACGCGTGAAGTGCATTGTTGGCGAGATTGCACCTATGGCGGGCGCTCTCCCGCCCGGTGCGTCGTGGACCGATATACGCGAGCGCGAATCCCCGCACTCCGGTCGCGGTGAGGTGTTCGGTCTCGAGTAGCTTCCGCTTGTTGCAATAGATTCTGAATCGCCGGACCCACAGCAGGTAATTCACAATCGTCCCAATCGAAAGGTGGCCCTTTCGCCAAAACGCAAGAACTGCGCGCTCGCGATCGTCCTTTGTCGTCAGCCGCTCATTCATGAACAATCTGACGTGTCGATCAAGAACCGCGTTGAGTTATTATCACGACGCCCTTAACCGTTTCTCAGCGTTCCACGGCCTCTCCATGGGCTCTCTCCGGATAACGGCCGACCCAAGATAATGCGCCCAGCAGCCCACCTCAACCATCCCGCGCGCCGGATCGGTAAAGAAGCTGTCGTACACCACATAAGCATCCGCCTGGAGATATCCCCGAAAGCCCTTCAGAAACTCTTCCGGTCCGGCCCGCTCACGGGTCGGCGTGTAGTCGTAAATGATCGCCGGATGATCCCGATCCCCGACGTAAGGCCAGATTCGTCCTTTGCGCGTCTGCGGCAGGTTCCGATCCGGCACCTTCACTGGCGTGTCATCTGTTCCCACCACCTTCGAGGACAGCACAAAGTCCTTCAGCTCTCTATAGAGGGGATCGAGCAGATCGGCGCTTTGCTTCACCCATCCACCCATCGTCTTGTCGCTCAGTTCCACGCCGAAGCGGCTGAAAATCTTTGCCTGCCGGTGCAAAGGAAGATGATCGGCATATTTCGCCACGATCACCTGCGTCAGCAGACTCGCGCCTGCCGTGCTCTTTTCAATCGGCTGCGAGGGCTTGCCCGCCGTCTTCACCGTACAGGCGCAGGAACACTTCTTGCAGATGTCTTCGATTACGATCAGTTGCGCGGGAATGTACTCATAGCCTCGCTGGTCTCTTCGCCGAACTCGCGCAGATCCTGGGCGCAGATCGCGCAATGCTTTTCCGCTTCGTCCAGATCGTGCACGGTTCGTTCGCGCTTGAGATGCCGAGGCAGCGCACGGCGGCCGCGCGGGTTCGCCGCGGTGTTGCCCGGTGAGGCCGGCGGCCCTTTGTCGCCGGAACCGTTTCCGTCGTCGTTGCCCTTCGACAGATCTTCAATGTTCACGCCCTGAGCTTTCAGCTCGGCTTCGAACAGCGCCAGTTGTTCTGCGGTAATCTGTTCGCTGCGGCGTCCGCTTCGGGCGGCGAGTAACTGCCGCAGCAGGTTCTCCGTCTTGATCCGTCGCGCTTCGGAGGCGTCCAGTTGCGCAATCAGGTCCAGCACCATCTGTCGCAGAACATCCGCGCTGTCGGGCAGTTGTTTGCGGTCGATCGGCACTGGAAACATTATCGCCTTAAATGTTCTTTGGCGCCACCGGAAATGGACAAACCTTCAATGTTTATGCGGCTGCGACGATGCTTCTCCGGTACCGCTTCCGACGCTTCGCCTGGCTCAGATCGATACCCGAAAGCAGCGCGCCCAACTCAGCAGCCGTAATCTCGCGCCGATTCTCCGTCAAATCGCCGAACGGCATCGCCTAGGTTCCTTCTTCCAGTCGCTTCGCCCAAACGGCGAATCCGTCCCGATCCCAATACAGGATCTTGATCCGGTCGCGCCGCCGGTTGGCGAAGACAAACAAGTGTCCGGCAAACGCGTCCAGTTCCATCGACTGTGTGACCAGTGCGTGCAGACCGTCGAAGCTCTTTCACATGTCGCAGGCCGACGCACAGAGATACACGCGCACGCTGGCCGGCAGATGCATCATGCGCGTTCCTGCAAGACGCTCAGAACGGTTCGCAAGGTCCCTGCATCGGTGCCCGGCGCGATGCGCAACCGGTCTCCCGAGGCCAGAATCAGTTCCACCGGCAAGCTGTCTTTCGTGCCCGGCGCATTGGTCTCCACAAGCGCGAACCGCACCGGCTCACCCTCCGACAGCCGCTTCCGCCAATTATAGAAAGACTGGTCGCTGACACCGTGCTCGCGGCAGAAAGCACTCACTGAAAGCTTGCTCTGCCTCTGTAACCGGATCAGTTCCGCCCACCTCTTCTGTCGCGTAGCGCCCGCCTCGATAGCTTTCATCCATCCCACTATCGGGCTTTCTCGGGCTCATGCGCCAGAGGGGTTCACCGGATGCTTACAGCCAATCGGGAATCCATGTGAACACGTCCCCGCCGTTTTTCTTCGCCCGCAGGAACACTTCATTGCCGTGCAGCCGGTTCATGTGAAACAGGCCCGCGTCCGATATGCGCAAACCCGTATACGTCAGCAGCCAGATGAAGTCCTTCACGTCTTCCCCGTCCCATGACCCCGTCTTGCTGCCGTTGCTCCACTCGATTACCCCAGCCGGTCACACGCGTCCACGATGCGCTGAAGTTCGTCGTCTGTGAACGGCACCTTTTAGCCACGCGGCTGGCCCCCAACGGGGGCTTAAGGTCGGTCGTCACGGGGTTCTTGGTCAGCCATTCACGGTTCATGGAAAACCGGAAGAAACTGCGAAGGGTCCCCAGCGCTTTGCCTTTGGCCCGTGCTCCGAGCTTCCAGTTCGCGTAGAACAAGTCGATGTCCGCTGATGTGAACTGGTCGAGCATCACATACCCTTTGTCGTCGGCGTACTCGCGCAACTGCTTCGTGAACGTTCGGTATTTGCGGAGAGTGGACGGCGCAATCCTGGCCCCTTCGCGGATGGCCAGGAAGGCTGCTATCGAATCTGCAATCGTGATGCGTCCTTCAGTGGAAGCCGGGGCCGGGGTTCTTCGATTCTGACGGGGCCGTCCCAGGAGTGAGCCGATTCCCAGGCAGCAACGACTGTTTTGGCTTCGTCCCAGTTCGATTTGCCGATCTGTTTCCGGCTGAACTTACGGCCCAGGGTTCCCGACGCAAAGATGAAACAAGCGCATCGTTTCCAGCCGCGCCGCCCCTCTTCAAACTGGCCCGTACGGGAGTCTTCGGCGTGTCCGGCTTCGCATTCCAGGCGGTGTCTTCGATAGAGGGTGCCATTTGAGTTCTGGCATCAGCCTACACCCTTTCCCGCTATTGCCCGCTGAAACTGTGCTTTTGCTGTAAGTTATTGAAAAGATTCTGGCGGTGAGGGTGGGATTCGAACCCACGGAACCCGTGAAGGTTCAACGGTTTTCGAGACCGCCCGATTCAACCGCTCTCGCACCTCACCGCGTCGGGACAGTATTGATTTTCCCATAACTCGTCTGCTGTGTCACCCCGACGGGATTAAATTCCGGAATCGATTCCGCCGTGCTGGCGTCCATCAAGCAGCCTTTTCGCGCCTTCTCGAGGTGGAAAATGAAGTGCAGAACGATATGCCCGCATGCGTGACGACTCCGCGGTAAACCCGTGGCTCATCGCCATCTCGGTGATGCTCGCCACCTTTATGGAGGTCATTGACACCTCCATCGCCAGTGTGGCGCTTCCGCATATTGCGGGCAGTCTCTCCGCTACTACAGATGAGGCGACGTGGGTCCTCACCAGCTACCTGGTTGCAAACGCGATTATCCTGCCGGCCAGCGGGTGGTTCGCGTTGCGATTCGGACGCAAGCGTTTCCTCATCACCTGCATCGTGATCTTCACGGTTTCGTCATTTATCTGCGGTGCGGCGACGAGCCTGGGCATGATCCTGATCGCGCGGGCGGTGCAGGGAGCCGGCGGCGGGGCGCTGCAACCGCTTTCACAGGCGATCCTGCTCGAAAGCTTTCCGCCGGAAAAACGCGGGGCCGCGATGGCCGTTTTTGCGCTGGGTGTCGTGGTTGCGCCTGTTCTGGGACCGACGCTGGGCGGGTGGCTGACCGATCAGTACTCGTGGCGGTGGGCTTTCTACATCAACATTCCGATCGGCGTGCTGGCCATCTTCATGCTGATGCGGTTTGTGAGCGACCCGCCTTACATCAAGGACGCGCATCCCGGCAAAATCGACGGCATCGGCCTTGGTCTGCTGGCGATCGGCCTGGCGTGCCTGCAAATCATCCTCGATAAAGGTCAGGAAGTGGACTGGTTCGGTGCTACCTGGATTCGTTGGACCGCGCTTGTCATGGTCGCTACGTTAATCGGCTTCCTGATTCGCGAGCTAACGGCCGGCAAACCGCTCGTCGACCTGAAGGTATTTCTGGATCGCAACTTCGCCCTCGGATGCTTGTTGATCGCTCTGTTCGGCGGCGTTATCTATGGGGTGGTGACGCTGCTTCCGCTGTTTTACCAGACCCTCCTGGGTTACAGCGCCAGCGCCGCGGGTTGGGCCGTAAGCCCGCGTGGAATCGGGGCGATCGCGATCATGCCGATTATCGGGGTTCTGTCAGGGCGACTGGATAACCGCTTCCTGATCATCACCGGATTCGTTGTGTTCGGCCTGACCAGCATCTGGATGGCGCGTCTGACGCTCGATATCGGTCCTGACTCCCTGCTTTGGCCCATCATCATCAGTGGCGCGGGGACAGGTATGGTCTTTGTGCCGCTGGCGACGATCTCGATGGGGACGCTGAAGAACGAACAGATCGGCAACGCCAGCGGCTTGTTCAACCTGATGCGGAACGTCGGCGGTGGGATCGGCATTTCGATGGTCAACACGCTTGTTTCGCGCCATACGCAGATCCACCGGGCGGAGCTGGTGCAGAATCTTGCTCCGGAGAATCCCGCTTTTCAACAGACTTTCAACTCGACCCATGCGGCGATGGCGCAGTATGTGGGTCCGGTGGTTTCCGATCAGCGGGCTTACGGGCTGATCCAGGGAACGCTCGATCAACAGTCCGCGGCGTTTTCTTATGTCGACGTGTTCCGATACCTGGCTCTGGCGTGTTTCATGTGCGGTTGTGTTGTGCTGCTGATGAAAAAGGTCAAGGCTCGCGGTGGCCCGTCGTTAGCTCATTAAAGATCGGACCAGACTGCTAGTCTCCTGTCTCGGATAATTCTTTACAGCGCCGGACTTTGTCGAGGATAACGTCGGCGGAGGCCTTCCAGACGAATGGGGTTGGGTCGCCGTTCCAGCTTGCCAGCCACCGGTAGATTGCCTGTTCTAACTCCTGGGCGCTATGGAACGTTCCGCGGCGGATCATTCGTCCGGTGATTAAGGCAAAGAACCGTTCGACCTGGTTCAGCCAGGAACTGCTGGTGGGGGTGAAATGGAAGTGGAATCTTTTCCGCTTCTTCGGCTTCAGCCAGCGCTGCACCTCGGCGCTCTTATGGGTGCAGTAGTTGTCCATAATGAGATGGACTTCCTGATCCTCGGGAAGCTGTTGTTCGAGATGATTCAGGAACTTCACGAACTCCCGGCTGCGGTGGCGTGGCTGGCAAGTGCCGATGACTTTGCCGTTCAGAATGTTGAAGGCAGCGAACAGAGTCGTGGTGCCATTGCGTTTGTAATCGTGCGTCTGACGTTCCGGCAGTCCCGGCCGTAAAGGAAGAATCGGCGCGGTGCGATCCAGCGCCTGGATCTGGCTCTTTTCGTCCACACACAACACCAGGGCACGGTCCGGCGGATTCAGATAGAGACCAACGATATCCCTCACTTTTTCCTCAAAGCGCGGATCGCGGGAGAGTTTGAACCGCTCCACCCGATGCGGCTGCACATCGTGGCGTCGCCAGATCCGGTGCACGATAGTCCGCGATATACCGAGGTGCCGGGCCAGCATCCGCACGCTCCAGTGCGTGCTGCCATCACCGGGGCGAGTTTTCAAAGTGGTGTCGAGGATCTTTTGTTCCAGTTCCGGCGTCAACACCCCGGCTCGACGCTTCCGCTTGCGAATGCCGGTCACGGCCGCGATTCCCACCCTGACGAACGCTTTCCGCAACGCCACAACGGTGGGACGCGACAGACTTAACTGCTCCGCGATGGATTGATTGGGAACGCCCTGATGCGCGAGGAGCAGCAGGCGGCTGCGTATCGCCACCCTTTGCGGTGTGCTTCCGTTGCGAGACAAAGCTTCGAGTTCCGACTTCTGGCCGCTGTTCAGGACGAGCGCTGGCGCCGGAATAGGCATGTCCCAGTGTAACGGGAACCAGCGTTATGTGTAAATAATTATCTGAGACAGGACACTAGTTCGTTCCCGTTCGGGTCGGTGAAGTGAAAGCGGCGGCCTCCGGGGAACGAAAAGATTTCTTTCGCGATCGCTGCGCCCGCTTCGGCGACTTTTTGCAGTGTTGCGGCAAGATCGCCCGAATAAATCACCACGAGGACACCGCGCCCGCCTGGCAATTCGGTGGTGAAGCCTCCCGCAAGGCGGCCGTCGGAAAAACTTGTGTAGCCGGGGCCGTAGTCTTCGAACTTCCATCCGAACACCGCGCTGTAGAACTGTTTCGTCGCCTCGATTTGGGTGGCAGGCAGTTCGATGTAGTCGATTTGATTCTCGGGTTTGGCCATGGTGTTCCCTATTGCTTCTGGAAATTACCGACCCAGAAATCATCACCCTTCACGTAGACGGTTGCGGTGATCGGCTCTCCGGCAGAGAGTTTCGAGAGCTCCGCGGGATCTTTGACCGGATAGCCCATGGTCATGGCGCCCATGAAGCCTTTGATCGCTTCGTGTTTGATGGTCGCCGTGTGACCAGCGGCGTCGACACTCATGACCACACCGCGCATCTGATACTCCTTCGTTTCGGTCTTCGAACCCGCGCAGCCGCAGAGCAGCAAGGCGAGAAATAGAGTAGCGATTCTTGTCATTGTTAAACTGAATTCTCCCGCGAACCATGTTCTGGAGCAAGCTGTTCATTCCCACTCTACGCGAAAACTCCAACAGGCCGATTCTGGAGCGCGCGGGCTACTTGCGACGGATCGACGGCGGGGGGCAAGAGTATCTCGTACTCGGGCAGCGGTCGATTGCGAAAATTCAGCAGATTGTAAGCTCCGAAACGTTCCCGTCGTGGGGCAGGATCTTTGCCCAGTGCGGGCTGAGCGTGATCGCGGTCGACGACGCCTTCCTGGTGCTCGCCGAAAAAGGTGACAGCAGAATCGTTGCCTGCGGCGCATGCGATTACCGGGCTGGTTTCGAGACCGCGACATCGCGGGCTGCCGCGCCTGAGGTCGTCGATCCGGACACAGATGAAGCGCTGGAGAAATTCGAGACGCCTGGGATCAAGACCATTTCTTCACTGGCCGAATTCACCGGGTTGCCTCGGACTTCGCAGATGAAGAGCCTCGTGATGGTGGCGAACGGAGAGCCCTTCCTTGCGATGTTGCGCGGCGATCATCAGTTAAGCAAGATCAAATTCGCTCGGTTCACCGGTGCGTCGGATGTGCGGCAGGCGCGTGCGGATGAAATCGGCCAGTGGTTCGGTGCCGAGGCTGGTTCGCTTGGACCGGTTGGCGTGTCGAACGTCCGGATCGTGGCGGACCTCGCGCTTCAGGGCCGCCGGAACATGATTACGGGCGCGAATCAGAATGATTACCATCTCCGCAATGTCACGCCGGGTCGCGATTTTCGGGCGGAATTCGCCGATCTGCGGCTGGTGAATGAAGAGGATCGCTGCGCTTCCTGCGGGGGCGCGTTGAAGTTTCTTCAGGGCATACAGGTCGGCCATGACGTCGAACGGATTCTCGGTTGCGTCGCGGAGCAGAATCGCGACGAAGCGGGTTTGGTCATGCCTGCGTCGATCGCGCCTTTTCATGCCATCGTGATGCCCGTGAATAATGCCGATCCCGCGCAGCGCGAAGCGGCGCGTCGAATCTATGACGAGGGTATCGAGCGCGGGATCGACATGCTTTACGACGATCGCGATGAACGCGCCGGGGTCAAGTTCAAGGATGCCGAGCTCATCGGCGTGCCCTGGCGAATCACGATCGGGAAGAAGCTGGCGCAGGGGCTGGTGGAACTGACGTCGCGCAAAGGTAAGGTCTCGCGAGACGTCGCGCCAGGAGATGTGGTGAAGGAACTCCAGACATGATTTGGGATGCCATTCGCTCTGAATTTCCGGCGCTTGAGAACTGGACGTGGCTTAACACCGCAACGTACGGGCAGGTTCCGACGCGGGCTCGCGCCGCTGTCGATCGGCACTTCGCGAGACGCGATGAAACCGCTTGCACCGACTTCATGACGTGGTTCGAGGATGTCGACGGCATTCGCGGGCTTATTGCTCAGTTGATTCACTGCCAGGCGGACGATATCGCGTTCGCGATGAATGCGGCTTCGGCGCTCTCCTTGTTTCTCGGCGGGATCGAGTGGCGCGCGGGAGATCGCATCGTTACGCTGCGGGACGAGTTTCCCAATCAGTGCTATTTCGCTGCCTCGCTTGGTGCGCGCGGCGTGGAGCTGATCGAGAAGGATGAGATCGAATGCCTGCCGGAACGGACGCGGGCGGTGCTGGTGAGCACGGTGAATTACGCGACCGGCTATCGGCCCGATGTCGCCTTCATCTCAGATCTGGCGCACAGGGCGGGCGCGCTGCTGTATGTCGACGGCACGCAGAGCGTGGGCGCGCTGCGCTTCGATGTGGCGGCAGTGAAGCCGGACATGCTCGCGGTCGACGGGTATAAGTGGCTGATGTTTCCGAACGGCGCTACGTTCTTTTATGTCTCGCCGGAGTTGCGGCGGTCTCTTCAGCCGTCGGTTATCGGGTGGCGCAGCGATCGGGGATGGCGATCGGTGGATGCGCTGCATCAGGGTGCGCCGCAACTGGCGGAGGGCGCCGAGAGATATGAGGGCGGAATGCTCAATTTTCCTTCGATCTATGGCGCGGGCGAGGCTGTGCGAATGGTGCTCGAGATTGGTCCGGAGGCGATTGAGCGGCGCGTGCTGGAACTGGCGGGGCGGACAGCGGATATTCTGCGGGAGTCCGGCGCGTCGATCCTGAACGAAAAAACGAACATCGTCGCGGCTCACTGGCCGGGGCGGGACGCGTCGGGGATTGCGGCCAAGCTGCGGGAGCGGAGAATTATTGTCGCTTCGCGATACGGCAATCTGCGGGTTTCGCCTCACTTCTATAACACGGAGGAACGAGCTTGAGATTCTGCGCGTCGGCTGTACAATAGCGCCATGTTTCGGCTTACCATACTCGGTGTTCTCGCTCTGGCCGGCGCGCAGGGCGCTACCTGCGATCGCGCTTGTCTGAAATCCACGCTCGATCAGTACCTGAATGCGGTGACCGCGCACAATCCTTCGGCGGCTCCTCTTTCCGTGGGCTTTCGCGAGACGGAAAACGCGATGGTGCGGCGGCCGGGAACGGGACTGTGGCAAAGCATGAAGGGGCTCGGAAAACTGCAGCGTCGGTATCTCGATGCCGAGAGCGGGCAGGCCGGGTATTTCGGCACGATCGAGGAAGAGGCCGGGCCCGCGATCGCGACCGTGCGATTGAAGGTCGACGACCGCAGAATCACCGAAGCCGAGTGGGTGATCTCGCGCAAGGGCGATCCGGGACTTGGCTCGGCCGGCGGGCAGCAGGCGAATGCCGCATACAACGATGTGGACTATCTGATCGCGCATCCTCCGGCGGAACGCGTGATTCCGAAAGGCGAGCGTGTTTCGCGCGCGGATCTGATCGCGATCACGAACAGTTACTTCGACGGGCTTTCCGCGCACGACGGGACGATCATTATCGCGAAGCCCGGTTGCGTGCGCATCGAGAACGGAAGGCTGACGACGCAGCGAGACCTTCCTGGCGGCGGTTCGAGCGATTGCACGTCGAACGGAGCAATGGCCAATATCTTCGCCGTGACCGCGCGCCGGTATCCGATTGTGGATGAAGAAGCGGGCGTGGTGCTGGGCCTGGTGCTGTTCGAACGCAAACCGGGCGTTGCCATGCGGCGCAATCTGTTGAGCGAGTGGTTCTTTATCGACCAGGGAAAGATTCATTCGATTTACGCTTCCATGTATTACCCGGCGCAGGACGCGATGGCGCCGAACTGGGCGCCTTTCGATGGAAACTGGGCGGTCGCGGCGCCGCCTCAGTAGAGCGGGTGTTATCCGGGCGCCGGCGAATCGGGTATCAGCCGGCCCGGCTTTAGTTGATCAGGCACTAACCGATCAGGCTTTAATTGATCAGGCACTAATTGATCAGGCTTTAATTTGTCAAACCATTGCACGGACCTGGCTCCGCGGTTCGGAGGTTTCAGCTTGAGGCTCAGGCGCACCAGACGTATGAGGTCCGACATGGTGAATTTGAAGTCGGGTCTCTCGATGACGCGGAGACACACGTCGATTGCGCGGTCCACGAGGTCGAGTAGCGGCGGCAACCTGTTCCGCTTGTATTTCAAGGTGTTCTTTGCGGTCACTACTGTCCGGCTAATGATGACCTCGTGGCCGGCAAGTCCCATTATTGCCAATAGTTGGGTGGGTGTTTCGGCTGCCGCGATTTGAAACCCGGCTAACCCCAGAACTGTCAAATCGGTGCCGGGCCGACAATGGTGCGTGAACCAAGGCCGGACCGTATTCTCTCAGTTGTTGGGCTTTCTGCCCGATCGCGAATTTCGCCGTTGCGTGGCTCGATACGGCGGGGATGCCCGTCCGCGGGGCTTCTCCTGTTGGGACCAGTATCTGTCGATGGGCTTTGCCCAACTTACTTACCGAGATGGTTTGCGCGACATAGAGGCGTGCCTGCGATCTCTGGGCGGCAAGCTCTATCACATGGGCTTTCACGGGAGGGTGTCACGCTCTACTCTGGCCGATGCCAACGACTCGCACGACTGGCGCATCTTCGCCGACTTCGCTCAGGTTCTGATCCACCTGGCGCGACCGCTTTACGTCGCCGATCCGATCGGGGTCGAATTGGACCAGGGCCTGTACGCGCTGGACTCGACCACTATTGACCTGTGCCTTTCGCTTTTTCCGTGGGCCAGGTTCCGCGAGAACAAAGGCGCGGTCAAGATGCATACGCTGCTCGACCTGCACGGCAACATTCCCACGTTCATCAGTATTACCAGCGGCAAAGTGCATGATGTCAACATCCTCGACGAGATTCTGCCGGAGGCAGGTGCCTTCTACGTCATGGACCGCGGTTACGTGGATTTTGAACGTCTCTACGTCTTTACACTCAGCGCAGCTTTCTTTGTCGTCCGCACAAAATCCAACGTTCTGCTCCAGCGCCGCTACTCGCACCCGGTGGACAAGGCCACTGGTGTTCGATCCGATCACACCGTCATACTGACGGCCATCGGTTCCGCGAAGGTGTACCCCGACCCGTTGCGGCGCGTCAGTTATCTCGATGTCGAAACCCAAAAGAGATTCAAATTCCTGACGAACAACTTTACACTCCCGGCACTCACTGTCGCCCTGATCTACAAGGCCCGTTGGCAGGTGGAACTGTTCTTCAAATGGATCAAGCAGCACCTCCGAATCAAATCTTTCTATGGCACCAGTGAGAACGCCGTGAAGACCCAAATCTGGATCGCCGTGTCGATGTACGTGCTGGTCGCCATCGTCCGGAAGCGGTTGGGGCTCGAGATCAGCCTCTACCAGATTCTACAGATTCTCAGCGTCACACTTTTCGAGAAAACGCCCATTTTACAGGCTCTCCAGCCACCTGACTCCCAACAGGATTTACCCAGCTCCGCCAACCAATTGATTCTGTTCGATTAATAGCCGGACAGTTGTGTTTGCACCCATTTGATCGTTTCACATAAGAATGCCGGCGGTGGTGTCGTTTGCCCTTGCCGCCGGCGCTACGTCCTGTTTTTAAAATTTGGGGCGCCCCAATGCCTGATATCGTTCAGACCGACGCCGGTTTGGTTTCTCCGCCGGAACAGAGGCCGCACCAATAACGGGAGCGCCTGCCGCCCATTGTTTTGGACTATCACCGCGGACAGAGGCTCGAGCACTGTACGGCTTAGCGACCAGTTACATCATGGGTACGAACTGGTTCTCGATCAAAAACTAGTCTCCTGTCTCGGATAATTCTTTACAGCGCCGGACTTTGTCGAGGATAACGTCGGCGGAGGCCTTCCAGACGAATGGGGTTGGGTCGCCGTTCCAGCTTGCCAGCCACCGGTAGATTGCCTGTTCTAACTCCTGGGCGCTATGGAACGTTCCGCGGCGGATCATTCGTCCGGTGATTAAGGCAAAGAACCGTTCGACCTGGTTCAGCCAGGAACTGCTGGTGGGGGTGAAATGGAAGTGGAATCTTTTCCGCTTCTTCGGCTTCAGCCAGCGCTGCACCTCGGCGCTCTTATGGGTGCAGTAGTTGTCCATAATGAGATGGACTTCCTGATCCTCGGGAAGCTGTTGTTCGAGATGATTCAGGAACTTCACGAACTCCCGGCTGCGGTGGCGTGGCTGGCAAGTGCCGATGACTTTGCCGTTCAGAATGTTGAAGGCAGCGAACAGAGTCGTGGTGCCATTGCGTTTGTAATCGTGCGTCTGACGTTCCGGCAGTCCCGGCCGTAAAGGAAGAATCGGCGCGGTGCGATCCAGCGCCTGGATCTGGCTCTTTTCGTCCACACACAATACCAGGGCACGGTCCGGCGGATTCAGATAGAGACCAACGATATCCCTCACTTTTTCCTCAAAGCGCGGATCGCGGGAGAGTTTGAACCGCTCCACCCGATGCGGCTGCACATCGTGGCGTCGCCAGATCCGGTGCACGATAGTCCGCGATATACCGAGGTGCCGGGCCAGCATCCGCACGCTCCAGTGCGTGCTGCCATCACCGGGGCGAGTTTTCAAAGTGGTGTCGAGGATCTTTTGTTCCAGTTCCGGCGTCAACACCCCGGCTCGACGCTTCCGCTTGCGAATGCCGGTCACGGCCGCGATTCCCACCCTGACGAACGCTTTCCGCAACGCCACAACGGTGGGACGCGACAGACTTAACTGCTCCGCGATGGATTGATTGGGAACGCCCTGATGCGCGAGGAGCAGCAGGCGGCTGCGTATCGCCACCCTTTGCGGTGTGCTTCCGTTGCGAGACAAAGCTTCGAGTTCCGACTTCTGGCCGCTGTTCAGGACGAGCGCTGGCGCCGGAATAGGCATGTCCCAGTGTAACGGGAACCAGCGTTATGTGTAAATAATTATCTGAGACAGGACACTAGCATGCGTTTTTGTCATGCGTACGTTTGGCTCTGTGGCAGATTTAGTAATGCGTTTAGTAACAATCAGATAGCGGTAGAAATATTTTCTGGAAATTTGTCACCGTTTACCGGCCAACTTAGACTTTTCCAAAAGCCTTGCGTAAGCGATTGAAAACAAGTCGGTTGGCAGGTAAACGGGCCACATATCGGGCCAATCTTTGGGAAGCGACATAAGCGAAACATTCAAAAGGGGTTAAGCCGCCAATGCGACTGGAGATTGGCCGGATATGTGAACGCCATTCTGAGGTCGCCCGTGAGAACGGCCGCCGGCGTCACGTTACGTAATGCTCCGGCCGAGCGAAAGTTCGACGGCAGAGCCGATCATATACAGGGATATGCGAATGGGCGGGCATATGATTTTGTCCAGTGGCCGAGGGAATTTATGGCTGAAAAGAAACCGCCATCGGGATCACGCGGATCGTCTTGTTAATGAATCGCTGCATCTCAGGATCGCCGGGGAATAAATTCGCCCTATGCCGGTACCTGTTACGATCAGCAGTGCCTTGATATCGGAATCCGTCGGCGTCTCAAACCGTGAGCCGTTCACGCTGTTCTCTTAAATCCAACGCCGCGAACGGCCCAATGTCCAAGTCGCGGGTGGCGCGCCGATCTTTTGCCTTTCATGCTCTGCGACATGGACCAATAGACTGTCAAGGCGCGTGATGCGTGAAAAATCTGGAGACGTTGACCGGCTAGGCTAAAGCTGTTTGGAGGTGTCTATTGGCGATCCGCATGCTGGAGGAGGACTCAAACAGAATCTCTGATTAGAGACATCGCAAAAATCCTATCTGCCTCGCTTTCCACGTACCTCGTTACCATATCTCTCCGCCTGTGCCACAAAGACGCCTCAATGTCTACGTCAATTCTTGAGCCACTAAGGCGATGGAGCAGCGAGCAGTGGCGAAATCAGGCAGGCGAGCAAAAATAATGCGGATTTCGGCTTCATGGGATTCCCTTCCGGCCACGACCGCGAGATGACGATCGCGAAAAGAAGAATATCAGCCGAAAGGTAGCAATGCAAACCTCTCCGGCCTTTTGGCACGGCCACCCAGCCGGGATAGAATCGCCCTCTCCGGAGGAAGTGTTGTTGCGCAAGATTCTGCGGAACGAATCGTCATGGAAAACCCAGTGGATCAGGAAGCTCAGACAGAATGGAGCTTTGGCGTTGAATGAGAATACGTCGCCTTCTTATCAACCTCGTGACGGCTATGTCTTTTTTGGCTGGCGCCACCGCGCAATCGCATTTTGAGGGCCGCAATAGTGAAGTGCGGAGTATGGGTTGTCGTCAGCATCCTGGCGTAATGTTCGGTTCAAGCCGAATGAGTTGGCTGTTCGGGAATCGCGGCCGGGCATAGAATACCAGCAGCCAGAAAATGGCAACCGGTAACCCGCGAAGGTTACGTGTGAGGAGGCAGAGTGCGACTTTCGATGATGATCGTTGTAGGAGTTGCTGCTGTAGCGATGGCTCAGCAGCCAAATCAACAACCGGCGCAGCAGCCCGAGAAGACTTTTACCAGCGCCGCCGACGTCGACGCGATGATCGCTAAGGCAAAGAAGGAAAGGAAGCCCGATCAGGCCAACTTTATTCAGCCGCTGGTAAGGCTGGCTCCCTATTCGGTGAACCTGGAATACCGGGTCGAAGGAATCGACACGCCAGCCACCGTGCACGAAAAGGAAGCCGAATTGATCCACGTTGTGGAGGGCGCGGGCACGCTGACGGTTGGCGGAAAGCTGGTCGGCGAAAAGCGGACGAACGCAACCAACCTGTCGGGAACCGGGGTCGAAGGCGGCACGCCGCGGCGCATCTCGAAGGGCGATTATATCTTCGTGCCGGAAAACACACCCCACGCCTTCACTAAGACACAAGGCAGGCTTATCATAATGTCCATTCATGTGCCTCGCACCGGATCGCCGGGGTAGAGATCCCACGGGATCGGAGAACGAGGCAATGAGAAAGATCAAAACAGCACTGTATTGTCTGGCCGCGTGCTTCCTTCTGGTTTCAGGTTTTGCCGAGGTTTTGGCGCAAACGCCAAAACCAAAGCGCATCAACAGAGCGATCGAACTGCTGGAGCAGGGACAACCCGTCTATTACACGGGCTCGCATTCAGGCACAACCGGTACCTTTGAACAGGGCAAGAAGGACGCTCAGACATACGCAGATTACATCAGCTACGACATGGAGCACGCGCCGTTCGACGTCGCAGGTCTGGCCGAGTATATGAAAGGGCTGGTGGCGGGAGGTCCCACAAAGAGCGGCCATCGCACGCCGGCGGTCATCGTCAACGTGCCGGTAAACGGCACCGATGAAGCAACGGTCCGGGCCAACGCCTGGATGTTCAGCCAGGTGCTTGCGACGGGCGTCCATGGCATCATGCTGACCCATGCGGATACACCGGGCGCTATCCGGGCATTCATCGAAGCCGTGCGACTGCCCATCCACACCCAGGGGTTGGACAAAGGAATCAATGAGGGACGCCGCGGCGTTCACGGCGCGCCCACAGCGGCCCAGATCTGGGGAATCTCTCAGGACGAGTATCTGGACAAAGCGGACGCCTGGCCGCTCAATCCCGACGGAGAACTGCTCCTCGGCGTGAAACTGGAGGACAAATATGCTCTGGCCAACGCAGAAGAAAACCTGAAAGTCCCCGGCATTGGTTTCGCGGAGTGGGGCCCTGGCGACATGGCGTTGTCGCTTGGCATACGAGGTCCCGGTAGTGTGGCCGAGCGGGATCCGAAAATGGTGGCTGCACGGGCCAGGGTCTTTGCCGCATGCAAAGAAAACAAGATCTTCTTTCTGAATTCGATGAACCCCGGCAACGTGATCGAGATGATCAAGGAAGGTGTCATGGTGGGGCCGGCGAGTCAGCAGGCGGCTGAGATCGGCCGCAAATACACCGGTCGACGGATGCCGTGGTAGGTGTCGTGTCCACGCATTTCCATACGTTGTCGGCCGAGAGTTGCTGAGACTTCGGCACGATTGCGACCATTGCATCGGCGGGTTTTGGTGTTGCCCTTTTACGCATTGCACATCGGCGGGTCCGGGCGCAAGCCAATTCGGATATACTTGGCCGGCAGCACACATTACCTTAAAGGACAAAAAAATATGCGAATGTTACTCCGAGTGTCGATTCCTGTGGAGGCCGGAAATACAGCCGCCAGGGCTGGGACCTTAGGTTCTACGATCGAGGAGATACTGGCCGACCTCAAACCGGAAGCGGCCTATTTCTTCGCAGACGACAGCGGCCAGCGATCGGGCGCGGTTGTTTTCGACATGAAGGATTCATCGCAGATTCCCGCGGTCGCTGAGCCATGGTTTCACGCGTTCGGCGCCCAGGTTTCACTGCAGCCAGTCATGAACCCGCAGGATCTTGCCAAGGCCGGGTCGTCGATTAGCAAGGCTGCAAAAAAGCACGGAAGATAGATTCCAACAATAGTTTCGTGCGGCAGCAGTGATATCTCACATTGGCCAGACGGGTCATCCCGGTCCGTCTGGATAACTGTTGGAATGCGCGTCGTTCGTTACTAAGCTCCATGCTTACGCAGAACCAGCGTTTCCTTCGTGGATCGGGGGGCAGATGAAGGGAATCGCTGTACTTGTTTGCCGATGACAACATCTTTTGGCGCCTCCAGGGAACGGTTCTCAGCCGATGTTCGCGTGATGGGTTCAGTGGTATCCAGTTGAGTGCTCAGACACCCTCCCAAAAATCAACGTGCGCTACTGGCGGGACGCGGTAGAGGGCGGTAAGCGATACCATCGGCCGAAGCCGCGCCGATCCAGAGGGTGTCGCCCATCACTACCCCGGTCGAGACAACGGAAAGTGCCGGATTCGGCTCAGCATAGGCCAGAGTGGCCCACGCCATTGTCCTGGGATCGAATTGAGCGACCATATAGCCGCGATGGCAACTGGTCAGGACTGGATCGTCGACTACCGCAAGCCGGGTGCCCCCACAAGCAGGTTCGTCATACACCGAGCCGGCTGCAATGAGGCGGTCACCGCTCCAGCGCAAATTATCAGGCATGAATCCGGGCGCCAGCGACTGGCGTATCGGCTTGCGCGGGTCCTGGCGCGAAAAGATGACGATTGTATGATCGCCGAACGAGACAACGTAGAACTCCGTTTCATCCGGCGAGATCTCGATACCATTGTTGCCGGCAAGCTGCGTTCCCGGAATCACACGGAATGAATCTGTGCCAGGTTTCCACTCCACGACGTCGCCCGTGGGTTCTCCTTTGATTCGCTGTGTATTGGTTGTACCAGGGCGCTGAGGTATGGTTGCGATGATTGTGCCATCCGAGAAAGCCGCAACCGCGTTCGCCGTCACGCGGCTCGACGTCGCCTGAGAGCCGAGGTTGGCGTAGGCCTTCTTTCCTTCGGGCATGGGAACGCAACCGGTCCATGTCAAGGAAGGTTCCAGGCCTTTCACATCAACGGTGAAAATCTGGATGCTTTCCAGCGCGCCGTGGCTGACAACGTAAAGCCTGTAAAGTCCGGGCGCCTGTGCGCGGCGCAAATAGATGCCATGCGCGTTGAAGGTTTTCACTTCCGGGGCCGCCGGGCAATTGGGGAACAACTTCTTGTCGGGACGCTGCTGCGCGGGATTCGCCGGTGTAGAAAAGCCGCGCCGTCTTTGCATCGGTATCAACCAGCTTGAGGCCGGCGCCGGCCTCCATTCCACCAGCGATCAGCCAGCGTGTGCCCGGAACAGGAACCAGGTCTTCCGGATTCCGGGCCCCACATACGAAATTCAATCCGTCCGTCGGCGCGCACGACGCCGCAGGCGGGGGCGGTTGGGTCTGAGCAGGAAGCGGCGATAAACCTGTTGTCGCGGCGGCAACCAACGCCGATACCGCAATTGCGTGTAAGGTATTGATCGACCCCCGGTTCATCACGCAAATACAATTTAGCACCCTGGCGATGCCCGTTACCAAAGCACCCGAAGCTCCGTGTATCCCTTGGCCGCTCAGTAATTTGCGGCGGCTTCCGGCGAGTGACCGCGCTTGTAAATCAGCATTGTGCGCTCAAAGCTCATCACTTCTTTGCCATCCTGGTTAATTCCCCGGGTTGCAACGGTTACGATTCCCTGCGTGGGCCGGCTCTTTGAGTCCCGCTTTGACAGTACGGTGGATTCCGCATACAGAGTGTCTCCGGCAAAAACCGGATGTGTCGCCCTTACGTTGTTCCAACCCAGGTTGGCCACGACCTTGGCGCTGACCGTTCGGACGCTCATTCCAGTAAGAAGCGCCAGCGTAAATGTGCTGTCGACCAGCATCCTTTTCCACTCTGTTTGAGCGGCATAGGCAGCATCAAAATGGACTGGCTGGACATTCATTGTGAGCAGCGTCATCCATATGTTGTCCGCATCTGTAATCGTCCTCCCCGGACGGTGCTCGAACACATCGTTGACTTCGAAGTCTTCGTAGTAGAGACCATTTGTCTCGCGATAGCGCTTTGAGCCCAGCTGTCGGTATGCGGAGAGTATCTTCTCCATCTTCTTCTCCTTCTTAGTTGGCTTCCTGAGTTTCAATTCCAGCCCGGTCGAGAACTAACCGTGCCTTACGCGCAACCGCCTCATCCACCATACGACCGTCAACAGAGCCTGCTCCCTGGCGACTGACCAGAAGAATCTCGCGCGCATTGGCAATTTGCCGGTCGGTCGGGGTTAAGGCTTCGTTGATCGTTGCAATTTGTGCCGGGTGAATTGCACATTTACCGTGAAACCCCAGGCTCACCGACGCTTTCGTTTCCTGTTTGAGACCCGCCTCGTCTGCAATGTCGAAGTATGGTGAGTCGAAGGTTGCAATCCCGGCGCGTGCTCCCACCAGAACGATACGAGACCTTACCCCCAGCAGTGGCTCCCAGGCAGTCTCAGCTCCGAGGTCTGCGGCCATATCCGCGGCCCCGAAAACAAAAGCGGCGGGCCTTACTTCGCCGCTGACGATCTCGTCCAGCATTTCTACCGCCCTGGCGCTCTCGATCAGTGCGATAATTTGCGCGGTTTTCTTTGCCTCTTGCAGCAGCCTTCCGACCAGACGAACGAGGGCGGACGAGTCGCATTTCGGAACGATCACGTAATCGGGATTGGCGGACGAACTTAACAGGCCTTGAAGGTCATCAACGCCAAATCTTGTCTCGGGGGAATTAATTCGTAGCGCACAGGGGAGCCCGGCGGGAGACGCGGCAAGATACCGAAGGGCCGTTTCACGGGCCTCTTGCTTTGCTGCGGGCGCGACTGAGTCTTCAAGATCGATGATCAGTGCGTCGGCGCCTGCCTCGGCCGCGCGAGCAAATCTATCCGACTTTGTCGCTGGAGTAAATAGCCAGCTCCGCAACGAATGAGTCTTTCTTTGCAAACTCTGCAAATGCCTGCCTGCCATGCGAGTGCCTTTGGGGTTTGATGGAGTAACCGTCAATTCGCGAAGTCGCGGGCACCCTATTTGCCGGTGACCATGTGCGGGCGGTCCTTCTCGTTCTCGTCGCAGTACATCTCAAAGATGTCGTTGTCCGGAACAAGGTTATACCCGATCTTCACCGTGAACGGCCTGGTGTAGTATTTCGGATCGTCCCAGGTGATTTCGGTGTCCAGATGGCCGAAATCGCGGCGGCGAAAGCGCTCGGTCACGTGCATGCCTTCACTCCGCGGATGGCCCATGCCGTCGATCGGAGTTTCCTCGTTGAAACCGCGCGATTCGATTACAAATACGTCGCCGTCCCATCGCCCGATCGAATAGCCCAGGCGCGCGGGGAACTCGAAGGTCTCTGGAAACCCGCGGCCGTCGGCAAAAACCTGGCGGTGCAGATTGTCGACTTCATAGAGGAGCATCGTGACCTTCGGCGCCTGAATGATTTTGAAAGGTTCTGAAAGAAGTGACGCAACGGGCCAGCCGTAGCGGTTATGGCAGACGTTGGTGACGTCGCGCGTTTGCTGCCTCTTCTGAAAAGCCGCCTGGCCCACGGGAGTGAGAAGAGATTCGCCGGGCTTCGCGTCGAGAAGGGCGCTCATTCCGTACTTGTGCACGGTGTAAATCTCCATCCCGATCGGTCCGCTTTCGGAATCGGCCAGATCGCCAAAGAGCCGCCTCATTTCTTCCAGGCTTGTCGTCTCATGCATCCAGACGCCGGTGAGGTCGGGCTTGCCGTTGGCCGCACGCGGCGCCGGAGCGGCCAGATTGGGCTTGCCATCCTTCAGCGGAGTGCCGGAAGGCCGATAGTTCAGCCACTGGCCTGAAAGATGAAGGGTCGCGAGAGCCAGGACGATCGAAAGCCGCTGAAACATGATTCGCATTTTATATCGGAACTCAGTAGAAGCCCGACGCCACGTGGAACCCCTCTGATTCCGATATAATCTCCGCCATGCGGAATGCGTACCTGCTGGCGATGATTGCCGCGGCTGTAATGGGCCAGGATCTGGCCAAAACCGCCGGACCAGTTCTACTCAGCCATTCGTGAGAACAATCTTGCGCAGCTGAAGACCCTGCTGGACCAGAAGGGCAGCGCGAATGTCACGGACGACCGCGGGATCACGCCGCTCATGTACGCTGCCGAGAACGGATCAGTCGAGGCGATGCGCCTGCTGATTGATCGCGGAGCCGACGTCAACACGCAGAATGCATTCGGTTCGACGGCGCTCCTCTGGTCGGTCGCCGATCCGGCGAAGGTGCGTCTGCTGCTCGACCGCGGCGCGCAGGTAAACACCGTCGCGCGCAGCGGCCGGACCGCGCTGATTGTGGCGGCGTTCACGAATCCGTCAGCGGAAGTCGTGAAGCTGCTGCTGGCCAAAGGCGCGAAAGTGGACGTGATGGATGCGCGGCACGTGACGCCTCTGAATGCCGCGACTTTCGGCAACGACACGGCGACGGTTCGCCTTCTGCTCGATGCGAATGCCGACATCAACACGCCGGACACATTCATCGGCCTGACTCCTCTGATGAACGCCGCGGGCAACCGGAACGTCGAAGCGGTGAAGATACTGATGGCGAAGGGAGCCGCTGTGAACGCCGTATCGAAGACTGAAGGGCTCCCGAAGATTCAGACCGGCACGGTGGAATTCGGCGGCTGGACTCCGCTGCTGATGGCGTCGGCCTTCGGGCCGCCCGAAGCCGTAAAGATGCTGCTGGACGCGGGCGCGAAGACCGATGCGCAGGACTATCGCGGCTTCACCTCGCTGATGCTGGCCGCGGGTACCGACCGGTACGACCGCCGCATCGTCAGCATGCTGGTGGCGCATGGCGCCGATCTGCGCCCGACCAATCACATGGGAGAAACCGCGCTCGACTGGGCGAACAAATTCGGCGATCCGCAGGTGATTCGCGAACTGGGAGGAACGCCGAAGACCCATGGCGAAACCCGTGGCGGTCGCGGGAGAGCGGCCGGATGCGCGCACCGCTGTCATGCGCAGCCTCGCGTTGCTGGAGAGCACCAATGACCGGTTCTTCCACAAAGCCGGCTGCTTCGCCTGCCATGAACAGCCTCCGACGACCTTCGCGGCGGCTGCGGCTCGCGCCAAAGGCATTGCGGTGGATGACAAATTGTTCCGCGAACGCCTGATGCAGATCACGTCCACGATCAACCCGGTAGCGCTCGAAGGCGCAGCGGCGCTGGGCGGTGCGGATAACAATCTGTATGCCGCCGAATCGCTGGTGCGCGCCGGTTACGGGGCGAATCGGATTACCGATTATCTTGCGGCGAATCTTGCGATGTCACAGGGAGGCGACGGCGGATGGCATCTGCCGGGATACTCGCGCTCGCCGCTGCAGGACAGCGATTTCTCGCGCACCGCGATGGCCATGCGGACGCTCAAGACTTACGGCACACCGGGACGCGCGGCGGAAACGAAGCAGCGTCTCGCCCGGGGCAAAGAATGGCTGCTGCATGCCGAACCGGTGATTCTTGAGGACCTGGACATGCGTCTCGTCGGAGTGGCTGCGGCAGGGGCGAGCACCGCAGAACTCCGCAAACTCGCGGAGCCAATCCTTGCCTCGCAGCGCGAGGACGGCGGCTGGGCGCAGCGCAAAGGATTTCCGAGCGATGCGTACGCGACCGGTATGACGCTGTGGGCTCTGAATGAAGCCGGTGTCATGAAGCCCGACCCCAAAGGCGTTAAGTTCCTTCTGGGTACGCAGGGCGCCGACGGGTCGTGGCACGTCTCAAGCCGTGCAACGAAGTTCCAGCAGTATTTCGAGAGCGGCTTCCCTTACGAACACGACCAGTGGATCTCGACCATGGCAACCGGTTGGGCGGCGAATGCGCTCGCCCTGTCGATGGAATGATGCTACTGACTGGAGAGGTGCGGTACGTCCTTCTCGTTATCGGCACAGACAAAGTCGAGCATGTCGGTGTCGAGCGCGATGACCTGGTTTAGTTTGACGGTCCAGGGCTTCGTGTAGGCTTTCGGGTCGGCCACAGTAACTTCAATTTCGAGGTGTCCGTAGTCGGGGCGGTGGAAGCGTTCGGTTATCTTTGCCGCGTCCGTCATTGGGTTGCCGGCGGCGTCGAGCCAGATACCGTCGCGAAAGCCGTTGGTCTCGACCACGAGGGTGTCGCCCTGCCATTTGCCGCTCGAGTATCCGGTCCACGATGGATTCGGATCGACGGGCAGAGGGCGGCCATCGGTGTAGATTTGACGATAGCTGGTATCGAGCTCATTGAGGATGAGCAACAGGCCGGGAGTCTGCACCGTTTTTCTGGGCCCGTTCCAGGTGTGCAGACGCACGGGCCCGATTGGCGCGCATCGCGACATAGGATCATTGACGCGCTGCTCGGTGCGGCGCTTCTTGACGAGATCGGCTGCCCAGGGCTGATACGGCAAGCCATCTTTGAGTCCAGTTGCGATGTTGATGAATGCGTCGGCGACGGCCTGGCAGCCGGGGAAGTCGGGGTTGGCGGCGCGTCTGGTTTCCATCACCCATAGTCCCGAAAGATCCGGCTTGCCGTCGGCCGTACGCGGGCAGGCGGCGCCGAGGTTGGGCTTGCCATCAAGCATGCGCGGCACGTTCGATGTCGGGTAGTTGAGCCATTGCCCTTGAACATTGCTGAGCAGCATTCCGAAGAACAGTATGCGCAGGGCCCCAGTCTCAACACGCATTCGTTGACCTCGGAGGCAGTATATCGCCGACTTCGCCCGCTGTGGTCTCAGAACTCTGAACGATGCAAACGCCGCTAAATTTAAAAACTTAAGTAGCTCTGCGAAAGACCCGCATAAGCCTATGCGTATCCCGGGTCCAAGTCAGTCGCCAGACGGAGGTACTGGATACTGCTCTCCAGGTTCTCCGGGGTCATCTTGTCGCGAAAGTAATTGGCTTTGAGACAACCTTCATAAGCTTCCGCACGTATCGCCGCGCGCGGGGAACACCGTGCCGTCACTCGACCACCTCATTAATGCATTTCCAGAACATCGGGTGTAACGAACTGACGGTTCTGTTAAAATCGCCGGGCGTGCCGGAACGTCTCGATCTCAGCCGCCGAGAAATTCTCGTGGGCGCGGGTGGGCTTTTGTTCAGCCAGCTCCTGTCCAGCAAAGCACGCGCCGCGGTGAACGGCAGCGCGACGCTGGTGGACGTTCACCACCATTTCTTTCCTCCCACGCTGGTGACGGAACTGGATCGCGCGAAGCAAAACCTTACCGGGGCAAAGGATCGGACACCGTCACGATCTCTTGAAGATATGGACAAGGCGGGGGTGTCGACTGCGATCCTGTCGATCACCACGCCCGGCGTATCGTTCGCGGACGATGCTCTGGCGCGGCGCCTTGCCCGCGACTGCAATGAGTATGCGGCGCGGCTTCGATCGGACCACGCCGGCCGCTTCGGACACTTCGCGGTTTTGCCCTGGCCGAATGCCGACGCCAGCCTGCGCGAGATCGAATACAGCCTCGATACGCTCAAAGCCGATGGCATCGGAATGCTGACTAACTACCCTGACGACAAGCAGGGCAACAAGTGGTTCGGAGATCCTTATTTCGCGCCGGTCTTCGATGAGTTGAACCGGCGCAAGGCGGTGATCTATACGCATCCGACTTCGGCGAACTGTTGCCGCAATGCGCTGCCCGGCATCCCGGATACCGCGATCGAATATGGGACGGACACATCGCGGGCGATCGTGCGCACGGTGTTCAGCGGCATGTCGGTGAAGTACCCGGATATTCGCATCGTTTTTTCGCATGCGGGCGGAACGATGCCCTTCCTGAGTGAGCGATTGATCAACCTGGCGAAGACAGAGCAGTACGCCGCGGCGCTTCCGAAAGGATTTCTGGCCGAGGCCGCGAAATTCTATTACGATACGGCGCAGGCGTCGAACGCCGCCGCGATGAGCGCGTTACGTAAGGTGGCGCCGGTGTCGCAGATCGTGTTCGGGACGGATTATCCGTTCCGCACATCGGCCGAACATGTGAAGAATCTCAAAGAGTGCGGGATTTTCGATGCGCGGGAGCTTCGGGCGATTCATCTGGATAATCCGCGGCGGCTGCTGAGAGGACACGCGTAAACAATGTCTTGCACTTACTTTATTCGTGTTTATTCGTGTTAATTCGTGGCTAAATCATCCTGCATCGTCCCCGGATGCGAGCTCCACCAGCGGCCGGGAAATGTGACATAGTCTTCTGTATGACGCGCCTCAAACCGGTCGACGTCGTGATCGTCGGAGGAGGCTTTACCGGCCTCCTGATGGCCAAGGAAATCACGGCGCGCACCTCGCATTCCGTGCTGATTCTGGAACGCGGTGCCGCGCGCAAAACCGGCCAGTATTCTTCCGGCATGGACGAACTGGATTACGCCGTCCGTCTGCGCATGATGCAGAACCTCGCCGATGAAACTCTCACGCACCGCCATTCGAGCAAGGCCAATGCCGTGCCGGTGCGCCAATACGGATCCTTCCAGCCTGGCGCCGGAACCGGCGGCGCGGGCGAGCACTGGGGCGCCCTCTCTTACCGCTTCGCGCCGGAGGTCTTCCAGCTCGGCTCCCACCTCAAGGACAAATACAAAGGCTCCAGACTCACGAAGGACGTGACGGCGCAGGACTACGGCGTTACCTATGACGAGCTCGAATCGAACTACTATCGCGCCGAGCAGATGTTGGGCGTTTCGGGCAAGGCGGGCAATCTGCGCGGCCAGAAGATCGAAGGCGGGAACGTCTTCGAAGCCCCCCGCCGGCAGGAATATCCACTCCCGCCCCACAAAACGTCGTATGCCGCATCGCTCTTCCGCACGGCTGCTCTGGAGAGCGGCTATCATCCGTATCCATTGCCGGCCGCCACGCTGAGCCAGACGTACAAGAACCCGGACGGCATTACGCGCGCCGGATGCGCCTATTGCGGGTTTTGCACGCGCTTCGGTTGCATGATCGGCGCCAAAGCGCAGCCCACCAATACGCTGCTCCCGCTCCTCGAGCATAAGAAGAACTTCACGCTGCGCGCCGGATGCCAGGTGCGGCGCGTGCTGCATCGCGACGGCATGGCCGAAGGCGTCACGTACACCGACGCCGAAGGCAATGAGTTCGAGCAGCCGGCGGGCATTGTGGTGCTCTCCTCCTGGACCCTGAACAACACGCGGTTGCTGCTGCTCTCGAAGGTGGGCGAACCCTGGAACCCCGCTTCCGGCGAAGGCACGGTGGGCAGGAACCTCACTCACCAGGTGAGCGCCAATCTCCGTTTCTACCTCGATAAGCATCTGAATACCTTCATGGGCGCGGGCGGCCTCGGTTTCGGCATCGACGATTTCGATGGCGATCTTGCCTACGACCCCCACAACGACCCCGACAAAGGTCTGCTGCGCGGCGGCACGATGCGTGTGGCGACGACCGGCGATGGCCCGCTCGCGAGCTTCGGCCGTTTTCCGGCTAGTGAGACGAACGCCAGCTGGGGTTCGGAATGGAAGAAAGCCGCTCTGAAGTGGCATGATAAATCGGCGCAGATCGCCTTCGAAGGCGGCCACTTCCCGTACCGCCAGAACTACATGGATCTCGACCCCGTCTACACCGATCGATTCGGCGACCCACTCATCCGTCTGACGCTCGACTGGACCGATCACGAACGCGCCCAGGCCGACATGGCCATTCGCGTCTCCTCCGCTCTCGCCTTGAAAATGGGCGCGCGTCCGGGCGAAGCGCGAGGCCTCGGAGCGCGCTATTCGGTGACTTACTACCAGAGCACGCACGTGCAGGGCGGCACCATCATGGGCGGTTCGCCGGACCAGAGCGTGGTGAATCCCTGGTCGCAGCACTGGCAGGTCCCGAACCTGTGGATCACCGGCGGCTCCACCTTCCCGCAGAGCGCATCCGGTAACCCGACTCTGACGATCCTGGCCCTCACTTACCGCGCCGCCGACGTGCTGATCGACCGTTATATGAAGCACCCAGGAGCGCTCGCATGAAGAGGCGAGAGTTCCTGACAGTACCAGTGAAGAGCCTGGGCGGCCTGCTGATTTACGGTGTCGCGGGCGAAGCCATCCGGTTGCAGGCGCAGGAGGGCGCGCTCCGCATTCCTCTCCGCTTCTTCACCGCCGCCGAAGCGCGCACCGTGCAGGCGGCCTGCGCGCGTATCTTCCCCAGCGATGAAAGCGGGCCTGGCGCCAATGAAGCCAACGTAATCGTTTACATCGATCGCCAGCTCGCCGGTCCATGGGGCCGCGATAAGTACCGCTATACAAAAGGTCCGTGGGTGGAATCTTTTCCGGAGCATGGCTATCAGGCAAAGGAGAATCCGCGGCAGATCTATCGCGCCGGCATTCCCAGCCTGGGCGATGATTTCTCCGACCGCTGCCGCCGGCGGGCCAGGACGAGCGTTTGCGCGCCATCGAGCGCACCACGTTTTTCCAGTTGCTGCGCACGCATACCATCGAAGGAATGTTCAGCGATCCGCTGCACGGCGGGAACGCGGGACTCATCGGCTGGCAGTTGGTCGGTTTTCCCGGGCCCCGCATGAGCTATCGCGAAGAGATCGACAAGTATCATGGCATGCCCTTTGAAGCGAAGCCGCAAAGCCTCGAACAGATGGTCGGCCACAAGGTTGAAGGATGGGAAGAGGAGAAGGGCTGAAATGCGAAATTATCTGGTGCTTTGTGGATTCCTGCTGCTCTCAACCGGGAATGTCTTTGCCGAGAAGGCGAAGGCCACCAACGTTCCCGAAATACCGTACGACTCGGTGCCGAACCTCCTGAAGCTTCCGGCGAATCTCTACCTCGGCGAAGCCATGGGCGTCGCGACCAACTCCAAAGGGCACATTTTCGTCTACACCCGCAGCGCCGACACGCGCCTGTTCGAGTTCGATCAGAAAGGCAATTACGTCCGGGAGATCGGGGAAGGGAACTACGGTTTCGAATTCGCCCACTCCGTGCGTGTCGATCCGGAAGACAACATCTGGGTCGTGGATGAAGGCACCAACATGGTGATCAAGTTCAATCCGGCGGGCAAGGTGGTCATGGTGCATCGGGCACCGTCCGGACGTTGTGGCAGGTGCGCTTGCGACCACGAACGCCCCGGCGCCGCCCGCCGGAAAATACATTCTCGGCAGACCCACCGACGTCGCCTGGGACCCGCAGGGCAACATCTTCGTATCCGACGGCTACGTCAACAACCGCGTCGTGAAGTACGACAAGAACGGCCGGTTTCTCGCCCAGGCAGGCAGCGAGAAAGCCGGCAACGGCCCGGATCAGTTCAGCCCTGCCTCACGGCATCGCGGTGGATCTGAAGGGCGAACGTCTATGTCGCCGACCGCTCCAATCACCGGCTGCAGGTCTTCGATAACAATCTGAAATTCAAGGCGAGCTACGACAACATTGGCGATTCCTGGACAGTGTGCGTATCGCCCGGCCCGCACCAGTATTTGTTTACCTCCAACTCGAACCCCAACGGCAACGCGCCCGGAACCTGGGACACCAGCGGCGAAATCTACAAGATGGAGCTCGACGGCACCATCCTCGGCAGATTCGGACACGCCGGTAAACAATTGGGCGGATTTCAGGTGGTCCACATGATGGATTGCCGGAATCCGAACGAGATTTTCGTCGCCGAGATTGAGTCGTGGCGCGTACAGAAGCTGCTGTTGAAACCTCAAGCCAGGGGCGGTACCAAGTGAAGGCCGGTTCCAAATGAAACGACTGATAATACCCGTGGTTCTGCTCATTGCCGCGATGCCAGCTGGCTCGCAGACCTCCGTCCCGGAGATCGCCTTCGATTCGGTAGTCAATCCGCTGAACTTTCCCGCCAGCATCACGCTCGGTGAAGCGGCCGGAGTAGCCACCAACTCGAAGGGCGATGTTTTCGTTTACACACGCACCGGCCATCCCACCATTTCGCTCGGCACGTCGCGTCCCTTCGCGCACGGCGGCTCGCGTCTTTTTCGAGTTTGACAAGACCGGGAAATACGTGCGCGAGATCGGCAAAGACAGCTACGGGTTTCTCGTCGCCCAGCAGGTGCGTGTCGACCCGCAGGACAACATCTGGGTCGTGGATCAGATGTCGAGCATGGTGATCAAATTCAATCCCGAAGGGCGCGTGGAACTGTTGCTCGGCCGAAAGTCGGAGTCCGAACAAGTCCCGGCCAGGCCGCTCGATGCGCCATCCGGGCGCGCCGGACGCGGTCCCGCCGGCGCCGGCCAGCAGAGCGATATCTTCCAGCGGCCCACTGACGTCGCCTGGGATGCCGCCGGAAATATTTATGTGGCCGACGGTCTGGGCAACTCGCGCATCGCGAAGTTCGACAAGAACGGCAAGTTCGTGAAGAGCTGGGGTTCACGCGGGTCCGCGCAGGGCCAGTTCGACAAAATCAGCGGGATCGCGATCGACGCGCAGGGAAACGTTTATGCCGCGGATGCCGGGAACAAGCGTATCCAGATATTCGACGGAGACGGAAATTTCAAAACGCAGATTGAAAATGTGGGCGCCCCCGCCGCCCTCTGCCTCACGCCCGGACCGCGCCAGGTTCTCTACAGCTCGAACTCAAATCCCCCGGAAGATATCGACACCGGCGGTGAGATCTTCAAGCTCTCGCTCGACGGAAAGATCCTGGGGAAATTCGGGAAAGCCGGGAAACTGCCTAAAGAATTTGGCACGGTGAACGCAATCGATTGCCGGCGTGAGAATGAGCTGTATGTGGGCGAACTGGGGAATTGGCGAGTCCAGAAGCTGACGCTCCACCAGGAATGACCGCGCCTGCAAAGAACTCCCACGAGGGCACGCCCCAGCGGATGAGGCCATAATGGCAGGGCTGTGCCCCCAGGGATCGGGTTCTCGACATCATTAGAACCGGGGTTTCCATGCGTACCGTGGCTGGGTACGCAGACTTGTACCCAATGACTCTCACGAAGCCGACAGCGAGCGTTTGGTCGGTGGAAGGATTCGATCCAACGCCACGCGAAGCATTCACGTTACGGAGCGCAACATGGCCGCACTCTGCCCGAACCATCATCGTGAAGCGCACCATGGCGTGCGCGCAGCTGAGATAAGAGACTTCCTGCTCAAGAAGCTTGCAGCCGTGGAATCGAAACGCGATTCGCATGATGGGCCGGAATGTCCGCAACGTCAAGGTTGCCGATGTTCAGTGCGACGAGATTTGGGGCTTCATCCAGAAGAAGGAAGCGCACAAGCGGCCGGCAGAAGCCCACGACAACAGCATTGGCGACGCATATACGTTTGTCGCCATCGAGCGCGACTCAAAACTCGTTCTGAATTTCGCCCTCGGTCGGCGGGACACGGCGACAACCCAAATCTTCATCGAAGGACTGCGGGATGCGATTGCGCTGGAATGCTCGTTTCAGATCAGCACGGATGGATTCCAGTCGTACGTCCCCGCCATTGACGACACATTCGGGGACCGCGTCGATTACGGCCAAATCATCAAGACGTATGGCAAAACGGATGTTGAAGGTCAGCGCCGGTACTCTCCCCCGGAAGTCTCCGACATAATAAAGAAAGTTATCATCGGAAAAACCAGATCAAGACAATATCTGCACGTCGCACATTGAGCGGTCAAACCTCACCATGCGTATGCACATGCGCCGATTGACACGGCTCACGAATGCATTCTCAAAAAAGTGGGAGAATCTCTGGACGATGCTCTGCCTGTACTTCACTTGGTACAGCTTCATCCGGATCCATCAGACGCTGAGGATTTCGCTAGCGATGGCAGCAGGAATCACAAACCGGCTCTGGGACTTTGAAGACCTGATTACCTAATCTGGCTGAGGCGCGGGCCCCTCAAGCCATTTGAATCCTGCTCTATCTGTAATGGTCGCGATTAATATGCGTCCGCCGATCGTTTTACAAGCCTGTGGATTCAATTCCATCGCCTGCGGACTCGAACAGGCAAGTATGTACTGTCTTGCGATTTCTGCAGCTTCAGAAAGGGTGGTGGCGCGATCTTGTGCAATGGTTCGCCGATACTCCCTGAAGGTTTCGTCACTGGCGTCAAAGAGTCGCCGTGAGACTTCCGGTACTCCAGCCATCCAGGTTTGTTCCAACGGCTGACTAGTAATGATCGGTTCGCGGAGAACATCGTCCTCATGAAATATTCTGGCTTCCACAATAGAGGGTACTCCACCATGGAAACCCGCCGTAATGATTCGGATTATTGTGTCGCCTAGTTCTCCCAACCGTTGCTGCGGCGTCGTGTTTTTTGGGAAATGGGATATTGCACCAGAGTCCTTTGCGTCGCGTAACTTCTTGTGAATCGGGCCACAGAGGTGCGCTACGTACCCGGCGAGATTATTTGTTTTACGCTGAGCCAGAGAGCGAACTGCCTTCTTGGCCTCATCGGCGATATGAACCACCACATCGCCTTTGTCCGAAGTAACCGTCATCGCCCCCGTCATCGCATAGACACACTTTCTGCCAGGACCCTCCACCGGAAATATTTTTTGCACTTCATCATTCGTGACATCCAGTGTGTCTTCGCTCACACTTCTTCCATCAGCCGCAACCACGAAACCGTATGACGTGTATGTCAAAAAAATCGCTGTAGGCATTGGAATGTATCGATCGAAGAGAGGGACCAGTGCGACCTCGCTGAATTTACCCCACCACTCCATACCCATGTTTACATGTCCGCCTCTCGTTGAAATGCAAGATTTTTACGCGATGATGCCCTTCGGTGTTGCCTCGAAGCAACGCCGTCACCGTTTGGACTCTCCCTCCCCTGATCGCGGCGTGACCGCATCCGGCGCGGTGATAAACTTCCGAAATCATCATTTCCAATTCGGGAAGTTGAATTTGCTATGCGCTGGAATGCCCACACATCCGAGGAATTTTCGCGACTCGAAGAGCTTTACAGTAGCTTATCGGCGGACGAGCGAAACTATATTGCTGACCGATGGGACAGCGGTCACACACTATTTGGCGGCATTTCCAGAACGCGCAGACGCATCATCATTGCTGTTCCGTTGGTGGCGTTCTTCTTGTGGTTCGGACAACTACTTCAAGAACAGAACGCCAGACACGCAGACTCAATCGTTCTCGATTATCTCCGAGACGCCAGCATAAAGAACGGCAGCCAACCGCTTCTTCCAGCGCTCCGGGAGGCCGACGAATATTACGATGACCTGCTCAGGAACGAACGGGCTGATTACGAAGACAGCAAACAGTAGGCAGTTGTCAACCGTCATCTCCCCGCTAAGATCCTGACGGCGGCGTGATGCCGATTATTTTTCCTGCGCTAGACCCCGACCTGATATGCTCCTCCAATGCACGCCGCACGCGCTCACACTTCAATGGGTAGCCGGGCCATGTCTCTGCGAAGTAAATCGCGGTCTTCATGCCGAATACCCTATAACAGCCAGAAACATGAGTTCGTCTCCGGAAGCCTCTGCCGGATTGGAGCAGTTCAAGGAGTGGAAGAGATCCGCTGTCGGGCTGACCCTGTTCTGTTTTTGGTGAGCACGATTTCCTTTCGGATGAAGAGTCCGGAGTGAGGATTTCTTCGCTCGGCACATCACGATCCGAGTCAGGCACACTGGGATCCAACATTGTGATAGAACGGCTGGAACCTGCTCGTCCCCGCAAGCCAGCGATAGATTTAACGGGTGCGGAGTTCTCGTGCGTGATGACGCCGGAAATGGCGTCCGTGGATGTTAATTTATCCGAGGAAGTCATAAATCGTTTTACGCGCCTTCTTCGCGTCAGATTAGCCAGCGGAGTGGTGCTCTTGTTCGCTGAACCGTTGAACCCAGATTCAGACACCTGATGCCTAGAAGCAAAGCCATTACTATTTGGATCGGCATCGGCTTTTTGGTTGCGACAGGTGTATATCCGCCGTCAATGCACTGGAACCGCTCATATGAATGGATTTTTGTTAGGCCACGTGGACCAGCACAGCTTGACATTATCCGTCTGCTAGTGGAGTGGGCAATTATTGCCGCTGTGACCGCTGGGTTTTATTTCGCACCACCGAAATTGAGAAATAGAAAGAGCATGATCGGCTGGAAACGGGTGTGGGTTCGGCAACTCTCCACGACCGCGCAAGCAGACGACGAGTTCTTTGGAAAAAATGCGAACTGGTGGGCAGAGTTCAAGCACGATGGAGAAGAAGACACTTTCTTCAAGGCCCAGTCACGGGAGCAGGCCATGAAATTCTTTGAAGACAATCCCGGAAGCGACGGCTGAAAAGCAACCGTCATCTCCCCGCTATGACCACACTACCGACCAGCCCCTGGGATGGAGAATCGGATCCACGCAACACCGCAGGTTCGGCTGTGACCCCAGGTTCTGGCGCTTTAGTTGCTCCACAACTGTTGGCTCGCCATGCGTGCGCCTTCCGCGAGTGCGTTGAGCTTAGCCCACGCAATCTGCGGATGAACGCGGAAGCCCATGCCACAATCGGTTCCGGCGATCACATTCTCGCGGCCTACCAGATTGGCGTAGCGAATGATGCGATCGGCAACCAGTTCGGGATGCTCGACAACATTGGTGTGGTGCGTGACTACTCCGGGAATCAGGATCTTGCCTTCCGGCAGCTTCACATCCTGCCAGATCTTCCACTCGTGCTCGTGCCGGGGATTGGCGGCCTCCAAAGAATAGGCGCCGGCCGTGATCCGCAGCATCAGATCGACCACGTGACGCAGAGGGAGATCGTGAGTATGCGGTCCGTGCCAGCTACCCCAGCAAATGTGATAACGCACGCGATCTTCGGGAAGACCACGCAACGCCTGGTTCAATGCATCCACGCGCACCGCGGCAAACTTGCGATAGTCCTCGATACTCGGGGTTCGGAACGATCATGTCATAGGTATCGGGCAAAGCGGGATCGTCAATTTGAAGGATAAACCCTGCGTCGACGATGGCTTTGTATTCGTCCTTCATCGCCTCGGCAAGCGCGAAAATGTACTCTTCGTCCGTTCGATAGTATTCGTTCAGGAAGAAGTGCTCCAGCCAGCCCGGCGCCAGAGCGCACATAAATGTTTCTTCAGGCTTGACGCCGGATTCAGCCAGCGCGGTGCGAAACAGTTCCAGATCCTTGCGCACTTCCTCCTGACCTATATAGTGAATCGGGCCGGAGCACACCGTGCGCTCCGGGCCGGACGCCATGAACGAAAGTTCCTTATAAAACTCCGCGAATTCGAGGCGCTCGCCGGTTTGCAACGTCATAAACCCCGGTTCATCGGGTTTCCGTTCCCGGCTGCTCAGCCCGCTGAGACGGAGTCCGTAGTAGGCCCTTCCGAATCCAACCTTCCCAAGTTCGCCGTCGCTGATGATGTCGATTCCGGCTTCCGTCTGCTTTCGGAGTACGTCGACCATGCCGCTGCGGATTTTCGGCCGGGCCGCGTCGAGATCCACTTTCTGGCCCGACATCATGGCCATCGTCACTTCGCGGTACTCGGGCGGCCCGTCCAGTCGGCCGGCGTGTGTAGTAAGAATGCGCTTTGTGCTGTGTTTCATCTTCCCTTCCTCCTCTTTTACCCTTCGAACAACCTGAACCTACCGCATGGTCAGCACAAAACCAAGCCACATTTGCGATCCGCCCTTTTTTGCTTGCCGGGAGGCGCGATTGACGGGCGAAGTATAGATCTGGAAATCCGGGCGGCGGCGCCCGGCAAACTCGCCGTTACGCGACTTTCTCGTTACCTTTGAGCAGGTAACACTGCGTGGGAAGCCGAAACGCAGTCAGCGCGATCTCAGCGAACCGGCGGCCCCAAATAGCGCCGTCGAGGACTCAAACAGTCCGCCGCCTGATCGCTTTGACCGCCTCGCAAACTTCAACGATTCGGCCCTTGTCATGTGCTCTGCGCGCCAATCCCGTCCCGCCGCTTCCGGGCCGCCTGAGAGGCAATTCGGTTCTCCGAGAAAAATGCCCACGTCCAGCGCGATCGAGAGAAAGTTCAATGAATCCGAGCGGTTGTACCCGCAAGGCCCCGGCCGCCGCACCGCCCGCCACCGTGTCCCGCCGTTGAGCCGCCTCCACCGCCAGCGGCTGCTCGCCAGACGCAGCGGGAAACGTCGTCTTCAGCCGCCGTCTTTAAATAGCCTTGCCCTGGTGGGATAAACTTGGCAATCGTTCACACCTGTGATCTCCATCCTTGCGTTCTCCCTGATCCCCGTCTTCTTTGGACTACTGCTGGGGTACTTCGCCGGTCGCCGCGGATTCGTGGACAATCGCGACGTCCACAGCCTCGTCCGGTTCGTCATGAACTTTGCGCTGCCCTGTTCGCTGTTTCTTGCGATCGCGCATACCGATCCACGAATGCTGCAAAGTGAGAGCAGACTGGTTGCGGTCCTCGGGCTGGTCTATCTGATTCTGTTTTTCGCCACTCTGCTTGCCGACCGGCGTATATTCGGCTCGGGTACGGCTGACAACGCCGTTCTCGCGCTAACCCTTGCGTTCCCGAACGTCACCGCTGTTGGTATTCCACTGCTCGATGCCGTTTACGGGCCGACCGCGGCAGCCGCGACCGCCATGGGCATCGCGATTGGCGCGGTCACCATCTCACCTATAACACTGGCCATTCTCGAGCATGGCACGCCGACGGGCCACGCGAAATCGCAGGCGGCCGCGGTTCGTGGCTCGCTATGGAAGGCAGTGAAGCGCCCGGTGGTCTGGGCCCCCCTCCTGGGGGTTGTGGCGGCTCTGATTAAACTGCACCTGCCGGACTATGTCAACCGAAGCTTGACCGTCATGGGAAACGCGACTGCGGGAGCGGCACTGTTTCTGACCGGTCTGATCGTCTCCGCGCAACCATTCCGGCTCGACGGGCGCGTCATTGCCGCGATGATGGCTAAGAACCTGATGCAACCGGCGCTTTGCCTCGGCCTGGCGTGGCTCATCGGACTCTCTGCGGTCGAGACGCGATATGCCGTCCTGATCGTGGCGATTCCCTGCGGTTTCTTTGGTCTGGTGTTCGGCAAAGGATTCAATTCATCGCCACTTACGGCCAGTTCCAGCCTGATTTTCAGCTACGCTGCCGGAATCGTCACGTTGGCCGGATGGATTATCTTTCTGGGACGGCTGGGGTAGATGGGAGCGCGCAGAGGACCATCTCGCCGACCGACGCTCTTCCGATAACACCATAATCGGCAACAGCCCTGACTTACGTCTGTCCGAAGAGCCGTACTGCGCTGCCAAACGTGTTACGGTGATTCAGTAAACGGCCGTGTGCGTCTTACTCTAAACCACCCAGCGCCCATTCGGCCGGAAATGCCCCGCCAGCCAGTCCTACTTTCGATTGGGCAGCGCGAATACGTACAGCGCGTTGCCCGTCGCGGGATAATGCAGTTCCGGCGCGACCACTGCCGGGCACATTGCGCGGGCTGCCTCCGCCGTTGCTCGTGGTCACCGCGAGATACTGTTTGCCGCCCGCGGTGAACGTCAGCGGGAAGCCTTGCACGGCGGCCGGCAGCCGGGTCTCCCACAGAATTCGGCCAGTCGCCGGCGTCGAAGGCGCGGAACATGCGGTCCAGATCGCCCGCGAACGCCACGCCTCCGGCCGTCGAGACCACGCCTGTGAGGAACGGCGCGCGCTGCTCGTATTTCCAGATCTCGCGCATCGTCCGCACATCGTACGCCGCCAGCTTGCCGATGTTGCCGTTCGTCCCCGGCATCTCAAAGAAGCGCCGCAGAGCGCCGTTGCCGCTGCCGCCGCCCGCGACTTTCTCGATCGCCTGCCCGTTCATCTCCAGGCAGCTCTGGCTCAGCGGAATGATCAGCCGGTTGCCCGGCGTGATAGTAGGTCATCGACGGCCAGTTCTTGCCGCCCTCGGTCGACGGACACGCCGTCACCCACTCGCCGACGCGCTGCTCGACGATATCGTTGCGATAGTGCGGCTCACCCGTGTTCGGGTCGATGGAATCGTAGACGTTCTGGAACACCATTTCCTTGTGACCGAGATATTTTCCGGTCTTGCGGTCCAGCTTCCACAGAATGCCCGCCTTGCCCGCGCTGAAGACGTAGTTCTGGCCCTGATCGTCCACCAGCACCCGCTCGAAAACTTCGTCCAGGTCCAGCGTCTCGCCCGGCGCGTAGCTGTGATACCAGGCCAGCTTCCCGGTATCGGCATTGAGCGCCAGGGTGGAGTTGGCATAAAGCGTCGCGCCGTTGCCGGAGCCGCGGCTCACGCGCATCCACGGCTTGGCTTGCGCCGTGCCCCAGTAGGTCAGGTTCAAATCCGGATCGTAGCTGCCGGTGATCCACGTCTCCACGCCCGCCCGGAAGGTGTTCGCGAGCCCGCCCCAGGTGTCGCCGCCGGGTTCGCCTTCGAGCGCCACGGTTCGAAAGCGCCACGCTTCTTTGCCGGTCTTCGCGTCGTAAGCGCTGATGAAGCATTTCTCTTCCCGATAGGTCGCGCAGGAGTCGCGGCCCAGGCCTTGAATCAGCCGGCCTTTCACGGCGATCGGGCCGCTGCGTGCTGGCGTACTCGCCTTTCGAGCGGTCGCCGATGGTGGTGTCCCAGACCACCTTGCCGTTGCGCGCATCGAAGGCCATCAGATGCGCATCGCCGGTTGCTACGAAAATCTTGTCGTCGTAAATCGCGATGCCGCGCATGGCGGGCGCGGTGGGATTGGAGCCGTAGCGATTCTCCCAGATCAACTCGCCGGTCTTCGCGTCCAGTGCCTGCAGCACCATGCCGGCGTTGTTCACGTACAGCACGCCGTTGTGCACGATCGGCGCGGGCTGGTTGCCGTTGCTCGCGCCCTCCTGCATGGCCCAACTCCACACCAGACGCAGGTCGTTGACGTTCTGCGCGGTGATCTGGTTCAGCGGGCTGTAATAGGTGGCCTTGTAGTCGTGGCGAATCATCAGCCAGTCGGCGGGATCGGGATTGCGCAGCATGGCGTCGGTGACCGGAACATAGTTCTTGACTTCGCCCGCCACCGTGATTCCACGCGGCGCCTGCGGGGCCGGGTTGTCGTGTCTGCGCGGCTTGTTGCGAAGGCAGCCGGCGCCGCCGCGCCGGCTGCAAGTACGCCGCACGCTGCCCGGAAGCGACGCTGCGGATCGAACGCGCCGAGTCGCAGCGTCAGCGCCCGATCGCCCGGCCGCGCGCTGTTGGCGTCGAGGATGAACGCAGCGAGATTGATATAGGTCTGGTCCGGAAGTGAGCCGGCCGCACCGGGAGGCATCGTCGCTCGCATGAAGCCGATCAGATCGCCCGCCGTCTTGTCGCCCCACTGACTCATGAAGTTCGCGCCGGCCAGTTGCGGCCCTTCGCGTCCGGAGAGATCCGGCGCGTGGCACGACGGCGCAGTTGGTTTGATACGCGCCGCGCCCCGCCTGAGCCTGCGCGGCGGTGTACGACGCGCCGCTCTGTTGCGCGATCATTGTCAAACCGCAAGCGGCGGCGAGTCCCGCGCCTAAACATACTCGAGTCTTCGACGCCATCCCGGTATCCCCGTCGCATAGGTTATAACAAACGCTGCATCCGGGGCTTCAGCGCTTGCGAAGGCTGAACGTGGCCTCACATCACGCCCTCATACTCCATCTGGTTGTGTCAAAACCGATCTGCGCAAATCCGTATATACTGTGCGGTGAATGAAACGGCTGCTCTGTCTGCAGTGGGTGTTTGCGGCCTCCCTCCTCGCCCAGCACAGCTTCACGCAGATCGACATCGAAGACGGCGGACGTCTCTTCCGCGCCAACTGCGCCGTCTGTCACGGGGCCGAAGGCAATCAGGTTCAGGGCATCGATCTCGCCCATGGCAAATTCCGCCGCGCCAAAACCGACGATGACATCGCCGCCATCATCCGCAACGGCATCCCCGGCACCGCAATGCCTCCCACCAGCTTCACCGACTCAGTGGCCCTGACTGTCGTCGCTTACCTCCGCACCATGGCGGCCGCCAGCGCGACCACCGTAACAGGCGGCGATCCCATGGGCGGCAAATCCATCTACGACGGCAAAGGAAACTGCGCCACATGCCATCGCATCCGCGGCGTTGGTTCGCGCTCCGGTCCCGACCTCAGCGACATCGGCATCTATCGCCTGCCCGGCGAGATCGAGCGTTCCCTTACCGATCCCGACGCCGAAATCCTCCCGCAGAACCGGCATTTCCGCGGCGTCACGAAGGACGGTTTAACCATTACCGGCGCCCTCCTCAATGAAGACAAGTACGCCATTCAGATCCTCGACTCGAAGGATCGTCTCGTCTCGGTGAAACGCACCAGCCTGAAGGAATTCACCTTCACCACGGACAAGTCCCCCATGCCTTCTTATAAAGACAAACTGACTCATCAGGAACTCTCCGACCTCGTCAGCTACCTCGCATCTCTCAAAGGAGTGGGGGTTCCATGAGAAGACTCTGTCCGCTCCTTGCACTTGTGGCCCCGCTCCTCCACGCCCAAGTCACTTTCGACCGCATTATCGACGCCAGCAAAGAACCGCGGAACTGGCTGACTTATTCCGGAACGCCGCTCAGCCAGCGCCACAGCCTGCTGACACAAATCAATCCCGCCAACGTCAAAAATCTCGAGCTGCAGTGGGTCTTCCAGTCACAGTCGCTCGAAAAATTCGAAGCCTCGCCGCTGGTCGTCGACGGTGTCCTCTACACCGTCCAGGCCCCGAATGACGCGGTCGCGATGGACGCTGAAACCGGCCGCATTTTCTGGGTCTCGCCCTATGCGCCTTCGCCCGAGGCCCGCGTGTGCTGCGGGCGCGTCAACCGCGGCCTCGCCATCCTCGGCGACACGCTCTTCATGGGCACGATCGACGGCCACCTGCTCGCGCTCGACGCCAAAACCGGAAAAGGTATCTGGAACGTCACCGTCGCCAAAGCCGAAGCCGGCTACGCGCTCACGCTCGCGCCGCTCGTTGTCAAAGACAAAGTCATCGTCGGCACGGCCGGCGGCGAGTACGGTATTCGTGGCTTTCTCGCCGCTTACGATGCCAAAACCGGCAAGGAAGCCTGGCGTTTCAACGCCATTCCCGGCCCCGGCGAGCCCCGTCATGAAACCTGGGCGGGCGATTCCTGGATGCACGGCGGCGCTTCGATCTGGGTCACCGGCTCGTACGATCCGCAGCTGAATCTCACTTACTGGGGCATCGGCAATCCCGGCCCCGACTGGAACAGCGATGATCGCGCCGGCGCCAATCTCTACAGCGATTCCGTCGTGGCTCTCGATGCCGACACCGGTAAGCTCAAATGGTATTTCCAGTTTTCGCCGCACGACGATTTCGACTACGACTCCGTCCAGGTGCCAGTTCTCGCCGACATGGAGTGGAAGGGCAAACAACGGCGGGTGTTGCTATGGGCGAATCGCAACGGCTTCTATTACGTGCTCGACCGCGCCACCGGCGAATTCCTGCAGGGCAAGCAATTCGCAAAGGTGACATGGACGACGGGACTCGACGACGGCGGACACCCTGTTCGCGTCGCCGAAGCCAGGCCTTCGCGCGAAGGTACGCTCGTCTATCCCGGCGTGCAGGGCGCGACCAACTGGTTCTCGCCGTCATACAGCCCGCACACTGGGCTCTTTTACATCAACACCTGGGAAAACTACGCGTCGGTTTTCAACAAACTCCCGGGCGATTACGTCGAAGGACGCCGCTACACCGGCGGCTCGCCACGCTCCCCTGTTCCCTCTCTTCGCGCCACGCAGGTGATCACTCGAACGGAAGACGAGGGCTACGGCGTCCTTCGCGCCTTCGACCCCAAAACCGGTGTGCGCAAATGGGAGTTCGAAATGGCTGACGTCACTGGCAGTGGCGTCCTCACCACCGCTTCCGATCTTTTGTTCACCGGCGGGCGCGAAGGATATTTCTGGGCCATCGACGCGCGCACCGGAACAGAACTCTGGCGCACCAGTCTTGGCGGTCCGGCCGATTCCGGGCCGGTGACGTATTCCGTGAACGGACGTCAGTATGTTGCAATATCCGCCGGTAACTCGCTGTTCACATTCGCACTGCGGCCATAAACGGAACACCTGTCCAGCGGAACGAGGCACTCGGGTGTGCCATCGAGGCGTCAGAGCCGTGGCCCGCAATCGCCAGGGAGTGGAGCCGCGCCGATTACTTCTTCAGAAATTCGACGCGCCGGTTCGACGCGCGTCCTTCGGGAGTGTCGTTCGAGCCGATGGGTTTCGCCGCGCCGAAACCGTTGACGCGGAGGCGCCCCGCATCGATTCCGAATTGCGAAACCAACACCGAGGACACTGCCTGCGCGCGCCTCTTCGATAGCTCCATATTGTGCGCGGCGTCTCCCGCGGAATCCGTGTAGCCATCGATCTCCAGTTTCAAGCTCGGATTTTTTTGCAGTCCCGCTGCGACCTGCTTCAGCACCGCGCCGGATTCGGTCTTCATGCGATCGCTATCCGTATCGAAGTTAATTCCATGGGTGACGTACTTTCCGGACGCATTGATCACGGTAGAAAAATCCGGAGCCGACTCGGCGATTCGCACCGAGCGAACGCCATTCGGGCGATATCCGCCGATGGTGGCTTCTATCGATACGATGGGATTGAAATCCACCTGATTCGCGTCCACTAAACGCTCGCCGTTCAGATAAGCGCGCACGCGCCCTTGTTGCGCCCACAATGCGAACGTTACCGGCTTCGACGTGTCGGTCATGATCATTCCTTCGCCGAGTTGTTCCTTCGCCGTGACGTTCGTCGACGCCGTCATGCCATCCTCTTCGCCACGTACCACAACGTGGAGCGCCTCTTCGCCATCTTTGTCGCGGAACGCCCAGGTCGTCTCGCCACCGCCAGTCCAAACCAGTTCAAAGGTGAAATTCGACGGCACGGAGATTTTGGGAGAAGTGAGCTGGACACCGCCATCGTTGTAGAGTTCGTGGACCGCGCCCCCCATTTTCAGTTCGACCTTGCCGTCCCGAACTTTCCAGTGTGGAGGGGGCTCATCGGGCGCCATATCGCTGAAATCGTCAAAAAAGATGGTGCGCTCACCCGGGACGAATTCGATTTTGGCGGACTTCAACTCAGGCTGCGCCGTGTCCTGCGCGAAAGCAGGCACACACAGGAAAATAGTTGCGGTGGCCGCACCAGCGGCAAACCGCATGAACGGTGTTGTTTTGAACAATACTCCTCCAGTTTGTTCAAAATATCACAGCAGAATCATTTCGTTTCTCCGGGCGTTGGCAAAAATCTCGACGGAATCGCCCGCCAGAGTTATTGAGCCGAAGCTGACCCGCGAGACTATACCGGGCATCACTGCTGTCTGGCTATAACTCTAATAGAATCAGTTGATACCGGCATCCCAAAGCTAACGACATTGCCCCTTAACGCGGACTCTCTCGACCCGCGATTCTTCGAGTGTGTGCGGGCGGATCATGTCGCGTACGTTTATAGCGCGTGGACGCGGACGTCGGGGATTCATGAGCAACGCGCGATCTGCAATCACCGGGAGCGATCATCCAGGCAGCCGCATAAGCCTTCCCCGTTTTGTTTCGCGCAGGCAAAGAGAATGGTGATAGTTTATTGGCTTGGCCTGAAATTGACCTCGAAGGAGGCGTGTATGGTGGAACAGATCAGCCGTAGAGAAACTTTGAAGCGGGGCCTGGCCGCGGCAAGTCTTTTGACACTCGTCCCGGACTGGGCCGTTCCCGCGCTCGCACAGGGCGAGACCGATGTTCCCTTTACCGACTATCCGGCGAACTTCAAAGTGAACGCCGATCCGGCCGCGGTCAACCGGCGCCTCGATATCCGCACCATCGACGGCTACACGACGCCGAACGATCAGTTCTTTTTCATCCAGCACTACAATCGGCCAGAGGTCGATGCGAACTCCTGGCGGCTGAAGTTCACCGGGTTGGTGAACAAGCCAGCTGAGTTTTCACTGGCCGAGATCAAAGCCATGAAATCGACGGACCTCGTGAACGGCTACGAGTGCTCCGGCAACAGCGCTCGCGCTTTCGAAGGGCTTTCCTCCTGCGGACGCTTCACCGGCGTTCCGTTGAGCCGGCTGTTGAAGCAGGTGGGCGTGGACGCCAAAGCCCGGGAGGTCGTGTTTTTCGGCACGGACCGCGGCAAGGAAGACATTGTGTTTCGCCAGCAGACGTATAAGCTCGAACAGCAGTTTGCCCGCAGTACCACGCTGGAAAATGCGATGAAACCCGAGCCATTGCTGGCCTGGGCGTTGAACGGGCAGCCGCTCGACCGCGATCATGGCTTCCCTCTGCGCCTCATCATGCCTGGTTGGTACGGGATTGCCAATGTGAAGTGGCTGTCTGAAATTCATCTGCAGGAAGAGCGCTTTCTGGGCAACTTCCAGGCCCGCTGGTACCGCACGCTCCGCGGCGTCGGCGGCACAGGCGAGGACGCCGATCCCGCTACTCAATGGGTTGAGAACGAAGTCACCCGCATTCGGATTAAGTCCGCGATCTCCCGGGTGCGCAAGACCCCCGCCGGATATCGGGTCTTCGGTTTCGTGCTGAACGACGGCACTCCGCTCAAGTCCGTGGAAGTGAGCGTCGACGGAGGGTCCTGGCAGCCGGCCGCGCTGGACAAAGCCAACACACGGTTTTCCTGGAAGCTCTTCACCTTCGACTGGAAAGGAGCCACTCCGGGCGACCACACCCTGGTGTCGCGAGCCACCGACGCCAACGGCATTGTGCAGCCGCCCGCGGCCGAATTGAAGCGGAAGAAGACTTTTCTCGAAGACAACGCCCAGTTCCCGCGCAAAATCACGATCGTCTGAGCGGCTAGTGACGGGCCGGGACCTCACAGAGTCAATTCCTGCGTCTCATGGAAGTCACGACCACGGCCGCCAAAGGGAATGAAGACACTGCACAGCCGGTGTGGGGCCAGGGCTTCCGCCCTGCCGCCGAGCTTCCGCTCGGCGCGGAGCTTTACGTCAGCGCCGGTAGGACCGGCGATCTTGTCGCCGGTCAGCCGGTCACCCTGACAACCGCGTCTTCAGGGGCGTGTTTACTGACCCGCGGGGCTGCTAAGATGAACCTGCAATCGCTCTGAAGGAGGCTTTTCATGGCCATCATCACCGTCAACGGAGCGCGGCGTGACGTCCAGGTTCCCAACGACACCCCGCTGCTCTACTTCCTGCGAAACGATCTCGAATTGTCCGGACCGCAGTTCGGTTGCGGACTCGCTCAGTGCGGAGCCTGTTCGGTCCTGCTCGACGGCAAGGAAATCCGTTCCTGCATAACACCCGTCTCGAGTGCGGCCGGCAAGGAAGTCACCACACTCGAAGGGCTCCCCGCAAGATGGGCGCAGCAAAAGGGCCTGTCGAAAACGGAGGCGGAGAAAACGCTCCACCCCATTCAAGACGCGTGGATCGAGGAGCAGACGCCTCTGTGCGGCTTCTGCCAGAACGGCATGATGATCAAGGCCACCGAACTGCTGGAGCGCGTGGCGTCGCCGACTGTGGCGGAGATCAAAGAAGCATTCACTACGTCGGGTCCATCGGCGCATCTGTGCCGCTGCGGAAGCTACACCGCCATCATCGATGCGGTCCAGCGCGCCGCCGCGGTAACGGGGAAGGGGAGGTAGGCGATGCCCACTGCGAAGGAAAAATCCACAAACATTTTTGGCGCTACTCTCACACGCCGCGACCTGGTAAAAGCGGGCGGCGCACTGTTCGTCGGCTTCGGCCTTGTTGGCGACCTGACGAAATCCGCCGACGCCGCCGTTTCCAAAAACACACTTGATGCCACGCTTCCGAGTTCATGGATCGAGATTCATCCTGACAACACGATCCTGATTCGCACAGGCAAGAGCGATTTCGGCCAGAGCACCACGTTTACCGCTTACAGGCAGATTGTTGCGGAAGAGCTGAGTGCGCCGTTCGAGGCGATCACCACGGTAGTCATGGGCGACACCGACCGCACACCAGACGGCAGCGGCGCTTTCGATTTCCTCGGCCGCGGAACGCCCAATATCCGTAAAGCAGCGGCCTATACGTATCAGGCCCTGCTTGATCTGGCGTCGAGGCGGCTCGGCGTTCCGAAGAATCAGCTCGCAGTGAAAGACGGCATCGTTTCCGGGGCAGGCAAGAGCATGTCGTACGGGGATCTCGTCAAAGGGCAGCACCTGAAACTCACGATTCCTGTGAGCGGTGACCTCACGAGCATTGTGGGATTGACGGTCACCGGCAGCCCTCCGATGAAGCCGGTGAGCGAGTACACCGTGATCGGCAAGTCTTTCCGAAACAGCGTCACGGTCTCCAAGGTCACCGCTCGCGAACAATGGGCCACCGACGTCAGGCTGCCCGGCATGCTGCATGCCCGCATGGTGCATCCGAAAACGCTGGGCTCCACGCTTGTGTCCGCGGGAAAACTGGACAAGACGCGCTTTCCGAACGCGCAGGTCGTAGTGAAAGGCAGCCTTGTAGGAGTTGTCGCACCCACCGAGTGGGAAGCCATCAAGGCCGCGCAGCAGGTGGCCGGCGATACGAAGTGGACAGACTGGAAAGGGTTGCCCGGTAACGAGAACCTGTTCACCCACCTGAGAGAAAAGGCCGACTGGACAACGACGAAAGTCCAGAAGAGCGACAAGTCGAGAGGCGACATCATGCCTGCGCTCGCAGGCGCGTCGAGGAAGCTCACCGCCTCATACGAGATGCCGTTCATGAAGCACGCCCCCATCGGTCCGACCCTGGCCGTGGCCGACGCTCGGCCGGACGGTACGGTGCACATTTATACCCACAACCAAAACCCGCAGGCGCTGCGCGGCGAGATCGCGCTGATGCTGGGCACATCACCGGGTAACGTCGTGGTGCGCACGTTTTCCGGCGCCGGGCACTACGGAAGATCGAACGGCGGAAATGCGGGCGCGGAAGACGAAGCAGTCATCCTTTCGAAAGCCGTTGGCAAGCCCGTGCGCGTCCAGTGGATGAGGCCCGAGGACTTCCAGTGGTCCACGCAGTCTCCCGCCGCGTACTCGGCTGTTGAGATCGGCCTGGACGCGAAGGGCAAAATGATCGCGTATCAGATCGATCACTTCATGCCCGCGATGCAGGACGACCGGCCCATCGGAGCGGTGCTGGCCGGTCTGCCCGACGATGCCGGCTCCCAGCGAAAAAGGCGTGTTCGTCGGCTCGACGGTGAACGATCTTTCCGATCCCTGGCTGTATGACGGCGTCGCGACCCTGATGGAGCGCGGTCACGGAACATTTCAGCTCGGCCAGAAAGAATCGCCGCTGGCAATCGGCATGCGCGATCACAGCATGCGCACGCCGGGACAGTATCAGCAGAATTTCCCGCGCGAACTGGCTGTCAGCGAGGCTGCGGCGCTGGCTGGCGCCGATGCGATTCAGTTCCGCATCGACCATGCCACCGAAGAACGTGCGATCGGCGTGCTCAAGGCGGTCCGCGACGCGTCGGGATGGGAAACGCGCCCGTCGCCACATGGCGGGGCAGTGTCGACCGGCGACACTCCGGTGCGCGGCCGCGGGGTTTCGCTCATGTTCCGCTCGGGAACGTATTGGGCGTGCGTATGCGAGATCTCTGTCACTCCCGGCACGGGCGCGATAAAGGTGGAGAAGGCCACCATCGCCGTAGAGCCGGGCATCATCGTGAACCCGATGCAGTTGAAGCGCCAGGTGGAAGGCGGGACTGTGATGGGGGTCAGCCAGACCCTGCTGGAGGAGGCTACGTTCGACGAGAGCGGAATCACTGGCAGCGATTGGAACAAGTATCCGATCCTCAAGATGGCCGATATTCCGGAGATCAAAGTGGTGCTCCTGAATCGTCCGGAGACAGGCGCTTACGGCGGCGGATCGGAGGCCGCGAATGCGATCGCCGCGCCCGCTATCGCCGCGGCGCTCTTTGACGCGACCGGGAAGATCGCACGGCGGCTGCCCCTGAAGCCTGCGTACGTCGAGACCCTTCTCAAGGCCTGAGGGAAGTTTGTTTCGCGCGTAGACGGACCTCGGTCGAAGAAAGCTTCTGAAAACAAAAGCACCGAAGCGCGAAATCGCGATGCATCATTTTCCCGTGAAGGCCTTCCTGAAGGCGTTGATCTGGCTGCGAAAGCTCTTCATGCCAAAGTCTGATTCATCGTCGAAGCGCCCCTCTTCGTCCTGAGCCAGGAGGCGTCCGAGAAATCCCTCGACGAATCGGGCGTCATCGCCGTTCGCCAATGCGCGCATATCAAGGCCGAGGAGAAACGCGTTTGCGAATTCGAAATCCGGAAGTTCCGCATCGAAGACGGCGTCGGAGAACAGGCGGTCACTCTCCTGTTCGTAGCGACGCAGAACGATACGAATGTCCTGGAGGTCCTTGGCGCGCCGGTGCGGGTCATCTACCCAGGCAATGATCTTGAGAAGGGCCGTGACGATCGGCGGCGCGACGCGAATTGTCACTCCTTCCCGCAGATGAACTTCGACGGCGTGCGCGAACACGTGTTCAAATCCGGCCAGGCTCATCTTGAACTGACTCGCGGGCCAGGTGATGGAACCGCTGCGACGGATTTCGGCGCCGGCCGGCAAGAGGTCTATGATCGTCCTGCGCGGCGCGATCCAGCGGTGCTCCGCTTCGGTGCCGGTGTCCATCCGATGGCGGCCAGCCGCATTGTTAAAGGCTCGAACTCATCGAAGTCGAGCGCAACGGTGAGATCGACATCGCGCGTAAAGCGCCCCAGATCGCCCATGAGGATCAACAGGGAGGTGGCGCCGATCACCACCAGGTCGGCTCCCAGTTCTTCGCAGATCTGGCTGATCCCCGACAGGTCCGCGATCTGATCGGGCGTGAGGATATCGTTCACTTCAAATACTCCTGACGAAACTCCTCTGCCGCCTCGCGTGCTCGGGGATCGCTGCCGGTCAATAGCTCCGTATAGACCAGCCACGGAGGCGCGACCATTTTGCCTTCGAATTCACGCCAATAGACGAGATTGCCAAAAGGATTGAACAGCATTACCGGTCCGGTCCGATCGGGCAGCAGCCGCAGGCTGCGTTGCCATTTCGCGTCGAGAAAAACGGGGACTTCGGCGCTACGGTAGAAGTGTTGCATCGCATCGGCGGCGGGTCCTCCGGTGAGCGCATAAGGAATTTTCTGTGCTGCGGCTTCACGAGACAGCCGAGCTACGAACTGATCCACGGATGGTTCCTCGTATCGGAAGCGTCCGATCAGGAGCTTCGGCCGCAGAATCTGGCTGTAGCCAGCAACTAACCGGTCGCCGATCTCCGTTGTCATGCGGAAGTCAGGTTCGTCGGTCGGTCCGGTTAAAATGCGTTCAAGGAAGAACTGGCTGCGAATCTGCGCTACGCGGGTTTTGCTTATTCCGGTAGAGCGGGCGAGGTCACGGACTGTCCATTTGGCCGATGGGGGCTCAACCGCAAACTGGAACAGTAGTTGTATGGTCGCGGGAGTGGTGCGGCCCGCCTCAGGCAGCGCGGGTGGCTCGCGCTTGCCGAGTACCGTCCAGTTGAATTTCGTTCCGAGCTGCAGATGGACGTTGCCCGGATTATCGGCGAAGCAAACGCCGGCCTTGACGAATTGCTCGCCGAGGGCTGCGGGAACATAGCGGGCGATTACCAGCTTTCCCTGGCGACCGTGAGCCTGCCCGATCACAGCGTTCACCAGGCTTCGGTTCAAGTATGCTCTCTTGACGTCGACTGATAGCCGATGCCTCCCGGCTGCCGTTTCGAGTTCGAGGACTCCATCGTCTGCCCGGTCCGCAGATTTCGGCGCTGGAATGAAGCGCAGGCTGCGCACAAATGGGAGCGATGCCAGGTGTGCAAGAGCGGTGTCCGTGTCTGTTCGGCGGGTCGCCATTTGTCCGGTATTATATTATGTCCTCTATTTTTGGACAAGTTTAATGTAGGGACAAAATGAGCATCATCATGCCATAAAAGCACGAGGTCGGAGCACCTCCCCGAGCCGTATCACAACCGTATCAAAACCCCATCTGTTGAGGCTGTTGAGCTTGCTGATTGAGCGAAAAGCAGACTCCCCAACCTGTTGAAAATATAGAGAACCCAATGGAAATCATGGAGCCGAAAGAAGGTAACAGCAGGCTTCACACGCAGGAGGTCCGGGGTTCGAGTCCCTTCGCGCCCACCACTTTTTCAAAGACTACGGACGTCGTGCCAAAGTGGGCGTGCAACCGTGTGTATTGATCTCGTGGTCAATTCGCAGGCGATCAACATTTGCTCTCGGGTTCAAGGCGCTCCGCCGCGCACCCCTCGGGCCCGAATCCCTTACGACTCATCCTGCTAACTGCTAACCTGATGGGGCGCAAAATGGAAGGCGTCGCTCTCTGCCTCACCCCGCACGGCCGACTGACTATTGTCTCCGATTCCGGAGCGCAGCCACTCGATACAGGCCTTGCGGAACGACTCCAGGACGCCTTCACCCGAGGATCGGGTCACGGGCTTCTGCTTCTGGGGGTGGATGAAGCCGGGACCACGCTGCCGCCGGTTTTCACTTGGTGGCGGGAATTCGGTGCGCGCTATGTGACCGCGTTATGCGCACGGTGGGAAGGCGATGCGTCGGAGCACAAGTTCAGGCTGGCGGCCCCTCCGCTCGAAGAGCTGGAAGAAATCGCGCTCTCGGCGCCACCGCTGACGGGTGCGGAATATCTTACGGCGACGGTCCTGCTCTCGTTATGGCAAGACCTTGATAAAGCGTTTCACGTCGAGCTCTCGGAATCCAAATGTGGTGTGCAGGATTTTCTGAAGCGGCGGAATCCGGCATGGAACCTGGTGGGCCGCGTTCACTTCAATCTTGGCGAGAACCACAAGGACGCGAGCGCCCCATTCGCCTTTCTCGCCACCTACACGACACGGCTCTCGAAACATTCAACCAAAGACCAGGCCAAAGCCCAGCATCTGCCCCTGGGGCAGGCGCTGCGCGAGTATGCGGGCGCGGCGAACAAGGAACGGCTTCTTTCACTGCTGGTTCCGGTGCAGCGCGCGGCGGAAGCATGCCCGTGGCTCAAGGCGATGGTCGACGCAGGTGAAATCTTCCATCCTTTGCGGTGGTCGCCTGGCGAAGCGATGCAGCTCCTGAAAGATGTCCCGGAACTGGAAGCGGCAGGCGTGGTAGTGCGAATGCCGGCAGCCTGGCGAGGGAATCGTCCTTCCCGGCCTCGCGTGACGGGCACCGTGGGAGGCAAACCTCCGTCGGGAATCGGCCGGGATGCGCTGCTCGATTTTCACATGGAGGTCACCCTCGACGGCGAAACGCTGACTGCCGCGGAAATCAGGGAACTGCTGGCCAAATCGGATGGACTCGCGCTCGTGCGGGGGCGCTGGATCGAACTGAATCCGGAACAGCTGAAGCAGGCAATCGACCGCTTCCGCGAAGCCGAGCGAGCCGCGCGCGAGAACGGCCTCGCCTTTGGTGAAGCCATGCGTCTGGTGGCGGGAGCCGATGTGGCGTCCACCGACATGCCCGCGGAGGGTGCAGGCTGGGCGCAGGTGGTGGCGGGTCCATGGCTGGCGGAAACGCTCAAAGCGCTCCGGAGTCCCCAGGGCCTGGACGCGGTGGACCCCGGCGACGGACTGCAGGGCAAGTTGCGGCCGTATCAGCAAGCCGGCGTGCGATGGCTTCATCTGCTGAGCAAACTCGGCCTCGGCGCCTGTCTTGCGGATGACATGGGGCTCGGCAAAACGATCCAGGTTCTTGCGCTGCTGCTGCTGCTCAAACGCGAATCCGGCGCCAATCCGAAGCCGAGCCTGCTGATCGTCCCCGCTTCGCTGCTGGCTAACTGGACAGCGGAGATCGAGCGATTCGCGCCAGGTCTGAAGACGCTGATCGCCCATCCGTCCGCTAGTGCGGCGGGCGATCTCAAGGCATTGGGACCCGATCGTTTGCGGGGAGTGGATCTGGCAATCACGACCTATGGTTATCTGTTGCGCGCGGAATGGATCGCCGAGTCGGCGTGGCGTCTGGTGATCCTCGACGAAGCGCAGGCAATAAAGAACCCCAACGCCAAACAGACGCGCGCCGTAAAAAATCTCCGTCAGGAAGGGAGAATGGCGCTGACGGGCACGCCGGTGGAGAACCGGCTGGGCGATTTATGGTCGCTGTTCGATTTCATCAACCCGGGCCTGCTGGGATCGGCGAAGGAATTCACGACATTCACCAAACGCCTGGCGGAGAGCCCGCAAGCTTCCTGGGGCCCTCTGCGCGAGTTGGTGAAACCTTATATCCTGCGGCGCCTGAAGACTGACAAGAGCGTGATTTCGGATCTGCCGGATAAGACCGAGATGAAGGCGTTCTGCCCTCTCACGCGTTCGCAGGCGGCGCTATACGAACAGTCCGTGAAAGAACTCGCCGCGCAACTCGCCGAGGAAGAAAGGGCCACCTCGGGGATCAAGCGCAAAGGGCTGGTTCTTTCGTACCTGATGCGCTTCAAGCAGATCTGCAACCATCCGTCGCAATGGCTGGGAGACGGCGCGTGGCGTGAAGCCGACAGCGGCAAGTGGGCGCGCCTGCGCGAAATTGCCGAGGTAGTCGCCGCGAGGCAGGAAAAAATGCTCGTGTTCACGCAGTTTCGCGAGATGACGGCGCCGCTCGCCGGGTTTCTCGGCTCGGTATTCGAACGGCCGGGCCTTGTGCTGCACGGCGAAACCGGTGTAAAGAGCCGCGGGGACCTCGTGCGGCGCTTTCAGGAAGACGAGTCCGTGGGCTTCTTTGTGCTCTCCCTGAAGGCGGGAGGCACGGGCCTGAATCTGACCGCTGCTTCCCACGTAGTGCACTTCGACCGGTGGTGGAATCCGGCGGTTGAGAACCAGGCTACCGATCGCGCCTTCCGTATCGGCCAGACAAAAAATGTTCTTGTTCATAAGTTCATATGCCGCGGTACCGTGGAAGAGAAAATCGACGAACTGATCGAATCGAAGCGCCGCCTTTCGCGCGAACTGATCGAGGGTGGAGCGGATCTGCTGCTGACGGAGTTGAACGACGAAGAGCTGCTGAAGCTGGTTGCGCTCGATCTCAACAGGGCTCTTAAGGAGAATTGATCGATGGATTTCTACGGCTGGAAAGCGTATGTTCCCGTGGCCCAGCGGCGCCGTCAGGCGATGCGCGAGATTGAAAAGCGCACGAAGAAGGGTAACGCCATCTCGCCGGTAATCATCGACGGCCGGACGATCGTGAAGACCTTCTGGGGCAAATCGTGGTGCGAAAATCTGGAGCGCTACAGCGACTATGCCAATCGTTTACCGCGCGGACGAACTTATGTGCGCAACGGTTCGGTGATCGATCTCCAGATTAAGCCCGGTTCCATCCAGGCGCTGGTCAGCGGCTCGGAGCTTTACGAAATAACCCTGAAAATTGCGCCGGTTGGCAAGCAGCGGTGGAAATCGATTTGCGAGGACTGCTCTGGGGCGATCGATTCGCTGGTAGAGCTTCTTCAGGGACGCCTTTCGAGAGGTGTGATGGAAAGGATTTGCCGGCAGGGCCAGGGATTGTTCCCCTCACCGGCTGAAATCAAGCTGTCGTGCAGTTGCCCGGATTGGGCGGGGATGTGCAAGCATGTGGCAGCCGTGCTCTACGGCGTCGGCGCCCGGTTCGACCATCAGCCGGATCTCCTCTTTCTCCTGCGTGAAGTGGACGAGAAGGAACTTATAGTCAAGGCCGGCAAGGCGCTTCCTTTGACCAGACAAGCGCCGGCGGCAGGGAAGGTTCTCGGAGACGAAGACCTTTCCGATATCTTTGGGCTCGACATGGCGGAGAGCATCGCCATCGATGCTGGACCCACGAAGAAAAAGGTGGTCGCGAAGGCCGCGACTAAGAAGGCTGTGAATAAGAAGGCTGCGAACAAAAAGGCCGCCACCGGGAAGGCGGCGCCAGCCGGCAGGCGCCCGCTGCGGAAATCACCGAAGAGATAGTGATCAAACGCAGCGCTGGCCGCCACGAACTTGCCGCAGGCGATCCACGCGCGCCTGAAGCGCCTCAAAAAACCTTCAGCGTTGCCAATCGGTCAGTCGTAAACGAAGTGCAGGACCTTCTTCAGATCTTCCCACGCCTCGCGCTTCGCATTCTGATTGTAAGGCCGCAGGAGGTAAGACGGATGAAAGGTCACCATAAGCGGGATGTCATGCCACTTATGCCATTTACCCCTGAGTTTCGTAACACCGTCCCGGCCGCCCAGGAGCGCTTTCGCGGCTGTCGAGCCCAGGGCGCAGATCGCTCGCGGCTTAATCGTCAGAAGCTGCCGAAAAAGGAACTGGCCGCATATCTCCATCTCATCCGGTTCCGGCGTACGGTTCTCGGGCGGCCGGCATTTAACTACATTGCAGATGTAGACATCGGCCCGCTTGAGTGGGATGCCCTCTTTCGCCGAGGTGCCCTCGATCATTTGCGTCAGAAGCTGGCCCGCGCGACCGACGAACGGAATTCCCTGCGCGTCTTCATCTGCTCCTGGCCCTTCGCCAACGAACACAAGCTTCGCGCCGGGACTGCCCGTACCAAAAACAATCTTGTTCCTGTCCTTGTGAAGGCGGCAGCGGGTGCAATCGCCGATATCCGTCAGAATCTTATCGAGGGTGTCGCCGGCCGGCACGAGACCAGGAAGAGCAATATCGATGGGCATTTTCTCCACAACGGCCGCAGAGCTTTCGACTGTGGCCGCCGGCGTTTCACGGGCAGCGACGGGCGCTCGCCGATAGATTTGTTTGATGCCGAGGTCGCGGTAGAATTCCAGCCTGCGGCGAAGCTCTTCTGCACTCATTTGACGTCAATCAACGCACGGCGGTCGCGGCGCGACGCAGTTTGAGAATCTGGCTCAGAATCTGATCCGCGATTTCACGTTTCGAGGCGCGTGGGAGCGGAATCATCTCGCCGGTGCGGAGGGCCAGCACCACTTCGTTTGAATCCGATTCGAAGCCTGTATCGGATTGACCGACGAGGTTGGCGACGATCATGTCGCAATTCTTGCTCTCCAGTTTCCGGCGCGCTTCGGCTTCGAGATCGCGTGTTTCAGCGGCGAAACCGATCAGCAGGCGGTCCCCTCTTTTGCGTCCGAGCTCTGCGAGAATGTCGGGGGTGGGGTCGAGTTCGAGCGACACGCGCGCGGACGTCTTCTTGATCTTTTCCTTCGCTTCCATAGACGGGCGGAAATCGGCCACGGCGGCGCACTTGATCACGACCGTTGCCGGCTGCAGGTTCGCGAAGACAGCCTCGCGCATTTCCGCGGCGGTATGGACGTGCACGACTTCGGCCCCCGCTGGTGGAGTAAGGCTGACCGGCCCCGTCACAAGAATGACGTGCGCACCGCGGTCGATCGCCCCCTGGGCAAGCGCGTAACCCATTTTCCCGCTCGAACGGTTGGAGAGGTAGCGGACGGGATCGAGCGGTTCCTGTGTCGGTCCGGCGGTGATCAGAATGGTTTCGCCTTCCAGATCCCGGGCCGGGGGGCGCAAAGCGCGTTCGACCGCTTCAAGGATCTTAGGCAATTCCGCAAGCCTGCCCGGACCATACGCGCCGCAAGCCAGGTAACCGTCATCGGGATCGACTACAACGTTCCCCCGCCGGCGAAGCGTTTCGATATTTGCCCGGACAGCCTGATGGGCCCACATATCTTCATTCATCGCGGGAGCGAGAACTACGGGCCCTCGAAACGCAAGATACAGAGTTGAAAGGAAATCGTCGGCCAGACCCAGCGCAAATTTTCCCACTGTATTAGCGCTTGCAGGCGCCACAAGAAGCAGGTCGTTTTCGCGAGCGACGCCGATGTGTTCGACCGCGCTGGAGAGAGTGGCTTCCGGGCTGGCCCCGGAAAAAAGATCCGTGATGACCTTGCGTCCCGTTAGCGACGCGAAGGTAAGGGGACGGATAAACTCCTCCGCCCCGTGTGTGAGAATAACCTGGACTTCGTGCCCCTCCCGCATCAGGGCACGAGCGAGCTCAGCGGCTTTGTATGCCGCGATTCCGCCACTCACGCCCAGGATAACGCGCAAAGCCCGGCCTCAGTAAAAGTCAGACCTGCTCAAGTTCCGGCACATCTTCCACCAGAACCACATCACTCTGAATCTCATATTTTACGAGTCCGCGACGGGCTTCCTCCATCGCGATGACGGTGGATTTCTTCGAGGATGTAGGCAGCACAGGCCGCTGGCCCCCTTGAAGCTGCCGGGCGCGTTTCGCGGCAACGATGATAAAGCGGTAGGTGCTCTGGTCCGGATCGTCCGGAATCGAGCAATGCGAATTGTTGCGGGGCGGTGTTTCGGTCATCTTCTTCTATACTCCCAGTTCTATACTCTCGGTGCCTGTCTATACTCCCAACGCCTGACCGAAAGTGGCCAGAATCGGGCGGATCTTGTCTTCGACCCGTACGCGCCGAGCGCGCTCTGCCCTGACGATCGCCTTCAACGTTTCCGCCGCGGGGTTCAGATCGTCATTCACCAGCACGTAATCGTACAGGCTGTAATTGCGAATCTCCCGCGCCGCATCGGCCAGCCGGCGGCGAATCACTTCTTCGTTATCCTGACTGCGTGCGCGGAGGCGTTGCTCCAGAATTTCCCGTGAGGGCGGCAAGATAAAAATACTGACGGCGTCCGGGATCCGCTTCTTCAATTGTGCCGCACCCTGTACGTCAATGTCGAGTACGAGGTCTTTGTTCTCCTTTTTGGCGATCGTCAGCGCGTCCAGATGTGTCCCGTAACAATTGCCGAAAACCTCGGCCGCTTCCAGAAATTCGTCCGCGGCGAGGCGCCGGTCGAATTCCGCGCGCTCAATAAAATGGTATGCCTCGCCCGGGATTTCTTCCCCACGCGGTTTTCTCGTGGTGTAAGAAACAGAGAAGGTGAGCCGGTCGACTTCCTGCATCAGGCGTGAAACAAGGCGTAGATTTGCCCGAGCCGGATGGGGCGGAAATGATGAAAACGCAGGTCATTCGATGTTCAGAGCCTGCTCCCGAATCCTGTCGATTTCGGCTTTGGCTGCGAGCCCGAGGTCGGTCAGACACAAGCCCGTTTCGCCGAGGCCGCCCGTCTTGGAAAGGATCGTGTTGGTCTCGCGATTCATCTCCTGCAGAAGAAAATCCAGTTTTTTGCCGGTTTCGCCTTCGGCCGAGAGCAGGGCGTCGGCCTGGTCCGCATGGGTTTTCAGACGAACAAGTTCCTCGCTGATGTCGCTTCGTTCCGCAAGAATCGCCGCCTCCTGGGCGATTCGTGTGGGATCGATCTGCGCGCCTCCGAGCATTTCACCGAGACGATCGCGCAGCCTCTGCTGAAAAAACGGAAGTGCGCGGCTCCGGATTACCTCCATGCGCTGCACAATTTCCCGAATGGATACCGATCGCATGCGGATTTCGTCTTCGATGGCTGCGCCCTCGCGCGCCCGGAACGCGTCGAGCTGATCGAGCGCCTCCGCCGCGGCGGCGAGCGCGTCATTTTCCATCGATTCACCGGCTGGCGGCCCCATCGCGGAATGCTCGGTACGGGATTCCATCATGCCGGGCAGTCGGAGGGCCTGATTGAGATCCGGCTGCGACTCGATGCCGAACCGGCCGGCAACGTCGCGAAACGTGTCGAGCCATGCGCGCAGTAAAGGTTCGTTGATGATGGCAGCCGCCGCGGAGCCTTCCGCGCGTCTCACGTTCACCTGCACCTGTACGTGGCCGCGCGCGACACGCTTCCTTACGGCTGCGCGCAAGGAATTTTCCACCGCATCGAAATCGAGCGGCATATGGAAGTGCATGTCCAGTCCCCGGTGGTTCACCGTCTTTATGGAAAGGACCAGTTCGCCTGACGGGGTAGAGCGTGAGACCCGGGCAAAGCCGGTCATGCTGCGAATGGGCATGAAGTAGATTTTCGATTATGACACCGGCGGTCGTCCGCGGAGCTTAATTGCGGATCTATCAGCGGCCGGCGCCGTCGGGCTGCGCCTGTCCAGGCGCGGCCGGATTCGCGGGTTCCGACGAGGGCGCAGGATCCGCCACAGGTTTCGGTACTGGCGCAAACCAGGCGATCATCGCTTTGGAATCGCCGGCGGAGAGTGTTGCCGTCACGCGTACCGTTATCGGCTCGTATGCGAGAAAACCCCGCTTCAACACGAAGGTGTCGAGAGGCAACGTCCTGAGCTTTCCGCCGTCGTTCACGAACAGTGAAGCGGAATCGATTCCGCGAACTGCCTCAGTGTTCCACCGAATCGTGAGAACTCCACCCGCCTCGCTGATGGCCAGCTTCAAAGGCGGTCTCGGAAGCCACAGATTCTGGGTGAAGAACGCCAGTAATCCCACAAGCAGAAAGACGATCACTGCGATCACGCGAAACCGGCGGCGCTGGCCGGGAGCGGTGTTCGAATACCCGAAGGTCGGGGCGATTATCGGTTTCCTGACTGCCTCAGCGGGCGGGAGCGGGGGAACCCTGGAGGTTGCAGCCGGTGCGGGCTCGGCTTCGATCGGCGGGGCGGGTTGCGGCTGCTCGACCAACGGAAGTAGATCGAATTCCGATTCATCTTCTTCCGGGGCGTCCTCCGCGGTATCTTCCCCAATCCACTCTTCCAGATCGGATTCGAGTCCCTGGACCACCTTCCCGCTCTGATCGGTATAAAAGAAAGCCGCGTGGGTCGGTTCGATGGTGCTGGGGCGAACGATCAAAGCGATTCGACCGGGTTCCGGGAACAAGGCGCGATGCAGCGCAATTTCAGCATCGCCGAGTGTAGCGGCGCCGCGCGTTTTGGAACAATACCATCCAATAACGCCCCGCGAACGGGTCACCAGTTCCTTGCTCTCCTGGATTTCCTGGGCCGTCAATCGGAAAGCCGGCCCGGCGGCATGTGAGCAGGGTAAATCGATCGAACCCCCTAACCGGACGCTGAGGCACTGCCCTTCCCCCTCTTTTCCTTCACTCACCCGGCTCTCACCGATGAGCAGCCCTCCGACCCCCATGCCGACGCGTGGCAGAGCAAGCAGCCCGTCACACGCCCTCTGGCGAATCTTCTCCATTTCCGTCCTCGAATACTCGATCCGCAGCCTATTACCGGTCGCGGAGAGCTGGGCTGTTTCAGGCAAACTTTACACTATAATGAAAGCCGTGTCGAAGGCAAAGGACCTCGAAAGCCGCTTCCAGCGCATCGAACAACAGCTGCGGCTGTTCCAGAAGGTCAGCCGTTTCATGGTTCGAGACATGACCCTCCAGGAGGTTCTTCAGGGGATTGTTTCGCTGGTAGTCGAGTATACCGAGTGCGATTCGTGCCTGGTCTATCTATGCGACGCCGACAACCTGGTCCTCTGCGCGTCTAATACACACCATGACGCGGAAATCGGCCGGGTCCGTCTGAAACTCAACGAAGGGTTGACCGGATGGGTGGCGCGAGAACGGCGTTTGCTCGCGATTTCCCGCGAGGCTTACCGCGATCCGCGGTTCAAGTATTTCGGCGAACTTCCCGAAGACACGTTCGAGGCGTTTCTCTCGGCCCCGGTCATTGCGCGGAATAAGGTCGTTGGAGTGATTAACGTACAGCACCGGCAAGCTCACCAGCATACGGGCGGCGAAATGGAAGTGCTGACAACGCTGGGCGAACAGGTCGGCTGCGCGCTTGCACTGGCGCGGATGTCCCCTTCGACCGTAGAATCCATCAATCACGCCGAACTGGTCCTGGCGTCCGGTCCGGCGCGGCCCCGCGTATGAGACGCTGGAGTTTACGCATTCTGAGTTTACGCACCCCGAGTTTACGCACCCAGAGTTTACGCACCAATAGTTTCGCCCTGTACGCATTTTAGTGGGACTCCTTACGGTCACGGCCATCGCGGCCGGTGATGATCCCCATTGGGATATTCAGTATCAGTACCGGCAGATCGATAGCGCCCTCACCATCAACGACCTGAAATTTCCTTCGGCAACGCGCGGGATCGCGTGCGGTTTCACCACCGACCGCCACGACAAAGATCGCCCGATCGTTCTCGTCACCAGCGACGGCGGTCAGCGCTGGAGCGAAACGCCCGTGAAAGAGGCCGGCCTCGCGCTGTTCTTCCTCGACGATTCCACCGGCTGGATGGTGACCGAAAAGGGCATCTGGCATACCGAGGAATCCGGACGCAGCTGGACAAAGCTTCCCAAAGCACCGTCGGGAATGCTGCGAGTCTGGTTCCTGGACAAGAACCACGGTTATGCTGCGGGGCTCGAGAAGCGGATATTCGAGACAACGGACGCCGGGCAGACATGGACGCTGCTGCCCATCGTCAAAGAAGTCCAGGGGGACCCGACATACACCACCTTCGGGGCCATCGAATTTTCTGAAAACAACGGCATCATCACCGGCTGGAATATTCCGCCGCGGCCGGGCGGCCCGACCTGGATGGAACCGGAGCAGGCGGCGAAGCGCCGTCAATTGCCGACTTACGGAGTTCTGATCGAGACCAATAATTCCGGAAAATCGTGGGTCAAGAGTGAAGCCTCCGTGTTTGGTCAGGTGACGCGCGTCAGCATGACGCCGCAAGGGACGGCGCTGGCATTGACCGAGTACAGAGATGAATTCGAATATCCCAGTGAGGTTTACCGGATTAATCTGCATACCGGAAAAAGCGTAAGCGCTTTTCGCGAGAAGAACCGCGCGATTACCGACGTCCGCGCTTTTGCGGGTTCGGATCGGGCGATCATCGCCGGATATGAGACGACAGGAACGATCTACCGCAGCCCGATTCCCGGCAAGTTAAAGGTCTTGACGAGCGACGATCTCGAACACTGGACGGAGATGCCGGTAGATTATCGGGCTGTTGCTCATAGCGCGATCATCGCGGGACCGGACGAAGGTCATGTCTGGCTGGCGACCGACACAGGAATGATTCTGAAGTTGATCTCGCAATAAACGGAGTAAAACCCGTTCAGTTTGCGCCTTTTTTGCTTTCCATCTCGGCCAGCATCTCGTTCAGGACGGCCCCGACCTCGAGGAATTCGTCGTAAGTAGCGGGCTTCCGGAAGTATCTGTCGGCGCCAAGGCGTGCGACCTCGGTGCGGTCTCTGATGGAATCCGAAGACGTGAGGACGATCACAGGCAATGTCTTGAAACGAGGACTTTGCCTCATCAGGCGCAGTACTTCAGCGCCACTCTTTTTAGGAAGATTGAGGTCGAGCACGACGATGCCCGGAAAGAACGCATCCGGATCGGTCTCTGCCCGCTCGATAACCGCAACCGCTTCCGCCCCGTCCTCAACCGCATGAATTTCAACCGGAACACCGTGAGCCTTAATGGCTTCCTCAACCAGGAATACGTCGGCGCGGTTATCTTCCACGAGCAAAATTCGAAGCCGCGATCGGCCACCTGAAGGGTCCGTCTCGGCGTTTACCTGAGGTTCGCCTGCACTTATCGGGATAGCCATCGATATGTCCGGATCTTCAGACATTTTCTCGTGAAACGGTAAAACGGCCATGCTAACCGGGGGTTTGCCCTGAAGTTACTTATTCTAGCCCCGTTATTTCAGCGCTGACATTTTTTTACACAAGGCTTTCGTCGCCTGAGTACTAAACATCGCGCTGCTCTCATGGTTTCATTCGTATTGAAAACACGCGGTGGACGAACCAGTACAGACCCACCCGGCCGGAGTGGTTATAAATTCGGTTCACTGGGCCGCGAAGCAAACGGTAACGATAAAGGTATTCTTCAGACCCTGCTCGGAAACGGCTAGACTTTAGCCGTTATCTGGGAGGGATCGGCGCCGACGCGTCCTGAGTGGGCATCGCTGGTCGCGGCAAGCGTGAAGTTGAACCGGATAGCGGGAAGGCCTCCGAACGGAGAAGCCTTATCGTCAGGTCTGACTTCCGCTACAAGGGAGTCAGTCACGCCGAAGACGGTGTCCGAATCGATATGGTCGTCGCCGGAGATGTAGAGCGCCGTGACGACTTCCCGGTGTCGCGGCGCGCCGATCAGAAAATGAATATGCGCGGGGCGGAAGCCGTGGCGTTTCTGCGCACGGATCATATCGCCCACCGGACCATCCATCGGGATCATATAACCGAGCGGGCGAATCGTGCGCAGGTAGTATCCGCCTTCGGCGTTGGTGAAAAACCGCCCGCGCAAATCCATCTCCTTCGGATCGTGCTTCTGCAGATCGTAGTCCCCGTCTTCGTCGGGCTGCCAGATCTCGATGGATGCGTTTGGAACGCCCCGTCCTTGCGCGTCTGTGATGCGTCCGTAAATGCCGATCTCGGGCCCCTTCGCCTTCACGGCGATCGATTGCCCCAATTCAAAAGTCGGCGAATCCTGGCGGTAGAACGGACCCAGCAAACTCGATTTCGTGCTCGATTCCGTTGCGCGCTTGTCGTGCAGCGAATTGACCAGACTGCTCAAGCCCAAGGTGTCTGAGAGCAGGATGAACTCCTGGCGGAACGCGGTGCACATCTGGCCCGTCGCGGTGAGGAATTTGATTCCTTCCAGCCACTCCTCAGGCGTCAAATCCACCTCGCGCGCAAAGGCGTGAAGATGGCGAACGGCCGCGGCCATGATCTCCCGGAAACGTGGATCCGGCGTGGAAGACATCTGCTCGATCGCAGCATCTGTAATTGTGTTTTCGTCGATTGCTCGCATAGCGTTTCCGTTATCTCAACTTGTCTGGGAAACCTGTCCCGGGAAACCCATCCCCGGAAATCATGATACGCTACCAGCGCACCGGAAATCGGAGACCGAATGCCAGAAAACCAAAAACCAGAAACCAGGCCTGTTTCACCTCACCAGCCGGCGGCGGGCCTGATCGCGACAGCCGTGATCGTAGCCATCTCGCTCGCTTTTATCTCGCTCTTCGAGCTTTCCACGTTTACCGGGTGGGTAGCCTACTGCATTGAATGCGTGATTCCCATGCAGATCGTTATTGGTATCACATGGGCTACGAAGCATCCGCGATTTGCCGCGGCGCGGAGCCAGCCTGCGCGAGGCGTGTTACTGGCCCTGGTCACGCTCGTCGCCGGCGTCGTCACCGGGGCACTTTTCTTTTATACGGTGAACGGAGGCATCAACCCGCCCACCCCATTCCTGCTGATGTTCATCATTATTGTCGTGCTCACCACTTTTGCCGCTTCGATCATGTGGGGCGGCTGGCCGTTCATGAGTATGATCGCGAGACCGGTCCCGGCGGGGCTTGCGATGCTCGCGTCATGCTATCTGGTCGCATATGTAATCTTCCGGGTATTTTTCAATTACGCATTTATGCGCGGGGCGCCCGTCTATGTGGCGTCGCTCGATCCGCAAGGACTGTTCAACGCATGGAGCGCTGTCGTCTATTACGTGACCGTGATCGCGGTCATGTTCCTGATGCTCAGCTTCGACCTTTGGCCCCTGACAAAGTTTCCCCGAATCATGAAGCAGCCGGTTCTCGGTATCGTGTGGAGTCTGGTCTGCCTGGTTGCGGGATTCGCGGCTTATTACATCGGGGTCAAGGCCCTGAAGATGGATGTCGTCTCGTTCATGGTGCACGTCCCGGTGGCATTCATCTTCGGCACCATCATAGTTCTGAACATGCTCCAGGGTTCCTTGTACGCGAAACTCGCGCAGCCTCTGAAGGGGCTTTGCAACGTCGTTACCGTGGCGGCGGCCGGAACACTGCTCTTCGAGGTCTACAATGCCTTGTCCAGCCGGGTGACCGGACCTTTGAAAGCCGGCCCACCATCCTACGATTTCGAACTGTGGATCGCCTCGGCCCTGCTGGGGGTCACGTTTCCCCTGCTGGTCTTCCATGCCGAGTTCTTTAAGCTTTGGCCCTTCAAACAAGCGGAATGAGCTGGCATATTTGGCCCTTGACATGCTAACCTTCACCAAACAGGAGAGAATTTAACATGTTGCTCGACAATCTGTCAGACCTGTTTCAGCGCGGGCTGGAGTATGCCTGGGACTGCGAGCATCTTCTGCTGAAACATTTGCCGAAGATGAGCGAATCCGCCTCGTCTCAAGAGCTGAAACATGCTCTGGATGTCCATACTGTCGAGACCAAGGGGCATGTTTATCGTCTCGAACAGGTATTTACCCGTCTTGACCGCGCGCCGGCGGCCGAGAAGAGCGAGCCCATCCGGATATTGGTGGAAGAGAGCGAAAAAATGATCTCCCATCTCGACCGCTCGCCGCTGATGGACGCATCGCTGATCTTTTCGGCCAATCAGATCGAGCACTATGAGATCGGTTTATATGGCTCACTGGTTTCGTTCGCCCGCACGTTGGGGCTCGAGGAAGTGGCAAGCCTGCTCGACGAAATTCTCGGCGAGGAAAAGACTTCCGATCAAACCTTGACGCGCATCGCCGAGGGTAACATTAACCGCGCCGCCAGTAACGTCCACAACACGCCACCCTTCGCCCTGATCTGACTGCGACCTGTAGCACTGGCGATCTTGTCGCCGGTGACACGTCCCGGGGCATTTTCGCAAATACTTTAGAATTCGCTCCCCTCCCGGCAGCGGCTCGGAATCCGATCCCGGTCGGCGGAGGATACCGGGAGCGCTCTGACGGATGGCAACGCCGTCATCGCAGAACGCCCCGCGAGGCGCGATTTTCGCCTGACGTTCAATGCGAATGAGCCGACCGGGCCTTAGTTTGCAAATCAAACCCAATATTGACGTACTTCGCGGCAATCGACCGCCTGAGTTTTTAATTTTCAACCTGCTTTGGCCCGGCGGGCCACCCCTGCGGATGAAAATGGATGACCTGCGCGGGGCGGTTGGTTGTCCGAGCCTGGTACGGGCTGCGAACCCGTTATTCAAAGATGTCAAAGAACTGTAAAGCTGGCTCTCCGAACACCTTGCGGCGAGGAAGATCAGCTTTGAGGTGCAACCCGAAAGTATTTTCGAGGCAAATATCTGTGGACCGAATCCGAAACCCTTTCGGCGCTGCAAGCCTTTCCGTTGTTTTGATAAATACACCGGCGGCAAGACCGCCTGCGTTACGTTATGCCGCGGGGGAGAGGACGGCGGGAGCGTTCGGGCCGCAACAGCGTTTGTATTTGGCGCCGGATCCGCAGGGACACGGCGCGCCGCGCGGGATGGGCGCGGATTCGGCCACGACGGGTAAGGTTTTCGCTGCCGGCGGCAGGGGCGCATAGATTGCTTCGGTTACGGCGGTGGCCATTTCGGTCTCTTCGAGTTTGTGAAGGAGCAACTGACGGCGGAGGTCGCTCTTGAGGATCGGCGCCATGTCTTTGCAACTGGCGAGGCCGAGCGTAGAGACGTCGAAGTCTTCCGGGACGGTCTCGTTGCGGATCTGACGCTCGGTCTGGAGGCGGCGGAGTTCGGCGGTGGCTCGCTGGAAGTGGCGCAGGGCCTGGGTGCGGGCACGGTCGATCGAGTTCTGCGCGTCAGCTTTACCTTCACCTGGAAATTCGATCGCGGATTCGGCTTCCGTACAGCGGCGAAGGCGCCAGGCGGCGTGAACGATCTCGGCGGCGAGGGTGGTTTCCATGGCGCCTTCGGGAGCGAGGTCCCGCTGGAAGCCTTCGCAGAAAAGGTGATAGATGGGTTCTTCTTCGGGGCGAACGACGTCGCCGGTGGAATAGATGCCGAAGATGGCGGCGTTGCGGGACACGCGGGCTTTGCCTTCGACGGTCCTGGGACCCGTTGAGGACTGGGCGTTGCGCCGGTTGGCGGCGATCTGGGCTTCTGTAGCCATAGGTCTTGATCTGTCTCCGCGCTCAGCATAGCTGGCGATATTGGGGATGCGGCGGGGTGGCGGCGGTAAGGTGTTGAAATTATTGATTAAAAAAATGTGGATTCGCTGAACTGGCGAAGGTCACGGGTAGGAATAGGGGTGTCAGTGTATTCCGGCGGTGGTCGCGCAGGGCGGTTGCCCGCTCCTGAGCGAGCCAACTACTCTCCCGCGAGCCAGAAGAGCGAGTCCGAGATTGAACACAGCAGAGGCGAGGTCAGCAGGGCAGTTTCGCATATACTAAGTCCACCGCTCCGTCGAAGACGTGGTTGGTAGGGTCACCGGCGACAAGATCTACGGTGCTCCCGGCGCTGAGGTAAAGCTCCGCGCCGGGCGGAAGCCCGGCGGCACCCTCGAAAACACATGGCGAAGTGATGTGTTTTCATTGCTATCCTTGCCAGCGGGCTGGCCAGCAAACACCATTGAAGGCGCGCCGCAAGTGGTTGAAAACAAACGAAGCAGTATCGGGCGCGTTTTCATGGTTGCTCGTGGACCGCAGGTCCATCTGGACAGGCCCGAAGGCCTGACCCCACACCGGCTGCGCAGTGTCTTCATTCGCTTTGGCGGCCTGCGTTGATTGCGGAAATGCTCTAAACGGCGGTCCGCCGGGTAAACGGCGCCTGCCGGATCTCAAGACATCCGCGCCCGGTAGGCAAAACTTTGCCCGGATTCAACTTGTTCTGCGGGTCGAACAAACTCTTGAACTTCTTCATGTAGTCGAGCGACGCGGCCGGAAACAGCTTATCCATAAGTTCATTTTTTTCCATGCCCACACCGTGTTCGCCGGTGATCGATCCCCCCACCGAAATGCAATAAGTGAGGATATCTTCCCCGGCCGAGCGCGCCCGATCCAGGTCTCCCGGCAGATGCGAGTTGAAAAGGATGATGGGGTGCAGATTGCCATCCCCCGCATGAAAAATGTTGCTGATGCGAACATCGTGACGTTTCGCGACCTCCGCAATGTAGCGCAGCGTGGGGGCGACTTGTGTCCGCGGGACGACACCGTCCTGCACATAATATGACGAACTGACCCGGCCAACCGCCCCAAAAGCGTTCTTGCGCCCCTTCCAGAGCAACTCGCGCTCTTCCGCCGATTTCGCGACCCGGAACTCACGCGCGCCGCAACGCTCGCAAACCGCGCGAATCTGCTCCGTCTGGTCTTCCACCGCTTCGACAAGCCCTTCCAGTTCGATCAGAAGCACCGCGGCCGCGTCCATCGGATAGCCCGCGTGAGTTGCCACTTCCACCATCCGGAGCATTTCGCCGTCAAGCATCTCGACCGCAACGGGCGTAATCGCGCACGCGGTGATCTCCGCCACCGTGTCGGCCGCATCGGAAGGAGAATTGTAAACGGCGAGCAGCGTTTTCACCTTCTCCGGCTGCCGCATGAGCCGCACAATGATCTTTGTCACCAGCGCCATGGTGCCTTCCGACCCCGTGAGAAGCCCGGTCAGGTCGTAGCCAGGAAGATCCTGTTCCTTACCCCCCGTCATATGAATCGTGCCGTCGGGCATGACAAACTCGAGGCCCAGGACGTGGTTCGTCGTGACGCCATAAGCCAGCGTGTGCGGGCCGCCGGAGTTCTCTGCCACGTTTCCGCCGATCGTACACGCGCGCTGGCTGGAAGGGTCCGGCGCGTAAAAATAACCGGACGACTGGACCGCCAGTGTAATATCCAGATTTACGACGCCCGGCTGCAGAACCGCACGCTCATTCTCGAGATCAATCTCCAGAATGCGGTTCATCCGGGAGAACCCGATCGTAATTCCGCCTTCGCGGGGAATCGCCCCGCCGCTCAATCCAGTCCCGGCGCCGCGCCCGGTGATGGGAACGCCGTGCTCCGCCGCGATCTTCACAATTCCCGCGACTTCTTCCGTTGTCCGGGGGAAAACGACAAGTTCGGGCCGGGCCTTGTCGACGCTTCCGTCGTACTCGTAAAGCGTCAGATCCGCCGGCTGATCGAGGTATCCCCGAGCGCCGACGAGATCAACAATTTTCTTCTTTGCCGCGGCCGGAAGGCGGCGCTCTTCAGCCGCCACCTGAAGGTGGCTTTCGCTAGAGGAGGGACTGGACATGTTGAATCATTCGAGGCGATGCCCAGTTCTGCGACGAGACGAATTTCTCAACTACCTTGCCATCGCGATCGATCAGGTAACTTTCCGGAAGCAGGGTAGTTCCATAGCGAAGCTGAACTTTCTTGCTCGGGTCCCGCACGGTCATAAAAGAAACCGGATTGCGGTCCAGAAACTGTTTGTAAGCGCTCGGGTCCTCGTCCTGACTGATCGCGAGAACGACGAGGCCTTTCGGACCCAGTTCCCGCTCCATCTGATCCATCGCGGGCACTTCGTCCACGCAGGGTGCGCACCACGACGCCCAGAAGTTGAGCAGCAGAAGCTTGCCTCCGAAATCGCGCGCCGTGATGGTTTTTCCGTTGTCGGCCTGGAGGCTGAAGGCCGGGGCTCTGTCGCCCGCTTTCACGACATTGTCGTGCAGCGACTGATAGAGCACTCCTACAAAGGCGAAGAGCATCACGCAGATGCCGATCTGAAGGATTCGATCAAGCTGGTTGCGATAAAGCTTCATGGCTGGTTTCCTATAATTCTATTGAACCAGATGTCCGCGTCCCACATGACATGGTGATCTCGAAGAAAGTCGAATTCTCCGCGTCGCACATCTGCCGCTCGTCCCGGCTCTCCGATGCCGAGAACGACCGGGTTTACGGCGCGGCCGCGAATCCGCTCGGCCATGGACATAATTATGTGATCGAAATCGCCGTCGAAGGCGAACCCGATCCGGTGACCGGTATGATCCTCGATCTCAAACAGCTCAAGGAAATTCTTGAAGACAAAGTAATAAACATCTACGACCACCGGCTTTTGAACCGCGAAGTCGAGCCATTCGACCGCATCGTGCCCACGGTCGAAAATATTTCGATCGATATCTGGAGTCGCCTCGTGTCGGCGATTCCGGCGCCCGCTCATCTCTACTCCGTGCGCGTCCACGAAACGAGCGAACTGTCCGTCGAATACCGGGGTCCGCAATGATCGTCAGGCTCACCCGCAAATACGCCTTTTCGGCGTCCCACCGCTTGCATTCGCCCGCGCTGAGCGACGAGCGGAACCGCGAAGTCTACGGGAAATGCAACAATCCGTGGGGACACGGGCATAACTATGAGGTCGAAGTAACCGTTCGCGGGGAGGTGGACCCCGATACGGGACGCGTTGTGGATATTCCTTCCCTCGATGGACTGACCGAAAAACGGGTTGTTGCCCCTCTCCGCCTCCGCAATCTTAATGAGGAGGTTGCGGCGTTTCGGAGCGCCGTTCCCACAACCGAGAATCTTACGCTTGAAGTGGAACGAAGACTGCGGGAGGCGTGGCCGGAGGTCTTCCCGGACGGCAGGCCAAGTCTCGATGCAGTCCGCATCCACGAGACGGAGCGAAACATCTGTGAAATTGCCCGTGTTGTTTGAACGATTTGTATGAATGGTTTGTATGCATAAGAAGCAGGCAGTCGTCAAACTCATTTCCCCCATGCAGGGGAAGCCCATCGCACCCCTGATCGAGCAGGTAATCGAATCGATCGGCGAAGATCCGCGGCGCGAGGGACTATTACAGACCCCGGAACGGGTCGAGAAGGCGCTACGCTTCCTGACCAGCGGCTACACGGCGGACATCGCCAAGGTAGTAAACGGCGCCATTTACGAAGTGAAATACGACGAAATGGTAATCGTGAAGGACATCGAGTTCTTCAGCATGTGCGAACACCATATGCTGCCGTTCCACGGCAAAATGCACGTGGCGTATATTGCCCGCAATAAGGTAATCGGCCTGAGTAAACTGCCGCGAATTGTCGACGTCTATGCGCGCCGCCTGCAGATTCAGGAGCGCCTCACGCAGGAGGTCGCGCAGTGCATTCAGGACCTGCTCGATCCGCTCGGGGTAGGTGTGATCGCCGAAGCGCAGCACTTCTGCATGATGATGCGCGGGGTGGAAAAGCAGCATTCGGGAACCGTAACCAGCGCCATGCTGGGGGCATTCCGGAAGAACAAAGAAACGCGGGACGAATTCCTGTCTCTGATCCGCCCGCGGTGATCCCCAAATCCTGCGGTCCGCACAGATGCGACAGTTATAGTTAGAAGGAATGAGATTTCCTCTGGCGGCATGCCTGGGGGCCGCCGTGTGCTGTGCCACGCTGCACGCCTCCGTAATTCCTGTCTTTCATCTGGATGCAGCCGCCCTTCAGGCTTTCCAAAACTACGTGGCGCAGTTCGAACGGGATGTTGCCACCCCCTATGTGCAGTCGGGAAAGATGTGGATGGATGATTCGTCCTGCTGCCGGAACGGCTCTTTCCTGTCTGGTAAGCCGGTCGTCGAACCCCGAGAGAACCGGGATATCGCGGGCGGCAGCGTCCATCACTTTTCCGGGGTCGTGTATGTCCAGGGTGGGACCATTGAAAAGGTCGCCCGGATCATGCGGGATTATCCCAACTATCCGAAGTACTTCAAGCCCGAAGTTCTCAAAGGCGGCGGCATCCGCAATCCCGACAGTACGCCGGCGGACGAGCATTACACCTCCCATATTTCGCTCACGCAATCTACGCTCTGGATTGGAGTCGCCTATGACTGCACTTACGATACGCATTATCGGCTTCTCGATCCGCACCGTTGGCAGTCGGTTTCGAACGCGACAAGCATTCGCGAGTGGCTTGATCCAAAGGATGCGAGCCGGGGTTATTATCCCGAAGGCGAAGATCACGGATTTTTGTGGCGCACCAACACCTTCTGGTTCGTGCGCGAGCGTGACGGCGGCATCGACGTGGAACTGGACAGCATGACGCTTTCCCGTCCCATCCCGACCGGTTTCGGCTGGTGGGGCGCCAAACGCACTCACGACGCCGTCGATAAAATGCTTCGCGACATGAAAACCGCGGTCAACGCGCTGAACTGAGGGTTTTTCGGGCGACGCGCTGCCTCCCCATATGGTCGTCGAGTGGTCGAGTGGCGCGCCGAGATTCAGGACAGTGGACTGTGCCTTTAAATATGCGCCACGCTTGCCGCGCGGCCATTCCGGCCGCCAACTGTCCTGCGTCGAATTTTCGCAAACGTTGCAGACACACTAATTCCGCCCAACGCAGCTTCAGATTGATACGGCACGAGGTACTTGCTCATATAACCAGCCATCCTGTGGCATCGCTCATCGGACCGATCTGGTCACGGAGGACGCTGCCGGCGATTTTCAGCGAACCAGCTTTTTCTCTTCAGCCGCGAGAGCTTCGTGGACCAGCATTTTCAGATAGGTCTGATAGCGTAATCCACGTTGGGCGGCGAGTGATCTCGCTCGGGAAATGTCGTCCGGATCGAGACGGATGGTTGTGGTCGGAGTGACACCAGCCGCGGTATTTTCCTTCCGGGCGAGACTGGCAACAGAACCGGTTTGCAGCTTTCCTTCAGCGGCCGCGTCTTCGAAGGCTTTGGTGACTTTATCGTCGCGGTGATCAAACCACCACTGAGCTTCTTCGGCTTCGCTGGTGAATTTCGGAAGCCTCACTTTATCAGCCATTGTTTGCTCCTTTCTGCGTCAGGTAGAGGTCTATCAGCCTCCTGGGCGAAGGGAAAGCCGTCACAACACGAACGCGAGACTGCCGGAGCGTCGTGACAACCAGCAGAAATCTACCCTGATCGGTATGCCCAATGCTGGTCCAGCGTTGCTCCCCATCGACGGTTTCGGCTTCAATGTCGAGCGGGTCATTATCAATAACCTGCTCTGCCTCCTCCGGTAAGACTCGGTGGCGCGCGAGGTGATCGCGATTAGCGTCGTCCCACTCAAAAGCGAGGTCCGCATCCAAAGTTCATTGTAGCTACAGTGTACTCGCATTAGCATGCTCGCCTGCTCCGAACTCACTAATCGAACACATCTGCGGCGATCATCGCCCGGCAATGAAATCAATCAGATATGCGCGTCATTGACCCGCACGTGACCGCTCGTGCCTGTCGAATCCCGGTCGCGGGATGATAGCCTTGTCTGCAACCATATGAACCAGTTCCGCCGTTCTGCGGCTATTGTCGCCATTCTTCTGATTGTCGTCGGACTGATCTTCCCGGTTTCGGCGAGCGCCCACAACGTCTCGAAGCGCGACGCAAGCTTCGTGCAATCGAACAAAGGTACGGCGATACCCGCTTTCATGTACCTCGGGGCGAAGCACATGGTGACCGGCTACGATCACCTGGCCTTCCTCATCGGCGTGGTCTTTTTCCTCTACAAGCTCAAGGATGTCGTACTGTATGTCAGCCTGTTCACCATCGGCCACAGCATTACGCTGCTCGCCGGCGTATTCGGCAATATCCACGCGAACGCGTATCTCATCGATGCCATCATCGGCTTTTCGGTGGTCTATAAAGCGTTCGACAACATGGGCGGATTTCAGCGCCTTTTCGGCTTCGAGCCCAACACGAAAATTGCCGTCCTGATCTTCGGACTGTTCCACGGTTTTGGTCTGGCGACGAAGCTCCAGGAACTGGACCTCTCAAAAAACGGTCTGATTACAAACATCATCAGCTTTAACATCGGCGTCGAGATCGGGCAGGTGCTCGCGCTCACCGCGATCGTGATTCTCCTGAGCTTCTGGCGCAGCCACGCGCGGTTTCCGGCATTACGCATTCGCCACCAACACAGCCCTGATGGTCGTTGGCTTTGTGCTTGTTGGATATCAGGTGACCGGATATCTGGTCGCTTCGTAACGGAGACAAATTATGGTTGATCAGGACACATTACCCGCCGCTCTCGTGCCGCCGGGAAAAGTAATTTTGAAGGCTTCGGCCATCGCGCTTACCGCGGCGGTGGTCATTTTGTTCGTCGCAGTGCTGCCCGCCGAGTATGGAATCGATCCGTTGAAAACCGGCCGTCTCCTCGGACTTACCGATCTCTCCAAAGCCGCTGAGCCCGCGAATTCCGGAGGCCGTGCAACTCCCGCACAAACAGGCATCTATACCGCGCAGCCCGCGATTTACAAGACCGACAGCGAAGACCTCGCCCTCGGACCAGGCGAGGGTGTCGAAATCAAATACCACATGCAGAAGGGCGCGGGCATGGTTTACTCATGGAAGGCCGACGGCAAAGTTCAGTTCGAATTCCACGGCGAACCCGACAAAAAGCCTCGTCCCGATTACTTCGAAAGCTATCAGCTCGACGACAAGATCGGACAGGATCACGCCTACGGCTCCTTCACCGCCCCAACCACAGGCATTCACGGCTGGTTCTGGGTGAACAAAGGCAAGAAAGAAGTGCAGATTCACCTGACGACCGCCGGTTTCTACGACTCGGCGAAGATGATGGCGGGCGGCCCGGCCGAAGAACTTACCATTCAGGACGCCAAGTAATCAAAGCCGCGAAGTAATCACGGCCGCAGACGAGTCAGCGGATCGCCGATGACGATGTTCATCCAGCTGAGCCCTGGGATTCCCAGATAATAACTTTCCGCCAGATTTCGGCCTGCAAAGTAAGCCGGCAGCACATAATCGGGACGCGGACAAAAGCTCAGATACGGTTCATTCACCTGCCCCGATGCGCCCGTGGCGCCCTCATGAATGTAATCCGCGGCCAACGTTTGCGGCGCTCCTTCGAACCACGTCGAAGGGTCCTTCCAGCTGCCAAGCCGCCATGTATCGGGAGGACGCCGGAACGTCCGTCCGTCGGTCGAGACAAACTCCGTCGCAATCGCACCGGGCAGCCATTGAAAGTGCAGGAACCGCTGCTTGCGGTCGGGGTCGTTCGATCCCCACGAAGCGTACCCGATCACATCTTTCTGGTCCATCACGATCGCCGCGGAGTCATCCAGAACCACGCGGTCCTTCGGCAGAAGGCGCGCCGCCTCCCGCAGCCACTGGTTTCCCGGCGTGCTGTTGTCCGCGCGCGCGTCAATTACGAACTTGCCGGTATTTCGGGCAATCAGCGCCCGGTCGACGAGCCCCTTCATCTCCGCCATGTCATACGCTGCCAGACGCGTTACGAGATACATCGCAAAACGCGGGTGCGTGAACGGCACATCGCGCCGCCCGAAGAAAGGATTCACCGCCGCGCCAGGCAGCGACACCGCCGTCCCGTGCAATTGCGCGTAGAGCAGGGTCAGTTCGGAATCCACCGAGGCCTCTGTTTTCCGTAATCCCGCACCATCGCCCGCTATCTTCAGCGGAACACCCGCGGTCGTGACGATGTAAAGAATCTTTTCGGTGAGGCCCCGTTGTTTGACAAATTGTGCCACAGGGGCGCGCACTTCCCGGTCGTAAACTTCGCGGGTTATGGCCTCAACCGGCGAGGTATCAATTTCGCAAAGGTTCGCCAGCGGAATCCCGCGTTTTTTCAGATAATATTCACCGATCTCCCGCGAGTCGCGCGATTCGCGGTTGACCACAATCAGAACCTGACTCGCCGTCTGAGCGCGCAGCGCCAGCCCGAGCAGCCCGAAAACCAGAATTCGCGCAGTCAAACTTCACTTTACGTCGTCTTTCGGAGTTCGGAAAAAACGAGGAGAGCCTGATACCATCTACAGTCGATGCTAAAATGGCATTTAAATCACATTGCACTCCGCGTTTTGACATCGTTTCCCGCCGGCTGAGGATGGCACTGAATGGATTTTGATCAGCTCCACACCTTTCTGGAAATCGTCCGACTGAAGAGCTTCTCCAAGGCTGCTCAGACGTGTTATCGAACTCAGCCCGCCATCAGCGCTCAGATTCGCCAGCTCGAACATGAACTGAAAGCCGAGCTTTTTGAACGGTTCGGCAGTCGTATTTCGCTGACCACGGCCGGCAAAATCTTCGCGGAATACGCCGAGCAGTTGCTCGACATCCGCCGCCAGGCGCAGAATTCGCTCAACGAGCTCGAGACGTCACCGCGCGGTGAACTTGTGATCGCCGCCAATGAGGCGACCTGCATTTACGTTCTGCCGAAGGTTTTCGCCGAGTACAAAACTCAGTTCCCGGGCGTTCAGTTGCAGGTGAATCGCTCCTATGGATCGCGCGTGGTCGAAGCCGTCATGGAGAACGTCGCCGACTTCGGACTCACGCAGCTTCCCGTCCTCGAAAAACGCGTCCAGGTCGTGGACATTTATCACGATGAGGTTCGCGCCGTGGTGCCCGCCGACCACCCTCTTGCGAGAATGGAGAAAGTGAGATGCGAGGACGTGATCCCTTACCCTCTTCTTCTCCCGCAGACCGGGATGACCCGCAGCCGCCTCAATACCTGGTTCGAAAGCGTGGAAGACGAGCTCCGCGTTTCCATGGAGCTCGACTCGTCGGAAACCATGAAGCGTTTTGCGATCGCGGGCCTCGGAATCAGTTTCCTCGCCGCCTCCAATTGCGTCGAAGAAGTGAAGGCGGGCGCTCTTGCAACCATCCCGCTCGCGCCGGAGCCGATGCTGCGAAAGCTGGGTCTGATTTATCGCAAAGACAAGGCGCTCCCAAAAGCGGCTCTGGGATTCATCCAGGTAATCCTTGGTCAGTTCGGCGCTCAGAACCCCACGGTGCGCGAACAGCGTCTGCCGCTTGCCGTCAACGGATGATCCAACGGGCATAAAAGCATGACATGTCCGAAGTGCCATTCCGAATTCAACGGCGACGCGGGCATTTGCCCGGAGTGCGGAGTCAGTCTGCTGCGCAACGTTTCCGGCGTAATGAAGACTTCCGTTGTCATGATTTCGGCAGGCAGCGAACGCGGCTTTTACCGCTCCGTGCAGGACGTTCCCGAACCGCTCCGCAAACAACTGCTCGAAACCACCACGAGCCACAACTCCGGAACGATCGTGATTGCAGATCGGGCCGGTAAAGAACAGATCACTCAGGTGCTGGCCCGCCGCGATGCGAATGCCGAGCCGGATCCACCGCCGCCAACGGTCGAAGTGGAAGCCGAAGCGGTTCCGGTGCGCGCTCATCGAGTCGCGTGGCTGGCATGGGCCGGCATGGCTCTGGTTCTTGTGCTCGCCGTGATCTTTGCGCTGTTTTTCGAACTCCACTGGTAAAATGCCCCCGGCTCGATGAAAGGCTTGCCCAAAAAGGTCGCCGTCTTCGGCTCTCTCGGACAGCTGGGTGTCGAACTCTCCGCCGAACTGGCGCGGCGCGATTACGAAGTGCGCGCATTCGAACGCGCCGCGCTCGATATCTGCGACGCCGCAAAAGTGGAAGAAGCCCTCGCCGATTTCAAGCCCTTCGCGGTCTTCAACGCGGCGGCATACAATCAGGTGGACCTCGCCGAGCGGGAACCCCTCGCCGCCTTCCAGGCAAACGCGCTCGGAGTGCGCAACCTCGCCGTCGGGTGCAAGCAGATCGGCGCCCGGCTGATTCATTTCTCAACCGACTACGTCTTTGACGGCGCCCTCGGCAGGCCTTACGTCGAAACCGACGCCACGCACCCGCTCGGCGCCTACGCCGTTTCCAAGCTGGCAGGCGAGCTCTACTGCCAGGCCTATCTCGACCGGCCGATCATCGTGCGCACCTCAGGAGTATTCGGCCCGGCTGGACGCCGCACGGCCCGCGGCAACTTCCTCGAACTCATGTTGCGCCTCGCGCGCGAAGGAAAGCCGATCCGCGTAGTCGAGGACTACTTCGCATCCCCCACTTACGCACCCGCGCTGGCAAGCCGCGCGATCGATCTGCTCGAGCGGGATCTCAACGGCGTCTTCCACATCGGAGGCGGCGAGCCCATCTCGTGGTTCGAGTTCGCTCGCATGATCTTCGAAAAGGCCGGCGTGACAGCGAATCTGAGTCCGACCACCGCGGCCGAATACCCCACGGCTGCGGCGAGGCCGCCGTACTCAGCCCTTAAGAACGCAAGAATGAGGCAGCATAATGTGCCGCTTATGCCTGACCTGGCGAATGCAGTTGACGATTACCTGGCCACGAGCGGGTAGCGCCGGCGATCTTGTCGCCGGTGATCCCTAAATCTGAAACAAAGCGCCGGAAATCTGCGGGCCGCCGTTTTCCTTGCGCTGACCATTCGCGCTCTTGCACGCATCGCGATAGAAATCCAGGAGATCGGCCTCTTCAAACTGGATCGCGCGCGCATACTGCCGGATATAACTGGTGTTGTAGATACCGCCAGGCAACCGGCTGAAATCGCCGGACTCGATCGCTTCAAGTTGTCTCACGCTGAGTTTGGTCGATGCAGCGATGGCTTCGAGGCTGATGCCTTTTTGCTGCCGCCAGGTCCTCACGCCAAGAATTCCCGCGTTATTCGTCACCGCCCCCATCACTCAGTTTGACAACCGAAATATCAGGTACCAGGTACTAAACCGAATAGTCTACCACCAGAAGGGCTCTGCTAAACTCCACTCGAAATGGTCTTTACATCGCCAGGATTCGAGTCCCGATGAACGATGCGCCAGACTGCCTTGCGATGACCGTTTGCGGCATTCATTTCCGCAATCCCGTGCTCGCCGCATCCGGCACCTTCGGCTACGGTATCGAATTTGAAAGTCTCGTCGACCTGAACCAGCTGGGCGGCATCGTCGTGAAGGGCCTCTCCCGCGAACCCATTCAGGGCAACCCCGCCCCACGACTCTGGGAAGCGCGCGCCGGGATGATCAACTCGGTCGGCCTGCAGAACATTGGCGTCCGCGAATTCATCGCAAAGAAACTCCCCGCGCTGCGCCGCTACGCGACCCCCGTAATCGCGAACGTATTCGGCTACGCCGCCGAAGATTACGTCGAAGTCATACACGCCCTGAACGACGCCCAGGGAATCGCGGCCTATGAACTCAACGTCTCCTGCCCCAACACAAAACACGGCGGCCTCGCCTTCGGAGTCGACGAATCGGCCCTTGCCGACCTCACCTCCAGAGTCAAATCCGCAGCGCAGAGACCCCTGATCGTAAAGCTCTCGCCCAACGTCGCCGCCATCGAGCCCTTCGCCCGCATTTGCGAACAAAGCGGCGCCGACGCCATTTCCCTGATCAACACATTCATCTCACTCGCGATCGACGCCAAAACCCGACAACCCCGAATCGGAGCAGGCTACGGCGGCCTCTCCGGCCCCGCCATCAAGCCGATCGCCCTGCGCATGGTGCAGCAGGCTGCGAGCGCAGTGAAAATTCCCGTAATCGGCATCGGCGGAATCGCGAATGGCGAAGATGCGGCGGAATTCATGATCGCCGGCGCATCGCTGGTAGAGGTTGGTACCGCAACCTTCTGGAGTCCTTCCGCGCCGCTCACGATCGCGATAGAATTGGGGAAGCTTCTCCCCGATCTCGGCGTTCGCCGCGCCTGCGAACTGGTACACACTTTTCGCCCCCCGGCATGATCGTTTTCATGCGAACTTTTTCGGGTCGCTCACGTATAACTCTCTGAGACTAAACGATGGCAGCAAAGAAAAGAAGACGTGCGCTCTGGATCAGCCTGACGCTGCTCGTGCTGGCGAGCGCCGCGTTTTTTTCCCTGAAAGCGATAGGCACCAAACCCGCTAAAATCGACCCCGAAAAGATCGCCAAAGTCGAACGCATGGACATCGCCCGATCCGTCGTCGCAACGGGAAAAGTTCAACCCGTCACCGAAGTGGACATCAAATCGAAAGCCAGCGGAATTATCGAAAAGCTTCCCGTAAACGTCGGCGACCCGGTAGTTGAGGGCCAGGTGCTTTGCGAATTGGATCAGAACGACCTCATGCCCGCGCTCAAACAGCAGCAGGCGGCGCTCCATGTCGCCGAAGCCGCTCTTCGCACCGCACAGGCCGATTACGAACGCTATAAGGTCGACGCCGCGGGCCCCGATGTTCCATTCCTCAGACGCGACATGGAACGCGCCAAAAAGATGTTTGACGATGGACTGATTGCCCAGAACAGCCGCGACGATGCCGAAAAGAACTACGACCTCGCCGTGCAAAAGCAGGAATCGGCTAAAGCGAATCTGGCGAGCTCCGTGGCGGCCGTTGCAAAGGCTCAGGCAGGTCTCGAACAGCAGCGGGCCACCGTCAACATCGCCGAAGAAAATCTGAAGAACGCCACCATCGTTTCTCCCGTCGGCGGCATGGTTCTTTCGCGCGACAGTGAAGTGGGTGACGCGGTGAGTTCCATCCTGGTTCTGGGTTCGAGCGCCACCAATATCATGAAGATCGGCGATCTGAACGAGGTCTACATCAAAGGGAAGGTCGACGAAAGCGATATCGGCAAGGTCTATCTGGGCCAGCCGGCGCGCATCACCGTCGAGTCCTTCAAGGATCAGAAGTTTCAGGGCTCTGTGACGCGAATCGCGCCCACCGGCGACGAAAAGGACAATGTCACCACGTTTGAAGTGCGTGTTTCCATCTCCAACGAAAAGCACCTTCTGAAAGCCCAGATGACCGCCAACGCGGAAATCATTCTTGAAGAGCACAAACACGTGCTCACCATCCCCGAAGGCGCCGTAACTTACAACAAGGACAAGTCGACCGCGGTTCAGATCCCCGATCCCACGAACGAGAAGGGCTTCCGCAAGATACCCATTACAGTGGGCATCAGCAATGGCGCGCGAACCGAAGTACTCAAAGGCCTGAGCGAAGGCCAGCAGGTGATTCTTCAGTAAGTCATGACTTACTTGTCCGAGCTTCTGGGGCAGGTGACGGGCAGCCTCCTTCGTAACAAGCTGCGCACATTCCTGACCATGGCGGGTATTGCCTGGGGCATTGCTTCCATTGTCCTGATCGTCGCCATGGGAGACGGTTTCAAGGCGGGTCAGCGCAATAACATGAAGGGGCTCGGAGAGAATCTCGTGATCCTCTTCGGCGGCCAGACCGAGTTGCAGGCCGGGGGACAGCGCGCCGGCCGCCGCATCCGCCTGAATTACTCGGATGTGGAAAACATCCGCCGCGAAGCTTACCTGGTCAATGTCGTCGCGGCTGAGGTCGAAGGGAATGTTCGCGCAACGAGCACTTACAATAGCGGATCGTTCGACGTCAGCGGAGTAGAGGCGATCTTCCCCGAACTTCGCTCCATCCCCATCGGCGACGGCCGCTTCTTCAACGATGACGACGAAAAGAACGGCCGCCGCGTCTGCGTGATCGGCGTCGACGTGAGGAAGCAGTTATTCGGCGCCCGTCAGGATGTCGTAGGACGCGAGATCGCCATCAATACCCTCCCCTACCGCGTCATCGGCGTAATGTCGGAAAAGGAACAGAACAGCAGTTATTCGGGTCTCGACGAGAAGAAGATCTGGCTTCCTTACCGGACCATGACGCGCGACGTACCGCCCGTCAAATACTATGTTCCCGGTTATCTCGACGACATCATTTACCAGCCGAAATCTCTCGACCAATATGAAGAGGCGCGCTCCCAGGTAAAGCGGATCATCGGGCGCGCCCACGGTTTCGACCCCGCGGATGAGAGCGCGCTGGGAGTTTGGGACACGGTGGAGGATCAGCGGCGCACGGCGGGTATCTTCGATTCAATGACCGTGTTCCTCGCCTTCATCGGTCTGGTAACGCTCTCGCTGGGCGGTATCGGGGTCATGAACATCATGCTGGTGACGGTCTCCGAGCGGACACGCGAGATCGGCCTGCGCAAAGCCCTCGGAGCGACGCGCCTGCGCATCATGATCGACTTCTTAGTCGAAGGCTGCGTCCTCGCATTCGTGAGCGGAATGATCGGATGGAGCGTAGCATTCGGCCTGTCGAGCGCCCTCAAGCTGGTCAAAATGCCCGACATGTTCCCCGGCCTTCCGGTAAGCGGCGCAACCACAGCGGTAGCGTTCACCGTATTAGGAGTGATCGCAATAGCCTCGGCCCTCTTACCCGCATGGCGAGCCGCCTCGCTGACCCCGGTAGAAGCCCTGAGAGACGAACGCTAACGCAGCATCCCGTGGGGCCAGGCCTTCGGGCCTGCTGCCGGGCTTCCGCCCGGCGCGGAGCTTTACGGAACGAAACTACTTTTCGCTGATCGGCCGCACTCCGCTGTCACCCGCAGTCCAGATCTCGCGGCCCCTGGCGTCCCGCAACACGATCCGCATCGGAGTGATCCGTTCGATACTCTGGTCGGGAAGCCCCGGATTTCGTATGATCGCCGAAGATCTGCCCAACACAGGCTCGACCGAAAACGTCCCCATTGTACGATCCGAAGCGTCGGTAAGCGTGAAACTCTGCGCTCGAATTTCTTTAGGGGTGGGCGCCTGATTTTGAGCGAATGCCGTCGCCGGCGCGACAAAGTGGACAATCAGCCCACCGGCGAGACCGGCAATAAGCGAGAGAAGAATGTTCCTGTTCATGCTGCTTTGACTCTCCGGTTTTTAATCATATCCGGAGCGGGAGATGAAAACTACGCAACTACGGATGACGGCTGGTAGCGCCGGCGATCTTGTCACCGGCTTTTCACCCCTTGCCGAACAGAACAACTCGGGCCCGGTGCCCTTTAGACAATTTCTCGTCGCACGTGTAGAGATCTGCCTTCATCGCTTCGGCCAAAGCTATATAAGTCGCGTCGTATGCAGTGAAGTTATGGCGCAATTCCCAAATACGGTCAATCAGAGGCGTGTGCGCATAACGTTCCGCCGGCAGCCCCGCAAGCCCTGCCTGAAATCGATCCGCCTGATCTGTCCCGATTCGGCGACCCGCCGCCAGCCGTCGGAATGCGCTCACCACTTCGATATCAATCAAATGAGGAACGATAATCGGCTCATCCACTTCCGAGAGCTCGATTCTGATCGAATCGGCCAGTGGGCCGTTCGTAAGAAGCTCGACAACCACCGACGCGTCCAAAACGATCATCGCGAGTCGCGTAGCTCGCGTATCACTTGCGAAGCGCTCCGCTCGCCTCGAACAGGCCTCATCTGTCGAGTGGTCTCCAGCCATTCCTGCATCGTCGGCCGCTCCGCTGAGCGCGCCAGTTCCCTCTTGAGGAAGTCGGAGAGGCTCATGCCCTCACGGGCCGCTCGCGACTTCAAAATGCGATGCACATTTTCCGGCACGTCCCTCACCTGAATCATCTTCGACATGTCTTAAGCATACAAAAATGTGCTGCGCATGTTCGGCGAACGGCGGTACGGGACGGTGAATCCGCCCGTTCCGCGTTAACATTGGTCCATGCGGACGAATGGGCGAAGGGCGAACAGGCCATGACCATCGCATGGTTTGCGCGTTGGATTGTCACCACGGCGATGCTGTCCGTAGTGGCCATCGTGTTCACCCATCACTGGTTTGTGGAGTTTCTTCTGTTCTTCGCCGTGCTGCTTTTTATGAATCGCGGGAAACTAAGGCCGCACTAGAACCCGCGCGGAATTCGGGTTAAACCGATCCCGCACTCGCAACAGAGGAACGCGTCAACCCGCGAGAATCCCGGAACCAGGTTCACAGCGCGACATTGCCTGCACATAACAGGTGTGATTTCCAGCATGAGGTCAAATACATCCAGGGTCCGCTGAAGCTCGCATGCCGGGACTCTCCCGAGGATCGCCCTGCACTCGTTGCATGCAATCACCCCCTGATCCCCCGCAATGCGACCAAACAGGCAGCCGCAACAGTCCGGCTCGCCGAAGTCCGCATGCGGAATGATTGTGGGGACGTCTTCCGGCACACTCCAGCGTAGCTCTGAAGTTTGCGCACGAAACAGGCGATGACGCGCATGTGGTGAGCAATCGCGGCACTCGTTCGGGATCTGCTCGTGGCGTGCACTCGGAAACCGCGTACCCGGAGATCGAGGAAAACGCGTTGCACCGGTCGCTGTCCTGGCCCTCAGAGGCTATGGTATTTGATTCGAAATGTGACGAACCGGAACGGTTGGCACTGCCTCAAAGGCTTGTCGGACTGTTAAATGAGTTGATGGACAAGTGGACATGAACCGCTGTTTTCTGTTTGCCCACCGATTGAAAGACCCAACAAGGAGGACCTGTTGAATCGGTCCTATTATTGGATAAGAGGATTTGAATGACTCAAACACCAGGTAAGACAATGAAGGCTGTGGCCATTGACCGGTTTGGCGGAATTGAAACGTTGGAAACTCAGGAGCTTCCCATCCCGGCCGTGGGCGCCGATGAAGTGTTGGTTCATGTGGAAGCCGCTGGCGTCGGCGTCTGGGACCCCTTTGAACGGGAAGGCTATTTTGCGAAAGAGTTCAATATCAAGCCCGTGTTTCCAATTGTATTGGGATCCGATGGCGCCGGCGCCGTTGAAGCCGTGGGACCGGAAGTGAAGCGGTTTAAAAAAGGGGACCGCGTGTACGGAATCTCCTTTCTGAATCCGAAGGGCGGATTTTATGCGCAGTATGCTGTTGTGAAAGAAACCAGTTTAGCGCTCATCCCCGGAAAACTCACCATGCCACAAGCCGCTGCCATGGCCGTTGATGCTGTCACGGCTTTTGCAGGTCTTGATACGACGCTGGGTTTAAAAAGTGGGGAATCCTTATTGATCTTTGGCGCCAGCGGCGGCATTGGTCACCTGGCCGTGCAATTCGCCAAACGCATGGGCGCGCGCGTATTGGCCGTGGCCTCGGGCGATGATGGTGTTGCCTTTGTGCGCGGTCTTGGCGCGGACCAGGTTGTGGATGGATATAAAGAAGACGTGCTCGCTGCCGCGCGCCGGTTCGCACCCGAAGGTCTTGATGCCGTGCTCCTGACGACGGGTGGTGAAGCAGCCGAAAAATCTTTGGCCGCTCTGCGAACGGGTGGACGCGTCGCCTGGCCCAACGGTGTCCAACCCGTTCCCAAAGAACGTGCCGGCATGAAACTCCAAAGCTTCGACGGCGACTATAACCCGCCACCCCTGGACAAGGTCAACCGCCTTATCGAAGCCGGTCCGTTCGAAGTCAAAGTCGCCCGAACATTCACTCTGGATCAAGCCGCCGACGCTCAGCGCGCGCTCAATGACCACTACCTGGGCAAACTCGCGTTGATCACGAAGTAATCGATAGAAAATCGAGCAAATCCCACGGTTTTCGTCGCGACGGCCTCCATCCTCGTACGTCGCCAGTCAATATATCCCGCGAATCAGGAACGATAAACGCGATGATGCTATCCGGAGTGATCCGGCGCGTGAGTGCTGGGGCGTGTGCGGAGTCGAGACCGCCGGATCACTTCGAACGCGCCGGCATTCCGGGCCCGGAGCAGCCAGGGGCATCCCGATTCCAGTTGCGATGCCGGCTTATGATTACTAATCCTGCCGAGGCGAGCCGGAATCATGGGAACGCCGGACGGCATGTCGGTTGCCGCTCAGATAACAGCGACAGATCCCGAAACATGTCAGTGTCTGGGGAATGCAGTAGATGGATTTAGGTCCGAGCTCGTTTCGCTTCCCTTGAAGTCCATGCGTTCAATGAGACCGCTAGCGATGGTATAAACGTGCCACACTTCGCTATCAGAAACGACATCGCCACCAGGGCTTTTCACGAGTTGACGAACTTTAATGCCGCCTTCCTGGTCGATTAGCTCAAGTGGTTGGGTTCGACGATCGCGCTCATGGCAACCATGGCAGCGGTGTCCTGGGTGTTGACCGGATGGAAGAGAGACCAACTGTCGATCATGTCCTCATCCTGCTGAAACGTCGCGTTCCTGTGTTTCTCCTGCGACGGATTATCTTGAAGCGGTGCCGCCGTCGACTGGCAGATCGATGCCGGTGATGAAGCTGCTCTCATCGGAAGCAAGGAACACGGCCGCCGATGCAAGATCCTCTGGTGTTCAGAGTCGTCCCATCGGAATCATCTTTCGAAAATATTCGCTTGTACCCTCCGGCGATCCTTTAGAGCCGGCATGGATCATCGGCGTCTCCGTCGGCCCAGGACTGATTACGTTCGCTCGGATGCCGCGGCCGGCAAGCTCTGCGGTCCAGGTTCGGACAAAGGAAACCAAAGCCGCTTTCGTTGCCGAGTACGCGCCATAGCCTGGAATGCCCATCTGCCATGCCGCCGACCCGGAAAGGATGATGGACCCGTTGTCGGCCAGCAGCGGGACCCCTTTCTGTACCGTAAAGTACGCGCCGCGTGCGTTCAGGTTGAACTGCTTGTCAAACGTTTCCGGCGTCGATTCTGCGAGTGAAACAGGGACTACGACGGCGGCATTTGCGAAGACGATATCGACGTGTCCCTTCACCTTTCGCACCTCTTCATAGACATGGTCAAGATCATTTAGATTTGAGACGTCTCCCTGAATCGCCATTACATTCCTGCCGATCAGCGCGACAGCCGAATCCAACTCCGCCTGGCGACGTGCGGTGATAAACACATAGGCCCCTTCCTTCACGAAGCGTCTGGCGGTGGCCAGACCAATGCCGCTATTGCCACCGGTGATTACAGCTACCTTTCCTTCAAGTGCATCCATTTTTCTCCTTCGAATGGCTCCAGTGCGTGCCATCCCGGAAATACGCGTTGCAGTCGGGCAAACGTATGAAAGTCAGAATCCGACGCAAAAATAAGCTCATCGGTTCAGTTGCAAGGCTGCAGACAAGCGATAACAATGATCCCCGCAGCTATAAGAGCCGCCAGAATGAGCGGCATAGCAATTTTGTATAAAGTCCTCCTTTGTTAGAAAAACCAGCAACGCTGGATCTGATCTGATGCAGATCGGCGAACCTCCGATGCATCCCTGCTTACGCGGCATACGCGGCACGAATCCGCGCCGGCGGTACGGCTATCTCCACAAGTCCGGTCGCCACGTCATAGACGAGGCCGGAGACGAACCAGTCTCCCGGCAATGCGGGAATCGCTCTGAGTAAAGCGACGTCGACAGCGACCGCCGCGCGCGGATCGTTGACCGCTTTTTTCCCGAGCTCGCCGTCCTGGGTCTGAAAATAGTGCGTCAGCATGGCGGTCTCGCCTGCGAGGCGAGTGATGCCGCAATCGGTGTGGTGGAGTACGACGAGGTGAAATTCCCCACCGCCCGCAGGAACGCTTCCCGCAACTTCACCGATTCGCCCAAGCATACCCAGCTGCTCCAACAGCCCGGGCGTGATTCGACCGCCGATGTTGCGCATGATAACGGCCCCGCCAGGTTTGATTCCGAGTACATCAGCCGGGTCCACACGCATGTCGGCGCAACCGATGATAATTGCCCGTACATTCAGGAGCGCCTGCGGAAGCGGCATGAGTATGCCCGCAGCAGACTGGCGGGCTGCAAAGTCTTTGTTACGTTCCAGCATGGAGTCGAGTTCACTCATATTTTGTTTGGCCTCTCTCTGCCTCGATTGTGCGCCTCGAGCATCGAAGATGAAAAGTGCATACGCGGACAAGAAACCAACGATTCCTGCCACGATGTGGTTTAGCGCACCCCGGTTTGCCCAAATCCGGTTTGCCCAAATGATGTTCTATATTGACCAGGTGTGACTTGCAGGCGTCGCCGAAACAGACGGCGGAGCACCTCGGCGCTGGATAACCCGCAAGCAGCGGCCACTTCATCCGTGCTTCGTGACGTAGATTCCAGCTGGCGTCGCGCTGCTTCCAGACGGAGATCCTCGATGTGCTCCCCGGGAGTCTTTCCGATCTCCTGTCTGAATAAGCGAGCGAAATTGCGACCACTCATGGCCAGGCGACGAGCGAGTGAGTCGACCGAGAGATCCTGACGAAGGTGGTCAGGGAGCCAGGCAAGCAGATCGCCCAGCTGATGGTTCTCCCCGATTTGGGCTTCGAGGGTCGCGCTGAATTGCGATTGTCCGCCCGGACGCCGCAGAAATACAACCATCATCTGTGCAATTCGAAGAGCCAGAGGTCTGCCAAGATCCTGTTCCACCAGCGCGAGACAAAGATCGATACCGGCCGTAACTCCCGCTGACGTATAGCAACTGCCATCTCGAACGTAAATCGGGTCGGGATCGACAGTCACCCGCGGGTAGTCCTGGGCGAGTTCGGTCGCCCAATTCCAATGCGTCGTCGCTCGCCGTCCATCGAGAAGGCCGGCCTTTGCCAAAACAAACGCGCCGGTACAGATCGAGCCGAACCGCCGAGCCCGGGCGCTCTGCAATCTGAGCCACTCCAAAAACCCTGGTTCGTAGTGCAGTTCGCGAGGGCCCATGCACCCGGCAACCAGGAGGGTATCGATCGGTCCGGAATATTCCCGATACGTCCGATCCGTATGCACGGGCGTGCCGAGATGATTCGCAATCACGCGGTTGGCGCACGCCGAAATGATGTTGACTTTATACGCCGGATCTCCGCCACGCAGCCAATTCGCATCGCCGAATACCTCTGCGGGACCGAACACATCAAGGGTCCTCATAGGCGGAACGGCCACGATCAGGACGCGGAGCGGGCTTCGGCTTATTGAAGAATCCGCTGCGTGATTGCCGCTTGCTTTTTCTCGGGCGGGGCGTTGTGCGAGCATAGCCAAAACCCTGTCACCACAGTTCATTTTAGATCGGGGCCCCCGAGAGCAAGATGTCGAGCACTATCCGGGGCGGCTTCCACCACGGTCCTGTCGACTTCATTTCGTCGGGTTATTACAAAAAGGTGCGGCCGTCAAACCCAGGTAAACATGTCGCAAAAAGATCGGTTGCATACTCAGGATGAGGAACGCGAAACGCGCTTGCATTCGCCAACCTGCCCGACCGTTTGAGAGTCAGCAAGCGGTGGAAACTGCCCCGCTGCCAACGGCTACGCATCGGTGATCTGAACATCTCCCACGCCCTCCCTGGAATGAACGGAATTGGATTAACTGCCAGGCATTCTTCCCTTCGGACCGATCAATGGCATGAGTCCGGGACAAGTCTCAACGCCAAAATTGGCAACGCCGATTTTCGTGATCACACATTCGGCCACACTTTTTTCTCCGAAAAATCAACAGTTTAATGCGAATTGGAGTGACCATCCCAAAAAACGCATGCTAATGAATAACCGAGGAGAAAACAAAAGACCCATGTCCCCGGCAACCGAATCCGCATCCAGCAATGCAGCATCCGCAAACCCGAACCAGTCCACCGGACCCCGCACCGAAGCAGGCAAACAGCGTTCCGCTATGAACGCCCTGCGCCACGGCCTGACCGGCCGCACTGTAGTCATGCCCTATGAAGACATGGACCAATACCACGTCTTCTGTAAACGTCTCTTCCAGACCCTCGCCCCCGAGACCCCACTCGAAGAGCAATACGCCCAAAGCTTCTGCGACACCCAATGGCGCCTGAACCGGGCCCGCTCGCTCGAGGACGCCATGCTCGCCCTCGGCCACTCCGAAGAAGCCGGCGAGATCGATACCGAATACGTCCAGGTCCACGCAGTCCTCACCGCCGCGCGTGTCTTCCGCGACGACAACAAACCGTTCCTCAACCTGAGCCTCTACGAACAGCGTCTCCAGCGCACGCTCGAAAAATCCCTGCGCGAACTCAAAGCCCTCCAGGCCGAGCGCAAAGCCCAGCGCCAGGCCGAACTCGATGCAGCCGTAGCCGAGCGCAATCTCCTGAAGATGAAAGTGAAACACGGTCACCATCACCTTCAGCCCGATACCGAACCCATCACCAGACAGTTCGTTTTTTCGACCGCCGAAATCGAAGCCGAAGCCCGCCGCCAGTTCCGTCTCGCAGACATCGCAACCGCCCAAAGACACCACTACGACTTCGAAAATTACCGCAAATTCGCGCCGAAGTGGTCAGTGTGAGGGCAGCGTGACCGGCCAAAGCTATCGATTCGCCGCAGTGGGCCGCCCAGGCACGCCCGATCTCTGCCCCAAAACGGTTGACGTTCAGGTACTAACCTTCCTATACTCGATCAAACAAAAAGAAACCGCTTCAGAATGATTACAAGAGGAAATAGTCTTATGAAATCCAGCGCCTTGCCCGCTAAATTTGCCCTCGCCGCGGCTGTTATCCTGGCGGCGCTTTCCCCGAACCTGATCTGGGCCCAGGCGCAGGCGATCAACGGCTCCATCCGCGGACGAGTGACCGATCCGGCCGCGTCCCCCATCACCCAGGCCGACGTCAAAATCGAAAACACCGGCACCGGCCTCGAGAAATCTGCCCAGACAACGGAAGACGGCTATTATGTTTTCCCCAATCTCCCGCTCGGCTCTTATACGGTCACGATTCAGAAAACCGGTTTCCAGACCCAGGTGCATCCCGGAGTGGTTCTCGACGCCGGCGTTGAAGCCGTAATCGATGCCCAGCTTCCCGTGGGCTCAGTCGCGACTTCTGTTGAAGTCTCCGGCGGCGCGCCCATCATCGATGCCTCGCGGGTAAGCACCGGCCGAACCATCGGCCATGAGGAGACGGACAATCTGCCGCTCACCTCGCGCAATCCCTACAACTTCATCCTCTTTCAACCCGGCGTCAGCGGACACCCGAATCCCGAACTGGGCATCCCGCGCCTTCTCAACACCAATGGCATTCCGGATCGCGTCAACTACCAGCTCGATGGCGCCGTCGACACGGAAACCGACCGCTATGGTCTGCGCCTCTTCGCCATTGCCAACAGCTACGTCAATGAAATACAGACCGTCTCCAACAGCTTCTCGCCGGAGTTCGGCAAAATCGCCGGCGACATCTTCAACGTCATCACCGGTTCCGGCAGCAATCAGTTTCACGGCGACGTCACCTATATAGGTCGCCCGCTCGATCTGGTAGCACGCCCCATCCTCGCCACGCCGACAACACTCCTCCCCATCGCCAACGACTTCGCTTCAAACGCAGGTTTCCCGATCATCAAAAACAAGCTCTTCTTCTTCGGCTCGTACGAACATGTCGAGCGAAGCGTCCCGGCGCCCATCACCATCACCCCGGCCAATGCTGCTCTGATAGGAATCCCGTCCAATCTGCTCACCAATCCTCCGGCCATCGAACACGCGCAGTGGGTCGATACCCGCCTCGACTGGGTCATCACGCCGAAGCATCAGTTCTTCGTCCGCTACAACTACTTCCGCAATCAGTACCCGTTTAATTCCAATGTCGGCGGACTCAACGCGCTCAGCGTGGCCGCCGACTTCCGCGACCGGGCCCATGTTCTCGGCGCGCAGCTTCTCTCCACCTTCTCGCCCAACATCCTGAACGAACTCCGCTTCGGCTGGCCTTACCGAAACGAGCAGCACGTGGCCGATCCGCTCACCGGCACGGGGCCGCAGATCAACATCACGGGCATTGCGAACTTTGGCGGCAGCATCGCCGTGGGTGACCGCTTCCAGGAGAAAGTGCCGAACCTCAACGACAACTTCACGGTGGTCAAAGGACCGCACACCTTCAAAGCCGGCTTCGGCTTCCAGCAGAATCTCGACGATCAGGCTGCCGATATCTACACGCAGTACATATTCCCCAGCATCGCGGCCTATCAGGCTGCCGAGTCCGGCGCAAACCCGCTGGCTTATACGACTTTCAACGCGAGCGTGGGGCAGCCCGGCGCCTGGTATCACTCCTTCTTTTGGGATCTCTTCGCGCAGGACAGCTGGCAGATCACTCCCAACGTGTTGATCATTGGCGGCGTTCGCTACGACAAGTTCTCCGGACCGTCAGGCGACCCGAATTACCAGCTTCCCTATTCGAAGACCTTTCGTTCGCCCAGCGCCAATTTCGCGCCGCGTCTGGGCATCGCCTGGTCGATCAACCCGAAGACCGTCCTGCGCGTCAACTCCGGCATCTTCTATGAGGCCCCGCCGACCAACCTCTGGTACAACGCGCTCTATAACGATGGCGGATCGAGCTCTTACATAGCCTCAATTTCCTCCCAGAACCCGGGCGCGCCGCTCTTTCCCACCGCGGTCGTTAACGGATCGCTTCCTCGCGCCTCACAGACGCTCTATACCATCACGCCGGATTACAAAGACGGATATGCCATCAATTCCAGCATTCAGATTACGAGGCAGTTGTCGAACGATGACGCGCTAACGGTAGGCTATGCCAACACGGGCGGCCGCAATCTGGAATACCTCCGCAACATAAACCTCATCAACCCGATCCGCTACCTCGCCGACGGCCGTCCCGTTTACGGGCCCGCCGGTCCCACAACGCGAGCCAACCCGCTCTACAACAACCTCGCGCTCCAGGACATCGGCAATAACAGTTCCTACAACGCGCTTATTGTGAATTATCAGCACCGCATAGGAACTCGCGGCCTCCTTGTCAACGCTTCTTATACGTGGTCGCATTCGATCGACGATGCGCCCGAAGCCAACACCTACGACCAGGGCTCGAACTTCATCTCCGATCCCACCAATCGCGACCGCGATCGCGGCAACAGCTCGATCAACCGGCCCAATGCGTTCACCCTGAGCACCGTCTGGGCGCCTGTCGTGAAGCTCGACAATCGGGTGTGGAACTATCTCCTCAACCGCAACCAGTTCACCGTACTCGGCAATGTCTCCTCGGGTGACGAGCAGACGATCACAGCGAACACGGTCCTGAACGGAGACAGTCTGGCGACGTCCCGTCCGCTCTATGTCGGCCGCAACACCGCCCGCACGCCCAACGTTTATCAGTTCGATATCCGTTATACGCGGAGCTTCTTCACGTTGTGGGAACGGTTGAAGCCGCAGTTCTTCATGGAAGCGAACAACGTTTTCAACCACCCGAATATCACCACTCTCAATACCACTGCGACCGTGAACGCAACCACGGGTCTCATCACGTCGAACCCTACCTTCGCGCCGGTGTCGACGCTCCTCGAAGGCCGCATCGTGCAGTTGGCGGTGAAAGTAGATTGGTAGCCGTGGAGTCCTTCCCCGCCCCGGTATACGCCGAGACGGTTCTTTCGATCAACTTCCGCGATGCGCAGCGATTCTTTCTCGACGCCCTGATCGAGATTCACTACGCCCACACGCTGATGCTGGCGCGTCAGGGAATCATTCCACAGCCGACGGCCCAGGCCTGCATTCGCGCGTTGAAGCAGCTGGATCGCACCGAACTATCAGCCGCCACTTACGACGGCCGGCACGAAGATCTCTTCTTCTTCGTAGAGAATGCTCTCGAAAAAGCCGCTCTCAAATCCGTCGCGGGCGCAATGCATACCGCGCGAAGCCGGAACGATATCGCGATCACGCAATACCGAATGTGCCTGCGTGCGGACATTCTCGAAATCGTGCGCAACCTGAATGCGGCCCGCAAGGTGCTCCTCGCCCTCGCGCGCGAGCACGCCGCAACGCTGATGCCGGCGTACACCCATACGCAGCCAGCCCAGCCGATCACATTCGGACATTACCTTCTTGCGGTGATCGAACTCATGGGCCGCGACGAACGCCGTTTGCAAGCCGCATGGGCCACGGTAAATCGCTCGCCAATGGGAGCATGCGCCATCTCAACGACAGGGTTCCCGATCGATCGCGAGTTCACCGCGGCCCTGCTCGGCTTCGAGGGCCTGCAGCTCAACTCCTACGGAGCCATAGCCGCCACCGATTACCTCACCGAAACCGCCGGAGCCATCGCCACGGCGATGCTCAATCTCGGCCGGGTCACGCAGGATTTCCTGCTCTGGTGCACCGCCGAATTCGGATTCCTTCGCCTCTCGGACGCCTGGGTTCAGATCAGCAGCATCATGCCCCAGAAGCGTAATCCGGTGCCGTTCGAACACGTCCGGATCCTCGCCAGCAAGACCCTCGCGCAGGCGCAAGGTGTCTTCACCTGTCTGCACAACACGCCCTTCGGCGACATCAACGACGCCGAGGACGATCTCCAGCCGCTGGTCTTCTCCACAACCGCCGACGCCATCCGAGCCATCGCGCTCTTCACCGGAATCCTGGGCGGATGTGAAGTACGCACCGCACGCATGGCCGAACGCGCTGCGGAGGACTTCCTGACTGTAACCGAACTGGCCGACACTCTGGTCAGGCGCGAAGGCATGAGTTTCCGTGAAGCGCACCGGCTCGTCTCAGCGGCTGTGAAAGCGCTGAACGGCCGCTATTCCCCCGAAGCCATGGTTGACGCCGTTGTATCGCTCTCGCCTTCCCTGACAGCCTCGCGCCCAGACCTTGTCGAAGCCCTTCTCGAAGCCCTCGACCCTCGCCACTTCGTAAACATCCGCCGCATCCCCGGAGGGCCAGCCCCGGAAGTGCTGCAGGTCGCGCTCGAAGAAGCGGAAAGCCATATCGCCGAAACACAGGCATGGCTTGAGAAGAAGACCGCCTTGATGGCCGCCTTGCCGCGCCGCATCGACGAAGAAGGCGCCCGATTGGCAGGCCCAAATGCCTGACGCGGAACTCAAACCCACCGAATTATCGGGTACCCGAATACGCAGGGGCCCGCGACACAGGACCTGTCGACACAGGACCTTGACACCGGGACTGCCCTTCGGTATAGTCACCCCGCAGAGGGTCGGCTTGGTTTGTGGGCCTGTTTTGTCGAAGAGACAAGTGTGCGAAAAGGGAGCTCTAACATGATGGGTCGCCGGATGGGTGCGATGATTGCGATCACGGTAGTGCTCGCCGGGGCGTCAGTCGCTTTCGCTCAGGACGGTAAGAAGGGATCGCAGAAGACAAAGGCGCCAGCCGCCTCGAACAAGTCTTTCGACCCGCATGATCTATCCGGGTTCTGGGACATCACCAATATCGGGCGGCCACCTGGCGCCCTGAACGAGACGAGCAACAATCGGCCGCCGATGACGCCGTGGGCTTTGGAAAAATTTCAGAAAGTAAAGACGGGATACGATGGCAAGGCGTTGGGTAACGGAGTTGACCCGAACGAAAAAGACTGGAACGATCCTCTCCAGTTGTGTGATCCCCCGGGTTTCCCTCGTATCATGTGGAACCCCACGCCGCCCGGAATGAGGTTTGCCCAGACTGGCGATGAAGTAATCCAGTTTTTCCAGAATAACCGCGTGTGGCGCGACATATGGACGGACGGGCGAAAACTTCCGAACGACGACGCCGAGTCACGGTGGTTCGGATACGCGGTCGGCCATTGGGAGGGAGATACGTTTGTCGTCAATTCGAACAACTTTGACGACTCTACCTGGCTCGACCAGTATGGGTCCCCTCACAGCGACAAGATGACGGTGGAAGAGCGCTACCGTCGCGTGGACCATGACCATCTGGAGTTGGTCCTGAATATCACGGACCCTATGGCGTATGTCGGGACCTGGAAAGGCGACAAGAAGATTTTTCAACTGGTAGAGCCGACCCGCTCGCAGTACGCCGATCTTCCCGAGGACATCTGTGTATATTCCGAGGTGAAGCTTCACGGCGAGGCCTGGAAGCGGCAGGTTCACCCGTAGTATTTACGTTCAGGAGATTTCCATATGACGCATAAGCTTGCAGTTTCCTTCGCCGTAACGACATTGGGCTTTCTGGCGATCGGCACGCCTCTGTTCGGGCATCACGGAACGGCAGGGGTGTACGACTTCACTCATCGCATCACAACGAAGGCGACGGTGACGCAATACATTTGGGCCAATCCGCATGTCCAGATCTATTTCACCCTCAAAAATGACAAGGGCGAAGATCAGACCTGGGGCGTCGAAACCGTGAGTCCGGGAAACGCGCTCGCGAATGGCTGGACGAAGAATTCGTTCAAGCCCGGGGATCAACTCCTGGTGAGCTTCGTTCCGGCCAAGAACGATAGAACTTTCGGGACTTGTCCTCAATTCGTGTTCGTCTCCGATGGGCACAGGCTCGGTGGTAGCGGCAGGTGCGGCATGGGGTCAGAGGCTGTCGACTCCAACAAACTCCCGATCAAGCCAGGCTACACGGCAGTTGAAGTTCAGATGCCCAAAGATACCCGTGAGAGGCCCGAGTCTGAGCAAGAGAAGTAAGGCAAGCGCGGTAAGTAAGGGAGTCTCCATATGAGGTATCGTTTCATGACCCCGTTCCTTGCTGCTGGGGCGATATGGGCTTTGACACAGTTCGTCTTTGCACAGAATAGTCAGCAAGCGCAGGCCCAGAGCCCAGGCGAAGACAGCGCCTGCGGCAGCGCCTGAAGCCTTTGATCCGCATGACATCTCCGGCATCTGGAAGAACCCCGGAGGATTCGATGTTGCTTTGGGCACCAATCGTCCTCCCATGACGGAGTGGGGAAAGGAAAAATGGAGCAAGACGAGGGCGTCCGCCAGAAATTCGCCTCTGGCTTTTGGATTCTATAAGGACCAGAAAGACTGGAACGATCCCCTGTTCCAGTGCGACCCGTCCGGCTATCCCCGCAATCTCGACTATAGTAACTACCGCTTCGTCAAGCTGCCCAACGAATTCGCCGAGTTCTTCGAACGGGACCACGTCTGGCGCGACCTCTGGACGGACGGGCGCAAGCTCCCGGGGGCTGACGCAAAGCCGAGATGGTACGGATATGCAACTGCGCACTGGGATGGAAACACCCTCGTGGTTGACTCTTCGGGTTACGATGAACGTACCTGGGTCGATCCGATGGGCTCGATCCACAGTAACCAGATGCATCTGGAGGAGCGGTACACGCGCCTGGACCATGACAATCTGGAGTTCAGCCTGACGCTTACCGATCCGAAGGCATACGTGGGGAGCTGGGGCGGCAGAAAGCTGAAGTTGAAGCTGATGAACAGCTCGCAGCAAGTCCAGAAAGGTCTTTGGGGAAAAAGAGCGGATGGAACGGCCTACGGGGACATGCGGGAAGAATACTGCGTCTATTCCATTGAACGTAAGTTCTGGGAAGGACGGCCCCTCGATGGCGTGGGTGATGACGAGAAGAAGTGACCGGGCATGCATGAACTTCCTTCCGTTTTGAGCTCGCGGATGGGCGGGTTCAAACAGGCGTGGGGGAGATAACCATGAAGCTCGGAGCCATGGCGGCGATTGCTGTCTGGGCGCTGAATATAGCCACAGCCGCGGGACAAACCGCGCCGGCAAAGCAGCTTCTGTCGGAACAGGCTTTTAAGAACGTTACCGTGCTCAAGGGAATCCCGGTGGATGAATTCATGGACACCATGGGGTTCATTGCCGCATCCACGAACTACAACTGCACGGATTGCCATGTCGAACCAAAGGTGGAGGGCGACTGGAGCGTCTACGCCGAGGAGACCCCCCGCAAGGCCATCACGCGCCGAATGATTCTGATGGTCGAATCCATCAACAAGACGAATTTCGGAGGGGCGCGCATGGTGACCTGCTATACCTGCCATCGCAATATCCAGGGCGCACCCAAAATCACGCCGAGCCTGAGCGGACCAGTATGGCGAGCCGCCCACGCCCGATCCCAATGAAGTTGAGATTCGGCGGCAAGCGCCCGGGACGCCTTCCGCCGATGCGGTCTTTGACAAATATCTCCAGGCGGTCGGGGGAAGCCAGAAGGCAGCCGCCATCACCAGCATCGTCTTCAAAGGCACTTACCAGGGGTATGCGGAATCGAAGACGCCCCTGGAGATTTATCTCAAGGCTCCCAATCAACGCACCATGATCGTGCGCACGGAAGGCGGAGACCGGACCACGACCTTTGATGGCAACAACGGATGGACGGCGGCGCCGGCCGCGGATAAGCCGTTTCCCGTGATCAGGTCCAGCAACGGAGACCTGGATGCGCTCCGGCTGGACGCAGTGCTCTCCTTTCCGGCGGAAATCAGACAGGCCATAACTAAGCCGCTGGTCGGTTCGACCAGCATTGACGATAAGGATATGATCGTCGTCGAGGGGACGGCCAACGGCGGACGCTCTCCCGTGAAGCTGTACTTCGATAAGCAGTCGGGCCTGATGGTGCGGCAGGTGCGCTACGCCGATACGCTAATCGGCCGGGTACCGATACAAGTGGACTACAGTGATTACCGGGATGTCGCCGGGGCTGGAGTCAAGCTGCCGTTTCACGTCATCACGACATGGACGGACGGGCGTTCAGACGTACTGCTGACTTCTGCGGAAACGAATGTCGCGATTGACGCTGCGAAGTTCAATCAGCCGCCTCCGTCGGCGCCACCAAAAAAATAGCAACACCACCGCGATTTGCGAAGAGCGCGCCGCGGCCTGGCCAATACGGCATTTTGGTATGGCTGAGCTTCTTCGAAACGCCGGCGTTACGGTTTGATCTCCGGCAGCCGCGCAGTCCCGTCGAGCGCGAACGTCAGCATTTTCGGCAGCGCGGGAGTTCCCGGAGGCGGAGCGGCCCCTCCAATCGATGGCTTGAACGGCCCGGTTCCACCCGTCAGGGTGACATATTGCTTTCCGTCGACTTCCCACGTAACCGGTGGCCCCATGCCTCCGCGCAGACCGGTCTTGATCTCCATCAACTTCTCGCCGGTATCGGCGCGATAAGCCACCAGACGCCCGTCGGGTATCACCTGGAAGACCAGATTGCCGGCGGTTGTAACCGTGCCGCCGCCGGTGCTCCCTCCGCCTGTCGTATGCCAGCGCTCCTTCTGGGTCACCGGATCCCAGGCGGTCAGAAGACCTCGCTGGTCGGGCGGCGGCAATGGCGGTCCGATGGCCGGCGGGGGAGCGTGCTTTTCGGTTGACCCGGCCGCGACAGCGGTTCCCGCAGTATCGACCGTCGGAGTCTGCGCATTCGGCCGTATCACTCCGAGGTTCTTCTGACCGGGTTTGTAGACAAAGTTCTGGTCAAGCATGTAGCTGTAGGTGGATCCCGTGGAAGTCGGAATATAGACCAGACCCGTCGCGGGATTAAAGGACATGGGCGACCAGTTGTGCGCTCCGCCCGGCCCGGGAGTCAATGTGACCGCCTCTGAGTGGTAGTACGATTCCGGATTCACGATGGGGCGTCCCGTAGCTTCGTCCAGTCCTTTTGCCCAGGTGACCTGCGCGAAAGGCTGGCCCGAGATGAACTGGCCCGTGAGCCGGTCGAGCACATAATAGAAGCCGTCCTTGTTGGCCTGCATGATCACCTTGCGGGGACGGCCTTTGATTGTAAGGTCCGCGAGCATCAACTGCTGGACGCTGTCGAAGTCCCAGGAATCGCCTGGGACCATCTGGAAGTACCACTTCATCTCGCCGGTTTCCGGCTTCACCGCGATAACGGACGCGACATAGAGGTTATCTTTGCCTTTCGACTGGCGAACTTCTTCCGGCCACGGTCCCCCGTTGCCGGTTCCGACGTAAACCAGGTCGGCATCCGGGTCATAAGCCATGCCATCCCAGACGGGCGCCCCGCCACCATATTTCCACCATTCTCCGCTCCACGTCGGGGCGGCCTTTTTCAAGGCGGCGTTCTCGAAGGGCTTCGAAGGGTCCCCCGGAACAGTGTAGAACTTCCAGGCAAACTGACCGGTCGCGGCGTCGTATGCGGCGAAGAAGCCGCGGACCGGATACTCGCCGCCCGCCGCGCCGATGATTACTTTGTCCCTGGCCATACGGGGCGCCATGGTCAATGTGTAACTATCCTGCGGGTAAGCCACGCGCGTTTCCCAAACCACTTTCCCGGTCGCCGCGTTCAACGCTTCGAGCCTGCCGTCAATTATCGGGGCAATGATCAGGTTCTTGTAGACGGCGAGGCCGCGATTCACGACACCGCAGCAGATCTTCGGGAATACGGCTGTCTGGTTTACTTCGGGATCCCAGCGCCAGCGCTCCTTTCCGGTGCGCGCATCAACCGCGAACACGATGCTCCAGTTCGTAATGGAATAAATCGTGCCGTCGAAGACCAGCGGGGTTGCTTCCTGATTGCCGCCGCCGGGCCCGACGTCGTACGTCCACGCGAGACCAAGCCGGCTGACATTTCCGGCATTGATCAGCTTGAGCGGGCTGTAGCGCGTTTCGCCCGGAGTCAGGCCGTATGTGCGCCATTCCCCCTGCTGGGCCGGCGCAGCGGACGTCATCAGAAGGAGCCCGAGGAGGGGCGTCAAGACGTTTATTTTCGGCTGTCTGGTTCGAGTATGCATTTCACCTCACTCACGCAAGATGAAAGTATATGCCCGTTTCAGGCTCGTTACATGCGGGGGACCCAGCTTCGGCGTTCGCTAACCGGCCGGATCGGGGAGTGCAACCGGAGCGGCCGAGCCTGCCGCGACAGCCATCACGGCAGGCTCGTGGTAGTCTTCGCCGAAGATAAATCGCTCCGCGAAGATCCGCGCAAACGCGTAGATCGACTGCATGGGATTCGCGCCGACGGATGTCGGGAAAATACTGCTGTCCATCACGTAGAGATTAGGCACTTCCTTGCCCGTGAGCACGTTCCAGACGCGCTGGCGGGTGGACACAACCGCGATGTCCGGACTGGGCCCGATTTTGTTGGTTGCCTGCAAATGGGCCGACGTCAGCATCGTGCGGTTCGGAGTGAACTCCAGACTCCGCTCCACCAGATCGGCCTCCTCGATCTTCGTCAGATAAACGCCGCGCATCGGATCGAAGCCGGGCTGCAGAAGAAAGTTCTCGTTGGAAGGGATAATCACCTTCTTCGCTCCCGCCAGGAACATCATTCGGATGGCGGTTGCTACACCGGTGCGAAACCGGCTCTTATCCGAATCGCTCAGCGCGTACTGGATCACGGGATTATCCTGGGCATCGAGCGTAATGCAGTTCGATTCCGAGGGAGTGTCGACCAGCATGACTCCGAACCCGGCGGACCGATTGAACTTGCGGATGTTTTCGTAGACGTCGGCGCCATCTCCCGGGATCAGCAGCGCGCCATATGCAGGCAGACCCGACATGGTCTCGAAAATGAAGCCGGGCATCACGCCGAAGGCGTCGACGAACGTCGCGCTGTCCAGCCCTTCGAGAAGGTTTATGTCGTAACCGAACTGTCCGATCAGCGGTACCGAGGGATGCAGAATCAGACCTTTGCCGATGCGGGGATTATCGATGGCCGGGGTAGTTTTCGCCGTGTTCAGGAGAACGCGGGTGGTCCCGATCGTACCCGCCGCGAGCACAACGTCGCGCGCGTCGATGGTAACGACTGTTCCGTACGGAATACCGAGCCCTGAAGGGTCCACGACCGTGTTGTGATAGTCCGTCCACGGCTCGTTGATCGTGAGCGACACGCCCGTAGCGTGGACATTCCGCCCATCCGGCGCAGTCTCAAACAGGACCTCATTGACCGTGGCGTCGGGAATTACACTGAGCGGGTTCGCGGCATCGGTAATCGCCGGCAGCAACAACTGACGCGCCGCATCGCGCTTGTCATCGACCGGAGAGGGCGAGGTGTTCTGGGGAAATCGATTCAAGTGGTACAAAGCGGGATCGACGCCAAAGGCCTTTGCGCCTTTCCACAGCACCAGGTTGTCCCGGTTCAGTTCGCTTTGGGAAAGCTCGCGGGTTTTGATGACGTCCCGCACCCAGTGATAGGCCGCCGAGATCCGCTCGGGCGTGTAATATTCGGAATCGATCAGGCCGTTTTTTCTCCATTCGTCGATGCGCGCCTGGATGGTGGATTCGAGAGGCGAAAAGGCGAGGTCGATGTTCACCGTGGATCCACCACCCAGCGTTTCTCCGCTGCGAATGACGATCCCGTTGTCGGAAGTCGCGGCGCTGTTCCCCTCAAACATCAGCCGGGGATAGCTGCGCGTGTCCATCGACCCCCAGATTACGAAAGGCCCTTTCTCGATGATCACGGCCCGCTTGCCGCTCTTCCAGAGTTCGTGAGCCACGGTGGCGCCGCCCGGACCGCTGCCGACAACGACGCAATCGATCGGTCCGTCCACGTGGTAGATCTTCTGCCGGGCCGCATCATAACGCAGGCCGCCGGGTGGTATTTCCGGGGCGTGCAGTTTGGCGTAGATCGCCGTATCCTCCATGAACACGATGGGGCTCTGGATTCCCGTCAAAGGAACAGCGAGCGGAAGGTCCCAGATACCGCTCAGATAGATTTCCCGAAGCTGCATGGCGACCTGAGCCGTCGCGGCTGCGCACGAGCCCGCGAAGAAAAATGAAAACAGGGGCGATCGCCACTCAGCGGGCATGCCGCCGTACCCGCCGGCGCTGGCGAGGAAACTCAGAACCGCCGGGTTGTCCGAGTTCTTGAGACAGTCGCAGAAGGGAAGGTTCGCTGGATACGTCATGCCTGCGAGAAGTTGGGAGATGCCGGCCGACTGAGTGAACGCTTCCAGCATCGCCTGGCTGACCTGCGCTGCGATCGACGCGATGTCTGGCTTTATGGAAGCGGGTATGGACAGTTCGTCGAGCGGGAACCACGTATCGAACAATGCCTGGTGGGTCTTTGCGATCGCCGCATCAAGGGCCTGCGTCGCTCCGGTTTGTTGCGTGTTCATGAAAAACCTCCTCGGGAATCGGCGGAAGGAATAGAGAAGTGGAAAAGAAATCAGGTTATCGAGCCCTGCACTTTGCGCCCCTCGGCAAGACGACGGCGCATGTGCGTCACAGAGGACGCCAATTTGGCTGTGCGACTCTGCGGCGCCGCGGCGGCAAGGAGCCCGCCACCCCACTCGCATGAAGGCAGCAGCGGAAAACTGCTGTCAAGCAGCCATTGATAGGTAAGAAGCGAGTGATTGCAGTCGATCGAAAGAAAATCGTACTGTTCGAGCTGCCCGATGGTCGGAGCCAGTTTAACGCCGCCGCCGGCGACCTGCACATACCCCACGAGGGCAGGCGGCGTGGAAGTCACGAGGTCCCACGGATTCCAGATGCGCCAGGTCTGGGGTCCGTTATTGTTATAAAAACCGGCGAAATTGCCGTCGCCCGGCGCGGGTGAGGCGAAGGTATAGACGGTCGTGGCGTTCCTGAGCGCTGCGTTTTCATATACCGTAACCAGGGCCAGCATCGAAACAATCGCGCCTCCGAGACTGTGGCCCTCAATAACGATCTCCGTTTCGGGATTCGAAGCGAGGGCATTAATCAAATAAGCAGTCAGGTTAAATGGATTTCCGTTCGGATCGACAAAGGCCATTGTCGAAAAGACGCTGTAAAAGCCGTACTCCACCGAGCCTGCGCCGCCGATCTGCTGGAATGTTGAAAAGGGGAACTCGAAATCGATCAGCCATTCGGTGATATCGCCGGTGCCCCGGATCGCCACGACGATCTGTCCGGCGGTCACGGCAACGATTCCGTAATATTGCGGGTTGGTATATCCCCAGAAATCGTCGACAGCCTGAGCCAGCGCCACGATGGTATAGCCTGCCGGCAATCCGAGGGGGAAGGGCGGCGGATAATCCCCGGGCAGCGCGCCGGCGCTGAATGTGTAGGCGTAATCGAGGAATTGCGCCAGATTTGCGGCATTTTCGTTGGAATATGTGACCATTTCGAACCTTTCTTCGGAAAGTCGCGCCCTCTCACTTTAGACGGATCGCGGACAACCGTCAAGACGTCGTACAAATATGCTGCAGCGATAGAGTTTCGGGTTTGTCTGGATGGCCCTGCGGTCTACGAGCAACTACGAAAGACTTTTGTGGGGCCAGAATTCGGCCCTGCGGCCGGCCTTCTGGCCGGCGTGGGACTTTACATCAACTGGTGGCACCGGCGATCTTGTCGCCGGTCTCCGTCCGCCGCCGAAGCTTTAAAGGAAGCTCGCGAACGGTTTTTCAGCGGAGCCGCCCTAAGGATTTACTCTCCAAACCGGAAGAGCAAGTCGGCAATGCCCGTTGAGCCACCGCGGTGATAGCCTTGTATTCATCGGAGAACTGATGCGAAAAGGCCCGATGCGAATCCGGACCATTCTTGTTGCCGCTTCCCTTGGTCTTCTGATCCTTGGCGCCGCAGTCGCGCAGCTTCGACCCTTTCGTGAGTACCCCGGCACGGAATATGAAGACTTCGAGTTGCCGTCCGATTACCGGGAACCGGCGGAGTGGACCTTCGCCCGTTTGATGTATCCGCCATTCGCCGGCGGGTTCATTCCCAACTATCGCTACAATGGCTTCCGCCGTCGCTATGGCAACTGGAAAGAAGGCCGTTCGGCGTGGACCACCGACTATCCCCGCGCGGACCGGCATCTCGCGGTTGCGGTGCGCCGTCTCTCACGCATTCAGGCGCGTTCGGTTGAACAGCCGGTCGATCTCGATGACGCTACGGACGTTTATAACTATCCCTGGCTCTATGCGGTCGAAGTCGGGCAGTGGCAACTCACCGACGATCAGGTGAAAAAGATGCGGGAGTATCTCGACCGCGGCGGCTTCTTCATGTGCGACGATTTCCACGGCACGGGCGAATGGACTGTCTTTGTCGCCAGCATGAAGCGGGTTTATCCCGACCGGCCTATCGTCGACATTCCGGACAGCGATCCGATCTTTCATGACGTCTACGATCTCGAGAAGCGATATCAGATTCCGGGAGCGCAGTATCTTCGAAGCGGGAGTCTCTCCGAAGTCGACGGCTACAACGCCGAGTGGCGCGGGATCTACGACGCAAAGGGCCGTCTGGTCGTGGCTATCTGCCACAACATGGATATGGGCGATTCGTGGGAATGGGCGGACGACCCCCGCTACGACGAGAAGTTTTCGGCGCTGAGTTTCCGCATCGCGGTGAACTACATTACTTACTCGATGACTCACTGAAGGTGAGGATCGCGTCCACCATTCCAGCTACTGTGTAGGCCGAGGCCTCGACCGTCACCTCGACGCCGTTCTCGCGAAGGGTCGCGCTGGTGACCGGGCCGATGCTCGCGATCCAGATATTCCGTAATACTTCGGTTCCCATGACATCGATGAGATTGCGCGCGGTGGAAGAACTGGTGAACGTAATCCAGTGCGGCTTGCGGGCGAGAATTTCGGACGCATGTTGCGCCAGCGCGACGGGCGCAACCGTCCGGTAGGCTTCCACAACGTCCACGCGGGCTCCGCGCCGGGAAAGCTCGGCGGGCAACACGTCGCGGGCGATTGCCGCACGGGCAATCAATACTCGCGCGCCCGCCAGGTCGTGGGCTGCCAGCGCATCGAGGAGGCCCTCGGCTCGATACTCCTGCGCCATCACATCGACCTTGAGATGAGAGCATTCGAGCGCATCCCGCGTCGCCGGTCCGATCGCGCAGATACGCCCTCGAATCGACCGAAGATCCGATCGGCTGGCGTCAAGTCTCTCAAGGAAGAACTTCACGCCGTTGGTGCTGGTAAAGATCAGCCAGTCATAGTCTTTGAGATTCGCCACCGCGCGATCGAGTGGCGCGTAGTCGACGGCGGGCTGAATCTCGATGGTGGGCAGTTCGATTACTTCCGCGCCGAGGCCGCGCAGCAGGTCCGTAAGGACTCCGGCCTGCTCACGCGCGCGAGTGACGACAATTCGCCGGCCGAACAGCGGCAGCCTTTCATACCAGTTCAGCTTGTCGCGAAGGAGCACGACGTCGCCCACCACGATCGTCGCGGGCGGTTTGAGCGCTTTTTCGTGGATCATGGCTGGCAGTGTTTCGAGAGTTCCGGTCAGCACCTCCTGATCCGGCCGGGTGCCCCATCGGACTGCCATTGCCGGCGTGCCGGCTGCGCGTCCGCCTTCGATGATCCGCCGCGCGATCTCATCGAAGTGAGAAAGGCCCATGAAGATCACGAGCGTCTCGGAGGTTCCGACCTTCGTCCAATCGATCTTCGCGACGTCATGGCCGGTTATGAATGTGACCACCGATGTGTGGTCGCGGTGAGTCAGCGGCACTCCCGTATACGCGGCGATGCCGAGAGGCGAAGTGACGCCGGGCACGACTTCGAAATCGATGCCCGCATTGCAGAGGGCTTCGGCTTCCTCGCCGCCGCGCCCGAACATGAAGGGATCGCCCCCTTTGAGCCGGACCACGTTGAGGCCGCGCCGGCCCCGATCGATCAGTAACTCGCAGATTTGCTCCTGCGAAAGAGCGTGCTCCGCCTTCTTCTTGCCGACGTACAGCCGCTCAGCGGTTGCGGGCACGAGGTTGAGGAGTTCGGAACTGGCAAGGTGATCGTAGAGAACCGAGTCGGCCTGTTCCAGAAGACGTTTGGCTTTCAGGGTGATCAACTCCGGATCACCCGGCCCGGCGCCGACCAGATAAACCTTAGGCCGCGTCGCCATCAAGAATGTTTTTTGCGCCGCGCTTGATCAACACCTGAGCTACATTGCGTCCCAATTCCGTGGGTCGCGTACATTCGCCGGTCGCGGTGTAGCGGATCATCTCCCCGCCGTCAGGCGAGAACACGGCTCCGGTCAGAAAGAGTTCGGTATTGTCGAGCGTTCCGAATGCGCCGATGGGCACCTGGCATCCGCCGCCGAGTTCTGCAAGCATCGCCCGCTCCGCTGTTACCGGCAGCCGCGTCCACGGATCGTCCAGCAGAGCGGAGGCCTCATATCCCACCCCTTCTTCCAGCGTCTCGATCGCGAGCGCGCCCTGGCCCACGGCTGGGCACATGATGTCGGGGCGGAAGGTTTCGCTTATGATGTCGCCCCACCCCAGACGCTGCAGGCCGGCGGCTGCGAGGACGATCGCGTCATACTCGCCGCGTTCGACTTTGTTGATGCGCGTGTCTACGTTGCCGCGAATCGACCGGATGTTGAGGTCGCGCCGCAGCCGCTTCAGCTGCGCGATGCGGCGCAGCGAACTCGTGCCAACTGTGGCGCCCGGTTTCAGGTTCCGCAGCTTGCCGCCGATAATGGCATCCCTGGGATCGGCGCGGTGCGGTATCGCGGATACGATCAGGCCCTTGGGCAGTTCGGTTGGCAGATCCTTCATGCTGTGTACGGCAAGATCGATGCGCCGGTCCAGCAGGGCTTCTTCAATCTCTTTGGTGAAAAGACCTTTGCCCCCGGCCTGACTCAGAGGAACATCCACGATTTTGTCGCCGGTGGTCTTGATCACCTCGATGCGGCACTCCGAACCACGCGCCTCCAAACGTTCCTTTACATAGTTCGCCTGCCAGAGCGCAAGTTCCGAGCCTCTGGACCCGATCACCAACATAAGCCCAGTGTAACCATCCGATGACTGTCGCGAGGGCGACTGGTCCACGAATCGCAAGCCAGCGCGAACGCAACCAGCAAGGCAGCGATGCTGATCCCTGCCGCGATCCGCGCTTCGGCCGTCTGGTGATAAACGAACAGAATCCGATGCGGGCCGGGGCTGGTGCGGACTCGCATGAATCCCATAATGTCGGTGTCGATCTTTGTGGGGACGCCGTCCACCCAGGCTCGCCACCCGGGATCAAAGCTTTCCTGCACGAGCACGGACTGGCTCTGAGCGGTTGTGGCTGAAATCCGAATCTCGTCAATCGCCGGGCGTTCATACGCGGCCGGCGAATCGATGGCTTCAATGGTGCCGGCATATGCGCGCAGCTGGTCGCCGTCCTCGTTGGTCCACGGGATTTCACTGAGATGCGAAATACGCTGTTCGTCGACCACGCGGGCCATACCCGGACGCCTCGGGATGCGGTAGATGATGTCCCCATCGCGGTCATAGATCACAGGCAGCATGCCCATGAAGCCTCTCGGGAATTTGGGCTCGTGATAAATCTCCTGAGAGTTGGCTTCGTTCATGATGAGCGCGTCGACCCCGAGCGATTGCAGCATCGCGATATCCCTTTCCCTCTTGTCGCCGTTCCGAATCTGAAAGCGTGCCAGCGCGGGCATCAGCGTTTGCATCCCCTGATCGGATCCTCCCGTCGCATCCGGAAGATCCCGCCACACCGTATACCAATAGCCGATTGAGCCGAAGGAAAATACCCTTGAACCGGGAAGGTTTCGCGCGACCCATTCCGTGATCCGGTATTCCACTCGCCGGCGATAATCGGGATCGGCCCGGAATGCTGCCCATGGGCTCGAAAGATAATTCACTGAAAGGGCAAAACAGAGAGCTGTGACGGCGACGGCCGCCCATCGTTTATTAAGCCAGAGCCGGCGAATGCATTCGGCGATAACGAGGATCAGAGCGATATCGAGTTCCGGGATGAATCTCACGGGTTCACCGACGATACGGAACCCGAACCAGAGCTCCCCCAGCACATTGACCGCGAAGAACAGCAGCAATCCGGAAATGAACAGCGTCCAGACAGATGCCTTGCGTTTGCGTCCGAGCCGCCAGGAGATCGCGCCGAACAGCAGGACAACGCACGTTCCCACGATCATCGACCAACCGTTGCCCGGCAGCGCGACAAGCTTCAGATTCCGTTTCGTCAGGAGCAGAAAAGATGGCGTGAGCCACCATGCGCAGAGACCAGCCGTCAGAAGGACGATTCCGGCGGCGCGTTGCCACGGGAAGCGAACGTCGCCGGCGGCCGCCTGGCTCCAAACGAGCAGCGGAAAGAAGATCGCGAGCGCGAGTGCGCCATAGAGATCGTTGAGAACCACAAGGGCGTAGCAAACGGAGGCCGCGGCGATGGTCCAGCGCCGCGCGCCGCGAAACGCCAGCATCGAAAAAGCGAGGGCAAAGAGGATGAACGAGAGAGCGCACATGTGTGGGCCCTCGCCCCATTTCACGAGAACGTTCAGCCGTTCGGGCATTCCGTTGAGCGAGTCGTGGCGATATTGCTTCAGGAACGCGAATACCGGCGAAAGAAGCGCTTCACCGCAGGCGGCAAGCCAGGCGCATCCGCGCGAGCCGGTCCCGGTACGAACCAGGTAATAAATCCCGGAGATCCCGAGGCAGTACATGAACGCGATGTAAATGTGATACCCGCGCGCCGGATCCACGCGAAACAACATCGATGCGATAGCCGCCGCGTAGGGAGTGCCGGGAGCGTATGTGTAATCGAATCTCGTGCCGCAATACCAGAGGGCGTGCCATGACGGGTGCGGCCAGTGGTCGCGGATATAGCGGGCGTTCGAAATGAAGGTGCCTTCGATCGACATCCAATTGTCGAGATAGCTGATTCGAAACAAAGGAAAGATGAGGACAGCGGTTGCGAGAAACAGAACCGCCATGTCGAACAGCTGCGCGAGTTGCAATATACGCCGGGCACCGGTCTTCAAGGTGAACGTTCCATGATTACAGACGGGCTTGCGGGGGCGCTTCTGTGGCACCTGGTGTACACGAAGCTCGTGTACACTTAATTCGTATGAAGAACGTCACTCTTTCTGCGGACGATCATTTGATTGAGCAGGCCCGCCGGACCGCAAAAACACAGCACAAGACTCTGAATCAGGCATTTCGCGAATGGCTGGAATCATATACGCAACCGGACCGCGCGGTCGATGAATATGAGGCGCTGATGAAGCGGCTGAGTTACGTTCAGGCGGGGCGCAAGTTCACTCGTGAAGAAATGAATGAGCGGTAGAGCTTTCCTCGACACGAATATTTTCGTGTACGACGTCGATACTCTCGCTCCTTCCGCGAAGCGCCGGATCGCGCACGATCTGATCCGCGATGCGCTTGCTCGCCGCCAGAGCATAATCAGCTACCAGGTTATCCAGGAATTTCTGGCCGTGGCGACCAGAAAGTTTTCGGCTTCGATCACGGTTCCCGATGCTCAATCCTATGTCAACACCGTGTTTCGAGTCCTGCTGGGTGTGCACGCATCGGTTGAATTATTCCAGGAGGCACTCGACATTCGCGCCCGGTATCAGCTGGATTGGCACGACTCCCTGATTGTTGCCGCGGCATCTGAAGCGAATTGTTCCGTGATCTACACCGAAGACCTGCAGCACGGCGCGAAGATCAACGGCGTGCGCATCGAAAATCCCTTCCGCGTAACGGCCTCCAACTGACGTCTTCAGTTCGAGAGCAGCACCTTCATCGCGCCTCGCTGCGCGGCGCAGTCGAAAGCCGCCGGCGCGTCTGCGAGGCGCATGCGCGCCGAGATCATCGAAGCGACATCCACTACATTACGTTCGAGCAACTCAAGCGCCGGCTCGAATCGCCCGCACCGCGACCCCACCAGCGTAATCTCGTTGACGATCACGGGCGCGGTATCGAGAGGAATTTCCCCGTGGACGGTCGATTTCATAATCAGCGTGCCCCGGGGCTGGAGCATGCGGATCGCGGCGTGCAAGCCCGCTTGCGATCCGGTCGCGTCGACTACCCATTGGTACTCCGCTTCCGGAAGGTGCTCGCCGCGCACTTCCGTGGTAACCCCCGCTCTTTCGGCGATCCGAAGCTTTTCGCGATGCCGTCCAAACTGATGGACGCGATAGCTGTTCGCCTGTAGCACCTGCGACACCAGCAAGCCCAGTTTCCCGTCTCCCAATACCGCCACGGGGCTGCTGCAGGGAATGTGTACCTGATCCAGAATTTCGCACGCGGCGGCGAGAGGTTCCGCGAAGACCGCCATCTCGGTGGGAATCGAATCCGGAACGAGGTGCAGGTTACGCTCAGGGAGGGTAAGGAACTCGCGAAATGCGCCGGGGTGGCGCACTATGCCAAGGACCGAACGGCCCGGGCAGTGGCGGCCCAGACCGCGAATACACCACGAGCAAGCCCCGCACGAAAGATTAATTTCGCCGACGACCCGCTTGCCCACCAGTTCCTTCGAATCCGCCTCAACGACCTCGCCCACGAACTCATGCCCGGGCGTTCCGGAGAATCCGTAGTAGCCGCGCCGCAGTTCCAGATCCGTGTTGCAGATACCGCCTTCGATCAGCCTGATGAGGGCAAAACCTTCGGGCCGCTCCGGTTTCGGAGTCTGCTGCAGAGCGACTTTGCCCTGATCAAGGTGAACGGAGATCATTGCGACACTATCAGCATCGCATCGCGCTCTGTCCCGGGATTAGCTGCCTCGAACTATTTCTTCACTTTGGGCGGCACGATCGCATCTTTGGCGCTCTTGGCGATCCGGAATTTAACCACCTTCTTTGCGGCGATCTTGATCGTCTCGCCGGTTGCGGGATTCCTTCCCATGCGGGCCTTCCGCTCCACTTTGACGAGTCGTCCCAGGCCGGGCACAACGAACAGGCCGTTCTTCTTGACCTCTTTAACGGCCGTGTCCGAAAGAAAAGTGAGCATCTGTTTGGCTTTGACGTTGGAGACTTCGCAAGCCTCGGCCATCGCCTTTACGATTTGAGTTTGAGTCATTGACTTTGTAGCCATGACCAAAGTATACAGAAAACTGAAACATTGTGAGCAAAGAATGTTTTTGGATCTGCGATAAAAAATGGCAAATTCCTGAGGAAACTCGGGAAGGCGGCGGAAACCTGGCAGGAGGCAGGGACTCGGAGCTCATTGCAAACAACAGAATCGTAAAATTTGCCCGGCACGCGCCGTCGTCTCACCTCTATCTGACGAAAGCCGGACTGCCATGGTGGAAGAGGAAGATATCGGTGCGGGGGAAAGCGTGCGACTACCACTTTGATTCCAGAAAATTTGGCTGGGAGGCAGGGATTCGAACCCCGATACGCAGATCCAGAATCTGCAGTCCTACCGTTGGACGACCTCCCAGCAGGAGGCGCCGCAATTTTCGCGGCGGAGGCGACGCGAACGCGTCAGAACCCATTGTACAACGCGGCTCAGACTCTACAACTTGCGTCCGATAATCGCGTAATCCAGCCCGCCGAAAAAGCGTTTCCGAAAGGGTTCCGGCAACTCCGAAAGCTCCGGCATCGACTCGACCGCGGGAGACAGTTCGTGTACTTCGATCGATCCCAGCCCGGCCTCCTCCATATAAAACTCAAGCAGCGCGTGCGGGACCGGGCGCGTATGCGTCGGGTCCAGATAGAAATACGTCGCGAAGATGGCAAGGCACGCGGGATTGGGCGTTTCCACGGCGAGAATGCCGCCGCGCCGCAGACTGGCCGCGCACAGCCGGATCATCTCCGGCAGGCGTGCCGGATCCAGATGCTCGACGATCTGGGAGGCGAAGATGCCGTCGAACTCGCCGCTCCTCTGAGGGCCGAGGTAAGTGAACAGATCGGCAACCTCCGCCGCCAGTCCCTTATCGGCGCATTGCGCAACGGACTCCTCGCCCAGGTCGATGCCGCGCGCCGGTATCTGCATCTCGCGCATCAGATCGAGGAACTCGCCCCGTCCGCAACCGATATCCAGCACATCGCGACATGCCGCGAAGTATGGCTTGTAGAACTCTTCCGTCTGGCGGACATGTTCTTCGGGACCGCGAAAACGAAACGCGAAACGCGTGTAATCGAGGGAGGGAGGCGATGCCGTTGGCGCAATGCCGTGCAGCGGAGGCGCCGTGGGCGCGGGTGCGACAGCCGGCGCCGCATTCGGCTGGCGCATCCGGATGATGCGCAGTTCGTCATGGATCATCTGCCCGTATTCGGCGCGAACCTTCTGGAAATCGGCCCAGAGGCTCTTGTGAATATCCACCGTGGTCCGATCGAGTGCTCCGAGATAATCGGCATGCTGCGCCCTTGCGATCTCGCGGAAATTGGTCTCCATCAGCGTAGAGCGGTGCTGAAAAGCGCCTTGCAGATCGGCCACGCTTCGCAGGAATTGAATCTCGTTCGCCGCGACTCGGCTTTCCCAATTGGCGCGCAGTTCGGCCCAGTGGCTGCGGATATCGTTCAGGTGGCTCACTGCCGGTTCGACCTGGTCGCGGAGCGACCGGTCCCGTTCGTTCGCCTGCGCGGCCAGCGAAACCAGCGCCCGATTGTGTTCATTCAATGCCTCGATCACCGCCTCCAGCGCCGATACCGTTTCGCGATTGAACGTGATCTGATCGCGCACGAACCATTGCAGGGATCGCGCGACCGTCTTCTTCACCAGTTGAATGGCGCGATTGACTAGCCCACCCCTGCGCGGATTGACGCTCCCGATTGCCGCGATCTTCGCCTGCGCCGCATCCCGCGCATGCACCAGGGGCATCAAATCCGCGATCGCAACGCTGATTCCGCCAGCTTGCCCGGCGCCGCCCGCTGCGCCGTTTGGCTCGGGATAACGGGTGCGCATCCGGGCCCGTACCGCCTCGATGATCGCCGTCAACTCCGCTAGCTTCGCGGAGTCGTCACTCGCTTCAACGGCCACGAGTCGGCGCTCCGGTCGCCGGTTCCGTTCGCACAAACGAAGCCACCATTCGTGAACTCAATCCGCCGCGCGAAGCGAAGTCGCCCGTGATCGTGGCGCGCACGGGCTGGCAAGCTTTCACGATGTCGCGCAGGAAGCAATTCACCACGTTTTCCTGAAAGATCCCAAGGTCCCGGTAAGCCAGCGTGTACATTTTCAGAGACTTCAGCTCCAGGCACAACTGGTCCGGCACATAGCGGATCGTGATCGTTCCGAAGTCTGGCAAACCGGTTTTGGGGCAGACCGAAGTGAACTCCGGAACCGCAATCTCAATCTCATAGTTAGGAAACTGATTGGGCCACGTCTCAATTTCCGGCAATGGCGTATCGAGCCCCGCGGTGGCGTGATCGTCCGTATAACCAGTGCTCATTGAGCGAGTTCCCGCGAAAGCAGTTCAAGGAAGAGGCCGACGTCCGTGACCACTCCGACCGCCTGTCCCGTACCACGGTCGCTTACTTTGGTCGCCACAGCGGGATTGATATCCACGCACACGATCTTGACCCAGCTCGGCAGCATATTTCCTGTGGCGATCGAATGCAGCATCGAGCCCAGGCAAAGCACCAGGCCGGCGCACTTGACGGCCGCGGCGTAAGCGTCCTGCGCGGCGTTCATATCGGTAATGGTTTCCGGCAATGGCCCGTCGTCGCGCAGACTGCCGGCCAGAACGAAAGGAACGTTGTTCTTCACACACTCGTACATCACACCGGATTTCAGCCGCCCGCTCTCGACAGCGCCTTTGATCCCGCCCGCGTGATAAATCGCGTTGATGGCGCGCATGTGATTCCGATGGCCGTGCTCCGCCTGCCGGCCGTCAGCCAGCCGGATGCCCAGCGACGTTCCGAACAGCGAGGATTCGATATCGTGCACGCCGAGAGCGTTCCCGCTGAGCACGGCATCGATCCAGTGATCCCGAATGAGCTTCGAAAGGCCCGTAACTCCGCCCGTATGCACGACTACCGGGCCCGCCACCGCAACGATTTTCTTTCCCTGTTCCTTCGCCTGGCGCGCCAGGGCAGCGGTTTGCCGTACGGCTGTCTCCACCTGGCGCTCAGACGAGATCTCGTTGGACATGAAGGCGAACGCCAGACGGTCGCGCTCTTTCGATTCGGGCGCCACCCGGATGCCATGCATTCCGGTCACCACCATGTCGCCCGCCTTCAGATCGCGCAGGCGGCGGCAGAATGCCTCGGGAGTGCCGATATCCGCGCCTGTCACGACGATCATCGCGTCCATGCGCTGGTTTTGCACCTCGACGAATTCGCCGTTGACGCGAACGGAAGTCCGGTGGTTGCTGGTCGAGTAGAAATCTTCCGGCGCGCACCGATCACGCTCCACCAACCCCAGCGCGGCGTCTCCGGTCTCGGCCGGCGAGCAGCCTATCGCGAGCAGCTGCGCGAGCACGTGCTCCATCTCCAGGCGTGTGGGCGTCTCCACCCGTAAACGAAGATAAGACGGCTCGCCGTTGGTGCGGCCTATGCGGAATTGTTCCACCTCAAACCGGCCGTTCGATTCGACAACCTTGTCGAAAATCTGCTCCATCACGTGGGAATCGATCAGGTGCCCTTCGGCCTCGACAACTTCTTCAAATGGCATGAATCTACCAGTCTACTTTGTTGTTGCGAAGGGCGGCGGCAGTGAGTCATATCGACACGAGCTGCGGCGAATCCTGAAAAAACCTGCGAAAACAGGCCATTTGCGCTGCTTTTTCGCTTTACATCGTTTGCGGCGTTCCGTATGATTGTATCGACTCGCGAGCGCCGCTATGCGTTTGCAGCCCTTTAAATAAAGGGTATTCACGCACACAACGCGCCCGCGCAACAGCAAACAGGAGGTATATGGCAACTCAGAGAATGACGCAGACCCAACTGGTGCGGGGGTTGGCGGAAGCAGGCGAAGTAACGAACAAGCAGTCTCGCGCAATGCTGGAGCATCTGTCCAGCCTTGCCGTAAGCGAGGTGAGGAAGAACGGAGTATTCGTGCTGCCGGGCATCGGCAGGCTCGTACGCGTGGATCGGAAGGCCCGTCTGGGCCGTAACCCCGCGACTGGCGAATCGATCAAGATCCCCGCCAAGAAGGTGGTCAAGTTCCGAGTTGCCAAGGCGGCGAAGGACGCGATCGTCCCACCAAAAGTCAAAAAGGCCTGAACTGAAAAGCGTGAAGTAATCCTTGAAATTGAAAACCCCGCATCTGCCGTCCGGCAAGTGCGGGGTTTATTCTTTGAACTCTCTCGAAGCCGTTTGCCGCCCGACTTGCTGGCAGCGATTTGAAGCCTACGCCTGCTTCTTGGTTTCTACGGAGGGCTCTTCGTTCTCCTTCATTGCTTGCTTGAAGTTCTTGATGCCTTCCCCCAAGCCCTTCGCCACTTCCGGAATCTTTTTGCCGCCGAACAACAGCACCGCCACTCCAAGTACTACGAGGAGCTCCGTTCCGGAAAGGCCACCAAAACCTGCAGTCTGAAAGCTTTGCGCCAACATTAAACGGCCACCTTTCGCTTTCTATTGTAGGACGGCGATCTGGCAGCGTCAACCAACCATAAATCCAACCATAAATCCGCTGCTCATTTGCCCGACACTTTGTGGCCCAGCCAGATGAGCGACACCAGAGCGAAAACGGCGCAACTTCCCACCATGGTGGCCACCGGAATCACGTTCAACCCAACGCGCTCCGCCAGATGCCCCAAGGCGAAAGGAGCAAGCAAACCGCCCATCAGCGCGAAGGTGAAAATGCCGTTGAAATAGCCCGGATGGTAGTAGGAAAAACGGCTGGAGATGCGTTCCGACACCAGCGGGTAAATTACGGAAAACCCCACGCCCGTCAGCAGCAGACCCGCAATTGCGCCGAAGCGGTTCCCGGCCAGCAGCCCCGTGCATCCGAAGAGCGCGCAGAAGGCGCTGATTCCGAGCAGTTTCCCGTTGCGAACCACCTTCACGAGCCGCGACGCCGCAATCCGCCCTCCCGTCAGGGACAGCCAGTAGAGCGCCAGCAGGTTAACGGAGGTCGCCGGGCTCACGCCCATCCGATCGATCAGATATACCGGCAGCCAGCCTGCAATCGACCACTCGTTGGCGAACTGAAAGAACAGCAGAAGAGCAAAAAAAATCGCCAGCGGGCTCCGCAGATCGCCCATGGACCGGCTCAGCGGGATTTCCGCTCGTTCCCCCGTTTCAATCCGCAGCCTGGCAAGCCAGATTCCGGCGGCCGCCGGCAGCAGAGCCGCGATGGCCAGCAGACGCATCGCCCCGCCGCCCTCGAAAGATTGCGCCAGCAAAAGCGCCGCCACAAGGCTGCCTCCGCCGAAGAAAATTCCGCCGGTCAGAATCACCCAGGTGGGGCTGGATTCGTAGCACGGCGTCATCGCTTCCAGCACCGCGCAATTCATAATCCCGGCGGCCAGGCCCGTCACCAGCAACGCCAGCATCTGATACCAGACCTGGGCCGGGGGGGCGGCGAACGCAAGCATCATCGTTGCAACTGTCGCGGCGGCGTAACCACCCGTCAGAATCCGTTCCAGCGCCACTTTTCGCCGGAGGCGCAACGCCAGCGCTCCTCCGCACACGATCCCTGCGCCCAGCACCAGAAAGTAATTGCCCGCGGTTCCGAAATCGGGACGGATGTGGTAACCCCAGAGCGGCAGCAATCCGCCTGGCAATGCCAGCAGAAAGCCGGACACGGCCAGTCCGCCAAGAATCTGCCACGGTTTCGCGAGACGGCCCGCAACACGCCCGGCCATACGCTGAGCCGCGGGCACGGCGAACGGCCGAGGCATGTCCCCCAGCGTTTGCGTCCCCCGTTTTGCGCTTGACGGCGTCACCTTTTGAATCCTACAACAGCCGAAAGCCGCGCAGCGCCGTCCGTCGGCCCTCGGCGCCTCGCGGTAGAATGCGGTGGGCCGGGCAAGAACTCGAAATGAAAATTCCATTGACACCGCTGCGCTGCCTTCATCGCGCGATCGATCTCTACGGCAGCAAAGAGGGCGTCATCTGCGGTACGAAGCGCTTCACCTATTCAGCCTTCGGCGAGCGGTGCGAACGGCTTGCGTCCGCTCTCCAGGCGGCCGGAGCACGTCCGGCCGACCGCATCGCCTTCCTGAGCTTCAATACTCACCGGCTGCTTGAAGGTTATTTCGGCGCTCCGCAGGCGCGCGCGATTGTCATGCCTCTCAACGTGCGACTGTCCCCGCCCGAACTCGGTGAGATCCTGCGCCATTCCGAACCGCGAATTCTCTTTTACGAGAACGATTTCGCGCCTATGGTGGAAGTCCTCCGCAAAGCCTGGTCCGGCATGCGGACCATTAACCTCGATACCGAATACGAAGATTTTCTGGCGACGGGCGAGTCCGAACGAGCCGACATCCTTACTTTCGACGAGGACTCGATCGCCGAACTTTTCTACACCAGCGGCAGCACCGGGACGCCCAAAGGCGTAATGCTCTCGCACCGCACCATCTATATGCACGCGATGGCCGTCGCGGGCACGTTTAATCACGACGACAATGACGTCGAACTGCACACGATCCCGCTCTTCCACGCCAACGGCTGGGGACGCGCACAGACCGCCACCATGATGGGCCTCCGGCAGGTGATGGTCCGCAGATTCGATCCCGCCACCGTCTGCCGGCTGATCCAGGATGAGAAGGCGACGGCTATGTCGGTAGTGCCCACCATGGCTGGCGCAATGCTCATGTTCCCCGGTCTCGCCGATTACGATCTCTCCAGCCTCAAAGAGATTCATCTCGGTGGCGCGGCTTCGTCGCCTGAACTGATTCAACGCCTCGAAACCACGTTCCACTGTAAAGCGATGGCCGGGTACGGTCTGACCGAGACCAGCCCCGTGGCATCGAGCGCCCGTAAAAAGGGAACCGTGGTTTATGCCGACGACCGCGAACGCTACCGGCGTCAGGCGATGGCCGGCTGGCCGTTGCCCGGCACCGAACTCCGCGTGGTCGATACCGAGATGCGCGACGTGCCCCGCGATATGTCGACCGTCGGCGAAGTGGTCATTCGCGGGGACAACGTAATGGACGGCTACTTCAAGGATCCCGAAGGCACCAAAGCCGTGATGACCGATGGCTGGTTTCATAGCGGCGACATGGCGGTCTGGGACAACGAAACCTACATCAACATCGTCGACCGCAAGAAGGACGTCATCATCGCGGGCGGTGAAAATATTTCCTCGATTGAGGTTGAAAACGCCCTCGCCGCGCATCCGGCCGTGGCCGAGGCGGCTGTGGTTTCCGCACCCGACCCACAGTGGGGCGAAATCCCTGTGGCTTTTGTGGTCCTCAGAGCGGGCGTCACCTGTTCGGAAAAGGACCTCGCCGAGTTCGCGGGGAAGCGTCTGGCGAAGTTCAAGCTTCCGAAGAGGTACGAGTTCCGGACCGAGCCGCTTCCGAAGGGCGGAACGGGCAAGGTTCTGAAGCGTGAACTGCGCGAGCCGTTCTGGACGGGCAAAGAGAACCGCGTCCAGGGATAGAAGGTTGGTGGGGCAGAGCTTCGGCTCTGCCGCCGGGCTTCCGCCCGGCGCGGAACCTTACGGCAACCGGTAGCGCCGGCGATCTTGTCGCCGGTGATTCTCGCACCCCCCGGGCTTCCGCCCGGCGCGGAGCTTTCCGTCCCGTCGAGCGCCGCGTTAGCACTCTCGGAGAATAGACTGAATGCTATGGGCAGTCTTCGATTCTTCCCCACCAGTGCGGTCAAACCGATAATTGCCCGATCAGGCGTTCTCCTCTTGTTGCTCTCGCCCATGCCGCACCTCCTTCACGCGCAGCAACGTTCCGCCGTTTCCGACTTGCTCAGGCAATTCGAAAGTGAGAAGGTGTTCTGGCGTCAGTTCGAGGTGGCGAAGGCCATAGTCGCGACAAACGACGCAAGCGTTCTCCCTCGCCTGGAGCCCTGGCTGAAGCACGAAGACCGGCACTTGCGGGGAAACGCTGCTTTCATCTTTGCCCGGCTTGGCGATTCTCGCGGATTTGACGCAATTGTCGCCATACTCGGCGATCGTTCCGAAAAACGCGAGGTCTGGAAGATCTCGTCAGTCGGTACTCCATGGGTCGAGGGTCAGATCGCCGAAGATCGCTACTATGCCGCACACTTGCTGGGCGACTTGAAAGACCCGCGGGCAATACCCATCCTTGTTCCTCTCCTGACGGACCTCGAAGTACGAGACATTGTTCCGTGGTCCCTCGGCCAAATTGGCGATCACTCCGCGATTGCGCCATTGATCGGAGCGACAAGCGATCCGGATCCGAGCATGCGGGTTCTCGCAATCTACGCCCTGGTCGAACTCAAAGCTACTGAAGCCCTGCCGCGCCTCCATCAGTTACTGGGCGATGATGCGAAATCCAATTTCGACAAGCTGGAGTCGGTTGCCGAAGCCGCTCGATCTGCAATCGCCAAACTACAGACGGAGACCGCCCGTTAGCCCTGACCCTAAGCCTGGCGACCACAAACTTTGAGTTATGATCGGGACGTGCGGGATATCCGGATCGCTCGGGCACTCGTCGCGGTGCTTTGTATTGCACTGCTCTCGTTGTGCATTATCATCGGGCCGTCTGCCGCGCACCTTGATCTGGCAATTCCGGCTCTCGTTTTCTGTTTCCTGGTAGTCTTCAGACTGTCCCTGCTGCAGTTTTCAGGTGATAGTTCCCCTCTTCAACCGATTTCGTTCCTCGCTGTCCACACCTCTCGTGCGCCCCCATTGGCATAAACCCCAGTTTTATTGCTGCCGATTTAACTTGCTGCGCAATTAGCCCTGGCCGTTCGCCGTTGCGGCGGAAGTGTCGTTTCATTTTCCTGGGGGAGGTTTACTGTGATGAATCGTTTTTATACCCGGCATCTGCACTCGTTTCGGTCGATGTTCGACCAGGACCGTCTGGCCATCGAGAGAATTCATTTCATGCGGTCGACATTCGCGAGTCTGAGCGACGCCGAATTGGAGGTCGCCGCGTCCAAAACCGAAGATCTGCCCGATTGGATCGCCCTCGCCGCGACCGCCGCTTTTCGCGTCCTTGGGCAAGACATGTACGACGTGCAACTGCGGGGCGCCCTGGCGCTCGCGCGCGGTTCCATTGCCGAGATGCAAACGGGAGAGGGCAAAACGCTGGCATCCGTTCCCGCGATCGCATGGTTAGCGCGAGAGCATCGTGGTGTCCACGTGATGACCGTCAACGATTATCTCGCCCGTCGCGATGCCGCATGGATGGGCGGCATCTATCGCCTGCTCGGCCTCTCGGTTGCGTACGTTCAGCAAGGGATGACGCCGGCGGAGCGACGCGCCGCCTACGCCGCTGACATCACCTACGCCACTCAGAACGAGATCGGTTTCGACTTCCTCCGCGACCGTGTGGCCATGGGACCCGACGAGCAGGTCCATCGCGAGTTCCACGCCGCGGTCATCGATGAGGCCGATTCCATCCTGATCGACGAGGCGCGCGTTCCGCTCGTGATTGCCGGAGGCGAATCGGGCGACCGGGGTCTGGCCTGGGTCTCCGATCAGGTTGTGCGCGCCCTGTGTCCCGGCGAGCACTTCACAATCGATCCCGGAGGGCACAACGCGGCGCTCACCGATGCCGGAATCCACGCTGTCGAAATCGCGCTGGGTTGCGGGAGTCTCTTCGACGATTGCAACCTGCCGATTCACGCGGCCATCGAGGAAGCGCTGCACGCGCACGCCCTGCTCCACTGCGACGTCGACTACATCCTCAAGAACGGCGCCATCGAGATGGTGGACGAGTTCAAGGGCCGGATTGCGCTCGACCGCCGTTGGCCCGCCGGTCTCCACACTGCCATTGAAGCCAAAGAAGGCGTGGCGGCCAAGTCGCAGGGAATGATCCTGGGCCAGATTACGCTCCAGCACCTGGTTGCGCTGTACCCGATGGCATGCGGCATGACCGCCACTGCCGCCACACAGTCACTTGAGTTCCACCGCATCTACGGTCTCAAGGTCGAGACGATCCCGACCAACCGCCCGATGATTCGCATCGATCACCCCGACGTCATCTTCCCCTCGAAGATCTCCAGGGAAGATGCCGTGGTCGCCGAGATCCGGCAAGTGCATGCGACGGGACAACCGGTGCTGGTTGGCACCGCCAGCGTCGCTGATTCCGAACGCCTGAGTGCGCTGTTGACGGACGTGCCGCACGAGGTCCTGAACGCCCGTCACGACGAGCGTGAAGCCGCGATCATTGCGCGGGCCGGGGAACGCAGCGCCGTCACGGTCTCGACAAACATGGCGGGTCGCGGGACAGACATCCGGCTTGGCGAGGGCGTCGTTGAACTGGGGGGCCTGTATGTAATCGGCACGAACAAACACGAGAGCAGACGTATCGACAACCAGCTTCGCGGGCGCGCCGGCCGTCAGGGAGACCCAGGGCGCTCCCGCTTCTTCATCTCCCTCAAGGACGACCTCGTGGTGCGATATGGAGATCTTGACGAACGTTATCGCCACGATCCCAACACGCTCCAGCGTCTGGTAGAGGGCCAGTGTCTCGACACGCGCGTCTTTCTGCACGGCTATGAAGTCCCTTTCGAGGGACAGCGGAATAAGATCCATACCTGGCGGCAGGAAATTCTTGAGGGCAATATGCCCGAACGCGAGAAGCGCATCACGCTGCGGACCATCGACGATCGGTGGGCGGACCACCTCGCTCGCGTCTCCGAATACCGTTCGGGTGTGCACTGGGTTTCGTGGACCGGCCGCGATGCTCATCGTGAATACCTGCTCAGGATCCACGAGTGGTTCCGCGAAATGGAGGCGTTGATGCCGGCGGAAATCGCGCGTCAAGTCGAATCCGATGGCGAGGATATAGCGGATCGAGGCGCCGTCTGGACATATCTGACCACAGACCAGCCATTCGGAAGATGGAAACGCGAACTCTCGCGCGAGTTGCCGTTTCTGATCGCGGCATGGTGGGGGATGGGGGCCTGAAAGCTCGTGCAGTTCAGCTCGCGCGCGCTGCCCGCGCGGCATTGACGGCCGCTCCAGTGATCGCCAGTTCGCCATGATCCGGAACGACTTCGAACACGCTTCCCTGCAGTGGAGACATCGTCACCATTTCCTGCAGGTATTGAGCAAGGAGGCCAACCTTGATAAACACAGAGTTCGCCCCCGTGATAAAGAACTTGCCCGGACCATCCAGATGAACGCTGGTCGCCGAGGCCGCGGCCAGCGCTCGATGCCACAGCAGTTCGAACTCGGCGCACCGCTGGTCGCCTTCGCTCGCCGCCGCGAAAACCTCCTCCGGTTCCAGATCCAGAAAACGCAGGCGCATCGCGCGATACCCCATGATGCCCTCGAGATGCCCGCGTCCGCCGCACCCGCAGTAAACTTCCTTCGGATCGAGCGTCACCACAGTGTGGCCCCCTTCGCAAGGTCCCGCCGAATGAGGATAGCGGCCGAAGCCGATCCCCTGCCCCAGCGTCCAGACCCGGATCAGTTTTTCAAGCTGGCCCCTGCGTGCCGCGATCCCGGTCGCGACCGCATCCGCGTCATTGCAAACCGAAACTCTCCCAGTCAATCCGTGCCCTTCAAGCGCCCGTGTCAGCAGAGCGCAGAGATTCGCGCCTTTCGCCTGCTTCAGATTCGGCGATTCCTCGATAATCCCGTTCTGAATAATCCCGGGAAAGCACATGCCTACAGCTACCGGATTGACCTTGTGCTCCCGGCACAACTCCTCGACGGTTGTCGCCACGGTTTCCACGAGCGCTTCCATCGGCGTCGACAGAAAATCGCTGGTGTAACCGTCTCCCGCGTCGGCCGAAACGCCGGCCTCTAAGACGATCTTTTCGCCTTCCACCAACCCAACCGCGATCTTCCCGCCGGCCGATATTCCGATTGACTGCTCCATCGCGTATGCGCTCCGCTCGCTTAAAAGCGTGACAGCTTATTCAGCCCGTTGAAAGCGGCCGCTTTGTAACATTCCGCCAGCGTCGGATAGTTGAAGACCGTATCGAGGAAATAATCCATGGTCCCGCCGAGAACCATCACCGCCTGCCCGATGTGCAGCAACTCGCACGCGCCCTCGCCGATAATATGCACGCCCAGCAGAAGCCGGGTCTCGCGATGAAAAATCAGCTTCAGACGGCCCGTTGTATCGCCGCGAATCTGCCCACGAGCGATCTCGCGGTAGTAAGCCACACCCACTTCATAAGGCACGTCCTCGTCCGTAAGCTGCTCCTCGGTCTTGCCGATGAACGAGATCTCGGGAATCGTATAGATGCCGTACGGATAGAACGCCGGTTTGGAGAACAGAGGTACGCCGAACGCCCGGCCCGCTGCAACCCGGCCCTGTTCCATCGACACCGAAGCAAGGCTGGGAAACCCGATGACGTCGCCCACCGCAAAAACGTTCGGCTGGCTGGTGCGAAAGTCGGCGTCGACCTTGATGCGTCCGCGCGAGTCCGCTTCGATGCCCGCCGCGGCGAGGTTCAACTCATCGACATTCCCCTGACGCCCCACCGCGTAAAGCAGTGCGTCGCCGGAAATCTTCTTGTTACTTTGCAGGTTGGCCACCACGCCGCCTGAAACCTCTTCCACGCTCTCGACTTCTTCGTTCAACCGCATGGTGACGCGACTGTCGCGCAGGTGATACGAGAGTGCCTCAACCATTTCGGAATCGGCGAACTCGAGCAGCCGCGGCCGCTTTTCCACCAGAATCACCCGGACTCCCAAAGTAGCGAACATGCAGGTGTACTCGACGCCGATTACGCCGCCGCCCACCACGATCAGCGTCTTCGGCATCTCGGCCATCGCCAGAATCTGATCGCTGTCGAGTATGTTGCGTCCGTTGACGGGCACCTTTGTGGAAATGGCCGGTTTGGTTCCCACTCCAATAACTACGAACGGCGCCTCGACGGTAGTTTTTCCGCGCGTATTTTCGATGTTGATGTGCGTCGCGTCGGCGAAGCTGGCCTGCCCGGTCAGCATCTCCACATTGTTGCGCGCCAGTTGCGCCTGCGTGACATCGACCTCGGTCTTGATGACGTGCTGCACCCGGAAGGAAAGATCCCCCATGGAGATCCTGTCCTTGACCCGGTAATTCATCCCGTAGATCGCCTGGTAGTGATAACCCGAGAAGTGGATTACCGCTTCCCGCATGGTCTTGCTGGGAATCGTCCCGGTGTTGATGCAAACGCCGCCGACAACTTCGCGCTTCTCAACCAGCGCAACTTTTTTGCCGCTCTTCGCCGCCTGAATAGCCGCCCTCTGGCCGGCTGGACCGGAGCCGATAACGATCAGATCGTAGCATTGCATTCGATACCGGTCATTTTCCTATACAACGCGATGCCGCCGAAGTAAAAAGAACTGATCCGGCTCATTCTTAAACGGTATGTATCGATGTTGTAACGATCGGCATTATGAATGACTGTGATTTGCCACGCTATAATGCAGCCGAGGCCACGAGCGTCGAGCCGTGAATAAGTCCGGCGCTCGCAGGCAAAGCTGGAGCGAAATGAGCTTACGACCGGTCGCGCTCGTAATCACAATTCTTGCGATTTCGTCTGTCGAGTCACCGGTCACAGCCGCTCAGACCGCTTCCACACGTCCCTCGTTCGAGGCGTTCGAAGTAGCTACCATCAAACCCGTGGCGCCGCAAGACGCCAGTCCCGCCCGGTATATACGAATGCAAAGCGCGCACCGCTTCCAGGCGAAGAACTACACGGTGAACGGTTTGATTGCAGCGGCTTACGACCTCAACCCAAAGGCGATCGCCGGAGGGCCGGGATGGGCGGAAACGGATCGCTACGATGTGATCGCAGAGACACCGGGCGAACTGCGCCCGATCTATGACGACCAGATGCGCATGCTGCGGAAGCTCTTGAATGACAGATTCAACTTCCAGTTCCACCGCGGAAAGAAGGAATTCGCCATCTACGAACTTACCGTGACAAAGGGTGGCCCGAACCTCAAGCCCAGCACCGCGCCCCCCGACGAACCCTATAACGTGACAACTACGCTCTATCCGGCGGCGAGCGGGGGTATCGATCATGCTTTGCTTCCCGCGCATAACGTGACCCTTCAGCAGTTCGCATCGGTGCTGCAACGCGCGATCCTCGACAGGCCGGTTGTGGACCACACCGGCCTTGTCTCGCGCTACGATTTCGAACTGGAATGGACCCCCGACGAGAGCCAGTTCGGAGGCCAACTGCCTCAGGGGCCGCCGGACTCGGCCAGGCCGGGCCTGTTCGCGGCGATGCAACAACAGCTCGGACTGAAAATTGAAGCCACCCGGGGTTTGGTCGATACGCTGGTTATCGACCGCCTTGACAGGCCGTCGGACAATTGACGCGGCTAAAGGATCGGTGAGGCGCCTTTCGTGATTCTCAGCAACCCACCGGCGAACGGATTGCTTCCGCATCCCGATTCGAAACCTCTACCTGCTCGCGGGTATTTTCTGTGTTCTCTCGAGTGGCAACCACGAGCGCTTCCACGCTTTGCGCAAGGGCTTCATGCCGATCGGCCAATCGTTCCAGTCGTTCGTCGATTGTCAGTGTTGCCACTTCCAGCGTGGCGTCACGAAAGCAGGTCAGGCCGCAGCCTCGCTGTCTTCTCCCGCGCCGCCTGCCGCCGCCACTTCTCGATTTCGGCATGATTGCCGCCCAGTAGTATCTCGGGGGCCTTCCAGCCGCGAAACTCCGCCGGGCGCGTCCACTGCGGACAGTCGAGAATCCCCTCTTCAAAGGATTCCTGCACCGTCGAGTCCTGATTTCCCACCACACCCGGCAGCAATCGAGCGATCGCATCCACCACCACCGCGGCCGCCAGTTCGCCGCCGCTCAGCACGTAATCGCCGATCGACAGCTCATCGTCGGCAAGATGCTCGGCGACGCGCTCATCCACGCCTTCATATCGACCGCAGATCAGCAGTAGCTCATCGTTCTCCAGCAACTCCCGCGCGATCCGCTGATTGAACTTGCGACCCTGCGCCGAAAGGAGGATCACCTTCTGCCGCTCGCCGCGGGTCGGCCAGATGGTCTCAACCGCGTCGAAGATCGGTTCGGGCTTGAGCAGCATTCCGGCGCCGCCACCAAAAGGCCGGTCGTCGACCGTACGATGCGAATCATGCGTCCAGTTCCGCAGATCGTGAACGTTGAGTTCGAGCGCCCCGGCCTCCGCCGCGCGCGCGACCACTCCGTACTGAAAGGGCCCTTCGAAGAATTGAGGGAAAATCGTCAGCAGATGGAACTTCATGCGTTGCCGGGGGGCGCGAGCGCTTCCTCCAGACCAGTCGGAAGATCCACCAGAATCAGCTTCTCCTCCGGCCGGATATCGACGCAAATCGCCTTCACAAACGGGATCAGCAACCGGCCGCGGTCGATCTCAAGCAAAGGGGGGCCGCCATACTCCTCGAAATCCGTCACGCGCCCGACCACACGGCCCGAGTTGCGCTCACGCACCTCGCAGCCAATCAGGTCGGAGTGAAAATACTCCCCCGGTTCGAGCTCCACGCGCTCCGACAGAGGCACCCGCACTTCAGCGCCGCGCAGTTTCTCCGCGTCGGAAATGGAATCGATTCCCCGAAACTTGAAGACCAGGGTACCCGCGTGATCCCACACTTCCTCGACCTCGCAGGAGGCGCAAAAGCCCCCTTCTCCCGCAATCTGCACGGTCGTCAATCTCGCAAACCGTTCCGGTTTACTCGAAAGGGAGGCGGCCGTCAATTCACCGCGATTGCCGCGAGGACGGCCCAAAACCGCAACCGTTACCCAATCTTCACTACTCAAGAATTTCCAGCGTAAAACGGCGATTCAGCTTCATGCCGGCCGCGCCGAGGATGGTTCGGATCGACCGCGCCGTACGGCCCTGCTTTCCGATCACTTTACCCAAATCGCTCGGCGCAACCTTCAGTTCGAGCACGGTGGTCTGCTCGCCCTCGATCACGTTCACAGTTACTTCCTCGGGGACGTCGACCAGAGCCTTCGCAATGTCTTCGATCAACTGTTTCATCGACTTCCCTCCTGAACTACTTATACAACCGCCCAGTAATACCGGCTGTCTTGTCGCCGGCGGGTTATCTAAGCGGCCGGAACAGCGGGATTATTCTTCACCAGCCGCCCGACCGTGTCGGACAATTGCGCGCCATTCTTCGTCCAGTATTCGATGCGCTCATGGTTGAGCTTCACCTGCGCGGGTGTCGTCAGAGGGTTATATTGACCGACTACTTCAAGGTTACGGCTATCTCGCGCGCGCTCTTTTTCAATCACGACCACGCGGTAAAACGGTTTCTTCTTGGCGCCAAAACGCGCCAGTCTGATCATCAGCATCTGCTCTATTGTCCTCAATAATTCTGGAAACGGAAATCTAAAATCCGGGTAATCCGAGCTTGCCCAACCCCATCTTCCCCATCTTTTTGCCGAGGAATCCCATGTTGCCGGACAGGCTCTTCATCATTTTTCGCGCCTGCCCGTATTGCTTGAGCAGGTTGTTGACTTCGTTGACGGAGGTTCCGCTGCCGTGCGCAATGCGCCGCCTGCGGCTTCCGTTAATAATCATGTGGTTATTGCGCTCGCGCGGAGTCATCGAATCGATAATCGCCACGATGCGGGTTAATTCCTTCTCATCCGGCTGCATATTCTGCAGATCTTTCATCATGCCCGTCTTGGGCATCATTTTCAGGATCGACTCGAGCGATCCCAGCTTGCGCAGCGACTTCAACTGATCGCGAAAATCCTCGAGCGTGAACTCATTCTCGATCAGCTTCCGCTGCATCTCCTCCTGCTGCTTGCCGTCGAAGGCCTCCTGCGCCTTCTCGACGAAGCTGACGATGTCGCCCATCCCCAGGATGCGCGACGCCGCGCGATCCGGATGGAACATCTCGAACGCGTCGGACTTTTCACCCACACCGACGAACTTGAGCGGCTGCCCCGTCACGCTGCGGATCGAAAGCGCCGCGCCGCCGCGCGCATCGCCATCCATCTTGGTGAGAATGACGCCGGTGATCCCCAGTTGCTTGTGGAACTCATCGGCCGATTTCACCGCGTCCTGCCCGGTCATGGCATCCGCCACAAACAGGATCTCGACAGGATTCAGCAGCGTCTTCAGTTCCTTCAGCTCGGTCATGAGCTGATCGTCGATGTGCAGCCGTCCGGCGGTATCCACCAGCAGAACGTCGCGCCCGTTATTGACCGCCTCCCGGCGAGCCGAGCGGGCCAGATCGACCGGAGCCTTCTCTTCCGGCGTCCCGGGATAAATCGGAACCTTGACTTCCCGCGCGAGGATCGCCAGCTGTTCGCGTGCCGCCGGGCGATAAATGTCGACCGAAACCATTTGCGGCCGATGGCCGTTCTTCGTGAGCCAGCGCGCCAGTTTGCCCGTCGAGGTGGTCTTGCCGGAACCCTGCAGGCCCACGATCAGGAAAACGCTGGGAGGCTCATTGGCGAACCGCAGCTTCGATTCATGGCTGCCGAGAACCTTGATCAGTTCCTCATTGATAATCCCGATCACCTGCTGGGAGGGCGAAAGGGAACTCAGAACTTCCTGCCCCATCGCCCGCGTCTTGACGCTTTCGATCAGCTGCTTGACGACCTTGAAATTAACGTCGGCTTCGAGCAGCGCCACGCGCACTTCGCGCAGCGCGGTCTCCATATTCTCGGCTGTGAGACGTCCTTCACCGCGCAGGTTCTTAAAGACACGCTGCAATTTGTCGGACAGATTATCGAACATTTGAGCTCAGGGTCGTTTCGGCCCGGCAGGCGGACACCAACGGGGATTGTTTCTATTGTACAAGAACGGCGGCATCCGCCGTGTTTCTGCTACGATACCCGGCAGAGGGTGGTTCCCACCCGACGAAAAGTAACCATGCCGATCTACGATTACCGCTGTCGTCAATGCGCCAACGAATTTGAACTCCTGATCCTCAAACACTCCCCGGTTCCGGCCTGCCCGCACTGCGAAAGTCAGGACATTGAGCAGTTGCTTTCCGGCTTTGCCGTGAGTTCCGAGGCGATGACGAAGGAACGTGTGAAAGCCGCGCGCCACAAGAGCCTGAATAGCAAGGGTGCGCGCGACGAAAAGGTCGCTCAACAGGAGTACTACAAAAAGGAACACGAAGAACACCGGCAAAGCTGACCGCTTCCAACCACTTGCCGGTGTTCGGTTCGGATTCAGCTCGATGCCGCCGCTGCGAGATGGTGCTCGTGTTCGTCCTCGGTGAACAACGGAGCCGGCGCCGCGAACTTCGCGCACGCCAGCAGCAAAAGCGAAACCATCAGATAACCGGTCGAAACCAGTGGCGACTGGGCAACACCCACCTGCGACCCATGCATCAGTCCGAAAAACGTCAGGATGGCGCCGGCGAGCGTAAAGCCGGCCGCCTTCATCATCTGGCGGTCGATGATGCACACCGCCATCGCTCCCAGAATCAATCCGCCCAGGGTCGAGCCGCCGCCCAATATCTCCAGGCCGCGGTAAAAAACTCCCTGGTCGAGCATCCCGTTGGCAAGCTGATCGGAGACCGTATTGATTCCGGCCGCCGCCAGAGCGTTGTTGATCATGTTCAAGCCCCAGTTCGCGATCGAAGGCACAATAGCCAGAATGATGGCCGGCGCGTGGCGTTTCGGCGTTTCCTGGAACGCCTGTGAGCCGATCAACATGCCGATATAAAGCAGGATCGGCAGAATCGCGATGCTGGGAATGATGGCCGAAATCACGGATATGGTGCCGAACCAGCAGAGCAGAATCACCATGAAGCCGGTCGCCGCCGAGTAGCCGATGCGTCCACCCATCGCTTTCCACCCGGGATGACCGATGTAGACCGCATTGATGAACGGATTGCCCATCATGCAGCCGATCAGGCTCACCACGCCGTCGGCGGTCAGCACGCGAGTGGTGGGATAGCTGTCGCCTGCCACCGCCGCGCTCTCGACGTTGTCCATAGCTTCGACAAGATCGTAAATGCCGAAAGGAATCGCGGTAACCAGAATCGTTCCGAGAAACTGGAATCCGTCAAAGACATGAGAAAACGCCGGAACCGGAATGTGAAATCCAAAGTTCTGCACCGACGCGCCTAAGGCCGCGGAAGACATGCCGCTGAAGGTAAAGCCCATCGCCGTCGATCCCCAGGCGATGAGCGAGCCCGCCGCGATCGCCACCAGTCCAGCGGGGATCTTCCCGTATTTCACGCCGCCAAACCAGTTCAGCAGAATGATGACGAAACACGTGATTCCGATCACCGGCGTCATGAACATCTGCAGCGCCGGAGCCATGGAGATGAACGTAAGAGAGACGCCCGCCAGCGTGCCGAGCAGCGCGGCGCGCGGCGTGATCCGGCGAATAATCGGCGCAATAAACCCGCCGGCCATCAGCACAAAGCTCTGCACAAAAACCCAGGTCAGTCCCGCTTCCCAGCCTTTGACCGGATCTTTGGTCGCGAGCGCAATGGGCAGCATCACCACAAAAGTGACGATGAACATATGCGGCACGCTGATCCCGGAGGGCAGCGCGCATACGTCGGTGCGGCCCGTCTTCTTCGCCAGCCGGTACGCGAGAAAGGCGTAGTACAAAGTGCTGAGGCACATCATCAGCCCGGTGGCCGGAAGGATGCGTCCGAAAACGAGGTCCGGCGGCATCTTCAAAACAAAACGCAACAGCGACGTAAGTGTCAGCAGGTTGACGAGAATGTTGGTGCCAAAACCGAAGAAGGCGTTCCAATCGCCTGGCACCCAAAGCCGGTTCCCAGCGTTCATGTTCTTGCTCGCTTTCTCTTCGAATATTCAAGACACACACTTCTGAGCCGCAATCGAGAGGGAGTCACCATGGCCCTGCCGCCGAGCGCCACGTCAAACCCGGTAGCACCGGCGATCTTGTCGCGGTGAACGCCAGGCGCGTCTTCAAGGGAGGGAAAAGCCGCTTTCGGAGTCCTGGCGCGTTGCTCTACAAACGTCGCCGACAGGTGCGAGGGATTCTACGGGGAAGCTGTCAGTCTATCGCAGGTTACAGATGCAACTCAATGCAATTGCAAACCGGAAAACGTGCGGGCTATGCAATAGCGGCAAGAACGCTGTCGGAATCGGACACCCAGCCGAAAATGCCGCCCTGCTCCTTGATCATTTCGAGCCCCGCTTCGTGCATCGCGGGCAGATAAGAGCCGACGCAATCCCGCAATACGAGGCAGTCGTACCCGCGGTCATTTGCTTCACGCACAGTGGTGTTTACGCAGACCTCAGTCGTGACACCCGTGACGATCAGCTGCCGGATACCGCGGTTCTGCAGGATTGCATGCAGGTCCGTCGCGTAAAAGGCGCCCTTTCCCGGCTTATCGATAATCGCCTCGCCGGACTGCGGATACAGTTCGGGAATAATGTCGTGTCCCGCTTCGCCGCGAACCAGGATGCGCCCCATCGGGCCGGGATCGCCGATCGTCGTGGGAGACCGGCCCCGAAGCTTCTTGGCCAGCGGAAGGCAGCCGAGATCCGGCCGGTGCCCTTCGCGAGTGTGCATCACCTGCCAGCCTCTTTCGCGCCACGCGGCGAGCAGCCTTTGATTTGGTTCAATGGTGCGACGCAGCCGCGACACGTCGTTGCCGAGCATCTCGCCGAAGCCGCCCGGCTCCAAAAAATCGCGCTGCATGTCGATGATCAGGAGCGCGCAAGTGTTCGACGCGAACTCGAATGAATACGGCTCGGCTTCTACGGCAATAGTTCCGTTTGTTGTCATGCGATGGCCTCGATGAATGCCTGCGAATCCGCCACAGCGCCGAAAACACCACCCTGCATTTTGATCATTTTCAACGCAGCAAGATAATTTCCGTAATCGGTCGCGCCCGTGCAGTCGGAGAGCACCAGGCATTCGTAGCCGCGGTCGTTCGCTTCCCGCATGGTAGTGTGGACGCAAACGTCAGTGGTGATGCCCCCGAGCACGATGTTCTGAACGCCCCTCTGCCGCAGGATCATGTCGAGATCGGTCGCATAAAAAGAGCCTTTACCCGGTTTGTCGATGATAGTCTCCCCGGCTAAAGGCTGCAACTCCGGAATGATGTTCCACCCTTCCTCGCCGCGCACCAGGATCTTTCCGCAAGGCCCGGGGTCGCCAATGCCCGCACCAATTTGCCGGCTGCGCCAGCGCTTATTCTCCGGAAGGTCGGCGAGATCGGGCCGGTGCCCCTCGCGCGTGTGCATCACGTGAAATCCCTGCTGTCGCGCGGCCGCTAGCACATTCCGGATTGGTTCGATCGGCGCGCGCGTGAGCGAGAGGTCGTAACCCATCTTGTCGACGTAGCCGCCCATCCCGCAGAAATCCGACTGCATGTCGATGATGAGAAACACGGTGTTCGCCGGCCGGAGGTCCCCGTTCCACGGCCATTCGTAGGGATCTGCGTTAACGAATCGGGTCATCGCTGTTTACACATCTCCGTGTTGCCATTTGGAAAATGATAGCTCGGAGGGTTGTGCGGCGACGCCGGTCTTCGCCTCGCCAGGCTCCATATGCATCGTCAGCATGAAGGTTGCGGATTGAACGCGGAAGGCGGCCCCTGCCAGCGAAGATTCTGCTCCGCTAACTCGCGCGGACGGCACGCAGATCTTACCTCCAGCAGTCTTCCCTGAAGCTGTGGCGCCGCGTCACTTGTCAAACGTGACGCTCGAATCCGCAGCGAACTTCCGGTAATTCTGAAAACGAATCTCATTCTTCGTACAGGTGGAACTCCCACGCTGGCAAGTCAGAATATCGCTGTGGATCGGAAGCGGATATGTCTTTCCATCAATGTTCACGAAACCGTACTCGACTACGGTTTCCGCCTTGTCAAACGGGAAGCCCGATGGGAACGGCCCGGTCTGCTCCTCAATCCGCATCACGTTGAAGGTCGCCTTGTCGATCCAAATTCTCCCGCTGTAGGCTGGTGTCGCCACCGAACCGTTCGGCGCATGAATGTCCCAATTCGAATTTTGCTGCCGGACCTGAAAGTCATAGGTCCAGGCGGAACGCCCGCTGAGGGTATCGTCCCGGGTCTTCTGGAAATCGGCTTGGGTATAGGGATCTAAAAGGCTATCGAGAGTGGTCTGGAATTCACCGGTGGACCAGGCGCCGGTTTTTTCGACGGGCCGGTTGGAAGGCTTGCCATTCACCCTGATATTCCGATAGTCTTCCTTGCCATTTACACTGGCCACTTCGGCCGTGACAGTGTCCAGGACCTGCCATTGAGGAGGGGCGACCCGGCTGAAATATCGCGTAGTGATCTGCTGAACGAGAAAATTGGGCAGTCCTTCGCTCAGGTGATCGGCTGCATCGCGCGTCTGCCCGATGATATCGTCGCCGCTCGCGTTTGGACGCGAAACGGGCTTCGGGCTCTCTGCCGGCGGCGCAGCTTTTTCCACTGGCTGAGTGGGCTCCGGGGCCTCCGTTTTCGCGAGCGTGGGCCTCTCCTGGTCGCCGTTGTTATCGCCGTTGCCACCTGTGTCAGGCTCGGGTCTTGCCGGCGGCGCTTCCGTGACCTCCGTCGCTCCCGACGAACGGGTATCCGCCTCAACCGGAGCTTGGGCGGCATCGTGGTCGAAAGGCTTCTCCGCGCGAGCCCGTTCGGCATCCGTCGATTTGCGAGTCAAAATCACGCGCAACCCGGTCTCCGGATCGTCACCGTTCACTTCCACTGAGAGCTGGTCGCCCGGCTTAAGGAGGGAATCGCGGACCTGCTCGCCTTCCTTGTCGCGGAATTGCGTCTTCGCCAGCGTCCGAAACCTGAGAATTTTGTGTTTGGTTTCGAGATATAAGTCCTTCTCACCCAGCTCGCGCAGAGTTCCATCCACCGCGCGAAGGGCAACTCTGGTGCTCGTGCTGCTGTTGTTCGACGTGTCTTTGCTTTTCCTGCCGGGAAGCTTCGGCATGGGAAGGCTGATCCCTCCCGGCAGCCCGACCGAGCCCGGCGGATACGAACCAGGCGGATATTGCCCAGGAGGATACTGCCCTGGAGGATACTGCCCGGGCGGATATTGCCCCTGCGGATACTGTCCTCCGGGGTAGGGGGCAGTTGGATACGGAATCTGAGCACTGACTGCGGCGGTCACCAGCAGAGCCGGGAGAACAACTCGAAGGATTCGGGTCAATTGGGAACCCCCTGGAGGGATTATATGTCAGTGGCAGAAGCCAGGTTGCATCAATTTGCTGCTCTGAACATGTGATCGTGGACGTCCCTTTGCGGCGATCTGACGGTTTCCAGCATTTCCAGCACGAGCAAAACTCGCCACGACGCAGGCGCTACTCCATGACGTGATGATGACCATGACACGAAGTCCAGCCCGCGCGATCCTGCTGGCAATGTTTCTGGCCTCCGCTGGATTCGATCAGTCGCCGAAAATGGGCGGCCGGTATTCGAAGTCGCTTCTGTTAAACGATCTCCGCCGCCCGGCCCGGTCCAGGGAATGATAGTCAGGGCAACTGCCGGTCCTGGAACGAACGATCCCGGAATTTTCGGGCGCCACCAGGAGCGGTTCCGGCTCATCTTACAAGATCTGCTGAGACAGAGATTTCCAGCATTGCAGGTCACGGATACGTTTTCGCTATTTGCGCGCAGCCGAATTTGGCACAACAGGATCTGAATCGGCTCGAAGATATGAGGGAAAACAAGATTTGTGACGTCGTACGGGAAGGCTCTCATTTACAGTGGCCGTGGTGACCGTGAACACCCACTCGTCTGGATTCGGAAAGCCATTGAGGAGCGTTCCTATTGGATGGTCTCGATCAGACTCGACTCGCGTTTCAGTGCGCTCGGTTCCGATTCGACCTTCCAGGGATTTGTTCGTACGGTATTTCCGAATTAAGACTGATCCAGGAGGCCCCTTTTTACGGCGATCTGGCGGTTCCGGCGGTTCCATACGAGCAAAACTCGCCACGGTGCAGCGCTACTCCGTGACACCATTATGACCATGACGCGAGGTCCCATCCTGGGCGATCCTGCTGGCAATGTTTTTGCCTTCCGCTGGATTCGACCAGTTGCCGAATGCGCAGCCGGCATTCGAAGTCGCTTCCGTTAAACGGTCTCCGCGGCCCGACCCGGTACGGGGAATGATCGTGAGGGCAACCGGCGGTCCCGGCACGAACGATCCTGGAATCTTCAGGTGTGAGAATTTCGATCTCGGGGGACTGGTGGCTATGGCATATGGGATCAGGAGCTACCAGTTGTCCGGGCCGCAGTGGCTTGCCGACGAAAGATTCGCAGTCATGGCAAAGGTACCCGATGGCGCCACGAAAGAGCAGTTCCGGCTCATGTCACAAGACCTGCTGAGACAACGGTTCAAGCTGGTCGTGCACAGGGAAAAAGAGAAATGCCGGTTTACGAACTAAGAATCGGCAAGAACGGCCCAAAGATGGCGGAATCGACAGCACCGCCTCCGACGCAACCAACGTCTGACGTCCCGTCCGACTTGGGCATTGACGGGGATGGCTTTCCAATTTTGCCCCCTGGGCGCTTTCCCTGGTGGACCTCCAGAAGTGACCGCTCTCGCCGCAGAGTGGCGAGCATGTCGATGGAAGAGTTCTCGCAGGATCTGTCCTTTCTGCTGATGGCGCCTGTGACGGACGTCACCGGTTTGAAAGGCCGCTATGATTTCACGCTCTCCTGGGTGGGAGAGTCATTGGGTCGAGTGGGTGACCTGGATGATGGCGGACCGACGCTGTTCCGGGCAGTCCAGGAGCAACTCGGACTCGGGCTCGATCGCAAAAAAGGATCAGCCGATATGCTCGTAATCGACCGGGTTGAAAAGAATCCAACGGAGAACTGATTCCGAAGCGATCGCCAGGCAAGCGCGAAAAGGCCGCGCGTGGCGAAGCCCTCAACCAAAACGAATCAACCCGGCAAGGCTAAAACGGATTGACGACTCGAATCCCGCCCAACAACGCGCCGGTTTGAAAATCCTCGCTGTAAAGCACGGGGGCACCCGCCGATCGCGCCGCCTGAACGATTAGAGCATCCCAAAACGAAACTCGCGTCAGCCGGTGCAGTTCGATCGCCGCGATTACATTCCTTGGTTCGAAGCGCACAACTCTTGAACGAGCGAGAACCTCTACTTTCTGGTGGGCGATCTCCGGGGCGACCTTAAGCTTTCGAGTTACCGCGGCAAAGTGCTCCTGAAGGACCTGCAGGGACAGCGCCGCAGTCCCTTGCTGCAGACTCCGCAAAGAGCGTGATCGCCCGCTGTTGCTTTGCCGGCGACGAGGCATCGTCGGCATAGACCAGAACATTCGTATCGAAGAACGCGATTCCCTTCATCGGCGCTCGTGCAACTCGCCGCGGTTCAATTTCCAGCCGCGAGAGTCGCCTTTCGCGAGGTGGGAAAGCCGTTCGAATTCCGCCGCATCAACCGCGGGATCGCTCGTTCCCGCGAGCTGTTCCAGGTACTCGCGAATCAACTGATTCATACTGGTGCCCATCGCCTCGGCGCGATGCCTCGCTTCCGCGACGAGATTGTCGTCAATGGATAAGGTGACGTTCAGCTACGACTGTGACGCTTCCGCCGAGACCCGATTCTCCCTATAATCGGTCGGTATCCAAAACGACTGTCGATAAGTCTGGAATCTTCAGAGTCGTCGATAGGAGGAGATGACCGCGTGGCTCTGAAGACCCTGGCCTCGATCGCAGTTCTATGCGGCGCCTCGACCGCAATCTTTCGACCGGCGTTCGGCCAGGAGCCAATCGTCGCCGGGCGTCTTCCGCAAGTGAGCGCGCAGGGGCTTCGGCCGAAACCAACGCCGCGCCTGGCGGACGGACATCCGGATCTCGGAAATGCGAAGGGCTCGTGGAATCCGAGAGTGGTCGCTAATCTCGCCGGTACAGGCGAAGATCCGACCAGATCCCCGGTCGAGAAAATTGTCGACGTTCCTTTTCGCCCGTGGGCAAAAGCCGTTTACGACCACCGCCTCGCAAGCCTATCGAAAGACGATCCGGAATCCAGGTGCCTCCCGCCTGGAGTGCCGAGGCTCATGGCGACTCCTTTTCCTTTCCAGATCTTTCAACTTCCCGATCGCATACTTTTTGTCTTCGAGGGCGGAGCACACATATGGCGATCCGTTTTTACCGCCGGACATCCTCATGACAGGGAGCCGAATCCCTCTTTTCTGGGTAACTCGACAGGGCATTGGGAAGGAGACACGCTGGTCGTCGATGTAACGGGCTTCAACGACGAAACCTGGCTCGATCAGGACGGTCATCCTCACACCGAAGCGTTGCACGTCATCGAGCGCTATACCCGCACTGACGAGATGACCCTGCATTATGAAGTCACCATTGACGATCCCGAGGCTTACACGAAACCCTGGTCCAACAGTTATACGATTCCCTGGTCTCCTGGAACGGAACTGTATGAATATATCTGCCAGGAAAATAACAAGGATCTGTCTCATCTGGTCGGGAAATAGCTGCGGCCCTCAGCTACCTGGCTCGTCCAGCCGGCGCCGGTCCGCAAGGCCCAACCTTGATCCCTTCAATGTCGCCGGGTTCCGCATCCATCGTCAGCATGAACGGGTGCTGACTGAACGCCGAGGGTACCCCCTGCCACCGGAGTTCTTGCCCTGCTTCGAGCTTTCCGGTCAACGGCTTCCTGAGTTTCAATGTAATCTCGGGTTCGGGCGTTTCGCCTGAATCCGGCACTGGAACGCCGATAACTAACTCGCGCGGACGGCATGCAGGCCTCGAGTCCAATAGTCTTCCCTCGAGTTGCGGCACCGCAGTCCCTTTCAATCCGCTCTCGAAATACTCGCTGCCGTCCGGTTGCGATAGCGCCGTCTTGATCTTGAGCCAGAGAGCGAGCTGCGGGTTGGAAGCCTCCAACGCTGCTCTTTTCTGCTCCGCCAGGTCTGCCGTCGATTTGATGATGAAGCCAGGCGGAGGCAGCGGCGACTGCTTCGCGCTCTGCTTCAACTCGGCGAGACCTTCATCGCTCCCGTGGAATTTCACGTAAACATTGTCGGCATAAGCCGGAACCTGTTTAGGATCGCTGCCTGCGCGGCCCAACGTGGGATCGATCACTGCGGCCCGCTCGAATTCGTAGATTGCCTCGACCGCCTTATCCGGCGTGTCCTTCGTCTCGCAGGTGAGCGCACGCGCCAGCTCATAAGAGACAACGGCTTTATCGGGATAGGCGGCGAGGGCTTTCGTATAAGCGGCTTCGGCGGCGGCGCAGTCCGGAGGTTGTTTCTTCATAGCCTGGTTGCCCGGCAACATAGCGAGATACAAGAGCGCGGCGCTTGCCTTGTCCTTCATATCCGCTCTTGCCGCCGCCCATTTATCCGCAGGCACGCCCGGCAGGGGCTGATCCCACGCGAAAAGTTGACGCGCGGCCTTCTCGGCGGCTGACAATTCTTCGGGCGAAGGATTCGGGATGCGCGGAATGGCCCACGCAGCGCCGTACAGCAGACGAAGAATCATGGGCTGGCCTGCCGGCCCGGCGAATACCGAACTCAAGTCTTGCGACAGTAATGGCATCGCGGCATCGAGTGCTTTCGCGGGTTCGTTGAGGCCTGCATAAGCCTGCGCATAGAGGGCTTGCCTTTCGTCTTTGTAATCAGAGTCCGGATACTTCTGCTTCCATGCGTCGAGCCCGTTCACGGCCTCCTGAAATTGATTAGAGTTGAGCGCTTTGTCTACCTTGCTGTAGCTGTCGAATTCTCCCTGTTTGAACTGCTTGCCGCTTTCCGCCGCAGCGACAAGCGCGATTGAAAATAGAACGCACACAATAGCTCTGCGCATAGCTGCTCCTTGTGAAACTTAAGATTTTTGAGCGGGTCTTTTCGAGCGGGACTACCGAGAGGCGTTCGAAATCACGTCAAAACTGACATCGTCGACCCACACTCGGCCGCCACCAATCGAGAGGATTCCGAAGTTGATGAACTGGGCGTCTTTATCGATTTCGCCGACGATTTCCGTCCGCGTCCACATCGCCGAACGCACCGGCCGGTCGTCGGTGTTTTCTGAAAAACCTTTGCGCCGGTTCGCGCGCTCGACTGTGAGCCAGAGCTGGCCGCGATCCTCCACCGAAGGAAGCCGCAGGCCAAGCGCCGGCGCAACGAAGAACGATTCGAGCCGCAGCCACGCGCGCAAGCGGACCACCTTGCCGGCATACGCCGCCGCGCTGAAACTCTGCATCAGATTCCCAGTGGCGTTCGGGACATTCGCGGGCGCGAGCACAAACGCGCAACCGGCGCGGCTCCGGCATTGATCGCGTCTGATTTCCGCCAGATAGTCCGCGTCTTTCGGCAGTGACGGCACGAACCATCCCGGCGGAGCTTTGCCCGCGACGCCATCCTCGAATTTCAAATTCCGGGGACCGCTCCATGCGGCTAATTTGACTCTTGCCTTCTTCACCGTTTCGAGCTGATCCCCATACTCCGCAACGATCCGCGTGTAAGTTGTATAAGCTTCCTTCCGCTGACCCAGCTTCTCCTGGCACAACCCGATCCGGAAGAGTGCCCTTGCCGCCACCGCGCGATCCGATCCCGGTTCCGTGACCAATGCCCGATATTGCGCGAGGGATCCCGAAATGTCCCCCGACGCGACTTCGCGGTAGAGCGCCGCTTCGAAGGCCTTCTCGGAGTCTGCGCCAGCCCAGGCCAATCCGCAGCAGGCCGCCATAACGATGCACATCGACAGCTTAGTAAGCTGGCGTCTGGTATTCGTCGCGAAATTGTCTGAAGTGCGTAACATTTAAGCGTCGAATCGGTAACCAAGCCCGCGAATGTTCTTCAAGTACCGGGGATTCGCACTATCAGGCTCGATCTTCTTTCGCAGATTGGCAATGTGGTTGTCCACAATTCGCTCGGACGCGAATGTATGGGCGCCCCAGGCGGCGTCGATCAACTGGCTCCTGCTTAGAACGCGGCCCTCCGATCGAACGAGCGCGCCGATCAGCTTGAATTCCGTTGCCGTAAGCTCGACAGGCACGTTTCCCTTGCGTAGTTCACCTTTGTCGAAATCCAGCTCCACATCTCCGAATTGGTAGCGTGCCACGTCTTTCGGCTGCCCGCGCCGCAACAAGGCCCTGATGCGAGCCCGAAGCTCACGTGTGCCGAACGGCTTGGTCACGTAATCGTCAGCCCCGAGTTCGAAGGCCATTACTTTCTCCGCTTCCTGTGTTTTTGCAGTCAGCATCATGATGGGCATACGCAGACCGGAATGGCGCATTTCGCGGCAGACTTCAAAGCCATCCTTGCCCGGCAGCATGATGTCGAGCAACACCAGATCGAAGTTCGTTTCTTTCGCCCGGCGCGCCGCGGTCAGGCCGTCTGACACGACTTCGACGTCGTAACCTTCCATCTTCAAGTCATCTTCGAGACCGAGCGCGATACCGGGCTCGTCCTCAACCACGAGTATCTTCATGTCGATTTCGCTCCCCGTGGCAGCAGTATGGTGAAGGTGCTTCCTGCGCCGACTTCGCTCGTGAGCCGAACATCGCCCCGATGGACCGCGACGATATGCCGAACCATCGCGAGCCCGATCCCGGAACCCTTCACATTGCCCGCCGACGCGGCGCTGCCACGCACGAACTTCCGAAAGATCGTTTTGCGCTCCGAACGCGGAATACCCGGCCCTTCATCTCTTACCCGGATCGCGACGCGGCCTTTCTCAACACCGCATTCCAGCCAGACGGCCGGAGTCTCCGGCGCGTACTTGAGCGCGTTATCCACCAGATTACGGAGGGCGACGGTCAGCGCTTCGGGATCGGCGTCGATGGAACACACCTCTTCCGCGTGCGCAATTTCGATGCGCCGGCCGGTGCCAGTGATCTGCGGTTCGAATTCCGCGGCGATCCCGGCGATCAGGCGCGCCGGGTCCGTCTCCTCAAAGTGGAATTTGCGAACGCCGGCTTCCATGCGGCCAAAGTTCAACAGCCCTTCGATCAGCCGCTGCAGCCGCATGGTCTCCCGGACGAGCGTTTCGTAATAGACCTGACGCCGCTCCTCATTGGCGACTCGCCCGAGCGCGAGGATCTCCGAAAGCTGGCGCATCGATGTCAGCGGCGAGCGGAACTCGTGTGAGACCGCCGCCACAAAGTCGGATTGCATCCGGAACACCTGCGCTTCGGTGCGGATCGCCCGTGCGATGAAGTATGCGCCGGACAAGAGAAACAGGATCGTCAGCGAAGTGATCAGCACAAGGAACCGCTGGCGTGCGATCATTCCTCGTTCTGCCGCTCCCGCAGCGGAACGGATGTAGAGTGTCCAGGGCAGTCGCGATTCAGCAGCCGTCCGGACGGTCGCATGGGCGATATCGCCGCGCCGTCCAAGCAAAATCCGACCATCTACGTCGGCAAGTGCGCAGGTGACGTTCTCGCCGGAGAGAAGTTGGGCGAAGACCGATTCCGGACGGGCGGCGAGAATTGCGCGGCGTGCCGGCGTACCGCTCCAGATCAGCAGCCAAGGGACACCCGCGATCCAGACCGCTCTCTGCCCCCGCGGGTTCGCGTCCTGCATCACGGAGTTCCAGCCTTCGCCGATCGCTTCAGACAAACCGATTCGCTCCACAGGAATCGCGATCGGCGAATCAGTGTGGCGCGATACTTCCGACCAGTAGAACTCGAACTGCCCCCGCGACAAGCTCCAGCGAGCTTCGAGCAGATCGTCCAGCAGCTTCCGGGCGGCGTCGGCTTTGTGGGGCAGGTCCAGTAGAGACACCCGCGCAAGTAACCCCGCCGGAATTCCGTCGATTCTGGCGTCGGGGATCGCCGCAGCGCGCAGGTACGCGGAACGGGCCTCATCCCCTCGTCCCGCCTTTCTCAACACGCGAGCCATGCGGATCAGAGCACCTCCGCTGACCGCCGGGTCTTTCGAATCCGCCAGTCGCCGGTACCAGTCGATCGCCTTGTCAGGCTCGGCTTCCTGAAACTCCAAAGCCTCGCCATCGGCGAAGACGTCGTCGGAGGCTTCCGCGCCAGGCAGGGGCCTCTCTGGGGAAACGGGGCGGTACAGCAACCGGTGCTGCGGCGCCGCGGAAACGGTGGTTCCTTCTACCGTCAGAAGCACTCCTTCGGTCGGCGTTCCGTCGGACGGCGGATTGAGTACCCAGTAGCCGAGGCGCTCCCCGGTCTCCGCCAGAGCCTCGCGGAACTTCGTAGCAATACGATCGGCAGCCTGCTCCTGCCGTTCCTGCGCGTGCTGATCTTCAACCACGCGCTCCTGATTCAGAAGACTGCCACCGAACCACACGAGTGCCGAGACGGCGACCAGCGTCACCACAAACAACGCGAGAAGCAGAGTTCGCGGAGGTTTCAGCCACTGTCCGGGTGGCGTCATGATACGGATTCTACACGTTTGCGATCCGGACTCCGTCCGGGTTGTGTCAGATTTGTGTCACTTACGAGATATCGATCGGCCAGTTCCGCGAATTCCGCCGGAGTTACCAGATGAAAACGAATATCGAGTGAGCTGAACCGCCGGATATCCTTGTGCACGTCCTCGCCGGGCAGATCCGGCCCCGCGAGATACAGTTCGCCGGCCGCGATCCGGAAGGGCAGAACGCGAAGCTTCCTCGCCAGCGCGGCCGGGAGCACGCGGGTAATCGGCACTGAGATTTCATCCGGCATTCCCAAAGGGACGGAATTCTGCCGGCTGAGCGCGGTGTAAAGGTCTTCCTCCCCAATCAACCCGATCTGCACGAGATGTTCGCCGAGGCGAACTCCGGCGGGTTGAGTAGCCAGCGCGTCTTCCACCTGCCCGGTCGTCAGGCCGCGCGATTCCGCCAGGATTTCGCCGAGCGGCTTTCGTTCCATCTGCAAAGCGGCGCGTTGAGGGTACGCGTGCTCGGTCTTCACCCACCGCAAAGGCCGCCGGTGGGCTCTTGCGTTCGCGTACATGCAGATCGCGCGCAATGTGGCGACGCAGTTGATTATGTTCGCCACCAGGACCCGGAGCGGAACGCCTGCCGCAAACCGAGCACCGTAAACCTTCGCGGAGCACCTGATCCGGATCGCCGTCTGAATCGCCTGCATCCCCAACCCGGCAAGATACAGCGGATAGAATCGCGACAGGTCTTGCGCCAGACCCCACGGCGTATGGGTGGCCTGCGCTTCGACCCAAGTCGCGCCACCCAACAGCGTCAGGATGTTTGTCATCGGCGCGATCAGATTTCCGATGATCGATTTCCGGTCCCGCCAAAACCAGTAAAGCTGCTCGACGGTTTCGTGCGCTGAATGAAATTCCCAGGATTGCAGTCCGATCCCCATCGTCCAGCGCGTCCGTTGCCGGACGGCCGTGAGAAACTTCCGGGGAAAATACTCGCGAGTCGCAATCGGCCGGCCCTGCCGGAAGTGAATCGGGATGAAATACTGCGGCAACCCGAGCCGCTTGATCCGGAAGCCGTTCTCGTAGTCCTCGGTCAGGCAGGCGGGTTCGAAGATGCGGTTCGAATGCGCTTCGGCGATCATTTCGAGCGCCCGCCGCGAAAACCCCGTGCCCACGCCGTTCGAGGGAATGAAACCCCCCATCGTCTGTCTGGCCGGCATGTCTTTGAATTGGAACTCGGCGAATTCGTCGCAGTAGACGCCGTGGGCCAGTTCCCGCAACGGCGTCGGAAGGGCAAGCACCGGGATCTGCACCATGTCGTTCCACTGGGCGTAGTAGTTGATCCAGCGGAGGGCGTCGGGATCCATCAGGTCCTCGGCGTCGTGTGTCAGGATCATTTCAAACCGGACACCGTGCTGCTCCTCGTGGACCAGCATGCGCTGGTAGATCCAGTTGAGATTGTCGGCCTTGGACGTAGGGCCGTCGTGCGGGCACATCGAAAGATGAACCGTGGGGTAGCGCTTCATCGCCTCGCGCACCGAGGCTATGGTCGGGGCATCGTTCGGATAGACGCCGATGAAGAAATCTGCGTGCGGATATCGCAGTTTCGTGACGTTGTTGTCGATCATCCGCTGGATGACTTTGTGCTCGTGCCAGAGGGCGACGAAGATAGCCATGCGACGCGGCGGGGCGGCGTTTAGTTCCTCTTCCGTGGGAGCCTGTTTGTTTCGTATGGCGCTGAAAAGGCCCGCGATATCAATGATGAGGTCATCGATTCCGTTGAGAAGGACCCAGAAGGCGAGGGGCGCGAGCAGCCTCGCGACCCAATAATCGAGCGTCATCCCGTAAGGGAGCAGTGTCAATTTGGGACGGAAATTCTCAGAAAGCCCTTTTGCTACCATGAAGTTCGTCAGGTTTCGGGCTCCGTGCAATGGGCGGCTGCAAACCCCGCCAGGTCTGGAAGGAAGCAACGGTAGTGGCTTACCCCGTGTGCCGCGGATTACCCGGAGCCTGGCGTACCTTAGGCCTTCCTCATGTATCAGGTCATCGCCCGCAAATATCGTCCGCAGTCGTTTGACGATGTCCTGAACCAGGAACACATCAAGACCACGTTGCGGAACGCCATCGCGCAGAATCGCATCGCGCACGGCTATATCTTTTCGGGTCAGCGCGGTACTGGTAAGACGACCACAGCGCGCATCGTGGCCCGCTGTCTCAACTGCCTGCAGGGTCCGACCGATAAACCCTGCGGCGTCTGTGCCAGCTGTCTTGAAGTAACGGCGGGCGGTTCGGTCGACGTGATCGAGATTGACGCGGCGTCCAATCGCGGCATCAATGAGATGCGGGAATTGCGGGAGAACGTCCGCTACCAGCCCGCTCGTGATCGTTACAAAATCTTTATTATTGATGAGGCTCACCAGATCACCAGCGAAGCCTTTAACGCGCTCCTCAAGACAATCGAAGAGCCGCCGGAATGGGCCGTCTTCATTCTCTGCACGACCGAGTCCCACAAGATTCCCGCGACGATCGCTTCGCGCTGCCAGCACTTCAGTTTTCGCTCAGTCGATTTCAATGACCTGATCGAACGCATGCGCGAAATCTGCGTGCAGGAGGGTATTGAAGCCGACGACGAGGCGTTGTCGGTGATCGCGCAAACGGGCGAAGGCTCGGTCCGCGATTCACTTTCCGCGCTTGACCAGGCGATCGCCTGCTGCGGCAACAAACTCGAGGCCGCGCAGGTGCGGGCTCTGCTGGGAGCGTTTTCGCTCGACGCGATGGCGCAGGTTTCGACCGCGCTCGCGGCGCAGGACGGCGCGGCGATACTGACGCTCGTCGATGAACTTGAGCGGAACGGCGGGAGTCCCCAACATTTTTCACGCGAGGTTTCCCGGTATCTGCGAAACCTGCTCGTTACCCGAATCGCGGGCGCGGATTCGCGACTGGTCACCGCCAGCCCGGCCGAACGCGCGGAAATGGCTCGTATTGCGGCGGGTTTTTCGGAAGAAGACCTTACTCGATACCTCCAGATTGCGCTTGAACTGTTCAGCGACTTGCAGGCGTCACTGCAGCCGCGGTTCCATCTGGAGATCGGACTGCTGAAGATGGTACAGGCCGGCCGATTGATGTCGATCGAAGAGGCGATTGCCTCGATCGGATCGGCGCCACCGCCGCCACCCGCTCCGAAGCCTGTGCCGGTTGCTAAGGCGGCGCCGCCACCGATGCCGACACCGCCGGTTCCCGTTGTGACTGCCGTTCCATCGGCTACTGATGACTGGCGCGCGAAATTGCATACGGCGATGCACGAGACCGGGCTCACGTTTTCGGCCGATGCGATCGCGCAGGCCGAAGTCGCCCTCGTGAACAACGAACTGCAGATCACCGCGCCGAAACAATTCCAGCTGGATCTGGGCAACGAGGAGATTCGGACCGCGCTGAAGCATCTTGGTTTCCCGGCGCTTCGTTTTAAAGTCACCTGGGCGGACATGCGTTCCGCCGCCGCGCCCGTCGAGAAACCCCTGCAGAAGCCCGCGGTGAAGGAAGATGAAGTGACGGAGCGCGCGCTCTCGCATCCGGAAGTACAACGTTTTCGTGAACTGTTCGGCGGCGAAGTACGGAATGTCCGCAACCTGAAGGAGTCCTGAAACCAATGAAGATGCCCGGGAACATGCAGGCCATGATGCAGCAGGCGCAGAAGATGCAGGAGAAGATGCAGGCCGAAGTCGCTCTGATCCGCGTCGAAGGCACCGCCGGCGGCGGCATGGTGAGCATCAGAATGGACGGGCACAAGAATGTGCTCGGCGTAAAGATCGATCCGGAAGTCGCGGGCGATGTGGAGATGCTGCAGGACCTGGTGCTCGCGGCTTCTAACGATGCCGCGAAGAAGGTCGACGACGAGTCGCAGAAAAAAATGGGCGGGATGCTGGGCGGACTCGGCTTGCCCCCGGGCCTGTTTTAATACATGCCGGATTTTGCGGAGCCGCTTGCCCGGCTGATTACCGAGTTCAAACGATTGCCTGGGATCGGGCAGAAGTCGGCGCAGCGGATTGCGTTTCATGTGATGCGTGCCAGCCGCGACGACGCGGAGCATCTTTCGCGCGCGATTCTGGATGTGAAAGATAAGCTCTCGCTTTGCACGACTTGCAATAACATCAGCGACGGGGAGTTGTGCCAGTACTGCCGAGATCCGCAACGCGACCAGAAGGTGGTTTGCGTGGTTGAGGATCCGAATAACATCGTTGGCATTGAAGTTACTCGCCAGTTCAACGGGCTCTATCATGTGCTCGGCGGGGCGCTTTCGCCTTTGCGCGGGATCGGGCCGGAGCAATTGAAGATCAAGAGTTTGGTGGACCGGATTGCGAAGGGTGGCGTCGAGGAGATCATCGCCGCGACGAATCCCACGGTCGAGGGCGAGGCTACGGCGGTTTATTTGTCGAAGCTGCTGAAGCCGCTTGGAATCAAGGTGACGCGTATCGCAATGGGCGTTCCGGTGGGCAGCGATCTGGAGTTTGCGGACGAGGTTACGATGTGGAAGGCGATGGAAGGCCGTCGGGAGATTTGAGGGACCCGCTTGCCTGGGGCTGGCGTAAGGTTCCGCGCCGGGCGGAAGCCCGGCGGCAGGGCCGAAGCCCTGGCCCCACGGTTTATCAGCGGGCATCGCGTTCGAATGCCGCGAAGCGATCTTCCAGATCGGCCTCCAGGCTAGCCTTATTGTTTTTTTCCTGATAGTCCCGGCAAATTTTTGTTTTTCTGCCTGCTGCGCACGGCATGGCTACTTTTCTATAGGTACGATCCGTCCAATAACTTGCTCCTGGCGCGAAGGAATATTCCAGGCTGTTTCTGGTCAGCTCCTTTAAGTCTGAGTAAGTCAGGTTGTAAGTCAGTACGGCTCGCTCGAATTCTTCGGTAAGTTCAGATCGCGATACGCCCTCGTCGTCGGTTGAAAGCGCTACGGGGACACCTCTCTTACGATAGACGGGAAAGGGGTGCTCGTCGCCTTTGACTCCGAGGATTACATCATTGCTGGTCAGATTGATTTCGACCAGAATGTGGCGGGCGCGCATCTCGGCCATCAGCCCGGTGGGGTCCGTTTCATAGGAGATGTCCACGCCGTGCCCGATGCGTTCGGCGTGTCCCAGTTCGACGGCTTCGCGGATGTGGAAGCGCAATCCTTCCGGCTGGACCAGTCCCAGAGTCAGCTCACCGGCATGCAGGGTGATGTGCACATTCGGGTAGAGGCGATGCGCGTAGTCGACCATCGTCATGTGCAGGTGGTAGTCGGTCATCGAGTTGTATCCGTCTTCGGGCTGGACGAAGTTGATGGCGACCACTCGGGGGTCGGAGTTCACAAGCGCGAATCCAGCCAGCACCTGGGCGAAGATCTGCTCTTTGGGAAACTCGCGAAGCACCTGATAGACGTAGCGAACCTCGACGCGGCAGGCGGCGGAGTCGGGAGACTGCGCGCACTTGAGATCCGTCAGGCGCGTCTGTTCGATCTGATCGACGCGGCTTCGCAGGGCAGTCACCTGCTTACCGAGGCCGGCTGTTTCGAGTTTCGCTCGGGTGGCGTCGAAATCGGCGGTCGATCCGCCGGGTAGTCCAACCATTTTGCCGAGATCGGAGATGGGGCCGCCGCCGGAGAGCGCCATCAGTTCGAGATACGACTCGTTCTGGTCGCCCGCGCGCTGAACCACCGCGGCGATGAGGTTGCCGCTGCCCGCGGCTCCGAACTTGTCGAAGGTATCGAAGAAATGATCGTGCGCGGACTGGCGGCCGGCGACGAAGTTGCGCATGGAGAAGCTGTCGATAAGGGCATTGCGGAGCGCGTTATCGGTTTGAGTTTGCGCCGCGTCTACCTGGCCGGTGGGGCAGGCTCCGCCTTGCGCAGGCGCCGGCGCGAGAGCGAGCGCGATTTTGTCTACGCAGAGATGCTGTTCCGCGGCTGAGGCCAGAAAATTCTCGGCGTAAATGGCGCCCGAGAGGTGGTTGTGGAGATCGGCGCCTTTGGGCATTTTATAGAGGAAGGCGAAGAGCTCGGGTGGACTTTTTTTGAGCTCTGCCAGGCGGCGATCCATGCTCGCGGGCGCGCCGGGAACAGCCGTTTTGGGCGGCTCCGCGCCACGGGCGGTTATTGCGGCTATACCAAGGAGGAGGGGGATCCAGCGGCGAAACATTCGTCTATTCTCGCAGGGCTGCGGCGCGCGACGGCACACTTCCGGTGTACCGGGGGGCGGGAAATTCATTTTGGCCACGAATAAACACGAATTCACACGAATAAAAACCGATCAGGCGGCGCTTGCGTGGAGTTTTTGCGGCTTATGGCGGCTGAAATGGGTTTGATTTGCGCGGTTGAGGCGGCGTTCCTTGTCGATGGCGGCATGGATCTGGGCGGTTGAAAAAACGAAGCCATCTTTTGCCGGTTCGTAGGGTAAGCCCCTCATTTCACTGAGCTGGAGGAGCTTTCCTGCTTCTTTCATTTCGGCTTCGCGCTTTGCAAGGCGGGCGGCCTGAAGGGCCTGGAGCGTCGCGAGATTCTTCTGGAGATTGCGATTGATCCGCTGCTCATAGAGGGTAAGCAGCTGGAGCTGTTTCGATTCGGCGGTGAATACGCGGGCCGCGGTCAGGGCTGCGTGGATTTCGGGATTTTCGGTTTCCATGTCGTCCGCGCGGGCGTTGTGGCCGAGGGCGAAGAGGTTGTCTTCGATGGCGCTGGCTCGGTTCAAACGCCAGCTGTCGGTGGCGATGCGCTGGGCGAGTTGGGTTTCCATGGCCCCTTCAGGGGCGAGGCTCTCGACGATTGAGGCGGAGAATGCGTCGTGCATGATGCGGTCGGCGTCTGTCATCGTGGTGACCTGGCCGGTGAGGTGGTGACGCCGGGCGTTCAGGGCGGCGGTCTTCTTGCCTTCTTCGGTGCGCGGGCCGGTGGAGCGCTGGGCGTTGCGGCGGTTGGCTTCGAGTTGCTTTTCGGAGATCATTTGGGTCTGGGTGCCTTTCCGATTCGGATTAGAGCACAGGGAAATTGAGTTCCAGTGTTAAGTTACTGAATTTACAGGGCGAGATTGTTGTGACTGGGTTTTGGTGTGGTTAGAATACTTCAGGTTTGGGAGGTTTCAGAGCCGCGGGCGGCCAGGTTCATCTGGTATCGTCCGTATGTTCGCAACCCGCCGCTTCGCTTTCGTTACCGCGAAGAATGTTATTGATATCGCGCTCGGCGCACGCTATAGCCGGCTCCGGCTTCAGCGTACCCCAATGCGCTTGTCTGATCCGAAAACCTGCTGCGTCTTCTATCTGGCGCCACTTCGGATTTGCCGGCCGCGCTTTTGAATGGCTCACCGCGTCGCGCGCCAGGTCCGTCATTTGCTCATCGAAAGGTGTTGGAAATCCGTTCAGCGGATCATTCGTGAGCAGGTCGTCGTCCCCGGGAGAATTCTTATCAGGCGGCGCATTGCAGGGTCTCCTTGTGAATTCCAGATCCGAATTTCCGCAGGGATTCGCCACTTGTTCCAGTGCCCACCAGACGAATCGCCACACATCGTCTTTATATTGCGCGTTTTCGTTTACCGCCAGCAACCATGTACCGAGAAGCGCCGGTTTTGCCGACGGTACCCCCTCCTCGCCAGACCGGCAGTCTTTCAAGACGTTTTCCTCTGCGGACGACCCCGGCTTCACCACTATTGCCGGCATCGACGACCATTGGACGTCTCGCCGGTACCGGGGTTCTCTGCTTGCGAATGCCAGCCATGTAATTCCCACCGTATCGGGCATTCCCAGGAGGTGTGTCTGAACGTCTTCGTCTTGAAAGCGCGCATGTTGAATCTGCCCTCTGGCGAGCCGCAGACTCAGGGTGAGCGCTTTTACCGCGGCCGCATGATCTCTGAAACCCGCTACCTCGGTTTTTCCATCCCGAGTCAGGAGGCACCCGCCAACCGACCAGAGAAGCGGAAGAAAATCGGCAAGAGCACTGTTATTACTTCCAATTCGCGTGTAGAAAGGAGTATTCCCTAACGTTCCTTCCAGGGCCGCCCAATCGGCTCCCGCCGCGAGGGTCCTGCTCAATTTGTCCTCCCCTGTTTGCGCTTTGTGCCGCAGCAACACCTGCACGTTACCGACGTAGGGCAGCGCATAGAGCGTGTAACCTTTGCGGTCCGCCTGTGGCAAATCCGCAAGGGCCGGCCTTCCTGGAAGATCCCCCTGATCCGCCAATGACGGCGCCGGCGGGTGCGACGTTCGAGAACTTTCGCGGTAGTACGCGACTCGCAAGAATTCGCCTCTCAATTTCCTTATGAAGCGATCGAAATCATGCTCACGATCACGAGGCACAGCCGCGAGTCGCTTCTCTTCTACCAATTGGGGCAGCCAGGGGTCATCAATCATTGACGCATCAAGCTGAGCGCCGCCATTCGATTCGGCTTCGAACAACTGGTCGTAGCTAAGGGGTATCGCGTGAATCTCTATCCCTCCCATTTCCCGCACATTCCAATTTTCAAGCACCGCCTGCAAAAACTTGCTGGTTTGGGTATCGGGAATCCCCACACGGATAACCCGATATCGCCCGTGTTTCCACACCCAGAAATAGGTCATCACCACCACCACAATAAATAAGACGAGCGGAACCCAGCTTTTCAGGTCTCGTCGGGAGGAGTCCTTGCGGGTGTCAGGCATCCTTCTGCGGCGCCTCTCCGCGGTTTCGCCATGTCGAATAGACACGCCAGACAGCCGGTACGCCAGTTACAACCCCAGTCACAATTCCAGACCCATTCTGCAGGAGATCCTTGCCGGCAAAGACCAGAGCCACCAGTATTCCCACCGCGAGCATCGTCAATAACGTAGCCCCAAATGAATTGGTGGGCCTTTCGAATCTCCAACTTCTGCGCGTGTTCTCCCCGGGCAACCCGGGATGGCTTCCGGCCAGGTCGTGAAGGAACGTGAGTTCGTCGGTGAGACGCGGATACGGGACGCCTTTAACCCATCCCCTGGCGACAAGATTCGATAAAGCGCGCCGATTGGCGGGATTGACCCAGAGCTTATGTGTGATCTGGTAAATCACCGAGCTCTCGGCGGCTGTGCATGCCGAGTAAATACTCGACGCCAGCCCAAAATCCTTATCGTCTTCAAGAGTCGTTCTGCGCCGCTCGAATGCGTTCAATACACGCTCCCACCGCTGCTCTGTTTTCTCAAACCATTGCGCTCTTACTTTATCGGGTTGTTCGGGAAGCAGCATTTCGCGGGTCATATCCAGCGGATCGATCATAGTGACCAACACCACAACCTTCCGGTTCGAGAAAAGCAGATCTTCGAGAACCTGCAGGTGTGCGAGCATCATCTTTTCGGAATCAAACGAAAAGTCGAGATTGGCCAGTACGATCGGCTGCGGGGAAGTGCGCATGAAACAGGGAAGATCCTCAATGCTTCCCAGTTGGCGGAGGTCCACGAGATCAAATCCGCCCCTGGCGGAAGCAAGTATCAGATCGTCGAACCACTTTCGTCCAGCTGTAAGAACGAGAACGCTCCGATCCAGCGATGCGAGGTCATCGACTTTCGCTTTCAACCAACATTCGGGCAAGCTTGCGCCGACGAAGTAGAGTCTCCGGAGGGTGTTGTCGATACTTAAATATAAAAGAAAGAACGACACTCCCGCGACGGACCACAGTAACAAGCTGTGACCGGCGCCGACGTCCACCGCCAATGACGCTTCCCGGTGGAATTTCCACATTCCGATGTTCGACTGGCGGTCTCCAGAACCGTTTGCGCGCTCGAAATCGACCGGTTCATCGCTTTGAATCAGATCGCTTCGATAATCAAACTCCGCAGCCGGCCATTTCCCCAGGTGTGCCCGTTGGCCTACAGGATCTATCCGGGTTAACTGCGATTCGCGGGAGTTTTCGAACACGCCTGCCGGCGTTTCCAGCGCGAGAAAGTTGAGGGCCGAGGATAAGGGCCTCAGTTTTAATGCAATGCGGTCGACCCACGCGAAATCGTCGCGCGTTCCGCCGGCGGAGACCCAGGCCTGAGTGCCCGAACTAATACGATAAACATCCAGAGTAGAAGCAAGGCGATCTTTAACAAATCTCCCCTGCTCTAGTGTGCCGGAATCGGGGCTTTCGGTATGCGCCTCCGGAAGTTCAATCTGTTTGTAATACTGGGCGGCTGCGCGAGCCCGGTCCTCGAGGGCATGCGTGGTTACGACCAGACTCCTTAGAGTCGCCGCAGCATTTACCATACGGAATGCAACTTCGTACAGCGCTATTGTCGGAAGCACGGCGATGATAACGAACCCACAACTGACTGCCACGCTATAGCCGGAGAAGGCCAGCCCAATACTTTCCTTGCCAGTTTCGCTTAGACTCGCGCACAAGGCCGCTATCTTCCCGGCTATGCCTTCCGACAAGAAAGCCAGAATCACGATGAGAAAGGCGATTGCGATTACCAGCACGCTGGCAGTTTCTCTGGCGCTTCCGTTCAGATAAACGTGCCAAACGGCGATGACGGGATAGAGGCAAGCGAAGGAGAATGCGCTGCGGTATCGCCCCGCCGTTAGCGCGACGGCAAACATGACGCAAAGGGGTGGCAGCAGAAGCGCATACCAAAAGAGCTCTGTCCTGTCGGCACTCAACGTGATAATCCATGAGAGCGCCAGGACGAACATGAGGATGATTGCAAGCAGCCAGAAGATCGCGCCGGTTTCCCGCGAGGGCAGCAGCCAGGCGCATTTGCGGGCACTGAGAACGAGCAGGAGCGCCGCCGCCATCGCCAGCATTTCGAGCATGAGTGGCGACAAGAGCCCTATAACCTGCAGGAAGACTTGCTGGTGAATCTCCCGATTTCGGCTGACGCTCTGATAGACGACGATACCCCAGTTTGCCCCTTCCAATACCTCATCCAGTGGCTGATAATGCGCGATCACGCTCTCTCCGTTAAGGTTCAGAAAGAGCGTACGCGCCGAGCGGGCGCGGAGGATGTCCATCAATCCTTCGTCGTTTCCGGTCTCCAGGAGCAGATTCTCCCGGAGGTTGCGTTTCTGATCGGAGCTGAAAAGTACGGTACCGTTTTGTTCGATCACGGCAAACAGATATCCCGGAGGAAAAATCGGCAAATTCACCGACGACAGTGGTGCGACGATCGTACCTATCGTTCTCGTGGCGGGAACAGGACCCACATCGAAGGGGCGGGCCAATACCGTGAGGTATTCGCCCGTATTCGGCGATCGGACTGGTGCGACTACCACGTCCTGAGAATCGAACCCTCCCAGGAGTCGACGCTCTTCGCTGCTAAAAGGGTGGAGTCGATAAAACCGTCGGTCCTTGACGCGGTTGAACCACTCGAATTGAGTCATCTGAGTCGGAGGGGTTAACTCCTGGCGGATCGACCATTTCGCAATCTGTCCGCGCTTTTCGCTCCCCTCTGGCATCGACCAGATCACATAATCGAAAAAGGGGTAGGAGTAAGCGATAGCCGAGGCCCGAACAGTCCTTTCCTGCGATGATTGCGCATCGCTATCGGGCTCGCATTTTTGATCCTTATTGGAGGCGTAGGTTAGCAGGTTGCGCATTTCCACACAACTCGCCTCTCTCGCCCCATCGCTCTTTACCCCCTGGGCGTCTTTAAATCGAACCGCCTTTCCAAGGTCCTCGCTCTGAGACATTCCGTACAAGGTATGAAAGAAAGTGCAAAGCTCCTGCCGGAAGTTGTCCCGCATCGAGGCCGCAAGATTCGTCAAATCATCCTGCTTCGCGTTTTGCACCCCGTCGAAGTAGGCGTGAGTAACGGCCAGAGTACTCGCAGAACAGAAGACGAGCGTAAGAAGCGCAACACTTGCTATGTCGAATGGCCGCACTGCCTGCAAGCGCGGCTTCATGGGTAACCAGGAAATCGCGTAGATTCCGCAATAAATGATGAGCATAGCCAACATCAGCCAGGCAGCGGTATCTTTAGGCCAAACCCGGCTGAGTCTGTCGATCTCCGCACTGCGAATCAGACCCGCGATGACCAAATGCTTCTTGCCGTGCAGACCGGGCGACGCTGCAGAGCTTGTGCGCCCACCTGATCCAGTTTGTTGCGCGGGAGCGACGCCCACCGATGTTGTTTCGTCATCGAACTCGACGAGGGGGACCGGCTCAAGTGCGAGTTCGAAAGTTTCTCCCTCGCCCTTAACAGCGATCAGATCGGAGAAACCGGTTAAGCCCGCGGTCTTGCTGTTCCCATTGGTTTGCGCGGTCTGCTGCAGGAGTTTGTCTTGCAGCGAGGTGGTTCGTGCCGCGGGCTCGCCTGCCGGCAGAATGCTGAGCAATGAGGTAAGCAGGTTTTGCTCCCGCTCAGGAGCGCTTAGAGACTTCGAAATCAGGCTGTCAAGGCGGCCGACCTTCAATCCGGTTCTGCCCGTTTCGAAGTAGACCTCTCCGTCGTCCGACGCCAGCGGCACGGTGTCGAAAGAACCGGATAACGCGTCGAAAAAGCTTTTCGTTGTCTGTGGGTCACTCGCTGCACATTCCGAGCCGGCGGAGAAAAGGAAGGCGAACCTCTCTCCTTTTCGCACGGAAAGGGCAGCGCGCGCTGCATCGCTCGCGGAATTGTGGGAACATTCCGTCGCGGGGTCGAGGCCGGGGACGAGAACGTCGATGTATTTGGCAAATTGCTCTTCCCCCGTGCTCCCTCCCCGTTTCGTGGGATTTCTGGCGGCGTTCCCGACCACCGTGCTCCAGTTTTCGAGACGCGTACCCAGATCATCAGCCGCCGATGCAAGTGCGGACGTCGCGGAAGAAAGCACTCGCTGGCGGCGCGCCGTGATCAAACTTCGGTAATAAATCGCAAACCCGACGAGGAAAGACGCCAATACCAGCAAGCTAAAGGTCCACCGAGCCCGCGAGATTTTGATCGGATCGGAGTTCATTTCGTCAATTGTTATAGCGGAAAAACCGCAACCGCCGGGTCAAAGCAAAGAAACTTTATCGGCGCCGACAGTGGCAAGACGGTTGCTGCCGGCGCAGAAAACCGCGCTCTTCACTGTATGTGATTTCCCGCATGGCAGGTGTTACACCTGCCCTCGGATCGTTAAAGGGCGCTTCGCCAGCTTTGCATTTCCGGAAAAGATATTTTCGGTCTGGCGTGCTGCCGCCAGGGGTAATCACCCCGCGGGCCGTGCTCCCCTTATGATTTTCCTGCGATTTTGCTATGCCCTGCCGATAATTCCGCAGACATTCCGCCAGCCTTGGGCTACTCGCTTCCGGACGCGCTGGATCGTCCACTCCGGACATCAAGACAGAGATAAAAGCGTCGCGTGAAAAATGATCTTCCCGCGCGCATTTGATAGCGAAGTTTCTCCAGTTTCTCGCCGAGTCGTTTCGATGGCGAAGCTCTTCGAACGTACTCTCGCGGTTCGAGGAAGAACTTCTCTTCGGACCGAGATCCAGACATGTCCCGGAAATTCCGGCTTGATCCGGCCAGCTATAGCGTCCGGTTCCAGCAGGTTTCCCGACCTTCGAATTCGTCCCGCCTTATCAAAGTGCTCTGTCCGGAACCGCCCGGTCCGGCGAAAACTGTCAGAAGGGGCACGCAGCAAGCTGCCGTTTCATCCAATTCCCGGATTATGCGGTAATGCTTTCACCAGGAGCGTTGGGTATGAAGCATATTTCGAACTTGCGGCCACACGCCAGTTTTTGGCTTTTCCAGACGGGCGCGGGCACCGCCGGTATGATTGCGGCAGTCAACTCTTCTGAAAAGAACTCGCCGTTATCCATGGTTCGATTGCGGGCGGCGCGTCGCCTGGAAAGCGCGCGGCGGGCTTCCGCCTGGCGGAAGCCCGGGGAGACAAAGACCTGTCCTTGATTAATTCAGGAGCTTGCCCTGGCGCAGGTAGGCCGGAACATCCAACTCCTCTTCGAACACCGGCGCGGCAGGAACGGGGACCGGCTCCTCCACAACGGCGGCCGCAGGTTCCGGCGCGTGCGTTCTGTCGGCAAAGAACTCGGCGGCGGGTTTCGGCTCGACAACCGATTCGCGTTTGTCTTCCGCCCTCGCGAAGCCGGTTGCGATCACGGTCACTTTGACCGAATCGCCCATGGACTCGTTCGCGATTACGCCGAAGTTCAATTGCAAGTCGTCGCAGTCGGCTGCTTCCCGGATGATCGAGCACGCCTCGTTCAGTTCGTGGAGCCCGATATCGCCGGAGGCTGTGATGTTCATAAGCACCTGGCGGGCGCCTTTGATCTTGGTGTCTTCGAGCAGCGGGGAGTTGATGGCGCCGCGCGCCGCTTCAACCGCCGCGTTTGAACCCTTCGCGATCGCCGTGCCGATGAGGGCGTGGCCCATTCCGGAGATGGCCGCTTTGATGTCGGAGAAATCCAGGTTGATCAGGCCCGGCATCAGTATGATCTCGCTGATGCCCTGCACTGCCTGGCGCAGAATGTCGTCCGCCATGCGGAACGCCTGCGCCATGCTCGCGCCTTTCGGAGCGATCGTCAGCAGACGGTCATTCGGGATGGTGGTCAGAATGTCCACAGATGAGGCAAGGTCGCTGACGCTGCGCTCGGCCTGCCGCATGCGCTTTCCTCCCTCGAAACTGAAGGGTTTGGTGACGACCGCGATTGTCAGGGCGTCGAGCTCCTTTGCGAGGGTTGCGATCACGGGTGCAGCGCCCGCGCCGGTGCCGCCGCCGAGGCCTGCCGTCACAAACACCAGGTCCGCACCTTCGAGGATCGACAGAATGCGCTCGGTATCTTCGAGCGCGGCCTGCCTGCCGATGGCCGGGTCGGAACCTGCGCCGAGTCCGCCGGTTACTTTGGCGCCGATCTGCACCTTATTCGGCACCTTCGAGGCGTCGAGGGCCTGGGCGTCGGTGTTCATCACATAGAACTCGACGCCTTCCAGCCCCTCCTCATACATGCGGCCGACGGCATTCGATGCCGCCGCCGCCGATCCCGAGGACCTTGATGCGGGCCCCCTTGCGCGTTTCTTCCTGGAGTTCGTATTTCAGGATTTCCATGTGTTTGTAATGTCCTTCTATAAGATCGGCCTATCGCAAAATTCGTCCCAACACTCCTACCGACTGCCTCTCGAGATCCACCTGACTGCGCAAGCGAGCGGCATACATCGCGAGTCCGGCGGCGGTGGTCCACACCGGATCGTTCAATTCTTCGGGCCAATCGAGAAGGCCCTGCGCCAGACCGATGCGCGCGGGGCATTCGAGAACCCGCTCGGCGACGTCGCAGATACCCGGCAGAAGGGCGCCTCCGCCGGAAACGACCACGCCGCTGGCGATCGCTCGCGTCATGCCCACGCGCGCGAGTTCGGCTCTGACCATTTCAAATAGCTCGACGGCGCGAGATTCGAGGATGCCGTTCAGGGTTTTGCGGGGAGCGTCGCGGGACGGGGTATTGGCGATCACGGGCAGTTCAACCATGCTGTTCGCGGCGGTGCCGTCGGAAACCGCGCTGCCGAACTCGCGCTTGACGATGTCAGCGGATTCGATGGGAATGCGGAAGGCGTGTGCGAGATCGCGTGAGAAGTGATCCCCGCAGATGCGCAGCGAAGTGGCGAGCTGCGCCGATTCGCCGTAGTAACAGACCAGTTCCGTGGAATGCGCGCCAATGTCGACAAACACGATTCCCTCCTGGCGCTCCTCGGGAAGGACAGCAGCGTAGCAGCCTGCGATGGCTTCGTAGATGGTCTCGTCAACTGAGAGGTGAGAGCGATTGATGGCGCCGAGGAGATTGCTGTGTTCCTGCGCCGAGAACGTAACGAGGTGGGCGTTCGCCTCGATCACCGAGGCGAGCATTTTGCGGGGATCGTGGAAACCGGGGTGATCGTCGACTACGAAATCCTGGGGCAGTAACTGAAGGACCATGCGGTCTTCAGTCAACTGGACGTTTACGGCGCGGTCCATGGCGCGGTTGATGTCGCGCTGTTCGATCTCGCGCGGACGTCCGAGGTCCATGCGGCCGCGGCTGTTCGCGCCGCGCGCGGTCAGACCTCCGACACCCGCGACGACAGTGCTGACCGTCGTGTGCGCCATTGCCTCGGCCTGCTCGACCGCGGCCAGCACGCAGTCGGATACCGCCTGCTGGTCGGAGATGCGGCTCTTCGCCCACCCCTGCGAGGAGACGCAGCCGTATCCGAGAACGCGCAGCCGCTTCTTTTCCAGTAGCGCGATGATGCAGCGGGTGTGAGTGCTACCCGTATCGAGGCCGGTCGCGAAAATGTTGTTGCTCATGTTTACTTCGCCAGTATTCTGTCGTCCATCCGTAAGTCGAAAACGGTCGCATCGCCGGAGTGCCTGCGGATCTCGTCGTAGTGATTGACGAAGTTCAGGTATCTCGACCGATAGTGCTGATCGCCAAGCCAGAGTTCGACAGCGTGGCGATCTCGCTCTACGATCAGGCGCATGTCGAGGTTATCGGAAGCGTTGACCTCCGAGACGTCCGCCGCCTGGGGTCCCAGATCGTTCAGCAGATGCTCCATCGCCTCCACGCGCACGGCCCGCTGAGCTTCCGTCTGTTCCTCGCTCACGCCGCTCAGGACCGGGAGACGGAACCGCGAGCGAGCAGGCATCGATAACAGGACGCCGTTCTTGTCAATCAGCGCAAAACGGAAGTGCCCGCTCGCCGCGATGGGGAGTTTGGCGAAGGCCAGCGGGGTGCGCTCAGTTACGGACACGACGATTCGGCTGGGCCAAAGGCGGAAGACGGAGGCGTTTTCTACCCAATCGACGGCAAGCACGCGACGGCGCCGCTCCGCCAGGGGGATGCGAAAGACGCTTCCGCCCACGTCATCCGCGAAGACCGACTGGATCCACGCGTGGGAAACGTAGACCGCGCCATCGATCTGGAGATCGGATGATTTCAATTCGAAGCGACGGTCGTGCGTGAGGAACGAGTTTACCTCGCCCGCGCCCCACGCCATGCCGGCGAGGACTACGGTCCAGACGACGAGGTTCAGGGCCATGCGCCAGTTGAACCTCCGCTTCGGCGCTTCGATGCGCTTAGGCACTGAGTTTCTCCAGAATGCGCTCTCCCAACTGGGAAACGCTGCCGGCGCCGAGCGTCAGAATCATGTCTTCGGGTTCGACACCCTGGACGATCATTTCGACGCCGCACGCGTTTGAGCCCGCGTATTCGGCGCCGCGATGCCCGAACTGGCGCATGCGCTCGACCAGGGCTTCGGCGGTCACGCCTTCGATCGGCTTTTCCGATGCGGCGTATATGTCGAGGACCAGCACGCGGTCGGCCTGGTGAAAGGCCCGGGCAAAATCGTCGAGCAGGTGAAAGGTGCGGGAATAACGGTGGGGCTGAAAGAGCACGTGCATGCGGCCATGGCAGCAGGATTTCGCGGCGGCGAGCGTGGCGCGAATTTCGGTGGGGTGATGACCGTAGTCGTCGACGACCGTCACTCCATTCGCCACTCCGCGAACTTCGAAGCGCCGGCCCACGCCGGTGAATTTTCGAAGGCCTTCGCGGATCACATCGGGGTCGACGTGCATTTCGAGCGCGACGGCGATGGCCGCGGTGGCGTTCAGAACGTTGTGCTCGCCCGGAATATTGAGGTCAAACTCGCCGAGATCGCGGCTCCGGGACCGCAGCGTGAAGCGGCTGTGAAAGTCGCCGGACTCCTGAATGCCGGGCTGGTAATCGGCCTGAGAATTGCGCCCGTACGTGATGGTGCGGCGCTTGATTTCGGGCAGGATGGTCTGAATGTTTTCGTCGTCGAGACACAGAACGGCCGCCCCGTAGAACGGAACCTTGTTGACGAACTCGACGAACGCGGCGCGGATGACTTCGATGCTCGCGTAATGGTCCAGGTGCTCGCGGTCGATGTTGGTCACGATCGCGAAGATGGGGGAAAGCTTTAGAAACGAGCCGTCGCTTTCGTCGGCTTCCACGACGAGGAAGTCGCTCTTGCCGACGCGGGCGTTCGTTCCGCCCATGGCCGCGACTTTGCCGCCGACCACGACTGTGGGGTCGACGCCTGCGTGGCTGAGGATAGTGGCGACCATCGAAGTCGTGGTCGTCTTGCCGTGACTGCCGGCAACCGCGATGCCGTACTTCAGGCGCATCAACTCGGCGAGAAGTTCGCCGCGGGGAATCACGGGAATCTGCAGGCGGCGCGCTTCCTGCACTTCGGGATTGGATTCTTCGACGGCGGAACTGATAACAAGCGCCTTGGCACCCGCCACGTTCTCGGCATTGTGGCCTTCGTAGATGATTGCGCCAAGCCCGGCCAGACGTTCAGTCGTGGGAGAAAGCTTCAGATCGGAGCCGGAGATCGTGTATCCCAAGTTCAGCAGCACTTCGGCGATACCGCTCATTCCGATCCCGCCGATCCCCGCAAAGTGCAGATGCTGCCGTGAAAAAAACATTATCGTTTCTTATTGTTTCGGCTGTAAGTTCGCGCTGTCAATCAAAATTTCGGCCGCCCTGCGCGCCGCGCCGGGATGAGCGAGTTTGCGTGCCGATTCGCCCATTGCGCGAAGGCGCGAGCGGTCGTTATAGAACTCGCGTACTGTTTCGAAGAAGCGCCGGCCGTCCCAGTCGCGATCCAGCGAAAGGCGGGCGGCGCCTGCGCGCTCGAAGGCTTCGGCGTTCTTCAACTGGTGCTGATCGGCGGCGAAGGGATAAGGGATCAACACCGATGGTTTGGCTGCCGCCGCCAGTTCCGCAACCGCGCCCGCGCCTGACCGGCATACAACCAGGTCGGCTTGCGCAAATGCCGCGGCCATGTCGGGAATGAACGGCGCGACCTCTCCGGAAAGACCGGTCTCGCGGAAGCCGGCGGAGATCTCTTCGTACATGGTTGCGCCCGTCTGGTGGATCAGACGCACCGGAAGGCCCTCCTCGCAAAGCAGCGGCCAGCTTTGACGCGCCGCCAGATTCAACGTGCGCGATCCCTGACTGCCTCCGGTGATCAGGACGGTGAACTCGCCGGCCGGGCTTCCCGGCAATGCGAAGAATTCTTCGCGCACGGGAAGACCGGTGATTTCAGTGCGCCCTTCGGGGAAGAATCGGGCTGTCTCTTCGAAGGCAATCAGCGCGCGTTTGATCCAGCGGGCGATGTGGCGGTTGGTGAAACCGGGCACGGCGTTCGGCTCCATAACAACCACGGGGACGCCGCGTAGCAGCGCCGCGAGCACTGGTGGTCCCGCAACGTAACCGCCCATGCTGAACACCGCCGCGGGTTTCCATTCACCGAAGCGCGAGATCTGTCCGGCCGTTTCGCTGATCAGCCGCCAAAAGCTGGTGAGCCGTGTCGTGATGCCGAGGTTTTTAATGCCGCCCACGTTGATCTTCTCCAACTGGAATCCGGCGGCGGGCACGAGGCGATTTTCGACGCCGCGCTCGGTTCCCACGAACAGCACTCGATGCCCCTTTCGGCATATTTCGCGCGCCACGGCAATCGCCGGGATCACGTGGCCGCCGGTTCCTCCGCCGGCCATTACGAACAGGCTCACCCCGCATGCTCCGCTACGTTGAGGAGAATTCCGAGCGAGGCGAGCGTGACGAGGAGCGAACTGCCGCCGAAACTGATCATCGGCAGCGGAATGCCTTTGGTCGGCACCATGCCGAGGACGACGCTCATATTAAAGAACGCCTGAACGATCAGCATGGTGGTAATGCCAAGGGCGAGATAGCGGCCGAATTCGTCCGGGATCAGCAGCGTGGCCCGGATACCGCGCCACAGGATGATGACGAAGCCCAGGAGCAGGCCGGCCGATCCGAACAGCCCGAACTCCTCCCCCACAACGGCATAGATGGTATCGGTGTGGGCTTCGGGCAGATAGAAGAGTTTCTGGCGGCCCTGCATGAGGCCCACGCCCATGGGTCCGCCGGAGCCGACCGCGATTTTTGCCTGTTCGGACTGATAGTTCGTGTCTTTGGCGGTGATGGACTTCTTCATCTCTGCGCGAATCCAGCCGCGTTTGTCGATCTTGTCGACGATCTTGTATTGAGGGTCGACGTAGCTGATCACGCGCACGAGCCGGTAGGGTTTGGCGGCGATGGCGGCGACGCAGCCGACGAGTCCCAGGATGCAGGCGATCACGATATAGCGGGTTTCAAGCCCGGCCACGAAGAACACCACGGCCGCGGTTCCGACCAGGACGATAGCGGTGCCGAGGTCGGCGACGACAACGGCCATGGTTACAAATCCGAGGGCGAGGAATGCGGGGAGAAGCGTGTAGCGGCTATTGATGGCGCGCGAACGAAGTGCGATGAAATAGGCGAGAAACAAGGCGAGCGCGGGTTTCGCGAACTCCGAGGGCTGCAAGCCGCCAAACGGCCCGAAGCGAATCCAGCGGTGCTGCTTCGGGTCGGCGAAGTAGACCAGCGCGAGCAGGATCATGACTATGCTCATCGCGGTAAAGGCGACGGCCGGGGTTTGCAGCTTGCGGTAATTCAGGCGCTTCATGAACATCAGCAGCGGGATCGCGATGGCAATCCAGATCAACTGCCGCAGGGCGAAGTAGTAGCTCGAACCCATGCGGATGTCGGCCACGACCGAAGAGGCGCTGTAGATCATCAGCGCGCCGTAGAGCACCATCAGAACTACCGTGGTGAAGAGAATCCAGTCCGTTCTAAGTTTTTGGGCCATGTAAACCGTTCACCAGATCTTTGAAAACCTGACCGCGATGTTCGTAACTCTGAAACTGATCGAAGCTGGAGCACGCGGGCGCGAGAAGCACTGTGTCGCCGGGCCTCGCGTTCTTCCAGGCCTCAGCTACGGCGCAATCCAGAGTGCCGGAGCGCACCAACGTTGTGGCTCCTTCGATCTGCGATGCGATTTTTTCCGCCGCGGCGCCGATCAGCAGTGCCACTTTGGCTTTGCGATGGAGGAGATCGCGAAGCGCGGTGTAATCGCTGCCTTTGTCTTTGCCTCCGAGGATTACCCACAGATCTCCGGGAAACGAATCGAGCGCTTTCAGGGTGGCGTCGACGCTGGTGGCTTTGGAATCGTTATAAAAGCGGACTCCGTTGATTTCGGCGACGAACTCCAGCCGATGCTCGACCGCCTTGAAGGTTTTGACGGCGGCCGCGATCTGAGGTTTTGAAACTCCCGCGATGCCGGCCGCCGCGGCAGCAGCCATTACGTTCTCCGCGTTGTGCATGCCGGGGATGGGGACTTCGGAAAGGGGCATGAGGTGTTCGATTTCGCGGCCGGTGAACCAGACCGCCTGAGCCGGCGTGAGAGCCGCGAAAGAACGGCATGTTTCGTCGTCGGCGTTCAGGACGGCGTAGTCGCCGGGCTGCTGACTGCGGAACAGGTTCCCTTTCGCGGCGGCGTAATTCTCGAAGGTGTGATGGCGGTCGAGATGATTCTGCGTCACGTTCAGACAGACGGCCACGTGAGATCGGAAGGTGCTTACCGTTTCGAGTTGAAAGCTGGAGAGTTCAAGGACGTTCCATTGGCCGGGGCGGGATGTTTCGGTCATCGCGATTACCGGGGTTCCGATATTCCCACCCACCTGCGAAGGGACGCGCGCGGTTTGCAGGATGTGCCCGACAAGGGAGGTCGTGGTGGTCTTTCCGTTTGTGCCCGTGATGCCGATGACCGGACCGCGAAGGTACGGCGCGGCGAGTTCGACTTCACCGATCACTCTGACGCCGCGGGTTTTTGCGCGTTCGATTCCGGGAAGGTCGAGAGGCACGCCGGGTGAGGGCACGATCAGATCCCAGGGTTTGTCGAAGAGTTCGTCGGTCTGGAGTTCGAAATCGGCTATGCGGAGGGGCTTGAGGTCGGTTGCGGTGACTTCGGCTCCCTGGGCGTGCAGGAACTCGAAGACCGCGCGACCGGACTTCTCCATGCCAACTACCAGCGCTTTTGTGCCTTCGAAGGTCATGGAAGTTTGTCGGTCACCGACGACAAGATCCCCGGTGCTACGAGATGATGTAAAGCTCCGTGCCGGCGACCGAGATCGCCGGTGCTGCCGGCTGATGTAAAGCTCAGGGCCGGCGATAAGATCGCCGGCGGCTGACGTAAAGCTCCGCGCCGGGCGGAAGCCCGGCGGCAGGGCCGAAGCCCTGCCCCACTTGTGCGGGGGTGTTGGTTGGCGGTCATCTTAGTTTCAGCGTGGTCAGCGCGAAGAGCGCCAGTACGAGGCCGGCGATCCAGAAGCGCGCTATGATTTTCGATTCCTGCCATCCGAGCGCCTCGAAGTGATGATGGATCGGCGCCATTTTGAAGATTCGTTTCTTGCGCAGTTTGTAACTGCCCACCTGAAGGATCACGCTCATCAGTTCCACAACGAACATGCCCGCGATGAAGATCAAGAGGATTTCCTGCTTGATCAACACCGCGACCACGCCCATCGCCCCACCAAGCGAAAGCGATCCGACATCGCCCATGAACACGTCGGCCGGATGAGCGTTCCACCAGAGGAAGCCCAGGCTCGCGCCGGTCATGGACCCGCAGAAAATCGTTAACTCAGCCGTGCGCGGATTGCGCGCGAGGAACAGGAAGTTCGCCAGATCGCGGTTGCCGCTGGTATAACAAAGGATCGTCAGCGCACCCGCCGAGATCACCATGAGGCCGATCGCCAGACCGTCCAGACCATCGGTGATATTGACCGCATTGCTCGACCCCACTACTACGAATACGAAGAAAAGATAAAACGGCCAGAACGCCAGGACGTACGTGTATGGGTTTGAGAGGGCCGCGTGAGGGTAAAGCAGATCCGGATGGAATTGTTTGATGAACGGCACGTTCAGGGTCGTCGAGTAGGCGCCGTAATACTGCATCGCCGCGAGCACGCAGGTAATCACGGCCGCTACCGCCATTTGCAAAGCAAGCTTCTGCCGCGGAGTTAGTCCGAGGTTCCGCTTATTCAACACTTTCGCGTAATCGTCAATAAAACCGATTACGCCGAAAGCGGCGAGCGCGAACATCGCGATCCAGACGTAGACGTGCCGCAGGTCCGCCCAGAGCAGAGTCGGGACCAGGATGCTGATGATGATGAGAACGCCGCCCATCGTAGGCGTGCCCGCCTTCTTCATGTGAGATTTCGGACCGTCTTCGCGAATATTCTGGCCCGACATGAAATTCGCGCAGTTTGCCAATAAGCCATGGGCCGAGAAGAATGCACAAAAACAGCGAAGTGAGGCTGGCGAACAGAGTTCGCGTAGTTACGTAGCGGAAGACGCGGAACGGCCCGATAGCGGGAAAAAGCTGCTGATAGAGAAGCCAGTAGAGCATCGGTCAGGGCCTCCCTTCCTCAAAGGCGCGGGCGAGGGCTCTTTCCACCTGCACGCCGCGCGATCCTTTAAACAGCACCGCGTCGCCGGGATGCGCAAAACCGCGCAGGAAGTCTCCCGCCTCTTCGGGAGATTCGAAAAAAAGCGCGGCGCTGTCCGACATCCCCGCTTCGATGGCCGATTCGACCATCAGGCGGGCAGCGCCGCGTATACCCAGAAGGGCGTCGATTCCCTGCTCCGCCGCAAATTGTCCGATGCCGCGGTGCAGAGCGCCGGCCTCGGGGCCAAGCTCGAGCATTTCACCCAGCACGGCGATTCGGCGCCGTGCGGGCGTTCCCGAGAGCAGTTCCAGCATGGAACGTGTGGCTTCGGGGTTTGCGTTGTAGCTGTCGTTGATGATCGTTACGCCGTCGCGTTCGAGTCGCTCGCCACGCATTTTTCCAATAGCGAGAGTGTGCACGGCATCGACGAGGGTTTCGGGAGCGAGGTTCAAGGCGCGTGCAACTGCGATTGCCGCCAGAACGTTGCTGACGCCATGCCGGCCGGCGAGCGGCGACGTAAATTCGACGCCGAGACAACGGAACTTCGCGCCGTTCGGACAAAGGTGAACGTCCTCGGCGCGCACCTCGGCGTCTTCGGAAAAGCCGAACAGAATAGAGCGGCCCGGGTGGATTTCGCTGAATGCGCGGGCGCGCTCGTCATCGGCGTTCAGGACGGCGACGCCGTCGGCCGGGAGTTCTTCGATCAATTCGCGCTTGGCGAGTGCTACGCCTTCGATCCCGTCGGGAAAGTATTCGGCGTGAGCCCAGCCGACGTTTGTAACGACTCCGATTTCGGGCTTCGCTATGTGCGCCAGATCGCGAATTTCGCCGGCGTGGTTCATGCCCATCTCGATGACGGCGGCGCGGCTATCGTCCGGGAGGCGCAGAATTGAAAGCGGCACCCCGAAGTGATTATTGTAGTTGCCGATGGTGCGGCCGGTCTTTATTCCGGCGCTCAGAAGGCTTGCGATGGCGTCTTTCGTAGTCGTTTTGCCGGCGCTTCCGGTAACGCCTATGACCGTTCCGCCCCAGCGTTTTCTTGCTTTGCGCGCCAGTTCCTGAAGCGCTGCTAAAGTGTCGGGAACTACGATCTGCGGTATGGTTGCGTCCGCCTCGTGCTCGACAATCGCTACGGCGGCTCGCTTTTCAAGTACATTCGCTATGTAATCGTGGCCGTCGTTCGAAGGCCCGCGCAGGGCGAAGAAGCAATCGCCTGGGTTTATGGTGCGGCTGTCGATACTCCAGCCGGATACGGTCCTCGAAGAATCACCGGCGACAAGATCGCCGGCGCTACCGGCTGACGTAAAACTCCGCGCCGGGCGGAAGCCCGGCGGCAGGGCCGAAGCCCTGCCCCACCCGCTCATCAACATTTCGGCGATCGCGGCTATCGAGAAGGTCATTGCGCCGCCCTCCCATAGCCGAAGCTGCGCAAGGCTTCGCGGGCTACTTCGCGGTCGTCGAAATGGATCGTACGGTCGCGAAAGATCTGGTAGGTTTCATGACCTTTGCCCGCGAGAATCACGACGTCTCCCGCGTGCGCTTCTTCGATGGCTTTGCGAATGGCGGCGGCGCGGTCGGGTTCCACAATGGTGCGGGTATCCGTGCGTCGCAGCCCAACCAGCGCATCGTTCATGATCTGCAGAGGGTCTTCCGAGCGCGGGTTATCGCTGGTGAGGATCACCAGATCGCTCAATTCTCCCGCGGCCTTTCCCATGAGTGGCCTCTTGGCGCGGTCGCGATCGCCACCGCAGCCGAAGAGTGTGATTACACGTTTGGCGTTGAGGCCGCGCGCAACGGAAATCGCGTTCCGCAGCGCATCTTCGGTGTGCGAATAATCTACGACGACGGCAAACGCCTGCCCTTCGTCGACGCGTTCGAAGCGACCCGGCACGCCCCGGCAGGCGGCAATGCCCTTGACAATCACATCGGGCGTGAACTGAAACGTCATCCCCGCGCAGCAGGCCGCGAGAATATTGTAAACGTTGATTTTGCCGATCAAGGGCGACTGGACTTCGAACCGGACTTTGTCGAAGACCACTTCGAAGCGCAGTCCGTTGAATGAAGAATGAATATGCCGCGGGCGCACCATCGCCTCACTACCGAGGCCATACCAAAGGTGCTCCGACCCGGATCGGCCGGCTCCCAGCTTTTTGCCCCACTCATCGTCGCGATTAATTACGGCATAGCGCGGCGGCGGACCGCCGGAGCCGGTAAACAGCAACTGCTTGGCCGCAAAGTAGTCGTCCATCGTGACGTGGAAATCCAGATGGTCCTGTGTGAGGTTGGTAAAGACGGCCGTATGGAATTGCAGGCCGTAAACACGGCCCAACGCCAGGGCGTGGGACGAGACCTCCATCGTGGCCGCCTTCGCGTTCGGGCCCGGCGGTGCGATGGAATTCAGATCCGCCAACATGCGATGCAGATCCAGTGATTCCGGAGTGGTGTTCGGCGCCGCCAGAACTTTCGAACCCAAATGGTATTCGATCGTTCCGGCCAGCAGAGTCGTTGTCCCGGCGGCGCGGAGGATCGAATCGATCAGGTAGCTCGTGGTGGTCTTGCCGTTTGTTCCCGTGATGCCCACGAGCGGAATCTGCTCGTCGAGTTTTCCGTAGAAGGCCTTCGACGCAAGCGCGAGAGCGTGACGCCCATGCTCAACCCGAATCCACGGCGCGGCGAAGTCGGTGGGCGAGGGCAACTCGCTGACCACGGCAACTGCGCCCTTCTCGACGGCCTGTGAGGCGAACTCGCGGCCATCGACGCGCGAGCCTGGGAACGCGAAAAACAACCAGCCTGCCTGAATCCGGCGGGAGTCGTAGTCGAGGCCTTGAATTGTTGTTTGGGCGAGCGAGGGCTCGAGTTCCGAATGCAGCGGAACTTCCGACAGCACCTCGCTCATTGTCATAGACGGAACTTCATATCAGCGCGTGAAAACGATGCGGATCTGTTCGCCCTGACGAAGCGGACTTCCCGGCAATGGCAACTGGGCCCGCGCGACCCCGCTGCCTTCAATCATGACGTCGATTCCACGAGCGGCGGACTCCTCAACCACTGACCGCATCGACTTGCCGCGGAAATCGGGAACGGTTGCCCGAGCCGCACCGGGATTGGGAGTCGGCGCCGCCGGCGAGTATGCTCGGCGGAGAAGCTGCCTGCGCCACGGTTACAGGAGTTCCGGTGGCATTCGCCGCTGGAATCTCATCGGGATCGTCGTGCGGCTTCATCTGGTCGGCGAGCAGCTGTCGGACGGTCGGATCATCTTCCATAATGCTGGGCTCGCCGAGGTCGGCGATCGAAACGTCATCGGGGATTTCGGCGGGCTTCTTCTCCGGCTTTTTGGCAATCTCCAGATTTTCGGGAATGTCTTTCGGAACATCGAGCATGCGCAGCGCCTCGGTCATGATTTTCTGGAAGACCGGCGCGGCGGCATCCGCTCCCTGGCCGCTTTCACCGGACGTATCATGCACGGTCACCAGCACGATGAGCGCTGGGTTTGTCACCGGCGCGAAGCCGAGGAACGACGCGTTGTAGTTGTGCGTGTAGTGATGCGTCACGGAATCGAAGATCTGCGCGGTTCCGGTCTTGCCGGCCGAAGTATAGCCCTCGAGCCTGCCGTGGAGGCGAGCGGTGCCGCGCAATACGACGCCCTCCATCATGTTACGCATCGTGATGGCCGTTTCGGGTTTGAGAACACGAACCGGCGGGTCGACGGGTTCCTCTTTATCGCCGCGCTTCAAAATCAGTCTCGGCTTGACCAGCATGCCACCGTTGGCGACCACCGCGCCGAGTCTCGCCAGTTGCACGGAGGTGACGCTGACTTCCTGTCCCATGGAAACCGATGCAAGGGACGTAGTGCCCCACTCTTTGAGGGGCCGCAGTTTCCCAGCCGATTCGGCGGGAACGGGCAGACCCGTTTTCTGGCCAAAACCAAGGCGGTGCGCGTATTGGTACATGTTTTCGCGACCGACGTGGGATCCGATCAGGATCGCGCCGATATTGCTCGATTTCTCCAGCACCTGCTGCATGGTGATGGTGCCGTATCCGCCATGCGATTCATGAACCACGCGGCCGGGCAGAACGAGTACGCCGTTGCCGGTAGGGATCAGAGAGTCCGGGCGCAGATTGGTCGTTTCGAGCGCCGCGCTCAGCGTGACCACTTTGAAGACGGATCCGGGTTCGAATGGAACCGAGGCGCCGAGATCAAAACGAGAGATCGGATCGTCGCCTTTCTTCGGCGGGACGTTGGGATCGTAAGTGGGATAGTTCGCGAGCGCGAGGATCTCACCCGTGTAGGGATTCATGACGATGGCGGTGCCGCTGCGCGCGTGCTTTGCTTCAACGCCCGCCTTGAGCTCGCGCTCGGCGACATACTGCATCCGTTGATCGATGGTAAGCGTTAGAGTGGCGCCGGCCTGTACCGCGGCATCCATGTGAGAATCGAGTCCGCGACGCTTGACATCCATGATCAGCCGTTCTTCGCCGTTACGTCCCTTGAGCACCGGATCCAGAGTTCGTTCGACCCCGGCCGCCCCTTCTTCATCTTTGTAGACCGCTCCGAGAACATGCGAGGCGAGCTGCCCGTCGGGGTAGTGCCGCTGGCTTTCCGTGTGGAAGGTGACCCAGTCGAGGTGCATCGCTTTCAGACGATCGGTGGCGAAGGGATCGATCTTCCTCTTGATCCAGAGGAACCCTTTGTGGTTCTGACGAGCCCAGGTCAATCGCTCGAAGAGAACGCGCTGGTCGAGATTCAGAGTGTTACCGAGAACTTCGGTGGCGAGACGGAGATTTTCAATCTGGAGAGGATTCACTGAAACCGACGCGACGGGAACGCTGATCGCGAGCGGCTGCCCGTTGCGATCGAGGATGGTCCCCCGTGGCGCGGGAATATCAATGGTGTGTTCCTGCTGGGAGCGCGCAATGGCCAGATATTTGGCATGCTGCAGCACCTGCAGGGAGATCAGTTTCCCGAAAATAGCGGCGGCCCACAAAAGCAACGCCACGGATAGGACAGTAAGTCTGTTGACCGCGGGTGAACTCCTGCGCACAATACGTGGGCCGTTGTGCGGCGGATTTCTGAAAAGAGAGACAACCCGCCCCCAGAGTTCCACGGCTGTGAGACCCCTTTACCGGACGCTTTCTCGCGAAGGAACGACGGGCTGAACGCGGGCAACGCTGCTGTCGATGGTATCCGTATCCAGATGGATGACCTGGTCGGAAGCCGGGCTCGTCAGCTTGCGGGCCTGGGCCAAAGCATTCAAGCGCTCAGGACTCAGGAGACCCGCCTCCTTAACTTCAAGATCGCGCTTCTGATCGATGAGCGTTTGCCGCTCCTGCTTGAGAGCCTCAAGCTTGTAACCGGCGAGAACCGAGCCCACGTGCGGCGCGATGATACTGCCGCCGAGGACAAGGAGAATGCCGGCGGCTCCGACAGCCGACCAGCATTCGCCGCGCGCGCCGGGATCCGCCTGACGGATCACACGCGAGTTGTCGATCTTCTTCGAATAGAAGTAAATGTCGTCGTTGGGGAGTGCGCGCAGCTGGAAAGGATCCGACTGCACCCGAACCGCGTCTCGCCGCTGCGCCGCTATCGCAATCGCATCGTTTCTTCTCAAAAATGTTGCCAGCGTTGCCATGGCTTGTGGCCCTCTTTTTACCGTTCCTGCTTCTCTTGTTTCTGTCTGCCGCGTTATACGATTTCCACCGCGCGCAGCTTTGCGCTGCGAGACGGCGGATTGATCCGGGTTTCCTCTTCACCGGGCGTAAGCGGCTTCTTTGTGAGAATCAAAGCCCGGCCCGTGCGTTTCAGTTCCCGAAAACTCTCTTTGACCTTGCGGTCTTCGAGCGACATGAAGGAGATGATCACGATGCGCCCAGCGGGCTTGACCATGCGCGGCGCGGCTTCGAGCAACGCGTCGAGTTCCTCCTGCTCCCGATTCACTACGATTCTCAAGGCCATGAAGGTGCGAGTCGCGGGATGCAAAGGTCCCGTCCGAGGTGCGGCCCGTTCCACGACACCCGCCAGGTGTAGTGTGCTCCGAATGGGCCGCGCTCGAACGATTGCTCCGGCTATCTTCCGCGCTCTCCTTTCTTCGCCGTACTGGTAGAGCCAGTCGGCGATTGCCTTCTCGGCACTGTGGTTCAGCAGTTCGGCCGCTGTCACGCCACGGGATTGATCCATGCGCATGTCGGCAGGCCCTTCCGCCTGAAATGAAAATCCGCGTTCCGGTCCGGTCAGCTGATAACGGCTGACTCCCAGGTCCGCGATCAAACCATCGAAATTCACAGCGGCCAGATCCGACTGGGCCAGCTCCGAAAAGCTGCCGTGCCGGAATTCGATCCGATCCGCCCACTCGGCTGTGTTCGCGCGCGCTAATTCGAGCGACTGCGCGTCCCGATCGTTCGAGATCAACTTTCCGCCGCGCGTCAACCGCGCCGCGATTGCCGCCGAATGACCCCCAAGTCCCGCGGTGCAGTCGAGGTAACGGCCGTCCGGTTTGATCGCCAGATACTCGAGAGACTCGGCGAGCATGACCGGATAATGTTCTGGCATCGGGCGTCACCGCACCAACCTCGCCGCGCACCAGCTCATCTCAAACCAGCCATTTCGAGAACTTCCAGGTCCGCGGCGGTATTCTCGAGCGCCTTGCTCTTTCGTGCCTGATACTGCGATTCGGTCAGGATCTCCAGATGACCTTTGGAGGCCATCAGATGGAGTTCCTCGCCTTCCATCTTTAAGTCGCGCCGCAGCGACGCCGGGACGGTGATTCTGCCCTGGCTATCCATTTCCACATCCGCGCCGAGATCGTTGGCGTTGAACAGGATGTTTCTGGCAGCGGTCGGATTGGCGCGGAAATCCGCAAAAAACTTTTCGTTCACGCGCCATTCCGCAATCGGGTATAGTTGCGCTATGGAGCGATCCAGACTGGTGAGAAACAGTTTCTTCTCCGGCAGACTTTCGAAAAATTGCACAAAGGCGGCGGGAAATTTCAGCCTGCCCTTGTCGTCCAGCCGTCCGGAGTGTCTTCCACGGGGGAGTTCGACGGGCGCCGTATTCGAAGCTGGCCCGGCCTGATCCACTTTCGCTCCCCTTTCGTTCCACTTTCTCTACAAGGGATTGTGGCATGAAGTTGAAGTAGCTTGCAATGTTTTTTTGAGGCAAGTGTCGAAATTTGTGCGAGTTACGACGATACTACAAAATGCGTTGGTCTGGCACCCCGCTACTATTAGTAGTAAATATGGCGAACGGATAGCGAAAGTTAGAGCCGAACGGCTCCTGGGGCCTTACGCGAAGCAGTAAGCTGAAGCGATGAGCACAGCCGCGATTCAGCCGGAATTTCATACCTCGGGCATCATCCGGCTCACGCGGGCGCAGCTTTTCGGCACCATGGCGGGGCTGATGCTTTCGGTACTGCTCGCCTCGCTCGATCAAACGATCGTCGGGACGGCAGAACCGAGAATCATCGCTCAACTTTCCGGCTTTGACAGATATCCGTGGGTTTCGACGGTTTATCTGCTCACGTCCACACTTGCGATCCCGATCTTCGCGCGGCTCTCCGATATTTACGGCCGGAAGTGGTTCTTTCTTACCGGGTGCGGCACATTTATTCTGACGTCGGCGCTGTGCGGAGCCTCGGGCACGATGAACTGGCTGCCATTCGACGGCATGTCTCAGTTGATCGTTTCGCGTGGACTCCAGGGAATCGGCGGAGGAATGATGATGGGACTCGCATTCACCATCATCGGAGACGTATTCTCACCCGCCGAGCGTGGTAAGTATCAGGGGTTCTTCGCGGCCACTTATGGGCTTGCATCGATCTTTGGACCGACTCTCGGCGGCTGGCTCACAGACCACGTTTCGTGGCGCGCCTGCTTCTACGTGAACTTGCCGGTCGGGATTGTAGCGATTCTGGCGATTTATCTTTACTTCCCGTATTGGCGCCCGGAGGGGGTGAAGCGAACCATCGACTGGTCCGGCGTCGCGAGCCTGATTCTCACCATCGTGCCCTTGCTGCTGGCACTCACATGGGTGACGGATTATGGATGGGCATCGGTGCCTGTAGTAAGCTTGCTCGCTTTTTCGGTATTCATGCTCGCTGTCTTTATCCGGGCCGAGGGCCGAGCAGCGGAACCTTTGATACCGCTGATCCTGTTCCGGAATTCGATCATCAGCATGAGCGCCGTGGCTTCATTCATTCTCGGAATGGGAATGTTCGGAGTCATCATCTATTTACCTTTGTTTATGCAGGGTGTTCTGGGCGTTTCAGCGACGGAATCGGGAAATCTGCTGACGCCGCTACTGCTGGCTTCAGTGGTGGGAAGCATTCTTACCGGGCAGATGAATTTGAGGTTGCGGACTTACAAGCCCTCGGCGGTGGTGGGTTCGGTTTTTATCGCCGCGGGAATGATTTTGTTCGCGCGTATGGATGCCTCGACGAGCCATGGCGAAGTGCTGATCGGCATGCTGGTTGCCGGCTTCGGGATGGGACAGCTTATGCCGGTTTATACGGTGGCGATCCAGAATGCCGCGGCGCGGGAACACATGGGCGCGGCGAGCGCTTTGCCGACCTTTTGCCGATCGATTGGAAGCACGGTCGGCGTCGCCATTTTCGGAACGATTCTGCTTACGAACTATCAGCGCGATTTTGCCGGGAGCGCACCGCCCGGGATTCCGGGGAATCTGCTTAAGCCGTTTGCGAATCCTTTGATGCTGGCGCAGATTCGTCCGCAGCTGGATAACCTGTTCGCCGGTTATGCGGACGGGTTGAGCCTGTTGAAGTCGTTGCTTGGAAACGTTCGTGCGGCACTTGTGCACGGGATTAACCTGATCTTCGTAACCAGCGCTGTGATTATGACCCTTGCCGTCGTTCTGAACCTTCTGCTGCGGAGCGTACCGCTGAAGCATGGCGCTCCGAAGGTTGAAGCTCCGCCACATTAGCGACGAAGCAGGACCCGGCGTCCGCCCCACTCGTTAACTGAGGATTTCTGCGCCGAGCTGGAGGCCGATTCTCGGGTCCAGCGCGAGCATCGCGTAAACCGGGAGCATCGAGCCGATCGCCAGGCCATCCAGCGCTGAGAGCAGAACCAACGGGGTAAGCGTGCGTCCGAATGCGTTGACCTCCGACCAGGCGTCGGCGCTTGAGAGGGTCACAGTAAGTATCGCGAACAGCCAGATCGCCACCGGCACGGGACTCCTCGCGTGACCGAATGCGCGGTAGATGGCCCACCCGAGGGCCGCGCCGATCCCCACAAGCGCGAGGAGGTCGAGAATCCGCAGGATGGGCACTACCGGCCCTGCGAAGGGATAAGGGAAAGGGTTCAGGATGCGGTGGACGAAACCGGCAAACAGTGCGGGGGAGATGAAGGATTCCCCTCCTGGCGTCGTGTGCAACTCAACGAAAAGGTACCAGCAAGCCGCCGGAATCACGGCTGTCGAGAACAGGACCGCACGGCGAAAATCGCGAGTTCCCACCAGAAAGAGTACGCACGCGATGGTGAGGAGCAGGCCCGTTTCGCGTACAAGTGCGGCGGCTGTCAGTACAGCAAAAAGTTTGTAGTCCGCGCGCTCCCACAGGTAGAGCGCGAAGCCTGTGCAGCAGGCAGCCAATGTCGCGTCGACAGTGAGTCTGTCCGCAGAGATCGGAACGGCAGGCGCCAGACAGAACAGCAGGCCCCATGCGGCTGGCAATCCCTGCGATACGGCATACCGGCTGAGCCAGTATGACCCCAGAAAGACAGAAAGTGCGAAGGCTGCGATACAGGCGAAATCGATGTCGCGATCCCGCCCGAGAGCGAGCACGAAAGCAATGGCGGGAACGAATATTCGCCTGTATCGCAGCCGGGGCGCATCAATGCTTCTGGCGAAGTTGCGGGTCATCAGCGGGTCGTGCGCAATGTAGTGATAGAACTGCCCGTCATATCCGGGTCCGGGAAACCGATAGATATGTTCAGAGTTGAGTGCGGCGGGTGGCGCAAAAAGTTCGCCGGTGTAGAAAAGCGCGGTCCAGTTGCCTCCAGAGCTGTAATGCACCGTAAGCGCCTGCCAGGCAACCATGATCGCCATGGAAAAGAAGGCGACCTGGAGGCTGCGGGCTCGCACAGTTCAAACAGGCTAACATGAAGCAGAATCCGCGGCGATGAAGCCGTCGGTTATATGATCAATCTGGCGGTTACGCCGCAGCCTTCATACGGACAATTTCTCAGGAGAAGAATGAATGCAACTAAGCACCGACCGCATACTAACTACCCATGTCGGCAGTTTGCCGCGCCCGCAGGATGTAGTCGATGTTTTATTCGCGCAGGATCGGGGCGAAGCAATCGATGCGGCGCATTTTGAGGATGTCGTCGCTAAAGCGGTGGCCGAGGTCGTCCGGCTGCAGGTGGAATCCGGGATCGACATCATCGACGACGGGGAGATGAGCAAAATCAGTTACGCGACTTACATCCGGCACCGGCTCACCGGATTCGACGGCGACTCCTCACGGCCGACGCCGAAAGACCTCGACGATTACCCCGAGTATCGGGACCGCCTGGTCAAAGCGGGTCACTCCGCGACTTATAAAAGGCCGGTCTGCAAGGGCCCGATCGCGGTGAAGAACCTCGATCCACTCCGCCAGGATATTGCGCGCATCAAAGAAGCTTTGACGAAGGCGCCGGGCAAAGAAGGTTTCATGAACGCGGTGTCGCCGGGCACTATCGCCGTCTTTCAGCCCAACGAATACTACCCCTCGCACCAGGCCTACATGGATGCTCTCGCCAGCGCCATGCGGGAGGAGTACGAGACGATCGTTAAATCGGGACTCATCCTTTCCATAGATTGCCCGGATCTCGCCATGGGCCGTCACTCGCGGTTCAAAGAGCTTACCGACGACGAGTTTCTGCGGAACGCGCAGATACAGGTAGAGGCGCTCAACCACGCGCTCGAAAACGTGCCCGCCGACCGGGTCCGCATGCACATCTGCTGGGGAAACTATGAGGGCTCCCATGTCGATGACATGGATTGCCGGCAAATCTTCCCCATTGTCCTCAAGGCAAAGCCGAAGGCCTTTCTTATCGAAGGCGCCAACCCGCGGCATGAGCATGAATGGGAAGCATGGAAGAGCATCAAACTTCCCGACGACAAGGTTCTGATTCCGGGCGTCATCGGGGCCAACAGCAACTATGTGGAGCATCCCGAGGTTGTGTCCCAGAGGATCGTCCGTTATGCCGAGGTAATCGGAAAGGAGCGCGTCATTGCGGGAACCGATTGCGGCTTCGGTACCTTTGCCGGGTTCGGATCGGTATTTCCTCCGTTCTGCTGGATGAAGATGAAGGCTCTCAGCGAAGGCGCGCGCCGGGCATCGGCCAAACTTTGGGGACATGGCGCTGCGAACTAAGGCTTAGATTAGCCCGGCGCTGAAAAGGGCCTTAAAACGCCGCTTCCGCGCGCGGCTCCGAGGCAACTCTCCGAATGTTGGCAGACACCTACAGAGCCATGGCCAGGGGGAGTGTCGTGCGAATGGCCTTTTCAGCAAGCTGCCAGACGAGGGGCATCGATACAAGAGAAGTGGAGGCTATCCGGCGTCCTGGGCCGCCCCGTTCTGACGAAGCGAAACAAGCGCCTTGAACGCGGCGCGCCGGACAGCCAGATCGGAATCGTGAATCATGGGCTTGATGGCAGATGCCGCACCGGCATCGCCGCTTGATTTGAGCTCCCAGATAGCCGCCCGCCGGCACATCGGATCTTTACGTCCGATCAGTTGTCTGATGCCTTCTCGCCATGCGTTCGATCCAAGAAGGTAGAGGCCATGGACGGCGTTCGCCGCAACCCGGTGGTGCTGGTCGTTCATAGCCTCTTTCAGAACCCGCTCAATCTCGGGTTCTCTCCGGTTCCAGAGGGCTTCAATCATATTGGCCCGTACCCGGTCGTCGCTCTCCAACAGGAGGCGCGCCGGTGATGCAAGCGTTTCGGACCGGCGACCAAGGATCAGGACCGCTTTTGACGCTATCTGCGGGTCGCTCGATCTCAAAAACGGGCCGAGCGTCTTAGCCAGCCGGCTTTCGGGCAGTATTGCCCCAAGAACTTCGAGACCGCGAAAGATGGTCTGATGATTCACGCGATTGGCGAGACTCCGGATTCGCAGGAACTTGGTCAGATCAACCTCAAAACGGTCCGAAGACTCAGCCACTACCAGCGCCTGTTGAATGGCGCCTTCGAGGCCGTAGTGCTCCGGATCGCAGATTCGCGAAACTATCGCCGCGGTGTATTCTGCCATGTCTTACAGATCGGCAGAGGGAGTCGGATTCTTTAGCGAAAACTCACGAAGGCGGGCGCCGACGGGAAAGTCAGCGACTAATACCTTGCAGCCGCACACGCGACTTTTCCCGGACACGGCCTCCTCTATATATTCAGGCAAACCAGTCTTTCAACGGCGCACACGCCGACAAACATACGAAGAGCCCGATTTCCTGTCGTTCTGGCATCGAAGTAAGCGCGCCGGAAGCGCCCCTGTATAGCGCGGACGTTATCAGCAGGACACGCCGGATATTCCCCTGGATCAACTCCCGTTTGCTGAAAATTCGCTGAAACTCGACTTTGATCGATAGCCGGTAAATGTACCAGACCGTTTTCTCGAATTTCTGCGTCTATCTATAAGGAAAACTTTTGCAGACCATCATCCAGGAGGTGGTTTGGATTACAATTGCAAGGGATCTTCACCATCGTAAGCTCGGGATTCTTATAAGAAAAGTTAGAGAAACGCGCTATGATTTGTGTTGGTTCCACCTGATTGATCCAAGGAGCAAGAATGACAGAAAGTCTAAAAGACATAATACAGAAGCTGGAATATCAGCGCACGGCGATCGACCGGGCGTTGACGGCTCTGCATGAAATCGACGGCACTGGTGTCGAAAGCGATCTGGCGGCGCCGGCGACCGTCAAGGCAGCCGTAGTCGTCGCAACGCGCAAGGGTGGAATGACACCCGAGGGGCGCCGCAGACTGTCCGAGGCTCTGAGGAAGCGGTGGGCGGCCAAGAGAGCGGCTTCGGGACACGTTTCCGCAGGCCGGCCCGCAAAACGCAAGGGTGGAATGACTCCCGAGGGCCGTAAGAGGTTGTCCGAAGCGCTCCGTAAGAGATGGGCGGCGAAAAGAGCAGCTTCGGCGGTTCCCGCGAAACGGGCACGCAAGAAGTCATAAGCCGGCCCCAGGATTCGAGGCTTAATGCCTATTCGTCGGTCACGCAACCATTGCTGGCATTTCCGACGAGCCTGATGTACTTGGCGAGCGTGCCGCGATTCGCTTTGAATGGCGGCATAGTCCACTCTTTCCGGCGGGCGCTCAGTTCAGCTTCGGAAAGGTCGACCGAAATCTCATTCGATTCCGCATCGATAGTAATGGTGTCGCCGTCATGGAGGAGAGCAATCGGGCCTCCGTCCTGAGCTTCCGGCGTGATATGGCCCACCAGGAAACCATGCGAACCGCCGGAGAACCGCCCGTCCGTAATCAAGGCTACATCCTTACCCAGCCCGGCTCCCATTATGGCGGAAGTAGGCGTCAGCATCTCCGGCATTCCGGGACCACCCTTTGGCCCTTCATACCGGATCACGATGACGTCACCTTTAGAGATCGACTTCTCTTCCAGAGCGGTGAGAATCTCTTCCTCGGAGTCGAAAACCCTGGCTGGTCCCGAGAATCGCAACCCTTCCTTGCCCGTGATCTTTGCGACAGAACCAAGCGGAGCTACGTTTCCTTTGAGGATCTGAATATGACCTGTAGCCTTCAGGGGATTTGACAGGGGCCGCACGATATCCTGACCCGCTTTCAATCCGGGAAGCGCCTCCAGATTCTCTCTGACGGTCTTACCTGTCACCGTGAGGCAATCACCGTTGAGGAGCCCTTCCGCGAGCAGCATCTTCATGACCGCGGGCAGGCCGCCGACACCCTGCAGGTCTTCCATCACATACTTTCCGCTGGGCTTGAAGTCGGATAATAAAGGCGCCCGATTGCTGACCGCCTGAAAGTCGTCAATCGTCAAAGGCACACTTACGGCGCGCGCCATTGCGATCAGGTGCAAAACAGCATTCGTCGAGCCGCCCAGAACCGAGACTACGACCATTGCGTTCTCAAAAGCCTCGCGCGTCATGATGTCCCGCGGCTTAAGATCCATTTCCAGCAGCTTCCGGATCGCCGGGCCGGTGCGCAGACACTCATCGAGTTTCAGAGGGTCTTCCGCGGGGGTCGAGGAGCTGTAGGGAAGGGACATTCCCAAAGCTTCAATCGCCGACGCCATCGTATTGGCGGTGTACATACCGCCGCACGCGCCCGCGCCTGGACAAGAGTGCCTTACTATCGACTGCCTCTCCTGATCGCTGATGTTGCCCGCCAGAAACTCGCCGTAACTCTGGAACGCAGATATTACGTCCAGCTTCTGGTCGCCGTTTCTGCCGGCCTGGTGGCCCGCGCGGATGGTGCCGCCATAGACCATCAAAGCCGGACGATTGAGCCTGCCCATGGCGATGAGACATCCAGGCATGTTCTTATCGCAACCTGGAATCGAGACGTTCGCGTCATACCATTGGGCGCACATTACCGTCTCTATGGAATCGGCGATAAGGTCGCGAGACTGGAGCGAAAAGCTCATGCCGCTGGTTCCCATCGAGATGCCATCGCTGACCCCGATAGTATTGAAACGCATTCCGACCAGACCAGCGGCTTTTATGCCCTCTTTGACCTTGTCGGCGAGCGAGAGCAGGTGCATGTTGCACGGATTGCCGTCATACCAGACGCTGGCGATACCGACTTGCGGCTTGTCCATATCGGCCGGTTCGAGGCCGGTGGCGTAGAGCATCGCCTGGGATGCGCCCTGAGACTTTCGCTGAGTAATTTGAGAACTGAATCTGTTCAAAAGCATTGAAATGAAAAAGGAGCGGGGCGGGAGGCGCTGAAAGCTGTCGCCCGGAGCGGAACCTTGTAATTATCAGGCTAGCGGACGCCCGCGGGCACTGTCAAATCGCCCGTGGCGCGATCAAGTTACGGTGAGGACGTTTGATAAGCTAATATCGCTCAATTACAGAATCCCATTTTACGTTGGAGGATTTCGGCTTCATGCGACTCCGGGTTACTATCGTCCTGGCGGCCCTCGGGGGGCTGCTCGCCGCCTTGCCTGCCCTCGCCCACCATTCCTTCGCAGCGGAGTTCGATTCAAATAAACCCGTTACTCTGGAAGGCAAGTTCACCAAAATGGACTGGGTCAATCCGCACTCCTGGATCCATATGGAAGTTATAAACAAGGAAACCGGGAAAACGGAGACGTGGGACATCGAAACCGGTCCGCCGAACACTCTGTACCGGAATGGCTGGCGCAAGGACTTCATTAAAGCCGGCGAACAGATCGTGGTCTTCGGTACGCGCGCGAAGAACGGTACCAACACCGTGAACGCCCGCACGGTGAAGACGCCTGACGGACGTACTCTGCTCGCGGGCTCATCCGAGAACTACCACCCCACGGAGACAACCGAGAAGCAATGAAAGGCTTTTGTCTGATCGCGTGCGTCATAAGCGCCTTGACGTTCCAAACCAAAACGCTCGACGCCCAGACTTACGAGCTGCCCCGCCTCTCAGACGGCAAGCCCGATCTGAACGGAATCTGGGAAGTGCGAGGAAAAGTCGACGCGAATCTCGAAGGCAAAGTCGGGGGAAAGAACATCATCGTCGATCCGCCGGACGGCCGAATCCCCTATAAGCCCGAGGCTCTCGCCCGGAAGAAGGAGAACGAACGGAACCGGGCCACCGCCGACCCTGTAAATAAATGCCAGATGCCGGGAGTGCCCCGCCTGGCTTATGTGCCGTATCCTTTTCAGATTGTGGAATCGCCGGGACAACCCGTGATCGTAATCCTCTCCCAGTATGTACATAACATCCGAAATATCAATATGGGCGGAGAGCATCTGGACGGTCTCGATCTGTGGATGGGAGACTCCCGAGGCCGCTGGGATGGAGACACGCTGGTTGTGGATGTGGCGGACTTCAACGACATGACCTGGTTCGATGCGGCGGGTAACTATCACAGCGACGCGATGCATGTGGTCGAACGCTTCAAACGAACCAGTGCGGACACCATCGGCTATGAAGCCACGATTGAAGATCCGAAGGTTTTGACCAGACCGTTTCGGATCTCGCTGCCCTTGAGCCGTATCACGGCCAAAAACGCGCAGCTGCTCGAGGATGAATGTTACGCGATCAAAGAGGGCCCCACAGTTACCGTGGGCGACAAGCCAGACCCGGATCGCCCGAAGCCGGAAGAGAGTAAATAGCGACCATGTCAAAGAATCTCCTCTCAGCCGTTGGCCTTTCCGCCGCCCTGGCTTGCCTGGCGCTCGCTCCGGCGCCCGCGCTTTCGCAGGACCCGCAGGCGGGCGTGAATCCGCTTCTTACTCCGAATCCCTACAACTCGCCTCCCGAAGTCAAAGGTGGTCCGGTCCCCCGTCTGCCCGGTGGCAAGCCGGATCTGCAGGGAGTATGGCTGGTTCGCGCGCCCGGCAATTCGATGTCGATGCTTTCGGTCGAAACGCTGCCCGGCGGCAGAGGTCCGCGCAAAGGTGTCATCACGGATCCTCCCGATGGCAAAATCCCCTATCAGCCCTGGGCGCGTCAGAAGCAGCAAGACCTGGCTAAGAACCACATGGTCGAAGAGTCCGACGCGCATTGCCTGCTGGGCGGATTTCCGCACGCCAGTTTCACACCTTTCGGATTTCGCGTGTTGCAGCCGCCAGGGGAGGTTGTGATGGTGTGGGAGTTCATGCACGCTTATCGGGTGATCCCGCTGGACGGGCGGCCTCACATTGACGCCAAAACCCGGTTGTATATGGGCGACTCACGCGGTCGCTGGGACGGCGACACGCTGGTAGTCGACGTGACGAATCAGAAGGCACGACCGTGGATTGATCAGGCAGCGGATTTTCATAGCGATGCGATCCATGTGGTGGAGCGATTCACGCCTCTTGATTCGAACAACATCGCCTATGAAGCGACGATCGAGGATCCGAAGGTTTATACGCGGCCGTGGAAGATCGCTTATTTTTACAGCAGAGTTCTCGACCCGAAGTACGAGGCGCTCGAATTCGCTTGTATTGAGGGCGAGCGAGATATAAACAACCGCTGACCGTCCTAACCTGACTGGTACGGAAGCTTACGCTTTTCACCGCGGACTGGTATACAGTTGATGTTTTGGAACGTCCCTTGCTAGAAGGAGGCGTGCAATGCGGCCGGTCTTTCTCTCGCTCATTTTTGTTTCAACCGTTTGGGGCCAGCTTACGCCTAAAGAGATCGTCCGCAGAGCAATCATAAATTATGGGCGCGACTGGCGTGAACAGCGGAAGTGGGCCTGGACTGAGACGGATATAACCGCGGCCGACGACACGAAAGAAGTCGAGGTTGGCGAAGTTGCGCCTCTGTATGGCACTCCTTATGAACGCCTGATCCGGAAGAATGGTCATCCGCTCTCGGCCGAGGAACAGCGCAGAGAGGACCGCAAATATCAAAGAGCGCTCAAAGAACGGGAGAGTGAAACTCCGGCGGAACGCGCCGCGCGAATCCGCAAGTACGACGAGAGCCGGGAGTTCATCGCCGACGTCCCGGAGGCGTTTAACTTCAAACTGACGGGGGAGGAAACGATTGATGGCCGGCCTGCATGGGTAATTCGGATGACTCCCCGTCCCGGGTTCATCCCGGCCGCGCCTCATGCGGCGATGATGGAACATCTCGACGCCACGATGTGGGTTGACAAGCAGGATTTCCGCCTGACCAAAGCGAAGGCCCGTGTCATTGACACGATCAGCATCGGATGGATTCTGGCGCGCGTTGGGCCCGGAACTAATTTCGAAGTCGATCAGACCCGCGTCGCAAACGGGATGTGGATGCCGAGCGTGATCAAAATCAACGGAACCGCCCATGTGCTTTTTGTTCATTCGAGGAGCCTGAATGAAGAGCTCGCCTACTCGGGGTATCGCCCGGCAACCTCGGCCTCTGCCGAGAAACAGTAACACGGCCGGAGGAGAATAAACCATGTCTGTCGAATCACCGAAGGTGGTCGCCGTTATGAGCGATTTGTTCTTTTCGGCGAAGATACGCGACGAGGCGAAGAAGCTCGGTATGTCCACCGTGATCGTGAAGGATCAGGCATTGGCCCTCGATCACATAAAGGCGGGCGCGGCAGTCGCGATTCTGGATTTGAATTGCGCATCTTCCGATCCCCTGGGCTTGATCGCAAAAATCAAAAGCGATCCTGGCGCCGCGGGGGTCGGGATCATCGGATTCGTGTCGCATGTGCAAACGGATCTGCGGCAGAAAGCGTCAGACTGCGGCTGCGACCGAGTGGTGGCGCGATCCGTCTTTGCGCGCGACCTGCCCGAATTACTTAAGCGGTTTGCGCCCGCGCCAGCAGTTCGCGAAGCCCATTAAGCTTCCGCATCGCGGATCCCGTATCGATCGATTCCACGGCCTGCTCGACCCCTTCCAGGAAATTCCTGGCATGGTTTGCGGCAACCAGCGCCAGCGCCGAATTCATCAGCACGATATCGCGCGCCGGCCCGCGATTTCCGTTGAGAACCGCTTCGGCGATCGCCCGGTTGCATTCGGCATTTCCGCCCTGAATCCCTTCGGCCGATTGTGTTTCCAGACCGAAATCGGCTGGTGAGAGCTCGATGCGCGTTACCGCGCCATGCTGGATTGCGAAAACGCTCGAGGGGCCCGTAATGGTCAGTTCACCCAGGCCGTCCGAACCATGCACCACGTAGCCGCGGTGAAGCCCCAGCCGCGCCATGGCGCCGGCGATCTTCTCCGCTGCCTCATCCGACCATGTTCCGGCCACCTGAATCTCGGCTCGAGCGGGATTCGTCAGCGGCCCCAGAAAATTGAATGCGGTACGCATCTTCAACTCGAGACGGACCGGCTGTACGTTTCGCGTTGCGCCATGGAATAGCGGCGCGAACAGGAACCCGATTCCAACCTCGCGAATCGCGCGCGCCACAGTTGCCGGATCGATGGCGGTGCGAACGCCTAACGCCTCCAGAACATCGGCGCTGCCGCACTTGCTCGAAATCGACCGATTGCCGTGTTTCGCCACGCGGACGCCCGCGCCCGCCACGACGAACGCCGCGACCGTCGATATGTTGAACGTGGAGGTCCCGTTGCCGCCCGTGCCGCAGGTATCGAGGACCGGGCGATCACTCGCTTCGAGAGGGACTACCAGCGCCGCCGCCCGCATGGCGCGGGCGAAACCGGTAAGTTCCGCTACTGTTTCACCTTTCATCCGCAACGCCGTCAGAAACGCAGCCGTAAGCGGGGGAGTCGATTCGCCCGCGAGCAGTACTTCCATCGCCTCCTGAGCTTCAGCCTCGGTCAGGGAGGCGCCTTCGACAACACTGTGAAGAAACGTATGAATGCCCAAGCCACTCATGTTAAACCGATCATGCTAAGCCGCTCATGTTAAGTTGGATGCTTGGTCTGGCTCGGGACGTTGCCGCGCTGAGCCGCTTACAATCCAAAGGTATAGCAGCAACCGCTCCAAAATGAAAATTCACGAGTATCAGGCCAAGACGATTCTGGCCAAATACAAAGTCCCTGTGCCTCGCGGGGAGGTGGCGTTTTCCGTCGCCGAAGCCGAGACGGCTGCGAAGAACATCGGCGGGAGTGTCGTTGTCAAAGCGCAGATTCATGCGGGCGGGCGCGGCAAGGGGGAGGCGTCAAGGTGGTGAAGGACGCCGCCGAAGCCGCAGTGGTCGCCGAGAAGATACTCGGAATGACGCTGGTCACCCACCAGACCGGCCCGGAAGGCCGGCTTGTGCAGCGGCTGCTTGTGGAAGAGACGCTGCCCATCGACCGGGAACTCTACCTCGGCATTGTGCTCGATCGGACAGTTGGAAAATTGGTATTTATGGCTTCGGCCGCGGGTGGGATGGAGATCGAGGAGGTCGCCGCCCAGACGCCGGGCGCGATTCTCAAAGAAGTCATCGAGCCAGGGTTGGGTCTGATGCCTTACCAGGCGCGCAAGCTGGCCTTCGGTATCGGCGTTCCGGCAAAGGCCAGCAACGCGGCTGCGGCTGCGATCGTTGCGCTGGCGAAAGCGTGCCTCGACATGGATGCGTCGCTGGCCGAAATCAATCCGTTCATCGTTACGAAGGACAACAAGGTCTATGCGCTCGACGCCAAGATCAACTTCGACGACAACGCCCTGTTCCGGCATAAGGAACTTCTGGAACTGCGTGATCTGAACGAGGAAGACCCGCTCGAAGTGGAAGCTTCGAAGTTCGGCCTGAACTACATCAAGCTGGATGGCAACATCGCCTGCATGGTGAACGGCGCCGGCCTTGCCATGGCGACCATGGACATCATCAAGTACGCGGGCGGGAGTCCGGCGAACTTCCTCGATGTAGGCGGCGGCGCGAATGCGGAACAGGTGAAGAACGCGTTCCGGATTCTGCTTTCGGACCCGGGCGTAAAGGCGGTCCTCATCAATATCTTTGGCGGTATTCTCCGGTGCGACACGCTGGCGAACGGCGTGGTGGCCGCGGCTCGTGATCTCGGCATCAAGGTACCCATTGTGATTCGAATGGAAGGGACCAACGTGGAACTCGGCCGGAAGGTGCTTGAGGAATCCGGTTTCAATTTCACCGTGGCGGACGGCATGAAAGACGCGGCCGAAAAGGTCGTGGCGCTCGCGAAGGCCAGCACGGGAGGCAGCAAGTGAGCGTACTGGTCGATAAGAGCACCCGCCTGCTGGTGCAGGGCTTCACGGGCAAAGAAGGCACGTTTCATGCGGAGCAGGCGATCGCCTACGGCACTGACGTGGTGGGCGGGGTTACGCCAGGTAAAGGCGGCACGTGGCATCTCGACCGGCCGGTCTTCAACACGGTAGCCGAGGCGGTAAAGGAGACGGACGCGAATGCGACCGTAATCTTTGTTCCGCCGCCGTTTGCCGCGGACGCCATCATGGAGGCGGCGGACGCGGGCATCGCGCTGATCGTGTGCATCACCGAAGGCATTCCCGTGATCGACATGGTCAAGGCCTGGGAGTTCCTGCAGGGGAGGAAATCGCGGCTGATCGGGCCGAACTGTCCAGGGGTTATTTCACCCGGTAAGTGCAAGATCGGGATCATGCCTGGACATATTCACCTCGAAGGGTATGTGGGCGTGGTTTCGCGGTCCGGCACGCTGACTTATGAAGCGGTGGGCCAGTTGACCAAGCTGGGCATTGGCCAGTCGACCTGTATCGGCATCGGTGGCGATCCGATCATCGGCACAAGTTTCCTCGATTCGATCAAGATGCTGGATGCCGACCCCGATACCCACGCGATTGTGATGATCGGCGAGATCGGCGGCAATGCGGAAGAGGTTGCGGCGGCTTATATCGGCGAAAAGGTAAAGAAGCCGGTGGTGGGCTTTATCGCAGGTCAGACCGCGCCTCCGGGACGGCGCATGGGCCACGCGGGCGCAATCGTTTCGGGCGGGTCCGGCGCGGCTTCGGACAAAATCCGCGCGATGGAAAAAGCCGGGATTACGGTGTGCTCCTCGCCGGCTCAGATCGGCGAGAACATTCAAAAGAGATTGCCAAAATAAATGAGCGAATTGCAGAAGACGTTTTCGATTATCAAACCGGACGCCGTTGCGTCGGGCAAGGCGGGCAAGATTCTTTCTCTGCTCGAAGACAATGGGTTTCGAGTTGTTGGGCTTCGCATGACGAAGCTCAGCCAGCCGCAGGCAGAAGGCTTTTATGCCGTGCATCGCGAGCGGCCGTTCTTCGGTAGCCTCGTTAAGTTTATGACCGAGGGACCGGTAATCGTGATGGCGCTCGAGCGTGAGGATGCGGTCAAGAAGCTGCGCGAAGTGATGGGAGCGACCAATCCGGCGAACGCCGCGGAAGGCACAGTGCGCAAGCTTTATGCGGAGTCGATCGAGCGCAACGCGATCCATGGTTCGGATGCGCCCGAAACGGCGGCGGACGAATTGAAATACTTCTTCACCACGGTTGAATTAAGCCAGGTTTAGTCGCGGTTTGTTCCATGTGCTCGGGCCGGTTAGCCGGTGAAATCCGAATGCTCTGCGGCTCGGGTGCTGCTTTCCTCAGCCACATACCCACCAACACCGCCACCGTGAAGAGACCAATTGTGAAGAGACCAATAAAAAGATACATATAACCTCCGCGTTGTATGTATCGGCTTTTCAGGCTCCGAGCTGTACTCGCGCGTTAGACTGGTCCAATGTATCGTCGGCTGACCTTATTTATCATTGGAGCCGTCTTTCCAGCTCTTGCGTCTGCTCAAACTCCCGACTGGCCAAAAATTGATGAAGAGGCCATCCGCCACTTCCAGGCCCTGGTCCAGATTGACAGCACCGATCCTCCCGGCAATGAAACCAAAGTCGTCGAATACGTAAAGAAGGTTCTCGACGGCGAAGGGATTGACGCCAAACTTGTCGCGAAAGACCCGGCGCGCGCCAACCTCATCGCGCGGTTGAAAGGCAACGGGTCGAAAAAGCCGTTGCTGATCATGGGTCACAGCGACACCGTGCGCGTTGACGCCTCCAAATGGACCTTCCCGCCTTTCAGCGCGGCCCGCCAGGGCGGCTATGTTTACGGCCGCGGCACTCTTGACGACAAGAGCGATCTCCTGGCCGCGATGATGACGATGGTCCTGCTGAAGCGCTCACACGTTCCGCTCGACCGTGACGTGATCTTCGTTTCCGAAGCGGGAGAAGAGGCATCCACCGGTCCAGGTATCGAATACCTGGTGAACGAACACTGGAGCGAGATCGAAGCCGAGATCTGCCTCGCAGAAAGCGGCGGCGTGCATCGCCGCGACGGAAAACCGCTGTTCGCAACCGTTGAGACAACCGAAAAGCAGCCGCGCGGAGCCCGTCTGATCGCCAAAGGACCAGCCGGCCATGGTTCGCGACCGTTGCAGACGAACGCGGTTGTGCACCTTGCCCGCGCCGTCGATACTATCGCCGGCTGGGAGCCTCCCACGCGCTTCAACGACACTACGCGCAGCTATTTCGAGAAACTGGCGAACGTGAGCTCACCGGATGAAGCTGCACGATACAAAGGATTGTTCGATCCCGCAAAAGCCCCCGCGATCCACGCATACCTTGCCGAAAATGAGCCCGGCACTTACTCGCTGCTGCACACATCGATTTCGCCGAATATGATCCAGGCAGGCTACCAGGTAAACGTCATTCCGTCGGAAGCGGAAGCCACGCTCGATATCCGCGCACTGCCGGACGAAAACATCGCGCTCTTTTACGAAATGATGCGCAAGGTCATCAACGACCCTGCGATCGAAGTGGTACCGGACACGCGCAACCAGCGCCCGGGAGCCCCGCCTTCGCGCATCGATTCAGAGGCCTTCCATCAGATTGAAGCCGCCTACAAGACCATTTACGGAGTGACTACTATTCCCTACATGTCGACCGGCGCGACTGACATGGCGTTCCTGCGTGCCAAAGGAGTTCAATGTTACGGCATTGGCGCAATGACGGACGAAGAGGATGCCGCAAAAGGCTTCGGCGCCCACAGCGACCAGGAACGAATCCTGGAAGAAGCGGTGTACAAGCATGTGCAGTTTTTCTGGCAGGCGGTTACGTCGATCGCGGGCACGAAAAAGTAACTGGCGAACGAACTGGCCGTCAGCGTTTCCCGCTAACGCGCCGCTGCCGGCGCCAGTCGCGCTCCAGCCGCTCAAGCCACCAGGCTAAACGCAGAGCCTGACGACAAAGTTCTCCACCACGGTCCGATCGTCCGGTCTGGCGCTACGCAGATCGCGATCGGTTTCGAAGATCATTTTCAACCCGCGCTCCAGCTGCTCTTTCGAGAACTTCGTCGCAGTAACGGACACCTGTTCAGCGCGCGAACCCCACATCTGGATACCCGACCTCTGAAAATGGCTTTGAATTTGCGAAGCTCCACGCAAATTCGCTTCCTTTACGACCAGCGCCATGCGGAATTGCGTCGCGAGAAATGTCAATGCGAGCGGCAGATACTCGCCTTCGCGGACCAGCGCATCCAGAGTCTGAAGCGACCGGGCGCGGTCCTTCCGGCCCAGCGCGTTCACCAGAGCGAAGATCGTACTCTGTCTCGCGTCGGGCACCAGCAGCGGCAGATCCTCCACCGTGACCGGCTTTCCATAAAGCGAAAGCTTCTCGATCTCGACCGCCAGCCGCGCAACATCCGCGGCGAGCGCTTCCACCAGAGCTTCGGAAGCCGCGGGATCGAGCCGCACATTTGCCGCTCGTGCAATTCGATCCAGTTCGATGCGCGCCTCGTCGGGGCTGAACCGTTTAAACTCCACAACGTCGGGAATCGCGCCGAAGAACTTCCGCACGCGGTCGCTTTTCGCTTTATCGTCACCCTCGAAATCCCAACGGGTGGCTTCGAATATCAGCGTTACTCCGGGAGTCGGGTTTTTCACATAGGCTTCGAGCACCGTTGCGGAACCGCCGACGGCCCCGCCTGAACTCTCTTCGTCATCGTCGGTCCCGCTTACGCGAGTTCTCGGCATCGCCGCCTCGGCGCCAATCACAAAGATCAGCCGCTCGGAAGCAAACAGAGACATGGAGCGCGCATCGTCGATGATTGCGGCGAGCGAACTTTCGGAAGCGTCATGCTGCTCGGCGTCAACGCCTTTCGCCGCCGCGATCAGAGCTTCCCGGCATCTCCTCCGGTTGTAACCCTCCTGCCCGAGGAAAAGGCACACCGGCGGAATCTCGTTGCGCTTAACCCGTGCTAGAAACTGGGCAGGCGTCATCTTTGCTTCAGAAAGCGCCCAATTTCAGAAATTCTCCAGGATGGCGCTGACGATTTCACGGCTCACGTCGCGGCTTAAACGCTCGACCGCAGCCGCGCTCTCGTCGAAATACTGCTGCGGATTCACGCTGATCTCGTATCGCTCGCGAAATTCCACGTTCGGCCGCTGAAAGAGAACCTTGCCGCTCTTATCGATCAGCTTGACCTGAATTTGAACCACCAACTGGCCGCCGGTGGCGCCTTTCACGGGATCCGTAATCGTGCCACTGGAGAACAGATTGGCCACAGCGCCGGAAAGCACTGCGTCCGCCTTTGCCGGGTCCGCGATCACGCTGTAGCGGGTTCGCGAAATCAACTCCCGCGAAACATCCGCCGCGATGTAGTCGGAAAGCTTGTATTTGATGCTGACGTTCGAGAAGGGCATCACCGCGATCGTATGCACGTCAGTCGGCAGCGGGTTAACCGTCCCCACCACGTGATACCCGCAACCGGTCGCGCTTAACGTCAGCACTACCGCGAGGGCCAGAACCGCGGCTCTCATACCGCCTCGCCGGCGATCATCGCGGCACTTTCCGCCGCAAGCCGGAGATTGTCCATCGCGGCCCAGATCCAGTAGGCGTTGGCGCTGTTCCGGTCGGGTGCAATGGCGCCCACGGCGATCCCGCTTTGCCCGGCAACGCCGACGTTGTTGGGCGCTTCCAGATCGCCGCTGCGCAAGTCGAATGCGTCGTTACTCATTGCGCCGCTCATAGCTTCTTCGATGTCTGACGCAGCCGGTCCTTCTTCGAATTCAATCCAGAACGAAAAACTGTATCCATGAAAAACCGGAGCCTGGATCAAACGCAGAGAAGGCATCGGCACGCCGTCCAGGCGCTCGAGCAGGCTCGCGAGATGCCGCTCGATGCGATCCTCAATGTCGCTCAACGAGACAGGCGCTTCGGCGCCGAACTGCGCCAGCATCGCATAAGCCACTTGGGTATCGAAAATCTTCTTTGGCAGAGGCTGAAAGGAGAGCAGATTCACGGTCTGCTGCTGCAGTTCTTCGATTCCTGCCTTGCCCCGCTCACTTGCCGGTTCGAAGATGTGCACGATGGCGCGAGCGATTGGATAGCTGTTATTAAGCTGCCTCAGAACCATCGCGATGGCCGTAGCCGCGGGGTGCGCGACGATCTGCGGACCGCTGTGATCCACCTCATAGTCGGACCCTTCTATTTGGGGAGCCCGAATGCGAGCCTCGGGATCCTCCTCGGCGGAGTATGTCAGATCGATGATCAATCCGGAGGGATGAGCGTTCAATGCCGTTTTCGACGATTCCTGCGACCCGGCCAGAATGATTACCGTCGCCTCGATCAGATCTTCCGGATTCAGCTTCGCCAGAAACGCCGCCGCGTCTCCGATTGCGGTTAACGTGCCGGACTCTTCATCAGCTCCAGCGACCAGCCGCATATGTTGCCCCAAGGCGGTCTCGCCGAGCACATCGCGTACTTCCCTGCCCAGCAACGTTTCGCCGCCCACCAGGGCGATAGTTTCAGCCAACCTGTGTCTCCGGATTTGGTTTCGGATGTTGTGAGTGACGCCTGACGATACCGCCCAGCCGAATGGCGATGCCGCTGCCGACATAAAAGGAAGCGACCACCAGAAGCCCCGGCTGCGACCAGTTCCAGAGCGCGAAGATCGCGGCGCAAATAAGCACCAGGATCAGCGGCGTGCGCGGCCTCAGAAGATTCAGGTCCTTGAAGCTCCAGTAGCGCCACGTGCTCACCATCAGGAAGGAAAGCAACCCCAGCAGGGCCAGCCACAGGATCGCCGGAAAGATATCGGTGATCGGATAACCATCGAGCGAATACACGACGGCCGCAATCATCGCCGCGGAGGCCGGAATCGGAAGGCCTACAAAATACTTGCGATGCGGTGGACCGGGATTCCTCGGCTGCGGATTTTTTTGGACATTGAACCGCGCCAGGCGCATAGCCCCGCAAACCAGCAGCAGGAAAGCACAACCCGTGCCCCATCGTTTCAGTTGATCGAGCAAGCCTGCCGCAAATGTCCCGCTGACAAATTGCACGCCCCAGGTGTACGCCAGAATGGCGGGGGCGATCCCGAAGCTGATGACATCGGCGAGAGAATCGAGTTCGCGCCCGAACTCACTCGCGGTGTTCGTCAGGCGCGCGATACCGCCGTCGAGCCAATCCATGGCCGACGCAACTCCAATCATCTCCGCCGCGATCTGGAAATCCTGCGCCGCAAGGCTCGGATTCGATCCGAAATTCAGGACGCCGTGAATCGAGCGGATGATCGAGATAAATCCGAGAAAGATGTTGCCCGCCGTGAAAAGTGTCGGCAGCGCATACGCCGCGCGAGGCGGCCTCTTGCGGGGAGTTATATCCGGCGACCTTATTTCTGAGGAAGCTATGTCCGACAGAGCGCCGCCTCCTCAATACTGGCGGCCAGCGGAAGGGCCAGCTCGATGTTGCCGCCGCGGCTGGCGAGAACGCTCGAACCCGCTGTAACGCGCGATCCCGGAGAAACCTCAACGCGCCACTCCGGACCAAAAATGACGTCGACCCGTGAGCCGAACTTGATGAAACCGACTCGCTCGCCGGCCTGCACGAAATCACCCGGCAGCTTCGTGCAAACAATGCGGCGCGCAATCAATCCCGCAATTTGCTTGAACACTACTTTTGTCCCATCTTCGGCGCGCACTGTAATGATGTTCTGCTCATTCTCAAGAGAAGCGAGAGGGCGGCTGGCGACAAGAAACTGCCCACGTTGATAGGTGATGTCGGTGATCACGCCGGAGATTGGCGACCGATTCACGTGAACATCAAAGATATTCAGGAAGATACTGATTCGAGTGCACCGGTCCGCCTCTGGAACAACCGCCACGACGCGCCCGTCCGCCGGCGACAAAGCCACGGGCCCTACCGGAATCGGCCGCTCGGGATCGCGAAAAAACCAGGCGCAGAACGCCCCCATCAGAAAGAAAGGAAGCGCGGGCCAGGCTCCCACAAGCCATAAAACAAGGATTCCCCCGGCCGTAAAACCCAACCCGTAATAAATTCCGTCACGAATCATCCGCTTCCGTTATTTTATCGTGCGGAAAGGAATTTATATCAGTTTGCCGAAGAGCCGCTCGAAAAAGGCTCGGGTCTGGCGGCGGATGCGCTCGGAAACCGCGTGCAGGCTGCCCTCATGCAGATTTTCGGGCGTCCACCGGCGTACCAGGCTTGTGAGGGTATCGACCTGGGCGCGGTTCGTGGGGAGCCGTCCCTCCGCGTGACCACTAAGGATGCGCAGGCCGTGATCGATCGCGCGATAGAAGGTTGCCGAATCGCGAAGCAGCTCGGCATCTTCGCGATCGAGGTGGCCCATTTTCTCCACGATGTCGATACGCTCCGGCGTATTCAGAACTTTGAAGAAAACCCCCGCGCTGCGAAGCCGCAGGTACATCAGGGCAAAATCGATATCGTAATATCCGCCGGACGCGGCTTTGAGGGGATTTCGGGTTCCCTGCTCCCGCTCGAGCCGCAGCCGCATTTGCGCCAGTTCCGCCCGCGACCGCCCATTCTGGCCGTAGCGGCGCCAATCGATCTCCTGCAGTTCTCCCAGAAACCGCGTCGCGCGGTCCATACCGCCGGCCACGGCTCGGGCCTTCATATAAGAGATACCCTCCCAAGCCTCGGCGTGGTTAGCGAAGTAATCCTTGTAGGCGCTTTCTGTCTGTACCAGCGCGCCCGCACGGCCATTCGGGCGCAACCGGGAATCGATGGTAAAGACCACGCCGTCACCCGTATAGGCGCTGATAATGCCGATCGTACGCTCGGCCACGGCCGTCCAGAAGAGAGTTTCGGAAGCGTCGCGGTCGGGGATGACAAAAACCAGGTCGGCGTCCGACGCCAGGTCGAATTCGAGCATCCCGAGCCGCCCGAGCGCAACCACCAGCATCTGATTCGTGGGCGCGTAAGTGGCGCTCACGGGTGGCGCGGTGTCGCAGGTCTCCGCGACAGCGATCTTATATGCCGCGGAGATGATCGATTCCGCCAGTTCCGATGTACGTTTCAGCGTCTTGAACACCGGCGCGCGATGGTAAACGCTGTCGCTCTGAATCCGAATCATCTGCCGGCGGAAGTAACGCCGTAATCCGTCGGGATCGTGAGGCGTCTCGAATCCGGTACGTCCCTGCTTCGAGTTGCATGCCGCCGCAACCTCCCGGAGAAGCTCCGTATGGCTGACAAGCTGGTCGGCAAAATACTGGCTGTGCTCAAAAACGTCGAGAGTACACCGCGCCAGTTCGGTGTTGGTTTCGAGCATATCGAGCCACGACGGATTCGCGACCACCTTTTCGATGAACGATTCGAAACTCTCGCCGGTCAATGAAACAGGCCCACGAAAGATTCCGGAACTCGCCATCAGCTTCGTAAACGCGGGCGACTTCTGTTCGAGATAGCGGCGCAGATTGCCGGAGAGTACCTCCGCGCGATCCCGTTGCGTTTCTTCGTTTGCCTCAAGAGGGGTGGTCTCCGGCAGTTCCGAAGCTGCGGCGACAGCGAGCCGGGAGTGAATCACCCGGTCATACAGATCCTGAACGCTCGCGAAATGATGGTCCAGTTCGCGTTCCAGAGTGCCGGCGCTGGGCAAGCCGGAAGACCCGCTCGGAGGCATACGGCGGGCCAGAAGGTCGAGTTGTTCCTTGGATTGTGGCAATGTGTGCGTCTGCCGATCTTCTTCAAACTGAAGACGGTGTTCGATATGCCGCATGAATTGATATGCGGAGGCTAACCTCGCATATTCGAGCGGCGAGAGAAATTCCTTGTCCCGAAGACGTGAAAGAGCGTGCAGCGTGCCACCGTGCCTGACCCATGGCTCGCGGCCGCCGTACAAGCGCTGCAGGCATTGGACGAGAAATTCCACGTCGCGGATTCCGCCCTTCGCCAGCTTCACATCTGCGCCGGTGGATCTGCCGGGGCGCAGCTTCTCGCTGTAGTGCTTCTCATGAATGCGCGCCCGGGTCTCGGACACGGCTTCGACCGTCTCGAAATCGGTGGTCGTGCGGTAGATCAGGGGCTCGACGAACTCCAGCAGTTCACGCCCTGGCCGGTCGTCCCCCGCGGCCACTCGCGCTTTGATCAGCATCTGGAGCTCCCAGTCGCGCGCGCGCGACTCATAATATTGCTTCGCGCCCTCCAGAGACTGGCAAACTTCTCCGAATCGTCCGTCAGGCCGAAGCCGCAGATCAACCCGATAACACATGCCCTCGGGCGTGTAAGTCGAGAGCATATCGGTCATCCGGTTTGCCGCCGCCTGAAAAAATTCGCCGGCAACCGCGGCCTCTCCGGAATAGACGAACATGAGGTCTATGTCGGAGCTGTAATTGAGCTCGCGTCCGCCGAGTTTGCCAAGCGCGATGATGGAGAACGGCGGTCATTCCGTGCATTCACGTGCCCGGAGAAGTCCGCCCGGATCTCCCGCCAGGTCGCTTTCAGAGCCGCGTTTAGAATCGCGTCCGCAAGGTTCGAAAGGTCTTCCGTGGTTTCCGAAACATCGGCAAAACGAAGGACATCCCGGAGAACGATCCGGAGCAATTGCCGGCGGCGAAAGAGGGCGAGGTCGACAGGTTGGGGCACGCCATTGACCGGCAATGATCTGGCGAGCAGCTCTTCATATTCTTCCGCCAGAAGTCCACGATGCAGTTCACGGGCGCTGGCGATTTCAATCAGCCATTCCGGGTAGCGGATCACGGAATCGGAGAGAAAACGGCTCCAGGAAAAAATTGTCAGTGCGTAACGCAGAGCGGCCGGATCCTCGGCGATCTGGCGCGCGGCCTCGGGCTTTTCAGAAATCAGGCGATTAAGAAAGTGGAGGGACCCCTCAGGATTTGGCAGCGACGGAAGGAGCGCCGATACACTCGCGGCGGCAGCCGACGAGAGGCTTTCGAGATGAATAAGTTCCGGGCGCGCACGAACGGGGTCGCGGAACTGGATCTCTTCGAGGAGATTCAGCACTGCTCTGATTATAGAGGCACTTACGCCAGTGCGGAGTAACAGATAGTACCAGGTCTTTTACCGAGTGGGCGACAAAACAAACCCAATTGGCAAGACCGGCGTCGTCAGTATCCGAGGCCGGCTCTGTTTTGTGACCACCAGGCTTTCCAGAACGACAGGTAAGCCGATTCGTTGCGTTCAATCGCGAGACGGCCCACCCCGAAATTCGCGAGCGTTTCGGCAGTCTTATAAGGTGCGTCTGCGGGCATCTGCAGCCACGCCAGGGTGGGAACGTTACCAGGCGTTTGAACCGCCAGGCCATTGGCGAACGAACCCATTCCGCCGAGCGCCTCGATCCGAAGGGCCGGGTCGGAATCGTCCAGCAGGGTGGCCAGATAAGGCAAAGCCGCCTTCGTGTGAATCGCCGCCAGGGCGTGCGCTACTGCTTGCCGAAACGGCGGGCTGAGATTTGGGGAACTGGCGATGCGACCCAGGGCGGCAACGGAATTCGCGTCGGTGGCGCGAAATTCCCGTTGGATCGTGGACAGCAGCAAGCCGTTCTCGCGAAACTCCGATGAAGTCCGCGCGGCGGCGGTCAGCGCAGCAGAATTCTCCGCCCTGATCAGTCCGGCCAGCCCGGCTTCGCGTTGTGCGGGTGCGGCCGACATCGATAAACGTTGATATAGCAACTGGACAACGGGCGATTTCAGTTGATCCAGCAGGCCGTTTTCCAGAAAAATGAACTGGGCCGGAGCCGGATTCGCGTCCTCAATCGCCGCGCCCAGCTCCGAGGCGAGCTTTTCGGATAAAGGCGCATCCGCCGAATAAGTCCATGTTCCGGAAAGAGGCCCGGTTGGTCCCGGAAAGAACGTCTCGAAAAAAGGCACATCCCCATCGAATACGGGGAACAGCTGCCACCCGGTCGGCGCCTGTTTCAGGAACCAGATCCCGGCTCCGGCCGCGTACTGGACAACGCTGGAATTTACTGTAATTCGTTCGCCGGAAAGAGCCGGATCTCCTTTGACGACGCGTCTCACGCCCAGCGAGAAACTCTCCGGTGCACCGGGGTGAAACTCTGCGGCGGCGTCGGCGACCACAATAAGATCCGCGCTTTGTTCCAGATCGATGAGCGAACGAGGGGCGAACAACCCGGCCCATGCCGGTGCAGCCAGAAGGAGCAGCCCGGCTAATCCGCGACAACCTCTCGTTCGCATGCCGCCCTACTTCGCGCCGGAGTGACTATTCAGGAAGGTGAGAGTCAGCGCCCAAGCCTCGGCCGCCGCTTCGGCATTGTACGATGCGCGCGCGTCGCAGAAGAAACCGTGGTCCGCGAACGAGAATTCGACATTGATCCAGGTCTTCTTGGCCGCCCGCATGCCATCATTAACGGCCTTCACCTGATCCGGTCCGATATGCGTGTCCAGACCGCCCCAGAAATAAAGCATCGGCGCGTTGATCTCGCTGAATCGGTCGAGGAGGCTGGGGAACATCGGGTTGCCAGCAATCCCGCCTCCGTAATAAGAGGTGCTGCATGCGAGCGGGAGGGTCATCGCGGCCAGGCACGCCGTCCGCCCGCCCATGCAATAACCGATGGCGCTGGTCGAAAGGTCCGGAAAACCGCTGCTCTTCTTGAGCCAGTCGAACGCAGCCCGCATGTCGGCCGCGAGACCGGCGTCGGTCAGCGCTTGCATGTGGGGAATGACCGCGGGAAAGTCGGTGTAACCGGCTTCAAGTCCGGGAGCCGTCCGATGAAACAACTCAGGCGTGATGCAGAGGTAGCCCTCGCCCGCAAATCGGTCGGCGACATCGCGCATGTGCGAATTTACCCCGAACGCTTCCTGAAAAACGATTAACCCACCGCGAGGGGCGCCTGACGGACGGGAAATATAAGCCCGCATCGACGTGCCGTCTGCGACAGAAAGCGAGACATATTCGTTTTGATTGTTCATGAAAACGCCTGCGGCGGCAGCCGCAAACAGCTATATTACGAGTCTTTCGGTGAATTGTATAGATCGGCCACTGGAAGCACGCGCCAAGGCACTGGCCACTTCCTGAGCAATTTTAGTTCCATTCTGTGCCCATCTGTACAATTCTTGTAAAATTCTTCCCGATTTCGCGCTTATAATGGCGGTGTGAGTATGCTATCTCCCAGACTGCAACTGAAGGTCGCGCAGAAGCAGATTCTGACTCCCGGGCTCGTACAGATGGTCACGGTCCTTCAGCTCAACCGCCTTGAGCTGAAGGAAATGATCAACCAGGAGATCGTCGAAAATCCGGTGCTCGAAGAATCGCTCGAAGAGGGCGAGGAAATCACACCAGAGGAACTCCAGCCACTGCTTGAGGCGGAGCGTTCCTCGGAACCGGCGGACCAGTCACTGCTCGATGCGGCCGATATCAAACTCGACGGCGATTCACCCGAGGTGACGAGAAATACCGACGCCTATGCCGAGAGCGAGGCCCCGGCGGACGGTGTGGAACGCGACGCGACGGACGCGGTCGAAACTTCCACAACCGACCCTTTCGACGAAATCGACTTCGGCTCGTTCTTCGACGACTATCTCGATCCCGGCTATCGCAGTCCCGCGGCCGAATCCGTCGAGAAGCCGTCTTTCGAAACCTTTCTCTCCCAGCCCCAGACCCTGCCCGACTATCTGCGCTCGCAGCTCAGCGTCGTTGTGCTGGATGACGATACGCGCGATGCGGCCGAGGCGATTATCGGAAATCTCGACGAAGACGGCTATCTGACGGCGACGCTGGACGAAATGGGCCAGCAGGTCGGCTGCGATCGGCCTATGATGGAGGCCGCGCTCAAGGCCGTCCAGTCGCTTGACCCAGCCGGGGTGGGCGCGCGCGACCTGAAGGAATGCCTGCTGCTTCAGATTGAAAGCGCGAACGGCATGGGCGGCGTGGCGTGGAAGATCGTCTCGAACCATATGCGCCTGCTCGAGATGCGACAGTTCAAGGAACTGGCCAAGGTCCTTGGCCGGCCGCAGGAACATATCGACATTGCGGTTGGCGTCATCCGGCGTCTGAATCCGCGTCCTGGTGTACGGTATTCGGGGGCCGGAGCGCGTACGGTCGAGCCGGACGTCTACTTCATCCGCGACGGGGAGGATTTCCTCATCCAGATGAATGACGACGAACTGCCTCAGTTGCGTCTCAACGCGCAATACCGCAAGATGCTGGATCGCGACCAGGGCGCGACAAAAGAAGTGCGGGATTATGTCCGTGAGCGCTATTCCTCGGCAATTCAGCTGATGAAGAACATCGAGCAGCGCAAGCACACGATTCTTCGGGTCTGCGAAGCGATCCGCCGCCGCCAGCACGAGTTTCTGACCGAGGGAATCGACTCCCTGAAGCCGATGATGATCAAGGATGTGGCGGAAGAAGTCGGCGTGCACCCTTCGACCGTCAGCCGCGCCGTCGCCAACAAGTATGCGCACACGCCGCACGGCGTATACGAACTCCGCTACTTCTTCTCGGAGGCGGTGCAGGGGCCTTCGGGCGGCGAAACACCGCTGTTGCTGTTGAAACGCAGAGTCAGAAAGATGATTGAGGAGGAGGACTCGAAGCGTCCGTTGACGGACGATCAGATTACCTCGCGGCTGCAGTCCGAAGGCATCGACGTGACGCGGCGGACCGTGGCGAAGTATCGCGAGGATATGAAGATCCCGTCCACGCACCAGCGCCGGGTCCGCGACTGAAAATGAAGGTAACTTACACGGGACGTCAAATCGATTTGTCGCCGGCGCAGTCGGAGAAGCTGACTGCCGAGTTCGCGAAGGTAGGGAAGTTGCTCGACAACGGGCGGGGCGAATCGGAAGCCCACGTGGTGCTTTCGCATGAACGCCATCAGAATAATGTCGAGATCACAGTTCCGTACCACAACCACGAACTGGTCGGCGAAGGCTCCGACCCGGATCTTTTCTGCGCCATTCACTCCGCCGTTGATAAGCTCGAAAAGCAGGCGATACGCGTGCGCGGAAAGTGGCGGGACAGCAAGCGGACGCCGCGGAAAGAGACGGATGCCTCACTGGAGACGGGTTTCCCGGGATCCGAGGGCCAAACGTCATGAGCAGACTACGTGAAGGCGTCAGGTCCAAAGAGCCCGGCAAATCAAACAAAGCCTCAGAGTGAGCCAGTAGCGCGGAGGCCGGCTCGATCGACGGCCGGCTCGGAACTAGTCGTGATCACCGGAATGAGCGGTTCCGGCAAGGGTTCGGTGTTGCGCGCCCTCGAAGATCTCGGCTATTACGCCGTTGACAACCTTCCGATCGAATTAATCCCGATATTCGCGGAACTCGTTCGCGATTCCGCTTCGATCCGCCGCGCGGCGCTCGTGGTCGACGTCCGGGAAGGCGCGGCGCTGCGGAAATTTCCCGCAATCTTCCGCCGGATCCGCAGCAGCCTGAACGTCCGGCTTCTCTTCATGGAAGCGGACGACGAATCGCTGATTCGCCGTTTCAGCGAGACCCGCAGGCCGCACCCGCTGAGCGGCGATCGGCCCATCGGGCAGAGCATCAAGAAAGAGCGTGACATGCTCGCGCCGATCCGCGAGCTCTCCGACCTCACCATCAATACTTCACGCTTCAACGTTCATGACCTGCGCCACTTCATCCGCGAACACTTCCAGAGTGACAGCGAAGAGTCAAAGATTCTGGTCCACATCACCAGCTTCGGCTTTCGCCATGGGCTGCCGCCCAGCTGCGACCTTGTCTTTGACGTGCGCTTTTTGCCGAACCCGAACTACATCCCGCGGTTTAAGAAGCTGACCGGACGCGACCCCGGGGTCGCGAAGTATATCCGCTCGTTTCCCCAGACCGGAGAATTCATTCAGCGCATCACGGATCTTCTGATCTATCTGCTGCCGCACTACATCGCCGAAGGCAAAAGCTATCTGACCATTGGATTCGGATGCACCGGCGGACACCACCGGTCGGTATTCATAGCCGATCAGATTCGCAAGGGTCTGGCAGCCGGCGGCTATCAGGCCAAAGTTACCCACCGGGACGCGAAAAAACCCGTCTGACGTCCCTCTACTTCGTGATCAGGTTGCCGGTTGAGGCGCTCACGAGCGCCACGAAACCTGCCTTCTCGGTACCAAAAAGGATGTACCAGACGGGGGTGGGGAATCGCGCTGCGGCGCCCAACGACAGGCTGACAGGCTTCTCGGCGTTTTCTTTTTCCTTCAGCCAGTCCGCCGCCTTTCCCGCCGCGGTTTTATAAGCCGCATCGGAATCGATCATGAAATCGCTGGTCTGAAAGGTCTCGACCGCCGTAGTAGGCCCCGACCAGGCATCGGTACCTTGCGCGGTGACACCCTTGGTGATCGTGGGCAACTGATCGGCCACCGAGTAGACGTAAGTGCGAGCCGCATGAAGGGAGGGAGACGCGAAAATCGCGGTCCACACCCCTGCCTTGCCATCCGCGTTCTTTACGCCCGCGACTTCTCCGCTTTTCAGGCTGATCGGCAAAAGATCCGCGGCCCACATATGCGCCGGCGTATACATTTCGTAGAAGGCCGTCTTCGCCGCAACCGGCTCGGGCGGCCCCGCGGGCTTCGCGGGCGTTTCCGTTTCAGCCTTGGTCTCGGTCGTCTTCGCCGGCTCCGAAGAACAGCCGGCCAGACCAATGGCGGCTATTAAGAGAAAAGATTTCAGGAGATTCTTGTTCACAGTCCAGGCTCCAGAGGCGCTGCTTGTCATTTCTTTCACGCTCAACATTTTATGCCAGTTGCGTGTGCGCTGGCGGCGTGAAGATCATCTCGACAAGATTATTATTTCTTGTTGTTGCCTCGAGGTTCGCTGGAGGGGGGCACAATACCCTTCGCGCGCAGATAGACGGCCATCGTCCCGTACATTTCGTTGTCGTGGATGACGTTAAAATCGAGGATGCCAAACTTCGTTCGGTCGCGGCCAAACATCTTGCCCATCTCCAGTCCGGCCGCATCGGTCATGGCATTGTAAATCGGATCGCAATAATCGACCGACTCCTTGAGCAGAGCAACCGCATCCGTCTTCGAGGTCTTCGTCCCATCCAGTTGCTTCGTCTCACCCTTCGCCGAAGCGCACAGGGCCGCCTGAACGGTTGCAATATGCGTCACCACTTCGCCAAAGGTACGGCTCTCCGGAGCTGGTTTGAAACTGTAATCCGCCTCGGGCATTTTTTCAGCGCCCTTGAGGACATTGTTCTTGATGTTGTTGTAATTTGCCTTGAGCTCGGTGGTCAGAGGATTACTTTGACCGAACAGGCAGGCAGAGCCGGCCGCCAAAAAGAAGCAGAAGCAGATCTTTTTCATGATTTGAGTTATCTCACAAAACGAAACGGCGGAAGCCAGGGATTTCATCCCTCGCTTCCGCCGCATGGTCAGTTCAGCAGCTAGAACGAGAACCGGGCAACGATGGTGCCGTTGCGCGGCTGCGCCAGAGCTGTCGTGCTGGAGAACACCGTGCTGATGTAGCCGAATCCTCCGGTCAAGGCGCCCGTGGTCGGGTTGAAGGTCGTCTTGGTGGTCGGATTCGTACCGCTCGGATTGTTGTAGTAGGTACGGTTCAGGAAGTTCGAGAACTCAACGCGAAGGTTGAAGCTCATCCGTTCCTTGATCCGCCAGGTGCGGCCGAGGTTGATGTTCTCACCCGGATGCCGTTGATAGCGATAGTCCGTGTAGAAGGGCGCGCCGCCGAATTGACCGGGCGCCGGGTTCACCCACGCCGCAGGATTCAGAACCGTCGTACGGGTCGGATCGTAGCAGGCGCAGTTGAGGTTGGGCACGGTGTAAAGAGGCACACCAGGCACGCGTTCGTATGTAACGCCCTGGAAGAGCGCGTTGCCGGTGCTCGTCGTTGCTGACGCCACCGGGATGGGAAGCCCGCTCGAGTAGTTCAACAAGGTACCGACTTGCCAGTCCTCGAGAAGCCACGACCCGACCTTGCCCAGAGCAGCAACTTTCGGAAGCGAATAGCTCATCGCGATTGTCAGCACCTGGGGTTGATCGTAGAGCGAAATGGATTTGCTCGACTGGGCCGCGAGAACGGTGTTGTTCACGTAGTTCGTCGGCGCTCCCGAACCGTTGGGCACGGTGATGTTGGCGTTGCCGTCAACACCCACCTGCTCCGACTTCTGCCAGGTGTAAGTCGCCGTGCCGGTCAGGCCATGGGAAAAGCGCTTGGTCAGCTTGGTCTGAAGCGAATCGTACCAGGTTTTGCCCAGAGGATCGCCCGAAGCGGGAATGTTGGCGAACTGCGGGAACGGACGAAGCGCCTGCCCCACCGTATTCGACGTGGCGAAACCGGCGTAAGGGACACCGATGTTGTATTGCGCGAGCGTGGCTGGCGCAACCTTACTCAGTTGCGTTGAAAGCAGTGTGATTGTGTTCGGATCGCTCAGGCTGAGTCCGTGTGCAGCCAGAATCGACGGTGTAACCGCGTTGATATCCAGCAACGAAGGCGCCTGCCACCAGACTCCGCGATTGCCCACGTAAGAAGCCTCAACAACGAGGTCCTTGGTGATTTCACGCTGAATGCCGATGCTCCACTGATTCTGTCGCGGCGGCCGTCCGGCGCCGGGATCGAAGAAATTCACGCCGGGAACCACCTGACCTCCCGTAAGAGACTGAGGCAAGATCTGCGACGGGAACGAGGGGACGGCCACCGGAAGCGGACCGCCGAGTGTCATCACAGCCTGACCAAGCCCTGGCGAAGTGATGCTGTTTGTCGCCAGAATTCCAGGCGAGTTGACGCCAAGAGGATTAACGCTGGTGGCACCGTAAATCAGGCCCCAGCCCATGCGCAACACGGTCTTGTCGTCGAGTGAATAGGCGGCGCCAATGCGCGGACCGATGGCGTAGGGATATGCGCTGGCGAAGGTGCAATTGCAACCGCCGGGACCGCTACCCGCGTACAGGAACGCTCCCTTTTCGGTGGGAATCGCCTGATTTTGAGCGTTGGGGAAGAAACTGACCGCGCGATCGTGTTCTTCATGATAGGCCGTACCGTAGTCATACCGAACACCGTAATCGAGGGTAAGCTTACGAGTCACTTTCCACGAATCCTGCAGGAAGAACCCCAGCTGAACCTTGGACTCGCGATAGTCCGCTACCTGAGCCAGCGTGAACTGGTCAACCTGCCCCAGCAGGAAGCTGGCATACGGCAGACCCTGAGTTCCGCCCGACAGGGTTGTACCGACGAGACTCGGAACGCCCGTTTCGTTGCCGCTGAAAGTGTAAGCGCCAGCCGCATTCGTGTAGGGAATCTGAGGAACGGCCGACCAGTATCCATCAAAACCAGCCTTGAGCGTATGGTTGTTTCGAACCCACGTCAAACTGGCGTTTCCGCCCGGCTTTTCCCAGTAGCTGTGTCCCTGTCCGGGAGGTCCCATGTTATACGTCCCGCCGGCGGCGGTACAGTCCGCAGTCTCGGAACACAGGCCGTTGAAAATCGGGAAGTTCCGATTGAGAGTGGCTCCCGAGAGGCCGATCCCAACGGGGGGCGCAGCGGACGCGTTGTAATTGATATTCGGAGCGTCATCGAAGAAGTTGTTCTGCTGATAACCCGCTCCGACGTGCAGAAGAAGGGTCGGCGAAATCGTGTAATCGTAGTTCAGCCGTTCCACATGGGAGTGGATGTACGATCCCCGCGATTCGGTGATCGGCGAAGGCAATCCTTCGGAGTTCCCATAGATAGGCGACAGAGGGGCCACCGTCCCTGTCTGCGACCAGTAAAACGACAATTTGGCCTTGGGGCCGAGCACCTGGTCGATCTTCACCGAAGGAATCGTCGTGTGCCGAAGGGCCGGGTAGGTCGGAATGTAGTTGTCTTTTGTCGCGCCGGTCTGCGGCAGAGGGATCAGAGACTGAACGTTAAGCGCGATCGGATTCAACTGGCTAGTCGGGATGATGTTGTTGGTATACGGAAGGCCCGTGCCGGGCTGAAAGATCTCGCCGACATAGACTGGAGCGCCTGCGGCATCCACAACGGGTTTTCCGCCGCTGGTGAGGACTGTATTGCCGGCAGCCGCAATAGCATTGCTGAAGTCTCCGTTCCGGTATGCCAGCGTGGGCACCGTAATCGGAGTGTTATTAATAATCTGGGTCTCGCGGAACTGCTCGAAGCTGAAGAAAAAGAAGGTCTTGTCTTTTCCGTTGTACAGTTTCGGGATTATTACCGGTCCGCCGATGGTCCCACCGTAGTCGTTGCGGCGGGCGCGAGGCCGAATCAGGCCCGACTTTGTACTGTCGGTCTGCGTCTGGCTGGTGAATGGCGTGCCTGCGTTCAGCACCTCGTTGACGAAATAGTCGTAGCCGGTTCCATGGTATTGGTTCCCGCCCGATTTCATCGTGACGTTAAAGAATCCGCCGCCGACCGCCCCAAATTCCGGAGCGAAGTTGCTGGTCTGAACCGCCACTTCCTGAATCGCATCGACGCCGGGCTGAGTCTGCGCCGCGGCGTAGGGGAAGCCGGCGTTCGTAGCATCCATGCCGTCCACGTGATAGGCATATGAGTTACTCTGCGCGCCGTTGATCTTCACCTGCGAGTTCGGAACATAATACACACCCGGCACGACATTAAGAACGTTGTTTGGATTACGAATGCCGGAGCTGCCCGCATTCGCGCTGCCCGTTCCCAGCATCGGAAGCTGATCGAGGCTCTGGACCTGAACGTTCTGGCTAACATCGCCCGTTTCCGTCTTCAGAAGACTGCCTTCCGCGCTGACCGTGACAGACTCCGTTTCGGCGCCGAGTTGAAGGGGAATGTCGACGCGCGCGACCTGCGCGGCTTCGACGGTGATACCGGATCGAACGAATTTCTTGAATCCGGGTACTGTTACTGATATTTCGTAAGGTCCGACCGGTAACTGCACCAGGGTGTAGTTTCCGGTATCAGTACTGACCGTGGGGAACAAGGCCCCGGTTTCGGTCTGTTTAGCCTGAATTTGAGCATTGGCGATTACGGCTCCGGTGGAATCGGTAACCGTGCCGGTTATTGTGCCGCGGTCGCTTTGCGCGAGTGCTGCGGACGCGAGCAGCAGCAAACATAACGATGTTTGTATGAAACGCATAACCTCTTTCTGTCACCCGAAAAATCGGGCGTGTAAAGTTAAATAGACAGGGCGGTGGCAGACCAACGCCGCCTCCCCGTCACATTTCTGAAACCCCTGTCTTGAGGAAGTTTATAAGAGCGCCTGGCCCGCTGTCAAACTTGATATTTCAGTATCAATACGTTATCGAAGGCAAAAATGGTAGGTTTAGGACGGTTTTTACATCCTGCCACGAGAAGCAGCGCCTTTTTTGTGGTATATCAGACGTTTCTCCGGCGGACACACAAAAAAAGCCCCGATCCTTGTCGGACCGGGGCCGTTGGGTTAAGGGGATTTCGCAAGCGGAATCCCCGATTGCAGGTTCAGGGAGCACACGGGCCGCAGGCGGCCCGCCGCACCCAATTACTTAAAACGTGAAACGGGCAATGAGCGTGCCCTGCCGCGGCGCCGCATAGAGCGCGCCGACGACGCCGTTGGCCGTGGTGCTCGGGAGCCACGTTGGTCGCCTCCACCAGATTGATCACACCGAAGCCAGCCGGTGAGATAGCCGCTCGGGTTGCGGGTAAGACCGCCTGCCGGGTTGCTGGTGATCGGATTTCCGATCTGTGTCCGGTTGAAGATATTCGTGAACTCGGCCCGAATCGAGAAGACCATACTTTCTTTGATCCGGAAGTTGCGCCCGAAGTTGAAGTTTTCCGTCGGACGCCGAGCCTGGCGATAGCTCGAATAATACAGAGTCGTCGGTCCCGGGCCGTACTGGCCCGGCGCCGGGTTTGTCCAGGCCGCGGGGTTCAGAACCTGATCGAAGTAGGGATTGATGCAGCCGCAGTTCGGATTCTTCAGGAAGAACGGCTGTCCCGTCGGAATCTGCTCGCTGGTGCCGAGGTTATTGGTGGCGGTTGAGGCCGGAGGCGCCAGAGGCAGACCGCTTCCATATTGCAGCAACGCGCCAACCTGCCAGTCCTTCGTGAGGAGGGTCCACAAATCGGTTGCTGAAATATTTCTGCGTCTGATACAGGATGTTGGTCGTCCAGTAGAACGGTTGATCCGTCGCCTGAATCGATTTGTTGGAGCTCGTCGGATTGTAGATATCTTCGCGTGTGAAAACCTGGGCCTTGGACCAGGTAAACGCGCTGTTGACCTGCAAGCCCCTCGACATGCGCTTCGTAGCTTTGACCTGCATCGAATCGTACCAGGTTTTCCCGGTGGGCGAGTCGGTGACGGTGATGGTGCTGAATTGCGGGTATGGCCGCAACGCGTTTAGCAAGGTATTCGATGTGGCGTAACCCGGGTACGGCGAAATATTCCCAACCCTCGCGATAACCGCCGCGCTGCTGATCGGCTGACTGAGCAGTAGGTTGTCGGCGGCATTCGTATACGGATTCAAGCCGTAATGAGCGAACGTTTGCGGAGAAACCTGATTAATTACTCCCAGCGGTCCCGGCCACCACACGCCACGATTGCCGACATAAGAGGCGTCAACCACAAAGTCGCGGCTGATTTCACGCTGAATCCCGACGCTGAACTGGTTCTGACGCGGGGGACGGGCAGCGTTCGGATCGATGAAGCTCAACCCGGTAAATCCGACGATCTGGCCGGGCAGCGGGCTCTGGCCCGGATTGAAATTGGGCCAAGTGGGCTGCGGAAGAAAATTCGGTGACTCGTATAGTTCATGAATGCATTGGTTCCCACAGCGGTGCTGACGAGCTGCGCCTGTGAACTGGCGTCGATGTCCGGAGCGAAGCCGTAAGCAATACCCCAGCCGCCACGAAGAACGGTTTTCTGGTCGAGCTGATAAGCGACACCCAGCCGCGGACCGAAGGCAGGCCAATAGGTCTTCATGAAGTTGCAGTTACAGGTAGCCTGGAAGATTGGCGCACCCACGATGCCTCCGACAGCCGGATTCGGGGTGTTGACTCCCAGATCGCGGAGCCGGCCGTACTGCTCCTTCGTCGGCGTGGCAAGATCCCACCGAAGTCCGTAGTCTATGGTCAGCTTGCGAGTGACCTTCCAGGAATCCTGCGCAAAGACCGCCCATTGGGACTTGCCCATGCGGGGACCCTGTACCGCGTATTGAGTCGTCTGGATGGCGTCGCCCAGAAGAAAATTCGCGTAAAAATTGCCCATCTGCTGGCCGCCCAGTCCCGCGGCACGGTGTATGGCAGCGCAGTTGCGCCGTAATTCGTAGCCGCGCATGTATGCGGAGGCCGAACATGCCGAAGTTCATGCCAGACGCCGGAAGGAGGCTTGGTGATATTGCCCTGGAACCAGACTTCGCCGCCAAACTTGAACGTGTGGCTGCCATGGATCCAGGTAGTATTCAAGTTGAAAGGAGGGCCGCAATGTAGTCGTTTCCGTGTGAGCCAGAGCGTTGCCCATTTGCTGCATGCCGCCAAGAGTCGAAGCCGCCAGACCGGATACCGTCGTGGTAATGGTCGGGAAGTTATAAGAGACATCGCAACCGACGATATCAATCGAGGCGCAGTCGAATGTGCCCCCCCGCTTCGTGTAAGGCGCGGTATCTACGAAGAGCGTTCGCGAATACCCGGCGCCGACGTGCAGCAATAATGTCGGAGTAATCGTGTAATCGTAATTGAGTCTCTCCGTAAGCGAGTGAATAAACGTTCCTCGAGCGCCCGGTGATCAGATCGGGCAAACCATCGGCGTTGCCGTTGGGATAGAGAACTGCGAGTCCGTGCCCGTCAAACCCCAGTAGAAGGATATTTTACCTTTGGCGCCAAGAGCCTGATCGATTTTTACGGAGGGGAGTTTCGTCAAACGCTGCCCGAGGTTATAGCCGTTGTAGTTTTGCGTCAGATTGCTGTTGCTCGGCGTCGGCATCAGGGCCTGAACGGCATTCGCGAAAGGCGTGATCATCGAAGCCGGAATCATGTTGTTCGCAAACGGCATCGCGGTGCTGCCGTTTCTCGTGAAGGGATTGTAAATCTCGTTTGCGAAAATCGGATGGCCTTGCGAATCGAGTCCGATCGGAGCGCTCGGCACACCGAGACTTGTATTGAAGTTACCCCCCCCGTTAGGTGAGATCGCCGAAAAATCGCCGGTGCGATAAGCGTTCGCTGGAACGGTGTCACTGAAAGTCAGCCCGGACGTTTCGCGAAACGCCTCATAGCTGAAAAAGAAGAAGGTCTTGTTGGTTCCGTTATAGATTTTCGGGATACGGACGGGTCCGCCGATCGTTCCGCCGAAATCGTTACGCCTGTTTCTGGGGCGGTACTTTCCGCCGGATCCATTACTCGAGAAGGGGAATGCCGCGTTCAGATCTTCATTAACAAAGTACTCGTAACCGCTGCCATGGTACTGATTCGTGCCCGACTTCATCGTGACGTTAAACAGCCCGCCTCCCGCCTGTCCGAATTCCGCGGCATAGTTACTGGTCTGCACCGCGATTTCCTGAATTGCATCGGAGCTGGGCTGATTCTCCTGCAGTGCGTAATTCACCGTGTGATTCGTGTTGTCGAGCCCCTCAATTCGGTAAGCCGCCGTGTTACTGGGCGCGCCGTTGACGATCATCACAAAATTAGCGTTGTAGGATACGCCCGGAAGCATGACCATTGAATTAAATGGATTCCGGACGCCCGAACTACCCGCCTGAGCGCCGCCGATGCCGAGCACCGGCAGATCCTGAAGCTGTTCCACGGTAACGTTAGTCGCCACATCGCCGGTTTCCGTCTTCAGCAGTGACGCCGCCGCACTTACGGTTACCGACTCGGTAGAGGCGCCGACATCCAGCGTGGCGTCGACCTTCAGAGTCTGTTGGGCCGCGATAGCCAGTCCGCTGCGCGTGTATTTCTTGAAGCCGGAAGCCGAGACTCCCACGGAGTAAGGACCTGGCTGTAAGTTGGGAGCGGTATAAGTTCCGGTTCCCGTTGTGACGGTCGAAACCGTTGTCCCCGTATCTGTATCGGTTACTTCAACTGTCGCTCCGGCTACCACCGCGCCGGTGGCGTCGGTAACAGTACCGGTAATTGTTCCGTTCGCCGTCTGCGAAAACGCGGCTATAGGAATCGACAGCAAACAAAACGTAAACGCAAGTATGCGCATGCTTCTCCCTCCTCATATCTCAGACAGCGCTGTTGGTTCTATAAGAATGAAATCCGGCACACACGGAGCGTGCTTCTTTGAGCGCGCCTCCGTACGATCCAACACCGATAAACCCCTGTCGGCTTTGAAGCATATAACATTCGAATACCGGTGTCAAAGGTTTTTTGGGGTGTGATCTATCAGTTCTGATCTATCAGCAACCAAACCGGCAGCTAAAGGTTTCTCCCGGCTCGATTGAATGTAATTTGAATTAGGCAGACGTCATTCGGGAATCGCCGGGAGATAAGTCGGAACGGAGTGACGTCCCAAGGCCCAACCTTCTGCTGCAGGGGCGGGTCGCCAGAAAACACAATGCAACTGGTGTGGGCCAGGGCTTTCGCTCGGCGCGGGACGTCAATGCCGGTAGCGCCGGCGATCTTGTCGCCGGTGACTAACCGATCACGTCTCCAACGGCGGCGAATGCGGGGGCATATCCGCATGCTCGCGAACACTTACCGAGCGACTGACCGGAAGCGCATGAAGACGCAATGCAACTGGTGCGGCGCCACGGGATTCGCTCGGCGCAGGGCGTCAATGCCGTAGCGCCGGCGATCTCGTCGCCGGTGACCAGCCGATTCGCGTCCGCAACGGAGTGCTTTTCGAACGTCCTTGTTCCTGCGCCCGGTTAGTTTAAAACGTGAATCTGGCGATAATTGTGCCCTGCCGCGGCGCCGAGTAGAGAGCTCCCACAACGCCGTTGGAAAGGATGCTCGGCTGCGCGCCGACCGCCTCCACCAGGTTGATCACTCCGAACCCTCCGGTCAGCTGACCCGCGGAATTGCGAGTAAGAGGGCCCGCCGGATTGCTCGTCGTGGGATTGCCGATCTGCGTCTGATTAAAGATATTGGTGAACTCGGCGCGAATCGAAAACACGATGCTTTCTTTAATCCGGAAATTACGGCCGATGTTGAAGTTTTCCTGCGGACGCCGCGCCTGGCGGTAGTTCGTGTAGTAGAGGGTCGTCGGGCCGGGGCCATACGTGCCGGAAGCCGGATTCGTCCATGCGGCCGGGTTCAACACCTGATCCACATAGGGATTGATACAACCGCAGTTGAGATCTTTCGTAAAGAACGGCTTCCCGGTCGGCACCTGCTCGCTTGATCCGAGATTATTGGTCGCGGTCGAAGCGGGCGGCAGCAACGGCAAGCCGCTGCCAATCTCAATCAATGCGCCAAACTGCCAGTCTTTCGTGAGAAATGCCAGAAAGCGGTTGCCGAACCACTTCTGAGTTTGATAGAGGACGTTCGTCGTCCAGTAAAACGGCTGGTCCGTCGCTTGAATCGATTTCCCCGAGCTGTCCGGATTGAAAATGTCTTCGCGGGTAGAGACGGAGGCCTTGGACCATGTGAAAGCGCTATTGACCTGCAGGCCGTGGGACATGCGTTTCGTCGCCTTGACCTGCAGAGAATCGTACCAGGTATTGCCGGTCGGGGAGTCCGAAACCAGAATCGTACTGAACTGTGGAAACGGGCGCAAGGCGTTCAGCAGCGTGTTGGAAGTCGAGTAGCCGGGGTAAGGCAAGTAGTGCCCGACTCTCGCGATCACGGCGGCGTTGCTGAGCGGCTGGCTCAACAGCAGGTTATCGGCCGGGTTCGTGTAAGGATTCAATCCGTAAGCGGCGAACGTTTGAGGCGTAACTTGATTCAGAAGTCCCAGAGGTCCCGGCCACCAGACGCCGCGGTTGGCGACGTAAGAGGCGTCGATCACGAAGTCGCGGCTCAATTCACGCTGAAAGCCGACGCTCCACTGGTTCTGCCGCGGCGGCCGGGCGGCGTTCGGATCGATGAAGCTCAGCCCGGTAAATCCGACGATCTGACCCGGTAGCGGGCTCTGGCCCGGATCGAAATTGGGCCATACGGGCTGGGGCAGAAAACCCGGAGTCGTATAGTTCACGAATGCATTGGTGCCGACAGCGGAACTGACCAGTTGCGCCTGCGAACTCGCGCCGATGTCGGGAGGAACGCCATACGCAAGGCCCCAGCCACCGCGAAGAACCGTCTTTTGATCGATCTGATATGCGACGCCGAGCCGGGGACCAAACGCCCAGTAATAGGTCTTCATGAAGTCGCATCCACAGGTCGCCTGAAAAATCGGCGCTCCTTCGCGGCCCGCAACTGCGGGATTTGCCACATTCACCCCGAGATTGGACGAGCGGCCATACTGTTCCTCGGTGGGCGTTGCGAGATCCCAGCGCAGACCGTAATTGATCGTGAGCTTTCGCGTCGCCTTCCAGGCATCCTGCGCAAAGAAGCCCCACTGCGACTTGCCCATGCGCGGCTCCTGAACCGCATACTGAGTGGTCGTGATCGCGTCGCCCAGCAGAAAATTGGCGTAGTAGTTACCCATCTGCTGGCCTCCCAGCCCCGCTGGCACCGTGTAGGGCTCCGCCGTCGCGCCGAAATTCGTGGTGGACCCGAACGTTAATCCCACTCCGGAGGGCGGCTCCGTGATATTCCCCTGGAACCAGACCTCCCCGCCGAACTTATAGGTGTGGTTACCCCGGATCCACGTCGCATTTGCGTTAAACGACGGCCGAAGGGTAATCGTTCTTGTGTGAGCGAGAGCGTTTCCCATTTGTTGCATACCGCCCAGAGTCGATGCGGCGAGCGTCGACCGGGTCGACGTGATGGTGGGGAAGTTGTATGCCACATCGCAACCGGCCAGGTCGATGCTTGCGCAATCGAACGTGTTGCCCTTTTTGGTGTAAGGCGCGGTGTCGACAAAAAGGGTGCGCGAATACCCGGCGCCAAAGTGCAGTAACAGCGTGGGGGTGACTGTGTAATCGTAGTTCAGTCTTTCGGTGAGGGAATGGATGAACGTGCCGCGAGCCGCCGAAATGATGTCGGGTAAGCCATCCGCCCCTCCGTTTGGAGTGGAGTATTGTGAGTCCGTGCCGGTCAGACCCCAATAGAAAGACAGCTTGCCTTTGCCGCCGAGGGTCTGATCGATCTTGAACGACGGTAACTTCGTCGTGCGCTCCCCGTCGTTATGGCCATTGTAGTTATTGATCAGGTTGCCGTTGTTTGGAGCGGGTATTAATGCCTGCACCGCATTGGCGAAAGGCGTGATCATCGAGACCGGAATCATGTTATTCGTAAACGGCGTCGCGGAGCTGCCGTTTCTCGTCGTGGGATTGAAGATCTCGTTGGCGAAGATCGGATGACCCTGCGAATCGATCCCGATCTGACCGCTGGGGACGCCGAGGCTCGGATTGAAGTTGGCGCCGCCGTTGGGCGAAATCGCGGAAAAATCGCCTGTGCGATACGCGGCGGCGGGAACCGTATCGCTGGGGTTTATGCCCTGGGATTCCAGATACTCTTCATAGCTGAAAAAGAAAAAGGTCTTGTTCGTTCCGTTGTAGACTTTGGGAATTCTGACCGGTCCTCCCAGTGTCCCGCCGAAATCGTTACGGCGATTTACCGGTCGCAACTTACCGCCCGTTCCATTGCTGGAGAAAGGAAACCCCGCGTTGAGCGCCTCGTTGACGAAATACTCGTAACCGCTCCCGTGATATTGATTGGTTCCGGACTTCATCGTGACATTAAACAGGCCACCGCCAGCCTGCCCGTACTCGGCGGCGTAGTTACTGGTCTGAACCGCGACTTCCTGAATCGCATCGGCGCTGGGCTGATTTTCCTGCAGCGCATAATTCACCGTGTGATTGGTGTTATCCATACCTTCCACGCGATAGGCCGCCGTGTTACTCGGCGCGCCGTTGACAATCATCGTGAAGTTCGCGTTATAGGCTACCCCGGGAAGCATCACCATCGAGTTGAATGGATTGCGCACCCCGGAACTGCCTGCCTGGGCGCCGCCGATACCCAGCACCGGCAGGTCCTGCAACTGCTCCAGGGTGACATTCGTCGCCACATCGCCCGTCTCCGTCTTGAGGAGTGTGGCCGACGCGCTGATGGTGATCGATTCGGTCGATTCGCCGACCTGCAGCGTGGCATCGACACGAAGCGTTTGCGCCGCGGCGAGCGCCAGACCGTTCCGTGTGTATTTCTTGAAGCCGGGGGAAGTTACCGAAACGGAGTAAGGGCCGGGCTGTAAGTTGGGGGCAGTGTAGTTGCCCGTACCTGTGGATACCGTGGAATTCGCCGTTCCGGTATCTGTATTGGTCACAGTAACTGCCGCGCCCGCAACCAGCGCGCCGGTGGAATCGGTAATCGTTCCCGTAATTGTCCCGTTCGCCGTCTGCGAGAAAGCGGCAACGGGAAGTGAGAGCAGACAAAGCCCAAACGCAATTGTGCGCATACTTCTCCCGTGAATGTTATTCGGCAACGAGTGATGCTATGGATGACAAAGATCCGGATACACGCCAGCCGCGCTGATTCGCGCATGCTGCATGCACGGTAACACTCGTTAACCCTATCGGGCTCGAAGTTTATTACACGGGTTTATTGATGTCAAAGGATTTTTGACGCTTTTTTTACCTATTGATCGTTAGTTACTAAATAATTAGCGAAAGTCTTTCTATATTGCCTGGGACACTTAACCGAAAGTTATAAATAACCGGAATTTATCTTGCGCGGGCGAATGAATTCCATCGAGTTGCTGTGGTCCGTACGTTCCACGGCCGGATACTGGTGAACGCGAAAGTCGTCCGGAATCGAAGGACCAGAGTCCTCCGCCGGATTCCGTTCACCAAGGATGCGGTTCGCTCGGTCTTCCTTTTCAATCGCCGCTGACAGGAAAGAGTTGTTAGGATATCTCGTGGAGCAGTAAACAAAGAGTGGTAGACAAAGAACAGTAGACAACGAGCAGTAGACACAACCCATCAGCGGGGCTTTTGCTATTGAGCGATCCACGAAGAATCGTAATGCTCGCCCGTTTCGTTGCACAAAGGTCTGGACGCCGCACTCTCGCGGTGGCCCGCCGCCGGGCAGTCGTTTTTTCGGGATCCGAGCCTCCGCGACCGGCGTACGCCCGGTGGGCGTATGATTATTTCGCGGGCGAAAGTTCCTTATGAACGGGATCGTTGCCGGCGGAATCGGAATCAGCGGCGGGTCCAGCGGTCTGGACCGTGCAGCGGCGAAGGCCGGTGCGGCCGTTTACCGATCGACAGAGAAGAATTCAAAACGAAACTCAAACGAGGAAAAGACATAAATGGCAAGCAACAGAGGTTTGGCATACATGGGACCGGGGAAGGTCGAGGTTCAGACCATCGACTACCCCAAACTGGCCCTCGGAAGTCGTAAATGCGACCATGGCGTGATCCTGAAGATCGTTTCCACGAATATCTGCGGAAGCGATCAGCACATGGTCAGAGGGCGCACCACCGCGCCGCACGGTCTGATTCTCGGTCACGAGATCACCGGTGAAGTCATCGAAGCTGGAAGGGACGTCGAGTTTATCAAAGTTGGCGATCTCTGCTCGGTTCCCTTCAACATCGCCTGCGGCCGTTGCCGCAATTGTAAGGAAGGCATGACCGGCATCTGCCTGAACGTGAATCCCGCCCGTCCGGGCGCGGCGTATGGATACGTCGACATGGGCGGCTGGGTTGGCGGCCAGGCCGAATACGTCATGGTTCCCTACGCGGACTGGAACCTCCTGAAGTTCCCCAACAAGGACAAGGCAATGGCGAAGATCAAAAGTCTCACCTGCCTTTCCGACATCTTCCCTACCGGCTATCATGGCGCCGTTACGGCGGGCGTTAAACCGGGTTCCACGGTTTACATTGCCGGCGCCGGTCCGGTCGGCCTCGGAGCCGCCGCGGCCTGCCAGCTGCTCGGTGCGGCCGTCGTGATCGTTGGCGACCTCATCCCCGAGCGCCTCGCGCACGCGAAGAGCATCGGTTGTGAAGTAGTTGACGTTTCGAAAGATGCCTCGGTAGGCGAGCAGCTCGAACAGATCCTGGGCGTTCCTGAAGTGGATTGCGGCGTCGATTGCGTCGGTTTCGAAGCGCGCGGCCATGGACACACGGGTGCGGCGAAAGAAGCGCCGGCCACGGTGCTGAATTCACTGATGACCATCACCCGCGCGGGCGGCGGCATCGGCATCCCCGGCCTTTACGTGACGGACGATCCCGGCGGGATCGACGACGCGGCCAAGACCGGCAACCTCAGCATCCGCATCGGCCTCGGCTGGGCGAAATCGCACTACTTCTACACCGGTCAGTGCCCGGTCATGAAGTACAACCGCTACCTGATGATGGCGATCCTCAACGACAAGATCGACGTCGGCAAGGCCGTCAACGTGAAGGTGATCACCCTCGACGAAGGCCCTCAGGGTTATAAGGACTTCGACAAGGGCGCTGCGACGAAGTACGTTATCGATCCTCACGGATCGCTCAAGAAATAAGCCTGCTGGTTTGTTCGGAGGGCGGATCCCGCAAGGGCTCCGCCCTTTTTATTTGCGAATCGTGCACTCGACAGGAGTCAACCTTCAGTCTTCCTGATTGAGTATGTCTGGCGAGGGCGGCTCGCGATTGCACAGAGATTGAAAACCGTTGCCGGGAAGAAGCCCGGCAGCAAAAGAACCTGCGGCGAACCATCGCAGCAGCGCCGGCGCTGTCCTGGCAGTTTGGTTTTCTTTTATCGGGCGCTCGCGCTCGTTAGTACATAAGGTCCTTCCGGCAGGACCGCGATTGTGGCTCCGCGCGGAAGCCCGTCGAGCATGGCATTCAACGCTTCCTGGGGAGTCGCGTAAGCTTGTCCCCACAGCGCCGGATAATAATCCTCCGGCAATCCAGGGACGTAGTAAAGCACGTCCGCTCGTCTCGTAACCAGCGCCAGTTTCTCGAGTTGCCACTGATCCACCAGCACCGGTGCGCCGCTGATCCGGTCCAGAAATTCCTGGTCTGAAATGCCTTCCCGCAGCATCTCCGCGAACTCCCGCGAACCGGTTCCCTCATTGCACGCCGAGAGCAGAAGAATCTTCCCCCCTTGCTTGACTATTTTCCCCGCAGCCGTAATTCCCTTGATCGCCTGATAAAAAGTCTGATCCAGCGGATACCCTGCTGCCGACGTGATCACCGCATCGACGGGCTCATCAAGCTCATGCATCATCGCCGCGGATACGAAGCGCATCGCGTCCGCATGGGTTTTTTCGGGCTCTCCGGCAAACACGCCTGAAATGCAGCGGTCGCGTGTGAGCGCCACATCGAGCATGAAATCGTGCCGCGCCATCCGCGCGATTTCGAGCAACTCCGCATGAACGGTATTGCCCTCGACCGAGCCCTCCACTGCTTTGGGATCGCGCATAAACCGCGGGCTGTGGATCGATTTGATCGTGTCCTGATAAGCGACACCCGGTGCGATCAGCTTCCGCCCTCCGGAGAAGCCGAGCATGAGGTGCGGCTCGATCAATCCGCAGGTAATGTGGAGATCCGCAGCCATAAACCGCTCGTCGATGGCGACAGGCGTTCCGGCTCGAGTGGTTCCCAGCCGGCGGTGCTCCTGCAACTCGCGGGCGCGATGATTCACCACCCGGTAGCGGCTTTTCACAGCGGGCGAGAGAATCTCGGCGATCTCGTCCTCCGTCGCGGGACGGTGCAGTCCTGTCGCGATCAGAATGGTGATTCCGCCACGCGGAACGCCTGCGCGCTCGAGCCGTTCCAGCAGCGGAGGCAGCATAACCGGGTAAGGAACGGGGCGCGTGATATCGCAAACCGAGATCGCCGCGGTCGACTTGCCGCGCGCCATTTCCGCGAGAGGCTCTCCGAAAGCGGGTTCGTCGAGTGCACGTCCGATCGCACCTGGAGCATCGGCGAGAGCAGCCGCCGAACGGGCCTCGAGCACGCGCCAGTCATAGCCGGACGGTAAATCCAGATCGAGAACGCCGCGCCCGAATGCAAGCTGAACAGCCATGACCGTATGGTGACATGATCGCGCACTTAAGAAGTGCATCGTGGGGGTAACGGCGGGGTGGCCACGCGCGCCGATTAAGGTTGGATACAATCTTCAGGGGATAAATAGTGGCCCGTCCGGGAACTGCGTCCCAACGCCGCTCGTCCGCAGGGCATTTTGTAATTTTCGAAGCAAGGAGTAAGGATCTGAGAATGATAACGACAAGACGCAGCTTTCTGGCAGCAGCCGGCGCGGCCGGCGCAATCGCTCCGTTTATCAAAGCCGAGGATAAATCGGGCTCGAAAAACCCGATCATCGGAGAGGGCGAATACAAGTACGAATGCATTCACGACTGGGGCGAATTGCCCTCCAATATTAAGTACGGCAACACGCACAGCGTCGCCGAAGATGCCCAAGGCCACATCTACATCCACCACACGGTGTACGAAGACAGCCAGAGCCCTGACAGCGTAGTGGTCTTCGATCAGAAAGGCAAGTTTGTGCGTTCGTTTGGCGCCATGTTTCGCGGCGGCGCGCACGGCATGCACCTGAGCAAGGAAGGCAAAACCGAGTATCTGTACTTCTGCGACGAGAAGCACGGCCTCATCACGAAGCGTACCCTCAAAGGCGAAGAAGTCTGGACGATGGGCTATCCGCAGGACTCGCCGATTTACGCGAAGGGAATCGGCGTCAAAGGGCCGGGCGGAGCGGCCGGTCTGAACTACCGGCCTACGAATTTTGCTATTGCTCCAAACGGTGATTTCTGGGTGGGTGACGGTTACGGTTCGTACTATATGTTCCATTATTCCGTCGCCAGCCCGACGGCCTATCCCAAGCTCGTAAACACTTTCGGCGGACCGGCGCCCATCGCGGCAGCCGGGCGCGGCGGTGGTGGCGGTCGAGGCGCCGCCCCTTCAGGAGAGCGGCCAGCGAGAACCCCGGACAGCGCGCCTCCAGCAGGTGCTCCTGGAGCGGGTGCGCCCCCAACCCAGGCTGCTGCGCGCGGTGGGGGACGCGGACCACGGCCTCCGGCGCCGATCGATCAGATGAACAATCCGCATGGCAATATGGTGGACCTGCGCGATCCCGCGAAGCCGATTCTGCTCGTCGCCGATCGCGGTCACGGCCGCATCGTGCGTTACACGCTCGACGACAAGCCGATCGATATCATCGAAGATCCCAAACAGCGGCAACCTTGCCATTTCAATGAGCTCAAGGGCAATGTAGTGGTTCCCGACCTCTCGGGTCCGGTACATATCCTCGACAAGGACAACAAGTTCGTCGCGAGCATCGGCAAGGGCGAGGGCAATCCGCCGCGCACCACGACGGATCGCAGCAAGTTCGTACCGGGCCAGTTCGTAGCTCCGCACGGAGCGATTTTCGATCATAACGGCAACATCTTCGTGGTGGAGTGGGTCGAAATCGGCCGCGTCACCAAGTTACGGAAGGTTGCCTAGTTCGCATGTTTCCAGAACTCGCTGCAGAGTTTTTTGGAACATTAGTGCTGATTCTCTTCGGAAATGGAGTTGTTGCCATGGTCGTGCTGTTCGGCCATGGCATTCCGGGAGAAATTGTTAATGGCGGATACAGCAACATTAATTTTGCCTTCGGGATCGGCGTCACCATGGGAATTTATATTGCGGGCCGCATCTCCGGTGCGCATCTGAATCCCGCGGTGACGCTGGCGCTGGCGGTCTTTCGCGGCTTCTCCTGGGTCAAGGTGATTCCTTATTCTCTGGCTCAGACAGCCGGAGCTTTCTGTGCTTCCGCGATCGTGTTCTGGGATTACCACCTCCAATTCCTGAAGGTCGATCCGAATCTGGATCACACGGCGGGGGTTTTCACTACGTTTCCCGCTTTTCCGGACGTCTTGTCGGCCGGCTTGGTGGATCAGACCATCGGTACGGCAATCCTCGTGTTTCTGATCTTTGCCCTCATCGATGAGCGCAATCAGCCCCCAGCCAACCTGACGCCGATTCTGATCGGAACCATCGTGGTCGGCATCGGAATGGCGTTCGGCGGCATGCACGGATATGCCATCAATCCCGCGCGTGATTTCGGACCGCGGTTGTTCACCGTCGTTGCGGGTTTCAAGAACAACGGCCTGACCAGCGGCCCGGCGGTATTTCTGGGTACCCATCGTAGGACCTCTGCTGGGGGGCGTGATCGGCGCGGCCGCTTACGATTTCGGCGTGCGCAGGTTTCTGCCTGCCTCGATTAAAACGGCCACGGCGTAAGGTCACCGCTTTCGTCGAACTGCAACGCAAAGGGAGGCCCGGCGATTTCGATCGCCGGGCCTCTTTTTATGTCGGTCGCCAGATTCTCGCTGACGACCATCTCGCCGAGGTCGAGAGTGTTGCGGATCCAGCCGACCGTGACATCGCTGTCGTTGAATTTTCCAACCGTCTTGAACAGCAGATCGAGGCACTCGCGATCCGAGGGAAAATGCAGCGGCGTGCGGACCGCGGCCAGCGATCCGGATGTCCTGGCATTCGTGCGGCCCGCCGCCACGTCGACCTTGTCCAGCAGCCGGTCATGAATAACGTCGGCCAGACCGATCCCCACAGCGTTCCCGTAACTCAGATCGGAAAGGCTGCGGATGAAGATCCGTTGAACGGTCGGGGTATTCGGCCAGGGGTTGTACTCTCCGTGGACGCCGCGGTTCACAACCTTCAGATCCATGCCGGTGCCGCTTATGTTTTTGCCGATCTCATCCACGATCAGTACGTCGAGCGTGGGAACCGGCAAGCGACCCATCCATGACTTCACGAGCGCCAGCAAATCGACTTCACGTTCGATCAATCCCGAAGCAGCGAGCGCGGTCAGTTGAGCGGTGTCGTGGTGGGCGTCTTCCAGAATCGCGAGGCCGCCAAGAACCTTCCCGGTTTCGAGTAAATAGCCGGCGACCGAACGGATCACCGCTTCCATCCCAAGTGAGCGGGCATGTCCGTGGCACGATTTGGCGCCCTCGATTTTTCCCAGCCCGAGCGCCATCATCTTGCTTATGCCGCTTTCGATCGCGCCTGCGAAACTGGTGTGCCATTTGACGCGGTTGATGAAGAAGACGCCGTCGCTCTCCCATGCGTCTTTTCCGGCGAAGACTTCGATTCCCTGCCCCGTCCGACCCAGCGAAATGATATCGAAGCTGCTGACGACCGCACATCCCATCGACACCTCGTCCACGCCATAATGCGCCAGCACGTCAGCCTGACCCTGAGCCGTCGCGGCGCCGTGGCTGCCCATCGCCGGAAAGAGGAACGGAAGCGCGCCCTGAGACCGAAACGCATCAACCACGGCTCGGACAATTTGCGCGAGGTTGGCTATCCCGCGGCTGCCCACGCCGATCGCGATCCGCGCGCCCGGGCGCACTTGCGAGGCGATAGGCATAAGCTCGCTCTGTACGGCGCCGGGAATATCCTTCAACGCCCGATGAGGAAAGTGCTGCCGAACCGGGATAAACATAATCGCCAAAAAGTTCCGATTGGGAATGGCTATAACACTTGAAGCGCAGCGTCGATCGCAGCCAGGGTTGCAGGACCAATCTTTCCGTCGGTATCGAGTGCGTGCGACGCCTGGAAATCCTTTACCGCGGCCGCGGTAAGGGGGCCATAGGATCCGTCAGTTACGAGAGTGGGGTCGGCGCCGAGTTTGTTGAGCGATACCTGTAGCCAGGTCGTGCTGTGCACTGGGGGCTCCTGGCTGCCGAGCGCGGTTTTCCAACGCGTCAGCCAGGCCGTTCGCTCAGCCAGACCGTTAAATCCGCCATTCAGGTGTTTGGTTACTCCGCTCACGTCGTCGGCCTGGGCGAACGGCAGACAACCGCAGAGGACGAAATCCGCAAGCCCGCATTCAAGGGCTTTCGCGGGAGAGTTTACGAGATCGGGGTTGTCGATCAGATTCAGGCCGACCTTCGTTCCGAGCGCCTGGTAATTTCCCCGGCCGGTCACCTGGCTGAGACCTCGGCCGATGAAAATCGAGCCGTCATGAGTCCCGGACAGGTTGCCATTGCGTCCCCCATAGACGTGATCGATGAGCTTGATCTTGAAATCGGGATCGCCTGCAAACGAACCTACTTTTGTAAGGCAGTCTGCCTCGCTCTGGAAGCGCGAAGGCCAGACCTGGCAAGCGCGTTTCGGCGTGTAATTAATGTTTTCGACCATCGTATTTCCGGCGCCGCATTCGTGGCTGAATTGCGCCATCGCATGCGCGATGACGAGGTCGCTGTTCAGCCCGTGTTTAGCGACGGCAGCCGGCGCCGCGGCCACAATGGATTCCACCAGCCCTGCGACGGTGTTGTCCCCGTTCGGCCACATCGCGTGCATAATTTCAAGTGTCAGCATAGTTAATATCGCCTATAACCGGGCATACTCCAGAATTTCCTCGCCCATCAGAAGGCAGGACATACCGCTGGCGTTGAAGTAGATAAACCGCATTCGATATTGTCCTTTGTAAATGTGTCCCCAGACCTCCAGCACATCAAAACTTTGTGCGGGGTCTGCGGGATTGCGTATGGAAGGCAACTGCTTGACGGTCTTGTCAATAGTCATTCGATCGTCGGCGCCTGCATAGAACGTGAGGAGTTGTTTTGCGCGGCCGATGGCACGTGCAGCACACGGGATATCCGCGGCATAGCAACCGCCGAAAGTATTGATCAGCCCCGCGAAAAACAGACAGCGAGCGATCAGGTTCATATTTCCGCACAAGAGACCGGTCATCCAGGCGCAGCCGAAAGTATTCCCGCTACTCTACCATGGTTGCCTGCGGAGGTCGAAGCACGCCTGACATCCGATTTTCCTATAGAATTCTCTTATGTCAGGTACCCGATCCCGCGAGCGGCAAGGTCCCGGGCGCTCGTTTTCAGTCGACGATGTGCTTCCTGCGAGCACTCCTGTTCGGACGGAATCGCTGGCCAAACACGTCGCAAAAAGGTTCCAGCGCGAGGTTCTGGCGATTCCGGAGCCGGAAAAGCCTGTCATTAACTCCCTGGCAGGCGTGGAGCACTACATTAACCGGTGCCACCCTCTGATCGATTCTGTTGGCACAGCATTCAGCCAGCACCGTCCGCTGATACTCTCACCCGATTCCATCTGGATGGTTATCGAACAGGGATTCGCTCATCATGTAACGGAGAATGCGGAGACGCTCCGCCCTCGTCTGGTTCGGCATCAGGGATCGCGTGAACTGATGACGGGTCTCCGCAAGCTCAGTCCTGAGGGCTTTGAGCTTGCAATATCCGATATCTCGGACCAAATTTTTGCCGCTACCGATCCAGTCCTCCACGAAACTCTGATCTGCGACTTTTCCACCACGACGCCAGCCGTTCGGACAGCCAGTGAAGTCGTATTGATGGACTGTTATTCGAGTTACTTCACTTACAACATGATGGCGGTCTGTGGCATACCGAAAATTACCTTACTGGGATCGCTCGATGACTGGCAGCGAATCCGCGCCAGGATCGAGGTGATCGAAACCTTCGGCCTCGAATGGTGGATCGCTCGCGTGCGACCCGTCCTGGACGAGTTCGTAAGAACTGCCGCAGGCAATCCCGACCAGAAATTCTGGCAGGCGATTTATAAGCCCAGGCAGGCTTATGGGACAGAAACAGTCACGGGCTGGATTGCCGATCTGTTCCCGTACCTGGGCGATTCTCCGGAGCGCAGCCGGAATCACGTCTTCCAGCACGAGCGCGATGAGTGGGCGATCCCTGTCAAAAGCGGCGTTAAAACCGGATGGGGAGGAGAGCCCGGAGCTGAAAAGGGTGTACCGCCGAAGAGTTTCCCCAGCGGGCTTTCCAGCGTACCGGTTAAGTTGAGTTCTCCGGCCGGCTCCAGCATCGGAATCGACCTGGTTGCGGGCTTCTTCGCCGTCGAGCAGAATCCGGACGATCTGGCGTTGTCTCCTGTCATCAGCTGGGCCGTAACCGAGCCGAGGCCTGAAAAACCCGTGACGGTTTGGGGGTAGCTTCCGCTACCAGTTGACCATCGCTTCCGCGAACAAGCGCGCGAGTTCCTCCGGACCCGCCGGGCGCGGTGACAGCTTCGTCACCCGGTGCTGCGGGAGCGTGCCTTCCACGAGCGCGGGGATATCGGAGATTGCGTAGCCGAGTTCATGCAAACCGTTCGGGATTCGCAGGTCCTGCATGATTCCGACGAGGCAGTCCGACAGGATTTTCCCGGCATCCTCATTTCGCGCCCGATCCACCTTCGCGCCCAAAACTTCCGCGGCCTTGAGATGGCGCGCGGGATTCGCGGATGCGGTGTAGCGAAATACTGCCGGAGCGTGCACGATCACCGAAACTCCGTGGGGGATCATGGCGTGGTCCACTGCGTCATAACCTGGCGCACGGTAACTCCGCACCAGACCAGCGACCGGGTAGGACATGCCGTGGGGCAGATGCACGCCCGCATTTCCGAACCCGATTCCCGCGTACGACGCTGCCAGCAGCATTGAACCTCTTGCCTCGTCATCCGAGGGATCGGCAACAGCTCGGCGCAGGTACTTCGCGGTCAGCCGAAGGGCCTCCATGCTCCAGAGATCGCTGATCGGGTTTGAGCCCTGATACGCGGGGCGCAAGATCGGCCGGTCGGGGCGAGGCCGGTCGGTGAAGGGCAAGGCGGTCCATGATTCGACCGCATGGCAGAGCACGTCGAGACCCGACGACGCCGCAACGGCCGGGGGAAGAGTTCGAGTGTTGTCCGGGTCGACGATGCCCAGCGTGGGCTTGAGGCGCCGGTGGGCAATTCCAGTCTTGGCGCGGAGCGGTTTATAGTCGAAGATCGAAACGCCCGTGGTTTCGCTGCCGGTGCCCGCCGTGGTTGGAATTGCGATGAGGGGTTTGACTGGGCCTGGCACGGGCTTTCCTTTCCCGATCGGCGGATTCACGTAGTCGAGAAAGTCGGCCGGCCAGCAACTGTAAAGGTTGGCGGCTTTGGCCGTATCGATCGTGGACCCGCCCCCAACAGCGACAAATGCGTCGTAATCACCGTCCGTCGCAAAGCGGATCGCCTCCTGGAGAGACTCCTCGGTCGGCTCGACTCTTACTTTGTCGAAGACGGCGAAACGAACCTTGTTATGTTCGAGCGACTCGAGCGCGGTGATGACCGGCGGCAGGTGGCGCAGGTTGGGATCGGTAAACAGCAGAACGTGGCGTGCGCCGAGGTCGACGAGGTCCGCGCCGATCTCCCGGGTCGCCCCGCCTCCAAACCTGATTGCGGAAGCGGCTGTTTCGAATGCGTATTCATGAAGCATGGTGTTGTCAGGGTATATACTCTCAAACCACAGAGATGAAAAAGATCGCCCTCCCATTACTTCTTCTGTCGGGATGCCTCTTCGCAGCAGATGTCTGGCAAACCAAGCCATTTACGGAGTGGAACGATAAAGATCTGCAGAAGATCATGAACAACTCGCCGTGGGCTCATTCCTTTACTTTGCCCACGGGCGGCGGTCCGTCCAGCTTCGATAGCGCGAGCGGAGGCGGGGGCCGGGGCGGCCGGGGTGGTGGAGGGGCGGATCAGGATTCGGCGCCCGCCCCGATCAGCGAAAGCAGCGGACGTACGGGCCGCGGCGGCGGTGGTGGCGGACCGGCGGTGCCGTCATCAGCCGGAGGCGTTGCTCTGGAGATCGTCGCACGCTGGCAGTCGGCGCTGCCGCTCAAGCAGGCATTCGTCCGCCTCAAATATGGCGCCGAGGCCGTTTCATCAGCTGACGCCAAAGCGGTTCTCGACCGCACGGAAACCACGTACGTAATTACCTTGACGGGTCCGCTGGGGGCCGTTCTGAAGGGCACTCCGGACCAATTAAAGGCCGGCCTGATGGAGGCGACCACTTTATCTGCTCGCGGGAAGGCCGCGATCAAGCCGACCGAGTTGCAGGTTAATATGTCCCCAAAAGGACAGGAAGTGATTTTTGCATTTCCTCGCACCACACCTTTTACGATCGACGATAAGGAGATCGATCTGACCACGAAACTGGGAGTTCTTCCCGTCAAGTACAAGTTCAAGCCGAAAGAAATGGTCTTCAACGGCAAGCTTGAACTCTGAAATTGCATAATCGAAGTTGGTCAACATTGAACCCGCGACGAGGCCACGATTGCCGGAGTGGGCGCGCAGGAGCACGACGCATTTCGAGTCGCTGAACCGGCTGAAGTCGGAGTTGCGAGCCCTCAATCTGCATACCGTTTGCGAATCCGCGCGGTGCCCGAATATTCATGAATGCTTCGACCGCGGCGCCGCGACCTTCATGATTCTCGGCAACCTGTGCACACGCGGCTGCGGGTTCTGTTCGGTGCCGAAGGGGAATCCGCGGGTTCACGATATGCGCCTCGATCCGGCCGAACCCGCAAACGTGGCACGGATGGCGGCCGCGATGAGCCTGCGGTATGTCGTGATCACCAGCGTGAATCGGGACGATCTTGCGGATGGCGGCTCGGCGCATTTCGCGGAGACGGTGCGTGAGGTCAAACGCGCGCTGCCCGCCGCTGCGGGTCGAGGTGCTTACGCCGGATTTTGAGGGCAACATGGATGCTGTGGCTCGGGTTCTGGACGCAGGCCCGGATGTCTTCAACCACAACATGGAAACCGTGCCTCGTCTTTACCGGCGGGTGCGGCCGCAGGCGAACTATCGGCAGTCGCTCGACGTGCTGCGTTTCGCACGGAGCTATCGTGGCGATGTGGTGACCAAGTCCGGGTTCATGGTGGGTCTCGGCGAGACAGTTGAAGAGGTTGAACAGCTCCTCCGCGATCTGCGCGAGCAGGATGTCGACGTCGCGACCATCGGCCAGTATCTGCAGCCGACTCGACGCAATCTGCCCGTGGTGGAGTATGTTGACGCCGGCGCAGTTCGATAAGTACCGCGAGTTCGGCCTATCTTTGGGTTTCAAGATGGTCTTCAGCGGACCTCTGGTGCGGAGTTCCTACATGGCCGAACTGGTGAGCGAACAGGCTGCGCGCGCGTGATCCTGAACTGGATTCTGGCATTCTCATCTTCGGCATTGCTGGTTCTGCTGTTTCCCCGGTTCAGTTTCGTCTGGCTTGCGCCGATCGCTCTCACTCCGCTGTTGATTGCGTGCGCGCGCGAGCACCGCTGGCGGTGGCGTTTCGCGCTCGGGTATGGCGCGGGCGTCGCATACTGGTTCGGTCTCTGCAACTGGATTCAGTGGACGCTTGCGAATCATGCGGGCATCAGCGGCGGTGTCGCATGGTTTCTTTTCGCGCTCTTCTGTCTTGCGAAGGCCGTGCAGATGGGTGTGTTTGCGGCACTTGCGGGCGTGCTGCTGCGGTCTGTGTTCGCTTTACCCGCTATTTCAGCGCTCTGGGTAGCGATCGAATGGACCCATTCCTGGACCGGTTTCGAATGGCTCAATCTGGGCAACGCGGGCAGCGATATGTCGCTGCCGCTTCGGCTGGCTCCAATTACCGGCGTCTGGGGCATTTCGTTTGCGTTTGCGCTGATGTCCGTCGGGATTGCATCGCTCATTCTGCGCAGACCTCGATTGCAGATTCTGTGGATGCTGGTGCTGCTCGGACTGTTCTTCCTGCCCGACGTACCGGAAGATCAGCGGGGGGATACGTCCGCGATTCTGGTGCAACCGAACATCGACGACGAAACCACCTGGACGCCCGAGTTGCTGCGCCGGACGGAGCAACAGATGACCCTGCTGTCGCTGGGTCCGCTCGGGCGGCGCGGTGGCGTTGATCTCATCGTCTGGCCCGAAGTGCCGGCTCCCTTTTACGACAGCGATCCTGAATTTACAGGTTTGTTAAGCTCGATCGCGAAGACGGCGCACGCGGATGTCCTTACGGGAATCGTTGCGCACGCTGCTAATGGGGCTCCGCTGAATTCGGCGCTGTTGGTGGGTCCGAACGGCGCGGTGGTGAGCCGGTACGACAAGGTTCATCTGGTGCCGTTCGGTGAATTCGTGCCGTGGCCGTTCGGTCTGCTGACACGGAAAGTGTCGAGCGAGGCGGGGGACTTCTCTGCCGGCAACAGGGCTGTCGTGTCGGCCGTGAACTCGCATAAGATCGGCGTGTTTATCTGTTACGAGTCGGTGTTTCCGAGCTATATCCGGGAGTTTGCCGCATCGGGCGCGGAGGCGCTTTTCAACCTTTCGAATGACAGCTGGTTCGGCAAGAGCCAGGCTCGTTATCAGCACCTGCAGATCGTGCGGATGAGGGCGGCGGAGAATGCCCGCTGGATTTTGCGGGCCACAGACAACGGCATCACCGCGGTGATCGATCCGGCCGGGCGTGTTGTCAGGACCGCGCAGGAATACATGGAGCTGGGGGCGCGCTTCCAGTATCGATACCGGCAGGATCTGACTTTCTACACGCGATACGGAGACTGGTTTGTGGCGCTTTGCGCGCTCGTCGCCACGGCGGCGCTTACGAGTGCCTTATTACCAGCACGTCGCCGTCCTTGACGATGTATTCTTTGCCTTCGAGGCGCAGCAGGCCCTTTTCGCGTACGCCGGGGTAACCGCCGAGATCGATGAGATTCTTCCAGTTGACGACCTCCGCGCGAATGAACTTCTTCTCGAAATCGGAATGGATCGCGCCGGCGGCTTTGACGGCGGTGCTGTTGATCGGGATCGTCCAGGCGCGCACTTCCGTATCGCCGGCGGTGAGGAAACTCATGGTACCGAGAAGACGGTAAGTGGCTTCGATGATCCGCTGCAGACCGCTCTCTTTGAGGCCGTAGCTCAGCAGATACTCTTTAGCTTCGGCGGCCGGGAGTTCGGCCAGTTCGGCTTCGATCTTGCCGCAGACGGCGGTCACGGCGGTGTTGGCTTTGCCCGCGAGAGGGCCGGATGCGGTATTTTTCTTCGACCTCGTGAAGACGGGCGGCGTCTTCTTCGCCGAGGTTCAGCACCAGAAGCATGGGTTTTTGCGAAAGGAACTGGAAGCCGCGAATACGTTTTTCGTCTTCGGGGTCGAACTCGAGATTGCGCAGCGGGATGTTTGCCTCGAGCGCTTCCTTGCAGCGAACGAGGAGTTCGTATTCTTTATCGAGGTCCGGATTTCTGGTTTTCTTGCGGTCTTTGTCTACGCGATCGAGGCGTTTTTCGACGACGACGAGATCGCTCAGGATCAGCTCAGTTTCGACGTCTTCGAAATCGCGCGTGGGATCGACGGAACCGTGTTCGTGCGGGACCGTCTCGTCCTGGAATATACGGAGGACCTGCGCGAAAGCATCGACTACCCTCAGGCTCGCGAGATAGGCGGGATCGCGCAGAGTTTCTTTGGAGATTGCCGGGGCATCAACATATTCAACCGTGGCGTAAGTGATCTTCGGCGGTTGATAAAGCTCCGAAAGGGCGCCGACGCGTGGGTCGGGCACCTTTGCGACACCCGTACGAACCGCGGTCGAACCCATGCGGGTTTCCTGCGTCACTCCGGTAAGGATTGTGAACAGGGATGTCTTGCCTACCATCGGCAGGCCGATAATTGCTGTTTTCATTTGTCTTATCGCGCACAACGGACCTTCGGCCTGTGCGCTTCATTCCTGTTTAAAGAGGTACTTCGATTTGCTCCAGTATCTCTTCAATGATGCGCTCGCCTTTGGCTGCGCCGTTCGAATCGCGCCGCAGGGCGAGAGACGATTTGGCGGCCGGCATGACGCGGTGTCCGAGAACCTTTGGGGCAAGAACTTTGACATCATCCGGAAGAGCGTAGCCGCGGCCTTCGACGAGAGCGTTTGCCTGCACCGCACGATAGAGCGCCTGCGAACCCCGCGGGCTGACGCCGAGCGCGAGGCCCTCGTGCGTGCGCGTTCGCTCGATGAGGGTAAGCATGTAGTCGACGATCGCGTCATCGACCACAACCTGCTTCACGGAACACTGGAGTTCGTTCAACTCCTCACGCGTAAGTACGCAGGGCGTTGTTTCGCCATGATGCGCTTCAGGCTGACGGATGATTTCGCGCTCGCTGCGGGCGTCCGGATAGCCGATGCGGAGGCGCATCAGGAAGCGGTCGAGCTGCGATTCGGGCAGCGGGTAAGTGCCGTGGTGCTCGGCTGGGTTTTGGGTTGCGATCACCATGAACGGCTCCGGCAAAGGCAGGGTGCGTCCTTCGACTGATACCTGCTGTTCGTTCATGGCCTCAAGCAACGCCGATTGCGTCTTCGGGGTAGTGCGGTTGATCTCGTCGGCCAGGAGGAAATTGGTGAAAACCGGGCCGGGCTTGAACTCGAATTCCTCCGTGTGCGCGTTATAGACGGTTACACCGAGAACGTCGGACGGAAGCATATCGCTGGTGAACTGGAGGCGGTGGAACGAGCCATCGACCGCACGCGCGAGGGACTGCGCAAGGGTGGTTTTGCCGACTCCTGGCACGTCTTCGATGAGTAAGTGACCGCGCGCGAGCAGACACACTACGGCCATACGAACGGCTTCGGACTTGCCGCGAATGCTGAGTTCGATTGCGCTTTCCAGCTGCCGGAGCTTTCCCGGCGCGATACGCGTGGCGAGCGTGGCCGGGAAGGATGACATCAACTCCAAGAATACAACCCGATTACACACCGTCCGGGCGGTCACGTTCCGCCCGGTTTGCGGTTTGTCTTGCTTTAAAGATCACGTTTGGGGCGCCCCAATGCCTGATATCGTTCAGACGAACGCCGGTTTGGTTTCTCCGCCGGAACAGAGGCCGCACCAATAACGGGAGCGCCTGCCGCCCATTGTTTCGACGTTATGCCACACGGAGCCTCGAGGAATCGCGTGGTTTAGTGCCCCCGTACGCCAATGGGTGCGACGAGGTTCTTTCGATCTGAAAGTTAACACGCATTTTGGGCAACGCGACAGTTTGAAGCGGAGTGATTTTAGTAAGCCGCTTTTTATCAGTTCGATGCAAGCCAAAATTCTTTTTAATTTTTTGTCACCGGCGTTCCGGAAGCGCTCATGTTGATCAGTCCGCAGTCTTCCGGGGGACGGCGAATCGAAGACGATAGTCTCCGGGTGAGAGCCCCATGATCTTGCGGAATACCTTTCGAAAGGCTCCACAATCCTCGTATCCCACCTTCCATCCGATTTCCTTGATGGGCAGCGATGAGAATTCGAGCTCTCCGCGAGCCCTGCCGACCCGCAGATGCTGAACGTATTTCGTCGGCGTCAGCCCGGTAGCCTTTTGAAAGCGGCGCAGGAAGGTGCGCTCCTCCATCTGAGCTTTTGCGGCCATCATCGATATGCTGACGCGGCTTATATCCGAGGTCTGGAGCCATTGCTGAACCCGGAGTATCGGGCCATCGCCGTGGTGCAGTCTGGGAGAGAAATTCGAATAGAAGCGCTGCTGGCGGCCCGCGGCATCGACCAGAAAAAAACGTGCGGTTTCGAGCATGACCATTGAACCGAGAAACCGATCCACCAGTTTCAATCCCAAATCGACCCAGGCCATGACGCCTCCGGCGGTAATGATGTCGCCGTCGTCGATCACCAGTTTTTCGGTCTCTACGCGAATCTTCGGGAACTGATCGGTGAAGGTCTCCGAGAAGGTCCAATGCGTGGTGGCAGGCCGCCCGTTCAACAACCCCGTTTTGGCGAGAAGAAAAGCGCCTCCGCAAACCGAGCAAATGAGACATCCAGCGGCATGCTGCGCTTCTACCCATCGTTGAATTTCGGAAATCCTGGGGCCGTGGGGATCGGTATCGAGATTGGGCGGCAGGATCAGGCCGGCGAGTGGGGCGGGTTGTTGCGAATGCGTGTCGAAGAAGCGTTCCAGTTCGTTACTGTCACCGGCCCGCATCCGCCAGTGACTGATTCGCAATTGCCTCGCGCCCGCGGCGTGATGCTCGACGGTCATCCGGTTGGCGACGCCGAAAAGGTCGGTCAACCCCAACACGGCCGACATCAACGCGCCTGGATAGACCAGAATTCCGATCTCGATCGGTTCACGGTTCCGGGAGCTGGCAGTTTTGGCCCGCACTTTGTCACTTCCGCCCATTTACGACTTGCCGCTTTCCGGTTTCAATGAAGGAGTTACGATTCTAACCCGGAGCACATTACATGGGCATTATTACGACTTCTGACGGTACGGAAATTTTCTATAAAGACTGGGGCACGGGTCAGCCGCTGTTTTTCCAGCATGGCTGGCCGCTCTCCGCCGACGACTGGGACGCGCAGATGATGTTTTTCCTGGGTCATGGCTACCGGGTCATCGCCCATGACCGCCGCGGGCACGGCCGTTCCACGCAGACGGCGACCGGCAACGACATGGACACTTATGCCGCCGACGTCGCCGCAGTGGTTCAGGCCCTCGATCTCACGAACGCCGTTCACATCGGGCATTCGACGGGCGGCGGCGAGGTGATTCGCTATGTCGCGCGACACGGCAAGGGGCGAGTCGCGAAGGCGGCGATTATCAGTGCGATTCCTCCGATGCTGCTGAAGTCGGAGAAGAATCCGGCAGGTTTGCCGATGGAGGTGTTTGATCAGCTTCGCGATGGCACCGCCAATCACCGATCGCAGTTTTACCAGGACATCACCATTCCGTTCTATGGTTTCAACCGTCCTGGCGCGAGGATCTCGCAGGGTATTCGGGACAACTGGTGGCGACAGGGGATGATGGGCGGCATCAAGGCTCAATACGACTGCATCAAGGCCTTGTCGGAAAGCGAGTTTTATGAGGATCTGGCCAGCATCGACGTCCCGGTTCTGGTGATGCATGGCGAGGATGATCAGATTGCCCCGTTCCTCAGCAGCGGAGCACAGTCGGTGAAGCTTTTGAAACACGGCGTTCTGAAATCGTATCCCGGCTTTCCGCACGGCATGCCCACGACTCACGCGGATCAGATCAACACCGATCTGCTCGAGTTCATCAGATCGTAAACTCGACCACTTGGGCGGGTGGCTGAATGGGTACCCGTTGATTAGCCACGTTGGAACTCGCGCTTCCAGTTGGAGCAATATTGGTACTTCCTCTCTTTCGCAACAGTCTTCAGCTGCTTAATTAAGAGCGGTCGTCGGCAAGGTGCACTATGGCCGGTTCGGTTATAGAATCGGCCGGTCCATTGTTCCGCTTCCATTAAGTTGTTGTTATTCAGGCGTCGCCGGGAGTCGAGATACATCCTGGGCAGAGTGCCGAGACTGCCGCACAGACGGTCGGCATTGGCCCGGGTTTGACTGCCCTGTCCTGCTATAAAGGGTATGCCTCAACACAGGAGATTTTGATGCAGTACAGAATTGCTCCACGTTCTCTGATCTTCTCCGCAACGGCGCCCCAGCATGTCGCTCCACTCCAACATCCAGGCAGCGTTGACCCCGGCTTCCCTGTCATCGGGCTCGCACCATCGACGCGTAGCGCTTCGCGCCGCGAAATGCTCAACGCCATCGCGATTCAGGAAGATCGGGCGTTGGTGGTAGCCGGAGGTTTGATCTACAGTTCGCTCGATAGTTCGGTGCTGGTGCGGCGATACACGCCGGATGGTGAACCCGATCCATCTTTCGGCGACAAGGGCGCCATAACAACAGCCGTTGGCGCCGCATCGGCCGCCTACGGACTCGCCCTGCAAAGGGATGGCAAGATCGTCGTCGCCGGGAACACCTATAACAATCCGGTTACGGACTGGATCATCCTCAGATACAACAACGATGGTACGGTTGATTCCAGTTTTGGCGCCAATGGGCAAGTCAGGATTTCCCTGAGTGACGGCACGGACCAGGCATTCTCCGTTCTGCAGCAACCCGACGGAAAACTGGTGATTGGGGGTGAAACCTGGCAAGCCAACGGAGACATTCAGTTTGCCATTGGCCGTCTTATGGCGGACGGTTCTCCGGATCAATCCTTTGCCAGCGACGGGATTGCCACACTCCAGGTGGGCTCGGGCCCTTTCAGCGGAATCAGACGAGTGCTGCTCACGCCGTCGGGCGGCATTGTTGCTGTCGGATACGGCTACTGGGGCGACAGCAACTTCACGATGGGAGTGGCGCGGCTTAATTCCAAGGGAGCGCTGGACGCAAGCTTTGGAAACGGGGGAACCGTGTCAATTCCCATTGAGAACATGTCCGCTTACGCCAATGATGCTGCGCTGGATGGCGACAAAATTGTCCTTGCCGGGGTTTCTTTAAACAGGGCGACGGAGGTTCAGGAGATTGCCTTGATGCGCCTCGAAGCGAATGGCGATTCCGATCGCACGTTTGGGTCCAGTGGCGTTCAGGTCACCATGCTCGCAGGCTATTCGTTCAGCGACGCCAATGGCGTGGAGATACAGAGCGACGGCAGGATTCTGGTCGCAGCGAAACTGGGTAACGGGCCGAATGACGGCAGTTTCTCCGTGTTGCAATACGAAAAGTCGGGCGTGTTAAGTGAAAGTTTTGGCGCGCAGGGAGTAACGGTAACCAATTTCAATCAACTGTCGGTGGCTTCCGCCCTCGCGATTCAGACCGATGGAAAGGTTGTGCTGGCGGGTTTCACGTCTTCCGGCCCGGAAATATTCGCAGCGGCGATGGCGAGGTATTTTCGCTGAACGTGCGGTTTACCTGCGATGGCGCCAACGATAACCAGGGGGCGTTTTTCAGGCATGGAGTTCACGCTGTCTGAGGCCGGCTATCAGGATGCGCCGGAGATCGCGGAGTTGTGCGCGCTGCTCTGGCCGGACGTTTCAGCTGAAGGACACCGGCGTGAGATGCAGACGATTCTGGCATCGGGCGTGTGTGGGGGGCTGCCGAGCGCAATATTCATCGCCAGAGATGAGAGCTGCACGATGGCGGGGTTTATTGAAGCAGGGATGCGATCTCATGCAGATGGATGCGACCCTGCGCACCCGGTTGGATATATCGAGGGCTGGTTTGTGCGGGAACCGGTACGGCGGCAAGGGCTGGGCACGGCTTTGGTGCGTGAGGCAGAGCGGTGGGCGCGTGAACGCGGCTGCAGGGAGATGGCGTCGGACGCCTGGATCGATCACGAGGATTCTCATCGGGCTCACGCGGCGGCAGGGTTTGAGGTCGTGGATCGTTGCGTTCACTTCCGTAAGACGTTGTAGAGTTCATGGGCATCTTTGGAGCGATTGAAGCGGGCGGCACCAAGTTTGTGTGTGGTGTCGGGACGGGTCCGGATGATCTCGTTACTACCAGGATTCCCACCACGTCGCCGGAGACAACTGTAGCCGCCGCAGTGTCGTGGCTGCGCGCACAAGCGGGCGACCGGTTACGTGCGGTGGGGATCGGATCGTTCGGACCGGTCGAACTGAGGCGGGACTCGCCGTTTTACGGTTACATCACCTCCACGCCGAAGGCTGCATGGAGGAATTTCGATCTGGCGGGTGCGGTTCGTAAAGCGCTTGGCGTGCCGGTTGCATTCGATACGGATGTCAATGCGTCGGTGCTCGGCGAGGCTCGATGGGGCGCGGCTCGCGATGTTGAGAATTGTCTTTACCTCACCGTCGGCACGGGCATCGGCGGCGGTGCGATCGTGTCGGGGCGCATCCTTCATGGGCTGACGCATCCGGAGATGGGCCATATTCGGATTCCGCATGATCTGGTGCGCGATCCGTTTCGCGGTAACTGTCCTTATCATGGCGATTGCCTGGAGGGGCTTGCTTCAGGACCGGCGATTGAGGCGCGGTGGGGTGTTGGTCCGGCGGAGCTGCGGGACGATCATCCGGCATGGGCGCTAGAAGCGACGTACCTGGCCGCTGGAATCGCCAATTTTGTTTGCACGCTTTCGCCGGAGCTTATTTTGATTGGCGGTGGTGTGATGCGGCGAACCCAGTTGTTCAGAATGGTCAGGGATGAGTTGTCGCGGCTTCTCGCGGCTTATGTGGCGAGGATGCCTGAAGTGGCGGCGCCTGGGTTGGGTGATCGTGCGGGCGTGCTGGGCGCGCTGGCTCTGGCGTTAATGCGCTGAGTTGGAAGCCGGACCGGGGGGGCCGGCGCAGACGTGGGCGTCTGCCTTACTCGGTCTAGAAATGAAGTCCGAATAAGACCTCGGCCTGGTTCACGTTTGAGAGTCCTTCGAAGTAGGCAGAACCCTGATGGGTATAACGCAATTCGCCGCTCAGCCGGACGAAGGGGATCTTCACGTCTACGCCTCCACCGACGACAACGCCGGCGTTCGATTCATTGATGGGGCCGAAGTTTTGGGCTGCCTCCGAGATGGCAGCAAGATGATCGAAGGATACGCCCACTTCGAGGAACGGTTTCACAATCGGTGTGTGGAAGCGGTATTGGAGCAGGAACGGGAATCTCCATTCGGAAGCGGAGGCGGTGGTGAGGCACGCTCAAGGAACTGTCGGAATGGTATACGGTGTCGCGAGGAAGCTGTAAGGACGGTAGAGAGCATCCGCCTCGAAGCGAAGGCTCAGTGGCAAATTGACCTGAAACGTTGGGCCGACCGTGAAGTTCGTCGCTGTTCGCCACGTAGGAATTGTTCGTTGCAGAGGTACCGAATTCACGACATCAGTAAAGGGCGCGCCACCAAGCACACCGAACGAAAAAGTCTCTGCGCCTGCCGACGCGGCGAAAATTATTCCCACTGCCAGGAGCCTGTTCAAGATCATGCCAGGTGAGACGCCCCTGCGGGCAGGATCGTTGCGGGTTGGAGCATTTTCGCGATTCGATGTAGATCGTTGAAGACGCGGTTCGGACGAACACCGGCGCTGACGTAAAGTTCCGCGCCGAGCAGAAGCTCGGCGGCAGCGCGGAAGCGCTGGCCCCACATCGGTTGCGCAGCGTCTTCGTTCGCTTTGGCGGTCCGCAGTCGCGGCTGGCGTCACCGCTCGGAGTCACCGATCAGATGTAACAAGATATGACGAACCTGTTGTTCCGCGCGATGCTCAAAGACATAGATCGCTTGCCACGTGCCGAGGCCCGGCTGTCCTCCTCGAATCGGAATCGACAGGCTGGGGGAGGTAAGCGCGGAGCGGATGTGCGAGGGCATATCGTCGCTGCCTTCGGTGGTGTGGCGGAACCATGGGGTGTTTTCCGGAACGAGTCGCTCGAAGAATTCGCTCATGTCGCGCCGCACGTCGGGATCGGCATTCTCCTGAATCGTGAGCGACGCGGAAGTGTGCTGGATGAAGACGGTCAGCAGGCCGCTCTGAATCTGCTGGGCGCCCATCCACTTGCGTATGTCCCGCGTGATGTCGTAAAAGCCTTTGCCTTGCGTCGCGACTCTGAGTTCGCCGTGAGCCTGTGTCACTCGACCGTTACACTTTTGGCGAGATTGCGCGGCTGGTCCACATCGCATCCCCGGCGCACCGCGATGTGATACGCGAGCAACTGCAGCGGCACGATCTCCAGGATGGGAGTCAGAAGGTCGGGCGCTGCAGGGATCTCGATTACGTCGTCGGCTACCTTTCGGACTTCGGTGTCACCCTCGGACACAACGGCGACGACCTTACCCTCGCGCGCTTTCACTTCCTGAATGTTGGACAGGGTCTTTTCATAGAGAACCATGCTCTCCTCGCTGGTTGGGTCGTGCGTCGCGAGGACAACTACGGGAAGGTTCTCGTCGATGAGCGCGTTCGGGCCGTGCTTCATCTCGCCGGCCGGATAACCCTCGGCGTGAATGTAAGAGATCTCTTTCAGCTTTAGCGCGCCCTCGAGCGCGATCGGAAAATGAATGCCGCGCCCGAGAAAGAGAAAGTCGCTCGCTCGGAAGAGCTTGCGGGCCAGGTCTTCGTACTGGCGATCGTTCGCGAGAATTGTTTCGAGTTTGCCGGGTATGCAGACCAGTTCGTGCACGAAAGCACGGGCGCAATCATCGCTGAGGTGACCGCGAATTTCCGCGAGATACAGAGCCAGGATCGCGAGCGCGGTCAACTGGCAGGTGAAAGCTTTCGTGGAGGCGACGCCGATCTCCGGGCCGGCATGAGTATAGATCGATCCCGACGCTTCGCGGGTGATCATAGAGCCGACCACATTGCAGATCGCGAGCGTCTTCGACCCCTTGCGTTTCGCTTCCCATTGGGCGGCGCGCGTGTCCGCGGTCTCGCCCGACTGGGAGATGACCACAGTGAGGACCTCCGAGGAAACGATCGGATCGCGATAACGAAACTCGCTGCCATAATCGACTTCGACCGGAATGCGGGCGAGCTTTTCGATCATGAACTTTCCCGCGAGCGCCGAGTGCCAGCTGGTGCCGCAGGCGATGATCTTGACCTGCGTGAACGATTGAAATTCCGCGGGGGTGATGTCCATTTCGTCCAGGAAAATGCGGCCTGTTTCCTGTCCGACACGCCCGAGAGTCGTATCGCGGATGGCGCGCGGCTGCTCAAAGATTTCCTTGAGCATGAAATGCTTGTAGCCGCCTTTTTCGGCCATGATCGGGTCCCAGAGGATGTGCTGAACCTGGCGGTTGACGGGGTGACCGTCGAAGTCGGACAGCTGAACGCCGTCCGGAGTAAGGATCGCCATATCGCCATCGGCGAGGAAAAACATGTCGCGCGTGTGGCTCAGGATGGCGGGCACGTCGGACGCGACGAAGTACTCGCCTTTGCCGAGGCCGATTACGATCGGGGGACCTTCGCGGGCGGCAACAATCTTATTCGGGTCATTACGGTCGATCACGGCGAGCGCGAAGACGCCGCGGATCTGCTTGAGCGCGGAGCGGACCGCAGTTTCCAGATTCCCGTCGAAGTATTTTTCGACCATGTGAGCGATTACTTCGGTATCGGTCTCGGTTTTAAAAACATGGCCTTCGCGCTGGAGTTGTTCCTTCAGCGGCAGGAAGTTTTCGACGATGCCGTTGTGAACGACAACGATGTCGCCGGAACAATCGCGGTGCGGATGGGCGTTTTCTTCGCTGGGGCGGCCGTGGGTCGCCCAGCGGGTATGGCCGATGCCGTAATTGCCTTCGACCGGATCGATTCGCAAAACATCTTCGAGGTTGCGGAGTTTGCCGGAAGCGCGGCGGATTCCGAGCGTTTGATCGTCACAGTAGACGGCGAGTCCGGCTGAGTCATAACCTCGATATTCGAGGCGCTTCAGACCGTCCATGATGATGGGTACGGCGCGCTGCGATCCTACGTAACCTACGATTCCGCACATATGGGTATTGTACGGAATGGGAATATGGCGCTCCAGGGCGGTGCGCCGGTCCGGTGTGTGGAAATGAGGGATAGCGTCGAGGAAGAGCCAGGCCACAGTGGATACTACACGACGGATACTACAGGACTTCTTTTCACGTGGCTTCGTTTTTTCCGGAACGGAACATAGAGCAACCAGAACATAAACGCCGCGGTGGCCTCGGCCGGCAGCAGGTAGAAGGGCCAGGGGCCGAAGAGATTCAATAGCGAAGCGCTCCCGGGTTTGACACAAAGGTACATATAATTGGTGTGGAATACCGCGTCGAACGCACCAATAAGAACGGCGTAAGCGTTGAGCAGGAGGAGCGTTCTCCAGACGCACCCGGGGCGCGGGCGCGCCTGTCCGGACCAGACCAGGAATAGCAGGGCCGCGATCATACCGCCGTGGGACAAGAAGAAATAGATGGTGGGATAAGACAGCGGCGCCGCCCAAAGGTCGGGCGTCAGGACGGCCATGACTGAGCCGCTGACTCCCGCCAGCCATGCGAATTCGAAGACGAGCGGCTGGAGGGTTATCGTCGCAAATACCGTAAGCCAGAGCGTGAGGTCGCATAGTTCGAGCGGAAGGCCGCCGGGAAACCGGAAGCCCTCCGTGCGTAGTCTCCACGCGTACCAGACAATCTCGTTCAGGGCGAGGAGACACCCCAGGGCAATCGCGATCCGGCGACCCCGGGCGGCCCGGCGGCGCGCGAGCCACGCCAGAGCGGCGGCCAGCGCCGGGATCGCAGCCAGTATCGCGAGGTGAGGCAAACCGAGGAGACTGATGGAATGGGAGGGCAAACTTAACGCCGCAAACTCGCCGTGGTCGATAGGGCAGGCCGCGGGGAGGGTTTGTTTGCGATGAGCAGCGGCATAAGGCGCGGCTCCAGATCCTTCAGGACCTGAACGGCGAGCGCGCTGGTGAATTCGTAGTGTCCGGCGGTCTTGCCAGGAACGAACGCGAGCACGGTGCCATAGAACCTGTCGCCGATGAAGAACACGAAGGCGGCGGTGCGGTTGACGATCTTCGACGCGATCATCGAACCGCGGGGGCCGTATTCCTGCAGGCGATTGTCGCCGGTGCCGGTTTTGCCTCCGACGGGCAGGACTATGCCGCCGGGCAGCCGCAATCCACCGCGCGCCCGCTTGCCCGTTCCGTTTTCGACGACGCCAATCATCTGCTGGCGAACCAGGCGCGCAATCGCGGGGGAGAGAACGTGCCTTCCGTTTCCGGTCTCGGGCGTGAGAACCGTCTCGAACGGGGTCGCGTAGGCGAACTGGAGCCGGTTGATTCGGACCGTGGGATAAAGAACTCCGTCGTTGAGAAGTATGCCCGCAAGCTTCGCGAGGGCTTGCGGGGTGTCGCCCGAAACTCCGATGCAGGTGGCATAAGAGGGTGTCAGCGAGTCGAAGGGATAACCGAGCCCCTGCCAGGCATGGTGGATCAGGCGGAAGGCGTCGATCTCGAGGAGCGTTTCGATGCGCTTGTCCTGAGCGTGTTTGTAGCGTGTTTTGAACAGCCAGGCGTACACCTCCTGACGCTCTGGGGCGCTCTTCGCAAGAACCTCTGCGAGCGTAGCTTTCGGGTGTTGCTCGCGGTAATTCAATAACCAGAGTTCGAGAGGGTGCACGTGGGCGAGATATCCCCGGTCATTGAGGTTGAACTTATCGGGGCCGTATTTGTCGTAGAGATCGCCGAGGTCTTCCCGCGCCAGCGCGGCGGCCGGAAGATGCGCAGTCATGAATCTGCTGAATTCGTCGAGACCCGCCTGGGGGCGCACCGAACGAAAGATCACTGCCGCCCGTAACGGCGTGAGGTGAATGCCCGCGAGCAGGGTATTCAGCGATTGCGGCGGCGTTTGCCCGGTGTACTTTTCGTAAAACCGGCGAAGGAATGTACTGCCCTCGAAGTCGGCAAATCGATCCAGATAGCGCTTGCGGGCGGGATCGTTCTCATCGGTGAGTACGTTGGGGGAGGCGCCGGGAACCCGGTACATGTAATAGCGCTCGATATCGCGCATCAACCGGATGAAAACGAGATTGACGGAGTTCTGAAAACCATCGCTAACGGTCCAGAAGCGGCCGTCTTCGGAGTGCTGGAAGTTGTCGAAGTGGTGGAGCCCGCCAGCGGTGAAAAACGCTTCGCCGGGGCTGCCGGAATACTTGCGTTCGAGCGCCGCTTCGAGCATCGGCTCGAGACTTCTGTCGTTCGCGGTCGAGAGATAGTCGAGGGCCCATTGCGCGATGTTGTCTCCGGGCGTTACTGTTACCGATTTCAGAGCCCCGGGCGGCATCCCGGCATACTTTGCGTGCAGATCTTCCACGATCTGGAGGTAATTGATCATCGTCCGCAACTTGGCCGTCGATCCCAGCTGGAGGCGGGTGCCCTGATTGATGTCCAGGGGCTCGTTATAGTTATCCGTCTGGACGCGCAGGAGATTCGCTCCGTGGCCGCGCTCATAGACGGTCACGCTGTAAATGACGGACTGCGGATTGCCGCGGTCCAGCAGCTGATATCCATCGAGACCCGCCGCTTTGACGGCGTCCGGCTTCGACAGTCCCTCAAGAAACTCGTTGACTGATTCCTGGGTGGGCTCATCGAACGTGGTTTGCGCCGTCAGGTCCAGGCGGTCGAGCGCGTACGCATTATCGATGCCGAGCAGGGACAGGAGGGACGCGCGAACCGCGTCGGGCGCTTTGTTCGCGGTGAAGCTTTCGGGCGGCCGCGGAGCGGGATGCAAGCGAGTGCGCCGGGTAACGCGTAACGCCGCGTCCCGCAACCGGGGGGAAATGACGTGGCCAACACTCAGAGCGCGCAGGTAGCGGTCGACTTCCGAATTGAGGAGATCCTGGTGTTTGACGAGATCGCGGGTTGGTTCGCGCAATGCCAGAAACAGCGACAAGACCTCGCGATAGGCGAGGGCTCGTTCACGCATACCCCTGGAGCCGAGCCCCCGGTCGCCGCCGGCGAGGAGCCGGTTTGTCTGCCTGAGATCGGCGCCATACCAGTCCCGCAGACCATCGGCGAGCCCGATGACTTCACCCTCGCCATGCGCAGCGGCCAGTGGAATGGAGTTGATGTAATCGCATACGATCCGCTGCCGGGCGGAATACGTTACCGGTCCGTTGCGGTATGCGCGCAGGGTAGCGGAAGCCATCTGACGAAGCTTGTCGGCGACGTTGCCGGTCCGGCCTTCGGGAGAATGGCGAGTCTTTTCCAACTGTGTTGCGAGCGTGCTTCCGCCGATGACCGGAACACTGCGATCGACCGAGTGAAGCCCCAGATCGAACAGCGCCCGGCTGAAGCGACCCCATTGAATCGCGGGATTCAGGTAAGGATGACGCTGGTCGAGAATATCGCGGCTTTCAATGAAGAGGAGGGTATTCACGATCAGCGGAGGGATGGAGCCGAAGTCGGGATAGATTTGATGCGGGTAAAGCGAGTTGTAGAGCGGTCGCCCATTCCGGTCTTCAATTCGAAGGCCGGCCTGATTCTTCTCCTCGTAAATGGGAAAGACCCCCAGCCGGGTGAGCCTTATTGAGGTGCTCGTGTCGCGCGCCTGCCGGTTGATGAAGTATCCGTGCGACTCAAGGCGTTTTACAAAATCCGGCAATTCGGACAGGCCGAGACGCTGATCGTAGGGTCCATCGGCGGAATGCTCGACCGCGTCACTGGCGCCGCTCCGAACGGTGAATGTGGCGTGCTCAGCTACGTTCGAAAGCAGATGCGCTTCGAGCCATGAGGACTTGAGATCGAGAGAGACGAAGAATGCGGTCAGGACGACTGCGGCAACCGCAACCGCCGCGATACGTCCGAGCCCGCGAGGCACCGTGATCTCCCACTGGTGGAGACGGATTCCGGACTGCTTCGGTTAAATCCGGCACGCGGCAGCGGGTGAAGAAGAGCACCGCGGCCGCACCGGCGCGGTGCGACTACTCACTCACGGCAGGGTCAGCACGCGGGTTAACCCAGCATTTCGATCCGGTAATCTTCGATTACCGGGTTGCTCAAGACGTCGCGCGCGATCGCGTCCAGATCTTCTCCGGGCTGCATCGTGATCTCGAAATACTTCCCCTGGCGGACATCCTCGATGCCACGATGACCAAGGCCGTTGAGCGCCGCGCGAATGGTCTGGCCCTGGGGATCGAGGACAGACGGTTTGAAGGTTACGTATACCCGAGCTTTCACTTAAGCCTATTTTAGAAAATCAAATCTCGCCGAACAGGCTCTCCTGCAAATCGGCCGGCCTGGGGGGGCGCCGTTTTGGTTTTGGCGGCGGCGCGAATCCACGCATGAGCGCGAGCATTTGCACGTGATGGGCGTAAATGTCGACAAGCGCCGTACACTTCTCGCAGCCGCCTCTGATCGCGCCGCGGCCATCCATATAAGGGTCGAATCGGGGATGGCGAGGGCACTTCCCACGCCATCTGACGCTGCCGATCTTGAGCATCCGTTTTATTATCCTGACACAATCATCGGGGCGCGGGAGCCGGCGCAGGAGGTGGCGTGGAAGGCGGCGGAATTGCGGGCGCCGACACGCGATTTACTACGCCTTTGACCGCCTCGTCAATGGACACGTTATTGTTCACGAGCGTCTGGCCAGTCGCACGTTCGAACTGGACTTTCGCCTTGGCGTAGGCGTCCAGCGTGGCAACTTCCGTGGAACGCGCCTGAGCCACATAGCTCTGATACTGAATGACGAGGAAGTTGGTGGAAAGCCCGACGGCGAATTTTTCCTGCTCGATCTCGAGCGATTGTTCCTGAAGTCTCGTGGTGAGGGTGGCGGCCTCGTATGCAGAACGCGTGCGCTGAAGGGCGATCAATGCGTCTTCCACCTCGGTGCGGATCTGGTTCTCCAGCTGCTTCAACCGGACCTGCGTCTGACGGACCTGCAACTGGTCTCGCGCCACGTCCGACTGCGCAATCCGGTTGCGCACGGGCAGGGTGAGGTTGATCCCGACGCTGACGGTCGGATATTTTCCTTCGAATATCTGTCCCAGAGTGGTTCCGTAACCTCCCATCGCGCCTGGGAGAGTGGCGAGGGAGGCGCCCGACCCCACGATATTTGCGTATAACGGATTCACATCGCCGGCGAGGCCGCTGCTTTCGAAGCTGCCGACCAGGTCGAGCTCAGGCCGCAATTCGTTTTTTGTCCCCTTCAGATTGATTTCGGTATTGGTCAATTGCAATTTCGCAGCCTGATATTCAGGACGGTGCTCGAGCGCCGCGGCAACGATCTGACCGGGCGTTTCGGTGGGTAACGGGCTTGTAAAAAGAGTGTCGGTCGGGATGATGTGGGCATCGTGCAGGAGAGGATCATCGCCCCAATTCCGGGAGAGGGTGTTCTTGAGGATGAGTTCCTGCTGTCTGACGTAGCCCTCGGAATTAATCTCATCCTGCCGCGAAGCGGCAACCTGCGCCTCGGCGCGCGTGGCCTCAATGGGCGCCAGCGTGCCCTCGGTAACTTTGCTTTGGTTGTCCTCAAGAAGGCGCTGGGCGGTGGCAAGCGTATCCTGCTTGACCTTGAGGTCGGCGATCAGGCTGACGAGATCGTCATAGAGGCGGATCACGCCGGAGACGGTGGTGATGGCCTGCTGCTGAAATACGTAATCCGAAATCTTCTCGCTGTTTTTGGCGATGTGGATGAATCGCCGGTTCAGATCGGCGCCAAAGCCGCGCAGCAACGGCTGAGTGACTGTAATCCCGAGGCTCGAGAGCGTGTATGGCTTCAGGTAATTGTCGAGGGCGTTCTGGTTCTGGTACAGGTTTTGAAAACCCGCGGAAATCTGAGTACCGGGGGCGAAGCCCTGCAGGTATCCAATGTTTCCCGTGAAGTTGTTGGAAATGAGCTCTGTCGAGCCGGTAGTCAGGGTGGTCGGGTTCGGCGTCTGGGAGTGGTCCCCGAAAATTGATGCGGTAAATGCGGGATCGAACATCGGAATGACCGGGCCGCTCGCAAAAGGAAACGTGCCGGTGATGCCGAGATTGTCCTGGCCTTCGTCAATCAGCTGGCTGTCCGTTACGCTGACGGAGACCGTTGATTGCGGCGTGGAGCCGGTGGCGGCGGTGGTGAGCAGGGGACTGCCGCTGGGGCCGCCGAGGCCCGCCGACGTTTCGTTGACCGTCAGCGGTACGCCGCGTAACGAGCCGCCGCCCTGGGCGCGATAAGTATCGGTTCCCGCCATGCGGACGCCGTAGCGCTCAAGCTCGATATCGAGATTGTTTTCGAGAGCCAGCGCAATGGCATCCTGCAGGGACAGGTACAGCTGTCCGGCGCGTATCAGACTGTCGATTCGGGTGGAATCGTGGAAATCGGTGGAGGAGACGCTGCCCGGCTTGAACTCCTTACGGGGGAAGCCGCTGTTCATCGTGACCTGAGGTGAGCGGTCGATCGCGTTCGGCGCGGCATTTTGGGAATATGCCGGCGCAATCTGGAGGAAGCACAGGAGAACGGCCAGCGTTCGAGCACCCAAGACCCGTTGCGCATGGTTCAACTGTTTCATATGCGTTTGCTCCTGTCTGCTTTGGTTTTGAGATGCGCCCGGCAGCGGCGTCCCGCGCAACCGGGTTTTGCGAGCCTGCCGTTTGTCCGGGACATCCGTTGGCGCAACGGTTGTCCGGCGCCAGAAGCCGGCGTCATTGTCAACAATAAAATCTCCGGGTAAGATTCTGGGTCAGAAGGCGGTTACTCGCAAATCGTTCGATTGGGGTTGCGCCCGCGCCCGCCCGTTTCAGGGGCCGGATGATTCCCGCTTCGCGATTCCGCCGGACGATCAGGCAAAGGGTACAGGCGTACGATCCAGTATAAAGGTTAGCTCAGGGCTGCCGCCGGGAAAGAGGCGGCAGAAATGTCCCTTCTTTTCATTCGTTTGCGCTCGAGAAGGCAAGCAAGTGGAACCAGGGGGACTTGCATCAGGGATGAAGGTTCCGTCTATGCTGCCATATGGTCTGGAAGGTGCTTAAAAGTCCATTCTCCTTGGAGAATATGCCACTCGCTTCGTTAGCTTCAGCACGCACACTGTCATTTACCCGGTTTTCCATTTTCGCTTGTTGCCTGTTCGTAGCTGCTGTCGCGACGAGCGCTCAGACCGTTCCTTTGCCTTATCGGCCGGTGACGGCTGAGTACAGTTATGGGCTGGATCGGATTATTTTCGTGACGGCCGGTCCGAATCAGCTCCATATTTTCGATCCGATTTCGCAGAGCGACACCGCGGTGAATCTGTCTCAGGCGCCGCTGAGCCTCTCGATCAGTCCGGACGGGCTCCACGCGGCGGTGGGGCATAATTCGCTGATTTCCTACGTGAATCTGCAAACAGCCTCGGTGGAGGCGACGTACCCTTCGAGTTTTGCTGCGACCGGGGTGATCCTGGCGACAGACTACGTCTACGTTCTGAACCCGCAGGGCGGCGGCACAGTCTCAATTGCGCTGTCCAGCGGCAGCAGTTCGACCTTCAACAATTACAGCGGGGCAACCGCCGGCCGCCTCCACCCCAGCGGAACGGCATTTTACGAAATCGACTATGGGAGCATTGCGGATTTCAATATTTCCACTGGGCCCATTTCGTCCGTGTACACTGGCAGCTTTCAAAGCTATGGTCCGGTTTGCGGTGGGCTGTGGTTTTCACCGGATGGCCGGCGAATTTATGATGGCTGCTCGACTGTATACCAGGCTTCTCCGCAGGACACCGTCAATCAAGGCTGTTGCAACCTTCCTCTCGACACGAATGCGGACGGTTTGTACTGGGCTACGCTCGCCGGCACCCCGCAGATTGTCAGTCTGAACGAATCGGCCGTTTTGGGGCGAGTCGCAGCAATTCCTGCACAAACCTCCCAATACGCCACGCCTGTAATTAACGATAACCAGGTTTTCCTTTACGACAGCACGTATCTCGATCCGGCGGGGACCTTTCAGTTACCCGACTTTGTCTCGAACGGGCAAAGCTTTCAGGCGCATGGTAAGCAGGTTTTTTACAATCAGGCCTCGACCACGTTGTACGTGGTGATGGAGGCGGACAGCACTTCCGGGCTTCTGGATGATTTTGCCGTTCAGGTTTTTCCGTTAAGTAATCCGCAGGTCTGCGGTATTGCGTTGGCCGCCCCAACTGGCACTGTACCCGCAACCGGCGCGGTGGCGACCACTGCGATCACGGCCGCGGCAGGTTGCATTTATCAGGCTTCCAGCGATTCCGCCTGGATTCAGTTTGTTTCAGGCGCTTACGGCTCCGGTAACGGCACTCTCACTTATATTGCGCGCCCGAATTCCGGGGCCGCACGAACCGGCACGGTAACCATTGGCTCTCAAAGCTTCACTGTGATGCAGGCGGGAGCAATAGCGGCCCCAATCACTTTTGCCCAGTTGGGATACTCCGTGACAGCAGCGGGTTACAGCAAGGCGCTCGACAAAGCGGTCATGCTCGTCAGGAATCCGAAGGAACTTCACATTTACGATCCCGTCGGCGGTTCCGACCAGATCGTGCCGTTGCCGAAAACTCCGCTTTTCCTTTCGATAAGCCCCGACGGTCTGTCGGCCGCTGTGGGACACGACGGTTGGATCTCGATCGTAAATCTGTCGACGGCCTCCGTTACGTCCACCACGCGGATTTTCTCAAACGCGCAAACGCTGCTGCTCGCGGGCAATGGCTATGTCTATGTGTTCGCGGCCAATGCCAACTATGAGCTCGTCTCCGATCAGGCCGCGACAGGCGCGATCACAGTGAACGGGACGTACCCAGGCGGACATTACCCGCAGCTGTACCTCGACGGAAACTCGTTTTACACGGAAACTTCGAAATGGGACATCAGCATGGGAGTCCCGCAGGGAATCTCCGAAAACTATCAGGGCTGCGCCCCTTTCTGGCTGACCGAAGACGGCGCCCGCCTGATCACTTCATGCGGGACCATCTTCACCACGTCACCCGCTTCCTTGCTGGATCTCCAACCCGGCGGATCGTTTTCCAATCTTCCCCACCCGCAATATTATTGCTGCTCTTACATCCAGTGGGCCGTTGAATCGGAAAACCTCCGTTCGACCGCGGTGATTCCAGCCGCCAATAACAATTACGGCGGCACTGGCAAGGAGGACACGTCCGTTCAGATCTATGGCGATCAGTCTCTCGCTTATTCGGGGGATCTGTCTCTACCGGCTTTTATGGTGGGACAAACACCATACACGGGTCACGGCCGTTACGCTTTCTGGAATAGTGCGGAAGACAAACTGATCGTGCTTGAGCAGGCGGACTCAAGCGCCGATCTTCTTACGGATTACGGCGCCACGGTTTACTCCATGAGCACGCCCGCGGCGGGCTGCAGTTTCACACTCGGTAGTACGTCCGACACCCTTGGAGCGACCCCGGGCCAGAGTATCGTAAGCGTCGCCACAGACTCGGGATGTATCTGGGAAGCGGTATCGAATACTTCCTGGATCGGCGTAAGTTCGGGCGCCGGGTTTGGACCGGGAAATCTGACACTTGCCGTGACTGCGAACACAGGCTCAACCGCGCGCATCGGAACACTGACCATTGGCGGCCAGACGTTCACGGTCACACAGGCGGCAGCAAGCTCAACGACCACCGCAACGTCTTTTCTGGTGAATGCGCCTTCCAGCGCGGTCGTGGGATCGCCTGTTGCCTTCACCGTAACGGCTCTCGACGACGGAGGCCAGGCGATTCCCTCCTATTCCGGCGAGATCCACTTCACCCTCACGGACACAGCCGCCACTCCGCCGGCGAACACTACGCTGAACGGATCGGGCACATTCTCCATTTCCCTGCTCACGACAGGCACGCAGACAATCACGGTCAACGATGTGACGTCGCCATCGATCACCGGGAGCAGCGGAAATATTGCAGTGGCCGCCGCTTCGGGTTCGCTGTACGTTCCGGTGACGCCGTGCCGGGTGGTGGACACTCGTAATCCGGCTGGACCGTTCGGAGGGCCGTTTGTTGCGGGCGCGGGGAGCCGCAGTTTTGTCATTCCGAATTCGCCGACTTGTGGCATTCCTTTCACTGCAACAGCCTATTCGATGAATCTGACCGTAGTGCCGCACGGAACTCTGGGATATGTGACGATGTGGCCCACGGGAGGAAATCAGCCGCTGGTGTCTACGCTGAACTCTATCGACGGCCGGGTAAAAGCCAACGCCGCAATCGTTCCGGCAGGGATCGGCGGCGCGATTTCGGTGTTCGCGACCAATGATACGGATGTGATCCTTGACATAACCGGTTACTTTGTCCCGCAAACAAATTCGAGCGCCCTGGGCTTTTATCCGCTTACCCCGTGCAGGCTGGTTGACACGCGGCCGGGCGCCCCGTTTACGGTCAGTAGCGGAGCTCTGCCCGGCGGAACAAGCCGGACGCTGGCGCTCGCCGGGAACAGCAACTGTTACTTCCCCTCGCAGGCCCAGGCCTATTCGCTGAATATCACCGCCGTGCCATCGTCAGGGACCCTTGGATATCTGACAGTGTCCCCGACCGGAGTGAGCAGGCCGGTTGTGTCGACGCTGAACTCGCCCACAGGTACAGTGGTTGCGAACGCGGCGATCGTTCCCGCGGGGACGGGCGGCAGCATCGACGTTTATGCCACTGACACCACCGACCTGGTGGTCGACATCAACGGATACTTTGCACCTGCGCCGAATGGCGGGGGGTTGTCGCTCTACACCTTGCCTCCCTGCAGGGTGCTCGATACTCGTAACCCGCCCGGCTCGCCGCCTTTCACCGGAACGATCAATCTCAGCATCATGGCGAGCGAGTGCGGTGGAACCACCGCCGCTCAGGCCTACGTGCTCAACGCGACCGTGGTGCCTTACGCGCCGCTCGGCTACCTCACTTTATGGCCGCAAGGATACCAGCAGCCGGTGGTTTCCACGGAGAACTCCCTGGACCAGGCTTTAGACAGCAATATGGCGATCGTTCCGGTGCCATATTACGGCAACGGCGGGATCAGCGCCTATGCCAGCGATAGCACGCAGCTGATTCTCGATACGTCGGGGTATTTCGCGCCGTAGGCGCTCCGGGCTATGCCGACAATCTTGTCCATCCAATTCGCTGTTTCCACGCTGCGGCAATCAGTAATCGCCCGTTTTTTGATTTTCGGTTGCTGCGTGTTCGCCGGTGCCGTCGGGGCGGCCGCTCAGACCGTCCCGCTGTCTTACCGCCCTGTTACGGCCGAATACAGTTATGGGCTGGATCGGATTATTTTCATTACGGCGAATCCCAGCCAGCTTCATATTTTCGATCCGATCTCGCAGAGCGATACCGCGGTGAACCTTTTGCAGGCACCGATCAGCCTGTCAGTGGGTCCCGATGGGCTTCATGCGGCGGTGGGCCACCATTCGCTTGTCTCCTGGGTTGAATCTGCAAACGGCGTCAGTGGATGCCACGTACCCTTAAGTAATGCAGCCAACGGCGTAGTGCTGGGAGGAGACTACGTCTACTACGTCTATGTATTTAACCCACAAGCCAACGCCGTCTCAATCTCCCTTGCCACGGGTACCAGCACCAGCGGCCCCTACTTCTCCGGAATAAGTGACGCCCGGCTTCACCCGAGTGGAACTGCAATTTACCTTGCCGGCGGTGACCCCGAGGACGCCAATGTTTCGACCGGTCCGATCACGACCGTCACGCAGCTCGCTTCGTTTTCCCCTTACGGACTCTGCACCGCAGAGTGGTTCTCACCGGACGGGCGCCGCCTTTATACTTGTTCCGCCGCCGTCCTACGGGCCTCGCCCGAGGACACGGGAGTAACACTCTGCTGCAGCGCCATGACACTCGACACGAACGCGGACGGTTTGTACTGGGCCACGCTTCCAACCCAGATCGCGAGCCTCACCGAGTCGGCACTGCTGGGACGGGTCGCGACGATTCCAACTCAGACGGAATACGGAGCGCCACCGGTGAATGACAGTCGGGTTCATCTTTACGACAGCGCATATCTCGATCCGGCCGGGGAATTTCAGTTACCAAGCTTCGTCGCCAATGGTCAGAGCTATCAGGCGCATGGGAAGCAGGTTTTCTACAACCAGGCTTCGACCGCGCTTTACGTGGTCATGGAGGCGGATAGCACTTCCGGTCTGTTAAACGGCTTCGCCGTGCAAATTTATCCAATCACCAACTTCTTACCGTGCAGCCCAACATTGGGCTCTTTCAGCGCTTCAGTGGAGGCGACCGGCACAATCGGAACAGTTGCCGTCACGGCGGCGCCAGGTTGCTCGTATGACGCATCGAGCGATTCCGCCTGGACTCAACTTGTGTCCGGGTACTAAGGCTCGGGAAGTGGCGCCCTGACTTACATCGTTCGTCCGAATCCCGGCGCGGCGAGAAGCGGAACAATCACCCTTGGCTCTCAAAGCCTGACCGTAACGCAGGCGGCCGCGACGGTCGCATCAACCAACTTTACGGAGCTCGGCTATTCGGTGGTCGCAGCGGATTATAGTAAAGCACTGGACAGAGTCGTCATCATCATAAACAGCCCGAAGGAGCTGCATATTTACGATCCGATCGGTCGTTCCGATCAGATCGTGCCTTTGCCAAAGACTCCGCTTTTTCTGTCGGTGGGCCCGGACGGGCTTTCGGCGGCTGTCGGATACGATGGGTGGATTTCGCTGGTCAACCTGTCTACCGGAACGATTACGTCGACCGTGCAGGTTTTGCCGACATCCAAAGCCTCGTTCTTGCGGGAAACGGTTATTTTTATGGCTTTGCGGCGAACCTTCAATACGAGCCTTTCTCGGACCAGGTCTCGGCCGGAACCGTAACTTTGGCGGGGAAACCTTTGGGGGCGGCCACTACCCGCGGCTTTATACGGACTGAACCTCGTTTTATACCGAGAGCGCGAAGCGCCGGTCTCCCGACACAGGACGCCGAAAATTTCTCCGTCTGCGCACCCTTCTGGCTGACCGAGGACGGCACTCGTCTGATCGACTCATGCGGCGGGATATATACGGCGTCGCCAATTCCGTCGCTGGATTTGCAGCCTGACGGATCGTTTTCCAACCTTCCCTTTAACGGATATATCAATGCGATCCAGTGGGCTGTGGAAGCCGATAAATTGGATTCCACAGCGGTGATTCCAGGTGCGGGCCCACGCACAGCCTTCAACTATAACCCGATGGCGGACACGTATGTTCAGATCTATGGCGCCGGCTCTCTTCAGTATTCCGGCGAATTATCTCTGGCTACTTTTACAATTGGATCAACCTCGTACGCCGGTCACGGCCGCTACGCTTTCTGGAACAGCTCGGAGGACAAACTCATAATTCTCGAACAGGCGGACTCGACCGCAAGTTTGCTCTCGGATTACGGTGTCGCTGTGTACTCAATGACGCCCCCCGCGACCGGGTGCGCTTTCACACCGGGAGCGACGTCGGCCACTCTCAGCTCGGACCAGGGGTCGAGCACCATCAGCGTCACCACGGGTGCAGGATGTATCTGGGAGGCCGTGTCCAACGCGTCCTGGATCACCTTAGGCTCAGGCGGGGCATCATTTGGACCGGCGGTAGTGACCTATTCTGTCTCTGCCAACACAGGCTCGACCACGCGCTCAGGCCCATTGACGATAGCCGGCCAGACTTTTACGGTTACACAGACGGCCCCGAGTTCAACGACCGTGGCAACGGCCTTCGCGGTAAGTGCCCCTGAGTCCGCAACCGTCGGGACGCCGTGCCGTCTGGTGGATACGCGCGCGGGGGCGCCTTCGACCGTCAGCTCAGGAGCTTTGATCGGCGGTAGCAATCAGGACCTTGCCGCTACTCTCGAGCAATTGCAATGTGCCCCCGGCAGCCACAGCATATTCGCTGAATTTTACTGTGGTACCGGCGGCGGGAACGCTGGGATATCTGACGGTGTACCCAACAGGAGTGGCCCGGCCTGTCGTGTCGACGCTGAACTCGTTAACAGGAACGATAGTGGCCAATGCGGCTATCATCCCCGCGGGTGCGGCGGGCGACATCGACGTATTCGCCACCGATACGACCGATCTGATCGTCGATATCAACGGCTACTTCGCGCCGCCGGGGACAGGTGGGTCTATCGTTCTACAGCCTGCCACCGTGCAGGGTTCTGGATACCCGAAATCCACCCGGTTCGCCGCCCTTCATCGGACAAATTAATGTGAATGTAATCGGTAGCGGGTGCGGCGGCACCGAGCAGGCGCAAGCTTACGTTTTCAACGCGACCGTAGTGCCATCGGCATCGCTCGGTTATCTTACGTTGTGGGCTCAGGGGACAGGGGAACCACTGGTCTCGACTGAGAACTCTCTCGACGGCGCGATAACCAGCAATATGGCGATCGTGCCCACGAGCCCTTCAGGCGTCAGCGCTCTTGCCACCGACAAGACCCATCTGATTCTGGACATGTCCGGTTATTTCGCACCGTAAAAATTTCCAGACACCGAATCGCATGCGCGATTAATCTATCTTTGGCGCGGAAATTGCAATGTCTCTCCGCATGATGAGAGGATTTCTGACAATGGGTCTAATGGTCGCGGCTCTTGCCGTGACTGCAGTGGCGCAGGACTGGTATCACGACCGCGACGAGCGTTTTCGTGGCGAAGAGTGGCGAGCTCATGTTTTCACGAACGTGAGAACCGACATGGAGCACATCTGGAGCGGCGCCGCGGCCAACAGGGAACGCGAGCGGATCGTCAAAACCGAGGAAGAGTTGACCAAACTGCAGGGTGATCTCGAACGAGGCCACTTCGACAACGGCATACTGAACGACGTGATCGACTCCATCCGCAAATCCTCGAATGATGAGCGTCTTAACGAACGCGATCGCGAGGTTCTGGCGAACGACCTGGTTCGTCTCAAGGATTATCAGGACCATCACAACCACTGGCACTAAGTCCGGTGTGACGGCGGCGTGAACGCGGAGGCGGGCATAATAAAAGGGTGAGTTTCGAATCCGAAACTCACCCTCTGCGAAAAACTTCTCTGCGAAAAACTCCCGACTCCTTAAACGCCGGCCTTGCCCCTCGGCACAAAATTCAGTGATGCCGAATCCATGCAGTACCTGAGGCCCGTCGGTTTCGGACCGTCGTCGAATACATGGCCGAGATGCGCATCGCAGCGCGTGCAACTCACTTTGGTACGGTCCATCCCAAAAGTGCGGTCCGTCTGCTCAACGACATTCTCCTTCGCGATAGGCTGGTAGAAGCTGGGCCACCCGGTGCCGGATTCGAACTTGGTCTTCGAGTCGAACACGAAAGTATTGCAGCAAATGCAGTGATAGAGGCCGTCCGCGTGGTTGAACGCGTATTTCCCCGAGCCTGCCGGCTCTGTGCCTTCCCTGCGGGTTATGTCAAACTGCTCCGCGGTGAGTTGTTTATGCCACTCGGCATCCGTTTTCACCACCTTATCGACTTCCACGATCCCGAGCTTCTTTCCGGAGGGATCGAAGTCAACGATGCGAACCTTGGCCTCCCGACCCGAACCGCTCGTCGCGGCCATAAGGGCGCCCACGCCCGCTCCACCGGCAAGACTCATGAGAAAGCTGCGGCGATACATGTTCTTCACTTGCTCTCCTTTGTATAGAGCTCGGGATACTTCTGCTGGAAGTTGTGCAACAACGGGATATCGACCCCCGCGATGTACGGCTGATTGGGGTATTTGTCGAGATAGTGCTGGTGATCGGACTTGGCCGGATAGAACCCGGTCAATGGCACCACCTGCGTCACAATCGGATCCCGGAACACCTTCGCGTTGTTCAGATCGTGAATGTATTCCTCGGCCAGCTTCTTCTGCTCGTCGTTCGCGTAGAAAATCGCGGACCGGTACTGCGTTCCGACGTCATAATGCTGCCGGTTCAGGGTAGTGGGGTCGTGGGCCGCCGAGAAATAAACCTTGTAAATGTCGCCCAGGCTGATTTTCGAAGGATCGTACGTGATCTTGATCGACTCCGCGTGTCCAGTGTCGCCGTCTTCCACCCTCTCGTAAACGGCCGTATCTTTTTTGCCGCCGGAGAACCCGACCACGGTGTTGGTAACGCCCTTCATGTGCTCAAAAACGCCCTGCATTCCCCAGTAGCACCCGCCCGCCAGAACCACCGATGCCGTGCCTTGCGCAGGGGCACTCACTTTGGGGGGATCCGGGAAACTCGCGGCCGCTGCCAGCGTCAAGCCGCCGGTTGCGAGCAAAGCCACCGCGGCGCTGAGAATTCTGTTCTGCATTTGACCTCCACTTCCTGTATCCAGGAAATACCGATTCTATTCCAGATTCACTTATTATGATACGCGCGATTTTGCCGAACGGTTGGTCCGGATTGGTTGCACCCTTCACTTCTCAGAGTCGCGGAACTTCCAGAGCACCTGGCGAAGGATTCCCAGCATCAGGGGGACGTCCCGGCTGCCGAGCCGCATCCGCCGCACCCATCGGCGGATCTTTTGCTCCGTCGAGATGGCAGTGATTCGGTTCGTGTAACCCGATTGTTCCAGCACATCCAGCAACATGCGGGTCATCTGTTCCGCGTCGGCGCCGTCGATGGCGTCCGGCCGCGGGCGCCGCGCGCGGGGCCGGCTCCCGGCGCGCGTACTCATACAGGCAAACCGCTACCGCCTGTCCCAGATTCATCGACGGAGTCTCCGGCGCTGTCGGGATGCGAAGCAGGCTGTGGCAAAAGCTCAGATCGTCGTTCGACAGCCCGAACTTCTCGGACCCGAACAGGAGCGCCGCCTGCGCGGGGTGTTCGCGGAGCTGCAGCCATCCCCGTATCGAGCCGTCTCCAGAGGCTGCTGCAGTTCCCGTTTCTGCGCCGCCGTCGTGCCCACGACCAGCGAACAGTCGGCCACCGCATCTCCGACGCTCCCGAACACCCTCGCCGACTTCAACACGTGCGCTCCCCCCACGGCGGAAACGGCCTCCCGGAATGCGATGTCGTAGGGATTGACAACCCTGAGGTCGTTCAACCCGAAGTTCGCCATGGCGCGGGCGGATGCTCCGATATTCAGAGGATTGCGAACGGAAACGAGAACTACGCAGAGTTTCGAAGCAATATACCGATCTTTGCACGCTGAGGGCAGGAGCGGGGGGCACGTCCGCTGGTGTAAAATCAAAACTTTGCGCCAACCCCTTCGGATCAATACAGCACCAACGGCCGCACAGGCCGGGAATCGCATCCGAAAATCAAGCGCCAAGCTATAGTGGAGGAAGTATGGCATCGCCCGTAGAGCAGAAGGTTAAGCAGATCATTGTCGAACAACTCGGTGTGGACGAGAGCCAGGTCGATAACAAGGCCTCGTTCGTCGATGATCTCGGCGCCGACTCGCTGGACATCGTGGAACTTGTCATGGCGTTTGAAGAGGCGTTTGAACTGGAGATCCCGGACGAAGACGCCGAGAAGATCGCGACTGTTGGCGACGCCGTCACTTATATCGAGAGCAAGAAGAAGTAATTCCTCTTTCCGGGTACAGCCGCCCGGAAAGTGTCACTTGCGGAGGGTTTCCGGCATCAAAACGATGGCGGCCCGAACGCGGGTTCCCTAATTCGGGATTTCCCGCGATTCTTGTGATGCTGATCACGCCGCATACGTAAGGAGAACGATTATTTCCCGCAGAGTTGTAGTCACCGGCGCAGGTCTTCTCACGGCGATCGGCGACACCACGGAGCAAACCTGGCAGGCCCTGCTCGAATGCCGCAACGGCATCTCGTGCATCGAGGCGTTTGACGCCACTGCTTTCAATTGCAGGATTGCCGGCGAGATCAAAAATTTCGATCCTTCGCGCTTCGTTGAGAAAAAAGAGATCAAGAAGATGGGGCGCTTTATCCAGCTGGCGATCGCCGCCAGTCACGATGCGCTTGTGTCGTCCGGTCTGGTTGTAACCGAAGAAAACGCGGAACGGGTCGGTGTTTTCGTCGGGAGCGGCATCGGCGGATTCGAAGTGATCGAACGCGAATACCGGAACCTTCTGGAGCATGGTCCCCGCCGCATCTCACCGTTCTTTATCCCGGCCACCATCGTGAATCTGGCCTCCGGTTATATCTCGATCCGTACCGGAGCAAAAGGGCCAAACTCCGCCACCGCGACCGCCTGCACGACGAGTGCTCACTCAATTGGCGATTCGTTCAAGATCATTCAGCGCGGCGACGCCGACGCCATGATCTGCGGGGGCACGGAAGCCTGCATTACGCCGCTCGGAATCGGCGGATTCGCGGCTATGCGCGCGTTATCGCAGCGCAACGACGATCCGGCTCACGCTTGCCGGCCTTTCGACCGCGACCGCGACGGGTTTATCGTGGGCGAAGGCTCCGGCATTCTGATCCTCGAAGATCTCGAGTTCGCGAAACGCCGCGAACGCGCCGATTCTTGCGGAAATCGTGGGCTACGGCATGAGCGGTGACGCGTTTCACTTCACGGCCCCGCCGGAAGACGGCGAAGGCGCTTTCCGCGTGATGCGCAATGCGCTGAAGGATGCGGGGCTCGCGCCGGAACAGATCGATTACATCAACGCGCACGGCACGTCGACTCAGCTCGGCGACCAGGCAGAGACGATCGCCATGAAGCGCGCCTTCGGCGACCATGCGAAAAAGCTCGCGGTCAGTTCCACCAAGTCGATGACGGGCCATTTGCTGGGTGGCGCCGGCGGCCTCGAAGCGGGCATCGTGGTTTGCGCACTTCGGCATCAGATCGCGCCGCCAACTATCAATTACGAAAACGCCGACCCCGGCTGCGATCTCGATTATGTGCCGAACGAACCGCGGCCGATGAAAATCGAGTACGCGCTGAGCAATTCATTTGGTTTTGGCGGTACCAACGGCGCGCTGATCTTCAAGCGGTTCGCGGATTAGACAATGAAGATCGTCGCCGCCATCAAGCAGGTCCCGTCGCGCGACAGCCAGCTCAGGATTAATTCATCGGCCACGTGGATTGATGACTCGGATCTTTCCTGGGAGATCAACGAAGCGGATGCTTACGCTCTGGAGGCCGGGCTGCAATTGAAGGAGAAGGCCGGCGGCGAAGTGGTCGTTTTGTGCGCCGGACCGGCAGGGGCAGCGCAGACGATCAGGGAAGGACTTGCCAAAGGCGCGGACCGCGCGATCCACATAGAGTCGGAGAACAATTCAGGCGATCCGCTTGCCCTCGCCCGCATGATGGCAAAGGTGCTCGAGTCGGAAAAGCCCGATCTCGTCCTTACCGGTTTGCAGTCTGACGATCTGGGCTACGGTCAGACGGGCGTCATTCTGGCAGAAGTTATGGGACTGCCGCACGCGACGATCATCATGAATATCGAAGCGGAAGGCGGATTTGCACCCGCAAAAGCGATCAAGGTGAAGCGCGAGCTTGAGGACGGCTGGTTTCAGAATGTCGAAATGCCTTTGCCGGCGCTCCTGACCATCCAGTCCGGCGCAACGAAGTTGCGCTATGCGACGCTGATGGGCATCAAGAAAGCGAAGACCAAAGAGGTCAGGAAGATTGTGGCCGCCGATCTGGGCGGCGCAGAGCAGACTTCGGTCCGGCTCGATCGCATCTACCTGCCCGAAAAAACGAAGCACTCTCAGATCTTTGACGGTCCCGCTAAAGAAGCTGTCGCGAAACTGGTGGAGAAACTCCGGTTCGAGGCTCGAATCCTGTGAGCGGGATACTGGCCGTTCTCGAGCAGCGCGATGGCGCGCTCCACAAGATGTCGCTCGAAGCGCTGGCGGCAGCGCAGCAGATCGGCGCGGAGCTTAACCTGCCGGTGTTCGCAGCGGTCATTGGCAAAGGCGTCGAAGCGGTTGCACAGAGCCTCACCGCATATAAGCTGGCAAAAATTCACGCGATCGATCACGACCTGCTTCAGCAGTACACGCCCGACGGTTATGCCGCCGCTTTGAAGCAGCTGATCGAGAAGCATCGCCCGAAGTATGTGATTTTTCCGCACACGTATCAGGTGCGAGACTTCGCCCCAAAGCTTGCAACGTCTCTCGACCGCGTGCTGGTGAGCGACGCGATCGGGCATCGCATCGACGGGGCCGAACTGGTGCTGGTCCGCCAGTTATTTCAGGGCAAGATCAACGCCGACGTTCGCTTCGCCGGCGACCCGCCCTACTTCGCCTCCATTCAAGCCGGAGCGTTCCGCGCGGATACCCTTCAATCCGGGACTTCCACCGTCGAGACGACCACGCCGGACCTCAAGTCGGAACAGATCCGCACGAAGCCGCTCGAACTCTTCCGCGAATCGGCGCGCGCCGTGGATCTCGGCGCCGCTCAGATTATCGTCTCAGTGGGCCGCGGAATCAAAGAGGCCGAAAACATCCCCATCGTGCAGAAACTTGCCGACGCGCTCGGAGCCGAACTCGCCGCTTCGCGCCCGATCTGCGACAACGGCTGGCTGCCGCTCGATCGTCAGGTGGGAAGTTCCGGCCAGACCGTTTCCCCAAAAATGTATGTGGCCGTCGGGATTTCTGGAGCGATCCAGCACCTCGTCGGCATGAAGGGGTCGAAAACGATCGTCGCGATTAATAAAGACCCGGAAGCGCCAATCTTCGAAGTTGCCGACTACGGAATCGTGGGCGATCTCTTCGAAGTGGTGCCCGCCCTTATCGAAGCTCTGAAAAAATAAGCGGCTCTGGAGAAATAAGCTCCAGGCTTCCGTCGCGCGCCAAAGTCAGCTTTCGACCGCGCCACTGAATGGTCTTGCCGAAGAATCCCATCACCCAGGTGATGAAGCTCGCGATATTCTCAACTGGCAATAGCCACCAGTAGCGGGCAACCAGGGGATCGTTCAAAACCCAGATTCCCGTTGCCCATTGTTCTGCCGCGTGGAAAGCCATCCCCGCCAGCGCAAATCTCCACGCGCGTGGCTCCACGAGCCAGAGCGCGAGAGAAATTGCCGTTGTCCTGGTAAAGATTTCGCCCACATACCCGACACGCCGCGAACGCCGCGTGCTTCGGGCCCAACGCAATCGATGTTTCCAGTTTTGGCGAAATCCCGCATTCCCGATGTGGTGCTCGATGATGCAGTTCGACAGCGCGACTATCTTGCCGCTCCCATGCATCAGCCTGCCCATCATGAAGTCTTCGGCCAGATATCGCTGCAGGTGTTCCAGGTCGCCGATCGCTTCGAGTTCGGCGCGGCGGGTGGCGATGGTGCAGCCGATCGCGAAGTCCATTCCATTAAGCAGCCGCGCGGTAAGCAAGCCACCAAGGAAATCGGTATTCAGTCCGAGGGCTTCGATTCTCGACCAGAAGCCTGAGCCTGCAGACGCGCGATACGGACAAGTCACCAGCGCGACGCCCGGCTGCTCCAGTTCCGAAACAACCGTACGGAGCGCCTCCGGTTCCAGACGAATGTCGCTGTCGCTCATCACGATCAGCTCGTGTCGCGACTCAGCGAGAAGCGCCCGCAAACACCATACCTTTGCGTTCGGATATTCGGACGCGCCCGCGACGATCAGTCGCGCGGAAATGTCCGGATAGGCTGCCATGACGCGCCGGGCGACCTCCGCAGCGGGGTCCGACGCCTCATGCACGGACATAAGAAGCTCAAAATCCGGATAGCTCTGCTCGAACAGGCTCCGAAGGTTTGTCTCGGTAGTGTCTTCCGCTCCGGCCAGGGCCCGCAGAATCGAAACGGGCGCCAGGTCGCTCGTTGAAGGCGCACCTGTCCGGCGATAGCGGGCGGCTGCAATTATCGCCAGGATGCAATAGGCGATCGAACCGCTCAACAGCGCCAGCAGTGGTGCCGCGATGAGAATGGCGTGCATTTAAGAGTTATTATCGCTATGTACGCTTCCATACAGAAATCAAATTAGAATAAAGACCACCGCTATCGCTCGATAAAGTGAAGACGGTATCGCCGCCGCACTTAATCCGTCGGCGCTACTTCCGTTCGTTACGGACTAACTCAGGTGCAGGCGCTGCCACAGCGAGGGATGTTCGGGTCGCCACTCGCCCGCCAGCCGTCGAGCTTTCGCGATTTCCGCAGAGCTCAGATGCATTCCGGCGAGGACATCTCTCAGATTCTCGTTGCATGCCCGATCATGGCCCGTCGAACGGGATGCTGCGAGGTCGAACCACATATAAGCCTGCGCGTAATCCTGCGGCACTCCGATTCCACGCATGTAACAGAGACCCATTTGGGCCTGCCCGACGGCGTTTCCCCGCCGGGCAGCCTGATGGAAGCAGCGCGCGGCGTCGCCATCGTTTTTCGCGACGCCGTGGCCCTGGGAAAACAGCGTGCCGAGCAGTCCCTCCGCTTCCGCACTTCCCCGATCGGCGCCCCGCCGGACCCACAGCGCCGCCTTTTCGTTGTCCTCCGGGAACCCTTTCCCCTCGTGGTACATGCGCCCGACATAGTACTGCGCAGTCGCATTTCCCCTCCGCGCCAGCGGCAGAAACGCGTTCACGGCGGTCGAATACTCGCCCTTCTGAAACGCGTCAAGACCCGTTTTGAGGACCTCGCTTGTCTTGCTCACACGAAAATCATAACGCCCCACTCAGGGCAGCGCAAGAAAAGGCTGACGCTTGAAGGCGCTGGCGAGTAATGGGCTTCCGTCGCTCGTTTTACCGGCGTCTACGTTGGATTTGTATGACAGAATGAGTGGAATCGAGCGAACGATACTGCCGAACAAATGGGGCTGACTTTACTTGTATGGGGCGTGTTGTCCGGCGCGGCGTTCGCACAGATAAACACCGGGTCGATTTCGGGAACGGTAAGCGATGCATCGAGCGCTGTGATTCCTCGAGCGTCGGTCGTCGCACAACAACTCTCGACTCATCTGAAATCCCGTTCAACTTCGACCGAGCAAGGTCAATATTCCGTCGACCAGTTGCCGCCCGGAGAGTACTCGATCACAGTAAATGCTCCCGGCCTCGAGCAGGCGGTGATCGAGCACGTCGTTCTGCACGCGGGAGAACGCATGCGGCAGGATTTCACGCTTGAGGTGGGTCAGGTTTCTCAAGTCGTGCCAGCCGAAGCCCGGGCAGCGAATCTTGAAACGGAGTCGGCGGAGGTCGGCGACACGATAGAAAACCGTCAGGTAACCGGCCTTCCGCTGAAAGACCGGCAGTTTCTCGAACTGGCCCTGTTGAGCGAGGGCGTGGTCAATCCGCCGGGCGGCACCCGCGGAGATTCCTTGCAGCAGACGGGCAAACTAATCAACATATTCGGACAGCGCACGGGCCACAACCTGTTCCTGGTGGATGGCACAAGTGTGACGGACGAATACTACAACAACGTGGCGCTGAACCCGTCCCCGGACGATGTGGAGGAGTTCAGGATCTATAAAACGAACTACGGTCCCGAATTCGGAGGCAAATCGGGCGGAGTCATCAACGTCGTCACGCGCAGCGGAACTGACCAATTCCATGGAAGCGTTTACGAGTTTTTGAGAAACAACGCCGTGGATGCGCGAAACTTCTTCGCGCCGCCCGGACAGGCGACGCCGTTCCGGGAGAATCAGTTCGGCGGGACGTTGGGCGGCCCGCTGATAAAAGGCAGGACCTTCTTTTTCCTGAACTACGAAGGGCAGCGAATCCGCGATTCCCTGTCGCACCTGCTCAGTGTGCCCACACAGGCGGAGCGCGAAGGAAATTTCACCGGCCTCGGAACGCTGACGAATCCGTTTACCCACGCCGCTTACCCGGACAACATCATCACTTCTCCGCTCGATCCGGCGGCGGTCGCATTACTTTCACTGGCGCCGCTGCCGAACCGGCCAGGCAACAGCAATAACCTGCTGGCGCTTGGCGAGCAGAGCAACGATAACGATCAATACAATGCCCGGATCGACCATCAGTTCTCGACCGCCGACGCGGCGCACATTCGGGCATCCGTGTTCGACGCGAATGAGAACGATCCTTTCGGGTCGAGTGTGCTGAATGAGGCGCTGCTGCCCGGCTTCGGACGCATTTTGCGGACGCACACCGTCAATTTCATGGGCGGCGAAACGCACAGCTTTTCAGCGTCTGCCGTGAATGAATTCCGGGTTGGGTGGCTGCGGGTATCGGGTGGGCAGGAGGATCCGAACGCGGGCAATCCGTTCGCCGAGCAATACGGGCTGCAGGGAACGACTTCGAATCCGCCGGACTTCGGATATCCACAGGTGTCGCTCAGCAACGCGTTTACAACCATGGGGGATGCGACGGGATTCACCCAACGAATCGACCGGAATGTCGAGATCTACGACAACATGACTGTGCATCGCGGCAGCCATACCTTCGAGTTCGGCGGCTACTTCTTTCACCTGGCTTTCAATCCCTCGTATCCCAACGATGCGCGCGGAGTTTACACCTTCAGCGGGGCATATACCGGCAATCCGCTGGCGGACTTTCTGGTGGGTCTCCCCTCGCAGGCGCAAGTGGGGATCGGCGAGGGATCGGAGCATGCCACCACAAACTGGGCCCACTTTTATTTTCAGGATGGATGGCAAGCGGCGCGCAACCTGAAGCTGGAATTAGGCCTCCGCTATGAATTCAATCAGAACCTGACCGCGAATCAAACGTCGGATATCAATTTCCTTTCGGGTGGCGGAGCCGAATTCGTAGTCGCCAATTCAACTGCGGCTCTGCCCCCCGCGGCTACGGCGCTCGCGGCGCTCAGCCCGATTCCGATTGTGTCGGCGTCCAGCGTGGGATGGAACCAGAGCCTGCTGACGCCCAGGAACCTTCGCCTCTCGCCGCGAGTCGGCCTGGCATGGCTGGCGACGCCGGACACCGTGTTTCGCGCGGGTTTCGGGATCTACACCAACCAGGCGGCTTACAGCGTGTTACAGAACCTTGCTGAAAATCTTCCGTTCTTCCTGGTGAAGACAGTGGCGAATTCGGCAGCGACACCCGGTTATACGACGGAGGGCATCCTGTCGGCGAACCCGACGGGGGCGGTCGGCGCCAACGGCGTGAATCACAACTTCGCCATCGAATATAACGAGGTGTGGAATGCGGCGCTGCAGCGAACTATCGTGGCCAATACGACAGTTGAAGCTGAGTACGTCGGGTCGCGCACAGTTCACGCGGATAGCGCCGCGGCCGTGAATGTGCCGTCGACGTTCGGCGGCGCGAGACCTGTGCCCGCGCTGAATGCCTTCACCGCCATCCGTTGGGATGGATGGGCGACCTTTAACGCGCTGACGCTGAAGGTCTCGCACCGGCTTGCGAACGGACTTTCGCTTGGCGCAGACTGGACCTGGTCGCATTCGCTTGACGACGCCTCGGACGCGGGCGTAACCAACGCCGAATACAACCTGCCGCAGGATCCGGCGAATCCGAATAATCTTTCCGCGGAAAAGGCGTCATCGAGTTTTGATCACCGGTATCGTTTTACCGCGAATGCGGTCTATGACCTCCCATTCCTTCGCCATCCGGGCGGCCTGGCGCACGCCGTATTGGGCGGCTGGCGCACAAGCGGCATTCTCATCGCGCAGAGCGGCGCGCCATTCACGGTGAATCTTTCGACGGCGGCGGGACAGGATGTGGCTCACATCGGGCTTGTGAACGGGAACAATATTGAACGGCCGAATGTCGTCGGCGATCCCGACAACGGTCCGAAGACGGCGGCGGAATGGTTCAACACGGCGGCTTTTGCCCTTCCCGCGCAAAATACGTTCGGGACGGCGGGACGCAATGATGTGCTCGGACCAGGGCTCGTGACGCTCGATCTCTCGCTCCAGAAGGATCTTCCATTGAGCGAGAGGTTGAGGGCGCAGTTCCGCATCGATGTCTATAACTCGCTGAACCACGTGAACTTCGATTTGCCAGGACGGCTATTCGGGGCGTCGAACTTCGGCGTGATTTCGAGTGCCGAGGATTCGCGAGATCTGCAGTTTGCGTTGCACCTGAGTTTCTGACGCACTTTAATCACCGCGTTGTAACGTGAGTCACTCGAGCTCCAGACCGGATTCCTTCAGCGCCCTCCAGCCGCCGTCGAGCGAGACAGGATTCGCATAGCCCATCTTCTGCAGGTTGTCCGCCACCAGAGCCGAACGAAATCCGCCTCCGCAGTAGAGCACCAGCGTAGTCCGCTTATCGGGCACCTTGCTTTCAACGTCGCGTTCGATCGTGCCCTTGCTCATATGGACCGCGCCTTTCACGTGTCCCGCGCTCCATTCGTTATCCTCGCGAACATCCACCAGCACGGGCTTTTCGCCGCGCGCGAGCATCTCCTGGTAACCCGCTACGTCCGTCTCGCGAACCCGCGTCTTCGCATCGTTGACCAGCTTCAGGAATCCTTCGTTGTGAGCCATTTCGATTACTCGATCCGTCTGATTTTCGCGCCCGCTCCGGACAACTTCTCTTCAATTTTTTCGTATCCGCGATCGATGTGATAAACGCGGTCGATCACCGTCTCGCCCTTCGCCACAAGCGCGGCCAGCACCAGCGATGCGCTGGCACGCAAGTCCGACGCGATCACGCTCGCGCCCGTCAACCGGCTCGTGCCCGCCACAATCGCCTGCCTGCCGTCGATCCTGATATTCGCTCCCATGCGCATCAGTTCCTGCGCGTGCATGAACCGGTTCTCGAAGATGGTTTCCGTCACGAGGGAAATGCCATTGGCCTGCGTCATGAGCGCCATGTACTGCGCCTGCAGATCCGTAGCAAATCCTGGGAACTCTTCGGTAATCATATCGGCCGGCTGAATCGCGCCGTTCGCCTCGACCCGCACCGTCGTTTCGTCGACAATACAAACCTTCACGCCCGCCTCGGTGAGTTTCGCGATCAGGGCGCCGAGATGTTCCGGAACGCATCCCGTCACCGCAAGATCCCCGCGGGAAATCGCCGCTGCGATTACGAAGGTGCCGGCTTCGATGCGATCGGCGATGATTTCGTGTGTCGCGCCGTTCAGTCTGGAGACACCCTCGACGCGAATCAAACTGGTGCCTTCCCCTTCGATCCGGGCGCCCATTTTGCGCAGCAGATGCGCCAGATCCACCACCTCAGGCTCGCGCGCAGCGTTCTCAATTATGGATTCGCCGTCGGCAAGCACAGCAGCCATCAGGATATCTTCAGTCCCTGTAACCGTGATCCGGTCGAAGACGACATGAGCGCCCTTCAGACCGTCCGGCGCCGCAGCTTCGATATAGCCGTGCTCCTGCGAGATCTTCGCACCCAGGTGTTCGAGCCCGGCCAGATGGAAGTTAATCGGCCGCGCCCCGATCGCGCACCCTCCGGGCAAAGAGACCCGCGCGCGTCCCGCACGCGCCACCAAAGGTCCCAGCACAAGGCTCGAAGCCCGCATCGTCTTTACCAGTTCGTACGGCGCCTCCGGCGAAACGATCTTCTTCGTGTTGAGCGTTACGCGTTCCTCGTCGACCTCGACTTCCGAGCCGATATCGACGAGCAGCCGCTCCATCGTCCGGATATCCCGCACGCGTGGAATGCGTTCCAGCACTACTGGCTCGTCGGTAAGGAGCGCCGCCGCGAGAGCGGGCAACGCGGAGTTCTTCGATCCGCTCGTGGCAATGCTGCCATGGAGCGGTGCGCCGCCCTCGATTACGAATTTATCCATTCTTCGTTTTCACTTCCCACCTTGTGATCGCTTCGCGAACGTTGTTTCCTGCCGCCGCCAGCATCTCTCCCGCGTCCTCATAGGAGACTCCCGTGGCCGCCGCCACGATTCGCCGGGAACGGTCGAGCAGCTTGGAATTCTTCGGCTGCACGTTCACCATCAGATTGCCCCGAACGTACCCCAGCCGGATGAAGCTGCCTGTGGTCAGCATATTGAGGACAAGCTTCGTCGCCGTACCCGCCTTCATGCGGGTTGATCCTGCGATGATCTCAGGCCCGGTCAGCGGAGTGATCGCGATCTTCGCGCGCCGCGCCAGTTCCGAATCCGGCGTGCAACTGATGCCGATCGTCAGAGCGCCCAGCCGATTGGCCTCGTCGATTGCTCCCAGGACATAAGGCGTCCGGCCGCTCGCGGCGATTCCGCACAAGACATCGCCTCCCTGGAACCCTCGCGCCACCAGGTCGCGAACGCCAGTCGCGGGGTCGTCTTCAGTCGCCTCGGTCGCGCGCGAAAGAGCGGCTTCGCCTCCCGCGATAATCCCCTGCACCAGATCCGGCGGAACATTGAAGGTTGGCGGACATTCCGCCGCATCCAGAACTCCCAGTCTGCCGCTGGTTCCAGCGCCGATATAAAACAACCGGCCTCCCTTTTGGAACGCATCCACAATGCCGTCGATCGCTCGGCGCGATCCAGGGAATTTCTGCGGAAACCGCCTCCGCCACCTTGCCGTCTTCGCCATTGATCACAGAGAGCATTTCCGTGGTCGAGAGCTTATCGATGTGAGCGGAGACCGGGTTCGCCTGTTCCGTCAGCAGCGCGGCGAGATCCATGCAGTTATTGTAGGGGGATCACCCCATATGCCTCAGGCAGACTTGCTCAAGCTGGGCTCGCGTCGGATCTTTGACGGACCGCCGGTTCGCGTTGGCTATCGCCCCAACCTGCGCGACTCCGCGGGCAATCCGGCGCATGCGGCAAGCTGGATTCGCGCCCGGCGCATCATCCTCGACCCCGAACTGAAACGAACCGCCGGGACGCATCGCCGGATCCTGCTTCACGAGTATTTTCATTTCGCCTGGGTACGGCTCGGAAACCCGCGCAGGCTGGCGTGGGAGGCGCATCTGGCGGCCGAATGGAAGTCCCGCGCGCGCGGCGAGGCGGGCTGGTCGGCGGAATGGCGGAAGCGCCAGTTGTCCGCCCGGGACGTCGCGCAACGCTCACGGCGCTGGCGCGAATACTGCTGTGAGAGCTTCTGTGACACGGCTGCCTGGGTAAATCGCGGCGCCGATTCCGAGGTCACGCTTTCGGCAACGCGGCGGTCGGCGCGGCGCGCATGGTTTCGGGAAAATTTCCGCAACTATTTGTTCGCCATATGATCCCCTTATAATCAGGACTGATGGCGATGACAAACTTCCGCTCGAACCTTCGTTTGGCAGCCATTGGCGGCGTGGCCCTGATCGTCGGCCTGGTCGCGTGTTCACCTGCGCCCGCCCGTGAAAACGGCCGTCAAGCAGGACTCCGCCGCGGAAGCGCGCTCCCGAATTCGCCCTGAAAGACGCGAACGGCAAGGTGGTTCATCTGGCCGACTACCGGGGGAAGGTGGTGTTGCTCGACTTCTGGGCGACATGGTGCGGTCCCTGCACGATCGAAATCCCATGGTTCACGGAGTTCCAGCGGAAGTATAAAGACCGCGGGTTTGAGGTTCTCGGCGTCTCGATGGATGAAGATGGCTGGAAAGCGATTACGCCCTTCGTTACGCAAAGGAAAGTGAATTACCGTATTGTGCTGGGCGACGACAAGACGGGCGATCAATACGGCGGACTGGAAGCGCTGCCGACCACATTTGTCATCGACCGCGACGGACGAATTGCCGCCGTTCATGTCGGCCTCGCCGGCAAGAAGGATTTCGAAGATGCTATTGAAACGTTGCTTCAGGCTCCGGCCCGGCCTTCTGGCGTTAATGCCTCTGGCGACCGTTCTAATCGCGCAGACTAGCCCGACTTTGACCGTCTCTCCGCTCCCCACGGTGAAGGCGCGTAAAGGCTCGGTAGCGGCAGTCACGGTTCGCGCTTCCCTGCCGCCCGGTTTTCACGCCAACAGCAATAAACCCACAGACGATTATCTGATTCCGTTGACGCTCAAGTGGACCGGCGGTCCGCTCGAAGCCGAAAGCGTCGAATACCCGAAGGGGACGATGGAGAAGTATCCGTTTTCTCCGAAGCCTCTCTCGGTAGTTACCGGTGAGTTCAGCATCGCGACCAAGTTCAAGGTGCCCGCGAATGCGGCGTCCGGGGCGACAGCGCAGAATGGCACGCTTCGATACCAGGCCTGCAATAACCGGATGTGCTTCGCGCCGAAAACCGTACCGGTGAGCATTACGCTTGAAATCGAATAGCGCTTGGGTTTCGTCGCCCCACCCAAGTCTGGATAGATCCCCCGCCGTGTGGCTGATTCGTCAATTCTCTCCGGCGATCAAATCTGGGGTCGGTTCATCCGAAACAAAGCCCCTGATCATCGGTATTTTGGTGCTCTGGTTCCTCTTGGCAATCCCGTGGATGCCCTTCGTACTTCTTAGCGGCATGGCGTTCGACGGCGGGGCGACGTGGAAGGCTTACACATTTGTCTGCTCAATGCTGTTGTATCCGTTTACGGCCTGCACGGCACTTCTCTGCAGGAAGCGATCACCTATTCTGGTGTTACTCCCGTTGCTGAATATCATTGCCATCTGGGTATCGAACTGATTGGGCAGGGGTGAGCGCGCAGCCGTGACCAGCGGCGCGGGTTAAAATCCCAATCGTTATACCGCGACAAAGTTCAAAGGCCCCATGACTGCGGCGTCAGGGGCGACCGCTCAGAACGGCACCCCTCGATACCAGGCGTGCAACGACCGCATGTGCTTCGTGCCGAAGACCGTACCGGTCAGCATTACGCTCGAAATCGAATAGCGATCTCAGCGGCGCTTCCACTTATCGGCCAAAGCCGAAATCTTGTCATCGAGCCGAATCGGCGCCTTCTCAGCGGGTGGAGGCGGTTGCTTATGCGCAGCTTTCGGCGCAGGCGCCAGCAAGGCTTTGATCGAAAGCGCGATGCGTTTGTTCTTCACATCCGCGCTCAACACCTGAACCTTCACAATCTGCCCCACCTTGACAGCCTCCGACGGCTCTTTGATGTACCGGTTCGAAAGCTCGCTGATGTGGACCAGCCCATCCTGGTGCACGCCGACATCCACGAATGCACCGAACTTCGTCACGTTGGTAACCACGCCTTCCAGAGCCATTCCCGGCTTGAGATCGGCAAGCTCCTTCACATCGTCGTTGAACTTCGGCGCCACGAACTTGTCGCGCGGATCGCGGCCGGGCTTCTTCAGTTCCTCGAGAATGTCGTTGAGCGTATAGACGCCCACGCTCAGGTCTTCTTTCTTGACCTGGCTGAGAAGTTCCGGCTTACTGATCAGTTCCGGAATCGAAATGCTGTGAGCTTTCGCAATCTGCTCGACGATCTGCTCCACGACCGGGTACGACTCCGGATGCACCGCCGTATTATCCAGCGGATTCTCGCCGCCGCGTATCCGCAGGAATCCTGCGGCCTGTTCGAAAGTCTTCGGTCCAACGCCGGAAACCGCCGTGAGTTGCACTCGCGAGCGGAACTTTCCGTGATCGTTCCGGTATTCCACAATCTTCTGCGCCGTGCGTTCGCTGATGCCCGCCACATAGCGAAGCAACGCCCAGGATGCGGTATTTAAATCGACCCCGACCCGGTTCACGCAGCTTTCGATCACGGCTTCGAGAGACTTCTGCAGCAAGCCCTGATCGACATCGTGCTGATACTGGCCCACGCCGATCGATTTCGGATCGATCTTCACCAGTTCCGCCAGCGGGTCCTGCAACCGGCGCGCGATCGATATAGCGCCGCGAACCGTGAGATCGAGATCGGGAAACTCTTGCCGCGCGATGTCTGACGCGGAATAGATCGACGCGCCGGATTCATTCACCGTGACGCTGAAGGCTTCCGTAAGTCCCTCTTGGCGAAAGAAGTCCCGAACAAATGCGTCTGTCTCACGCGACGCAGTCCCGTTGCCGATCGCAACCGCTCTCACGTTGAACTTCGCCATCAGCTCTTTCAGGGTGCGCGCCGAACCGGAGAAGTCGTTCCTGGGCTGATGCGGATAGATCACGCTGTGGTCGAGAAATTTGCCCGTCTCATCCACAACGGCGATCTTGCAACCTGTGCGGATTCCCGGATCGATGCCAAGTACCGCGATCTGCCCCGCCGGAGGTGAAAGCAACAGATTCTCCAGATTCTCGCGAAACACACGGATCGCTTCCAGATCGGCCTTCTGTTTCAACTCCAGACGGACTTCAGACTGAATCGAAAGGTTGAGCAGCCGTTTGTAGCTGTCCTGTACGGCCATTTCCAGATGCGGAGTCCAGTCGCCAGGCCGTTTCAGGACCTTGCTTTTCAGGTAAGTGAGCGGCCCCTCGGAGTTGAGTTCGATGTTGAAGTAGAGGATGTTCTCGGTCTCGCCGCGGCGTATCGCGAGCATGCGGTGTGACGGGATTTTCGCCACCGGCTCACGGTACTCGTAATACATTTTGAACTTCTCCTGCTCGTCAACAGCGCCGTCGGCCTTTGCGGAAACGATGAAAGCCTGGTCGAACATCATCTGGCGCAGCGCCTTACGGAAGTCCGCATTCTCGCTGATCATTTCGGCTACGATGTGACGGGCTCCCTCGAGCGCTTCCTCCGCCGTACTCACGCCCTTGTCGGCGCTGATGAAGGTCGCCGCGAATTCGGCGAGCGGCATGGCCGCAGGTTCCTGCTTCCACAGGTACAACGCCAGCGGTTCCAGGCCCTTCTCGCGGGCAATCGTGGCCTTGGTGCGCCGTTTCGGCCTGTAGGGCAGATATAAATCTTCGAGTTCGCTCCGGTCGAATGTGGCGAGGATGCGCTCGTGCAGATCGTCCGTCAGTTTTCCCTGCTCCTGAATCGTGCGGAGCACGGTTTCCCGGCGATCTTCCAGTTCGCGGAAGTACGCCAGCTTCTCTTCAATCGCCCGTATCTGGACTTCATCCAGGTTGCCGGTCGCCTCCTTGCGATAGCGCGCGATGAACGGCACCGTGCCACCCTCATCGAGGAGTTCAACCGTGGCGACGAGTCCCTTCATCGGGACGTTCAGGACTTGTGCGATGTGAAGAAGAATTGGAGGAGATAGCGACTTGAGTTCAGGCATTCAGCGGGTAAAGCACCATGGTACGAGGTGCTCAAATGGCAACGCGCAAAGCCGTCGCCGAGACGCACTCTCGAATCGAATGGCGAGTGTCTGTCCGAGAAAGCTCTGCGGTCCGCTTGATGTCGAATTGGGCGCAATGATTTGGGTCCATGTGAGGCCTGGCGCCGCGTCGCCGGCCTTGACGGTAGAGGGAATCTTGGCCAAACATGCTGTTCACGATCACAGCGATTAGAATAAAACGCAGCCCGGTAAGCCTCCTTAGCTGGCGACGCCGTCTCCAGGTATTCGCGCGATAGTTTTTTTCGATTGCATCATCGCACAGGACTTTGCCATCATAGTTTTGTGTTAACGTACCAGCCGCATAGCGGAGAACGCAAGATTGCTCTTGCAGTCCTCCTGCGCCTCACCGCGATGGACGTGTGCTGCGGCCCTCCCCAGCTTTAATTTCCTCTCAAATCGTTGATTCATCTGTCCGCGAGTCCCGTCTCGCAGGAATCGTCTTTCATTTATCCATTAGGAGGGTTATTTCATGTCTCAAGTTCTATGGGGTGACACCATCGCTCCCGGCGCGAGCTGGTCGCTCGTTCTCAGGCGCGGCAAAACGCTGCACATCGCAGACCCCGAGGGTGGCGCCAACGTCGCGGCACTCTTCTATAACTTCGATTGCATGGTTGAGCGCTACAACATGCCGGACACGCTGAAAGCCCAGCACACCGCGCACCTCACCGAAGGCTTCGTACTTTATTCAGATATGGGCCGCGTGCTCGCTTCCATAACGAAGGACACGTGCGGCTGGCACGATCCGCTCGGCGGGTATAACGACGCTGCCCAGGTCGCCGCGAAGTACGGCGCGGCTTCTTACCAGGATTGCCGCAATGACTGGCATCGCAACACTCGCGATAACTTCCTCCAGGAGCTGATGAAATACGGGCTCGACATCCGGGACCTCGGCCCATCCCTCGACTTGTTCAGCAAAGTGCGTGTCGATCCCGACGGGTCCATGAACTTCGTCGCAGGTAATTCGAAGCCGGGGAATTACGTCGAACTCCGCGCGGAGATGAATCTCCTCGTGATTCTGGATACCGGCCAGCATCCGCTCGATCCCAACCCGCAATACGCGCCGGAGTCTGTGAAGTTCTCCATTTATCAGGGCGCTCCAGCGGCCGCTGACGACCCCTGCCGCCTCAAGTGTCCCGAAAACACCCGCGGCTTTATCAACACCGAAAGATATTTCCTCGAAGGTGCCGCATGATCGAACAAACTCTTACTCAAAGCCTGTTGCGCCCCGCGGATGCGGCGTACTCGGCTGTAGTCGGCGCGGGCGATTACTGGATCCACGAAATCAGAGCGGGCCAGACCTTCCGCATCGTCGACCTCAAAGGCAATCAGGCCGTCGATACTCTTTTCTACAGCGCGCGCGACACATCGGAACGTTATAGCGCGCAGCATACGATTACCGGCCAGCGAAACATCTATCTCACGACCGGAACCGTGCTGCGGACGAACCTCGGCAATCCGATGCTGACCATCGTCGCCGATACCTGCGGACGCCACGACACGCTGGGCGGCGCCTGCGCCGTTGAAAGCAATCAGGTCCGCTATGCCATCGAAAAGCGGCACATGCACGCGTGCCGCAACAGCTTTCTGCTGGCGATCTCGGATCCGAAATGGAAAATCGCAAAACGCGACGTAACGGCGAACATCAACTTCTTCATGAACGTGCCCGTCACGCCGGATGGCCGCCTCACGTTCGAAGACGGCATTTCAGAAGCAGGCAAGTACGTCGAGATGCGCGCCGAAATGGATTCCATCTGCGTGATCAGCAATTGCCCCCAGCTGAACAACCCTTGCAACGCCTACAATCCGACACCGATCGAAGTGCTGATCTGGGACGCTGCTTAACGTGTTCAAGAAAGTTCTCATCGCCAACCGCGGCGCAATCGCCTGCCGCATCATCCGCACGCTCGACCGGCTCGGCGTCGGCTCGGTCGCCGTTTATTCAGAGGCCGACCGCCATTCGCTCCATGTTTCCATGGCGAGCGAAGCGGTCCTTCTCGGTCCGGCGCCGGCCTCGCAAAGCTATCTCGATACCGAGAAGTGCTCGACGCCGCGCGCCGCACCGGCGCCCAGGCAATTCATCCCGGTTACGGCTTTCTCAGCGAGAACGCCGCCTTCGCGGAAGCCTGCGAGAGCGCCGGAATCGTCTTCATCGGACCCACGCCGGATCAGATGCGCTCCTTCGGCCTGAAACACACCGCACGCGAAATCGCTGCCGCGAACAACGCGCCGCTGCTGCCCGGCACCGGGCTGCTCGCTTCCGCCGAAGAGGCGGTCACCGAGGCGCTTCGGATCGGCCTGCCTGTAATGCTGAAGAGCACCGCCGGCGGTGGCGGCATCGGCATGCGCCTTTGCCGTGAGGCCTCTGAAGTCACTGAGGCCTTCGCCTCCGTCGAGCGCACCAGCCGTGCCAGTTTCAAGGATTCCGGCATCTATCTCGAAAAGTTCGTCGATCGCGCGCGCCACATCGAAGTGCAGATCTTCGGCGACGGCGCGGGCGAGGTCATCGCACTCGGCGAGCGCGACTGTTCCGTGCAGCGGCGCAACCAGAAGGTCATCGAAGAGACGCCCGCGCCCCGTTTGTCCGCCCAAGTGCGCGCGCATATGCTCGAATGCGCGGTACGTCTGGGACGCGCGGTCGATTATCGCTCCGCCGGAACCGTCGAGTTCGTTTACGACGCCGTCGCACAGGAGTTTTACTTCCTCGAAGTCAATACACGCCTGCAGGTGGAACACGGAGTTACCGAAGAGGTCACCGGCATCGACCTGGTCGAATGGATGGTCCGCTGCGCCGCGGGCGATCTCGGACCCCTACCTGCCCTGAAGCCTGAGGCGCACGGAAGTTCCATCCAGGTTCGCGTATACGCCGAAGATCCCGGCCGGAACTTTCAGCCCAGCGCAGGCCTGATCACCGAAGCAAGCTTTTCGCGCGAAGCCCGCACCGAAACCTGGATCGAGCGCGGCGCCGAGGTTACGCCCTTCTACGATCCGCTGCTCGCCAAAATCATCGTGCGCGGCGTCGCAAGAGGGGAGGCGTTACAGAATCTCCGAAACGCCCTCGCGGACACAACGATCGCGGGCATCGAAACCAATCTCGCTTACCTCCGCCAGATCGTCGCCAGTGAAGCTTTCGCCGAAGGCGGCGTAACCACGCGCTTTCTCAGCACGCTCGAATACCGGCAGCGCGCCGTCGAAGTCGTCGAAGGCGGCACCATGACGACCATTCAGGATTACCCCGGCCGCCTCGGCTACTGGCAGGTCGGCGTCCCACCCTCGGGCCCGATGGATTCGCTCTCCTTCCGTTCGGGAAACCTGCTGCTGGGCAATGAGCCAGGCGCACCGGGCCTCGAATGCACCGTCACCGGACCCTCGCTCCGCTTTTGCTTCGACACTGTGTTCGTCGTTACGGGCGCTGATTTCGGCGCCACCCTTGACGGCGAGCCTGTCGCCGTCGGTGAAGTTCAACATGTCGCTGCAGGATCGCTGCTCGAATTGCGCGAGTGCACCGGCGCTGGCGCGCGCGCCTACATTCTGATACGAGGCGGCTTCGACGTGCCGCTCTATCTCGGAAGCGCGAGCACCTTCACGCTCGGCAAATTCGGCGGCCACGCCGCGGGGCGGACTCTCAGAACCGGAGATGTCCTGCACGTCTCCGAAGCGCCTCCGGCCAACGCTCCGAAGATCGCATTACCCGAACTAACGCACAACTGGAGCATCGGCGTGATGTACGGCCCGCACGGCGCGCCCGATTTCTTCACCCCACACGACATCGAAACCTTCTTCGCCACACGCTGGAAGGTCCACTACAACTCAAGCCGCACGGGCGTCCGCCTCATCGGCCCGAAACCCCAATGGGCGCGCCGCGACGGCGGCGAAGCCGGACTGCACCCCTCCAACATCCACGACAACGCTTACGCCATCGGCTCCGTCGATTTCACCGGCGACATGCCCGTAATCCTCGGCCCCGACGGCCCCAGCCTCGGAGGCTTCGTCTGTCCGGTGGTCGTGGTCGATGCCGAACTCTGGAAGATCGGCCAGCTTCGCGCCGGCGACACAATCCAGTTCGCTCGCCTCAACCAGGAACCAGCCGTCATCTCCGACAAACGTGACATCGTTTGTCGCGCCGCCGGCGATCGCTACCTGCTCTCGAATTCGGCGACCCGGTCCTCGATCTGAATCTTCGCTTCCGCGCGCAATCATTGCTCGAATGGTTCGAACGCGAAAAGCCGGCCGGCATTATCGATCTCACCCCCGGCATCCGCTCGCTCCAGATCCACTACGATTCCGGCCTGCTTCCCCGCACCCGCCTGCTCGCGCTGCTCGACCGAGCCGAATCCGAACTGCCGCCGCTCGACGACATCGAGATCCCCTCCCGCATCGTTCATCTGCCGCTGTCCTGGGACGACCCCGCAACCCGTCTCGCCATCGAGAAATACATGAAATCGGTGCGCCCGGACGCGCCCTGGTGCCCCAGCAACATCGAATTCATCCGCCGCATCAACGGCCTCGATTCCATCGACGAAGTCAAGGACATCGTCTTCGATGCCAGCTATCTGGTGCTCGGCCTCGGCGACGTCTATCTCGGCGCGCCCGTAGCCACGCCGGTCGATCCGCGCCATCGCCTGGTCACCACCAAATACAACCCCGCGCGCACCTGGACCGCCGAAAACTCAGTCGGCATCGGCGGAGCCTACCTCTGCGTCTACGGCATGGAAGGTCCCGGCGGCTATCAATTCGTCGGCCGCACCGTGCAGATGTGGAACACCTGGAAGACCACGAAGGAATTCCAGCCCGGCCACCCCTGGCTGCTTCGTTTTTTCGACCAGATCCGCTTCTATCCCGTCGAAGCCGCCGAACTGATGGAGATGCGCGATAACTTCACGCACGGCAAGTTTCACCTGAAAATCGAGGACGGGCGTTTCCGCCTGCGCGACTACCACGCCTTCCTCGAGAGCATCCGGCCTGAAACCGAGGTGTTTAAAAATAAGCAGCAGGCCGCATTCGAAGCGGAGCGCGAACGCTGGCGCGAAGCCGGTCTCGATCGCGAGGTCGAAGCGCCCGCCGAACAGCCGGCCGCCGCGGAAATTCCCATCCCGGCCGGCCACCGAGCCGTGAAGTCACCTGCGCACGGCAGCGTATGGAACATTGGCGTCAAGCCCGGCGAACGAGTCGCCGGTGGCCAGCGCCTGGCGATCATCGAATCCATGAAAATGGAGATCGCCGTAGCCGCGCCACAAGCCGGAATCGTCGCCGAGATCTTCTGCGCGCAAAGCGCCGAAGTCGCCGCCGGCCAGAATATTTTGCTCCTCAAGACGGAAGGCCTCTAAATGAAACTCGACATCGCCTCACTGCTCGACGCCTATCGCTCGGGAACCGTCCAGCCGGTCGACGTCATCGCTGAGGTTTACCGCCGCATTCGCGCGCGCGGCGAACGCCCGGTCTGGATCCAGCTCGTCCCCGAGGAGCAAGCCATCGAGCAGGCGCGCAATCTGGGCCCGTACCGCGAAGATCTCCGTCTCTACGGAATCCCGTTCGCGATCAAAGACAACATCGATCTCGCGGGCATCCCCACCACCGCCGCCTGCCCGGACTACGCCTACACTCCCGACCAATCCGCGACCGTGATCGAGCGCCTCATCGCCGCTGGCGCGATACCAGTGGGAAAAACCAATCTCGACCAGTTCGCCACCGGCCTTGTCGGAACCCGATCGCCCTACGGAGCCTGCTCCAGCGTCTTCGACGACCGCTACATTTCCGGCGGATCAAGCTCTGGTTCCGCCGTCGCCGTAGCAGCAGACCTGGTCTCGTTCGCCCTCGGAACCGACACCGCCGGCTCGGGGCGCGTCCCCGCCGCCTTCAACGAACTCGTCGGCCTGAAACCCACCAAAGGAGCGCTGAGCACAGCGGGCGTAGTGCCGGCCTGCCGTTCGCTCGACTGCGTTTCCATCCTGACGCGCAGCTGCGCCGAAGCAGCCCGCGTCTTCGAAGCGGCCCGAGGCTTCGATCCCAAAGATCCCTGGTCGCGCCCTCCCGGTCAGCGCCACGCCTGGCCGGACACCGGCTTCCGCTTCGGCGTCCCCGACACAAAATGGCTTCGTTTTTTCGGCGACGACTCGGCCCCAGCGCTCTTCGAAGCCGCGGCCGCCCGCCTCGAAGGGCAAGGCGCCGTCAGGGTCGAATTCGATTACGAACCCTTTAACGAGGCGGCGCAGTTGCTCTATTCCGGCCCATGGGTCGCGGAGCGGTTCGCCGCGATCCGGCAATTCGCCGAAGCTCACTCCGACGCACTCTACCCGGTAACCGCCCAGATCATCCTGAAAGCCGCGTCTCTGACGGCGGTCAATACCTTCGAAGCCATCTACCGCCTCGCCGAACTAGCCCGTCAGACTCAGCGCGAGTGGGACCGCATGGACTTCATGCTCCTGCCCACGGCCGGCAACTGCTACACCCACGAACAGATCGCCGAGCAACCAATCGCGCACAACACCGATCTCGGCTACTACACGAATTTCGTCAACCTGCTGGATCTTGCCGCTGTCGCCATACCTGCCGGCAAACGCGCGAACGGCATGCCGTTCGGCGTCACGCTGATTGGGCCCGCCTGGTCCGACGAAGCCCTCCTCGCCACCGCGGATTCCGGCCGACGGAGCTACTGCCCCACCGGCTACATCCCACTTGCTGTCTGCGGAGCGCACCTCTCGGGAATGCCCCTGAACCACCAGCTCACCGACGCGGGTTCGTTTTTGCTTGAGGCCACCCGAACCGCGCCCGAATACCGCCTCTACGCTCTTGCGGGAGGCCCGATCCCCAAACCCGGACTCTTCCTCTCACCCGAAGGCGGTCGCGACCTTGAAGTCGAAGTCTGGGCCGTGCCGGAAACCACTTTTGGATCATTCGTGGCCGCAGTCCCACCGCCGCTCGCAATCGGAAGCTGCCGCCTCGAAAGCGGCCGTTCGGTAAAGTCCTTCGTCTGCGAACCAATCGGACTCGAAGGCGCGACGGAGATCACGCATTTCGGAGGCTGGCGAGCCTACCGGAAATCGGTGAGTTCCTAATTCTTCTTCGCCGCCGCCCGCGGAGCACGCGCGATTACCGTGAACTCGGGTTCCGCGATCGTGCGAGGCATCCCATTCATATCGACGAACACCTGGTTCAACTCAAAAACCGAACCCCGCGTCAAAGCCAGCGCATGCTCATCCGGCTGATAAGTCGATCCCCGAGGATAGTCCTTGTAAGGCGTCCGCATCTGCTCAATATGCGTGCCCAGCACATACGCGATCGGGTGCGTCTCGACGAACGCAACCAGCCGCTTCGCGCTCTCCGCGCCGGCAGGCAGATCCGGCACCGTCAACCGCCCCGGATAAAGACTATCCCCGGTCAGCAGATTCCCGGTGACCCGATCATAAAGCGTAATACTCGCATCGTTATGCCCCGGTATCGGAATCACGTCGACCACACGCCCGCCAAGATCGATACTCCCGATATCCACCGGCCACTTCGCAATCCCGGCAGCCTTCGAAACCGCCTCCGGAGTATGGTCGATAAACTCAACCTCGGGCATCGCCTGAAACTGCTTGTCGCCGGCAATATGATCCCCATGCGCATGCGAATGAATCACAACCAGCTTCACCGGAGCATGCTTCGTCCGCTTCGCCCACTTCGCGAGCAGATCCATCACGAAAGGAGCGGTCTGAACTTCCCCCGCGCCGGTATCCTCGAGGAGAGCCTTTTCATTCCCGAAAATCAAATACAAAAACGGCTTCTCAAAATGAATGCACCCCGATTCGCGCAGGATGTAGAAGTCGTCGTTATACTCGTGCACCTGCCAGTCCGGAACCGAAACGCAATCCGGTCCGCCGGTCATCCAGTGATCCGGAAGAGTGCCGGGCTTTAAGCCAGCGCCGTTTGTCTCTGAAATCTCCACAGCCTGCGCGCCCACCGCGCAAAGCAAAAGCGCAGCCGCGAAGACCCTGCTCAATTTTCCGCACCCGGAAACGCAACCTTCGCGAACGGCCACTTCGCACGCATCCACTCGCGCACTTCCGACTCGAGCTGCGGCTGCAGATTCTCCGCCCGCCCGCGTTTGGTCATCAGAAAATGCACAGCCGCGTCGTAGCCTTCCTCCTTGCTCGGTGTCACATAAACGCACGCCACTTCTGTAGATCCATCCGCAGTCAGCAAGCCCCACGCAAACGCCGTATGATGCTGAAACTCCCACCGATGGCGCTTCAACTCTCCCAGATCTTCGTTCTCTGAGATCGTCGTCTGCAGCCCCGCGCTCTCGAGCGCCGCGTAATCTGCCCGTAAAATCGCGGGTTCCAGAATGTGCCACGTGTATTTGCCATCCGGAGGCGCCGGGACCATGAAGCTGTCCGCCACAAACCGCACGTCGCCCTTTGCCCGCTCCACGCTCGTAGTCGGCGATGCCACCACCATCTCCGGCCCGCACACGCTCGAATGAGCGATGCAAACCGAATAGTGAATCCATCGCGGTTCCGTCTGACCAAGCGATGCGACCCAATCCTCGCCCGAACGCTCAAATGAAGACTCCGCGGTCTTGCCATTAAGAGTCGTCTTCAAGACAAGATCGCCGCTCAATTGCGGGCTGAGCGTTTTCACATGAAAGCGCGCAGGCTCACCCGGCAGGAACATCGGAGCCTCCTCAACCAGCAAATCGGGATTGCCATCGCCGTCCAGATCCACCTTGCGCGCATCGTCCTTCCAGCCATGCGGCGCCGCGGCCACCACCTTCTGCGGCAGGAATCGCCATACCGTTTTCTGGCGTCCATTCGAAAGCCACACATATCCGAGCCCGACCCGCAAAGCATCGCCGCCCGGACCCGCCAGCTGGGCCGTTACTTTCCCCGTCGCCGGATCGATTCGCGAAACGGGAATCGATCGCGCCGAAACCCACACCGCTCCCTCGCCCGCCGAAATATCTCCGCCGCCCCCCGGCACTCCCACCTCGATCGTCGCGACCACCTTCATCGTGTTCGGATCGATCTTGCTCACCGTACCTTTACCCTGATTGAGCGACCACACATAGCCTTCGCCTGCCGTCATGAACCGAGGTTTCTCGTCGACCGGGATCTCGGCGATCACCTTGTTCGTCGCCGGAGAAATCACACTGACCACGCTTTTATCCGTGCTCGAAACCCACACCCGGCCGTATTCGTACACTGCCGTGTAGGAACCCGGAGCGACCTTGATCGTCGCGGAAACCATATTCGTGGCGGGATCGATGCGCGAAACTACATCGCCGGGCGCGGTGGGCACCCACGCCGACCCCGAGCCGAACGCGATCCCGCCTTCGGTATTCGCGGGATTCACAGCCACCTTCGACACGATCTTGTTTGAGATCAGATCGATCCGCGAAATATTCTTGTCTTCACAACTCGGCGACCACAGCGTGCCCGCCCCGAATGCGAACCCGGCGCAGGGCTTCTTAACCGGTATCGAAGCGATGATCTTGTTCGATTCCGGATCCATGCGCAGCACCTCATCGGTGGGCTTGCTGGTAACCCACGCGCCCTCCGGCCCGATCGCCAGCCAGTCGGGAGACCCCGCGCTCAACGAATATTCAGCGTCCGGTATCAGACCGGACATCGGCCCCTGCACCCCCGGTACACCAGGAAGCGGAGGAGGCGGCGTCCGCCTTTGCCCCTGCCCGGCGGGCTGCTGAGCGCTAGCCAAAGCCACAGCTGCCAACATGCCAACAGCAACTCTTGCAACCCAGTAGCACCGGCGATCTTGTCGCCTGTGTCCGTTGTGGCGCCAGGGCTTCCGCCCTGCCGCCGGGCTTCCGCCCGGCGCGGAGCTTTTCGTCATCGCGTTTATCGTATTCATCCCGTCCTCAAGGAGCATGTCTTATTCAGGAAGCGTCAAAGCGACAAGTTTCGGATCGATCTTCCAGACCGTCCCCGCATTCCGGTTCGACAGCCAGACGAAACCGCCGCCCGTCGCGATCGCACCGCCGCCTTCACCCGTAAACTGCTGCACCACTGTTTCGCTCTTCGGATCGATCCGCGTAATCGGAAAACCAGGCGAAGTCAGCCACACCGAACCCTCGCCCACAGCAATCTGCGCCTCAAGCCCCGGAAGCCCCACATCAATGCTTTTCGAAACCTTATTCGTCTTCGGATCGATGCGATCGACCTTGCCATCCTTCCGGCAATAGACCCAGACAGATCCCTCGCCCACAGCTACGGCTCCAGGCTCCGCCGATACCTCGATTCGCTTCTCCACCAGATTCGTCTCCGGGTTGAAACGGATGACCTTATTGTTCGAAGGGCAGGCAATCCAGAGCGCCGTCTCGCCGAAAGTCAGCCCGCGGCATCCGGCTTCAATTCGTAAATCGGCCACCACCTGGTTCTGCATGGGATCGATTCGCGTCAGGGTCGTCTTGTCGTCGGTCAGCATCCACACGCTGTCGCCCGTCGCCGCGATAATTCCCGGCACAGAGGACACGCCCGTCTGAATTTTCGGGCCCGCCTTATAGCTCTTCGCATCGAGCTTCGCCAGCGCGCCTTCGCCGCACAGCGGAACCCACAGACTCGAAAACCCCAAAGCCATTCCGTCGCACGCATTAGCCAGGCCCGTAACCGCTGTCCCCGCTTTCCCGGTCTTCGCATCAATCGGGTTCAGACCGTCGGCCGTCTGAATGAACGCATGATCCGACACGAAGATCCATGCCGGTTTGGCCGGCGCCGGGATCTCGGTTTCAGGCTTTAGACGCGTGATCGGAATCTGCACGCCCGGGGTCTTGATCCCTTCGGCCGAACCGGCCGCCTGATGGCCCTTGTGGGCCATTGTCTTGACGGATTTGTTTTCAAATCCCGCTGCCGGAGCGGTCACGCCGATCATAAGAATGACCGCGGCCGGAGCAAGTACGTAAAGTAAACGCACGAAGCGTACAACCTCCTGAAAATGTTTGCTGAACGAAAAACGAAAGGACGACTTGCCGGACGGGGGAATCAACTGCCAGGCTCTGACGGGAAGACGGCAGTATTGGCTGAATTCTTTATCCTAGCGGCAAATGAACTGTTTCCGCCACAAGAAAAGTCGTTCCCCGTACCGGGCGGGATTTAACACAAACCGTTGATTCCATCGATAATGCGGCCTTGAACCGTTGATGTCCCAAACCCTCATTTGTTTTTGCGGGAAAATGACCGGCGGAACCTTGGAAATCGCCCTAAATGCAGTCTTCTCTGATATATACGGGGATTCCAAAATTGACATTATAGGGCGGCCATGGTACACCAATGGTAAGTCCGAGTAAAAGCCCGACTTACGTTTTTACTCTCGACTCGAGCTCAGTCGGCTCACCGCTTTCCCCGTCCGAACCCGCAACTATATACTCCTGAGGCACACCCCCGCGTGCCTGTTTGTAACTGGTTTTGGAAAGTGGTTTTGGAAAGAGAGATATGCGCCGACCCAGCGTGATCAAAAGAAAGTTCTTATACGTCTGTTCCGCGGTCTGTGTTCTGACGCCCTTCTCGTTGTCCGCTCAGACTTCCGCCGCTGCTTCACCCGATTTTTTTGAGAATAAAGTCCGGCCGATCCTGGCGAATCGATGTTTCGAATGCCACACCGATTCCGCCTTGGGTGGTTTACGCCTTGACAGCGCCGCGGCCCTGATGAAAGGCGGCGATCGCGGAGTCGCGGTTGTTCCGGGCGACCCCGATAACAGTCTGCTGATCAAAGCCGTGCGCCAGACCGATCCCGGTCTGAAGATGCCTCTCGGCGGCAAACTTGAGGATTCCGAGATCGCGACGCTGACCGCCTGGATCAAAGCCGGAGCAGTCTGGCCGAAGACCTCGGCCGCGACGGTGCCGAACACCACCGGGAAGTATGTGATCAGCCCCGAACGCAAGGCCTTCTGGTCTTTCAAACCGCTGCAGAACCCGCAACCGCCCGTCGTAGCCGACGCGAAGTGGGCGAAGAGCAACATCGACAAATTCGTGCTGGCGAAACTCGAAAAGGAAAACCTCAAGCCGGTTGCCCCGGCGAGCAAGCGCGATCTGCTGCGGCGCGCAACCCTCGACCTGACTGGCTTGCCACCCACCCCCGAGGAGATAGCCGCTTTCGAGAAAGACACTTCGCCGGATGCGTTCGCGAAGGTAGTGGACCGTCTGCTCGCCTCGCCGCACTACGGCGAGCGTTGGGGCCGCGTGTGGCTCGACGTCGCCCGCTATGGCGAGGACGATTACCGTAGTCTCAATCCCAACCCGAAGGGCTATCGCCCGTACCCTAATGCGTATCTCTATCGCGACTGGGTGATCCAGGCATTCAACGACGATCTGCCGTACGACAAGTTCGTCAAGGCGCAGCTCGCGGGCGATTTGATGGATCCGAAGGATCGCGTCAAAATGCTCCCGGCTACCGGGTTCCTTGGCCTCGGGCCGTGGTATTACGACAATGGTTCGAACGAAGTCACTCGCGCCGATGAACGCCACGACCGTGTGGACGCCGTTTCCCGCGGATTTCTCGGTCTGACCGTCGCCTGCGCGCGGTGCCACAACCACAAATACGATCCGATTCCGCAGACCGACTATTACGCGCTGGCGGGCGTTTTCTTTAATACGACTTACGAAGAGTACCCGATGGCCCCCCAGAAAGTAGTCGCGGATTACGAGAAGTTGTCCGATCAGGTGGATGAGAAGCAAAAGATTCTGCAGCAGACAAGCCAGGATCTCTCGGCCGAGCTTTCTCGCGTGCTCGCGTACCAGACCTCGAATTATCTTCAGGGCGTCTGGGAAGTAACAGGGCCTCAGAAGAAGGAACTGGAGCAGGTAGTCGATGCCCGCAAGCTCGATTACGAGCTGCTGACGCGCTGGATCGCCTACATGGCAAAGACCACGGATAAGTACAAGAACAAAGCCGCCTGGCAGGCCATGATGAAGAAGGGTGGCACGGCGGCTGAGGCAAAGAAACTGGCCGAGCGCTTCCAGGAAGATGTCGTCGAGGCGATGCTTGCCAAAAACGACATCGACGCCCAAAACAAAGTGATCGCGGATAAAGATATCCCAGGCAGCAAACCCAAGAAGCGTACTGACAAGCCGAGTAACTTCGTCAGTAACAAGGATTTCAATCCCGGCTCAGATCTTCGTCTGCAGGAGCTTCCAGACGAGCAGAATAACTTCTGGATCGAAATCTTCCAGCGCGAAATTTCATACCAGGTGGATCCCGACATGATGGCCGGTGGCCGTCAGGGTAAACCGGGCGTCCTTTTGTTCCGCGGTTGGGGCCTCGAAAGCCGCCTGGGGCCGGAATCGCAGGAGCGACTGAAGGCGATTCAGGACGATCTCAATGCGGCGAAGAAGAAGCTTGATCCTCACTATCCCTTCATGCATGGGGTGATGGATTCTCCGCATCCGGTCAATATCAAACTGGCGCTTCGCGGCAATCCCGAAAATCTGGGGCCTGAGGTGCCTCGTCACTTCCTGAGCGTGCTTTCCGATGGCGACGAGCCCACGCCCCTGACGGAAGGCAGCGGACGGCTCCAGCTCGCCGACCTGATCGTCAAGCAGCCTCTCACCATGCGGGTCATCGTAAACCGCATCTGGAAGGAACACTTCGGCACGGGCATTGTGGATACGCCGAGTAACTTCGGATTCGCGGGTGAGCGCCCGACGAACCCCGAACTGCTTGAGTATCTTGCCAGTGATTTCGTGCGCAATGGGATGTCCATCAAGAAGCTCCAGCGCGAGATCATGCTGAGCTCGGTTTACCAGCTCGGCACTGCGGACAACACGGTCGATTTCGCAAAGGATTCGGGCGATCGCCTCTACTGGCGCGCCACCCGGAGACGGATGGATGCCGAACAGGTACGCGACTCGATTCTCTCTGTCGCCGGCGATCTGGATCTGTCGCTTGGCGGACCCTCGCAGGACCTGACTCCCGCGTTCAAGGGGCGCACCGTTTACGGCAAGGTCAGCCGTTACAAACTGGACGCCTATCTTCAGTTGTTCGACTTCCCGCCGCCGAACATCAGCGCCGAAAAGCGATTCACAACGACCGTTCCGCTTCAGCGGCTCTTCCTGATGAACAGCGACTTTGTCCAGATTGAGGCCGAATCACTCGCCAAACGCGCCATGAGCGAGGCGGACAATAAAGCGCGGGTCGCCAAACTCTATTCGCTCGTTTACGGACGCGCGCCGAATGAAGAGGAGATCGCAACCGCTCTCGACTATCTTCGTTCCGAGCCGATGAAAGAGTACGAGGAAGGCAAGAACGCGGAGAAAGATAAGGCTAAGAAGGGTGGTCCCGGCCGCGGCCCGAAGGTGGAAGACAAATCCGCCGACGGGAAAGCCCCCGACGAGAAAGTAAAAGACACGGGCGAAACTCCGGCAGCCGAAGGAGTCGCGGGTGCGCTCTCCGAGGTCGCCGACGCGAACCCGGGAATGGGCATGGGGATGATGGGCGGTATGGGCGGAGCGATGCCGGGCGGACGCGGCCGAAAGGCTGCGGCGGCGCCGGAAGTCAAGTACGACACGACGGTCTGGGGTCGTTACGCCAAGGTGCTGTTGAGTTCGTCAGAATTTCTGTTCATAGACTAACTCGTGGTGGCGCCGGCGATCTTGTCGCCGGTGGGTTTGTGGGGCAGGCCTTCGGGCCTGCCGCCGGGCTTCCGCCCGGCGCCGCAAAACGTAAAAGTACGCGAAGGGACTAATATCTGATGTTCGATCATACAAAACGAATCCCGGTGACAAGACGGGAGGCTTTACGCCGCGTAGGCGGCGGATTCGGGATGATGGCATTCGCCGGCATGCTGAGCGAATCGATGGCGCGCGCCGGAATCAGTCCGGATCTCGCCACCACAGGCGTTTCCTCTGCAAACCTCGACTATCCGCAGCGTGTAAAGCGAGTAATCTTTCTGTTCATGAACGGCGGCCTTTCGACGATCGACGCGTTCGATCCGAAACCGGCGCTCACGAAGTACGACGGCAAGCCCATGCCCGGCGGCTCGATCGCAACCGAGCGGCGCACCGGCGAACTGATGAAGTCGCCCTACACATTCAAGAAGTACGGTCAATCCGGAATGGATGTCAGCGACTTATGGCCCCACTTATCCGGCGTGGTCGACGATATCTGCTGGATCAGATCCGTCTACACAGAGATACCCAACCACGAGCCCGCATGTCTCATGGTGAACACCGGAGCCAATCAGGCTGGCCGCCCCTCCACGGGTGCGTGGCTGACTTACGGGTTCGGCACGGAAAATCGCAACTTACCTGGATTTGTCGTGTTGTGCCCGGATATCCCGACTACCGTCGGACCCCCACTCTGGAGCAACGGCTTTCTTCCAGCAGTCAATCAGGGAACTTACATTTCGAATAAGATCCAGAGACCCGAAGACGCTCCGCCTGAGGATCTGGAAGGGGAGGATGACAAAGGCAAGGAGAAAGCGAAGAAAGTAGTCATTGAAAAGAGCTTCGACCCCAAAAAGATCCTGAATTTCGTCAACAATCCGAAGTTCACTCTGGTCGAGCAGCGCCGGGAACTGGACCTATTGCAGAAGATCGAGAAAATCCGCGCGGAAGACGCCGGATCGGACCCTCAGGTCGAGGCTGTGATCAGTTCCATGGAAACCGCCTATCGGATGCAGACCGAAGCCCCTCAGGTCTTCGACATCCGCAAGGAGTCGCAGGCGACGCTCGATATGTATGGGCCCGGCGATGTGGCTCGCGGCGCTTTGATGGCTGTGCGTCTCGCAGAGAAGGGCGTCCGCATGGTACAGCTCTATTACTCGAAAGGCGACCCATGGGACGCTCATGCCGACATCCTTGCGCATAAGATCAATGCGAAGAACTCGGATCAGGCATTCGCGGCGGTGGTCAAAGATCTGAAGCAGCGCGGTCTCTGGAAAGATACCCTCGTGGTCTGCGGCTCGGAGTTCGGCCGCACTCCAGTGCGGGAAGTGGGAGGCGGCGGCGCCGTGAAGCAGGGCCGTGATCACAATCCTTTCGGTTTCACCATGTGGTTGGCGGGTGGAGCGGTCAAAGGCGGCACGATTTACGGAGCGACCGACGATTTCGGCTTCAAAGCCATCGAGAAGCCCGTGCATGTCCACGACATACACGCCACGATTCTGTATCTGATGGGAATCGATCACACTAAGTTGACTTACCGGTACAGCGGCCGGGACTTCCGCCTCACAGACGTCGCGGGTAACGTGCTTCATGACATCGTAGCCTGACTGCGGCGGTATTTCCGTTACATTTGTTAATCGAAGGGCGCTTATGAAGCGCCCTTTTTCATTTGCTTAATGCTAATCCCAGTTAGATACCTCAGATAGAATATTTCGATAGGACCAAGGGCCGGGTTGTTAGTGAACCGGCAACACCAACGGCGATTCTGACGCCGGAGGAAGACCAATAAATCCACTGACTTACAGCCGGTCAAACGCAAACTCCTCCGTCGCCGCCGGGCTCGACGGCCGATTCGGCCAAAGAGTGAATTGTTTGACAATCCAATCGCCGGAATCTGATAATAAACAAAAAGCACTGGTTGTCTCGCAAAGGATCGAACTCTGCGCAGAGTTTCGGTTGTTTCCCCGCACGATTATTCGGGGAGCTGCAACTTGATTAGTTGCGGCTGCGCTTCGTCATTGAAGCCCTAATAAGCTTTTTGCCCGCACTTTTTCAAACAGAGCTTTTCAGGAATTGATGGTTTTCAGGAAAGTGAACACCCGTGCGTGTTCACTTTCTCTCTCCGTTGAGACAGCGGTAACTCGTCGCCGCATTTGCCCGGATCGCAGTCTATAAGGAGATAAATTGAATAATCGGCTTGTCATTCTATTAGTGCTGGGCGTCCTGCCCCTCGCCGCACAGAATAGTTCTCTCAGTGGAGTCATTTCGGATTCGAACGGCGCCGTGGTTCCCGGCGCCAGCCTGAAAGTCGAGAACGAGGATACGACCGCAGCGCGCGCGACGGTCTCAAATGATCGCGGCGAATATCAGGTGGTACAGATGTCTCCCGGCAAGTACCAGGTTACTGTTGAGAAACCCGGCTTCCGCGTTCAGACTTCCGAGGTCGTCCTCCAAACCAACACGCCCTCTACCTTGAACATCGCCCTTGAAGTGGGCGCGGTCAGTCAAAGCGTTAACGTGACCGCCGAGGTTTCCGTCGTGAACACGGAGAACGCGTCGGTCGGCAATCCCTTCACCGAAACGCAGGTTAAAGAGATTCCCCTGCAGACGCGCAACATCGTCGCGCTGCTGGGCATACAACCCGGTGTGGCCGCAACAGGCCAGGTGCTGGGAGCCCGCCCGGATCAGAACAATGTCCTTCTGGACGGCGTGGATGTGAACGATAATGCCGGCGCCAACGGATTCAATTCCGTACTGCCGGTACCGCTCGATTCGGTCCAGGAGTTCCGCACCACTGTCGCAGGCTTCGGAGCCGATCAGGGTCGCTCCTCCGGCGGCCAGGTCTCTATCATCACGAAGAGCGGCTCGAATCAGTTTCACGGGACTGCATACGAATACAACCGCAATACCGATCTCACCGCCAACAGCTGGTTCAGCAATCGTGCGGGCGTGCCCCGCGCCGCGCTGATCCGCAATCAGTATGGCGCTTCGCTGGGAGGCCCGATCTTAAAGAACAAACTGTTCTTCTTTTACAACTGGGAGGGCCGCAAAGACCGCAGCGCGACGGCCGTCAGCCGCACGGTTCCCAGTGCCTCGCTGCAGCAGGGCAACATCCTCGTGCCGCTCAAGGGCGGCCCGACCGTCACGTTGACCCCGTCCGAGATTGCCCAGATCGATCCTCTCGGCATCGGCGAGAGTGCGTATATGACGAATTATCTGAAGCAGTTTCCCGCGGGCAACAATCCGCTCGCATCTCCCGATCTTGGTTTGAACTTCAACACTCTGACCTTCAACGCGCCGCAGGATCTCAACAATCACGCACAGGTAGCCAAGCTGGATTACAACATCGATAATGCGGGAAAACACACCGTCTCGCTGCGCGGCACTCTGAACGGCGCCTCAGTCGACGGCAACGGTGTTGTGGGGAGTACGACGGGCCTCGCCCAATTCCCCGGACAAGCCGCCGTGCAGGAGACCCTCGATAACTCGCGCGGCCTTGCGGCGCGTTATACTGCCGTTCTCTCGCCGAGCCTGGTGAACGTCTTCAACTACGGCTACACGCGACTCGGCAATGCGGCCACCGGAACAGAGGCGGTCGTACCGACTTTCTATTTCGCGAGCCCGATCGGAACCACGCGGCCAACCCAGCGGATCGCCCCAACGACCAACGTCACGGACGATATGACATGGACGAAAGGCCGCCATACGATCCAGTATGGTTTGAACTTCCGATTTGCCCTGAACACCAACGGCAATTTCAACAACGTTCCGAGCTACAGCTTCTCCCGCAATACGCTCCTCGGGCTGGGCGGCGACATCACGACGGACGTGTTGAATTTCCTGGCGCCCACCTACGGAAGTAACGTCGCTCTTGCTTCCGGCACGAACGTGACCAACGCCTTTGGCCCTGTCCTTGGTCTGATTAACCAGTACGGCGCGACCTACAACTACACGGTCCAGGGAAATCCGATTGCCTTCGGGAATCCGGTGACCACCTCGTTTGCAGACCACGAATACGAAGGGTACGTTCAGGACGCCTTTAAGTGGAAGCCCAACCTGACCATCACGGCCGGTCTCCGCTATTCCCTCTCGGGTGTGCCGTACGACGTAAACGGCCGTCAGGTAGTGCCGCAGACTCCGCTCAACCAGTTCTTCGCGGATCGCCTTTTCGCCGCGAACAACGGCATCCCGAATAAGGATCTCGCGACTTCGCTGATCACTTACGGGCTCGGCGGGCCGGTCAATAACGGACCGGGCTTTTATCCGGTGGACAAAAAGGATTTCGGACCGCGCCTTGCTCTCGCTTACAGCCCGGAAAGTGGTTCCTGGCTCGAGAAGTATATGGGTAAAGACAGCGTGTTCCGCGCGGGCGCCGCGCTCGTTTACGACCACTATGGCACGGCGATGGCACAGCAATTTGCCTCCAGCGGATCGCCTGGCCTCGCGACCGCGGTCGCCCAGCCGATCAATACAAATTTCACCACTTCTTACCGCTATACGGGCAATGGATACCCCACCCTGCCGACCGTGGCTGCCGGCGGGTTCCCGTTGACGCCCGCCGTCATCACGGGCGGGTTCACCACATTCAGCGGCGTTTCGAGTGACCTGAAAGCGCCTTACCAGTACGTTCTTAACGCCAGCTATGCCCGGTCGCTTCCGAAGAAGATGAGCATCGAGGTTGGTTACGTTGGCCGCCTCGGTCATCGCGGGATTATTCAGCAGGATTACGGGCAACCGTTGACGAATTACAAAGATCCCGTTTCCGGACAGACGTTCGCGCAAGCGGGTGCGCCGCTCGCGGCTCTCTTCAACTCCGGCTTGACCGCCGCGCAGGTGAAAGCCAATCCCAATCTGGTCCCGAACCAGGCGTTTTATAACGACATGGTTCCGGGTCTCGCCAATCATTACATTCCGGGAAGCGCAAGCGCCAACTTCTTCTACGACGTCTACGGCGAGTACGCAGGCAGCTGGCTCGACGCTATGAACGACGTGGACCGCATCCGGCAATCCAACGGAACCTGTATCGTAGTTACCGGTTGCAACACGTTCTTCCCGCTGCAAAACTCCGGTCTCGACGCATACACGAACAACGGCAAGTCGTCCTACAATGCGATGACCATTGTGCTGCGGCGCGCGGTAACGGGCGGCTGGGGCTACGACTTCAACTACACGTGGGGACACGCGATCGATAACGGCTCCGCATCGGAATCCGTGGGAAATGCCAGCACCACCTCAAACACCTCCGCCTACAGCACCGGCGCGTTGCTGCAGGATGCCTTCAATCCGAACGCCTTCCGCGGACCCTCCGACTTCGATAGCCGCCACACGATCACGGCGGATTTCGTCGTCGAACTTCCTTTCGGCAAGGGCAAAGCGCTCTTCAACACAGGCGGCTGGGTGAATCAGTTCGTTGGAGGCTGGCTCGTTTCCGGGCTGGCAACGTTCCGCACCGGAACGCCGCTTACCGTGAGCGACGCCGGAGACTACAACGTCAACTATGACGTATCCGCCTACGGCATTCTGGCGCCAGGAGCAAAACTGCCGACGAACGGACTGACCTTCGATTCGAACGGAATTCCGAGTATCTTCTCGAATCCGAGCGCCGTGAATTCCTTCGTTGGGGCGGGTCCGGGAGTGGTAGGAACGCGTGGCATCTTGCGCGGACCTCATTTCTTCGATACCGACCTGGCGGTGAGCAAGAGCTTCGCTCTTCCCTGGGAAGGTCAGAGAATCACATTCCGCGCCGAGGCCTTCAACGCCTTCAACAACGTCGAATTCGGTCTTCCGAACTTGAGTCTGGCGACTCCGACTACCTTCGGCGAAATCACCGGGTACGCCTATGGAGCGGCTCCCCGCGTAATGCAGATGGCGCTGCGTTATCAGTTCTAACGCGTCGCTGAAAGCTGCGTGAACAGGAAGGCTTCCACATCCGCTTCCTGGTTCAACCGCTCGCTCAAGGCCGAACCGATGCCATGGCCGGACGTGCTGCTGGTCCTGAGAAGGACCGGCAGCTTCGTTCCGGAGGCCTGAAGGCGAGCGGTCATTTTTCGCGAGTTTGCGGGATCGACTCGCGGGTCGTTGGCCCCGGTCATAAAGAGCACTGCCGGGTATTGAGTTCCGTCTTTTACGTGATGATAGGGCGAGTAGGCGTATAGAGCTTTGAACTGGGCCTGTTCCTTGACCGTCCCGAATTCGGTAACGTTGAAGGCTCCGTTCGGGGAAAGCTCCACTCGCAGCATGTCGTAGATGCCCACGTGCGAGACCACCGCCCGATAAAGTTCCGGGTGCTGCGTCATCGCCGCCCCCATCAACAGGCCTCCATTACTGCCCCCTTCAATAGCAAGATGCGCCGGACTGGTGTACTTGTTGTCGATCAGGTACCGCGCCGCGGCGGCGAAGTCGTCGAAGACGTTCTGCTTGTGGGTCAGCATTCCCGCCTCGTGCCAGGCCTCACCGTACTCCCCTCCCCCGCGCAGATTGGCGACCACATAAACAAAGCCGTGATCGAGGAGCGGACGGACGCGGACGTTGAACGCTGGGGTGCGGCTGATGAGATAGCCACCGTAACCGGTAAGCAAGACGGGGTTCGTGCCGTCAAGCTTGACACCCTTTTTGCGGATGATATTCAGCGGGACTTTCGTGCCGTCCTTTGAAGTGGCGAAGACGCGAACGACTTCGGCATCGCTGAAGTCAGCAGGCGACTCTTCGCGAAGCGCCGTCTTCTCGATCTGCTTCGACTCGGGACTGTAACGAAACCACGCGGCCGGTTCCAGAAAGCTTCCATCGCGAAACAGGAGAACGTCTCCGCTTTCGCGGACCAGTTGACCGACGGCGGAAATCGCAGGTATTGCCACGGCGCCTCGCGGTTCTCCGGTCAAACTGAAGACGCGCAACTGGGACGGGCCGCCCGCTATGTCCGCGACATACAGCAGGTGGTCGGTGGCGAGGAAATCGTCGATGACGACTTTGCCTTCCGGAACCACGGTTTGGGCTTTCTTGAGGTCGGGGTTCGAGGCCGAAACGCGGACGATCTTGTGCATGGGCGCGCCTTGTCTCGAAAGGAGATAGACAGAGTCGTCTGGTCCGAATTTGGCGGCGCTGATGTCGTCGGAAAAGTGCGAGAGCTGGAACCACGGTTTGCCGGGCGCGAGCAGAAAATGCTCGTGCTCCCCGCCATCGCCATTCGAGACATCGGCCAGAATGAACTGGCCGTCGGCTGAGCTGTGGAGGGCAATCTCGGCAATGCGGGGCAGTTCCGCCGTCAGCGAGTGAGTATCGGTTTCAGGCTTCGCGCCGATGCGATGAAACCAGACCTGCTGGTAGAAATCGAGGTCGGCTTCGGGGCGCTCCCCGGCATGAGGGTAGCGGGTGTAATAGACACCGGAGCCGTCGGCATTCCAGGCGAGACTGCCGCCGGCTGTGCCGCCGTTAACGTGAGAGATCACCTCGCCGGTGGGCTTGCCGGAGACGGCGTCGAAAATGTGGACGTCGCCTCTTTCGCTGCCGCCTTTCGACATTGAGACGGCCACTAATTTCCCATCGACGGAAGGCTCATAAAAGTCGATCGCGGTATGGCCCGAGGGGTCGATCTGGTTGGGATCGACGATGACTCTTTCGGACTTTGGATCGTCGACGGACTTGAGCGCAACGAGCATCGGCTGCTCTTTGGGCGGTTGCCGCTTGATGGCGAAGATGACGCCCTTTCGAGGCGTGAGCTGCGTGTAACCCGGCGACTCGTGCCGGTAAAGTTGCTCGAGACGCGAATAAATCTGCGCGCGGATCGGAAGTCCGTCGAGGTAATGGCGCGCGTATTGGTTCTGCGCTTCGCTCCATGCTTTTACGGTGGGATCGGACCAGTTTTCGAGCCAGCGGTAATCGTCTGTTACTGCGACTCCGTGATAGGTGTCGGTAACCGGGTGTTTGGGCGTTGCGGGAGGCTGAGCGTTCATGATGGAAAAGGCGAATAACAAGACCAGCAGCAGTGTCATAAATCTCCAGGTTGAATGGTGCGCGGATCGGTGATCCGCCCGGCGATAGCTGACGCGGCTACCGTCAGTGTAGACCCGAGATAATGACGCGCCTTCGGATGTCCATTGCGGCCGGGGAAATTCCGGGCCTGGTTGGAGATCATGACTTCTTCTTCGGCCATCGCGCCCATATTGAAGGCCTGGTTCGAGCCGGCGCTCGGCGGGAAAATGTTCGCGCCCGCATCGTGCAGGATTTCAAAGAGACCTTCCCGGAGAGCAGTGCTGTAAGTGCCCCGGCTTACCGGGACCACTTGCAGTCGAACGTCCGGATGCACCTTGCGGTTGACGAAATAACGTGCGAGGAGGCGAATGTCTTCGATACGTCCGCCGGTACTGCCTCCGACTTCCGCGATGTTGACCGGGATGCCTGAGGCTTCCTCCACCGGGCGCACGTTTCCGACCGTCGGTGGACAGGCAACCTGAGGTCCGATGGTGCTGACGTCGATATCGAGAACCTTCAGATAAGAGGGATTGGGGTCGTTCACCGGCATTTCGAAGTCGGCGGCGCCGGAGAAGGCTTTCGCGAATGCGATGGTCTTTTCGTCGGGGTTGATGTAGCCGCATTTGGCGCCTACGTCAATCGACATGAGGGGGAACAGCATACGGTCTTCGATCGGCAGGGACTCCATATACGGACCTGCGTACTCGATCGCTTTATAGACTGCGCCGTCCTCGCCGAGATGGCCGACGAGATACTGCGAGATGTCTTTGGGAGTTACGCCGGGACCGGTTTCGCCGTGGAAGAAGACCTGAATGGTTTCGGGGATGCGGAACCAGCCGAGGCTGTGCTGGAAACCGAGCGCAGCCATTGAGTTGTTGCCGACGCCGGTAGCGAAGACGCCGAGCGCGCCGTAGATGGGCGTGTGGGAATCGCAGCCGATGATGACCTGCCCGGGCTTCCAGAGGCGGCTTTCGATGATGGCGTGATGTACGCTGCCGCAGCCGCAATCGAAGACGTTGCGAATGCCGTGCTTCGCCGCGAACTTGCGGACCGCAGCCAGCGCTTCGGCGGCCTGCTGCGTGGCGGGGGCGAAGTTGTGGTCGAAGGCGAAGGTGATGCGCGAGGGGTCGGCGATCTTCGCGTTCTCCATCTCGTTTTCGAAGACCTTCATGACGAAGTTGGAGCTGAGGTCGTGCATCACCATCAGGTCGACGTTTGCTACTACTACGTCGCCGGGATGCACCTCTTTGTTGTTGCTCGCTTTGGCCAGGATCTTTTCGATTACGTTCATAGGAGCTCAGGTCCGTTCGGTCCCAGTCTGTAAGTGTCGCCTGTGTTGCCGTCCGTTACGGCGAAGATCGCTCCGGGGGGAAGGTCAGATTTTTGACAGCACTCATACGGATAGGGACCGGTCAGGAGTTCGGTTTTGGAGAAACCACCGGCGACAAGATCGCCGGTGCTACCGGAGTTGACGTGACGCTCCGCGCCGAGCGGAAGCTCGGCGGCAGGGCCGAAGCCCTGACCCCACACCGGCTGCACAGGGTCTTCATTGGCTTTGGCTGCCGGCTGCGGGTTTCGAGGGGGAAGAGGTCTTGTAATTTTTGCCCAGTGGCCTCTGTATTCCATTGCTAAGGACACCGAACCTTTATTTATCAGAACCACTACGTCTTCGGCGCCCGCCCGGCGCAGCTTCAGTTCGAGATTGCCTATGGAGAAATTTGGCAGTTCTTCGGCAAGGATCTCGCGCGCCATCTTCGCTGCGCGGCGATACATCGACAGTTCGGCTTCGTCCGGCTGCGGATGGATGGCGCTCCATGGGATGTCTACGGCATCCGGTACCAGGAGATCGTAGGGGATCTGCGGGAGATCGAGAACTCCGATCTTCGTCCAGCCTTTCTCCGTGCGCAGCTGGGTCAACTGCTGCGCGAGATTAGTGGCCGGACGGATCTCGTCGAGAATCGTGACCGAACGGATCCAGGGATATACTCGCGGTGACAATCCGCAGAGCAGGAGGGGGGCGCTGTCGCGTGGAATTACGAGCAGCGCGCGATTCCAGTAGGGCATGAAGTTTGCGAGATAGCGGCCCTGATTCGATCTCCAGACGTCGGTGTAGACGATGACCGCCGGCAGATCGGCTTGCGCCAGTTGAGTTCGCACGACGGCCAGCCGCGATTCGAATGACGAAGGCGGCAGTTCCGTCTTGTCCCAGGTAATCCAGCCTCTCTTCATTTCCGGAACAACTTCCTTTCCGTTGTATTCAGGGACTCGCATCCATTGGCGGTTACGAGCAAGGTATCGCCAAGGACCATGTACCCGGAGAGTGGAAGGTACGTGTTCGGGTGCGCGATGATGACCATCCCTTCCTTTACTATGTAATTCACGTCTTCAAGCACGTAGGGGTTTTCATCGGGATGCAAACCCAGGTTGTGGCCTCGCACGCGCGTGTACTTCGGTCCGGTGTATTCGCCGTAGCCGTACTTGCGAAAGACATCGTTCTGGACGCGCGCGACGTCGGCTATGTTGACTCCCGGGGCGAGGAGATCCTCTGCGGACTGCCGGGCTTCGGCGAAGATCGCGAAGGCTTCTCGTTGTTTTTCGCTGGGCTCGCCCATGATCAGGGCGCGACAGATCTGGGCGTAGTAGCCGTCGATCTGCGGGGTCAGTTCGGTGATAACGGAATCGCCCGGTTCCAGCTTACGTTCCGTGGGCGGCTTCATTCCGACCACTTCGGTTCCACCGGATGCGATGAGCATGAAGTTGTCTTCGGCTCCGTTGGACTTGAGGAACGATTCCACTTCCGCCACAAGTTCGTACTCGGTCATTCCCACTTCGGCCGCCTGGGCGAAATACTGGTAACCCCGGTCGGAAAGCTCGGCCGCCTTGCGGATGAGAATCAGTTCTTCTTCGCTCTTAACGCGGCGCAGTTCCTCCACCAGATATGTCGCCGAGATATGTTCCGCGTTAGTGAACCGGGCCTGCATGATTTCCTTACCGGCTACGGCTACCTTCGCGCTTTTGGATACGGCGAACAGGCGGTTCAGGCCTTTGTCGAAATTAAGCTCGAAGATGGCCTCGCCGTTGAGAGCTTCGAGATCCCAGGGATCGCAGACGATCACGCGAACGTTGCCGGATCGATCGACCACAGCGACGGCGTGCGGTCCCGCGAAGTTGAAGTTTACGAGACAACGGAAATAGTCTTTTCTCCAGGTATGGCCGTACAGGAGCAGTAAGTCCCAGCCCTGCTCGGTCATGAGACTGGTTAGTTGAGTAAGACGGGATTGGTTGATGTTCATTTAAGGAGATACGTCCTCGAGAAACCACTCGGTGGGAAGCTCTCTTCCGAGTCCCATTGCCCGGGCGCGTTTCAAAACCGCTGCCCCGACAGCCGCGAATTGCGTTCCCGCGCCGGTGTTGTTGTTAAATACTGTGATCTGGTCCGGTTGAGAACGGCCCTGGATCTTACCCGAAACAAGGTCCTGGATCTCCTGGATACAGTCCCATTTCATGATGCCGCGCTGCTCCAGTTCCCAGACGTCGGGCGACTGGTCGAGGCGGGCCACTTCTTTGGAATGGACTACGTAGAGATCGGCTCGGCGAATGGTTTCGTCGTCGATTTCGCGGCGCTTGTTGCTGGCGTCCGAACCCCCGATAGATGCTACGTACATGCCCTTTTCGACGAGATGTCCGTCGAAGACCGGGTCCCAGGCGGCGGTTGCGGCCTGCACGAAGTCACTGCCTTCAACGGCCCTGGCTGGGGTGTCGACGGGTTCGATAGTCCGATGCAGTTGAGCGCTCATACGGCGGCAAAAGTCCGCGCAGTGCTCCTGGTTGGGGCTGTATACCTTTACCTGATCGAATTGATACTCGCTGCAAAGGAATTCAAGATGGGCGCTTGCCTGCCATCCACTTCCGAATAGGCCCAGGACCTTTGGTTTCTCCGGAGCGAGATACTTAGCGCCGACTACGCTCAAGGCTGCTACGCGCACCTTTTGAATAACGCCGTCGGGCATGATCGCGATTGGCTCGATATGTTCGAGATCGAAGAGGATGACGAGCCCGCAATAGCGGTTGCCCGTCGCGACCGGCAGGATTCTGCGGCGCTTCACGCCGGCGGTATAAGAGAAGCCGGCCATGTCTGAGGTAATGCGCAAAGCCCAGACGCCGCTCTCCACCCCGCTGCCTTCCTGCGATTTGAAGCGATAGCGAAAGCCGGGGTGCTCCGTGGATTCGACCGGCATGTAGGTCTGGCTGCGCGGGCGGTTGATGGCTTTGCCTTCGGCGAGTTCGCGATAGATGGTTTCGGTGGCGGTGATCGCGTCCTCCGGAGTCAGCGATCGCTCCACATCTTCGTTACTCAGGAGAATCATGAAGTGGGCTCTTGACTCACGGCGCGAGAAAAGTATTCGGGGCTGGCCTTCATGAAAGGGATCAGTCCGCCCGCCTCGAGCATTTCGAGCAGGAAGCCGGACGGCGGACGGCCTTCGACGGCCTTACCCGACGTCAGGTTTTCGACTGTGCCGCGCTTGATATCGACCCGCAGGCGGTCGCCGGTTTCGACGATCTCATGGACGCCAGAGACTTCGAGCAAAGGAAGCCCGATCTCGTGGCCGTTGCGATAGAAGGTGCGGGCAAAAAGCTCGGTGACGATGCAGCCGATTCCGGTAGCCATTAGCGCCTTCGCGGCGAGCGCGCGCCCGGAGGAGCAGCCGAAATTGCGGCCCGCTACGATGATGTCCCCGGGCTTGACGTACTTCGGGAAGTCCGGATCGGCCGTTTCCAGAACGTGCTTTGCCATTTCGTCGGCGCGCTTCCACATGATGTGGGTAGGCGTGATCAGATCGGTGGGAATGTTGTGCCCGAACTTCCAGCAGGCGCCTTCCAGGATGAGTTTGTCCGGCATGTGATTTAAGGTTGGATCGCGGATAGAGCGGTACGGGACGGCGCCACGGCGGAACGGGTTTGTCTGGCGCTGACGAGAAGAAGCAGCAGGCCGACGCAGGCGAGCGCGAGATCGACGGTGAACGGGACCGACCAGCGATGCGTTTCGTCGAAGAGATAACCCGCTACTTCGCCGCCGCTGGCGGTCCCAAGGCCGAAGAATACGTAAAAGAGTCCGAGGGCTTTGCCCACCTGGTGGGTACCGAAAAATTCGAAGATGACGGTGGGGGCGGCGTTGAAGATGCCTCCGTAGCCCAGACCGAAGACGATCGCAAGCCAGTAGACCCTATTCGATTGCGGTGGCGTGTTCAACAACGCCAGCACCCCGAGAGCGACGCAGACGACGCTGAAGATCATGCCGGCGCGGGCATTCATGCGGTCGGCGAGTATGCCGCTGATGAGTTTGCCGGGCGCAGCGGCGGCAAGAGCGATCGCAAGGATCAGGGCAGCTTCCTTCGGAGAGACGTGCGCGCCGGTGAGATACGAGATCAGGTTCTGCTGCACGCCGAGCATGGCGTGGGCGCTGAAGAACAGGGCGATGCCGAAGATCCAGAACATCGGCATGCGGGCAAGTTCGGGAAGCGACGGGACGCGTTGAGTGTTTGAGCGAACGATGGGAGCATCGTCGTTCCTCACGACAATTAAAGTAAGGATCAAGGGAATCGCCATGCAGGCGGCAAGGACCAGGAAGGCGCCGGACAGGCCGCGTTTTGCGATCTCTGCGGTGGCAAGGCGCGGGGCGATGAAGCCGCCGAGGCCGATACCCGCATTGATGAAGCCTACCGCGAGTCCACGCCATCGGGAGAAGAACGGGCCGATGAGGATGGAAGTGGGCAGGATGGAGACAGCTGACGCGCCGATTCCAAGGAGAAAGCAGAAGGCGTAATACTGGCCAAGCGAATGGATGGTGGAGAGCAGCGCCAGCGCAGTCGCGACGATGACGGTGCCGCCGAGGATCACCCGTTTCGGCCTGAAGCGGTCGACAAGCGTGCCTACGAACGGAGAACAGACGCCGATGAGGAAGAGAACGATCGAGCCACCCGCGTTGGCACTGGCGAAGTTCCAGCCCCAGGCTTTGGTCAGCGGCCGGTACAGCGCGGGCCAGCAGAACAGGCCGAAGGCGAAGGCTACGGTGAGGATCACAAAAGACGTGAACAGCGCTAGCCAGTTCCGGAGTGTCAGTGGTTTCGATGTCATGGCCGTCCCGCTCGGTCAAAGACCAGGCAGATCATATCATGTCGTCAATTCTGGCATGTCAGGCGGCATTTGCATGAGTTTTTGGGGCCGATGACGGGTGAAATCGGTCAGATTGGCGCGACTCAGGCGGCGGTCCTTGTCGATGGCGGCGTGGATTTCGGCAGTCGAAAAAACAAACCCATCTTTGCTTATCTCGCCGCTTATCTCGCCTGGCCCGTACGGTAAACCCTTCATTTCACTGAGCTGGAGGAGCTTTTTCCCTTCCTTCATTTCGGCTTCGCGTTTGGCGAGGCGGGCGGCCTGGAGGGCCTGAAGCGTCGCGAGGTTCTTCTGGATGTTGCGGTTGATGCGCTGCTCATAGAGAGTCAGGAGCTGGAGCTGTTTCGATTCCTCTTTGAAAACCTTCGCGGCGCTCAGGGCGGCGTGGACTTCGGGGTCTTCGGTGTCAATTTCATCCGACTTGGCGTTGTGGCCCAAGGCGAAGAGGTTGTGTTCGACGGCGCTCATTCGGTTCAGGCGCCAGCTGTCGGTCGCGATGCGCTGGGCGAGTTGAGTCTCCATGGCGCCCTCGGGCGCGAGGCTCTCGACGAGGGCGGCGGGGAATGCGTCGTGCATGATGCGATCCACTTCGGTCATGGCCGTCACCTGACCGGTGAGGTTATGGCGGCGCGCGTCCAGGGGCCGAGACCTTCTTGCCGGCGTCGGTGCGGGGGCCGGTGGAACGCTGCGCGTTCCTGCGATTGGCTGCGAGCTGCTTCTCTGAGATCATGCCGTGCGAATTCTCCTTTTCGACGAAGATTAAAGCACACGAAATTACCGCTACGATGCTAAGTTGTTGATTCCATTGATCACATTCGTTGAACTGAGAATGAGAGACCCTCGCCGCGAGAGGAAAGAAGCGAAGTACTGGGCATAGGGCTGTCCAACCGACCACAGTAAATCAAAAACAGGCCAAGTTTCCTGCAACGTTTCATCCCGCTTATGGTATCTATGAAGGGGAAAGGAGTGTTCCACGTATGAACACCAAAAACAAGCAGGACCAGAAGAAGAACCAAAGACAGAAGACTCAACGGCAGCAGGGGTCGAAGAAGCAGTCTCAGCACATGCTTCACGACGGTCTGACGCATCATGAGCAGGAATCGCCGGAAACGCGATTGACCCGTTAGATTTCACCTGTTGAATCGATTCAGGTAGTTCTGTTAACTGGTTGAATAAAGCTCCCTACCGCGACGCAGCGGGACGGGGGCTTTATTTTTTTAATTTCCAGCCGATCTGTCCCGTGTCAGACATCTAAAGCCGCTAAATTCTCTATTTTCCCGATAGGGAATAGAACGGTATTTCGCCTGCATTTCCTCCGAACCTTACCAGTACTGTAACCATTTCAAGACCGCCCGGAAAGCATTTTCGGTGCTAAAGTGGGTGATTCTCCCTGGAAGTGTATCAATTTTCGCGCGCTTGAGTTGCGTTCCCGCTCAGGTATATGGATAGGAAAACATGTCAACATTACTTAGTCACCTGAAACCCCTCCGGACTCTTATTTTTTTGTTGCTGATTGCCGGAACGCCGATTTTCGCGTATCCGGTAAGTGTCACGATCAACGTCACTTTTTCAGAGATCTCGGGTCAGCCGGATCCGTTCCATCTCGGCATGAGCGGTACAACAACTGGCGTGATCACCACAACCCTTGAGAGCGCGACGGTGACGGGAACTTCAGCGACTTATCCCGCGACGGTGAACGTGGTAGTCGGGAGCAGCCTCAACTTTAATAATGAGGCAGGCACGATAACGATCTCCACAAATGGTCAGATCTCGGCGGCCTTCACCGCCGGCACCAGTTCGTTCCAGGCGACGATACTCACCCCCGGATTAATGCTTCCCACCCCGTCGGCTTCATCATTCGGGACAGCGAGTTTCAGCGCACCTGCTTCGTCGACGTCATACACGATTTTCGGCCAAAGCGGAATGGTCGGAGTCACCGGGACTATAACGGCCGTCGGGCTGACGGCGACACCGCTTAGCGGATTCTCCTTATCGGCGACAGAGAATGGGGCCGCTCCCACATCCCCCCAAATCAACGTGGGTTCGAACGATCCAGCCAATCCGAACCTCGCTTATTCCGCTACCACTGCCTCATCGTGGATCACCCTGACCAATGCGACCGGCAGCACCCCGGGGACGGTCACCGCAACGCTGACTACCGCATTAGCTCCGGGAACATATACCGGCAGCGTGTTGATCGATACCAACGGCGACACCAACGGGCCGATCCCGATCCCTATTAGCTACGTGGTGAGTGCTCCTCCGCCTGTGATTACAAGTCTGAGCCCGGCTTCGGCGACAGCGGGCGGAGGGTCGTTCACGCTGACGGTGAACGGCACGGGGTTCGTCTCGGGCGACACCGTCAAATGGGGCGGAACAGCATTGACGACGACGTTCGCGAGCGCCACACAACTGACAGCCGCAGTATCGGCTGGTCTGATTACAACGGCGGGCAGCGCGAGCGTTACGGTAGTGTCGCCGGACAGCGTAACATCGAACGCTTCAACTTTCACGATCAACTCAGCGACGTCGACGGCCACGCACTTTTCTGTAACCGCGCCCGGCACAGCGAATAGCGGAGTTTCCGTCAGCGTCACGGTGACGGCTCTCGATGCGAGTAATCAACCGGTTCCCGCTTTCTCGAATCCAGTGCACTTCACGAGCAGCGACCCTTCGGCAACTCTGCCCGCCGACACGACTCTGAATGGAACGGGGACGTTTTCGGTGACGCTGGCCACCACAGGCACACAGACGATCACGGTCTCCGATCCTTTGGTTCCTTCCATTTCGGGGGTGAGCGGAAACATCACGGTGGCGACGATTTCGGGTTCCCGGTTTATTTCGGTATCTCCATGCAGACTGGTGGACACCCGCACCGATCCAGGTACTTTCGGAAGTCCGTTTTTGGCCGCAAACGAAACCCGCAGTTTCCCCATTCCGAGTTCTCCCAGCTGCAGCATCCCGGGAACCGCACAAGCTTATTCGCTGAACCTGACCGTAGTGCCGCACGGAACCCTTGGATACGCGACGATGTGGCCAACGGGCCAACCCCAGCCCCTCGTCTCCACGCTCAACTCCCTTGACGGCCGCTATAAGGCCAACGCTCTAATCGTGCCTGCTGGTACCGGGGGAGGCGTTTCGGTTTTCGCTACGAACGATACCGACGTGATTCTGGACATCGACGGCTACTTTGTGCCGGCATCCGACCCCACTGCCCAAGCCTTCTATCCGATGGCGCCGTGCCGGCTCGTCGACACCCGGGAGGGTTTTCCGAGCGTCAGCACAGGAGCTTTGATCTCCGAGACCAGCCGCACACTGCCGTTGCTGTCCAGCAGTTGCAACGTGCCGGGAACGGCAACGGCGTATTCGTTGAACTTCACGGTGATTCCGGCGAACGGAACCCTCGGATTTCTGACTGTGTATCCGACTGGAATCCCGCAGCCCCTGGTGTCGACACTGAACGCACCTACGGGAACGATCGTGGCGAACGCGGCAATCGTTCCCGCGGGAGCCGCAGGGAGCATCGACGTGTTTGCGACAGACACGACCGATCTGGTGGTGGACATCAACGGATATTTCGCGCCGCCGGCGACCGGCGGACTGTCGTTTTATCCTGTGACTCCGTGCCGTGTGCTGGATTCCCGGAACCCCACGGGCACACCGCCGTTCATGGGTGCGATGAACGTGGACGTAATCGGAAGCGGGTGCGCAAGCGCAACTGCGGCGCAGGCATATGTATTTAATGCCACCGTGGTGCCCTCGGGCCTGCTGGGCTATCTGACTCTGTGGGCGGAAGGAAGCGCCCAGCCGCTGGTATCTACGCTCAACGCGCTGGACGGGTCCTTCACGAGCAATATGGCCATTGTTCCGGCGAGCAACAACGCGATCAGCGCATTTGCGGCGAACAATACCTATTTGATTCTCGACACGTCCGGCTATTTCGCACCGTAGTTCCCGGCAGGAAACCGACGAGGCGCGGCGCAGGCATATGTGTTCAATCCCACTGTCGCGCCCCTCGGGCCTGCTGGGCTTTCTCGCGCTGTGGCCGGAATCAAACGGTCAGCCGATAATTTGCACCCTGAACGCGCCAATGGGTCATTGATGAGAAACAGGGATCAGAAAAATGGCCTTGTTCCGGCAAACAATAAATGCCATCTGTACGTACACCGCCGGCCTTTGTGCCCCAAATTAAATGCCGAGAAATTGGTGGAGTCTGCTCTGAGAGGATTCCGATCAGAGTCGATTTTCAGACTTTGACCCGAAACAATTAGATGGTAAAGTGAAGGGTCTTTAGCTCCGCAGTCGAGTCAAGCTGTCCAGTTCGCCGCATTTTTGAGCACGGAACCTATGCCTACTCTGCATCGCAATCTCAAGCCCCTGTCCATTCTGATTTTTCTGATCTCGATTCTCGGGACGCCGTTGTTCGCGTATCCGGTGTCGATCACGATCAATGTCGATTTCTCGACGCTCCCGGGCCAACCGGACCCATTCAACCTCGCCGGATCATCGGGGGTCATCACGACATCAATCGAAACTTCCTCGGGAAGCCCGGCAAGCTATCCGGCGACGGCGAACGTGGCTATCGGGCCGCTGGTGATTAACAATCAGCCGGGTACCGTGTCTATCTCGGCGAACGGCCAGATTTCGGCGACCTTCGGCGCCAGCGGCAACTCATTCAGCGCAAACCTGACGATTCCGCCGCTGGCTTCACTCTCAGCGTTGTCCTTCGGATCGGCAAGCTTCAGTGCGCCCGCGTCCTCAACGTCATACACGATTGGCTCCTTTAGCGGGACGGTCGGCATCACCGGCACGATCAACGCGGTCGGACTGACGGCCGCGCCGCTCAGCGGAATTTCCGCCACCGCGATGGCGAATGGAGCCGCGCCTGCCGATGGGCAGATCAGCGTGGGTTCAAATAGCGGAACAAACTACGCGTATACGGCTTCCGTCAGCCCTGTTTCCGCAACCTGGCTGACCCTGACGGGCGCGACGGGCACGACTCCGGCTACAGTCGCCGCGCACTTCAGCACCGCGCTGGCGCCGGGAGTGTATTCAGCGAGCGTTCTAGTCAATACCGGCAGCGGTACCGCCGGCGCCATCGCCATTCCGGTGACTTATACCGTGTCGGGGTCGGCGACACCCCCTCCTGTGATCAGCGTCTTGAGCCCGTCATCGGCGGCGGCCGGCGGCGCGGCGTTCCTGATGACCATATACGGCTCGGGATTCGTTTCGACTTCCGCAGTGTATTGGAATACATCAGCGCTGCCGACGACGTTCGGGAGCGCGACGCAACTCACGATCATGATACCGGCGACCCTGATTGCTACCGCAGGCAGCGCCAGCGTCACGGTGGTGAACCCTGGAAGCGTGACGTCGAACGCGTCCACGTTCACCATCAGCAGCGGCGGTCCCCCACCCACGATCACCACTCTGAACCCACCGTCGGCGACCGCCACAGGGTCCGCCTTCACGCTGACGGTGAACGGTACCGGATTCGTATCCGGAGCTGTCGTGCAGTGGAACAGCACGACGCTGACCACCACGTTCGTCAGCGCGACGCAATTGACGGCCGCTGTTTCCGCGAACCTGATCTCGGCGGCGGGCATCGCCAGCGTGGTTGTAACGAACCCGAGCGGGGCTTCATCGGCTGCCACGACCTTTACTATCAGCCCGGCCGCACCGGTAATCACGAGCCTGAGTCCGACTTCCGCAGCCGCCGCCGGACCGGCGTTCACGCTGACGGTTAACGGTACGGGATTTCTTTCGGGCGCTACCGTCGACTGGAACGGAACTGCGCTTCCGACGACGTTGGTAAGCGCCACGCAGCTGACGGCCGCAGTGACCGCCAGCCTGATTGCTGCGCCGGGCAGCGTCACCATCACGGTCGTGAACCCGGGCGGCACAGCGTCAAGCGCTTCTACGTTTCCCATCACCGCGGCGGGTCCCGTCATCACGAGTCTCACCCCGACTTCGGCGGTGGCGACAGGACCGGCTTTCACCTTGTGCGCCAATGGATCAAGCTTCGTTTCCGGGGCTACTCTCGACTGGAATGGGGCGGCGCTGACCACAACGACTGAGAGCACCACGCAGGTTTGCGCAACCGTTCCTGCGAGTCTGATCGCGGCCAAGGGCAGCGCCTCCATTACAGTGGTAAACCCTGGCGGGGCGACTTCGAATGCCATCACTCTGCCGATCAACCTGCCCGTGCCGACGATCACGCCGAGCGGAGTGGTTCCGATTTACAGCTCCGTTCCGACGATTCAGGCGGGATCATGGATCTCAATCTATGGGACGAGTCTGGCGGACAACACCTATACCTGGAACGGGGATTTTCCCACTTCTCTGGGCGGCGACACCGTAACGATCAATGGCAAGCCGGCTTATCTGTGGTACGTCAGCGCCACGCAGCTCAACGTGCAGGCCCCGGACGACACGACGACAGGGCCGGTCGACGTGGTCGTGAATACGCCGTATGGGCCTGCGAACTCGACCGTGACGCTGGCGGCGCAAGAGCCTTCGTTCAGTCTGTTCAACGGCAAGTACGCGGCGGGGGTGATCCCGACGCCCAACGGATCGGGCGCTTACGGGGGCGGTACGTACGACCTCCTTGGCCCCAGCGGCGCTTTCAGTTACAACACTCGTCCGGTGAAGGCTGGCGAGGCGCTGGAGCTTTACGGTGTTGGATTCGGACCTACTACTCCATCTGTACCCGCAGGTCAGGCGTATAGCGGCCCAGGTGCTCCCACTCCTGCCGGGGCGGTGACGGTTACTATCGGCGGGATGCCTGCAACCGTGACGTTCTCAGGAATTACCGAGGCGGGCACTTATCAGATCAACGTTGTGGTTCCCGCGACAGGTAGCGGGGATCAGTTGCTGTCGGCGAGCGTGGGGGGGACGTCGACTCCCAGCAACGTGTATATCACCGTGCAATAGAGCTCTGGACGAAATAACGGTGACGGGCGCTCTGTCGAAGACGCGGTTTGTGTGAGGGCGGTGGTACCGTTGAAAACCGGTCGCGGCGGACGGACACCGGCGACAAAGATCGCCGGCGCTACCAGCTGACGTAAATCTCCGCGCCGGGCGGAAGCCCGGCGGCAGCCCGGAAGGGCTGCCCCACGAAATGTGGGCGGATCGATTTTTGGTGGTTGCTTGTGGGCTGCAGGTCCATCTGGACAGGGCCGAAGCCCTGCCCCACAAAGGCATCAGCTCTCGATACCCATCTGGGTCAGGCGGTAACGCAGCGCATTCCGGGTCAGACCCAGAATGCGCGCCGCCTGGCTCTTGTTGCCATCCGCCTGTTTCAGGGCGTTTTTGATGATCTCCTGCTCATAAGCGTCGAGGCTCATTCCCTCGGGCAATCCGGACTCGCCGGACGCGTGGCGCGGACGCAGGTTCATATCGAGGCGGATATCGGCCGCATCCAGCTTCTCGCCCGAGGCCATCACGATGCTCCGCTCGATGACGTTTTCGAGTTCACGCACATTGCCGGGCCAGGAATAGCCGAGCAGCTTGTCGATCGCGGCGTCCGTAATTCCCGTCACGCGGCCGCCCGTATCAGGCGCGAGCTTCTCGACGAAATGCCGGGCGAGATACGGGATGTCCTCCTTTCGCTCGCGCAGCGGAAGGATTTCAATCGGGACCACGTTCAGCCGGTAATAAAGATCCTCACGAAAGGTGCCGTCTTCGAGCGCGGCGCGAAGATCTTTGTTGGTGGCGGCGATCACACGCACGTCGATGTGCTGCGTCTTGTTGCTGCCCAGGCGCTCGAATTCTCGCTCCTGCAGCACGCGCAGCAGTTTGATCTGAATGTTCGCCGGAACGTCGCCGATCTCGTCCAGCATTACCGTGCCGGTATCGGCCAGCTCAAATTTGCCGGGCTTCGAGATATTCGCGCCGGTGAACGCGCCCTTCTCGTAACCGAAAAGTTCGCTTTCCATGAGGTTTTCGGGAAGCGCGGTGCAGTTGATTTTCACGAACGGACGGTCTTTGCGAGGCGAGTGGAAATGAATGGCGCGAGCGATCAGGTCTTTGCCCACTCCACTCTCGCCGGCCAAAAGCACCGTAGCCCGCGAAGGAGCCACTCTCATCACCGTAGCGAAGATCTGCTGCATGCCGGGGCTGCGGCCGACGATGTTATCCCAGCGGTACTTGCGGCCGAGTTCCTCTTTAAGCTGGCGGTTCTCTTCCCTGAGATTGCGGATTTCGAGCGCCTTGCCGACGACCGTTACCAGATCGTCGAGCGAAAACGGTTTCAGCAGGAAATCGACGGCGCCGGCCTTCATCGCCTCGACCGCGTTCTCGACCGTTCCATAGGCGGTCATCACGATTACCGGGACGCGCGAATCCATGCGGCGAATGATCTGGAGCATTTCGAGACCAGTCATTCCGGGCAGCTTGAAGTCGGTGAGGATCAGATCGGCGCGATCGATCAGGGGGAGAGCTTCTTCGGCGGTCGAGGCCTTCTCGACATCGAAACCGGAGTCGAGCAGTTGCAGTTCCAGGGTGCGGCGCAGCTTGTCTTCGTCTTCTACAACCAGAACTCGTCTTTTCATATTTTTTCGGATCTTGCGAGCGCCAAAGACGGTTACGGATTACTTGAGCGGCAAACACACGTGGAAGGTGCTGCCTTTACCCAGCTCGCTTTCGACCGATATTTTACCGCCATGTCCATCCACGATTTTCGATACGATCGCAAGGCCCAGCCCGACGCCATCCTGCTTCGTGGTGACGAACGGGTTGAAGATGGTTTCGATCTGACTGGGAGGAATGCCGGAGCCGCGGTCGATCACGCTTACTTCGGCCTGGCCATCGGACTCGTGCGCGTCCACGGTGATCGGAACTCCGGGCTTCGATGCCTGTGCCGCATTGGTCAGAAGGTTAATAAACACCTGTTCCATGAGCTCGCGATCAATCGGGATTCGGGGTAACGATGCGGAATAGTGCCGGACGATGTCGGCTTTGGCCCGGCTCGCGGCGCGGTCGATCACCGCAGTCAAATCGGCAAGCTCACGACGGGGCTCAAGCGGACGCGCGAAATCGAGGAATCGGGTGACCAGAGAGTTCGTGCGGTCCACCTCGTCGCTGATGATTTCGGCAAGTTCCACCGTCATCTTCCGGGACCGGTCGTCGTCGCGAGAGGCCGACCGCGCGAGGAGGTCGGAGGATCCTTTTATGCTTCCCAAAGGATTACGCAGCTCGTGCGCGAGACCGGCGGAGAGCTGACCCAATGCCGCGAGACGGTCCGAACGCCGTACAGCGGCTTCGGCCTCGAGAAGATTCCTGTTCGCTTCGGCCAGTTGTTCGGCGGTGGATTTATATCGCGCCGATTGCGCACGGATTGCTTCTCCCAGGGAATTAACCAGAAGGGCGGCGATTGCGGGCAAGAGGCACCGGATCGCGAGATAGTGCATGTTCTCCGGGTTTTTCCGCCATTCGTCCCAGCCCTGATACAGGAGGAAGGAAAGGTAGGCGCCGATCGCGGTGATCGTGCTGAGCAGTGTGCCCATGAACCCGAGATAGATGGCTGTGGAGAAGATAGGCAACAGCAGAACGAGATAGTAGGGACTCTCGATCGCGGTGGTGATCCCGAGAAGCAGATAGCCGAGAATCAGTTGCAATGTCACCGAGGTCGCGCGGCCCCAGGTCTTGTCGAGCAGGGAGAAGTGGCCCTCGATCAACTGGAGCACAGCAATGCCGCCCATGAGCCATCGTTCCGACGGAGTGTGCGCGAGATAGATCAGGGCGCCGAATACAAGGGCGAGGAGAAGGTCCTGGATGCGAGGAGTGAGGCGGTAGCGCGGCTCGGCGAGATCGCCGAATATCGGGTGAGCCATCGGGCTGCTAACCATTTTCGTCCGACGCAGGTGCTGCTGTGAAGGTTCTCTTGCGGGCCACCTGTCCAGGCAGAGCGGCGAGCATGTCGGATACCGTTTTTCCCGTGACCGGGTCGCGCAACGCGGGATTCAACTCCGCCAGCGGCGCGAGAGTGAACCGGCGTTCACGGTAGCGAGGGTGCGGAATTTCCAGTTCTTCGGTGGATATCACGAAATTGCCGTACAGAAGAATGTCGACGTCGATGGTGCGAGGGCCGTTCCGCACGGTTCTCCTGCGGCCCAGTTCGCTCTCGACTTTTTGTATGCGAAAAAGCAACTGTTTCGGGAAGAGATCCGTTTCGAATTCGGCGACGAGGTTGAGGAACCAGCGCTGCTCGCGCACTCCGATCGGTTCGGTTTCGTAGAGACTGGATACGTGAAGAAGTTTCAGATCGGGACCATTCAGTTTTGCGAGTGCGGATTGCAGAATTGCCTCGCTGTCACCGACGTTCGAGCCGAGTCCGAGATATACAAGTTTCAAAACAGCTCCGGCTGGCTGCCCATGCCTCCGAATCGGCGCGGAACCTTGAAGTATTCATATGCGCCTTCAGTGGCCATGCGGCCGCGCGGCGAGCGGTGCAGAAAGCCCAGCTGGATCAGGTAGGGTTCGTAGACTTCCTCAATGGTCTCCGCTTCCTCGCCGATGGAAGCGGCGATGGTGCCGATGCCGACGGGGCCGCCGCCGAACTTCTCGAGCACGGTGCGCATGATCTTCTGATCAATTTCGTCGAGCCCGAATCGGTCGACCTCGAGAAGGTTCAGGGCGGTTTGCGCGACCTCGGCGTCGATATGGCCCGCGGCGCGCACCTCGGCATAGTCGCGCACGCGCCGTAACAGGCGATTCGCGATACGCGGCGTGCCACGCGATCGCCGCGCGATCTCGGCAGCGCCTTCGTCGTCAATGGGGGTGTCGAGGAGGCGTGCGGAACGCTCTACAATTTGCTGCAACTCGGGGACGTCATATAAATTGAGGCGCAGGACCAGACCAAATCGGCCGCGCATAGGGGCGCTTACGAGGCCCTGACGGGTGGTGGCTCCGATCGCGGTGAATTTCTGCAGCGGGATCGAGTGGGTTCTTGCGCCCGGGCCGGTGCCTATCAGGATGTCGAGATGGAAGTCTTCCAGCGCGGAGTAGAGCATCTCTTCGACATCCGGAAGCAGGCGGTGAATTTCATCGATGAAGAAGACCTGACGCGCCTGAATGCCGCTGAGGATGCCGGAGAGATCGAGCTTCTTCTGGAGTACGGGGCCGGACGTCTGCTGGAAGGGCACTTCCAGTTCCTGGGCGATGATTGATGCGAGAGTCGTCTTGCCGAGGCCGGGAGGACCGTAGAGGAGCACGTGATCCATTGCTTCCCCGCGTTTGCGCGCCGCGTCGATCGCGATCTGGAGGTTTTCCTTCAGGCGCTTCTGGCCAGTGAAGTCGGCGAGGCGCCGCGGACGGAGCGCCGCTTCAAGCTGGCGTTCTTCGTCGTCCCCGCTCGCCGATACCAGCCGCTGACTCACCGGGCACACCTCATCGAAGCAGTTCCAGAGCCTTGCGGAATAGCGCCTCGAACTCGTCGGGAGCGCCGGCGGCGCGCGCCTTACGCATTGCGGCCTCGGCGGCAGGCCTGGCACAGCCGAGATTCAGCAACGCGGAAAGCACGTCTTCATCAAGGGGCGAAGGCGGCGGTTCCTCCGCGATCTGACCTTCGCCCTGCGCGGCGGGCAGTTTATCCCGGAGCTCAAGGACCATTCTCTCCGCAGTCTTCTTGCCTACGCCGGGAATGCGCACCAGTTTCTCGATCTCGTTCCTGCGGATCGCAGTCAGCAAGTCGGTGGCTGACATCCCGCTCAGCACCTTCACCGCGAGCGAGGGGCCGATTCCGCTGACAACGATCAGCTTCTCGAACAGGTTCTTTTCATCGATTGTCAGGAAGCCATACAAGGCTAATGTATCTTCGCGGACATGGGTGTGGATACGGAGACGGATCTCGCTGCCGGGGTCTGGTAGCTTCGCGAAGGTCGAGATCGGGATGGTGACGTCGTAACCGACGCCGCCCACTTCAAGGATCGCCTGGCCGGGATGTTTCTCGACCAGCGTCCCGCGCAGCAGCGCAATCATGGAGATGGATTACACATTGTACAAGCCGGGGGACGAGGAGCACGGCCTTCCTGTTTCAATCAACAGATCCAGAAGGGATGGAGGACCCGAGGATCCAATGCCACTGGCTTAGTGGCGGTCCCAGTCTGCCGCCGACGCCGGCATGGGCTTCCTCGGAGGTTATCAGTTTGTGGAAGAGCCGGACCGGGGGATCCGCCCCACCCCGAAACGCCGCGACCCTGGCACCCGGCAAGTTCACTACCCGGATCCGGGCGAACAGCGCAAGGCGGGCGATAATCTCTTCCCTGTCCATATCTGCATCCTGCCACAAGCAACGGCTGAACGCCAATCCGCAATCACGACGATCACGGATGGATTACACACATGGATTAAAGATGGTATATGGCACGCCGCCGCTTCTTCGTCGATCGGGTTCGCAAAGGCCAGGCTGAAATTACCGGGGAGAACGCTCATCATCTGACACGAGTGCTGCGCGTCGAGGCGGGACAGAAGTTTGAAATCACCGACAATGAACGCGCCTGGCTGGCTTCCGTGGAAACCGCCCGCAAGGACCTGGTCCGGTTCAACGTGATCGAAGAGATTGCCTCCGGCCCCGAACTTCCGTGCGTGACGCTTTACCTCGCGCTCATCAAATTCGAGCGGTTCGAGTGGGCGGTGGAAAAGGCGACGGAACTGGGAGCCACGCGCATCGTGCCGATTGACGCCAACCGGAGCGAGCAGGGTCTGGCGGCGGGCGCGCAAAAACGCGTGGAGCGCTGGAGGCGGATTGCGCGCGAGGCGAGCGAGCAGTCGCGCCGCCTGCGGGCGCCCGAAGTCGCCGATGCGGTACGTTTCCCCGAGGCTCTGAACGATCCTTCAACCCATCGCATCTGGCTGGACGAACGGCCCGGCGCGAAGCCACTTCTGAGCGCCATCGATCTGCGGCCGGGCGACTCGGCGGCAATCATGATCGGTCCGGAGGGCGGATGGATCGACGGCGAACGCGAAAGGCTCGCCGCCTCCGATTGGATCGCGGCGTCGCTGGGCCCCTCGATTCTCCGCGCGGAAACGGCGGTCTGCGCGGCCCTCGCGGCGTTGACGCAGATGTGGATGGTGTCCTCCCCATCGTTAGCGACAGAACCCCCGGCGAAGGAACCCACCGGTACAATCGAATAGGGCGAACTACCACTGCGAATTCCTTACCTCCAGGATATTTGTGTCGCGACCGTCACGGCTGCGACGCAGATTTTGATCTTCCGGCTGCTCTCCTCGGATTTGAAACCGAGAGTGACGGCAAAGACCTTTCGAATGACCCGCACGGCCCTGTATGTATCCTGGGCCGTGATCGTGCTTGCCTGGCTCATGCGTGTGCCGCAAATCGGGCTTGCGTTGCGCTGGCTGCCGCCCCCGATTCGAAGCGACATCACCGGCGCCGGCAATCTGTGGGGAATAGTCTCGGTCCCATCGCTCGGCATTTATTACATTTATCGCTCTCTCTCACGAAAGCGTTCTGCTGCGCACTCGCCCGAACGCCGCAGGCTGATTCACGCGGCGGGGACGGCCGCGGTGGTGGCTCCCTTCGCCATCGCGGGATTTGGGGCGTTCATCGAGCGGACCGATTTCGAGGTTAAAGAGGTCGACATGCCGGTATCCGGTCTCCATCCGGATCTGGACGGCCTCCGGATCGGTCAGTTGAGCGACCTTCATGTGAGCCCGTGGCTCAGCGTAAAGGACCTGGGCCGGGCCGTCGACATGCTTAATGAACTCAAGCCTCATCTGACGCTTGTCACCGGCGATTTGATTACGCAGGCGGGCGATCCGCTTGATGACACGATTCGGGAACTCTCCCGGCTGCGAGCCGATGCCGGTATCGTCGGCTGCCTCGGCAATCACGAAATGTTCATTCGATGCGAGCGCTACGCTACCGAACAGGCGGCCCGCTACGGGATGGATTTCCTGCGCCACCGCAGTCGTCTCTTCCGATGGGGCAAGGGCGAACTGAACGTTGCGGGAGTCGATTTCCAGAGACCGGGACGGTCGTACCTGAGGGGCGCCGAGACGCTCCTGGCGCCTGGCGTTACCAATTTGCTTTTGTCGCATAATCCCGGTGTTTTTCCGACAGCGGTGGAGCAGGGCTGGGATGCGACTATCGGCGGACACACTCATGGCGGGCAGGTGACGCTCGGAGTGTTCAACCAGACGCTCAATCTGGCGCGATTCCTGACGCCTTACGTCTCCGGCCTCTACCAGCTCAAAGGCAAGAGCTGCTATGTGACAAACGGGATCGGCACGATCGGCATTCCCGTTCGGATCGGTACTCCACCTGAAGTGACGCTACTACGCTTGAGAAGAGCCTGACCGGTGCGCTACCTCGTCATCAGCGATCTGCATAGCAGTTGGGAAGCGCTCGAAGCCGTGCTCGACGCCGCACGAGGCGAGTATGACCGCATCGTTTGCTGCGGCGATCTGGCGGGATACGGGCCCGATCCGAACCGGGTGATCGATTGGGCGCGCAGCAATCTTTACGCCGTGATTCGCGGGAATCACGACCGCGTCTGCTCGGGCGTCGAGGGACTGGAATGGTTCAACGAGGTCGCACAGGCGGCAAGCATCTGGACGATGTCCCACCTCTCGCGCGAGAACTGGGAATATTTGCGAGCCCTGCCGTCGGGTCCGCTTACGGTTGACGGTTTTCAGCTTGTCCATGGATCGCCGCTGGACGAGGACGAGTACCTTCTCTCCATGACGGATGCGCGGAACGTGTTTTCCTACCTTCAGACCAATCTGGCGTTTTTCGGACATACGCATCTGCAGGGCGGGTTCGAATGGCGTAACGGTCAATACCGGACAATCTGGCGAATGGAGCTTTTTCAGAAGGAAATCCGGTATCGGCTGGATCCGGACGGCGCGTACCTGATCAATCCAGGCTCGGTGGGGCAGCCACGCGACGGAGACCGGCGGGCGGCCTTCTCGCTTTTCGACAGTGAAGCCTATGAGATCGTCCATCGGCGCGTGGAATACGATTATGAAGCTACGCGCCGCAAGATCGATGCCGCGGGTTTGCCCGAAGTGCTTGGTTCGCGTCTTCTGGTGGGGCGCTAGAGCATTTCCGCAATTTATACAAACCAATCGGCGTATTCCGCTGTGGGGCCAGGGCTTCGGCCCTAGGCGCTAGATCCGGCCTTTCTGCCCGGCGCGGAACTTTACGTCAGCTGGTAGCGCCGGCGATCTTGTCGCCGGTGTGCGTCCGCCGCGATGCGGTCCGCAAGCTCGCGAGTAGTTTTTCGAGGGCGCCGCCGAGCTTACGCTCGCCGCGGAGCTTAACTAACTTAGCTCAGTAACGGTCTATAGGAACTGTGGAAATGCTCTAACAGTTACGGCGCGAGGGATTCGCTGAGGGAATCGAGACTCGTTCTCGAAATCGAGGGTTGCAAACCATCATGCCTGCCCCGGATCGTACGGAAGGGCCTCCTGGCCGCCCGAGTGCTGGTCGCATCGATCCTGGGGAGCGGTCCCCGCGATAAAAACCTGATTTGCGGTTCGCGGGCAGAAATCTCCGGCAAGTTTGCCGCTGTCCAGACAAATGCGAGCAGTCTCCAGCCCGCCGGGCTCGGGAAATTCACGCGCATTCCGGTAAGGCGCCAGGCGCGCCGCCTTTTTCATGAATTCAGTCCAGATCGGCAACGCCGATTTCGCGCCCTCGAGACCGAGTTCGCGATAGTCGTCAAATCCGACCCAGACGATGCAAAGAAGCTTTGACGTAAAGCCGGCGAACCAGCCGTCGTGCGACGTTCCCGTCTTGCCGGCGGCGGGAAGAGTAAACCCACGCGCGCGCACTCCCGCGGCCGTGCCGGAACGAATTACTTCTTCAAGCATAGTGGTGATCACGTAAGCCACGCGCGGGTCCATGGCCTGCCGGGTCTCGTCCCCTTGCGCACGGATTGTTCGCCCGTCGGCATTCTGAATCTCAGAGACGACCTGCGGTTTGACCCACATGCCGCCGTTTGCAAAGGCCGTATACGCTCCAGCCATTTCAAACGGAGTAACCGCGTAGGAACCGAGCGCTACTGCGGGGGTAGCGGCGATGTTGCGGTTCAGGCCCGCGCTTCGCGCCATAGCCACGACCCGGCGATACCCAACCATTTGCGCAGTCTTGACCGCGGCGACGTTATCCGACTTCGCCAGTGCTTCGAGCAGGGTCATCGTTCCGAAAACTTCATCGCGAAAGTTTCCCGGATGATACGCCTGGTTGCCGAAGTAAAAAGTTGTCGGCGAGTCGTCTACCGTGGTTGCGGGGGTGATAACAGTCTCGCCACCTTCGATTCCTGTGTTTATCGCGGCGGCGTAAACGAAGGGCTTGAACACCGATCCGGGAGGACGTTTGGCAAAGAGGCGATTCAACTGGCTTCGCGCGTAGTCTCTTCCGCCGACCATGGCTTTGATTTCGCCGGTATGAGGATCCAGCGCGATCAGCGCTGCTTCCGCCTTCGCCCCACCCTTGCTGTACCGCTTTGCGAGAAGCTGATCGACCTGCGCCATTCCCGCGTCGAGCGCTTCATGCGCGGCGCGCTGCAGATTGAGATCGATCGTCGTATATACGCTCTTCGCGCTTTCTTCCGGCTGACCGCTCGATTGCACCTCATCGCTGACCAGATCGAGAAAGTAGGGAGCACCCAAAGGGTGGGCGTGCTGAGACGAGGCCACGACTTTGATCGGAGTATCGACAGCGGCGACATATTGGGCTTCCGTAACATAGCCGTTATCGCGCATCAGCCCAAGCACCAGATCGCGGCGTTCCCTGGCACGATCCGGATTGCGATAAGGGTTGAAGTAGCTGGGGCGCTGAATCATCCCAGCCAGAAGTGCGGCCTCGGGCAGGTTCAATTCTCGCGGTTCCTTGCCGAAAAACCGCTCCGAGGCTTCAGCGACGCCATGAATACTGTAGGACGCTTCCCGGCCAAGAAATACGAGATTGGCATAGGCGGCGAAGATCTCTTCTTTCGACCACTTCCGCTCCAGATGGATGGTCATGAGAGCCTCGGCGATCTTGCGCTTCCATCTTTTTTGCGGCCGCAGCCAGAGGCCGCGAACGAGTTGCATGGTCAGAGTTGAAGCGCCCTGCTCTTTGCGGCCTTGCCGAACGTCGACCCATGCCGCTTTGCCAATGCGCGCCAGATCCAGACCACGGTGATGAAAGAAGTGCTTGTCTTCGGTAGAAAGAATCGCGTTGACCAGCACAGCAGGCAGTTCCTGAAACGTCACCATGCGCCGTTTTTCGCGGCCGGGCGAGACGTTTTCCATAAGCGGATAACCCGAGGTCCACGTTTTCACGTCGCGGCCATTCACTTCGATGCGGCGAATTCCACGGTCTCCATCCATAACGATTCGCACCTGCGAATCGCCGAAACCCGCGGCGGGAAAGATCTGCAGCGCTTCCGGCGATTCGTGGAAGGTGCCGGGCTTTCCGTTGTCGGCTGGTGAATATCCGGAAAGCTTCAACTCCGCTTCGATATCCCTGTCGCTCAGAGCATCGCCGTCGTTGAAAGTTGTCGGAGCACCGTAAATATCGACAGCATCGTGAAAGGGCCCAGCCTCGATCTGCGCGTCGATCAGCTTTTCGTAGTGGTGATAGGCGGCGCCGGTTACGATCATGACGACCGCCAGTGGAATCGAAGCAACCAGGGCGAGTCGCGGTCCTTTCCGGCGAAGCTCGCGGCCCCAGACCCGGCTCAGCCTGCGCCAGCGCGGTCGGAGCCTGTTTTGTGATGTAGTTCGCTGGGAAGTGCGGGGGCCCGGGTTCATTTGCTGGAATAGTGAAGGCACGGACTCCGCCACTGAGCGAAGCCGCACATGGTCGTGTGCTGATATAATTCGCGGGGTTTCGCAACAGACCCAGAGGAACGTTTCATGAACGCTTTTGTGGGAAGGCTCCTTGTAACCGCCTCGCGGTTCGTGGCGTGGACAGTTTGCGCCGCTGGGTGCGCTTACGTCGCTTTCGCCCTTGACGCACAAGAGGGTCCAACGCCTGCCGCCGCAAACGCACCCGCCCGCCAGGGAAGAGGCAGGGCGGCGGTGGATACGCTTGGAACCGGTCCGTGGGATCTGAAGTCGGAGCTGACCGGCATTCACGTCTCCGTTGTCACGAAGGGACTCGATCACCCGTGGGGAATGGCATTCGTTCCGGGCGGCGATATGCTCGTGACCGAGAGGCCGGGACGCCTGCGGGTCATTCGCAAGGGCGTGCTCGATCCGACCCCTATCGGGCCGCTGCCGGAGATCCGGTCTGCTGTTCTCGGAGGTCTCATGGACGTGGTGCTGCATCCCAGCTTCGCGCGGAACCGCCTGATCTACTTTGTGTATTCGAAACCTGGGAAGGACGAGCCCGCGAAAGCGACCACGGCTGTGGCCCGTGCGCGATGGGACGGAGGTTCCACGCTGACGGACTTCAAAGATATCTTCGTGGCAGAGCCGTGGTTCGGCGGACGCGATGCGCCCAAAGGCTGTTGCGGGCAGGGCCCGTCCGACGGCAGCTACGGCGCCCGCATGGTTTTCGATAAAGCCGGTTTTCTCTATGTCACGCTCGGAGATCGCAATTACGGAGAGAAGGCGCAGGACCCTTCGTCGGACTGGGGAAAGATCGTCCGTCTGCACGACGACGGGACCGTTCCCCGCGACAATCCATTTGTCGGCAGGGTGGGATACAGGCCCGAAATCTATACGATCGGGCATCGCAATCCGCTCGGGCTTACGATTGATCCGATGACGGGCGAGATGTGGTCGACGGAATTCGGTCCGCGAGGTGGCGACGAATTGAATGTCATCAAAGCCGGCCGGAACTACGGGTGGATCACCGTTACGCACGGGACCCATTACGACGGAACGCCTGGCGGCGAGCCGCGGGAAGGCATGGAGGAGCCGGTGCTGTTCTGGGTACCGTCGATTAATCCAGGAAACCTGAGCTTTTACTACGGCAGGAAATTCCCGGCGTGGAAGGGCAACATGCTGATGGCCGCCATGACCCGCTGCATATTAAGAGTGACTTTCGATGCGCAGGGGAAGCCGGTTGGTCAGGAGAAGATGCTGACCGAACTGAAGCAGCGCTTTCGCGATTTGCGGACTGGGCCCGACGGCGATGTCTATCTGTTAACGGATGAGACTTTCGGGGCGGTGCTTAAGATGGAGCCTGCGGTTCCGGGCGAAGCGGGCGCCCAACATCTCATTTTTTAGAGCATTTCAGCAGTAAATGCGAAAATGCCCTGGCTGACGTCGCCCGCGCCAGCCAGTTCAACGAATCCACATTTTTTTCATCAATAATTTCAACACCTTACCCCCGCCGCCCCGCAGCATCCCCAAAATCGCCAGCTATGCTGAGCGCGGAGACAGATCAAACCCTATGGCCACAGAAGCCCAGATCGCCGCCAACCGGCGCAACGCCCAGTCCTCAACGGGTCCCAGGACCGTCGAAGGCAAAGCGCGCGTGTCCCGCAACGCCGCCATCTTCGGCATCTATTCCACCGGCGACGTCGTTCGCCCCGAAGAACAAGACATCTATGACCTTTTCTGCGAAGGCTTCCAGCAGGACCTCGCTCCCGAAGGCGCCATGGAAACCACCCTCGCCGCCGAGATCATCCACGCGGCCTGGCGCTTGCGCCGCTGTGCGGAAGCCGAATCCGCGATCGAAATTCCAAGCGACGCGCAGAACTCGATCGACCGTGCCCGCACCCAGGCCCTGCGCCACTTTCAGCGAGCCACCGCCGAACTCCGCCGCCTCCAGACCGAGCGCCAGATCCGCAACGAGACCGTTCCGGAAGACTTCGACGCCTCCACTCTTGGCCTCGCCAGTTGCAAGGACATGGCGCCCATCCTCAAGAGCGACCTCCGCCGCCAGTTGCTCCTTCACAAACTTGAAGAGACCGAAATGGCCACAGCCGTAACCGAAGCGATCTATGCGCCCCTGCCGGTGGCAACACAAACCTTACCCGTCGTCGCCGAATCCGCGCCCATCCCGCGCGGCGCGCCGTGTCCCTGTGGTTCCGGAGCCAAATACAAACGCTGTTGCGGCCCGAACGCTCCCGCCGTCCTCTCCCCCGCGGCATAACGGTAGCGCCGGCGGTCTTGCCGCCGGCCTATTTATCAAAACAACGGAAAGGTCCGCCTCGCCGAAAGGGGTTGCGGATTCGGTCCACAGATATTTGCCTCGAAGATACTTTTCGAGGTGCACCACAAAAGCTGATCTTCCTCGCCGCAGGGTGTTCGAAGAGCAAGCTTTACCGTTCTTTGACATCTTTGAATAACGGGTTCGCGGCCCGTACCAGGCTCGGACCATCAACCGCCCGGCGCAGGTCACCCATTTTCATCCGCAAGGGTGGCCCGCCGGGCCAAAGCAGGTTGAAAATTTAAAACTCAGGCGGTCGATTGCAGCGAAGCACGTCAATTTGGGTTTGATTTGCAAATTGAGGCCCCGGGTCGCCTCATTCGCATTGAACGTAAGGCAAAAATCGTGCCTCGCGGGGTGATCTGAGATGATGGCGTGCCGTCCGTCAGAGCGCGCCTGGTATCCTCCGCCGTACTTCGATCCGGTGATCGAAGGCGTGTCTCGTTCTTACCTGACCGAAGCGCCGGTCTTCGCGCGCGAGCTCCCGCCCTTTTGCGTAAAAATCGACAGGTCGATGGAATCCGCCATCGCCTTATAACCGGCGTCGTTCGGATGCAGGTGATCGGTGATGTTGTACAAGGGCAGAAACTGTTTCGGATTGGCCGGGTCGCGCGTGACTTTCTCGAAGTCGACTACGCCATCGAAGGCGCCGCTGTTGCGGATGAAATCATTTAACGCCTCCCGCATGACCTCGCCGGCTTCGCTGGCATAGCTCGCCCCCACATAAGGCGTCAGGGTACAGCCGATGACTTTGATTCCCTGCGTGTGGGCCCGCTCGATCATCTGGCGATAGGCATTGATGAGCGCGTCGGACGATATCCCGCCAGCCGGAGCGCCTTGCCGCGCGCCGATACCGATATCGTTGATCGCCTCCATGATCATCACCCAGCGAACTCCAGCCTGGGTCAACACGTCGCGGTCAAAACGGGCCAGGGCGCTGACGCCCGCGCCGTCACCGAGAACGCGGTTGCCGGAAATGCCTTCGTTGGCGACGGAGATGTTAGCGGTGTCCTGGTTGGCCACGAGGCGCGTCGCCAGAACGCTCGGCCAGCTTCGATCGGTATCGGGAGTAGATGTGGCGCCATCCGTGATGGAGTCGCCAAACGCGACGATCGCCCCGGCATCCGCTGGAGCGAGAACGTCAATCCCTGAAAGCCAGTACCATGATCTCGAAATCTGAGCGTCGGCGATGTCCGGCTGCGCGGAAAAGTCACCCTCCTTCGAGATGTACGTGCTGTGCAACCCGAGAGCATGAACTGAAGCCAGACCCGTGTCGCCTGGAACATAAACACTGATGGCGAGATCGGTAAGCTTCGGAACATTGAAATCGATCGCATCGGTCAACATTTCGGCGCCGACCGGGATAACCACAGACGGCTTTCCGTTGAAAGAGAGCGCGCGGTCGGAACCAGGCACGATTGCGGAATCCGTGCTGCGCAACGCGATGTGGACTGCGCCGACACTGAGAGGCGACGCGCCGAAGACGTTGGACAGGTGGACGCGAACGCGATTACCGCCGAGGCTCGAGCGGGCGATCATCCGCACGGTCTGGTTATTGAAGCTGCCGGAAGGCGGCCGTGGAGGCGCCGGGGCCGCAGGAGGCTGGCCGGTGGGAGTCTGGGCAGCCGCCGGCGGCGTGCGCGGCGGAGGCGCGACGCGTGGCATTTGCGCGGCTGCGGCCCACGTGACAACCCAGTGCAATCCGGACGCGGAATTCTGGGCATGAACCGGGTGGCCGGCTTGCGCCAGCAGGAGAACCACGGTGCAGGAAACTGTCAGACAGGCGTTGACGCGCCAGCGCCGGACTACACGCGATGTTTTCATTTGATGCCTCGACTGCCTATTGGATCGTATCGTGCGGGTCGCGTCAAGCAGGGTACGGCACGCGGGAACCGCCGGGTAGAATAGCCGAAGATGGACGCGATCTCGGAGTATCAGAAGTGGAAGCAGCAGGGGGAATCCCTGCGCGCTCAGGCCAAACAGGCGATGGAGAGCCGATTTCGCGATCTGCTCGTCGAAGCGGCGCAAATCGCTCAGGAGTACCAGCGGGACTTCGGCCAGTCGTTGAAGCCTCCGGCCACGATTACGACCTTCCGCTTCAAGCCCGCCACAGGCGCGAAGAAAAAAGCGGCTGCGAAGAATTCGGCTCCTCGGCAGGCTGAGCCGAACCCCAAATTGGCCGAATTGCAAAAGCGCAGGGAGCAGATTCAGAAGAAGCTCGATGCGGCCAGGACCGCGGGGAAGCCGACGAAGAATTTGGAAGACCGGCTTTATGAAGTCGATGACGAGATCCAGCTTGCGGGGCGAACGGGGACGGACAATTGAAATCGTTCCTCGCGTTGCTCGGTATTGCGGCTCTGTCGTTCGGCCTGAATGCGAGCGAGAAGGCGGTTAAGGCTCTTCCACCGGGCCTTTACGCGGTTTTCACAACATCGGAAGGTGTTTTCACCGCGGTCCTTTACGAGAAATTCGCACCTGCTTCGGTGCGGAACTTTGTCGGACTGGCGCAAGGTACGAAGGCCTGGCGCGAGCCGGTGACCGGCGCGATGGTCAAACGGCCGATGTACGACAACCTCACTTTTCACCGCGTGCTGCATGGGCAAATGATCCAGTCTGGCGACCCGACCGGAACCAGCATGCACAACTGCGGAATCACGGTACCCGATGAATTCCTCCTGGGACTGCAGTTCGACCGATCGGGGCGGCTCGCCGTCGCCAACAGCGGAGCGCCAGACTCAGGGGCCTGCCAGTTCTTCATCACGTCAGATCTTGTGCCCGAATGGAACAACAAGTACACGATCTTCGGTCAGGTTGTGCGAGGGCAGGAAGTGGTAGATGCCATCAGTCACGGGCGGGTACACAACGAAAAGCCAGTTAATCCGGTCAAACTGATCAGGGTCCGGGTTATGCGGGCAGTCACGCCGATACCTTAGGGCGCCGGAGTCGTTACTGGAGTCGAGAGCGGCTTCCCTTTTTCGACGACATACACCGCATGGAGTTTCAGCGGCTTGGTACCCGTGTTTCGGAAATCGTGTATCTTGCCGGCCGGGACGATGAAGCTGTCGCCTGTCTTCACCTTGCGCGACGGCTGACCGTCAACAACAAGTTCTCCCTGGCCATCGACAAGGTAGCTGATCTCCTCACCGGGATGGGTGTGCCGTCCAACGGAGGCGCCGGGGGCGATTTCAACGTCGATGATCACAGCCTCGCGCCCCGGAGCGGCGATGTCGGCGCGCTCGACGATGGTTCGCTTCACCCCGGGGTTTTGCGCCCAGAGCGCGGTCATCAGCATCCCGGCGAGAATCGGCGTGCAGAGTTTCTTCATGAGAGGATCAACGGGTCCAAAAATCGAAATGGCGCCGGAGATTTCCCGACGCCATTCAGAATACGACAACGCTTGCTTTACTTGCTTGCCTTACTTGCTCTCTTTGCCCACGAGGTGCTGGAGGTCGCGGTTGTTTTCCTGGCAGATGTACTCAAGAATCTCCTGATTGGGATACCAGGTCGCGAACGTCACGACGCTCCACGGCTTCGTGTAATAGTCGGGGTCGTCGATGGTCGCTTCAATGCGAAGCGTATTGGAGTCGCTGCGCGTGAAACGCTCGGTGACGTGCAGTTTTTCGCCGTGCTGATGTCCGGCGGCGTCAAGCCACGTGCGGTCGTTAAAGCCGATGGTATCCACAACCAGCGTGTCACCTTCCCATTTGCCGACCGAGTAGCCGAGGTAGTCCGGATTGGGGTCGGCAGGCTGCTTACGACCGTCCATCCAGATGTTACGCCAGACGTGGGCTGCGCCCTCGAACACGAAAACGATCCGTTCCGGAAGCTGGAAGATCTCGGCGGGATAGGGAGTGTACATCATGCGCGGAACACCTGGGGGCAGGCAATGTCCCTCAGGATCTTCTTTCGACTCGGTTGCAGTAGCGGCATCGAAAGCCTTCTTGCCGAGAGGGGTAAACGGAACGTCGACGCGCGGAAAGTTTCCGCGCCCGAGCGCTTTATAGCAAGCCTCGTCGCCGACGACGCAGCCTTGTTTCTGCATGTCGATGATGTAGGGGACCTGCCAGATGCCCCGCATTTTGGCATCGATGCTCTGGGAGTTTCCGCCAAGATCGGGTTTACCGGCGTTGGCGCCCAAATAGGGATCGTTGGGCAGGTGCGGCGTAGGTCCAGCTGGGGGACGCGGAGGACCGCCGCGACCCCCACGGCCTCGTCCGCCACCGGCCGCTGCCGCAGCAGGTGCGGCTTCTTGCGCAGCGGCAAATACCGGCATCAAAGAAACGAGCGCAAGCGTGGCCGCCAGCGTCATCATCGAACGTGTTAAATGGCTTCTCATCTCAAAAAAATTCCTCTTATCCAGCTCGTTTCGGGTTCACCTGGCGCCGCTCGAAATTGAGTTCGCGCACTAGTGTTGTCAGGAACTGGAGCCTGAAAAAACGCCAGCTGACATATCAAACACCCCGGCTCCGCCCTCTACGATATCAGATGCCCCATCGCGAAGGGTGGGCTTTACAAATCATTTCACTTCGGCGGGCGTGGATGTCGCGGGCCCCTGGCCAACAATTTCCAGAACACATTCTCCGTCTTTCGCGCCGTCATAGTGGACCTGCTTGCCGAAGTGCGTCACGAACGAACCAGTCGGCATGGGCACCGTACTGTCCGGGTCGTATTTTGTACCGGTGCCTACCCACCAGGTTCCGGAAAGCACCGTAATGAACCGGTCGTTCGGGTGAAAGTGCGGATGGCTCATGTGATGCGGACTCCATTTATTGAGGAGTATGTACAGGCCGGGTTTTTCGGGATCGCCGACGAGAACCGCTGTGCTGGCGCCGGATGCGTTAGCCACCCACTTGATCTGGCTCGGCAGCTTGTAGATCAGAGCATGCGGATTTAAATCGGCGGACAGGCCCGAGCCTAAAGTTATCAACGCAGCGATCCCTAAAACCACTCGCGCCATCAGGGCTCGGATCGAGTAACTGCGTGCCGTTGCCATTTTCGGTTCTTTGTTTTGAACCTTTGCAGACGAAGTTTCGAGCATCATTGTTACCACCGGGAAGTATTACGGCGTCTTGCAGGCGAAGTTGGCCGCGTCGTTCGTGCTCCCGACTCCCTTATAAGTCGCGACCTGCGGATAAGGGCAAAGCGGACGCGACATATCCACGGTGTTGCCGGTGACGTGGTACGCCGTGAGTTCGTTCGGCGTGGAATTCGATTCGCGCCACCGCTCGAGCGCCGCCATCTTGTTAAACTCGTCCGGACCCGGACCGCCCTGGCAATGCGTCATCCCCGGAACCATATAGAGGCGAATCCAGTTGTCCTGCTTGCCTCCGCCGAGCTTCTGGAGCACAGCCATATAGTAATTCACCGTGTTCTCGGGCGAAATCGCCTGGTCGTTCCATCCGTGATAAAGCAGCAGTTTGCCGCCGCGAGCTTTGAAGGCCGCGAGGTCCGGCGAGACGTTCACATAACCGAACTTTTCGTCGGCGGCGGCGGTATCGCGGTCGAGATCGAACTTGCGCCAGTCCCAGTTGGCGTCCTGATACGTCGCGAACTCAAACGAGCCCATCGGCAACGCCGCGGGTGCCTTCACGGTATTGAGTTGCGTCCACGTGAGCTCACCACCCGGTTCTTTGCCGGGAAAGATCAGCTGGCCGTTTTTCCATTTCGCCGAGGAGTAGACGAGTTTGACCGCATCCACCTGGGGCGCGGTAAGGCAGGAATCGGAATCGGCTCCTTTGCAGAGCAGGACGGATGGATCGAAGTGGCATTTGCGCGGATCGTTAAGAATTCCGTCCTTAACGCCGTCGAGCTTGTCGCAGGCCGCCATTACCGCGCGGTTTACGGTTGCCAGTTTCTCGCGGGAGACGAAATGCTGATCGTCTTTCAGAACGGTGGTGGCGACCATCATGTCCCAGGCATGCAGGTGAGTCTGTGGATTAGCCGGTGCGCCCGCGATTACGCCATCGAAATCCGCCGGATAGCGCTGGGCTTCCATCAGACCCTGGCGTCCACCGGTGGAACAGCCGTTCCAGTAAGACAGCCGCTCCTTCTTGCCGTAGAAAGCCGCGATCAGGGCTTTCGACTGGAGGTCATCTCGTGATTGGCGCGGTAGGCGAAATCGACGAGCTTTTCGGGATGTCCAAGGGCGAAGACGGGGTCCTGGCCGGTATGGCCGGTATCGTTGGAAGCCGTGGCGTAGCCTTCTTTAAGCGCCTGCGCCATAGCGGTGAAAGTGATCGAGCCTGCCCAGCCGCCATTGCCTACGGCTTGGAATTTGCCGTTCCAGTCGGTTGCGGGAAGCCAGAGCTCCATTTCAATACGCGAGTCGGAGGATGGCGTCAGCACCATGGCCGCACGGCAATACGCGGGAAGCATCAGAGGTGGGGCTGCGCCGCGGCCGCCCCGCGCAGGAGCCGCATTTCCCCGGCCGGGAGGCTGCGGAGGACGAAATGGTCCCGCAGGCACGGACTCAACGGTGTTGAATGTGACGTTGGGAAGCGTTACCGATTTCAGATTTTCGCAGGGGGTCTGCCCGAATACGGAGAGCAGAGCGCCTGAAAAGGCAAAGGCAAGGACGGTGCGCATCATCATTGAAACCTCGATCTGATTCCAGAAGAGAACAAAGAGTTGACGCTATCACATTGGGCCAATGCCCGCCACGGTTGGCGTCACTGGATTTTCGCCGGTGGCAGGCCGATTCGAAATGTATTATGCTCATTCTGACCGGAGTGAAAAAGTTATGGCCTATAAACTGAAGGTGAACGGGCAGTCCTATACGGTGGATGCGGCGGCGGACACGCCCCTGTTGTGGGTTGTCCGGGACCTCCTGGATCTCAAAGGCACGAAGTACGGCTGCGGTATCGGGCAATGCAGGGCCTGTACCGTGCATCTGAACGGCAAGGCAGTTCCCTCCTGCCAGACGCCTGTTTCTGTGGTCGGAACCGCGGCCGTGACGACGGTCGAAGGGCTTTCAGCGGACGGCACCCATCCCGTCCAGATCGCGTGGCAGGACCTCGACGTTGCTCAATGCGGATACTGCCAGGCGGGCCAGATGATGTCGGCCGCGGCGCTGCTGGCCAGTAAACCCAACCCGACAGATAAAGATATCGATACGGCAATGAACGGCAATCTGTGCCGCTGCGGCACGTATCTGCGAATCCGCGCGGCTATTCATAAGGCAGCGACAATGCCCCGCACCGCGGCTTTGAAAACCGAGCAGGCGAAGAGCGAACAAGCGGCGCTTTTGGCGAAGTAAGGAGATCCTGAGATGACCACAATCGATCGTCGTTCTTTTCTCAAGGTAAGCGCGTTAAGCACCGGCGGCGTAATGATCGGGCTCTACCTCGAGCCCGAAGCGCAGGCGCAGGGCCGCGGCGGACCTCCACCCCCTCCGCCCAGCCCCCACACCTACATCAGCGTGGCGCCCGACGGAACGGTCACAATCATGGCCAAGAATCCCGAGGTGGGCCAGGGAATCAAGACAATGCTTCCCATGCTGATCGCCGACGAACTCGACGTCGACTGGAAATCGGTCAAGATTGAGCAGACCGACTTCGACGACAAAAAATATTCCGGCCAGATCGCCGGCGGCAGCACAGCCACTCCGACCAACTGGGTCCCCATGCGCCAGGCGGGCGCTGCGGGACGGGCGATGTTTATTACCGCCGCCGCGCAGACGTGGAATGTTCCGGAAGCCGATTGCTCGACCGCTTCCGGCCGCGTGACCCACAAGGCATCCGGTCGTTCCGCGGGCTATGGAGATCTGGCGGCCAAAGTGGCCGGGTTGCCGATGCCCGACCTGAAGACGCTCAAAATGAAGGACCCGGCCGACTACAAAATTATCGGCCACTCGCAGACGCAGAGGGAATTACACAACATCGTGACCGGAAAGCCGATCTTCGGGATCGACGTGACGGTTCCGGGCATGCTCTACGCAGTCTACGAAAAGTGCGGCGTCTTCGGCGGCAAGGTCGCGAGTTCGAATATCGAGGACATCAAAAAGTTGCCGGGCGTCCGCAACGCGTTCGTGGTGGACCGGCCCGATATCACAACACCCGTGTTACCGGGAGATCCCGGTCTCGAGAATGGTATCGCGATTCTGGCGGACACATGGTGGCAGGCCCAATCCGCACGAAAGAAGTTACAGGTTAACTGGAACACAGGGCCGCGAGCTCAAATGAGCAGCGTTCTCTTCGCACAGAACGCCGAGAAGTTGAGCAAGGAGCCTCCGCAAAGGACCCTCCGCGCGGACGGCGATATCGATACGGCATTCAAGGGCGCCGCGAAAGTGGTGGAGGGCGCTTACTCGTATCCATTTATTGCCCACGCGCCACTCGAACCGCAGAATTGTACCGCTCACTTCAAAGACGGCAAGTGCGAAATCTGGAGCAACAGCCAGATTCCCGGAAATGGCAAACGCATGGCTGCGCAGGCCATGGGCATTCCGGAAAACGACATCACTCTCCACATGGTCCGGGGCGGCGGCGGTTTCGGGCGGCGTCTGACCAACGATTACATGGTGGAAGCGGCCTACATTTCGAAGGAAGCCGACGCTCCGGTGAAGCTGCTGTGGGCGCGCGAAGACGATATGGCGCACGATTATTATCGTCCCGGCGGCTTCCAGTATCTGAAGGGCGGGATTGACGCCTCGGGGAACCTCGTGGCGTGGCACAACCACTTCATCAGCTACGGCGAAGGCAACAATTTCGTCAGCGCCGGCGCGATGGGTCCTACCGAATTTCCGCAGAGGTTCGTTTCGAATTACAAGCTCGACTCCTCCGTACAGCCGCTGGGAATCCGCACCGGCTCTCTGCGTGCGCCGAGCAGCAATGCCTTCGCGTTTGTGATTCAATCGTTCATCGACGAACTCGCGCATGCGGCGGGCAAAGATCCGGTGGAATTCCGTATGGCGATGCTGAACACGCCTCCGCCTCCCGAAGAAGCTCCAGCAGCTGGTGGACGGGGCGGCGGGTTCCGCGCTCCGGGACTGAACGCGGAACGTATGAAGGGCGTGCTCCAACTGGTGGCGGAGAAGTCCAACTGGGGCAAACGCAAGCTGCCGAAGGGTACGGCAATGGGCGTAGCCTTCCATTTCAGCCACATGGGGTATTTTGCCGAAGTGGCCGAAGTTCGGGTCGAGGCCGGCAATAAAATTAAAGTCAACAAAGTCTGGGTGGCCGCTGATGTAGGCCATACGATCATCAACCCCAGCGGAGCCGAGAACATTATCCAGGGCGGCATCGTCGACGGCCTGAGCGAAATGATGGGACAGGAGATCACGGTCGATCAAGGCAAGGTGGTGCAGACGAACTATCATCAGCACACGATGGTGCGGTTGACGCAAGCTCCGCCTGAGATTGAGATCCATTACCTGAAGTCGGATAATTCTCCAACGGGTCTTGGCGAACCGGCGATGCCTCCGGTGCTTCCGGCTGTCACCAATGCGATCTTCACGGCCACGGGCAAGCGGGTCCGGGCGCTTCCTTTGTCGAAGTCCGGCTATAGCTGGGCGTAGAGAGGTCGATACGTTCCAATCGCGGGCTCGCCGTCTGGCGAGCCCGATTCTTTTTATAAAAGACGAGGCGGCGAGCCGCGTGTGTCAGCGAGCGATAACCTGTCTCCCGCAAATCCACGCGATTGCGTTATTGGCGCTGCTGCCCTTCCTGCTCAGGGCTCAGGACGAGCGCGCTGTCAAATCTCCTGACGGCCGGATCGAATTTCGGCTTTTCGTTGCACAACCGGACGACGGCGGATTGTCCCAACTTGCTTACCAGGTCTGGTTTCAGCGCAAGCAATTACTGACTACTTCCTGGATGGGTCTCGATATCTATAATCAGGAGCCGCTCCTCGGCCAGAATCTCGGCCTGATCCACTCGTCAACGGGCTCCGGCGGCAGCGGCGAGGAGAAGTACAACTCTCTGACCGCCGAATACATGCAGAACGGTTCGCTCGGACGCCGTCTGAACGTGGAAGTTCGCGCCTGGAACGATGGGGTTGCTTTCCGGTACATCGTACCGAAGTCGACGCCACTCGACCAGATCCTGATTCACGATGAAGGTACCGTGTTCTCGTTCGCTCAGGACGCGCGCGCTTGCCGAAGCCGGCGCCGAGGCGCGCTTCGACCTGCCGTTCATCACGGCGCAACCCGGTGCGGTCGATGTCGAGATCGCCAGAGGCCGGCGCACCAGGCTTCCCGCGGGCGTATCTGGCTCATGTGGAGGGCGCCAGCCTGATCGCGCGACTGCCGCGACGTTCGCACGATCCCAACGTGGCATTCGAGGGAAGCACGCCGCTGACGCTGCCGTGGTATGTGTTGCTGCTCGGCGCGGATAAAGACCGCCTGGGGCAGTCGCCGATTCTCCGGGAACTGGATCGTTAAAGGGAGTCTCAGGCGAAACGAAGATCCGAGCCGTTGTCGGGCAGCAGCAAAAAGGGCAAGCCCCACTGATCGGCATCCCGAAGGTCCCACGGGCCGGGCGCCGCTTCCTCTTGCAGGCGCAATCCCCATTCGTCGCCGAACACGAGGTAGCAGGATCCGTCTCCGGAGTCCTGGACCAGACCGGCCATCGCAGGCCTGGCCTGCCCGTCCGCATCGATCCCGACGATCGCGCACCAGACGGTGGCGCCGAAGCGGTCGCAGCGTACGTGGCTTACCGAACGGGGAGCCGTGAGGGGTTGAAAAACCTGACCCGCCCATTCGTCACAGTTCGGATTTTCATCGATTTGAATCAATACGGCCGAGACGGAAGAGGCCACGTGCCCAGTTTAGCGCCCTGTTGCGCCATACGTAAGAGAACGTAACGGAACAGTGCCGGGAAGAGACAGTATGGTATCGTTCCGTTTTGCGGCGTATTCGAGATACCTTTTTCCGTTGGCAGGAGTCAAAGTGTCCAAAGGATCAGCGATCAATTTTGTTTATCGAGGAGTAACAATGAAAAAGTCCATTCTATTAGCAGTGGCGTTTACTTGCGGTCTCTATGCCCAGGGCAGAGGCGGCGGACCGGTAACCCTGAACGCGGACCTTACCCGGGCCTACAACGGCATTAAGAATAATCTCACGAAAGCCGCCGAGGACATGCCTGAGGACGGGTACAGCCTGGTACCGGGAAAAGGAGAGCGGGATTTCGGCGCCTGGGTGGCTCACGTGGCCGACGCGCAGGCGGGAGCGTGCTCCGGAATTGCCGGGGAACGTAAGAATATCGGCGCCGCTTCGAAGACCTCCAAGGCCGATCTGATGGCCGCGCTGAAGGAATCCTTCGACATCTGCGATCCGGTCTTTGAAGCCACCAATGACACCAACGAGAACGCGCTTGTTCCGAGCTTTGCCGGCCAGGTTCCGCGCGTTGCGGCGCTCTACGGAATCATCGTTCACTCCAACGAATGCTACGGCTCGATGGCTGTGTATCTGCGCGTCAAAGGCGTCGTGCCGCCTTCCAGCGCGGGCAGGGGCCGCGGCGGGATGAAGAAGAAAGAATAACAAGCAGTAGTCCTTAATTCGGCGCCAGGCGGACCTCTACGGGTCCGCCTTTTTTGTGTTCCCAATCGGCCCGCGAGAGAAACTCGCTTTGTGACCGACGTCCCTTTATCCGTCTGCAGCGTGTTATCGGAAACAGAGCTTCTCAGGTAAGTTGAATCAAGGCGATCGCGACCATGAAATCCTTAATTCCTCTGATCCTGCTGTCCTCCTGCTGTCTGTTCAGCCAGCCACCCGACGTTCCCTGGGATGGCTACGGACATGATGCCCAGCACACGGCCGTCTCGGCAATCGGCGCACAGGGGTTGTCTTCCATCCATTGGTCCACGCCGGTCGACCTGAATCCGCCGGCGCCCAGCGGCGCCCTCTACATTCACTACGGATCAGCCGCCGTTACCGCAGCGAACACCGTACTTGTACCGGTGAAGACTGGCGCGACGGATGGGTTCGAAGTGCAGGCGTTCAGTGGGAGCTCCGGCGGGCTCCTTTACACGCTGCAGACGGATTACTCTCTGCCGCCGCATGACTGGACACCGCCTTACGGTGTCGCGCTGAGCGTGCGGCTTGCGGGAGCCCTGCCCGATCGTACGGCCGCGCTGCGCAGCCGCATCCCTGTGCCCGGGCCTAAACTCATCGAGCGCCTCTACTATCCCGGCGCAGGCGGCACCGTCTATTACCGGGATCAGGTCGACTCCCCGGCCGGACCATCGGGGCAGATCGCGTTTTACGGAAACGAGTTGTATGCGGCGAATCGGGCGGTTTTCAACAGCGCGATCCAGATCTCGACGCCACTGACCGCCGACAGCCTTGGCAACGTATTTTTCGGTTTCATCGCGCGGGGTTCGAATCCTGCGAACCTGATCAGCGGCATTGCTCGTATTTCCCGCGACGGAACCGGTTCCTGGGTAAGTGCCCGGGCCCTGGCCGGCGGCGACGGCGCCATCACTCAAGTCGCGGCAAACTGCGCACCCGCTCTGAGCAACGACCAGAAAACCCTGTACCTGGCGGTCTCGACCGGGGCGGAATTCGGCACGGGATATCTGGTTGCGGCCGACAGCGTCACGCTGACCTCGAAAGCCCATATCGAATTGATGGACCCGCGCGGCGGACTGGCGACCGTTTCGGGCGACAGCTCGGCCTCGCCGACGATCGGGCCCGATGGCGACGTGTATTTCGGCGTCCTCGAAACGCCATGCTGCAGTTCGCACAATGACCGCGGCTGGCTGCTGCACTTCGACGCGGCGTTGACCCTTACGAAAACTCCGGGATCGTTTGGCTGGGACGACACGGCGTCGGTTGTCCCGGCCAGTCTGGTCCCCTCGTACACCGGTTCTTCGCAGTACCTTGTCCTGACGAAATACAACAACTACGCGGGCACCGGATCGGGTAACGGGGTTAATCAGCTTGCGGTCCTCGACCCGAATGGACAGCAGCGGGACGAATACTCCAACACCGCGGTGACGGTGATGAAGGAGGTGCTGACAATCGCCGGGGTGACGCCGGATTCGCAAAACGGATTTCCGAACGCGGTCCGCGAATGGTGCATCAATACAGCGGCCATCGATCCGTTCAGCCGTTCCGCGATGGTGAACAGTGAGGATGGGGTTCTGTACCGGTGGGACTTTCACCACGAATACGTTCACGCAGCGAGTCAGGTTAACCTCCGGCCGCGGCGAAGCTTATACGCCGACTGTAATCGCCGCGGACGGGACTGTGTTTGCAGTGAATGACGCCGTACTATTTGCCGTTGGTCTTTAAGACGCGGAACGCCGCAGGTCGTCGAGGCTGGTTTCGCCCAGGCAGAGCTTTTCGGCCTCAAGAAATGTCAAAGCGAAGCCGGCCACTCGCAATTTTGTGCAACCTTCATCTGGAACCAGATTCACCGGCCCGTATTGCTTCTCAAGGCAGCGGACCAGTTGTTCCATGTTAAGAGGCCTCGGAATCATCGATCGAGAACGGGATCGGCCAAAAGCGGCTCGTTTCGATCCGATTGATCCGAGTAGAGCGCGCGCTTTCCAGGAGGCGTGGGACTGGCGGTTACGGAATAGCCCGCCGGGGTCGGTCGCAAGACTATAGTCGCGTTCCCCCCGGTGAGCGCGGCGGCGTTCAGCCTGAGCTGCTCAAGCGTTGCCGCATAGCGCCCGTGTTCCGCGTAGTACAAGCCCTCCACGGTATGGATGGCCGTGATCGCCTTTTCTGCTGCCATTTCGTGCTCGAACGCAAGTTCGTTGATCCGTCCCGGCGCGATCAGAACCAGCAGCACGATCGCCAAAACAATCAACGGCCGTGCGAGCTTTAATGCCACCGGCTTACTTCGGCGCTGCGGGAGCCGTCGTCTGCTGTTGCTGCTGGGTTTCTCCCAAGAGCGGATCGCTGACCGTGGCGGGTTCCTTGCCGTTATGAACGTGGATCGCCATGCTCTGGTCGGAGAAGAATGTGTGGCTTCCCGCCGCCTCATTCACCGGGTTCACAACCACGCCATAGCCCGACGGTGTGGGCTGCAGAACGAATTTAAATCCGCCCTTGTCGCCGCTCGCGAGGTCTTTATCGATCAGCTCCGCTCCATTCGGACCAGCCGTTCCGCTCGCCGGCGGACCGAGTTGCGCCAGCGCCGTCGCATACTGGCCGTACTGCGAATAGTATTGGGTTTCTGCGGTGTGAATGGTGGTAATCGCCTTTTCCGCAGCCATTTCCTGGGCATACCGGCGGGCGTTGGTCAATTTTGGAAGCGCCACTGCCAGAATGATCAAAATGATCGCAATAACGATCAGAAGCTCAATCAGCGAAAAGCCGGACGCCTTCGCCATGCGTGCCCCGCGGCTCTTTCTGAGAATTGGGTTCCTGAAATTTCGGAAGAACATGCTCTCTCAGTTTATGACGCGGCAAGTCGGGAAAACGTTCAGCCCAGATCCGCGGCTCGCCGCGCCGCATCGATCCGTTGAAGCCGTCGCAGAAATTCCGGCAACAGGCTCAGCCGCAATGCGTTAGGCCCGTCCGACAGAGCTCTCTCTGGCGCGTCGTGCACCTCGACGAAAATTCCCGCCACTCCCACCGCAACCGCCGCCGAAGCCAATGGCTCGATGAATTGCGGCTGGCCGCCCGAAGCCGTCCCGCCGGCACTGGGCAACTGAACGCTGTGCGTCGCGTCGAAAACCACGGGCCACCCCGCGTCCGCCATGATTCGCAGCCCACGCATATCGACCACCAGGTTGTTATATCCGAAAGACGAACCACGCTCGGTCAGGACCACCTGCGCATTGCCGGTCGAGACCACCTTCTCCGCCGAGTGATGAATATCGTGCGGAGCCATAAACTGGCCCTTTTTGAGATTCACGATCTTGCCGGTGCGTCCCGCTTCAAGCAGCAGATCCGTCTGGCGGCAAAGGAAAGCCGGAATCTGGAGAATATCGACTGCCTCTGCCGCCTGAGCCGCCTGCGCGGGCTCGTGAATGTCGGTCAGGACGGAAAAGCCGCGCTTCCGCAGGCGCGCGAGAATGCCCAGCCCTTCCGCCGCGCCGGGCCCCCGATATCCATGCAGGCTGGTACGATTCGCTTTGTCGAAAGACGCCTTGAATACCCAAGGGAACCCCGCGGCGGTCGCGACCCCCGAAATCGCGTCCGCCATGCGGTTGACGTGCTCTTCGCTTTCGATAACACAAGGCCCGGCGATCAGAACCAGTTGGTGCGGGTTCTGAAAATCGCTGAATTGAATGCTCATTCCTGTGCGTAGAGAGGTTCCGGCAGCAAAGGCGCTTCCTGCGCGGCAATTCTGTGGGCGCGAAACCGGCAAGCCGCTCCGATAAACGAACTGAACAGAGGATGCGGCTCGAGCGGCTTCGATTTGAATTCGGGGTGGAACTGGCAGCCGAGATACCAGGGATGATCTTCGATTTCGCAGATCTCGACGTAGGTGCCGTCGGGGGTCTCGCCCGTGAGTTTCAGCCCCTTCGAAGTAAGCACGCCCTCGAACTCGCGGTTGAATTCGAAGCGGTGCCGGTGGCGCTCGCTGACTGTGGTCGAGCCGTACGCCCTGTGCGCGAAACTGCCCGGCTTCAGCACGCAGGGCCAGGCGCCCAGGCGCATCGTGCCGCCCAACTCGTCGATACCCTTCAATTCCCGAAGCTTGTAAATCACGCGCTCGGTTGTCGCAGGATCGAACTCGGTTGAATTTGCTTCGGCGAGCCCGCACACATTGCGTGCGTACTCGATCACCATCGTCTGCATGCCGAGACAGATGCCAAAATACGGCACCTTTTTGACCCGCGCATACTCGATCGCGTTGATCATGCCCTCGATGCCGCGTCTTCCGAATCCGCCCGGCACCAGAATTCCGTCGAAATTCTCCAGTTCCCGCTCAAGACGCCCCTTCTCGAAGCTTTCCGCCTCGATCCAGTGAATATTGACCTTCACGTTATGCGCGATGCCGCCGTGCAGCAGCGCTTCCTTCAGACTCTTATAGGAATCCTCATACTCGACGTACTTGCCGACCAGCGCGATGTCCACCTGATCCTTCGGGTTCTGCAGCCGATCGAGCATCGCGCTCCACCGTTCGAGCCGCCGCGGGGCGCTGCAATCGAGGCGCAGATGACGCAGGATAATCTCGTCCACTTTTTCCGCGGCGAATACGAGCGGAATCTCGTACACCGAATCGACGTCCTTCGCCGTAATCACCGCTTCCGGATCGACATCGCAGAACAGCGCGATCTTGTCCTTCATCTCCGTCGGCAGAAACCGCTCCGCGCGGCACAGCAGAATATCCGGCTGGATGCCGATAGCCCGCAGCTCTTTCACGCTGTGCTGCGTAGGCTTGGTCTTCAACTCCTGCGCCGCGTTGATCCAGGGCACAAGCGTTACGTGCACGAAAATACAGTTCTCCCGCCCCACCTCGTGCCGCACCTGCCGGATCGCCTCCAGAAACGGCAGCGACTCGATATCGCCCACCGTCCCACCGATCTCGCAGATCACCACGTCCACTTCGCCTGAAAGCTTCTTAATCGCGGCTTTGATCTCGTTCGTAACGTGTGGAATCACCTGAACGGTCTTGCCGAGGTAATCGCCGCGGCGCTCCCGCTGAATAATTTGTTCGTAAATGCGCCCGCTGGTCAGATTATTGGCGCGGGTAAGCGGCGAATGCGTGAAACGCTCGTAATGCCCAAGGTCAAGGTCGGTTTCCGCGCCATCGTCGGTAACGAAAACCTCGCCATGCTGGAAGGGGCTCATGGTGCCCGGATCGACGTTGAGGTAAGGATCGAATTTCTGGAGGGAGACAGTCAGCCCGCGGCTTTCGAGCAGGCAACCGATCGACGCCGCCGCAATTCCCTTTCCAAGGGACGAAACAACGCCACCGGTCACGAAGATGAATTTAGCCATTCGCTAGCGCGTCTGCCTCCTGCCGCCGGACAGCGGCTGCCCCGGCCTCTATAAGTTCCCGTACCCGTTCGAGGTCGTCCGGGGTGTCGACCCCCAACGACTCATAATCCGTTTCGACCACCCTGATTTTGAATCCGTTTTCGAGCGCCCGCATTTGTTCCAGTTGTTCCGCCCGCTCGAGCGGCCCGATGGCCAGACCGGGGTATCGAAGCAGGAAATTCCGACGGTAAATGTAAAGGCCGATATGCTTGAACCGAGCCACAGCGGCAGCATCCGACGGATCGCGCAAATACGGAATTGTTGCGCGCGAAAAGCAGATCGCGTTTTCGAACCGGTCCGTCACCACCTTGACCACATTCGGGTCCGAAATCTCCCGCGGATCCTCGATCCGTTTCTTCAGCGTTCCCATGGGAATGGCGCGCTCTTCGAGCAGCGGCAGGACGGCGGCGTCGATCGCGTTCGGGTCGATGAGCGGCTCGTCACCCTGAATATTCACGACCAGATCGACATCCTCGAACGCCGACGCCACTTCCGCCACGCGGTCCGTGCCCGATGCATGATCCTCACGAGTCATTTTCACCCGCGCGCCGAAGCGCCGGGCCTCGTCGCAGATCCGCTGATCGTCCGTCGCGATGACCACCGGACCGAGGTATCGGGCCTTCGAAACCCGCTCGTAAACGTGCTCCAGCATCGTGCGGGAATCGATTCGGGCGAGGGATTTACCGGGGAAACGGGAAGAAGCGTACCGGGCTGGAATAACGCCGAGTATTTTCCGATGCACACGCGATCTTACCACGAACTCTCTGTGCTAGACTTCTGGCAGAAAGGGAAGCAGGCGATGCGGTCCCGACGGGTTTGGATTCCAACTTTGCTCGCCCTTGCGAGCCTCTTTGTCGCCGGTTCTTCGGCCGCCGGCGCTCCCGGGGCCGGTTCTTCGGAAGAAGAGCCGGTGAACATAACCCCGCGCGCCAGACCCGCCGACGCCGGGCCGCCGCTTCCTCGCGCCAATATCCGCATCGACACCAACCTCGTGTTGATCCCGGTAACCGTCACCGACCCCCTGAACCGTTTCGTCACTGGCCTCGATCAGGATTCCTTCAAGGTCCTTGAGGACAAAGCCGAGCAGAAAATCGTGTCTTTCGGAAGCGAGGATGCCCCGCTTTCCATCGGAATCGTCTTCGACACCAGCGGCAGCATGGGGCCCAAACTGGAAAAGTCACGTATCGCGGTTACCGAGTTTTTTAAAACCGCCAATCCCGAGGACGAAGCGTTTCTGGTGGAGTTCAACGACCGTCCGGAGCTCGTCACTCCCTTCACCCATAACCTCGAAGAGATCCAGAATCGGCTCACCTTCACTCAATCGAAGGGCCGCACGGCTTTGCTCGACGGCATCCTTCTCGCGCTCCACTCGATGAAAAAGGCGCGCAATCCCCGGAAAGCTCTGGTCGTAATCTCCGATGGCGGGGATAACAGCAGCCGCTATACCGAATCGGAAATCAAAAACCTGGTGAAGGAATCCGACGTCCAGATCTATGCGATCGGCATTTACGAGCCGATGCAGTCGCGCGGCCGCTCTCCCGAAGAACTGTCCGGCCCGGGATTACTGAGCGATATTTCCGAGCCGACGGGCGGGAGGCATTTCGTTGTGGAGAATCTGAACGACTTGCCGGATGTGGCCGCGAAAATCGGTATCGAATTACGCAATCAATACGTCCTTGGCTATAACCCGAGCAACTCGATACGTGACGGCAAGTACCGTAAGGTTAGTGTCAAACTGATACAACCGAGGGGATTACCGCCCCTGCACGCATTCTGGAGAACCGGGTACTATGCGCCGACTCAATAATTCACTGAAAAACACCACCCTTGCCGGGGTGGTAATGGCTCCGATTTTTGTTTTTGTCCCTGTTTTGATCTTCGGCCAGCAGGCGGTCGCCCCCTCTTCTCCGCCCGCTCCGCCTGCTCAAACGGCGGGACAAAATCCCAGCGATGCCACCGGCGACGCCGTATTCTCCTCCGAGACTCGCCTGGTCCCATTGAACATCACCGTGACCGACAAATCCGGCCGGTTAGTCACCAACCTCCCGGAGAGCGCCTTTCAGGTTTATGAAAACGGCGTGCTGCAGCCGATCAAGATCTTCAAGCGCGAGGATGTGCCCATTTCGCTGGGTCTGATTATCGATAACAGCGGCAGCATGCGCGAAAAGCGGCAGGCGGTGGAATCCGCCGCCCTCGCTCTCGTCCGCGACTCCAACCACGAGGACGAGGTTTTCGTGGTGAATTTCAATGACGAACCGTACCTCGATACCGACTTCACCAACGACATCTCGAAGATGGAACAGGGCCTGACCAAAATCGATTCGCGCGGGGGAACCGCCATGCGCGATGCCATCCGAGTATCGATCGATCACCTCAAGGAGAAAGCAAAACGCGACAAAAAGGTGATTCTGGTGGTCACGGACGGCAACGATAACGCCAGTTCGATTTCCCTCGAGGCGCTGGTTCGTCTCGCGCAGCAGGATGATGTTCTGGTGTATGCCATCGGTCTGCTGAGCGACGAGGAGAAGAGAGAAGCCAGCAAGGCGAAGCGGGCACTGGGCGAGCTTGTGGAGAACACGGGCGGTCAGGTCTACTACCCGAAGGACGTCTCCGAAGTAGAGCGTATTGCTCACGAAGTCGCTCACAACATTCGGAACCAGTACACGATCGCCTACACGCCCGTGAATCTGGCGCTGGATGGCACGTACCGGCAGATCAAGGTAGTCGTAAAGGCTCCCGGAAACCCCGTCGCGCACGCGCGGAGCGGTTACTACGCCACAAAGGATCAGAGCCAGCCGAAATCGTCCAGGACGCCGTCCTGAGGGCGATCCGTGTCGCATGGCGGCTGACGAAAGGCTACCGGCTTCGCCCCTGGCGGAGCCCCTATCTCCGCTGGCGCATTGAGACCTGGTCGGGCATTGATGCCGCAAACATCACGCCGGAACAGTTTTTCAGCTTCGCCTGGGAGCACCGCGCCGAACTCGTGCGCTATCTGAAATGGGCCGGCGCGAATCTAAGTTTAAACGGATGATGAAGAAGCCGAAATCCGTTTGCATGTTTGCAAACGCTTGCCGAGCTGCGCTTATGGCAAATTCTTGAGGGTGTCCCGTGAGTCCTTTGTTTTTGCAGCGACTCCTCAGAAGCGCAAGGGCCGCGGGCCGCGGCGCCAGAGCCGCGACCGGCAGGACGCGGTGCGCGCCTAAGTGGGGTTTGAGGTCGGACTCGCCGCGGGCTTGCTGTCGGTAGACGTGGCGGGCTTGCTATCGCCGGAAGATGACGACGTCTCACTTTTTTTGGTCGATTCCGCCTTCGAGTCCGAGTCGCCGGACTTCTCGGACCTGGATCCGTCCGATTTACTGTCCTTATTTTCTTTTGATTTCGAGTCGGAACCGTTACTTTTGGCGTAATCGGTTGCGTACCATCCGGTACCTTTGAGATGGAACGCCGGAGCGGAAAGCAGCCGCTCCACCTTACCGCCACATTCCGGATGCACAGTCAGCGGTTCATCGGCGAACTTCTGAATGACTTCGAAGATTTTACCGCAGGAATCGCACTTATATTCGTACAGAGGCATACAGCAGCACTCACATTCTAGCAGGGGACTGAAAATTTCTGTGAGGCGCGTCAGTTACAGAGCGGCCGGCGAGCGGCCCCCGCAAAAACAAACCGCGCCCGAAGGAACCGCGCGGGTTCCATTCGAGCGCGGCGGGAAGGTAAATTCACAGCTCGCTTATTTCTTGGCGGCCGGGCGCTTTTTCCGGGTCGAAGGCACAGTTGAAAAGACCGAGGCCGGGAGACCGTCAATGTCTTCTTTGTCCACAGTCAGCGAAAGCATGTAAGGCTCTTTCGTGAACGACTCGACCACGCCCTTGAACATCAGAGCGGTGCCAGGATCGATCGTGCCTTTCAGCGCGTTCTCAAACTTCAGCGTCGCATCTCCCATTGGGCTGTCGACGCTGACCAGCAGTTCCTTCGGCGAAGGCTGCGAAACCACCTTGGCGGCAAACATCATGAACGCCTGGCCGGAGGGCGGAATTTCAGCGTCTTTGATCTGCGTGAAGTACGCGTCACCACCATCCGCCTTAAGGGCGTCCCGGATTTGCCGCCACAAAGCGATGTCGGGGTGGGCCTTGGCGAAGTCCGCATCCGCAGCCGCCTTACCGTTGGCGATGTCCACCTGGCTCTGAATCGTGAAGCCGGCCGGCATGCTGGTCGCGCTCGATGCCATCTTCTTCAGATCGTCAAGGCCCGATTTGTCGCCGTGGTAGCCGGTGTAGGCGTCCGTCAGGAACTTATCCGCCGCCGCCTTGCCCTGCGCTGTCAACGCCTCCTGACCGGAGATGTCAATCGACCGTGCGATCCAGAAAAATGCTTCCGGGAAGCGCATCACGTTCTTCGTCCGGTAAATCAGAGTACCCAGCGAATAGGCTGTCGACGCCGAATTAGGGTCAAGCGCGAGCACTTTCTTATACTCCGCCTCAGCCGTGGCATCGTCCTTCTTTGAAGCCGCGACCGACGCCAGAACCGAGTGCGCCTGTACCTCGATCGTGTTCTTCGCCTGCTTCCACTGATCCTCGGACACGTTCGCGGGCTTGTTCTCGGGCGCGAGGTACTTATCGAGGTTATCGATCAGGTCCTGAGCCGCTTTCTGTGCGGCGGCTACGTCGGCCGGCGTGGCTCCCGGTTGCAGCGCTTTCACCGCGATCTGGCTCTCCGCGGAAGCGACCGTCATCTGCCGCTGGCCTTTAAAATCCGAGTCGGGATACTTCTGCTCCCACTCTTTCAGCAGCTCCAGTTTCTTCTGCGGATCCGTTTCTTTGGAAGCCTTCTGGGCAATGTCGTATTCGCCCTGATCTTTTACCGCGGGCGCCTTGGGGGCCTGGGCCCACGCAGCCGCTCCGAGCACGCTGACGGCTACCAGCCCGATTAGTTTTTTCGACAAACGATCAAACACTTTCTTCGCCTCCGCCTCTTTGAATGCCAGATTATCAGTTTTCAACTCAAAAAACCTTTTACAAAGTGGACAAAGCGGAGTATACCGAACCTCAGCCGCTCCAGCAATCAAGGGGCGCTGAGAGTGTGGACTCCGGAACCGGTCCCCGGGTTCCCGGCGCCGGAAGCCGTGGCGCCGGGCAACCGGGCCTGTTCGAGAATAATGGAACGGAAAACGCTTTGGCAAGAGCCGTTTTCAAATCGGATTTCAAATCCCCGCCTCTGAGCCTGCTCGTTTCCGGCCACGGGAATACGCTTCCGACCCGCACACACATTTCCGAACCGCGACCGTGCAGGGGTGGGCCACGGCCGTTCGGGTCTCCAAAGCGGACAAAAACGCTGCGCAGCCGAACGTCGGGCGAGGCTTTGGCCTGTTTGGATGGGCCTGCGGCCGCCCAGCACCTATGAAAGACCGTTCGATCCGCCCGCACTTTCGTCGTGGCGGACCCGTCGGACCGGGTGGAGTGACGGGGATTCCGCCACGCCACCCGCACACCATCGGACGTGCGGTTTTCCACATCCGGCAGTGGAACCCGGCCGCCTTCACTTCGCCGGGATTCCATCCTGCTAAGCCATAACGACTACCCGCCCGCACCAAGTCCTGATCACCGAGTCGCGACGCAGCGAGGTAAAGATAGCCGGCGCTTTTCCCCCAGCCGCCGCCGTTCGCCGCAACCGCTCGCCGAAACGCTTGATGCTCCCTTTATGAGCCGATCCGTAGCTGAAAGCACGATTTCATAAACTCATAAGGAATGAAACCTCGAGCTCTTGTCTTCGACGCTTACGGCACATTGTTCGATGTGCACTCGGTTGTCACGCGTGCGGGCAGCGATATCCCGGGGGATTTGAATGCGCTTTCAATCCTGTGGCGGCAGAAGCAACTCGAATACACCTGGCTGCGATCCCTCATGCAGCGCTACGAGGACTTCTGGAGTATTACCGACGCCGCGCTGCGTTCGGCTGTCACGCAACTGAAGATCGAAGTGAGCGAGGCCCAGCTTGACTTTCTCATGCATGCTTTCCTGAGTCCGTCGGCTTTCCCGGACGTCACACCGGCTCTGGATGCCCTGCGCGGTCTCCCGCTGGCCATTCTCTCGAACGGTTCGCCCGGGATGATCGAGTCCGCGGTCCGCGAAAATGCTCTGACGTCCTGTTTTGCGGAGATCATTTCGGTGGATCGGATCAAGATCTATAAACCGTCCCCCCGCGTTTACGCGCTGGCGCCCGAGGTTCTCAATATTCCCCGCGAAGAGATTCTCTTTGTCTCATCGAACTCGTGGGATGTGGCCGGCGCCAGGGCCTTTGGATTCCGGGTTTGCTGGTGCAACCGGTCCGGGGGCAACATGGAGCGCCTGGGCTTTCCGGCCGACGTCACGATACCCCACCTTGGTAAGCTCGCAGATTGTCTTTAGCGATTCGCCGCCCGAGCTGGCCGCAAATGCGGAGCGTGGGGCCGATGATCTTGTCGCCGGGCATTTGCCTGTCACCTCATGATAAATTTGATTGGCCCGGCCAGCCGCTTCTCTGCCGGAACTATCCGATCCTGGATATGATGCAATTCGGACTTCGACAAGGAGAATTACACACATGCGACGGGTTTTGCGCTATGCGGTCCCGGTGATTTTGGCCGCCACTCCGGGGGCGCTTTTCGGTCAGTGGCTTGGTTACGCGACTCCAAATGTGCCACACACATCCGACGGCAAGCCCAACCTTGCGGCTCCCCCGCCCCGCACCGCCGATGGAAAACCTGATCTCTCGGGCATGTGGGGGTGGGTCAACATCGGCCCTCCGTGCGGGGCCCAGTGTGGGGATACGCAAATCTCGCGCGAGTTCATTAATATTGCCTCTACGCTCAAAACACCCTTGCCTTACCAGCCGTGGGCGGCGGCGCTGGTCAAGAAACGAAGTATCGAGCAGGGTCTGGACCCCAACGTTCACTGCATGCCGCGCGACGCCCCGCGAATCTGGACCGACGATTACTACAAACGAATCTTTGAAGTGCCCGGGCGCGTTATTATTCTGACCGAGCGCAACATGCAGTACCGGCAGATCTTCACCGACGGGCGCGCGCTGCCTAAGGACCCCAATCCTACCTGGAACGGATACTCCGTCGGTCACTGGGATGGCGACACGCTGGTGATAGAGACCATTGGTTTTCGCGACGATCTCTGGCTTGATGCCGCCGGAAACCCGCTTACCGAGGAAGGCAAGATGACCGAAAGGATTCGGCGGCCCAACTACGGGAATCTCGAAGTCGAGATTACGATCAACGATCCCAAAGCTTACACAGCGCCCTTTACCGTGACGATTAAGCAGCCTCTGGTGCTGGACAGCGAACTCATTGATTATTACTGCCTGGAAAACGAGCGCGACTCGGCGCACATGCGTGCTCAGGATCGTCCGATCGGCAATGTGAAATAGCGGCGGCGATCTCTTATAGAAAGCAAAAGAGGCCGCAGACGGTCATATCGAGCATGGCATTGAACAGGAACAGATGCCGGCCGGTATCGATGCCGTCAAACATCACGAGGACGGCGGCGAGCACAACCATCGCCGTCCAGACCGCGGCGATCGCTGCCATGCGAGCGCGCACGCTGACTACCCAGAGCGCAGCCAGCAGACCCGCGGCATAAAACCCATAAAGCACCGGACGATTTCCGAATACGCTCGCTTTCAGATCGCTCCAGAAATCAAGGAAATGGCTTTGCGCTTCGGGACCTTTACCGGCGCTCTTTTCATAGTTGCCCAGCCGGTACTGGCGCGCGCCGATCTGCATTCGCACGCGCTGCAGAGATCCCTCGGCAAGCGCACTCCGGAAAACCAGCCCCGCAATCCGCGGATGCGACAGATAATAGCCCGTCAGGATGCGCGCGGAAAGGAATCGGCCAAGCCGTTCCGTTTCGCGCGCATCCTGCATTGGCGAATCCGGCAGGAAAGCATGTTTCCCGACGTAGCGCGCCATGCCGGGGTCCATACCGAGCTGCGCCAGATCGCCGGCGGGATCCCGCGAGTGAGGCAGGGACTGGTAGAAAAGCGCGTTATAAGAGTTGACGGTCTGATACCAGGGCGGAGCGGTCGCGAACATCACAATCGCCGAGACTGCCACCACAACCGTGGCAGCGATGCGCAGTGGCAAGCGCGGAAACGTGGCGCGTCCCAGGGGCAGCCAGAAGCAGGCAATCAGCGGCAACGCCAGTGCGGTGTGCTGCGATTTCGAAGTTTCAAAGACAACCACACCGGCGAGCGCAGCAAGGTAATCCCAGGTTGTCACCCTTTCAAACAACAGCAAGCGAAGGCACAGCAGGACCGCGCACCACAGAAAAATATACGACGCCGTATCGAAGTAGAAAGAATCGAACCAGGGGATGTAACTCGCGCCGCAGAAGACAAAGAGAACGGCCGCGGGCGTGACCAGGCGCGCCATGGGACGCAAACCGCGAACCAGTCTCTGAAGTGCGGAGAATACGAAGAGAAAGAGCACCGCGTACACGGCGCCGAGCCAGCGCAGATCGAATCGGCCCCCGGAGAACGGCTTTGCGATCGTAAGGGCAACGCGCAAAGGCAGCGCGGCCGAGGTGATCAGTCCGCTGTTCCAGCAATAATCGGGAGCGTAGTGATACTGGAAGCCCACATACTCGAACAGCGGATGCTCGCCACCGAGACACACTCGCCCGATCAGTTTCGCGTAATCGTTGTTATCGGCTAATCCCAGACCGGGCGGAACGAAAAGCTGCCAGCTTACCAGCCCCGCGCACAGCGCAAGCAGAGCCCACTCATAGACCGCCCAGCCGCGCCGGTTTCTCATTCTGGAAAGATTGAGTTTACCCCCTTCAGGCGGGATGTTAGCATTCGTGGAGATCGATGAATCCCCGCAAGAGGTTTGCGCCACTGGCTTCCGGCGCTTTGCTCGTACTGATGGGATTTCTGGCTGCGGGCGCCGCCTTACGCGAGTCCGTCACGTACGACGAAGTAGTGAACATCGCTGCCGGCGTCAGTTACTGGCAGAGACTCGATATGCGGCTCAGCGAGGAGCATCCGCCGCTCGCTAGAGTGATCGCCGCGTTTCCACTGATTCTCCGCGGTGTGCGCGCCGACTACTCGAATATCTCCTGGACAGTGAGCGAGCGCCTGTTCCCTGCCTATGCCGGCCAGTTGTACTTCGGGGAACTGGTCCTGAAGCACTGGAACGATCCCCGCACCACGCTGGCGCTGGCACGCCTTCCGATGCTGGTTCTTGCATTACTGCTCGGCTGCATGGTGTACCTTTATGCGCGAACCATCGGCGGGTCCTGGGGCGCCCTGCTCTCGACAGCTGTCTACGCCACAACGCCCTTGTTCCTGGGAAACGGCTCTCTGGTCGTTACGGATGTACCGGTTGCCGCCTTCTCGGTGCTGACCCTGTTTACCGCCGCCTCGCTGTGGCGTTCTCCAGGCCGGACCCGTGGCGCGTTGTTCGGTTTGAGTCTGGCCGGCGCTCTCCTGACGAAGTTCAGCGCGATTTTTCTGGTCGTCGCACTGGCGCTGTTCGTTCTGAGTCTGTGGTTTCGCCCGCTTCGTGAGGATCCTCCCAACTCCCGGACACGGCGTTTTCGCGCCACTCTGCTGGGAATCGGATGCGCGCTGGCGGCGACCTGGGCCTTCTATTTTGTCTTCTCCTGGAATCAATCCACTTCGGTTCTGTGCGACCTCAACTCGGGTCCGGTTCTGCGAAGGTTGCTCATGCCACCCTGGCTGTACCTGCGCGGGCTTTTTCTGCTGGCGCTAAGTTTATCCCGGCCCACATACCTCCTTGGCCATTCGTATCCGCGGGGAGTCTGGTTTTATTTCCCTGTCCTGATATGGCTGAAATCCGCGCCGGGCTTTCTGGGGTTGCTCCTGGTGTCGCCGATTATTGTGGGCGCAACCACCGTGTTCGGGCCCCGAGGCGTCCGCGCGATTCCCGCGGCTGCCCAGGTGCACTGGCGCGTTCTTTGGATCGCACTGGCCGTATTCAGCGTCGCCTGCCTGAGCAGCACCCTCGACATAGGATTTCGGCATTTCAGCGTGCCCCTGGTGCTCCTGATCTTAATGCTGGCGCCCTTGCCGCGAATGGTTGGGGCCTTCCGTCTCTCTGCTCCGAAAGTCGCGCGCACCCTGGCCATCGTGACCGTTGCGTGTGCCGCGCAATGTCTCGTTACAGCTCTGGCGGCGTACCCGTTCTACCTGACTTACGCCAACACATTCGGTTCTTTCTGGCCGCACTACGAGTTATTCAACGATTCCAATCTCGATTGGGACCAGTCGCTTCCCGAAGTCGAGCGCTTTGTGGAACAGCACGGCATCAAAAGCATCGGCATCGATCATTATGGGTACACCAATGCGGCGGTTTCCGTTCCGCAATCGCATAACTGGAACTGCGAAAACCCCGGCGCCGAAGCCGGGCAATGGGTCGCCGTCTCGGCAAATCTGATTACGCAGGTGCGAAATTGCCGGTGGCTGTTGCGGTATCCTTACCAGACGCTGGGCGGCGGCAGCATGTACGTCGTTCGGCTCCCGCAAATCATCCCGCCGCGGGAAACCACGCAAACCGGCTTTATGACCACCTCCGCGGGCGGCGATGCGCGCGGTCTCTTCATCGACTTCATACACGACCCCGCGATCGTAGAGCGATCCGCCCTGGAGGCCGACCAGACACTTGCACAGTGGAGCGCACAGCTGCTGATGAACCACCCCTGGTTACAACAGCAGGTTCCCCGCTGGCTCCGCGATTGCGCGGTGATTGAGAAATAGCGCAGTCGTTACAATCGCAACCATGCGACTCTTTCAGAAACCAAAAGACTCTGCCGCTTCGGCCGGACATGCGCTCGTCGGGCTGGCAATCGGAGCTGCGGCCGTGGGCGCAATGGCGATAGGCGCAATGGCAGTAGGCGCGCTTGCGATTGGACGGCTGCGTGTTCGAAACGGCAGGATCGAAAAGCTGAGCATCGGCGAACTCACGGTGGATAAACTGATCGTCCGGGAGTAGTTTTCTTAACCGCGCCTCCGTTATATGCCTTGACACGCATATTCCAGTAGAGGTATATAAAGAGGGTGGAATCCGTGTTCGAAGTCATTGCGGAGCCGAACCGCCGCGCGATATTGAGCCTGCTGGTCACGTCGCAACAGTCGGTCGGAGAGATCGAGCGTCAGCTTCGTATGCCGCAGCCCACCGTCTCAAAGCACCTGCGAGTGCTGCGGGAGGCCGGTTTCGTGGAATCCACGGTGGACGCGCAGCGCCGTCTTTACCGGCTGAAACCGGAACCGCTTCAGGAGATCGATGCATGGCTGGCTCCGTTCCGCCGGTTCTGGTCCGCTCACATCGATGCTCTGGAACGCCACCTCGACCGCATGGATCAATCGACGCCAACGAAGAGGAAGACAAGAAAAAGATGACCGATCGCGAGCAATACACACCCGGTCCGGCAAGTGGGGCGCGGATAGAAAAGGACGGAGAGAAGTGGACGCTGGTTCTCGTCAGAGAACTGCGTCATTCGCCGGAAAAAGTCTGGCAGGCGATAACGGACCCGGCGCATCTGCGCGAGTGGGCGCCCTTCGAAGCCGATGGAAACCTCGGCACGGCGGGCGCCGCGGTGAAGCTCACCACAGTGGGAGCGCCGACGCCGCATGTCACCGAAACAAAGGTGACGCGAGCCGACGCGCCCCGACTGCTTGAGTACGGATGGGGCGGCAATGATATGCGCTGGGAACTCGAAGCATTAAATGGCGGCACACGCCTGACGCTCTGGACCAGCATCGATCGCCGCTTCATCTCCATGGGTGCAGCCGGGTGGCACGTCTGCTTCGATGTTCTGGATCGCCTTCTCGGCGGAACTCCCATCGGCCGCATCGCCGGCCCTGAGGCCATGCAGTTCGGCGGCTGGCAGAGATTGAACGCCGAGTACGCAAAGCAGTTCGGCGTTGAGCCCCCCGCCTGGTTGCCCAATGCGCCGAAGCCTTGAATACTGTCGGGAGCAAACCATGGAATCGACCCTGCCGAAGCCGGACTTCATCGCCACCGGCACTTCCCACGCCAGCACCATCGTTTACTGGATCGCCACAGCGCTCTTCTGTCTGCAGATGAGCTTTACCGCTTACGCGGAACTGTGCTTGCCGCAGGTGGCGGAGGCGTTCACCCACCTCGGCTTCCCCGACTACTTTCGGGAGGAGCTCTCATTTCCCAAACTCCTGGGCCAAGCTCCTGGGCGTGGTCCTGATACTTGCGCCGGCGCCGCCACGGCTCAAGGAGTGGGCCTGGGCCGGCTTCGCGATCGACCTCGTCTCGGCGCTGATCGCTCACCTCGCGGTGGGCGACGGCCCGGAGGCCTGGGGCTGGGCAGCGGCCACCGGCGTGCTGTGGGGGATCTCGTACTTCTTCTGGCGCCGCCTGCACCCGGGGCTGACCTACACACGATGGCGGCGCCCAGCATGGAAAGGCCGTAACGGTGGAATCTGCATCTGCACTAATAGACGAGAGGATCAGGGCGCTCGGGGACTGGCGCGGCAGGACGCTCGCGAAAGTCCGGGAAATTATAAATGAGGCGGACCCTGAGATCGTCGAAGAGTGGAAGTGGATGGGCACTCCGGTCTGGTCCCACGGCGGCATCGTCTGCACGGGAGAGACATACAAGAACGTGGTCAAGATGACGTTTGCGAAGGGAGCTGCATTGAAAGACCCTTCGCGCCTGTTCAACTCCAGCCTCGACGGGAATGTCAGGCGCGCTATCGATATCCACGAAGGCGACAAGGTCGATGAAACGGCATTAAAAGATCTCATCCGCGCGGCGGTGGCGCTCAATCTCAGCGGCAGGAGCAAGCCCACGCGAGCGAGCAGGAAGCGCGCCGGCTAACGTGCCTCGGTATCGGGCAGGCACGATTACCGCGGCGGCAGGGGCGCAGAGTCAGGCCCGGCGGACGCTCGGATAATCATTGCTTCGATTGACGCGGACGTTCATTTCCACAAGGGTAGTTCATTTGCCAGAGCATTTCGAAAAACTTTCTGCGGCGCATCCGCATTTGCAGGATGTCATCCGCCAAACGGATGGTTGGTCAGGTCTGTCCAGCGGGCGAATGTTTGAGACGGCCTCGCTTCACCACCTTCGAATCCGCGGACCACGATAAAATGACGCGGCAGGGGAGGACAAGATGCACCTCATGACTCGCTTCAGCGTATTGTTGGCGCTCGGGCTCGCGAGCGGCGTTGCGCAACACCTGCAGTCTCAAACGCCTCCTCCGCTCATAGCTTGCGGCAATCATGGCGATATAGCGGTCTATTGCGGCGCTCGTCAACCGGAAGATCTTGAGCTTGCGCCCGACGGCAAATTCCTGATCGCCACCGAGTATGTGGATCAGGGCCGCGGTGGCGCCTCTGGCGGTGGCCCACTACTCTTCGATCTGGCGAAGAAGACCTTCAGCAGGATGAACCAGACAGCGCACGCGGATAAATCCTGGGGCGACCGAGCGTGTCCTGGCCCGATCGGCGAAGCGCTCGTTTCGCACGGCTCGTCGCTGGCCAGAAGACGCGACGGCCGCTGGGCGCTTTACGTGGTCAATCACGGTAGCCGGCAGTCGATCGAGATGTATGAGCTGAAGCCGTCGGCCGGTAGCTGGGCTCTTGTATGGCACGGCTGCGAGATCGCCAAACACGACTATAACGACGTGGCCATCCTCCCGGACGGAGGCTTTGTCGGCACGTATCCGACCAGCCTGGCCAGCGGCAACAACGGACGAGCGGCGGCGGGCGGCTCTACCGGCTATGTGGCGCGCTGGACACCGGGTGCGGGTGAATCGGAAGTGCCCGGCACGCGCATGCGCCTCCCGAACGGTGTGGTTGTCAGCGCCGATGGACGCTATCTGTATGTGAACGAATTTGGAGCGCGGCTGGTGCGCAAATTCGACCTGCGGGACGGCAAGGAAGACGGTTCCGTCAAGGTCGATTTTCTGCCAGACAACCTGACCTGGACCGGAGAGGGACTGTTACTGGTGGCTGGAATCAAGGGTGCGCGTGGCGAGTGTCCCGAGGGGAGTGGCAGGCTCTGCATCGACGGCTTTGGAGTCGCCGAGATCGACCCCTCCACCATGCAGGCCCGCACCATCTTCGATTCGGCCACCGTCGGCCCGCTCATGTCCGGAGTGTCAGTCGCTTTGGCGGTCGACCGGTCCGTTTATCTGGGAGCCTTTCTCGGGGATCGTGTGGTAAGGATTCCATACAACAAGCGTCCACTGGCGCGCGGCCCACAATAATCCCTGGTAACATCGACGACCAGGCGCAGGCAGGCGCGCAAACTGTTCGCGCTTTTCTTGCCGGCCTGAGCGAAGATTTTTACGCCCCTCAATGCTTAGTGAGTCAGCGAGTACGTAATGTAATTGAGAACGACGCGAAAGGCGAGGCCGGAAAACTTCTCGGGGTATTCGCCGGTATTCGCCCACTCCCACGCGTCGCCGAGATGCATGTTGGCGCAGATTGCAACCACAATGCGCCCGTGACTGTCGCGAATGGCCCGCCAGCGGGGGGTGTAGCCATCCTTCTCATAAGTTCGGCCGGTGTTGACGTAAACTTCTCCGGGGATCTGAAACTTCTCCTGGATGCTGTATAAGACGTTATAGATGGGATCGTTGTCCGGGATATCTTCCACGATGGCATCGGGAAGTACCATGCTCATGCCGGCCATAAAGTGGGCCCAGTCGTCTTCGCCGTGGAAGTGGTCTACCATGAGGAACCCGCCTCTTGCGAGATACTCGCGCAGGCGTTTGGCCTCCTCGTCCGTGAAAGCCCACGTGTTCACCCCGACCGCGTAGATCCAGGGAAAGTCGTACATCCGGTCGTCATCGATATCCACGACGTTCAGCGGTGAGGGCGAGTCGATGCGTGTCAACCGACGCAGGACGACCAGGCAATCGTCGTCAGCTCTGGGCCAGTCCTGGGACCAGGTATTGCGGGCACTACGATACCCGAAGCTCGCGCCACTGGCATAGCCGGTATTGTAGCGGAGCCGGCTGAAATAGAACTCCGACGGCTCAATTGAGCCCATGCCGTAATCTGACTGCCGGCGGCCTCCGCGCTGCAGTCCAAATAGTCCGACGCTCACTGCAAAGAGGAGAGCGATCCCGACGAACGGACGCGCCAGCTTCATGGTGAATGGCCTTTCGGTGTCTCAAAGCGTAGCACGAGCGAGACACGCGTACCATCGTCGGGCAATTCACACCGGGAATTCGCGGTTGGCCTGAGGCGGCGCGAGAGTTACTATGGGTCGGAGAATTGGCGCCGCGGTCTTCATGCGGCGTTTCTCACGCAACGACGTATCATGCAAAGACGCGACTTTCTTAAACTCGCAGGTTTGGCGGCGACAGGTACGCCGCTCGCCGCTCAGCAGAACGCTGCGCCATCCGGCCTGGCGCCATTGGCCTCCCCCGAAATTACCGGAACCGACATAACGCTTGAAATCGGCCCGGTTACTGTCGAACTAGCGCCGAATCGCATTCTCAGCACGGTGGGTTACAACGGCACTTCGCCGGGCCCTCGGCTGCGAGTGAAGGAGGGCGTTCCTGTCACGGTAAACGTGGTGAATAAAACCGATGTGCCGGAATTTGTGCATTTTCACGGATTGCTCATTCCATCCGATGTGGACGGTTCCGAGGAAGAGGGAACTCCCGCGGTTCCTCCGCACGGGAACCGCAGCTACAAGTTCACGCCCACTCCGGCAGGCACGCGCTGGTATCACACGCACACCATGTCGATGGACGACCTGCACCGAGGCAGTTACACCGGGATGTTCGGCTTTCTGATTATCGACGGGGCGAGCAATCCTGGAAACTTCGATCAGGAACACTATCTCGCCCTGCGCGATTGGGAGCCGTACTTCACCGACCAGCTGATGGATAACGACGATCTCGATCCCTCGCTGGCGAAGCCGGAAAAGCCGGACGTGCTCGATACGCGGCCACCCGGATGGGAGGTTGCAGCCGATATTTTCTCGATCAACGACAAAGCGCTCGGCGCCGGCGAGCCGATCCGGGTTCGTCAAGGAGAACGGGTCTTATTTCATTTCCTGAACGCCAGCGCGATCGAGAATCGCCACCTGGCGCTGCCCGGCCACAAATTCAACGTGATCGCGCTGGACGGAAACCCAGTGCCGGTACCCGCGCCGGTGAGCGTTTTGATGCTGGGCCCGGGCGAGCGGATCGATGCCTGGGTGACGATGAACCAGCCGGGAATCTGGATTATGGGCGCGCCCGAAGACCCTGTGCGCGAAGGCGGGTTGGGAGTGGTCATCGAATACGCCAATCAGCGCCGCACGCCTCAGTGGGTGGCGCCGCCCGCGTCCGCCTGGGACTACACCGTCTTCGGCAAGCCCACGGCGCCGCCGGCCCCTGCCGAAAAACTGGACATGGTATTCGTAAAAGTGCCGCGCGGCGCGGGCAGATTCAACAGCTTTACGGTCAACGGCAAACCCTATCCGCACGATCAGGAGTTTCTGCTCAAACAGGGCGCGCGATACCGGCTGACGTTTCATAACCGCACCGACGATGCGCACCCTTTACACCTGCATCGCCACCAGTTCGAGATCGCCGAAATTTATGGCAAAGCCACCTCGGGAATAATCAAGGACACGGTTGTGGTGCCCACTTACGGCCGCGCCAGCGTGGATTTTACCGCGGATCAGCCTGGGCCGACGTTGTTTCACTGCCACATCCAGCACCATATGGATTTCGGCTTCAAGGCCCTGCTGCGCTACGCGTAAGGTTGCGGCTTATTGCTTTACGAATTTCTGCACCTTGCCGCTTAGTTGGGCCAGGTAGACATCGCCGGAATCGGATGCCGCGACACCATGCCCGCCAGCCGCGGTCCCATTGGGTAATCTTCCGACGGCTTCTCCCCTCAGGTTCAGCAACACAGCGCCCGCCCAGATGTGCTGGTCCTTGGTCATGAAGAGCGCCGAGACAGCTTCGAGAACGGGCCACTCGGTGAGAAAGTGGCCGGTGGAATCGAAGACTTCGATTCGATGGGTTTCCCGATCCGAAACGTAAACCTTGCCCTCGGCGTCGACCACGACCCCGTGCGGGAGTTCGAATTGCCCCGGCCCCGTTCCGCGCGTGCCCCACTCCAGCAGGTAGTGTCCATCGTGCGAGAATTTCACCACTCGGTTACCGGCGTAGCCGTCCGAAATATAGAAGTCTCCATTCGGAGCGAAGGCCACATCCGTCGGCAGGTTGAAGGTATCATGGCCGGCTCCAGCCACCCCTTTGTGGCCGAGCTGCATGAGGATCTTGCCCTGCGGATTCATTTTGTAGATCACGTGACCGGGAGCGTCGATGGCCCAAATGTTGTGCTCCGGGTCTACGCGAATGGAATGCGCGCCGCAGGAATCGCATCCCGCAGGTCCATAAATGGCGGAGTAAAGCGCATGGCCGGGCACGCGGTCGGCCTGCGCGATCGCGCCAACCTTGCCCTCACTGAACATGCCATCGCCCCAGGCACGCACGAACTTCCCGTTGCTTTCGAATTCCATGATCGGGTGGGCACCGCGATGCAGCACGAGTATGTGGCCCTGGGCGTCAACCGCCACGCCGGACACTTGAATGAAATTCCACGGGCCGCCCGGCGTCCCGGCGGCGTTCAGAACCTGGGTTGGCCATTCCGGCACCTCTTTGTAGCCCATCGTGGGGGCATCGGCGCCCAGTTTTGGAGCGCCGGCAGGCTGCCCGAAGGCGAGCATTGACAGAGTGAATGCGAGCAGGACAAAACGACGAAGGCGCATAGCGGATACTCCTCCCGGCGGTTCAGGATGGAGTTTATCAACTTCGGAGTCAGCGCTGGTCACCGCCGCTGCGCTTTCCCTCCGTCACCTGAGCATGAAGTGGCACGACGAGTGGACTCTGTCTGATGAGGGCAAAAGCTATTCGGCGTTGCGGGAGATGGTCTCGCCCGGAACACCGGCGGCGGCGCGGCAAGGGGCGGCGGTGGTCCGGAAACCTTCACCAAAGTTGAATAGTTCCCGGGAAGAGTGTTTCGTTACCGCTGGCTGACGCGCTCGGGCTTAAGAAACCTGTCGAACCACGACAGCTCTTCGTAGAGCACGTGCTCCATAGTCTCTTTGCCGCGGTACCCGTGAGCTTCGTTCGGCAGCATCACCAGCCGCACGGTTCCTCCGTTTCCTCGGATCGCCGCGTACATACGCTCGGACTGTATCGGGAAGGTCCCGGTGTTGTCGTCGGCCTCGCCATGGATCAGCAGGATCGGCGTCTTGATCTTGTCCGCGAACCAGAAGGGCGACATCTTCGTGTAGACGTCCTTCGCCTCCCAGAAAGTACGCCGCTCCGACTGAAACCCGAACGGCGTCAGAGTGCGATTGTAAGCTCCGCTCTCGGCCACGCCCGCGTGGAACAGATTCGTGTGCGCCAGCAGATTCGCCGTCATAAAAGCGCCGTAACTGTGCCCGAATACGCCCACGCGTTCCCGATCCACTACGCCCAGGTCGACCGCTTTGTCGATCGCCGCCTGCGCGTCCATTTGCAGCTGTTCCACGTAGGTGTTGTTTACCGTGTCGGGATCGCCCACGATCGGCATCGCCGCGTTATCGATCAGCGCGTATCCCTGCAACACAAATAGCTGGTGATAATTGAGCAGCGTGAATGACTGCGCTTCATGTCCCGTCACCTGCCCCGCGGTATCGGCATCGCTGAATTCATAGGGATACGCCCACAGCACCGCGGGCAATCGCGTCCCGGGTTTGTAATCCGGAGGCAGATAGAGCGTGAATGAAAGCGGCACGCCATCGGCGCGTTTGTATGTCACCAGCTGCTTCTTTATGCCCGACGCCTGCGGCATCGGATCCGCATAATGCGTCAGCTGCTTCAGCGTTGACCCCGTGCGAATGAAATAGTTCGGGGGCTCAGTTGGGCTTTCACGCCGTGTGAGCAGCCGTGTCCCGCTATCGTCCAGCACTGCTTCGACAGCCTCGAACCCCTCTTCGGACTGAAACAGCCGCTCCGACTTGCCGGTTGCCAGATCGAGCCTGTCGACAAACGGCTTGTCCCCGGCTGGCGAAGCGCCCAGCCCACTGAGGAGGATCTGGTCCCCGGTCTGGACAACCATACGACGGCCGTCAGGCGCGGTCTTCATCACCGGCGTGCCGGGATCGCGATAAGCATCGCGCTCATTGCGGCTGGAGATCACGCGGGCATCGCTTCCGGGCTTATCCAGATCCACTTCCATTGTGCGGATCACACGGCTGAGGCGTTCGTAATCCTCCACCAGCACTTTGTCGGCGGCGAGAGGCTGCATATTGCGAAACCGCTCTTTGATCCGGGCGACTTCCTGCGGTTCCTGGCGGAACGGCGCGGCTTCCGCCATGATGCGGTCCCGGTTTGGAGCCTTCTCCTTCGGGTTACCGCCGTCCAACGCTTCCACCCAGGTGAGCGTCGCGGGTTTCGCCGGCAGCCAGTTATAGCTGCGCGGCCCGGTGCGGACTCCCGCCAATGGCACGCGATCCGCAAGCGGCAGACTAGCGATCTTATATTCGACCTTCGCGGCGCGATCCCAGACCTCCACTTCAGCGGGAAACGCGTTCATGGGCAGTTGATAGCTGTATGGCCGGTGCAGGCGGCTGATCATCAGGTGCTTTTCATCCGGCGACGGACGGAAGAGAGTGAAGATTGCCGGCGATCCCAGGGGCGATACCTTTCCGCTCACGGAGTCGATATAAGCCAGTTGCGCGGTCGCGTAATAATCGAACAGATCTTCATCGTGCGGCGTGCTCAGCAGGTCCTCGTAAGTAGGCGCCGGGCCGGCGTGGCCCAGACTCTCCTGCACGTGCGGACCTTGCGGGATCGAAGTTTCGGCCGGAGGAGCGCCCCTTCCGGACGGCACGAGCCGCACAATTAACGTCCTGTTATCGCCCATCCACTCGGCCACGGGCGCCGCGCCCACGGCGTTCACAACTGCGCCTTCGACGCGCCTCACCTGCCCGGTCGCCGTCGTCGCGATCCACAGCTCGACGCCTTTTTTCGTCGTATCGGTAAATGCGAACTGTTTGCCGTCGGGGCTCCAGATGGGAGCGCCGAGTTTCGCGTCCGGAGGCGTGGCAATTTTCACCTCGCCGCCATCCGACAGGCGCCGGATGGCGTACGACGTATACGATGGCGCCAGATGCATCGCATTGGTGTTCGTATCGATGCGGATACCCGCCAGCCGCAGCATCGGTTGCGCAACCTCCGCTATCGACGGATACCTGACCTGTTGCATGAAAACCGCGTAATCGTGCTGCGGGCTCACCGAGACCACGGGCGTCGGAGCCGCATTCAAAGCCTGCACCACACCTTTGGGAGGGTGCTGATAGGGAAAATCTGCGGCGACGAGAAAGGTCGTCGCCAGAATTGCAAGGGCGGAGATCCGAAGAAGCATTACTGATTTTATACCGGTTATTTTCTATCCGGCAGCGCGAAAACGTATAACGCGTTCCCGGTCTCGGGACTATGTACTTCCGAAGCCACGATCCGGGGCACGTTCCGGGGGCTTCCTCCGCCATTCGCCGTCGTCACCGCCAGATACTGTTTGCCGCCTGCGGTGAACGTCAGAGGGAAACCCTGCACCGCCGCCGGAAGCCTTGTCTCCCACAGAATGCGGCCCGTATTTACGTCAAAAGCGCGGAACATGCGATTCAGGTCGCCCACGAACGCCACTCCGCCCGCGGTCGACAACACTCCGGTCAGGAACGGAGCGGGCTGTTCGTATTTCCAGATCTCGCGAAGCGTCCGCACATCGTAGGCCGCGAGCTTACCGACATTGCCGTTCGACCCAGGCATCTCGAAGTAACGTGCGCGCGCGCCGCCCCCGGCACCCGCGCCTTCCTTTTTCTCGACCGGCTGCGCAGTGAATTCGAGGCAGCTCTGACTCAGCGGCACGATCAATCGATTGCCCGGCTGATAATACGACATGGCGGGCCAATTCTTGCCGCCTTCGGTGGAGGGGCATCCCGTTACCCCCTCTCCCATGCGCTGCTCCACAATGTCGTTGCGATAATGCGGCTCGCCTGTAGTCGGGTTGAAGGAGTCGAATACATTCTGGAAAACCATTTCTTTGTGCCCCAGATACTTTCCCGTCTTGCGGTCCAGCTTCCACAGAATGCCGGCTTTGCCCGCGGTGAACACATAGTGCTGGCCCTGGTCGTCCACCAGCACGCGCTCGAAGACTTCGTCCAGATCGAGCGTCTCGCCGGGGGCGTGATCGTGATACCAGATGAGCTTGCCGGTATCGGCATTCAATGCCAGCGTCGAGTTGGCATACAGCGTCGCACCGTTACCGGACCCGCGGCTCACGCGCATCCACGGCTTCGATTGGGCGGTGCCCCAGTAAGTCAGGTTTAACTCGGGATCGTAGCTCCCGGTGATCCAGCTTTCCGAACCCGCGCGAAACACATTGGGGAGCCCGCCCCAGGTATCGCCACCCGGTTCGCCGTCCACCGCAATGGTGTTGAAACGCCAGACCTCTCTGCCGGTGGCCGCATCGTAAGCGCTGATGAAGCATTTCTCCTTGCGATACGTTCCGCAGCCTCCCAGTCCCTGAATCAGCTTGCCGTTCACGGCAAGGGGTCCGCTGGTGGTGGAGTATGCGCCCTGGGATCGGTCACCCATGGTTGTATCCCAGACAACCTTGCCTGTGCGGGCATCGAAAGCCATCAGGTGCGCTTCGGTGGTAGCTGCGAAAATATTGTTGCCGTAAATGGTGATGCCGCGCATCGCGGGCGCGGTTGGCTTGCCCCCGTAGCGGTTCTCCCAAATGAGTTCGCCGGTTCTGGCGTCCAGCGCCTGCAACACCATCCCGTTGTTATTCACATAAAGCACGCCGTTGTGGACGATGGGCGCGGGCTGGTTACCGAGCACGGCGCCGTCCTGCATGGCCCAACTCCAGACCAGCCGCAGGCCGTTGACATTCTGGGCCGTGATTTGATTCAGCGGGCTGAAGGAATCGGCCTTGTAGTCGCGCCGGATCATCAGCCAGTCCGCCGGATCCGGGTTATGCAACCCGGCATCGGTTACCGGAGTGTAGTTCTTCACCTCGCCGGCGACGGTAATGCCGCGGGGCGGCTGTGTTTCCTGCCTGGTTTGATTCTGACTGGCTGGCGCGGCCGGAGGGCCGCCGCCCGCTTGCAGGTACGCCGCGCGCTGGCCGGATGCAACGCTCCGAATCGTCACGTTCGATGCCGCGGTAAGAGCCTGGTTCCCGACGCGTGCGCCGTTCGCATCCAGAATGAAAGCCGCGAGGTTAAGGTACGAATCGCCCGGAAGAGGGTTTCCGCCCGGAGGCATTGTGGATTGCAAGTACTTGATCAACTCCGCAGCAGTGCGGTCGCCCCACTGGGCTATGAAGTTGGCGCCGGCCAGTTGCGGCCCTTCCCGCCCGTTGAGGTCGACCCCATGACACGAGGCGCAATTGGTCTGATAAATTGCCCCTCCCGCCGCGGCTTGCGCTTGTGTGTATGGCGCGTCCGGACGCTGCTGCGCAAATAAGACAACCATCCCGCAGGCTGCCGCCCCCATGGCGATCGTCATCCGAAAGTTCATAATGCTCCTCTGGTTCCGTACGCACTGGCTCGCGGGGATACTATCAGAATCACGACTCCGGAGCACCCGTCATGGCGCCCTTGTTGCCGTCCGCCACCCCCGGAACCCTGACTATGGAAACGTGGGAGTGGCAGACCCTCTCCAGTCCGTCTGCGCGGTCATGTAGAACTCTTCGGTCAACGGACGGGAGAGAACTTACAGGCGGCCTACGGCCGTCAGCGGTGGATTCTGGTGTCGAGGCAGAATTCGAACCGGTTTCCGACGTGGATACATAGGCGTGCGGCGGGTCCGGATTCCGGGCGCCGGGTTTGAGCGTTGGGTTCGCCGTTGCCGGTTCGAGTGTTTCCAATGAGTTGTCGGGTTCGTTTGGTTGTTTTTCGTTTGTTAGTTCGCCGGGAGCTTGTTCGTCGCCGGAAGACGGTTGCGGGATGAACGGTTCCCATACCGGTTGCATATCGAGATCCTGAGGGGCGTGCGTTTCGGGGGCGGGCGGGACCTCAGGCTTGAGGTTTGAGGGCGCAGGGGCCGGGGAGTCGCCGCGACCGCGCCGCAACTCGAGAAAACGTTTGTGAGCGCGGAGATACTGGCGGTCGCAGAGCGAGTCGTAGCGGTGGAAGAGGTCGAGCGAGCGGGAGTCGTCGCTTAGAGCCTGGAAGGCGAGGGATGCGCGGGTGGCGTTGTCTTCGCCGCGTCCGATGGTATCGGCCTGTTTACGGATCTGGTATTCCATGGCCGCTTTCTCCATGCCCCAGAGACGGAACTGGCGCCATTGAGCCGCGGCCATCTTTTATATGAGAAGGAGTTCGATTGTGGTTTCGGGCTGTAGCTCGCGTTCGAAGTCGGCGAGGAGTTCGAGGAAAGCGCTCTTCGAGTTCGCCTTTCAGGACGATGGTATCGGCGAGGAGACCGTGTTTCAGGGCGTTGCCGCAGGAGTTGCGCTTGCCCTCGGCCGTGACGGGCCCGCGGGATTTGGCTCCGTTGGCACGGGAGGCTTCGATCTGACGTTCAGTTCGCATTTCGATTTTGTTATTGCATGCGAGATGAGGGATCTCGCCGAGTTTCGGGGGGATTTGTTGATTACAGGGGAAATATAAAGTTTGGGCGCGCAGCACCAATGAAATCTTTATGGGCCGATCATCGAGTCTGACGCGGCCGCGCGGCCACTTCCGCGTGAAAAACAATTTGGCAAGTACGATTGCGTCGCATTGACATACGATTATTAATCGTATACGCTGCGACTGTGGCTAATATTCCTTCCGATGCCGAATTCGCGATTCTGACCGTGCTCTGGCGGTGCGGGCCGAGCACAGTGCGCGAAGTGCACGTCGCACTGGCCAAAGAGACGGGCTATACGAGCACTCTGAAGCAAATGCAGGTGATGCATGAAAAAGGACTGCTGAAGCGAAGCGAGCGCTACCGCTCCCACGTATATGAAGCTGCCATCACCAGGGAAGCGGCGCGGGCATTGTTTGCGGGCGATCTGATGAACCGGGTATTCGAGGGGTCGGCGCAAAGTTTGTTGCTGGGGGCTTTAACGGCGCAGAGGGCATCGGCAAAGGATCTTGATGAGATCCGGCGGATACTCGATGAGTTCGAGAAGAAGGGGAAATCGCGATGATTCAAAAGCTGGGCTGGACGCTGCTGCACTTCTTATGGCAGGGATCGGCGATCGCGATTGCATATGCGCTGCTGCGGCGGCTGACAAAACGGCCTCAGTCGCACTACGGATTGGCATGCGCCGCGATAGCGGCGATGGCTCTAGCGCCGATGCTTACGTTCTTTCTGACCACCGGTACCAGCGCGGAGGCGGCGCTGTGGACTCTTTCGGCATCCGATGGCCAACGCATACTTCCCGTAATGGTGGCCCTATGGGGCGCCGGCGTGCTGGCGTTTTCGGTCCGCCTGTTAGCGGGATGGCGGTTTACCGCGAGACTGCGGGCGACTTCGCATCCGGTCCCTCCGGAATGGCAGGAGCGCCTGGAGAGGATCGCAAGGCGGATAGGCTCCTCGCGGTTTCGGGCCAGGTTGGCGGTGTCATCTCTGGTCAACGTACCGACAGTCGTCGGCTGGCTGCGGCCGTTAATTCTGGTGCCTTTGGAATCGTTGATGGGCATGCCCGTGGAACAACTCACTGCGCTGCTGGCGCATGAGCTGGCGCACATCCGTCGACACGACTATCTGGTGAGCGTGTTGCAAAGTGTCGCGGAGGCGGTGTTGTTCTATCATCCGGCGGTTTGGTGGATTTCAGGACAGATCCGCGTCGAGCGGGAGTTCTGCTGTGACGATCTCGCCGTGGTTGCGGGCGATGACGTGCTGACGTACGCGCGGGCATTGGCGACACTCGAATCGACGAGAGTCTCGAGGCTGCCGGCAGCGAATGGCGGATCTTTGCCGCATCGGATACGGCGGCTGATCCACCCAACGCAGGAAAGCGCCGGCAACCTGCCGGGACCGGGTGCTGCATGGGCGATGACACTGCTGTGGCTTGCCGGCGCAGGAGTTACCGCAGTGCATGGCTCGCAACCTCCTCTGGTGAGTCCCGGGGCTGTTGAACCATTGCCGATCTCCTCGCAGCCGACCCCATTTCCGTCACTGATTCTGTTGAAAACGGCGAAAACAACATTGGCTTACGACCCAATTCTGACCGCTCAGGTGGAGCGGCGTCGTAGTGCGGTAATGGCTGCGGATCAGCTGGAACTGCCGTGGCTGAAGTGGCTAAACGAGGACGTTACCTATATCATCACCGATCAGGAACGACAGCAATTTCAACAGCTGAAAACGGATGAGGAACGGGAGTCATTCGTGGAACAGTTCTGGTTGCGGCGGGATCCGACACCGGGCACCGAGGAGAACGAATTCAAGGCAGAGCATTACAGGCGCATTGCTTACGCGAACGCGCGGTTTGCCACTGGCAACCCGGGATGGAGAAGCGATCGCGGAAAGATTTACATCATGTTTGGACCGCCCGATGAAATCGATTCGCATCCCGCTGACGGTTACAGTCCGCCAACAGAATCCTGGCGTTATCGCTCGATTCCAGGCATCGGCAATAACGTAGCTATCGAGTTCGTGGACGCGGCGATGAATGGCGAATACCGCATGAGTCTCGACCCCGCGGAAATTCCGGTTCAGCCGCCACCGCAGGCGCAACAGGTTCCCAAAAAGTTTAAAGATCTCGAGAATGCGATTGGCCAGACTTCAACCTACGACATATTGCCGATGATGGTGCGCGCCGACTACATCCGCGTGACCGGCGCATCCGTGATGACGAACATCACGGTGCAGTTCGAAAATCGCGATCTTAAGTTTGAGGACGACGGCGGAGTTCAGAAGTCGATGGTAAATATTCTGGGGAGGATCAGCACGATGGCCCGGCGTCCGGTTTCGGTGTTCGAAAGACCGCTGGAGATCGACACACCTTTGACGGGGCTGCCGCTGGTCATGCCGCAGCATTCGATTTTCCAGCAATCCCTGCCGCTTGCTCCCGGGATGTACCGGCTCAACATTGTCGCAAAGGACGTGGTGAGCGGCAGAATGAATGCCTACGAGGTCGGGCTCAATGTACCGCAGTTCGAAGCCGGAAGGCTGACCGCGGGCAGTCTGATCCTGGCGGATGCGCTTGCGCACTTTCCTGCGGGAGAGGGTCCGGGCGACGCGAACTTCGCAATTGGTAACATGCGCGTTCGCCCGCGCCTGGGGAACAGGTTCGCGCGCGAGGAGAAGCTGGGGATCTATCTGCAGATTTACAACTTCACACCCGATGAGAAGACGCAGAAAGCGGCGGGGGCGATCGAATACGAGATCGACAAGACCGGATCGAACGAAAAGGTCATGGATTTTTCGGAGGCGGTGGGGAGTATCAGCGATGCGTCACCCGCACACGCTTTTGATCGGCTTTGAAAGCACCACTGTAATTTCGGCCTACTTCCGCTGACTGAATCTTTCCAGTGTCTGTCACTCCACCGCACAAAGCCAGGTTCCTTTCCCGTTTGTCCCGCCCACGCGGGCACCCCCCCGGTCCAACTCAGTGCTGCGCAGAACGCGGCGGCGATTGGAGACTTCAACGGCGACGGCATAACCGACCTTGCGATCTTCGAACAAAGTAACAATCTGGTGGTGTTGCCGGGAGCTTCTACCGCCATCATTCATACGAGCACTACCCTCAGCTCGACGGAAAATCCAGCGGCAGCAGGTGACACTGTCACGCTGACCGCCATGGTTTCTCCGTCGACGGCGACCGGCTCGGTGGTCTTTTTTGACGGCGCGATTAAAATTGGCTCGGCTACCCTGGGCATTGCCACCGGCGGAACAGTATCCCTCAGCGTGTCTACCCTGGCCGTGGGGACTCACTCGCTGACGGCAGTTTATTCCGGAGATGGAACGCACAACCCGAGTACGTCCCCCGTATTGACGGAAATCGTCCAATCCCAAGCAGCGACGACCATTACGCTGAGTTCGTCCTCGAATCCTGTGGCGTCAGGCGGCTCCATCAACCTCACGGCCATTCTTTCTGCGTCGATGGCAACCGGCGTCGTGACTTTCTACGATGGCACGACTGTGATCGCCCGCGGCGTGCTGAAGGGCGGAACCGTTTCCGTGAGTGTCTCCTTTTCAGCGGTTGGGAAGCACCCACTGAGGGCTGTTTATGCAGGAGACAGCACGCACTCCCCGGGCATATCGGCTGTATTGAATGAATTGGTTATTGCGCCGATTGTTACGAGTACCACACTCAGTCCATCGCAGAATCCTGCACCTGTGAACGTCTTCATCACCATTACCGCCACTATCGCTCCCCGGACCGCAACCGGCACGGTGGCTTTTTACAATGGCCCAAATATAATGGGCACGTTCGCTGTCAAGAACGGAAGCGCTTCCGCGACTGTCTCCTTTTCAGCGGCGGGTACATACCCGCTGACGGCTGTTTATAACGGAGACAGCACGCACTCCTCGAGCACATCCGCTGTATTGAACGAAGTGGCCAGCACGCATTTCGTTACGAGTACCGCACTCAGTTCATCGCGCTTTTGAGAAAAACAGGTTCCTGTTATTGTGTTAAACCCTAACGCCTGATCCCGGGAGCTTGCTCCGCTGAAGACGCGGTTCGTATAAGCACCGGCGACAAGATCGCTGGTGTTACCGGCGGTGGCGTAAAGTTCTGCGCCGGGCGGAAGCCCGGCGGCACCCTCGAAAATCCACCTCGGGTACGGGATTCAGGCCATTGATTGATCAAGGGCTGCATGGATGTCGATTCCGCTTTGGTAGAAGTCGCGAGCCAGGCGACGCAGCTTGCGGCGAAGGGTACGCTCATCGAGCGGGGTCGGTCCTTTCTCGACGTAATCTACTTCGCTGGTTAGCATCAGCCAAATCACCTTTGCCATACGATGAGCCACCGCCCACACCGCTCCTTTGGCTTCTATTTTTGGTTTGAGCCGGGCGAATAACTGTCCGAAGAACGTTCCGGTGCTGTGCACCGCCGCCCACGCCACCTGACACAACACGCGCCTCAGGTAACGATTCCCTTTCGCCGACCGGTGGCTGTAACTGACGCCTGCCGATTCCTGACTTCCCGGACAGACGCCGATCCATGACGCCAGTTGCTCCGCGGTGGCAAAAGCTGCCGCCCGCGGTCCGATCTCGGCCAACAATGCCTGCGCCGCGCACAGATCGATTCCGGGCACTTTGCACAGACGTTCCAGCGTAAGCGCGTGCTCCTTCATCGCCCTTCCCAGTTCGGCCGTCAGTTCTTCCGCCTGCCGGCGCAGCAGCCTGACCTGTTCCATTTGCTGCCTCAGCAGTAGGCGGCAGCTCGCGGGCAATTCTCCGGCCAGGGCTTCCCGCAATTGCGCTTTCTTCTTCAGCAGCCTGCCGTGCGCCCGCCCAAGCAGGATTTCCACATCGGTCTCTCCGGCGGCTATCAGCTCCAGCATCTCCCAGCCGCTCACCCCGAACAGATCGGTAACGACGGCGGCCAGTTTGATGCCACCTTCTTCCAGCAATCCCTCTACCTGATTGCGCACCTTTACAATCTTGCGCTGCAGGTCGACTCGCGTCCGCGTCAGCCAACGCCAGCCCCGCTGCTCAGCCGCCGGGATGAAGCTCTCTTCCAGATCGCCCGAACTGAGCCGGTCCACCAGACGGCGCGCATCCCGGAAATCCCGTTTCCGTCCCCGCGGCGCCCGCGTCTGTAGCGGATGGCTCAGGTGCAGACGGAAATGGGGTTCCATCCCGTACCACACCGGCCTCCAGTACTGCGCCGTCGATTCCATTACCACTTCGGTGGCATGCTGATGCTCCAGGTACGCTACCAGATGCCCGATCTCGCCCTTCGTGGTCCCAAAGGCTCGTTGCTCATAACTGCTCTTACCGTTCTCATCCCGCCGTACCACCACGGCCAGCATCTTCTTGTGAACGTCAATGCCGGCCAGCACGCGGCTCTGTGTCGTTGTCGATTCCATCGAGGACTCCTTCTCTGCCGGGCGGCACAGGACCGGTCCAACCATCAGTCACCCTCACGCGTTCTGCCGGCTCGCGAGGCCTCGATCACCAGCACCCGCACTTATTCTTACGTCTCGGTCCCCGATCAAACACCATTACAGCCTCGCTCTCTCCAGTGCCGTCGACGATCTCGGGTACCGCCCGGCTCGAAGCCCATTTTCATCCCTTTTCTTGCCCGCGCGCGGGCATATCCAACACCCTCGAAGGCGCGGCGCAAGTGATTGGAAACAAACGAGGCGGCACAAGGCGCGCTTTCATGCTTGCTCGTGGACCGCAGGTCCATCTGGACAGCCCCGAAGGGCTGCCCCACGACGTCTTGAGTCGCTTTGGCGGTCCGGGGCCATGGTGCCTCCGTTGAAAGACCGGTGGATCGGACAAACGATCGGGCCGCCAGTGGCTCAACCAGGTTCGCTCCTGGTCAGGTACTCGCGCTCTCTGTTGCCCCGCTGGGTATCATTCCCGCACGCGGGGACCCGGTCTGGGCGGACCCTGCATTGGCAAGTTTGCGATAGCGATTCGTCACCTCAGGGGAGAGTCTCGACACTTCTACATCCGTCAGGTATCGAATCGGAGCAGATACCTGGAGACGGCGGGCCACCTGCGCCAGCCCCGTAAGCATCGCGGCCGCGGCTGCGCCTGCCGACTCGTTCAACAGTACGCCACATCCTTCGACGAGGAGGAATGGCCGTTGGCTATCCCGATACTCGCCGGCGCCTCGTTCCCCTATTGCGCGAAATGCCTCCAATCCCTCCGGCCCGGAGAATATCGCCTGGCACGGGTAGAGCATCCCCCGGGAGACGATTCTCCGGGAGGCCGGGTCGGTTGCCAGAGAGTGAATTTCCTCGTCGTCCGGCAGCCGCCAGATCGAATCGACGGTGAGTTTTGCCAGCGCCGCATAGTCGGGCGAACGCACGAGGCGAGGGGAAATGTCGAGCCGCCGTTGCGCCTCGGAGAGCAAAGCGTCTACCGACCGGACATCCTCGCCGCCAAGTACCAGCCCGTGGTTGGCGAGCATAAAAAGATCGGTATCGGGGCGCCTCCTCCATGCCCGGTCCACTCCCAAGGCAAGAGGCAGACCAGAGGGCAGATAGGGAATCCACTGCCAGCGCAGCCCCGCGAGCCGGGCTTGAATCTGCGGAAGCTCATCCGGCCGGACAGCCCATGCGATGCCGTTCACGGAGTGCACATGCACCACAATGCGGTGAGGCAACACCGCGTGCATGGCTGTCTCGAGGGATGCTCCCGCAAAGAACTCCGAAGGATCAAGGTTCCACCGCAGGCAGTCGCGAACGTCTTCGAGATTCAGACGGTTGAAAATATCCTCGCGCATGGCGGCCGACATCCAGCAGCCCGATCGTTTGATCCACAATTCTCCATCGAGCTTGGCTGAGGTGTTACCGGCGCTCGCCTGCGTCAGGGAACGATCGCTGCCGATGCGCGCCGTCAGTTCCCGGAGTTCGTCAAGTTCCGAGGAAAGCGCCATTTCAGAGACTCTCATGAACGAGGACCTGTTCCCTTCTGCAGGATGTGCAGCGGTGCATCGACAGGAGGCGCCGGCACATGAGCTTTTGCGCGCGCGCGCCCGATTCTGACCGAAGCTTTAAAAATGGCGCCCACCGGCAGGAATCCACCCAATTTGTGCGCTGCCACGGCGGCCAGCCCCATGGACGCAATGCACCCGCAGGAGCTGCAATCGGGATTGCCGCCGAACTGACACGGAACCACGCGAGTCTTGAGATCGGCCGAGAGCACACGGGTCGTCAGGGCGAAGACACACTCCGCCGGATCTCGCGGGGGTGAGACAAACTGGCGAATCAAACCCTCCGGCATATCCAGTTTTGGAAAGATTCCGCGAAGCAGCAGCATATCCGCAATGGCCCTGGAGCGTTCTGCGGGTTTCAGCATTTCATCCATTTCATCGCCGATCTGGGGTGTGAACAGACTGAACCACACTTTGTGAATTTCCTCGCGGGGCGTCCAGAATTCCAGGAATCTCCGCAGGTATCCGGTACTCGCCATCATCTGGCCCGTCACGGTGCAATGAATGGTTATCTTCTGGCCTGCGATGTGGCGGATGATTCGGTCGTAAGTCGCGGGCGCTCGCCGCACGTCGTGCTCGGGCTGCAAGCCGTCTATCGAGACCACGACGTTCAGATGATCCATTGAGGCCCACGCCGCGGGCAGAGTCCGAAAGGCGCTGGTGACGATCTGTACATGGATTCCGCGTGCAATCAGTTGCGGCACCATCGCCTCAAGCTCGCGGTAACGGACCAGCGGATCGCCGCCGACGAGCGAGAGATGGAGCGGCTTCAAACGATCCACACATTCCAGAACGCCATCGATGAGTGCCTGCCCGGTACGGTCCGTCAATCCGCGAAGAGTCACTGCGCCCCCCAGATGGGCATCGTCGTATGCGTAGCATCCTGGACAGCGAAGGGGGCACTCGCGCGTTAATTCGATGGAAAGCGATGGCTGCTCACCTTTGAGGATCTTCCCCCAGGCGGCGATTACTTCAGATTTCTTCATTTCAATCCTTTCTGGCGCCGTTCTCGAAGGGGATCGACACAACAATCCGGCGGCTGGAAATCCTCCGAAAGGAGTGATCTTCAGAGAGGGATGTAAGCCAAACGGCCGTGCGTCCGAAAAAGCTCCTTCGATGGCTTCGGTTTGTTATATGGCGTTGAGTTGAAGATGCCCGCGCAGGATTGGAGGAGAAGAGTCTGTAGCCCGGTGCAGCACAAGCATCCGGCGGCTTGTTCCGAGGGCTTCGGCGGCGAAACTGGCGGGGTGCTCAGGAAGAGGCTGGTAACTTGCCGGGAGGAGAGGCACGGGCGTCGCGAAATTCGCCGGCTGCTCGTGCGAACTGGAAATTTTGAACGAAGTGTAATCCGACCGGGCCGCGGGAGGGTCGGGCAATCGGTCGACCGATGCCAGCACGACAAGTAAAACGAGCAACCATGCCAGGAAGACGATCGCCCGGGCCCGTGTTGCCCACGCTCGATGCGGCGCAATCCGATGCACTGCGTTGACAATAGCATAAAGAGCCCGGCATCAGTCGTTGCTTAGCTGGCGCCCACCCAGGCAGGGCCTGAAAAGTCGCAACCACACGTGATAACCCCGACAATGCGGATCCCGTGTAGTCAGAACCCTCCCCCCTCCCCCCAAGCCTTGAAAATGCTCTCGCAAGAGCGCCAGAATACGGGTTTCGCCGCCAAAAATGTAACGCCAGCGCCTGAATCCGGCTGTCATTCTCTGCCGCAATTGCTCCAGCCTCAAAACCGGCCTGATTCCAAAGGACTTGCTAACGGGCGCAACTACCGACTGAGGAGAGATTCCTGAGACAGGCGAAATATGCGGGCGGGCGAATTGCTGATAAACACCGGGATCGACGCCCCCATGTTTAAAGAGCGCTGACATATCGTCCGGAAGCGTGTTCGCCATGAAGATAATGCAGGCTGGCCGCCACGGAAACTTATGGAAGCCGCCTCAGCCAACCGTTCGCGCCCGGGCCAGAGCTAAACGCTCATCGACCCGCAAACAGGCGACGGCCAGGACAGATTTCCATGTGCCTCCAGGAGCGTCTGCAGCGCGATCCGAACATTCTCCGGCCAGGGAGCGCTCTTCCGCCGAACCAGATCGACAAACGTGTTGACGCACTCGAATATCGAGGCCACGAGGCCGGTCGTTTCATTCACAAGGAACATCAGGTAATGGAAACGCTTCGGGCCTGCTCCGGCGATTCGCAGATAAACGGCGAGCCTGTCCCCGGCGCGCACTTCCCGGACAAAATGAATGTGGTGTTCGAGGTCCATAGTACCCGATTCCCGGCTTCGGTGGTCCGCATCGGCGAGACCGACGGTCGGATAGAATGCGTCACCCGCGTCGTCGAACACCACCACAAAATGCCGGATGTTCACATGCTCGTTACGGTCGGTCCATTCCGCGCGGGCGACTGTCTGGTAGCAGGGCGGTCCCAATTCCCGAATCTGTTCCAAAGTGAGGAGCGGCGGCTTCATCACTCATAGTGTCCCGAACGCAAGCGGGCGGACGCCTTCGTTCGCCCTTTGTCCGCGGCCGGTCCGGCTACTTTATTTCCCCAGTTGCCGTCCGAGATACCGGTTGTTGTCGGCGCACAGGTATTCCTGAAGTTCATCGTTCGCCGAAAGCACCGTCTCCCGATGTATGGTCCACTTGCCCTCCAACACTTCCGGGTCCTCAATCGTAATCTCGATCTCCAGTTGGCCTAAGTCCGGGCGCCGGTACCTTTCGACGATATGGAGCTTCTCAGAATGGGGATGCCCTTCCGCATCGAGCCAGCTCCGGTCATTGAAGTTCGCCCGATCAACAACAAGCGTGTCGCCATCCCATTTCCCGATCGCATGACCGCGCCACGTGGGATTCGCGTCCGGCGGATGCTGGCGCCCGTCAAGAAACACCTGCTGGAACCCGGGCTCTTCGTCTTCATACATCAAGATAAGAACCGCCGGAGTCTGAACCATCTTCACTCGGGGATTTGGCCAAAGCAGGAAATGGCCCTGGCACGACAGGCCCGGAGACTGATCGGGCTTGCCGACCCGCGCCCGCACAGCCGCCACCGCAGCGGGAAGCCAGTGCGGTTCGCTTTGATCGACCGGAAAGGCCCATTTCCAGATCCCCGTAAGGTCCGGCTTTCCGTCGGCGGTGCGCGGCGCCGGCCCGGCAGGTGGGACCGTTCGCGCGGTGTTCATCGAGTATTCAAACGACTCGCCCAGCGTGGCCAGTTGTCCGCCTTCCATGCGGGCATCCAGCCGTGTCAGTCCCTGCGCCGGCACAGCGACACCTTTCGCCTGAAATGTCTGGATATTGGGAAATTCGATGGTTACGTCATAAGTTCCCGGCGGCAGCTTCAGCTGATATTCGCCGGTGAGGGAGGTGGCCGCTTTTTGCCCACCCGCCTGCACCACCGCCCGGGGCAGCGGTAGTCCATCGGGCGCAATGACTTTGCCCGCGATGCCCCCGGGCCGCACTTGTGCGGGCAGAGCGAAGACCATCCATAGCCCGATCACCCAGAACCCTGCCAGGAACATCCGCATGGTGAGTATTGTAGCTATGGGGCAGCCGAAACAGGAAGCGGGCACAGTCGTTCAGTTTCCGATAACGGGACGCCAGCAGGGGAGCAACTTAAGAGCGAAAGGGAGGGCAACGGAGACTCTTCGCGCAGCATGGCCAGGCCCGACGCGATATTGGATGCTAGCGGGATCAGCGTGGTGAGCCGCGTGAGATCGAGCACCTGCCGGACGTAGCGATTGACTCCTGTCAGCACGATGCGCGCGCCGGCCCGCCTTGTGACGGAGCAACAGGCGCCAACAATGAAATTCACTCCCGTCGATCCGATCGCGGTGACATGCTGGAAGTCGATCAGCAGCCGGTTGCATGGCAGTCGCCTGATCGCTTCCAGTCTGGTTTGCAGGTATTCCATTTCCGGCCCGGGAACGAGCGATCCTTCGCAGTGCACAATACACACGCCATCATGTTGTTCCCGAATTTCGAGCAACACGGATCCCCCCGCCATTCGTTCCACTCTCAGAATTGAGGCTGCCGCCGGCGGGCCGGATGTTCTGATTCACGCGGAAGAAGTTTTCCGGATCATATCTGGCCTTGACGGCCGCCAGCCGGTCGTAATTTCCCCGGTAGGTGGCGCGAATGCGCTCGTCGCCTTCTTCCATCATGAAATTCAAATATCCGCCGCCCGATCCGAAAGGATGCAGCGCATCGTAATAACTTCTCGCCCAATTCGTGATTGCCGCGCAGTTCGCCGGATCCGAATCCACCCCCACAATCACCCCGCTCCAAACAGCGTCCCGATAGCTGAACGCGGTGTCCGCCGGCCCCACTCGGTTGACTTTTCCATTCACCGGATAGAGGTGCATGGTGGACTGCCATGTCGGCAGCAGCGCGCCATGTTCCAGATGTTTTTCGATCGCCGCATCGGTCAACTCCTTGAAGAAGTCGGCCTTCCAGTACCATTGCAAACCGGCGGGGTAAATACCGTCGAACAGCCCCTGCAGCATGGGAAATGGCATGGGCGCGAAGAATTCGAAGGCGGGCGGCCGGTAGCCGCGGATCGACTCCAGAATCGTATTGGCCTGCTCCAGCGAACCCTGATAACACCACACGATGGCGCACATCTTGCGCAGATGCAGTTCTTCGGGGAAGGGCGGCCCCGGCGGCACGGTCATCATCGCGAAGAAACCGTTCATTTCTTCGGGCGCCTGAGTGATGAATTCGCGATACCACTTCATCACGTCGGCCGCGTCTTCCATGTTCCAGAGCATCGGTCCGGCGCAGACTGTCCCGACCGGATGGGCCTCAAACAAAAACGACGTCACGATCCCGAAGTTTCCGCCGCCCCCGCGAACGGCCCAGAAGAGGTCCGTATTCTCCTCCGAGTTCGCGACCACGAAGCTGCCGTCGGCCAGCACCATGTCAACCGAGAGCAGATTGTCGATGGTCAGCCCGTACTTGCGGGTGAGGTGTCCCATTCCGCCGCCCAGGGTCAGGCCGGCGACACCGGTGCTCGAGACGATGCCGGAAGGCACAGCCAGTCCGAAAGCGTGGGTGGCATGGTCCACATCGCTCCACTTGCAGCCCGCGCCCACCAGGGCCGTGCGCGAAGAAGGATCCACCCTGACGTAGTTGATCGGCGCCAGGTCGATCACCAACCCGTCGTTACAAACGCCAAGGCCCGCCGCGTTGTGCCCGCCGCCACGCACGGAGACCTGCAAACCAGTGGATTTTGCAAATCGCACCGCGGCCATAACATCGGCGACATCGGCGCATTGAGCGATCAGCCTGGGGTGTCGATCGATCATTGCATTGTAAACTTTTCGGGACTGCTCGTAAGCCGCATCGCCGGGTTCGAGCACCGCGCCGCGGAACTGGCCGCGAAATTCTGTAATTGCTTCTTCTTCGAAAGGCATCTTTATTTCTCCTTGTCGCCGGCGCTTCGTTTCGCCCCTCGCGCCTGGCAAGTACAGTTTGCGCGGCTGGGCGTTCTAAGAGCGTTCTAAAGAAGCCGTGGCGACCGTTCCGCCGGCCAGAATCGACAATCTTCGCTGTAACGCGACCGAACCGGAGCGGCGCGCGGCCTCATACCCACGGCGGAAGCTGGCACGAGCGGCGTCGGGCTTTCCTTCGGCATCCAGCAGATTCCCTTGCACGCGATACAACTCCGGCATCACCCATTCTTCGCCGTTCTTGCCGGCGAAGGCGAAGCCGGTGGAGAGGCTGGCCATCGCCTGACTCACCTGGCCGGCGCGCCCGTACGTCTCGGCCAGCAAGGCGAAATAGAAAGGCAGGCGGATTTCGGCTTCCAGCCGACGCATCTCCTCGATCCCGCTGCGAAGTTGGGCCAAGCCGTTTGTGAGGCGGTCGTCCGCCGGTTGGCCTTGCGCAGCTTCCGCCCAGCCGGCCAGCGCTTTGGCCATCGCCAGGTAATACGCGAAGCCATGGCAGTGGCACAGCTCCGCCGCCTCCCGTCCGCGCTCCAGCGCCGCACGGCTATTGCCTTCCAGCACATGAAGCAGCGCGGCGTAAGCCAGCGCGATCGCCAGGCTGAACGGATGCTCCAGCCGCCGGGCCGCCGCTATGGCTTCGGCGGCATGCGCATTCGCGCGGTTGGCGTCTTCGAGGTGCCAGAGGAGATGAGCCAGGTATGAGCGGCAGAAGACGCCGATATCGTGGCCGGCGAACAGAGCGAGAACGGATTCGGCGGGGCCGCTTTCCGCCTGGCCGCTCTCCGCAGAGACGGCCGCATTCATATGATCGAGCGACAATTCCAGTTGCCCCAGATGAAAGAGGCTGCTTCCGAGGATGAAATTCCCGGCGAGCATCAACCCCGGTGTGGGTTCCTGCCGGGCCAGCCGCAGGAATTCCAGGCTGAACTGGCGCGCTTGTTCCAGATCGCCGCGCACGATATGAAAGACCCACGCGCCGCTGAGCGTAACAAAGATATTCCGATCGCCGAGCCGTCGCGCGAGATCGAGGGCGCGTTCGTAGGTGCGGCCCACCTCGGCGGCCGAGTAGCCCTCGGTGGTCACCAAAGCAGGACCGAGCGTGACCAGAAGATCCAGCTCCTGTTTGAGCCGCCGGTCCGATTCGGAAAAGCCCCGGCACAACGCAAGGGCGCGCCTGAGCAGGTCGGCGGTCTCCTTATCGGCATACCGCTGCCGCGCATAGGCGGCGGCCCGCCGATAATAATCGATGGCTTCCTCAGCCATTCCGGCCTGCTCGAAATGCGAAGCGATCTGGCCGCTCCAGCTTTCGACGTCAGTCGCGTACACTTCGGCAAGCGCGCGGGCAACGCGACGATGTAAAAAACGTTGACGCACAGGGCCAAGCTCAGAGCAGGCGACTTCGCGCAGACGGTCGTGCGTGAAGTCATACTCCAATGTTCCGCGGCTTTCGATGATCCGCCGGCGCCAAAGCTCATCGAGCGCCCGGGAAACACTTTCTTCATCCCAGTCCGTCGCTTTCTCGAGCAATTCGAAGGAGAAGGGTCTTCCTACCACGCTTGCCACACCCGCAAGCTCGCCGGTGGCCGGCGGAAGCTGCGCCAGGCGAGCGGAGATCACAGCATTGACGCGCGTGCTTTGCAATCCCGCGCGTACACTTTCGACCACGAATAGTGGATTGCCGCGAGTGGCGTGGAAGATTTCATCCAGATTTACGTCTTCAAGTGGTTTGCTGGATTCCCGGCGTGCCAGTTCGAAGGTCTGCTCCGCGTCCAGAGGGTCGAGTGAAATCTCCAGCACGATACCGGATTGCCGCAGATCCGCCAAAAACCGCGTAAACGGATGTTCGCGGTCCGTCTCACCGGCGCGGACTGTGCCAAGAAGGAGGATGCGCGATGCGGCGGCCGAGGTCAGCAGAGCGTTGAGCCACTCAAACGAATCGGTATCGCACCATTGCAGGTCGTCGAGATACAACAGAGCGGGCTTCCGCATCTTTCCGAAAGCCGCGTTGAGCGATTCGTAAAAATGCAGGCGCTGCCAACTCTCGGCCAGCGGCCGGGGTTGCAGTGGCGTGACCTCCCCGGCGCCCGAAAACTGTTCCGCGATTTCCGGCGCCAGCCTCGCCAGCTCCGCGATCTGCTGGGGGGCGAGGTTGGTCCAGCCGGCGCGAACCGCATCGGACCGCAACCACTCGGCCACCGGCGCGTAGGCGACCTGGCCCTGTCCGGCATAACAGCGGGTGCGCGCGGCCGTATGCCCCTGGCGAACACACGATTGGTATAACTCATCGGCCAATCTGCTTTTCCCGATGCCCGGCTCGCCGGAAATAATGGCCACTCCGGGGCCGGCTCCCACCGCCGCTTGCCAGGCGGAAACCAACTGCTGCCATTCCCTCTCGCGACCGACCAGTGCCCGCACCTTTTCCAGGTGCGACACCGGCTTCGCCGCCGACACCGGGCATTTTGAGGCCGGGTCGCCTGGAGTTTCGGCTTCCGTCTTCAGAATATGTTCGAATAGTTCCCGAGTTGCGGCGCCAGGCGCCAGGCCCATTTCACGCCGCAAGATTCGCATGCAGCGGTGATAAGCGCGCAGCGCGCTGGCCCTGTCGTGGTTGGCGGCGTGGAGACGAATCAGCAGTTGATGGTGTGCCTCTGAAAGCGAATCCAGTGCGACCAGACGCTCTGCGAATGGAATGGCGGCGGCGTAATCCTCCGTCAGTTCAAAAAGCTCGGCGAGACGGTGCAGAACCTCGGACATCCGCCTCTGATAATCCTCGCGAAGCGGCGTCAGCCAGTCGTCATAGAGTGCGGGCAGGAGATCGTCTTCGTAAAGTTGAGCCGTTGCTGTGAGCCATTGAATCTCCAACGCGCGATCTTCCCGGCTTCTTGCGCCGGCAGCCCGCGCTATGGCCTCCTGAAACTCGGTCACATCGACGGAACAGGAGATATCCTGCCGCCACTGAACCATGAAATGATCTGCGGCCAGCAAGCTGCGACCGGCTGGCAACGCCCGTTTCAAGTGGTGCAGAAGCTGGCGCAGATTCGTTCGCGCTTGCGGTTCGCTGGAACCTGGCCAAAGCAGGAAGGCGAGCCGCTCCCGCGGCTGGGGAGTCTCAGTATGCAGAACCAGATACGCGAACAGGGATTGGAGACGGTTCGTGTTGATAGCGGCAAGCGAGCGGCCCTCGATGCTGATCCGCAGGTTTCCGAACAGTTGGATCCGCATGAGCGCTGACTAGGTAGTTTACGACGTTCGGACACCAGGCGATCCGATTGCGCCGGAGACGCGGAGGATCAATCCCGGCGTCCCATTGCCTGAGATGCTGCCGCAACCGTCCAGGGACTTCCACGATATCTGTTGAAATATGAACATATAGATTTTCAGGATTGAACCCGAGGTCCAGAATGATTTATCGCGATTTGCCGGAAGTCGGGATGCCGTTCGTCACGCCCGAGGATCCACGGTTCCACGAACTCAAGAGCCAGATAACACTCGGTCCGTTCCGCAGGAAACCTGAAGACCTGCCCTCCGAAGCGGTCGTCGTTTTGAATCAAAGCGGGCAGCCTGTCCTGGCAATGTCATTTCTGTGGAAATGGACCGACGAGACCGGCAGGGCCTCGGAGCAGAGAATGCCCGGTTTCAGCTCACTCGCTCAATTGGAATTCGAGCCGGCCGACCCTCGACGGATGCGCTTTCGCCCGTTTCTCGCCGGCTCGAAACGCCTGGTCACACCCGCCGGCGTATTCGGCGACAACTCTGATGTACTTCCGGCCGACGCGATGCCGTCAGGCTTCGCCGGCGGGTTTGCCGGCGGATTCGGCAGGGGAAGTATGCAACAGCCGGAACGTCATCTCACGGAAATTCAGATGGACTCCGTAATCTTCGCGGACGGGCGATGCGCCGGCCCCGATGAAATGGGCCTCCTGACGGCGCTTGATCCTGTCGCAACCGAACAGCGGCGCCTCGCCTCGACGGCCGCGGCTCGTTTGCGAGATGGAGGAACGTTCGGCGAGGTCTTCGACTTGCTTCGCACCACTGCGCGTCATCCCGGGCCGGCATCGGTCCCTCAGACCACCGATCCCTCACATCTCCTTTTCTCCTTCGGGAGGCAAGCAATGGATCGTCTGATTCACGCAGAAGAGGAGCGCAGGGACGAACTGGTCAAGTGGTTCGACGAGCAAAGCCGGCAGCCCAAATTGAAGCTGCGTCGTTATGAATAAGGCCCTGGGGCTTCCGTTAAAAGCGCAGGGGGCGCCGGACGCGGACAGCAGTTTATCGCCGCCTGATTGGTGACTACCGGCTGAAAGGCAGCCGCCAGGATCCCATTGAAGCTGAGCAAGCACTTACTACTGCAGGGCGCCTTGCCATCCGCTGTCGGCGGCAAGTGCAGTGAACGCCTGCAGGCTGAGCGGATCAGCGTCGTACTGCCAGGTGGTTCCGGCGAGGGTGTTGTACCAGGCCACCGCCTGGATATTCGGGAACAGCGTCGGCACGTCATTTTGCATTTGAGTGATCCAATTGGCTTTGTCGCTCGCGCCGGCGCCGGGACCGCTGGCCGTTTCCGCGACCATCACCGGCCTGGCGCTTGAGACTGTAGAAAGCATCTCATCATAGGTCGGCTGAAATATCTGCGTGAATGTGTACCATGGGAAGTCCCAGTTTTGTTCTCCGTAAAGGCCCCAATTGTAACCATCCATCCCCAGCCAGCTTACATAAGCATCTCCAGGATAAAAGCTGGCCAGGGGATTCGGATCAAACCAGATGGGAGCGCGCACATTCGGGCACCACATGAATTTTACGTTTGTGGCCCCAACGCTTTGAAAGATGTTGTATACGTGTTGCCAGGCCTGGATTGCAAGAGCCGGGGTGTTGCCGTTTACATTGAGTCCCCAGGGATACCAGTTCCCATTCATCTCATGGAAAAGGCGCAGATAAAACACTTTACCCCAGGCAGCGGCGCTCTGGGCCCATTGACTGATGTAATCATCGTGTTGCCCGCTGATAATGGCGGCGTAATTGTAGTTCGGATCAATGTTGCCGGCGACCTGCGCGTCCTGCGCACACCAGGTGAGGACAAGCTGATATCCCGCATTGTCAAGAGCATCCATGGTTGGCTGCGTCGCGCTAAAAGGAACTGGGGAGCCATTGTCGGCCCATGCGGAGAAACCGACCATGAATGCGAATTTTCTGTTTATTTCATTCGAGTCATGTGTGAGCGAGGTGAGAGCGGGATCCTCAAGCGTATTTCCGTAATTGAAATTGGGAACATCTCCCAGGGCCACGGACGTGGACGCGGCGGCGGCGGAAGTCGCGGCGCCGGCGGCCACCGAAACATTATCGATCCAGATATTTCCCGCCATGTTTCCCGTCTCAAAGTTCAGGGAAGCGGTGGAGTCATTGGCAGGCATCGTGAAACTGAATGTGTAATTAGTCCAATACGGGGTCAGCGAGAAAGCCTGGAGGCCGTACCAGGTCCAGACTCCGGAAGTTTGCTGGATCCCCACGGTAAGGGGGTGGGTGGTCGACGCCATCGCAGCAAATGAAACGGTTACAAGCTGGCCTGCGGAAAGAGAAATCCCGCTTTGGCTAAGTCTCTCGCCCCAGGGAACGGCCGATACCGACGACCAGGCCTGAATCGCCTCCGACCAATTGCCGTCATCATGGGTGCTGCCGTCCTGGTATTGCACGCCCTGGACGCCGCTTCCCAAAGTAAAAGTCCAGGGCGCCAGACCTGATTCGAATGACCCGTTAGTCAGGAGATTGGCGGCGGACGCATTGCCGGCCAATAACAGGCCGGTTGCCAGGATAACCCGGGCACCTGAAATAACAAGTAAGGACTTTTTCTTATATCCAGGCATAGAACTCTTCCAAAAAAATCTGCGAACTCTATTCAAGTGGAATCGTAAGATCACTTCTGACTCTGCGAATGCTGTTTCACCCAAACTTGCGAAAAGAAGATGCCTTCGCAGGCTGGGAGGCGTCCACACAGCCGTAAATGGAAAAAATTATGTTTGGATTTTTTTTTATTGCGTGGATATAGTGTCAGACATACGGAAAAGGAGACGGGACAAGGTGCCCATGGTTAAACTCACCAGAGGCGGAGGGTGACCTTCGGCCATAAGTCTCGTATTTTTACCGTCATTTTCACTGTTTTTCACTGAATCTCGCCGTCGTGAGAAAAACACGGGGAGTTCCATGCCAGAGATGTTAACCATCCACAACATTCCCGCCCGGATTTGATCTGGACGGCAGAGCGCCGGATCGCGTAAAAGCATTGGCACTAGTCGACATCTATGACTGTGGAAATGCGCTGCAGCACAATGCGCCGGATTCTCCCAGTGCGCGATGTAGCGGGGCGGCCGAACCCGGAAGTGCTTCCCCGAAATATGCGGGAACATCCCATCTGCGTAAATGGTGTCAAGAAAAACGGAATGACTTCGTGAGACGGTGGAGGATCAACTCGGACTCAAGCTGGAGTCTCAAAGAATTGCCGTCGAGAACCTCCTGATCGAGAGCGCTGAACAGCCGTCCGAAAACTGAGTACAGACGCGAGGCCTTCCCGGATTCCCGGCCACGTTAGTTACCTGGCAGCCGAGAATCCGGTCTTTGCTGCCTGGCGGCAACGTAAGGCTTCGAGGTCCTCACGGCGACTTCCTGTTCCCGACGCGATTGAGATTCCGCGTTCTGAACCATGAGGTCGCGCCCCACTACCGCGTCTCTACCCTCAGTTCCAGCTTCATCCCGCAGCGGGCCCGGTAGCACCCAACTTTACGGCTTGGTCTCGCCCTGTCCATGCGGCGCCTCCGCGGGAGGTGGAGGCGGAGGTGGCGGACCACCCCTGCCACGCCCAAACCCACCGCGCGCAGGAGCCTCCGGCATTTTCTCCGTGCCACCCACCTTCAGCGCCATAAACCGGGTGCCGGTAGCGAACCCAACATACTGCGTGTTATCAACCATGTAAGTAATCGGGGGCGCCCCACCGCCAAGATTAAATGGCAGCGCCAGCAACTCATCGCCCGTATCCGCCTTGTAGGCATAAAACGTAGTGCCCGCCACCTGGAACACAAGGTTACTCGCCGTGGTCATCGTGCCGCCTCCGATGGCGCCGCCCCGTCCCGTCTTCACCCACTTGATCTGGTTCGTCCTGGGATCGCGCGCCTGCAGCCCGCCGCGCCCCACATTGTCGGGGCCCCAGATCGGCATCGGAGTCGTCCTCTCCGCACCCGCGCGGCCCAACCCATGCGCGCCGCCGCCGGCCTTGACATCGGGTTCCTTCGCAGCCGTGAACGTATAGCTGCCGGCGCTGTAAGGCAGATAGACAAGCCCGGAATTCGGGTTATAGGACATCGGCGACCAGTTATGCGCACCGCCGCCGCCCGGGTAGATCACCACCGTATTGGTCTGATCGTAGTATGCGTCCGGATTGACGATCGGCCTGCCGTTGTTTTTCTTGTCGAAACTCTTCACCCAGTTCACCGGGACGAAGGGCTCGGCCGAGATGAACTGTCCATTGGTGCGATCCAGAATGTAGAACACGCCGCTCTTCGGAGCCTGCATCACGATCTTGCGCGTCTTGCCGTCGATCTGGACATCGGCCATGATCAGGCCGCCCACGGAATCGAGGTCCCAACTGTCGGCCGGAACCGTCTGGTAATACCACTTCAACTTGCCGGTCTTCGCATCCACCGCCACGATCGAGTTGGTATAGAGGTTGTCCCACTTTCCCCAGTCCGACTTCGGGATGCCGCGCATCTCCTGAGGCCACGGTTCCGCGTTACCCGTCCCGGCGATCACCAGATTCTCCTCGGGGTCATAAACCAGGCCGTCCCATACCGGGGCGCCACCGCCGTACTTCGCCCAGTCGCCGGTCCAGGTTTTGGCCGCCGCTTCCTGAGCCTTGTCTTCAAAGGGCTCGCCCGGTTTCGGCGGAACCGTGTAGAACTTCCACGCGAGCGACCCGTCCTTGAGGTTGTACGCCGCGAAGAAGCCGCGAATGAAGAACTCGCCGCCCCCGACGCCAACCAGCACCTTGTCGCCCGCGATACGCGGCGCGATGGTCATCGAGTAATACTGATTGATGTCCGCAATCTTGCTCTGCCACAGTTCCTTGCCAGTGATGGCGTCGAGCGCGATCAGCCGGGCATCGTTGGATGCGAGGATGATCTTGCCGTCTGAGATCGCGAGCCCGCGGTTGTGCGTCCCGCAGCACATGTGGCGAGGCGTGATCGGATCGATTTTGGCGTCGTACATCCACTTCTGTTCGCCGGTGCGCGCGTCGAGGGCGTACACGATGCTGTTGTCCATCGTCTGATAAATCGTGTTATTCCACATCAGAGGCGTGCCTTCGGTGCCGCCGCGGCCTCCCGCCATGGTGAGCGGAGCCGACCAGGCCAGGCCCAGCTTGCCAACGTTCGATTCATCGATCTGCTTCAGCTGGCTGTAGCGCTGTTCCGTTTGCGTCAGGCCGTAGTTGAGCCAGGTGCCGGGCAGAGCGTCCTTCGCCGTCCCGGCGGTCTTGAGAACTTTAGCGTCAACCGCGGGCGGCTGCTTGGCGATGATCGCGGAAATGAGAGTGAGAGCGGCGATAACGCCGAAGGCCCACAAGGAGGTTTTTTTGATGTTAAGCGTAGTCAGATGAATACCCCGGTTTACTCGATTCGGTTGCCTTTGCCCTCGACGGGCTTTCGTAGGCGTAATTTTACACCCACCAGCGCCGCTGTAGTCGGACCAGAACCGGGCCCACGCCGGTTCCCTCTGTTACGGAGACAATCCACCAGAACCGTCCCTGCATTTCTGGATCAATGGTGGTCTATCGGGCGGTGCGCGGAGAGCCTTACTTGCAGCCGATGTCTCGACGAAATGCACATCCCGATCGACATCAGCGACCCCGGACTGGAGAATTGAGCCTCCGACCGTACGCGTCGTGAAATCACGACAGCCTCGGCTGATCCTGTGCTGCGTCCTCCTGGTAACGGCCGGGAAAGTAGATCATTCCCGAAAACTACAGCTTGGCTCGGTTCGGGCTATGCCATCAGCGGAGCGCCGTCGCTCCCGTTTAAGGATGGGGTCTGGCTCTTTCAAATGCCCTGAGTGGCCGTCTGGAGACTTCTTCGGGATGCAGTTCCACACACCGGAACGAATATTCCCGGGAGCAGCGCAGCTCTGCATCAAGAACAGTTTTGCCGCGAGTTTGACTGGGCGAGTGAATCGCTTCCGTGTTGTCAGGGGATACAATGTCCTTAATTCAACTCATTACTCGCCTGCCGCGCGTTTTAACGATAACCTTTATGTACAAGTTCAATTCGGCTGGAATTGCAGCCGCCATCCTTTTGATGACTGCCGGTGGACGGTTTGCCTCGGCGCAGGTCAACCTCGCCGGCGAATGGGCCATGACCCTCGATGAGGACGAGCCTGAGCGTCTTCCCGGGCCGGAGATCGGCGACTACCTCGGCATTCCGATCAACGCCGCCGCACGCCTGCACGCTGAAAGCTGGGACGCCTCTCTGCTGACTCTGCCCGAGTATCAATGCAGAGTCCATCCGGTCGATTATGTTCCCAGCTTTTTCAACATACGGATCTGGGAGGAGCGGGATAAGGATTCGCAGGAGCTGATCGCCTTTCACGTTCATCACCAGGCCTGGGGAACGGAACGAACGATCTGGATGGACGGCCGGCCGCATCCGCCGGACTATGCGTTGCACACCTCGCAGGGTTTCTCCACAGGCAAATGGGACGGCGAAATTCTGACGGTGACGACGACTCACCTGAAGCAGGGCTGGATTCGGCGCAACGGCATTCCGCGGAGCGATCGGGCGATCGTATATGAGAACTTCATCCGGCACGGCGATCATCTGACCTGGACGACCGTCATTCACGACCCCGCCTATCTCACCGAAACCTTCATCCGCACACGGGACTTCCTGCTGAGCATCGGGCTCCAGATGGGAGCGTATCCCTGCGAGAGCGTCGTTGAGGTGGTAATGCCGAAAGGCAAAATTCCCCATCATCTCCCCGGGACAAATACGTTCCTGGCCGAGTTCCCGGCGCGTTACGGAATACCGGCTGAGGCCGCGATGGGCGGGGCGGAAACGATGTATCCCGAATACCAGATCAAACTGAAGACCATGCCCAGGCCCGAGAAAGCTCCGGCGTCCAAGCCGCAATAGAGCAGATCTCCCGGAGAAATCATGATACGTACATCATTCGGGTGCGCCGCCGCTTTGGCCTTTCTCGTCCCGGCGGCTCTGGCACAACAGAACCAGAACTTCGACAAAGCGGAGATCCACGTCCTCGCGGCTCAGGGCAACGTCTACATGTTGGTGGGGCCGGGAGGCAATATCACCGTCCAGGCAGGCAAGGACGGCGTGCTGCTTGTCGATACTCAGTTCGCGCCGCTCGCGGATAAAATCGTAGCGGCGATCCGCACAATTTCCAAAGGCCCGATCCGCTACATCGTGGACACTCATTATCACGGCGATCACACGGGCGGCAATGAAGCCCTGCGCAAAGCCGGAAGCACAATCACGGGCGGCAACGTTTCGGCCGATATCAGGGATTCGGCGGAAGGGGCGCAGATTATCGCGCACCAGAATGTCATGAACCGGATGAGCGCACCCACCGGAGCACAGGCGCCGACGCCTTCGGCCGCGTGGCCGACCGACACATACCTGGGCGACGAAAAAGATCTCTTTTTCAACGGCGAAGGCATTCAGATCATCCATATTCCCAATGCCCACACCGATGGCGACAGTATCGTTTTCTTCCGCCGGTCCGATGTGATCAGCACCGGCGACCTCTTCACCACTACGAATTACCCGGTCATCGATCTCGACGCGGGCGGCAATATCCAGGGGATTCTCGCGGGTCTGCAGAAGATTGTGGATCTCATCATTCCGGTGTACGGACAGGAGGGCGGGACACTGGTGATTCCCGGGCACGGCCGGCTGTGCGATCTGGGCGACGTGATCGAATACCGCGAGATGACGACCATCATCCGCGACCGGGTTCAGGATATGGTCAACAAGGGAATGACCCTGGAACAGGTAAAGGCGGCGAAGCCGACACTCGACTATGACCCGCTCTACGGCTCCGATAGCGGTTTCTGGACGACCGACAAATTCGTCGAAGCGGTTTACAAAAGTCTGAAGAAGCAGGGAGCATGAGCAAGGCATTTCGACGAATCGCAGCGGTCGTCTTCACGATCGTGAGCACAACTTTCGCCCAGTCAGGGGGCGCGCAGCGGGGCGGCCCTCCGCCGACGCCCCGTGCGGCCGCGCCGGAAGATCTGACCGGCTACTGGGTTTCACTGGTAACGGAAGACTGGCGCTACCGGATGGTTACCCCCGCAAAGGGCGATTACGACGGGATTCCCGTCTCGATAGAGGGAAAGAAGGTGGCGGACGCATGGGACCCGGCGAAAGACGAGGCTGCCGGAAACCAGTGCAAAGCTTACGGGGCGGCGGCAATTACGCGCGTACCCGGCCGGCTCCATATTACCTGGCAGGACGACAAGACCTTGAAGGTCGAAGCGGACGCGGGGACACAGACACGATTGTTCTTTTTCGGGGGTAAGCCCCCCAAAACCGGTCAGTTGGAATGGCAGGGTTACTCAATTGCCTCCTGGGATCACCAGGCGGGCGGCGGATTTGGCCCCCCCGGACCCGGAGGGTCGCTGAAGGTGGCAACCACTCGGCTGCGCCCAGGCTATCTTCGTAAGAATGGAGTACCGTACGGTTCAGACGCCGTGGTGACGGAATATTTCGACGCGATCAGAGAACCCGACGGAGAGTCGTATCTGATTGTAAAGACGCTGGTTGACGATCCGCAATATCTGGCGCAACAATTCATCACCAGCACGCACTTTAAAAAGGAACCAGACGGTTCCAAATGGCGTCCTACCGCGTGTTCAGCCCGGTAGATCTTCCCGAAGCGGTTTTCTTCGGAACCGGCCTGGCGGCGACCAGGTAGGTTCTAAAATTGCATAGCAGGGGAAGGGACGGGAACTTTTCGCACATGCCGGTATCGAATGAGGTAATCTGGCTCAGCGCAGGGAATTGGCGAATTGATGCCTAATCAGAATCCGGTCAATGATTTGCCGGAAACTCGAGTCAGGATTCTCCTGATCGATGACGACCCTGTTGATCGCTCTATTTTTAAGCTCTGCCTCAACACTGGCCAGCCCGGAACTTACGAGTATGCCGAAGCCGGCGGGGGGCGCGAAGGACTTTCCCTCATTGAAGAGTTCAAGCCGGATTGCGTCCTGCTCGATTTCCACTTACCCGACGTCGACGGCCTGGCTATGATCCGCCACCTGCTCGACCGCTATGAGGTTCTTCCGTGCGCGGTCGTGATGCTGACCGGCATCGGCAGCGAAAAAATTGCCGTGGAAGCCATGAAGCTGGGCGTGATGGATTATCTGTCCAAGGGTCCGGCGAGCACGGAGGCACTGCCCAGGACAGTCGCGAGCGCCGTGCAGCGGTTTCGGCTGCAGCAGGAAATCGTCGAACAGCGGCGCGCTCTGGAACAGCGCAATCGCGAGTTGGAAGAGATCCGAGGGCAATTATTTGAAGAAAAGGAGCGCTATCGGATTCTCGCTGAAGCCATCCCTCAGCTGGTATGGACTGCCGATTCCGACGGCTGCATTCAGTACGGGAATCAGCGACTTTGGGAATTCAGCGGGAAGACGCTGGACGCAGGATGCACCCTGGAGAGCATGGTTCACACGAGGGACAGGGGCGAATTGCGTGACAAGTGGGCTGAGGCTATCCGCTCCGGGCGCCCGTTCGACACAGAACTCCGTCTCCACAGAATGCACGATGAGACCTGGCGCTGGCAATTGATGCGGACCACGCCGATTCGGGCCACCGAAGAAGGTCCCGTCAGGTGGTTCGGAACTTTTACGGATATCGAAGATCAGAAACGCGCGCAAGAAGCGCTGCGTGAGCGGGAGAAACTGGACAGCATCGGTTTGCTCGCCGGAGGGATCGCACACGACTTCAATAACATTCTTGTCGGCATCATGGGAGGGGCCAGCTTCGCGATCGATTCGCTGCAGCGCGACCATCCGGCATATCCAATTCTCGAGATTGTGGTTCGATCCAGTGAACGCGCCGCTCACCTGACGCAACAGTTGCTGGCATATTCCGGCAAAGGGCAAACCGCGCTCGAACCGGTAAGTATGTCCCGGGTAGTTCGTGAAGTGAAGGAGCTGTTGCGTACCTCCATCCCGAGAAATGCGAACGTGGAACTCGAAACCGACGAAGATCTCCCCTTCGTCGAGACCAGCGCGAACCGGATGCAGCAACTGATCATCAATCTGGTGATGAATGCCGTGGAGGCGATCGGCGAAGAAAAGGGCGTCATCAAGGTCAGGACCGCGACGCAGCGCCTCGAGCCGGGGAATCTTCAAAGGAATGTGCTGGGATACGGGCTGCCCGCGGGAAGCTACGTTCTCATTGAAGTATGCGATTCCGGTGTCGGCATGGATGAGCCGACGCAGACGCGCATTTTCGATCCCTTCTTCACGACGAAGTTTACGGGCCGGGGGCTGGGCCTCGCCGCGGTGCAGGGCATCGTTCGAACTCTCGGGGGCGGCATTCAGGTCGAGAGCGAGTTGGGCGCCGGAAGCACCTTCAGGGTTCTGCTGCCGGCCAGCGACTCCGCCAATGGCAAGACCCTGGACGTCTCAGCCGCCGGCGAGAGCACCAGAGTGCTGGTGATCACGGAAGACGAGGATGCCCGCAGCATTGCCACGGCGGTCCTGCGAGAGACGGGTCGCGATGTTATTATCGGCCCCGGCGGCATGAACGATCCCGACGGCATCAGCCTGGTTATTTTCGATGCGGACACTTCGGGACCCGAGTTGCTTGACCGCATGGGAGTTCGGGGAGCGACCATCCCCGTGGTGGTTTTGACCGCCACCGACGAGAAGCCCACATCCGGCCAGTTCGGCGGAATCGAGATCGCGGATTTTATACGCAAGCCTGTTTCGACGCGGTCGCTTGAGCTTTGCATAAACAACGTGCTTTCCGGTGCGGCAGTGCCCGGTATTCGCGGCGGCAGGGGACGGGATGGCGCCTCGGCCTGACCCTGACCCGGGAGTCTCCATAAGGTCCCAGGTGCTGGCGGAGGCGTTCGCGGACTTTTCGTCGCGCGCCGGCCACGATCTTGTGAGCCCCCTGAATCAGGCGGCGTCCCTGATCGCGCTGTTCGTTCAGCGGTACAAGAGTCAGCTTGATTCCGACGCGGACGTTCTCCTGGAATTTCTCCAAAGTTCGGCCGCGAGAATGCGAGGGGTTGTCGCGGGTGTCCAGGAATATCTGGAAGTTGCCTCCGGTTTGCCGGAGATAAGCGACACCGACTTGAACGCGTGTCTGGCATCAGCCCGGGCAAAACTGGAAGGAGTTATCACGCAGAACTCCGTCGAAATCGTTTCGGAACCGCTTCCCGTGATCCGAGCCGACCGGCGCCAGATGGCGCGCGTCTTCGAAATCCTCCTCGGCAACGCCATCAAATTCCGCCGCCCGGATGAACAGCCGCGCATTTGTATAAGCGGAGGCTCTGCTGACGGCAGGCAGATCGTCGCCGTCGCAGATAACGGCATCGGCATCGACGCCAACTACCGGGAGGCCGTGTTTCTGCCGTTTCGACGGCTGCACGGAAAAGATTACCCTGGAGCGGGTCTGGGTCTTGCGATCGTCAAACTGATCGTGGAGCTGAATGGGGGCGCGACCCGGATTGAGTCGAGTTCGTGCCCCGGATCGGCCCCCGGAGCCAGCGTGGTAATGACCTTCCCCGACCTGGCGGTTGAGAGCACTTCGCCGTAGGGCAAACTACTTTACCGCGGCGTCTTCGACAAACTCGCGAACCGCTTCCCTCACAGCGTCCTTGACCGCATCCCTTACCGTCTCCTCGATCTGCTGCCGGTCCAGTTCCACCTGCCCATCCAGGCCCGAGAGTTCGCGAAAAGTCATCTCAACCACGGGGGTGACCGGGTCCAGATTGCCGGCAACGGCTTTCGCGACTTTCCTGGCAACCATGGCCGGGGAAGGTCCATCTTCCACCGGTTCGGTCTCTCTGAGACTCTGGGCCACAGCCTCCGCCTTCGATTCCCAGTCGCTCTGGAAGGTTTTAAGGATCCGGCTCACGCTCTTCGGATCCCGGAAAATGATACCGACTTCCCGCCGGGCGTCAAGTTCCAGCGCCCGCAAACTCTGACTGCCCACAAACGCCCATGTCCCGTCCCGGACGATGGTGCGCGTATGCAGACGGATCTGCAGGGTGCGTGGCGAAGGCAGAGCGCCTGGTTTGCCGGCCAGTTTTCCGATCATCCGAACGTCGACTCCGGCCCGAGCCCGTGCCTCCAGGAGACGAACCATCTCGGGATCGCTCGCTTCCGGATCGTATATGAAGAGCTGCTTCTTCGCCCCGCGAATAAATGTCGCCAGTTGCTTACGCGCATTTACGGGGCTTACGACGAACGAGGCAATGCCTGCGGTATACGGCAGCCGTTGCGTATCGCACTGGAACAGCTTCGCCGCTTCCCTGACGTGCTTCGGATTCGTTGTGATTACGCCGAAGCTTCGGCTTCGTTCCATGTCAAGCGCGGAGAAATTGAAGCCGAGGAGGTAAAGCGTCTTGTTATCGATCAGCATCATCTTGCCGTGATAACGAACCAGATCGTTGTCGGTACGCGCGACTGTGACGCCCGCGGCGAGCAAGCGCATCTCCAGTTCACGCAGATTCTTCTCACCGCCGCGATTCGTGCTCGCAATTAACGCGTGCACGCGCACGCCGCGGGTCACCGCATTCGTAAGGGCCTTTTCAATCTCCGCCTGATTAAAGCGGAAGATGACTATCTCAATACTTTTGCGGGCGCTGTTGATCCCTTTGATCACCGGCAACACGCCATCGTCGGGCTGAACTAAACACTTCACGAGCGATCCCAGTGCAATTTGGCATCCGTATTGCCTCATGAAGCCCCGAGGTGTATCAAATGCACAATTTTCGCCGGCGTGCGCTCATACTCGGCGTTATTGCCAGTACGACCGTTTTCGCCCTTGCGGCGCCTAAGCGGAATCCGCAGTATGCGGCGGGTGCATCCGAGCTCTGGCAGGATCCGGTGGATATCGCATCCCGCGATCTGATGTATGGCGCGGGCGGGGCGGCAGATCAGCCACGCGGGCCGTTCAAGTTTATTAAAGAAGACCTCGACGGCACGAATCCGAAACTGGTGATCAGCGATGCTCAGGGCGTCAAATGGAAACTCAAATTGGGCGTTGAAGCCCGTCCCGAAACCGCGGCGTCACGGCTTGTATGGGCGGCGGGATATTTCACGGATGAGGACTACTTTCTCCCCGACTTGAAAATCGATAACGTTCCCGTAAACCTTCACCGGGGAGCGAATCTGATCGAGCCTGATGGCCTGACTCACTACGGTCGCCTGAAGCGGTATCTCAAAGGCGAGAAAGACGAAGGCGACTGGAAGTGGAAAGACAATCCTTTCACCGGTACACGCGAATTTAACGGCCTGAGAGTCGTTATGGCTGTTATTAATAACTGGGACTTGAAAGACGTTAATAATAAAATCCTCGACCGCAACGGGCAACAGATCTATCTGGTCAGCGATCTGGGCGCCAGCTTCGGAAGCACAGGCCGAAGCGTCACGCATGCGGATTCGAAAGGAAACGTGGAAGTCTATTCGGATTCGAAGTTCATCGCGTCCTTCACTCCGACTGTGGTGAATTTTAACTTCCCGACCCGGCCGGCGCTGATCAATGTCTTCGACGTTTCGGATTTTGTCTCGCGCGAGAACATGCAGTGGATCGGCAAGAATATTCCGGTCGCCGATGCGCGCTGGATTGGTCAGATTTTGAGCCGGCTCTCGACGCGACAGATCGAGGAGGCTTTTGCCACAGCCGGATTTTCTCCAAAGGAAACCGGTGGATTCACCGCGACGATTCAGGCGCGAATCGCAGAATTGAGCAAGCTGTAAGTCTCACTCCGAAGCAGGCAGCAGGCCGATTCGGGGCGAGGTCCAGATCACACGGCCGCGGGCATCGCGGATCTTTATGCCTCCCGACGCGCCGATTTCAACGCGCGGCTGTCCCCCTCCATCGTTCAAAACCAATTCCGCTCCGGAGCCGCTCGGGCGAAGGGTTGCCTGGGCATTCCCCTGCGCGTCCACGAGCGTGAACGATTTGGCTCGAACATCCGTGGGGAGAATCAGATTCTGGGCATGGACGATGGGGGATACCCGGTTTGCGATGTAGCCTCCCGCGAAGGCGCCGAAGAGCACGAGCGCGCAAAGAGCAAGATAGCGGCTTCTGGTCATGGGGCGAAAAATCTCCTTACCCGTTGGACGACGCGCCCCGCGAATTGATAGCTATTGCAGAGCTCTATTGCAAAGCCCCGAACTGAATTTCGTACAGTTCGGAATATAATCCACCCGCTGCGGCGAGTTCGTCGTGGCTGCCGCTCTCGACCACCTTGCCGTCCTTCACCACGAAGATGATATCGGCCGAGCGGATTGTGGACAGGCGGTGCGCGATCACGATGGAAGTCTTGCCTTTCATCAGGCGATCGAGCGCATCAAACACCAGACGTTCCGATTCCGCATCGAGTCCGGAACTTGGCTCATCGAGAATCAGGATGGGAGTGTTTCGGATGACCGCCCGGGCGATGGCGATGCGCTGGCGCTGGCCGCCTGAGAGAGTGACGCCCCGCTCGCCGATCTGCGAATCATATCCCTGCGGCATCCGTTCGATGAACTCGCTCGCATTGGCGAGTTCGGCGGCCTTCACGATCTCGTCGCGTGTCGCGTTCGGTTTGCCGTAGGCGATGTTCTGCCAGACGGTGCCCTGAAACAAAATCGACTCCTGGAGCACGACGCTCATATGCTCGCGCAGCGACCGCTGCTGCAAGCGACGAACATCGATACCGTCAATTTTCACACTGCCCGAAACAGGATCGTAAAACCGCGGGATGAGACTGACGATGGTGGTCTTGCCGGCTCCGGTAGGTCCCACAATCGCGGCAACCTGACCGGGCTCGATGCGGAAGGTCACATGTTCCAGCGTGGGGGAATTCTGATCGTACCCGAAGGTGACGTCGTCAAATTCGATCGCTCCGCGTAACCTCGAGACCTTACGGGCTCCTGGAGCATCCCTGATCTCGCCCTGCATGTTCACAACTTCGCGGATCCGTTCATAGGCGATTGCGGCCCTGGAATATGCATCTGTCATTTTCGACAAGTCCTGCATGGGCTTGTACATTTTGCCGAGGTACCAGATGAAGAGGACCAGCGACCCCGCGGAAAGACTGCCCGCGAGGACCAGCCGCGCCCCAAACCAGAGGACCAGACCGGTGCCGAAGGCCACAATGACTTCAACCAGGGGCGAAAGTCTGGCTTTGATACCGCGCGCCCGCAACGCGATCTCGACGTTTTCCAGACTTTCTTCTTCGAGCCGATGCACCTCGTAGTCCTCGCGTGCAAAAGCCTTGACTACGCGCATCGAAGAAAGCACTTCCTGAATTACGGATGCGATCTCGCCTTCTTTCTTGCGCACCTCCCGCGCGGCCTGCTTGATGCTGCGCGTGTACTTGAATACCACCAGCCCGAGAAACGGAGTCACCGAGAGAGCAATCAGAGTAAAGCGCCAGTTGATGTAGAACATGACGCTGATCATTCCGACGAGCGTGAGTACGTTGATGAAGGCGTCCAGAAGTCCGGAGGTGATGAAGGTTTGAATCGAATCGATATCGCTGGTGACCGTGCTCAGAAGATCGCCGGTATTCTTCTGGTCGTGAAAGGCGAGCGACAGGCGCTGGATGTGGAAATAGACCGTCTGCCGGAGATCGTGCATCACCCACTGGCCGACGGTGGTCGTCAGCAGCTTTTCCGCATAAGCGCAGAAGGCTCCGAACAAGGCAACCACCATAACGGCGATGGCGGCGAAGTTGATTACGGCCAGCTTGTTGGAGCCCGCGAATGAAAAGATAAGGGCGCTGAGCCAGCCGTTCCCGGTCTTTGACTTCAAGACGTTGTCGAGAACGATTTTCAAAGGAACAGGGCCCAGCAGATTGGCAATGCCGTTGCCCACCGCCGCCAATACGCCAAGGGTGAGAGCCTTGCGGTGAGGTCTGAGAAGCTCGCGGATTGTTACTTTCTGACCGGCAGACTTCGCGGTTGCCAAGTTTGTCCTTGAATTGACATCAGCAATTCAGCTTCCAGCGCAAGTGCGTGCGAAACGGGACAAATTGGCGCAGCCGGACCTACTTCTTTTTTACAGCCGCCCGGCATTGCTGACTGTTGATGAAAATATCGGTAGTGTAATCCTGTTTCAGCTTGACCTGCTTGCCGTCGGATCGGGTCAACCAGATATTTTTGTCGTCATAGCGCAGAGGAATTTTCTGTCCTTCGGACGTCCATGGCTCCCACGACTTGTGAACCTTTGTCAGATGGTTGGCTTCCGGATCTCTCCAGCCGATGGCCGGAACTTTCTGATATCCGATCAGAATTTTGTTATCGGCTTCGAAGCAGTAATAGTAGCTGCTCGAGCCGAAGAGGCAGTTATCGCAAAGGTATTCGTTATGATCGAGCAACTGCGCCTGCACCTCAGGCTTCGCGGGAGCGGCGGCAAAAGCCAGTTGGGCGGCGGAAGCGATCAAAACAAACGCGAAAAATGTGCAGACCGATTTCATTCCCTTTCATTTTAAACGACGGCCGTAAGCCGGACTGTAAATGATAATGAATTCATGAGGATCGGCATCATCGGATCGGGAGAAGTCGGCGGAACGCTCGGATAGCGAAATCCGGGACGGTCGGCGACGTCGCCGCACAGGGCCGGCGGAGATCTCGCGGGCAAAATTCTGATCGATGCCACAAACCCAGTCTCGCCGGATCTTTCGGGCCTTGAGATCGGCTGCAATACCTCAGCGAGAGAGCTTGCCGCCGAATGGGCGGCAGGGGCAAAAGTGGTGGGTGGTCAGAAAGCGCTGCTTTTTTATTGCGGTGATGATAGCGATGCGACGTCTGTGGTCGCCAGCCTGGCAATCGCGCAAGGGTAGCACCGTCGCACATGAACCGTCCGATTCTGCACTGCCTTCATCACGGATCTTGACGGCCAGCGCATCCGGATAAACGATCGGGTAAACCGCAGCCAGCGGCCGGTTCTGCCAGGCGTGTACCTCCTCCGGCACCGCATCGGCGCCGCAGAGTCCAGTGCTTTATCACCGCAACGGTCTGGTGAGTCAGTTCGGCACAGGTTGTTCACCATAAGAAATAACGAGCATCTCTACAGTATCTTTTTGCGAAACGAGTTTAAGCCCAAGCTGCTCTCGTAGCGAAGTGAACACGGACGGTGCAAGGGACTGCGCTCCGCTGCCGTCCGTACTTTGCGCCTGCTGGGACCTGGGCAGATCGGGCACGAAATCCATTTTGAAATCAAAAATGCCAGTGAGCCCGGTCTTGTCAATGACCGGGCGGCCCATAAATGTTGTCAAGACCTGGGCCAACTGGGTGGTGGACACATTGACACCCGAGAGCATCGTGCGATTTACAAACCGCAGCCTGCTACACCCACCGAATGGTGGCGGCTGGCAACCAGGGTCTGTCGGAGGCGTAAGTTTGGGCCCGTTCTTCCCGATAACCAGTGCATATGCGGGAATGGTTCGGCTCTCTCGGGCGAGCGACAATTTGAAACGGGTCGCCAGGAGCTCCTGGAGCATCATCCGGGTTTCGGGCCAGGTCACACTGCCGGTGGCTTTCGCATTCACGTCGAACTTATCTGCATCAAGCCACTTCGGACCGCCCGAGATCTGAAAGTTCTCTACGTTGTACGCTGTCCGAATCAGAGTTCGCAGCGTGACGTTACTTGCCTGGAATCCGGCTCCCCCCGGAGGGGAGATGCTGCCACCTGCCGGTTCGTCCGACGTGTTCCGTTTGACGGAGGCCACTTCGAAAGCGGGCGCCTGGGCGTTGCTTATCCATGCATTCGCCAATATGAGTGCCAATCCGACCATGCGCCTCATAAATGTCCTTAATTTATCGTCTCGGTTATGCCTTCACAATCGGCCCTGAGTTGCAAGCGAGCAACATCACGCATTTCGAATCCCTTCACAATACTCTTCCGGCCGTCGAGACGCGCCTCCGCAGAGTTGCAGGCCGTGTGCTGAATTCAGGGAGAGTGGCTGACGATCCTGGTCTTGATTGCACACTTCAAACGGATCCGGCGGTTAAAATTTCAGCATGCGACTTTTGGGCTTGTCGGGTTTGTTGCTGTGCGGCGTGATACCGGCGTTTGGCCAGACGCCGTCAGCGCCATCGCCAGCGGACCTGGAGGCCGTTGTAACTACGGACCTCGGAACCTTTCGGTTCGAATTCGCGCCAGACAAGGCTCCGAAACATGTCGAGCAGTTCATCCGCCTTGCCCGCGACGGCTACTACGACGGCAGCGCCTTTCATCGCGTCGTCATGAACGGCATCATTCAGGGCGGAGATCCTCTGCTGAAGAATTCGAGTACCCCGCGGAACCTCTGGGGAACCGGTGGCCTGAATCTGCTCCCGGCCGAACTCAGCGATATGAAGCACGAGCGAGGAGTGGTCTCAACCGTTCATATTCCGAACAAAGTGGACAGCGACGGGAGCCAGTTTTTCGTCTGCGTCGTTCCGCAACCTCCTCTGGACGGCCAGTACACCACGTTCGGTCGCGTGAGCGAAGGAATGGACGTCGTCGAGCGCATTTCGCAGGTTCCCGTGGACTCGAACGGACTGACCGAAAAGCCGGTCCGGATCCTGAAGGTCACGATCGAGAAGAAGAAGCTCGAGCCTTTCCTGAATGCTTCCGTCGACGAAATGCGCAGGACGGTGACCATGAAAACCACGCTGGGCACAGTCAAGATCAGGATGGAACCGGACTGGGCGCCTGAGAACGTGCGCAACTTTCTGGGACTCACGGCCTCCGGCTGGTATAACGGCACGGTCTTCCATCGCATCGTGAAGGGCTTTGTGGTTCAGGGCGGCACTTCGGATAAGCGCGCCGGTGGACCCGCCAATCCAGCCGACCGCTGGGTTCATCCGATCAAGGGCGAATTCCGGAACGACGTCAAGCATGTGCGCGGCATTGTGTCCATGGCGCGCACGGACGATCCGAATTCGGCGACCACGTCGTTTTTCTTTGTGCTGGGTCCGGCGACAAATCTGGATGGCCAGTATTCGGCGTTCGGGCAGATTGTCGAGGGCATGGATGTTCTCGATGCGTTCGAAAAAGAGGAACTCGACGGCGAGACGCCGAAACGACGGCTGGAGATTGTGGAGGCCGCGGTGGATCCGAAGTAGAACGCTGGTGGCCTGACGCCTCCTCAGCTTTTCCGCGCCGCTCGCGCGGCCGGACCGGTCTAGAAGCTTCCGATTTTTGGGAGATTCCAGTGCTGCCAGACGGCCACCAGGCGCAGCGAGAAACAAACCAGCGCCCCCGCGAACATCATCACCGTCTTCGGCAGACCAAGGCGAAAGCCGGTGACGAACACGGCGGCTCCAGCCAGAGCGGCCACGGCGTAAATATCGGCCCGAAGGATGCCGGGAATTTTCATCAGAAAAAGATCGCGGATGGTGCCGCCCCCAACTCCAGTGATCGTCCCCATCAGAACCGAAATGAAAGGGCCGATTTTGTAATCGAGCGCCTTCTCCGCGCCCGCGATCGCAAAAAGGCTGAGGCCGGCAGCGTCGACCATGGTGACGACCGAGTTCGGTAGCGCGCGCACCGTCTCGTAAAGGAGAAAGGCTATCGCTCCTCCGGCAAAAGCCGCGATGGGGTAACGCGCGTCGCGAATCGCCGCAGGTGGAACTTCTCCGATGAGAAGGTCGCGAATGACACCGCCCCCCAGCGCCGTCGCAAAGGACAACACCATGACGCCGAAGAGGTCGAGACTCGCTCCGCTTGCCGCCAGACCGCCCTCGATTCCGAGGAATACTGTAGCGGCCAGGTCGATAACCAGCAGAACGTGTCCGGGCGCAATTCTTCTCATCACCAGAGAGTTCCAGAATACCTGGCGCGGCGCGGCTGCACTACACTGGAATATCTCAGTATTCCGACAGAGGAGCTTCGCGTGACCACACACCTTCGATTCGCGTTTATTTTGGGCCTCGCCGGCGCTGCCGCGGCCCAAAATGCGCCGGAGCCGCAACCCGCCGGGCAGCCGGGCAGGGGGCAGACCCGTGCGCCGCGCTATATCCCGGAAGATCACCGGCCTCCACTGTTCCTGCGGGAAACTTTCAAGGAAACACCGAAGGGTACGAACGAGACGCCCGTGACCGCGGAGTTTCTCACCAGCCCCAATCTCGAACTGAAACTGTACGGGCCGGGGAAGGGCGAGATTCAGATCGTGCATCACGAATCGCCGAAAGACGAACCTTCGTACATCTGGACGGGGCTTTGCAGTGCGCCCTGCGCGCTTGCGCTGCGAGACAAGAACAACTATGTGGATCTCACCGGGCTCTCAAAGATCCGGTGGCGATCGAAACAGGCAGGCTTCCACGTGCTGCGGCCAATTCTCAAGCTGGCCGATGGCGGCTGGCTGGTGGGCGACCCGGGCGACGGATACACAGTCGACTGGCGTGAGACCGAGATGTCGATCGGGGATATGCGCTGGCGGAGGTTCGATGCCGAACACGTTTCCGAAGGAAACGACGGGCGATGGGTGGAGAAACCTGACCTGGGCAAGGTTGACGAGATCGGCTTCACGGATCTGACCATCGGGAGCGGGCACGGCGCGGGCGGGTCTTCGCGGCTCGACTGGATCGAAGTCTACGGTAATCCGGTCCCGCGATAGGGCTCGCCAGGAGCCAATGCCATCATTAAAATAAATTAATTCGTATTTATCTCCTAAACCCCTCCAGTTTTTCTAATTACCGGCACTATTCTGCACATAGCCGGGCTATTCCGTGCTCTCCGGAAGGCGCCCCGCGACATGATATGCGCGCCGCTGGATTCCCGCCGCCGGTTTTTTTCACGATAATCATTAAATGAGCCTTTGAAGTAACTTCCGAATAAAGAGCACAGGGCGCCCATGGCTGAGTTTTTTCGAAGACTTTTTACAAGCGATTTTATGCCGCACGGGACATGTTATTTCTGGAACCCGGCGATTCTGTGGCTGAACGTTATATCCGACGGGGTGATTACCGCGGCATATTATGCAATTCCGGTTTTATTACTGATCTTTTTTCGTAAACGAAAGGACATATCTTTTCGCTGGATCTTTGCGGCATTCGCGGTTTTCATTCTGGCTTGCGGAACGACGCACCTCCTGGGGATCTGGACCGTCTGGCATGGGGCCTACCGTCTGGACGGTCTGGTCAAAGCGATCACCGCGGCTGCATCGATTGTTACAACCGCCATGCTGGCGCCGCTGCTGCCGGCGCTCGCCAACCTGCCCGCACCGGATGCATTCAGGGAAGCAAATCAGAAGTTGCGGGAGGAGATCGACCACGGCCGCGAGACGGCCAGACTCCTGGCGCGACAGGCAAGTCTTCTGGATTCGGCTCACGACGCGATTATCGTTCGCGAACTGGACGGCACGATCCTGTTCTGGAATTCGGGGGCGGAGCAGATGTATGGATGGAACAGGAGCGAAGCGGCGGGCGAACGATCGCATGAATTGTTGAAGACCGTTGCGCCGCAACATCCCGACGATATCCACAGACACCTGAGCGCGCACGGCCGATGGGAAGGCGAAATCCTGCACACCAGGCGCGACGGCACGGTGGTGGTTGCCTCAAGCAGGTGGGTCCTGAGAGAAGGCGAGCGGCCCGGCGAACGGGAGGTCATGGAAATTAACAGGGACATTACGGAACGGCAAAGGGTCAAACAACAACTCCGCGAAGCGAACGAGGAACTGGAAAAGCGCGTCGCTGAGCGCACAACCACGCTGCAACAGACGGCGGCATCCCTGGAGCGAACCAACGGCGAGTTACAGCAGCAGATGGAACTCTCGAGGAAGCTCGAGGACCAGTTACTCCAGTCGCAGAAGATGGAGGCAATAGGCCGCCTCGCGGGCGGCTTGGCCCACGATTTCAATAACGTGCTCACGGTGATCCTGGGTTACAACGGGATGGTCATGGATGAGCTGAACGATCAGCCCCGGTTGCTCGAAAAAGCCGCCGAGGTTCAACGCGCTGCGGAGCGGGCCGCCGGTCTGACGAAACAACTGCTGGCGTTCAGCCGGCGACAGATCCTTCAGCCCTCGCTTCTCGACCTCAATGAAGTGGTGAATAGTATCGAAAAACTCCTTCGCCATGTGATCGGCGAAGATATCGATTTTGCGACTCGCCTCGATCCATCGCTCTTTCCTGTCCGCGCCGACGCAACTCATCTCGATCAAGTGCTTATGAACCTCGTGATCAATGCGAGAGACGCCATGCCGAACGGCGGGAAGCTCACGATCGAGACAGCCAACGTGTTCCTGGATGAGGTTTATGCCGAGTCCCATGCCGGCATCATTCCAGGACGCTACGTCCATATCGCGGTCAGCGACACCGGACATGGAATGAGTGAAGAGACGCGGCGGAAGATTTTCGAGCCTTTCTTTACCACCAAGGAAGTCGGCAAGGGAACCGGCCTGGGTCTGTCAATCGTTTATGGAATTGTAAAGCAAAACGGGGGTGATATCTGGGTTTACAGCCAGGAGGGGAAGGGTACGACTTTCAAGATACACCTGCCGGCGGTGACGGACCAATCCGCCACGAAGCCGCCCGCTTCGTCGCGCATGCCCGCCCGCGCTCAGGCCGAGGTTGTCTTGTTAGTGGAAGACGACTCTAACGTTCGCAAACTGGTCGAGGGGGTGCTTCGCGAACACGGCTTCCAGGTGGTCGCGAGCGAGAACATCGCTGAGGCGATTGCGCTTTGCAAAGAGCGCGACGCGCCGATCGATCTGCTGCTGACCGATGTGGTTATGCCCGATATGAGCGGACCGGAACTCGCCGAAGAACTGACGAAGCTGCGTCCCGGGCTGAAAGTCGTTTACATGTCGGGTTACGCGGATAATGCCGTCGTTCGGCACGGCGTTCTGAAACCGGGGGCGGCGTTTATCGAAAAACCTTTCGTCGCCGAGACCCTTACGGAAAAGCTGCGGGAGGTGCTTGCGGGATAGAACCTGTATGTTAGACTTCGAGGCGTCGGGCTTCCTCCAAGGACTGTTCCCTGCACGGTCTCTGTTGCCCACGGGCGGCTAGCCTTGCCGCCTCCCGGCGCGCGGTGGGTTATGACGGGTGCGAATCTTCGACAATCGACAGCGACCATTAACGGCGAAGCCGTCCCGATGGGCGACTATCCGGTACAGAGCACCCTTCTCGATTTCCTGCGGAATCGCGGCCTGACCGGCGCGCGGGAAGGCTGTGGGGAGGGTGAGTGCGGCGCCTGTACGGTGCTGATGGTGGCCGAGAATGGGTCCGGCAGCAAATACAAACCGGTGAACAGCTGCCTGATGTTTCTGCCCGACGCAATCGACGGGGAATTCTATACGGTGGAGGCGCTGGCGCGAGAAGGGCAACTTGCGGAAGTACAGCACGCTATCGCGTCGGGTGGAGGGTCGCAATGCGGCTATTGCACGCCAGGGTTTGTGATGAGCCTGTTCGCAGAACAGTATCGGCCCGGGCGGGTGGGGCCGTGCGATCCCGAGTCGATGGGAGGTAATCTGTGCCGCTGCACCGGGTACCGTCCGATTCGCGACGCGGCTTTGGCTGTCGGGCCGGCGTCTAAGGGTTTTTTCCGGGATCGTCTCGCTCAGCCGCCGCCCGCGTTGAAGGCGGTACAGCTGGTTATGGACGGCGCCCGCTTCAATCGGCCTGGGAACCTTGCGGAGTGCCTTTCGATGCTCGACCGCCATCCGGAGGCGAAGGTGATCTGCGGCGGCACCGATCTCGGGGTCGAATCGAATCTGCGGTTCAGGCGATGGCCGCATCTGATCAGCCTGCAGGGCGTGAATGATTTGCGGGAGTTTTCCGAGGGTTCGGAGGGAGTGCGAATCGGGGCGGCGCTGCCGCTGGGCGAGATTGAGCGCAGATGGACGAGCGCGCCTTCCGCGGTGGGCAAATGGCTTTGTTTTTTCGCATCGCCTCCGATTCGGAATCGCGCCACTCTGGGGGGAAATCTGGCGACCGCGTCTCCGATCGGCGATTCCGCGCCGCTGCTGCTGGCGCTCGATGCATCGCTGGTCCTGACGAGCATCCGGGGAAACCGGGAGACGCGATTGGCTTTGTTTTTCACCGGGTATCGGCAGACGCAACTCGAAGACGGCGAACTGATCCGGCTGATCGAAATTCCGAAGCCATTTCCGGCGTTTTTGCGTTTCTATAAGGCCAGCAAGCGTCGCATGGACGATATAAGCACCGTGGCGGCCGGGCTTTCCCTGGATTGGGACGAGCGCGGCCGGATCGCCCGCGCGCGGTTTGCGTTCGGCGGCGTTGCGCCTGTCCCGCTGCGCGTTTTCGCCGCGGAAGAGGCTGCGATCGGACAGCTTTGGAACGAGGGAACGGTTCAGCGGATTCAGCGCGAGATTGGACGCGCGCTTCAGCCGATCGACGATCATCGCGGTTCGGCGGCGTACCGGCTGGCCCTGGCGAAAGGGCTGGTCGAGAAATTTTATTGGGAATGGCGGGAGGCGGCATGAAGTCCGCCGGCAAAGCGATTCCTCACGAGAGCGCGGGCGGTCACGTCTCCGGGGCCGCACTTTATACGGATGATCTTTGCCTTCGGTATCCGAACCTTTTGCACGCGTGGCCGGTGACAGCGCCTCATGCGCACGCCCGGCTGGTGCGGCTTTCAACGGCGACGGCGGGGGAAATGCCGGGTGTTTGTACCGTCCTGACAGCTGCGGATGTTCCGGGCGAGAACGATACCGGGTCGAATCGGCACGATGAGCCGTTGTTCCCCGAGGAAGTGATGTTCCATCAGCAGCCGGTTGCGTGGGTGCTGGGTGAAACGGTCGAGGCCGCGCGGGCAGGCGCTGCCGCGGTGCGCACCGAATACGAAGCACTGCCGGCGATTGTCACGATTCATCAGGCGATTGACGCGCAGAGTTTTCTGGCCGAGCCGATTTCGATCGCGCGGGGAGATGTTTCGGCGATGGAGTTGAGCCCGTTGCAATTCCAGGGCGAACTGGAGATCGGCGGACAAGAGCACTTCTATCTTGAGACGCAATGCGCGATCGCGAGCTTCGACGAATCGGGCGGAATCGTTGTGCAGTCTTCGACGCAGCATCCGACGGAGACCCAGGATATCGTGGCGCGCGTGCTCGGCGTTCCCTGGCATCAGGTGACTGTGCAGTGCATCAGGATGGGCGGAGCGTTCGGCGGAAAAGAAGTGCAGGCGAATCCTTTCGCGGCGGTGGCGGCTTTAGGCGCGTGGAAAACAAAGCGGCCGGTGCGGGTGCGCCTGCCGCGCGTTCTCGATATGGCGCTCACGGGCAAGCGTCATCCGTTTTTTGCGCGCTATGAGGCCGGATTCGGGAAAGACGGGCGGCTTGAGGGTGTGCGCATAGAGCTTTATTCCGATGGCGGCTGGAGTCTCGATCTGTCCGGCCCGGTTATTTCCCGCGCCATGTTCCATGTGGACAATGCTTATCTGCTTCCTTCGGCCGTAATCACCGGGCATATCTGCCGGACGCATAAGACGTCACAGACAGCGTTTCGGGGATTCGGCGGGCCGCAGGGCATGATCGTGATCGAGGAGATTATGGATCAGGCTGCGCGGCGTCTTGGTTTGCCGCCGCATGTGGTGCGCGAGCGGAATTTCTATCGTGAGGGCGACACGACTCATTATGGACAGCCGGTCAAGCATGCCGATCGGATTCATACGATCTGGTCGCAGTTGAAAGCTTCCAGCTCTTTCGAGGGCCGACGCGAGCAGATCCTGGCGTTTAACCAATCCCATCGCCATTTGAAACGCGGCATCGGGATCACGCCGGTGAAGTTCGGTATTTCTTTTACGGCGACCTTTCTGAATCAGGGCGCGGCGATGGTAGTCCTTTATCGCGACGGCAGCATCCAGGTGAATCACGGGGGAACCGAAATGGGGCAGGGCGTCCACACCAAGATCGCGCAGATCGCAGCCGACGGGCTTGGGTGTGAGTATCGACCGGATTCGCGTCATGCCCACCCGTACCGATAAGGTTCCGAACACCTCGGCGACGGCTGCTTCGGCGAGCACGGATTTGAATGGCGCCGCAGTGCTGGATGCCTGTATGCAACTCAAGAGCCGGCTCACGCCGGTAGAGGCGGAGATGCCGGGGATGCCATTTGAAAAAGTTGTGGCGGCGGCCTGGCATAGACGCATTCCGCTTTTCGCGCAGGGCTACTACAGCACTCCGGGGCTTCAGTACGACCCTGCGACGCTCACCGGTAAGCCTTTCCATTATTTTGTCTGGGGGGCGTCTGTTTCGGAGGTTGAGATCGATCTGTTTACCGGCGACTGCCGCGTGCTGCGCGTGGATATTCTCGAAGACGCGGGCGCGTCGATTTCGCCGCTGATCGACAGGGGCCAGATCGAAGGCGGGTTCATGCAGGGGCTGGGATGGCTCACGATCGAAGAGCTGCTCTGGGATGAGCAGGGACGCCTGGCTACCGCGGGGGCATCGACTTACAAGCTGCCCTCATGGTCCGAGTTGCCGGACGTCTTCAACGTTGCGTTTCTGGAACGCGCGGAAGATCCTGACGTGGTTTTCGGCAGCAAAGCGGTGGGCGAACCGCCGCTCATGCTGGCATTTTCCGTGCGTGAGGCGATTCGCGACGCTGTTGCCGCTTGCGGCTCAGGCGGTCCGGTGACGATTGACAGCCCGCTGACTCCCGAGCGGATTTTCTTTGCCATTCAGGCGGTGCGAGAGAGGCTGAAGGCGCCTGTTGCGGAAGCCGTTCTGTTGTGACCGCTGAATTACTACGCGCGGGCGTGTTTCATACTCCGCGAAATCCGTTCCGCGAAGAGCGCGCTCTGGAGTCATTCGCTGACGGCGGCCTTTTGATTCGCGATGGCCGGATAGCCGCTTGCGGCGAGTACTCCGAACTGCACGCCCGGCATCCGGAAGTTCCGGTGCGCGATCTGCGCGGCGGTTACCTGATCCCGGGACTGATCGATACCCACATCCACTTTCCTCAGCTTCGCGTGCTGGGCGGGCTTGGTTACGATTTACTCGACTGGCTGGAATATGTTGCGCTGCCGGAAGAAGCGCGCATGTCCGATGTAGCGTATGCGTGCGATGTCGCGCGGCGTTTTGTGCGCGCGCTGGCTTCGCATGGAACCACGACGGCCCTGGTTTTCGGCGCGCATTTCAAGACGGCCACGGCCGCTTTGTTCCGCGCAGCCGAGCGATCCGGTTTGCGGATCGTCAGCGGCATGGTGGTCTCGGATCGAGGTCTGCGGCCGGAACTGCGGCAAGTTCCCGCGGCGGCTTATCGAGATTGCTCCGAGCTCATTCGCGAGCATCACGGCCGGGGACGCCTCCTGTTTGCCGTCACGCCGCGTTTCGCCCTTTCGACATCAGAAGCCATGCTCGAGGTCTGCCAGACGCTCATGCGGGAACATGCCGGTCTGCGTTTCCAGACGCATATCAACGAGAGTGTTCGAGAGGTCGAGGAAGTGGCCCGAGTGTTCCCCTGGGCGAAGGATTATCTCGCGGTTTACGAACGCTACGAACTCACTCAGCCTGGCGCCGTGCTGGCGCACAACGTTCATGCGACGGACTCGGAACTTGAGCGTCTGGCAGCAAGCGGGACCTCAGTGGCGCACTGTCCCTGGAGCAATGCCATGCTGGGCAGCGGGCTCTTCCCGCTGCGACGGCATCTGGCGGCGGGGGTTCACTGCGCGTTGGGCACGGATGTCGGCGGGGGCACGGGCTTCGGCGTTCTCAAGGAAGCGCTGCAGGCCTATGCGCTGCAGCGCCTCGCCCCGGAGGGAGAGATGCTCAAGCCGGCGCACTTGCTTTATCTCGCCACTCTGGCCGGGGCCGGGGCGCTGCGGCTGGATCATGAGACAGGCGATTTCTCGACTGGTAAAGCGGCGGATTTCGTCTATCTGCGCGCTCCGCAGAAGAGCCCGCTTGAGGCGGTATTGCAGCGGGCTGAAAGCATGGAGCGTGTGCTTGCCGCGTTGTTTACCCTTGCGGGTGAGGAGAGCGTTGCGGAGGTTTGCGTCGAAGGCCAGCCGGTGCGGTATGACGATTGAAGAGCTGAACGCTATGGGTCGAGAATCCTTTACCGCGGCTTTGGGATGGATCTTTGAGGAATCGCCGTGGGTGGCGGAACGCGCCTGGACTTCACGGCCCTTCGCCGATGTCTCGGCACTGCATCTGGCCATGGTCCGCGAGGTCGAACAGGCTTCTCCGGAGGAGCAGCTTGCGCTTCTGCGGGCGCACCCGGATCTGGGGACGCGCGCGCGAATGAGCGCTGCATCGACATCGGAACAAGCGGGTCTGGACTTCGACAAGCGCTTCATCGCTCTAAACGAAAACTATCGGGAGAAGTTCGGTTTTCCGTTTCTGTATGCGGTCAAGGGCAGCACCAGGCAGGATATATTTCGGGCTTTGGAAGAACGTTTTCCCTCGGATCGAGGAGCCGAATTCGCCGAGGCGCTGCGGCAGGTTTATAAGATCGCGGACTTCCGACTTCAGGAGATTTAGTGGAGCGATTTGCCAGCGGGTGGAAGAAAAGTTATTACGGAAAGGGTGACATTATCGTCTACCGGCTGAATCGTGATGGCGTTACGCCGTCCGGACAGAGCCCGGTATTCGGCGCGAACGTTAAGATTCTGATTTACGGCGATGCGTTTTGGCCCACTTACACCACCGGTGATAACACGGGGCTGATCGCGACGGATTCAATGAAGAATTTCGTGCAGCGCGAGACGTTGAATTTCACGGGCGCGGATCTCGAAGGTTATTGCCACTTCCTCGCAACGAAGTTTTTGGATACTTATCCGCAGGTGGAAGGCACGCAGGTTTCGGCGACCGAGATTCCCTACACACCGGTACCCGGACAGACTGCTGCGTTTCTACCCGCCGGGCCCGAACGACTGACGGCGTGCGTTGAAATCAATCGCGAGGGCGCTCAAGAGTTCGCTTCCGGCATTACAGGCTTTCGAATGGTCCGGCTTGGAGGAAGCGCGTTTTTCGGTTTTGTGCGCGATCAGTACACTACGCTGCCCGAGATCAGGAATCGCCCGGTGCATATGTGGCTCGATCTGGAATGGCTCTATACTTCGGCGGACGCCGCGCTGTCGGATGGCCGCGTTTCGTCGCTTGCGCGCGAGATCATATACGGCACGTTCGGAGCGTTCGAGTCCGGTAGTATTCAGCAGATTATCTATCAGATCGGCAAGAGGATGCTGGGGGAGATCGCGGTGGTTTCGGAGATTCATCTCGAAGCGAATAATCGAACCTGGGACTCGGTTGCGGAAGCGGGCGAATCGCTGGGTGTCTACACTGACGCTCGCCCGCCCTATGGGTGTCTCGGGCTGCGCTTGCGCCGGGAGGGTTAGTATGCGGTTTCGTAAACGCGATCGCGCGTTGCAGACGCGGTCGGCACGCGCACCGGCGACAAGATCGCCGGCGCTACCGGCTGACGTAAAGTTCCGCGCCGGGCGGAAGCCCGGCGGCAGAGCCGAAGCCCTGCCCCACGACGCCTGCCGGTCGTGGCTCGGAGAAAAGGCCGGTATTTAGTGGCGCGGCTTTCCACACATGTCCTGGATACTTCGCGCGGCGTGCCGGCGGCTAAGGTGGCAATCGACCTTTATTGTCGCGGCTCGCATCTTAAGTCAGTTGCTACGAATGCCGACGGGCGAACCGATGAGCCTTTGATTTCGGCGCCTGAGTTGATTCCAGGAGGATACGAGTTGGTCTTTCATGCGGGGGACTACTTCCGCGGTCTTGCGATTCCGCTGGCTGATCCGCCGTTTCTGGACCAGATTACGATTCGATTTGGGATCTCCGATCCGCTTGGGAATTACCATGTACCACTGCTGCTTTCACCCTACGGCTACAGCACGTACAAAGGCTCATGACACACGGTGAAGATTGCATTTCGCGCTGCGGTGCGCTTACGCTCCACACTGAGGAGCCGGGGTGGATCACGCGTACGTACCTCTCCGAACCGATGCGTTGCCTGCACGCGCAGCTCGGCAGGTGGATGCGGGACTGCGGCATGTCTGTAAAGGTTGATGCGGCTGGGAACCTGCGCGGCTTTTACTCGGGACGGACGCCGGACGCACCAACTCTTTTTATCGGTTCGCACCTGGATACCGTGCCGCACGGGGGCGCATTCGATGGTCTACTCGGCGTGGTTCTGGCGATCAAGCTGGTCGAATTGCTGCGACGGAGGCAACTCAGATTCGGGATTGAAGTCTTGGGTTTTTCGGAAGAAGAGGGCGTGCGGTTCGGATTTCCCTTTATCGGGAGTCTCGCATTGATCGGCGACCTGCGCCTCGATGGAACGCCGATCGCCGACGCGATCCGCGCCTTCGGGCTCGACCCCGATGAATTGCCACTGGCCGTCGCACGCGAGCCCGCGCTCGGTTATCTTGAGTTCCACATCGAGCAGGGGCCTGTACTGGAGAACCTTGGGGCATCTCTTGGAGTCGTCGAGACGATCGCCGGTCAGACACGCCTGGAGCTTACGTTCGAAGGCCGCGCGGGTCACGCGGGAACCGTCCCCATGCATCTGAGGCGGGATGCAATCGCGGGCGCTGCCGAATGGATTTTCACTGTCGAAGCCGAAGCACGCGGAATTGCGGATCTGGTCGCTACGGTCGGACGTGTCGATGCCTGGCCGGGCGCTTCGAATGTGATTGCGGGCGGCGCGAAGCTCTCTCTCGATGTGCGCCATCGCGACGACGGCGTCCGGCGCGAAGCGGCAGTTCGCCTGATCGCCGCGGCCGAGAGCATCGCGCGCCGCCGCGATCTTGTCGTCACGACGGAAATGCGAATGGAGCAACCCGCGGTGGCCATGGATCCGAGCCTTACGGACACACTGGCGCGCGCGGCCGGGGGCCCACATCGCATGGTCAGTGGAGCGGGTCATGATGCGATGATCATTGCGCGCCGCATGCCGGCCGCGATGCTTTTTCTCCGCAGCCCCGGCGGCATTCAGCCACCATCCCGATGAATCAGTGCTTCCCGAAGATGTTGATGCAGCGCTCACCGCGGGTATGAACTTCCTCGAAGAACGGGAGAAGGCCGCTTGAGTTCTGTGGTCGTACGCGGTGGAACGGTTGTCACGCCCGACGGACTCCTGCGCACCGATATCCGAATCGAAGGCGAAACGATCGTGGCCGTTGAGCCTGAACTCTCGGGCGCGACCGAAATCGATGCGCGGGGCCTGCATGTTTTCCCCGCGGTGATCGACGTCCACCTGCACTTCAACGAGCCGGGCCGCACCGAGTGGGAAGGCGCTCGCGACCGGCAGCCGCGCGCTTGCGGCGGGCGGCGGCGCCGCCTTCTTCGATATGCCGCTCAACTCGACGCCGTGTACGGTCAACTGCGCGCGAGTTCGACCGGAAGCGTGCCGCCCTTGAGGCTTCTTCCGTTGCGGACTTCGGGATCTGGGGCGGCCTTACTCCCGGCAATCTGGCCGGAGATGGCGGAACTGGCGGATCGCGGTGTGGTCGGCTTTAAAGCATTCCTCTGCGATTCGGGTCTGCCGGAATTTCCGCGGGCCGACGACCTTACGCTTTGGGAAGGATTGGTCGAGGCGGCTCGTCTGGATCTCGCGATCGCAGTTCACGCCGAGAGCCACGAAATCACGAGCCAGCTCGCTGCGCGGGGAATGGCGTCAATTCAGGATTTCCTCGGCTCGCGCCCCGTGTTCGCGGAACTCGAAGCGATTCAACGCGCGACGCTCATGGCGGGGGAGGCGAAAGCGCGGCTTCACATCGTTCATATCAGCTCGGGACGCGGTGTTGTCGCGGCTGCCGAAGCCCGGGCGCGGGGCGTCGATGTATCGATCGAAACCTGTCCTCACTACCTGTTCTTCACCGAGGAGGATGTTGAGCGGCTCGGGTCTCTGGCGAAGTGCGCGCCACCACTGCGGAGCGCCGGGCACCGGAGCGAACTGTGGAATCAACTTGTTAGCGGGACCATCGATATTGTGGCTTCGGACCACTCCCCCGCCCCGCCGGAAATGAAGACAGCAGATTTTCTGCGCGCGTGGGGCGGCATTGCGGGCGTACAATCCACGCTGGCGGTGCTCCTCGACCGCGGTCATTTCGAACGCGGCATTCCGCTTGAGCGAATTGCCGACCTGCTCGCCGCCACACCTGCCCGGCGCTTTCGCATTCCACGCAAAGGCACGATTAGCCCGGGAAATGACGCTGATCTCGCGCTTGTGGACCTTACTGCGTCGTTCACACTGCGCGCGGAAGACATGGCGCACCGCCATCGCCTGAGCCCCTACGCCGGTGAGACTTTTCGCGGCGTGGTGCGGCGGACCATTCGCCGCGGCGAAACCATTTTTGCGGACGGAAACTTCTCTTCAGACAGTCGAGGCAAGCTGATTCGTCCAAAATAGGCTATGCACCCCTTCGGACAAACGAGAAGCGCCCGCCACGCCGACCATCTCTTACAGACGCCGGACACGTTCGTGCGCGCGCCCCTGCCCGGGATGAAGAGCGCCACTGCGATCGTGCACGCGTCTCCGGCAATTGGCGCAAGGTTTACCCAATATACAGCGGAGTTTGAAGCCGGGGGCTTAGTGCCGGGGTGTGAGATGCAGCGCTTCGTCTACGTGATTGAGGGAACGCTGCATGGGATGAAGGCGGGCGACTATGCCTGGTTCCCGTCTGGTGTCGAATTGGCGGCGGAATCCACGGCGCGAGCAGCGGTAATCGAAAAGGCTTACCAGCCGCTGCCGGGAACGTCGATGCCAGCCTGCATTCAGGGCAGCGAAAGCCTTGTCGCTCCCACGGCGCTTATGGGCGACCCCGATCTCGAAGTGCGCAGCCTGATCCCCGCCGACCCGGCGTTCGATCTGGCCGTCAACACGATGACGTTCCGGCCGGGCGCGACGCTTCCCATGGTTGAGATTCACGTGATGGAGCACGGTCTTTTGATGCTCGAAGGCGCGGGGATTTACCGCCTGGGCGACCATTGGTACCCGGTCGCACAGGGAGATTTCATCTGGATGGCGCCCTGGTTGCCCCAATGGTTCGGCGCACTGGGCAAAACGCCCACGAAATACCTCATCTACAAAGACTGGAATCGCTGAGCTTTGGAACTGCAAATTGATCGGGAACGCCTGAGCCGCGAACTGGATGAACTTGGCGCGATTTCGGCGGAACCCGCGCCTGTGGTCACCCGGGTCGTTTTCACCGAGGCCGATCTGCGGGGACGACGGTTCGTCAAAGACCTTTGCGTGGACGCCGGTCTCGAAGTGCGCGAGGATCCCATCGGCAACACCTTCGCACGTTGGACGGGAAGTGAACCCGACCTGCCCGCTGTGGCGACGGGCTCTCATATCGACGCGATCCCCAATGCCGGCCGCTTCGACGGGACCGTCGGCGTGCTGGGCGGACTCGAAGCGATTCGGTCACTGCGGCGCGCCGGATTTCAACCGCGCCGTTCCCTCGAACTGATCGTTTTCACCTCGGAGGAACCCACACGCTTCGGCATCGGCTGTTTTGGAAGCCGCATGATGGCGGGAGCGCTGCCCATAGCCGCCGGCGACAAACTGCGCGACACGGATGGCAAATCGCTTGACGAAGTGCGCCGCGCTGCCGGATTCACGGGCGATTTATCCCTGGTACCACTGTCAAGAGAGCGCTACTCCGCCTTTGTCGAACTTCACATCGAACAGGGACCGATTCTCGAGCGCGAAGAGGTCGATATCGGCATCGTGACCGCCATCGCCGCCCCCGCGACTCTCCGAATCGAGATCGAAGGCGAGGGGGGCCATGCGGGAGCGGTTCTCATGCCGCATCGCCGCGATGCCTTTCTGGCTGCGGCCGAGATTGCGCTGGCGGTCGAATCGGCCGCCAAATCGACGGGCGCGATTGACACAGTGGGCACCACCGGAATCTGCGACATCTTCCCCCGCGCAGTCAACAGCATTCCGAGCCGGGCGCGGATGGAGATCGACGTCCGCGATATCGACCCCGCCCGACGCGACGCCGTGCTGGCGCGCATTAATCGAACCGCCGAAGAGATCGCGAGTCTCCGAAATGTGAGGCTGCGCAGCGAACTGCTGAATGCCGATCCGCCGGCGAGTTGCGATCCCGCCGCCATTGCCGCACTCGAAACCGCCTGCCAGACGCACGGAGTCCGATATCGGTTCATGATCAGCAGGGCCTATCACGATTCGCTGTTCATGTCGTTGATCGCGCCCACTGCAATGCTTTTCATCCCCTGCCGGGACGGAATCAGCCACCGCCCGGACGAATACTCTTCGCCCGAAGCGATTGCGCGGGGGACCCTTGTACTTGCCGAAACGCTCGGCCGGCTTTCACGCCAGTAGCACGAGAATCTGCCACAATATAAGCAGATGTTGCGGTTGCTGGCGATCGTCGGCGTCCTGGCGGCAATGGCCGCGCGCCTGCCGGGCTCGCCTTCGGATGGCGCCGCGACGATCATCGATTCCGGCTCTACCAATCGTTCCGGATTCCGGATTGTTGTCGACCAGACGGGTGCGGCGGAAATGACTATGATTCCGCGGGGCGTGGGCGCAAGACAAGCCCAGCCGCAGCCCGTTCAGCGTCAGCTGCCGCAGGCGCTGGTCGATAGCTTTTATTCTTCTCTTAGGGCCGCCAGCCCACTTGCGTCTTTACCCGCCGAGCACTGCATGAAAAGCGCGTCCTTCGGGTCCAGGATGACGGTTTCCTTTGGCGGCGAAGAGACGCCAGACCTGACTTGCGGCGACGGCGGCAACGCTGCCCTGGCCGGTCTCATTAAAGAGGTCGGCAAGATCACCGCAATGATGCAGAAGAATTGAGAGACTGCGTTCTCCAGTCACGCAGTCCCGTGCAACATAAATTCCACGAAACTGCCCAAGGCGGGTTTCTGGAGCGGCCTGCGGACAAATTCCGGAGTTCTTATGCCAGCGCAACCCGGGGCTCTGAACGCACTCGAGTTGTTCCCTGCTTAGTGATCTGAGCGGCGCAAGAGTTTCATAATCTGACGGTCTCGCTTTCAAATTCCTCGCCGTAACGTCTAATTAATGCTGATTTGCATTGAAATTCGCGTCCATTTAACTTAACCTTTCGAGAGGTGCTCGAGCCTGCGAAATCAAATGCCCGCATCCGTTCGCGGGAAGAACTCATTCAGGCTCTTCGTACAGGCGCCGAACTCGAACACGGGCTTTGCTGTCAGTATCTGTTCACAGCTTTCACAATACGCAAAACAGCGACCGACTTCGTCAAATCTCCCGATTTGGTTGTCATGCAAATGGCCCAGCGCTGGGAAGCCGTGCTGATGCTGATCGCCAGACAGGAGATGGAACATCTTGCCCTGGTTTGCAATCTCCTGAACGCAATCGGCGGCGATCTGAACTTCGAGCGGCCGAACTTTCCGCAGCCGGCCAAACGATATCCGCTGAACATTCCCTTTCGGCTCGATCCTTTGGGAGTGCCGGCTCTTCGGCGATTTGTGTGGTTCGAAAAACCGGAAGACCTTACGCCCACTTTCTCGCGCGATGGCTATTGTCCGGATTACCCGGCCCCAGCGACCGCCCGGTTCCTCGAAGCCGTTAACGTACCGGAGACAGAATACAGTTCAGTCCAGGAACTTTATACCCGAGATCAGCGTGGCTTTTCAGAACCTCGATCCCACGCCAATCTTCCGCGGGAATACAGACCGGCAGGTTGACGGTTCGCAGTTTGCGTACCGCATCACAGTCGAACCGGTGACGAATCGGGAGCAGGCCGCGGCGGCAATCGGTCTGATTATCGAACAAGGCGAGGGGATCGGCCTGACGCCGCTCGACCCGAATGGTTCGCACTTTCAGATGTTCGTTCGTGTTCTGCGGGATTTTGAGGAGGCCAAACGCACGATTCCGGATTTCAATCCAACGCTGGACGTGGTGGAAAATCCCGTACTCAAGCAGAGTCCGGGTGCTGGCCACGGGACGATTATCACCGACACGGCGAGCCGGTTCGGGATGGAAATATTTAACGAGGCTTACAACCTGATGGTGGTAATGCTTCGGGGCTGGTTCCAGCAGTTCAGTTTTTCTCAAAACTATCCCCGGCAGGCTGCGCAATTTTACGCAGCATTTTTTCCACTCATGACGATGGTCATCCGTCCGCTCGGCGAGATCCTGACGCGGATGCCGGCGGGCATGGACGGTAAAAACGCCGGGCCCAGTTTTGAACTCCCGCCGATCCCACCCGATCAAACGATCAACCGCGATTGGTATCTTCAGAAACTCAACGAACTGGAAACCAGATGCCGGGAATTCACTGACTACGTGCCGGAAGGGTTGAAAGAACGCGCAACCTTCATTTTCCAGAACGTTCACGCCACCAGGCTTCATTTCGCCAACTTGTGGACAGAGACAGGAAAGCCGACCAGGATTTCCCATTTCCCGATCTAAAGCGCCGACAAAATGACGGAACTTCGCATCAATTTCGAAGGCTACTGGCAATGCCGCCAGGCGACCGATCCCGATCCGAGCGACGAACCGCGCGGCGTGAGCGGCTATACGTTCGCGGTGGGTCATGAGAGCGATATGGATCAGGCGATTTATCTGCAGCGCGAGCAGATCCCGGATCGGGATTTTCGCGAACCGCACACGGAGAACTTCGGAGTAAATGTCACAAGCGCCGAGTTGCTGGAGGAAGGCCTGGAGCCGAAGCGCCTCGATCTGGCGCGCGGCGCGCGCGTTTTTCTCCGGCCGGGCGAGCGCGACCCGAAGAAGCTCCCGAAATTCGAGCTGCGAAACGAGATTATCTTTCACGAGTTGCAGGGCATAATCATGCCCATTTGCCCCTTCAATCTGCAAATCGCCGGCGATGGCTGGCAACTGCGACGCGAAGATCCCCTGGATATCAATGACCCTTCCCTCGAAGTCTGGCAGATGGTGGAGGGTTATGCGCGCCGCTCACCGAAGAATTTCAACTCTATTTCCGACGAAGTTTTAGCGGCAATCGGCATAGCGCCTGCGCCAGACTACACCACCGCTTTCTCCGACTACTTCCAGCGCCGGAAGCAGTGGCTGGCATTGAAACTGGCGGAGACCGAAGATCCCGTCGAGGCGGAGGGTTACAAGACGCGCATCTGGGCGATCGACTTCTTCACGCAGGACCAGCGCATGGAAAGCCGGCTCGGGCTTCAGGCAATCTGGGACTTCGATATCCGGGGACAGAACGCGGATATCAGCGGCGCCGAAAGCTATTTCGGGGGAACCATCGACACCACGACTCCCTGGCGAACCAGTTTCTGGATGGGCGGCTTCGATGGCGATCTTATGCGTGGATACATGCGCGGAGACCTGCGAGTGCCGTTCACACCCGGACCGGCTGCACATGAATCGAATTAACTGAGTTTCAGCGCCTGCTTACGCGCGAGGCGGCCCCATCTTCCGGCAACGCGCCGAAGGTACGAAGGCGCCAGCGCAGCCGCTTCGAACGATCGCTCATAAGCTTCGCGAGCCTCTTTCATCTTTCCCAGACCTTCGAGCGCCTGCCCATAGTGAAAGAGACCCTCCGCATCATAGGGTCGTCGCTCCACATATTCCACCAGTTCATGCCGCGCATCCTCGAACTGGCGCGCCTCGACATAGAGAGCGCCGAGTTCCCGCAGAATCTCGCTCTGATTGTGGCGCTCGTCCTGATTCACCACCGTCTGGAAAGACGCAAGAGCGTCCTTGAGCCGCCCCTGCTCGAGGGCGATGCGGCCCAATTGGAAATGCGCGTCGGTATGGGACGGATCGATCGCCACGGCGTTCTGGAAGCGTTGGATGGCCTCGCTCAGTTGCCGGCGCTGCTGATAGATCAGGCCGAGTTGATACTGCGCCTCGGCATCGTGCGGGTTGATCGCGGCAGCTTCAAGATTCCGGCGGAAGCTCTGACGGCGTCGCAGACCATCTCCCAGGGCGCCGAATTCACCGCGGAGATAGTAAAAGATGAAGAAGAGAAAAAACGGAGAGGCGAGCCAGCCCAGGACGTATTGGATCGGCCCCCAGAAGTAATACGCGGCTGCCAGCGGAATCCAGGACAGGCAAACGATCACGATGGCCGCCGCGTTTCCGGTCCCGAGCACCGTGCGCACCGCCAGGAAAATAAGGACCGCGCAGTAGAGATAGGCGACTATGATTGCGTAAACGAAGAATTGCGGCCAGAACCAACCGATCGCCAGTAAAGGAAGATTCGCGGCGACCCAGGCGCTGGCTATGCAGGTCAGCAAAGGCGCGTAATCACGCTGGAATACGCTCCCGAACCCGCCCGCAAACCGGCCGGCAATGCCGCTGATCGCCAGAACGCCGGGAACATAGACGGCAGCGAGAATCAGCAGAGGGGAATAAAAGGAAAGCAAAAGGCCGCGAATCGTGTGCCCCAGCAGCCAGGACAAGACGATCACCGAGACACTGGCGAATACCAGGCTTCCCCGATCCAGAATGTCGCCCATCGCCGAGACAGGCTGCGTGTAGAGGCGCGCTACGAATTTCGCGTCGGAAATCAAATCAGCAGAATAGCAATCCGGGCGCGAATGGGCGTCGGCGGAAGAAAACCGCTAAACTGGTGGACCGATGACTGTAATCCGATCTTTGACCGCACTCGCTCTTATTACGCTGCCGATGCTTGCCGCGGACGCTACTCCAGACGCGAAACAAATCTTCGACCGGCAGTTGAGCAGCACGGAACGGGAAGTCGTCGGCGCCACCGAAGCCATGCCTGCGGACAAGTTCAACTTCGCGCCGACGAATGGCGAATTCAAAGGCGTCCGGACGTTCGCGCTGGAGGCGAGGCATATCGCATTCGAGATCAACACTGTCGCGAGCGCTTTGCTGGGCGAGCCGATTCCCTCTCAGGAACATGACAACGGGCCCGACAACCTGACGAGTAAGGATGACATCGTCAAATATATGAAAGATGCGTTTGCTCATGCGCACCGGGCCGTCGCCACGCTGACCAATCAAAATCTGATGGAGTTGACCGCCAATCCGTTCAATCCCAAAGGGAAAAGCCCCCGGATCGAATCCGTTGCCATCTTCTACTGGCATACTTACGATCACTACGGACAGATGGTGGAGTATCTTCGGATGAACAACATCATCCCCCCCGCCAGCCGTCCGCGAAGCCGGTAAAACCAACCCGATCAAAAAGCATTTGCGACAATGCGGACGTGATTCAGTATCGTCGGCTTGTTTCTCTCCTGCTGGGCGCGTGGCTCGGCGCCGGGATTCTGACCGATATCGCCGTGACGCAGAACTTTCAGACGGTCGATCGGTTTCTGGAAACTCCAGGAAGCGCGACGACCTCAGCTCAACTGAACCAGATCGGACGCACGGAGGCGCGGGTCATCCTCCGCCGGAACGCGGGCGAAGAGAACAACTGGATTTTCCTGAACTGGGAGCGGGTGGAGCTTGCGCTCGGCGGCGCGCTGTTTATCCTGCTGCTGTTCGGCTCCCGGCCGCAGAAGCTAATGCTCGGGTTCTGTGCGGCGATGCTTCTGATCGTGATGGCCCAGCACTTCCTTCTCGCGCCGCAAATCGCCGAGATCGGCCGCAGGGTGGATGAACTTCCAGCCGCGGATCCCGAGGTCCACAAATTCTGGATGCTCCATGGGTTTTATTCCGGTCTCGATATCCTGAAGCTCGTCGTGGGATTTGCCTTTGCGGTTCGACTGACCGTCCGGAAAAAGATCGACAAGGATCACTTCGTGCGCGAGTACGCCGCATCCGTTCCGGATCGTGGTGTGGTCGAAATGAAGCTCTCTGGTGAAAGCTCCCGACGTGGATAATCGCCGGATGTGCCCGAACTGCCGGGCTTTCGTTACCAGCAACGACCGCACCTGCCCCTACTGCACCCAGTCGATCGGACCGCGTGCTATCGATGTCCGTCGGCCCGCCGAAATCCTCGGCGGCCTGATTCCGCATGCGCATTTCACAACGATCCTGATTCTCGTCATCAACTTCGGACTGTTTTTCGGTTCGATGCTGCTGGCGCGGACAATGGGCGAAAACGAAGCCATCTACGCGCTGGGCGCCAAGATCGGACCGCTGATCTTTCAGGATCACGAATACTGGCGACTTGTCACGGCGGGGTTCCTGCATGGCGGCTGGCTGCACATTCTGATGAACAGCTGGGTGCTCTACGATCTGGGCGCTCAAACCGAGCAGGTCTATGGAACGCCGCGATTCCTGGTGGTGTATTTCGCGGGTACGGTCGGCGGCTTCTATTTGAGTGCTCTTCAGAATCCTCTGGTACCCTCACTCGGGTCGTCCGCCGGAATTATGGGATTGATCGGCGCGATGATCGCATTCGGCGTCGCCAACCGCTCGACGATCGGGCGCGCGATCCGGAACACATATGGCCGCTGGGTGGTTTACATCATTGCCTTCGGCCTGATTCCGGGACTCAATGTGGACAACTGGGCGCACATCGGAGGCCTTGCCGCGGGCTTCGTGATTGGTTATGCCGCCGGTACGCCGGTCCGCTCGACTCCGGCGCGGGAAGGGATGTGGCGGTCGCTTGCCGCCCTCTGCGTTCTGCTGACGTTCTGGAGCTTTTATCTGGTCTACCGAAATTTTCCTTCGCCTGACCAATTAAGATAGAGTAAGATAAAACACAAATGCGCCATTTCGTTTTATCCGCCGCCCTTTGCTCCGCATTGGTCCTGGCATTCGCTCCCGCTTCCGCGTTTGCCGCGAATACGACCAAAGCCAAACCCACTCACGCCAAAACCCATAAATCTTCGCACCATTCACACAAGAAGACCAAAAGCCACAGTTCAGCCCACGTCGGCTAGTGCAGAATCTGCACGAAGTCGCCCGTAGAGGCGTCCACAAGGACTGAGAAACTGCTTTCGCCGGCGGTTTCGCCCCAGATTACCCTCCACATCGGGTCTGTGCCTCGCTCGATCCCGAGCGTGTACGAGATCGGGATCTGCGGGTTCTTTGCGTTGTATTCGGCCCCGTGCTTCAACGCCGTTTCCCAGACCGTATCGGTATCGATCTTTGCGGCCTGGATCTGAAATGGCTTCCCTCCCCCGACCAGTTTTCCGGCGCGTCCGGGAAAAGCCCCTGATGCAGTGTTGCGCTGGCTTCGTACACCGAAAAACTGTAGGTGCGGGATTGCCGAAGCGCCTCGGACACGAATACAACCTGCCACGCCGCCGCTTTGCCGGGCTGCCGCGGCACTTCAACGATGTTGATACTCGAGTACTTCAGGATTTGCAAATCCTGCGCCCAGGCTCTTGCCGAAGTGTACATCTGGTACAGGGCGTGAAGTCCCGTCACCGGCTCCGGCGGTTTCTCGGCTGCGGTCTTCACGGGAGGAGGCGTTGAACAGGAAGGCAGGAGGAGGGCCGGAGAAAGCGCAAGCAGTTGACGGCGGGTCATGTGAGGGCAAATCGTAGCACGTCCCTGGCCATCGTCGAGCTTCTCTCGATTAACCGAAAATGTCGAAAGCCGCAGGCCTCGGAAACGCCGGACAGGTGGAAGGCCATGAGATACTGACGATTCCCTCGTATGCCGGATCAGAATCCCGTCGAAATCGTCAGTGCGCATAGTCCGGACTCGGACGATGCATTCATGTTTTATGGACTCGCCACAAAAAAGGTGCGGTCGGCGCGGGTCGCCTTTCGCCACGTCCTGTCCGATATCGAAACGCTGAACCGGAAGGCCATGGAAGGGATTTACGATCTCAGCGCAATTTCGTACCATGCGTATCCCTACGTCGTCGACAAATACGTGCTGATGGCGAGCGGTTCGAGCGTTGGCGACGGTTACGGCCCGATGGTCGTAGCGCTGCACCCGATGGAGCCGGAAGAGATCAAGGGGAAGAAGATCGCCGTTCCCGGCACCCTGACGACAGCCTTTTTGTCGCTGAAGATTTTCGAGCCCGATTTTGTGCCTGTCGTTGTTCCCTTCGACAAGATTCTCGAAACGGTGCAGAACGGCGGCGCCGACGCGGGCCTGATTATTCACGAAGCGCAGTTGACCTACAACAAGACGGGATTTCATCGCGTGCTGGATATGGGCAGGTGGTGGAAAGACAAGTTTCACCTTCCGCTGCCGCTCGGCTGCAACATCCTTTTGCGGTCGTTGCCGGACGATGTGAAGAGCGAGTGTTGCCGCATGATGCGCGACAGCATTCAGTACGCCCTGGACAACCATGCCGAGGCGCTCGATTACGCGCTGCAGTTTGCGCGTGACATGGAGCCGCGACTGGCGGAGAAGTTCGTCGGAATGTATGTCAATCACTTCACGGTGGATGCCGGCGATATCATTCCGAAAGCCGCCCAAAAGCTGCTGGACCTTGGGAATGAAGTTGGTCTGATTCCGAACCGTGTTACGGTCGAATTCGTGCGCTGAGTTCGTTCGCCGAGCCACACTGGCGAGCGATCTGCCCCTCTGGAAAGCAGGCGTTGAGACGCCTCGGAGGAGCCGTCATGAAGGCCAAAATCGCATTCTTTCTCGTTTCATCATTCGCGCTGGGAATTGCCGGCGCAAACCCGGTTTTTGGGCAAAACACGCCGGGAACGCCAGGAACCCCGGGAACGCCTGGGACCCCAGGAACTCCCGGTACACCCCGGCCCGGTATGCCCGGCCCGACCAACCCGAGCGAGCCTGCTCCCAATCCCACGGACCCGAATGGTAACCCGCGCGGAAACGCTCCCGATGGAACGCCGACACCGGCGCCCACTACACCGAAGAGGCCGCAGACACCCGGAGTTCCTCCCAGTCCCGCCGGGCCAACCCAACCGAAATTGTAGATTGGGGAACAAGTCGCCGCCCGCGCCCGGGCGCCAGGCGCGGCATAATCAAGTGAGATGCGCCGTGTCATTTTTGTTCTCTGTCTGAGCCCCGCTTTTGTGCTCGCCCAATCGCCAAAAGATGTGCGGGCAGTCGCGAAGCAGGGTCCGACGGCTATTCCCACAGTCGCGGCGTATCTCAACAGCGCGGATGCCGATACGCGCATTGAAGCCGTGAAACAACTGATCGCGCTGGGAGGGAAGGATACAATCGATCCGCTCATTCGTGCTACTCACGATGCCGACCCGGAAGTTCAGTTTCGCGCCACTGACGGGCTGGTGAACTTCTATCTTCCGGGATATGTGAGGCAGGGCCTGGGTTCGACGGTGGTTCGGGTGGGCGAGTCGGTCAAGGCGAAGTTCAGCGACAAGAACGATCAGGTGATTGACGCCTATGTCGTAGTGCGGCCGGAGGTGATCACGGCGCTTGGCCAACTTGCTCGCGGCGGCTCTGCGATGGATACGAGGGCGAACGCCTGCCGCGCCATTGGAATTCTGCGAGGGCGCGCCGCGCTGCCGGATCTGATCGATGCGCTGCGGACAAAGAACAATCAGGTCATGTACGAGGCGCTCGTTGCCATGGAGAAGATCGGCGACCCGTCCGCCGGCCCGAGGATCACGTATCTGCTGCGCGATTTCGACGATCGCGTGCAGGCGACGGCAATCGAGGCCTCGGGGGTTCTTCGGAATACGGACGCTCTCGCGACCCTGCGAAGTATCGTCGCCAGCCCACGTAATATCAAAGCCGAGCGCTCGGCTCTGGCCGCAATTGCGATGATGCCGCAGCCGCAGGATCGGGAGTTGTTCCTGCGTGAACTGGGGTCGAAAGACGAGAGGTTACGGGTATCAGCGGCAGAGGGCCTCGCCAGGATCGGGAATCCGGCGGACGAGCCCGCTCTGGCCAAAGTCTGGCAGGATGAGGACAAGATGGCGCCTCGCCTCGCCGCGGCATTTGCCCTGACAGAAGCGAAAGCGGCGGAAGGAAAAACGGATCTAACCGAGGAGAGTCCTCTCCGATATCTGATCAACACCCTGAATTCAGCCGCATATCACGATGTCGCGTATTCCTACCTTGTGGAGGCAGCGAGACGGAAGCCGGTACTGGAGGCGCTGTACACGGCGCTCGCAGACGCAACGCCAGACGAAAAGATCTACATCGCGCGGGTGCTGATGGTGAGCGGAGACAAAAGTTCTATCCCGTGGCTGGACAAGATCAGCCGGGACAACCAAAGCGACGTTTCTAAAGAGGGTTTGCGAGCCCTGAGATCGCTCAGAGCTCGCCTGGGAGTCTAAATCCGGGAGTCCAAACAGGCGCCGGGCTGAAGATCGCAAGTAGCCCAAATCCGCCGATTTACTTCGCCTTCTTCTGCTTCTGCTGGCCTACGCGGACTTTAGTCTGCTGCACTTTCGCGTCTTTAAAAGCTTTGTGGTCGTGGCGGGTCACAGCTTCGGCGAGGAATGCGTCAACGTTCGCGTCCTTGGGAAGTACCGCCATCAGGGTATAACTTTCGTTGCACTCCGGGCAGAACGGTCTGAAGCGCTTGATATTCGGAATTGCCATAGCCATACCATAGTAGCAAACCAGATTATTCAGTCCTCCACTTCCGGCCATCCCGCTTCATCAGTTCGTCCGCCTCCTTAGGTCCCCAGGAGCCGGCTTCATAGTTGGGAAATGAACGGGGCGGCAGGGCCTTCCATACATCGAGCACCGGTTCGACCACGCTCCAGCCCGCTTCCACCATGTCCGCCCGCTGGTAAAGTGTGGCATCGCCGATCATGGCATCGTAGAGCAACCGCTCATAGCCGGTGCTGGGCTCGGTCCCGAAGTAATCGGCGTACTGGAAGTCCATCGTAACCCCGCCCACCCGAACATGCGCACCAGGAATCTTCGCGCCGAAACTGAGCGAAATCCCTTCATCCGGCTGAATATGCATCACCAGGAGGTTCGGCGTCAGCTTATCCACGGGCGTATCGCGGAACAGCACGAACGGCGCCCGGCGGAACTGGATCACGATTTCCGTGACACGCTTCGGCAGCCGTTTCCCGGTCCGGACATAAAACGGAACATCCGCCCAGCGCCAGTTATCGAGCTGGAGCTTTAAGGCCACGAAGGTTTCGACATTCGAATGCGGGTCGACCAGTTCCTCGCTGCGATAGGCGGGAACTTCCTGGTTACCGATGCTCCCCTCATCGTACTGGCCCCGCACCGCGCGCGTCAGTACGTCTTCCGGCGAAATCGGCTGAATGGCATGCAGGACCTTCGACTGCTCGTCCCGAACCGCATCCGCCTGAAAGGAAATCGGCGGTTCCATCGCCGTCAGCGAAACGAGCTGAAGCACATGGCTCGGAATCATATCCCGCAGGCAACCCGCGTGTTCGTAATAACCGCCGCGCCGTTCCACACCGAGACTTTCCGCTACCGTGATCTGCACGTGATCGATATAACGGCGATTCCACACCGGTTCGAAAATGCCATTCGCGAACCGGAAAATCAGAATATTCTGAACGGTCTCCTTGCCGAGATAATGGTCGATCCGGTAAATCTGGGATTCCTTGAGAACCTGGCTGATTTCACGATTCAGAGCCTTCGCGGATTCGAGATCGCTGCCGAAGGGCTTCTCGACCACGATCCGCCGCCAGACGCCGTGATCTTCATGCGTCAAGCCTTGCTCGCCCAGTTGCCGGACAATCTCCGAAATGAATTGGGGCAAAGTGGCGAGGTAATAGAGAACGTTTCCCTGGGTCGTGATAGAGGGCATCGAGTTCCGCGATCTTGTCCTTCAGCTTGACGAAGTCGGCCGGCGTTTTGAAATCGCCGGTGAGATAGCTGCTGCGATCGGCGATCCAGTTACATAGCTGGCAATCGGGCGGCGCGCCCGCATATTCGCGGATTTCGTCACGCGTTCGCGTGCGGAATTCCTCTTCCGACAGTTCATCTTTCGCGAAGCCGAGCACCGCGAACTCGGCCGGCAGCAGGTGGTTGCGGCAAAGGTTGTAGAGAGCGGGCAGCAGCTTGCGCGAGGTCAGGTCGCCGGAAGCGCCGAAGATCACCATGATGCAGCGGTCGGCGACGCGACCTTTGTCCTCCGACGGATGTGAATGCGCCGCGCGCGGCGGAGTTTCCGTTCCGGTCATTTATCCAGTTTCGCAAGTCGGGCACGCCGTTATTGAGGCTTTCTTAACCATAAGTAGCAATGATTACCGATTCGATGCGCCTCGGGCATTCGGAAAAGCGGCAGGTCGAGATAACGAAAAGGGAAAAGCAGCCATCCGCAGACAAGGTGCGCCGCGCCCCGCCAGACGCGCCAGGGAAGAAGCAGCTTCACGTATTCGATCACGAACACCAGCAGTGTCGCGGTGGGGCCTGTCCGCCACCCCTCGGCGACAACCTCCAGAGGTCCCGCCAGTTCCTTCAGACCATCGAGAGTGAACCGCCTGTAATCCTTCGGGTATTCATGAAACGGGTGACAGAACGGCGTTACCAGATGAACGTAACCGCCGGGGGCGAGCACCCGCCGGATCTCGCACATTACGCGTACAGGATCACGAACGTGTTCGAGCACCGCATCGCATTCCACGCGCTGAAAGATGTCCGGCGGGAAGGGCAAGTGCTCGGCATCCGCCGCAACGTCAACCCCGGGCACAGCAAACAGATCGAGGTTCACGCAGCCGTCGACTGTCCGGCCGGCGCCGCCGATATAGAGATTCCAGCGGCCCAGGGGAAAATCGGTGGGTTCGGCCGGATTCATAATGAACGGCGCCGGTGGTTGGATGAACCGAATGACGCGGTCGCGCCAACGCGGTGAACTTCGCTTGCGGTAGAGGGCTTCGAGCGACGTCTCGTCTTCGCGCAAGCCTCTATCGTACTGGCTATCTGGCTGATGCGGGCCAGGGATTCGAGAAGTGCGGATCGTGAATCAGCGCCTCGTCGGTCAGCGATTTCAGGAATTCGATCAGGTCCGCGCGATCTTCCGCGGAGAGCGTAAACCCACCAATCAGGGGGTCCTTGTTGGGATTGTCGTGGCCATTTTTGCCGCCCGCCGCATAGTGGTCCAGCACGTCGTCGAGCGTCTTCAGACTGCCGTCATGCATATAAGGCGCGGTGAGCGCGATGTTACGGAGTGTAGGGGTTTTGAACTTTCCTCGGTCTCCGGGCGCCTTCGTGTATTCGAAGATGCCGACATTTGGCGCGGGATAAGGATTGTAGAGTCCTGTGTTGTGAAACTCGCCCCTCCGTCCCGCTCGCATTGAGGGTGGATGGGCGGCGGAGCTTGTGGCGTCACTGAAGTCGAAGCCCCCATGGCATCGGAAACAGGAGAGATGCTGGTTGAAGAAGAGGCCTTCGCCACGCTTCGCGGAATCGGAGACGGCACTGTCGTCGCGGCCATAGTGATAACGATCGTAGGGCGAACCACCGGAGATAATGCTCCGCTCGAAACTGGCGATGGCTCTCGTGATATTGGTCACGGTATAGGGATCGTTCTCCCCGGGAAACGCCCGCCCAAACAAGAGCCGGTAAGTGGCGTCGGATCGAGCGATCGGAAGGAACGGAGCACCATCATCATGCAATCCCAGTTCGACAGGATGATCGCCCAGCATCGGCACCAGCGCCTGCTCTTCGAGTGTTTTGATTTGCGGATTACTCCAGGTAAAACTCGCGTTCCACGCCACATTGACCAGGCTCATGGGGCCGCGTGAATGCGATTCGCCGGTCGTCCCGATGCCGACCGCGCGTCCATCGGTGAACGCCAGTTCCTGTTTGTGGCAGGTGGCGCAAGATGACTTTCCGTTGATCGACATCCGCGCGTCATAGAAGAGATACCGGCCCAGCTCGACCTTAGCTGCGGTCATCGGATTATCCGGCGGCACATAAGGCATGGGGAATCCCTTCGGCAGATTCCACGGATAGGCGCCGTTCTCCGGCTCGGCAGCCACGCAGAAATCGTTGCACCCGGCGAGCAGGAGTCCAACGGCGAGGAATACCCGAACCGAGGTCATCTCACTTCTGTAATCGCACTACTTCAAGTGTTTCGAGCATGCGCACGGATCGAGCGCCCGCTTTATCGTTCGGGCAGACCAGACGCAGTGGCCCCTGAAAGCCGAACAGCGGCTTCCCGTCGCGCTTGTCCGCAACCAGAATCTTCTCGTTTCCGAAAGCGGGATCAAGCTCGCCGAGTGCGAACACGACCTGATAGCCGTCCTGCGCTTTGGCAAGCACGTAGCTCGCGAGCGCCTTGCCGCGAAGCTTTCCGCCGAGGGGAACGCCTGCTTTCGCGAGAATGTCGCGGAGGGGGACGCCTTCGTACTCGACTTTGGTTCCATCCTGATCCGGAATCGATACCGTCTCGTGCGGCATCTTCGCCAGATCCTCGACGCTCAACGTTAACGGAGCGTCGACATCCCCGGAGATCGTAACGGTTGATGGGCCGGTTTTCGCTTGTTGGGCCGGGGCTGGCGGCGCCTGACCGAATACCAGAGCAACAGTGATCGCTGCCAGAATTGAAACGCGCAGAAACATCGCGTTCACGCTCCTCCTTTGGGAGTTGTCATGTTAACACGACAAACTCTTCTATCAGATTACCGTTTCAGAGGAACGACCGCACTGGATTCCGCCCGTCCCAATCGATTGAAGCGCGATGGAATCGGCCGAACACTTCATCGAAGTCGGCGCCTAACTCGATCAATTCGACCATACCGGGCAAGTCCCTGGTTGTATCTATATAAGCCACGCGGCCTCCGGTCGGCACTCGAGCATGGAATGCCGTTTCGTACCCCGATGACTGATATCGCGCGAGGTCTGCATCGAAATCTTTCGAGGCAATGCCCCAATGATGAAATCCATAACCGCGGGTTTCGATCGTCTCGCGATAAACCGATGGAAGCGGATGGTGCTCCTGCAGCAGTTCGATCATCATGTGCCCGGCAAAACTCATGGCAAGCGATATGGAGCAGTCCGTCGGTCGTCCCCGGTATTGCGCGTCGATACCGGTGAAGCTGTCGAGCAGAAACCACGGCCCCACCTTCAAATGCCTCACCCATTCATCCATCGCCCGATGAATATCTTCAACGACATATGCCATCTGGACTACTCCATCGTCCGGCTGGCCGAAGGTGACAAGACCCATGCCGCTCCACTGTAATACATGCTCTCTTCTTAGAGACACTGCAAGTTCTGGCCGCCGCAGCGCGGGCTGGAAAGGTGAGTTCCGCATCTTTAGCGCCGCGTCCGACGGCCTTGGCGCTTCTTAAAATCCAAGCCACGCCTTTCTCGTGCCTTACACTCGGAGTGTGGCGGTTAATCTCCTGCCCGTGGCCGCTGCTGCCGGTGAGTTGGCCGGACGCTCGGGGATCCGCGAGGCGCTGCAATGGTTCACACGTGAGAAGCAGTGGGTGAACGATATTCACCTGCAACTCTGCCGTGTTCCGGCCCCAACGTTCCTCGAACAGGAGCGGGCCGAATGGCTGGCCACCCAGTTCCGCTCCATCGGCTGGCATGTCGGAATCGATCGCGCCGGTAACGTTCTGGCTTCAATCGATGCTCAGCCCGAAGGCCAGTTGATCGCCCTCACCGCACACCTCGACACGGTCCTCGCGCCCCGTACCAGGGACGACATTTCGATCGACCGCGACGGGGACATGCGCGGCCCCGGCGTCTCCGACAACGGCGCCGGACTCGCCGCGCTGCTGGCTATAGCGAAGGCGATAAAATCCGGGCCCGATCTGACGGGATCCTGGAGACGATTGCTCCTCGTTGCCAATGTCGGCGAAGAGGGTGAGGGTGACCTGTGCGGAATCAGGCATATCTGCCGTCAACCCGAGCTTCTCCGAAGGATTCACGCCTTCCTGGTTCTCGATGGAGCCGCCACGGATCACATTACGATTCAGGGTCTCGGCAGCCGCCGCTTCGAGATCACATTCTCAGGCGCGGGAGGCCACAGCTGGAGCGACTTCGGAATCGGCAATCCGGTACACGCGCTCAGCCGAGCGGTCGCGCTCTTTGTCGACCAGCGGCCCGTCGACCCTCGTTCCTCGCCTAAGGTCTCCGTGAACGTCGGGATTATCGAGGGCGGCGCCAGCATTAACGCTATTCCGCCCAGCGCTCGCGCGAAAGTCGACATCCGGTCGGAGAGCGACGAAAAAATCGATCAGCTGGTCACCCTGCTGCAGAACTCGGTTGCCAGGGCAGAAGAAATCGAGAACGCCCGCGCCACTGGCTCGAAGGTCTTGGCTCGAGTGCGGGAGATCGGTAGCCGGCCCGCTGCGCGCCTCGCCAGTGACGCTCCCATTGTTGCGCGAATCCGGTCGGTCGATGCCCATCTCGGAATTCGCTCACGCCTCGACTGTGCCTCGACGGACGCTAATATTCCGCTCTCGATGGGAGTTCCCGCCGTTTGCATCGGAGCGGGCGGCCAGGGAGGGGGTGCCCATACGGCCGCCGAGTGGTACCGTTCCGCCGGGCGCGATCTCGGCCTGAAGCGCATTCTCCTGACGACGGCTCTGCTACTTCAGGACAGCGCGCCCGAATGATCCGGGCTTGGGCTTGGCCCGCACGGTAAGCATGCAAGTAAGCCGCCGCGCCGAACTCACCCTGGCTGGAATTACGATACTATGGGGAACGACTTTTGTCGTTGTAAAGTCCACCCTTGCCGAAATCCCGACTTTCGCCTTTCTGGCTGCGCGCTTCACTGTGGCTGCCGTGGCGCTGGCATTGATCTACCCGGGCGCATTTCGAAGGGTCGGTCTTCTCGGAGGCCTCCTCGCGGGCGGGTTACTCTTTGTCGCCTATATCTTCCAGACGTTGGGCCTTGCCCTCACGACCCCCTCGAAATCCGCATTTCTGACCGGATTGTCGATTCCGATGGTACCTTTAGCGAGTTCGCTCGTCTACAGGATCAAGCCGCGTCTCGTGGAGGTCGCCGGTATTCTGATCGCTTCGGTCGGAATGATGCTGATGACCTTGCCTTCCCTCCGATTCGAGATGAGCCGGGGCGATGTTCTGAGTTTTCTGTGCGCGGTCGTTTTTGCGCTGCACATCGTGGTCATTGGTCATTATTCGCCTCTCATCGGATTCGAGTCGCTGGCTGTGTTCCAGGTGGGAACGGCCGCAGTGCTGGGGGTGTCGGTCTACGGTGGTCTTCTGACTTTCGGCCGGCCCGTTCCGGTCCATTGGTCGCCGGGCGCCGTCGCGGCGATTCTGATTACAGGTTTTCTGGCGACCGCCGTGGCGTTTACCGCCATGGCGTGGGCGCAGCAATATACGTCGCCGACGAAGGCGGCGCTGATTTTCTCGCTCGAACCTCTTGTCGCGTGGCTCACCTCATACTGGTTGACAGGCGAGACGATGACAAATCGCGGTAAAGTAGGAGCCGTAGCGATTTTGGCCGGTATCCTGCTGGTGGAAGTGAACAGAGCCGAAATTGAGAAAAAAGCGGAACTGAAACGAACGTTACGGGAAAGACATCTTGATTAGCAGGATGCTGCCGACACAAATCCCGGAAGATCGCGCCGCTGACTAGAGGAGCAAGTTGAAATGAGTTTTTACGACAAAATGCGCCGCCAGAAGTTCCTGACTCTGACGCTCATGATTTTTATGCTGTCCATCGGCATAGTGATAGGGACGCTGGTTCAGACGAGCGCTAAAGCGGCGAAGGAACAGACCGCCGCTCCGGATGCGACTCCGCTCACTATTCCGAAGGCCGTTCCGCTGCAGAATGAATTCACGCGCGTTGCAAAGGAGCTGGAACCTTCTGTCGTCAACATTTCGATCGACTACATTCCGACGAAGACCAAAACGGAGTCGCGCGCCAATCCCCGTCAGCGTCAGCAGCAGCAGTCACCGGACGATGACGATCAGGATCAGGGCGGCCTGCCGGACCTCTTCCAGCGGTTTTTCGGCCAGGGCGGCGGTGGCCAGTTCCAGCTCGGCCAACCCGACGATCAGCCCACTCAGAGCCTCGGCTCTGGGGTTGTGGTTGACCGAAATGGATACATCCTCACAAATAATCACGTTGTAGAAAAAGCAACCCGAATCAAAGTGAAATTCATGAACGACGACACCGAATATCCCGGAACCGTCGTAGGTACCGACAAGGAAACCGACCTGGCTGTCATTCACGTCGATCGGAAAAATTTGCCTGCCGCACGCATCGGCAATTCCGACGCCTTGCAGCCGGGCGACTGGACGATTGCCATCGGGTCACCGTTCGGGTTCCAGGCTACGGTCACTGCCGGCATTGTGAGCGCTCTCTCGCGCGACCTCGGCCCCGGCGATTCGACGACGTTCCAGCACTTTATCCAGACGGATGCGGCTATCAATCCGGGCAACAGCGGGGGGCCCCTGGCCAACATTAACGGTGAGGTGATTGGGATCAATACGATGATTGCGAGCCGCAGCGGCGGCTACCAGGGGATTGGATTCGCTATGCCGATCAACACGGCGGTCGCGGTCTACAACGAGATCATCAAGAGCGGTCATATGACTCGCGGATCGATCGGGATTGAATTCCCGCCTGAAGAAAACGTCGCCCTGCTGAAGGTTTACGGGGCCGACCACGGTATTTTCGTACAACGGATAATTCCCGATCAACCTGCCGATAAAGCCGGGTTGAAGGCGCAGGACGTCCTTACCTCGATTAACGGTAAACCTTTGAATAAGGGTCAGGATCTGATCGACATGGTTGCCGGCAGCCCGATTGGCAGCACTTTGAAAGTCGGTATAATCCGCGACAAAAAGCCCATGACGGTGGACATCGTAGTCGGTGACCGGAATAAGATCCTGGCTGGCAACCTCGGTGGCAGTACTCCTGAGGAGTCCGGGGCTCAGCCCGAGTCATCGAAGCTGAAATTCGGGATGTCCGTCCAGACGTTGCGGCCTGCCGACAGCCAGAGTCTGGGATTCAAGGGCGGCGGTGGCGTCCTGGTTACCTCGACCGATCCCCTCTCGTTTGCCGATAACATCGGTTTGACGAAGGGCGATATCATCGTAGAAATGAACCGGCAGAAGGTCACCAGCACGGACGATATCCGACGAATCGAGGCGACATTGAAGCCCGGTCAGCCGGTGGCTTTCCAGGTAATGAGACAAGCGCAAGGCCCGCGCGGTGGGGGCGGCGAGTGGCAGTCGTTCTTCGCGGCTGGTACCGTGCCGGCGGCAGCGAACTAAAAAGAAGTCAAATCGATAACGCCAGTCCCATCAATCCCGTACAATGGCAGGGGGCAGCCGATGCCCCCTTTTGTTTTATGCGTTGCGCCCTTTTGTGCCAATGAAGAACGGCTTCTTTCTTTTCCTGCTCACCGTTTTCTCCACCTCACTGGCCATTCCGCAGTCCGCCGGCACGGAGACAAAGAAAACGACCAAATCCTCTTCCGCAAGTACGGCCAGCACTGCCACTCCGAAGAAAAACAGGTCGAGTAAGAAGAGGACCTCCACTGCGGTTGCCGGCTCCAGCTTTCGGCCGCGCCAGAGCGGACCCACACCGGAGCGCTACCGCGAAATCCAGCAGGCCCTGGTCGACAAGGGATATTTGAAATCCGAGCCCAACGGCGTCTGGGACGCTCAATCGACCGATGCCCTTCGCCAGTTTCAGACCGACCAGAAACTTGCCCCAACCGGAAAAATCACCGCCGCGAGTCTGATTGGCCTCGGCCTCGGCCCCAAAGAATCCGACGATGCCCCCAGCCCGGCACCCGCCGAGACTCCTCCCCCCTCGCGCTGACAAAGCGAAAAAAATGATCATCGGTGTTCCGAAGGAAATCAAGGATCATGAAACCCGAGTGGGGCTGGTCCCGAGCGCCGTTACCGGGCTGGTCGAAGCCGGTCATGGTGTCCTGGTGGAAACGCGAGCCGGTGAAGGAAGCACCCTGCCGGACTCCGAATACGCAGCCGCGGGAGCGACTATCCTGGCCCAGGCGGCCGAGGTGTGGTCCAACGCCGACCTCGTCGTAAAGGTCAAGGAACCGCAGCCGTCAGAATACGCCTTCTTTCGCCGCGACCTGATCCTCTTCACCTACCTCCACCTGGCGCCCCTGCGAGAACTGACCGACCGTATGCTCAGCTCGGGTATCTGCGGGGTGGCATATGAAACCATTGTGGAGCCCGACGGATCGCTTCCGTTGCTCACCCCGATGAGCGAAGTCGCCGGACGCCTCTCGGTTCAGGTGGGGGCGCAGTATCTGGAGCGGCCTAACGGCGGGAGGGGAATTCTCCTGGGCGGAGTTCCGGGAGTTGCTCCGGCGAATGTGGCCATCATCGGCGGAGGTGTAGTTGGGACAAACGCCGCCAAGGTTGCGACCGGCATGGGAGCGCATGTGACCATCATCGATCGCAGTCTTGACCGTCTGCGCCAGCTTGACGATATCTTCAACGGCCAGGCGGTCACTCTCGCTTCGAACGCGTGGACCATTTCCGAGACTCTGAAGCTGGCCGATCTCGTAATCGGCGGGGTTCTGATTCCTGGAGCGTCCGCTCCCAAGCTGGTCCGGCGCGAGATGGTTTCGCGAATGAAACGCGGATCGGTCATGGTGGACGTCGCCATAGACCAGGGCGGCTGTTTCGAGACCTCTCACCCCACAACTCATACGGATCCGGTCTACGTGGTCGACGACGTCCTGCACTATTGCGTCTCGAATATGCCCGCTGCTGTGCCCCACACGTCCACCTTCGCGCTGACGAACGCCACCTTCCCCTACCTCCTCGAACTGGCGAACAAGGGGCTTGAGCGCGCCTGCAGCGAGAATCCGGGCCTTTGTGCCGGCGTGAATGTCTGGCGCGGTTCCGTCGTGTATCCCGGCGTCGCGGAATCGCAGCAGCGATCTCTTGCCGCGTTTCCTGCATGACACCGCTCACGCAGCTAAATGATGAGGAAGCCCTGTTCCGCGACACGGTGCGCCGCTTCGCGCGCGAGCGTATCGCCCCGCTGATTCGTGAGATGGATGAGGCGGCTGTCTTTGACCGCGGCCTGCTGCAGGAATTCTTCGACTTGGGCCTGATGGGCATCGAGATACCGGAAGAGTACGGCGGACAAGGCGGCAATTTCTTTCAGTGCGTGTTTGCGATCGAAGAAATCTCGGCGGTCGATCCCTCTGCCGGCGTAGTTGTCGATGTTCAAAACACGATTGTGAACAACGCGATCGCGCGCTGGGGTGATGACGCACAGAAGGCGAAATATCTCCCTCGTCTCGCCGCAGGAACGGTCGGCGCATATGCCCTTTCGGAGGCTGGCTCCGGATCCGATGCGTTCGCACTTGCCAGCGTCGCAAGGGAATGCGGCGATCACTACTCGCTGACCGGCCGCAAGCTCTGGATCAGCAACGCCGCCGAAGCAGGGCTTTTCGTCCTTTTCGCCAATGCCGACCCGGAGGCGGGGTACAAGGGAATCACCGCCTTTCTGGTCGAGCGCGGCTTTCCCGGCTTTGAAGTGGGAAAGAAAGAGGATAAGCTCGGTCTGCGCGCATCATCCACCTGCGAGCTGATCCTTGATGATTGTTGTGTTCCGAAGGAAAACCTGCTCGGCGAGCGAGGCAAAGGCTATAAAATCGCGATTGAGACGCTGAATGAGGGCCGCATCGGGATTGGCGCGCAGCTGGTTGGTCTGGCTCAGGGCGCGCTGGGCCACGCCACGAAATACGCGAAGGAGCGCAGGCAGTTCGGGAAGTCCATCGCTACCTTTCAGGGCGTTCAGTTCGAGCTGGCCCGCATGGCGACCGAGGTGGAGGCGGCGCGTCTGCTGGTCTACAACGCGGCGCGGCTGCGCGATGCCGGCCTCTCCTTCGTGAAAGAAGCGGCGATGGCGAAGTATTATGCTTCGGATATAGCGGAAAAAGTCGCCTCGAAGGCGATTGAGATCCACGGTGGCGTGGGCGTCACGAAAGATTACCCCGTCGAGAAGCTCTATCGGGACGCCAAGATTGGCAGGATCTACGAAGGCACGAGCAATATCCAGCTGCTGACCATCGCGAAGAAACTGCTCGGTTGAAATGTACGTCGGTGTTTGAAGCGAAGGAGAATTCAGATGCGCGGTTTCATGCTCTGTTCGATGATGGCGGCGATTGTCATATCCGCCACGGGCCAGGCGCCTCCTCCGCCGGCCACCATAAATCCGGACGAAATTATTCAAAAGTTCGCCGCGAAGGAAGCCGAGTTCCGCAAAGCGCGGGAGAACTACACCTACTCGCAGTCCGTCAAGATGGAAGAACTCGACCCGAGCGGTAATGTTGAAGGAAAGTGGGAGATCAACTCCGATATCACCTTCGGCCCGAATAAAGAACGTGAGGAAAAGGTCACTTACGCGCCGATGGTAACGCTGCGCAACCTGGTGCTGACCCCGCAGGATGAGCAGGATCTGCGTAACGTACAGCCTTTCGTGCTCACTTCGGATGATGTCGGAAAATACGACATCCAGTACGACGGCAAAGAGAAGCTCGATGAGATCAACTGCTATAAGTTCAGCGTCAAGCCGAAAAAAATGGTCAAGGGGGAGCGATACTTCGAAGGCGACATCTGGGTGGATGACCGCGATCTGCAGATCGTAAAGACCTACGGCAAAGGTGTGGGGCTGACGAAGAAGGGCGAAGACAATCAGTTCCCGAAATTCGAGACCTACCGCCAGCAGATCGACGGGAAATACTGGTTCCCGACCTATACCCGGGCGGACGATACGCTCCACTTCCGCAACATGGATCAGCGCATCCACATGGTCGTGAAGTACGACCACTACAAGCGTTTCGGGGCGCAAACGACGGTCACTTTCGGGGACGAAGTGCCTGACAATAAGCCAGACGACAAGCCGAAGCCATAACGCGTGCTAGCATCGGCTTTTCATGGCAGCCACGAAAATCACGATTAACAACGACGGATCAGTACGGGTCGAAGGCGACTTCGAGATCCTCGACCCCCAGGGACAGCAGTTTGGTATGGCAGGAAGGACCGTAATCGGCCTCTGCCGCTGCGGCCAGTCACAGAACAAACCCTTCTGCGATGGCTCACACGCCCGCACCGGCTTTCAGGACAAGGTAGTCGCGCGCGACCTGCCCGCACCGAAACCCAAAGTCTGATCGAAAGACTCGCCTCGGCTATTCATTTCCCGGCCCGGTTTCACCTCGCGTTTACAGTGGATATGTGACAGAACAGCAGATCCGGGAGGAGTTCTTCAGGACGCGCGATGCCGCCGCGGCTGTCGCTGGCCGTACGGCGCGCGTTGACGAACTGGTTCGGCAACGCTGGAAGCGGCTACCCTCCGAAGTGGCTCTCCTCGCGGTTGGAGGATATGGCCGCAGCGAACTTTTCCCTTATTCCGATATCGATTTGCTGATCCTCACGCCGGACGAGAAGACTCAGCTCGCGATTCAGGAGCCGCTGGCCATCTTCCTGCGCGACCTTTGGGACGACGGCCTCCGGATCAGCCAGTCGGTCCATACTCCGCAGGAATGTAATCAGATCGATGCGGGGAATGCGGAACTGGCGGTGAGCCTGCTCGATCGGCGTCTGCTCGCCGGGAGCGAAGAGCTATTCAGCCAGATTCGCGACCCACGCCCGGATCTCGGCCGCAATATCGTGCAACTGACGAACGAGAGGCACGCCCGCTACCAGAACACGATCTATCATCTGGAGCCGAACGTCAAAGATGCGCCTGGCGGATTGCGCGATCTCCAGGTGCTCCGCTGGTTGTCGCAGCTCGGGGCGGGAGACCAGGACCTGCCGAGGGGCGTCCCGGTCCTCTTCGAGATTCGCTGTTTCCTGCACTACCTCGCGGGTCGCGACGACAACAAACTCACTTTCGAGCGGCAGGACGAAATTGCGATGCTCAGCGGCGCCGCATCGCCGGAGACGCTCATGCGCGAATACTATCGGGCGGTGCGGAATATCGCGCGGCTCGCGAATCGACGCCTGGAGCGGTTCGAATCCAAACGCAGCAGGCTGTTTTCAAACTTTCGGGACCGTACGACGAAGCTGTCCAACTCCGATTTTTCGGTGTTGCACGGAGTAGTCTTCCTTCGGGTTTCGCTCGGCCTTGAGTCCGACCCGAGCCTCATGATGAGGCTCTTCGAATTTGTGGGCCGTCACGGTCTGCCACTCGCCCCGGACACGGAGGAACGGGTAGATCGCGCTATGCCGCCGTTCGCACGTTGGGTGGAAACGCAGCATTCCCTTTGGACCGCATTTCGGGACATTCTCAGGCTGCCGCACGCGGTGGTCGCCTTGCGCGCCATGCATGAAACACATGCCCTCGAAGCCATCTTCCCGGAACTGCGCGATATGGAGGCACTCGTTATTCACGACTTCTACCACCGCTATACGGTCGATGAGCACACGCTCGTCACGATTGAGACGCTTCTCGGTCTTCCCGGCTTAAAGGACGACACGTTTGCAGAGCTTGCGAAAGAGACCGATGAACTGGACCTGTTGACGGCGGCGCTGCTCTTTCACGATGTCGGGAAGGCAACTCCGAATGAGAGTCACCCGGTGGTCTCAAGCCGCGTCGCAGCCCAGGCGTTGTTGCGGTGCGGCATTTCCGAACGGGAGCTTGCAGTCGTCGATTTTCTGATCGTGGCGCACCTCGAAATGTCTGCCACCATGAATAGCCGCGATCTTTCCGATCCCGCGACCATGCGCGATCTTGCCGCGAAGACCGGTACCGTGGAGCGGCTCAAACTGCTGACGCTGATGACTTATGCCGATATCAGCTCGGTGAATCCCGCGGCGATGACGCCCTGGCGCAGACAGTTGTTGTGGAACCTCTATACGAGGACGTATGCGGAACTCACGCGAGAGCTGACGGCCCGGACCTCTCTGCCGGACACCCAGGCGGAGCCGGAATTACGGGAGTTTCTGGAAGGTCTTCCGCCACGCTATCTGAGAACACATAACCAGGACGAGATTCAGGGCCATCTGCGGCTGGCGCAGCAGAGCAGAGAAAAGGGAGTGGCTGCATCACTCACGAAATCGGCGGCCTGGGTGCTCGACGTGGTCGCCGACGACCGGCCGTTTTTGTTTGCATCGATCGCGGCGACTCTTTCCAGCTTCGGCTTCAATATTCTAAAAGCAGAGGCATTCTCGAACGCGCATGGCAAGGCCATCGATCGGTTTACGTTTGCGGATCCGACCCGTACGCTCGATCTGAATCCGGATGAGGCGAATCAGCTGACACGAACGGTGGTGAAAGCGATACGGGGGGAGACAAACGTCGACCAGCTCCTCGCCAGAAGGCCGAAGGTGAAAGCCGACCCCCGCGCACTCGCGGCCGCGAGTACAGTCTTCGACAATGAAGCGTCGCCATCGGCAACACTGATCCAGTTGAGTACGCAGGACAGGCCGGCTCTGTTATACGATCTGGCTTCGGCGATCTCGAAACGAGGCGGAAATATCGAAGTGGTCCTGGTCGATACGGAAGCAAAGAAGGCCATCGACGTTTTCTACATTACGAAGGACAGGGCGAAGCTGAGCGATCTGGATGCGCAAGAGATGACGGACGCTTTGGCAGAGGTTGCGCGGTCGGTTTAGATCCCGCGTCCGGAGTCGGTAGCGCCGGCGATCTTGTCGCCGGCTTCCGCTCCCGGTATTGTCCGCTGGCCGAAATCAGGAGCGTTCCAATCCTTGACCGAAGGGAGTACCATGGCCCTGCGGGCCGCCAAAGCGAATGAAGACGCAATGCAACCAGTGTGGGGCCAGCGCTTCGGCGCTGCAGCCGAGCTTCCGCTCGGCGCGGAGCGTTACGTCAGTGTCGGTAGCGCCGGCGATCTCGCCGGTGTTTTTACAAACCGCGTCTTCAACGGAATTCTACAGTATTCGCGAAAATGTTCCCAGCGCGGATCGGAAGTGAGGCCGCCTGTTTGCCGACACTTACCGGGCAACGACCGGAAGGAAATGTTGTTCGAATGGTTCAGATGCCGTCGCCGGATCCCGGCATGCGTTCTTTCTGTTGATCCCGGAGCATCCAGAAAAGGTCGATAACATAAGCGGCTATCACCGCGTCCCCAATGAAAACGGCGATGCGGCCCGCGGGCATGATTTGATCGATCGCCCAGAACACAAACGCCGCCGCCAGAAGCAACCGCTTTAGCAGCACCGCGCGCGAAGGCCGGAGCTGGATCTGAAACAACGCGTAGCCGATGCCGGCCAGCGCCAGCGGCAGCGCGCTGATCCACGGATGTAGCCGTGTCTGCGAGGGAACCGGCATGAATATGCTTGCCAGCAGAAGGGCGCCCGCCGCCAAAACCGAAAGCCTTGCGAGAAGACCCGAAGCGTTCATTGCGCAATAAGGGGCCAGAGCGACGGCCTGTTCGCCCGGGGGAGTTTCACTCCAATCACGTCGGCCAGGGTAGGTGCGATCTGGAGGAGATCGATTTCGCCCAGCTTCCGCGGCCGTATGCCTTCTCCGGCGATCGCAAAAACGGAGCGGTAACCGGGCCGGGAGGGCCATAAACCTCCGACGCCGAGATGCGACCCCGGTCCAAGCGCCGGGCCGGCGCTATCCTGGATAGCGACATAATTGGGCGGGGTATCGAATGCAGCAACCCAGTTGCGAAGCCCCGGGGCCTTCTCTTCGACTTCGGCCATCGGCACCTCGCGCGCAATGCCGTGCCGATGACCGTCTGTCATCAGCCTCCGCAGGCGCGCCGCGATGGCGGCATCGGGTGTACCGATCAGACCGTACTTCACCTCAACCGGAATGGGAACCGAAGACTGCCTGCCCTGGCTCAGCAGCACGCGGGGGCGCACCAGATAGTTCTCGTTTTCGAAACCGTGCCCTGATACAAGCGCCACCACCATTCCCTGAGGCGCTTTGGCAAGCATCTGGCCCACGAGATCGTCGTCGTTCTCAAGAGCGTCGCGCGCGTAGATGCTGATGGCGCCTGTCTGGCGTTGCTCGTCGTCGACATCGGTTAGTTGAACGAGAAGAAGATCCGGAGCGCCGGTCTCCAGCAGGTAGGTTGCGGCGCGCGCCGCCGACGCGTCGTCCCAAATTTGCTTCTCGAATCCCGGAGATTCCTTCTCGATGCGGTCGATTGTACCGGGAGGTGTAGACAACCTGGCGACGGAGTCGAAAGACACGTCCTGGGCGCCTGACGTGGGAGCGGTCGCGGGAAAGTCGAACGCGACCTCGGCGCCGGCGGTGGCGGGCCAGAAGACGGTAGCGGCCCTGAGACCTCCCTTCGTCGCGGCGCGCCAGAGCGGCGTGGCTTTCAGGGCGCTGGATGATTCGTCATCGGACAGAACGCCATCATCCGATGGCCGGAGCCCGGTGACCAGAGACGTTTGGGATGCGGGAGTATTTGACGGCGCCACTCCAACAACGCCTCCCGCGATCGCCGCCTGCCGGAGGAGCTTGCGGATATTGGGAATCTTGACGCGTGACGGGGGCTCGCCCAGGAATCTTTCATCCAGGCCGCTGATGCAAATCACGAGCAATTTGCGGGAAGCCGGTTTCGGGCGATATTGAGGCGCCAGCAACGCGGGCAGCAGCAAAGCCGGCAAGAGCAGGGCGAGGAAACGGGAGCGCAACAATTTCGATCTTAACGCGAGGGCCGGCATCTTGTGGTTGCGGTGGGCAGAATGGCTGGGGCGGCAGGTTGATAATCATTTATTGACCTGGCAACCTGCAACACGCCGCGCGGCAATCGCGGCCGCGATCGGGCTGGTGTGTGCGCTTTATCTTGCCGATCTCACCGGAATGGGAATGGTTACGCCGGACGAGCCGCGCTATGCGGCGATCGGGCGCGCCATGGCGAATTCCGGGGACTGGGTTACGCCGCGCCTCTGGGGCGATCTCTGGTTCGAGAAACCCGCTTTGCTGTACTGGATGACGGCTTCGGCGTTCAAGCTGGGCTTCAACTCCGACCTTGCACCGCGCTTGCCGGTGGCGCTACTCAGCCTGGCTTTTCTTGCATTTTTCTGGTGGCGCCTGCGGATCGAGTGGAGCGTGCCGGTGGCGTCCTGCTCAACTGCCATGCTGGCCGTGAGCGCAGGCTGGCTGGCTTACAGCCATGTCGCTGTGACCGATCTCCCGCTCGCGGCTTTATTCTCCGCCGCGGTCATGCTCTCGATGCCCTGGATCGCGCGTCAGGAACGCAATTTGTTGCCTGTTGCCGCAGCCTGCCTCGGACTCGCAACAATGGCGAAGCAATTGGTACCGCTGGTGCTGTTTCTGCCGGTGCTCGCGATCGGGTGGCGCAGATGGTACGACTGGCTGCGGCCGGCGCCGGTCGCAGCATTCAGCGTCTGCGCGCTGCCCTGGTACATTCTGTGCACGTTCCGAAACGGGATCGAGGCGCCGCGTATCCTCTTCGTTCAGCAGGCCTTCTCGCGTTTCAGTTCCGCTGCGCTCCAACACGTCCAGCCCTGGTGGTTCTATTTCCCGATATTGCTGCTGCTGCTCTATCCCTGGTTTCCGTTGCTGGTCCTGTATCCGGCACGCTCTGCCCGGGACCCACGCATACGAACGCTCATGGCCATTGTGATTTTTGGGTTCGTTTTTTTCTCGGCGTCGCTAAACAAGTTGCCAGGGTACCTGCTTCCATTGATGCCGCCCGCCTTCACACTTCTTGGCATCGGGCTCTACCGGGCGAAACGGCCCGGAGTCCTGATGGTCGGACCGATCGCGTTGGTGGGATTGCTGCCTTACATCTCAAGGATCGCGCCGGCCGTCCTCGCCCACGGATTCCGGTCGGTAAAAATTCCCTGGCAGGAGCCGCTGCTTTGGCTGATCGCCGGCGGCATTGCCGGGGGAATTCTATCGTTATTCGGCGCGAGGTTCGCCATGGGCGCGGCGGCTGCTCTTGCCGGGGCTGGATTCCTTTGGTTTCAGGTCGCCACCTTCCCCGCATTCGACGTGGCGGCCTCCGCGCGCCCGATGTGGCTCGCAGACCACCCGCACTGCGCTCCCAACCTGACCCGCAGCCTGCTGTACGGTCTCAACTATTATGCGGAGAGACAGTTACCGCGCTGTCCCCCTGGCGAAGCGAATTCCAAAGAATCCACTGTTATTCGCCGGCTTATAGAATAACGACTACGTTCCGGAATGATAATCCCTGGCAGTTCCTCCATCGTTTTACTGATGCTCGTCCTCGGAATGCTCTTCCGGGGATTATGGCCGAGTACTTTCAAAGCCGAAGGCGGAAAGTGGCGCTTTGAGCTTTATAGCTTCGACTTCGCCATCGGGGTGCTCCTGGCTGCGACAATATTCGCGTTTACGCTGGGAAGTCTCGGCTTTGACGGCTTTTCGGTGATGGACGATCTGCGCCTCGCAGGGAAGCGGCAGGAGTCCGTCGCATTTATGGCGGGCGTGGTTTTCAACCTGGGAAACATGCTGCAGCTCGGGGCCGTTTCAATCTCCGGCCTCGCGGTTGCGTTCCCGATCGGAATGGGATTCGCCCTCGTGCTTGACGTGGTGTGGAATTCGATCCTGAATCCGGGAAGCAGTTCTCCACTTCTCTTTACGGGGGCCGGAGTCGTGCTGGTCTCGATTGTTCTCGCGGTTCTGGCTTTTCGGGAGTATTCGCTGGCGAAACTGATCGCCGCGGCGCAGCAGGGCAGGACAAAGTCCACCAGAAAGAAGGTCAGTCTGAGAGCGGTGGCCTTCAGCCTTGCCGCCGGACTCATGCTCGGCTCGCTTCTTCCGTTCGTTCAGACATCGCAGGCGGGTGAGAACGGGTTAGGTCCCTATTCAATCGGTCTCCTCTTCGCGATTGGAGTTTTCCTCTCGACGTTCGTCTTTAACCTGTTTTTTATGAACCTGCCCGTGAGCGGTGAGCCGATCGAGATCCACGAATGGTTTAGCGGGAAGCTGAACCGGCACCTGTGGGGCATTCTGGGGGGCATGCTCCTGTACACGGGGACTATTGCAAGCCTGATCGCTGACCGCGTGGAAGGATCGGCAAGGGTCTCGACGGGGATCGGCTACGCGCTGGGTCAGGGTGGCATAGTAATCGCGGCGGTGAGCGGAATCGTGATCTGGAAGGAATTCGAGGGTGCGGATGCGAAGGTCAAAACATACCTTGCCTTGATGCTGATTCTTCTTCTGATCGGAATCGGCACGATATCGACCGGGTCGCTGGCGTCGTCGTTCTGATGATTGCTCCGATTTGTTCTGGTCACGAACGCGCGGGCGTCGAATTAAACTGTGTATATGGCGTTAGCGTGCGCCGTTCTGGCCATTCTCCTGTTCGCGCCAGCGCAGGACTTTCTCGCCGAAGGTATTAAGGCGCTTGACGGAAATCAGCCGGTTGCCGCGGAGTCTCTCCTGCGCCAGGCGGTTGCCGCCACTCCGAACGACTACACCGCACACTTCAACCTGGCTCTCGCGTTGAGTCTGCAACAGAAGGACACCGAAGCCATCGCGGAGTATCGCAGGACGCTCGATCTCAAGCCGCGACTGTACCAGGCCGATCTGAACCTCGGGATGCTCCTGTTGCGGAACAAACGCCCCGCCGAGGCGGCGCCGGTTCTGAAAGACGCTCTCGATGGCTTGGCAGATGGTCCGACGGATGGTCTGAAAAAAGATACGCCGCCGAATTCTGCGCAGCAATCGGCGCGCGCCAATCTGTATTATGCCCAGGCCCTGTTCGATGCGGGGGATTTGGCGCAAGCGGAACCGCGTTACCGGGCCGCGATCGAAGCAGATCCCGCTTCTGCCGCCGCCCAGTCGGGACTGGCGCACCTTCTGCTCAAGGAATCGAAACTGGCTGAAGCCGCGGAACACTTTCACAGTGCCGCTACCCTCGACCCGCGCTATCACAATGGTTTGCTGGAACTTGCGGCAGCTTTTGAAGCGGCCGGGAAGCCGCAGGACGCTATCGCGATCTACCGCGAATTTCCCGAAAACGCCGCCGCGAAAGAACGGCTCGCACAGCTGCTGCTGAATAACGGCGATCCCGCCGCGGCAATTCCTAACCTCGAGCTCGCGGTGAAAACTTCTCCCAGCACGGCCAACAGGCTCGCGCTGGCCGATGCCTACAAACTCAACAAGCAAACTGACAAGGTGATCGAGCAACTGCAACAGGCTGTCGCTACAGATCCCGCGAATTTCGAGCTTCGGATGGATCTTGGCCGCGAACTTCGCGATGCGCACAAAGCGCCGGAGGCCGCACAGCAGTTCGTGGCTGCGTCGAAAATCCGGCCGGATGAGGTTAAGGTGTGGAATGAGCTGGCGACGATTTACGTCGTCAACGCGGACTATGCGGACGGCCTCGCGGCGCTGGATCGGGTGAGGGCTCTCGGCAAAGAACTACCGGGCGACTTTTATTTCCGGGCGATATGCCTGGAGAAGTTGAGACAGTTGAAACCGGCGGTCGAAGCATACCGGCAATTTCTCGCCAGCGATGGCGGCAGGATGTCCGATCAGGAATTTCTGGCTCGCCAGCGAGTCCGAATTCTGGAAAACGAGTTGAACCGGCGATGACCGCTTTGCTCATGTTGCTTCTGCTCTGGGCGCCGCCTCCTCCTTCGTCGCTCGATCAGGTCAAGGCCGAACCCAATCCTGAGCATCGAGCCCACGCCGCGATTGAATATGCGGCGGTCGCTGAGAAGAATGCCGAAATGGCTTTCGCGAAAGGCGATATCGATGCGCTTTCTGCGGCGCTGAAAGAGGTCTCGGAGAGCTTCGACATCGCGGAGGAATCGTTTGTTGCAAGCCGGAAGACCCCGGGCCGAAATCCCGGGCCTTACAAATATGCGGAGGTGCATTCCCGCGAACTCCTCATTCGTCTGGGCGATCTGGAGCAGAGGCTCGACCCCACCGAACAGGGTTTGATCGAAGGAGTGAAAGCGAAGGTACAGAAAATTCACGATGTCTGGTTTGAAGGCATCATGGAGAGAGCAAGATGAAACACTCGCTGATTTACGCAGTCCTGATTGGCGGCTTTCTGGGGAACAGCCTTGCGTTCGCGGATCGGGATTTCCTGACGAGCGACGAGGTTGAGAAGGTGCGGGAGGCGCAGGAACCGAATGATCGCCTCAAACTCTACGTGCTGTTTGCGCGGCAGCGGCTCGACCAGCTGCAGCGGCTTCTCCAGAAGCAGAAGCGCGGCCGGTCGCTCGAAGCTCGCGAACTTCTCGAAGACTACGACAAGATCATTGATGCCATCGACACGGTGTCGGACGATGCTCTCCAGCGCGGCGCCGATGTCGCACTTGGGGCGGCAGCCGTGCGCGACGGCGAAAGTCACTTCCTGGCGCAACTCCAAAAGATTCAGGAGAGCGGCCCCACAGATCTCGACTTGTACGCGCTTGAGCTGAAGGACGCGATTGGAAATACATCCGACAGTCTCGATCTGGGGAAAGAAGATCTGACCGCCCGCGCCTCGAAACTGAACGCCGAGGACAAAAAACAGAAGGACGAGGCCGAAAGGGAGATCGCCGCCGAGGATTCAAAAGGCGCAAGCGACACCCCGGCTAAAGTCACGGACGCTAAAGCAGCCGACGCCAAGCCCGCGCGCAAACCTCCCACGCTCTATAAGCCAGGCGAAAAACCGACCGACCCATAGAAGCGCAAGGCCGCCGGACGCGGCGCCAAAAAGTGGAGGAACTCGCCCGTCCAGCCGCGATTCGGCGACCATAACTTGCGCGTATTCCTCAAGCGGCCTTCCCCAGGTAACTGCTCGCGCTGGATTTGTGGGGCGGACCCTCGGTCCGGAGCCGACGCCTTTCGTCGGCTTCCCCGGAGTTTTCAATTTGTGGAAGAGCCGGACCTGCGGTCCAGCACGGATCAGGAGTTCCGAACGCCTGCGATGGATACTACACGCTGGCTGGGATACCGAGTTCTTCGTTGGCGCTTTTCACTTCGAGGTAGCGCTTACGGCAATCCGTAATCGCCTTGCGCGCTTCGCGGGGGCCGCCCCAGCCGTCCATGGTGGTCACCTTACCCTCAAGTTCCTTGTAAATCGAGAAGAAATGCTCGATCTCGCGCCGCACATGAGGAAAGATCTGGTCGAGAGTATGAATCTGATCGTAACGAGGGTTCTTCGTGGGAACGGCGAGCACCTTCTGGTCTTTTTCGTTGCTGTCGACCATGTTCAGCACAGCCACCGGCCGAACCTCAATGAGGACGCCGGGATAACTGGGCTGCTGCACTAAAACGAGCACATCGAGCGGATCGTCATCGTCGGCCAGCGTGCCGGGGATAAACCCGTAATCGCCAGGATAGTGAAGAGGCGAGTACAACGCCCGGTCCAGCCGAAAGACACCTAACTTCCCGTCGTATTCATACTTATTCGCCGAATGTTGTGGGATTTCCACGATCATTCTGACGATTTCAGGCGTATCCGGTCCGGGATCGATATCGTATAGGCGATTCACCCACCTAGGTTAACATGCTATCCTGTGGCTTCTCCTCGTAATCAACCCCTAGCAGGACTAGTCCTTTAGCGGGTACAGTAGGCCCCGCTTTGTGCTTTGATGCGCCGGAAAATAGCCTGGTGACATCGCCCTGAGAAAGGTTTCCGCGCCCGGTTTCGAGAAGCGTCCCGACGATGTTCCGGACCATGTGTTTGAGAAATCCACTACCCCGGACGGTGTAGATCAACGCGTTCCCGACGCGCGCGAGATCTGAGTGGAAGATCCGGCGAACACGCGATTTCTCTTCGGAATCTCTTGCATCGGAAGCCGCAAATGCGGTGAAGTCGTGCTCGCCTTCGAAGAGCCTCGCGGCTTCGACCATCGCTCCTTCATCAAGGGGATAAGGATGATGATGGACGTAACGCCATTCAAACGGCGAACAGACGGCGCCGCGAAACAGCGTATATCGATAAACCTTGGCGATTGCGTCGAAGCGGGGATGAAAGTCCGCATGAGTCTCCGCGGCATCGAGGATTCGAATCGCCGGCGGGAGCAGGCGGTTGATGGCGCGCTGCAGATTGGAGGGCGGGATGGGATTTTCGATCGTGAACGCCGCCACCTGCGCCCGCGCATGTACCCCCGCGTCGGTACGTCCGGATCCCGCGACGTGGACGGGCTTGCCTTCCATCCCGCCGATGATCTCTTCAAGAGCTCCCTGAATGGTCGGAAGCCCTGGCTGGATCTGCCAGCCGTGGAAGTCCGTGCCGTCGTAAGCGATTGTGATGCGGATGCGGCGTGTCAAATCAGAACAAGCAAATTCAGACCGGCAGCGTCACACGGGGCGCGACCCGGGCTTCGTGACTGGCTCGCCGCTGGCACAACTCGGGCATCGCTCCGGTTCGAACACGGGAACATCGAGCGTTTCGAGCGCCGCGCGCGGAATACCCAAATTCGCCGCGCCGCCGCTGCGGTCGATGATCGAACCCGCCGCGATCGCTTCGGCGCCCGCGGCCCTCACGATCTCGATCACCTCTCTGGTACTGCCTCCGGTTGTGATGACATCCTCGATCACGATCGCTCGCTCGCCGGGCGAGAGCGTAAATCCGCGCCTCAGAGACATCCGGCGATCGCTATCGCGCTCGGTGAAGAGAAAACGGACGCCGAGAGCGCGCGCTACCTCATGTCCGATAATTAATCCGCCGAGCGCCGGGGAAATAACCAAACCCGCCGGCGCTCCCGCCGTCAAACGAGAAACGGCGCTCGCGAGGTTCCGCCCCAGAAGTTCGGCGTATTGCGGATGCTGCAGAACCAGTGCCGATTGAAGGTAACCGGAGCTGTGAAGGCCGCTGCTTAAGCGGAAGTGCCCTTGCAGATAAGCGCCCGTCTGCCTGAAAAGATCGAGAACGCGATCCGGTTGCGGGGTCACAAACGGCTACTATACCATTGAGAGTTACCATCGGAAAATCCGCCAGGGCATCGAAAAGCGCGAACCGAATCCCGCTTGCGCACGTATTCTCCTGCTTAGAGAACAATGATTATCTTATGAATTCGACCGCCCGCGCTCTCATTGCGCTTCTCTCTGCCGGGCTTGTCGCCGGCGCCGCAAATGCGCAAAGTTCCGTTCGAATCGACCCGCCGAAAGGGGGGCTCGGCTGGTTGACTCGCCCTTACCAGCAGAGGTATGTTCCGCCGATCAATCTCGTTAATTCATCGCGTTTCGATTCGTTGATTCGGGCCGGCAATCTTTACTTGACCGCGCAGGACGTGATTGCGCTGGCGCTCGAGAACAATATCGATATCGAAGTTCAGCGTTACGGCCCGCTGCTCTCGCGCGAGTTGTTGCGACGCGCGGAAAGCGGCAGCCTTTTGCGCAACGTCGGCCAGCCAGTGGCCGCCGGCCCCACCAGCGTAAATTTGACCGGCGTCAGCGTGAATACGAATGGGGCGCCGTTGGGTAGCGGCGGGGCCGGAGTCAGCGCTGGCGGCGGCATCATCACCCAGCTTGGCCCGAATCTCCTGTCTTTCGATCCCAGCATCTTTGCGTTCGCGAACTTTCAGCACGCCACTTCGCCGCAGAGCCTTACCGCGCTCACGGGAACCAACGCGTTGATTTCGGATACGAGGACCTTTCAGATTCAATACACGCAGAACTGGTCCACCGGTCTTTCAGCTACGCTCACTTATGCCAGTACCCATAACCACCTCAACAGCAATTCGTACAACCTGAATCCCTTTCAGAACGGCGATATCGATCTGGTGGTCACCCAGAATCTGCTCAACGGTTTCGGCCGCGCAGTGAACGGCCGCAACATCCGCGTACAGAAGAATAATTTGAAGGCCACCGACCTTCAATTCAAACAGCAGGTGATCACGACCGTCACCGCCGCGCTGAACCTCTACTGGGACCTGGTGAGTTTCAATCAGGATTTGAAGGCAAGGCAGGAAGAAGTCGCTACGGCCGAGCAGTTACTGAAGAATAATCAGGATCAGGTCAGGATCGGCACTCTTGCCGAGATTGAAGTTACGAGGGCCCAGTCGCAGCTTTATGCGGCCCGCCAGGATCTCGTAATTTCGCAAACCAATTTACTGCAGCAGGAGACGGTGCTGAAAAACGCCCTGAGCCGCACGGGAATTGCAACATCCGACCTCGCCGACGTCCACATCATTCCGCTGGACGTCATCACGATTCCCGCTAACGATGACCTGCCTCCCGTCAACGACCTGGTCGCGGACGCCCTGAAGAATCGACTCGAAGTAGAGCAGGCCAGGATTAACCTCGACAGCAACCAGCTGAATCTCGTAGGTATTAAGAATTCTCTGAAGCCGACGTTACAGGTTTTTGCGGAACTGACCAATAACGGATTGAGCGGCGTCGGCAATGTGCCCGGCTTCTCCGGCGGCTACGGATTAATGCTGGAACAGATTTTCACCCGCGATTTCCCGAACTACTCCGCCGGTTTGTCCTTGAATATTCCACTTCGAAATCGCGCCGCCCAGGCCGATTACGCGACCAGCGTAATCGAACTCCGGCAGAACGAGCTGAATTTTCAGAAGCAGCTCAATCAGGTCCGGGTCGATGTGCAAAACGCTGTGATCGGGATGCAGCAGGCGCGGGCGCGCTATGACGCAGCAGTGCAGGCGCGGAATCTCTCGCAACAGACATTTGACGCGGATCGGAAGAAATACGATCTGGGCGCGGGCACTCCTTACCAGGTAACGCAGGATCAGAGGGATCTGTCCAGCGCGCAAAGCTCCGAGGCGGAGGCCATGGCCAATTACACCCACGCCCGAATTGCGCTCGATCAGGCGCTGGGCAGAACGCTGGAGGTCAACCATATCTCGATGGCGGAAGCCCTGTCCGGTCACGTCGGCACGGTATCCAGCGTGCCGCCTCAGGAGGTGAAGCCGTGACCTTCAACAAGCTTACGGGAGCGCCGGTAGCACCGGCGATCTTGTCGCCGGTGATGGACCGCCCTTCGAACACCCTTTTTCATCGCGCCGCCAGACCCATTGCGATTGGCATGTGCTGGCTGCTCACGGCACTGCCGATCACGGCTCAACAGCCGAATGCGGGTATCGAACCCATTCGCCCTTCCGCTCCGATTCTCTGGCGGCCCTATCTCCCGGTCGAGGTGCCGCCCGTCCGTCTGTCGAATTCGGACCGGCTCCAGGTCCTGATTCGCGCCGGGAAGCTTTATCTGACCGCGCACGACGCGATTGCGCTGGCGCTTGAAGACAACATCGATATCGAAATCGCCCGTTACAACTCGAGCCTGATGGCCTGGAACCTTGAGCGGTCTCAGGCGGGCGGAGCGTTGCCGGGCGTGCCGAACGGAGCCTCTCAATCGGCATCTGTCCAGAACGGCCAGGGCGTATTCGGGAGCCAGCAGGCGGCGGGCGTCAACATTCCGGGCAGCCGCGGTGGTTCCAGCGGAACGACGAATGCGACGGTGTCCCAGGTTGGTCCCGTGACGCCGGTGCTGGATCCCTCGATCCAGGTAGCCACGGCGTTCAGCCATCGAAGCAATCCTGAGCCAAATACTGTCCTGAGCCAGACTCCGAACCTTATACAGGGAGCGCGCACGTACACCGGGAGCTATCAGCAGGGTTTTCTGACCGGCGGATCACTGACCGTAAGCTACAGCGATCACTACCTCAATGAAAACGCGCCGCTCGACGTATTGAATCCCTCCGTCGCTCCGGCTCTCTCGTTCAGCATTCAGCAAAACCTCTTGCAGGGCCTGGGAATTGCGGTGAACGCCAGAAATATTACCGTGGCGAAGATGAACCTCCAGGATTCCGACCTGAACTTCAAGACAACCGTTTCGGGCATTGTGGCGAACATTCTGAATGCCTATTATTCGCTGGTTGGCGATGAAGAGGACCTGAAGGCGAAGCAGGACGCGCTCAATACGGCGCAAAGGTTCTACGACGAAAGCAAGCAACGGTTCAATCTGGGCGCTCTAGCGGAGCTTGATGTCACTACGGCGCAAAATCAGGTCGCCGTAAACCAGCTCGCGCTCGTCAATTCCCAGGCGGCTGAACGGCAACAGCAAGTGCAGCTGAAAAATCTGATCAGCCGGACCGGAACGGGCGCGGCTCTGATCGCCGACGTCGACATCATTCCCGTGGACTCGCTCGTAATTCCGGCAACCGACGATATTCCGGCCATCAAGGATCTGGTCCATCAGGCTCTCGCAAATCGAAGCGATTTGATCGTTGAACAGGGGAACGTCAAAAGCGCGGAGATCTCCGCGCTCGGCACGAAGAACGGACTTCTTCCGTCTGCCGGAATTCTTGCCGGCCGGAGCACCGCTGGTCTTGCCGGAACGGCGAAGACGGTGTCCATACCCGGTGCGCCGCCTGTTACGGCCGATCCGTATTTCAGGGGCGGCATCGGCACAGCGCTCGGGCAGGTGTTTCGTCAGAATTTTCCTACCGAGAACATCGGGGCTTTCGGCTCGATTCAGCTGCGTGACCGGGCCGCTCTGGCGGATCATGCGATCGACCAGCTTTCGCTCCGCCAGCAGCAGCTGACGACGGCGAAGGACATGAACCAGGCACAGGTAGACATCACCAATTCAGTGGTTGCCTTGCGCCAGGCGCGAGCCCGCTATGAGGCGGCGGTTCAGAGCCGCATTCTGGAGCAGCAACTCCTCGACGCGGAAGAGAAGAAATTCAATCTGGGAGCGTCGACTCCTTATAACGTGATTGTGCAGCAACGCGATCTGACAGCGGCTCAGTCTTCCGAGTTAGCGGCGCGGGTCACGTATCAGAGCGCGCGCATCAGCCTCGATCAGACGACCGGAACGACGCTGGAGGCGAATCACATCTCCCTCTCCGATGTCGAGTCGGGAAAAATTCCGCAGTCTTCCGTGTTGCCCGCCCAAAACTGAACGGCCAGGGACGAATTTTTCTGTGCTCTGTCCGGTTTGGGATGCCGAAACAGTATCCGCAGCCATCCGTCGACTGATTCCAAAGACATTACGCTTTGGCGAGCGATTTGCTTATAAGGTAAGCGTGAATTACTTCAAAGAGGCTCAAGAGCGGCGAGAAACCCCCTCCCTGAATTCTCTACTGTAAAATCCCCCATTTGACCTCAACATCCTTCCAGAACCCCCTTCGTCGCCTTGAGCCTGATGTATGTCAGGCTCATTTTTTATGGCACTTGCTCGGTGGATTCCGCATTCTTCAAATGGTTGTAGAAACCGAGATCGCCGCCCGTAAACGACTTCGTGGCGAAGATAATCTGCCCGGTGTGATAGGAGAAGTGTTCGACCACGTGAAATACCGCCTCCACGCCCGAAACCCGATATGTCTGGATTTCATACGTACGAGCGAGTCGCTCAGGCGTCAGGCCTGAGACCGTCTTGATCGCGCGTTCGAGAGTCTGGCGAAGCCGTGCTGCGAGTTCTACAGCCGTTAACCCTCCTTGCGTGTCGAATTCACTGTTCCGGTCCCGACGGTCCGGTTGGTCGCCGAGTGAAGAGACGATCCACTGCTGGACGTTCCCGGACAGGTGCAAAAGCAGGTTGCCGATCGCGTTTTCGTTCCCATGCCGGCGGAACCAGATCTGCTCCTTGCTCAGCATCCCGAGGCAGATCTCAATTCGCCCCATGAGTTGTTCGAGTTTCTCCACCGCATAGCCCAGGAATAGCGTTTCGACCGTCATAATTTTTTCCGCGCCCCAGTATAAGTGATCGACGCATAAGCCATCGATACAATTCCTCTTATGGCAAAACTCGGATTTCTGGGACTGGGTCTCATGGGCGGCCCGATGGCGCGCAATCTTCTGAAGGCCGGTCACGATGTCGCGCTCTGGTCGAACACGCGCGCCAAAGCGGAACGGCTGGCAGACGAAGCGGGAGGAACAGTCTGTGCGACGCCGGCTGACGTGGCCCGCAACTCCGAGTGTGTTTTCATCTGCGTTGGCGACTCGGCAATGTCCGAAAACGTGATCCTCGGCGCAGAAGGGCTCAAGAGCGGAGGAGAAAAGAGCGGAGGAAAAGCGGGTCTCACGATCGTCGACGCCAGCACCGTCAGTCCATCCTCGAGCCGCCGCATACATGAGGAACTCGCGAAGGCGGGGATCGATTTCCTCGGCGCGCCATGCACAGGTTCAACCCCCGGCGCGATCAACGGCACCCTGACCTTTATGGTCGGCGGAGACGAAAAAGTCTTCGAACGCGTTCGACCCTGGCTGGAGGTCATGGGCAAAAAGCTCTACTTTTGTGGTGGACCCGGCATGGGGCTCCACGCCAAACTCACGCAGAACCTCGTGCTCTCGAATCTCCTGCAGGCATTCAATGAAGGAATCGTACTGAGTACCAAGGCAGGCGTCGATCCGGCCCTGATGCTCGACATCTTATCTAATAGCGCTGCGAAATCAGGTCTGATCGACTACAAGGCCCCATTCATCTTCCGGCGCGATTTCGAAGCAAATTTCTCCGTAAAATGGATGCACAAGGATATCGGACTCATGCTGGAGTCGGCTCAGGAGCTGGATGTCCCACTATTTTTGACTGGACTGACTCGTCAACTTTTTCAGACCGCGATTACACGAGGTCATGGCGAAGAGGATATCTGCTCTACAATCAAAGTGTTGGAAGAATTAACCGGAATTGAAGTAACGGCAGGAAGTACGAAATGACACGTATCCAAATTTTATATACAAAATTTGGTTGATTCCAAAAATTATCTATTCTATTATTGGAATCAAGCCGGGGAGGAAAAGTAACTCCCACCAAAGCGAGACTAACCTCTAAACTGAAAGACCCCTGAAGCAACCTCCCCGGCGCCCGCAAGGGTTATCTCAAAAAACGGGTTGCTTCGACGAAAACGGGGTTCAGTTCTTGCCTCGCGCACTCCAAACCGCCAGAAATAAGCATGATATGATCGGGAAGGCACCCACGGTGATTGCTCCCGGGCGCCGCAATCAAGGAAAGAAACCGTATCTCTGCTTAATGCCTGTTCGTACGCTTAGCATCCTGGGTTCGACCGGTTCAATCGGAACTAACACTCTGGATGTTGTTCGTCAGAATCCGTCGAGGTTTCGGGTATTCGCCCTGGCTGCGGGACGAAATGTCGACCTGCTGGCACAACAGATTCAGGAGTTTAGACCGGAAGTTGCGGTCATTCAGGAGGCGTCGGACATCGATCGGCTTCGTGCGCGGCTTACCGATTTTGGAATCCCGGATCGGTCTGTTCCGGAATTGCTGACGGGCCCGGACGCATTGGTCCAGATCGCCGTCGCCGAACAAGCCGACACCGTGATGTCCTCGATTGTCGGCGTCGCAGGGCTCCCTGCCACCTGGTCGGCGGTATGCGCCGGCAAGAGGGTCGGCCTCGCAAATAAAGAGGTGCTGGTGTCGGGCGGGAAACTGGTGATGGAGGCGGTCCGTCAGCATGCCGCCGAACTGATTCCGGTCGATTCCGAGCATAACGGCGCTCATCAGTGTCTGCGCGCGGGCTTGCGTACGGAGGCGACGAAACTTATACTGACCGCTTCAGGCGGCCCCTTTCGAAACACCTCCCGGGAGGCGCTCGAATGGGTGACGCCGGCCGATGCGCTGAAACATCCAACATGGAAGATGGGGAACCGCATCACCATCGACTCGGCAACCCTTATGAACAAGGGTTTCGAAGTTATCGAGGCGTGCTGGCTGTTCGATTTTGCGCCTGACGATATTGAAGTCGTCGTCCACCCGCAATCGACCGTTCACGCAATGGTCGAATACAACGATGGCAGCGTTGTGGCACAAATTTCGGCCACGGATATGCGCATGCCGATTCAGTACGCGTTGACCTGGCCCGAGCGCGCACAGGCTCCCGTACCCAAGATCGACTGGAACGAAGCTCGCAAGTGGGAGTTCTATCCGCCCGATCGGGCGAAGTTTCCCCTCCTCGACCTGGCCTATGACGCGCAGAGAAACGGCGGGTGCGCAACCTGCGTCCTGAATGCTGCGGACGAAATCGCGGTTGAAGCTTTCCTTCAGAACCGCATCAACTTCCCCTCCATCGCGCGAGTCGTAGCGGAGACGCTTGAGCGGATACCAAACCGCGAGCCGGCAAGCGTGGAAGAAGTTCTGGAGGTCGATAAAACGGCGCGCCGCGTGGCGGACAATGTGATTAACACCCGGTCCGTGGCGTTTGCTCCCGCCGCGGCGCCGGCAAGAGCATGAACAGCGGCGTAACGGAATAAGGACACGGAAATGGCTCTCTCATCGTTCCTCCTGAACATCTGGTGGCTACTGGTACTCGTCGGAGTCATGATCCTCATCCACGAGTTGGGACACTTTTGGGCCGCTCGCGCCTTTGACGTCAAAGTGGAGGTATTCAGCTTTGGTTTCGGGCCCCGCCTCTTCGGCTTCCGCCGCGGTGAAACGGACTATCGGTTCTCGCTCTTTCTCTTTGGCGGCTACGTAAAGATGGCCGGCGAACAACCGGGCGAGAATTTCAGTTCGCCTCTCGCGAGGATGGACGAGGGCGAGTTGGCGGCGGAACAAGGCGACGCCAGAGGAATGTCGAACAAGCCGCGCTGGCAGCGGCTGATCATTCTCGCAGCGGGCCCATTCATGAACGTTGTACTCGCGGTCGCCGTCCTGACGGGGCTGTTCATGTTCTCGTATGAGAAGGTGCTGAACGCCGGCGGGGCCATCATCGGTCACGTTATGCCCGGTTCACCAGCCGCACAAGCGGGAATTCAACCCGGCGACAAGATTGTGCGTCTCGACAATGAGAACAATCCCGATTGGGAAGACATCACCACGAAGGAAATCGAAAGCGCGCAACGCCCGATGAGTATCATGATCGAGCGTAACGGTCAGCAAATTCCTCTGACCGTCACACCCATCCTTGATGAGAAAGAGGGGCTGGGCTCGGCCGGCTGGGAGGGACAGGAAGAAGTGCAGGTCGGCGACGTCAACGCCGGGTACCCCGCTGCCACTTCCGGGCTCCGCAAAGGCGATCTGCTTGTCAAGATCAACAATCTTCCCATTCACTCGATTCATACCTTGCCGGAAGTGATTCGCAAGAGCAACGGAAAACCGGTAACGCTCGAATACGTTCGCGCGGGTGTACACCGCACAGCGACCATCAGTCCGGTGTTCAGGAACCCGGATGGCACTGCGCGCTGGATGATCGGGGTTCAGTCCGACATAAAGCTGGACATTCAGAAGACGAGACTTTCGTTCCCTGACGCCCTGCACGAGTCGCTGGTTCAGAACGGGAAGAACGCGAGCCTGATCGTCGAGTTCCTGCGGGGCATTCTCGAGCGCCGAATGTCGGCGAAGAATCTCTCGGGACCCATCGGAATTGCCCATTACGCCACGGAAGCCGCGCAACAGGGGCCGGCGGCGTTTCTCATGTTGATGAGCGTTGTGAGCCTGAATCTGGCGATCGTCAACCTCCTGCCGATCCCGATCCTCGACGGAGGCGCAATCCTTACGCTGCTCATCGAAACCGTCATGGGCCGTGACCTCAGTCTGAATGTCAAAGAAGCGATGCTCAAAGTTGGCTTTGTTTTTCTGATGATGCTGATGGTCTTCGTTATTTATAACGACATCGCAAAGCGCCTTGCGCCCGGAGTGCTGCTCACGCCGGGTATAAGCCTGCACTCAAAGCGCTGAAATAGCGGTGCTTATTCTGGACCCCAGTGGGTTTCATTTTCATCTGTTAATCTGACACAAGCCAATGGAGTCTTCGTGTATCCGCCAGACTGACCTCCCCGGAACATCGAAGCTGTTCACCGATCTGATCTATCATTTCGATCGGGTAAGCGACCTTTATCCCTGGCGTCCGAACGATGCCGCAGCGCTCGCGGCAGCCGCAAAATTCGATTTTCCCGACGATCGCCGCGCGGCGGTGGTTCAGGCTCTGACGCCGCTGAACCATGGCAACCCTTCCCTCGATCTGCTGCGTCAACCCGGCACCGTTGCAATCGTCACCGGTCAGCAAGTCGGCCTGTTCTCTGGACCCGCCTACAGCGTTTATAAGGCGCTCACGGCGATCAAAGCGGCGCGAGAGCTCACAGCCGCCGGAATCCTCGCCGTCCCGATATTCTGGCTGGCTACGGAAGATCACGATTTCGCTGAAGTCGACCATGTCTGGGTATTTGGCCCCGATCATCAGCCGGTAAAGATTCAGATGAGGGGTCCGGACGTCAATGGGTCCCACCCCGTCGGCGGAATCGGCTTGAGGGATATTCCGATCGATCAACTGCGAACCGCTTTGGCCGGGCTGCCTTTCGCCGATGACGCGCTGGCTCTGGTCGAACGGGCCTATGCGCCAGGCGAAACCATGGGGCTGGCCTTCGCAAAGATCATCACCGAGCTACTCGGATCCTACGGACTGCTGCTCATCGACCCGATGGAGCACGCCTTGCGCGAGATCGCGGCCCCCCTGATGAAAGAGGCAGTGGAGCGGATGCCGGAACTCACCGAAGCTCTGATGGCGCGCTCCAAAGAACTCCTTGATCGCGGTTATCACGCCCAGGTGCTTGTAGACAAAAGTACCTCACTCGCCTTCCTGCTGCAGGACGGGCAGCGCCTCGCGTTAAGGCGTTCGAACGGAGACTTCACCGCCGCCGGCCGAAAGCTCTCGGCGCAGGAACTGGCCAGCCGTGCCGTGAATCTTTCGCCCAATGCTTTACTGAGGCCGGTAGTCCAGGATTATCTGCTGCCGACCGCAGCCTATATCGGCGGGCCTGCCGAGTTGGCCTATCTGGCGCAGTCGCAGGTGCTCTACAGCAAACTGCTCAACCGGCAACCCGCTGCCTTCCCCCGCGCGGCATTTACGCTTCTCGATGAACGCAGCCGCAAGCGAATGGCTCGTTACGGCCTCGGCCCCACCGATTTGCTTGCAGGTGAGCAGGGGCTGCATGACGCGATCGCCGCCCGCCTGGTTCCGGCGCCGCTGCGCAGACGTCTGGATGAAACTCATACCGCATTCTCGTCGGCGCTCGACGCATTGAAGGCCGATTTACGCCATTTCGACATTACTCTGGCGAACGCTCTCGATACCAGCCGCCGGAAGATCGACTATCAGGTTGACAAAATTTCGCGGAAGACCGCTACACAGATCATGGCGCGGGACCAGCAGGCGGTCCGGGATGCCCGCTCGCTGAACGGCCTCGTATTCCCTGAAAAACATCTTCAGGAACGCCTCTATTCCATCATTCCCTTTATTGCGAAATTCGGACCGGGCCTCGTGGACGAGCTATACGGCGCGGTGCGAATTGAGTGCCCCGATCACCAGTTTGTGGTGGTTTAAAGTCACGGAATTAAAACTGAGAAATTTCCCGCCTTCAGGGTACAATTCAGTTTGGGGCGTTAACTGCGAAGCAGGTGACGGCCTTTCATTTTTGATCCAACACTCAAGAATGAGGGAGTCGGCTCAAGCAACGTCTGTGCGCTGGTCGCTGCCGGTTTAAAAGCCGGTGGATGACTCCTAAAGGCGTTCGGTTGATTCCCACCCTTTACAAAAGGGGGTCAAAAGCCGGGTCGAAGCCGCCGAGCGGTGCGCTCCAAATTCCTTCTTCGAATCAGCCTTCCGCCGGTTTTTCTTCCGGCGTCAGGATTCGGACGCTGCTCGCGGCGATTTTGCCGTTCCGATCCATGCCGAGATCGTAAGCCACTTTAGCGCCAGGCACCAGGTCAGTCGCCTGCCCCTGATGCAATCGCGAGATGTGGAAGAAGATATCCTTGCCGCCGCCATCCGGCCGCAGGAAGCCAAAACCCTTCTCCTCGAAGTAGGTCATTACGGAGCCCGTCTGGACGTCCATCGGAACTTCTTCCGCAGCTTCGCCGCCGGCCGACGCTATGGTCTGCGGGCGCCCGCTCTTGTCGCCCACGCCCTGTTTCAAAAGCGCCATGTCCTCGTCGGTGAGTTCGCCGGATGGCTGGCTCGCCTCAGAGGGCATCTTCAGATTGGGATTTTTCTTGAGCGATTCTTCGAAGAGGCGTTTCTGTCTGGCGTTCAAACGTCGAATCCTTCTTAAACTTAAGAGGCTGGGGCCGAGTCGATCAGGCCTGCGCCGGAAGAGCAACGACTTTAGGCTTGCGGGCACGGGAGGCGCGCTTTTCAGCCGGCGGCTGGCGATCGCTTTTCTTCAGTGAAGCTGCGACCATCGTCGTGACAAACTTCTTCTCGCCGTGGTCGTCAAATTTGATAACAATGCGCTCGTCGGAACTGGAAAGAACTGTGCCGAAACCGAACCGCTGGTGCTCAACCTGAGCTCCCTGATTAAAATTGGCCATATTATTTTAGGATCACTCCTTTGGAGTCGTTCCTGGTGCTGCTGCAGTGGAGGAATGCCCGCAAATTACACTTTCATAATACCATAAGTGGAATTTATGCCTGGTCCTGTAGTAATCTCCCGCGCTGAATCAGGGAATAGCGCTCAGAATTTCGAGGGGGATGCCCTCGTATCGGGAGAAGCCGCGATCGAACGTGACCAGCGTGAAGCCAGTCGTTAAGGCGAACGCGGCGAGCCATGCGTCCGTCCACAGATTTGGGCTCGACTGCGGCGACTTGCTGAATTCCCTCCAGACGGTTTCGATTCCCGACGGCTCGGCGGCGAATCGAACGTCGGGATTCCGGAGCAGGCTGTCCATAATCTTCCATGCGCCCAGGGAACTGGCCGCCCGCTTTCCCATTACATGCTCATTCGTCAGCAGTCGAAGAAAGCCCATCTGAGTAACGCGCGAAAAAATGACCGAGTCCCACTCGCCGCTGCTGTACCACTCGGTGGCCGCATTGTGATGCGTATGCTCCGCGACGGTGAGAGCGATCCAGACATTAACGTCAGGAAAGCAAATCATCGAAATTGAAGGTTGTCAGATCCATTGTGCGACCTGGTTCCAGATGAATCACAGGTAAAGGGCGCCGCTTTTTTCCGGCCGCGGGCCTGACCGGCTCGACCTCCCGTTCGACGGCAGTCACAATAAGCTGTTTCAGGGTGAGTCCACGAGCTGCGGCGAGAGACTTTGTCCGGCGAAAGAGAGCGTCGGGAATTTCGATCGTCGTCCTCACGCACCCAGCTTAGCACAAAAGCACAAATATGCTTTTATGCGCGCTTGGCTGGCCGCCGCTTCGTGAGCATCCGGATAGCCGCGCCAATCATGGCAGCGACCGGTCCGCAACCGGCAATAGTCGTCTGATACCAGCCAGGCTTCGTGATCCCCTCCTGCCGCATCGAAACGAAGCCCGCGACGACCATCAGCAGACCCAGCGCCGCCGCGTGGGGGAACTCCCGAAATCCGGCGACCCAGGCCGTGATATAGCCCGCAATCAGGGCTGCCCCAATCGTCCAGATGAGGCTCTCGATCAGGTAATTCATAACAGGCCCGTTGGTATAAGCGCCGCTCGTATCCGGGCCGCTCCCGACAACCGCTGTCATCACGCGAACCATCCCGAAAAACACGGCGAATCCCAGGCAAACGGAAAGCAGGCTGCGAACGACCTTCACCCGAGGCGTTTCCTCATTGCTGGACTTCGCTCTGAATTGCGTCCAGTTCGCGACCGGCATCCGCCCACTTGCCCTGACTCGCCAGATCCTTATAGCGCTTCAGGTGATCGCGAATACTCTGAATGCGCGGATCCGTAATCTTCGTCCCGACCGTCAACGGTGGCGCGGGAGCAGCGGCCGCCGGCTGGTTCGTAGCCGACGCTGACTGCGGGCCTGTTTCTGATCCACCCGGCTGGCTGAGCTCAGCCAACGCCTCCTCGTAAGTATCGGCGTATATCAACCGGTTCCCAACCGCCAGAACGACTTTCTTCAACTGCGGCATCCGCGCCTGCGTCGCCTGCAAATATATCGGCGCAACATAGAGGAATGTGTCGCCGACCGGCAGCACCAGCGTCTGTCCCTCAAGCGCCGTCGACCCCTGCTGATTCCACAGCGTCAGGTCTTTCGAAATGTTCTGATCCTGATTGATCCGGGCCGCAATCTGCATCGGCCCCAGAGTCAATTCCTGCTTGGAAAGCTGCAAAACCACAATCTCGCCCAGCTTGTCCCCATCGCAACGCGCCAGCATCACGCCGATCAGGTTCTCTTTCGAAAGCGGCGTAAAGGTCGTCATCAGCAGAAACTCCGGTTTACTCTCCCCCGGCAGCGTAGCGAACACGTAAGTCGGAGTAACCGGCTGCGGCTCAGCATTCTGTCCGCCGGAAGAATACTTCGCCAGTTCCCACACGTCTTCGTTGTTGTAAAACGATTGCGGGTTCCGCATGTGATAAACCCGGTACATATCCGATTGCACGCGGAACAACTCTTCGGCATACCGCGTATGCGCGCGCAACGCGGGCGGCATCTTCGAAGCATCCTCATAAAGCGCCGGGAAAAGAGTGCGATAGGCCTCGATTACCGGGTCTGAAGAATCGAAAACGTAGATATGCGTCTCCCCGTCGTACGCGTCGACCGTGGCCTTCACCGCATTGCGCATATAGTTGATCCCGCCGTACGCATCGATCGCGCGGGAGAAGGGATGGGCGTCGGATGTCGTATACCCGTCGATCATCCACACCAGCCTGCCTTCTGGCGTGATTACGATGTAAGGATCGGTATCCCATGTAAGATAGGGCGCGACAGTCTGCAGGCGTTCCCGCACCCGGCGATGAATCATCATGCGGCTGTGATCCGTCAGATACCCGGTGAGAATAATGTTCGAATCGCCGTAATGCAACGCCGCTGCCGCGCGCATAAACAGCGAAGAAATGGGAAATCCACCCTTTCCCGCATACCTGGTCTTTGCATTGTCGGAGCCCTTCGGATAGTCGAACTCTTCCTGAGCCGTATCGACGAAAACCGGATCCTGCTGGAACTCGCCATAGTAAAGTTCCGGCCGCACAATCTTAAGCGAAGGCGTCTTGATGTCGGGCGGCATATCCTGGATCAGATAAACCGGCTGACCATCAGGCGTAATCTTGCTGACCTCCGCCATCACCAGACCATATCCGTGGGTATAGATGAAATGTGGATTGATCCAGCTCGATTGAGTTCCCGGCAATTGCGTAATATCGAGTTCGCGAGCCGACAGCAGCACCTGACGGTACTGACCGTCAATCGTGTATCTATCCACGTCGGGCGGTTCATGGAAGGTATAGTAGGGCCGCAGCGCCTGCAACTGAATGACAGTGTCGTGAAACGGCTTCCAGTCCCAAAGCCGGACATTGTCGAGCAACGGCCGGTGTTTCGAAACATCGATCGTCGCATTGGGATCGGTATGCATTTCGATCTCGCGCGTCCGCGTCGAGAGACCGAATGCCGCGCGCGTGGCTTCGATGTGCGTCTGGATGTAAGGGCGCTCGAGCGAAATCTCGTTGGGTTTGACGTAGAGCGCGCCCGCAATTGCCGGCACGACCCACAGCAACACCAGACTGACCCCCACGACAAAGCCTGTCGCAACCCATCGGCGGGCGATGACGAGACCCGCGCCCACGATCAGCGCGACGATCATCAACCAGTAAAGAGGGAGCGCGAAATGCGCATCCGTATAGTCCACCCCAACAAGGAAACGGTGCTGGTTCCAGACCATCTCAAACCGCGCAAGGTAAAACCTCGCGGCAAGAGCCACGAGGAAAAAGGCCAGAGCGCCGCGCAGAAACTTCGATTCCAGCCCGCCAGTCAGGCGGAGAAGAGAGAGATCCAGCGGTCCGCGCGTGATCTCGGGCAGCGTGAATCGCAGTTGCCACCCGCGCGCCACGAGCCAGTACACCAGGATCGTCAGAATCACCACGGTGAAAATAAACCCACGCAAATCCGACCAGAACGGCAGATCGAAAAGGTAGAACGTGACAGGTTTGCCGAAAATCGGGTCGGGGAAGCCCTCGATATTCTTCAACGCGCGGCTGCCCGCAAAGCGCAGCACCGTCCAGTTATCGATGCTGGCGTCGGCGACGAGAAACGACAGTACGAGCAGCACCACAGCGGCGAGGCGGGAGTAGATCGGGTAATCGCTGACGCGCCCGCCGGCGAATTTCACGCCCCGGCTATGAGCGGTCAGAAGGACCAACCAGGTAATTAGAGTCGCACCCGCGATCGGAAGCGTCGAGTACGCGTAGAGGTCGATCCAGGTGTTTACCTGCCCGAGCTCCTTCCACCACGAATAATCGATCAGCACCGACGCGCCCCAGCTCGCGCCGATCAAAACCACAAAGAAAAGAACAATAAGAGCGATCAGGCCAAACCGCAGGCCCGAACGGCGCCGCCCGGTAATTACTCGCGTGTTTCCTGGAAACTGGTCCATACGATTTCGCCCCCGACTATCGTCGCGAGCGGACCGCCGCGGAACCGTCTTCCATTAAAAGGCGAGTTGCGGCTTTTCGAGAACGACTGTTGAACATCATACGTCCATTCTCTCTTCAGGTCGAATATGGTGACATCGGCCGGCGCGCCCACCGCCAGCGTTCCCCGGTCCAGCTTGAGAATGTTCGCCGGACCGGTCGTGAACAATTCGACCAGCCGCGTCAGACCGATTCGGCCTGTATGAACAAGGATGTCGAGTGACAGACCAAGCGCGGTCTCAAGACCGATGATCCCGAACGGGCAGCGTTCAAACTCCTGCATCTTGTCGCTTCCGGGATGCGGCGCGTGATCGGTAGCGATCGCGTCGACGACACCGCTGACGATACCCTCAATCAGGGCATCGGCATCATGCTGGCAGCGCAGCGGCGGTTTCATCTTGAAATTGCTGTCGTAGGTTTCCAGCTCGTGATCGGTGATCGCGAAATGATGCGGAGTCACCTCGCAGCTGATCTTCAGTCCCCGGCTTTTCGCAAACGCAACCATCTCGACCGAGCGCCGCGTCGAGAGATGCGCCACATGATAGCGCGCGCCGGTCAGCTCAGCCAGAAGCAGATCGCGCGCGACCATCACATCCTCCGATGCCGACGGAATGCCGCGCAACCCGAGCCGCACCGATTGCCGCCCTTCATGCATATCGCCGCCCGAGCTCAGATTGAGATCCTCGCAGTGATCGATCACGGGAATGTCCAGTGCGACCGCGAGTTCCATGGCCCGCCGCATCACCCGCGCATTCATCACCGGACGCCCGTCGTCCGAAATCGCCACGATGCCCGCTTCGCGCATGGAACCAATCGCCGCCAGTTCATCACCCAAACTACCCTTCGTAATGGCTCCAATAGGACGCACATTGATGCACGCGACCTCGCGCGCCCGCTGCACGATGTAACTGGTGACCGTGGCGCTGTCGTTCACCGGCAGCGTGTTCGGCATGCAGCAGATCGTCGTGAATCCGCCGGCTGCCCCCGCGCGCGCTCCCGTCTCGATGGTTTCGGCGTGTTCAATCCCCGGCTCTCTGAGGTGAACATGCATATCGATGAAGCCCGGCGCGACGATCGCGCCCGTTGCATCGAAGCGAGCCAGATTTTCATCAACAAAGCCGTCCTCGTCGAGGCCGGTTCCGATGGCTTCGATCCGGCCGTCGCGGATCAGCACGTCCGCCCGCCCGTCGCCGCCCGTCGCAGGATCGATCACGCGCCCGCCGGTAATCAGAAGGGAACTCATTGCAGGATCCGCTCCAGCACGGCCATCCTGACGGCAACACCGTTCCCGACCTGATTGAGAATCACCGATCGCTGGCTGTCCGCGACCTCCGACGATAGCTCGCGCCCGCGATTGATCGGGCCCGGATGCATCACGATCACGTTCGGTTTCGCCAGCGTCAGATGTTCCAGCCGCAGCCCATAGAAATGGAAATATTCGCCGGCCGACATCGGCGCTTCGTGCTGCCGCTCCAGTTGTACCCGCAGCATCATGATCACGTCCGCATCCCGAATCGCTTCGGTCATTTCCCAGGCGAGGCTCACACCAGGAGCCAGTTGCTCAAGCTCGCGAGGCAGCAGTGACGGCGGCCCGCAGAGCACAATATCGGCGCCGAATTTCGCAAGCAGGTGCACATTGGAGCGCGCCACCCGGCTGTGCGCGATATCGCCGATAATCGCCACGCGAAGGCCTTCGAGCGTGGCACGCTGATCGAGAATCGTCCGCGCATCGAGCAGAGCCTGTGTCGGGTGCTCGTGCGTTCCGTCGCCCGCATTGACGATGGGAATCTGCAGATGCCGCGCAAGGAAGTGCGGCGCGCCGGAGGCCGCATGGCGCATGACGATGGCGTTGGGGCGCATCGCAACCAGCGTGTTCAGCGTATCGACCAGCGATTCACCCTTCGAAACGCTCGATCCCTGCGCCGCGATGGAAACGGTATCGGCGCCCAGCCGTTTCGCGGCAATTTCAAAGCTGACCCGCGTGCGGGTGGAAGCCTCGAAAAAAAGGTTGACGATCGTCTTGCCGCGAAGCGCTTCCAGCCGCCGGTAAGATTCATTCTCAGCCGGCTGAAAAAAATGGGCTCTATCCAGGATCGCTTCGATTTCGGTCCGGTCAAGGCTCTCGATATCAAGCAGGCCAGTGCGTTGAGCCCCCATCGTCAATATCTGCGCCTAACCAATCTGTCTCCAACCTTTCCAACGCTTCGGCGCTGCCGGTAGCGCCGGCGATCTTGTCGCCGGTGACTTTACCCACCCTCGCACGAAACCAATTGCTTCTTACCCTCTTCCCCACCCGGCCAGTCCAATGGGGTACGTGCGTCTGTGGAGTACATGCATCCGTAATGTGGGGCAGGCACGCTTGCCTGCGGACAGGCTCCCAAGCCTGTCCTGCCGCCGAAAGGCGGCTGCACCCTAAGCCGCTTCCGCCCCCGAACGTTCCACCAGAAGCACCTTCTCCACATCATCAATCTCGCTGAACTTAACCTCAATAATCTCAGTATCCGAAGTCTGAACACTGCGCCCGACATAGCGAGCCTCAATCGGCAACTCCCGATGCCCCCGGTCAATCAAAACCAGCAACTGCACCCGCGCCGGACGCCCATGATCGAAAAGCGCATCAAGCGCCGCCCGGATTGTACGACCGGTGTAGAGCACATCATCCATCAGAATGATCTCTTTCCCCTGCACCGAGAACGGAATTTCGGTTCCATTGTGCACGGGTTTCACGTCCACCGTGCTGAGGTCATCGCGGTAAAGATTGATATCGAGAATTCCGACGGGAATTTTGCGCTTCTCCAGGGCCTCAATCTTTGCCGAGAGACGCTGCGCCAGCGGAACTCCCCGGCGCCGAATCCCGATAAACGCGAGTTGATCCAGATCTTTCGTTTTTTCGAGGATCTCGTGCGCAAGCCGAACCAGCGTGCGGTCGATCTCCGACCCGCTCATGAGCTGTGCTTTCACTTGCGTCAGAGCCATCGAACGGATTGTAGCGCACGCGAAGTCGGGCGCAGCTTCGCGTGAGGGTGGCCGCCAAAGGTTTGGAATCTCGAACTGGCACGCTCGGAATCGCGCAAAAGCCGCCACGCCGCTGATCCTCATTCGAGGGTGGCGCGAGAGTTCGCCATCTATTCCGGCAAGCCGCTACCATGCCCAACACATCGCTTGCGGTTGGACTGAAACGAGTCGATGGCGAAAAAGACGGCTCGGGATGCTGCGTTCAAACTCCCGACTGGTGCTTACGGAACTAAATCCCGGGAACTACCATTCCGCTAATCTATTGTTGGACTGTCATGAATCTGTTACCGAAGGACGAGAATTTCTTTTATCTTTTCGAGCGCCACTCTCAAATTCTCTGCCGAGCCTCGAAACTCTTCATCAGCGGGCTGAGCGACGGGTATGATGGCGTCTGCCGGATCGAAGAGGACATCAGCAAAATCGAAGATGAAGGGGACCGCGTCGTACACGATATTTTCCGCCACCTGCGATCGACATTCATCACTCCCTTCGACCCTGAAGACATTCAGGCCCTCGCCACCAAGCTCGACGATGTCCTTGACGGTATTGAAGACGTCACCTTCAGGATCGTCGCCTATCGGCTGAAGCCCATTCCGCCGGCGGTGATCCTTCTCGCGGAGATGGTGTCCAGATGTTGCTCTATTCTGACGGACGCGATCACGGCATTGCATAAGAAGCGGCCTGTCCTGAACTTCTGTATCGAAATCAACCGGATTGAAAACGATGCCGACAAACTGGAACGGAATCTCATAGGCGAACTTTTCCGTGACGAAAAGGACCCCATCGAACTCATCCGGAAAAAAGAAATCTTCGAACTGCTGGAGGCGACCACGGACCGGTGTGAGGATGTCGCCGACGTGATTCAGAACGTGTCGGTTAAGAACAACTGATACGCGGATGAATTCGTTCGATCTGGTTGTTCTTATCATCGGCCTCGCGCTGATCTTCGATTACATCAACGGCTTTCACGACGCCGCCAACTCGATCGCGACCGTGGTTTCCACACGCGTATTGACTCCGGGAATAGCTGTAGTCTGGGCCGCCGTTTTCAATTTTCTGGCGGCATATCTGCTCGGGACTGGCGTCGCCGCAACCATTGGCAGCGGGTTTGTGAACGTCCATCTAGTCACGCCCTGGGTCTTGCTCGCCGGTCTGGTGGGAGCCATTCTGTGGGATATGTTCACCTGGGTTCTGGCGTTGCCCACCAGTTCCTCTCATGCTCTGATCGGTGGCTATGCCGGCGCCGCGTTCGCGAAAGCGGGTTTCAGTGGTCTGATCGCCGGGAAATGGGGCATCACGATGGCCTTCATTGTTCTTTCCCCTCTCATCGGTCTGGTGGCGGCATATCTGCTCATGGTTGCTGTTTATTGGGGGTTTCGAAGATTCACTCCGTCGCAAATGGACCGCCATTTCCGGAAATACCAACTCGTCTCGGCCGCCTTTCTCAGCTGTGCGCACGGAACGAACGATGCGCAGAAGACGATGGGAATCATCACGGCGGTTCTTTTTGCCGGCGGATTGCAAAAGGACTTTCACGTTCCTTCATGGGTGATCGCGGCTTCCAGCGCATCCATCGGACTGGGTACAATGAGCGGCGGCTGGCGCATTGTGCGCACCATGGGCACAAGGCTTACCCGGCTCCAGCCGCGTAGCGGTTTCTGCGCGGAAACTGGCGCTGCGATCTCGATTCTTTTCGCTACCTGGCTTGGGCTTCCCGTTTCCAGCACCCACGCCATCGCCGGAGCGATCGCGGGCGTTGGTTCGATTCAGCGAATCCGCGCCGTGCGCTGGCACGTGGCCGGCGAAATTGTGACAGCATGGATTCTGACCATTCCCGCAGCCGCGGTGGCGGCGGCGATTGTCTATTGCGTAATTCGCCTTTGCGTTCGAGGCGTCTGATGTTACTTCGAGGCGTCGGATCTTATTAAGGCCGGCCCTTCACCGGAATCACCTTCGCTTTCGACTTTGCCCAGCGGAAATCGCCCGGCAAATCTCGCACTAACCACCACTCTTGTCTAAAACAGCCTGAACTGAAGGAAAAACAAGCCCTCCTGTAATTGTTCCGGGCCGAGCCATCTTTTCGCGGAGCTGTTTCGGCGGCCGAATCCCCAACAGGAGGGCAAGACGATGGTACAGGCAATGAGTCTGTTCAATCAACTGCTGCAGCATTTTCCGGTACTTGAGTTCGCGGCGCTGGCGAAAAGCATAATGCCGAGCGTGCCGCCAAAGGCTTCAGTTGCAGGGCGCAACTGGTCGCGATGCTGTTCTGCCAGTTAGCCCATGCGGATTCTCTGCGCGATATCTGCAATGGGTTGGCGTGTTGCATGGGCAAGCTGATTCACCTCGGAATCGAGGTGGTTCCCAATAAATCCACCCTTGCGTATGCCAACCGGCATCGGCCGGCCGCACTTTACGAAAACCTGTTTTATGCGGCACCGGCACGCTTGCGCGACGTAGGAGGACTGGGCCAGCGTAAACGGAAGTTCCGTTTCAAAAACAAGCTGCTGTCGCTCGATTCGACCACCATCAGCTTCTGTCTCGAGATGTTCCCTGACCATGGGCGTAGTCGCACAGGTCTGCTTATTCCCGGAGAAGGTCTGCTTCAGTCTTCGCTTCTGGTCACCAAGTTCCGCAGGGCAAAGGGTGGCGTGAAGGCTCACGTTTTGCTCGACCATGACGATTACATGCCCAGCTATGTCCTGATCGATGCGTTTCCGCTCAACCCCGGATCGATCGTGACCATGGATCGCGGCTACAGCGACTACGCGCTGTTCGGACGATGGACCGAGAGGAAAATCTATTGCTGTCCTGGACAGCAGTGGTTATTTTTGATCTTGGGCAAGCCCGGAACATAACTCGCTACGCGTGTAACTGTAGCGACTTTCGGGACTCGTCGTGCCTGTTGGTAGAGACTCACGTCCTTGCCCTCGATATCTGTAATCAGGAGTTGTCCGAATGCCGGGAGCAAGTGTTTCTGCGGGCCGGTCACACTACCAGCGCCGCGATTACCGGACCTCGGAACGGTCGATCATGAATCAGACCGGGCACATGTCGGTTCAGATGGTACGGCGATACATCAGGGATGGACCTTGTTCCGGGAGAACAGCGCGGGGAAGTCGGGGCTTTGAAACGCGCGGGGCGTTGCACAAAGAGTAGAATTCGGAATTCGACAGACCTCGGCGAAGGCACTTTAGTACTTGCGGAACATTCTGGTTTGGCCTTCTCTCGTTATACCGATGGACAACGATCACTGCGCTGAGAAAGGCGATCCGGGCGAACACGCAGACGCTTTACAACAATTTTCTTTAGCGTCGCGAACAATGCAGAACCGATTACGGCTCATGTGACCGACCCTGAAAATTGACGTGCCGGACCGCAGCATGGTCCTTAAGTGCTCCCCTTCCGTCAACTCGACTTCAGTCGCCGCGCGACACACGGTCATCAACTTTGGTGGCAACTACCCAGACTTCGTGCCGACGTTCGAAAGGCATCGGAACCGCAACCGATGGCCGAAAGTGCAGGCGTATTCAAGCGCATCTCCCGAAGCTTTGCGGCATGGTCGTTTCGCCCTGACCTGATTTCTGCGTTCCTTCAAACGTCAGGTTTCGCATCATGGCAGGAAGACCTGTAAAATAAGGGCTCCGGCATTCTGCAAAACGTCAGGTTCAAAAGTGAATTCCTCTTTCGTGCGCGGGATGACGCTTTAGGTTGCGACCCAAAAAGAAAAGACCAAACGCAGTCACAAAGAAAACCCAGGTTCCCGGCTCAGGTGTTGAATTGCCCGAAATGACAATTTCGGGTGCCAGTCCCGAATCGCTCGTGTCGAAAATATCGGCGGGCGCATAAGCGCCATTGGTCTGACTGACATAATACCCGAGTGGTGTGCTTACCCCCGGAGCGGCTACGGTTGTCGGTGAAATCGTTCCTCCCCATCCACCCGGGCTATCCGCCTCCGTGGTACTCAAAACGAGAAAATAGGTTCCAGGAGTGATACTGACACCTTGCAACACCGTTCGGAAAGAGCCAGACCCTGAGTCGGTTGAAGTGAACGAATTGGTTGCGAGTTGATCTGCAAGCGTTGTGCCCACTCCGATCTGACTTGTCAGATAAGCAGAACCGCTGAACGAGTTGATTAAATCAGGACTTAAGGAGACATCGAAATACGACTGGCCTACCGTAAAGGGAATGGCAACTGCTTGACCTGAGATAATGGCCGGAAACGCAATATAGGTGGGGCCGATCACAGACAGTATTGTGTCTGCCGAAAGGCTAGTGCTGCCGACGGCGAGTAGGAAAATCGTGGCGGCGAGCTTCATCGCTCTGAAGTTTACCAGTAATTGTCTCGCCGGGCGGCTCAGGTAATAAAGTATCCCGTAATGAGTCAAATCCCGATCCGCTCGACTTCGCCGACGCTGATGTCATCGTTGTGCCGGTCATCAAGCCCGGTCGTTTTCGCGTTCGAGTGACCGGCCATACGCCTGCGCGACCTCGATACGCCCGCCACTCGTCAGATATCCGTAATCCCGATTGCTCAGAACGTGTGGGCAGCCTGCCGCGGTACGACGAAACATGTAGGCTGGACTCATTCTCAGTCTCGCCGAACGGCGCATGCAGCACTCCGTTTCTTAGCGCGGTCAAAAAGGTGTTACCGAACCACTGAATCGTCGGCTCGTGTGTTGAGAAAGGCGGGCCCTCAGTGGCGGAAAGTCATTCTCGCAAGTTAGTCCCGAAGGCGCTCCGTTTCCGTCGGATCAGCAGACTGGGTGACCTGGCAAATTGCGCCCCGTCGTTGCGCGTCTCTCCCGTATACCTATATTATTGATTCTTGGCAGGATCGTTGTGCGGGCCAGGAGGCCGGAGGTTCGAATCCTCTCGCCCCGGCCGCTTCATCCCTTTCAATCGTAAAGCTTTCCCGGTAGTTGAGACGGCCAGTCATATAAATCAGAGGCAATGAGCCCTCCTGTCAGTGCCAATTCGCCTGGGGTTGAAGCGCAAGCGGTAGCCGCGCCGCTGACTCCGGCCGCGATCTTTCTGGTTCTCAAAGTAAATCGGGGATCCGAGCATCTCGACGTCATCCGGGCTTTTTGCGGTGACCTGGCCGCGCTGATACGCACAGTGAATTTTCGCGATCTCGACGGCGGCCTCACCTGCGTCATGGCGTTCGGGTCCGATGCCTGGGATCAACTCTTCGGAGCGCCGCGACCCGCGGAGCTCCATCCGTTTCGCGAAATTCGGGCGGGCGTTCGGCACGCTGTTTCCACGCCCGGAGATCTGCTTCTCCATATCCGCGCCAGGCGCATGGATCTCTGTTTCGAACTCGCCACGCTGATCATGGACCGTCTTGCCGGCGCCGGTTCACCCGTCGACGAAGTGCACGGCTTCCGCTATTTCGACGATCGCGATCTGCTGGGATTCGTCGACGGCACCGAAAATCCCAAAGGCGCGGAAGCGCTCGATGCCGTCCTCGTCGGCGACGAGGATCCCGCGTTTACCGGCGGCAGTTACGTGATTGTGCAGAAGTACGTTCACAATCTCGGCGCATGGAACGAACTGCCAACCGAGACCCAGGAGCGAATCATTGGCCGAAAGAAGCTGTCCAACGTGGAGCTGGACGACTCCGTAAAACCAACATCGGCGCACAGCGCGCTGACGACAATCGTCGAGAACGGACAAGAGAAGAAGATCCTCCGCGACAACATGCCGTTCGGACGCGTGGGAGCCGGCGAGTTCGGCACTTACTTCATCGGTTACAGCCGCTCACCCCGCATCACGGAGCAGATGCTGGAAAACATGTTCGTCGGCAGTCCGCCCGGTAACTACGACCGCATCCTGGACTTCAGCCGGGCCCTGACAGGAAGCCTTTTCTTCGCCCCGTCGGCGGCGTTTCTGGATGCGGTCGCGGATTCCGGCGCCGGAGGAGGCGCAGCCATCCCGGCGTCCGCTCCGGATTCGACGGAGTCCAATGCCTCGAAGAACGATGGCTCATTAAGTATCGGTTCGCTGAAAGGAGATTTTTTGCGTGAATAACCTCCATCGTGAGTTGGCCCCTATTTCGGAAGCTGCCTGGGACCAGATCGAAGACGAGGTCGCCCGGACCTTCAAGCGTTACGTCGCCGGCCGGAGGGTGGTCGACGTAAAGGGACCGGCGGGAGCCGCTCTGTCCGCAGTTGGCACGGGTCACCTGCGCCCGATTCCGGCATCGCGGGACGGCGTGCTGGCCCGGCAGCGCGAGGTGAAGGCGCTCGTTGAATTCCGCGTTCCCTTCGACCTGAATCGTGAAGCCATCGACGATGTCGAGCGTGGCGCGAACGATTCGGACTGGCAGCCCGCCAAAGATGCCGCGCGCCAGATCGCTTTCGCCGAGGATGGAGCCATTTTCGAGGGGTATGCCGATGCGGGAATCACCGGGATCCGTCAGGGAACCAGCAATCCGAAGATGTCTCTCCCCGCCGACGTCCTCCAGTATCCGGACGTGATTGCCCAGGCATTAAGTCAGCTGAGACTCGTCGGCGTCAATGGACCGTATGCCGTACTGCTGGGCGCCAAAGCGTACACGGCGCTTGCCGAAACGAGCGATCACGGATACCCGGTGCTGGAGCACGTGAAGCGTCTGGTCGAAGATAAACTCATCTGGACGCCCGCTATCGAGGGAGCTTTCTTGTTGACCATGCGTGGTGGCGATTTTGAGCTTCATCTCGGCCAGGATCTCTCCATCGGTTATCTGAGTCACACGGACACCGCCGTTCGCCTCTATCTTCAGGAGACTCTGACTTTTCTGCTCCTTACTGCGGAAGCGGCCGTCGCGCTCGAAAGCGGCGCTGCGTCATAACGCACGACACTAAAACGTCCAGCAATCGGCGTATCCGCCGTGGGGCGAGGGCTTCGGCCCTGCAGCCGAGCTTCCGCTCGGCGCGCGGAGCCTTACGTCACCTGGTAGCGTCGGCGATCTTGTCGCCGGTGTCCCTCCGCCGCGAAGCTTTCCGCAAGCTCGTGAGGTGGATTTTCGAGGGTGCAACCGAGTTCCCGCCCGGCGAGTAGCTTTACGTCAGCTCGGGAAACGGTCTATAGAAACTGTAGAAATGCTCTAACGGCAACCCGCGAATTCCTTTCATCGGAGCAGGTGCCGTTGGCGGTTATTCCGAGGACCAACTCGCGGAATCCAGACGAAGGAGGCGCGAAGGAAATAGAGTCGCCACACCAATGTAACGCCGCATTCCGCGGTAGCCACGGCTTGAGGCATAACCTGTCAATCCGATCCGGCTAACTTCAACCAGTTGTGGTCATAGAAGTACCATGTGCTGGAAGCCTTCTCGACGAAAGCGTCGTCAATCCCCTGGTGGTTCATAACTGGAGGCGTGGGTTCAGCGGACGCCCGAGCGTGCAGCACGATGAAATCCTTTCCCACCGGCGTGATCTCTCTTGAATAGCCGATCTTCTCGTCTGTTATTCCCTGAAGAAAAATCCGATCTTCGAACGGGGCGAAAGCGGCGGGATTTTTCTCTGAGCCGTTCCAGAAGACGAGAATTGTAGAGATGCCATTCACCGAGCACAGCACGGCCCAGTCCGTTTGGCCGGGTGTGACGAAGTCGCCTTTGATGACATTGTGCGGCTTCTTTGTGAATGCTCCCTGGGGTATGCTGCATCCCCGGCGCTCGAGTTCCCTGGCCACATTGCGAGGAAGTTCCGGGAACGCCGTCGGGGAGAGCCGCACAATTCGTTGCTCGGCTTCATCGAACTGACGCTGCTGGTCTTCAGGGAGTTGGGCGAATGCCGGCTTGATCGCGATCGACAGTAACGCAAGCGAGACAAGTTTCATTCTTCACGTCGCTCCTGTTGGAGACAACAATCTCATTTGACCATCTTTTCCGCCGGCGCCGCGCACGAGGAAAATGAACACGAGCGAACCGACGAACGAACCATAGAAACAACGCGGCGGCATCCAGCGCCGTCGAAACCTGGCAAAAGAACGGCCACCCTGGCGCGTGGAGCCCCGTGTCGCGAAGCCGGATGGCAAGCCGAACAAAGGGCCGCCGCAGGCCAGGGCTGCGAGGGGCAGCAAAACGGAGTCCCCCCTCGATCTACCGAAGCCGCCCCGGGCGGAGCGACTTTGAAAGAGCTGATAAAGGCCGGTTCCTGGCAAGCGCACAGCGTCCGGGGCTTTCTTTCCGCCGCAGCAAGTAGTCGAACTCATCTTCGTGTGACCACACTCCCACACGCGTTCTCGCCCGGAAGTGTCCTTTCCAGTCGAAGTGGACGCGATTCTCGGCGACCTGCTTCGCTATCGCGGGCGCGTCTCCCATTGAAAGCGCCGCTGCACGGGACCACGTTCTTGAATGTCGCTATCTATCGGCAGGAACCTGGCTTCGGGCCGCCTGCCACACAGTCTCCGCAAAAGCTGCCATAACGATGATCGCGCCGCCGACGATAGCCAGGCCGCCGGGCCGCTCGCCGTGCACCAGCCACGTCCAAAGAGGATTAAAGACCGGTTCGACGAGAAGCAGAATGGCCGCTTCGAACGCCGGAACCTCGCGCAGCGACCGTGTCAGGAATACGTAGGCGAGGGCCACCTGAAAAACGCCGATGTACAACAGCACCTCAAGATCCGTCCCCGATGCGTGGCTGACGGGCAGCGCCAGCGGCAGGCATACCGCAAAAGCGATCAGATTACCGGCGATCACGGTAGCGGCGGCGGCGTCCGTCGCGGGCGAACGCTTTCCCATCCAGCGCAATCCGGCGATGGTCAGAGCCCAGGTCGCGCCGGAAGCTGCCGCAATCAGGTTGCCCTGACCGGGATGCGGCGCTGTCGCCGCGGCCGGCGCGGAACCAAATAAGAGGAGCAGCGCGCCCGCGGCAATTGCGGGCACTACGGCGAAGTCAATCTTCGCGATCGGCTCCCGCAACGCAAATGGCCCGAGCAGGAGCAGATAGAACGGGGCGGTGGATTGAAGGAAGATCGCGTTCGCCGAAGTCGTCAGCTTGTTGGCGAGCACGTAAAGGATCATCGTCGCGGCATAAGCGAGGCCGATCGGCAGCACGGGCCAGGTCCATCCCTTGCGCGCGCCGGGAAGGAGCAGATAGAGAACCAGTGCCGCGATTCCCGAGCGGAAGCTCGCAACCTGCCAGTTCGAGAGCGCGCAGGCCTTGATTGCCGCACCTCCAGTCGAAAACAAAAACGCAGCCGCGAAGAGGAGGAGCCGGTTTTTCGATACTGACGATGCGGACCCGGACAATCTTTAAAGTAACCCGCCGCGTGCGGCTACCATATAACTAAGCAAGCCTCGCCGTGCATATTGTCGTCGACAGTCCCGATCCCGCATTGGAAGTGCCGGTCGCCGGCGAACGCAATCGCTGGCGGTCGTCGATCCGGTATCTGTCACAAACGGAAGTGCACGTTTACGCCTTGTCGATCGGCGCCAGCGTGCTGTTGAGCTTTTTCCCCTTCCTCATCGTGATGCTGGCGATCGTGCGCAACGTGCTCCATTTCCCGGCGGCCGAAAAGGCGCTGGTGCTTGCCCTGCGCGACTATTTTCCCGGAGATCTCGGTGGCTTCATCGTTCGCAATCTGACCAAGGTCAACCATGGCCGGTTCCAGGTTACCTCGGTGTTTCTGCTCCTGCTCACGGCGAACGGAATCTTCGAACCCCTCGAGGTAGCGCTGAACCGGGCATGGGGAGTGAAGCAGAACCGCAGTTACATCGGAAATCAGATCCTCAGTCTGGCTCTGATTCTTGTATGCGGCGGACTGACGCTCGGATCGGTTCTGCTGACCGCGGTAGACACGCAGTATGTGGCGAGCCTGGCCGAAGGACGCGCATTCCCCTCATGGATGTCGCTTGCGGTCTTCAAGGCGGGGGCAATCCCGTTTACGATCGTTGCGCTCTTTCTCGTTTACTGGCTGCTTCCGAACCGCCGCGTGCCGCCGCGCCGGATCTTACCGGTAGCGGTGCTGGTGGGGCTGGCGCTCGAGGTCCTGAAGTATCTCTTTCTCTTCGCGTGGCCCTGGCTGGACAAAAAGTTTCAGAACGAGTACGGCCCGTTCAACTATTCGGTGTCGATCGTTATTTTCAGCGTATTGACGGCGCTCGTGGTCCTGGCCGGAGCGGAGTGGTCTGCCCGAACGCCGCAGGAAAGTCCGGCGGAAATCCTGTAAGCGGTTTGCGGGAGCGACCTGTAGTTCCGTAAACCCGAGCGCTTCCCGGAAAAAAGTCGCTTGGCAGGTCGTGAACTGACACGTGCGGCCCAGTAACTTCTTCGAGTACTCATCATGGCCCTGCGGGATCGGAAATCGCAATACGGGGGCAATGCATCAGCCCTTTCCCGATTCGCCCGAACATCTCGGCCGCTGCATCCATTATGCGGAACGTCGTCAAGGTTTATCGGGCAATACCAGCGCGGACCGATTACGCTCCGTTCGGCCCTGGTGCCGTCAATCCCGCGGGTCACTTCTCTCGGCAGGGTTTCCTCGCTCCGAATGGAGCTTCTTCCCTCAGAGCCGCGGAGGGTGGCCCAGCCCGCATCGTTGCTGCGTGCGAGAGGCCGAAGTATGCCGCCATTTCAGGCTTGCTCAGGTTGTCTGTGCCACGGACGAGTGCCCGTCGCATTCAACGTCCGGCCCGTTGCACGCTGATAGTACTCCGCGACCGTCGGCCGTTCCGCTTCATCGCAGCGATTCAAAAATGCCGCCTCAAATGCAAACTCAAGATCGCCGAACGATCGATAATTCTCCGCCCAACAGATGACCGTCCTGGGCGACATCAGCGTCGACAGGTCTCCCGCTTCAAACCCGGTACGCGTCAGTTCTGCCATCCGGACCATCTGAAGAACGATGCGCGCGCCTTCTTCATCGCGCATCCACGGAGCCCGCGCGCGCACCACAGCGGCCTCTTCCTCAGCCGGCAGGTAATCCAGTCGCGCAATCACGTTCCAGCGGTCCAGTTGCGCCTGGTTCAACTGTTGGGTGCCAGGATACAGCCCCGAGGCATCGCCCAGCCCGACAGTGTTCGCGGTGGCAAACATCCGGAATGAGGCATGGGGCCGCAGAACCCGGTTTTGATCGAGAATCGTCAACCGGCCTTCGGCTTCGAGCGCACGCTGAATCACGAACATCACGTCCGGCCGCCCGGCATCGTATTCGTCGAACACCAGCGCTACGGGGCGCTGATAAGCCCATGGGAGGATTCCCTCACGATATTCGGTGACCTGCTTCCCATCCCGCAGCACGATTGCGTCTTTGCCGATGAGGTCAATCCTGCTGATGTGGCTGTCCAGATTCACGCGCACGCACGGCCAGTTCAGGCGCGCCGCGACTTGTTCGATATGCGTCGATTTACCCGAGCCGTGGCGGCCCTGCACCAGCACTCTGCGGCCTTCGCCAAAGCCGGCAAGAATTGCCATCGTCGTCGCAGGATCGAATCGATAGGCCGGATCGCGATCCGGCACATAAGCCGTTTGCATCGTGAATGCCGGCGCCATGTCCGGCGTATCCACGCCGAATACGTCGCGAACAGAGACGACCGCGTCCGGGCAAACCGGGAGATCGTCGATTTCGTGCAAACCCTCCGTCATAAGTCGCTGATGAAGATGATGCCATTTTCCACATGCACCGGGACCGGATCGAGCCAGCACCCCTCGGCCGCACCCTCCACGCCGTACCCATCTTCGATCCGGAATTCCGCAAAATGCGCCGTGCACTGGATGCGCGTGCGATCGCTGTTCATGAACTGCGCCTCTCTGCAATTCAACTGCGAAGAATAATGCGGACAGAGGTTGAGATATCCGTACACCTGCTCGCCGCGGCGCACCACAAACATGGAAAAGACCGTGGTGCCGCGCCCGAAAACGAACTCGCGTGCCTCGCCATCCGGAATGTCTTCGAGTGGTCCGAGTCTCGTGCCCGGCATCGGGGCACACGGGCGCGTTCGCCAAACGCGTGCGTCGGGTTTGGACAATGCGTCAGCCATGCGTTGATTCGGTTACGGCTTCTTGCCGTCATACGCCTTCTGCAGCATTTCACGCACTGCCGCCCGTTCTACTGGCCGCGGATTCCAATAGGGATTGGCTACCGCCAGGTCGGCGGCGCGATCCAGATCGGAATCGTTCAGGCCGAAGCCGCGCAGGCTCGTATGAGTTCCCAACCGCAGCATCAGGTCATACAACGCAGCGGGGGCATCTTCCGCGCCGAGGGCGCGCGCAACCCGCCTCATCGCGTCCGGAGCGGCATCGCGGTTATACCCGGCGGAATAGGGAAGCATCAGGCAATGAGTACCGGCGTGGTCCAGGTTGAACGTGCCGCCCAATGTGTGACAAATCTTGTGATGCAGCGCCATCCCGACAGTCCCCAGACAGATACCGGCGAGCCATGCGCCGTAGAGCGCCTCCGCCCAAGCGGATTTGTCGTCTTTGCTCTTTACGTCTTTCCTGCTTACGATGATCGGCAGCGACGTACCTAAAGCCCGAATCGCCTCCTCGGCGATGAGCAGTGATACGGGGCTTACATCCGCTGGATAAAGCGCCTCGACCGCGTGAGCGATGGCGTTCATCCCGGAAGGTCCCGCAATTTCCGGCGGCATGGTCGTCACGAGATCCGGATCGTAGATGACCGTTTCCGGAAGAACTTTGGCGCTGCGGAGCGTCGTCTTCAGACCGCGTTCCGTCTGCCCGAGAATCGGCGTCATTTCCGAGCCCGCGAACGTCGTGGGCACCACCAACTGAGGCAAATCCAGTCGCAACGCGATGGCTTTTCCCAGGCCCGTGGTGGACCCGCCCCCCGCGGAAAGAATCCCGTTCGCGCCCACCGACCGTACCGCATCAAGGGCGGATTCCGTTACTTCCACCGGTGTATGCATCGCGGCTCCCGGATAGACGATCGCCGCCCGCTCACCAATATCTCTGGCGAACTCCGCCGCCAGGGCCGCCTGCTGCGGTGTAGAGAGGACGATCGCCTTCGTGATTCCGAGTCGATCCAGTTCCTCAGAGGCGCGTGTCCGTGCGCCCGATCCGAAGATTACCCGCGCGGCGTTGGATTCATGAATGAAGCGCAGGTTTACCTCTCATAAGACCGCGCGAGGTTGGCGTTCATCATGTCTCAGAATTCGACGGCCTGATTGGGAGCCTTGCCCTCGCGAATCAGATCGGGCACTTTGGGCGAGCCATTCTCCCAGACCAGCAGCATTGATCTCTTGGGAGAAAACCCCTGGTGTCGGATGTCCGCGGGCATACACGCCACGTCACCGGCCTTCTGCCGCACGACGGCCTTAGGCCGCCCCGTCGATCCATCTTTGATGTTCCAGACCAGCTCATCGGAGAGAAGAATGAACCACTCGCAGCGGTCGTTACCGTGTTCCACCGGAAGAATGTACTCTTCCGAAGTCGGGCAGAACAGGCTGTCTTTAACCACGGAGCACACCGATGGATTCCACGTCACATCCGATCGCGAAAGATAGCCAAACAGGTTAAAAGCCGACACTTCGTTCTCAAATCCAGGCTCAGGATACACGTCCGGCTGGTCTTGCGGCACATCGGGGAACATGCGGTTCATCGGAAAGCCGTTTGTGTCGGTACGAACCGGCGTATCTCCGGGCAACCCGACCATTCGTCTCGCAGTTACTCTCTGTCGCTGCACCGCGCGATCGTTGTCGCCATTCTTGACACCCCACGGCATGCCGGTCTCCATCGGCGCCGCGAACGGATCGTAGCCTTCATTCGTCCAGTCCGAGATCATCTGTTTGAAGATGTTCATCAGGTCGCTGGATTTGAAACGTTCGATGAATTCGCGTCCCGCCGACGTATAGGCCTCGTTCGTAGCCCCGAGGAACATGTCGACCTCGCCGTAATAGTTGGTCGTGCCGAACACCTGATCGAAGTTGACTGTGCCATAGAAGAAACCCCAGGCGACATCCCGCATCAACGCCCGCAGAAACGCATCCGCGGGAACTGTATGTCCGCCCGTCGGCGTTTCGATCTCGACGAAATACTCGTTCGCGCCGGAACCTGAACGATCCCGCTTCGAAACTCTTATAACCCGTAACATTGTCGGCCGGATTCGTTCGGAGGTAGGTGCTTACGGCCAGACCCCGCGGGTTCACGATTCCGGCGGGAGCCGCGTTCTCTGTTGCCAATGCCATTGCCATAATCGATTCCTTTCAGTGTGGTTTCTATTTTTGACAGATCTCAGCCCAGCGGTGTATGGTCTCGGGACCATCGATCGTCTGGATCATAGCCGTACAGGGCTGCTGTGCCGCGAACCGGTAAGCCGCTCCCACAGGCAGCAGCGCCATGTGACCCTTACGAAGGACAATGCGGCCCATCTTCTGCCCGTCGGGATCGCCCTGCAGCTTATGAGCTCCTTCACTCTCCGGATCCACAACCGCATCCGGGTTCGCAAGTTTAACGAGATGAACTTCGATCTCCCCATCCATAGACAGGATGAACTCGTCATGCGCCGCCGTCCACCACGGCGAAGTGCCTTCGGCTCGGATCGTTTCCACTACATATTCGAAATTCTTCCCAACCGCGACCCGTTCATACGGTTTCGATTTCGCCGCGACTTCGAAGATATTGGAAAACGCATAGCGCTTCGGATCTTCGTCGATAACCGTGACGCCGCCCTTTTCGTAATTCTCGATCGATCCGAAATATGTTGTGTATCGTGACATGAGCCACCTCCAGGCCCGCTCAACGGGCCTCCTTCAGGAACCCGGCACGGATTGCGCAACCGGTTCCGCCTCAAATCATACTAAGCATGGCCGCGAAAAGCTTCCAGAATTCTGCTCGCAGCGGCCAGAAACCTGACGTACGATGATGTCGTGAACCCGGACCGCCCTCGCGATCACGTCCGCAGCACGATCCAGAAGCGCGACGCTAAAGGTGTAATCCGCCACGGGGCGGAATGGCTCGCCCTGTGGTCTGATCCCGAGAGCATGAAAACTGGCGCGGAAAAGCAGCGCGAGAGTGCGGGACTCCTCGCGCGCCTGGAGCTGGAAAAGCGTCTCTCGGCGGCGGGGCGCTCCGTCGCCGCGGATCCCGATCTTTCCGTCAGTCTCGATTCCGCGCTGGATGCCGAGTTTGCGAGCTGCAACATACCCGCACTTCGGGGGCAGGTGGATTCCGCCGCTCTTCGGCGCAGGTTTCATGACCCGGCTCTGCACGAAAAGCTTGCGCCCCATGACGACCGGGCGCGACGACTCTTCGACCTCTGCGAGCGCGTCCGCTGTCACGCTTGCGGCATCGTTCTCTTTCCCGGTGTCGAGGCCAATCTCGTCGCCCAGCAAACGGATCGTCTCGAGCGGGTCAATCTGCTCAACGCGCATCTGGCGCTCCTGGTGCCATTGGCGGAAGGACTCAACATGGTCCTGCGAGACTTTCTCACCGGTGCGGAGGAACCATCCATCGCCTCGTCGGCTTTGTGGATGTGGGATCGCTGGATTCGCGATCATTTCCCCGGATTTCTCCACACGCTGAAGGCGGCGCAATCCGATCAGGCGGCATTCTCCCGCGTAGCCATTCCGTTCATCCATGCGCTGCTCGATCAGGTGGGCTCGGACGAAGATTTGAAACGGCGCCTCCAGCCTTCCGGTAACCCCGCCGATGACGGCGACACCGGCCCTGACGACCGGCTTCGCGAGAACTCTCAGGGCTCGATCCAGCGGCCCGGCATCGATATCGTCGAACTCCAGCCGCGCGAGCTTGTGTTCATAAGAGAAACGGAACCGCCTGCAGCCCTTCCGTATCACGCCTTCACGACAGTGCACGATGTAATCGCGTTCGCGGCAGATCTCTTCGACGCGCAACGCCTCCGCGAACTCCGCGAGTCGCTGGAGACGAGGCGCGCTGACCTGCGCCGCGATCTCGCCCGCCTTACCGCGCGTCTGCAACGCCGCTTGCTGGCGCGCCAGAATCGCGACTGGGCTTTTGATCTCGAAGAAGGCTTGCTCGATGCGTCCCGCCTTGACCGGGTTATCGTTAATCCGGGCTTCGCCAGCGCTTACAAGCAGGAGCGGGAATCCAGTTTCCCGGACACAGTGGTTGCCATCCTGATCGACAACTCCGGCTCCATGCGTGGCAAGCCTGTCGAGATATCCTGTCTCGCGGCGGATTTGATATCCGCCGCCCTGGATCGCTGCGGCGTCGCCAGCGAGATACTCGGATTCACCACCCGTCAATGGAAGGGCGGTCAATCGGCAAGGGACTGGGTGCGGGCCGGTCGGCCGTCTGAGCCGGGACGCGTGAACGATCTTCTGCATATCGTCTATAAATCCGCCGCCGAACCGGCTCGCCGCGCACGCACGAGCCTCGCGGCCATGCTCGAACCCGGCTTGTTGAAGGAGAATATCGACGGAGAAGCGTTGCTTTGGGCCTCCCGCCGGCTCCTCATGAGGCCGGAAACGCGCAGGATTCTGATTGTGATTTCGGATGGCGCGCCAGTCGATCAGTTCACGCTCGAAATCAACAGCGACAAACAAATTCTCGATCGCCACCTGCGCCAGGTGATTGCCGGCATTCAAAGCTCAGGCGCGATCGAACTCACAGCTATCGGGGTAAAACATGACACCGACGAGTACTACCCGAACAGCATTCGCATCAATCAGGTGGAGAATCTTGGCCCCGGCCTCATCCGCATGGTGGATGAATTACTGCTGTCGAGGTGAAACACTGGAGCGATTCGTTATGCGGCTCAGAGCCGGAAACTTTGGAGGTAGTATGTCCTGGAGATTGCTGCGGAATTTTGCAGGCGCCTTTGCCGCTGCGGCTCTGTTCGCTTCGATCGCGCTCGCGCAGACTGGCGCGAAGGATGGCGAATGGCGCACCTACGGCGCCGATCTGGGAAACACAAAATACTCGCCTCTCAGTCAGATTGACGCGAGTAATTTCAATAAGCTCCAGCTGGCATGGCGATTCCACACCGAGAATCTGGGCCCGCGGCCCGAAACGAATATGGAAGTCACGCCGCTCATGGCGAACGGCGTCCTTTACACGACAGCCGGATCGCGCCGGGACGTTGTGGCGCTCGATGCCGCCACCGGCGAACTCCTCTGGGTTCATCGCGAGAACGAAGGCCCCCGCGGCTCCGCGGCTCCCCGTCAGCTTTCCGGCCGCGGCCTTTCTTACTGGACTGATGGCAAAGAGGAACGCATTCTCTACGTCACGCCCGGTTATCGTCTGATCGCGCTGGATGCGAAGTCGGGAAATCCGATACCCTCCTTTGGTAAATCCGGAGTCGTCGACCTCAAACAGGATGACGACCAGCAGATCGATCCGCTGAGCACCGAGATCGGTCTGCACGCGACACCATTGGTTGCGGGCGACACGGTCATCGTGGGCGCCGCGCATCTGGAAGGCGCCGCGCCCAAGAGCAAAACCAACGTGAAAGGTTATGTTCGCGGTTTTGACGTCAAGAGCGGCAAGCGGCTCTGGATCTTCCACACGATTCCCAAACTCGGCGAGTTCGGTCATGACACCTGGGAGAAAGACGCCGCTGAGTACACGGGAAACACCGGCGTTTGGGCGCAGATCAGCGTCGATGAACAACTGGGCCTGGCATACCTCCCTGTCGAACTGCCGACCGGCGATTATTACGGCGGCCATCGACCCGGCAACGGCCTCTACGGCGAAAGCATAGTAGCCGTCGATCTGAAAACCGGTCAGCGGAAATGGCACTATCAGCTCGTTCACCATGGCCTGTGGGATATGGACATTCCTTGCGCGCCGATGCTGATCGATATCACGGTTGACGGGAAGCCCGTCAAGGCGCTGGCGCAGCCGACCAAACAGTCGATTCTCTACGTGTTCAACCGCGTCACCGGCGAGCCCATCTGGCCGATCGTGGAAAAGCCTGCGCCGAAAGGCGATGCGCCGGGCGAGTGGTATTCGCCGACGCAGCCTATGCCGACGAAACCGCCGGCTTACGGGCGGAACGGGTCTTCGGTGGACGATCTGATCGATTTCACTCCCGAGCTTCGCCGGCAGGCCTTGCAGCTGGTTTCGAAGTACAAGCTCGGCCCGATCTTCACGCCTCCGGTAGTGAGCAAGTCCGAGGGACCGCTCGGAACTCTCATGATTGGATGTTGCCAGGGCGGCACCAACTGGGCCGGTGGATCGTTCGATCCGGTCACGCATATGCTGTACGTTTACGGTAAAACCGAGGTGGGCGCACTTGGTCTGATCCCGCCCGACCCCAAACGGTCGGATTTCAATCTGGTGCGCGGCGCCGCGGCGACGAGCGGTACTCCGCAAAACGATGGGCGCGGCGTATTGACCGTCCAGGGGCTGCCTCTGATCAAACCGCCGTACGGCGCGATCACGGCTCTCAACATGGACAAAGGCGAGATCGTCTGGCAGATCGCTCATGGGGAAACGCCGGACAACGTCCGAGACCATCCCGCGCTGAAGGGGCTGAACATCCCGCGCACGGGCCGTGCGGGCAACATCGGCGTGATAACGACTTCGACGCTGGTAATTGCGGGCGAAGCCGGTTTCATCACCAACGATAAGGGGGAGCGAGGCGCGTGGCTGCGTGCCTACGACAAGGCGACCGGCACGGATGCCGGCGCGGTATGGATGCCCGCCGGCCAGACCGGCGCCCCAATGACCTACATGCTGAATGGCAAGCAGTACATTGTGCTGGCGGTTGCGGGAGCAGGTTTTCCGGCGGAACTCCTGGCTTATCGCCTGCCCAACTGATGAGATTGTTTTTCCGGCCAACTGAGCTCCCTGCTGATGGATTCCGGCGGGAGTCTCGCCCGAAAGAACATCGCACCTGCCTGCATTAAGAAGGTGCGCACGCTCTGCGTCAAATAATGCCGCCGGATGTTCACAAATCACGCTCGCCATTCGGTCTTGACTCGCACTGTTTTGCCCTCATTTCCTTGACGTTCAATTTCGCAGTTGATAGACTTCCGTAACCGTTACCCTGGCATTCCAGAACAGTTGGTCTGGCATTCCAGATTCAGGACCAAAAGGGGAAAACCATGAAGTTGTGCCTCAAAACTCTGTTGTGTCTGTCCGTGCTTTGCTCCGGACTGTTCGCTCAATCCGTCGCCACCTCTCAGATCGCCGGCACCGTTCAGGATTCCACTGGTCTGGCCATTCCGGGAGCTGAGGTCAAAATCACGCAGACCGAAACCGGCGCCGTGCGAACTGCCCAGAGTGCTGCTGACGGCGGTTATGTGCTCCCGAGCCTGCCGATAGGCCATTACCGCATCGAGGTAACAAAGGCCGGTTTCAATACCTGGGTTCAGAACGACATCGTTCTCCAGGTCGCATCGAACCCCACCATTAACGCCGTACTCCAGGTGGGCAACGTAACTCAACAGGTCGTGGTGGAGGCCTCGGCGACGATGGTGGAAACCCGCAGTTCCGGCGTCGGCCAGGTCGTGGACCAGCAGCGTGTGGTCGATCTCCCCCTGAACGGGCGAACGGCGACGGATCTGATCTATCTCGCCGGCGCCTCGGCTCCGGCCCCGCCCGCCGACCTCGTCTCCGCCAAGAATTATCCCGGCGAAGCCGTCCTCTCGATCGCCGGCGGTCTGGCCAATGGCACCACCTATATCCTCGACGGCGGCACGCACAACGACCCTTTCAACAACCTGAACCTGCCGCTCCCTTTCCCCGACGCGCTCCAGGAGTTCAAAGTAGAAACCAGCGCCCTGCCGGCTGAATACGGTCAGCATTCCGCGGGCGCGGTCAACGCCGTGACCCGGTCCGGCAGCAACGGCTTTCACGGCGATGCTTTTGAATTTGTCCGGAACTACCTGTTCAACGCGCGAGGCCCCGCTGCGCTCACGCGCGATTCCCTCAAGCGCAACCAGTTCGGCGGAACCCTCGGCGGACCCATAAAAAAAGACAAGCTCTTCTTCTTCGTCGGCTATCAGGGCACGATTATCAAGTCCAACCCGACGCAGGCGTTCAGTTTCGTCCCCACGCCGACCATGCTGCAAGGCAATTTCAGCGCGGTTACCTCACCTGCTTGCAACAACGGCAAGACCATCAACCTGAAAGATCCACGCGACCCAACCGGCAAGACCTTCTTCCCCAACAATCAGGTTCCGGTCTCTCTCTTCAGCGCGCCCTCGCTCAAGATGATGACTTATTATCCGTTGCCCCAGGACGGCTGCGGCACGCTTTACTACGGAAGCCTTTCGAACCAGACCGAGAATATGGGTCTGGCGAAAGCCGACTACCAGTTAAGCGCCAGACAGTCTTTGTTTTTGCGCTATTTCATAACGCACTCTTTGCAGCCGACGCCCTATGACGGAAAAAATCCTCTCTCAATGACCGCTTCGGGCGCCGACGATCTGGTTAATTCGGCTGTCCTCGGCCACACTTTCGTGATCGGCCCGAGTATGGTCAACGCGTTCCGTTTCACGTTCAACCGATCCGCGGTGACGAAAATCCAGACACCGCTCTTTGACGGCCCCACGCTGGGAATCGACATGACCACTCTTGTTCCCGGGCATATCGTTGCCTCTGCCACCGGCGCCATATACAGCTCAACGGTGTTTTCGTACGCCGCAAGGGATCCTGTTATGGACTACCAGTTTGCCGACGACTTCAACCTCATACGTGGAGGTCATCAGATTGCATTCGGCGCCAACTGGATCCATTCGATCCAGAACGTATATGGGCCGCTCGAAGGCGACGGGTTGTTCACCTTCAACGGTCAGTCGACCGGCTTGTCCATGGCGGACTTTCTCACGGGTTATGTTTCTTCCTTCACGCAACAGGGTATTCAGTATGATGACGAGCGCTACCAGTACATCGGGTTATATGCGCAGGACAACTGGAAACTGAGCCCGCGTCTGAGCATTAATTACGGTCTGCGCTGGGAACCTTTTATCGGCGGGAAGATGGCGACCGGATACGTGATGCACTTCGATCAGGCGCTCTTTAATCAGGACGTCCACTCTACCGTTTATCCGAATGCCCCGGCGGGTATCCAGTTCCCCGGAGATCCAGGCTTCAACACCAATGTGCGGCCTTCGAACACGAAAATGAATGATTTTGCCCCGCGTATCGGGGTTGTCTGGGATCCGAGCGGCAATGGGCGCATGACGATCCGCGCCTCGTACGGAATCTTCTACGACTTGCCGCACACGCTTTTTGCGTACGGGTTCTCGGAGGCGCCCCCGTGGGGTGAGAACATCAACCGCACGAACGTGTTCTTTGCCGATCCCTGGGGACCGGGCCAGAATAACAGCGCCCCATTTCCAGGCGGCAATCCTTTCCCGCTGAATCTGACCAAAGACTTTGTCTTTCCGAATAACGGAACCTATACTACTTATCCGCTGAATGTAAAACCAACTTATCTGGAACAGTGGAATTTCTCGATTCAGAAGCAGCTCAGCGCTAACTGGCTTCTCTCGGCCAGTTATCTCGGTAACAGCACCATTCACCTCTGGGCGGACGAGCCGATTAACGCGCCGGTCTACATTCCCGGAACCTGCGTCGCCGGCCAGTATGGACTCACGGCGCCCGGCGCCTGCTCCACGACCGCGAACCAGAACTTCCGCCGGCCTTTGTATCTTCAGAATCCCGCGCAGGGACAATTCTATGGAACCATCCACTCGCTCGACGACGGTTCCACCGCAAGCTATAACGGACTTCTGCTTTCGGCGCAGCACCGCCTCGCCAGTCACTTCACCGTACTGGGCAATTACACCTGGTCGCATTGCATTGCCGGCGCGTTCACGTCCGAACTCGATGGCGTTCAGTACACAAACCCGAACAACCGGGCTTTCGATCGTGGCAACTGCGCGGGCATCGACCATCGCACACTGATCAACGTTTCGGCGGTCGAAGAGATGCCGAGATTTTCGGAGCGCTGGCTGCAGATCATCGCCGGCAACTGGAAGATGTCGCAAATCATGAAAATCCAGTCCGGCGGCTATTTCTCGGTGACTACTGCCACCGATCAGGCTCTGAACAGCATCGGCGCTCAGCGGGCCGCATCCGTCGGCAACCCCTATCCCGCCCAACAGACGTTCGCCACGTGGCTGAATCCTGCGGCGTTCGCGCAACCCGCGCTCGGCACTTTTGGCATGAGCCCCAACAATATTCGCGGGCCCGGCACATTTGACCTTGACGTCAGTCTGGTGAGAGAAGTTCGCATCAAAGAAAGGCACACAGTGCAATTTCGCGCCGAAGCCTTCAATCTTCTGAATCACGTGCTGCCGACCAACCCGAACGCAAGCATCAGCACACCCTCGACGTTCGGCAAAATAACGGTCTTCGGCAACGCGCGCGTCATGCAGTTCGCCCTGAAGTACGTGTTCTGACCAGCCGTTGTGGGGCCAGGGCTTCGGCCCTGCAGCCGGCCTTCTGGCCGGCGCGGAACTTTACGCAACCTGGTAGCACCGGCGATCTTGTCGCGAGTGGTTTTAAATTCTGCCGGCATAATGTGATTTCCTCAGTCTGCCGATAGAGGGGCATGTGGGCGTTTTGCTCGAATGTGGCGGGAATCATACAGGCGGTGACGTTCCTCGCCGTCACCGGTTGGACGGTGGTGGCTCTGCTTCGAGACCCGTTGCAGAATGCGGAATTCGAGGCGCAGGCTTCGATGCGGTCGCTTTCGTGGCCCGCTGACAGCGCATCGTAAAGGGCCGATCAGCCGAATTCAGAGAAACGAATCGTCGAATGGCTTGGGGGAATAAAGCCCCGAGCTTCAAGATTTCCGACTTTCCCGGCAGGTTAACCAGGACGATTTCGGAAATCGGCTGAAGATCCGCAGGCGTGGGGCAAGCAATCGTACGCCAGCACGGTCAGAACTCAATTGTTGAACGCATGAAGCCATCAGTTCCTCGGCGGTGGCATGATCGGCGTCCGATTGCCAGGATTGCGGAGATTGCCGAGGTTCGAAGCTCCGAGATCTACAGGTTCTAACTTTCAGCGATCAGGCACACCATCCTGACTCGATTTCTTCCAGTTCATTACAGCGATTCGATCATGAGTTACCTGTTCTGCGTTTCGGCACTCTGCCTGGGTTCGCGCCCCCCCAGCACCGGGAAGACTTAAGCGACCGCTGTGGCCGTGAGAATCGTGAGGCCGTCAATCGCTTCGTAATCGCTGCGGCGTTGATGCTGCGATCCACGCATCCGGGAATGAGATCGGTCTACCCTTTTTCGCGCATTCGGTCTTGATCCGTGCCCACTGATTTGCGGTGTCGATGTCCGGTAACAGAGGTTTGAATCGGGAAAGAAAACGGCCCATCAGTTCACGCCGCCAGGTTCCCCACTTCTTCGCTTGCATGCCATACTCTATTTCGGCCAACGTGATTAGAGAAACCGTCAGAGACCTTCCGGCGAGAATCGCCTGGTACGCGGAAGCAAGCTGATGGTCTTTGAAAATGGACGAGATTACATCGGTGTCCACAACCACCAACGGAGTCGTGGAATCCGTCGCTGTCGGATTCACTTAGAGCGTTACAGAGCGAGACTCTGACCGGCGAAGCGCCCGGATCAGGGCCACGAACTCTTCCGCCCCTTCCGGGTCGTGTTCGGTGTCTCTCTTCAGATCATCCACGCTGACGGGCGGTAAGAGAATGAAGCCCTCCGGGAGAGTTGCCCGACTCGTTGCCGTTTCGGTCCTCTTGATTTCTTGCGGCATCTTGCCCATTAGTTTAACTCGTGACTGCCTTCACGCCCGTAACACGCTGAGGCTTGAGACTTGCTGCGCCTCGCCGGGGATCACAGAAACGAAGCGTCGAAAGGCCGCGGGAAGAGCGCGCCGAGCTTCAAGCTTTCCGATTTTCCACTCAGGTTAACCAGTACCACTTCGATATCGCCGCAGAATTCCCAAAGGATTTGGCGGCATGCCCCGCAGGGAGGGGTCAGCACTTCGCTGTCGGCGGCAACCACCACGCGCCGGAAGTCCCCAGCGCCTTCTGAAATCGCCTTGAAGACGGCCACGCGCTCGGCACAAAGAGTAAGTCCGTACGTCGCATTCTCGACATTACAGCCCGTATGGATGCGCCCCATGCCGTCCTCAAGGGCCGCCCCGACTTTGAAGTTCGAAAACGGCGCGTGAGCTCTTCCGCGAACGTCCAGCGCAGCCGAAACCAACGGATCGCTCATATCGTATCCGGCTGCAATCGCGGCAGAACCCGGCGCAGCAGATCCACAATCGTATCCTTCACCCGCTCGCCCGTCTCCAGCACTTCCTGATGGCTGAGTTTCTGCTCCGTCACCCCCGCGGCCATATTCGTTACACAGGAAATCCCCAGAACTTTCAGTCCCATGTGGTTCGCTGCGATCGCTTCGGGCACAGTCGACATCCCCACCAGGTCCGCGCCGATGGTCCTCAAATACCGGATCTCTGCGGGCGTCTCGTAACTTGGCCCCGGAAGAGCGGCATATACCCCTTCCGCCAGATCGAGGCCCATCTCAGTCCCCGTCTGCCGGGCTATCTCGCGATATTTCTTCGAGTAGGCCTCGCTCATGTCGGGAAATCGCGGGCCGAGAGATTCGTCGTTCGGTCCGGTGAGCGGGTTTTGTCCCATCAGATTAATATGATCGGCAATCAGCACCAGCTGGCCCGGTTTATAAGATTCGTTGACGCCGCCGGCGGCATTCGTCAGAATCACCGACTCCACGCCGAATTCTGAGAGTGTCCGGATGCCGTAAACTACCTGAGCCGCCGTATAGCCTTCGTAGAGATGCACGCGTCCCGCCAGCGCCGCGACGGGAAAGCCATCGAGAGTCCCGACCACCAGCTTGCCGGCATGACCCACGGCTGTCGATTGAGGCCAGCCCGGAATGTCGTCGTAGCGAATCACGCATTGGCCCTCAAGCGTATCCGCGAAAGCCCCGAGTCCGCTACCCAGCACCACGGCCACGCGCGGCCAGACCGTGGATTTGGACTCGATAAAATCGCTGGCGACGGACATCGCAATCACTCCATCTTTAAAGCAGCATGCCGGCGATGCAGGCCGACATGAAATTCGCCATGGTCCCCGCGGCCACGGCGCGCAGCCCCAGCCGCGCGAGGTCCGACTTGCGGCTCGGCGCCAGCGCACCGATTCCGCCCACCTGAATCGCAATCGAACTGAAGTTGGCAAATCCGCAGAGCGCGTAAGTGGCGATGGTGAACGAATGCGGGTCGAGTTGGTTCCTGATCTTGCCGAGGTCGATGAACGCAATAAATTCGTTCGTCACCAGACGTTCCCCCAGCAATCTTCCGATCGATGCGCAATCGTTCCACGAAACGCCGAGCAGCCAGGCCACGGGCGAGAAAACAAACCCGAAAAGCTGCTCCATTGAGGCGGGAATCCAGCTGATATGGCCATGCGCCCAGCCGAAAATGCCATCCGCCAGAGCGATCAGTGAGAGGAAAGCGATCAGCATGGCGGCGATATTCAGGCACAATTGCAAACCGTCGCCGGCGCCCTGCGCGGCAGCGTCGATGATGTTCACGGAGCTGTTCTCGAGTTTCACCTCGACCTTGCCCGCAGTGACCGGAATGCCCACCTCGGGCTCAAAAATCTTGGCCAGCATGATCGTCGCGGGCGCCGTCATGATCACAGCCGTCAGCAGATGCTGAATCTGCACGTGGGCAAACAAAACATAGGCGGCCATGACGGCGCCGGACACGTGCGCCATGCCGCTGACCATAATCGTAAAGAGTTCCGATTCCGTAAGACCCGCGATGAAAGGCCGGATAGTCAGCGGCGCTTCCGTCTGGCCCATGAAGATGCTCGCCGCGACGTTCAGCGATTCGGCGCCGCTCGCGCCCATCACCTTCTGCATGACGATCGCGAACGCCTTTACCAGGATCTGCATGATCCCGAGGTAGTAAAGGATCGAAAAGAAAGAAGCGATGAAGATGATGATCGGGAGCACCTGAAAGGCGAACAAACGTTCCCATCGATCCGCTGGAACTTCCCAGCACGTCCCCGAATACGAATTTGCTGCCGTATTCCGAGTAACCGATCATCGCGGTTACGGCGACGCTCGCGGCCTGAAACAGCTTGCCCGCGCTGGTCTTGAGAACGATTACCGCAAAGGCAAACTGCAGCCCCAGACCCCAGAGCAAAATGCGCAGCTTGATTTGCCGCTTATGGCGCGAGAGCAACCACGCGACGGCCAGGATAACGACAAGTCCAAGAAGACCCGTTAGCCGGCCCATTAAAACTAGCCGACCACCTCGAGTATCAGTTCCCGCTCGTCGGGACGGTTGCCTGAGATACGGAAGGCATCTTCCACCAGCTCGGCCGCTTCGTCCAGGTTCTCTTCCGATGTGTAGTAGAGGCGGCAAAGCACCGATCCCGCATCCACCTTTTCGCCGGCTTTCACTTCGAGAATCACGCCCACCGCGGGATCGATCACGTCTTCCTTGCGATTGCGGCCCGCGCCCATCATGGTCGATGCGCGGCCGATGTCCTCGGCCATGATCGCGCTCACGAAGCCGGCGCGCGGCGAAAGAATCTCGCGCATGCCGGTGGCGTTCGGCAGCAGTTCGAAACGGTCGAGAGCCTGCGAATTGCCGCCCTGCGCCTCCACAACCTCTTTGAACTTGCGATACGCAGAGCCGTCCATCAGCTTGTCTTCGGCGAGCTTGCGCGCGTCATCAAGCGTCGTCGTGATCTTGCCCACATGAATCATGCGCGCGGAAAGTTCGAGGCTCAGGCGCGTCAGATCGGCGGGCCCGGCCTTCTGCAGCGTCTGCGAAACTTCCATCACTTCGAGGGCATTGCCGACCGCATAACCAAGCGGCTGGTTCATGTCGGTAATCAACGCCTGAATCTTCTTGTCGAGGCGGCGTCCGATTCCCACCATGGCCTGCGGCAAGTCTTCGCGCTTCCACCTGCTTCTTCATGAAGGCGCCGTTGCCCACTTTTACGTCGAGCACAAGCGCATCGAGACCCTCGGCCATCTTCTTCGACATGATCGAAGAAGCGATGAGAGAAATCGATTCCACCGTGCCAGTCACATCGCGCAGCGCATAAAGCCGCTTGTCGGCGGGCGCGATCTCCTCGGACTGCCCCATGAAGGCAAGACCGAGAGAAGCCAGTTGCGCGCGGAACTGATCGAGCGTGAGATCGGTGCGAAATCCTGGAATCGATTCGAGCTTGTCGAGCGTCCCACCGGTATGGCCCAGACCGCGGCCCGAAATCATCGGCACAACCACGCCGGCGGCGGCCGCAATCGGGGCGCAAATCAGACTGGTCTTGTCACCGACTCCGCCCGTCGAATGCTTGTCGACCTTGACGCCCGGGAATGTCGTCCAGATTGAGAGTCTCTCCCGAAGAGATCATGACTTCGGTGAAAGAGCTCAGTTCCCGATCCGTCATGCCCGTAAAATACGTGGCCATCAGGAACGCGGAAATCTGATAATCGGGAATCTCGCCAGTGGTATACCCGCCGATCAGGTACCGAATTTCTTCCACACTTAGCTCTTCGCCCCCGCGTTTCCGCAGGATCAGGTCAACTGTGCGCATGTTAAACGTCTAGCGTATCATGTTAACCCACTGATAGGAAAGGACAAGCGCTATGCGGGCCGAATCATGGCCATCGGCAGCCTGTATTCTCCGCGGAAGATTTCCGAAAACAACAACATCAATTCTTCGTGAATCAATCCGTTGTCGACGGCAATATGCGGAGATTTCAGATTGTGCGGCGCACCTCTCATATCGCGACACACTCCGCCCGCTTCCGTTACGAGAAGTTTTCCGGCCGCCATATCCCAGGGGCTGAGTCCGAACTCCCAGTAGCCGTCAAGACGCCCACATGCGACATAAGCCAGATCGATGGCGGCCGAGCCGCCCCGCCGGACTCCATGACTCGCCATCGCGAGCTGATGATAGAAATGAATATTCACGTCGAGGTGCCTGCGGCGGCTGGGGAACCCGGTGCTGAACAGGCTCTCCTCCAGGCTGGGCGCCTTCGAAACGTGGATGCGCGCGCCATTCAGAAAGGCGCCTCCGCCTTTCTCGCAGGTGAACAGTTCCTTCCGCGTCGGATCGAAGATAACGCCGGCGATCAGCTCCCCGGCTTTCTCAAGGGCCAGAGTGACGTTATAAATCGGATAGCCGTGGGCGAAGTTGGTGGTGCCGTCGAGCGGATCCACATACCATCGGAACTCGGAAGGGCTCTCATGTCCGCTGCCCTCTTCCGCCACAATGCCGTGCTCCGGATAACGCGCCTTCAGCCGCTCGACCACCAGCTTCTCCGATGCGCGGTCCGCTTCCGTCACCAGATCGAAATCGCCTTTAAGCTCGAACCGAACGCGGCGCTCGAAGTAATACTGGAGCAGAGATCCCGCTTCATGCGCGATCCCGATCGCGCTTTCGACGAAAGATTCCATGGTCTCTCTACGAGGCCTCGTAGAGGTACTTGATGTCGTGTTTAAAGATAAACAGATTCGGCGCGTCCGTTCGCGTTACCCGGATGAAACGCTGGTCGTAGTATTCAACGACGCCGCGGATTTCCTCGCCATCGCTCAGCTTCACGCACGATGGGAATCTTCTGATCGATCAGGTGTTTCAGATACTTGATCTCCTCGAACGTCTGTTCCGGCGGTCGCGAAGTTTTGGCTTTTGCTTCTGCCACGTTAGTTTTGGGAGCTCCTCTGTCTGGGCGGCTTGGGCGGCGGCGGCTTGCCGGGCTTTCGAACGGAATTGCCGTCCGGGTCCGAAGTCATTCGCGCGCCGGACGCCACGGCCAGCGCCTCTCCATAGTATCCATTGCGCGCTTTTACCTGCAATTGCGGGTCAGCGAGAGAGATCTGAAGAGTATGAAAGCGGTCTTTTGTGGGAGGTACGTTCTTCGGATAAAAAGCCAGCAGATACTGCGTGCGGAGATCGTGAATAATCTGATCGAAAGCCTGGTCGAGCGCCACGCCCAGCGACGGTGCGAAGACCCGTCCCCCGGTGCGCTCGGCCATCGTGGTCAGGGCATTTTCGCCGCCGACATTGCGTCCGACCTCGTTGGTAATCGGCACCACAAGCACCGGATAGATCACGGCGTCGGCCAGTTGAGCGGCTTCCGTAGCGCGCTGAAAGTCGCTATGGCTGGTCGTGTCTCCGCCATCGGTCACGATCACCAGCACCTTGCGGCCATGGCGGTCCTCAATATCGCGCGATGCCAGCAGGATCGCATCGTAAAGGGAGGTGCCGGCTTCCCCGCGAAGCGACCGTAGCGCGTGCTCGATTGACGGCACATTGCGGGTGAAGGGGCGTTGTTTGACGATCTCCCAGTTGAAGCTGTAAAGCGCGACTGCGTCGGCGGGATTGCCTTCCTTCAACAGGACATGAAGAAACCGGGTAACCGAGTCCGTTTCGTATTTCAGATCCTTCGCCGTAGAGCCGCTGTTGTCGATCAGAACCGCGACCGAGAGCGGCTGGTCCGTCTGCCGCTCGAAGATCGAAACCTGCTGGACGACGCCGTTGTCGCGAACTTCGAAATCGCCCTTCTCCAGCGATCCTACCAGCGCGCCGGACTGGTCTTTCACCGTGGCGAGAATGCGGACCAGTTGCACGTTCTCCCGGAATACCGGGTCTTCCTGCGCGCTGCCAATGATGCCTACGCTAAGAAACAGCAGCGCGAGGCGCATTCGGGTCCCATTCCCCTTCCACCCAGACCTCGCCGTCTTCAAAAAACTCCTTTTTCCAGACGGGAACCAGTCGTTTGAGCCGGTTGATGCCCTCCAAAGCGGCCTCGAATGCCGGTTTCCGGTGAGGCGCGGCGACAACGACGGCGACGCTCGCTTCACCGATCTCCATCGTGCCAAGTCTGTGGACCATTCCAATCCGGCTGATCGCATACTGGCCTGCAAGCTCGCGCCCGATTTCCGCCATAATGCGGATCGCCATCGCTTCGTAGCATTCGTATTCCAGCCGAAGGGTCGCACGGCCACGTGTATTGTTACGGACTACGCCCTGGAAGGTTACACTCGCGCCGTCACATCCCTGAAGCAATCGGGTTTCGAGGCTTCGCAGGTCGATTGGCTGCCGGGTGAGAGCGAAGTAGTGCCCTTCAGGGTCCTGAATTTCCAGCACCGGCACAGCACCGGTCGCGCCCCCGCTGACCGGCGGCAGCAGCGCCACTTCATCGCCCTCGGCGAGCGGCTCACCGGGCGAAGCAAATTCGTGGTTGCGGGCGATTACAATGCTGGATGCCATGGGCCGCAATTTCGGAAACTCGGTCGCATAATGCTCGAATACGGCGCCGGCCGTCGAGCCTTCGGGCAGCTTCAGTTGGGCCTCGGGTCCCCCGCAGATGTCCTTCAAAAGCCCGAAAAACAGAACTCTGATGTGCACTAAATCCAAGCTATCAGAACCGCGCTCGCTACAATTTATCCCGTGCCGCAACATGTGACCAGCGTCCGCGTCCGCTACGCGGAGACCGACCAGATGGGAATCGTCTACTACGCCAACTACCTGGTATGGATGGAGGTGGCGAGGGTCGAGTACTGCCGCGCCATCGGCTTCCATTACAAGGATATGGAGCTTGACGATGGAATTCTGCTGGCCGTGGCGGAGTCGCACTGCCGGTACTTGAGCCCGCACGGTTCGACGAAGAGATCTCGATTGCGACGACAATCGCCGAGGTGAATCACCGGTTCGTCACCTTCAATTACGAGATGACGTGCGCCGAAAGGCGAGTCGCGACCGGCCAGACGCGCCATGTTTTTCTGAGCCGTGAGCTTCGACCCGTTCGGCTGCCCGATAAATACGGCCGCATGTTCGGAATCGTCTAGCTGTTCCGCTATCGTGGAGGCAGTGGCCCACCGCGTCGTCATCGTTGGAGGCGGGTTCGGCGGACTTTACGCTGCCCGTTCGCTGAAACACGCGGACGTCGACCTCACCCTGATCGACCGGCGCAATTTCCATCTCTTTCAGCCCCTGCTGTATCAGGTCGCGACCGGCGCCCTGTCTCCTGGCGAAATCGCATCGCCGCTTCGTTATGTTTTGAACCGGCAGAAGAATACGAAAGTTTTGCTCGGCGAAGTGGAAGATATTGACGTGACCGGACGGGCAGTAATCCTCAAGGATGGCTCCCGCATTCCTTATGACACGTTGATTCTCGCCACCGGATCGACGCACAGCTACTTCGGACATCCGGAATGGGAGCCGTTCGCGCCCGGTCTGAAGAGCATTGAGGACGCCACCGAAATCCGCTCTCGGCTGCTGCTGGCCTTCGAGCGCGCGGAAAAGGAAACCGACCCCGCTGTACAAAAGGCCGAGTTGACCTTCGTGATCGTGGGCGCGGGCCCCACGGGGGTGGAACTGGCGGGTGCGATCGGCGAGATCTCTCGCGACACCCTCAAGAAAGACTTCCGGCACATCAATCCGGCCGATGCCAGAATTTTTCTGATCGAAGGAGCCGACAGGGTCCTGCCGACCTATACGCCGAAGCTGTCCCGAGCCGCCGAAGAGGCTTTGACAAAGCTGGGAGTGCAGACGCGCACCAGCGCCATGGCCACAATGGTCGACCGCGAGGGAGTCACGGTGAAGCTGAAGGACTCCGAACTCCGCATCGCAGCGACAACGGTGTTCTGGGCGGCAGGCGTGCAGGCTTCCCCGCTCGGCCGGGTACTGGCCAACAAGACCGGCGTGAAACTGGACAAGGCCGGGCGCGTTCCCGTCGAGCCCGACCTGTCAGTTGCGGGTCACCCCGAGATACTCGTAATCGGCGACCTCGCAGGATTTCTTCAGGATGGGAAGCAACTGCCCGGCGTTGCCCCTACCGCCATCCAACAGGGCCACTACGCGGCCAAACTAATCGAGGGCCGCCTGCGAAACGAAAAAACAAAGCCATTTCACTATTTGGATAAGGGCAGTCTGGCGACTATCGGCCGTAATTCCGCCGTGGCAAAGATCGGACCGCTGGAATTTTCCGGAATTCTGGCATGGGCGACCTGGCTTTTTGTCCACATCCTGTACATCGTGGAATTCGAGAGCCGGTTGTTGATCGTCGTCCAGTGGGCCTACGACTATTTCACGCACAACCGCGGAGCGCGCCTGATCACCGGCGACCGAGGGAACCTGTAGCGGCGATTTTTCGTCAGCCTGTCAAAAAATCGACACCGAGCCGACGCTGTTTCCTCGCGCGTTTCCCGATTTGCCGGTCTGCGTGGTCTGGGATCCAACGGCCTGGACGAGTGGCGTATCCTGCCGTTTCGCAGCCCACACAAATCCGAGGCTGGTCCTGACCTCGCCGGCTTCGATCGGCCGCCGCAATTCGTGAAACGCGCCGGCTTCCGCCAGCTCGGACCACGGAATCACCTCGGAAAAGCCGGCGCACGCTACGGGAAGCGCCCTCGGGGACGATTCCAGAACGCGCTCCAAAGCATCGCACCAGGAAAGGCCAAGCTTCGTGGCGTCGAAAATGACTGCCACGACCTCTTTCCTCCCGCTGATTTCTTTCAGGAACTGCAGATTTTCCGTCTGAATTACAGACCACCCGAATTCCGCTGCCACACCGTCGAAAATATTGCGATCAATATTGAGACTCCCGAGCAGCACTACTGTTCCAGTGGACATGTCGGCCTCACGAAGAGCACGTTACTTGCCGAAGGCTACCACATTTTTCAGCGCATAAAATCGTCAGTGTGGGTCACGAATTCGGGATACGCTCCCGCGCCCAATTCGTGGAGGTCCATCCCCTGCTGATCGCCCTCGATGCCCACGCGCTGGGGCCGCACCAGATTCAGCAGCCAGTTGAGTCCATACGTCAGTGGCAAAACAAACCCAATCAGGGTGGCGACTCCGACGACCTGGGCCGTCAACTGCCCCGGCGAACCCGGCGGAGTTCCCAGGCCGCTGAACAACCCGGCCGCAAGAACTCCCCAAATCCCGCCTGTCGCGTGGACCGAAATGGCGCCCCCGGGGTCGTCTATCTCCAGCCGCAAATCGAGAAGTTCCACGACGAACGGAATCAGGGCGCCCGCCACGAGACCGATGATGACCATCACCGCGGGCGGAAGAAAGGCGCAGCCCGCACTGCCGGCGACCAACCCGCCAACCCAGCCGTTCGCTGTCAACGAAGCGTCCGGTTTTCCGAATCTGAGCCTGGTAACGATGGCAGCGGCCAGCGCGCCGGCCGAAGCCCCCATCAATGTATTGATGGCCGTTATCGGAATCTGCGCCGTGCCCGCCCCCGCAAACAGAACCGCCCCGGCCGAGTTCAAGCCCAGCCAGCCGACAAACGCAACCATGCAGCCGAACAGAACCAGCACCGCGTTGTGCCCGGGCAGCGCCATCGGCATCCCTTCGGAACCATATTTGCCGCGCCTCGGACCGATGATCCAGGCTATCGCCAGAGCGGTCAGTCCACCTGTCGCGTGAATTGTTCCGGAACCGCCGGTATCGATATACCCCTGGCCGAGATGAAAATTCAAACCCAATTGCGCCAGCCAGCCGCCACCCCAGCTCCAGTGACCGAAAAGGGGGAAAGTCACCCCCGCCAAAAGAGCAGTCGAACCGCAGATGGCGCCGAGACGCCACCGGTCGGAACTGCTTCCTAGGGGAATCAGACCTGCCAGTCCGGCCGCGATGATTCCGAACCACGCGAAAAGATATGCCGGAGAACCGCCGGACGCCATGCTCGCGGCCAGCCCGCGAAAGAACCAGGGCTCCGCGCCCAGCCAATACCACTGTTTGCCGCCCGCCTGAAAACTGTAGGTCAAGCCGCCCGGGTATCCTTCAAACGCCCATCCGCACACGAACCAGGCGCAGGCGGCAATCGCGATGATGCACAGCGCGGCCATCATCGAGTGCGCGGCGTTGCGCGAACGGCCGAGCCCGGCGTTAATCAGAGCAAGCCCGCAACCCGACAGCGGAGCCAGTATAAGAAAAAGGACGCAGATCGCGGTCTGGATTTCGGAAAGATTGGCCGGCAATTCAGTTCTCATTCTTGCGCGGCATCAAGTGGGCGCGCACGGCCAAAACCAACCCGAGCGCCTCCACGGCCATACCCGCGGCAACAAACGCGTCTCGCGGGACTGGGCGCGTCAGAAGAGACAACGCGGCGAGGACCAGCGCCCATCCGGTCAACAGTAGTAAAAACGCGGCGATTTTCATGCTTTGGCGAAGCCGGGGCGGTCCCGTCGGTTCAAAATATCACATCCGCGGGACCTTCCAACCGGCCTGTTTTCAATGATATTCCATGCGATTCTATCGAACGATATCAGGGGCCTATCCAAAAGCTCTATCCCAGTGATAAGAAATTTGACTTTCCCTTTGCGGAATAACGCTGTGAGTATAAGAAGACCGGACCCCGTCACGTCTTGGCTTGCGGCCCGAGATTGAATACAAAGGAACCAAAATCAGGACAGCTTATGGCAGATAATGCTCCTCAAATGCAAGCAACATTGGGCCTTACCGGCCTCACGATGAACGCCATGGCGCTCATCGCGCCAGGCGCCTTTCTCTGGCTCACGTTCGCTCCACAGGCTGCGGAAGGGGCGACGGCTCCTTCGATGTGGATCGGTATTCTCTTCGCCTTGTTATTGTGCCTGGCCACCGCGGTCTGTTACGCGGAAATGGCGAAGCTCTATCCCGGCACCGGCAGTTCTTATTACTTCGCGGAACAATCTTTTCTCAATCACTCGACCGCCTGGAAGTACGCCCGCCTTTCGAAGTTCATCGTCGGATGGGGCTCGCATCTTTATTACTGGATCTATCCCGGTGTGATGGTAGGCGTCACCGGCATTATTTGCGGCTACCTGGTGGGAACACTGTGGCCCAACGCGATGAGCGCAACCAACCCCGGGCCCATGTTCATGATGCTCGTCGCGATCATATTTTCCTTCGCTGTCGCCTACATCGCTCATCGCGGAGTAAACGGGTCGACGGCGGTAAATATCGCGATCAATGTGATTCAAATCTCGGCTTTGCTGGTATTCGCCGTGATGGCCTTCAGCTATCGCTCGACTCACCCCGCCGGAACCCCCGGCTGGCAGTTCGATTCAACGACGGGTGACGCGTACACCTATGAGTTTCAGACCGAGAAGGTGACGGCTAACGGCGCCACGACCGACAACATTGTCCGCGACGCGAACATGGTCCCCAAGCCGAAGCTTGATGCTTCCGGAAAGCCCGTGCCGTTCATCGTCAACTATCCCGAACACGACGACAAGGGCAACTTCCTGACTCATCCGAGCGCAAGCTCGGTAGTTGGAGTCCATAACTTCGCGTGGATGTTTATTCAGGCGACAGTAGCCATCCTGATTCTGGTCGGATTTGAATCGGTCACGTCGATGGGCGGCGAGGCGAAGAATCCCAAACGGGATGTCCCCATCGCGGTGGTCACGTCGCTGCTGGTGCAGGGCGCGTTCTGTTATCTGATCGAGTATTTTGCGGCTAACTACTTCCTGAGCACCGGGTACACGATGCAGAATGCATCCGGTTCGGCGGCGCCGATCGGGGACATGATGGTGATCCTCGGCAACCATTTCTTCGGTCAGGGTGGCGGACGCATCTTCATGCTTGTAGAGGCGGCCACGGTTGTCCTGGCGCTGATCGGCACCACTCTCTCCTGTATGAATACCGCGGCTCGCGTCACTTACGCCATGGGCAAAGACGACGAAGTGCCGGAGCATTTCGGCATGCTGCACTCGCAGAACTTAACGCCTCACCGCGCCATCTGGACTCTCGCGATTATCTCGGCGATCGTCGGATGCCTCTCGGTTTCGATGCTCTTCGGTGACGGCCCGGCTCTCAGCGACGCGGCAATCAAGGCTTTGCCGCAGGGCTTCTTCTCCAGCGTGGGGTATCCCTCACATGATGTAATGGCGGCAATGCCGAACAGCCTGATCACGATCACCCTCGCATCCAACTTCGGTACGTTCCTCCTTTATGCCCTGAGTTGCATCATCTGCATGATCGCCTTCCAGGGTCATGCCATGTACAACCCGATCAAACATCTGTTCATTCCGCTGTTCGGTCTGATCGCCAACCTCGCATGCATGGCCTTCTATCTGATCGGCCCGTTCATGGGATATGGCACCAAGCTGGAGCCGCTTACGGCGCTGGGGATTGCTCTTGTCTGGGGCATCTATGGCGGGATTTACTTTATGTCTTCGAGCAAGAAGAAGGGTCGAACGACGTTGATCGGGCAGCGAGGGCGCGCTACCGCTCACTAAATCGTCCCAACAAACAACCTGCGAGAAAAACCCCTCGCTGGCGCCCGCGGCCTTTCCGGCTCCGGGCGCCAGCGAGGGTTTACGTTTGATGCGGGTAGAATAAACGAGGCTCTAAAACAAGACAATGTTCGCAGGCGCTGCCGCGGGTGCGGGAAAGCCGGGCTCCTCACAACCATCCATGCTCGATCTCGAGTTTGCCGAACTGTCCGACGTGGGTCGCGTCCGCGATCACAACGAGGACTATTCGGGCTACGTGTTGCCCGCCTCGGAGAATGAAGGCCGGACCCACGGATGGCTCTTTGCGCTGGCGGATGGAGTCGGCGGGGAAGAAAGAGGTGAGGTCGCCTCGCAAACCGCGATCGAAACCCTGATCGCGGGTTTTCGCGCCGCCCCTCGAGGGGAGGCGCATACGGCGCTCATGCCGCGTCTGGTTCAATCCGCCAACACGCGGATCTATGAGCTCGGGCGCGCCGCGAGCCCGGGCGGTTCGCGCATGGCAACCACCATCGTCGCCTGCGCCTTTCGGTATGATCGCGTCGTCGTGGCGCACGCGGGCGATTCACGCTGCTATCTGATCCGCCATGGAATCGCTTCGCAGATCACTCGCGATCACACGGTGGTTGCCGAGCAGGTTCGACTCGGCCTGCTCTCCGCGCGCGATGCGGCCGAGGCACAGACGCGCCATCTGCTCAGCCGCTCTCTGGGCAACGACCTTTTCGTGAACGTCGAAATCGGCGATCGCCAGATACAGGTCGGCGATGTGCTTCTTCTTTGCTGCGATGGCCTGCACGGTTCCGTGGAGGGCCAGGAGATGGGAGAGATCGTAACATGGAACCCCGATCTGAGGACCGCGGCCGGGAAACTGATCGCCCTCGCCAATGAGCGTGACGGCAGCGACAACATCACCGTACAGCTGATCCGGGTGCGCGGCGTCGAGCGCATGGGGATGTACCGCGGAAGGCCCTATAAACTGCATTAGACGCAATACTGAAGCAGCGCCGCGCATAATCAAATTTCGACAATCGACCTTCCTATGACCGCACTCCATCCCGGCGACATGCTCGATCATTACCGCATAGAAAATCTCGTCGCCCGCAGCGGCATGGCGTCGATTTTCCGCGCAACCGATACGGTCAACAACCGCGCCGTCGCCATCAAGATTCCGCATCCCGAGATGGAGGCCGACGCGCAACTCTTCGACCGGTTCAAGCGCGAACAGGAGATCGGCGAAAAGCTCGATCATCCCAACGTGATGCGCGTTTACAAAGACGATCATCGCAGCCGCATCTACATGGTGATGGAGTGGGTGGAGGGCAAGCTGCTGCGGAATATTATGAGCGAACTGCGGAAGCTGCCGCCCGAACGGGCGGCCCGCCTCACCGCCAGGATTTGCGACGCACTGGATTATATTCACTCCCACGGAGTCGTGCATCGCGACATGAAGCCGGAAAACATCATGGTCGATCCCGAGGACAATATCAAGCTGATCGATTTCGGTATAGCTGCGAATGAAGGCTCGCGGCGGCTGACCTTCGCACAGTTATCCAATGTGATGGGCACTCCCGACTACATCTCGCCCGAACAGGTGAAGGGCAAGCGCGGAGACGCGCGCAGCGATATCTATTCCGTGGGCGTGATGCTCTATGAAATGCTGACGGGGAAAGTGCCGTTCACCGGGAACAACCCGTTCCTGATCATGAACGATCGCTTGCTGAACAGCCCGGTTCCGCCGAGGGAAGTCGACCCCTCGATAACTCCGGCAATGCAGGAGATCATTTACCGGGCGCTCGAACGAGACCCCAAGAACCGCTACGGCGCTGCGCGCGAATTCGCCTGGGACCTGGAGCATCAGGATCAGGTTGGCGTCTCCGGCGACCGGCCAGAGTTGCACGACTGGAAGAACCGCAAGTCCCATCTGCCGAAGAAGATTCTCACCTATGCGCTGCTGGCGCTCATCCCGGTCGCGGTGTTCACTTTGCTGCTGTGGGTCGCCCGCAAAGCCTGATCCAAGCTGGAAGACAGCGACAGAACTGGTTGCGCGACAACCGCTCGCTGACGCGCGCGGCTCGTTAACAATTAACCGGCAAAACGCGATTAATTCCGACGTTGTGTTTTTAGAACACGCCGAACGACACGTTGCTCAAGAGCGTGCCGCCGGGCGTAACCACCTGAATCTTTCCGCTTTTCGCGCCGGTGGGAACCTGCGCCAGCATTAGCGAAGGCGCAATTACTGAAAAGACAGCCGGTGTCCCATTGAACGTGACGCTGGTCGCGCCAGTAAGATCGGTTCCCAGGATCTTGATGATCTCTCCGGCCACGCCCACGGCGGGTTCCGTTTTGACAAACGGGGCGAGGCCGACAGAAAGGCTGAAAATCTCTCCGGAGCCGTACGCGCCGCCAGCAGCGAACCCATAGAATGTTCCGTTGGTGTCCTGGAGCAGCGCTTCGGGACCGCCGTTCGCGCAACTTACATCCGCGGCGCAGAAGGCGTAGAGCGTTGTAAATGTGCCGCCCGGAGTAATTTCGAAGATTGTTCCGTCGCCTCCGTTGCTTTGACTATAGTTGGGTCCACCGGAGGCCGTTGCCCCGTAGACATTCCCATCGGAGCCGAGGATCAGTCCGCTGGGATAGTAACGGTCATCGCCGTCCGTGCCGTCGAAACTGTGTAGTATCGTTAACTTACCGGCCGGAGTAATTCTGAAGATCACGCCCAAGCCGAAGTTAAAACCGGACGTCCCATAAAAGTTCCCGTCATGTCCCTGGGCCATGGGCCCATACGGGAGCCCTTCGTTCATGAAATTGAAACTGTACAGCGTAGTCAGCGTCCCGCCCGGAGTCATTTTGAAAAACGTGCCCGCGGGCGGCATTGGCGTACTCTGGGGTCCCACAGTGGTGGTCGTGCCGTAGAAGTCTCCGTTCGGCGCCTGAATCAACGGCGCGGTCGGACCGCCGACCGAACTGGGGAAAGTGTACAGGGTCGTCAGCGTACCTGCCGGGGTGATCTTGAAGATCGTGCCCTCGAAGAATTCCGTTGCTAATGTAATCCCGTAGAGGTCGCCATCAGCGGCCTGAACCAGCCCTCCCCACGGGTATGCGCCATGGGCCCCCCATCGAAACTGTACAGAGACGTGAAGACGTTTGGGGGCGTGATCTTGTAGATGATTCCAAAGCCCGTGCCGAAGGTCTCTCCGTAAAGGTCGCCGTGGCCGATCTGGATCAATGGGGCGTCTGGCTGGCCGCCGTCTCCAGTGAAACTGTATAACGACGTGAAAGCGCCCTGGGGCGTGATTTTAAAGATGCTGCCGCCGCTATACTCCTCTTGCACCAGGGTTCCATAAAGGCCTCCGCCGGCAGCCTGAAACAAAGGGCCTCCGAGGCTGTATCCCAGGCCGAAGCCCGGGTTGGGAAAACTGTACAGCGTGTTGAATGTCTGAGCGGGCAGGCTTATCGCTGCTGCCGCGCACATGATAAGAGAACTTACTCGAATTACCAGATTAAAGCTGCCCGAAGCACGATTAGTGATTCTTTTCATGGTTGCTGCTCTCTTCCATTCCCGGAGTTCTTATCCCGGGATTGCAATCAATGGAAGGAAAGCCATTTCGGGCCTGCTCCAAACCCTGACACTTATAAGGCTTGCCCGTAATGTTTACAAAATAACTTTACCTGGATAATAAGCGGACATCGCACTGGTCTGTTACCAGGGGTCCGACTTTTCTCGTGAACGCTCCTATGCTTCCGCTCCCGGCTTCCCCTTTTCCTTATAAGTGATCGGAGGATATCAGTACCCGAGACAAATAAGAAGCCCAAAGAGCTCCGAAGTGTTGCCTTCTACACGAAAAGGCAAAATATCATGGTCGATCCCGAGAATAATATCAAGCTGATCGATTTCGGCATAGTCGCGAATGAAACCTCCCTCCGGCTGAACTTCGCGCAGTTATGCAACGTGATGGGGAACCCCAGACTGTGTATCGCCTGGCGCCGTTCACCGGGAATAATCCGTTCCCAATCATGCACGATCGTTTGCTGAACAGCCAGGTTCAGGAGGATCAGGTTGGCGTGTCCGGCGACCCGCCTGAGTTGCACGACTGGAAGAACCGCAAGTCCCGTCTGCCGAAGAAGATTTTGACTTACGCGCTGCTGGCGCTCATCCCGGTCGCGGTGTTCACGTTGCTGCTATGGGTCGCCCGCAAGGCTTGAGAGGCGGCTGGAAAGCCTGGCTGGAAAGCCGCTGCTACCGCACCCGAAACGGCACATTGCTTGAAAGCGTGCCGGAGAACGTTACCACCTGAATGTTGCCGGTGCTTGCGCCCGCGGGTACCTGAGCCAGGAGGAGGACAGGCGATATCTTTGCGAACACGGCCGGCTTTCCGTTAAACATGACGCTGGTCGTTTGCGTAAAATCGGTTCCCAGTATCCTGATGATCTCCCCCGGCACGCCAACGCCGGGCTGCGCTCTGACAAAGGGAGCGAGACCGACCGAGAGATCGAAAATCGTGCCGACACCGATGCCGCCACTTGTCGTCGTCCCATAAAAGGTCCCATCAGTGTCCTGGACCAGCCCCGCTCCGGGATTCAAACCGTCGTCACACTGAAAACCACAAAATGCGTGGAGTGTGGTAAATGTACCCGCCGGTGTAATTTCGAAGATCGTCCCGCCGCCGCTGAGAGTACCCTGGGAATAGCCTGGGCCGCCCGACGTGGCTGTGCCGTAGAAGTTCCCGTCGCTTCCGAGAGTTAGTCCGGTATCGACGTACGCGCCGTCCGTGCCGTCGAAAGTGTGCAGGGTGGTCAGTTCACCGGCAGGACTGATCCTGAAAATCGTACCCAGGCCGGAGTCGCCTGCTGTCGTCCCATAGAAGTCTCCATCAAGGCCCTGGACCAGGGCTGCGCTCGGGTACGCCCCATCGGTAGTGTTGGCGAAACTGTACAGCGTGGTCAACGTCCCGCCCGGCGTCATCTTAAAAACAGTGCCGTAATTGCCGGCTCCTCCGCTGCCAGTTGTGCCATAGAAATATCCGTTCGCGGCCCGGATTAATGCGTTCGGTTGACTTCCGTCCGGGCCGTTGAAGGTGTGTACCGTTGTAAATTCACCGGACTGGGTGATCTTGAAGACAGTGCCGAATCCCAGCGGGCCAAGATTCGCAACACCGTAGAGATCGCCATTTGCAGCCTGAACCAGCCGGGCAACCGGGTCTCCACCATCGGTCGTGTTACTGAAACTATAGAGCGACGTGAAGGCGCCCGCCGTGGTGACCTTGAAAATCGTTCCATAGTTCGAAGCCCCGCCCTGTTCGGTTGTTCCATACAGGTCGCCGTTGCCGATCTGGACCAGCGTTCCATACGGGAATGAACCGTCTGTGCCGTCGAAGGTGTGGAGTATCGTCAGAATCAGGCCTAGAGTGAACTTGAAGACGGTGCCGAGGCTTACCCCATAAATGTTTCCGTCAGTGGCCTGAGTCAGTCCCAGCGCCTGCTCTCCAGGCGCTGAGAAATTGTATACCGTGTTGTATGTCTGGGCGGGCAGGCGCACCGCCGTTGCAGCACACAGTACAAGACACTGGACCAGAATCCCGGATTTAATCCTGACTGAAACCTGATGCATGATTGCTTTCATCGTCGCTCCTCTCTTTAATAGGGAACCTGCCCCGGTCGCGCTTCGCGCCAAACATATTGCTCCTGTATTCGGTTCGGCATCGAGAAAGGTATCGATGGCCGAAGCGAGAAAGCCTGCGAGTGCATGAACGCGGGCTAAAGCACGCGGAATGGCGCGTTGCTCAGAAGGGTGCCGCCGGGCGTTACCACCTGAACAGTCCCGGTCTTTGCGCCCACGGGAACCTGGGCAAGGATCTGGGAGGCCGAAATCACCGCGAAAACAGCCGAGGCTCCATCGAAGGTGACGCTGGTTGCGCCTTTGAGGTCCGTTCCGAGTATCCTGACAATCGCGCCAGGAAATCCATTGCCAGGTTCAGTTTTGACAAATGGGGTCAGATTTTCCGAGAAGCTGAAGATCCCGCCGAACGAGTACGGGGGCCCGGCTGACCCGTAAAACTGCCCATTGGTGTCCTGAATCAATGCCGCCCTGGGATTGGCGCCATCGGTACATAGCGTCCCCGGGAACCCCGGGACGCAAAAGTTGTAGACCGTTGTCAGGTTGCCGGTTGGGGACATTCTGAAAATCGTGCCCTCTGAGTACAACCCGCCACCGACCGTGCTGCCGTAGAAGTTCCCATCGTTGGCCTGAACGAGGGATGCGGCGGGATTGCCGCCGTTCGGGTTGTTGAAGCCATTGAACTCGAACAGGGTTGTCATCGCGCCGCCCGGAGTGATTTTGAAGATGGCGCCAAGACCTCCTGGGCCATCAGCACCGCCGTTATATGTTGTCCCATACAGGTCGCCGTCAGTCCCTAAGATGAGCCCTGCCATAGGTCCGGCCCCATCTGCGCAGGCGGTCTGAGAGCAGAAACTGTAGAGTGTCGTGAAAACCCCGCGCGGAGTGATCTTAAAGACGGTCCCCGAATTATCAGCTCCGCCGCCTTCGGTTGTTCCGTAGAGATCTCCGTTGTTGGCCTGAACAAGCGGGGAGGAGGGGTTTGAGCCATCCGTGCCATCGAAACTGTGCAGCAACGTGAATGATCCATTCGAGGTAATTTCGAAGATCGTTCCATCGCCGTTCGCTCCTCCCTTCGTGGCTGTTCCGTACAAGGTACCATTGAGGGCCAACACCAGCGCCCCGGCGGACGGCAAACCATCCGTGCCATCGAAAGTGTGCAATGACGTGAACGCGCCGGCTGGCGTAATTTTGAATATCGTCCCATCGCCGCCGGATCCGCCCTCCGTTGTTAAGCCATAAAGGTCTCCGTCTGGGCCCTGAACCAATGGTCCCGCCGGATACTCGCCATCCGGGCAATTGCTTTGCAGACAAAAATCGTACAGGGTGGTGAGAACGCCGCCTGGGGTAATTTTAAAAATCGTGCCGAAATTGCTGGGCCCACCTCCCCCGGTCGTCCCATAGAGGTTCCCGTTTGCGCCCTGGACGAGTGCGGAAGGGCCGGCGCCGTCGGAGTTGTTGAAATAAAACAAATTCGTAAAAGTCTGCGCAGGCAGCGACACAGCGGCAGCCAGGCACAACACAAGACAACGGACGAGTGAATCTGCTTCCCGAGAACCCAAGGCAATGTGGGAGATTCGATTTTTCACGAGCGTTCTTTTCCTCCTGCCTGGTCTCTCCTGATCTGCAGTATCCGACGGTAGCACCGGCAGACTGTCTCTGATGCGCTCATACTCCTCTTCCGTAAGTCCCATTCCTTAAACATTTAATATCGATTCTTATCGTTTGAACACGCCCTCTAGTGTCATGTCTCAGATAATTCTGTATACAACTCATGGGCTGGCCAATCGTGGCCATAGGCAAGGGTGCCCAATGCCACTTGGTTTTGTGGGGCGGGACCCTTGTCCCGCAGCCGACGCCGTCGTCGGCCCTTCTGGGTTTTGTTGAATTGACAAGAGATGGGCGAGGGCGCCCATCGCGGATCTGGGGATCCGCCCCACCAAATCCGGCTGCTCCTGGAAACATAAGTGACATTGGGCAAGGGCGCCTGCCCCACCCGGCCGCAGACGCACGCATCTCACTGGCAACTTTCATCCGGGACAGGACACTAGAAGACGCCGAACGACACATTGCTCAGGAGCGCGCCGTTCGGCGTCACCACCTGAATTTTTCCGCTTTTCGCGCCCGCGGGAACCTGCGCCAGCATTAGCGAAGGCGAAAGTACCGCGAAGACAGCCGGTGTCCCATCGAACGTGACGCTGGTCGCGCTTGTAAGGTCGGTTCCCAGGATCCTGATGACCTCTCCGGCTACGCCAACGGCGGGTTCCGCTTTGATAAACGGGGCGAGACCGACAGACAGGGTGAAAATGGTGCCATAACCCTCCACGCCGCCCGAGATTGTCGAGCCATAGAACGTCCCGTTGGTGTCCTGAAGCAACGCCACGTCCGGGCTAAAGCCATCCGTACAGATTGCTTCCGTGACGCAGAAGGCGTACAGCGTTGTGAATGTGCCGCCCGGAGTAATTTCGAAGATTGTCCCGGAGCCTCCGCCGTTCTGATAGTTGGGTCCGCCGGCGGGCGTTACGCCATAGAGATTTCCATCGGAGCCGAGGGTAACCCCGCTGGGATTGTAACGGTCATCCCCGTCCGTGCCATGGAAACGGTGCAGTATCGTCAACTACCAGCCGGAGTTATCCTGAAGATCGCGCCCCGGTCGGAATTCACGCCAATGGACGTCCCATAAAAGTTCCCGTCGGGCCCCTCGACCAAAGGCCCATATGGAAGCCCCTCCGTCATGGAGTCGAAACTGTAAAGAGTGGTCAGCGTCCCGTCCGGCGTCATTTTGAAAAAGGTGCCGCCGACCTGGGTCGATGGACCGTTTTGGGGCCCCGTGGTGCTGGTCGTCCCGTAGAAGTCTCCGTTCGGCGCCTGAACCAATGACCCGGTCGGACCGCCCTCCGAGGTGGGGAAAGTGTAGAGCGTCGTCAGCGCGCCCGCCTGGGTGATCTTGAAGATCGTGCCCGGGAAGAATTCCGTCAATAGTGTAATGCCGTAAAGGTCGCCGTCGGCGGCCTGAATTAATCCTCCCCACGGGTATGCGTCATGGGCCCCGCCATCGAAACTGAATAGAGACGTGAAGGCGTTTTCGGGTGTGAGTTTGAAGATGATTCCATAGCCCGTGCCGAAGGTCTCTCCATAGAGATCGCCGTTGCCGGCCTGGATCAATGGGGCGTCCGGCTCGCCGCCGTCTCCACGGAAACCATACAGCGATGTGAAGACGCCCTCAGGCGTGATTTTGAAGATGCTGCCGCCGAAGTACTCCTCTGTCGCTACGGTTCCGAAGAGGTTCCCGTCAGCGGCCTGAAGCAAAGGGCCCCCGAGTTCGTTTACCTGGCTGTAGCCCGCGGAGGAAAAATTGTACAGCGTGTTGAATGTCTGAGCGGGCAGGCTTATCGCGGCTGCTGCGCACAGCATAAGACAACTTACTCGAATTGCCAGATTAAACTTGCCCGAAGCAGGAGGAGTGGGTCTTTTCATGGTTGCTACTCTCTTCCATTTCCGGAGTTCCTATACCGGGATTGCAATCAACGACAGGAAAGCCATTCCGGGCTTGCTTCAAACCTTAGAACCTTATAAGGCATCCCCGTTAGTCGACAAAGTAACCACTTACCTGGACAAGGAGCCAGTACCGCGCTGGTCCGCTGCCAATGGTCCGCCTTTTCTCGTGAACGTTCCTATGCTTCCGCTTTGGGCTTCGCCTTTTCCTTATATAAGTGATCAGAGGATATCAGCACCCGAGACAAATAAGAAGGCCGAAAAGCTCTGAAGTGTTACCGCCCGCACGAAAAGGCAAAAGAAGCAGGATCGTGTGCGAAGCGGCTAAAGCACACGGAATGGCACGTTGCTCAGGAGCGTGCCGCTGTGAGTTACAACCTGAACGATTCCGCTCTTTGCGCCGGCCGGAACCTGGGCAACAATTTCGGAAGGCGAAATAACTCCGAAAAGTGCGGGTGTACCGTTAAAGGTAACGCCGGATGTATTGGTAAGGTTCGTTCCCAATATTCTGACAATCGTGCCCGAAAAGCCTGTAGTGGGAGCAGTCGTGACAAATGGGCTCAGGCCTTCGGAAAAGCTGAAGATCTCGCCACCAGGACTCGCAGCGCTCTTGACGATGGTCCCGTAGAATTGCCCATTCGTATCCTGCATCAGCCCCTGCTGGATGAAATTCTGACAGTTCTGTGCCGGGCAGAAGCTGTAAGCGGTTGTCACGCTGCCGGAAGGGGACATCTTGAAAATCGTACCGTTCTGGTTGAGGCCGCCCATGGAGGCTATGCCGTAGAAGTTTCCGTCGTTGGCCTGGACCAGCGCGCCTGCCGGGGCGAACCCGTTTGTGAAGTCGAACGTGTATACGTTCGTGAAGGCGCCCGACGGGGTGATTTTGAAGATCGTCCCAGGATTAGCGAGGCCAGGTTTGTCGATACCGTCGCCAAAAGTTACCCCATAGAGGTTTCCGTCCGTCCCCTGGACCAATCCTTGTGGTTTATTCCCGTCCGTGCAACCGGGCTGAGCGCAGAAGCTGTAAAGCGTCGTGAAAACGCCCTTCTGTGTGATCTGGAAGACACTCCCCCCGTTATTGGCTCCGCCGCCCGGGGTTGTTCCGTAGAGCACCCCATTTGAGGCCTGAATAAGCGGCGCCTCCGCCAGCGCAACCTCCAGGTTATCAAAACTGTGCAGCACAGTGAAGGATCCGCTCGGCGTAATCTCGAAAATCGTGCCCGCGCCGTGTGCTCCGTCATTCGAGGTTGTTCCATACAGGTTCCCGTTGAGGGCCAGTACCGGCGTGTCCTGAACCAATGGTCCTATCGGACCATTGCCGTCCGGGCAGGTTGGGCTGCAAGCAAAATTGAAGATAGTGGTGAGAGCGCCGGCGCGGGTAATCCTGAAGATCGTACCTGCAGCGACCGACGTCCCGGAACCCCCTGCTGCTGAGGTTCCGTACAGGTTTCCGTTGTTGCCCTGGCTGAGCCCCGAAGGTCCATAGCCCTGGCTGGAGCCATTGAAACTAAACAAATTTGTAAAAGTCTGCGCGGGCAGAGATACCGCGGCAACTGCGCATAAGACAAAGTACCGCACGAGTCTCCCGCATTCCAGAGAGCCCGACATAATGTTATAGATCCGTTTTTTCATGAGTGCGTTTTTCTATCTCCTGGTTGAGCCAACCGGAGGATAGCATCGGCGGCGCCAAACAAAAAAGCCGGCAGGCTCCGAAGAGCGCCGCCGGCTGAGAGAAAACGCACTATTGACGGGTCTGATTTATTTGTAGGGACCGAGCAAGAACATCAATGCGCCGGTGAAGGTCGTCTGATTCTGGATGATCTGATCGGTACCACGGAAGAAGAAGGGCGCATTCGTCCAGTCGTGGCGGTATTCCAGCCTCGCAATGATGTGGTCATTGTATTTATATTCGCCGGTCGCCGTTCCTTCCTTGACCGTCTGTTCCGTGCCCGTGCTGTATCCATCTCTGTCGTCGAAGACTTCAGCTCTGGCCGAGAGGGCAATGTGCTTGTTCAGCTGGTAGTGCATCGCTCCGGCTACGCCATACCAGTTGGCGGAGCCAATGCCGCTCGGATTACCATTCTGGCCCCAGTCTCCATTGACGTAGAAATTGAACTTACCCGCCGGCGTCAGCAACAGGGTAGTATCGACCAGATTCCTTTTTCCCGTGGTAGTGCCGAAATTATTGGGGCCCTCGTAGTAATTGACAGACCACGTGTATAACGTTTTGGTCCACGCGGAAGTGACCCCGATATTCTGCATATTGTGGTTTCCCCAGTCGGTATTCCACGCGTTGACCACCTGCGCGCCGAGGGTCCACGTTTTTGTGACCGGCATAGTGATTCGCAAGCCGGCGTGGTAATAGGGAATTGCCCATGCGAAGAGGAGCGAGCGGGTATAGTTCCAGTTGGCGTTCGCCTCGATTACTTCCGCGCCCGCCGAAGTCACGAAGCTTCCGTAATCGATCTCCGCTCCGTTAGTGTGGTGGGGCTTCCAGATCACGTAAGCCTGCTCAATGTATCTGAGCGCTTTATTGTTCTGCGCGGCGACGTCGCCGGCGTGGATCTGGCGCATTGTTTCGCCGAAGCCCGAATCGATGTGGAACCCGAACTGCTGATCGGATTTATCGAGCGTCACCTTCATCATGCTCAATCTGGGCGTGCCGTTGTTGTCGTTGAAATTGTAGAGCCCGTTGCCCAGCCCGTTGCCGTCACCGTCAGACGGGTGATTGAAATTCACCGTGACATATCCGTCCGCATAGGCGCTGAATACGAAGCCGTGTAATTTGGCTGGCGTGGCGGCGGGGGGCGCCGCTGCAGCCGTCTGCGCGTCGGGCGAAGCCGTCTGAGCCTGATCCGGGGTATCGTCGGCGGGCTGCGGGGTGTCGATGTCTGCCGCCCACGCAGACAACGCCATTGCCAGGATGCAGAGTGGTAATCGCATCAAATTCTCTATTCTCCTTAATTAAATAGAAAGTGATACATACGGGGTATCATCCTTCCCTTGCGTGGAAGACTCAGTGTATGTGCCGTCGAAGAATCGGAGGAAATAAATTTTTTGGATGGGCCTTATATGCAGATTATTGCTTTCGGATGACTGCCTGGAACTAAAGAACTTACCTCCGCAATAGAGAAGTCTGATGCGTGGGATTGGAATTATTTAATGAAGGGCGCCACCGGTTACAACTAAAATACCGGTGGCGGCCCTACGATTATATTAATTCGCATAGCATGCGCCGATGAGAGATTTGATTTTCCGGAGCCTGAAATGCAACCTTTTATATGTCGTAGTAGAGCGAAAATTCGTACGGGTGAGGACGTAAACGTACCGCCTCCGCCTCGAATTTTCGTTTGTATTCTATAAAGGTCTCGATCAGTTCTTCGGTGAAGACGTCCCCCTTCAGAAGGAACTGATGGTCCTCTTCGAGGCAGCTTAACGCCTCTTCGAGCGATCCCGGCATCGACGGCACAGATTTCATTTCTTCCGGCGACAGATCGTAAATGTCCTTGTCGAGCGGCTCGCCGGGTTCGATCCGATTCAGCACGCCGTCGAGACCCGCCATCAACAAAGATGAAAATGCCAGGTAGGGATTGCAGGACGGATCCGGCGGACGGAACTCCACGCGCTTCGCCTTCGGGCTCGCCGAGTACATCGGGATCCGGCAGGCCGCCGAGCGGTTCCGCCGCGAGTAAGCCAGATTCACGGGAGCCTCATAACCCGGAACAAGCCTCTTGTAACTGTTCGTGGTGGGCGCAATGATGGCCGACAGCGCGCGGGCATGCTTAAGCAAGCCACCTATATAGTGCAGCGCCATCTGACTTAGTCCCGCATATCCATCCCCGGCAAACAAAGGTTTGTCCGACTTCCAGATCGACTGGTGAACGTGCATCCCGCTTCCGTTGTCCCCGAAGATGGGCTTTGGCATAAAAGTCACCGTCTTGCCATGCTGGTTCGCCACATTGCGCACGATGTACTTGTAGAGCGTCATGTTGTCGGCCGATTTCACCAGCGTGTTGAACCGCTGATCGATTTCGGACTGACCGGCGCTTGCCACTTCGTGGTGGTGGCATTCGATGACAAGTCCGCAGCGCTCCATCGTGTTGACCATTTCCGAGCGGAGATCCTGATAATGGTCCGTCGGGGGCACCGGGAAGTAACCTTCTTTATAACGGGGGCGGTAGCCGAGATTATCTTTCTCGCGGCTTGAGTTCCAACGTCCCTCGTCCGCGTCAATGAAGTAAAAGCCCGAGTGCGCGTTCTGGTCGAAGCGGATGTTGTCGAAGATAAAGAACTCGGCCTCGGCGCCGAAGAACGCGGTGTCGCCCACGCCCGAATTTTTCAGATAGAGTTCCGCTCTCTTTGCGATCCAGCGGGGATCCCGCTCGTAATTCTGCTTGGTCAGCGGATCGCGCACGTCTCCGATCATCACCAGAGTCGGTGTCTCCATAAACGGGTCCATAAAGGCCGTCTCGGAGTCCGGAATCAGCAGCATGTCGCTTTCGTTGATCGCCGCCCAGCCTCGAATGCTCGAACCATCGATGCCAAATCCGTCGGTGAACGAGCCTTCGCTCAACTCGCTGATCGGATACGAAATATGATGCTGAAGGCCGGGGATGTCGGAAAAGCGAACATCGACCTGCCGCGCGCCATTCTCTTTTGCGAATTGCAGAACTTCAACTGGTGTCATCGATCCTCCAACGGACGGGGTTGCCAAACGATTCAGTTTATCGTGTCCTGGGGGGCCATCCATGCGAGTCCAGAATCGCCGAACGCATTCGGATGCCGGATGGTGTGCGATGGCTCATCACATCGCCGAAGGCGCATATGGCTCGCCGGGGAAGGATCGCGAACGGAGGTGGCTTCCCAGCCCTGCATCATTTGCATCGGGCCACCGCCGAGCTGAAGCTTGGGGCGCCATTGAAAAAACTACTCGCGAGCTTACGTAAAGCTTCGCGGCGGAGGGACACCGGCGACAAAGATCGCCGGTGCTACCAGCTTGCGTCAAGCTTTGCGCCGGGCGGAAGCCCGGCGGCAACCCCGAAGGGCTGCCCCACAAAGATTTTCGTAGTTGCTTGTGGACCGCAGGTCAATCCGTGCAGGGCCGAAGATCAGGGGGTCGCGGCCCGGCTTTCCTGCCGCAGATTGATGCGGTGGTGAGCCCACGATATCGAAGCCACGTAGCTCGTCGGAACCAGCATCGAGCGGCGGTGCAACCAGTCGCCCATTTTCACGTCGAGGAATCGAAGATGCCAGGAGGATTCGTCCACGACGAAGCTCTCGAGGCGGCCCATCGCGCTGTAGTGGCTCCAAACCTCGTAGCCGTCTACATCCGAGAGGCTTCTGAGGTGGGGGTCTTCCCCGCTGCGCACGGGGAATTCCCGTCCGATCGGAAGCGAAGCTGGAGGAAACTCCGCACTAAGAATTTCGCCCATGTGCTCCCACGCGGCGGGCCACCCGAAGTGCTGCCTCATGGCGATCTCCTGCTGGCGGGAAACCGGCTTCCTGGAGTCGACGTCCGGGCTATGCCGCACCTGCTCTTTGGACAGTTGGACGCGAAAGATCTTTTTCGGCCAGTCCGGTTGATCGATCGCGGTTATGGAGATGAGAACATCGCGCCGCGAGAGCCAGTTGCCCACGTCTACCACCAGGTAACGAATCGTCCACGATTGATCGTCGAAAAAGAAGTTCCGTACCTTTCCTATTTCGCCGTCAGTCGCAATCACCTCGGCGTCGATCAAATCGTCCAGGATGAAAAACATGTCAGGGTCGGGTTCCGACTCGACTTTATCACCAGTCGAAGCCGGCGGCGCGCTGGTTCCGTGAAGCTCCTCACGGGTTAAGGCGGCTTCTTCACGCGCCTTCTTCACGCCCTTCTTCACCCAGGGATGATAAAAAAAACCGCGGCGCGTCGATTTTAAGTGCCCTGGTTCGACGTGTAAGCAGAGCCCGAATCGATTTCGGGCGTGATCAAAAAGGAAAAGAATAATAACCATGCGATATCTATGCGTGTACAAACCAGGCAAGCCAGAGGGCACGCCGCCCACCCCGCAGCACATGGAGGAGATGGGGAAGTTCATCGAAGAATCGTTTAAGTCCGGGATATTGCTGTCCACGGAAGGGTGCCTTCCGAGCGCGCTGGGAGCGCGAGTACGGCTCTCCGGCGGCAACTACACCGTCACCGACGGACCGTTCTCCGAGGCGAAAGAGTTGATCGGCGGCTTCGCGCTGATTCAGACCGCATCGAAGGAGGAAGCGATCGAAATGACGAAGCGATTCCTCAAGGTTGCGGGCGAAGGCGAGACTGAGATTCGCCAGCTGTATGAAGCGCCGCCGGCTCCCGCAAAATCGTAATTCGAGACCAGACAGAAACAAGGAGAAAAACCATGAGATTCATGATGCTGATGATCCCCAAAGGCTATGAGAACGCCGAGCCGAATGCCATGCCGAGCCCTGATGCGGTTTCCGCGATGATGAAGTACAACGAATCGCTCCAAAAGGCCGGTGTGCTTCTCGCTCTCGATGGCCTGCAGCCGCCCTCCGCCGGAGCGCGTGTTTCGTTCCATGGCGGCAAGCCGACGATAACGGACGGTCCTTTTACCGAAGCAAAAGAGGCCGTCGGAGGTTACTGGATGATTCAGGTGAAGTCGCGGGACGAGGCGCTGCAATGGGCTTCGCGCTGTCCCGCCTCGGACAACGAAGTGATCGAGGTTCGCCAGGTTATGGAGTTCTCGGACTTCCCGCCTGAGGTTCAGGATGTGGCCGCCGGATTTCCCGAATTACAGAAGCAGTCCGAAACGCCGCAATAGCTGTGATGTGATTGGTAGCTGTGACGGCTACCAATGTCGGCGGGGCGATAGATGCGGTCTGGAGGATGGAATCCGCCAGGATCATAGCCGGAATCGCCCGGATCGTGCGCGACGTGGGCGTGGCCGAGGAACTGGCTCAGGACGCCCTTGTCGCGGCGCTTTCGCAGTGGCCGGAATCGGGCATACCTCAGAACCCGGGCGCGTGGCTGACGACTGCCGCGAAGCGCCGGGCGATCGACCACCTGCGGCGCAACCATCGGGTCGAGAGGAAGCACGAAGAGCTGGGCCGCGAGATGGAGGCTCAGCGGCAGGCGGATGTGGACAGCCTCGAAGCGGCCATGGACGATGAGTTCGGCGACGACCTGCTTCGTCTGATGTTCGTGGCCTGTCATCCGGTTCTCTCTGCGGAGGCGCGGATTGCGTTGACGCTTCGACTCATCGGCGGATTGACAACCGGTGAGATAGCGCGCGCGTACCTGGCGCCGGAAGCGACCATCGCGCAGCGTATCGTGCGCGCCAAGCGAACCCTCACCGAAAAGCGGGTACCGTTCGAGGTCCCTCGCGGAGCTGAGTCTGGGCGCGCGGCTTTCGGCGGTGCTCGAAGTCATTTATCTGGTCTTTAATGAGGGCTACACGGCAACCGCTGGAGCCGACTGGATGCGGCCCGCGCTCTGCGAGGACGCGCTCCGGCTGGGGCGAATTCTCGCGGAGCTGGCTCCTGCCGAACCAGAGGTTCACGGCCTGGTTGCTTTGATGGAGATACAGGCGTCGCGATCGAGAGCGCGGGTCAGCCCGTCAGGCGAGCCGGTTCTCCTTCTCGATCAGAATCGTTCGCTGTGGGATCACCTGCTGATCGGCCGGGGCCTTGCGGCTCTCGAGCGTGCCGAAAAGCTCGGCGGCGCAGGCGGACTGTATGCGCTGCAAGCGGCGATCGCCGCCTGCCACGCGCGAGCCCTGAGCGCCGAGGCGACCGACTGGCCGCGGATTGTCGGGCTTTACGATCAGCTGGCCAGTCTTACCCATTCGCCGATCGCAGAGCTGAATCGCGCCGTTGCGGTCGCCATGGCGTTCGGGCCCGCGGCCGGACTCGCGCTGGTGGACGCGCTGATCAGCGGAGCCGGCGCTTCGCGGATATCATCTGTTACCGAGCGTGCGAGGCGATTTTCTGGCGAAGTTAGGTCGTTTCGAGGAAGCCCGCGCGGAATTCACCCGAGCCGCGGGGCTTGCGCGTAACGAACGCGAGCGGGAAATGCTTTGCAGACGCATCACCGAGTCGACGCCAGCCACTTCTCCAGATGCTGCTTCTGAGAGCCAGTAGCACCGGGCAGGATCTCCAATTGCCAGCGCTTCGGCTCCTCCGAAAGAGTCAGGGGAACTCGGGTTAACTGATCCCGGCGGGCCACCAGAATCGAAACCTTATCTCCCGGGCGGTAGTTTTCGAGGCGCGGCGCAAGCTGATCCGGACGGACGCGAAATTCGTCGATCGCGATGATCTCGTCGTCCACACTGAGCCCGGATTCGAACGCCGGCGAATCCCGCGGGACCCGCGAGACGATCAACCGTCCGTTGTCGGTCCGGGTGTCCACTCCCAGGGCGGTTTTTTCCGGCTTTCCTGCGCCGTTCTTCTGGTTGCGGAAGCCGAGACCGAACCACTCGAGCGCTTCGGTATAGTCGAGTTCCTCGGTCGACTCCACCGAGCGCCGGAAGAAATCGCCCAGCGGCTCGCCGGCGACCTTTTCCGCCGTCGCTCGGAACTCTTCCGGGGTGTAGCCATGCTCGCCCGAGAATTGCGCAAACGCCATCCGCATGAGATCGTCGAGCGACTTCTTCCCGTCGGTCGCGTGCCGGATGCGCGCATCCAGCAGCCATCCCACAACTGCGCCCTTCGTGTAATAGCTGATGGACGTGTTTGCGGAGTTCTCATCCGGCCGGTAAAGCTTGATCCACGCGTCGTAAGATGCCTGTTCAGCCGACTGCAGGAGCCGGCCGGGCGTCGATTGCAGCGAGGCGATCGTCGTGGAAAGGGAGCCGGGCGAAGGCGGCGTGTCGGTGCCCAGATATTCCTGAGTTGTGGAAAGCCCGGCCCGGCGCACGGTCAGCGGGGCGTAATAATCGGTGATCCCCTCGGCGATCCAGAGGCTGCGCGTGGGGTTCTCGTTCTCGTAGTCGAACGGGCCAAGTTCCACCGGCCTCAGCCTCTTGATGTTCCACGCGTGAAAATATTCGTGCGCGGCAAGGTCGAGCCACCCGAGATAGCCGCGGCGCGTACGAGTCGCCCACCGGTTGGTCATCATGCAGACGGAATTGCGGTGTTCGAGGCCTCCCCCCGCCTCCGTAATCATGTTCAGAAATACGTACTTCTTATAAGGCAGCGAGCCCCACATTTGCCGGTACTGCCGCACGATCTTTTCGGCGTCGGCGGCTGAGCGCGGCCCGTCCCAGACGCCCGCCTCGCCCTGATTCACCAGAAAATGCGGAATCCCATCGACCTCGAAACGGTACACGGCCGGGTTTCCGGCGACGATGGGGGAGTCGACCAGGGTGTCGTAATCGGGCGCTAAATAATGATGCGGGTCATGGCCCGGAGCTTCGGGCAAGCCGGTCATGGTGGTTTTCCACTGAGGCGGCAATTCCAGGCGCACATCATGCGGCCGCTTCAGGCCTCCCACGAGGGTCACAAAGGTGGGAGCTCCATTGAGCAGCGCGAATGAATCTTCCACCCAGTTCGTCCGCACGGACATCTCGCGGCAGTAAACCCGGTAGGAGAAGCGGATCTCAGCCGCTCCGGCCGTTTCAATCCGCCAGCGATTTTTGCGCGACTTCGTGAACGCCAACGGTTTGCCCGCCGGATCGGAAACCGAGATGGCTTCGACATTTCGGGCGTACTCGCGAATCAGATACGATCCCGGCGTCCAGACCGGCATGAAAACTTCCACCTCGGGCTGGCCCGCGGTCGGCAGCAGAGCTTCCACGGAGATGTAATGCGTCTGAGGGTGGGGGAACCGCACCACGTAGCGAACCGGGTCGTTCGTCTGGGCTTTTACATTGATAGTTGTTGCGGCCGCTGTTGCTATGATTACTGTCATCTTCAACCAATTCATGCACATCCCGCCCCGTCTGAGCGAACCGCCGGTGGGCGAAAGCTGGCGGTGCTGGTGGTTTTCAACCATGCCGGAATGCCCCATGATAGATTAAAAAGCTCTAAGAATCAAAAGCTTAGCTTTGGGCGAGCGCGTGCTTTTGCAGGAGCGAAGATGGGCATGCGGCGAACATCGGTGTTGCTCGCGGTAACGGTTACCTCAGGGATTCTCCTGGGGCAGCAGACGTATCCGCCGCAATACGGCTATCCGCCGGCGCAGCAACAGGGATATCCCCCCCAGCAGCAGGGGTATCCTCCTCAGCAACAGACCCCACCCCCGCAGGACGCGAATGGGGCGCCAGATGAGCCGGGCCAGCCGGTAGCGCGACTGGGTGTGATTAACGGCGACGCCTCGGTTCGCAGAGGCGATTCCGGCGAATGGGTTGCCGCGGCGCTCAACGCGCCCCTCATGGCGGGCGATTCGGTTTCGGTTGGCGCCAATGGCAGCGCGGAATTGCAACTCGATTCCGGTAATTTTGTCAGGCTTTCCGGGGAAACCGAGATACGCATCTCCGATCTCGAAAACGGCCGTAATCAGATTCAGATCGGCAGAGGATTGATCACGTATCGCGTTCTGCGGGATTCCGCGACGCAGTCGGAGATCAGCACCCCCGCGGTCGCGGTGCGGCCTGTCCATGCTTCAGCGGTTCGAGTGGAAGTCGCGCCCGACGGCTCTACACGAGTCATCGTTCGCCACGGCGACGCGGATGTATCGACGCCGAAGGGCACGGAGCATATCCATGAAGGCAATATGATGCTGGTGCGCGGTTCGGCGGACGATCCCGAGTACCAGATCGTTTATGCGCCGGCGCGCGACGGCTGGGATAACTGGAACGATCAGCGGGATGCGTACATCGAAGGGGCTCAATCCAACCGCTATCGTAAGCCAGGACATTCAGGGCGGGCAGGATCTGGATGCTAATGGGCGATGGGGATACGACCCGGCATATGGGAATGTCTGGACGCCCAACGTTCCCGCCGCCTGGGCGCCATATAGCAACGGCCAGTGGGTTTGGGAGGACTACTACGGCTGGACGTGGGTAGATTACGATCCGTGGGGATGGGCGCCGTTTCACTACGGTTCGTGGTATTTCCGCACAGGCTTCGGATGGAGCTGGTACCCCGGTTCGAGATACGGCCACTATTGGTGGCGCCCGGCCATGGTCGGCTTTTTCGGCTTCGGGGGCGGCGTTGGATTTGGAGTCGGGTTCGGTTTCGGAAATGTGGGATGGGTTCCTCTCGCGCCATTCGAAGCCTTTCACCCGTGGTACGGCAGAGGCTGGTACGGAGGGCGCGGCGTGTTGGTTGCGGGCCGCGTGGGAGTTGTGAACAACGTCAATATCTACAACACGTACCGCAACGCGCGCTTCGCGAACGGTGTCACGGCGGTCTCCGCTCAGGATTTTCAGCGCGGCGTATTTCGTAACCGGATCGGCGTCGATCGCATGCAACTGCAGCAGGCGTCGCTGGTGCGCGGCGCGGTGCCCATTACGCCGAGCGCGAATAACCTCCGCTTCAGCGATCGTGCGGCGTCCACGGCGACTCCGCGTGGTGAAATTACCAACCAGAGGTTCTTCAGCAGAATGCAGACCGGTGGCGCCACGGCGGCGCGCGTCCCGTTTGCGCAGCAGCAGGCGGCTGTGAGATCCGCCTTCGGAGAGCGGGCTCCCGCGCAAACATTTGGCGGCTATCGTGGAGCGGCAGCGCCGACGCAACAGGGAGAGTGGCAGCGTTTCGGAAGACCCCCGACGGCTGCAGTCCCGGCCCCGGCGCAACGTGCGGCGCCTAATGGAGGGTGGAATCGGTTTGGCAGCCCACAGCCCGCTCCCCAAAGATCGGCGCCATCGTATCAGAGAGGCGCGCCGTCTTACCAAAGAGCTGCGCCCTCCTATTCGGGAAGGCCGTCCTATGGTGGCGGTGGTGGATCCAGGGCGCCGGCGCCGAGTTATCACAGTGCCCCTGCCCCCAGTGGCAATCGCGGTGGCGGAGGAGGCGGCGGGCACGCCAGCAACAATCACGGCGGACGCCGTTAGTCTGGCCACGCCTGCGATACAATAGGTTCACTCCCTCACGGCGGCTGTAGCTCAGTTGGTAGTAGCGCCAGATTGTGGTTCTGGATGTCGTGGGTTCAAATCCCACCAGCCGCCCCAAAAATCTATAACTTACATGGATTTGGCGCCATTGGGGAGGCACGTGCCTTTCAAGCAGTAAGCCACGAAAAGCATTGCGGTTTTACTGTCTTTTCTGGCTGTGCCTGGCGCGACCGTATTAAAACCGTATCAAAACTCGGCGGGGCCGCTGGGCTGGCTGCGCTCGACGAACCGTCTTGGCGGTTTTTCACTCAAGGTACCTGCTTGAGCGCGTTCCACGGTGCGGTGCTGCGGTACGATTGAGGCGCTCATGAACGCTGCTGAACCTGTCTACATGGAGTTGGTGGATTTCGTCGCTCACGGATCTACGGTGAAACAGGTCGCCAGTTTTCGTCCTTCATCGGAAGCGATGAAGCGCCTTGCGAAGTTGCTGGAGCGGCAGCGCGAGTCGAACTTGACCGACGAAGAGAGCTCCCAGTTGGACGGCTATGTCCGGCTTGAGCATATTCTCGAGCGGATCACGATCATCCATTCGATTCGATTATTATCCAAGCGCCATAGCTGCTATGTTGTTCCGAGCCTTTGGCAGATAAAATGCCTCTCCAGAATCAGCGTTGGTTACAGACGCTCTGGAGGAAACAAATGCGATTGATCGGCGACTTTATTTTTCTGATGCTGTTCTTTGTTCTATTGGGAGTATGGCTGCTTTCGTGGGCAGCGTTTCACGTAACCGGCGGAGCAATTCATCTATTGCTCATCCTGGCAGTGATCTTCCTGGTCGCTCATCTTTTCCGCGGCCGGAGCGCGGTCTAACGAGTCGGATCAGGCATAGGCCGCCTGATATTCCTCATACGCGCCCTTGAAATCTTCGATTCCTTTGTTATCAAAGTGCCAGATGCGGGTCGCGACCTCTTCGAGCAGGTCGTGATCGTGCGTCACGAGGAACAGGGTGCCCTCATACTTCTGCAGCGCGATGTTGAGGGCGTTGATGGATTCGAGGTCGAGGTGGTTCGTCGGCTCATCCAGCACCAGCACATTGGGCTTCTGCAACATGAGCTTACAAAAGAGCAGGCGGGCCGCCTCTCCGCCGGAAAGAGCTTCGGTAGGTTTGGTGCCCTCGTCACGGAGGAACAGCATCTGGCCGAGTAATCCACGCAACTCCTCGGTGCCCGCCGTGGGATCGTACTGCTGGAGATAATCGAGAACCGTCAAACCGGGCTGAATGGTTGCGCGGTGGTCCTGCGCGAAGAAGCCCACCGATACTTCATGGCCCCATTCGACAGAACCGTTCTCGATCGTGAACGGTTCGTCAACGGCGCCGGGCGCGTTCGCGATCAACGAACGCAGCAGGGTGGTTTTACCCACGCCATTGCGCCCCAGTAAGCCGATCTTCTCGCCGCGGGACACGCTGGCGGTGAAATTCCGGATTACCTCGATATCCCCATAAGACTTGGAGATCCCGCGAACTTCCAGCGGATGCCGTCCGGACGGCCGCTTCATCTCGAAACGAATAAACGGCCTCGCGATATTCGATTTCGCCAGATCGCTCGTCTGCAGCCGCTCCACTTCTTTCTTGCGCGATGTCACCTGGCTCGACCGGGTGCCTGCCGAAAACCGCGCAATGAATTCATTGAGCTGCGCAATCTTTTTCTCGCGCTGCGCATTTTGCGATTCAATCCGCGACCGGATCTGCGTCTTCGCCAGCACCATCTCGTCGTAGCCGCCGTTGTAGGTGATGATCGTCTGGTAATCAATATCGGCGATGTGTGTGCAAACGCTGTTCAGGAAATGCCGGTCGTGCGAAATCACGATCAGCGTGCCCTGGTAGCGGGTCATGAAATCCTGCAGCCAATGAATGGATTCCAGATCGAGGTGGTTCGTCGGTTCGTCCAGAAGCAGGGCGTCCGGACCGCCAAACAGAGCTTGAGCAAGCAGTACGCGAACCTTCTGGCCGCCCTGCAGTTCGCTCATCTTCCGGTCATGCAGCGCTTCGGGAATATCTAATCCGTCGAGCAGGATGGCGGCGTCGCTCTCGGCCGAATAGCCGTCATTCTCCGCGACAATCCCTTCCAACTCGCCGAGCCGCATACCGTCTTCATCGGTCATGTCGCTTTTGGCGTAGAGTTCATCGCGTTCCGCCAGCGCCTGCCAGAGCGGTTTGTTGCCCATGATGACCGTATCGATCACGCGATAGGCATCAAAAGCGAACTGGTCCTGGCTCAACACGCCGACTCGCTTCGGCCGGACAACGGAGCCCTTCTGGGCATCCAGTTCTCCGGTCAGAACCTTCATGAAAGTAGACTTGCCGCATCCGTTCGGGCCGGTAAGACCATATCGCCTGCCGGACTGGAAGACGGTCGACACGTCTTCGAAGAGAATCTTTGCGCCGTAGCGCATGCTTACATTGCTTACTGAAATCACGGGTGAATGAATTTGGGGGTGAAATTACAGTGTATCAGCCGCACTTGCGCTTACGGCAATGGCTGAAACTGAACATTGATGAAAGCTTCACGCTCCATCGCAGATGCTCCACTTGCGGGTTTCGGCGCGGGAAATTTCATCCCGTTAACCAGATTAAGAGCCGTCGTAGTTACGCTGGATGTTTGCAGGGCTTCCGATTCGAGCACCTTGCCGTCCGACTCGATCACCGCATGAACGATCACCGGCTGAATCATCGTTCCGGAACCCGCCATCGGCACCCGGATGGGGAATCGCCCCGGCAACGCCAGAGCGGTTGCCGCACCTTGCGAGACCATTTGCGCGGTGGGCGTGAGCAGGCTTCCACTTGTCGCCGAATCGGTGTCCGCCACGCTGGTCAGTTGGGCTTCCACCACCGTCGCCGCATTTTCCGTAATCGTGATTTTTCCCGGAAGAACGCGGTCGTGAAACTTCAAAGCATTCGTGTAGTCGTACACGGTGTAAATGCCTGGAGCGATCGAGTAAATGTCGAGTAATCCGGTGGCGGGATCGATGCAATACTCCGTTTCATACCATTGGCGACCGTTTTCCGCAGTCTGAGGGTTACCTTCCGCCGACGCCAGAATGCAGGTGATCGGAGAGCCTTTCCACTCGACGCTTGCCGTGCGGATGGTCTCGCGCCTGGGCGCGCCCTGAATCGGTGCGAAAACCGCATTAGCCAGCATCTTGAGCCGCAGCGGAATCATGCTGTTCGGATTCTGATCGTATACGGCGGCATTCGAGCTGATGCGCAGCAGGGTATCGCCGCCCAACGTTCCGTCCCAGCGCCAGTTCTCGCCCGAAAGCCAGGTCTCGCGCAGTTGCCCGTTCCCTCCCGGATTCAGAGTCGATGCGCCGGCGGTGAATGACATTTGAAGAACATGCGCCGGTGTGCCGCGCGCGTGAAGGCTATAGTGCTCGAACGCGCGGTTCATCAGGGCGACCAGCGCTCCGCGCTGCTCAGGAGTCGCAGGCACCTCGGTTGGACCGGTAACTAATTCAAGGGGATCCGGCGGGACCGGCGCAACGGAATACTTCTGGCACAAACCAGAACCGGCGCCAAGAAGGGAAGCAATAATGAGAGGCAGCGCGCGCATCGTATGGGCTCCGCTGCCTCTGAGACTAACACAAATCAGCCGTTTTTCTCTGCCACAATGTGTACGCGCCGGTTCTTCTGCCAGCAGGCCTCGTCATGGTCGGTGCAGACCGGATTTTCCTTGCCATAACTGACCGTGTCGAGCTGGTTGGCGGATACGCCGGCATTCACGAGATAGTCTTTGGCCGCCTTGGCCCGGGCGTCGCCCAGCGCCATGTTGTACTCGGCCGAGCCGCGTTCATCGCAAAAGCCCTCGATCTTCAACTTGTAGTCGGGATACTGCTGCAGAATCTGCGCCAGTTCCTTCGAATCCGAGCCAAGCGTGCTGATGGCGTCCGTCCGCAGCGTGTGCTGATTGTAATTAAAATAGGCGTCCTGGATCCGGCCGATGAGTTCATCGATCCGCGCGCGCGTTGCCGCGTTGGGATATCGGGATGGCGTCGACTGGGCGACCTGCTGGTTGGTCGACTGGCGAGCGGGCGGGGGCGGCGTCGAGCGCGCGGCGGGAGTGGCGGCGGCGACGGGAGCGGCCGGCGGCTTCACCACCGCTGCCTGCTTCTTCGCGCACGCGGCTCCGAAGACACAGAGCGCCCCGGCGGCGATCATACTCATATATCGAAGACTTTGCATGTTTGTTTGAACCCTCTGGAACCAGTCTCCCGGAAGAGCGGGGCGGAAGACCATCCTGTCGAGACAGGATTTTGGAACGGGCCCGCCTCCACTACACTGACGGTAGGACTCCGTGAGGAGAAGCTTCTGAGTATCTCGAAAGCGCTCGGTCCGCGGCTGGTTCGCCAGCCGAGACATCCGAAAGATCCGCCCGTCCGAAAACTACGTCCACTGACAGTCCTCACGGTCGGCTTCGGCGGGCTGATTTTATTCATTCTCGCCGCGGCGGTAGGCACTCTGGTTCAGCTCGACCGTGTCCGCGCCGACGAAGCTGGCATCCGTCAGGCGTTCCTCTCGCGCCTTCGCACACTTGAACAGATTCGCTCCGATATTTACCTTTCCGGTACCGATATGAGGGATTTCCTTCTCTCGCCTGGCGCGGCGGCCGGAGAGACGCAACACGCCGCCATTGTTTCCATCCAGAATCAGACACGCGCCGCGCTCGACGGCTATGGACAGAATCTCGAACCGGAAGAACAGGACACCTTTCAGGCATTGCGGACGGAAATCGACGAATGGTGGCAGGCGCTGCAAACCGCCTTTCAATGGACGCCGACCCAAAGGGAGAAGCTCCGTTATACGTTTTTCTACGAACAGCTGGTGCCGCGGCGCACCACGATGCTGCAGATCGCCGACCGCATTGCCGAAATCAACGAACGCGGCCTCAATCGTTCCGAAGAGCGTCTTGCCGCCTCGGCCGAACACCTTCGCTGGTCCCTTGTCGTTACTTTTGGGATCGCTTTATTCGGCGGCCTCGTGCTTGCCATCGCAACTACTGCCCTGACATTGCGGCTCGAACGGGAAGTGGAGCGGCGCCTCAAAGAAACCACGGAAGCGCGTTCGGATCTCCAGGCGCTTTCCGCCCGCCTCGTGCGCGCGCAGGAGGACGAGCGCCGCACTCTCGCGCGCGAACTCCACGACGAAATCGGCCAGTCGCTTTCCGCCATCATGATGGAGGCCGGCAATGTGGAAGCCGCCGCGCCAACCAGTGAGATTCGGGATCGCGTCTCATCCATCGGCGCGACTGCCGAAAAGACCCTGAACATCGTGCGCGATCTCGCGCTGCTGCTTCGCCCATCGATGCTGGACGACTTCGGTCTCGTGCCCGCGCTCAACTGGCACGCCCGCGAAATGAGTAAACGAACGGGGCTCAATGTTCGCGTATCCGCAGACGACGCCTCCGGCAATCTTCCAGAAGAGCACACGACGTGTATCTATCGGCTGGTTCAGGAAGCGCTTAATAACGCCGCTCGCCATGCCGGCGCACGCAACCTTCAGGTCACCGTGAAGAGTGAAGTTGAGCGCGTAGTTTTTTCCGTTCAGGACGACGGCAGCGGCTTCGACAAAGGGATGGTCCGCGGGCTCGGCCTGCTGGGGATGGAAGAGCGGGTAGGCCGCCTCGGCGGAACGTTTCAAATCGATTCTCAGCTGGGCCGGGGAACAACCATTTCCGCCGAACTCCCGCTCCCGGAGATGCGGGAAGTGGAAGCAGAAACCGATGCCGCCAATTCGTATTCTGCTGGCTGACGATCACGCCGTGGTGCGCGACGGCCTTCGCGCGCTGCTCGACCGCCAACCCGATCTCACCGTCGTCGCGGAAGCGTCCGACGGCCGCGAATGCATTCGGCTTGCCGAAGAACACTCGCCCGACGTTGTGATGATGGACGTGGCGATGCCGAACATGAACGGCATCGAGGCGGCCCGGCGGATTGTGGCGGCGCATCCGGCCACGGCGGTCGTAGTTCTGAGCATGCACCTCGATGAGAGCTACGTGCTGCAGTCGCTTCGGGCAGGCGCCAAAGCGTATCTCCTGAAAGATTCTCCGCGCGAAGACGTCCTCGAAGCGATTCGAAGCGCCGCCAATGGCCGGTCGTTCCTGAGCCGGAAAGTAAGCAGGATATTGCAACAGGATTACATCGAGCAGTTACAGTCGAAGGGCCTTGATGACAGTTATGAGTTACTAACCGACCGGGAGAGAGAGATTCTGCAGTTACTTGCAGAGGGCCGCGCCAACAAAGAGGTCGCGAACTTACTCAATATCAGCCCCACGACGGTCGAAACGCACCGCGGCCATATACTCCGGAAACTGTCGCTGCACGGCACCGCCGACCTGATCCTCTACGCGGTGAGGAAAAAAATTATCCTGTGATTGGCAGGGCGGGCGATATCGAAACCATCGATTGAAATTTCCAATAACCAACTCAAGGAACAAATGGAACCAAATAAGTCGCCCGCGCATTCCCTCAGTTTCCACAGACCGTTCCCGATCTGACGTAAAGCTCCGCGCCGGGCGGAAGCCCGGCGGCGGAATACGCCGATTGCTTTGTATACACTGCGGAAAGGCTCTAAACCGTGCGGGCTTTTATTTCAGGGGCTTAGCTCGGCCAGACACGGCGGCGATACGGTCAAGCTTCTCCCCGATTTCAGCATCGATCTTTTCTCTGGGCACTAAATGAGCGAGACCGTGATAGTCCGTTTTCTGCATCAGATTTCTCAGGCCCATTTTCTCGAAATAACCCTGAAAGACGGGCTTAAGAAATTCGTCGCTGGCCTTAATTTGCGGGCCAAATGGATCCGGCCGACCGAGGACTCTCAACGCCGTGGTGACCTCTGCAATGGACTTTTGCATAGCATCTCGTTGCTTGTCACGTAACGGAGACTCAAAAAGAGGGCCGCCGGGCGCGCCCTCTAGTTGATCGGCGAATGCAAGGAGCGTCTCGGGATAGCAAACGTAATTCTCGATTTCCCTCTGCGACCACTTCAACTCACATAGTGCGGCATTCTCGTCAAGATCCTGTGGGATCCAGTCGAAGATAGCTATTCCGACCAGATCCGGTTTGGCCTCCCTCAATCCGAAAAAGTGATCCTTTGCTTTGGGTGGCTGATTAGCGACGTAATGAACGAACGGCTGCTCCAGTGCCTCGCGCGCTGGATGACCAAGGATGTCGGCGAACGCCTGAAGGATTGCGAGGTCGGTCGAGCCCTCCAGATACAGGATCCATCCCTTCTGCTCTGCCTGGTAATACTGATCAAAACCGATAGCCCGCAGGGACTTAAGGACCTGACTTCGGCGATCGTCAATCCGGTGCGGTTTTCCAACGAACGCTACCACAATGTCGCGGTCGGCCGCTTCATTGAGCAGCACTTCCGAATGGCTCGCAGCGATCACCTGGCACCCTTGCAGGTCCGCCGTATTAGTAAGAATCTGATAAATCTGACGCTGCCGCAGTATCTCAAGATGGGCATCCGGCTCATCCAGCAAAAGCACCGTCCCTGGATGCGTGTACAAATGAGCGAGCAAGAGCAAGGTCTGCTGCAGACCGCGTCCCGAGGACACGAGATCCAACGTCGTGCCCGCCTCCTCGTAGGACATTGTGATCTGACCTCGCTCCCTGATAAATTCCGGCGCGTGCAACGTCACTCCAAACAGGCTCTCGATCTGTGTCACCAGCGCATTCCAGTTGGTCGGATCGCTATCGGAATGAATCTGAAAACAAAGGTTCCGGAGTACTTCAGCAGTACGGCCTTCGCCGATTCGTACGTTAACAGCGCCCTCCTGAAGTCGGTCCTCAGTTGCTGCCATGCCGGACATCGGCGGCAGAAAAGCGATTCTGACCGGCGCCGCGGCTTCTGGAACCGGCATACGTGATGATCCAGGCTCATCATTGATCCGCAAAGGACGGCAATAAAACGATTCCTGATTCGCGTAGTCGAACTCAAATCCGCACTCCCATTGACTGCCGTCCGTAACACCCGACACCAGAATGTCGATGCGGATGTTTTTTGTCTCCTGCTTGCCGTTTCCCTTCTGAATCGCCCGCACATGCAGGTCTTTCCAGAGAAGATTCGCGTCGGGGACCGGGACCGCAATCAAGTCCCGGCGATTGATCGTCACTCCCGGTCGCTTCTCGGGCGTGTCTCTGGCTGAACGTTTTTCCACCCACCTCCGAAGGCCGATCTCCCACAGAGCCAGGGCTTGCAGGGCTGTTGTCTTACCCGAATTGTTTGGTCCTATAAAGACGACGGTCTTGCCAAGTTCGATTTCGACATCCTGAAGGCGCTTAAAGTTCTTGATTCGGAGGTTAGTGAGCACCTCCGACGATCATAGCGTGCTCAACAATAGCGTCATGTTGTATTACAGCCCCCGAAGTCCGCATCGGAGGCTCGCGCCCTCACGTCGGATTTGGCCGTGAAACGGCGCTGGTAGAAGGCGGAGCATAATCACAAAACAAACGCGATTCATGTGCCCAGCGCGCTTCGAACTTTAGTCATCGCGCGCCCGATCTCCTCCCGGGCGCCCTTCACCACCGCCAGCCCGATAGCCTTCACAGGCGATATCTCCGAAAACGCGCCGCCAACCGCATATAAAGCCTGCGGCGAAAATCGCCGCTCGTTCGAGATCGCATAAATCTTTTCCCAATATGCGGGATGCATTTTGGCGCGAAATCGTTCAAGTCCGCGGAAGTTATAAAACCGGTTCGCGTGCGCGCGGGCAATGTACATCAGACTGCGCAGCCAGAACGGATTCTCCAGTACCGTCCCGCTCGCCAGCGCCACCAGACCCATCGTCACGTACGTGCACCCCAGTTCGGCAAACCGCGCCATCGCGGCGTCAATCAGCAATTCCGCCGTACCGTTGGGCGCGCGCGGGGACCGCACCAGTTCCTCGACCAGATATCCGTTTCGCGCAACGACTGGCGATGCCACCAGAAACGCGACAATCCGTTCCTCCCGCCGCGCGACGAATAACAGCCGATCGTCCGTGACGCCGGACAGCACATCCGGCTCAACCATGAAATGCATAGGCGGCAGCCGCCTGCTATCCAGCCACTCCGAGAGCGTTCGGCTGATCTCGGCGTCACGGGCTCCGGCGGCCGGGCTCATCGATTCGATGCGCACACCTTTATTGATCGACCGGTGAAGCTGCGCCCGCAGCGAACTGCGCGCGCGCACAATGCCCGGCCAGTCGGCCGGATTCCACACCGGTTGGGCGCCCATCGTAATAATCGAGTGACCCGCCGAGCCGGAGAAGAAATCGCGCAGCGAATCGGACGCGCATACATAACAGACTCCGAGGCCCTGATCGCGCGCCCACGCCTCGAATTCCTTAACGACGGACGCGCGAACCTCGAGTCGGCACACCGGTTCTCCCGCAACGAGAAGCCACGAGTTCCGCCGGACATAACCCACAACGGTCTCCTTGCCGCCGAACCAAAGCCTGATGCCCGGATTCAGGATCTGACTTGCCGTCGAGTTCCGTCCCCAGGACATCACGAGATTGCGAGCCCTTTGAGCGGCGGCGTTGCGCGGAAGAACATCCATGGCCGAGCACTTTCACTGTATCGCCGCCGGCTTTCTCTGCATTTCCGGCGCGTTGACAGGGCGTATTCTCATGCGCATAATGAACTCCGATGCGAAGCCTTGCACTGTTGTTTCTGATGTCGTGCGCGGCGCTCACGACGCCCGGACAAAGCGGAGGCGCTCCCGGCTCAGCCTCAAATTCAATTACGGTGAAGGGTTGCGTCTATCCCGGAGTCGAATGCCTCAGATTCGAGTCCGGTAAACACGCCTACAGTATTGGCCCCAGCGATAAGCTTCAAGTGGGTCATGCCTACCGCATAACCGGTTCCGTTGGCTCAATCGGGTTCTGCCAGGAGGGGAAACCCATTCTTGCCCCGGAGAAGATCACCGAAATTAAACTTCGCTGCGAAAAGAAGTAAGGCGCTATTGCCAAACCATCCGGCTGCCCTTCAGATGCCGGAGCCGCCGCCATACCTGAACGAATTGCTGAACAACCTGCGGGGATGCCACGCGCATGTCCTCATAGCGGCAAGCGCTGTGACAGGCTTTGTAATACACTTCCAGTTCGCTGCGTGTCATCTTCTCCAAACCGCGCCGAAACTCTTCCAGTTCCTGCCGATTTAATTTCGGCTCCCCACCTGAGTTGCGCCGGGCCATAACGGACGAAGTTTATCACATGTTTCGCCATTTGTTCGCCATCTAATTCGCCGATAGTCCGAGCGCCAGCGCAGGATTGGTTTTCGACATCAGCGCGATATCCGCCAAAGAGATTCCCTGCTGGGCGAAAGACTTGTAGATTTCCATCAACCCATCCGGATGCAGCGGGTTATTCGGCTGCCCCAGATCGCTCGAAATGATGAAGTGCCGCGCGCCGACCGCCTTTACCGCCTCCGCGCTTTCTCGCAGCACGTTCCCTCGTCCCCACACCACTTCAAGAAAGGCTCCCAGGTCGGCGGCTTCCCGCATCTGGGGAATCGTGTAAGGTCCTCCCATGTTGGTAAGCGCATGAGTGACCACAATCGACTTCACGCCCACCCGCTTCGCCTCCCGAATCAGCAGCAGGCCTTCCGAAGGGGAACTGTGTCCGGTCTCAAACACCAGGTTATGCCGCGCGACCACATCAAGAACCTGCGTCGCTTCCGGCACGACCTTCCCGTCCTTCACGACGCTCACGAAAGGCCGATTCTGTCCGCTCCGCTTGACCTGCGCTTCGGCGTCGTATGTCGGAAACCAGACCACGCGCCCATAACCTCCGGTCATCTTCGTCATCCACTCGACAGCGGCCGCGTTCAAACCGCCGACCTCAAGATCCAGTCCGATGCCGCCGAACACCTCGATCCCAGGCACTTCTTTATGCACCAGGTAGGCCAGCGCCGCCGTCGATTCCTTATGGTTCTTGAAAACGAGAACGCGCATGCCCCTGCTCTTCGCCAGGCGAGCAAGGTCGATGGCGTCGATGGAACGCGGCGCCCCATCCGGAGCCGCATGCACGTGCATATCGATCGTGCCCTGGAGCGACTGCGCATTTACCAGGGATGCCAGAGCAGGCAACAGCAGGAACAGGCGTAACACGCCCACATGATATAGCAACTTCAGGCTGTCGCCAGAAATCCGTTCAGATAATCGATCACTTCCGAAGACTTCGAATCCTCCGTAGCGAGCGCCACATATCCATCCGGCCGCACCAGAAATTGCGTCGCCTTGACGACTCCATAGGCGGAACAGGCATGCCCGTCCTTATCGATGAGGGACGGCGCACCGGCCTGCTCGCGTGGCCGGAGAATCAACCTGACGCGCACCGCTGAACCGCAGGCTCCGGCAACCTCTTCAACAGCTTTCTCCAGACCCGGACCGAAACCAAGAAGCGAGAAATGCGGGCCCCGGAAAACATCGAACAGCCTCACTGTGCTTCCATCGAGGTTTTGGCAAGGCGCGTCGGGAGCGCGATCTCCCTGCCCGGACGGCCGCCGGAGCCGCGCGCCGATCCTGCGCCAGCCGGCCCTCGCGATAGTTGATGCCCAATTGCAGAAACTCCGCATCGCGGCGGCCAGGATCGGCAGTTTCACCGGGAGCAACTTGACGATGGAGCTTCGTCGTGATCCCCAGCATCCGCGCCGCCACCGGCAGCCGTTCTTCTTCGTACGTGTCGAGCAGCCAGTCGGGCGCGCCCCTCAGCGCCAATCCGAGCTTCCATCCCAGGTTGTAAGCATCCTGAATACCCGTGTTCATCCCCTGCCCGCCCGCCGGAGAATGAACGTGCGCCGCATCACCCGCCAGAAAGACGCGCCTCACACGATAGCGATCCACCATCCGTATATTTGCCCGCCAAAGGGAGATCCAGTTCCCATCGTAAAGGTGAAGCCCCATTTCCCCGGCGCGCTCGTCGACAATCTGCTGAAAGCGTTCGAGCGACGGCTCTTCCGTCTCATCCGGAGCGACCTGAGCCTGAAACTGAAAGAACTCCGTGCTCGGCAGCGGACACAGTGCAAGCACTCCCAGCGACTTATGCTGCCAGACATGCCAGTGATCCCGATCGAGATTGTCCACTTTCACATCGCCGACAAACATCCGCTCCGTGGGCCATGTATCGCCTTCGAATCCTACCCCGAGAGCGTGCCGCACGAAGCTGTGGCCGCCGTCCGCGCCGACGAGATAAGCCACGTTCACGCGCTCCGCGACGCCCTTGTTCGAAAGAGTGGCCGCTACACCGTCCTCGCCTTGCTCGAATTGAGTCAGTTCGACACCGAGTTCCACGCGGTGCCCCAGTTGTTCCAGCCGCGCCCGCAGGATTTCTTCCACGCGCCATTGCGGGATGACCAGCGAGCTCGCATAGGGAACATCCGGCGTCGGATATCGCCCTTCGTGAATATCGCGATCACCCAGGACCTTAGCCCCGTCATAAGACCGAAAGGGCAAGTGAAAACGTCCGTGAGCCAGAATCTGATCGATGACTCCGAGATCGTCCAGCACCTCCAGCCCGCGAGGCTGCAGACCTTTTCCCCTCGATCCCGGGAAGTACGATGGCGCCTGATCGACGATCCGGAAAGGCACGCCGCGCCGCGCAAGATCGCATCCCAAAGTAAGGCCTGTAGGACCAGCGCCCACGACGAGTACCGAAAGCTTCTGCGACATATCCGCCATTCTGGCATTGCCGAGGAACTCTGTCCGGGACCCTACTCGAGCGGCTTCTCATCCACATGATCGACTACAATCACCGGAATCGATCGCTTCTGTTTCACCAGTTTCAGCCCGAGCTCTTTTTCGACCGCCTCGAAGACCGATATGCCGCTGGGCGCCGCCGCGTTAACGACCGCCCCGGGCGTCTGATCCGGACTCGGACCCTGCGGTGTCTGCAGCAGCGCTTTGGGCGTCCATCCAATCAGAAAATCCCACCCGCCCTCAAGGCCGGTGGCATCCACGATCGGGTGATCGATATAAGCGTTGGCCTGCTGCTGCAGGTTCTGCGCCAGCTCACTCATCGAGGTGTTCTTGCAGCTGATCATCGTCTGAATATTCGAGAACGGCCGCGGCGCCGCCGGATCGGGCTTGCACCCGGAGCGCTCGGAATCGTCGGCACGGGTCATCTTCGGCTTGCCGCTCCCGGCCATCAACGCGTACACCGTCACTTCCCGGTTCTCGGAGTGAGTTTTCAGCTCGAACTGATCCAGCAACAAGCCCCGCAGCATTTCCAGGCCGACGCTGAGCGGTGGCGGCAGCGGTCGTCCGCCGACAACGTTCGGCGCTCCTTCGCCGGTGCTCGGCACCTTCGCTTCGATGACCCAACGCTGCGCCTCCACCGACTTCGGAATTCCGATCAGCATATCGGCCGCGATATTGGGTGTGATTTGAAGCGCCATTGCGATCAGTTGAGGCAGCGTACCGCCGGCTCTCATCTGGCTGCCGCCGGTGTAGAGCAAACCGGTGAACGGTGGGGCGTCCGGCTTAACGGGCTTGATCGTCGCGGCCTCAAACCGCGCTGCCGAGAGCGCCAAGGTTGCCTCCACGCCCTCTGGATTCGGCGTCGGCTTTCGATTCACGCTAACGACCTCGAGAGAGGGCAGGGGGACGTTCTGCACTTCCACCTTCAACCCCAACTGCTTTTCTACCGCGGCAAATACCGAAGTGCCCTCGGGGCCTTTCGCGACGAGCGCGCCGCGCGGCGTCCACTCGAGGTCAAAATCCCAGGAACCCTCGAGCTTCGTGGAGTCGATCACATCGTGGTCGAAATATCCGCCGGCCATCTGGCGCAGGTTTTCGGCGATGGCTTGCGAAGTCAGATCGTGGCAGGCTACCTTAATGTCCGGCGTCGCCGCCAGATCCGCGGGACCAGCCTGGCTCCCTTGCGATACCTGCTGGCACCCCTGTTTACCCGACCCGCTGGACGGTTTCAATTTCGATCCCCCCTTGCCCACGGTAAGAACATAACGAGGGACCGGGTGCGTGCCGTTATGGACCACCAGCTTGAAGCGTTCGGCCAGCAGGTTCTGCAGCATCATATTGGCTACCGCCGGCGTGGTGCCGTTGGGAACCTTTGCGATCACATCGAAAAGGTCGGAGCTGAGCCAGCCGGGGCCGCCGGAAATGGTGTCCTCCGAGACGCCGTACGCCGCCACGATGAGATTCAGCATGGTCGCGTCCCGGTTGACGTACTTGCCTTCGCGCAGCACGCCTCCGAAGTTCTGCGCAAACCCGCGCGCGGTAGAGCTGAGGTGAACATCCGCAATCTCGAAGGTCTGTTGCTGTGCGAGGGCGGTAAAAATCGTGAGCACGCTGAGCGAAACGACTCGAAGTCCCGAATTCCGATTCATCTAATGCCTCCTGCAGGCGCAGCCTTTTCAGGCGCGACCTTTTCAGACAATGCGGCCCCAGGGGAAACGCGAACGAACAAGCTCGCTGGAAGTTTGACGCGATCGAAGCAGCGATCGTGGAAACAACAATGGCGGTGCCAGCACGCGAGCCTCCGCTGTCAGACGCTCCGGTTCTGCTGTGGTTACCCGTAGCGCGTCTGTGAGGACCCGGCACGGCTGTGCGTCGCGAGCGCCACGGGCGTAAGCCATGTAATACTGAAGTCCAAATTTCTATGACCCCACGCGCCGGAATCTGGCTCCGCACTTATCTGTGCCTCTGCCTGGCTGCTTCAGCGGGAAACCTGAGCGCACAGATCTTCGCGGACGTGATCCTGGTCAACGGAAAGGTCTGGACCGAAAATCCCCAGGAGCCTGAAGCCGAAGCCGTCGCGATTCTCGGCAATCGCATTGTGAAGGTAGGATCGACCGCCGAGATCCGAAAACTGGCAGGGCCGGCCACTCAGGTCGTCGAACTCGGCGGAAAACGCGTACTGCCCGGCTTCAACGACGCGCATGTTCATTTCGTCGATGGCGGCGCCGGTCTGGCAAGCGCGCAATTACGCGACGCCGTCAGCCAGCAGGAGTTCCGTCAGCGCATCTCCTCTTTCGCCCTGACCCAGCCCAAACAAACATGGATCCTGAACGGGTGGTGGGACCACGAACGCTGGAACCCGGCGCAGCTTCCCACGCACCAGTTGATCGACGATTCCACGCCGAACAATCCGGTTTTCGTCGAACGCCTCGACGGGCATATGGCTCTCGCTAACGCCCTGGCAATGAAACTGGCGGGAGTCAACAAAGAGACGAAAGACATTCCCGGCGGCGTGATCGTACGCGATGCCCAGGGCAATCCCACCGGCATTTTCAAAGACGCCGCCATGGGGCTGATCCGCCGTGCGATCCCGCCGCTCAGCGGTCCGCAGCTGAGAGCAGCGGTCGAAGCGGCTGAGAGCTACGCCGCTGAGAACGGTGTCACGAGCGTTCAGGAGATGACGGTCGACATCTCAACCGGGACGGCCGCGTTGCGCCTCTACGAGCAACTCTTGCATGAGGGCAAGCTTCATACCCGCATCTCACTCCATCGGCCGCTCACCGCCTGGAAGCAATTGGCCGATCCCGGAATCCAGGCCGATTTCGGCAACGACCTTCTCCAGATCGGAGGACTCAAAGGCTTTGCCGATGGCTCGCTCGGCTCAACCACCGCCTGGTTCTTCAAACCCTATCTCGACGCTCCGGGCACAAGCGGCATCCCAAGCGACGAACTGTCAAAACCCGAACAAATGTACGCCGATATCGCCGCCGCCGACCGGGCCGGACTTCAGATCGCAATTCACGCCATCGGCGACCGCGCCATCAACACAATCCTGAATTTCTACGAACGCGCCGAAAAGGAAAACGGACCCGCCGACCGCCGCTTTCGCATCGAGCATGCGCAGCACATTCTCAAGAACGACATCCCGCGATTCGCGGCCCTGCATGTCATCGCCTCAATGCAGCCGTATCACGCAATCGACGACGGCCGCTGGGCCGCCAAACGCATCGACGCGGAACGCATCCAGACAACCTACGCCTTCCGCTCTCTCCTCGACACAGGCGCCACTCTGGCATTCGGATCCGACTGGCCCGTCGCGCCCATGGTCCCGCTGATGGGGATCTATGCCGCCGTAACTCGCCGCACCCTCGACGGCAAAAATCCCGGAGGATGGGTTCCGCAGCAAAAGATCACGGTGGCTGAGGCCGTCCACGCGTATACCGTCGGCGCGGCTTATGCCGAACACAAGGAGTCCGTCAAAGGCACGATCGAACCCGGTAAGCTGGCCGACCTCGTAGTCCTCTCCGAAGATATCTTCCACATCGATCCGCCGGAGATCGAGAAAGCGCGTGTCGATATAACGATCCTCGACGGAACCGTTATCTATCAGAGACGCTAATTACCTCGACCGGCGCCCGCGCCCCTGCCTTGGGCGCCGCGGCCCGGACCATTCGCCTGCAGCAGATGCGTCATCGTATGGACGTAACGCAGCTTGCCGTTTTCCACGCGGAAGAGATGAGTATCCGGGGCGCCGCTGCCGCCGGTGGCGGATCCCGCGCCAAACGTACAGAAGGCCACGACGGCGCCGATACTGTCATCGACTACGAAGTGCCGATTCGCGATGTTAACGCCGCTCGGAACGCCAACCTGGCAGGAATCATCCGCGGCTCCCTTACCCGTGTGCATACCGCCTTCCGTGCGGTTGCAGGGAAAACCCCACGGCACCAGGTCCACCTTCCCTTCAAGGAACGCATCCAGATAAGCGTTGGCTGCGGACACCAGCGTCGCGCGCGTATCGCGCTTCGCAGCGGGGATTGCGCCCCAGTCCTCGCTGGACGAGTACTTCAGGTAGTTATCGGCGTTGAACCCCCAGTAACCCGTTGTGGTCCACAGCATTTCGATTTCGGCGATCAGCCCGTGATTCACGCGCAGCCGCGTGCCGATCACATACGGGTTGCCTTTGTCCGAAACGATCACCTCCGTATAGGTTTGGCATGTCGCCGTATCCAGAAGGCTGCGCTGGTGATCGATCTTCATCGCCTTCCGGATCACGCCCTCATCGATGTTCGTCGTCTTGAAGTTCTCGACGTAACCGGGCCCCTTCGCCAGCGGCAAGCCGGCGATGTCGCCGCTGGTTTGGGCGGCAATGTAGAGATCGGCCGCGGCCTTGAGTCCTTCGCGCGTGCACGAGACTTGCGCGACGCTGATAGCCGGCGCGAGCAGCGTGCCCGCCAGCGCCATCCAGGTAAAGGTGAAACGGTTCATATCAGGGACTAGAGTATCCCAAATCCGCTCTGACGGTAGAGCCGGCGATCTTGTCGCCGGCTGTCTTGCAACATGTTCTAACGAACTGCCGCCGCGGTCGGCGGGGGCGCGGGAAGCTCCGCCTTCCCATCGAGCCCAAAGACGAACAGCATCGGAGGATTATCAACCTGGGCATCATTGGGACCGACGCTCGCCGCGGGGCGGCCCGAACCGGCCATGAACGCCACATACTGTTTCCCGTCGATCTCATAAGTGATCGGCGGCGCCACGCCAGACTTGCCCGTCCGAATCTCGAACAGCTTCTCACCCTTATCGGCGCTCCACGCCGCGAAACGCCCGTCATTGGACGTCTGGAAGACAAGGTTCCCGCCGGTGGTCACCGTGCCGCCGCCAATGCCCCCGCCGCCATCGCCGCGCCAGACCAGGATATGTTTCACCGGATCCCAGGCCTGCAATCCGCCGCGCACCCCGTCCGGCGCCGATGGCCCGATGGCCGCAGCCTTGATCTGGCGCGGTTCGGTGGTCGCCCGTACATCGCCGTTGCTGCCTTTCTTGTACTCGTCGGCCGCCTGGTAAGTGTACGAATTGTAGGAAGCGGGAATATAGACCAGCCCGGTGGTCGGATTAAATGACATCGGCGCCCAGTTATGCGCGCCGCCACCGGTCGGGTACACGGCTACCGGTTCCACATCATAATAAGCTTCCGGATTCACCATCGGACGCCCGCTGTCATCGACTCCCTTAGCCCAATTCACTTTTACAAACGGGTAAGCCGAAATGAACTGCCCCGTGACCCGGTCGATGGCATAGAAGAATCCATTCTTCGCGGCTTGCGTCAGCACTTTACGCACGCGCCCGTCTATCTTCAAGTCGAGCAGCATGAGCTGCTGAACGCTATCGAAATCCCAGTTATCATTCGGGACCGTCTGAAAATGCCATTTGAGCTTTCCAGTTGTCAGATCCACGGCAAGGATCGAGCACGTATACAGATTGTCCATGTTCTTCGCGCCACGGAATTTCTGCGTCCACGGCTCAGCATTCCCCGTGCCGACATAAACCAGGTTCGCGTCGGGATCATAAGCGAACCCGTCCCACACCGCGCCGCCGCCGCCTTTGGTATAGAAGTCGCCGCCCCACGTTTTGGCGGCCGCTCGCATGGCGTCGTTCTCGAAGGGCTTGCTCGGGTCGCCCGGAACCGTATAGAACCTCCACGCCCGCTGCCCGGTTGCGGCGTCATACGCATCGAAGAAGCCGCGAGTCTCGGTATCCCCGCCCGAGACCCCGATGATCACTTTGCCGCCGGCAATCCGGGGCGCCATAGTGATGTAGTAGCCCTCCTGCGCCCAGGCAACGCGGGCCTCCCAGACGGGTTTGCCGGTAAGCGCATCGAGCGCAAACAACCGTCCGTCATGGCCCGGAGCGAAGATCTTCCCGTTGTAGAGCGCAAGTCCGCGACTCGCGTTAATCCCACGGGAATGTTGATTGATCTCCGGATCCCAGCGCCAGATCTGCTTACCCGTGCGGGCATCGACGGCGTACACCACGCTCCACGTGGTCGTGCCGTAGATCGTGTTGTTCCAAACCAGCGGTGTGCCTTCCTGGTTGTAGCCGCCCGCGCCCACCACATACGACCACTCGAGGCCGAGACGCTTCACGTTCGAAGTGTCGATCTGTTTCAGAGGGCTGTAGCGCGTCTCGCTCTGCGATTTCCCGTATGTGAGCCATGAACCCGGGAACCGATCGGCGGGCGTCCCGGCCTTCTTCAGGACCGCCGCATCGACAACCGCGGGCTGCTGGGCGGAAATCGCAGCGCTACCCGCCAGTGTCAGGGCAACCCAAACCAGTCGAAACTTTCGCATCGAGGTCCTCCTGTCGGTCGCAATAAACGCGTTTTCGATTCTACTGCAATTTGCCCCCGGTAGCGCCGGCGATCTCGTCGCCGGTGAGGTGTTTTTGGAACACGGCCCTCAGGGTTTTCCGCGGCAGGTCCCCCGATAATACGCATCCGCATCGCATGTCCCGCCGTCTAACGGCATACACGAGCCCTGCTCGTCGCCGGCGCCGCTTCGAGCGACCACCGTATATCGTCCGCCCGTGATAGCGCAATAGCGCGCAGCAGGCGTCGCGTACCCGGCCACACGAATCCCGCCGGCCGGGCACTCGCCGCGGAACAAAGCCCATTCCTCACTGGCGGTTGTCGGGAAAAATGCAAACCCCATACTGACCACCGTCCGGGTTACGCTCGATCGTCATCCTCGCGCCCAGCGATATGCAGTGTTGGGAAGCCGGATTGGCGCGTTGGGAGGATTGCCCTGGCGCGGCCACAGTCTGTTGAACTGGAGCTGACGGTCTGCCGCAACCCACGAGGAGCGCGATAGAGAGCCATGCGACGAAGCAGGCGATCCGCGAAGCACCATCGATCTCGCAGCAGATGCGCCGCCTGCTCATCATCGGCACGTCACTGGCGGAAGGCGACACGCGCCATCCATGACGGAGGTTCGCAATTCATAAAAGCGCATGGTCACATTGAATGGATCAGCCGCGCAGTCGCGGCAGATGCCAGGGGCGCGCGACTTCGCGACTGGATCCAGTTGTTGTCAGCGCCCTTTGGCATTTCGGGTGCGAAATAGACGTCCACCGAACCATCGGGATTAATTTTCGGATCGGAATACTGGCTGACCGAGGGAAACTTCTGGCCATTCTGGAACTGAGAGCGGCTGAGCGCATCGTAAACCCGCACCGACCAGAAATTATTAATGGGAATTTTGGGCGAGACACGCAGGACATAGCTCCTGGCGCCATCCAGAAAATCTCCGTCCGCGTCGCTATACGTCCACAGATGTTGAGACCCTACGCCGATATTCTTCGACATCATTGCGGGCGAGTTACCCATCGCCATGTAGTAAACGTATGCCCTGCGATCCACCTCCAGCACGCCATCCTTCATGAAGTTGTAAGGTACGTCGCCGGTTTGGCGCCACTGCCTGTCGCCATAAAAAAGCGTGTCCGCTTCTCGCAATGCGAAGCAATTGGCGCGTGCTATCGCCGCCGCGGCTTTCGCGGCTTCTGAAAGCAGGGCGGACATTTTCGCATCTGGCTTAAACTCCTTGCCTTGCTCAATGCCAATGCGCTGCATGTGGAAGCGTTCGATCGGCGTGAAGATCTCGGCTGGCTCCTCGTTCACTAACTCAGCGAGTGATTCGAAGAACAGGATGGTATCGGAATGAATGGTGTCGGTCGGCTGGCCGGATCCATTCAGGAACTCCATTTTCAGCGGCGACGCCACTTTGGCCAGCGGATAGACTTTCATTTGTTCATGAGCCGCTACCGCGGGCTCGGTCTTTCCGTTTTCTTTGAAACCGCGCACGAAAAAATTGACGTTATAAGTGGGCCACTTTACGACGAAGTAGCCTTGCGGCGCCTCACCCGCATAGTCGGGCGGCAGGAAGAGGTACTTCCCGCCCTTTCCCCTGTCCGCGCCCAGCGGTCCTATATCCGCCAGGAAGCGCTGAAGAATGTTCATAGCCGCTCCCAGCATTTTCGGTGGCGCTTCAAAAACGGTGGGACCGTCGCTTTTGAGGTCGAGAAAGCCCATCCCATACACGGTTTCCGTGTTTGCAGTGAGCACCAGCGATTTCGCGTCCATGAGTGTTTCCCAAATGACAAGCTGGTTTCGATGTTTCGCCCCGAACTGGCGCACGCCGCGGCGGCTCTCCATGAGGCCTACCGCGGGGACTTGCCTAAGATAGACTTCAATCGCGCGGTTAATGATGAGTTGATCCAACAACGCCTCAGCCGCTTGACGCGTGGGGTAGCCATTTTTGAATTCGAAATTGCCGAACCGGCTGTTGACCGTTATCCACCCGTGGCGATCCTGGGTTGCGCTGATTAATTCCGCAATTGTAGACGTGGTCATAAGCCTGCTCCTCTCAAACCGAAGTCAACTGCCCTTCGCTCGTGGATGCTGCCGTATAAACCGCCGATTGGATGAGTCGGTCCACCCGCGACTCTTTATTTTTTGGAACCAGGTATGAAAACCACCTTCATCGCTGGATCGATAACCGTCTTATCGGCGCTGGGCCAGAGGCCGGACAAGGCGGCCTTGAGAGCCCCAGGACTGGATGCGATGACGGAGACGACTCAGGTGCTTGCAGTGGGAGCGCTGGCACCGTTGTGGTTTCGGCGAAGTCCGCGTAAAGCCATCTGTCGTGCGCATAATCGTTCCGCAAGAATCCGAAGTCTGCGCGGTTGTATCAATCAGGAAGCTCCTTTTACGCTCCCCTCGGGGACCCTGACTCCACGATTTGTACCTTATTCGACTCGATCAGGAAACGAAAAGACCGGATTGATATCCACCGGAATACCGGAGGTGGCAGCGAGCGCTATCTTCAACTCCTGCGGCATCCGGTCGTACCTGGCAAACCAGGCTTGTGCGCGGGCGCGATCGCCGCTGGCTTCCATTTCGAGCAACTCCTTCGAGAGAGCCGTGAGGGCGGCGGGCATGCGGGCGAAGTCAATCGTGTAACGGCCACCTGCGTAACTGAGCGCGTGCTGTTCGCTCAGATAGCTGAACTCCATCATTTCCGCCCGGCCATGTGCTTCGCCGGTGCCGAATCGCAGCGTCCGGAAAATGCCCGCGACGTAAGAGGCGTAAAACTCTTCGAGCCGGTCTTTCGGCATGGCGCCGTGATCCACCAGCCACTTGAGCCCGAACATCCCCACAACGTCGGCTTTAGCTTCTTCGAGTCCGGAATAAGCCGGCCCGATCGCTTCCCGGATATCGACCTGCTTGCCGTCGCGTCTCGCGAAGTCCGGACCCAGTTCGTGGGAAATCTCGTGCATCAGGGTGGTGGAGAGATATCCGTCCGGCGATGCCTTCGCCGCCTGAGCCGGTTGCATCAGCAGACGCGCGATCGGCAGGACTACGTAAGTAACGCGCGCGTCCATGAAATTCTTGAAAAAGATTTTCTTCGTGCCTTTTTCCTGGTGAATGCGCGGATCGTTCGGAAGATTGTCGGCCACCGCCTGGTAACCATGCCGAAGATCGCCCGAGCGGTAAGGCGCGTCCATGACCTCCATGGGCGTCAGATGGCCGCGTTTTGAGGGGCGCGCGGACGCCTCAACCGGAAGGGCATCCTCGATATCGGGGACATACTTCTGATAGACCGCGAGGCGGCGGCTCTCTTCTTCGTTGCGGATCAGGACGGATGCGCCATAAGAGGTTTTCACGCCCAGCAGATCGTCCAGATAGGTTTCGTAGGGCGCGAAGATCACGTCGAATTTCGGATTCTTCAACTCCAGCCACGCCAAATCGCTCTTGTAGTAGTCGCTGGTCAGCAGGGCGTCGGCGCGCAGCCGCAGGAAGTTCGCAAATTGCGGGTCGTCGCTAAGCGCGGCGGCGTCCCGCAAAGCCTGCGCCATCGGTGTCAGCAGAGCCTTATATTCCTGCTGATATGGAATGCCGCCGGCTCGACCGTTAGGCAGTCGTTTTACGACCGTATAGGCATCGTAGATAGCCGCTTTGTCCCTGGGGTGTTCCTTGACGTATCGATCCACGATGGCGCGAGTGAAGTCGTGGGGGTACAACTCGTGGCCGGGAGGCATCGGCGGAGCACCCGCGAAGGGGTGGTTTTCGTCGATCAGATCCCAGCGGCCGCCCATGATCATGAGCAGAGTCTTGAGCGCGGGATCTTTGGTGGTTTTGTAGAGTTGCAGTCCGGCAAGGTCGCTCTGGCGCCAATAGACATCGTCGAGCAAGCGGCTCGCCTCGACCAGTTTTTCGACCATCTGGCGCTCGCGTGCGCTCAGGCCCGCTGAGTGGAACGGCATGTCGACGTTCTTCCATTTCGCGAGGCGTGTCGTGATATCTGAGCTTTGAGCGCTCAGTAGCGCGCAGCAGGAGAGTAAAAGGACTGGCAGACTGCGGTTCAGGAGAGCCCGCCTTCCAGATTGGCGATTCGCTGCTGGTGATTGACGATGTGATTCGTCAGACCCATCATCGCCTGCGCAAGACGATCAAAGTTGAGTTGCGTCGTCTCTCTAAATCTTTCTATATTCACCGTGAGCTATCCAGCCGGTCAACCTTTGTCCCGTTCTCCACCAGTTCGGCCATCTGCCGGTCGCGAGACTCAATGGACTGCATCAGGAATACAATCCGCTCGTCAACGTCACCTTCACCATTATCGGCCCCTGCGGTCAAAATGATCATAGCCAAGGGGCTTCAAAGGTTGACCATTCAAACGTACATCGCCCTCGCCGGGAACGATTTTTCCAATACGCGTTAAGGGCAGACCCTCGAACTCAGGCGGCACCTTCGTTCCGCGTCGAACAGTAAAAAGCAGTTCGTATTCCTCTCCCCCGTGAAGCGCCTGGTCGAGGCTCGCCCCTCGAAAGGAAGGAGGCGGTACGATCTCCGCCCCCACGCGTGAAGCCAGACAGAGCCGGCGAAGATCGAGCGAGAGGCCATCGCTGACATCAATTGCGGCTGTGGCGCGCAACTTCTCTCGCAGGAAGGCGCCGAGAGCGAGGCGCGGTTCCGGATTCAGATGCCGCTGCCGCGCCTTTCCCCGCATCGTTTCCAAACCCAGCGCCGACCCGCCCAACGCCCCGGATACGTAAATCTCATGCCCCGCGCGAGCGCCATCTCGCCGCAGAGCTTTTCCCCGGGGCACCGACCCGCAAACAGTGACGTCGCAAACCAGCCGATTCCCATGGGAAAGATCGCCACCTGCCAGCGTGGCGCCGGTCGATGCGGCGAGCTCCAGGATGCCGGCGAAAAAGCGATCCACCCACCTGGCTTGAGCCCAGTCCGGAACACACAATGAAACGAGGCAAAACTTCGGTGCGCCGCCCATTGCCGCAATGTCGCTGAGACTTCGAACGAGCGCCTTGCGCCCAGCCACCACAGGCTTATGGGTGTTCCGAGCGAAATGCACCGACTCGATGAACATGTCGCTGGTAAAAAGCAGATCGTCGGCCGAACCCCGGGGACGGTAAATGGCGCAATCGTCTCCAATTCCGAGCATCAGGCCTGACCCCGCCGGGATGGTGACAGCCTTCCTCAGCCGCTCCGTAATCGCTCTTTCGTCGCGCAAAGTCGATTTTATCGTGACGTGCCGCCAGTACCGTACGTACGCCGCCCGCTTGGGCCAGAGCGATAGTATTCTGATTCGAAACCGAAATTAATGAAAATTATCTCTGCATTCTTTGGCGTCGTAATAGCGGCAACCGTTAGCCGCATGAAACCAGCAACTTTTTTCAGGAATGCGAGGACTTACGCGAAATTACCGGTTGCGGCGGGAATTGCTCCCATGCTGCTTCTGGCTTTTTTATGCACAGCGCTCGGGATATCGTTCGGCCAGACCCGCAACGCGACACCTGCCGATCCACTCTCGGCACTTCCGAAAGATCGCCTCCCCGCGGTGATTAATAACAACGTCACGGCGACATTGTCCGGGGTCATGCAGCCTCAAGCGCGGCCGGAAAACGATGCGGGGCCCGTGCCCGGCGATCGTCAAATGTCCCGTATCACTCTCAGCCTGAAGCGTGATTCCGCCCAGCAGGCTGCCCTCGACGCGTTTTCCGCCGATATTCAGGATCCCAAGTCTCCGTTATTTCACCATTGGACAACACCCGAAGTCTTTGGCGCGCATTTTGGAGTTTCGCAGAATGATTTGGCCCGGATTTCGAATTGGTTGAAGGATTTCGGCCTCACGGTGAATGAGATCCCGCCCGGACACTGGACGATCATCTTCAGCGGTACCGCCGCGCAAGTGGAAAGCGCCTTTCATACGGCGATTCATTACTACAGGAACAACGGCGAACTGCGATACGCAAACGCGAACGAACCACAAATTCCACAAGACCTGGCGACGATGGTCGCGGGCGTTGCGGGCCTCGATAACTTTCGGCCCCGACATACGGGCGCTTCCGCCGGACCACATGCCGTCACCAGTGACGGTCGGCATTACCTCGATCCATCGGATTTTGCCACCATCTACAACCTCAATCCCCTTTACAGAAACGGGATACTGGGTAATGGCGTTCGGATCGCGGTTATCGAGGACTGCTCGATGGACGTCTCCCTGGCCCATACCTTCTGGAACCTGGAAGGCATTGCCCAAAGCAGCAATGCTTACTGGGACTACGGCGCACCCCCGCAGTGCTCTCAAGACGACGTCGACGAAGTCTATCTGGATTATGAATGGTCCGGCGCCGTCGCCCCGCAGGCGCAAATCTGGCTGGTCAGTTCGGGCGCTGCCAACACGTTGTTGGGAGCCGTCCAGGGCGTCGTCGAATACGGCGTAAATAATTCGGCAGGAATTGTGCCGCCGCCCGCCGCAACCTCCTTCGTCCCCGTCATCACCATAAGTTACGCCGACTGCGAATCGCCGTACGATCAGGCAACCTGGGTCCCGCTGTGGCAACAGGCGCAAACGGAAGGTATCACCGCCCTGGTTTCCTCCGGAGATGAAGGAGCGGCCGGGTGCGACGCTCCGGGCGCCGCTGCCGCGGCCACGCACGGACGGGCGGTGAACGGAATTTGCGCTTCGCCCTATGTTGTCTGCGTGGGCGGCACTCAATTCAACGACACTGCGAACCCCGCAGAGTATTGGTCGGCAGCCGGTTCTGCTACGGGTTATATCCCCGAGATTGCGTGGAACGAAAGCGGTACACTCGGCTCCACGCCGACCGTCTGGGGATCTTCGGGCGGGGGATACAGCGCGATCCAGACAAAGCCCGCGTGGCAAAGCGCAAACACCAGCGCACAGAGAGGCGAGCCGGACATTGCCCTGTCTGCCGCATCTCATGATGGATATCGAATCTGCGAGTCAGTTGACCCCTGCAACTCATCGTCGATTTCAGCCGTCGCGGGAACATCGGCGGCCGCTCCGTCCTTTGCTGGAATCATGGCTCTGCTGATTCAAGCCACTGGCCAAAGTCAGGGTAGCCCCAATCCGATCCTGTATGCCAGAGCGCAGCAAACGTCCAGCGGGATCTTCCATGACATCGTGGCCGGTAACAACAGCGTTAATGGCGTATCCGGATACAATGCGAGTCCCGGTTGGGATCCCGTAACCGGGCTCGGATCGGTGGACGCCACTGCGCTTGTGACCAACTGGCCTGGGTCGTCGGCGGGAATTCCTTCGTTGAGGAACATCTCTTTGAGCAAGGTGGCTCCTCCCTCGTCGGGATGTACCGTACCGCCTTCTTCGGCTTCGTTCCTCACCTCTGACGGCGCCGTCTACCTCTATTTCGAGGCTACGGTGCAGTCTTCCGACAACTTGAGCATCAGTTGGCTCGCACCGAATGGCGACGTTGTGGCCGGCCCAGTCTGGACCACGGCTACAGGCACGTTTTGCTATACAGCGGCTCAATTGAACGTAGCCGGCCAGCCGGCATCGCATTTCGGCCTGTGGCAAGCGCGCATTCTCGATAACGGGAATCAGATTGACTCCATTTCGTTCACACTTGGCCAGGGCGCGACGGCCGCGCCCATAATCACGAGCCTTTCGCCTTCTTCCGTAGTCGCAGGCACTGGAGCCTTCACCCTGACTGTGAACGGGACTGGATTTTCCGCGGACGCGGCGGTATTTGCTAATACGGCGTCGCTGCCAACAAAATTTGTGGGCGCCACTCAGCTGACAGCAACGATCCGAGCAAATCTGATTCTTCAGGCGGGAACACTATCAATCACCGTTTCCTCGGGCGGAGATATCTCGAATGCGCAAACCATCGCTATCGTGTCGCAGGTATCCTCTAATCTTCCCCGCGTCGGTGTTCTGGCGCAGGTCGCCTCAGGCGGGGGCTGGGACACCGAAATCTATCTCACAAATTCGTCCTTGGCGCCGCGATCTATCGCGTTAACTTTCTACGCCGACAGCGGTTCTCCCGTCGCGTTGCCACTCGTCGCCATGCAGCAGGGAAATACGCAGAGCCTCACCGCGTCGACCTTCACGGCGGTCATTCCATCGAATACTACGCTTGCTATCGACAGCGGTGGGTCGAGCGGAAGTGTGGTACAGGGCTGGGCCGACGTGCACGGCGACGGCGCTGTCACCGGATTTGCGGTTTTCCGGTACGCTCCACAGGGTCTGAGCAGTGGTCCGGGCATCGCCACGCCGTGGGAGGGAACAGTTCCTCTCCAGACGTTACTCACCGCGTCGACGGTCATCGTGCCCTTTGACAATACCGGAGGATTCGCAACCGGCCTGGCGCTGGGAAACCTCAACACGTCTGGCCTGAACCTCACAGCCACGTTTTTCGACGACAACGGTAACTCATTGGGTGCGCCTCAAACGGTTCCCCTGAGCGGCTACGGCCATACCTCTTTCGTGTTGAGCTCTTTGTTTGACTTCACTGCCAACCTGAAAGGACTGATGAAGATCAGTGGATCCGGCGTAATGGCCCTGGGACTTCGCGCCAGCCCTTACGGAACCCTTACATCGGTCCCGGTTCCGCTGCAATAGATTGCTGTCCTTTTTCCCCTCCTCGGGCAAGCGCGAGGCATTCGAAATGTGGCGGGTAAAAAGTAGATCGTCGGCCAAGCCCCTCGGGAGGGAAACAGCGCAATCCCCCCGATTCCGAGCCTTTCTCAGCCGCTCCGTAATCGCTCTTTCGTCGCGCAAGTGAAGTCTTATCCTCAGGTTGCCGCTATGCCGTTGCCGATTCTCGGACGAAGGGCTTCCCGGGCTGAACCCTCGATCTGTACAGGACCATACGTACACTTGAAATCGGGCTTTTTCCTGTGCGATACTGCGGACGCAGTACTACATGGTGTCGGATTTGGCAGTCAACAAGAGAGCTACAGGGCCGGGAGTTTTTGCGGCTTTTGTGGCTTTTTCTATTTGGGGCCCTGCTTGATTCCGACGCACTATCAGGAGAAGGTCTGTGAAAGAGAAAGGTACAGTTAAGTGGTTCAATGCTGCGAAAGGCTACGGCTTTATCCAGCGCTCTACCGGGGACGATGTGTTCGTTCATTTTTCGGCGATTCAATCGTCGGGCTATCGCTCGCTCGATGAAGGATCGCAGGTGGAATTTGAGGTCAAGCAGGGCCCCAAGGGGCTGCAGGCGGAGAACGTAGTCCGCGCGTAGCACACCTGCCGCGTGCCAGGACGCACGCGGATCATCATTCAAAACCTGATCTCAGGTTTCAACAGCGAGCCCCGGTTTCCGGGGCTCTTTCTGTTTGGAGCGTGCACTCTTTCGTCGTCTGACCCAGTGCTGGAGCCGATCGAAGTAAAGATAGACCACCGGCGTGGTATATAACGTCAGCATCTGACTGACGATCAGACCGCCGATAATCGTAATGCCAAGGGGTTTTCGCAGTTCCGAGCCGGTACCGGTTCCCAGCGCCAGAGGCAGCGCGCCCAGCATGGCAGCCATCGTGGTCATCAGAATCGGGCGCAGGCGTAACATGCAGGCCTCGTAAATCGAATCCCGCGAATTCTTTCCCTCTTCGCGCTCGGCCATCAGGGCGAAGTCGATCATCATGATCGCATTCTTTTTGACAATGCCGATCAGCAGAATGATTCCGATGATGGCGATGATCGTCAGGTCCGTGTGAGTGAGATAGAGCGCCAGCAATGCGCCGACACCCGCCGAGGGGATCGTCGAAAGAATCGTGATCGGATGGATCACGCTCTCATAGAGAATGCCCAGGACAAGATAGACCGTGATCAACGCGGCGGCGATCAATAACGGCTCGCTGCCCAGGGAATCCTGATAAGCCTGCGCCGTTCCCGCAAACAGAGTGTGGATCGTCTTCGGAAGGCCGATCGAATTCGCGGCAGACTCGATCGCAGTAACGGCCTGGCCCAGGGAAGCGTTGGGCGCCAGGTTGAACGAAATTGTCACCGCCGGGAAGAGGCCCTGGTGCGTGACCGAAAGGGGCGCCGTCTCGGTCTGGTAGCTGGCGAGAGCACTCAGCGGAACCTGCTGGCCGCCGGGCGCGCTCACGAAAACCTGACGGAGGAACTGAGGGTCCTGCCAGTATTGCGGCGCCGCTTCCATGACCACGTGATACTGATTCAGCGACGTGTACATGGTGGACACCTGCCGCTGGCCGAACGCGTCGTAAAGCGTGTCGTCGATCAGTTGCGGCGCGACGTTGAAACGCGCGGCGGTCTTTCTGTCGTAAACGACCATCGCCTGGAGCCCCTGGTTCTGCAGGTCGCTGTTGACGTCGGCGATGATGTGGATCGTCTTCAGTTTCTCCAGCATCTTCGGCGAATAGGTGACCAGATCCTGCAGATTGTCGCCCTGCATTGTGAACTGATATTCGGCGCCGCTCTGACGCCCTCCAATCCGGACATCCTGCGCGGCCTGCAGGAACAGGCTTGCGCCGGGCACCTTTGCCAGCTTGGGTCGAAGGCGCGTTATGATCTGTTGCGCGGTGGCTTTCCTTTCATTCAGAGGCTTCAGCGAAATGAACATGCGCGCGGTATTGGCTCCGCCCGTAAAACCGAGCGCGTCGGCAACACCGGGATCGGCTTCGACAATATCGACCGTCTGGAGCAGAATTTTGTCCAACGCCTGAAAAGAAGTGTCCTGATCGGCCAGCACCTGACCCATGATGCGGCCGTTGTCCTGCTCCGGGAAGAAGCCCTTCGGCACCTGAATGAACAGATACACAGTCAAGGCGATCGTGGCGAGCAAAATCGCGAGCGTAATCGGGGCGTAGTTGAGCACGGTATTCAGAGTGCGGCCGTAAGTATCCACAACCCAATTGAAGAATCGTTCGCTTGTTCGATAGAACCAACCGTGGGTTTCCTGTTCCTTCAGAAGATGGGCGCACATCATGGGCGTCGTCGTTAGCGAGATCACCATCGAGACCATGATTGCGACCGAAAGCGTGACCGCAAATTCGCGGAACAGACGGCCTACGATGCCTCCCATCATCAGTAGCGGAATGAAAACAGCGATCAGCGAAAAGCTGATGGTGAGGACGGTGAACCCGATCTCCTGTGCGCCCTTGAGCGCGGCCCCGAAAGGCCTCATTCCCTTCTCCAGATAACGCGTGATGTTTTCAATTACGACGATTGCGTCGTCGACGACGAACCCCGTTGAGATGGTCAGGGCCATCAGAGAAAGGTTGTCCAGACTGTAGCCCAGCAGGTACATCACGCCAAACGTGCCGATCAGCGACACGGGGACGGCGACGCTCGGGATGAACGTTGTGCGGACATTTCGCAGAAAGAAAAAGACCACAAGAATGACCAGCGCGATGGAGATCAGGAGCGTAACTTCGACGTCAGTCACGGAGGCACGGATGGTCACCGTCTGATCCACCGCCACCGTCAGATTAATGGCTTGCGGAATGGCCGCTTTCAGTTGCGGCAGAGAGGCCCTGATGCGATCTACCGTCTGGATAATGTTCGCTCCGGGTTGCCGGAACACGATCACCAGCACGGCGGGCTGGCTATCCAGATATCCCGCCTGGCGAATGTCTTCTACCGAATCGACCGCCTGACCCAGATCGCTGACTCTCACGGCCACCCCATGGCGGTACGCAACGACCAGCGGTTCGTAATTAATGGCTTTCAGGAGTTGATCGTTCGCGCCCACCTCCCACATATTGGGGCCGTCGGTAAAGTGGCCTTTCGGGACGTTGGCATTGGCGGCGCCGAGCACGCTTCGCACGCTCTCGAAGCTGATGCCGTATTTGTTCAATTGGGTCGGATTCAGTTCGACTCGCACCCCGGGAAGCGCGCTTCCGCCGACCGTGACCTGGCCTACGCCGGGAATCTGGGAAAGCTTCTGGGCCATCACGGTGGAAGCTGCGTCGTACATCTGGCCTTTGGTCAAAACTTTGGAGGTCAGGCCGACGATGAAGATGGGAGAATCGGCGGGGTTGACCTTGCGATAGCTGGGGTTGCCGGGCAGATTGGCGGGAAGATAACCGCGGGCGGCGTTAATCGCCGCTTCCACGTCCCGCGCGGCCGCGTCGATATCGCGGTTCAGCGCGAATTGAAGGGTAATGCTGGTCGAGCCGAGGCTGCTCGAGGAAGTCATTTCAGAGACGGAAGCGATGTGACCGAATTGGCGCTCGAGCGGAGTGGCGACGGAAGAGGCCATGATTTCGGGGCTCGCGCCGGGGAGCGCCGCGGAGACGGAGATAGTGGGGAAATCTACTTGCGGCAGCGGCGATACCGGCAGCAGAAGGAACGCGACAGCGCCGGAGAGAGCGATGGCGACAGTGAGGAGCGTGGTCGCAATAGGCCGGCGAATAAATGTCTCAGAAATATTCATCGGTCTGGTGGGGCAGGCCTTCGGGCCTGCCGCCGGGCTTCCGCCCGGCGCAAGCTTTCACAAAATTCGCTTGAGAGAATCGGCTCGCCGCGCAACTATTACCAAGGTGAGATATGACAGAAGACTCCCGCATTGCGACGTAGTCGGGAAACGGATGTTCGTAACTTTCCGGTTGTACGGCAGCCTTCCGGTAAATCGCCGCTTTCCCAATGCCCGACTTACAAGCGGTCAGGCTTTTGTAGCACTGGATCGGCTTCTGGATCGAGCCAAAACCGGACCTTTCTTTCTGCGGCAACCAGAAATCGCTTCGATGTTTATCCGTGCGCTCTTCGACGGCCAGGATCGATTTGAACGCTACGAGGTTCACGCCTTCGTAGTCATGTCGAATCACGTCCATCTGCTCGTCACGCCACATGTGCCGGCACGAGTATGGTTGGGTTCTCTCAAAGGCTATACCGGCCATGAGGCGATCGGGATTCTCGGGCTTAAGAACGTCCCCTTCTGGCAGGACGAAAGCTACGATCACCTCGTCCGAAATGATCAAGAATGCGCGCGCATCCGGAGGTACATCGAATGGAATCCAGTCAAAGCAGGCCTTGCCAGTTCTCCTGAGGAGTTCCCGTGGTCGAGCGCGCCGGGCGGAAGCCCGGCGGCAGGCCCGAAGGCCTGGCCCCACAAAAACTGAACTACGCATGGCTTAGCTCGGGGCTTGTCTTCGCCTTTTGCGGTTCCTTCGAGAAACGGCTTGCCAACCGGTCGAAGAACAAATAAATAACGGGCGTCGTATAGAGCGTAAGTAACTGGCTCAAGATCAAACCGCCCACAATCGTAATTCCCAGAGGCCGCCGCAATTCCGACCCCGTACCGCTTCCCAATGCCAGCGGCAACCCGCCCAGCAGCGCCGCCATCGTCGTCATCATGATCGGCCGGAAACGCAAGAGCGAAGCCTGGTAGATGGAATCGAGCGGCGACATATGCTCGATGCGCTCGGCCTCCAGCGCGAAATCGATCATCATGATCGCGTTCTTCTTGACGATCCCGATCAGAAGCACAATGCCGATCAGCGCAATCACGCTGAAGTCATTGCCCGTGATGAACAAAGCCAGCAACGCGCCCACGCCGGCGGAAGGTAAAGTCGAAAGAATCGTGATCGGATGAATATAACTCTCGTAGAGCACGCCCAAAACAAGATAAACAGTAACCAGCGCGGCCAGAATCAAAACCGGTTCGTTTGTCAGGGAATTGGTGAACGCGGCCGCGGTCCCCTGAAATGCGCCCTGAATGCTCATCGGCATCCCGAGACTGTCCTTGACCTTGTTCACGGCGTCGATCGCAGTTCCGAGGGAAGCATTGGGAGCCAGATTGAACGAAAGCGTGATCACCGGAAACTGGCCCTGATGATTGATCGTAATGGGAACCGACGTCGTCTGCAGTTGCGTGAACGCGCTGAGTGGAACCTGTCCCCCGTTAGGATAGGGCGTATTCGACGGCGCCGCCCCCGATAACAGCGGCGATGGCGGAGCGGTCGCCGAAGTGCCCCCTGCGACAACACCCGATGACCCGGTCTGCGCCGCCACGGCCGACGGAGAGGTCGAACTGCTCGACGGTCCGAATGAAGCGGTTGTCGCGGACCCGCCTGACACCGTCCCCGCCGAGGCGCTCGACATCCCGGACCGGATGTAGAGGTCGCTCAGGTTGAGCGGTCTTTGACCGAAGTTGGGCTTCACCTCCAGGATCACGTGATATTGGTTCAACTGCGTGAACATCGTCGACACCTGACGCTGTCCATAGGCGTCATAAAGGGTCTGGTCAATCGTCGATGCCGTAAGGCCCAGCCGCGAGGCCGTCGCGCGGTCGAACACGAGCTTCGCCTGAATCCCCTGCGTCTGCTGGTCGCTCGCCACATCGCTGAGCTCGGGCAGTTGCTGAAGTTTGGCCAGCATCTTCGGCGCCCAATCGTTCAGTTCGTCCGCGTTTGGATCTTCCAGGGTGTATTGGAACTGAGTTCGGCTCACGCGATCGTCAACGCTCAGATCCTGCACCGGCTGCATATAAAGCGTGATGCCTGAGATGTTCCCTACGCCCTGCTGCAACCGCCGGATCACATCGCTCGCGCTCATATTTCGCTGAGCGAGAGGCTTCAGGTTAATTTCGATGCGGCCGCTGTTCAGCGTAGTGTTAGTCCCATCGATTCCGATGAAAGACGACAAGCTCTCGACCGCGGGGTCCTTCAGGATCGACTTCGTAACACTCTGCTGCAGCCGGGACATCTCAGGGAACGAAACCGACTGCGAAGCCTCTGTGACGCCCTGAATGACGCCGGTATCCTGAATGGGGAAAAATCCTTTCGGGATCTCATAAAAAAGGAACACTGTCAAAAGGAGCGTGGCGACTGCCACCAGCAAAGTAATGGTCTGGAAGCGCAGAACAAACTTGAGCGTCCGGCCGTAAAACTCGATGATCTTGTTGAATGCGTTTTCCGACGCGCGGTAGAAACGCCCTTGCGAGGATTCCGGCGTATGCTTCAGGACTCGCGCGGCCATCATCGGCGTCAGCGTAAGCGATACGATCGCCGAAACGAGAATCGTCACGCTTAACGTAACCGCAAACTCGCGGAAAAGCCGGCCCACGATGTCGCCCATGAACAACAAGGGAATGAGCACGGCAATCAGCGAGATCGTCAGCGAGATAATCGTGAAGCCGATCTGCTCAGCGCCCTTCAATGCAGCCTGCAGCGGGTTTTCGCCCTGCTCGATATAGCGCGAGATGTTCTCGATCATCACGATCGCGTCATCCACCACAAATCCTGTGGAAATCGTGAGAGCCATCAGGGTGAGATTGTTCAGGCTGTAACCCAGCAGATACATCACGCCGAACGTTCCCACCAGTGAGAGCGGCACGGCGACGCTCGGAATAATGGTGGCCGAAACGCTGCGCAGAAAGAGGAAGATCACCATCACAACCAGACCGATGGTGAGAAGCAGCGAGAACTCGACGTCTTTAACGGAAGCCCGGATTGTCGTCGTCAGGTCCGTAAGGGTGCTGACCTTGACCGAAGCGGGCAAGGTGCTGGTAAGCTGCGGCAATAACTGCTGAATCTGATTGACCACCGCGATCGTATTTGCGCCGGGCTGCCGCTGAATGTTGACGATCACAGCCGGCACTTCGTTCATCCAGGCAGCCTGGCGCTGATTCTCAATGCTGTCCTCGACGGTTGCGACGTCGGTAAGCTTGACCGGGGCGCCGTTCTTATAGGCGATTACCAGCCCGGCATAATCGCTGCTCGAAAGGAGCTGGTCGTTCGCTCCGATTTGATAGGATTGCCGCGATCCATCGAAGTTGCCTTTCGCCTGATTTACATTCGCCGCGACCAGCGCCGTTCGCAGATCCTCCAGATTCAGCCCGTAAGCGGACATCTGGGTCGGGTTGGCCTGTATCCGGACTGCCGGCTTCTGCCCTCCCGTGATGCTGACCAGACCGACACCTGGAAGCTGGGAAATCTTGGGCGCGAGCCGCGTGTCGGCCAGATCCTCTACCTGCGAAAGCGGAATGTCCTGGGAAGTAAGCGCCAGGGTAAGGACCGGCGCATCGGCCGGGTTGGTCTTGCTATAGATCGGCGGAGTCGGAAGGTCCGACGGCAGATAGGTTCCCGAAGCGTTGATCGACTGCTGTACTTCCTGCTCGGCAACATCGATATCGAGACTCAGGTTGAACTGCAACGTGATGACCGAGCTGCCATCGGAACTGACAGAAGTCATCTGCTGTAGCCCCGGCACCTGACCGAACTGCCGCTCGAGCGGAGCGGTTACGGAAGAAGCCATCACGTCCGGACTTGCGCCCGGATAAAACGTGACGATCTGAATAATCGGATAATCGACCTCCGGCAGCGCCGAGACAGGCAGTTCCTTGTAAGCGACGATCCCGGTAAGAAGGATCCCGACCATCAGCAGCGACGTAGCGACCGGCCGCAGAATGAAGGTTCGGGACGGGCTCATTTCGCCCCTGGAGTTTTTGCCCCGGGCGCGGCGGAGGAGGTTCCAGTCGAGCCTGTTGTTGTGCTTCCCGTTGTGCTTCCCGTTGTGCCAGGCGTGGCCCCCTGCAACGTCGCGGCCACCTTACTGCCTTCCTGCAACTTGTCCACGCCGGTCATGACAACCTTGTCGCCGGAAGAAAGCCCCGAGGTGATCTCCGTCTGATCTCCCTCCGTGGTCCCGATCTTTATGTTGCGGATCGTTACCGTGCTATCCGGCTTAATCAGATAGACGTAAGTGTTGTTCGTATTGCGCTGAATCGCGGCCGAAGGCAACAACGTCACGCCAGTCTTTTCCTGCTGCAGCAATCGCGCATTGACAAACTGATTGGGAAAGAGCGCGCGGTCCTGGTTGTTGAACATTGCCCGCAACTTCAGAGTTCCAGTGGTCTGATCGATAAGATTGTCGAGATTCGAGAGAGTACCCGTCGCCAGCTTTTTTTTCAGGTCGCGATCCCACGCTTCCACCGTTAATTTCTGACCGGCGCGAACCTTCTGCAGGACGGCCTGCAACTGATCCTCGGAGATTGTGAATATCACGCTGATCGGCTGGATCTGAGTCAAGACGATCATGCCGTTTGTATCGGAGGCGTGGACGATGTTTCCCGGATCAACCAGACGCAGACCGACCTCACCTGTAATCGGCGCAGTGATGTGGCAATAAGTGACGTTGAGCTTGGCGGCATCCAGCAATCCCTGATCGTTTATGACGGTCCCCTCATATTGGGTGACCAGAGCGCGCTGGGTAGCGAGTTGCTGCTCGGGAATGGCATCCTGTGCGAGCAGGGTCTGATAACGGCTCAGATCGACCCTCGCATTCGCCAGCAATGCCTGGTCGCGAATCAATTGCCCCTGCGTCTGCTCCACCACCGCGGTGTAAGGCCGCGGATCGATGTCGATCAGCGATTCACCCTGGTTCACCAGATCGCCTTCCTTGAAGTGCACGCTCAGCAATTGCCCGTCGACTCGACTCTTGATCGTGACCGTGTACACAGGCGTGATTGCTCCCAGCCCCGTGACATAAACGCCAATATTGCCGGTCTCAGCCTGAGCGGCTACTACGGGAGTTACCGCGGACGCCGCCCCTCTGCCTCCCTTTCCGCCGGCCTTCGTGTCATTGGCGGCCGGTTTCCCTCCGCCGCGCGACCAGAAAAAGACCCCGAGAGCCACCACGGCCAGAATCAGAAGATAAAGCCACCACCTGCGGCGGGTTACCGGTTGGTGCGAAACTGCTTCGGCGTTTTCCTTCGGCGTTTCAGGCGCGCTTCCTGGGGGCGGCGGCAGCAGGCCCTGAGGGTGATCGGGTGGAGATATCTCGGGCGTCCGCTTATTCATGCGTTTCGCGTACTCGCCGACCAATGCACACCAGTGGCCACGTGTCGTCTTGGGCGTGCGGAATCCGGAATGCGTTACGAGCTTCTTGTCTATTTCTTTACGGAAACCGAATTGTTACTGTACAGGCGAATCGGGCTCAAGATAAAGCTTGACCCGGTTGCTCTCTTCGCCGTTCATTACGATCCGCAGTTCGTTTGCGCCTCGATTGACGATCGCCGGAATCCGAAGCTCCACGAGATAGTAGCCCACGTAGCTGGGCGCAAGGACGGCGCGCGTCACCTCAATCGGGCGACCGTCCAGAAAGGCCCTTACCGTTCCCTGGACAGACGGCGGCGAATCGAGAGGTGCGGGAACACCGGTACGCCAGTCGGGCGTTACCTTGCCCAGCCCGGTTGTCAGAATCTGCACTGTGGAACCGGCATAAACCGCCGTCTTCGGATCCACCACCAGACCGCTGGCGGCATCCAGAATCAGTGGATCTCCATCCGCATCGACGAAGATCGCGGGCGCGGTGTCTTTAATGGTCAGAGGTACAGTCCAGCGATTGTTCGCGCCTTCCAGCGCGAGCGAGAAGGTTCCGGACGAAGCCTCGAAGGGAACCTGCAATTGGGAACTCTGATCGGAAGAAGCCAACACGGGCCACGATTGTCCCTGATTTCTTACCAGTTCCACCTTCGCGCCCAAAACGCTGATCAGCGAGCCGGGCGCGGCGGGTCGATCCGTGAGATCGGCGCCGCTCACCACTCGCACGCTGCGTGAACGGTGCGGCGCCGGCGATTCAAACACGCCATAGCCGTCCAGCGCCACGGTCAGCACATTGTCCTGGCTCAAAGCAACGTCCCACGCGGGCGCCGCAGGAAGATTCAGGCCAATCGAACTCCAGTTGCCGCCAGCCACTCCGGCGTCGTTCAGCGGCACACTCCCGGAAAAAACTCCCCGGTCCGTCGCGAGGTAAACCACGCCCGCGGAACGATCTGCCGCAATCCCATGGATTTGCCCCGCCGCCAGACTGCCGGTAACTTCATCCCAGAACAACCCGCCGTTAACGGTTCGGAACAGCCGCGACCCGGACGCCGCCAGAGCCACGTCGGGCCGGTCGCTATCCACCCAAATCCGCGAGATGCTCGCGTCAGCGACCTCCGATGAGTCGTTCCACGCCGCGCCGTTGTCTCTCGAAACCAGAATCTGACCCGCGGCGTTCCCGGCATAGACCACGGCTTCGGTTTGAGCCGCGGCGTTCAAATTCATGTTAAGGAGGGCGCCCAGGCGTCCACGAAGCGCCAGTTCCGGGTCGCTTCCCGCCACGGGAGTCCAGGAACCGCCGCTCACGTCGATCAATGTCGCATCCGCAAGTTCAACCGTTCTGCGCCCGATCAGCTTCCGCACCATGAGATTAGGCAGATCTTCGTTCAAGCCCCGCCAGGAAAGTCCACCGTCCAGCGAACGCCAGACGCCGAACTGATTGGCGGCGGAAACATCCTGCGGATTGGCCGGCGAAACCGCCAGCGAGGTGAATCCTCCGCCGATTACGGAACGATTTCCATATCCGGTCAGATTCAACCACGTTCTACCGGTGTCGTCGGAAGCATAGAGCTCGGAGGCTCCCGCGGCGTAAAGCCGTGCCCCGGCGGCCTGCACTTTCGCGCCGCTTTCAGGAAGCGAAAGGGGAACCGCAGCCCCGAAGCTGGCGCGCTGAGCTACCGCGGCGGTGTTGAGCCGCCAATGAACGAAATCGTCGGTTTCAAATACGCGTCCAGACTGGGTTTGTGCAAAAAGCCCGCTCGATCCGGCGGCGTACCAGATCGCCTGAACCGGGCCGGTCGCCGGTCCGGCAAGCCCTTCGGCGACAGATGTCCCCGCGATCCGGCGCCACCCGGAGGCGGGCTCCTGAGCCGAAGCGCCAGATGTGAACAATAGCCCAAAGGCGCAGATGAGAGCGAGTTCGCGAGCCCTGCGGCTGGCGCGGTGCGCATTTACCTGTCGAAAATGCACACCTGTATCCTGAAGACACATCGCCGTGTCTCAATTCTACCGCAACGTGCCTGTTTGTCACTCGGGAAAGTACTGATTCCGCTTAAGTTGTTCATCCGAAACCGATGGCGACCGATGTTCTTATGCACATACGGTGCTATTCTGGTCGAGCTTCGTGTCTTACGTATGGCAACATACACGCTGCCTGGCAGTGCTCGCTGGCCTCTTGCTCCTCGCTGGCGGCGTTGCCCGCGCGCAGGTTGCTCAGGATCTCGGCGGAGCGGCGAAACTTCTCTCGTTCACGGGGCAGATCTCAGTCATGCGGGATTCCACCCCATGGGCCTTGAACGCCGGCGATCTGGTGCAGCCCCAGCAGGTAATCGTCACGGGCTCTGATGGTTACGGCATGTTCCTGGTCGCCGACGGAAGCAAGTTCGAGGTTTTCCCGAATTCGCATGTCGTTTTCCGTGCGAATCGTGGCGACTGGAAAGATCTTCTGGAGATCTGGCTCGGGAAGGTCAGAGTTCAAATCGAGCATCTCGGCGGACTGCCGAATAACAACAAGGTGCGAACCCCCACCGCTGTAATATCCGTTCGGGGAACCATCTTCGATGTCGAGGTCGAGGACGCCGACGCCACCACACTGGTGCTCGACGAAGAGGGTCAGGTCGAAGTCCGGCATCTTTTGAAGCCTGGCGACGCAAAAATGCTCGGACCGGGCGAATGGGTTCGTATTTTCAAGAACGAACCGCTGGCGCGAAAGAATATCGACAAAGGTGGCGTTCTGCGCGGGGCGCTCAGGGCGGCATCCGACGCTTTCTATCAGGCGGCTTTGAATACCGGCCGAAACGGACCGTCGATCACCCACACCGGCGGCAGCACTCCGGCCGATCAGAAGAACGGGAACCCGCCGCCCCCACCCCCTCCTCCGCCGCCGCACTAAGCGGCGTGCCAGGCGCATAAAGACGCGCTGCCGGTGTGGGGCCAGGGCTTCGGCCCTGCAGCCTGCCTTCTGGCCGGCGCGAAACTTTACGTCAGCTGGTAGCGCCGGCGATCTTGTCGCCGGTGTCCGTCCGCCGCGAAGCGGTCCGCAAGCTCGCGAGTAGTTTTTCGAGCTTACGCTCGCCGCTGAGCTTAACTAATTTAGCTCAGTACGGTCTATAGGAACTGTGGAAATGCACTAAGCGGCGTGCCACGCGCATGAAGACGCGTTGCCGGTGTGGGGCAGCCGGCGTTCTGGCCGGCGCGGAACTTTACGCCGGCTGGTGGCTCCGGCGATCTTGTCGCCGGTCTCCACATGACCTGCGTCTTCGACGGACCCACGCTTGTAGATCACAGGGTGTAAATAACAGGCTTGTAGATCACAGGGTTGCGCCCAGGGCCGTTCTGGTGCGAGCCTTGGAACAAATGCGACCTCTTCTGAGAAATTCGCGCAAGTTATGGCCGCCGAGCCTCGGCTCGACCCGCGGGTTCCTCCATTCTTCGGCGCCCCTCGCACTTTTCAGGTTGACGGCTCTTGCCCTTCTCGCGACGTTCGCCTTTTCCTCCCCCGCTTTTTCTCAGCAGCCGGCGCCCGCGATCCCGCGAATGACGGAACCTCAAATCCAAAGCATCTTCACCGGAATTGCGAAGCATGCCGCCCGGATCGAGCCGATGATCCAGCAGCTCCATCCCGCGGAGTGGGCAGCAAAAGGCGCGCCCCAAACTTATGTCGCGCAATGGAATTCAACCATCGAGCAACTGAATGTGATCCAGACTGAGATGTCGGCGCTCGCACAGCGTCCCGACCAGCTGGTCGAGTTAATGAAGGCTCTTTTCCGGGTCCAGGCATCGCAGAAAGTCGTGGCTTCGCTGATGGACGGCCTGCGCCACTATCAGAATCCCGCGCTAGCGGAACTCATTGAATCGGTTGCCGCCGAGGACCAGAGCAGCCTCGACAATTTCGAGCGATACCTCGTCGAACTCGCCACCGACCGGCAGCAACAATATGATGTCGTTGAGCACGAAGCCCAGCGCTGCCGATCCACTCTGTTCGCGCCGCCCTCGACATCGAAAACCACCCGTCGCCCCTGATCGTTTCAGCTTATATATATGTCAACTACCATGTCATTTGTCTGCAGCATTTGCGAAGAGCAGTCGACGCGCATTTGCGTGAAATGCACGAAGGATACGTGCGCCAACCATCTCTGCGACAAGTGCGGCGCCTGCAGCGATTGCTGCGATTGCGAGATCCACCTCGAAGCGAACCATCCGGTCCACTCAGGGCCGCCGCACGATCCCGAGCCGCATCCTCATCCGATGCCCGACCCCGATCCCGCTCCGGAGCCCAACCCGCTGCCGGAGCTTTCGCACGGCCTGCCGGACCTGCCGTGAACCTTTCGTCGCAACTCGCGTAGTAACGGTATGACTCCAATTGCAAGGCTCTCGCTGCCGCTTCTCGTACTCTCGGCGTCTTCGCTGTTCGCGCAATCCCAGGCGAATCCGCAGTTCGAAGTTGCCTCAATTCGACCGTCCGCCATCAGCGACCGAAGCGAAGTCAGCGTCGGCGTCCATATCGACGGAGCGCAGGTGCGCGCCATCGCCCTGACGCTCAAGGAATACGTCGGAATCGCCTACCGGATGAAGGTTTCACAAATAACCGGACCGGACTGGATCGGCTCGGAGCGTTACGACATCTCGGCGACCCTGCCAGAGGGCAGTACGGAAGCTCAGATCCCCGAGATGTTTCGTGCCCTGCTGGCGGATCGGTTCCAATTGAAATCGCACCAGGAAAAGAAAGAGTTTCCGGTATACGCGCTTCTTCCCGGCAAGGGCCAGTTGAAGCTCAAAGAAGAGCCAGCCAGTCCGGATGACGATAAAGACGAGCCGAAGGGCGCCGTCAACGTACAGGGCGGCGGCTCGCGCGCGGGCGTGGCCTTGAATCTCGGCCACGGCGCTTCATTCACCTTCGCAAACGACAGCTTCTCGGCCACAAAGATGACTATGTCGCAAGTCGCCGGCAATCTGGAACGGTTCGCGGGCCGGCCGATCGTGGACATGACCGGCCTCAAAGGCCGGTACGACTTCACGATCAATTTCACCCCGGAAGATTATCGCGCGATGTTGATCCGCTCCGCGGTCGCGGCCGGTGTTTCCGTTCCTCCGAAGGCGCTGCAACTATTGGAAGGCGCTTCCGACAGCGCGCTCGGCGATGCGCTGGAGCAGGTTGGGCTCAAGCTGGAAGCGCGCAAAGCGCCGCTCGACGTCGTGGTAGTAGACTCCGCCACAAAGACGCCGGCGGCCAATTAAGGAGTAAGTCAAGGCCACTATGCCAAAAGCCACATGGGAAGGAACCACGATCGCGGAGAGCGACAACTGCGTCGTGGTCGAAGGCAATCAATACTTTCCGCCGGAGTCGGTGCGGAAGGAGTATCTGAAGCCGGTCGATAAAACGACCGTCTGTCCGTGGAAAGGTGTCGCGAACTATTACGACATCGTCATCGGCGAGAAACGCAATCCCGCAGCCGCCTGGTATTACGCGGCGCCGCTGCCAGCTGCAAGCAACATCCGGGGTCACATCGCGTTCTGGAAAGGCGTGCGCGTAGAATAACTCGCCACTACCGTCGCCGCCGTCGTCAATGCAACCGGTCTGGGGCCAGCGCCGGTAGCGCCGGCGATCTTTGTCGCCGGTGTTCTTCAGCCGTCCGAACCGCGTCTTCAGGGACTGTCCGTCGACTTGCCGCAGGCGCCCCTACGATCGATTACCCTCAGACGTCATCGTCATAACGTTCAACCGCCTCCGCAAGCGCGTCGGCCACCTGCTGCCGCGTGATTACGCCTTTCACCGAGGCCGCCGCGGCATCGCCGCGTACCGAAACCAGAGCCAGTGCCGCATTCGCGCGGTGCAGGCGCTCCAGACTATCGATCAAGGTCATATCTTCCGCAAGGGTGGAAAATTTCTGCACAGGGTCCTTTCCGCGAGGACACACTGCGGTGATTTTCCCGGAGCCACCGATCAGGAAGTATTCGACTTCAGGCTGCTCCGCGGCTCTTCGTGCGAAGCTGGCCGAACCAGGAGAATCTGGAACTACCGCGATCCGCGTATTCATCACGTCGCGGGCGCGGCGGAAGAAGTGCGCATTGGTTTCCAGAGACTCCGGCATGTGGTGACCGCGCCGAACCAGCTTGAAAGTATAGATACTCTCGCTCGAAAGCCGCTTTCGGACTTCGTAAGCAATGGCCACCGTCAAGGTCATCGGGATAATCACGTTGTAGTCCAGCGTCATTTCGAAAATCATCACGATTGCCGCCAGCGCCGCGCCCGTGGAACCGCCGATGAGACCAGCCATGCCCGCTACTGCGAAAGCCTGAGCGTCAATGCCGGCGGCGGGGAAGATGCGCGCAAGCAAAAAACCGTAGGCGCTCCCCAAAGTGGCGCCCATAAAGAGCGCTGGAGAGAAAATGCCGCCGGATGCGCCGGACCCAAGCGTCAGCCCAGTCGCCAGCAGCTTGGCCCCGCAGAGCAACACCAGAAGCGATACGGGTTGCTTCCAGCCGGTCAGAATGTCCTGAATCGTGGCGTACCCGACGCCCTCGGTGTAGTAGTGTCCAAAAGCGGCCATCAAAATATAGAACAAAACGCCGACAATGGCCATCCCGAGCAGATGCTGCCGGTAGTAACTGCCGCCCACGCGTTTCTCGAAAAAATCTTCAAACCAGTAGATGGTTCGAATGAACAGCGCCGACAACAACCCGGCCAGAATCGCGAGCCCCACATAAGCCAGAAGCACCATCGGATTCTCGATTTTGAAATTAAGCTTCTGAAAGGCGGGAATGATAAAAGATGGGTACCGTCCGAAGGCCATTCGCCCGATGTAGGTAGCGGTTACGGTCGATATGGTCACCGGAACCAGCGTGCGCGCGCTGACCTCGTGCATCATGATCTCGACCGCGAATAAAATGCCGCCCACGGGCGTATTGAAGGTGGCCGCGATGCCACCCCCCGCGCCGCAGGCGATCAGGGTCATGCGCTCCCAGGTGGGCAAGCGAAGAATCTGGCCCAGAGTCGAACCGAACGAAGAGCCAATCTGAATAATGGGGCCTTCGCGGCCAACCGATCCGCCGCTCCCGATCGAAATAGCCGACGCGATCGATTTGATGACTGCCACCACCGGCCGGATGATTCCCTTCTCATAGTGAATCGCGTCCATCACCTCGGGGACGCCATGGCCTCGCGCTTCGGGAGCGAAATTCCTGATCAGCCAGGCAACGGCGATGCCGCCCACGACCGGCGCGAGGATTACCCACGGGCCGAACGGCGACCGCGGCGTATGAATGTTGGCGTCGTAGGTCAGCGAGATCCTTCCCAGCAGAAGGAAGTTATGCAGCAGTGCGATCAGATCGCGAAATACGACCGCTCCCAAACCTGCGACCACTCCGACCCCCGCCGCTAACAGCGAAAAGACCGGCCCGCTGAGCCGGCGCGGGGGCGAAGGCGAAGACTGTGTGGGCATCAATACAGCCACTGTGGGCCTTGCAGGAAGGCAACCACAGGCCGAAATCGCCCCTTTCGCCCGATGCATACTGGAAACAACACGATGCCTCAAACGACGCAGGTTTCCGGCTCCAGTCAATGGCGCCTTCAGGCGTGGCTGGGCATCCGCCCGGACGCTCTGCCCGCGATCTACCAGCAGGTCTTTGCCACGGCCGAACTTACCAGCCTGCTTTATTGGCTTGAAATTTTCTTCGCCGCCGGCATCGCGACATTCGGACTGGTCGAGAACAGCCCGGCGGTGATTATTGGCGCCATGCTCATCTCGCCGGTAATGGGGCCGATCATGGCGACAGGCCTGGCGCTGGCGGTGGGGGACCCTTATCTGGGAATCACAGCCATCGTCAACCTCCTCGCCAGCGTGACCGTCTCGGTCGCCTTTTCGGGCTTTCTGGTATGGCTCTTGCCGTTTCACTACGCAACTTCCGAAATCCTCGCGCGCACGAAGCCCAACCTGCTCGACCTGGGGATCGCGCTGCTGTCCGGATTGGCGGGCTCGGTCGCCGTTTCTCGCGGAGGCTCCGACGGCGCGACGGCCATACCCGGCGTCGCCATCGCTGTGGCGTTGATGCCGCCTCTTTGTACCATCGGCTTCGGTCTGGGTACCGGTTTGAATCTCGAAATCATGGGCGGAGCGGGCCTGCTTTTTCTCACCAACCTTGTCGCGATCGTCGCCAGCGCGTTTCTTGTCTTCCTTCTCCTCGGAATGAGCGCCGCTGAGACTCGCGGGGCGATGTTCGCGTCACGCGCACGCGTGCCGCTTCCACGGTTGTTTTCGGAAGGTACGGCCGCGCGTCTGCTTGCCACGGGAGGTCAACTTCGCTGGCGTGTCGTGATGCTCGTGATTCTGCTGGCTTCGATCGCGGTTCCCCTGCGCAGGGCCCTGCTCGAAGTAGCGAACGAAACGAGCGTAAGAGCCGCCGTGCAGTATGAACTCAAAAGGCTTGTTCCATCGGATGAACTCGTATCGCAACAGGTGACTTTCGGGCCCGACGAAATCGCGATTCGCCTGATTTCAACCACGCGCGTTCCCGACTCAAGATTGATCCAGGCTCGTCAGGATCTGACGCGAAAAACCGGGCGCGACGTCAAGTTGTCCGTTGAGGCGGTCGCAAGCAAGAGCGAACTGGCCGAGCTTATGGATCGTCTCGCGCGACCCGCGATCGAAGCGCCGAAGGAACAGACGCCCGCCGAAATTCAGAAGGAGCTTCTGGATCAGGTTCAGTCCGCGATCCAGCGGATCTGGCCTTCATCCGATGCGCCGATACGGGACTTTGACGTTCAGTTCGGTTCCGCGGGGACAACTGTGAACGTGCGCTACCAGGGTACGGCGGATCTCGGCCAGATTCCAACCGATATGGTCCGCCAAAGCCTTCGAAACAGTCTCGCCATTCCGGACCTCGCGTTGAACGCCGAAAGAGTGCCGTAGATTACCACAAGCCCCGGCGGAACTCATGGAACTTACCGCGGAAAACGGAGCGCTTCTGCTCCTGGTCGCAGCCGTAGTCGCGATGTTGACGCGACGGCTTCGTCTTCCCTACAGCGTGGGCCTGGTAGCGGCCGGGATCGTTCTGGCGATCTCCCCGGTCGCGCCCAAGGTCGATCTCACCGAAGGTCTTATCTTCACCGTCCTGCTTCCGCCGCTTCTTTTCGAAGCTGCGCTCTACATCCACTGGAATCAATTGCGGCGCGACCTGCCGGTGATAGTGCTGCTGGCGACCGCCGGCGTGCTGATTTCCGCGTGGGTGACCGCCACGGGAATGCGCTATATGGTCGATTGGCCCTGGACGGAGTCATTGCTGTTCGGCGTCCTCATTGCCGCGACCGACCCGGTTTCGGTTGTGGCAACGTTCAAGGAAGCGCAGGCACGGGGCCGTCTGCTGGTTCTGATAGAAGCCGAGAGCCTGCTGAACGATGGCACGGCGGCTGTCGCTTTCGGAGTCGCGATCGCGATCGCGTCGGGGGAACCGCTCGCGCCGCCCGCTGTTGCGGTCATGCTGTTCAGGGTAATCGGCGGCGGCATTCTGTGCGGCGCGGCGGTGGCGCTGACGGCGATGTTCCTTGCCGGACGAACCGACGATCATCTCGTCGAAATTACATTCACAACGGTCGCCGCCTGGGGTTCCTTCCTCCTTGCGAGTCACTTCGGCGTGTCCGGTGTGCTGGCAACCATCACGGCGGGGCTGGTGATGGGCAATTTCGAGCTGTTCGGCAAGATCTCCCCCCGCGGCAAGGAAGCGGTTCAGGCGTTCTGGGAATATGCGGCCTTCGTTGCGAATTCGCTGGTGTTTCTCCTGATCGGAATGCACGAGACTCACCAGCATTTCGAGGTGGTATGGCGGCCGGCGATTCTGGCCATCGCTCTGGTCACGCTGGGCCGGGCGGCCGCAATCTATCCCTGCTGTCTGGTCTTCTCACGATCGTCGCTTCGCGTCACAATGAAACATCAGCACGTCCTGTTCTGGGGCGGCTTGCGCGGAGCTCTGGCCCTGGCGCTCTCACTGGGGCTTCCCTCCAGTCTGCCGCACCGTGAGGCGATCATCACGATCAGCTTCGCCGTCGTCGCGTTTTCGATCTTCGTGCAGGGCATGACCATGGGCCCCTTCCTCCGGAGGATTGGAGAGATTGGCCCCTCACGCTGAGATCGGGGAGTATTATTAAGGATGTATTAGTTGAGATCCTCTCTGAGGAGGGATAGAGAATCGTGTTCATCACGAAGAAGCATCTGCCCCGCAGGACTTTTCTGCGTGGCGCCGGAGTCGCGGTGGCCCTGCCGCTGCTCGATTCCATGCTCCCGGCGCAGACCCCGCTGAGCAAGACTGCGGCGAGCCCGTCGCCCCGGCTGGGCTTTGTTTATGTTCCCCACGGGGCCATCATGGACAAGTGGACCCCCGTCACGGAAGGAAATGGGTTCGAATTTTCGCCGATCCTCAGTCCTCTCGAACCCTACCGCGACCGGTTGAATGTCGTCAGCGGCTTTGGCCATCGCGCCGCCGATACCAGCGCCGTGCATTCGCTCAGCCCGACGACGTGGCTCAGCGGCGTCCGCCCGAAACCCACACAAGGCGTGGATGCGTATGCGGGCGTCACCGCCGATCAGATTGCCGCTCAGCATCTCGGCCAGGAGACCTCCCTTCCCTCGATCGAGCTCGCCACGGAAGATCACTCCGGTCTGCTCGGCGCCTGCGACCGCGACTACGGTTGCATTTATATGAATACGCTCTCCTGGCGGACACACACGACGCCGCTCCCCATGGAGATCAATCCGCGTAAGGTCTTTGAACGTCTGTTCGGTACCGGGAGCACCCCCGCCGAACGCATGGCCCGGAACGCGGAAGATCGAAGTATTCTCGACGCGATCCTGCAGGAAACGACCGGCTTTCAGCGGAACCTGGGCGCGCATGATCGCGCGACTGTGAGCGACTATCTGGAGAGTGTTCGCGAAATCGAGCGCAGGATCCAGAATGCCGGATTCCAGGCCGATTCGAACATTGCTCTGCCCGAGGAGCCGGTCGGGATTCCCTATTCCTACGAGCAGCACCTGACCCTGATGTACGACATGATGGCGCTGGCTTATCAGGCCAACATCACGCGTGTCTTCACGTTCATGGTGGCGCGTGAAGAAAGCAACCGGACCTACCCGCAGGTCGGTGTTCCCGACGGGCACCATGCCACATCGCATCACCAGAACCGGCCGGAAAAAATCGAAAAGCTGGTGAAAATTCAGACGTATCACACCCAGCAGTTCGCCCGTTTCCTCGGCAAGTTAAAGGATACGCGCGACGGCGACGGTTCTCTGCTCGATCACTCGATGATCCTGTACGGCAGCAACATGAGCAACAGCAACCTGCACAACCATTTCCCGCTGCCGACCCTGGTGGCGGGCGGAGGCGCTGGGCAGCTTAAGGGCGGCCGTCACCTGAAGTATCCCGACCACACGCCCATGTCGAACTTGCTCCTGACGGTGCTTTGCAAATCCGGGATTCCGCTGGAGAGCCTCGGCGACAGCACCGGTATCCTCGAGAACTTATAACCCGGACGGTAAAAGCCATGCGTTCCATCGCCGCATTACTGTTTGTCGTAAGCCTGAGTTTTGCCGCGACCGCAGGCAACCCGGCCCGCCTGGCCGACGCAATTAAAACGGGCGACCGCGCTTCCGCCCTCGCTCTGCTGCAACAGAAAGTCGACGTCAACGCCCCCGAGCCCGATGGCACTACCGCCATCGCATGGGCGGTGCGCCAGGGCGACACCGACATGGTGGACCGGCTCATTCGCGCCGGCGCGGACGTCAAGGCTTCGAACCGTTACGGCGTTACGCCTCTTTCTCTGGCCTGTCTGAATGGTGACGCGGCGGTTATCGAAAAGCTGCTGAAAGCCGGAGCGGATGTAAATGCCAAAGGGGCGGAAGACGAGACGCCTCTGATGACCGTCGCGCGCGCCGGCAATGTGGAGGCCGCGAAAGTCCTGCTGGCGCACGGCGCTCAGGTCGATGCGCGCGAAAAATGGCATGGCGAGACTGCGCTGATGTGGGCGGCGGCGGAGAAGCACCCGGCCATGATCGAGGAGCTGATCGCTCACGGTGCGGATGTCAACGCAGTGTCTACCGTAGTGAATTGGGAACGCCAGACCACTGCGGAGCCACGCGAAAAATGGCTTCCACTCGGTGGCTTCACGCCTTTGATGTTCGCCGCGCGGGAAGGTTGCGTCGAATGCCTGCCGGTCCTCGTCAAAGCCGGCGCCAATCTGAATCAGGGCGATCCCGACGGTCTCACCCCGATGGTGGATGCGATTATCAACGGCCATTACGACGTCGCGCGCTTCCTGCTTGAAAAGGGCGCTGATCCGAATCTCGCGGATAAAACGGGCCGGGCCGCGCTCTACGCCGCGGTCGACGCGCACACCATGCCTGCGTCGAACAGGCCGTCCCCCGATGAGTCGGACAACGAAATCACCAGCCTCAATCTGATCAAATTCCTTGTGGCCCATGGTGCTCAGATCAATACGCAGCTCAAAACCCAGCAGCCCTATCGAACCAAAGTGGATCGTGGCGCGGATTCGATGCTGACCACCGGGACGACTCCGCTGATCCGCGCGGCTAAGGCGGGCGATACCGTCGTCATGGCGCTTTTGATCGAAAAGGGAGCCGACCCGAAGCTGACCACGCGCAATGGCATCAACGCGATCATGGCCGCGGCGGGATTGGGCACCAAAGAAGAAGACACAATCGGCCGTAAGAAAACGGAAAAGGAAGCGATCGATTCGATCGATCTATGCCTGAATACGGGTGTGGATGTCAATGCGGTCGACAGCCGGGGCCAGACGGCGCTGCATGGCGCGGCGCAAAAGGGTTGGGACCAGGTTGTGCAATACCTGGCTGATCGCGGCGCCAAAGTCAACGTCAAAGACAAGAAGGGCCTCACGCCGCTCGACGCGGCCATGGGTCTGGCGGGCGGTCTGGGCTTCGACAACACGACCGGCGACGTGCATGAAAGCACCGCGGCGCTGCTGCGAAAGCTGGGGGCCGAAAGCCCGGCGAAATCCTCTCTCTAACCATGCAGACAAGAAAGCTCGGAAACAACGGGATGGAAGTCCCGACGCTCATGCTGGGCGGCAACGTCTTCGGATGGACCGTTAACGAGAACGACTCGTTCCGGCTCCTCGACGCCGCGTTCGATGCCGGCCTGAACTTTATCGATACGGCGGACGTTTACTCCCGATGGGTGCCGGGGCATGTCGGCGGCGAATCGGAAACGATCCTCGGGAAATGGTTTGCGCGAAGCGGCAAACGCGATAAGGTGATCATCGCGACGAAGGTTGGTATGGATATGGGCGACGGCAAACAGGGCCTGGCGCCGACGTATATCGACCAGGCCGTGGAGGCTTCGCTCCGCAGACTTCAAACCGACCGCATCGATCTCTACCAGGCGCATAAGGACGACGAAACCACTCCGCTCGCGGAAACTCTCGGCGCATTCGACCGGCTGATCAAACAGGGGAAGATCCGGTTTATCGGCGCGTCGAACAACTCCGGTGCGCGTTTGCGGGAGGCCATGGAGACCAGCAAACGAAACAATCTGACCGCGTATCACAGCCTGCAGCCGAATTACAGCCTGATGGAACGTGCGGGGTACGAGTCGGATCTTGCGCCTGTCGTCGCTGAATATGGTCTCGGTGTGATTCCCTACTTCTCGCTGGCGGGCGGATTCCTGACCGGCAAATATCACAGTGAAGCCGATGCCGCAGGCAAGGCGCGGGCCGGCATCGTCGGAAAGTATCTCAACTCCCGCGGCTTTGCCGTCATCGCGGCATTGGAAGAGGTCGCAAGGGCCCATAATTCGACCCCGGCGAGCGTCGCCCTCGCGTGGCTCATGGCCCAGCCGGGGATTACGGCGCCGATCGCCAGCGCCACCAGCGAGAAACAGCTTGTGGATCTGGTCGCGGCCACGAACCTCCATCTCGATAAAGCCTCGCTCGACAAACTCTCGGCCGCAAGCGCGCCCGCTGCGGCCGCGTAACGCTATAAGCCAATGGCCGGCTCTTTCTGAAAGCTGTGGCAGGCGCGTCCGAAACCTCGCTGGAGTGCCAGTATGGCCCGACCTTCTGCGACGCCCCTGGCGTCTCAGCCGCGCCCGCTCCGCCAGGAGAAGCTACTGCTCCGGAAGGCGACACCGCGATGAAAGAAGCCGAGCTCGCACCCAAACCCGGTGCGCGAACCGCCTCCCAACCCGGAACATTTCGTTTTTTCGACCGCCGAAGACGTCTCCGCAGCGACGAAAACGCGGAAAATCAGTGAATCGTGTAGCTGGCTTTGAGCGCGAACGGCGCGATTTCAATGTCGAATCGCTTCCCGTCGGCCTGAGCCATCTGATAGGTGCCGTACATCACGCCGGTGGGAGTCCTGAGTTGGCACCACGATGAATATTTGAAGGATTCGTCCGGCCTGAGAAACGGTTGCTTGCCGATCACGCCGGGACCCTTGACTTCTTCGACGTGATCGAAGCCGTCGGTGATGATCCAGTGCCGGCTGATCAATTGCACAGGCTCGACTCCGTGGTTGGTGATGCGAACCGTATACTCGAAAACCCATTCACCCTGCGAGGGACGCGAGTTCTCCGTCGCATGACGCGACAAAACTTCGACGCGAACCGCGTTGGTGAAGGCGTCTGAGATCGGCGCATAGTCCCATTTCAGTTCGGGCATTCTGAAATGTAATGGTAACTTACCGAATCGTATCGGCGAGCGAGAAAATGGGCAAATACAGGGCGATCAGAACGAACGCCACGAAAATTCCCATGAAGATCATGATGGCCGGTTCGATCAGCGAAAGCACCGCCGTCATTTTCGTGTTCACATCGTCTTCGTAGAATTCGGCGACGCTGGTCAGCATCGCGGGAAGAGCGCCGGTGGATTCGCCCACTTCCACCATGTCCACGGCAAGTTCCGGAAAGATGCCGGTCGCGGAAAGCGAAGAGGAGAGCGTCTGGCCCTCCCGCACCATCCTGCCCGCTTTTTCGAGGGTCTTGCGTAACAACGGAGTCCCCAGGGAGTCGGCCGCCGTGTCGAGCCCCTGCATCAGCGGGATGCCGCCGGTAAGCAGCGTACTCAGCACGCGGGCAAACTGCGCAACCTGATATTTAATCCAGATGTCGCCGAACACCGGGACCCGGATCTTGACGCGGTCGATCTTCTCCCGCGCGGCTTCTTTGCGCGCCCACCACATAAAGAGGGCGATCAGACCGAAGATCGCAAGCGCGAACAGCAGCACGTAACTGCGCGCCGTAGTGCCGATCGCGATCAGATAGACCGTGATCGTTGGCAGTTGCGCGTTCATGGCGGAGTAGAGGCTCGCAAAACTGGGCACCACGTACGTGACCAGGAAGACCATCAGGGCGATCACGAGCAGGATCAGCATGCTTGGATACATCAGCGAAACCAGCACCTTTTTTCGCACGCCCAGCGCAAGCTTCTGATAAGTGATAAAGCGTTCCAGCACCTCGACCAGGCTGCCCGATTTTTCGCCGGCCATCACGGAGGTCACGTAAATCTTCGGGAAAATTCCCTGAAGACGGAAGGCCTCCGACAGCAGGACGCCCCGCCGGACGTCTTCCCGCACCTGGTTGATGTAAGGAGTCAGCTTCGCGTCGGTGAGCCGTTCGGCGAGCAGATCGAGCGATTTCAGAATCGGCAGCCCCGCGCGAATGAGGGTTACGAACTGCTGGTTGAAAATCAGGAATTTCTGAAGGTTTAAGCGCTTGCGCCGTCCGGGGATCGCGATCTCGCCCGTCAGGCTCAGCGCCACGCGGTTGGGTTTGACCGAATAAACCAGGAAGCCCTGCTGGGTGAAACGCTCGCGAATTTCCTGCGCGGTGGCGCCCTGGGCGACCTGGCTCTTTACCTCTCCCCGGGCGTCGGCGTATTTCAGAACGAAGTCGGACATCTACTGCTCACTCTGATCGACGACCTGAACGCCGGGAGGGGGATGAAAGTTAAATATGGAGGCGACAATCGGTACGTTCAGCTCCTCGTTTGAAAATGCGAGGCTCATCTTCGACGTGTCCTGTAAAGTGAACCGCACCTGGCGGATCTCGCCTTCGGGACTTGCGAGGAACTCGACCTCGGTATAGGCAAGATTGTCCGACTTCGGCTCCGCGATAATCCAGGTTCCGATCGCGTCCGGTTTCGTCGTGAAGGACTTGAATTCCTTCTTGAAATCGAGCTTCCCGAGCAGGAAAGCGAGCGGAGCCCGCATGTCTTCGGTTTGCTTCAGCTTGCTCTTTACAGCCTGCTGGTCGCCGGGCGTGTACTCGAATACCTCCTTCCCATCGGAGAGGAATACCTTCCCCTGCGGAGAGGTGTAGTCCCAACGCATCCGGCCGGGCTTCCTCAGGTAAAGGACGCCCGATTCGGTCTGGACCGGTCGCTGGATTCCCGCGTAAGTTTCTGAAAATACGAGTTTAAGCGAGCCAGCCTGGTTGTAGCGCGTCTCGATCTTCTTCAGAAGGCTGTCGAGTTCCGAACTGGCCGCAAGCGCGGGAAAAGCGGCAAAAACACACAACAACGCGGTCGCCGTTCGCAAGCGGGTCACAAAGGAGTGACGCCTGAAGCGGGCTCGCCGTGTACCCTGTAAAGAAGTAGCGGGCGCCTGCAGCCCGATTCGAAGCCCACGCATCAAAATACAGCGTATCTGAAATGGCGGACACCGCGGAAGTTCAAAAAGAGGCTCAGCCGGCAGCTCAACCCAAAGAAGCGCCACCAGCCCAGCCGGGGAAAAAGCCGGACCTGAAACCGAAGAAGTCGTTCGGCGCGAGGCTGCGCGAGCACCCCATCAAGGTCTTTGTTTTTCTCGTCATTCTGGTGGGGGCAGCGATCGGAGGATACCGGCTGTGGGTCTATCTGGATTCGTACGAGAATACGGACGACGCACAAATCGACGGCGACATCTACGCCATCACCAGCCGGATTTCAGGCACAGTCAAAGCGGTCTACGTCCAGGACAACGACCAGGTGAAAGCGGGCCAGTTGCTGGTCGATCTCGATCCACGCGACTTCCAGGTTGCCGTCGAGCAGGCTAAGGCCGGGCTCAACGAATCGCGCAGCCAGGTTGCCGTCGCGCGACCGAATGTGCCGATTACCTCGGTAACCACCGAGACCACCTTGTCGACATCCGCCACCGATATCGCCGGCGCGAAAGCTTCCGAGGCCGCGGCGCGAAGAGACTTCGATTCCGCTACCGCCGACATCAGAAGGGCCGAAGCCGACAACGTCAAGGCGCAGGCCGATCTTGTCCGGTACAAACAACTGGTTGCTAAAGACGAAATCAGCAAACAGCAGTACGATCAGGCGGATGCCACTGCGAAGGCCGCTGCGGCCAACGTCGAGGCGAAAAAGGCGACAGCGGAAGCCGCTGAGCGGAACATCGAGCTGGCGCAGTCTCGTCTCGAAGGGGCGCAAACGAGACAGGTCGAGGCGCAGCGCAACCGTCCGCAGCAGATCGCCATCCAGAACGCGACTGTCTATAGCCGGGAAGCGACGGCCGCGCGCCAGCAGACGCTGCTGGACCAGGCGCTGCTGAACCTGTCCTATACAAAGATCTACGCGCCGGTCGACGGAGTCATCGGGAAAAAGAACGCCGAACCGGGGCAGCAGATTTCGGCGGGGCAGCAGTTGATGGCTGTCGTGCCGCTGGGCGATCTCTGGGTTACGGCGAATTTCAAGGAGACGCAGCTCAAGCGCATGAAGCCCGGCCAGCGCGCAACGATTCACGTGGACGCCTACGATCGGGATTACGAGGGCTATGTGGAGAATCTCGCTGGGGCAAGCGGAGCCAGATTCAGCTTGTTGCCCCCGGAAAACGCGACCGGGAACTACGTCAAGGTGGTTCAGCGCCTGCCCGTGAGAATCCGCTTCAAGGAAGGTCAGGATCCCAACCATGAGCTCCGCCCGGGCATGAGCGTCGACCCCAAAGTCTGGTTGCAATAAGCCGCGCCGCTTCTCTCGCGCTCGTCATATAAGATGAGCGATGCGGAGGACCGAGCGAATGTGGATCGTCTATCTTCTATGCGGCCTGTGCCTGATGATGGATGGGTTCGATCTCCAGGCGATCGGCTTCGTGGCTCCGGCTTTGGTGCGGGACTGGAAGATTCCCAGTTCTTCAATGGGCCCCGTATTCAGCGCGGCGCTGGTTGGAGTGTTGATCGGTTCGCTCTTGTTCAGCATGCTTGCCGACAAGATCGGCCGCCGGCCCGTGCTGATCGGAGTGACGATTTACTTCTCGGCGCTCACCTTTCTGACAGGCCGCGTAGATACCGTTAGTCAGTTGCTCGCGATCCGCTTCCTCGCCGGACTCGGGCTGGGCGCCATCATGCCGAACGCAATGGCGCTGGTAGGTGAATTCAGTCCCGCCCGGTCACGCGTCACGGCGATGATGATCGTGTCGAACGGCTTCACCGCGGGCGCCGCGTTCGGCGGCCCGATCGCGGCATGGATTATTCCGCGCTATGGGTGGCGAGGGGTGTTTTACTTCGGGTCCATAACGCCGCTGCTGGTGGCGGCGCTGATGATTTTTCTGCTTCCCGAGTCGCGCCAGTTTCTCGCATTGCGCGGACAGAGTCGGCAAAAGACACGCGGCGTGCCGCTCATCCAGCTCTTCGCCGACCGCCGGGCGCTCGGAACGACGCTGCTCTGGGCCGTCAATTTCCTGAACCTGCTGAATCTTTTTTTGCTTTCCAACTGGCTACCCACGGTGGTAAGAGACGCCGGTTATTCGAACACGATAGCCGTGAACTCGGCCGCGGTGTTCCAGCTTGGCGGGTTCGTGGGAACGCTGGTCATGGGTTTGTTTATCCGCCGCCTCGGATTCCCGGCGGTGTTGAGCGTGTGCTTTGCGATCGGGTGCCTGAGCGTCGCTGCCATCGGCCAGCCCTGGTTGTCACTGGCAATCCTGTTCGCGTTCATCTTTACGGCGGGCATCGGAATACCAGGCTCCCAGGCCGGCCTCAATGCATTCTCGGCGACCTACTATCCGACCGATCTGCGAGCGACCGGCGTTGGCGCCGGTCTCGGAATCGGACGTGTCGGCGCGATCGTGGGGCCTTTGATCGCGGGAATCATGCTGTCGCGTCACTGGACGAACAGCCAGCTCTTTATCGCGGCCGCAGTTCCCGCGTTGATCTCGGCCGTCCTGATGTTCTCGTTGCGCGGCGCGATCACACCTTCAGCAACGGCAGTAACCAACGCAACCAATAAAAACGAGGAACAATTTGTCTTTGAAAATCGATCTCTTTAATCACTTTTTCCCGAAACGATTCTGGGAGGAGTTTCTCAACTCCAGTTATGGTCTGAAGGACATGGGCAAGCGCGTCTCGAACATTCCCACGATCTACGATCTGGACGCGAGGTTTCGTTCGATGGACGAGTTCGGCGAGTATACCCAGTTGCTCTCGCTGGCATCGCCTCCCATTGAGATCTTCTTCGGGCCGAAGGATTCGCCGCGAATGGCGCGCATCGGCAACGACGGGATGGCCGAACTGGTCGCGAAGTATCCGGATCGCTTTATCGGTTTCATATCGTCGCTTCCCATGACGGATCCGGCAGAAGCCGTAAAGGAACTGAATCGCTCGGTAACCGAACTCGGAGCGAAAGGGATTCAGCTTTACACAAATGTCGCCGGCAAGCCGCTCGACTTGCCCGAGTTTCTGCCTGTCTTCGAAGAGGCTGTAAAAATGGATGTTCCCATCTGGATTCACCCGGCACGGGGCGCGAGTTTTTCCGATTACGCGACCGAGCAAAAGTCGAAATACGAAATCTGGTGGACGTTCGGGTGGCCTTATGAAACCAGCGCGGCGATGGCGCGCCTTGTGTTTTCGGGCTTATTCGATCGCTTTCCCGACCTTAAGATCATTACTCACCACATGGGCGGCATGATTCCGTATTTCGAAGGACGCGTCGGCTATGGCTGGGACAAGCTGGGGTCCCGCACGACGGACGAGAATTATGAAGCGCTGCTGGCCTCCATGAAGAAACGGCCGATCGATTATTTCCGTTTGTTCCTGGCCGACACGGCCCTATTCGGCGGCCGCGCGGCTACGGTGTGCGGGCTGGATTTCTTTGGACTCGACAACGTGGTCTTTGCTTCCGATACTCCTTTCGAACCGACTCCTGGTCTTTATATTCGAGAAACGATCAAGGTAATCGAAAGCCTCGACCTAACGGCGGCGCAAAAAGACCAGATCTACCGCGGAAATGCAGTGAGACTTTTAAAGCTCAAAAGCTAATATCGACGCGTCCCGCCGCGCCCCTATATATAAAAATGCATGCAAACCCAGGCTCTCCCTGGGTTTTTTTATTGCCTGTTTCTCCCTTGACACCGTTTTAAGCCTGTTATAGAGTTGCTCCCAGTTTTACCAGGGCACAGAACAGAGGTTTAATTTATGCGACCGTTCCTCTTGACCATGGGAGTAATTCTTGCGGCGGCCGGCGCCTTCGCGCAGAGCGACCAGGGAACAATTACCGGCACCATTTCGGACTCCACCGGGGCAGTTATTCCGAATGCGCCGATCCAGATCAAGAATACATTGACTGGCGCCACTTATGACGGCGGAAGTTCCGGCACGGGCAACTACGTCATGGGATTGCCCACCGGCACCTACGAAATGACTGTCACGGTGCAGGGCTTCAAGAAATACGTGCATCCAAACATCGTTCTGCCCGTCGCCCAGACTTTGCGGCTGGACGTTTCTCTTGAGGTAGGCGCCGCCAGCGATACCATTACGGTCAATGCCGAGGCAACGCTACTGCAGACCGAAAGTGGAGAGGTAAGCCACAACGTCACGTCCAATACCCTGAACGACCTTCCGGTTCTGCAGATCGGCGGATCGAGCGCCACAGGCCTTCGTAATCCTTATGCGGTAGTGAACCTCATCCCCGGAAGCAGCAATCTGGCCGCGGATAGTTATATCAGGATTAACGGCACCCCCAGTAACACGCAGTCGTTCAAGATCGAGGGCCAGGATGCCTATTCCGGCATTTATACGAGTCAGTCCTGGACTCAGCCCAGCGTGGATGCCATCCAGGAGATGTCCATTCAGACGAGCAACTTTGCCGCGGAATACGGGCAGGCGGGCGGCGGCGTGTTCAACGTCACGATGCGGAGCGGCACCAACGCGTTTCACGGCAGCGCCTATGAGTATTGGGGCAACAACATACTCAATGCGGGCATTCCATTTACAGTCGCGCCGAACAGCACGACCGGACTGAGCCGGCCTATAATCCGCAGAAACGATTTTGGTTTTACTGTAGGCGGACCCGTGATTATCCCAAAGGTGTATAACGGCCGCAACAAGACCTTTTTCTTTTTCAGTTTCGAGGAATATCGCGAGGTTGTTACAACGACCAACAGGTTCTATACCGTGCCGACGGCGCCTCTGGAATCGGGTAATTTCTCGGGCGTGCAGTTAAGTTCCCCCGTAACTGCTGGGCGGCAAACAGGTGATAACGCCGCAAGGCACACCTGTGTTTCAACAGGAGATTTTCAACCCCTCGACCACCACGACCATCAACGGGCAGCAGACGCGGCTTCCTTTTCAGGGTCAGCAGATTCCGTTCTCGATGATGGATCCGGTTGCGCTTAAGATTCAGAGCTACCTCCCCGCGCCCAACCTTCCTGGCACCGTGAATAACTATAATCCGGTTTATTCCAATTTGAAGGTCTCGCCTATTCCGTCGATCAAAATCGACCAGGCCCTGAGCGCGACGATCAAAATCTCAGGTTATTGGGGAAGGACAGCGACCAGCGTACCGAACAACGACGGCTTACCCGCTCCGATTACCACCAGTATTGCGGGCATCGTGGCGACAAACACAGAGCGTCTCAATTACGATCAGACGATTACGCCCACATTGCTGCTGCACCTGGGAATCGGTTTCCTGTACACGAATGATCATCAATTACCCGCTGTGGATCACTTCAATCAGCAGACTCAGCTCGGCCTCAAAGGAACGTATACCGACCTTTTTCCTTATATAACCGGCCTGAGCGGGGCCAACCAGCCAGGATTCAGCGGAACACTGGGGCCGTATACCCCGGTTCTCGTCAAGAATTATAAACCAACCGCAAACGCGAGCCTTACCTGGGTTAAAGGAAACCATACCTATAAATTCGGCGGCGAGATGCTGATCGATGGATATCCCGCTTATGTTCAAACATATGCGAACGGTAACTTCGGTTTCGGAGCACCTGAAACAGGGTTACCCTACCTGAACGGCGCACAGATCACGGGTTCGCCCGGCTATGGTTACGCAAGTTTTCTGCTGGGCGGAGTAGATACTTTCGGTATTGGGGTTCCCACGACCACAAGACTTGGGAATCACGGCGTTTCCTTCTTCGCGCAGGACAGCTGGAAGGTTACGCGGAAGCTGACTCTGGATTATGGTCTTCGCTACGACTATCAGACTTATCTCAAATCCGATAACGGAGTCATGCCGAACTTTGCGCCGAATCTGGCGAACCCGAGCGCCGGCGGAAGGGTGGGAGCGACGCAGTTCGAAGCAACCTGCAAGTGCGCTTTCGCGAAGAACTATCCATTCGCCTTCGGACCGAGACTCGGCATCGCATATCAGATGACTCCCAAGACCGTGCTTCGTGTAGGCGCCGGAGTGGCATATTCCCGGGCCGCGCCAAACGCCTTCCTTTCGTATTCGGTCGGATCTTACTATCCGATTAACACCAATCCGAACTACGGCACGCCGCTCTTTAACCTCCAGCAGGGTTCACCTTACAACATCACCTGGCCCAATTTCAATCCAGGTCAATACCCGCTGCCGGGCACTAATAATCAGCCGCTGATTTCCATAGCTACTGACGCGGGACGCCCTGCCAGACAGACTCAATGGAGTGTCGGCATCCAACGGGAGCTTACCAAAGACCTCGTCTTTGAAACTGCGTATGTGGGCAACCGGGGAGTGTGGTGGACCGCTCCGAACCAGGTTTCGCCGAATGCGATTACTCCTCAGATGCTTACGGCAGACGGCTTCAACCTGAACAACGCGCAGGCGGTACAAAATCTTCTGGCCACGAAGCTCTTTCAGGTTACGCCCGCGCTCCTGTCGGCAGCTGGATTGCCCGCCAGCACGACAATCGGCCAGGCGCCCTATGTCGGTTTCCCCTCGACTGCCACCGTGGCGCAGTCGCTGCGGCCTTATCCCCAGTTCGGCAGTCTGACTTACTTTCTCTCGCCCGCACTCGGCGATACCTGGTACGACTCGCTTCAGACGAAGCTCACCAAGCGTTACTCCCATGGGTTGACCGTCCAGAGCTCCTTCACCTGGGCGAAACAGCAGACGCTGGGCACCGAAGCCGCCGATCCTTACTTTGTAGGACCGGCGGCACAGGTGAACGACGTGTTCAACCGCAAGATTAATAAGTATATCTCCGGTTATGATCAGCCTTTTCTCCTGGTGATCGCGCCCACTTATACCGTGCCGAAACCGGAGTTCAGTTTCCTGAAGAACAAAGTTATATCGGCGATTGTCAGCGACTGGCAGGTCGGGGCGGTACTTCGCTACGGCAGCGGCTTACCGATCCTTGCGCCGACGGCGAACAACAGTCTGGCTACTTCGCTGTTCCGGGGCACCTATGAAAACCGCGTGCCGGGTGTGCCCTTGTTCACGCAGGATCTCAACTGCCATTGCTTCGACCCCAGCAAGACCTTCGTGCTCAATCCGGCTGCGTGGACGGAGCCGGGGCCGCTCCAGTTCGGCACAGCGGCCGCTTATTACAGCGATTACCGCTATGCGCGTCATCCGGTGGAGAATGTGTCGCTCGGCCGGTTGTTCCGGATTAAAGAGCGTTATACCATTCAGGTCCGCGCCGAATTTACCAACATCTTCAACCGCACCTATATTCCGAACCCGAGCTCCACGAGCTCCGTCGCCACTCAGCTGACCAATTCGACAACGGGTCAGACGCTCAGCGGCTTCGGACAAATCAACACGGTGGGCGGCGGCGCCGGAGCTTCACCTCGATCGGGCCAGCTGGTTGGGCGATTTACCTTTTAGCCAGCCGGATGTCGGCTCGGTAATCCGGCAGCATATTGGTTAGAAGGTCGCGGCTGATTTTTCGGCTGGCTGGTCAAACCCCGGACGGCCGAGACGAATGCGGCGCGAAAAATCGGGCGACTGATCCGCCGCCTTTGCAGCGTCATTAATATGAGCCCGGCGTTTGAGCTCATCGAACGGCAAGTCGCCCGCCAGATTTCCCCGTTCATACGCCATCTGGTCCGCATATCCGTTGATCAGAATTCGCCAGTCCCACGGCACGCGCACTTCGCCTCCGACCATCAGATGCGGCCTGATATCCGTGGTGCAGTTGCTCGTGAGCGCGTTGTACCACTGCGGATGGTCGCGCAGATCGTTTGCCGTTTTCAGGTAATCCAGAAAAATGCCGCGGGCGTTGGCGGGCGTCGCGCGTGTGCGATAGAGGTAGAGGTCTTCGCCCTTGCGGTAATTGGTCCTCAGTCGTATAACGTCCCGCTCGTCCGCGATCACATAGATCAGAGAGTATTGCCGAAAGAAACCCAGAAAAGCCGAGTAACTCTGGCCAGCCTGCTTTCGGGTTTCAATCGACATCGCAATGGGTGGGCTGTTCGCAAACTCAAAACTCAGGATCGTATGAGCGATGGCCGGCGAACCCCAATAGTTCATATACAGATCCACATTCCGGAGCTGAGAGAGATCGAGAGTGCGCGTTTCCCAATTCGGCTTATAGTCGGTCTCGGTGATGTAATCGAAATTTCTCACGTTGTGAATGACGACCTGGTTTTCCCGGACCTCGGCCCACGGCGTTTGCGCCACGTCCCTCAACCAGGGTCGATCATTCGAGGGAGCCAGCGTCAGCCACCAGGCAACGACGACGCCAAATAATCCAAAGCACAGGCTTATAGCCAGAGCTCGCGGCCGCGCCCGAATCAAAATTCCCGCTACGATGGCCAGAAAGACCAGAGGCAACAGGACAGGGAACTTATGGAACGGTCCGTCCAGGTACAAGGCAGCCACAGCCCATGCCGCTGCCAGAATCAGGACGAAAAAGATGGCGAATTGCAAGAGCCTGCGAAAAACCATGGAAAATCGTCCCGCTGCATCGACGAACGGCAGCCAAGCCTATTTCGTTTTCATTATGCAACGGAAACCCAGGTGAGCCATCCCGGTATCGATCATCTGCGGTTGCCGCGCCGCGGGACGATAGCGAAGGCAGTAATTTGGCGCGCAAAGATGAGAACCGCCTTTAACCACTCGCCGCGGGATGCGGAACTGAGGCTGGCGGCGGTCGAAGCTCTTCTCAGGCGAGGCAACGCGCGGGTTGACGGAACCCATACAACACGATTTGACGGCCGGCTCGGCGCCGCGGGGCTCATACCAATCGCTGGTCCACTCCCATACATTACCCGCCATGTCATACAACCCGTACCCATTCGAAGGAAACGTGCCGACCGGAGAAGTTCGCTCATGCCCGTCAGTGAGCAGATTTTGCCATGGGAACTCGCCCTGCCACCAATTCGCCATGGCTTTACCATCCGGGAACTCCTCGTTCCCCCAGGTGAACTTTGCACCATCGAGGCCGCCGCGCGCGGCAAACTCCCATTCAGCCTCAGTAGGCAGCTCTTTGGCAGCCCAACGGGTATAGGCCTCGACATCCTCATAAGCCACATGAACGACTGGATGGCCGGCAAGACCTTTGAGCGAACTGCCCGGGCCCTGGGGATGACGCCAGCTTGCTCCCGGAACCCAGGCCCACCAGTTCGCGTAGTTATGCAGATCGACCGGGCCCGTTCGCTTCTGGAAAACCATTGATCCCGCGACCAGATTCTCGGGAGGGGCGCCGGGAAAATCCTCGGGCCTGGGTTTGCGTTCGGCCACGGTGACAAAGCCGGTCTCCGCTATGAATTGTGCGAACTGATCGTTGGTTACCTGATATGTGTCGATCCAGAAGCCGTCCACGGTAACCTCGTGGACCGGCCGTTCCTCGGGATAGAAATCCGCCGATCCCATGCGGAACGTTCCACCCGGAATCCAGACCATGCCGGGCGGCGTTTGAGACTGCACGATTTCTTCCGGTACCGGATCCATGGTTCCCGCCGTTTGCTCACCGGTGGCGGAGTTCAGCGGGGTGTTCTGTGATGTCATAAGGAATGGCCTCGATGTCATTCATACTGTTTGTTTCGCGGATGGAACTTATACCTGCTTTTCGGGATCCGGAGCCGCTGCTGCGACTCCAGACGCGTCGAAAACAACCTGATCGTACTGCCAGAGTCTCTTAAAGAAAGTCAGAGCACGGCGCTCCATGGAGCCATCGACTCCGGCATGACGAAGAATCGCGCCCAGTGTTCGTTTTCCATCGATCGCTTTGAGCAACTCATCCTCGAACGGTGCTACTGCCAGGACCAGATCCGTAAATGTATGCGACCGATTAATCAAAACGGCGACGCCGCCAGTGGCCGTTCGTGTCTCGACACGCACCGTCCAGGGGAGTGCGATGGGGATGTAATTGCGCCATTGATCGCCATCGAACGTGATTGGCTGAACGTTTTCAGGGCAGTCGTCGCGGAAGGCGATGAAGCTGTGAGAGACCATGGCGCCGCGGAGCAGTTCGGCGGCGGCGTGTTGCTGGCGGAGTGACAGCGAAGCCAGACGCGAGGCGTGCGGGCTACTTGCGATTGAGCCGCACGAGGCCAGATAGGGAGCCTGCTCGAGCCAGCGGCCGAACAACATTCCGCACCGTTCGATCCAGGTGTAAAGCTCGGAAACGCTGTAAGCGCGATCCTGGGGGTGGAGGAGAGCATCGGCCATGGCATCTGGCCGCCAGAAATCCTTGGAGCGCCGAAATAGACTCGCGATCGGGTGGTCCGACGGCAATTTTTCAAGTGCGGCGCGGAGATTTTGCAGGTCGCTCTCCGAAGACCCGATTCCGAGGAGCCTGCAGTACTCCTGCATCATGTAGATGCCGGCGCGACCATACGGCGCATACACCATCAGTTGCATTGCGCCTTTCGGCGCAAGGGCCTCGCGAAGGGCACGAAGGCCGGCATCGGGGTCGGGCAGATGGTGCAGTACCCCTGTGCAAACGATCAGATCAAATGAGCGCGCAAGCTCACCGGCGCGCTCGATCGAGAGCTGATGAAGTTCAAGATTCCGCAGGTTGTATTTTCGCTGGAGCTCGCGCGTATGACGCAGACTGGTCTCGCTGACGTCAATCGCGGTAACACTCGCATCGGGATCGCGAAGCGCATACATAGCACCCTGAGAGGTACCGCAGCCCGCGATCAGAATTTTCAGGCTTGCGCCGGCACGGCGGGCCGGCCAGATTCGATGGAACAGAGTTCGGCGACGATCCGGGTTATCCCGGTAAAGCTTCTTATGGTCGTCCAGACTGGTCAGAGGCGGAGGATAAGGCATCCTCTCGTAAAAGTCGCGTACTTCCTCCGCTATATCGAGAGGGGGCGGCGGAGATGATATTCCGTGCTGGCTTATTGCCAAGGTTCTATTCCTGACTTTCCGCGCTGGACCTTACGATCATAAATCAACAACCGGAAGGAAGGTCTTTGCGATCTTCCTTCCGGCTGCCGGCGCAGGCTGATTATGGATGCGCCCGACTGCTTGCGGGTTTATTTATGTCCCGCCACGGCGACCTGCGCCTTATCCAGCGACGCCATCACGGCGTCCAGGTTGAATGAGGCTGCCTTTTGCCGGGGCGGATACTTTACGTAATTTTCGATCTGCGCCGCTACCAGCGCTTGCACCTCATAGAGCTGGGGTACGTGGTTGATCATCCAGTCGAAGTAGACGTTGGAGTTGTCTAAGGCCCGCTCGAACGGATCGCGCCGCAGGCTGAATATCATGGGAAGCCGCAGCTTTACCATTGGCTCCGCCCAAACCATCGTTGAGGTTGCGCGCTGTTCTTCAAACACCAGCTTCCAGTCGCCGGCCCGAACGGCCATGATGCCGCCGTCATCGCTGACGTAAAAGAAGGCGTTTCTGGGGCTTTCTTTAACCTGGCCCGTCAGATAAGGCAGCACATTGACGCCATCGATATGCACCTTGAAGGTCTTGCTGCCGGCTTTATAACCGGTGAGGAGCTTCTGACTGACGTCCGGATCTCCCGCGGCGGCGAGCAACGTAGGCAGCATGTCCTGGTGAGAAACGATTCCGTTAAGGACCGTACCCGCCTTGATTTTGCCCGGCCAGCGCATGAATGCCGGCACGCGCCAGGCGCCTTCCCAGTTTGTGTCCTTCTGGCTGCGGAACGGCGTATTGGCGCCATCGGGCCAGGTGTCGTTCTCGGGGCCGTTGTCGGTCGAATACATGACGATCGTGTTATCGGCGATTCCCAGTTCATCGACCTTGTCAAGCATCATGCCGATTTGCTCGTCGTGAGTTACCATCCGGTCGCTGTAATCGTCCTGTCCGCTCTTGCCACGGTTCTTGTCGGCCAGGTGCGTTCGGAAGTGCATGGCCGTCGAGTTGTACCAGAGGAAGAAGGGCTTGTCCGCCTTCGCCTGCGTCTCCATCCAATCGAGAGCGCGCGAGGTGATCTCCTCATCCACGGTTTCCATCCGTTTTTTGGTGAGGGGGCCTGTATCCGTGATCGTCTGGCCACCCTTGCCGTCTGCGAGGCAGTGCAGAACGCCGCGGGGTCCGAATTTCTTTTTGAATGCCGGATCCTTCGGATAGTCGGGTAGTTCCGGTTCTTCTTCCGCGTTCAGATGATAGAGATTGCCGAAGAACTCATCGAATCCGTGCATCGTCGGAAGGTATTCGTCCCGGTCGCCGAGATGGTTCTTGCCGAACTGACCGGTCGCGTAACCGAGCGGCTTCAGGAGTTCGGCGATGGTCGGGTCTTCCGCCTGCAGTCCGACGGTAGCGCCGGGCATTCCGACTTTAGTCAGACCGGTGCGAAGCGGGTTCTGGCCGCAAATAAACGCTGCGCGTCCGGCCGTGCAACTCTGCTGGCCGTAATAGTCAGTGAACGCTACACCTTCATTTGCGACGCGATCGATGTTGGGCGTGCGGTAGCCCATCATGCCGCGGCTGAAGTAACTGATGTTCCACGTGCCGATGTCGTCACCCCACAGGATGAGTATGTTTGGTTGTTTTGCCACAGTTATTTTGTTCTCCTCAAGCGACTTTCCGCCCTCTTCAAGTCGAAGAAGGACAATGAGCAGAATGGCGATTCCGGTTTTCAGATGTAGATTATTTTCCTGGCGGGAGGCCACCGTCCTCGCCAAACCACCTCGAATCGATTAAAAAGCCAAAACGTTCGTGTGGCGCATCAAGGTCGGGAACGGTTTAAGAAGGATGGCAGCCGGCAGGATGTCCCTGATGTTCGAGCAGAGATTATTTCAGCGAGATTCGCCCGCGGCCCGATTTGTCACAACGACCGTCGCAAATGCCCTCGGATTCCGAGTCCCGACGTGTCAGTGTGAATATAAGGCGGGGGAATGGAATTGAATCGCCGGCAGTGCTATGGCTGAAACGGACTGCATTTTTCATAAAGCTTGCGGCTCCGCGGAGTTGCCCGATACCTGTGAATCCAAATGAGAATAATCCCATCGATGGCGTTTTTGACGATTGCATCTTTTTCTCTTGTCTCCGCGGCGGATGATTTGAAGCCATTTCCTCCCGCCGAAGAGGGTATGACGCGTCACGTCATCAGACTTCCGAAACAGGGAAACGAAAGCGATTTCAAGGTCCAGCTTATCGTGGGCAAGACCGTCCGAACGGACTCGGTAAACCACTACTTCTTCGGCGGCGACCTGAAGACGGAGACGATTCCAGGCTGGGGTTTCGTTCGTTATATCCTTCTCAAACTCGGTCCCATGGGAGGAACTCTGATGGCGATCCCGCCGGACGCTCCCGAGGCCGATCACTTCGTAAGCCTCGGCGGCGAGACGATCATTCGCTATAACAGTCTTGTGCCGCTGGTTGTCTATGTCCCCGCTGGTGTCGAAGTCCGCTATCGCTTCTGGCGCGCTGAAACGACGGTGCGCACCGCGCCGGCCGAGAAGCCATAGCCTCGCGAGCACAGCGAATTACCGGTCGTTCGGGTTAAACCGGGCTGATGGCGCGGGTGAGGCTGGGCCCGAACTGACGGATCTTCCGCAGCGATCTGCGGAGTGGTGCAGCGGTTGCGTGGTAAATTTGTTGGTTCAATCATGCCCGGGTGGCGAAATCGGCAGACGCAACGGACTTAAAATCGATCCGATACCGCTACGATGTTTTGCTCATCATTGCTAAACTGCTGCAAACGCTATATGTAGACCAGTTTTGTTAGCAACGCTAGGTAACCCTTCTATGCACAGGGTGGGCACAAATATGGGCACAGTCAGAATTCGTGAAGTCCCTATGCCTCGATTGGCGAGGGGGTACCCCCGCGTCCGCGGAAACGGGCGCTGGAAAAGCACGGCGTTTTGCAGTTTTCCGGTTCGGTTGATTGCCAACAACGTGCTCCGGCGCGGACGCGGGAACGACCCGATCTTAGGCTTCGATTTGCACGAGGCATATGCAACATGCCAGACCCTTTGTTTCCGGGGCTTCGGCGAATGATGCAAAACCTACCCTATTCGCGACTGCGGGCTGCGGGCAAGCCATAAGCGGCACGCGAAGAAGCCCGATGCGAAAGTTAGAAGCAAAAGCCCCAACGCCAGCCACGTGTGCCAGAAGAGGACAATGCTGTCGTGGCCGCCTGCGGAAGGGAAAATGAACGTTCGGTAAAGGTGGTAATGAAACTCAACCCCCGGGTGAGCCGCCGCGTACTTCGAGTTCCACGCCATATTCCCGACGGCCTCAAACAGGGCTGGAAACATCAGAGCCGCAATGCCACGCAAACTACATTTAGTGAAAGCGGCAAAGCTACTCAGAGCGGATTTCACAAAGTTCATCAAGTCCCTCTGTTAGATAACGGTATCAAAATTTTCGCGAAACGCTCGTGCGGCTCGGCCCCGTACAATTCGGTTATGTGAGGGGCAGGGAATTATTGAAACAAAAGACCGCGGCGCTGTCGTGTTGCAAAACTTACCCCATCTGAGACACATTGGCTGAGGTCGTTTTGCTCGGCGAGGCTGCGCCATGGGCGCAGCTTGCCTAAGGCAAAGCAGGCCTGCTAGTACTACTGTGTTATAAAACATGATATATTGTTTTTGTTGTGAGCGCCATATCAACGAGGGCGCCAGGCGCACAACAGAAACGGCTCGCTGCATATCTCGATAGCCTGGCGCAGGCGGCGGGGCATTCGGACCGGATCGCACCTTTCAAGGCATATTGCACAGGGTTGCTTTTGCCGGGAGAACGGAAGAGCGTTGAGCCGATGGCCGCGAAGCTTGCGCCGGAAAATGTTCGCCGCATGCATCAGTCCCTGCATCATCTGGTGGCGGATGCTCCCTGGGATGACGAAGTGCTGCTTGATCGGGCGCTGGATACGGTGCTGCCTTCCCTGCTGCGGCAGGGTCCTGTGGTGGCGTGGGTAGTGGATGACACGGGTTTCCCGAAGAAGGGCAAACATTCTGTGGGCGTGACTCGGCAGTATTGCGGGCAGGTGGGTAAACAGGATAACTGCCAGGTGGCCGTAAGTCTTTCCGTAACGACGGAAGCATCGAGCATGCCGATTGCGTTTCGCTTATATCTTCCGGAAGTGTGGGCGAGCGATCCGGAAAGACGGAAGAAAGCCAGGGTCCCCGAGGAGATCGTATTTCAAACGAAGCCCCAAATTGCGCTGGCACAGATACAGCGGGCAAAGGAACGCGGTGTACCCACAGGTGTGGTGCTGTCGGACGCCGGATATGGCAACGATTCGCAGTTCCGGGCACAACTGACCGAATGGGATTTGCCTTATATTGCGGGACTCATGAGTACGGTGAAGGTATGGAAACCCGGTGAGCAACCCGTATCCCCTCCCGCGCAAAAGGGCCTGGGCCGTCCGCCGAAACTGCTGCAGCGTGATCTGAAACATCAGCCGGTAACAGTGAAAGGCCTTGCGCAGTCACTGGCCCCGGAAGCATGGGAAACCGTCTGCTGGCGTGCAGGAGTCAAAGACGATCTCCAATCGCGCTTTGCCGCGGTTCGTGTGCGTCCGGCACATCGCGATTACTGGCGTGCGGAGCCGCATGCGGAAGAATGGCTTCTGATCGAATGGCCGGAAGGCGAAAATGAACCCACAAAATACTGGTTCTCGACTCTTCCCGCAGATCTGCCTCTGACTGACCTCGTCCACCTTGCCAAACATCGCTGGATCATAGAACGCGATTACGAGGAGTTGAAACAGGAACTGGGGCTGGGTCATTTTGAAGGGCGAGGCTGGCGCGGATTTCACCATCACGCCACCCTCTGCATCGTCTCGTATGGGTTCCTGATCGCCGAGCGGAGCTGTTTTTCCCCCTCAGCGCGCGCCGGTCATCTTGGACTATGCGCCGCCAAACCGCCGCAACGCTTCCGGCCGCGCGGCTCCCCGCATAAGACCCGAGCGGCATAACCCACACTCGATCGCGACCATCAGAATCGTCATTGCCCGCTATCTGATCGGACTGCTTCCTCGATGTCCCTGTTGTGGATCGCGCTCCGGATAATCTTCCGCGTCAACGTCCGCCTCAACTATGCAGGATGCGGGTCGTGAGTGGTTCGGCGCCGTTTGCCACGCCCCATCCAGCAGTTCCACGCCGCTGAGTTTGTCGAGCGCAATGCAGCGCCAGTTATCCGGCGACCCCGGCGGTTTCAGGCCGGATTCGCTTTCTCCGCCGTACTGATAGCAAAGCACTCGGAACTGCCCTTCCTTGTTCCTTCCCAGTCTGTGCGGACAAAACAGGCGGTGGCGACCATGGTAAACAGCGGACACCGGCCGCCTGCTCTCCACGGCCGAGCGCACCATCCGGTATATATCGGCCACAGAGCCAACCCTGCCCGTTCCCAAACCGCCACCCAGACCTTCAGATTACTCGCGCGGAACCATAAATCCCAAGAGCTCAACGCTTTATAACACAGTAGTATTAGGCGGCGTTACTTGCGCCATTGATACGCACCACGGAGTAATGAGTGCCATGGGCCAGAGGTTCGCGCTTTATCGTCTTCCCGAAATCGAGGCAAGCGAGCAGGCGCGGCGGGCAATTGAGAACACCGGGGACGAGGAGCAGATGAGGGCTGATCTGATGGCTGCCGTTGTCGATTTTTTCGGGACACTGGTTTTTGAGAATGCACCCAATCTCCCGGAAGGCGAGCACCAATGGCTCATTTCGCTGACAACTTTTGTCGTGAAGAGCAGGAGCGCCGTCGACCGGAACAGCTACTCGCGCGAAAATTGAATTGATCCACGATTCAGAAGCTCCGGGCAGGCTGACGCGGATGCTGGCGCAGCTTGCCCGCGGCCTGCAGGCTATCGGAGTCGAACCGATCCGGCGAAAACAACTGATCGTTAAGGTAGGTTTCGATTGCATTCCGCCCAACCGTTCATTCCTCGATCCGAATGCGGGCCGAGACTTCCGCGGCGAGGCTCAGAAGGCCACGACATTCGTGGACGATCAGGGATCGATTCAGCACTACGCCATGCTGGACGAAACCAGGCGCAACCTGGAGACCGGCTTTCATACCTTTGCTCTAAGCCTTCAGAAGCAGGCGTCCGACGCCGCAATAGCGGATCTCACACGTCAGTATGATTTCGAAGACCGCCGCGTCGCCGGTATCGAAACGCAGCGGCGCGCGTATCGCGATGAAACGGCGCGACTGGGGCAATCAACCATTGCCGGAGCCTTCGCTCAGCAGGACGTCTTCCTCGGAACGGATCGAGACCGGCAACTCCGGGTCTCTGAGTTCGCGGGCATTCTCCCCGCCCGCACGTTGCGACCCCGCGGAATGGATGCGGGTGATTTTCAACGCCTGCAAGATCAGCGGCAAGCGAGCAATAGTCTCAGCCAAATCAGCGGACGCAGTTCGATCGAACAGGACTACATCACCAAATCCTCAATCGCGGATGCCGATACGATCAAGCGCGGCTTGGAAGCTGCGCTCATTGATGTGGACTACGCGCGCAAGTCAGGCAGGATCAGCGATACTGACGCGGCTGACCGGGTAAGCGCACTCACCAAGAGCGCGGGGCAGCAAGGCGGCGCCCTGAACGCGCGGTATCCCGCTGAGATGTTACGCAGCCAGCAGCAGGCAATTATCGACGGGACGAAGACGATTCAGGAACTGCAGAACACTCAGATTGAAAAAGTTCAGGCCATTCTCGACCGACAGCAGGAGTCTATAACATCATTCGGCACGGGGGCTTTAAATGCTGCCGTAAGTCAGCGCCGCAACCCGACAGCAATGCGCGACTTCCTCCGCAACCAGGCTATGAGCACGGTCGACACCTTCGCAGAAAACGCTCTGCGCACGTGGGTCAGCCCAGTGGTCAACGGCGCAATACCGAAGTCAGCGAGTCCACTTTTCAAGGGCACGCTTTTCGAGAAGACACCCAGCATTCTGAAAGCTTCTGCGGGAGTGCCGGAACTGCATACTGCTGGCCTCGATCTGAGTGCGGCGGCGAGAGATCTTATGAATGCGGCCCGGGCGATGGGCATGTCGCGCTCTGGCGGTGGTGGCGGCCTTCCTGGTATCGGTGGTTACGACCCATCGACTGGAACATACTCCAGTGGTCTTTCGTCCGTCCTGTACGGCGCTAACGTCAATCCTGATGGTTCTGATGATATTCCGCTGATGAACTATGGCGGGCTCGGCACGGCAACCGGACAGGCGGCGGCCTATGGAATAAACACGGGCAGCAGCGGATTCGGCTTCAACGCTGGCACGGTAGCCGGTATCGCGGGCGCTGGGGCTGGAGCATACCAGGCGATACAGGGGTTCAAGAAAGGTGGCGCAGGCGGGGCTCTATCGGGAGCCTCCGGTGCTCTGGCTTCCACGGCCGCAATCGCCTCACTCATACCCGGCGGTCAGGTCGTGGCCCTCGCGGCGGGCATCGCGAGCATGGCGACCGGCATCATCGGCGGCCTGCTGAATAATCCACAGAAACGCGCAACCGCGATCAGCCAGGAACTTTCGCAGAATCAGTACATCGCCCCGACGGCTTTGAATGTCACTCAGGGACTCAACGGGACATACGAAGACTTCGATGCCCGCGGGCGACTGCGGACATCTTCGATGAGTGCTGTCCCGACTGTATCCGAGCCCTATATCTGGCAGCAGACGCATGGATTTCTTGGCGGACCACCGACATATTACGACGTGCCCGGCGGCGTGAAGACGCCGTACAGCGGAAGCCCGGGCGGCAGCGGGCAAGCCCCGGTATCGAACACGATAATCGTGAACGCCATAGACACTCAGTCCTTCGCCGAAGCCATGATGAAGCATGCGCCGGCCGTCGGTGCTGCTGTGAACAGTCACCTTTTAGGCGGCGGTGGCGAGCAACTCGCAAGTACGATCCGATACCACGCGAATTCATAGGAGATAACATGGAATTTCCTGAAGAACTCTCAAAACTGACGCCCGGCGATGCGTTGTTTTGTTCTCTCGTCTCCCGTCTCTGCAAACAGGTGGGAGGCGAGCGCGGCTGGAGACTCTCGGTTGAGCTGGTCGGGATTGCGAAGGACTACGTTAGGGGCGTTAAGCCTGAATCATTGTCAGTTCCAATGAACGCGGCATTTGCCATCGTCACGCGATTCCTTACGCTCCGGGCGCCGCTGCATATGACCTCGGACATGGCCGGCAAGTGGGACGCTTCCGCAGACGTGGAGATGATCTTCTGCGCGTTCTGCGGAGCCATGCATCCGCCCGGCTACCAAGCCTGCGAGATTTGCGGTGATGCGCTGACCTCAGACCCGGGGCTATCTTTCCGGACGCTCATGGATTATGCGAAGGCTGCAGAAGCGGGGCAGAAGGCCACGCCGGCCGGGCTTACGGCGTGGCTGAACTGATGTTTTGCGCACAGAACGATTGCTATGATTGATCGCCGGACGCGAGAGGCCGCAAAATGACCGCCACCAACAAACCGCCGAGTGAAATCCAGACCCTGATCGAGAATCATATAAACGCCTTCAACACCCAAGATACCGAGCTTTTCCTTACCGTTTTTGGGGACACTGCGATCATCATTGATGGCATCGCGCCCTATCGCTGGTTGAATCCGAATGCCCCGACCAATTGGCTTGCTGACGTAGAGAAGTGGCGTGAGAAATTCGGGGTTTCGCACGAGCATCTATCGTACGAGATGGGATTCTGGAACGTGGAGGAGTCATATGCCTACGCTGTCGTGATGGGGACTCTTGAGGTGACGATCAAGGACCAAACCGTAGCTCGGATCGGCACCCTCGCATACACATTTTCCAAGCATGGCGAGGAGTGGAAGATTGATGCACAGGCGTGGGGCCGCACGTCGTAAAATCTGCGCCCCAAACCCCCGATAGACGGGCATGCGGGTCTCCATTCCCCGCGGGCCAAGAGGCGCAATACTGCCTTGTCGCAGGTGCGCCCCTTCTAAACCTCACGGGTCTATCGAACCAGCGGAAAAGTCATCTGGCGTCCGCCCATGAACGGTCGCAAGGCCTGCTGATAGGCCTCGAAGGCTGATCGCGCCGCAGCCTTGAAATCCGTGTCATTCAGCCGTTGATTGCAGGCCGAACAGACGAGCCACGCCTGCGTGAGGCGGTTCTGATTCCTACCGTACCAGTGATCGTATTCGGCACTTTCAAGACGGGTGCCTGAATCGCATACGGGTGTTTCCTGGCAGCATGGACATAGACCGTTCCTCCGTGCCCATGTCGCACGGATGTGAACCTCCTGTGACCGCTTCGAAAGCGGTTTGCGCTGTTGCGGAAGGCTGGCCCTGATCTCTCGCACCTCGGCCGTCAGCGTCCGCTGTCCAGCATGGATGGAGTCCACGCGGTTACGAACTACTTCCAGCATCCGGATCAACGGGAGTTGCTCCGGCGGACCAGAAGTAACGGCCGGAGCGGTTGTCACCAGTTCCGGGCCGGGCCGTTCTTCCAGTTCGAGGGCGAGAGGGTGTTGCATGGGAGGATTATTCCGGCTCTTCCAGTTCGTGCTCTGCTAGCTTCCTGATCTCCGCGTCGAAGTCCTCAGAGGCGATCATAACCAGTTCCGGAAGCTCCTGATAGATATCGCGGGCGATCTCAATATGCCGAGCCACCTGATAGTCGTCGCTGTGGTAAATGTCGAGGCTCTCGGTCGATTTGACCAGGGCGATGGCTTCGGCGGCCGTGGGGACCTTGTACCCGCGCATGGCCGCCAGATGCGCCTTGAGCGTGATGTATTCGTCGCGCGTCATGTCGATGAGCTCCTGGCTCGTATCTCCCATGATCTGCAGTTCATAAGTCTGCTCCGGCCAGGTGTCGTCGACCCAGTTGGGAATCTCTTGCTCGGGCATCGCTACTTGTCCTCGATCGCGCGGAGGGCGCGGACGTAGTCCTGAACCTGATCGGCGATCCGTTCCGGAATCCGCAAATAGACCCGGCTGTCGCCGAGAGCGAAATCGAAGGTCTGGCCAAGGGCCATCTCGGCGTCCGATGATAACGGCGTCAGATGGCTCCGGGATTCGTGGTCGGTTAACACCTCGCGGAGAAAGCGCATCTCCTCTGGCGTTCCACGGTCAAGGAATTCCTCGAACTGGCGCTCCACATCCTCGCGAACCTCCGCCCTGATTCGCTCGGCGACGGTCTTCGGTTCGACAGCAGCGGGGCTGTCCCGTCGCGTATTGCGCCACGACGCTAAGATGTCGGTCTTCCACGGTCGGAAGTAGTGATCCACATCGCAATTGATGATCTTTTCAATCTCCGCCTCGTCGGTGTCGAGGTGGGCGTAAACGCGGCTCGATATATGGCTGATCGCCGCGATGAGCACCCTGTCGAGACAGGAGTCTGTCGTCCCGCGGGTGAGCATCTCGCCAATGGCGTCGGCGATCAGATCGTGAGTCAGGGGGATTACCGGGACTGGTGGTCTCTGGGTCGGAACTTCGGCTATCGTCTTCGGTTTGTTGGGCGTTGGGGTGGTTTTTGCGGGCATGCGTCTCCTTATTATCTGTTCGTTTGCGTCACGGTTCGTAACTATGCGATTCTGTTCGTATTCAAGTCAAGTTATTTTATGTTGCCGCAGAGGATTTATTGGTGCGGTGCGTAACAGTGTGGCATTATTGGTTCAATGAGTGACGAGCTTCTAACGGTCGAACAAGCTGCCGCAAAACTCCAAATGCATGTGGCGACAGTCCGGCGGATGCTGCGGGAGGGTAATCTCGGCGGGGTAAAGCTGGGCAAGAAAGAATGGCGCGTTCCGGATAAAGCGATTCAGGAACTCATCGACAGGAATATGAAACCGGCCGCGCCGAAGGGGGAATGAACGAATGACGCGCAGGCAGGCGCCGCAGCACCCGGAACGCTCAAAGCTTCTCCGCCCGCTTGCTCAGGCGGAGAGGCAGGTCTCGGAGCAGATAGCAAAGGGTGAAGCGATGCAAGAAAGCCTGCTTATCACCCCGATCGCAACTCTTGCCGAAGACCGTAAACGATGGAGCGATTACACCTCCGAGCTTCTACTGAGGATTTGCTCTTCCGATGAATTATCGCGTCAATTCAAGGCCGCCGCGAGTGTCGCGATCAGGATGAACCCCAGCCAAGCCGAGCAGCGAGGGTACGAGGTAAACAGGATCAAATATCAAATTGCGGCGCTTCGATCGATTCTCGAAAAACTTCCACTTTTCGAAAATGTCGCACAGGAGATCATTTCCCGGGAACCACCGCCGTCTGCGCGTGAAGTCTTTCTCGTTCACGGCCGCGACGATGCCGCTAAGAGCGAAGTCGCGCGTTTTCTTGAGCACATCGAACTTCATCCGATCATTCTCCACGAACAAGCAGATCGGGGCAGAACCATCATCGAAAAGTTCGAAGACCATTCTGCGGAGGCCGGATTCGCCGTCGTTTTATTGACTCCAGATGATGAAGGAGCACTCGTAGGAGAGAAACCAGCTCGGCGTGCTCGCCAAAACGTCGTCTTCGAACTCGGATACTTTATCGGGAAACTGACCCGCAGCCGGGTGTGCGCGCTGAAACTCAACGACGTAGAAGAGCCCTCAGATCTGAAGGGAATACTCTATACGACACTTGACTCTGCTGGCGGATGGAAGCTTAAGCTCGCATCTGAACTCAAGGCGGCACAGTTTGATGTGGATTTGAATAAGGCATTTTAAGTTTCGGGCCGCTTTATCTTTAAACCGTTCAAAGATACTCGCCGCCCAGGTTCATTGACAACCGAATAGCAAAAGGCTTACGACGTGGACGCCGTGTGTTCTGCCGGCGTCCGACGGTCGAGGGGATCGCCAGTCACAGCGTTTGGGAAATATTTGTCATTGATTCGATAGGGCTTATAGCTCTCGGCGTGCAGTATGAGGACCTTGCGCGTGTACACTTCAGACGCAATAGTTCTTTGACAACTGAATATTTAAAAAACGGGCCGCGCGAAATGACCCGGCTGGAAGTCTTTTCAGCCGGGCAGGGCTGATGCGGTGCTGTAAAATTTCCAAACAAACTGAACCTAACATCGGACGAATACGGAGGCGGTTCGGTCGGAGCGTGTTGGGTCTCGGATTCTTTTTTGACGAAACGAACCTGAGAAACTGTTGGAAACAATAGAATCGGATGGATAGGGAACCTGAGAACCCAAGAGAGCGGAGATGGCCATCTATTAAGCGCGGCAAGGTTTACTGGTACGAGTTCGTCTTCAACGGCGAACGCATCCGCGGGAGCGCCGAGACGGGCGACCAGAAGACCGCACGGCAGCGGGAGGCCTCGGAGCGGCTGAAGCTGGCGAAGGGCGCGGCGGGTATCGAAGATCCGGCGGATATCCCGACTTTGCGCGCATTCTCGGAGGAGTTTAAGCGCCAGATAAGAATGGACTTGGCCGGGAAGCCACGGACAATCGATTTCTACAACGAGAAGCTCGATCGGCTGCTGGCCGATGGCAAACTGGCGGACTCGCGGCTTGATCAGATCGATGAAGAGATGATCGAGGCTTACAAACGCACGCGGAGCGGCACTCCAAGCCGCCGTGGCACTCCAGTATCGCCGGCTTCGATCAATCGCGAACTGGCGACTCTCCGCCGCATCCTTCGCGTGGCGCACAACTGGAAGCGGATCAAGTCGGTTCCCAGGATCAGGCTACTGAGAGGCGAGAATCCGCGGGAGTTCGTTCTTTCAAGGGAGGACGAACCTCGATATCTTGATGCCCTGCAACCCGAAATGCGGCCCCTATGCATTTTCCTGATCGAAACAGGCCTTCGGATGGGCGAGGCCCTCACTCTCGAATGGCCACAGGTTGATATCCGTAGCAAGCCCGGCTTCGTCACCGTCAGAGCGAAGCTTGCGAAGAGCGGGAAGCTGCGGACGATCCCCCTGACTTCCAGAGCGCGGGGAGTTCTCGATGCCCTCGAAGGGCGCCACGGCCGAGTGTTCCGAAATCCGGAGGGAAAACCGCTCTACCATACCTGGCTCAATCAGAAGCACGCGGCTATCCGGGAGTTGCTGGCCTTCCCCGGAGACTTCGTGCTCCATTCGCTGCGTCACACGTTCGGAACTCGATTGGGCGAGACCGGCGCGGACGCGTTTACGATAATGAACCTGATGGGGCATTCAACGGTGACGGTCTCCCAGCGCTACGTACATCCGTCGAGCGAGTCAATGCGGCTCGCGATCGATCGGATGGGTGCTGCTTCCGAGGTCCCCACAAAATCCCCCACAGGCCTAAAAGCAGTGAGGTCGAAAAAGCGGGTAAGTAGTAAATAAATAAATCATGCCCGGGTGGCGAAATCGGCAGACGCAACGGACTTAAAATCCGTTTTTCCGCAAGGAGAGTGCGGGTTCAATTCCCGCCCCGGGCACCACAAAATTCATTTCCTTTGAATGACTTATCGGCTTTGCTTTGTTGGTCGCGCTAACAATTGCTAACATCCGTTTCGGCTCCCGCTGATTGCCGGAAATTACGTTCGCCATCGCGTCATCCCAGATCTTCGCCGCGGCGAGCTCGTCGGCTTCGAGCGCGTGCGCATAAATCGAGAGCGTGATGTTCGGGTTCGCATGGCCGACGCGCTTCGAAACGGTTGGGATCGGCACGCCGTTGCTCAGCAGTTCGCTCACGTGCGAGTGTCGCAGCGAGTGGAGCCCGGCGCCCTTCAGCCCTGCTTTCGTCGCAAGCTCGGTCACCCGGCAGCTGAGATTGTCAGGATTGTAGTAATTGCCCTCCGGCCGGCAGAAGATCAAATCGAGGTTGGCATAAGTCTCGCCAAACATCCGGCTATCGCCCTGCTGTTCCGCGCGGTGCGCTTGCAGGGCTTCGATAGCCTGGCGGGGAAGTGAGACCCGCCGCGGCTCACCCGACTTCGTGCTCTTGATCCGGAGGCCCTCCCGGGTCTCCTCCAGCGACTTCGTAACTGCCAGGAATCCCGGTTTCAAAGTTCACGTCAGCCCACGTGAGCGCCAGCAACTCGCCCCGGCGGCATCCAGTAGCGGCGGCAAGCATTATCAGGGGAAAGAGCCTCGTCCCGCCAGCGGCTGACATCAGCGCTTCCATTTTCTTGCGGTCGAGTACGTGTGGCTTCACCTTGACCAGGGCTGGCAGTTCAACTCGATCCATGGGATTGCTCGCGATCTCGCCCCACAAGACAGCGGTCTGAAGGCAACCGTGAACGAGGTAGCCGATATGCCTCACGGTTTTCGCTGACAGCGGCCGCCCATTAGGGAATTCAGGGGTGATCCGGCCGCCGGCATCGTGGAGCGAGTTCATGGCCTGCTGAATTTGGACCGGCTGCAGCTGATCGATGCAAGTGCTTCCAAAATGCGCTATCGCGTAGGCGCCGAGATCGCGATAGCGTTCAAGTGTCTTCTTCTGACATTTACGCCCGGCGCGCTCCCTCATCCACGTCGCGAAGAACCGCTCGAAGGTCGGCGACAGCTTCAAGGGCTTTGCATTTTGGGCGGCTTCCGCTATGGCTATGGCGGCGCGCAATGCGTCGGCTGCCTCTCGCTTTGTGTCGAAACCCGACTTTGTTACTTGGATCCGCTTCCGGCTTCGTCGCGGCCAACATCGAAGACGTAACCCCAAGAAGGCTTACCGCCTTTGCGGGCGCGCTTCGTGACGGTCCCGTTCATTTCCGGGACCTCGATTTAGACCGCTTCCCACCTTTCGGTTTGACCTCGGTCTTCTTTGCTTCGGCGATCTGTTCCCGGATGTCGTTTAAGACCGACTCCAGAACAGCGATTTGCGTGCCGTGGGCGTCCGGTCCACTGACCGCCGGATGCCATAACAATCCGTGTTTCCCCCCTCCTTTATAAGGCTCAATACTTCTTTGGCCAGTAATCGCAATAGCCATTCGCTACCCCGGTTTAAGGTCAAAGCCAGAATTGCCGCCCGCTCCACATCTCCGATAACACCGTCTTCGCGGTGACGTCGGATTTCAAGTGGGCCCGCGAGAACAGAGGCCAAATCCGCGCGGTCTAATTCCCTTGCAAGTTTCGCCAGCTTGAACCGAGCCAGTTTGCTGGGGGTTCGGTCCTTTTCGTAATTGGCGATCGCTCTTACTGACATCCCGAGCTGGCTGGCAAACGCTTGTTGGCTGAGACCTGAAATCAGCCTCAATTGCTGAACTGCTTGACACGCATTCATCTCAAGAACCATTAAAACACCGAATCCAAAAAATGTACATGCAAATTCTTGCACAGAACACTTTCCAAAACGCTTCAGTAGTGTTATGTTTAAATCGTGCATGTTTTTGCATGAACAAACGATTCAAAAGGAGCGAACCGGGAACGTCATGAACACCCAAACCATAACGATGGACTGCAAGCCCTCGGCCGTATACGGATCGGTTGAGGAACTCGCCAACGAACTCGGGATTAGCAGGGCGTCGGCATATAGCGGCCTGCGTGAGGGTACAATTCCTTCAATCCGCCTCTCGAAAAGATTCATCATTCCGCGGGCTGCGATCTCTGAATGGCTCAAGACTGCTGGCGGTAATGTCGCCGCCTAATCGGGCGGGAGGTTCCGGCTCCGTCCAGGCGGCAATCCTGGCGAACCCTGGAGGTGTGCCTATGCTCAGCGATATCTACGAGGTCCGCGACAGTCAGGGAAGGCGCCGTAACACGGTTACGCGCGACCAGGCGGCGGCCGGTATCTCCAATGGCTGTTATCGTCCAGTTGGCCGCGCGTGCGTCAAATACCTTCTCGTCAATGCGACTGCCGGCGGCTCTATTACATCGCGGGATGCGAGCAGAACGACTCGCCTCACGGTCGGCGGCTTCGAACACATCCAGCGGAACTGTGATGGATTCAGGGGCGTGATCTCTCCGGTTGTCGAGCGACATGAAGACTGGAAGGATTCCTCTGCCGTTCGAATTGTCGGCTATGACATGGGTTCACTTAACGCCGCAACGCGACGATATCAGGCCGTCCATAAGCCTACTTACGAACTGAAGAACAACAGCCGTCCGAAAAGGGACGAAGAAGACTAGCCCGCAACAAGAACGCGATTTTTGATAATTGGCCCGGAACGCTTGCCAGCGAACCGGGCCTTTCAACTGGAGGGAGCGATGACAGCGCTCAACGAAAGCTTACCGCAAAACAGGAATTACATCAACGACCTCGGTCGAATCCGCGACCTCGCGTGTGAGCGTGCCGTCGCGTTGATTCCAGATCTCGCTGTTCAGGCCGGTTTCAGGCGTATTAAGGGCCGACACAATCAGCTCGGCTGCATCCACGGCGAGGACCGTAACCCGTCCGCTCATATCTATTCGTGGGGCATTAAGTGCTTTTCGTGCGGCGACCATTGGACGCCGATCGATTTGGTGATGGTGCGGGACGGTTGCACGTTCATGGCGGCCCTGCGGACCCTTGCAGATGAGACGTTCATACCATGGCCGGAATCATCGGCTGAAGAGCGCGCGAAATTTCGAGCGGCTCAGGCTGCGGCGCCGGACCTCGCGCGGCAGATGGGTGATTGGGCTCGCGGTCTGTATCTCTGGGCCGAAAGGCGAAACAGGACCTCGTCCAGTGTCTTGATTGGGCGTGGGAGATCGAGAACGAGCACCTGGCCGAGCACTTCGCGCAAGAGATCGAAAAACTCGCGACTGCGCTCTCGATAAAGAACGCCAAGCCGCAGATTATCGCTGAGGCCTATGCCAGTTTGGTTCGGACGGCGCCGGGTCGAGTGAAAGCATTCAGGAAGCGGGGCGTCTGGATCGGGAGAACTGCGAAGCTGTGACGAACGGCATCGTGAATATGCTCGTGGTGGCGCAGTTCGATCCATCAGATGTGGTGGTTAATTGATGGACCTCACGGCGGCCGCTCGTAGCGTGCTGATCGAAGAACCATCGCTCGCGAAACAGGCCGATCTCCTGCAGCAGCCGTTCAACGATTATGGCAACGGCCAGCGGTTGATTTCTCTCTTTGGTCAATCATTGCGGTACTGCCATGCGATGCACTCATGGCTCGGGTTCTTCGACGATACCCACTGGGAGATTGACCGCAAAGACGCAACCCGGAAGCTGGCTCAGGAAACCATGCTTGAGTTCGCCCGGCAGGCGATGAATGGAGGAAACGAAGGCGCCGCGAAGTATGCCGGGTCGTGCCTCAACTCTCAGCGGCTAACGGCCGCGATGCGTGAAGCTGAGCCACATCTCGCGGTCTCGGTCGACGAACTCGATACAGATCCATTTGCGCTGAATTTCTCGAATGGAACGGTGGATCTTCGGACCGGCATTATTCGGGCGCATCGGCGAGAAGATCTGATCACGAAATGGATTCCGCGGCGCTACAGGCCGGCGACCGAGTGTCGGACATGGCGGCGGGTCGTGTCGAGAGTACTTCCCGGGCTGGAGGATTTCTTTCAGTGCGCGGTTGGTTACAGCGCGACGGGAATTACTTCCGAAAAGGCGGTCTTTATCCCGCATGGCGGCGGCAATAACGGAAAGACAATGCTCCTCGCGACGGTGCGCGAAGTCCTGGGCGATTACTATGCCGTGCTGCTTCAGATCGATACCCTGATGGCCCGGAACGTCGATAACAACTCGCAGGCAGATCTGGCGGATCTCCGCGGTGCCAGGTTCGTCATGACCTCCGAGACCGAGGAAGGTCAAAGACTAGCCGAGGGTAAATTGAAGCGGCTCACACAAGGAATGGGCCGGATCAAGGCCGTCCGAAAGTACGAGAACCCGATCGAGTTCAGCGAGAGCCATAAGTTGTGGCTCGACTGCAACCATAAACCGGTTGTTCGCGGGACGGATCCGGCGATCTGGAACAGGCTCCGGCTGATTCCCTTCGGGGTGACGATTCCGGATGAAGAGATCGACCGGGAGTTGCCGCGGAAGCTCATCGCCGAATCCGAGGGAATTCTCGCGTGGATCGTCGAGGGCGCAGTCCAATGGCACGAGTATGGCCTCGGCAAACCGCTCGCGATGGAATCCGCCGGCCGCGAGTGGCGCAGCGAAATGGATCAACTCGGCCGATTCATCGAAGAGCAATGCATTGTCGGCGATCACTTCCGCGCTTCGTCCTCATCGCTTTATGGTGAGTACAAGCGCTGGGCCGAAGCCAATGGCGAGCAGTTCGTAACATCGACGGCGCTCAGTCTCCGATTAAAGGAGCGGACCTTCGAAAAGAAACATACCGACCGCGGGACGGTCTATCTGGGTATCGCAATTCGGGCGGAATCCTGACAGGTTTTGACTTACTGACAAGTTCTGACAAGTTTTTCTGAAAGTTCTCTTATACGCGCAGGAAGGAAAGTTCTGAAAAAACCTATCAGAACCTGTCAGCTTGTCAGGCTGGCGAGGACACATGACGCAAACGAGGCTGAAATTCAGAACGCCGGAAAAGACGATCAAACGCCAGATGAATGACTTCGACAGAGGCAACTTGGAATCGGCTAACTTGATTCTTGGCGACGTGGAAAAGTACGGCGGCGAGGCATCCGGCCTTGTCGTCTGGGCACGGATGGCAACGAAGCGGATTGAGACGGAACGAAGGGAGCGGCTATGAACTCGAAGGCGAAGGGCAACCGGAACGAGTACCGGACGATGCGGCTGCTCGAAGCGGCTGGCTACCAGTGCTGCAGGAGCGCTGCTTCTCTTGGCGTCTGGGATGTCGTCGGCATCGGATCGACGGACGTTGTTCTCGTTCAGGTCAAGTCCAATGACTGGCCCGGGTCAATCGAGATGCAGACGCTTCGGGAGTTCGTCTCGCCTCCCAATGTACGGCGGCTCGTGCATCGCTGGCGTGACCGGCAACGGCTACCGGACGTGAGGGAATTATGAGCCGGTGGATGCGTTCATCTGCTGGCTAAGCCCATCGTGGGGCATGCGTCGGCTTCAGTTGCGGAAAGCGCTCGCGGAGATTGAGCAACCACGGCAGGCTGAACCACGGCGACAGGGTAAGGGGTGGAGTCGATGGAACGGCGCGGAGACAACGCAGGAGACAGGCGGATGGTTACGAGAGCGGCGGGAACGGTGAACGGTGGGGGGGGTCAACCGCCTGTCAACCGGGAGGGCCGTTCTGGATGCGCGGGTCCTCTGTGGAGATCCCAAGCCTGGAGGGTAACGGATGGTCACGTTGGCAGTAATCATCATATTTTTCTGACAGTTGACTATTATCCGAAACCCGGCGGCCGGAACCCGTAAACCGCCAATCGCGAGTTGTAACCCACAACATCCGAACCACCGGCCCGCAGTCAGCGGGCTTTTTCATTTCGAAAGGAAAACGAATGCAAACGACAAGCGACGGCCACATTTCGATGTCGGCGCGCAAATTCATCTCGACGTTGGAAGCCGCGGCTCTACCGCAGATCCGGGCGAAGACTGCCGGCGAGAAGCCGGAACTATTCTCGATGGTGCGGTCGCTAATGGGCGCCCACATCCTCGAAAACATCCGGCACTACGAGCAGCTCGCCTCGGGCGAGATCTCCGTCGAGTGGGAACCAATCTCGCGGAATGACTTCATCGCGTTCATGGCGCGTGTCGACGAAGGCATCCTTCGCAAGCAAATCGACAAGGGCGAACTCTCGCCGCTCGAATTGAAGTCGCGGCGGGCGGCAATGGCGCAGGACGTCCTGGCACGGCTCGATACCGTCGCCGCATCTTTGGGCTACCAAATCGTTTAACGAAAGAGGAGAAGAATGTTCGAGAGCAAAACGCGCACCACGAGTACAAGCGCCTTCGAGGCAAACGTCGACCGGGAACTTGAACTCGCTGGCGAGAAAGCGGACCCTCGCCGACCTGGCGAGGGCCGAAGCCGCAGCTGGCGAGTCCTTCATGCCGGGAGGTTCCCAATCTGACGCTGCGTTAACGCCCGTCATCCGCCTGCAAGCTCGGCTCTCTGGGGTCGGCATGGCGCTCAAGAGTGTCAGGGCTGGCAGGCTCGCGGCGGTACAGGCAGACAACGCCCAGGAGGTGGCAACCATCCGGAAAGACATCATCAGCAAGCGCAAGGAGCTCGAGAGCATTCGGGCGCGAACGGCGAAAGCCCTGGCGGAATTGTCGAAGGCCGAGGGCATCGCATACGACGAAGGCCTCTTGTGCCGGCAGCAACTCAATTCCGGCCTTTATGCGCCCCCGCGCTCGATGGAATTAAAACTTGAGATCGCCAATCTTGAGGAGCGCGCGGTGGAACTCGAGAACGTTACGCTTCCGCCGGCGGGAAGGCTGCAGTTTGATGGAGCAACCAGCGCCGACGAGATCCTCAAGGCGGTGTTGCTGGTGAAGTCCGCCGGGCCCGATGCCGCGATGGTTGACCGCTGGCTGGCCGCAGTGGAAGATGACGCACAGCGTCGCAACAAACCACTGGCCGACCATCCGCGGTTTGTCCACATCGTCTGGGATGGCCAATTCATCGCTCCGGAGTCTCATGTTTCCGTGAAGGCGTTGATGCGGGAGACCCTCGACAGCCAAGGCCAGCCTAACGGGTTCGACGGTGCGAGCGGGACGTTCCGTGCATCCGAAGCGGACTTCACCCATTACCGCGAGCCTGAACTGGCGGGGTACGCGATCGCATGATGCAGTTCGATTCGGGGAAGTTCTACCCGGCCCGCGCTGTCATGATCATCGCAGCGGGGCCGCTGGCGCAACGGCTCGCAACTCGCGGGAGCGAACCGGGATGGCGCCGTCAGTCAACGTGGCGGCGGTCAGTCGCCTGGCATGAGAGCGGCCACTCGCTCGTGGCGGCCTTATGCGGCTACAACGTGAATTCCGCCACGGTTGTCCCGTACAGGTCTCCGGAAGGCTCTCCGCCGGCCAATTATGAAGGCCTGACCAAGGTAAGCGAACCGGGCCGCGAGTTGGAAACGACTCCGGATTCGCCGGTCCCGATGGAGCCCATTAAGGCCGATTGTCAAAAGCTGCTTCTTCTATGCAGGATGCTGGCGAAAGAGCAGAAGGTAAGGCCGATTGATCTGTTTCGTGCCCTCCGGGCCCGCACCGAAGCCGTTCTGGAGGCAAACCTCGTAAAGCTGTCGGCACTTGCCGGAGCGCTGGAGCGCCGCGGTAGCTTGCCCGGCGATGAGATATCGAGGTTTCTCAATCCGCCGGTGCCAGTGAGACAGAGTATCGAGGCCGAGCACACTTCCGACATTTCGGAAGCCGTCGGGCGTATCTGAAACAACATCGGGGGCCGGCTGGTAACCGGCAATCCGCTCTTCCCCCACGGGTGTCCTCCTCAGGCCCGAAGTAAAAGAGCGGAAATATTCTCTCTGGCCAGAGAGCGCGCCGGATGGGCGCATATGTCGTCCTTCGCCGCAATAAAGAAACAAGAAAGGCTAAACCGATGGAGTCCGTACACATCTCCCACGGCAAGTTTGAAGGTTGCAGCATCGAGGATGTTCCCCACTTCGGCCTACGCCAGGTTCTGGCGATGACGCCTCGCGGCAGCGCCGAATGGTCCGAAGTCATTCAGGAATTCCGGCGGCGCGAAAGCGAAGATCAGCGGTCAGAAATGCCGTGCGCAAAGCCGAGACGTCGCAGGCATAATGGCCGGCCGCTCGAATAAGAACGAAATCATGAAAGGGTGAACTTTGGCTAACGAAAAACTGCAGTTGACCATAGAAACAACCACGACCGGGGATGCCAGCGTCGACAAGCTAGCGGCCTCGATGAATAAGGTCATCAGTATTGCTGATAAGACCGGCGATTCAGCGGCGAATGCAGCGACCAAGATCAGCAGTGGATTTCAGAGTTCCGTACCGCATATAGCGGCGGCGAGCGGCGCAATCCGCGAGTTCGAAGGAAACCTTCCCATTCGGGCCGTCGAAAGATTCCTGAGCACAACCCTCGGGCTCGGATCTGTCCTTGAATCCGCCTTCCCCGTGGTTGGGGCTATCGCTCTAGGCGGGGTGCTCACGGAGACTTACGGTAAATTCGACCTGATGAAGAAGGCTCAGGCTTCCCTTGCAGAGCAGACGAAAAGTCTCGATCAGCAATACGCCATACTCGGCAGCCAGCTACAGCGCCTGAACATCGAGAAAATGACGGCCGACTTCGGCAAACTCGCCGGGGCCAAGCTCGCAGGCTTCTACACGGACGGGGATCTAGCCAGCGACAAGGCGAATATCACCTACCTGGCAGGACTGATCAAGCGCACACAGGATCAGATTAACGGCGAAGGAAACATCAAAGGATTTTTCGCGAATCCGCTGAAGGCCGCGAATCCCTTCCTCCTCGGTCAGATGATTGGCGAAGTCGGTATTCCCGGCATAAGCACCGGCCTTATCGGGGCGCAAAAGCTCGACATTCAGTAGGCGCAGGAACAGAGCGACTTCCTTCAAAACAAGGTGACCATTGCGCAGGCGCAAAAGGACAAGGACATCGCGGATGCCCAGAAGCAGGCCCGCGAATCGATAACCCGCCATCAGGAAGAGACGCTCCGCAACAGCCGCGACGTCGCGTTTCGTTCGATATTCGACCCGAATGCCGGTAAGGACCTTCACGGGGAAACCGAGCGGGCAACCAGCATCACGAACGATCAGGGTCATCTCCAGCGTATCCAGATGACGGACGAGACGCGGCGAAATTATGAGATCGGATTCCACAATTTCGCACTCGGGCTGATGAAAACGGCGAGCGACGAGGCGGTCAAGAACATCACGAAGGAATATGATCTCGCGGTCAAATATGACGCCGATCGCGCCCAGAAACGGCGGGCTTACCAGGACGAAACGGCGCGCATTGGTCAGTCCACCATCGCTGGAGCTTTCGCTCAGCAGGACATCTTTCTCGGAACGGATCGAGACCGGCAATTGCGGGTATCCGAGTTCGCGGGCATCCTGCCGGCGCGCACATTGCGCCCGCGTGGGATTGATGCCGATGACTTCCAGCGTCAGCAAGAGCAGCGGACGGCGAGCAGCAGCTTGACGCAGATCAGCAACCGGAGTTCGATCGAACAGGATTACATCACCAAATCTTCGATTGCTGATGCCGATACGATCCGCCGAGGCTTGGAAACCGCGTTGATTGACGTCGATATGGCCCGGAAGTCGGGACGCATCAGCGACAGTGACGCGGCCGACCGGGTAAGCAGTCTGACCGAAAGCGCGGGGCAGCAGGGCGGCGCACTGAATGCTCGGTATCCCGCTGAGATGTTACGCAGCCAGCAGCAGGCAATTATCGACGGGACGAAGACGATTCAGGAACTGCAGAACACTCAGATTGAAAAAGTTCAGGCCATTCTCGACCGACAGCAGGAGTCTATAACATCATTCGGCACGGGGGCTTTAAATGCTGCCGTAAGTCAGCGCCGCAACCCGACAGCAATGCGCGACTTCCTCCGCAACGAGGCTATGAGCACGGTCGACACCTTCGCAGAAAACGCTCTGCGCACGTGGGTCAGCCCAGTGGTCAACGGCGCAATACCGAAGTCAGCGAGTCCACTTTTCAAGGGCACGCTTTTCGAGAAGACACCCAGCATTCTGAAAGCTTCTGCGGGAGTGCCGGAACTGCATACTGCTGGCCTCGATCTGAGTGCGGCGGCCAGAGATCTTATGAATGCGGCCCGGGCGATGGGCATGTCGCGCTCTGGCGGTGGTGGCGGCCTTCCTGGTATCGGTGGTTACGACCCATCGACTGGAACATACTCCAGTGGTCTTTCGTCCGTCCTGTACGGCGCTAACGTCAATCCTGATGGTTCTGATGATATTCCGCTGATGAACTATGGCGGGCTCGGCACGGCAACCGGACAGGCGGCGGCCTATGGAATAAACACGGGCAGCAGCGGATTCGGTTTCAACGCTGGTACGGTAGCGGGTATCGCTGGGGCTGGAGCTGGAGCATACCAGGCGATACAGGGATTTAAGAAAGGTGGCGCAGGCGGGGCTCTATCGGGAGCCTCTGGCGCCCTGGCTTCGACGGCCGCAATCGCATCCCTTATCCCCGGCGGGCAGGTTGTTGCCCTCGCAGCGGGCATAGCGAGCATGGCGACCGGCATCATCGGTGGGCTGCTGAATAATCCACAGAAACGCGCAAACGCGATCAGCCAGGAACTTTCGCAGAATCAGTACATCGCCCCGACGGCTTTGAATGTCACTCAGGGACTCAACGGGACATACGAAGACTTCGATGCCCGCGGGCGACTGCGGACATCTTCGATGAGTGCTGTCCCGACTGTATCCGAGCCCTATATCTGGCAGCAGACGCATGGATTTCTTGGCGGACCACCGACATATTACGACGTGCCCGGCGGCGTGAAGACGCCGTACAGCGGAAGCCCGGGCGGCAGCGGGCAAGCCCCGGTATCGAACACGATAATCGTGAACGCCATAGACACTCAGTCCTTCGCCGAAGCCATGATGAAGCATGCGCCGGCCGTCGGTGCTGCTGTGAACAGTCACCTTTTAGGCGGCGGTGGCGAGCAACTCGCAAGTACGATCCGATACCACGCGAATTCATAGGAGATAACATGGAATTTCCTGAAGAACTCTCAAAACTGACGCCCGGCGATGCGTTGTTTTGTTCTCTCGTCTCCCGTCTCTGCAAACAGGTGGGAGGCGAGCGCGGCTGGAGACTCTCGGTTGAGCTGGTCGGGATTGCGAAGGACTACGTTAGGGGCGTTAAGCCTGAATCATTGTCAGTTCCAATGAACGCGGCATTTGCCATCGTCACGCGATTCCTTACGCTCCGGGCGCCGCTGCATATGACCTCGGACATGGCCTGCAAGTGGGACGCTTCCGCAGACGTGGAGATGATCTTCTGCGCGTTCTGCGGAGCCATGCATCCGCCCGGCTACCAAGCCTGCGAGATTTGCGGGGATGCGCTGACCTCAGACCCGGGGCTATCTTTCCGGACGCTCATGGATTATGCGAAGGCTGCAGAAGCGGGACAGAAGGCCGCGGCGGCCGGGATGGCGGCGTGGCTGAACTGAGAGAGCGCTATCGCTAAACGGGCCGAAGATCAAGCCCCAACCGTTCAAGAGCGGAGTCCCGATCGATAACTGCTCCTGATTTCAGGTCCGTAAAGCTGAGTATTTCCCACTTGTAGGGCGGCGGATCTCCGAACTTACCGCCCGTGTGGGCGAAGATCTTTATACCCGGCCCGTGATACTCCACCCACCTTGTCACCAACGGAGGCTGCGGGATATCGTTCTCGGTGCTGTCATCCACGTCGGGAACGGGAAGGGCACTCATGACAGTCTGAAGCGGCAAGCTTATCGGTTTCATCGGCCTCCCATTATGCCTTATTCCGGCGGCCTCGAATTGTGATAGCCTGACAGGCGCTTGCGAAGGGTCGCTCCACGCAGGCCTAAGGGGCGCAACACATGCCTTGTCGCAGGTGCGCGCCCCTTTAACGGCTCTCAGTCTTCATCCTCAATTTGCGAGAAGGTATCTTCGGCGGACTCGTCGCTGTAGTACTCAACGAGAGCTGAGCGCCACGGCTCCGGCATTTTGGCGGACACCAGCAGCGATGGATACCTCCGGAGCCCATCGCGCGCTGCTTTCAGTTCGAAAGCTTCCTCCTGCACGTCTCCGCTGTGGCCTTCCTTCAAGGCCTTGATCTGATCGGGCTCGTACCCGCAACCTTTGCCGAGAACCTCGATCGGGTACCGACGCACCATCCGGCGCGCGATCTCAATGGCGTCCTCGAAATTCTCGACGAACGTCTCGACATCCCCCTTAAGCGAGGCTGGCGTGATGCTCACGCCCTGCGCCTGAGCAGCAACGAGGGTCGTTATCAGTTCTTCGGCGGGACTCGTGCATCCAGTAAACGTTTCCAGAACGGCCGCAAAATCAGAAATATACTTCCGGTGCGTCTCATTCAGTTCGAGCAATTGCTCACAGGTGAAAGGGGCTCGGTCTGCTCGCATCTAGTGTCCTGTCTCAGATAATTATTTACACATAACGCTGGTTCCCGTTACACTGGGACATGCCTATTCCGGGCCAGCGCTCGTCCTGAACAGCGGCCAGAAGTCGGAACTCGAAGCTTTGTCTCGCAACGGAAGCACACCGCAAAGGGTGGCGATGCAGCCGCCTGCTGCTCCTCGCGCATCAGGGCGTTCCCAATCAATCCATCGCGGAGCAGTTAAGTCTGTCGCGTCCCACCGTTGTGGCGTTGCGGAAAGCGTTCGTCAGGGTGGAATCGCGGCCGTGACCGGCATTCGCAAGCGGAAGCGTCGAGCTGGGGTGTTGACGCCGGAACTGGAACAAAAGATCCTCGACACCACTTTGAAAACTCGCCCCGGTGACGGCAGCACGCACTGGAGCGTGCGGATGCTGGCCCGGCACCTCGGTATATCGCGGACTATCGTGCACCGGATCTGGCGACGCCACGATGTGCAGCTGTATCGGGTGAGCGGTTCAAACTCTCCCGCGATCCGCGCTTTCAGGAAAAGTGAGGGATATCGTTGGTCTCTATCTGAATCCGCCGGACCGTGCCCTGGGTATTGTGTGTGGACGAAAAGAGCCAGATCCAGGCGCTGGATCGCACCGCGCCGATTCTTCCTTTACGGCCGGGACTGCCGGAACGTCAGACGCACGATTACAAACGCAATGGCACCACGACTCTGTTCGCTGCCTTCAACATTCTGAACGGCAAAGTCATCGGCACTTGCCAGCCACGCCACCGCAGCCGGGAGTTCGTGAAGTTCCTGAATCATCTCGAACAACAGCTTCCCGAGGATCAGGAAGTCCATCTCATTATGGACAACTACTGCACCCATAAGAGCGCCGAGGTGCAGCGCTGGGTGAAGCCGAAGAAGCGGAAAAGATTCCACTTCCATTTCACCCCCACCAGCAATTCCTGGCTGAACCAGGTCGAACGGTTCTTTGCCTTAATCACCGGACGAATGATCCGCCGCGGAACGTTCCATAGCGCCCAGGAGTTAGAACAGGCAATCTACCGGTGGCTGGCAAGCTGGAACGGCGACCCAACCCCATTCGTCTGGAAGGCCTCCGCCGACGTTATCCTCGACAAAGTCCGGCGCTGTAAAGAATTATCCGAGACAGGAGACTAGTTGCCTCCCTCTACCGGCTTCCGGCCGTAAATGGCGTCGATCCGCTCGCGCATCACCTTGGGATAGAGGCCGATGAATTCCTCACTGATGCCGATCGCCATCTCGAAGTCCTGCCGGAACTGCTCCACGGCATCAAGCGCGTCCCGGGGCGTGAACGGGCCGTAGTGCCAATACTCAAGCACAAGGCTGGAGATGAAGTTCTCTGCGGGTGCCCCAGCAATGCTGAACCAGTAAGTACACAA
>CAWJTK010000006.1:0-767848 GCA_963845785.1 Terriglobia bacterium | reverse complement strand
AGGAACTGTTTGCGCAGATGGCCGCCGCCGACAATATCGGCGTCGCAACAACGCCTGGTCGCGCTCCTCGGCCCGGCTGCACAGAGGCTTATCTCGAACGGCTTGCCGATACCTATCGCTCGCTGTCCCGCCAGGTCGGCGAATCTTCGCGACTCATTCGAGAATATGGGCCGGAAGCGGTCGTGGCGTCCATCGCCAAAGCCCATGCGGCATGCGTCTTCGGCGCCGATTATGTCGGCAACATTCTTCGTCAGCAGCAACAACGCCGTGAAGTTCAGCCGCCACTCCGTCTCAAAGATCCGGCCTGAACGAACTCGCTACCGACCCGCTCTCGCTGGCCGAATACGACGCTTTCATTCTTCGTTCCCGAAAGGAGTCCCATGAACTCACTGCATCAGAAACTGAACCAACTCAGCTTGACCTCTATGAGCCACCAGCTGGATCAGGCGATCACTGACGCCGGCGCCAGAAACTCAGCCTCGCCCAGGCTCTCGAATCTCTGGTCGATCTGGAACTGGAATCCCGCAACGGCCGCTCCATCGAGCGCCGCTTCCGCCTCTCGCGCCTGCACGCCCGGCATTCGATCGACAGTTTCACTTCAACCATCACAAGATCCCACCGAACTGAAGGCCGCATCCTGCGGCTGCTCGAGCTGGAATTCTTGAAAAACGGCATCAGCGCGACTTGATCCGTATCCGGCGTGGGGAAGACCTTCCTCGCAAAATCCTCGGCTGGCGCGCCTGCCAGGCCAACAACGCGTGCTCTTCACCACCGCCATGGAGATGCTGAACCAGTTGCTTGCTTCCAGGTCGATCACTCCCTGGTCCGCAAGCTCAGGACCTCACCGAACCTACCTCCTCATCGTCGATGAACTCGGTTACCTGGCCCTCGACCAGCAGACTTCCAACCTCTTCTATCAGGTCATCTCCACTCGCCACAGTCGCAAGCGCGGCACGATTATTACGACCAACACCGCGTTTTCCGACTGGGGCAACATCCTCTACAACACCACCATTGCCGCCGCCATCGCCGACCGGTTCGTGGAAAACTCCGAGTCTTTCTGCTGGGGGGAGAAAGCCTGCGTAAAAGCTACAGAGCTCCGCATCCGCCCGCCCGCTGACTAACACCGGCGGGTTTCTTCAGGCGCCGCTCTGAGCGATATCCCTCGCCGGAGGAGTCCGCCGGGTGAACCCTCAACGGCGCTGCCCATGGGCGGGGGAGTTGCCCCGCTCCCTGCTCCCGCCATGTTCAACTTCAGCGCCAACCACCTTGTTCTTGCTTTCGCGGAAGGAGTGCCGCAGCGGTGTTGTGTTCGTCATGACCGACGACTCGACCCGGCGAGTTTATCGGCTGCATGACTTCACCAAATCCCCCACCTCACGCCCGACCAAGCCTATTGCGTGGCCGGTAAAGTCAACAGCGCCGACAAACTGATCTCGTGATCGAGTCCGTCAGGCCGGATGTCAATACTGCGGCGTTCCGCTGCTTCTTTTCTGTTGAAGGCGCGGGAGGGTCGGCTATCCGCTGACACCGTCCGGCAGGGAATAAACCCGGACTGCGGCTGCTTGATTCTTTTCCGAGCGGGGACCGCGGAGGTGTGCCTGCTGCCCGCATCTCCACTTGCCGAACTGGTACCGCCACAAACCGCCGAAAGTGGCTCCCTCTTATCCCGCCGCTAACGGTGTGGCGCCCCGGCGATTACCTCCCCGGGAAGTAGCGGTCCCCGGGGGCAGGCACAATCCTCGACGACGGCAGTTTCTCCGCTCGTGTTTCCGGGACGAATCCGCAGAACAGCACACTTCCCACATCCGGACTTCCGGCCCGCGTCACGTGACGCTGAGCTTTGTACGAGTGGCGCGTAACTCACCCGGAGTCGTGCAACGAGAACGCCGTTTTTGGAGAACTTCGCAGTCGATGACCACGGGATGCTGTTGGGCGTTGCTACCCGAAGACAATGACGATCGGATTCGCCCGCGGCTGGCTCTGCGGTGCGGTACGAAACAAAAAACCCCCGGCTCGCGCCGGGGGCTTTGTTCAGTTCGCGAATAAGGTGCTTATCGCCTTACCGTAATGCTGGTTTGAATATCCAACGGGCCAAACTGATCGATGCCAATGCCCTTGGGGGCGGTCGGGATTACCAGTTTCACCCAGACGGCATCCGGACCCTTGAAATACGAAGTCTCGGTCGCCTTGCGCAGGGCGTCGATGCTGTCCTGCTGCTTCCCGGAGGTCGCGTTGGCGAAACCCGGCAGCTCGAACACGACCCATGAGTCTTTGGCCATTTCGCTCAAGCTGATAGTAACTTCCGGTCTTTCGGTCTTCACACGGATCTCGGTACCGGCGCGCACAGTGCTCTGATTGGCCGTGATCTTGAAGTCCTTGCCATTGCGGCTCAGGGTAATTGGTTCTTGAGGAGCAGCCGCCCGCGCAGGACCAGCAGCCACCCGCGCGGGACCAGCTGACCGCAAAGCAACATCTTTCAGCGCAAGACCAACACCGCTTGTGGCTCCGGCCCTCCTGATGCTGAACTGAATGCGTCCGATATCACCCTTGCACACGGAGGCGTTCCAGGTGGGATGAATCTCGCAGGTGTCGTCCGTGGCGACGCTGTCGTTCTCGCCGTCGTGGAGCAGAACATAGGAGTCAGGGATGCCGGTCGTCGAGCCGTCCAGATCGTGGATCGCCGCGGTCCGGTAGGCCGAACCACTCCGGTTGTCACTGTCGAACCTGGGGTCGATCTTCGGGAAATACACGGGCTTGGCATTGATGTATTTCGCACCCTTGACTGTGTTTTCGGTGGTAACCCCGGCGCCCGTATACAACAGCCAGGAAAGCGCGCCTGATCTGCGCTGTTTGTTGTCCTGGAAATTCACGAATGTCGTATTGACCACGTCGTGACGGTAATCGTAGTACTCGTAAGCGCGGATCGGGTAATCCGGAATCAGGGGTTTCGGCAGGCTGCGGCCGTAGGCCTTTTCTTCCGGCGTTACGGGGTTGCCGATGTTGTCGGTTTCGCCCACGAACAGCGAATCAACCACCAGTGAGGTAAATGTGTCAGCGCCGAAGGAACCCGTTGAACTCGTGAACCCGATGGCATTGTCCGCCGCCTTCAGATTCCGGAAGACGTGCAGCTCGCCGCGGCTCCAGAAGCCGCCATTGCGGTTCTTGTAAGCGGTGAGATTCTCGAGCAGCGATTCCACGCTCTTGCTGTTTTCGTCAGCGGGATTTTCCTTGGCGATGTGCGAGGGGCCGGCCAACCCGAAGACGTTTTCCCGATTGATGTTCCGGTCCAGCATGAACCCGTCGAAGTTGGAGTGGGCAACGTTGCCCCTGAATTCCGCCATCCTGGTTCGACGCGGCCAGGTGGCCTTGCTGATCTCCGTACCTTCGAACTTCCCTTGCGGGTGTTCCGGCAACGACCACCAGAAGCCATTCTCATCGGAACCCGCTGCCACGTTGTCGATGAAGACATTGTCCGGATTGGTGATCCAGTAAGCCGCCACCGTGTTGTCCGAAGGCAGCAGGGTGTCCTTGCCGGACATGCTGGCCGCCCTGTAGGTCGCGCGATTCAGCGGATTACTTCCCATGTTCTCTCCGTTTGCGCCGAGATTGGTCGGCATGCAGGCCTTGGAGGTATGGCACTTGATCTGGATCGCCAGGTTGTGCACGAACTGGTTACCGTGCTCCGCGCCGTCTTCCAGGAAGAAGCAGTGACCGACGGTGTTGTAGGTCACGTTGTTCTCCACGTGCAGGAAGTTCGTGCCATGCACGGTCACGCAGCGGTTGTAGGTGTCGTGAATGGCGGAGTTCTTGATGTACTGCCCCTGCCCCCCATCGCCGACCAGATGCCAATGGATCGGATATCGGGCGAGAGTCATGTTCTGGCCCATTCGATTGAATTCGACGCCATCGACAAACATCTTGCTTCCGACCATCGCCATGACGTGCCCGCCGTAGAAGGACTGTTCCGCGTCGGCCGATGCCTGGAGCTTGATATTGCGCGTCAGCATGCCGACTTCGCCGCGTTCATCCACGTCGAAGGTGATCTTGCCGAAGTGCATGTAGTCGAGCTTCTTGTCGAGCGTGATCGTGTTTCCGCTGATGGCGGCAATGTTTCGCCGCTCTGCCTGCCGGGGATCGTAATCCGTGGATGCGAGAACGATCTCGTCGCCGACGCGCCAGCCGGCAGCGTTCAGGACCTGGATCGAGGTGGCGCCGGCGTTCGCTGTGCTGGACAGCTTCGTCCAGGAATTGGTCCGGTCACCGTGAAGATTGAGGGTTCCGCCCATGAGCAGGATCCCGCGGTCCACGCGGTCCGTCGTTCCACCCACTCCACTGATATCTTCGTCTTTGACGTTGTCAGTGAAGGTGATGGTCGCCTTGCGGGTGTGAGGTTTGGCTTCCGTGCCGATCTCCAACTCGCCGTGCACCATGATCCACTCGGTGGTGAGTTCGAGGTCTTTATTGTTCGCGAAGCTCAGTTTGCCGTTGATCGTCAAACCGTGCAGCGGCGGCGGAGTTGACGTCGAGGACGACGTCCTTGCCCGTCGATGGTGACCATGTCGTCTTTGACGGGCACCTTTTTGTCGGGCCAGGTGGCCGGCATCAGACCAGCGCTTCGCGCCCGCCGCGGGAGCCGTCTTTTTGCTGCGCCTTGAACAACGGCATATCCGCCGAGACCTAAAAAGGCTGGAACCAGCAACGAAAGGAGCAAGAGAGAACGTTTTTGCATCGTCAAATCTCCGTGATCGGTCGTGTTGCGCTACTTTCTCCCGCGAGGGCCGAAGGACGGGTAGCCAGGGACAATTTTACACCGTATCTTTCGCTGAACGGCAGGCACCTTCGGCGCACCGCGACGCTAACGCGTCGCTCTCGGCTGGATCTGGCGCCCCGCGAACCGATTCTCGTCTGATGGTTCAGAGAGGGAGACGACGCTCTGATATCAGCACAGGCGCAGGCAAACAATCAGGTGCCCCATCCGGATCGGGAAAGACATCAATACCCGCAACAGTCGGAAGATACTGTCCCGCATTCCATTGCTGAGCTTCTGCGGCTGTTAACTTCCTGATTGTTTGCGGAGCAACACTGACAATATGACCACCATCCCGAATGGTCCAAGCGACGATTGCTGGGCTGACGTACTGATGCCCAGCGAAATCTGAATAGATCAGATTCAGCTTAAGTTTGTGGTCGTTCACAGCCAAATATTGGTACTCACGCGTTGCTTTGCGTGCTTGATCTGGCTCATTCGCGATGGCGTCGGGAAGTGGCGCGCTTCTGATGACTTCCTCGATAAACATTCGGAATGCTTGCTCTCCTCGCTGCAAAATATTGAGAACGGGCGAGCCAGTCTCATTCTTCCTCCGGCACTTCAACTCGAATACCGTGTCGCCACAACCAATATATTTAACCTGCTCCGAGAACAGCAAAAGATCGTTGATTTGTGTGCAGTCTATCCGTCCGTCTCGGCCATCGACCTGTCCGATATTCCTGATGAAAAACTCCTGATTGAAGCCCAAGATCATCTGCGGTGCGTTAGCGAGGTTGAAGGATTCCTTTTCGAGCGCAAGCTTCAGTTCCTCGATTTCCTTGCGCGCATTGGCTGCTTCGGACTCCCGCTCAACATCCAAGAGTTTTGGCGTTCTGACGACGTTAATCAGGAACGTCCCAATTAGTCCGATACCGAATGCGACAGCGGCTTTCCCAACTGTGTCCGGGATGTTCTTTGGTAGTGAATTCCACCCTTGACTGAGCCCCTGCCAGATGATCGCGCCCACCGGGGCGGCAATCACCGTCCAATTCCGGTGCAGAGTCCAGAACTTGACCGTCTCCCTGATTGATCTTTTGATGACGCGACGAAGATACATTATTTCTGATCTGCCACTCTGAGCGTCTTCTTGATGATCTCCATCTCGTGTTCTTTGCCGTCCTCGTCCATTACGTAGAGCTTGCGTTTTTCCACCGCGTACCTCACCGGCCCATTGACGGTGACGTTCGCCGCCTTCGACCAGCGCCATCGGAGCCTTTCTTGCGCGAGGTAAACATACTGATCGCCTTCGATCACAAAGGTTTCGAAGACCCGGTAAACGGCAGTTGAGCCGCCACTTGAGTTCGCGTGTATATTGCCGCTCGAATCGACCGTGCCGTTCGTATTGGAGTCGCCGACCGTGCCGGCGAAAAAGCGTTGCCGGTTGGTGTCGAGGACTTTGCCTGTCTGCCAATCCCGCTGCTTTTCAGCGGCGACCAAACAAAATGCCAGGCACAAAAGAGCGGCGATGCAACGCGAGAGCATACGCCCATTTTAAGCTGAATGTACGGAACGGTACGGATCAGGCAGCGAAGAGATGGATCGAGGTGGCGCCGGCGTTCGCTGTGCTGGACAGCTTCGTCCAGGAATTGGTTTGGTCACCGTGATTGAGGGTTCCCCCCATGAGCATGATCCCGCGGGAGAGCCTTTTTGTTGCCCCTGAACAACGGCATATCCGCCAAGACCTAAAAAGGCTGGGACCAGCCATGAAAGGAGCAAGAGAGAACGTTTTTGCATCGTCAAATCTCCGTGATCGGCCGTGTTGCGCTACTTTCTCCCGCGAGGGTCGAAGGACGTAGACAGGGAAAATCTTACACCTATGTTTCGCTGAGTGGCGGCGCACCACGACGCTAACGCGTCGCTCTCGGCCGGACGATCCGCCGCACAAAAAAGCCCCCGGCTTGCACCGAGGGCTTCGTTCCGTTCGCGAAACACATCCTATCTGCTGACCGCTATACTGGCTTGCAGATCCGTTGGACGAACAATCGGCAACGGAGGCTTGGTCACGACCAGTTTGACCCAGAGGGCATCCCCGCCCCTGAAATAAGACGTCGCGTTCGCCTTGCGCAATGCGTCCATGCTGGGCTGTTCCGTTCCGGAGGCTGCTTTGGTGAAACCCGGCAGCTCAAATATGACCCATGACCCCTGGTCCATTTCGGCCAGACTGAGAGAGACTTCCTGTCTTTCGGTCTTCACCAGGATCTCGGTGCCGGCACGCACAGTGCTCTGGTTGCCGGTGATGTGAAATTCCTTGCCATTTCGAACAAGCGCGATGGGCGCCTGCGGAGCAGGACGAGCGGCCAGAGCAGGACGAGCGGCCGGAGCGGCACCAGCGGCTGGACGATTTCCACCGATCGAAGAGAGCAAAGCGAACCGAGCGGTCCGAGTTTCGATATCGACTGTGGCTGGAAGTTCTCCTCTGCTGTCCGAGAGATTCAGGCGACCGACATCACCCGTGCACACAGAGGCGTTCCAGGTGGGATGAATCGCACAGCTGTCGTCAGTGACGACGCTGTCGTTCTCGCCGTCGTTGAGCATGATGTGGGAATCGGGGATGCCGGTCACCGAACCGTCCAGGTCGTGGATGGACAGGGTCCGGTAGCCCACGCCACCCCGGTTGTCGTTATCGAATCTGGAATCGATTTTCGGAAAATACACCGGCTTGGCATTGACGAATTTCGCACGGCTGATGGTGCTTCCGGTACTGACCCCCGCGCTCGTGAACAACAGAAAGGACAGCGCTCCCGTTTTTCTCCGATCGTTGTCCTGGAAATTCACGAATGTCGTGTTCACCACATCGCCGCGGTAATCATAGTATTCGAAACCGCGGATCGGGAAATCCGGAATTCGCTGCTTCGGGAGGCTGCGGCCATAGGCAACTTCCTCGGGCGTCGTGGGATTGCCGCTATTGTCGGTCTCGCCCACGACCAGCGAATCAACCAGCCGTGCTTGAAACGGTTCGCTGCCGATGTCGCCGGCGGCCTGCGTCATGCCAATGGCATTGTCGGCGAGTTTCAAGTTGCTGTATACGAACATGTCGCCCCGGCCCCAGAGACCACCATTGCGGTTCTTGTAGCTGGTCAAGCTCTCGAAGTGCGACTCCACCACTTCGCTATCCAGGTCGGCAGGATTTGCCAACGGCAGGAACGGGATGGTGGCCAGACCGAAGGTGTTATCTTCGTAGATGTTCCGGTCGAACATGAACCCGTCGAAGTTGGAATGGGCCACGTTGCCTCTGAATGCGCGCAGGGGCGTTCGGCGCGGCCAGATGGTCTTGCTGACTTCCGAATCCTTGAACTTCCCTTGCGGGTGTTCCGGCAGAGACAGCCAGAAACCGTTCTCGTCGGAACCGGCCGCCACATTGTCTATGAAGCTATTGTCCGGGTTGGTGATCCAGAAGGACGCCACCGTGTTGTCCGAAGGCAGCAGCGTGTTCCTGCTGTGGAAGCTCATTTCCCTGTAGGCCTGACGATTCGCATACCTGGAGTCTCTCTCTCCGTTGGCGGCGAGATTCGTGGGCACGCATTCCAATGTCGGATGACATTTGGTCTGGATTGCCAGGTTCTTGATGAATTCATTGCCGTGCTCGATCCCGTCTTCGAGGAAGAAGCAGTGACCGACGGTGTTGTAGGTCACGTTGTTTTCGACGCGCAGGAAATTCGTGCCATGCACGGTCACGCAGCGGTTGTAGGTGTCGTGGAGCGACGCGTTCTTGATGTACTGCCCCTGCGCGTCGCCGATCAGATGCCAGTGGATCGGATATCGGGCGAGAGTCATGTTCTGGCCCATTCGATTGAATTCGACGCCCTCGACAAACATCTTGCTTCCGACCATCGCCATGACGTGCCCGCCGTAGAAGGACTGTTCCGCGTCGGCCGATGCCTGGAGTTTGATGTTGCGAGTCAGCAAGCCGACTTCGCCGCGTTCATCCACGTCGAAGGTGATCTTGCCGAAGTGCATGTAGTCGAGCTTCTTGTCGAGCGTGATCGTGTTTCCGCTGATGGCCGCAATGTTGCGCCGTTCTGCCTGCCGGGGATCGAAATCCGTGGATGCGAGAACGATCTCGTCGCCGACGCGCCAGCCGGCAGCGTTCAGGACCTGGATCGAGGTGGCGCCGGCGTTCGCTGTGCTGGACAGCTTCGTCCAGGAATTGGTCCGGTCACCGTGAAGATTGAGGGTTCCGCCCATGAGCAGGATCCCGCGGTCCACGCGGTCCGTCGTTCCACCCACTCCACTGATGTCTTCGCCTTTGACGTTGTCGGTGAGGGTAATGGTCGCCTTGCGCGTGTGGGGCCTGGCTTCCGTGCCAATCTCCAACTCCCCGTGCACCATGATCCACTCGGTGGTCAGTTCGAGGTCCTTATTGTCTGCGAAGCTCAGTTTGCCGTTGATTGTCAAACCGTGCAGCGCCGGCGGAGTGACATCGAGGACTACGTCCATGTCCCTCCCGATGGTGACAAGGTCGTCTTTGGCTGGCACCTTTTTGTCAGGCCAGGTGGCTGGATCAGACCAGCGTTTCCCGCTGGTCGTCGAAGAAGTTTTTTGTTGAGCCTTAAGGGCGGCGTATCCGCCGAGGACTAAAAAGGCTGGAACCAGCAACGAAAGGATCAAATGTGTGTGTTTTCGCATCGTTAAGCCTCCATGCACGATCATGTTACGCTACTTTCTCCCGCGAGGATCGAACGAGGTATAGCCAGGGACAATTTTACACCCATCCTCAGCCGGACAAGATCCTCTGGTTTCAACGTATTCGGCCTGCGGATGGGTTTGCGGAGCACAGGACTGAAGGCATCTGAGCACGGCGGTTCGGACGCCAGAGCCGCCGGGTGCCAGTCACGATCTGGCGTGCCTTACAGACACCCTCCGAATCTTCCTGGATCAACGAGCTTTGTCCTGCGCTTCCGTTCACCCGCTCACCTGCACTTTGGACAGGTGTCTGCCAACTTCCTCCGACCCGACGTCTTGCCAACTTCCGAGTAGCGCGTGTTACGGTCGAAGGACCGGACCGCTGAGGTAGATCAGCGAGTTGGCATTCATAACACCGCTCGTGTGCATCGTAATCACCACGCCGATATTGGTTCCCTGTCGGCGACTGACGTCCCAGGTTCGGCTTTGGATTGCGCCGCGCCTTCATGATAGGTTTTGCTGCATGCGGAGCATCATGCGAAGTCCCGGCTTTTCCAGCGTCACGCTCGGAATCGCCTTCTTCACAGCGGGGATGCCGGCGCAGCCCGCCCGCCAGATCGACTTCGCGCGGGACATCCAGCCGCTGTTTCGCGACCAATGCTACAGCTGCCACGGTCCTACCGTTCAGAGCAATAATTTCCGTCTCGACCGCAGGCGCGATTCGATGCCCAACCGCGTCGGGGCCAACGGCGCGCGCATCATCCCTGGCAATGCCGCGAACAGCCGTGTCTATCTCCGCATCACGGGCCAGGCGGGCCTGCAGATGCCGCCCACCGGTGCGCTGGCCGCGGAGCAGATTTCGCTTATCAAGACGTGGATTGATGAGGGCGCGAAATGGCCGGACGAGCTAGCGAACGAAGCGCCGTCGGCCCCGCAGGACCCGCAGGCCGCGAAGATGATGGACAGGTTGCGAGTTGGCGATCACATGGGTTTTGAAAAGCTGCTGAAGAAGAATCCGAAATCGGCGAAGGGCCAGGGCCGGGCTGGCGTCACGCCGCTGATGTATGCGGCGCTCTACGGGGACACGCGCGCAGTCTCCGAGCTACTCGACCAGGGCGCCAATCCAAACACAAAGAACGATGCGGGGGCGACGGCGCTGTTATGGGCCGTCGATAGCTCTGAAGCCACGGGCATTCTGCTGGAGCGCGGCGCCGAGCCTAACGTGCGGTCGGCCGACGGTTCGACGCCACTGATGATCGCGGCGGCCCAAGTCGGATCTGCCGAGGCCGTGAAACTGCTTCTCGATCACGGTGCGAAGCTCGGGGGGAATGTACTGGGGAGGGCGGCCCCGAGCGGCGACGAAACCGTGATGCGGCTCCTGATCGGCCGCGGCGCGGAAAAGGAGCGGCTCCCTGGCGATCTCGGAACGCGCACCGGGTGCCCGGGCTGCGCCAATCTACTGCGGGGATGGCCACCCAGGATGATTTGAACCGTGCTCTCGTGGTTGCGTCGAGGAACGGAGATTCCAAGATGATCGTAATGTTGCTCGATCGCGGAGCGACGGCGAACGGAGCCGCGTTGCGGCAGGCCGCCGCGTCGGAAAGGATTCCGACTGAAGGCCTGAAGGCTCTGCTCGACCACGGCGCCACCGACGATCAGGCTCTCCTGCTGGCCAAACTTCAGGGCGATACTCCGGTGGTAGCGGCGCTGAAGGCTGCCGATGCGAAAGACATCGACCTTCCGGCCAAACCGGCATTGCGACCGGCGATGGGACGCACCGCGCGCGCCGCAGTCGAAGAGAGTTTGCCCCTGCTTCAGCATTCCGATGTAGTCTTTCTGCGCAAGGCAGGATGCGTTTCCTGTCACAGCAACAGTCTGACCGAGATGACGCTGGCGGCAGCCCGCAGGAACGGATTTACCGTGGACGAGGCCTCTTCGAAATCGCAGCTCGATACAATCCGCGCCTATCTGGAAACGTGGCGCGAGCGCAGCCTGCAGGACATCGGGATTCCGGGCGGCATCGATACGGACGGCTACATTCTGGCGGGGCTGGCTGCGGCAAATTTCGGGCCCGACGCCGGGACGGACGCGATCGCGATGTATTTAAAGCGCCGGCAGTCGGCAGACGGTGGATGGCGCATTGAGACTCAGCGCCCGCCGATCGAATCGAGCGACTTCGAAGCCACTGCGATCACCATGCGCGCACTGCTGGCTTTCGCGCCGAAGCCGAAACAGGCCGAATACGCGAGGGCCGTCGCGCGGGGAGCGGCATGGCTCGCCGCGACGCAGCCGAAGAGCAATGAGGATTATGTATATCGGCTGCTCGGCCTGGGCTGGGATGGCACGAACAAGAACGCGATTCGAAAAGCCGCGCGCGAGCTGATTGATCTGCAGCGGCCGGACGGCGGCTGGGCTCAGTTGACGACGCTTGCGAGCGACGCCTATGCGACAGGACAGGCATTGACAGCGCTGGTCGAAGCGGGTGGGACGGCGGTAAGCGATCCGGTCTATCAGCGCGGCGTGAAGTTCCTGCTCAGCACGCAGCTCGAAGACGGCTCGTGGTTCGTCTCGACGCGCACGCTTCCGGTGCAGCCTTACTTCGACGCGGAGTTCCCGTACGAACGCAACCAGTTCATCTCCAACGCCGCGACCAACTGGGCGACTATGGCCCTAACGCGCGTGGCGAAGGACAAGAAGACCTCGAACTCACGACTTCGGCAGAGTGCCGGGCGTTTCCCGCGGTCGTGATTCAGCACCTGATTTAAGAGCCGACGCGAGAGCTTCGAGCGTATCGTCGGCGCTCGTGGAATGGTGCTCGGCCGGTCGTTCTAAACCGCGCCGTTTACGAATGGCACGTTACCCGGGAAGTATCGTCAAACCGCCGGGATGAGGAGGCCGAATGATCAGGGATTTTCATGGAGCTGCGCTCAGTCGCTTGAGTCCAAAGCGCCGGGACATGCATCTACCCGTGATGGAAATTTTGACTGGATTCAGCCTGGCCGAGGCCCTCGCACTTCTCATTCGCACTCCCGCTACCCTAAGTGCGCTTTTGCGTGGGCTACCCGACATGTGGGTGCGCCGCAACGAAGGAAAAGATACCTGGAGCGCGTTCGACATCATGGGCCACTTGATCGTCGGGGAGCGCACCGACTGGCTACCGCGGCTGCGGATCATCCTGGAGAAAGGCGAAGCGCGGCAATTTGATCCCTTTGACCGCCTTGCGCAGTTCGAAGAGAGTCAAGGCAAGTCGCTCGAACAGCTCCTGGACGATTTCGGCCGCCTGCGAAGGGAGAACCTGGCTGCCTTGCAGACGCTGAATTTGCAGGACGAAGACTGGACGCGGCGAGGAAAGCATCCATCGCTGGGGGTGGTGACGCTGTCGGAACTCGTGGCGACATGGGCCGTTCACGACCTCACTCATATCCATCAGTTATCTCGCGTGATGGCCCACCAGTATCGCAACGCAGTCGGGCCGTGGAGCGCCTGGCTGGGGGTGCTGCAGTGTGCTGGTCATAGCGCTTAGGCAACCGGACTCACCTGCGCTGCCGCTCCGATAGGTGCGACTTTGCCCTGCACGCCCCGTCGTCGGATTGGCTGCTTCCGAATGGTCGGCCACTCGTACAAGGCGCGACCTCGCGGCCCAGCAACAAGAATCAGCCACACGGTCCAGATACGGCGTTCTGAGAGATCAGTGTCAATGAGTCGAATCACGTCTGAATAGGGTAAGCGCCCCCGGTTCTGTCACGCGAATTCGTCCTCCACCTTCGCATCCATTCAGAAAAGCGCCGCCATCGGCTATCAGGCCCGTGTTCACCCGGCTTTGCGCGCCTGAAGCCATCGCCGCAAGGACTCCTGAGTCTCCCCGACCGCCGGCCCGCCAGAAGGCCTTCCGCGCTGATATCCTCATCCAGATCCGGCGCGTTGCGCAGGTGTCCCGTGCAAAAGGCGCGGGAACCACGACAGTGGCACAGCAATCGTCCTGCCGTCAGCGAGATCGGCGCTCAGCCCCTCGTCGCTCACGGTCACGCTCCTGGCGAGCGCCTCTCTGACTTCAGTTCCCGAAATGCTCATGCCATACCGCCATAAGGAGCGACTCCCTCTCCTCAATAATATCCTCGATTCGCCGAAGCTCCCCCGCGAGAATTCCCGGCTCGACTCAAGGCGCACCGGGTCGAGCCAGAACTTCGCTACACTCTCATACCGCGGATGTGGGGCGGCTCGTTCCGGTCTGCGGAGTAGAAGAACAACCGTTATGGCCCGAGCCGCAGAGCTCTTGGCAACGCTGCCAGGTACATCGTGGAGCCAACTTGCGCCTGATCCAGAAGCTGTTTCGTCTTGAGTTAGCGGTTTATGGCCACCTCCCAGGCAGACCGTCACAGCCGACCAACTTTTTTCTCACGAGTCCCATCAACAACTTAGGTCGTGATGGTGTCACCATCCCCAATTTCGGCTGCTACCGTAAGACCGGTAAACGAATGCGTAAAGAAATCCGCGACGAAATCAACCGAGCCCATGCCGAAAGGTCCACAGATCCGAAGACGACCGAAGGCAAACAGCGTTCTGCCATGAATGCTTTTCACTACTGTCCGGCTAATGATGACCTCGTGGCCGGCAAGTCCCATTATTGCCAATAGTTGGGTGGGTGTTTCGGCTGCCGCGATTTGAAACCCGGCTAACCCCAGAACTGTCAAATCGGTGCCGGGCCGACAATGGTGCGTGAACCAAGGCCGGACCGTATTCTCTCAGTTGTTGGGCTTTCTGCCCGATCGCGAATTTCGCCGTTGCGTGGCTCGATACGGCGGGGATGCCCGTCCGCGGGGCTTCTCCTGTTGGGACCAGTATCTGTCGATGGGCTTTGCCCAACTTACTTACCGAGATGGTTTGCGCGACATAGAGGCGTGCCTGCGATCTCTGGGCGGCAAGCTCTATCACATGGGCTTTCACGGGAGGGTGTCACGCTCTACTCTGGCCGATGCCAACGACTCGCACGACTGGCGCATCTTCGCCGACTTCGCTCAGGTTCTGATCCACCTGGCGCGACCGCTTTACGTCGCCGATCCGATCGGGGTCGAATTGGACCAGGGCCTGTACGCGCTGGACTCGACCACTATTGACCTGTGCCTTTCGTTTTTTCCGTGGGCCAGGTTCCGCGAGAACAAAGGCGCGGTCAAGATGCATACGCTGCTCGACCTGCACGGCAACATTCCCACGTTCATCAGTATTACCAGCGGCAAAGTGCATGATGTCAACATCCTCGACGAGATTCTGCCGGAGGCAGGTGCCTTCTACGTCATGGACCGCGGTTACGTGGATTTTGAACGTCTCTACGTCTTTACACTCAGCGCAGCTTTCTTTGTCGTCCGCACAAAATCCAACGTTCTGCTCCAGCGCCGCTACTCGCACCCGGTGGACAAGGCCACTGGTGTTCGATCCGATCACACCGTCATACTGACGGCCATCGGTTCCGCGAAGGTGTACCCCGACCCGTTGCGGCGCGTCAGTTATCTCGATGTCGAAACCCAAAAGAGATTCAAATTCCTGACGAACAACTTTACACTCCCGGCACTCACTATCGCCCTGATCTACAAGGCCCGTTGGCAGGTGGAACTGTTCTTCAAATGGATCAAGCAGCACCTCCGAATCAAATCTTTCTATGGCACCAGTGAGAACGCCGTGAAGACCCAAATCTGGATCGCCGTGTCGATGTACGTGCTGGTCGCCATCGTCCGGAAGCGGTTGGGGCTCGAGATCAGCCTCTACCAGATTCTACAGATTCTCAGCGTCACACTTTTCGAGAAAACGCCCATTTTACAGGCTCTCCAGCCACCTGACTCCCAACAGGATTTACCCAGCTCCGCCAACCAATTGATTCTGTTCGATTAATAGCCGGACAGTTGTGAATGCTTTTAAACACGGTCTTACCGGCCAGAGCCTGATACTCCAGCCCAATGAAATGGAAGCTTACAACCGGCTCACCGCGGAGCTGCTCTCAATGCTCAAACCCAAAACCGAGCTTGAGCGCCAGCTCGCCCAAAAGATCATCGAGGGCTATTTCCGTCTCAACCGTCTGGCAGGCGTGGAAAACAACATGTTCAACTTCGGCCTGATCCAGCACACTGCCGACACGGACCACGACGACCGGGTCGAAGTCATGGTCGCGCAGACCCGCTCCTGGTTCGAACAAGCCCACGCCTTCGACATCCTCGGCCGCTATGAAACTCGCCTCTCGCGTCAGCTTCACAAGTTCACCCAGGAATTCGAACGCATCCAGAAGGAACGCATCACCCGCGAGCAGGCCGAGCGAGAATCCGATCCCCGCGGCAAACGTCATGAAAACAAGCGAGATCACTTCGATCTGGCTTCGTTTGGCAGAACCGCTCCTCAGATGGTCATGAGCGCAAACTCCTTTCGCGTTCTGACCCGGCTACCGATCGATCAGGAGCGCCAGCCCAACCCGGGGCCCCACTTTTCGGCCCATATCCCGGAAGCAGCATAGCTTTTTACGACGAAAACGCCGGAACCGATCTGCCGCGCCGAAAGGGGTGGCCGATTTGGTACACAGATCTTTGACAATTTAAAATGACGTACGCGCCAATTCCCTTCGGGGCGCAATCAGGAGCCAGCACCGACCTCGCGTCGCGCGCCCGTTCGAGCGCCGTGTTTCTTTCTGCCTAACGGCGAACGGCGGCCGTTCCCAGTTCGGGAGACGTCACAAGCGACGGGGCATGAGTACCTCTAAGGACCGCATTCACATTGTCCAAAGCAAGCATGCCCATCACGGTACGCGTCTCCACTGTGGCGCTCCCCACATGCGGCAGTAAGAAGGTGTTCCTAAGAGCCACATACCCCGGATGAACCCTCGGCTCACCTTCATAGGTATCCAGCCCCGCGGCCGCGACCTGGCCGCTCTTGAGACCGGCGATAAGGTCTTCGTCGACCACGATCCCGCCCCGCGCAGCATTAACGACAATCGCGCCATGCGGCAGACACGCAATCGCTTTCGCATCCAGAAAGTGATGAGTTTCTTTCAATTCGGGCGCATTCAGGCTCAGAAAGGCGCTCACCCGAAGCAGGTCCCGAGGATCGTCGTGAAACACAGCGTCGCCTTCCGCTTCCGGCGGCAGGCGATCCGGATTGAAATAGTGGATCTTCATTCCGAAACCACGCGCGCGCGCCGCAACGGCCTGCCCGATGCGCCCCATTCCGAAGATCCCCAGAATCTTCCCGGTCAATTGCCATCCCAGGAGTGCCGCTACGTTCGAGGACTGCCACGCGCCGCTCCGCACCAGCTCCTGCGCCTCGTAAGCTCGACGTGAAGCTCCCAACATCAGCAGCATGGCGATATCAGCAGTCGCATCGGTCAGGACGCCCGGCGTATTTGCGATCGCGATGTTCCTCGCCGCGGCGCCGTTCAGGTCAATGTGGTCATATCCGACAGAGTAGGTCGCAATCACCTTGATTGACGAAGACACTTTGCCGAAGAAGTCAGCGTCAATTCTGTCCATTGGCGTGACGAACATCGCGTCCGCCCCCACTGCCGCCACAAGCAGCTCCTCATGCGTGAAGGCGGTTCCGTCCGCCTTGCGCCGCGCCTCGAACTCCCTGTCGATTCGAGCTTCAACCTCGGGCACGAAGTGCGCCGTGACCACCAGAACAGGCTTGCTCATGATCCTTTTCTAACGTCCTCCGATCACCAACACAAAATACGTCAGCGGCAAGTAAATAATCGAAACGGCCAACAACCGGCGCGCTTCGATGTTGGATCTTCGAAGCGCCAGCCGGGCGCTGTAGAAAACCAACACGGAAGCCAGCGCACAAACGGCAAAGACCCCTGTGCGACCCAAGCCGGCAAACACCGCCGTCCCGGCGCTGAAAGGCAGCAGCGCAAGCGAAGGCGCAAGCGCCTGCCAGGACATAGAGCGTCCCGCTCGCGGCCCATTTGGAAGGACCGCATATCCGGCCCTCGCGTAGTCCTGGCGATACATCCAGGCAATCGCCATGAAATGGGGAAACTGCCAGAGAAACAGAATGCCGTACAGCATCCATGCCTCGGGGCTCAGGCGATTTGTAGCGGCAGCCCATCCAATCAGCGGCGGCATGGCGCCGGAGAACGCGCCGATCAAAGTACAGAACGCAGTCTTCCGTTTGAGCGGAGTGTAAAGCGCCAGATAACTCGCCAAAGTGAGAACGGCAAGCAGGCTCGACAAAGCATTGACGGTGACGCCAAGGTAAACGCTGCCGGCGGACGCGAGCAGAGTTCCAAATCGAAGCGCTTCCTGGGGCTCAAGCCTTTTGTCGACGATCGGACGCCTTCGCGTTCTCCGCATTTCTGCATCGAACCGGCGTTCCACATATTGGTTCAAAGCGCCCGCGCCGCTGGCCACCAGCAATGTGCCCACAAGGGTGTTGACAAGTAGAACGAACGGAAACCCGCCATATTGCGAGAGGTGCCGCGAGGGCTCCCCCAGATAAAAACCGGCAGCGGTAGCGATCACGATCAGAAGGTTGATTTCCGGCTTGGTGAGCGTCCAGAAGTCCGCCGTTTTTCGCCAGCGCAGCGCACGCGGGGCCAGGGCGGTCGTTGCGACAGATGCCATTCAGGCGACCTCCAGTTTCGCCGCGCGGGTCTGCGGCGCCAGCGTCTCGTATGTGATCATCGCAGCCGGTGCCAGGTACACCAGAGTTACCCAGACCCACATCAAGGCGCCCGCGGTTGCCTGGTCTTTGAGCGCCGAGGCGGCAACAAGCTGGTTGGTCGACATGTAGTGTGGGTAAACCACACGGTCGCAAAATGCGAGAAACGCGGATAGTACATCGCACGGCAGAGTGGCCAGAAAAAGGTACATGGGCAAACCCCATCGCGGGCATGAAGCGAGCACACCCGGCCAGGGTTGCACAATCGGCCACCAGAAGAAAAGGCCGGCCGTTAAGAAGCTCGCGTTTTCGAAGCCGTGCCACGCCGCGGACCGCATTCCCAGTTCGAACAAAGCCGGGATATGCCACCCGACAACAGCCGCCGTGCCCATCAGCCAGCAAAACAAAGGATGGGTGAGCAGGCGGCCTGGCTGTTGCACGAGCCGTTGCGGGAATGCCTGCCGCAGAATCACTTCCAGCGCGCCTCCAACGAATCTCCGTGGAAGCCCGTGAACGAGCGTGATCACCGGCGCGCCCAGCAGGATTAACGGAGCCGCAACCGTCATCAACAGAAGGTGCTGCGCCATATGCGCGGTGAGCCAGAGATGGTCCATGCCGGCGAGGCGGGATCCGACGGCGACCCAGAGGGCGAACAGTCCTGCGAAAAACGTCACCAGCCGGCGCGTATTCAGCAGATCGGGGTAGAGTTGCTTTAGCCGGTGCCAGCCCAACACGTATACGATTGCGACCGCAAGCAGGGCCAGCGAAATCATGGGGTTTCCAGTGAACGAGACGCATCACGCGCGGGCATCAACCCGGCCGGGTGCAGCGTCTCCAGGAAAGCGACGAGCGCCGTTGTCTCGGCGGGACTCAGATTCTTTCCATAGGCCGGCATATTCCCGCCGCCCTGGATTACCTGACGGACCAGCTGATCTTCCGTCAGCCTCACGGCGACCTGATCCAGCTCGGGCCCGCGCTTTCCCCCCTGGTCGCCGAGCGCATGGCAGTTGTGGCATTGCTTGGCCTGAAACACAAGTGCGCCCTGGCGCTCCAGGGCGGAGCGTCCCTTGAGATACGGCGCCGGGATCGGGACGCCGCTCCAGGCATTCATCACCGGACTCCATGGCGCCTGCCCTGCCATATGTGTGAACGTTCCGAACGCAACTGCCGTAAGAAGGATCGTAAGAACGGCGATGGGACGCCGCCTCCAGCTCTTCTCGCCCTCACCGGAAAAGAATGGGAGCGCCAGAAGAAAGCCCAGCGCGATAACGGGGCCGATCAGCAACGCCGGAGTCTCCATCGAGGGTGGCAGCAGGGAAAGAACCGCGTACAGCCAAAGAAAGAAGTAATCCGGCCGCGGGACTGTCTGGATGATGGTGGGATCGGGCTGCCCGCTCGGCCCGAACGGGCCAAAATACAGCGCGCATGCGGCGACTGCAAGAAGGACAAACCCGGAGAAAAACATGTCCTTCACGATCGCCCCGGGCACGAACGGAATCCCGTCCTTGTGCGTCAGCTCGTGATACTCCTTGATGTACGTCGCGCGGCGTACAATGCGCCCCGGCATGGGCCATTCATTAATTCCCAGCTTGAGCACTAAAAGAAGGTGCAGCCCGACGAACGCAAAGAGCAAACCGGGAATCACAAAGACATGCAAGGCAAAGAAGCGAGAGAGGGTGGCGGCCGCGATGATCGGCCCTCCCAGAAGGAGGTTTACGATCCATGGCCCCAGGATAGGGATGCGGCTTGAGATAGAAGCGCCTATCCCAAGTCCCCAGTACGCATCCTGATCGAACCGGAGCACCTGGCCGGTAAAGGCCATTCCAAGAGTCATCAGAAGCAGAAAAATCCCGAGAATCCAGGTCAGTTCTCGGGGAAACTTGTAAGCTCCGAACAGGATCACCTGCACCATGTGAATCAGGACGATCGCGACCATGAAATTCGAGCCCCAGCCGTGGAGGGCGCGAATGAACCAACCGAGTGCTACCTGATGGTTCAGAACTTGAAGGCTGTTCCATGCTTCTCCGGCCGAGGGGACGTAGAGGAGAGCAAGAAGGATCCCTGTAACAACCTGGAGCATGAAGACGGTGAGCGCCGCGCTGCCGAAGACATAAGCCCAGCTCGCGGTCTGCTTCGGAACCGCATGCTCCATCGTCTCCCGGATTGGTGTAGCGAGCTGAAGGCGGGCTTCGAACCATGCCCCGACCTCTTTGATCAGGCGCACGTCGAATTCTCCAAAGAGATGTTTATGAGCCGCGCAGTTGGAGACCCGGTGGTGGGCATCTGACCGGCATGGAGCAGCAGGTTCCCGCGCTCTACCTTATAGCGATACTCAAACAGCCCGCGCTCCGGCGGCCCCGATGCCCGCGAACCGTCCGAATAGTAGACGCCCCCATGGCATGGGCACATAAAGAGACCCGACTGCGGAAACCAGCGAACCGGGCACCCCAGATGAGCGCAATTGATGGCAAAGACCTGGAACTTGCCACCTTGAACGCGACGTACCCAGCAGGGGATTTTCGCAGTCTCGCCGTCCGAGGGCCTCGCAGTCGGGCTCCGATAGGTCGCGAGCCGCGTCTGTCCCTCCGGGAATTGATCCAGGGAACCGAGCGACACCCATGGTTCATCGGCTGGCCCGCTCGCGAATCATGGGGGACAGGAGATAGCCCACGACAGGTATGGCAAGAATTGCGCCGATGACGCCATTAAACAAGAGTCCGATCTTCACCAGAGCGCCGCGTCTCGAAGTTCCATTCGGCGGTGTCATTGCGTTTCTCCTTCAGTTAACTGCGTCCGCTGAGAAGCAAGCCACGCCACCACATCGGACACGTCCTCCGGGGATATCGGTTTGCCGGCCGCATTGCCGCGCCAATCGGGAGCGCCTAACTCAGCCCTGCCGACGATCACCGTCGTACGAAGATTCTGATCGCTCACTAAGGCGAGGTATGAACCGTCCAGGATAGAGTTTGCCTTCTTGCTGTGACACGACGAACAATCCGCATCATAAACGGCCGCTCCATGCTTCGGATCACCAGGACCGGAAGCCGCATAGGGCGGGGCCACCGCGCCGTGAAGAGCATCGGGCTTCGCCCACCGGATTCGAATCCCGCCGACGATTGCGTGAATCTGGTCATCGGTCAACGAGCCGCCGGAGTGCTGAGCGAACGCCGGCATGGAAGTTCCCGCGACGCCGTCGGCGGTCACGCGGGTAATGACCGCATCATCCGCGATGGCGAGATAGACAGGGTCGCCGATTCCGATGGCCGCGCCGCCCTTTCCGTCGACGCCGTGGCACCCGGAGCAGTTTTCCGTATAGAGGACATTGAAGTTCGTGATGGCATCGGGAGGAACCACCCGCGAATCCACGGGCGGTGTCCCGCAAGCCGTCGTGACCAAAACCGCCAGGAGTAAGATGCCCCGGTTCATGGATTGTCGTCCCTCATGCCGGTAGCCTCCATGCCTGAGCGGAAGGAAAGCGGCAGTTGCTGCAGCGTACGCACGCGCTCCTGGCGTGAGACAACGATACCGGCAACAATGCCGAACGCCGCTTGCGATACGACGAACCAGACCCAGTGGATCCGCTGGTTGAGTACGGGATTCACGATTCCGAGGATGCTGTGCAGCAGGCCGGTCCACAAAAGTGGAGCTGCAACGCCTCCCAGAAGGACTGGCCGCCGCGGAAGCATCGGTAGCATGGCCCCGTAGAGCAGCCCCATCAGCAGCGATGTAAGCAGATGAATCGCCGAGGCAATGAGAAGAACGTTCAGATTGAATGCTGAGAGGCTGGCCACCGTCGCCGTCATCTTCGACGGAAGGAAGCCAGCCGCCAGAAGGTTGATCGGGTACCAGATGCCGTTTCCACTGAGCAATCCATAGAGCATCGCAGTAAGAGCCATCGCGACGCTTCCGGCCAAACCACCCTTGACCCCTGCTGAAACGGGATAGATTTCGAGAGGCAGAAACGCCCTCCGCAATTCCCCCGCGACCGCAACTCGTGCAACCTGAGCTCTGGTTGTCGTAACGAGCGGCACTTCCTTCGATACGGGCACCATTTCGTGAGCTTCAAACGGGAGAACATTTCGAAACCATCCGACAGCGCCGGCCACTGCCACGATCCCGCCGAGCACACTTACTGCAACGCTCGTGACGAGGCCGGCGAAGAGCAGCGTGATTCCAAAAGCAAGCACGATCGGCCACGCCGTTGGCGCCGGGACCTCAACCGAGTCATTCACGTTCGTCTCTCCTTTCGTCAGCGACACGTCAGCGGCCGATCACGTAAACCACCAGGAACACCACGATCCACACGACATCGACGAAATGCCAGTACATCGACAGAACCCCGGTCCTCTCGGCATGCTGTTCTCCGACATTTCCGCGTAACGCAAGCACCAGGACCGTGAGCAAGGCAATCAGCCCCACCGTCACGTGAAAGGCGTGCAGGCCGACAAGAGAATAGTAGGTCGTGCCGAAAAGATTTGTCTGAATCGTCAGGCCATCTTCATAGATCAGGTGATGCCACTCGCGAAACGTGGCAGTCAGGAATATCGCTCCCAGCGCGAACGTCAGAGCCCACCACAAAGAGAACGACACCACTCTCGCGGTCCGCAGAAATCTGACGGCGAGGTGGATCGTGACGCTGCTCGACAGCAGGCAAATCGTAGCAAATATGGGAAGCCGGAGGACCTGACTCGGCTGAGGCCCCGAGACGCTTTTGCCTATGTAGAACACATAAGCAACGACGAAGATCGCGAAAATGGCGGTTTCCGCACCGATCAGACAGTACATTGCCACCGGGCCACGCGCGGGATTCTGTAGAGCTTCGTTCTCGCTCATGACTCCTCTACTCGTATTGCCAGTCGGGATCTTCGGGGTGCTTTATGTCCCAAAGCGGACGACGGCTCCTGACTTCAGGAATCGCCGCAAAGTTGTACTCCGGCGGAGGCGACGTGGTCGACCATTCAAGGGTCCACGCATCCCACGGATCGCTTCCGGCGATCTTGCCGCGAAAGTAAGACCAGATCAGGTTTATCACGAATACCAAAACGCCAGCCGCCTGAAAGAAAACGCCTACGGTCACGATGAAATTCCAGATATCCCAGCCACGGCCCGGTTCGTAGGTGTAGATTCTGCGAGGCATTCCGAGAAGGCCTGGAATATGCATGAAATCGAATGTCAGGTGAAAACCGATGAGAAAGATCCAGAAGTGCAGTCTCGCAAGAGGCTCGCTGTACATTCGTCCGGACATTTTGGGAAACCAATAGTAGAAAGCCCCAAAGAGCGTGAAGAGAATGCCGCCAACGATCACATAGTGAAAGTGGGCGACTACGAAATACGACGCGCTTAACTGCCAGTCGAAGGGAGCCGCGGCCTGCATGACGCCGGTAAGGCCGGCGATCAGAAACTGGAACAGAAACGCAACGCAGAACAACATCGGCGCCTTGAATTCAATGTGGCCGCCCCACATCGTCGCGAGCCAGTTGAAGATCTTGATGCCCGTGGGTACCGCAATCGCCATTGTCGACAGCACGAAAAAACCATTCGCGGTCGCACTCATGCCCACCGTAAACATGTGGTGAGCCCATACGCTGACGCTGATGAACCCGATGCACAAGGTCGCGGCGACCATGATGGGGTACCCGAAGATCGCCTTACGCGAGAAGACCGGAATGATCTCCGAAGCAAAAGCAAAAGCGGGCACGACGAGTACGTACACTTCCGGGTGACCGAAGACCCAGAAGAAGTGCATCCAGATCACCGCGGATCCGCCCGCCTGAGTATCGAAGAAGTGCCCGCCGAGATAGCGGTCGACCAGCAACATCAACTGTGCGGCAGTGAGCGGACTTACCGCCAGAATGACCAGACCCGCCATCGTGAGCATGAGCCATGCCAGCAGCGGCATCTTTCCGAGGGCCATCCCTTTGCACCGCATGCAAAAGATGGTGGCGATGATATTGATCGCCGTTCCCACACTGCCGATGCCGGAGAGGAAAAGCGCCAGAATCCAGAAGTCCGTACTGTGCCCCTGGGAAAACGTCTTGGACGTCAGAGGAGCATAGGCGAACCATCCCACGTCAGGAGCGCTGCCCGCTCCATAGAGTCCGTCCCCGCCTATAAAGCTGAAATAGAGGAGCAGGCCTCCGAAGGCCGTCATCCAGAAACTGAACGCGTTGAGCCGCGGAAAAGCCATGTCGCGCGCGCCAATCATAAGAGGAACCAGATAGTTCGCGAAGCCGAACATAATCGGCATGGCGAAGAAAAAAATCATCGTCGTGCCGTGCATCGTGAACATCCGGTTGAATACCTCCGGCGATACGAAGGTATTGAGCGGGCGGATGAGCTGAATCCGCATGATGGTCGCTTCAACGCCGCCGAACATGAGGAACAACAGCGCGTAAAAGATGTAGAGCAGCCCGAGACGCTTGTGGTCGACCGTAGCCACCCAGAGATGAAGCCGTTCCACCAGGGGGCGGCGCGGGACTGCGGCAGTCGCAGACACTATGAGGGATTGTGTCGACATCAGCGGAGCGTCTCCATGTAAGCGGTCACAGAATTCAATTCAACCTCGCCTAATCCCATGGCCGGCATTTTCGACCCCGGTTTGATGACATTCGGGTTTTGAATCCAACGGCGCAGATTGTCCGAGTTGTTCGGTACGGCTCCGGAAGCGATGGTGTCCCGGCTCATCAGGTGCGTCAGGTCGGGACCGAAGCGACCGATTGCAGGGGTCCCGCGGATGGTGTGACAGTTCACACAGGCCGTACTTTCGAAGATCTTCTGCCCATCGCGGGCGTTGCTCCCGGCCTCCGCCGTTCGTTGCTGTTGTTGAATCCAGCGATCGAACTCGTCGCGGGTTTGCACATAAACACGGAGGAGCATCAACGCGTGCTGCGTTCCGCAATATTGCGCGCACTGTCCGAGGTAAAGTCCCGTCTCATGCGGGTCTACCCACATACGATTCGGGTGGTTTGGGATCAGATCGGTCTTGCCGGCCAGCCGAGGCACCCAGAAGCTGTGATCGGTATCCGCGGAGAGCAGGGTAAGAAACGTAGGCGAGGGATGCGTCGGATCGCTCACAGGAATGTGCAACTCGTTGGCCGTGACCACTCCCAGCGAGGGATATCGATACTCCCACCAGAACTGATGGCCGATAACAGTGACTTGAATTGCGTTTGCCGGCGGCTCCGCGTTCTGAACGCTGCCGATGACACGAGCCGACGCCAGAAACAAGACGACCACGATGAGAACGGGAATGACCGTCCACGCGAGTTCCAATTGCACGCTGCCATAGACCTGAGTGGGCTCCTTTTCCGAAGCGCCACCCTTCTTTCTGAATTTCACCGCGGCATAGACAAGCAGGCTGAAAACCACCAAAAAGATGGCGCCCGTAACTTCAAGGACAAACAGTGACAGGTCAAAAACAGATTGCGCCGGCGTAGAGAGAGGAGCAAAGATATTGGTCGGACTAAGGGGCGAAGGCGATGGCTCAGCAAGGGCGGCGACCACAATTCCAAAGAAAACCGGGATAACTTCAAGAAGAGAGCCTTTCATAGGATTTCATTGACCTGGGGTACGTCCAATGGTCTCTTGCAGTTCCGCCTCCGCCAGCATGTAAGCCAGTTGCGCCTGGAGCTGATCTGCCTGCGCCTTATAGTTGGACGCGGACGCCTGACGCCTGGCTGAGACAAGGATCGTTCCCTCCTTCAACTGGTTTTCAGCCACCCGTTCTCCTTCGATCCGGAGCTTCACCACCTCGGCGGCGACCTGCAGCATCCTCCTTGTACGATCCACTTTATTGACGCTTTGTTGAATTTCTACGCCAACGGCTTCTTTCAGCCGCTCCACATTCTCCTGCGCTTCCGCCAGTTGAGTTTCGCGCTCTCGCAACGCGGCGCGGCGTTTCCCGAAATCAAAAACATCGTAGCTGAACAGGACTCCAAACGTGCCGAAGTTGCGCACCAGGAAGGGCACGCCATTCTGGTAGCTCTGGCGGGCAAATACAGAGACGTCAGGAATCCAGGCGGACTTTGCCGCCGTCACGCCCGCCTTCGCCTGCTCGACCGTTTGCATCGCGGAGGTGATCTGCGGATTTGTGGAGAATGCGATCCGAAGCAGCTCTTCGCGCGACAGATCCGCCGGGTTTGCGACTTCGACCGGACTCAATACCAGCGGCGTGCCCAAGGGAAGTCCGAGGAGATCGTTCAGTTCGGTGTTCAGGTCGGATATTCGAAGATCAATGGTTAACTCTGACTGCTCGCTTTGGAGGAGCCCAGCCTGGCTATCGAGGACGTCGAAATTCAACGCATTGCCATCGCGCACGCCTTCCTGGGATTCGCGCAATCGCGTTTTGGCATAGTCGTTATCCTGCTCCGCTGCCTGCTTCTGCAGGCGAGCGATCAGGATTCCGTAATAAGCCTCATGGACTTTGACGGCGATCTCGTTCTCGGCCTTCCTGACATCGTCCCGAGACGCCAGTATTTCCGATGCTGCGATCCGATTCGACTGCCGGACGCGGATCAGAGGTGTCAGCGGTTGCGTCAGCCCGGTACCGATCGTCTCGACCGTCTGGCTTCCCTGCCCGATCAGGACGTCATGAGTAGGAACGAACCCGGCGTTCGGAAGTGCACCGAAGGCGCCCTCCGGAATCACTATGTTCTCCAGAGAAGTTACATGCAAAAAGGTCGATTCGTTCTTGAGCTGCGGGAAGTAGTCTGCTTTGGCTCCCGCCTTTTTCTGCTCCTTCTCCTGGACCTTCAGCCGAGCAATTTTGAGGTCCCGGTTCTGTGCCAAAGCCAATTTCACAGCCTCAGGCAGAGTTAGCGTGACGGGATCAGCCGCAAATCCGACGGCCTGGACGGAACAAAAGAGACCAACAAGAAGACGGACTTTCATTTAGCCTCTTCCTTCGGGCGAAGACTGATGGTGCTCGGCTTCATGCAGATGACCAAAAGGAGATAGACGACGATCCACCAGGCGATGAGCAGAAACGCATCGGAGTAGGCGAGCGTCAACGCCTGGGCTCGTACCTGTCCGCCGAGGATGGTGACCGAACGAGCGACGGCTTCCTCAGATCCCGTCGACGGGGGTGTCAATGCAAGTGCGACGCCGCGGAGCCGGTCGTCGGTGATCCAGTTGCCCGCGTCAACGTGATATCCCAGCAGATTCGAGTGCAGTTGCTCCCGCACGGCCACGAAGCGGCCGAAGATCACGGCGCCGATTTCGCCGCCCATCAGGCGCATCGTATGCATCCAGGCCGAGTAAGTAGAGGCGTTGATGACGCTGGTAACGGCGCCCATCTCGACCGCCAGTAACAGAATGCTTACTACAAGGCCGACAAAGGCGGTCGCAATGCCGGCTGCCAGCGTGAGTTCGGGAATCTGAAAGCTGTTGCCCGCCCAGGAGGAGTCAAGGCGCGCAGCCATCCAGCAGGCAGTGCCAATGGTAGCGAAGCCCGCGGCCATGACGATGCGGGGTTGTATGAATACAGTTAAGATCGCGACGATCCAGACGAGGACAAACTGCGGGGCCGCCACCCAGGCGAGCGCGGCGCCCGTCTCAATCGGCCGGTATCCCGCAATGCTGCCCAGAAAGCCTGGGATACCTGCCAACGGCGTGAGCAGTGCGAACCGTATGGTGAATACGCCTAATCCCAGTATCACGACGTTGCGTGCGTTGAGAAACGGCAGGTTGACCAGAGGATTCGGCTGGAAGTATCGCCGGACCAGCGTGGCCAGCAGAAGAAAGGCCCCGGCCGCCAGCATCCCTGTGAATACTCCCGATCTCCACCAATCCAGACGCTGACCCTGGTCGAGCGCGCCATATACCAGACTCAGTCCGGCGCTCATGTAGAAGAACCCCCGCCAGTTTGGCGCCGGCCCGGTGTCCGCCGGCGGAACGCCGAACCAGATGCACAGCATCATGACCGGCGTGAGAATCGCAGCTGTCCAGAAGATCCAGTGCCACGAGAGGTGATCAATGTACCAGCCTTCAATCAACGCGGCGACGTTACTGGTTACAACGATGTCCAATGCATAGGCGGCCACACCGAAGAGGAGGAGCTTCTTCGGTAAATTGCGAACGACGAAGGTGAGCGTCAGGGTGTAGAAAGCCCCGGCTGACAAACCCGCGATCGCCTGTAATATAAGCATCGTCGCAAGACTGGAAGAGAAAGGCAGGAAGAAAGACGCGAGGGTGAACACGACCCCGGTTGTCAGAAGCACGCGGCGGATTCCATACGCCGTCCCCAGAAAGGCGGCGAAAACCCCGATGAACATCATGCCCATGTTGAGCACGGTGGGAATCCACGACGCTTCGTCGAATCCGAAGCCCAACGCGCCGCGTAAGTCGGGCAGACCGACGCTCACCAGTCGTCCATTAAGAGTCGATGTAGCTGCCCCGAGAAAGACACCGAGTACGCCTATGTATGGGTGTACCGTGAGCGGGACTGTTCCTTGAGCCGCCTCATGTGCAGGCGGCGTCATCTGGACTGACCTTTGGTTCTGACCAGGACATCCACGGAGAGGCCCGGACGCAGCCGATCCGTTCCGTTCTGGTGCTCGTCGAGTACGATCTTTACGGGCACACGCTGTATCACTTTGGTGAAGTTTCCGGTTGCGTTGTCTGGTGGCAGCAGGGCGAACTGCGATCCGCTTGCCGGAGCGACTTCCTCAACGTGGCCTTTCAGAACCAGACCGGGAAATGCATCGACGCGAATCTCCGCCGGATCGCCGGCCCGAATATTCTGAAGCTGCGTTTCGCGATAATTCGCCTGCACCCATGGCTGTTGCTGAACCAGCGAGAAGATCTGCGTCCCGGGACTGACCAGTTGCCCGGCGCGCACTTTGCGTTCTCCAACGATCCCATCCTCCGGCGCGACGATCCGCGTATAGCCGAGGTTGGTTTTCGCCAGATCAAGAGCCGCCTCGCGAGCTTTTAAGTCTGCATCAAGGGACTGTTCCTGAGAATCAAGCACCGCGCGCTGCCTCCGCTGCGTCTCGATCTCCGCGCGGGTGCTTTCCAGTTGGGCCTGTGCGCGGCTCAGGTCGGCTTCGCGGCTCGCCAGTTGGGCGTTTGCCGCGTCGATCTCGGCCTGGCGGCCGGAGCGCTGTGATTGAAGACGCTGCTCATCCGCGACCGCCTGTTCCAGCTTCTGTTTTGTCGACGACTGCGCCGCCACCAGCGCCTCCTGCCGTTTGCGCTCGAGCGAGGTGCGTTCCACATCCGCGTCCGTCGCTCCCAGCCCGCTTCGCGCGTTCGCAAGCGAGGAATTCGCAGCCTTAATACCGGCCTCCGCCGCGGCGACCTGCGCTTCGGACGAAGCGATCCCGGTCTGCGCCTGCGCTACCCGCGCGTCCTGCAGTTTTTTCTGGCTCTCGTTGTTGACGAGTGCGGCTCGCGCGGCGAGAACCGCCGCTTCCGCCTGCGCGACCTGCGCCCGGAAGTCGTCGTCCTGCAACCGGGCGAGCAGTTGTCCGGCTTTTACGTGCTGATAATCGGAAACTTCAACAGAGGCGACAAGACCGGCAGCCTTGGTGCTGAGAGGCGTGACATCGGCGCGCAGATAAGCGTCGTCCGTCTTTTGCTCGTCGCTGTTGCTTGCCCATGCGGTCCAGTTGGAGGAGAGGACGACGACGAGTCCTATCGCGATCGCCAGGATCACGACGCCTACGATCACTCCCCGAAATTTCGTGGAGGTCGTATCAGGCATGTTGATTGTTGGTTTGTTTGAGGAGGCTGACGTAACGCTTCGCGCCGAGCGGAAGCTCGGCGGCAGGGCCGAAGCCCTGGCCCCACACCGTCGGGATTGGGACGCTATTCCGCATGGTTCTACAGCAGTCCTACATTGCGTTCCATCGTCTTTATAAGACTGTCCAGCCTGCCTGAAACCACCTGCTTCGCGACGCTGAGGGTATAACCCTTAAGGGTGTGTAACGGCACGTGCGATGGCATCGCCAGCGCATAAGGGTCGACCACCACGTCCACTACGACGGGGCCGGTCTTATGCGCAAGCGCTTCAAGAAGACCATCGTGGACATCGCCAGGCTCCTCAATACGGATTCCTTTCGCCCCCATTGCATCGGCTACAGCGGCGAAGTTGGGATTCTTAAATCCTACCCCGAAAGGAACGTAACCGGCTTCCTGTTGCTCAATATTCACAAAATCGAGCGACTCATTGTTGAGCAGGATGTGAACCACCGGCGCCTTTCGCTCGACCAGCGTCAGCACATCGCCGATTCCGAGCATGGTGAAGCCGCCGTCGCCACAAAGCGCGATGGTCTGGCGGCCGGGGTACGCCAATTGCGCGCCGAATGCATTCGGCGCCGCGTTAGCCATAGACGCCCATGAGAACGAGCCGAACAATCGCCGGTTTTTGCCACCCTGTATGTGTCGCGCCAGCCAAATCACGGCCGTGCCCGTGTCGGCAAAAAACATGGCATCGTCGGCGGCGAGCTCGCTCAGCTTTGCGGCCAGGAACTCCGGACGGATCGGCTTTATTCCTGGCCCCTTCTCGACATAATGCCCTTTCAGTTCGGCGAACGACTCCGTTTCCGCGAGGTGCTTGCGAAGAAACCGATCGTCCGTCTTCTCGCGGACGGCGCCCAGAAGCGCGGCAACCGTGGTCTTGATGTCTCCGACAAGGCCCATATCGAGAGGTGTTCGGCGTCCGATGTGTTTCGGATTCTTGTCGATTTGCACCTTCTTCACCCGAGTTTCCGGGAGAAATTCCGAGAAGGGGAAGTCGGTTCCCAGCATCAAAAGTAGATCGGCGCCGTTAATGGCGTTGTAAGCGCCACCATAGCCCAGCAGGCCTGTAAGTCCAACTGCATTCGGATTGTCATGCTCCAGCCACTGCTTGCCCCGAAATGCAAATCCCACGGGAGCTTTCAGCTTCTTTGCGAGTTCGACCACCTCATCCCGGCCTTCGCGGCAACCGTCTCCGCCAAAGATCGCTACGGTTCCCGCCGCGTCGATCATCTTCACGAGTTCGCTCAGGTCGGCATCCGAGGGGCGGAGAACAGGTGCTGCCGGAATCCTGATCTCTACGGGCTTCTCCGGGGCCTCGGCCGAGGCGATGTCACCGGGAAGTGAAATCACGGTCGGGCCCCTTTGGATTATGGCGGTGCGAATCGCCATACCGATGACGGCGTGCGCCTGCTCGGGATTGATCAGACGCGCGGTGTAGAGCGATGCGGCCTGGAAGAAATGATACGGATTCATCTCCTCAAGGGCTTCCGTATCCATGATTGCGGTTTCCACGTCACCCGCGATCGCGATTACGGGGGCGCCTTCTTTGCGCGCATCCATCAGCCCGTTGAAAAGGTGCGTCACGCCCGGCCCGGCAGTCCCGCAGACCACGACGGGCTCACCAGTGAAGTACGCTTCGGCGACAGCGGCGAACACGCCATATTCTTCATTTCGAACATGGACAAAATCGACCTTGCCGTTTCTCCGAAGTGCATCCATCACGGGATTCAATGCGTCTCCGACAATGCCGTAGCACCGCTTCACACCAGCGCTGACAAGCATTTCCCACAGGACATCCGCTACGTTCCGGGCCATATCGATTTCTCCTTTTGACGAAAATGACTTACAGTCGGGCGCTTACAACCCGGGCGAGCAGATGCTCCCTCTTTTGAACGACATCGACACCGTGGAGAAATGCACGCGGCGCGCCAAATGCAAATTATTGATTCGCCGGGTTATTTGCTGTCGAAGTCGTGCTCAATTTCGTCAATTGACGATTTCGGCGGGCTTCGTCGTCAGGTCTGGTGTGCACTTGCCCCGGAGCATTTGCGTGAACCTGCGTATTGGGAAGCGGCGCAAAAATATTTCGGGTCAACAAATTGCGCGTTTGGGCGCTCGTTGTTCTGGGGCACACTAACTTATGTTGCGAATTGAGAGGCTGACGGATGGAAAGTCTACGCTCCTGAAGTTGAGCGGTCGCATATCAGAGGAGAACCTTGCTGAATTGCGCTCAGAACTCGAGCAATGTGGAAACACGCCGAACCTCGATTTGACGGATGTCAGTCTCGTGGACCGATCGACCGTTCGATTCCTGATTCGCTGCGAATCTCAAGGCATTCAACTCGCGAATTGCCCCCTCTATATCCAGGAGTGGATCTCAAGGGAGCGCCGCCGGGCGGATTGGCGGGACAGCCGGCGAGAAGGTTGAAACATGCCGAGGGAATATAATTGCGAGCGATGGCTACCAGCGGACATAGCGCCGCCCGACAGCATCAAGCCTCGGACCTTCAACTCCTGATCAATTCGGCCCCCAGCCTGATTCATACGGGCATGCCCGATGGCTACCTCGATTTCTTCAATCAAACCTGGCTCCGGTACGTAGGGCGGTCGCTGGAAGATTTGCTGGGCTGGAAGTGGACGGCGTTCATCCATCCGGAGGATGTCGAAGGAATTGTGGCTAAGTGGCGGGCGTCTCTTGCCAGCGGCGAACCCTTCCTGCATGAGGCTCGCGTCCTGCGCGCAGACGGCGAATATCGCTGGATGCTGCACCACAAAGTAGCAGCACGCGGCAAACGCGGCGAAATTGTCAAGTGGCATGGGTCGAGCATCGATATCGAGGATCGCAAGCGAGCGGAACTGAAGCTCAGTCAAAGCGCTCAGGAGCTGCAAAGAAGCGAGTTTTATCTCGCCGAAGGGCAACGGCTTGCGCATTCGGGCAGCTGGGCTCTCGATCCCGCCGGATTCAGCTACTGGTCTCCGGAATTGTTTCGGATGCATGGCCTCGACTCGGCCCGCGAAGCGCCAACTGTTCAGGAATACCTGAATTGTTTCCACCCACAGGACCGCGAGTCGGTGGCGAACCTGATCAGGGACATCCTGGCGCAAGCCTCCCCCTTCGATGCGACGAAGCGCGTCGTGCGACCCGATGGTGGGGTGCGCTACATTCGCTGCGTCGGAGCTCCTGTCGCCGAAAACGAAAACCTGAAGAAATACGTTGGCAGCGCCCTGGACGTTACGGAGAACGAGCTCGCGACGCAGGAACTCCGCCGGCGGGAAGCCTATCTGGCAGAAGCCCAAAGACTCAGTCACACGGGCAGTTTCGGGTGGAGACCCGAGGACGGTGAGCTTGTCTGGTCCGACGAAACCTATCGCATCTTCGAGTACGACAGGACAGTAAAGCCGGCAATCGACCTTGCGATACAGCGCGTACATCCCGAAGACAGAGCGGCTTTCCGACAGGTCACAGATCGCGCATCCCGAACTGACACGGACTTCGAGCATGAGTATCGCCTGCTCCTGCCCGAGGGGCGAGTCAAGTACGTCCATGCGATAGCCCACGTGGTAGACAGCGCATCCGGCCACCGCGAGTTTATCGGGGCCCTGACCGACATCACCGATCGCAAAACCGCTGAAGATAAGATCCGCCGCCTGGTCGAAGCCAACATTCTGGGAATCTTCATGGCGGACGTCGATGGCGAGATCTTCGAGGCAAACCAGGCATTCCTGCAAATGCTGCAATACGACCGTGAGGATCTCGATTCAAATCGATTGCGCTGGACGGATTTGTCGCCGGCAGAGGGGCGCGAGCGCGACGAACGCGCCCTGAGAGAGGCGCTGGCAACCGGGGCTCTGCAGCCATACGAGAAGGAGTTTCTCCGGAAAGATGGCAGCCGGGTGCCCGTGCTGTTTGGCGCTGCGCTGTTTGAAGGCAGAAGAGAGGGCGTCGCATTCGTCCTCGATTTGACTGAACAAAAACGTGCCGAGGGTAAAATCCGAGGGCAGGAAATCGAGCTTCGGCAGATTCTCGACCTCACGCCGCAGCACGTGGCCGTAGTGGGTTCGTGGGACGACCGCATCTTTGCCAGCCGGGCCCTGCTGAATTACTTCGGCCTCAGCCTTGAGGAATGGCAAAGTCGCGGTACCAAAACGCGAGTTCATCCGGACGATCTGGAACGCCTCGCGTGGGGACCTGAAGGTAGTCCCCCGGACCAGTACGAAGCGCGGTTACGCAGGCACGACGGGACGTATCGCTGGTTTCTGGTCCGCAACAACCCGTTGTACGACGAAGAGGGACACGTTACGCGCTGGTTTGTTGCCGGCACCGACATTCATGACCGTAAGCAGGCTGAAGAGAGACTGCGGCAGGAAAACGTTGCCCTCCGCGAGGAGATCGACAAGACTTCGATGTTCGAGGAAATTGTCGGCACATCGAGACCGCTGAAGGCCGTTCTTTCCCGAATTGCCAAAGTTGCTCCGACCGACTCGACCGTTCTTATTACCGGAGAAACCGGCACCGGCAAGGAACTCATTGCCCGCGCCCTTCACAAAAGATCCCACAGATCCGGCCGTCCCTTCGTTAGCGTGAATTGCGCTGCGCTTCCGCCCACGCTGGTTTCCTCGGAATTGTTTGGCCACGAAAAGGGAGCTTTCACGGGAGCCACTCAGCGCCGGCTCGGCCGGTTCGAGATGGCCGATGGTGGGACGATTTTCCTGGACGAAGTTGGCGAACTGCTACTCGACACGCAGGCCGCCTTATTAAGGGTGGTACAGGAACGGGAATTCGAGCGAGTCGGGGGCGGGCAGCCGATTCACACGGATGTTCGGGTCATCGCCGCCACCAATCGCGACTTGAACGCCGCCGTAGCAAATGGGACGTTTCGCCAGGATCTTCTCTATCGGCTGAACGTGTTTCCCATCGAAATGCCGCCTTTGCGAGAACGGAAAGACGACATCCTGATGCTGGTCGAATATTTCGTGCAGCGCTACGCTAAAAGAGCGGGAAAAAATATCAGGTCGATCGATCAGAAGACTCTCGATCTATTGCAGTCCTATGACTGGCCCGGCAACATCCGGGAGTTGCAGAACGTAATCGAAAGGTCCATCATTCTGAACTCCGCCGAAGTTTTTTCGGTTGACGAATTATGGCTGTCCAAAAGAAGTCCTGCGCAGACACCTCGGATTCCAACGCCGGTGGCTTCGCGCGTGGAGGCTCGAAGCTGAGCGGGAAATTATCGAAGCGGCGCTGGCCGAGAGCCGAGGGCGCGTCTCCGGCGTGTCAGGTGCCGCGGCCAGGCTTCGAGTCCCACCTTCTACTCTTGAGACTCGCATCAGGACGCTGAAGATCGATAAACGCCAGTTCAAGTTCCGGTAAAACTACTTTCCTGAGATCCGGAACGCTAATTTCGCGGAATTTGCGGAATTCGCGAATATTGCGGAATCCGTGCCGATGCGGCGAGGGTTCCCGGTAGATTAGCCTAATTTTTTCAACAACTTGATAACGGCTTTAGATTTGCCCGATGAGTGGCGCGCCACCGTAGCAGAGAGACGCAAATGGGCAGGAGAGCAACCTCCGCAGACTCAACATGAGTTGCCGAATTGACCGAATTGTCGGCGGCGACATCGTGGCGCTGTGCATTAGCGGCCGGATTACTGAAGAAGATTTGGAAACAATTCGCAGCGTAATCGCGGATGAAGCGGACGCTGTTGTCATCGATCTCAGGAACGTCGATCTGGTCGACCGGGAGGTGGTGAAATACCTTGCGCAAAGAGAGATCGGCAGAACGGTACTTCGGAACTGCTCTCCGTACATCCGCGAATGGGTCACGAGAGAGCGAGCGGAAATCATGGAAGCAAGTGGCAACGGCGAAGATGACTGATTGTAGTTAAGACCCGTGCCGCAAGCGCCTCTTAATGGAGCCTTACAATGAGTTCTTCCTCGGTTGCGCCAGACGCCCTCACATCACTGCGAGGCGGCGCCGAAACGTCTCGACGAGGTCTGACTGAAGAAATGCTCAACCTCTGCGACGACGACATTCTCGCAACGTCGATGTTCGAGGAGATCGTCGGTTCCTCGGAGGCGATCTGCCGCGTGACTGCCCAGGTTACCCGAGTCGCTCCGAGCGATGCGACGGTGCTGATCACGGGAGAAAGCGGCACGGGCAAGGAACTGATCGCGCGCGCGGTTCACAGGAGGTCAAACCGTTCGCGCTGGCCTTTCGTTTGCATGAACTGCGCGGCGACTCCCCCCTCGCTGATTGCGGCTGACCTGTTCGGCCACGAAAAAGGCGCCTTCACCGGCGCGTATCAGCGGCGTCCGGGCCGTTTCGAAGTCGCGAACCACGGCACGCTTTTCCTCGATGAAATCGGCGAGATGCCGGCCGAGACGCAGGTCGCTTTGCTGCGCGTGCTCCAGGAGCGCGAAATGGAACGGGTGGGGGGCAGCCGGAGCATCCCCGTCGACGTTCGGGTGATCGCAGCTACGAACTGCAATCTCTCCACAGCGGTTGAGTCGGGAGAATTTCGACTCGACCTCTTCTACCGTTTGAACGTTTTTCCGATCCATGTACCGCCGCTTCGCGAGCGGCGTGAAGACATCCTGCTGCTCGCCAAGTACTTCATTGAGCGCTACGCTGCGAATGCCGGTAAAAGGATTCGAAGCGTCGAGAAACGGACGGCGCAAATTCTTGAGGGATACCACTGGCCAGGCAATATTCGGGAACTTCAGAATGTGATCCAGCGCGCGGTGATCCTTTGCGGAACGGATGTGTTCTCTGTGGAGGAGGCGTGGTTCCGCTCGAGTTCCCCAAGCCGATATGAGGCGCTGCCCCCGCGCTGCAGCGAAGAAAAGCAACGTATCGAAGCGGCGATTGAAGAAAGCCGCGGGCGCATTTCGGGTCCGCGCGGAGCTGCCGCGCGATTGGGGATACCGCGGACGACTCTCGAGTCGAAGATCAAAAGGCTGACTATTAACAAGTACAAGTATCTGGTTGCCGGCGCCTGACAGGATGCTGAGAGAGGTCACGAACACTGGCGACGAGATCGCCGGTGCTACCGGCGGACGTAAAGTTCCGCACCGGCTGAGCAGCGTCTTCATCCGGTTTGGCGTGGTTCCAGGTCTTATCCTTCTCTCGATCGCAACTCCCGCCTCGGCTCTTGACCCGAGTATGCGAATTACTCAGTACCGGCACACTGCCTGGAGGCTTCAGGAGGGAGCATTTGCGTCAGCGCCCACCGCCATCGCGCAGACGGCCGACGGCTACATTTGGATTGGCACCAGTTCGGGCCTGATGAAATATGATGGGGTTCGCTTCAGCCCATGGTCACCTCCAGCGGCCAGGAGTCTGTCCGGCGCCAGCGTTTACTCATTGCGCGTGTCTTCCAACGGCACTTTGTGGATCGGAACTTCCGCGGGCCTTGCAAGTTGGAAGAACGGTCGACTCCAGGAGTATGTGCGCGGCCGGATTAACTCAATCGTCGAAGATCGCAAAGGTCGAATCTGGGTAGCGCGATCCCGCGTGCCGAATCTAAACACAGGCCTTTGCCAGGTTCTGGGAGACCACCCCGAATGCATCGGGGGCGACGACCGAATGCGGGTTCCTTATGCGGAAGCTCTCTCCGGGGACCCGCAAGGCAATCTATGGATCGGAGGCGCGGGTCAGCTCGTGCGGTGGCGTGATGGTTCCTATAAAACGTACCTGAGCAAAGAACTCGAGCCCTCACGCGGCCTCGGGGGGATTAGCAGCATAGCAGTTGCGCGCGACGGGTCGGTCTGGGTGGCACTTGCGGCGGAAGGCCTGGGCTTGTTTCGAATTGCTCATGAAGTCACCGAAAAAATTGCGCTGCCCGGGATTACCAATGCGCACGCAGTGTCACTGTTCATTGACCGCGAAGGCTCTGTGTGGATTGGGACCTCTGATGCGGGAGTCTACAGATTGTTTGCCGGGCGCCTCGATCATTTCCGTAGCGAGAACGGCCTGTCGAGCGACCAGGTGAACGATTTTTTCGAAGATCGGGAAGGCAATCTCTGGGTGGCCACTTCGAGAGGTCTGGACCGTTTCGTCGACAACCGGGTAGTTACGTTTTCGGCCAGCGAGGGGCTCTCCTCGGATCGGGTCGAGTCGGTGCTCGCGACGGAAGATGGAACGGTTTGGGTCGGTAACAGGGGAAGCCTGGATGTACTGCGTGGGAATGACCTGAGTTCGATCCGAGTCCCGGGGAAGAGAGTTACCTCCCTCTGGCAGGATCATGCAAAACGGTTATGGGTCGGCGTCGACAATATCCTTACGATTTACGACCGTGGGCGATTCAGAAAAATTAACCGCCTTGATGGAAGCCCGCTGGGATCTGCGGCGGCAATCACAGAAGATCGCGACCAGAACATTTGGGTCAGCGTCGTCGGCCGAGACCAGAAGCTGTTCCGTATTCACGACCTGCGCGTTGCGGAGGATTTTCCCACCGTTCTTTTCCCGCGGCTTCTTGCGGCCGACCCGGCGGGCGGCATCTGGTGGGTTTCAAAGGGCAATCTTGGCCATTACCGTAGCGGCAAACTGGAGATAATTCCATTGAAGGGGATCGACTCCACAGTACGGGGCCTGACGGTCGATGCCGACGGTTCAGTATGGGCTTCGAGCCGGATTGGGTTAACTCACTGGAAGAACGGTCGAACGGAGACACTCGGTTCGAGAAACGGGCTGCCATGCGACGGAGTCTTCAGCACGATCCGGGATAACAATGCAACGTTACGGCTCTACGCCGAATGTGGACTGATTGGGATACCCGATTCGGAACTCAGACAGTGGTGGCAACAGCCGGATCGGACTATTAAATTCCAGGTTCTCGACGTTTTCGATGGAGCGACGCCGGGACCGAGTACCTTTCAGCCAGCTGTTTCGAAGTCGTCCGACGGACGTCTGTGGTTCGCAAATGACTCGGTTTTGCAAATGATCAATCCTGGCGGTTTGCGCAAGAACAGCATTGCTCCGCCTGTATATGTGGAGGAAGTGCACGCCGATCGGAAAGAATATGCGATCAGCGAACTCATTCGCTTTCCGCCGCGCAGCCGCGATATCGAAATCGGCTACACCGCTATGAGCTTCTCCATCCCGGAGAAAATCCAGTTCCGCTATAAGCTCGACGGGCGCGATCAGAAATGGCAGGACGCAGGGACGAGGCGCGAGGTCTTCTACAGCGATTTGGGCCCCGGCCAGTACCGCTTCCATATCACTGCATCCAACAACGACGGCGTGTGGAACGGCGGTGGAGGCACTGTGGAGTTCGCGATCGCCCCCACGTTTTACCAGACCAGTTGGTTTCGCGCGTCGCTGGCAGCAGTTTTGGTGGCGATTCTTTGGGGGCTCTATCGGCTTCGGCTGTATCAGGTTGCGCGGGAATTCTCCGCACAGACCGGCGAGCGGGCCCGAATAGCACGCGACCTCCACGATACACTGCTGCAGAGCTTTCATGCTTCGCTGATCCAGATGCAGACGGCTCGGAACATTTTTCCGCGGCGTCCCGAAGAGGCCATCCACACTCTCGATAGCGCGATCGGCAACGCCGAGCAGGCTATCGATGAGGGCCGAAGGACGATTCAGGACTTGCGGGCCACAGTGGCTCCGCAGAGCAATTTGGGATATCTGCTGACGGTCGCGGCGCAGGAACTGGCGCAAACTCCGGATTCAAATGGAAGTCAGCCCGAGTTCGGCTGTAACTGTCGAGGGAGGGCAACGGACCTTGTCTCCCGCCCTTCAGGACGAGATTTACCGGATCGGCCGCGAGGTGCTGCGAAACGCTTTCAGTCACGCCCACGCCAGCCACATCGAAGCCGAAATTCGCTACGATAAGCGGCACCTCCGCTTGCGGATTCGCGACGATGGAAAAGGCATTGACCGGCACATACTCGAGGAAGGCGCAAGGGCCGGGCACTGGGGCCTGCCAGGAATTCGGGAGCGCTCGAAACGGATTGGAGCGCAATTCGATCTCTGGAGTGAAGCCGGGGCGGGCACTGAAATTGAATTGACGGTTCCTGCCTCAAGGGCATATGCGAAACCCCAGGCTCAACGGCGATTCGGACTGTTTCGAAAGAAAACGGACGCATGTAGAGCGATTCCGGCCTGATTCGAATCCTGACCGTCGATGATCACCCGCTGCTGCGCAACGGGATCGCGGGGTTGGTCAACGCTGAACCGGACATGAAGATGATCGGGGAGGCTGCCACCGGAGTCGAAGCGATTAAACAATTCAGGCACCATCGCCCGGACATCACGTTGATGGACCTGCAAATGCCAGACATGAGCGGCATCGAGGCCATCATCGGAATTCGAGGTGATTTTCCGGAGGCTCGAATCATCGTCCTGACGACGTATTCGGGTGACGTGCAGGTGGTTCGGGCGTTGAGGGCGGGCGCGCGTGGTTTTCTTCTCAAAGGCCGGGTGAATCGCGAGTTGCTGGATGTCATCCGAGCCGTTCATGCCGGGCAGAAGCGAATTCCGCCGGAGATAGCGGCGGAACTGGCCGAGCATGCCGGGGAAGAAGATCTGAGCGCGCGCGAACTGGAGGTTCTCGGACTGGTCGCAAGGGGGAACGCGAATAAGGAAATCGCCGCCCGGCTGGCGATAACCGAGGAGACCGTGAAAAGCCACATCACGAAAATCCTTGCGAAACTCAGAGCGAACGACCGGACGCATGCGGTCACGATCGGGTTGAAGCGCGGGATCATTGACTGTAACCCAGACTTGTAATCCCCCAAAAGTCGGATCGCGAAATAACAGTTTTGAACGTTTCGTTTCTGTTGCATTGCGCTTAGTCTTTTTAAAGGGAGTATTGTGCAACGACTCTTTTCGACGTTCGCCAGCGGCTGGCCGGGCGGCGGTCTTCTGGCGCAACGGCTGCTCCTGGGGATTACACAGGTTTATTGCTTCTTTGCCTGCGTGAATGCTATGCCGGTTTGCGGAACGGTCGTGCCGCAAAGTATCGGAGCGCTGGCTGGAATTCTGCTTCTGGCCGGTCTATGGACTCCAGTGGCCGGAATTCTGGTGGCGATTATGGGAGCGTGGACCGCCTTCTTGCTGCCAACCGGCGCAGCACTTCCTGCCGTGTTGGCGGTCCTTGGGGCAAGCCTGGCGATGATCGGCCCAGGGGCCTGGTCATTGGACGCATGGCTCTTCGGCCGAAAGCATATTGAGCCTCCGGATTTTTAAGACAGCGTTGCGGCTATCGCTCGAAAGTCGGAGTGCAGGCTCTTACCATTCAGCGCTTCCGGCATCTCACGATTTGGGGTTTCCCCGAGAAGGCGCCTGCTTGAAAATCGGTCAGGGAGGTAAGAATGGCATCGGCAGCGCATCAATTCCATCCCATTCCCATCGAAGGTCCAGAGACGTGCGGGAGTCTCGATGAGGAAGATATCGCTCTCTCCGAGCTTCTCTCGACCTCTCTCTTCGAGGAAATCCTTGGGTCTTCAAACACGATCAACGGAGTGAAAGATCAAATCCTGAAAGTTGCTCCGTCCGACGCGACGGTCCTGATCACCGGGGAGAGCGGCACCGGCAAGGAACTGGTCGCGCGCGCGATTCACAGAAGGTCAAACCGTTCGCGCCGACCCTTGATCTCTATGAACTGCGCCGCGGCTCCCCCGTCACTGATCGCGGCCGAACTGTTCGGTCATGAAAAGGGCGCCTTCACGGATGCAAATCAGCGACGAGCAGGGCGTTTTGAACTTGCCAACCATGGCACGCTTTTTCTGGACGAGGTGGGTGAAATGCCGATCGAAGCCCAGGTGGCTCTATTGCGCATTCTCCAGGAAGGCGAATTCGAGCGCATCGGGGGAAGCCGAATCATTCCGGTTGACGTGCGTGTTATCGCAGCCACGAATTGCGACCTTTCGACGGCTACCGAGTCCGGGGAATTTCGACTGGACCTCTTCTATCGCCTTAATGTCTTTCCGATCCATGTACCGCCACTCCGTGAGCGTCGTGAAGACATCATGCTGCTCGCCACATACTTCATTGAACGCTACGCAGCGAACCTGGGCAAGAGGATTCGAAGCGTCGACAAACGGTCCGCGCGGCTTCTCGAGGACTATCACTGGCCGGGTAATATTCGGGAACTTCAGAATGTGATTCAGCGCGCCGTGATCCTTTGTGACGCGGGGACTTTGGCGGTCGAAAGGGCATGGCTGGCCTCAACATCGGAGAATCCGCGCGGCCTTCAGACGCGGCGCACCAGTGGAGAAAAAGAACGCATCGAAGCTGTTCTCACGGAATGCCGCGGCCGCATTTCTGGGCCGAACGGAGCTGCCGGAAAGCTCGGGATTCCACGAACGACGCTGGAGTCGTGGATCAGGAAACTGCGTATTAACAAATACCAATATCAGTTCGCGACTGAATAGTCCGCTTGCGGAAAGGCCGCCGACTGGCGTGGTATTCGCCGGGTCCTATGCAGCTTCTTCTGCAAGTTTGGGTTGGTCTCGCTCCTGCCGGGATCCGCGCCCAATTGCCGTTAATCGCGGAGCCAGCTTTTTCTTCGCGTTGAAAACGATCCATTGGACGGTGCCGATCGGCATATCCCTGGCGGCCGCGATCTCGTGGTATTCCCACTGTTCGACGAATCGCAGCGTCATGACTTCACGCTCCCGGGGATTCAGAAATCCCATCCAATGCATGAACTCAAAGGCCGGTGGACCGGGCGCGGACACGCGGGTCAGGCGATCGACGGAGTCTTCCACATGCACAGTCTCGAATTCGCGCATCTGCTTGCCATAGTGACGACACAGGGCGTTGTGCGCAATTCTGAAAAGCCATGCCCGAAATAGCCCCCGATCGCGGATCTGGCCCGCTTTGCTGTATACGGTGAGCATGACGAGCTGCGCGAGGTCCTCCGAGAGTCCCGGATCGCAGCTGCGCGCCCGGTAGAACGCGACCAGCCGGGGGGTGAAAAGCTTATAGAGGCTCGTAAACGACTCATCGCAGGGTTCGTCAAGGAATGCGCCGACGACGGCAGCTTCCTGGAGGAAATTATCAGTCTTGGCGAATGCGCCCCGAGCTGGGGTCTCACAAATCATGTCCCTGAAAAGGCAGTCGGACTGCCGTTTTCCAGCAACACAATAGCTCTGTATTTTCAACGTCTTGTGTGTATACGCGCCTCGTCGGATAACCCCCTCCATCGTCAATTGCCCGGTTTGCCGAAAACTGGCGATGTGGCGAGGGAAGCGCCGCAAGTTGGGAATTGGTCATGCCACAGGTCGCCGGCTCATCGTCACGAGGGCAATCCGCAGATCCTCTCGTTTTCATGCAGGCTATGAGGCTGAACAGAAGTCCCTGTCAAAGCTCGGCGCGGTGAGCCTCATGAGCAATCCAGCTGTTTCGATCACGGACGGCGGCCACGGGCCCCCGCTTTTGAGGAGGGACAGACGATCCCTCTGGGAAAACCGTCAGTCTCGATGACTTGACGCGAAAGCTCTCCAGAATCGAGCACATGTCGACGAATTGATTATGCAAGTTCAGAAAGACCTTAATTAAGCTGATCAGCGTCCACGCCGGCGTAGTGCTTTCGAATTTGAACGATCTTACAGGTCTCGCCAATCGGCAACGGATCGCGGGCTTCTGGGCCATGCGAATGTCCTTCTCGCTGCGGAGTCGCCCGACCGCGCAAATCGAGAGCCTCGGGCATGATGTCAATGAAGTCATGAAGAAAGCAGGCCCTCTGCTTGACCATGCGGACGGCGCCGTAGCCAGTCTGATTTCAACCGTCGACCAGGTGCGCGATCCAGGGAAAACGGTCTCGTCGCTCTTAAGTCTGCGATGGATCGGGCGAACGATCTCCTGCCGCGACTGTGGATGCTCGTGCGGTTACGATGACAATATTCGTAACACACAAGGAGAACATATAAATCGCCACGGAGAATCTCGATGAGTGGACAGACGAGGCCAGGGAGCGCGACTGGAGCCTCATCAGAATTCGACAGCACCTGATCGCAAGCTGCCACAAAGATACGGCTCTCGCTTCAAATCATCCGCCGTGTAGTCTCGGCATTCCTTGTCGTGCGAAAACTCGGTTGCCACGGCGCTCCACTCTCGCACGAACACAGGCCCCTTAGTTATGTTAGTAGGGCCAGGCCGGTTCCTCCGTATGGAACGAAATCCGAGGGAACAGCATCCAGTTCCGGCCACAACCGTAATTGAGATTCAGGCAGTATGTCCAGACGAGGCTTGAAGGTTGTCTGCATAAAACGGCACGCCTGATCGTCCTGGCGGAGCGGGGTTCCTTCGCAGGGATGATCGTTGCCAGGTACCCGGCGAGCGGGGAATTCTCATCCCACTAACAATATGTATTCGGGACCCAACCGTCGGCGTCTGAACTTTACCTGTCGAGGTGCTGCAATACAGACCCCTTTTAGACCCCCATTACCCGTTTCCACGGGTTCCCAGGAATTCCTTGCGATGCCACTCGCACTCGTGTTTTGTTCGGGATAGCCGTATCTCCCTACGCTCATAACCCAAAGGTCGAAGGTTCAAATCCTTCCCCCGCAACCAAAAGCCTCCAATCAAATCAACCAGGCTGAAAAGTTCTGAAGCGGGAATTACCGCTGCGGAGCCCTGTCGGTATGCCGAAAAGTATGCCCAATGGGCCCTGGACCACGCGTTCAACCTGATTGCGGCTTCGATTCGGTCGCGTTCGCCGAAGAGACTAACTGTATCTTTTTAATGAGCTTACGAGGCGACTTTACTTGGAGGCGCGGGTCGGAATCGAACCGACGAATAAGGGTTTTGCAGACCCTGGCCTTACCACTTGGCTACCGCGCCATTGCCGTTCTCTTTGGAACATAACGCGCCTGCCTGTTTGAAGTCAATTGCACAGGCGCCGCGGGGATGACCGGCAGCAACACATACGAATGCCGTTCATGATCATGGTACACCGTCTGCGTCGCCTTTCGCAGCGCCTTCTCATCCGCCACCAGCGACCCGGTATTCGGATTACGGTCAAATCGCGGAAAATTGCTGCTGGAAATCTCCACCCGGATGCGATGGCCGGCTCGAAAAACGTTACTGGTCACGCCGGCATCGATCGTCAAACGATAGACGTCTCCCGGCGTCATCAGCTTCGCCGTCTCCAGCGAGTCGCGATATCGGGTTCGCAGAATACCGTCTGTCAGGTTCAGCGCTCGCCCGTCGGGATAAACGTCCACCAGTTTGGCTGTAAAGTCCGTATCCGGCGCGCTGGACGAAGCGTAAAGAACAACCTTAATGGGGCCGGTTACTTCGATATCCGCATTCAGCGGCGGCGTCGAATAAACGAGCACGTCACTCCGCTTCTCAACCTGCCGCTGGTCCATCGGACCCCAGGGAAAAATGCGCGGATTGCAGCACACGGCGCCGCCCATCGTGGGCGCCGGGTTGCGCGGGTCGTACACGAAACTGTCGTATGCCGCGGAGGTGCCCGCCTCGTGGCTCAACAGTCCGCCGCTCGATAGATAGAATCGCTCCTTATGCGCGCGGGCAAGCGGCCATTCCTCTTCGTCGCGCCACTGATTAATACCCATCACGAAAATACGAACCGGCCGCCGCGGCTCCTGCGCCGGAATCCCCTTGAGCCACGTATCGAACCATTTCAATTGCTCCGTGCGCAGCGGAACCAGCGCCTCTTTTCCGTAGTTCACGCTCGGGAACGTCGCGCTGAACACATGCGCCCAGGGCCCGATCATGATCTGGTCGGAACCATGACGCCGCGCAAGAATCGAGAACGCATCAAGATCGCTCTCCACGTAGTTGTCATACCAGCCGCCGACCGAATAGACCGGAATACGAATGCTCTTCAGATGCTCCCGAACACTGGATGCCCGCCAGAAGTCGTCGTAAGCGGGGTGATCCGCCGCCAGTTCCCAATCGTCTACCCGGTGTCCGGTGGCGGCAAGATCCCCGTTCCTTACGGGAAGCGTCACCACATACTTACGAAAATCCGGCGTCCGGTAACCCGCCGCGCGCATGTTTTCCGCGAACCAGAGCAATCGATGGCCCAGCTTCATCGCGCCGCCCGGCGAATAAAAACGATCGCGATAATCGTCATCGCCCGACACATAAGGAAAAATCGCCTTGAGGTGCGGGTTTTGACTGAGCGCGGCCTTCCATTGCGCGATCCCCAGATAGGACCCGCCATACATCCCGACGCCTCCGTCGGACCAGGGCTGGCCCGCGATCCAGTTCAGCGTGTCGTCGCCGTCGTTGACTTCCTGATTAATGGGTTCGAATTTTCCCTGAGACCGGTAGCGGCCGCGAACGTCCTGCACCACGACCGCGTAGCCGTGGTTCACAAACGCCTGGAACGTTGCCGTGATCGCGTTTCCTTTGTTATATGGGGTCCGCAGAAGGATCGTGGGATAGTGGCCGGGTGCGCTCGGGCGAAAGACATTCGCGCTCAGCAGCACTCCGTCCCGCATCCGAACCGGGACGTTGAAGTCGCTGCGGATTACGGGCAAGGGGGGGGCCGGCCAGAGCGGCAGCGCGATCAGAGCGGCGATGAGGCAGCGGTGCACAGAGCTTCCCAATATTTCCGGGCGACCGGCTCCAGCGCATGACACTGCCGAACGTGGAGTTGAGCTGCTCTCCCGACCTCCCGGCCGATCCGGGGGAATTCGGTCACCAATAACATATGTTCGAACAATTCCGCGGATTCGGCAACGCCCGCGGCAACCCTCAGCACGGCCGCCGCGTGGAAAGGCCGAGTTTTCGGCGTTGTCCGTTACGATCACCGGCCGCGCCAGACCCATCAGGCGCACCGCGATTCCAGAAGTTTCCCCCGCTCCGGGATATCGCAGGTTCAAACAGCAATCGATCGCTGCGCCCGCGATCGCGAAATCGCGCTCACTGAGAAGCCCGACCCGGTGAATCGCCGGATGATTGGGTTTGTTTTGCAAAAGCCGCCGCAGATCTCCCGAAACCACCTCTCCGGCCAGCAACAGCGCCGAGTCGGGCCGCAGCGTGTGGAGCCGTTCGAAAGCCCGAATGCACGGCATCACGCGCTTCGGCTCGCGGAGATAACCGAACATCCCGAAAAAGACCGTTCCCTGCCCCACACCGAGATGCTGCCGAAAACGGGCGAGATCCGGTGCTTCGGGAACTACGCCTGTTTCGCAGAAGTGCGGAATGATCTCCACATTCCTGGCTCCCTGTGCCCGCGCGATTGCCGCGGCGCCCGGATTGTGCACGATCACGGCGCGCGACCGCTCCAGAATTCGCCGCAGCATCGGAAATTGAAAATAACGGGGATCGAAGGCGGATCTCGCTCGCTCGCGCCACAACTCCTCGCCCAGGTCGCGCCGCCATTCGCCGTAATTGTAAATCCACTCCGAGATGTATTCTTCGCTCGAAAGCGTCCCAAGCATCAGGTGGTGCAGCACGGCGTCGTGCAGCACGGTGACTCCCGGTTCCCTGAGCGCCCTCGCGTAAATCTGCTCATGCAGGCGGTTGTTGCCCAGATGGTAGAGATGAATATCCGCCCGATCCGCACCGCTTTCGACGCGCCCCAGCCGTTCGAGCGCCCGCTTCAGCGTCTCCGCGTAATCCGCGATGCCGCTCAGCGAACCAGGCGGCGGCGCATGGTAACCGACGGTCACGCCGCCCTTTTCCGCCGGCCGAACAGCGCCGTGCCGACCCGGACCCATGTTGCGCCCTCTTCGATTGCCACTTCGAGGTCGTTCGACATGCCCATCGAAAGCTCGGGAATCGCGTACTGTTCGCCCAGTTCCCGCAGCCGCGCAAAGTACGGGCGAGCGGTTTCCGCGTCTTCCGACCACGGCGGCACCGTCATCAATCCGACCAGATTCAAATTCCGGGAGCCGCGAATCGCGTCCGTAATCGCGGGAAGGTCCGACGGAGCGGCGCCCGATTTCGCATCTTCTTCGGAAAGCTTGACCTCGATCATCACGTCCATCGGCTTCAATTCGGCATTATTTAGTTCAGAGCCAAGTCGCCCCGCAAGCTTTGCGGAATCGATCGAATCGATGCTGGAAAACAGCTGCGAAGCCTTTTTCGTTTTGTTCGACTGCAAATGCCCGATCAGATGGAAGCGCGCCCCCGCGAGGTCGGCCACCGCAGGCGCTTTACGCTCCATTTCCTGCACATAGTTCTCTCCGAATTCGCGCAAACCGAGCCCATAACCGTCGCGGATCGCCTCCGGTCCGAAGACCTTTGTAACGGCCAGCAGTTTCACAGTCGCCGGGTCGCGCCGGCCGCGCGCGCAGCCTCTTTCGATGCGCTCCCGAACTCGCTCAAGCCGCTCCGCCAGGGTTGTGTTTTCGTCGAAAGGCACCGATTATTACAATACAAACTTTCACTTGCTACAGCCCCCGATCCGATAGAAACTGAAGGTTGGACAAGAACGGACGCAAAGGGTCGGCCCTGCTGGAGCCGACAGATCGCTGGTCTACCGTCGACGCGAGCGAGCTTTTTGACATTTCGAGTTGGGGCAAAGGATATTTTTCGATTAACGACGACGGCCATGTCGTCGTGCATCCCGAAAAAGATCCCGCCCGCGCGATCGATCTCAAGAAACTCATCGACACGCTGGTGCTTCGGGGCATCTCGCTGCCCATCCTGATTCGGTTCGCCGAAATCCTGAAGCATCGCCTGCAGGAGCTTCACGACGCTTTCGACGTCGCCATCAAGGAGCACAAATACAACGGTAGTTACTGCTGCGTGTATCCGATCAAGGTGAATCAGCAGCGGCAGGTGGTGGAAGAAGTCCTCGAGTTCGGCAAGCCGTTCAAGTTCGGCATGGAAGCGGGCTCCAAGCCGGAACTGCTGGCCGTGATGGCGATCTGCGACAACGAAACGCCCATCATCTGCAACGGCTTCAAAGACGACGAATATATCGAGATGGCCATGCTTGCCCAGAAGATCGGCCGGCAGATCATTCCCGTCGTCGAGAAATATACCGAGCTCGCGCTGATCCAGAAATATGCGGAGCGCATTGGGGTGCGGCCGATGATCGGTATCCGCGCCAAGCTGGCGAGCCGCGGTTCGGGGCGCTGGAAATCTTCGGGGGGGTATCGATCGAAATTCGGGCTCAGCACGACCGAAGTGATGCGCGCGCTCCAGGAACTACGTACGTGGGGCATGGAAGATTGCCTGAAGCTGCTGCATTTCCATCTTGGCAGCCAGATCACCAATATTCGCCAGGTGAAAGCGGCTGTCACCGAGGCCGGGCGTATCTACGCCGAGCTGTGGCGCGCCGGCGCATCCGGCTTGCAGTATATGGACGTAGGGGGCGGGCTCGGTATCGACTATGACGGTTCGCAAACCGATTTCGAGTCGAGCGTCAACTACACGCTGCAGGAATACGCCAACGACGTCGTTTATCACATCCAGAACATTTGCGACGAATCGAACGTACCGCACCCGACGATCATTACCGAGAGCGGACGCGCGATTGCGGCATATCACAGCGTGCTTGTGTTCAACGTTCTCGGGGTTTCCGGACTGGGCGATGAGGAAGTCCCGCCGGAGTTGCCGCCGGATCCGGAACAGCCGCTGATCGATCTCTCCGAGACCATTCGCTCAGTGGGTTCGCGCAATCTGCTCGAGGCGTATCACGACGCGCAGCAGGCACTCGATTCGGCCTTGAACCTTTTCAGTCTGGGCTATCTGCCGCTCGACCAGAGATGCATCGCCGAAAATCTGTTCTGGGCGATTTGCAAGAAAATTCAGAAGCTGGCGGGCGATATGGATTACTTCCCCGAAGAACTCGAGGGGTTGGATGCCATGCTGTCCGACACTTACTTCTGTAACTTCTCGCTGTTCCAGAGCATGCCGGACAGCTGGGCCATTAAACAGTTGTTTCCGATCATGCCGATTCACCGGCTTCAGGAGAAACCCACTCACAACGCGGTGCTGGGTGACATCACGTGCGACTCGGACGGTAAGGTCGATCAGTTTATCGACCGCCGCGATGTCAAACGCACTCTTCCGCTGCACGATTACAACGGCAGCGACTATTACATCGGCGCATTCCTCGTCGGCGCATATCAGGAAATACTGGGCGATCTCCACAATCTGTTTGGGGACACGAATGCGGTCCACGTTCGCCTGAACCCCTCCGGAGAAGTAATTCTCGATGAAGTCATTAAAGGCGATACTGTCCGCGAGGTTCTCGACTATGTCCAGTTCAAGACCGAGAATCTGGTAACAAGGCTGCGGCGCAGCGTCGAAAGCGCCGTGCGTGAAGGTAAGATGGGCTACGAAGAGTCCGGACGATTACTCAGGTTCTACGAAGAAGGCCTGCACGGCTACACCTATCTCGAAGATCCCCACGAGCGATAAACGGGACAGTTAACAAGCCGCGCGTCAGTAAGCGAACTTTACAACGTTTGCGTGCTGGTCCAGGTAACTGCCAGTTTAAAGGGAGTAACGCCTGTCGCGACAGAACTTACCTGCAAGGTATTCCAGCCGTGGGTTGTAGTCTTTGCTTTGCCGTTATGCAGTGACAGCGGCTTGTGGTCCGGATCCAGCACTGTGAAAACAAGTCCGTCGGCAGTGCCTTCAGGCGCCAGCTCGATGGAGAATCCGGCGTCGCACCAGATCCTGCCGATTGTCACCGTCTCGCCTCGCACTGCCGGTCCGATATCAAGATCCTCGCCGCCCTCGAAAACCTGCGTCGTGGTCTTTCGTGTCACCGCGTTCGGCTTATCAAGCCCGGCGCGGGAGTAACAAACATACCCGGACCCGTTATCGTTAGGCGGAATCCCGAGTGTCACTCTCCCGCGCCGTCCGTCCACACATCGCCTGAGTGACCGGAATAATCGTGCAGATGAACGTTGGCGCCGAAGCCCGTCTGCACCATAACAGTCTTCCAGCCATTCGCCGGATCATTATTCAAACCCACGAGCAGGTTCGGTGCGCCGGTTCGCTCATAAACCACGAACTGAAATTCTTTGTAGCGGAATATGGTCGGCCCACTCGCCAGATGTTCATGAATCCACACGAGGTTCTCGATTGACGCCTTGAGCCCATAGCAACCTTTGTCGGTTGAGTAATCTTTGTAATAAACGCAGGGATACCCTTCCGACGTGAGTAAGCAGGCATAGCCAAGTATTTTGTTGAATACCACAGGCGAGTTGAGATCGGTGTCGTGGTTCTCAAGGAAGGTGACCGCGTGCAGCGGGTCGCGCCCCGCGAAGCCGGCATGATCGAGCTGCGACATATTCCAGCGGCCCGCGTTATTGCACATCGCCTGCAGCGTGAACCGGAAGCCGAAATCGAACGTCGAGCTGCGGCCATTCATTCCCGAATTCCAGACCCACCAGTTCAAATCGTCCGGATTGCCGTCATAATATTCGCCCACCGCGAATTTTCCTGCCATCGATTTGCTGGCGAGAAGATGCGAAACAAACTTCACCGCCATGCCCTTGGTGTCGTCGAGCCGATATCCTTGCGCGTCGACGGTGCGGGTCTGCCAGTCGACCGCATCAACCAGCGCGTTCTTGACATAGTCCTTCGGCAGTGCGTTGATCGGCGCCAGTTCGTCACCAAACGGGAAGTCGTCGGAAATGGGCCCGGCGATCGGATCCCTGGGAACGTTCGGGCAGAAGCAGGTCTTATGTTTGGGGAAACGCCCCGCGCCCACTTTACCGTTTGCGCCGAGATAGCTGTAAGTGAAGTCGCTGCCGCCGTTCCGCTGGTGCATCACGATATCGAGATAAACGTCGAGCCCGTTGGCGCGCATAATCGCGGTACATCGTTGCAGCCGCTCGCGGCTCCCATATCGTGTGGGCGTACTCATGAACTGCTGCTTGTTACCCAGATCGTAATCGTCAAAAACGTTGTAGCCCACCGCGCCTGGCAGCGCTCCGTTGCTCGTCTTGAGCGCGGGAGGCAGCAGAATCGCCGTAAACCCCGCCGCGCGGAAAGCGGCGGCGTTCGATGCCAGATGATCCCACCACCAGGGAATGCGCCGATTCCCGTCAGCGGGTGACGGAACCGTGTTGCCGTTGGGAAATCGGTAAACAGCCTGTAGAATTACGCCCATCTTTGCGTCTCCGCCGACTCGCTCATTAAAGCAGGACGCCGTGATAAATACAACGAAATTTTACTGGCTTGCGCATAATCGGGAATTGCTGTGAGACGTGGACTTGTACTGCGTCCGCCGCCATACAGGCCCGTCAACGGGTGATATGATCTCATTCCGGAACGCTGCCTTGACGGCAGCATGGAGGCCGCAATGCGTCGATGGCTATCGCATCCCTGCGTTGCGCAGACTGTTCTTGCGATCTCCGTTTTCGCACAAACAGAGCCCGTCTTCCATGCAGGAACTCGCCTCGTTCAGGTCGACGTGGTCGTCCGCAACAAGAGCGGCCCGGTCGCGGGCCTGAAAAAGGAAGATTTCAGCCTGCTCGATGAAGGTAGTCCCCAACAGATCTCACTCTTCTCTGTTACGACGCAGCACTCGAGCAAACAAGCTACCCCTCTTCCGGCCGGAACGGTTTCAAACCGTTTGAGCCGCCTGGGCGAGGCTCCAGCCAGCGCAACGGTCCTGCTCATCGACCGGCTGAATACACCGATAAACAGTCAGCCCTATGCAAACCAGAAGGTCATTCGGTTTGTGGGGACGAACGGGGGCCGCGCAAGACTTGGCATCTACACGCTGGGAAGCGCGCTGCACGTCGTTCAGGATCTTACGGACGATCCGGATCGCCTTGAAAGAGCCGCCCGGAGTCTCAAGCCCCAGGATTCGCGGCGGCTGTCGGCCGACGTAACGGTCGATTCAACGGGCGACGTGATCACAGACGCCATGGTCCGGCGCAGCCTCGAAGGACTTGAAGATATTGTCGGGAGCGACCATGTGCAGCTCACCAGGGACGCGCTGGTCGCCATTGCCCATCATCTGGCGAGCGTGCCCGGCCGGAAGAATCTGATCTGGATCTCGGCAAGCTTCCCGATATTCATCCAGAGAGCGCACTACAGCCTTGACTTCAGCAAGGACGTAAGCGCTGCGGCCCGCGCGTTGAATGACGCAAACGTGGCGGTTTATCCCGTCGACGCGCGGGGCCTGATCGAGTCACCCGCCGGAATTGCCGAAGAGTCGCTCCGGCAGACGCGGCCCCCGCTGGCGCAGCCGGCCGGCCCCTCGGGCGCAGACACGATGAATACGCTTGCCGCCTTAACCGGAGGCCGCGCATTTTATAACTCCAATGGCATTGAAGATTCGATAAGTGAAGCGATCGACGATGCGCAGATTACTTATACGCTGGGCTTTTACCCGGCCGAAGGCTCATTCGACGACAAGTTCCACAAGCTGACCGTCAGGGTCGACCAGAAGAATGTGAGTCTGCGTTTCCGCCAGGGTTACTTCGCGACAAAATCCGATGCACCCGCGCCGGCCACGCTGACTCAGTTACTCCAGGATCCGCTCGATGCCACCGCAATCGGAATGCGCGCCTCCGCAACGGAGGACGCCGGCAAGGCAGGAAGCTATCAGGTGCACGTCATAGTCGACCTCCATGACATTCACCTGGAACACCGGAACAACATCGCCCTGGGATCGGTGGATGTTTCACTCTTCGTCGAACATTCAAAAACAGCGCGGACATTTACGCGGAAAATCGAGATCCCGGACGAACAACTTTCCGCCGCTCTCGAGAAAGGAGTCGAAGTAGATGGATCCATTCAAGCGGATAACCGGAATGGCGTCGTTCGAATCGTGGCGCTGGACCCGGCAACGGGAGCGTCGGGGTCGCTCCGGGTTCCGTTGGGACCGCGCTGACGCCGCGCGAATAACGATTGCGCTCGTGATCGCGGCGAGCATTGCATCCGCGCAAACAGGATCTTCCGCCGGCCAAACTCCCGAACAAACCGCAATTTTGGGCGCAATCAGGCAATATGCGCTCAGCTACACCGGCAATCTGCCGAACTATACCTGCGCGGAAGTGATCCACCGGTCGATGATGCCGGCATCAACGACCAGGCCGCGTCTGCAGACCGACATTATTGAAGAACAACTTAGTTTCGTCGCTCACCAGGAGATTCACAAAGTAACAAGGGTCAACGGAACGACGGTCGCGAATCTCGACCCCAGTCAATTACCCGGTAGTTACTCGCGCGGTGAGTTCGGAAATCTGCTCGACCAGATCTTCGACCCGAAGACGGAAACTTCCTTTGCGTGGGGTCGCACCACCAGACTCAACGGCCACAAGACGAATGTGTTCGCCTTTCGCGTTCCTCAGACTCGCGGCTACGGCCTTCTGGAAGCCCATCGCACAATAATCGCCGCTTACCGGGGATTTATCTATGCGGATGAACTGAGCAACGCGGTGATACGGATACAGATGCACTGCATCGACCTCCCCGCCGACTCCGATTTCAAGAGCGTCGAGCTGACGCTCGACTACAAACCTACCCGCGTGGCCGGCCAGGAGTTCATTCTCCCGTCGCACTATTTATTGCGCGCGCGGAAGGTCGATGGCGACCTCACAAATGAGGCCGACTACAGGTCGTATCGCCGCTTCGGCTCGGACGCGACCATCGAGTTCGACGACACAGCGCGATAACAAACTTTCCCAGGGTAGGGGCGGCGGGTTACTTTGAATTTCCAGGGAAATCGATGCGGGCGAAACTGGCGATGTCCACTTTCCCGGTGGCTCCCCGAGGGCCTTCGATATACAGAACGCGGTTGCCCGCGGCTATCGTCTCATTACGGTCGGCGCCGTCCTTAAATCGAAGTATCGCGGTGAGGGAACCAGCCGGGCCGTCGGATATCTCGCTGATCGACGTCAGCCCATCGAGCCATAACCGGTCCCGCTTGACATTCTCAATCGCGACTCTGGAGCACATGCTCGCATTGCAACCTACGCCCTGAAGCGTGATGCTTCGGGCGGTCCCGTCAGGCAGGACGGCAGTTGCCCGCAAGGATGACCTGTGGCCTTCCAGATCTGGAGGGGCAAGGCTTGCAACTCCTGTGCCACCGAGAACGCCGATCGTCGCGAGTATGGCAATCCGTGCCAGTAAGGTTTTCGTCACAAGACCCCGCTTCACAAGTATGGTACTCCTTTAGCAGCCTGCTCCCCTGAAGACGCGGTTCGGACGGCTGAAGAACACCGGCGACAGAAGATCGCCGGCGCTACCGGATTGACGTAAAGTTCCGCGCCGAGCAGAAGCTCGGCGGCAGCGCCGAAGCGCTGGCCCCACATCGGGTGCGCCGCGTCTTCATCCGGACTGCCGGGAAATCAAGCGGGGACACACCTTTACTGCAGGTGGAATTGGGCCTGTTCACTCGAAACAAGACCCTCGAATATCGCAAGAACTCGCTTCCGATACTGGTAAACGCGATCGAGATCGGCCCGAAATGCGCCTTGAAAATCCTTCGCCTTCACCCATTTATCGATAATCCCGCGAGGAACGTCGATGTCCTGGCGAAGCGCGTCAAGCGAATGCCCCCTCAGGAAAAGACCATAGAAGAAAGCGGCCTCGCGCTGCGGGGCTAACGGGTCGAAATCGTCTCTCGGAGTCATTCAGTCCAGGACTCGTGCTGCAAAAAGGACATTTTAGCCATGGTTCAGGCTGTTGATCAAGTATTCAAGTATTATGACCGGGGAGACCGGAAATGCCGCCGGCTGAAATCGTCAGGAATATTGGATGCGCAATCCGGACCTCGGGGTTCCCTCGCGCATGAAACCCACCCTCATCCCCGGACCGGCTCGCGTCGAGGCGGCCGGAAACAAACCGAAACTGATCGACGAATACGTCGGACGCGTGAACTCGGCGACCCCAGAGATGAGCGTCGCCCATATGCGCAGCCCGGGAGGCTGGGTCGAGCCCGGCCAGACGCCCGATTTCGAGGAGTACACGGTCGTTCTGAAAGGCGTGCTACGCGTGGAATTCTCGGGCGGCGCAATCGACGTTTCGGCGGGGCAGGCAGTCATTGCCCATGCCGGCGAGTGGGTCCGTTACAGCACGCCCGACCCGGCCGGAGCGGAATATATCGCCGTCTGCCGCCCCGCTTTTTCCATGGAAGCGGTGCGCCGTGATCCCGTTTGAACCCGGACTTTCCTTACTTTGTCAAGACGTGAAACACCCGCAAGATGTGGTGTAATAATGCTTTCGCCGTCTTCTATGCCGACATTTGGAGTTCGCCTCAGGAGAAGTCTCGTCGCCGCGCGCCGCCGGTTCCGCGAATCTCTGATGGTCGCAAAAGGGATTCGCTCAACCGATCATCCGGTTCTCGCGCACATCGTCCCCATCCGCCGCTGTAATCTTTCCTGCACGTATTGCAACGAATTCGACGATTTTTCCAAGCCGGTATCCGACCGCGGAGATGATCCGGCGCATTGATCTGCTCGCCGATCTCGGTACCAGTATCATCGCCTTCAGCGGCGGCGAACCGCTGCTGCACACCGGCCTCGACGAATTGATCGCCCGCATCCGCAAACGCGGCGCGATCGCAGGCATGATCACGAACGGCTTCCTGCTGAACGCCAAACGGATCCAGGAGCTCAACCGCGCCGGTCTCGAGCACATGCAGATTTCAATCGACAACGTCAAGCCCGACAACGTTTCGTTGAAAAGCCTCAAGACCCTCGACGCAAGGCTCGAACTGCTGGCCGAGCATGCGCTGTTTCACGTCAATATCAATTCGGTAGTTGGCGGCGGCATTCACCATCCGCAGGACGCCGTCACGGTCGCGAAACGGGCTGTCGAACTCGGTTTTACCTCAAGCGTCGGAATCATCCACGACAGCGACGGACAGCTTCAACCCCTCTCGGAAGAAGAGCAGAAGATCTTCCTGACCGTGCGTGACATGGGGAAGAAGAACTATGCCCGCATGAATTACTTTCAGGACAATATCGCGGCGGGCCGGGAAAACAAATGGAAGTGCCGCTCCGGCGCCCGGTATTTATATGTATGTGAGGATGGTCTCGTCCATTACTGCTCCCAGCAGCGCGGTTATCCGGCAACTCCTCTCGAACGGTATACCGTCGAAGACATCCGGCGCGAGTTTATTACCGAGAAAGGCTGTGCTCCCCGTTGCACCGTGGCCTGCGTACACTACACTTCATATATGGATTTCTGGCGAGGACCGCAGACGATCCCCGCTCCCGAGGCGGCACAACCGGAAAAGCAGGAGTTGATCCAGCTTCAGATCCGATAGAAGCGCAAGGGCAGCCGGACGCGGCGCCAAAAATGGAGGAACCCGCCCGTCCAGCCGCGATTCGGCAGCCCTCACTTGCGCGTGTTCCTCCGGAGCGGTTCTCGGCCCGCCAGGCGATCCGGAATACTCGCATGGCATGATTGGCGAACCGATCTCTCACTATGAGATTCTCGACAAGCTGGGCGAAGGTGGCATGGGCGTCGTGTACAAAGCCCGCGACCTTCGGCTGCAGCGTCTGGTCGCTCTGAAATTCCTCCCGCCGGAAATCACTGCCTCCCCGGAAAGAGTCGCTCGCTTCGAGCAGGAGGCGCGCGCCGTTTCCACCCTGAATCACCCTCACATATCGACCATCCACGCAATGGAGGAGTCTGCCGGCCGCACCTTTCTCGTCCTCGAATACCTTCCCGGCGGCACCCTCCGCCAGCGGCTGGACGACTTTCGTGCCCTGAATCGGCCTTTCCCGCTGCGCGACGTGGTGCGCATCGGAGTCAATGTGGCCCGCGGACTCGGCCACGCTCACCGGAAAGGCATCGTTCACCGCGACATCAAGCCGGAAAATGTGATGTTCGACGGCGAAGGGATCCTGCGCATCACAGACTTCGGCCTCGCGAAGATGGAGTCGTCGGAATTCGCGTTGCTTACTCGCGACGGCACTACCGTCGGGACAGCCGCTTATATGGCGCCCGAGCAGGCGCTCCGCAATGAAACCAGCCCCCGCTCCGACCTGTTTTCCTTTGGAGTGGTGCTCTATGAACTGATCGCCGGTCAGCGTCCTTTTGCCGGAGCGAGCGAGTTCGCAGCGATGAGCGCCGTAGTCAACGATCCCATCATTCCGCCGGCCCGGCTTCGTCCAGGCATTCCGCCGGACCTGGAGCGGATTGTCCTGCGTCTGCTGGAAAAGAATCCGGCGCAGCGTTATCAGACGAGCGAAGAAGTCGCCACAGACCTGGAAGCGCTCGGTCCCATTTTGGACAGCGGCCCATCGACAGCCGAACTGGATTACTTCGGCCCCACGAGAACGATGATCGCGACCCCGCAGGCTACGCTCGCAACGAAGCCCACATCGCGCCGGAGTACGCGGATCGCCCTTGCTGCGCTTCTGGTCGCCGGCGTCATCGCGATCGCGGGTATAACCTGGAGCAAACTGCGAGGGCCCGCCGCAGTCACTCAGCTCGCAATCCTGCCGTTTACCGCCCGATCGAATACCGCTGAGGACGTAGCCTTCGGCAATGGCCTCGCTGGCATCATCTCCGCGCGACTGGCGGCGCTCGGCACAAAGCTGCAGATTATTCCCGATGACGATGTGCGCCAGAACAGGGTGGCAACGGCGACGGATGCGAAGAAAACCTTCGGGGTCGCAGCCGTCCTGACCGGAGAGGTCGAGCGGCAGCCCTCCGGCGCGGCCGTGAAAATCCATCTTGTCGATACAAATTCCGGCAAGGTGGTTCGTTCGGCCTCCGTGAACCCGCACGACGGCGACAGGCCGCTCGAAGAGGATGTCATCCGGGATGCCGCGGCTCTGCTGGGCCTGTCGCTCGACGATCTTGCCCTTGGGAAATTGCGCGCCGACGGCTCCCGCGCCGCCAATGCCTACGACTATTACGTCCTCGGAGCCGGCTACCTTCAGCGATACGATCTGGCCGGAAATACCAGCTCCGCGAGAGCCGCCTTTGAGCGGGCGATCCAGCTCGACCCCTCTTACGCCATGGCGTATGCGGGCTTGAGTGACGCGTATATGCGCCAGTATCTGGACTCAGGCGAGGGTCAGTATCTGGAAAAGGCGCGCGACGCCGCAAATCAGGCGCTGTCGCGTAACGAAACGATGGGCTCGCCTCACATTACACTAGGCATGATCGCTATGTTCACGGGCGATAACAGCGAAGGGATCAGGCAGTTCAAAGCGGCTTTGGACCGCGATCCCGTGAATGCCGAAACATATCGCCAGCTCGGCGCGGCGTACGACCAGGCCGGCAATATCGCTCAGGCCGAGGCGACCTACAACCGCGCCATTCAGCTCCGGCCCAATTTCTGGCTCGGTTATCTGGACAGCGCGACCTTCTATGACAAATACGGCCGATACCCGGAGGCTGAAAAGGCGCTGACTACCGCCTCAGGCCTGACGCCCGACAACTACCTTGTGTATCGGTTTCTGGGCGCCGTGCAAATGAAGCGCGGCGAGTGGGCCGCCGCAGAGAACAACCTGAAGAAAGCTCTCGCATTGCGCCCCGGCGGCTCTGTATATTCGAATCTGGGAACCCTGTACCTCTACACGGGACGCTATTCGGAAGCGATTCCCATGCTCGAGCAATCGGTCAAAATCGGGGGCGGAAACAAGAATTTTTCGTTCACCATCTGGGGCAATCTCGGCGACGCTTATCGCTGGACCCCGGGTTCGGAAGCAGCCGCCGCGGAGGCTTACCGGCAGGCCATTGACATCGCCGGAAAGCAGCTTGCGATCAACCCGAACAACGGCGCGCTCCTTGGCCAGATCGCGGTCTACCAGGCCAAGCGAAAGAACTTCGCCGAAGCGGACCGCGGAATCAAGGCTGCGCGGAAGGCCGCCCCCGGAAACCTGGACGTCCTCTTCGACTCGGCTCTCATATTCGAAATCGAAGAGAAACGAGCGGAAAGCCTCGCGGCGCTGAAAGAAGCCCTCGCGGCGGGCTTTTCTTTGAGTATCGTGGAAAGCGAACCGGAACTGGCATCGCTTCGCAAAGACCCTCACTACACTGATGTAAAAGCCAGCGCAAAGGAGAGAAAATGACACCGGCAGTGCGAAAAGACGAAACGAAAACCCGGCAGAGCGCGCATGCCATCGAGATCCAGCACGACGGCAAAGCGTTCGTTTACAGAACGGCGGATAAAGGCGATGGGACAAAGATTAACGTCCGTACGGGCGATGTCGTCAAATGGACATCCCACGTGGGCAATTACTCAATCCTCTTCAAAGGCAAATCGCCTTTCAAAGAGATCGCCGCGCACGGGCGCAAGGGAACCGACACGGCCCTCTTTGAAGTAACCGCAACGGAAGGCGAATTCCACTACGGCGTCACTCTTGCCCTGCCCGACCAGATGATCGTCGACGACCCGGTGATCATTGTCGGAGGAGGCGGCGACGGCGGCTTCTGACCTCGATAAACGCGCACATCCGAGCCGCAGCCCCGGTAGCGCCGGCCATCTTGTCGCCGGTTGCGCATCTGGCTTAAAACGTCATACCCGCCGGCGTAACGCCTGACGCTTTGCACCAGGCGAAATAGAGCCGGCCATAACTGGCGGTAATATACGAATTCCGCGAGAAGCCGAGAGCCTTCGCGGTGCGGTCGATCCATCGCGCGGGGCCTTCCAGCTCGAGATAGACGCCGATCGGCGTTTCATCGAGCGTCGCGATCCCGTGCTCGCCTTCGCGGCTGAACTCCGTCCGATACTTTTCGTAACGGAACGCTTCACGGTAGCCGAGCGCCTCGAAAACCGCCACGCACGCGTCGAGTTCAGACACCTCGAACTCCGTCTCCTCGCGCCGTTTCAGCCGGCCCGGTATTTCCGGCCCTTTGAACGTACAGGTGACCGTCTTCCCCGCCCCGCGAACCCGCAGAAGCAGTCCGCGTTTGCGCAACGAACCGCGCTGATCGTCAAGCACCAGATTGCGTTCGAAAACGCGCGGGGTGCTCACCCGGAAACCATATTGCCGCAGGAGAGCCCGGCCTTTCACCGCGTCGCTGACGGGAAGCTTGATCTCGGTTTCGACAGGCGGCTTCACCCGATCAGGATATCGCCCGCCCGGCAAATCAACCAGGTTTCTTTTTCGCCGCCTTCGACTATACTTTAGGTTCCGTTCGGCCCGGTCAGACGGCACAGTAACATCCACAGGAGACCCATGGCTTCGAAATCCGCGAGTTCGCTCGCAAAGATACTCACCGAAAAGGAATCTGACCTTCTCGCCCAATGGCTCGACGTGCAAGCGAAGACGGGCAAAAGATTATCCGCATCGGAGAAACAGGATTCGGAGCGAAAATCGCGCGAGTTCATAAAGGCGCTGCAAGTCGCTTCCAGAACCGAAGGCGCCGACAACCTGAACGGCTCCGCGTGGGCTCCCGTGAAAGATATTCTTGCCGATCTTTCCGCCAGCCGGGCTAAGGCCGGATACACCCCCTCGGACACCGCATCGTTTATCTTTTCTTTAAAAGAACCCCTCTTCGCACTACTGCGGGAAGAATCCGACAGCGATGCCGCCGCCCTTGCGCGGGAAACCTGGCAGGCCACCGAACTGGTGGATAAACTCGGCCTCTACACCATGGAGTCATTTCAGAAGACGCGCGAAGACGTGATTTCGCGCCAGCAGCAGGAATTGCTGGAGCTCTCCACCCCGGTCGTCCGCCTCTGGGATAACATCCTGGCCCTACCGCTCATCGGGACCCTCGACAGCGCCCGCACGCAGATCGTGATGCAAAATCTGCTCGATGCCATCGTCCAGACCCGGTCCGATTTCGCCATCATCGACATCACGGGCGTTCCTCTCGTCGATACCCTGGTCGCGCAGCATCTCCTGAAGACTGTCGCCGCCGCCCGTCTGATGGGCGCCGACTGTCTCATCAGCGGAATCCGCCCTCAAATCGCACAGACAATAATCCACCTTGGCGTCGATCTGACCGGCGTCACCACGAAGGCCACGCTCGCGGACGCTTTCGCCATAGCCTTGCGCAGAAGCGGACATTCCATTGTGAAAACGGAAAATTCAAAGGAAGAAAAGCGTCAGGCGGGCGCCAGGTAAATCGTGGATCGGATACCCATTCTCAAAATGGGCGAGTTCCTCCTGGTCACCATCCAGGTGGACATGCACGACCGCCTCGCCCTTACCCTTCAGGACGATCTTACGTCTCAGATCGTGAAGTACGGAACCCACGGTGTGCTCGTGGACATCTCGACGCTCGAAATGGTCGATTCCTTCATCGGCCGAATGCTGGGAACGATCGCCTCCATGGCGCGCCTGCTTGACGCGGAGACGGTCGTCGTCGGCATGCAGCCTTCGGTTGCAATCACACTCGTCGAACTGGGGCTGACCCTCGCCGGAATTCGCACGGCGCTCGATGTCGAGAAAGGCATGGCGGCATTGCAGACTGCGATCGAGAACCGGGAAAGCGGGGATGAAGCTTATTAGTTCCGAGTCGATGCCGGTCCGATCGTCGGAAGACGTTGTGATTGTGCGTCAGGCCGTTCGGAAAAAGGCCGTCGCCCTCGGCTTCGGACTCGTCGATCAGACAAAGTTCGTGACCGCCGCCAGCGAATTGGCCCGAAACACGCTGGACTACGGCGGAGGCGGCGTGGTGCAGATCGAACTTATCGAAAACAACATGAAATCCGGCTTGCGGCTCGTCTTTGAGGACGAAGGGCCCGGCATCCCCGATATCGAGCTCGCCCTGAAGGACGGCTACACATCGGGCAATGGTATGGGTCTCGGTCTCGGGGGCGCCAAACGACTTGCGCACGAATTCGAAATCGATTCGAAGCCCGGGCTCGGTACAAAGGTCGCGATCATCAGATGGAAATAGAGCAGATGGCCGAGTCGGTGCGGATTGCCATCGAAGAGGGCAGCCAGCCCGCTGAGGCGCGGCGGATCGCTCGAAAAATAGCCTGCGACATCGGTTTCGACGAAGCCGCTTCGGAACAGATCGCCATCGTCGCCACGGAAGCCGGCACCAATCTGCTGAAACATGCGGGCGGCGGCGAGATCCTGTTGCGCCGCATCGAGGGCGAGGAGGCGCCGGGAGTCCATGCTCTGGAACTGCTTGCGATCGATCGCGGCCCGGGAATGGAAAATCTCGATCTGTGCCTCGAAAACGGATACTCGACCAGCGGATCCGCCGGACAGGGCCTGGGCGCGATCGTCCGCCTGTCAGCCGAGTCGGACTTCTATTCGGTTCCGGGAAAAGGAGCCGCGGTTCTCGCGCGCTGGCGCACAAATGGCGTCGCGAGCCCGCTGCGCGCCCCCTCCCAAAGCGACGACGCCCCATGGCTGCGCCTGGGCGCTGTGAGCGTCTTCAAGAAAGGACAGGAGGTTTGCGGTGACAGTTGGGGTGTGGAGCAGGGCGCCTTTGCAACCACGATTCTGCTGGCCGATGGCCTCGGTCACGGTTACGAAGCCAGCCTCGCTTCGCGCGAAGCCGTCCGCATGCTCCATGCAAATTCCGACCTGGGTCCAGCCCAACTGATGGAACGCTGCCATCAGGCCCTTCGCAGTTCGCGCGGAGCGGCCGTTTCGATAGCCCGCATCGATCGGGAAAGAGGCACACTGCATTTCTGCGGCGCGGGTAACGTGTCCGGTCAGGTGTATTCGGGAGCCGCTTCCCGCCAGAATCTCGTCACGGTAAATGGCACGGTCGGCCACCAGATTCCCCGGCTTCGCGAGTTCGCTTATCCCTGGCCGGAAGATGGCATTCTTGTGCTTCATTCCGACGGCCTTTCCACTGCGACCGGCCTCGAGGCCCAACCTGGCCTCGCCGCGCGCCATGCGGGCCTCATAGCGGGCGTCCTGTATCGGGAGTTTTCGCGCGGAGTGGATGACGCTACTGTGGTAGTAGCCAAAGCCGCATGAGCGTGGCAACATGAGCCTGCCGATCCTCTCCGTTAATATTCGCTATGAGGACGACACGGTCAACGCGCGGCAGCGGGCCCGGCAGATCGCGCGCCTTCTGGGCTTCGACGCTCAGGATCAGACCCGCATCTCGACCGCGCTCTCCGAAATCGCCCGTAATGCGTTCAACTACGCCGGAGGCGGCAGGATCGAGTACTCGGTAGAAGGCCGAACGGCCCCCCAGCTGTTCATCATTAAAGTCAGCGACGAAGGCCCCGGAATCCGCGATCTCGACGCCATTCTCGAAGGCCGCTACCAGTCGCAGACAGGCATGGGACTCGGCATAATCGGCGCGCGCCGGCTCATGGATCAGTTTCAGATCGAATCCGTTCCCGGCAAGGGGACTACGATCCTTCTGAAGAAGCTTCTTCCCAAACGCGCCCCCGTCGTGCGCGAAGCGGACCTCGCCCGTATTGCGAACGAACTCAGCCTCGACCGCCCGCAGAACGCCGTCCAGGAACTGCAGCACCAGAACCAGGAGTTATTGCGGGCGCTGGAAGAGATTCGCACGCGCCAAACAGAACTCTCCCGCGTCAACCGGGAACTCGAGGACACCAATCGCGGAGTCGTGGCTCTTTACGCCGAACTGGACGAGAAGGCCGACCACCTCCGCCGCGCCGACGAGCTGAAATCGAAGTTCCTGTCCAACATGAGCCACGAATTCCGCTCGCCGCTGAATTCGATTCTGGCTCTCAGCGGGCTGCTGCTCAGCCGTTCGGACGGCGAACTGACTTCGGAACAGGACCAGCAGGTCGGCTACATCAAGCGCGCGGCTGCGGATCTTCTGGAACTGGTCAACGATCTGCTCGATCTGGCCAAGGTGGAAGCCGGTAAGGTCGAGGCGAAACCGATTGAGTTTGAAATCGCAAATCTCTTCGCCGCCCTTCGCGGGATGCTCCGGCCCCTGCTCCTGAACCAGTCCGTGGATCTCGTCTTCGACGACGCCGATCACATCCCCGCGCTCTATTCCGACGAAGGGAAAGTATCCCAGATCCTTCGCAACTTCATTTCGAACGCCCTGAAATTCACCGAGAGGGGTGAGGTCCGGGTATCGGCGGCCGCCTCCGGACCGGATGAAGTCGCTTTCTCCGTTTCCGATACCGGAATCGGGATCGCTCCCGAGGATCAGGAGTCGATATTCCAGGATTTCGTCCAGCTCGATCATCCGCTTCAGAAGCGCGTGAAAGGTACCGGCCTCGGCCTTCCGCTATCCCGAAAACTTGCCGAATTTCTGGGAGGAAAGGTCGAGGTCCAAAGCCGCCCCGGAGCGGGTTCCACCTTCACGTTGCGTATTCCGGCAACGTGGCGTGAACCCGCTGCCCGTCCCTCGGCCTCGGTCGTGGAGTTTCTGCCGGACCCCCTGGGCCGGACCGTACTCGTGGTGGAAGACAGCCCTGAAATGGTGATGACCTACAAGAGCTATCTTCGCGGATCGGGATTTCAGCTCGCCGTCGCCGCCACCACTCGTGAAGCGGAGGATTTCCTCGAACGTGTGCGGCCGTGCGCCATTATTCTGGATGTCGTTCTGCGAGCGGAGGACACCTGGGGCCTCGCCGCAAACCTCAAGCAGTCCTCGCATACAAAGGACATTCCTTTGCTCGTCGTCAGCACCATAGAGGACCAGGCGAAGGCCTTCCATCTCGGCGTCGACGCCTACCTCGTCAAGCCGGTCGATCGCACCGTTCTGCTTAAAGAACTACGCTCGGTCACTCGGGAAAAGACTCCCAGCCAGGTCCTGATCGTCGACGACAGTGAAGCCGATCGTTACGTTCTCCGCCAGCACCTGCGCAAACTTCCCGTAACGATCACGGAAGAAGCCACAGGCATGAACGGAATACGGCGGGCGCGTGATCTCCATCCGGACCTGATATTCCTCGATCTGACAATGCCGGAGATGACCGGCTTCGAAGTGCTCGACGAACTGAAGCGCCTGCCGGACACCGCGCCGATACCCGTCATCATCGCCACGTCCCGGCATCTGACCAGAGTGGAGAGAAATCGCCTCCTTGAAGGCGCTGTCGAAATCATCGATAAGGAAAACCTGAGCGAGGTTTCTGTCGCCGAAGCGTTCCGTCGTATCCTGAAAGACACCGCTCCTGCCCTGCAGGTTTGACATGATTGCAGGTTTGACATGATTGAAGCTAACTCGCAGATTGACCCGCGGGAATCGTGCATTCTGAACGTCGACGACTATCAGCCGGGGCGTTACGCCCGCACAAAGCTCCTGCGCCAGGTAGGTTTCAGCGTTATCGAGGCGGGGTCCGGCGCGGAGACCCTGGAAATGGTCGACCGCTATAAGCCGGCTCTCGTTCTCCTCGATGTGAACCTGCCGGACATGACCGGTTTCGAAGTCTGCAAAACGATTCGTAACACGCCGGCAATTGCTTCCACCACGATCCTGCACATATCCGCATCCAGCGTGCTGACGAAACACCAGGTCTACGGCCTCGATTCGGGCGCCGACGGTTATATCGTGGAACCGGTCGAACCATCGATTCTGATCGCGACCGTGAATGCCTTTATCCGGGCCCGGCGTGCGGAAGAGTCCTCCCGAAAAGCGGCCGAAGAGCTCCGGTGGTTTTCTTATCGCGTGGGCCACGATCTCAGCGGGCCACTGCGAACGATTACCGCCTACGCCGAGCTTTTAAAGAGGAAACTCGACGCCGGGACCGATCCTCAGGCGCTGAAGTATCTCGACTTCATCGCGACCGGAGCGGTCCGGATGAGATCCTTCATGGACGGTCTCCTCCACTACACCCAGTCGGCGGACGGCGCAAGCCCGATGACTACGCTTGACTCGGAGGAATTACTCGCGCGGTCGCTGGCCAATCTCGATTCCGCGGTCCAGGAGAACGGCGTTGTAGTGACACATGACCCCCTCCCGTCCGTCGTCGGGAGCGAGCAACTCGAGCATGTCTTTCAAAATCTGATCGGGAATGCGATCAAATACAGGAGGGCCGAAGTTAATCCGCGTATTCACGTTTCGGCCGGCGAGCAGGGAAACTGCTGGGTATTTTCCGTGAAAGACAACGGCATCGGAATCGATCCGAAATACCACGATAGTATCTTCGAAATTTTTCAGCGTCTCCACAATCAGGACGTCCCTGGAAACGGGATCGGCCTCGCTCTTTCAAAGAAGATAATAGAGGCGCATGGAGGCGCAATCTGGGTCGAGTCGACGGTCAACGAGGGTTCGACCTTTTACTTCAGACTGCCGGTAACGCGCTCGGCCGCGGAGGACGGTTCGGCGCCGGAAACCCGCACCGGCGCGGGTAAAGTCCAATGAGCTTTTCCATTGTTCGGCACTGTCCCGCCTGTGGCAAAGGAAACCGCATTCCGGCGAAACACCTCTCGCATACCGGACGTTGCGGCTCCTGCAAGCTGCCTCTCCCTGCATTGAACGAACCGCTGGACGTCGATGAATCGGCCTTTACGCAGATCGTGGCCGAGGCTCCAGTCCCCATCCTGACGGATTTCTGGGCCGCCTGGTGCGGACCCTGCCGCATGGCCGCGCCGGAAGTGAAGGAACTCGCGAAGGAGATGGCGGGTCGCGCGGTGGTCCTCAAGGTGAATACGGAGGACAGCCCTCATGTGGCCGCCCGCTTCGGAGTGCAGTCTATACCCAACTTCGTGGTGCTCCGCGATGGTCAGGTCGTATTCCAGCAGGCCGGTCTGGCGCCGCGAGCCGAGATGCGCCGCTGGCTCGAATCCGCCGCGCATTAACGACTTCAGCTCGCGAGGCGTTTTAAACCGCCGGTGGATCAGTTCCTCTCGCAAGGATAGGGAGCATCCCGAGGAGGCCGATGAGTTCATCGCTCTGGTGAGGGACCTGCGACGCCGCTCCTCCCGGAAGGAGCGGCGTTCGAATTACCGGTGACGGGTCTCCTCGATACAGACGCTGTCTCAATCCTGCTTCATGATGCTGGCGGTCTCATCAGCTCGCGGCCAGACCGCAAGTCCGATCCCGCGCGGTTTTCTGCCGCGAAGCCGATGAGACCTTTTTCAATCACAGCCGACAGAAAAAAATTCGCACCTTTCTATCGTTAATTAACCCACGCCATTCCTCGAGGCTCCGTGCGGCATAACGTCGAAACAATGGGCGGCAGGCGCTCCCGTTATCGCTCCGGCCCGGTCTCGCGGCCAGTAGCGAAGTCGTACGGTCAACTTATCGCAGGACAAGCTCACCAGCGCGCTTGGCGCTCGACATCCAAACCAAAGCGACCGTTCCGTCTGACGGGAATCAGCCGGTTGGAGCGCTCCAGTTTATATAAAACGGAACGAACTCGAAAACACAGCGCATAGCGGGTAAGCAGACGGCGCGGACTGGCCCGGCGAACGTATCGCCACACCCAGGCACACCCCGCCTCCGCGTCCCTGAAATCAGCCAGTAACCATCCCCGTGCCACAATCGGCAAAAGGACGGAAAGTCATGCCCGAAAACCAGCCCACCGGCCCACTCTCTCCGCAGGAACTGAAAAACATCGACGCATACTGGCGCGCCGCCAACTACCTCTCCGTCGGCCAGATTTATCTCCTCGACAACCCGCTCCTCCGCGAGCCCCTCACCAAACAACAGATCAAACCCCGCCTCCTCGGCCACTGGGGTACCACGCCCGGCCTGAACTTCATCTACGCGCACATGAATCGCGCCATCAAGGCCTATGACCTGAACGCGATCTACGTCTGCGGACCCGGCCACGGCGGACCCGGTATCGTCGCCAACACCTACCTCGAAGGCACCTACTCCGAATACTATTCGTCCATCCCGCAAACCGAAGACGGCATCCGCCGCCTCTTCAAGCAATTCTCATTTCCCGGCGGCATCCCCAGCCATGACGCCCCGGAAACGCCCGGCTCCATCAACGAAGGCGGCGAACTCGGCTATGCCGTCGTCCATGCCTATGGCGCGGTCTTCGACAACCCCGACCTCATCGCCCTCTGCGTCGTCGGCGATGGCGAAGCCGAAACCGGCCCCTGCGCCACCTCCTGGCACTCCAACAAATTCCTCAACCCCGCGCGCGACGGAGCCGTGCTCCCCATCCTCCACCTCAACGGCTATAAAATCGCCGGCCCCACCGTGCTCGCGCGCATCCCGCACGCCGAACTCGAAGCGCTCTTCACCGGCTACGGGTACAAGGTCTACTGGGTCGAAGGCGATCAGCCCGAAGCCATGCACCAGAAAATGGCCGTCACCATCGACACCGTCGTCCAGGAAATCCAGGCTATTCAAAAGGACGCCCGCGCCAACGGTTTCAAGCAGCGCCCCGCCTGGCCGATGATCATTCTTCGTTCACCCAAAGGCTGGACCGGTCCCAAAGAGCTCGATGGCAAACCCGTCGAAGGCACATTCCGCGCCCATCAGGTCCCTCTCGACGCTCCCGCGAAACGTCCCGACGAGCTGAAGATGCTTGAGGACTGGATGCGCAGCTACCGTCCCGAGGAACTGTTCGATGAGCACGGCAAACTCCTCGCCGAATACGCCGAACTCGCCCCCAAAGGCGATCGCCGCATGGGCGCCAACCCCCATGCGAACGGCGGAATCCTGCTCAAGGACCTCGTGCTCCCCGATTTCTGCGACTATGCCGTCGACGTCCCTGAACCCGGCATCGTCGAAGCCGAAGCCACACGCGTAATGGGTTCGTTTATTCGAGACGTCCTGCGGCTCAATACCGAGTCGAAGAACTTCCGCATCGTCTCCCCTGATGAAACAGCTTCGAATCGCTGGAACGCCGTCTTCGACGTGACGAACCGCGAATCCACCGCCGAAATCATCCCCATCGACGACCATGTCGCACCCGACGGCCGCGTCATGGAAGTCCTGAGCGAACACATGTGCCAGGGCTGGCTCGAAGGCTACCTGCTCACCGGGCGCCACGGCTTCTTCTCCTGCTATGAGGCGTTCGTGCACATCGTCGATTCGATGTTCAACCAGCACGCCAAGTGGCTCAAGGTTACCCGCAAGATCGAATGGCGCCGGCCCATCGCGTCGCTGAATTACCTGCTGAGTTCCCACGTCTGGCGCCAGGATCACAACGGCTTCAGCCATCAGGACCCCGGATTCATCGACCACGTGATTAACAAGAAGGCCGAAATCGTCCGCGTCTATCTTCCGCCGGACGCCAACACCCTGCTTTCCGTAACCGATCACTGCCTCCGCAGCCGCAACTACGTCAATGTAATCGTCGCCGGCAAGCAGCCCGCCCTGCAATGGCTCAACATGGACCAGGCCATCCGCCACTGCACCGCCGGTCTCGGCATCTGGGAGTTCGCCAGCAATGATAAGGGCACTGAGCCGGACGTGGTCATGGGCTGCGCAGGCGACATCCCGACGCTCGAAACCCTCGCCGCCGTGGACTGGCTGCGCCACAACATTCCCGATCTGAAGATCCGCGTCGTGAACGTAGTCGATCTGATGACCCTGCAGCCGCCCTCCGAACACCCGCACGGACTGCCCGACAAAGAGTACGATTCCCTGTTCACAAAAGACCGCCCGATCATCTTCAACTATCACGGTTACCCCTGGCTGATCCATCGGCTGACCTACCGCCGCACCAACCAGCAACTTCACGTCCGCGGTTATAAAGAGGAAGGCACCACAACCACGCCCTTCGACATGTGCGTGCTCAATGAAATCGATCGCTTCCATCTGGCGATCGACGTCATCGACCGCGTGCCGAAACTCGCCAACATCGCGGCGCACTTACGCCAGACGCTGCGCGACAAGTTAACCGACCACTGGCGCTACGTGCGGGCTCACGGCGAGGACATGCCCGAAGTACGCGAGTGGCGCTGGCCCACCGAATGAAGATCCTGGTCCTGAACGCAGGCAGTTCTTCGCTGAAGTTCAACCTCTTCGATTCGGAACAGCTCCTGGCGAAAGGCGAAGTGGAGCGCATCGGTGGCATGAAGGAGGCGGTCGCGTCGGTCTTCCAGCAGATCGGCGATGTCAAAGTTGAAGCCGTAGGACATCGCGTCGTGCACGGCGGAGACCGCTTTCACGAATCCGTCATCATCGACGCTGAGGTCGAGAAGGCGATTGACGAACTGGGCGCACTCGCGCCTCTGCACAATCGGAACAGTCTCGAGGCATACCGATTCGCGCGCGAGCGGCTGCCCGGCGTGCCGCACGTAGCTGCCTTCGATACGGCCTTCCACCAGACACTGCCGCCCCGGGCTTACACCTATGGACTGCCTTATGAGTATCTGACCGAGAAAAAGATCCGCCGTTACGGCTTCCACGGAATCTCGTATCGATATGTGTCCGGCAAGTTCGCGGAACTTCAGGGCAAGACGCCCGCGGACTACAAGATGATCACCTGCCATCTCGGCAACGGGTGTTCCGTCTGCGCGATCGCACACGGGCGGTCGATCGACACCTCGATGGGTTTCACGCCGCAGGAAGGTCTGATCATGGGGACACGCTGCGGAGACATCGATGCGGCCGCCATTCTGCATCTCGTTACGAACGATGGCCAAAGCCCGGATGACCTGCTGCACACCCTCAACAACGCGAGCGGGCTGAAAGGTATCTCCGGTATCTCGAACGACATGCGCGATCTTTTGAAAGCGTCAAACGAGGGAAACGAGCGGGCCACTCTTGCGCTCGAAGCGTTCTGCTATCGCGTAGCGAAGTACGTCGGGTCGTACCTCGCAGCTATGAACGGCGCCGACGTCTTAATCTTCACCGGCGGCATCGGCGAAAATGCCGCGCCGATTCGCGAGAAGATCTGCGGCGGCCTCGGGAATCTCGGCATCGCCCTGGATAACGACGCGAATGCCAACGGAAGCCATGACGCCCGGCAGATCGGCTATTCCACAATTCCCGTCTGGGTCGTCCCGACCAACGAAGAACTCCTCATCGCACGCGATGTCCGTGACCGAATCATTCCTGGTTGATGAGGCGGGTCTCGAAGCCCTGCTCAACGGCTTCGCCGACGGTTCGTGGCCGGGCCGCGAGTTGGGCCACCCGGCGCACCTCGCCGTCTGCGCATGCTATATCCTCGAGGGCAACGACGCGATGGACCGGCTTCGAATCGCAATCCGGCGCTACAGCGAAAGCCAGTACCACGAAACAATCACCCGGTTCTGGGTCGACACCGTGCGCAAAGCAATCCAGTCAATGCCGTCGGGACTGTCGCGGCTCGAAATTGCGAGGGAGATCGTCGCGCGGTTCACCAACCAACGCGACCTCTTTCAGAAGTACTACGATTTTGACGTGCTCAAGTCCCGCGAAGCCCGCATGGTTTGGATCCCGCCCACCGTCAGATAGACACCGGCGGCGGCGAGAGCTAATGAAATCCACTGCTCGAGCGTGAACGGCCCACCCAGCGGGTTCGAAGAGTCGTGCTCCCGCAGGAACTCGACCCCAAACCGAACGCACCCGTAAAGGATCGCGTACAGTCCGATGATCTGGCCATCGCGATGCGCCTTATGCAACTGGCGGATCAGGATCAGGCAAATGATTCCTTCCGCGAACGCTTCGTACAACTGGGTCGGATGCAGCGGAATACCGAGCGGCACTCCTGTGGTCGCGTTTGTATTGGTGAAAGTGACGGCCCAGGGCAGATGCGTCGGTTTACCCCAGCAGCAGCCGGCAGCAAAGCATCCCAGCCGCCCGATCCCATGCCCGAGAGCCAGCCCGGGAGCGAAGATGTCCGAGGTCGCGAGCACCGGCAGACCCTGTGCCCGCATATAAAAATACGCGAAAACGATCGCCAGGATAAACCCGCCGAAAAAGATGCCCGCGCTCTGCAGCACGGCCAGCGAAAAGATCTCCGACGGATGCGCCCGATATTCCGGGTCCATCACGATCATCAGAATCTTCGCCCCCAGCATCCCCGCGAGCGCGCAATAAACACCAAGGTTTACGACCTTCTCACTGTTCAGTCCACGCTGCTTCGCGAAGTGCGCAGCCAGCGACAGGGCGGCCAGAAACGCCAGCGCCACCAGTACGCCGTACGTGGGCAGCGAAAAACTCCCGATCTTGATTAATTGCGGAAACATGTCAGACGTGCGCCTCGCGGCCGCGATGTGAGAGCAGCATGCTCAGAATCAATAATCCGGCGCCTGTACAAATAGACGCGTCGGCCACATTAAAGGTGTACCAATGGTACGACCCGCTGTAGAAGTCGAGAAAATCCGTCACGCTACCCGCTCGCACGCGGTCGAATACATTGCCCATCGCGCCGCCGAAGATCAACGCCAGGCCGGCCGCCGAAGGCGTGTCAAGCCGATCGATCCGCCACAGCATCCAGGCCAGCAAAAGCACCGCAACCACCGACAATCCGATCAGAATCGGAGTTCGCGACTGCGACGAACTTTCGGCGAACATCCCGAACGCCACACCCGGATTCTGGGAACGCACGATGTTAAAGAATCCAGGAATCACTGTCTTTGTATCGTAACCGCTCAGGTGCGTTTCGATCATCCATTTCGACCAGCGGTCGAGGGTAAAAACCCCGACGGCGATCAGGAACGCAACAATCCGGCGCGATCGATCAGGCATCTTCCTCGCTGTCCCTGATTGCGCTCGCGCAAGCCGCACAGACGGTGGGAACTTCGGAGTCTGAACCGACATCCTCCGTATATTTCCAGCAACGCTCGCACTTGGTTCCCGTCGCGCGAGTCGATCGAAACCTTCACGCCCGCCGCCGCGTGGTTGTGCAATTCGACCTGCGGAAACGATGAACAGTCCCGGCAGTTCCTGCGAATATTCGGTCAGCAGCGGGTAGAGCTGGCTGTCGGCCGAAAGCTGCACTCGCGCTTCAAGCGGCGCGCCGATGATCTTCTCCTGCCGCGCAGTTTCGAGGCCCTTCTGGACCTCTTCGCGAACCGCGATCAGCATCTGCCAGTTTTCGACGCGCTGGCGCTGTGTCGCCCCGATGCCTTCCGTCAGTTCCCCGGATTTCGGAAAATATGCTGTATGGACGCTACCCGGCAACCCCAGATGCGTCCAGACTTCTTCTGTTGTGAAGCTCAAGATCGGGGCGAGCAGCCGGAGAAGCGCGAACGCGAGCCGGTACAGCGCGGTCTGGGCGCTGCGGCGTGCCTGCGATTTCGGGGCGGATGTATAAAGCCGGTCTTTAAGAACGTCGAAGTAAATCGAACTTAACTCAATAGTTGCGAAATCGTAGACGGCCCTATAGACCTTGTGGAACGCGAATTCGTCGTACCAGATCAGGCTTCGCGAAATGACCTCTTCGGCTCGCACCAGAATCCACTGGTCGAACTCGAGGAGCTCACCGCCAGGGACCGAATCGGTTTCCGGATTGAAGTCGTGCAGATTGCCCAACGCGTAGCGGAACGTGTTGCGCAGTTTCCGATAGGCGTCCGAGAGCTGTTTCAGGATGGCCGGGGAGATCCGGACGTCTTCCGAAAATGGCGCCGAAGCGGTCCAGAGCCGGATCAACTCGGCGCCGTACTCCTTGATGATTTCTTCTGGAGCCGTACCGTTGCCGAGCGATTTTGACAGCGGGCGGCCGTCGCCGTCGAGCGTCCAGCCGTGAGTCGCGCAGGCGCGGAACGGCGATGCGTCTTTCAACGCCATCCCGATCAGGAATGAGCTCTGGAACCAACCGCGATACTGGTCGCCGCCTTCCATATAAACGTCGGCGGGCCAGCGAAGGCCGTTCTCCGGGCGAAGCGTCGCAAGATGGCTCGATCCGGAATCGAACCACACGTCAAGAATGTCGTTCTCTTTCGAGAATTCAGACGCGCCGCACTTCCTGCAGACGGTCCCCGCCGGAACGAGTTCGGCGGCGGTCTTTTCGAACCAGATATCCGCCGAATGGGTTTCGAACAGGTCTACCACGCTGTCGAGGATTGCCTTGTCGGTCAGAGGTTCGCGGCACGCCGAACAGTAAAACACCACGATCGGCACGCCCCAGACGCGCTGGCGGGAGATGCACCAGTCGGGACGGCTGGAGACCATGTTCGAGAAGCGCTCTTCGCCCCATCCCGGGATCCATTTCACGCCCTTCGACCGCGTCGAGCGCTTTCTGGCGAAGACCGTTGTTGTCCATCCCGACGAACCACTGTTCGGTCGCGCGAAAGATGGTCGCATTGTGACAGCGCCAGCAATGCGGATAGGAGTGCTCAATGTGCTCCATCGCGAGCAGCGCGCCCTTTTCATTCAGCAAATCGATGACGATCGGATTACCCTCCCAGATCGTTCGGGATAGCAGACGATCGGGAAGGTGTGACTCGAACCCGGTCGGATCGAAGAAGCGCCCGACGGCGTCGACCGGACAATAGACCGGCAGGCCGTATTGCGTCCCAATGACGTAATCCTCCTGGCCGTGGCCGGGAGCGGTATGAACCGCGCCGGTCCCCTGCTCCAGCGTGACGTGATCCGCCACCATTCCGAGCGACAGCCGGTTGATGAAGGGATGCCGGAAGACGGACCGGTCCAGTTTGTGGCCGGCGAAACGCGCGATGACTTCGGGTTCGACCCAGCCGCACTTTGCCGCTGTGGCCGAGAGCAGGTCTGCCGCAACGATGTAGACCTCGCCGCCCACCGATGCGGCTACGTATTCGTATTTCGGATGGAATGCGATGCCGAGGTTGGCCGGAAGCGTCCACGGCGTGGTCGTCCAGATCAGGCCGTAGACATTCTTTCCGGTAAGCGCCGGATCGATTGCTGCCGCGTCAGAGTCCAGTGCAAAACAAACCCAAACCGAGGGGCTCTTATGGTTCTCGTACTCGACCTCGGCTTCGGCCAGCGCCGTTCGGTCGTGGATGCACCAGTTGACCGGCTTTAGTCCTTTATATACATAGCCTTTGTCGAGAATATCGACGAAAGCCCGGGCGATTACGGCCTGATAGGCCGGATTCATGGTCAGGTACGGATCGTCCCAGCGGCCCATGATGCCGAGGCGCTTGAAATCCTGCCGCTGGAGATTGACCCACTTTTCGGCATACTTGCGGCAGGCGCGGCGGATCTGGACCGCCGTCATCTGCGCCTTCTTACCACCCAACTCCTGATCGACTTTGTGTTCTATCGGGAGACCGTGACAGTCCCATCCGGGAACGTAGGGCGAGTCGTAACCCGCCATGGTTCTGGACTTTACGATGAAGTCCTTAATAATTTTATTGAACGCAGTTCCCAAATGGATGCGACCGTTGGCATACGGCGGACCATCATGGAGAATGTAGACGGGCTTGCCTTCCCGGGACCGGCGAATCTGGCTATAAAGGTCTTCCTCCGCCCAGCGCGCGAGCATTTTCGGCTCGGCCTGCGGCAGGTTGGCCTTCATGGGAAAGTTGGTGCGAGGCAGATTGACGGTCTGCTTTACGTCCACGTTGACGGGATTCATTCGGAAGCTTTATTATACTGGCGCTTTTGCCTGACCCCTCGGCGCGGGAGCCGGAGCGGCGGACTTTGTCGCCTGATATTGGATGATCAGGGTGACACGGCGGTTGCTCGCATCGGCAGGATGGCCCGGGTCTCTGGGACTCTGATCCGCGAAACCGCGGATCTGGGTGACCTGATCCGCGCGCATGCCGTTTTGCTGCATCCAGCGCCGGGCGGCGTTCGCGCGGTCGCTGGATAGTTCCCAGTTTGAGTAATCGCCACCATCGGCGAACGGCTTCGAATCCGTGTGTCCCTCCATCGTGACGCGATTGGGGAGCTTCCCGATTTCCTGGGCCAGTTTGCTCAGGAGTTCCTTGCCAAAGTCCGTCGGACGGGGACTGCCCGATTCAAAGAAGGTCGAGTGCTCGCCTTCCAGAAGCTCGACACGCAGGCCTTCGCTAGTCACCGTGAAGATGACATGCTCCCGGATCTTCTGAAGCGCGGTTGAACCCGAGATTGACTGCTCAAGCTTCTTCTTTAGCTTGTTCATGTCATCTTTCCTGATTGCAAGGCTTTCGCTCCCGGAGCCTGACAGCCCGTTTCCAACGTCTTTGCCTCGTCCTTTCGGATCGGTGAAGTAGCCGCCGACGGCCTTCTGTACTTGTTCGCTGCTGCTCAAAAGCCACAGAACGATGAACAGCGCCATCATGGCCGTCACGAAATCCGCGAAGGCCACTTTCCAGGCGCCGCCGTGGTGCCCGTGACCGTGCTTCTTGCCGCGTTTGATGATGATTACGGGCTGAGCTTGCTGTTGAGGCATTCAGATCCCCTTATGCCGCTTTGGCCGCGGCGCCCATGCCGCCGCCCTTGCACGCGGATTCCATTTCCTTGAAGCTGCAGCGCATATCGTGCGGGACGCTGCGGCGCGCGAATTCAACGGCAATCATCGGCGCCATGCCCTTCGCAAACGCCATCAGTCCCGCGCGAAGCGCCTGGTAATACTGCGATTCGGCATCGATTATCTTTTCGAGATTGGACGCGAGCGGGTTAATGACGCCGTAGGACAACAGAATGCCAAGGAAGGTGCCGACCAGCGCCGCCGCCACTTTTTCGCCGATCTGTTCGGGCGGTCCGCCCAAGCGCGCCCATTGTGATCACGATGCCCAGCACCGCAGCTACGATGCCCAGACCCGGAAGAGCATCGGCCACCGTTGTCAGGGCGCGAACGGGCGCCGCGCTGGCGTGATGGTGGATGTCGATGTCCGCCTCGACCATGGCGTCCAGATCGTGGGGCGCAACGACGCCGGCAACGGCCGTGCGCAGAGTGTCGCAGATGAAATTGAGAATGTGGTGGTCCTTCACCAGCTTCGGGTACTTGGAAAAGACGGCGCTCTTCTCGGGAGCCTCGATATCTTCTTCCAGTTTGGCCATCCCGCTCTTGCGGGCGAACTGGAAAATGTCGAAGAGCATCTTGAGGCTTTCGGTATACGACTCGCGATTGAAGGGACTACCGCCGATGACCCCGAGCACGCTCTTAAAGATCTTGATGATCAGGGGAAGCGGGTTGGCGACGAGTATCGTTCCGAGCGCCGAACCGCCGATGATGATGAGCTCCGCGGGCTGGATCAGAACCGGCATCTTCCCTTTTTCCATGAGGAAGCCGCCGATGACCGCGCCGAAGACCACGACAATTCCGATGATTGAAAACATGTCCTGCCTTTTAATCGGCAGAATTCGGGGGGAACTTGAGTCTATTACGGCCGCATCTCGCGGATTTGAAAGGGCTGGATAGAGTTCGAGGTCTTATTGCACGCTATGGTGCGAAATACCCGGACAAATCAAGAATCAACTGAGTCGGATCCGCGGCGAATACATCAACGCAGCCATCCGCCGTGGGTGACTATATTTGAAGCGAGGTCGATCTTTCTCACCACATTGGCTTCTGAATCAGCTACATAGAGGCTGCCTTCGGAATTCACGGCAACACACGATGCGACGGTGAAAGTGGCCTGTGAAGCGAACCCGCCGGCGCCGCCATAACCGAGGCGCCGGTTCCAGCGAATACACTTACGTTCGTGGAGCCGGCGGCTATTTTGTAAACAACGGTAGTCTGGGTGGCGCTGGCTACATAAAGGTTCCCGGCCCCATCCACAGCCACCGAAGTGGGCTGGTTTATCGAAGCCACAGTAGTTATGATGCCGGTTGCGGCATCCACTCGGCGGATCAGATTGTGCCATGAGTCGGCGATGAAGAAGTTGCCTGTTTTATCGAGAGCGACTCCAGTCGGGAGGGAGAGCACGGCGCTGGTTGCAAGTCCTCCGTCGCCCGGAGGTCCCCAGGAATCAGAGAGCGTTCCTGCAAGATCGCAGGCGCGGAGGCGCCTCCGCTGAAACGGTAGACGACATTTGCGTAGGAGTCGGGCAGGTATACATTGCCCTGCGCATCTGCGGCGATCCGGGTCGGACGCACCTCACTGTAGCCAACGTCACTGAAGTGCCCGGGTACGAACATCAGCGACGCGCCAGCGCTAAGCCGAAGTTCTTACCCTGAAAACGCCTAACTTGGTTGTTTTGTTGTCGCAAAGGCGGTTTTTTAACATTTTTTGTAGGCATGTTTTCGTTTGATTTTATTGCTTGCCACTTTTGTTATTTCGCTGTATTATGTAAGCATGTATGTGACTGCGATTCCCAACCGCAACTCACCGCCAGCCATTCTCCTCCGCGAATCCTATCGTGAAGACGGCAAAGTCAAAACCCGCACCATCGCCAATATCACTCACCTGCGACCCGCCCAGATCGAAGCCATTCGCGGTGCCCTGTCCGGCTCTGTCTCCGTCGCCGGCCTGCCCTTACCTGATGCCTTCCACGTCCACCGTTCCCGTCCGCACGGTCACGTTGCCGCCGTTCTCGGCTCCCTGCGCAAACTTCAACTCCCGGCTGTTATCGATCCCCAATCCAGCCGGCCGCGCGATCTCGTCGTCGCCATGATTGCCGCCCGCCTTCTCGATCCGGCCTCCAAACTTGCCACCGCCCGCAGCCTGCATTCCGACACTCTCCAGAGCAGCCTCGGCGAATCGCTTTCTCTCGATTCCGCCGACGAAACCGAACTCTACTCCGCCATGGACTGGTTGCTCGCGCGGCAGCCACGCATCGAGCGGGAACTGGCCAAACGCGAACTGCAGGACGGAGCAATGGTCCTTTACGACCTTACTTCCACTTACTTTGAGGGCCGTCATTGCCCACTGGCTAAGCTCGGCCATTCACGCGACGATAAATCCGGTATTCCGCAGATCGTTTTCGGGCTTCTCACCAACGCCGCGGGCTGTCCGGTTGCCGTCGAAGTTTTCGACGGCAATACTGCCGATCCCAAAACCGTGGCCACACAGGTCGACAAGCTTCGTCACCGCTTCGGTCTTCAGAAGGTCGTACTCGTCGGAGATCGCGGCATGATCACCAGCGCCCGCATTCGCGAGGACCTGCCTGCCTCTCACGGCATCGAATGGATCTCCGCTTTACGCGCCACACAGATTCAGAAACTGGCCCGCGATGGCAGGTTGCAGATGTCGTTCTTTGACCAGACCGATATGGTCGAGATCGCTCATCCCGATTTTCCCGGCGAAAGACTGGTCGCCTGCTTCAATCCCCTGCTGGCCGAAGAACGTGCGCGGAAACGACCTGAGTTGCTGGCAGCTACCGAGAAGCAACTGGAGAAAATTGCCGCCGCCACAAAGCGTTCCAGGCGGCCCTTTCGCGGCAAGCAGAATATCGGACTGCGCGCGGGCAAAATCCTCAACCGTTACAAGATGGGCAAGCACTTTGAACTGCGCATCGAAGAGGAAGTTTTCACTACCAACGCAAACAAGCCAACATCGAGCGCGAGCAAAACCTCGACGGCATCTACGTCATTCGCACCAGTGTCAAAGCAGAAGCCTTATCCAGCGAACAGGTCGTGGCGAGCTACAAAAGCCTCTCCGGCGTGGAAAGAGCCTTCCGCAGCCTCAAGACCGTCGATCTGCATGTGCGGCCCATCCATCACCGCCTCCCGGATCGCGTGCGCGCTCATATCCTGCTCTGCATGCTGGCCTATTACGTCGAATGGCACATGCGCCAGTTGCTCGCTCCCATGCTCTTCGACGATCACGATAAATCACAAGCAAAGGCCGCCCGTGCTTCCATCGTGGCCCCCGCCAAACGCTCTGACGCCGCCCTCCGTAAAGCCGCCACCAAAATAACCGAGGATGGGCTCAAAGTTCATAGCTTCCAAACTCTGCTTGGCGACCTGGCCACTATCGTCAAAAACCGCATCCTGCCCAAAGACAAAAAGATTCCAGCCTTCGACATACTAACCACGCCAACTACACTTCAGCAACATGCCTTTGATCTGCTCGGCGTCACCCTTCGACTCAACTGATTTTCCTCGGCCGTAGGCAGTAGCTCCGACACCCTCAGTCTGCTATCTCATTGCTTCGTCTACGCTTGCGAAAATCGGTCAAAGAACTTCGGGCTAAGAGCTGACGGTGGCAAAATACAACCCAAGTACCATATTTCGCATTCGGTTCAACAGAGAGTATAGAAGGGCCTCGCCGATTTCCCGTAGCTTGCGCAACGTCCTCCCCGAATACACGCCGCAACGATCATCCGAAGCGCGCCTTAATTAAAGATCTTGTTGACCAGAGGAAGAGGGTTCGCAACTAGTACCGTTCCGAGCGCGGAAGACTACGACAATCCAATGATTGAAAACATGCCCGCTCGTATCGGCAGAATGGCGGGGCGACTTGAGGCTATTACGGTCGCATCTGGCGGAGGTCACTACAGCTTCGAGTATTCTGCCCGGGCTTCTTTGAGGATTGGGATGTCGGAATCAGCATCCTTCCAAAGCTTGAGGAAGTCCGCGTAGGCGGCCCTGGCCCTGGTCTTATCGCCGGACAACGCGGCCGCTCTTCCCAGCTGCAGGCGGCTCAGAGAGCCCACGGGATCGGCGAGTACCAGGCTACGGTGATCGAGGATTTTCGTGAACTCGGCGGCAGCCTCCCGACCCTGCTGCCCGGCGAGATACGCTTTGCCCCGTACATAGGCTGAGTAGAGGCTTCCGAACCTGGCGAAAAACGCCGTCCCGGGCGAAGCCAGATCGTACGGAAGCGCGGGCTGGAGTATCTGGATCGCCTGCGAGGGGTCATTTTGAGCAAGTGCGAAAAGGGCTCGCAGCGTCGGGAGATAACTGAACTGCACCGACGTATCTTCCGGGAAGCGTTTTGTCAGATCATCCGCAAGTACACGCGCGCGGGAAGTATCTCCCGAAAGCGCAAGCGCGAAGGTCGCACCGTATTCCACATCGCGGCCCTTTCCCAGTTCGAGGGCAGCCAGCGCGTGCCGGCTTGCCGCCGCCTCATTCCCGAAATACGCTTCACAAGCGGCCGCCGCGGCTTCGTACATACCGGCTCTTTCACGATCGCCGGTTTCCTGCGCAAGGCCAACAGCCTGTTGCCACATGATCTCCGCCTGGCGGATGTGTCCTGAGTATGCGAGGACCAGGGCCTGGTCATGTGAGAGCAGGTCCTCCGTTCCCCGCATTCCATGAGCGCGTATGATTTCTCGTTCCATTTCCGCCTGGTCACCCTGCAGGAAAGCGAGGTAGTAGCGGAAAACCAGGAAGTCCGGAGTTTCCTGTTTTCGATCCGCGGCTCGCTGCAAGGTATTGCGGACTTCTGCAAGCCTGCCGAGGTGAAGGTTCTGAATCGCAAGGCTGTCATACGCGAATATGAAGTCCGGATTGAGTGCCAGAGCCTTTTGTGCTGCGTCGATACCCTTTTCATACTGGCCGGAACTTTCGGTGACCCGTCCCGCCAGGAGCGTAAGAGGCTGGAAGTCACGAGGATATGTTTGCGCCCAGGATTCGAGAGTCTCCTGCGCTCGCTTCAGATTTCCTGTCACCTGGCGATCGTAGAGAAAGAGTATGTCGAACTTTTCCGGGTCGCTGACGCGATCCCGTAACTCCCAGGCTTTGCGAGTACTCTCGGCCGCTAATTCAGCCTCACCCATGTTGCTGTACATGAGCCCAAGGGCGCCGTACGCCATAGCGAACCGGGGGTCGATTGCGATGGCGCGCTTGAGATGGGGAACAGCGGATATCGGACCGTTTTCCCGATTTGCTCTCGTACTGGTCGTATAGGCCTTCAAGGCTTCGAGGGAGGGAGTGGTTGCCTGCTCCAGCGGAGTCGAGTGCCTGTCTATCGCGGTCAGCGACTCGCCGACGCGCGTTCTGAATCGAGTCGCAATTCGGCCGAGCGAATTCAGGACATCCTCCCTTCGGGCCGCCTGGATCTGCTCTTCATCGAGGACGTCGCCGGTAGAGCAATTCCGGGCACGTAAACCCAACACGTACTGGGTTCCGAGGCTTGCGATGGAGCCTTCGAGGACGGCCGCACTCCCGACGCGTTCGCAAATCTCCTGGGCAAACTCGGGTGTAAGCCGAGTATCGGGCGCCTGTTGCATCAGCCCGAGCGTTTGCCGGATACGCTGGTCGGAAATCAGGCTGAGGAAAGGAGATTGTTCGAGTTCTACCGCCAGGCCCTGACGCAGCGTTTCGTCGAACACGGGTTCTCCGGTGGAATTGGCGAAATCCGCCAGCACCAGCGTGTCCTTGTCACTGAGTACATGCGAGCGGTGAAACGGAAATCTCAACACAAGAGCACCCGCCAGAAGCAGAATCACCCCGGTCGCAGCGATTCCACCCCAAGGTCTGGATTCGTGGATCTGCACCTCGACTTTTGAGGAATACGCGCAAGTCACGGCCGCCGAATCGCGGCTAGACGGGCGGCTTCTTCCACTCTTTGACGCCGCGTCCGGCGGCCCCTGCGCTTTGGAGTGCTGGGCGGCGACGATCTTGACTTCCTGATCCTGGACGGCACGCACGGTCTCAGCGAGCCGGTATCCTCGTCCGGGCACAGTAAGGATGTAGCGGTGATCCTGGGGAGTCTCTCCCAAGGCCTTCCGCAACATGAAGATGTTGCGGCTGAGGTTGGCCTCCTCGACAAACGTGTCGGGCCAAACCGCCTTCATCAACTCGTCTTTGGTTACGAGTTCCTGATTATTACGGACCAGGACGAGAAGTATTTGAAACGTCTTCGGCGTTAGCGGGACAAGCTCGCCGTCGCGAAGTACAATCTCTCGCTGAGCATCGATGCGAAAAGGCCCAAACTCGTAACGGTCGTTACCGCTCTGGTCCGCATTCGAAGACAAAGCACTCCTTTCACCTCGCCATCCCGATCAACCCAGGCGGGAACTCCAGCATATTCCGAATATCAATCCAATTTATCAGCTATCCGAAGAATAGTCTTAAGTTGCCTGTTATCTGGCGCTTCCCGGCTGCGAGAAATTATCAGAAGTTTTCAGAACGGTAAAAGGACTTTTTAGAGGGCTTCGCTGCAAGCTGGTGCTGTTTGAGTCACGCGAGCGCTTCAGAAGGAACAGGTTCATGGCGAAACAGACGAAGATCACGATCGAAACCGATTCTCTGTTCATCCTCCGCGGGGTAAATTTGAAACGCGCATGGTGCCCACGATGCGCGGCAGAAGGGGAGATGATCGCTCTGGAAAATACCGCAGCGATCTCGATCCTTGATAAAGAGCTCCTGGATGATTGGCTCAGTTCGGGGGAGCTACACCGGTCGGAGGCGACCGACGGCTCCACTCTGGTTTGTCTGAACTCGCTGCTGGCTCGCGTACAGAACACAAAGACGCCATAGCGGTGGGCATGACGCTTTGGCGAACTACACAAAGAGGAGAAGACATGAAACCAGGACTACTTTTTGAGGAACACGCGCAAGTTATGGCCGCCGAATCGCGGCTGGACGGGCGGGTTCCTCCACTTTTTGGCGCCGCGTTCGGCGGCCCTTGCGCTTTTGAGAATGTATCGATACGAAGGCGGGAAACGCGCACCGTTTTGCGCGGAAGCCGGAAGGCATTGAAGACGATTTTGATTTTGATTTCGGCGGTATCGTTGCTCGCCACGCTCGGGGCGGCGCAGCCGCAATCCAGCGATACCGCCACCGATTCCCGCACGTCGGGTGGTAGCGCGAATGGACCGACCACGATCGCGACATATCCGGTCGGCACAATTCTCGAGAACATCGCGATCGGCTACACAGGCGATCTTTTCGTTACCGCCATCGACAGCGGAACCATATTCCGGGTCTCCCCGGCGGGATCAAGCCGTGTTTTTGGGAAGGTCGAGGGATCTTTACTGGGCCTGGCATTCGACACGGATGGGACACTGGTGGCCGTTGGCGGAACATCTGTCTATCGGTTCGGAAAAGACGGTACGCCATCGCTGGTGATGAACATTGCCGGTGCGGTGTCGCTCAACGGCCTTGCCCTGTGGGGCCGCGGCAGATTCCTCGTCGCGGATGACAGCGCTGCCACTGTCTGGGAAGTCGACGTGAACGCGGGAACGGCTCACGCGTGGCTAACGGGTGGCTTGCTGACGCCCCCGCCCGACGGTTTGCCCATAGGTCCCAACGGCATTAAGTTCTTTCGAGGCGCAGTCTACGTTTCGGTTACCGGCGCAGGCACTCTCTTGCGTGTGCCGATTAAGTGGGACAGTTCGGCCGGGATGCCCGAGGTCTTTGCCTCTTCGTTTCAGGCAGACGATTTCGCATTTGGTGCGGACGGCAGTATATTCGCTGCGACCCAGAACGGAGAGATCATGCACCTGCACCCGAACGGCAGTCGCACGATGATCGCGACCCGTACCCTCGGCGACGCGGCGGTGGCTTTTGGGCACACGCTGTTCGATTTTCGAGACATCTATGTCGTGAACAATGGCGGCGCCTTCCTCGATCTTCCGGACGGGCCGGTGGCGGCGAGCATCATTCGACTTGTTGCGAACGTTCCGGGGGCGCTGGCGGGATGGTGAATGGTGGGCCAACAGCAGCAGTCGCGCAGTTGTTGGCCCATTCTGAATCCCAAAGACTCGAGTCCGTTTCTGCCGTTATCTCCCGCCACGCAGCTAACTAATTGTGCTCGCCCTGGCGGGCGAAGATCGGCACGGCTACGGGACAATCAGGAGATTGCCCGTCTGTCGGCGGGGAAGTACAAGCGAGGCGCGGGCTGAATCAGAACCAGCATCTTTTCCTTTTCCACAAGATAGCCGCCAATCGCCGCTCCGAAAACCACGACTATTCCAATGATTGAAACATGTCTTACTCGCATATCACAACTGTCCGGCTAATGATGACGTTGCGGCTGGTAAGTCCCATTATTGCTTATAGTTGGGGGGGCGTTTTGGTTGCCGCGATTTGAAACCCGGCTAACCTCAGAACTGTCAAATCGGGGCCGGGCCGACAATGGTGCGTGAACCAAGGCCGGACCGTCTTCTCTCAGTTGTTGGGCTTTCTGCCGGATCGCGAATTTCGCCGTTGCGTGGCTCGATACGGCGGAGATGCCCGGCCGCGAGGCTTCTCTTGTTGGGACCAGTATCTGTCGATGAGCTTTGCCCAACTTACTTACCGGGATGGCCTTCGGGACATAGAAGCGTGCCTGCGATCTCTGGGCGGCAAGCTCTATCACATGGGTTTTCACGGGAGGGTGTCGCGCTCCACCCTGGCCGATGCCAACGACTCGCATGACTGGCGCATCTTCGCCGACTTCGCTCAGGTTCTGATCCGCCTCGCGCGGCCGCTTTATGTCGCCGATCCGATCGGCGTGGAATTGGACCAGAGTCTTTACGCGCTGGACTCGACCACCATCGACCTGTGCCTTTCGCTGTTTCCGTGGGCCAGGTTCCGCGAGAACAAAGGCGCCGTCAAGATGCATACGCTGCTCGATCTGCATGGCAACATTCCCACGTTCATCAGTATTACCAGCGGCAAAGTGCATGATGTCAACATCCTCGACGAGATCCTGCCGGAGGCCGGGGCCTTCTATGTCATGGACCGCGGCTACGTGGATTTTGAACGCCTCTACGTCTTCACGCTCAGCGCAGCCTTCTTCGTCGTCCGCACGAAATCCAACGTTCTGCTCCAGCGCCGCTACTCACACCCGGTGGACAAGGCCACTGGCGTTCGATCCGATCACACCGTCATACTGACGGCCATCGGCTCCGCGAAGGTGTATCCGGACCCGCTACGCCGCGTCAGTTATCTCGATGTGGAAACCCGAAAGAGATTCAACTTCCTGACGAACAACTTTACGCTTCCGGCCCTCACTATTGCCCTGATCTACAAGGCCCGTTGGCAGGTGGAACTGTTCTTCAAATGGATCAAGCAGCACCTCCGAATCAAATCTTTCTACGGCACCAGCGAGAACGCAGTGAAGACCCAAATCTGGATCGCCGTGTCGATCTACGTGCTGGTCGCCATCGTCCGAAAGCAGTTGGGGCTGGACATCAGCCTCTACCAGATTCTACAGATTCTCAGCGTCACGCTTTTCGAGAAAACGCCCATTTTACAGGCCCTCCAGCCACCCGACTCCCAACAGGATTTACTCAGTTCCGCCAACCAACTGATTCTGTTCGATTTATAGCCGGACAGTTGTGCTCGCATATATCGGATAACTAAGGGGGAACTTGCGGTTATTGCAGGCGCATCTCGCCATGCATGGAGAGTTCCAGTCGCTCGAACACGCTATGCCCGGCTGGAGTCAGTTGGCGGTGGGTGTTCTTAGCGCCTGATCGACAACCAGCATATCTATCGGAGATTTCCGCGCCTCCAGTTTGAGTCCCAGCTTCTCAACCGCATTGAAAAGACTGTCGCCGGGGGCGGCGTCCGCGAGCTTCAGAACGTCCGGCGGAAGTACAGAACCCTGAGCCACCGCGGCGCGAATCATCATCGCGCGGAAATCCTCCGGCGAGAATTCCATGGTGAAGTCGTAGTTCCCTTTAAGCCCTGTCATGTCGACTACGGGCCGGTCCGCAAAGCGGGCGAGGATGTCCCCGAGAACCGACATCTGCATTTTTCTTCCTTCGAGCTTGTCGTTGCCGATGGTGAAGTAAGCCCCGTTGCCATAGTTGACCACGGTTCCCCCTCCGCCTGCGCTGGCGCCGACGTTCACGGCCGGCTTCGGAACGTCTGCTGAGGCGGCCGCCGGGTCCGCAGGCGTCTCCTTCAGCTTCAGACCATCCTTTGCGACAATCAAGCCGTACACTTGAAGTTCCCTGGTCTCGCGATGGGTTTTCATCTGGAATCGGTCGCGCAGCAGCGCCTGAATCATCGCGGGAATCTCCTTTCGGTCGGAGCCGTCCGGTAGTTTTGCGGTGATATTCCACCTTTCAGCCGCCATCCAATCCGGAGCGGAGATTTGATAGTTTTTGACACCCCACGCGGCCGCGATAATTATCTTCAAATCGACTGCGGAGTACCTCACCATCGCGCCGTCAATGTGTATGCCGGCGCTGACCGCCTGTGACTGGGCGTTTTGATCCGAAAGTTTGATTGAGGCAACCTCGAACTCCTGCCCCAAAATCACGGGCGCCGAGAGAAGCAAGAGCGTCATCGTTCGCGTCACTACCTCATTATGGTCAAAACTATACCCGCGGCGCCGGAAACCGGCCAGAAGAATCGTGAAGGCTGGACGCCTTACCTTGCTGCGCCCGGCTCGCGAGCGCTGCGGTCGCGGCTTGCGCAGAGTGCGCGGAGGAGTTCGCGGGATGCGTTCATCAAATTGGGCCGGCGCGTGGCAATGAGCGAACGATCAGTTCTTTCAGGGACACCCGGAGAGTTAATTCGTAAGACGCGGCGGGCGAACACGTCCACGTGGTCGCCCGCAATGTTTGGCTGGAGTAAACTTTCGGTAACAATATCGCTGTCGCGTCCACGATATTTCCCTGCTATCCTTACCTCATGGACGACGTTAAGACGCCGGCAACCCTTAGGGAGGCAATCGCCCACTTTGCCGATACCGATAACTGCCATACCTATATGGTTGCCAAGCGCTGGCCTGACGGTGTGCAGTGCCCTACTTGTGGTAGCACAAAGGTAAGCTTTCAGGCTAAGACAAAGCGCTGGCAGTGCGCTGTTCACCATCCTAAGCGCCAATTCTCCCTCAAGACCGGCACGATTCTTGAAGACTCCCCTATATCGCTTGATAAGTGGCTGCCGGTGATCTGGCTCGTTACGAACTGCGAGAACGGCGTTAGTTCTTGGGAGATCCACCGCGCTATCGGCGTGACACAGAAAACCGCGTGGTTTATGCTGCAACGCGCCCGCCTTGCTCTTCAGGGTAATAACGGGGGTAAACTGTCGGGGGAAATCGAGGCCGATGAGTCTTTCATCGGCGGCAAGGCGCGATTTATGCACGAACACAAGAGAGCCGAAAAGGCGGGCCTGATGGGAAAGCGATTGTAGCGGCTGTCTTGGAGCGTGGCGGAGAGGTTCGCTGCAAGGTGGTTAAAACCCCGCCGCAAGCCGGACCTTCAGGAGCTTGTTCGCGAGAACGTCGAAGCTGGATCGAGCGTATACACCGACGCGCTTCTGTCGTACGAAGGGATGGACGAGCTTCACCACCAGTTTATTGGCCACGCCGAAACCTGCGTTAACGGCCACGTTCATACGAACGGGATGGAGAACTTCTGGAGCCTCTTGAAGCGCGGGATTCACGGAACCTATGTTTCCATTGAACCGTTTCACCTGTTCCGGTATGTGGGTGAGCAAGCTTTTCGCTATAACCAGCGGACGCTGACCGATGCACAGCGCTTTGACATAGCAGTGTCGCAGATCGTTGGCAAGCGGCTGACCTATACCGAACTGACTGGACATTCTGATGACGAACCTTTCTAGTCTTCGAACTTCGGGGCATCGGGCGCACGCTCGCTCTTGCGCTTCGGTCCCCTGCGGTTCGGATTGGCGTCTACTTTTTTTCGCCACGCGCGCTGACGCCTGAGTATAAGCGACTTAGGAACGCTCAGGATTTCGGACATCGTGGCGTCGAAACGCTCGAACGCTTCTGGTCCTTCGTGGCATTCTGGTAACTTTATTTCTTCGTCCAAAATGGGTACGCTCCCGCTTCATTTCGACAGGTCTATCAATTTTGACGAAATGATGTCGATGTCCTCGCACGTTTTTGGAGACATAGCAAGATCATACGTGTTATTGATGTCCACTCGGTCCAGTTGCAGATCTTGAAGAACAACGACCACTTCTCTTCTTATATTATTTCCATATTGATACATGGCCGTGCTAGTTTCGACTACCAATCCGTGGCTAAGCAGGTTTATCATGGGCAGTGACTTAGGATCTGCCTTTAGTCTTTCGATTTCCTTGTCTTTTCGTATGATATCTCTGCATAACGGACCAAGTTTATTTATTGCAATTTTACCGGCCCGTTCTTTGGAGCTTTCGCTCCATCCCCTTAGCAGGTCTACATCCTTCTGTGGAATACCTTGGTTCAAATTGGCACTGTCATCCCTCCAGGGAGATCTTGGTCCGATGTCAATCCACACGCGCTTGGCGTCCCTTAAACTGACAAACAGTTTTTCCACCGCTGGTGGTATCTCTTGTGACTTCTGCACAATAAACCGTTTCGCCAAAGATTTGTGAAGTGAATCAAGGAGGGTCTCGGAGTCTAGTGTGGTTACATCCTCCTCCACATGCACAATTATCCCCTGGCGCGTGGAGAACGGGATGATAGTAGAAGGTGGAGCACTGGCCGTTCTACACGGGATATGCGTCTCTATGCTGCATGCGGTATTCAAGATCGCATTGAAATCCTGAACCATCGACTGATTATCTGGCGGTGCTGTGACCAGTAACATAACAGGCGCATTGTTCGTAAGCGAGTTGCGCAGTTCGGCCACCATAGAAAACACATCCCCAACTCGCATTAAACTCGGATCTTGAGGTTGTATTACGGTATGAACGTCTTGTGGAGGGGCAATCGACGCAAACGTCATTGGAGGGAGGAGCGGGGGCGTTATGGCATCCCGTCCAATACTTATCAAATAAGCCCAACCGGAGAGAATAAGTGCGAGCAAAAGCGCTTTATTTGTAAGGATCGCGCGCATCCAGATTGGCATTGATTTTTCTATCGTGTCGATATTGCTGAAGATGCTGAGGACCAGCAGAATTGTCGCAATGAGCAAAACAATTGCGGCCAATACAACTCGCATAATTTGCCCAGTGACCGGAGCAGACCAGAGGTGTATCGCATCGGTGATACCAACCATGACCCGCTGTCGTTGCCATGTGACCAACAGAAGCAGGGTGATGCTAAGGGTGATAGCGAGTATCCACCTGATCCTGCGATTATTCGCTCGCATCTTCTGGATTGACGTTCTGCCCGGCATTCCGCCAGTCTATCATGCGGACGCAGCAGCGATATTATTACCAAACTTGCGCACTACGCTTGACACATGACTCGCATTCCGATATAACGGAATGCGAGTATGCCTGAAGATCCAACTCAGTTCCTGCCTTTATCTCCCGCCACGCTGCATATTCTGCTCGCGCTTGCGGGCGAAGACCGGCACGGCTACGGGATCATGCAGGAGATTGCCCGCCAATCGGAGGGCCAATACAAGCTTGGCCCCGGAACGCTGTATGACAATCTGCAGAAGCTGATGAATCAGGGGATGGTCGAAGAGGCCAAATCCCCTCCCGCAAACGATGACCCGCGCCGCCGCTACTACCGGCTTTCGCGCGCCGGACGCAGCGTTCTTACGGCCGAGATCAAGCGGCTCGAAGGCGTCGTGCGGCACGCCAAGCTGCATCTGCGCCCCGCGCCCGAAAGGCACGCATGACCCGGGCGCTCTATATCGGCCTGCTTCGCCTTCATCCGTCTCAGTTCCGGCGTCAATTTGCCGAAGAGATGCTCTGGATCTTCGACGAAGCGAAAAGCTCGGAAGGCGCGTGGGTCCTTCTTCTCGATCTTGTAATGTCCATTTCGCGCCAATGGCTGCTTCGATCCGCCATATGGAAGGCTGCGCTCGCGCTCGCAGGCGCAGTCATCCAGATCACGCTCGGCGGACTCGGCTGGATCTTTTTCAATCCGCGCTTCGGCATGCCAACGCAAGGAGGCGCCGCAGTCACGCCCGCTGTAACCGAACTCCTTCAGATCACCTTGTGCACGATGTTCGTCCTCGTCGCGCTGGTGTTCGCGGTGGTGCTTTGGGTCGGCGGCTTCACGCGAAAAAGATCCGGGAAAAGAGCCCGAACAACATGCTCGAACTACGCGGCGTCTCGAAACTTTACTCCGGCATCCCGGCTGTAAAGGAAATCAGCTTCGTCGCGCGCGCGGGCGAAGTTACCGGATATCTCGGACCCAATGGATCCGGCAAATCCACCACGCTGAAAATGATCACGGGTCTTATCGAGCCGAGCTCGGGAGACATCTTCTTCAACGGGGAGCCGATACGGCGCCATCGCATCCGGCACAAGGAACGCCTTGGATACGTTCCGGAAGAGCCGCACATTTATCCTCACCTGACCGGCCTCGAGTACCTCGAGATGATCGGACAGCTGCGTGCCCTCCCGGAGCGGGCGCTCGGGGTCAAAATCGAAGGCTTCCTGCGGCTTTTCTCTTTGTACGGCGATCGTTATGTTCCGATTTCGTCGTACTCGAAGGGCATGAGGCAGAAGGTGCTGATTGCGGCGGCTCTGCTGCATAATCCGGAAATCGTTCTGCTCGACGAGCCGTTTTCCGGACTCGATGTGAACTCCGCCCTCGTGTTGCGTAACCTGATTGGCAAGCTTGCCGCTCGCGGTAAGGTCGTCCTGTTCAGCTCGCACGAACTCGAAACCGTGGAGCGCGTGTCGTCCCACATTGTGATTCTGCACCGCGGGCGCATCGTGGCGAACGATTCGATCGAACAACTGCGCACGCTTATGTCTCTGCCGACACTGGAGCGGATTTTCACCGAACTCGCGATCGACCAGGATACGGATGCGATCAGCCGCCAGATGATCGAACTGATGGAAGCGTGATCGTGGAGCGCAGGTTCCGCACGCTCCGAAAGAACGCGCGCAAGTTATGGCCGCCGAAGCGCGGCTGGACGGGCGGGTTCCTCCACTTTTTGGCGCCGCGTCCGGCGGCCCTTGTGCTGTACCGCCTCTTTCTGGCGCGAATGATCGACGTCGAGATTCTCTCCGCCGGCGGTGACGTGCGCGATCTCGTGGTCCGGTCCGTCTCGATCCTGAGCGCGCTGAGCTTTGTGCTCGCTTACCTTATCGTGCCGCGCTACACCTCTACCAGCCTGCCTCGGGCCCGGCTGCTGTTCTCGATCTGGAACGACCAGGAGTTCCTGCTCTCGGGCACGATCGCGGTTGCGGGACTGTTCTCGGTGCTTGCGTGGAACGCGGTATTTCCCGATCGCAGAGACTGCTACGTGCTCACGCCTCTGCCGGTCTCGACAGGCGCCATGATCCTTGCCAAACTCGCAGCCATGGCAACGGGATTGAGCATCGGGTTGATCGCAATCAACGCGTTTACCGGTTTGGGATTTCCGCCTGCTGTGGCCGGACCCGCCGGGCGTGTTCCGTTCGCTCGCCGCATGGTGGATTACCGTATTCGCAGCCGGCGCATTCATGTTTTCGGCGATGCTGGCGGTTCAGGGGGTCGCGGCGCAATTGCTGAGCTGGTCGTTGTTTATGCGCGTCTCCGGGCTTTTGCAAATGACTGCACTCTTCGTGGTTCTCGCTCTTTTCTTTGTGACGCCTCCCTTCGCGGCGACCATGCAGCATCCGGGCTTCGTGATTCAGATTCTGCCCTCCTTCTGGTTCACTGGCCTTCTGCATCAGCTTGACGGTGATGCGGTTCCCGCGTTCGGCCCGCTTGCGTCGATCGCGGTCCGTAATCTGTCGATAGCGATCAGCGTCGCCGCGCTTGTGTGGTCTTTATCGTGGTATCGGAACATGAGGCGCATCGTCGAGGCGCCGGATATCGCGCCAGCCGCGGGCAACCAGGTCGTGGCGCGTTCCGCGCGCTTTCTCGCCTTTGCCGTGTTGCGCAGACCGATCGACCGCGCGATTTTGATGTTCACTTGCCGCACAATTGCTCGCAGCCGTCAGCATCGGCTCGTGCTTGCCGTTTGTGTCGGCGTCGGGTTCGCGACTGCGCTTGCTTTTGCCCGAACATTTCTTGCCGACAGGTCACAAGCCCGGTGGAACCAGCCAAACGCGCCGTTCCTGATTGCCGGCTTCCTTCTGCTGGTTTGCCTGATTACCGGTATGCGCAGCGCGTTCGTAATGCCGCAGGTTTTGCCGCGAACTGGATCTTCCGCATCACGGCGGTGCACAGCCCTGCCGCGTATTTTGGGGCAGTGCGGAAGTCGCTGACGATCCTGGGCGCACTGCCCGTCTGGATTGCGGCGACGGCGTACCTTGCCATCTGGCCCCTGAAGCCTGCGGTCGCACAAATTACCGTACTGGCCGCCGGGGGCATGCTCCTGATCAATCGTTCGCTCTATCAGTTCAGTAAAATTCCGTTCACATGTTCGTGGCTTCCGCCCGGACCACAACTCAAGATGCGTCTGGGCGTCAGGGCACTCTTGTTGGTGCTGCTGGCCGGCGGCCTTGCACAATTCGAGCTCTGGAGCATGGAACGGCCCGTGCGCTTCATGATCATGCTGACGATTCTGATCGGGCTTGCGATCCGGGCGAGCCGCCGGTCGACCGAATTCGCCGCCTCGCCGGGAGCCAGGCTGCAGTTCGACGATCTGCCGCCCGCCGAAATCTTCGCACTCGATCTGAGCCGGGAGGCGGATCAGACCAGCGACGATTCGTATCTCGATTCGGCGGAAATGTACAATCGCACTTAGCCGTCCTCCGAGTGCCGTTTGCCGCTGCATAATCCCATCGGTTTCGTCCCTACCGATTACATTGAACTCGCGCTGGCCGCCTTATTCCTTCTTCTCGCTTTTACATGGCAGCCGTGGATTGTCCCGTGGGGAGCCCGCCTCGCCCGCCGAACGGGCTGGTGCATGATCATGCTCGCGCTGTTACCTGTCGCGCTTCGATTGATCCTGCTGCCAAGCCATCCGATGCCATCTCCGGATGTATATGACGAGTTCAGCCATCTGCTGGTCGCGGATACGCTGCGCCACTTTCGTCTCGCCAATCCGCCGCACGCGCTGCCGCAATTTTTCGAGACGTTCTTCGTTCTGCAGCGGCCCACCTACAGTTCCATTTATCCCATCGGTCAGGGCCTCGCGCTCGCGATTGGCTGGATGATGTTTGGCCTGCCATGGGCTGGGGTCCTGATTTCTGTCGGAGCGCTTTGCGCTCTTTGCTACTGGATGCTTCGCGCCTGGGTCTCTCCCGGCTGGGCGCTTCTCGGCGGCTTTCTGGCCGTCTTCGAGTTCGGCCCGTTGAGCCCCTGGACAAACACTTACTGGGGCGGCGCATACACGGCTGCCGCTGGCTGTCTGGTCTTCGGGGCGCTGCCCCGGCTGCGCAATGGATGGCGTCTCCGACACGCCGCTCTGCTTGGGCTTGGACTGGGGATGCACCTGCTCAGCCGGCCGTTCGAATCCATCTTCCTGTTGATGAGTGTCGTTCTGTTTTTCCTCCCCGAACTGCGATCGCCCACCGTGTTGCGCCTGCTCGCCAGGCCCGCGGCCGTGACCGCGCTGGTCTGCCTCCCGGCTATCGCGCTGGTGCTGGCGCAGGACAAACAGGTCACCGGAAGCGGGCTCACGTTGCCTTACGCGCTCAGTCAATACCAATACGGCGTTCCCGCATCATTCACGTTTCAGGCCCATCCCGTTCCGCATAACCCGCTGACGCATGAACAGGAGATGGATTACAAAATGCAGCGGGCCTTCCGCAGCGCGGATCAGGACACGCTTGTCACTTATCTGAAACGGCTCCTTTACAGGACTCGCTACTATCGCTTCTATTTCTATCCTGCGCTCTATCTCGCTCTCATCGCTTATCTCGTAAGAATGCGCGAGTACCGGTTCCTATGGGTTGCGCTGACCGCGCTTATCTTTGCCCTTGGAACAAACTTCTATCCGCTTTTCCTCACCCATTACATCGCGGCGCTTACCTCTTTGTTTGTACTTATGAGCGTAGAAGGTTTGCGCATTATCAGCAGATGGCGCGCGGGCGCATCCGCGGCCCGGGTCCTGATCTGGCTTTGCATTGCGCAATTCGCGTATTCGTGGACCACCCCGAGCTTTCAATATCCCGAGCGGCGCATCGCGGTCAACAAACAGCTCGCCAGAATACCTGGCCACTTATTGGTTCTGGTTCGCTATTGGCCACAGCACATATTTCAGGACGAATGGGTCTACAATGACGCGGATATCGACAAGGCCCGTGTCGTCTGGGCTCGCGATCTCGGTGACGGGGAGGACCAGAAGCTGCTGCATTACTATCCGGGCCGCACCGTGATGCTGCTTGAGCCCGACGCTCGCCCTCCGCGGCTGACTCCTTATAAACCGGAGCCGCCAAACCGGAGCAAAGCAGGCCGCCTGAAAAACCGCAGCCAAAAAAACAGCCGACGATCGTCTTCGAACCAGTTCTCTAACCAGCTTCCGATAAGATACGAGACCGGAGGCATTGATGATTCGAAGCGCTCCATTGTTCGCGTGTCCGATGCTGCTGTTCGCTCAGGTTGCAGGACCGCCGGCCTTCGAGGCTGCTTCGGTTAAACCGAGCAATCCCGACGCTTCCGACAAACGGATCTCATTTCAGACGAATCCGGGCGGTGTCAGGATCATGAACGAACAACTGAATTTTCTGATCCCTTATGCCTGGAAGATTGCCGTTTATCAGGTCACGGGTGGGCCGGCGTGGTTCGACTCAAGCAAATACGATATCGTTGCCCGGGCGCCGGACGGGTCGTCCGAAGACCAACTGAAGTCGATGCTTCAGACGCTTCTGGTTCAGCGATTCGGCCTGAAATTCCATCGCGAGCAGCGAGAAATGCCCGTTTATGCTCTCGTGTCCGGGAAGGACGGACCGAAATTTCAGGTTGAGAAACGCGCTCCCCAGGACGGGGATGGCAAGGTTGGGGCGGGACGAGGTCAGGCGCACGGCCATATGGTTTCAAGTTCAGTTTTCGCGCAAACCCTGTCGCTTTTCCTCGGCCGGCCGGTGCTCGATCAGACCGGAATCGATGGGTTATTTAACTTTGACCTGAAATGGGCGCCCGATGAGACGCAGCGGCAGCCCGGACCCGCACCGCCGGCGGAACCAATTCTTCGGATCAGTTGCCGTCCCTCTTCGCGGCGCTGCAGGAACAACTCGGACTCAGGTTGGTTGGCCAGAAAAAATCTGTCGAGATGTTCGTCATCGACCATATCGAGCAGACGCCGATAGAAAACCAGAGCATTTCTGCAGTTTCTATAGACGGCTCCCGCGCTGGCGTGAAGGTCGGCGGCACCCTCGAAAACACCCGGCCAAGTTCTTCGTTTTCATTTCTATCCTTGCCAGCAAGCTGGCCAGGAAACACCATCGAAAAACCACTCGCGAGCATGAGTAAAGCTTCGCTGTGGACGGACACCGGCGACACGATCGCCGGTGCTACCGGCTGGCGTAAAGCTCCGCGCCGAGCGGAAGCTCGGCGGCAGGGCCGAAGCCCTGGCCCCACCTGCCCCGCCCGTCGACTTACCGGCCTGACGATCCGAAGCCGCCGTCGCCGCGAACGGAATTGCCCAGATCGCCTTCCTCCCATTCGACCGCTTCATACCGCGCAATCACCATCTGGGCGATTCGTTCGCCCGGTAGAATCCGGAAAGCTTCCCGCCCCAGATTCTGCAGAATCACCCGGATCTCGCCGCGATATCCGGGATCGATCGTGGCGGGACTGTTCGGCAGCGTGATGGAATGCTTCAGCGCAAGCCCGCTCCGCGGCCGGATCTGCGCCTCATAGCCGGAAGGCAGTTCGATCGCGAGGCCGGTCGCAACCAGCTTCGTCTCCCCGGGCCCGAGTGTCACTTCTTCCACGCTGTGAAGGTCCATGCCCGCGTCTTCCGCCGGTCCGTGGGCATATCGCGGCGTAATGGCGTCCGCGTGAAGTTTTTTGATTCTGGCTCTAAGGGGCAACTCGCTATGATAGCCGTTTGCCCCAACGTGTCATCACCATCGCGCCGATGCCGCCCGAGAAGAGCGCGTATGCGCTCGCGCGATACAGCCGTTCGGCCGATTCCATTCGCCAGTCGATCGAGTGGGTGCGCTCGCACAACTCGCAGAATTTCCTCGAAAGCTACTACTTCCAATACGGCCACCAGTCGATCGCCGATCTCGGCCACGCCGTGCTCTGCTTTGAAGGCATCAGCGAACTCGCCGCGAGTGAGATCGAAGACGAAACCCTCTGGGATGGCCAGGCGAAATCATCGCGCTATCAGGATTTTTCGCAGTCGGGTTTCATCACCCCTCCGGAGCTCTGAGGGTGAATCAGCTTCAGCGTACACTGACGCGGGGCACGCGCTGCTTGCGGCCTATAAAGACGTTCACCAACGGGCGACCGACTACCTGAGCGGCGCTCTTCCCCGCCCCGAGTCGATGAAGCCGGACGCGTATGGGAGAAACATTGCCGCCCGCGCCTTCGACGTTGCCCGCTACCTGCTTTTCTGGGGTGTACCTACCAACGTTGGCCAGGTCACCAGCATCCGCACTCTCGAAAAGCAGATCAAGCGGCTGCGCACGTCGGAGTTCGCGGAGGTTCGGGACCTCGCCGAAGAGGTCGCCCAGGCCTGCGCCCGGCCCCCGGATTGCGTCTGGAATACGGAGCAGAACGAACCGCTTGCCCCTACCCTGGCGCGCCATGCCGAACCGGACGAATATGCGAAACGGTCGCGCCACGATCTGAAGTTGTGGGCAAAACAGAACCTGACGATCCCGCCTTGCGAAACACCTCGTGTCGCTCTGGTGAAACCGACCGATGTCACCAGCGAGATCGCTGCCACATTGCTCTATCCCGTGTGCCAGCATCCCTTCGCCGCGATTTATGAGACGGTCTGCGGCTGGAGCCGCGAGCGGATAGTGGAAGTGCTCGACGTCGCCGTGCAGTCCCGCGGCCGACGCGACGATCTGCTGCGGGCATTTCGCGGGAGCCAGTATTGTTTCGACATGCTGATCGATATCGGCGCGTATCGCGATCTCCATCGCCATCGCCGGTGTCATCAATACCGACAGGATTACACCGGACAACACGGGTACGAGATTCCGGAACTGCTCCGGCTCGCGCACGCCGAAGAGCCGTATCGCGTTGCGATGGATTCGGCGTTGGCCGCGATGCGGCAGCTTCCTGATCCCGCGCGCCAGTACCTGCTGCCCTTCGGCGCCCGCTCGCGATTCCTTTTCAAGATGGATTTTGCCGAGGTGGAATACATTTCGCGTGTCCGGAGCGGCGTGAAAGGTCACTTCAGTTATCGCGAAATCGCCTGGGAGATGAAGCAGCGGGTCGAGGAGATTGAGCCCGAACTGGCGCGCCTGATCGATGCGACGCCGCCGTGGATTGAAGACCCGCTTATGCGGTAGCCTTTCGTGGTATCCTTACTGTAAGGGAGGTGGGTAAGGAATGATCAAGGCGACAATCACCAGCAAAGGGCAAGTCACGATCCCTCTCGAGGTCCGGAAGCGGCTTGGTCTTCATCAGGGCGACCAGATCGAGTTCGACCTCACCAATCTGGACACAGTGATTCGCCCGGTAAGGTCCCGTGAAAACCCCCTCGACAAATGGGTCGGAATTGCGAAGGGCGCGTTTCCAGGCGGACTGGATGACATCAACTCCTGGATTCGGGAAATGCGCGCGGATCGGGGCGACGATCAGGATTGAGATCTGCGATCGACACAAACGTCATCTCCGCAATCTGGACCGCCCAGCCGGAACAGCACGAGGCGAAACTCCTCCTGACCGAGGCGAACAGCCGCGGTGCGCTCGTGGTGTGCGGCATCGTTTATGCCGAACTTCTCGCCCATCCTCTGGTGAAACCCGCAGTCACCGATTCCTTTCTTGAGACGGTGGGTATCGAACTCGATTGCGCCTTCGACAAAACAGTCTGGCGCGAAGCGGGAATTCGCTATCGCGCTTACGCGGAACGCCGCAGGAAAGCGAAAGCAGCGGAGCACCGGAAGAGTCTGTCAGATTTTATCGTCGGCGCTCACGCTTTAATGCGCGCAGACCGCCTGATCACTTTTAACGGATCGGACTTCAGAAATGATTTCCCCGAACTGCGAATCGCCCCCGACCCGGCTCAGTAGGCTCCCGGCGCGGGTACACGGCTCACAACCGATTTTCGGAAAACTGTTCGAGCGGCTTTGGGAAAGAAGGCCTCCGCGCGCAACACATCCTCTTCGGTTCCACCGATCGGGTTATCCCTGGCGAGCCCAGGCGTCACGGAAGTCCTCGGAGACCAACCGACGCATTTCAATAGAACAAATACTTTTGCCACTGCTCGTCGCCCTTACCCAGCAGCCGCATCAAATGGCGGCTGGTGTGAAGGCTGAACGGCCGCGGCTGCCGCGCGAGCCGGAAGCCCGCCTCTTCGGGAGTGCGGCTGCCCTTCCGGTTATTGCACTGATGGCAGCAGGCCACGAGGTTCTCCCATGCCGATTCGCCGGCGCGCGACCGCGGAATCACATGGTCAAGCGTCAACTCCCCGGCGGGCAGTACTTTGAGGCAATACTGGCACGTATAGCGGTCGCGCATCAGAATATTCTTCCGCGAGAGAGCGCGGGTCTGGTGCGGAATGCGGCGGTATTCCAGCAAGCGGATAACGGAGGGAACGCGCACGGCGCGGCGCGGCGAATGCACCGACGCCGCCGAGTGTTCTTCGGCCGACGCAATACCCTTCAGCACGAGCACCAGGGCGCGGCGGGCGGCGCAGATATTGATCGGTTCGTAGCTCGCATTCAGGACGAGCACGGGCTTTTGCAGTCTGCTGTAGGTCGGCATCTCGCTCCTCAAGGTCTCCATCGTCGATCTACTCTCGCCAGCGTCACCAGGGAAACGGACCTGGCCCCTCCGCGTTTCAGAACGGATGCGCACGCGCTGGCCGTGGCTCCGGTCGTCATTACATCGTCGATAAGAAGAATCTTTCTGTTCGCGATCTGCGCGTCGGCGATCAGAGCGAATGCGCCCGCGACGTTACGCCGGCGCCCGGCGCTAGCCAGCCCCGCTTGTACGGCCGTCGCGCGCTTCCGCCGCAGAGCGCGAAGCACCGGAACGCCCCGTCTGCGCGCCACATAACAGGCCAGCAGATCAGCCTGGTTAAATCCCCGCTCCCAGCGTTTCCGCCAGTGGAGAGGCACCGGAACGACGGCGTCAAAGCTTTGATCGATCGGCATCGCACGCTCTAAAAACGCGGCCAACGGTCGCGCCAGCGGCTTCATTCCGGAATACTTGTAGAGATGGATCAGGCTGCGAAGCGGTCCCTCGTACAATCCGAAACTGGCCGCGCGATCGAAGCCTCGCAAACCCGACCGGCACGCCGCGCAAACGCCGCGATTGTCAAGCGGATAAGCGTTGACGAAAGGCGTGTTGCAGACCGCGCAGGAGAACTCCGCTTCAAGCGGCGCGGGAGAAGTCAGACAATCGGAGCACACCGGAACCCTCGTCCACTTTGTGAGTGGTTTCCTGCAAACCCTGCAGTCGTCCGGGAAAAACAGCGAAAAAATGCCGTGCGGAATCCCGCGAAGGAGATTGGAAGCAGCCGTTCTCGTTACCGTGCTACTCGAGAAGGCGCACCTCCCGAAACAGGATTTATTGAGTTTTTGACGCGCACACTCCCGGCAGCTATTGAACCACTCCGGTTATGTACGAAGCGTCTGGAGGTGAGCGCCATGAAGCAGGCCTCTAATTCACAAGTTTAGGGAGATTGCGAGACGGTTGTCAAATTTGCTCTCCGGGCACTCCTTAAGATTGGGATATAGTAAAGGGCGGCTGATGGACGGTGGACCCGCCCGGCAGCCAAGAGGAGAAATCATTATATGAAGAGATTCACGGCTGCAATCGCGCTGACTCTCGGGCTCGCCGCAAGCGGCATGGCTGCACAGTTCAAGGGATTCGTCGAAGATACGAATTGCGCAGGAAAGGCCGAAATGAAGAACGACGCCGCTTGTGCACAGAAGTGCATCAAGGGCGGATCTCCCGCCGTCCTCGTCACCGATGACGGCAAAATCTACAAGATCGCAAACCAGGACAAGATCGTCGCCCACGCGGGCGAGACGGTCACGGTAACAGGCAACCTGAAAGGCGACACCATCACGGTCGCCAGCATCCAATAGCTTCACCGAACCTTTAACGTCGGGAGGGCGTAGCCTCGTTCGCGGCCTCTCCCGACCCCCAATTTCCGATGTCCATCTCACTGCGAGTTCTCAAAGCCACGCTGTTGCTCGTGCCAGCGCTCACCGGTATCGCTCAAGCGCAGGTCCCGCCCGCCATTGCAGCCGAGTTGCAGAAGATCGGCCCCATTGTCGATCCGCCGTGCACGGCAAAGCTCTACCGCCCCCTGATGCCGGCGAACGACGTTAACAGCGCCGCGAAGCCTCTCTATCCCGGCATCACCATAGCGCGCGATGTCTCGTTTGGCCCCCACCCGAAAGACGTGGTCGATATCTTCACCGCCGATAAGGGCCGCGCGTCACGGCCTGTTCTGATGTACATTCCGGGCGGCGCGGGCAATAAGATCGAGCAGCAGGACCGCGAGGCGAACGCTTTTTACGACAACATCATGCGGTGGGCGACCCAAAACGGCATGGTCGGAGTAAACATGCAGCGCCATCCGGGGCCTGACTGGGATTCCGGCGGCAAAGACGTTTCGCTCATGATTCAGTGGGTCGAGGCCAACATCTCGAAATATAAAGGCAATCCCGACCGCATGTTCATCTGGGCGCAATCTGCAGGCAATGGCCCGCTCGGCGTCTATATCGGCCGTCCCGAACTCTGGGGACCAAAGGGAGTCGGAGTCAAAGGCGCGATCTTCATGTCGGGGCAGTTCAATATTCTTCCGGTACAGCCGGCCGCGGGTGGGCGGGGTGGAAGAGGCGGCGGAGATGTTCTCGCAGGAGCGGGCACGACGTGCGGCCTTCCCGCCGGAGCGGCATTCTCGAACGCGGGCGCAATCAGCGGCCCGAGCCGCGCGGACAATCCGCCGGCGGCTGGTGGAGGAAGAGCCGGAGGCGGCGGTGGCGCGCGGACGCGGACGTGGTCCGCAGGTCGATCCCGCCACGCAGCTCGCGCGCTCCAGCCTGCCTGAGCTGAAGAAGACCAAAGTGGCGATCCTGCTGGCTTCAGCCGAGCTGGACCCGGGTGTCGACGGAGCGATGAGCGCGTTCAATCAGGCCTTGCACGACGAGCTGTGCAAGGAAGGCCCCGACCATTGCCCGACAATGCTTTTCGAAAAGGGAGAGAGCCACATGTCCGAGGTGTTCTCGATCGACACCGCGGACACTACCGTTTCCGGACCCATCCTCAAATGGATGAAGAAGGTGAAGTAATTCGTCACGTGAGTTTTCCCGGCGTAAACCCGAAGGTTCGTTTAAAGGCCGCGATGAACGCGCTCACGCTGGAGTAGCCCGCCTCCAGAGCCGCTTCCGTCACCGACTTCTCTTCGGCGAGCAGACGGATCGAATCCAGCATCCGAACCTGCTGCCGCCAGAGCCCGAAGCTGATGCCTGTCTGTTCATGAAATAGCCGCTCGACGGTGCGCCGGCCCATACCGAAACGCCGCGCAAGCCGATCGAGACTTTCACTTCCGGGCGGATTGTCGAGAACATGTTGAGCGAGACTCAGAGCGCGGTGCTCCGAAGGCAAGGGCACCATCAGTGGCGTCCGCGGCTGCCCTTCCATCAGTTCGTCGATTTCGTCCGTTAACGTTCCGAGGAGCCGCTGGTGCGTTGCAACTCGCGAATCCAGCGCGGCCAGGTCGATCACGCGCAGAATGAGTTCCCGCAACAGAGGCGTCACAGCCAGAACCTCACACTCTGCGGCGAAATGACAGAGCGCGGGCGAAAAGTATAGCGACCGCATGGCGACATTCCCCCACATGCGGATCGTATGCGTGCAGCCCGCGGGAATGAACACGGCCCTGCCTGGCGGGACCATCCACGAGTAACGGCCGGCGCGCACGGTCATGGCGCCGCGCGAAGCGAACAGGAGCTGATGCCAGCGATGTGTATGGGCTTCGATGAGAAGTCCGCTGCTGTAACTCGTGGCCAGCGAGCGGACGGTCAAAAACTCCTCTTGTTCCACAGTTAAAGCGGGATGGCGCGATCGCGACACTTTCTGTCAAAGTAACGCAAGCCGGCATCGCGTGCTTCTCTTATACTTCCTGCATGCCGAACAACATTTCGCGCTTTTCGATCCACTGCGATGACGTAACGCGCGCGCGGCGTTTCTATGAGGAAGTCTTTGGCTGGAAATTCGAGCCGTGGGGGCCGCCGGATTTCTATCTGATCCAGACCGGTGACGACCAGGATCCAGGCGTGGGAGGTCTCCTGCAGCAGCGGCAGCAGCCCGTCAGCGGAAAGGGCATGATCGGATTTGAATGCACTATCGGCGTGGACGACATCGACGCGACCATCCGCGCGGTCGAAGCCCACGGAGGCAAGACCGCGATGGCGAAATTTACGATTCCGACGGTCGGCAAGGGTTTCTACTTTAACGACACGGAAGGAAACCTCGTGGGCGCCATGCAGTACGAAACGAACAAATCGTAAATCCTGCCTCACGCCTCCAGGAAATAGCCTTCTTCCCCGTGCTGGCTCAAGTCGAGGCCTTCCTGCTCCGCCGACGCCTCGACGCGCACTCCGATCAGCGCGTCACAGATCTTGAGAAGAATGAACGTGCCGACAGTGGCGAGCAGGATCGCGATCAGCACACCGACGCCCTGGTTGAGAATCTGAGAGGCGTTGCCGTCGACCAGACCAAGCGGAACGACCTTCCCATCGATCTGCGCGTTATTGACCACGTTGGTTGCAAAGACTCCGGTCAGCAGCGCTCCAACTGTGCCGCCCACTCCATGAACGCCGAACGCGTCGAGCGAATCGTCATAACCGAATCGCTTTTTGACCGCGGTGACCATCAGGAAACAGACAACACCAGCCACAGCGCCGATCAACAGCGCGGGCATGGGTTTGACGAACCCGGAAGCCGGCGTAATGGCGACAAGACCCGCGACGGCCCCCGAGACGCCGCCGAGCATACTGGGCTTGCCATTCTCCACGCGCTCCGCGAGCATCCAGCTCAATGCGGCGGCCGCCGTCGCCATGTGCGTGGCGACAAACGCGCTCGTTGCGAGGCCCGACGCCGAAACGGCGCTCCCTGCGTTGAATCCGAACCAGCCGACCCACAACATACACGCGCCAATCACACTCAGGACGACGCTGTGCGGCTTCATCGATTCGTGGGGATAGCCGACTCTCTTGCCGAGGTACAAAGCGCAGATCAGCGCGGACACGCCCGAGGTGATGTGCACCACTGTGCCTCCGGCGAAGTCAAACGTGGGGACTCTGCCGCCGAGATAAGCATTCAGAAATCCGCCCTTACCCCAGACCATATGAGCCATCGGCAAGTAAACGACAAAGAGCCATAGCGTCGTAAAGAGCGCCATCGCGCTGAACTTCATCCGCTCCGCGTAGGCGCCCGAAATCAGAGCGGGCGTGATGATGGCGAACATGAGCTGATAGATCATGTACGTGGCATGGGGTATCGTCGCACCGTAATCCGCATTAGGCGCCGAGCCGACCCCATCGAGGAAGATGTACTTGAAGCCGCCGATGAAAGGCGTGCCCTCACTGAACGCAAGACTGTAGCCGACCAGCGCCCAGATGACGGAGACGAGGCACATCATGAAGAAGCTGTGCATCATCGTCGACAGGACGTTCTTGCGGCGGACCAGCCCGCCATAAAAAAGGGCAAGCCCGGGACCGGTCATCATCAGCACGAGAGCCGCGCTGGTCAGCATCCAGGCGTTATCGCCCGCCGACTGCGCACTCCTGGCGGCACTTTCAACCGCGGCCAGACGCGCGCTCAGATCTGGCACTTCCTGCAACAGGGCAAATGGAATCATCGTGGATCTCGACGTGGATCTCTACTACGATACAAGCGAGCGTGATCTGGCGGTGTTCCTGATCTCCGTTCCAGAACCAGGAAGCCAGGTTTGTCTTTATAACGCCGTGATCGGCGTTAAGGCGCAACCGTAACGTCGAGCAGTTCGATCTCGAAGAGCAGCGTGGCTCCCCCTGGAATGGACGGGCGGCCCTGGTCTCCATAGGCCAGAGACGACGGGCAGACGAGCGAAGCCTTTCCGCCAACCTTCATCTTCTGAACGCCCTCGGTCCAGCAGGGAATCACTCCGTTGAGCGGAAACTCCGCCGGCTCATTGCGCTTGTAGGAGCTGTCGAATTCCGTGCCGTTGATGAACGTGCCGCGATAGTTCACCTTCACGGTGTCGGTGGCTTTGGGCGATGCGCCCGTACCCGCCTTCAACTCGTGATAGATCAAACCCGAATCGGTCTTCACTACTCCGGGCTCGGAGGCCGCTTTGGCCAGATATGCCACCGACTCTGCCTTTTCCTTCTCCGTAACGCGCGCCTGACGATCTTTCGCAAGAGCTTCGATCTTCGGTTCCCATGTCTCCAGATCAACGGCGGGCTTTTTCGCTTCGGAGTCCGTCAAGGCCTGCTTCACAAGCGCGAGTTCGGCTGGGGACAAGTCGAATTGAAGCAGCGACCGGTACATAGAGAGACCCAGCGCGTAGACGGCCTTTTCTTCGTCGGTTACGGGCGCGACGGCTGAGGCAGGGGCTTTGGCCGGGGCGGGGCGCGCCGGCGCCTGCGCCAGCGCCAGGGCTGGCAGAAAAATTACGAGGGGAAGCATGAAACGCATCGATTCAGGCTAGCACTAAAGAGTGTGGCGCCCGCGGGCTTGTGCTAAACTTCGCCCGGAAGACTCATAGGGCCGCAACCCACTTTAAATAGGCATCGCCCGCGTCAGCCGATTTGCTTGCTCCGCAATCGTTCCGTCATCAGGAGGATCTTATGAAGCGCCGCCGGCATCGTTTTCTCTTCTGCTCGCTCTTTCTTGCAATCACCGCCAACTGCGTCGCGCAGTCAACGATGACTCCGTGGCTGACCCGCTCGGCCGATAACGCCCGAAGCGGTTGGAATTCCCACGAGACGCAGCTCACGCAGGCTCTCGTCCAGTCCAAAGGAATCATCCGCTCTACCATCATTCCGCTTGTCGGCGACGCCCGCGGCATGGAAGCGCAGCCGCTCATTTTGCCGAACGTACAGACCGCGCGCGGAACCCGCGACGTCATGATTCTTCCCTCGATGGCAAACGTGGTTCGCGGAGTCGACGCTCACGACGGATCCGGTATCTGGCAGGTCACCCTGGGCATGCCGATAAACGGTTCCCCGCGAATCGATTCGCACAGCATCAATCAGCATTGGGGATGCCTCTCGACCGGTGTCATCGATCCGGACCTGCAGCGCTTGTATCAGGTGTGCTGGATCTCAACCGATGGAAGCGGGAACGCCGATCCAATGACCGCCAGGTACGTCATGTTTGTGCTCAACGCGAAGGATGGCAGCCAGGTGGCGCCATCCGTTACGATTCAGGGCAAGAGCGGCAACCAGGATTTCAATGCGGACCTGCGCAAGCAGCGTTCCTCTCTGATCGAGACAAACGTCAATGGCGTCAAAACGGTGTTCGGATGTTCCGGAACAGTTTTCGAAACCGGCGCGGGAGCCAACGGCTTTTGCTTCGCGTTCGATGTCGCGACCAATAAGTTGGGCCCGATTCTCGCACTTACCGCAGGGCAAGGCGCCGGCGTGTGGATGGGCGGACAGGGGATGGCGGCGGACTCGCAGGGCTTCCTTTACCTCATCAGCGGAAATGGCGACTTCGATGGCAAGAGTCAGTGGGGTGAGTCCTTTCTGAAGTTGAAATATTCACCGCCGTCAGGAGGCAACGCGGGCACGCTGCAAGTCGTGGATCACTGGACGCCCTGGACTGACCTCGCCCGGACCGGGCAGCAACAGCCGCCGGCCGCCAAGATGGCCGGCATGAGCGCTCCCTCCGAAGCCATAAAGAAGCCGGTGAACGGCGGCATGAGCATGTCTTTAAAGAACGCCACCCTGAAGTCGACGATCAACGACCAGGGTGTCCCGACAATGCTCGTCTTTCCTCAGATGGCCACCGGCAACTGGTCCGATGAGGACTGGGGATCGGCGGGTCCGGCCTGCATTTTCCAGATCGGCGTATGCATCGCTGCCGGGAAAGATGGAATCGCTTATCCGATCAAGACCGCGAAGCTCGGCGGCACCACGCTGAAGGACCTGGCCAACCCGAAGGCGAACTGCGCCAAACTGGCCGCGCCGCCCGTCTGGCTGACCATGAGCCCCGGGCCTGTCGACGCCTGTCCCACCGATCCTCGAACGCTGAACTTCTTTCCGTGGGGCGATACGGCGCATCTCCACATGACGCCCGTGCAATTCTTCGATCCGGTGGCGGGGACGTGGACCATCTTCGCCTGGGGCGAGAATGCGCAACTCCACAAGTGGGCCGTCAGTTCAACCGGGAAACTGACTTATGTCGCGCAAAGCCATGAGTACGCCAGCGCGGACGTGCGCGGTGAACCCCCAGGCGGAATGCCCGGGGGATTCTGCTCGGGTTCGAGCAACGGCGCGGATGCGGACTCGGCTATCCTGGTCTGCACGATTCCATACGGCGATGCGAACGCCAACGTCGTGAACGGCCGCGTGCTGGTCTATGACCCCCTACACCTGGCGGGAGATGGCTCGTTGAAGGTCCTGTGGGACTCGCAACGATGGGGTGTCCAGTTCCTGTTCAATAAATTCAATCCGCCGGTCATTGACGGCGGTCAGATCTATGTCCCCAACTACAACGGCGGAGTGGACGTTTACCGGCTGGTGCAATAAGAGGGATACGGGCAGCGACGCAAAGGCCGCAACCAGTCAAGGGCGACGCCGAGTGCAAGCTATCGACTACATCCCGACCGTTTCGCTTCGATCAGCTGACCCTTCGGTAGCGGGAGCATTTCGGAGAAGATCGTAGACAGAGAAAACCGATTTTGGCGAGAGCAATCGAGACCACACCCGAGAACCTGATCGTGATTCCGGAGAGCGGGCCCGTCTCTCTTCCCTGGGCAAACGTGTCCGACCGTCTCGCTCGGGCATCTGTAGCCGAACGAAATCGCTATGGGATTCACTGGCCTTTGATCGACGAAGATCTCGCAGTCGGCCTTCTGGTTCGATCCACTGATTAGATCCGGGTCGCTTTCGTATGGCGAAAAAACCGCTGCACGCACATCCCGACAAGGCCGAGCTCTACGAAAAGCTTGTAGCCACCAATCCTCAGGTGGAACCCAAGGGCGCTACCGTTCCCTACACATCCCTCAACGGGAACATGTTCAGCTACCTGAGTAAGGAAGGAAAGCTGGCCCTGCGGCTTCCGCCTGAATCACGCGAGGCATTTCTAAAAAAATACAAGGCAAAGTTGTGCGATGCCTATGGACTCGTGCAACGGGAGTATGTCGAAGTCCCCGACGCTCTGCTCGCAAAAACGTCGGAACTGAAGAAATACTTCGATGCGAGCTTTGATTATGTAAGCTCCCTCAAGGCGAAACCAACGAAGAGGAAGTGAGCGCCGAGGCGCACGCCGCTGCCCGACGAATCGGCGTTCAGATCTCCGCTTTCGAGAGATCCACACTGAAGAGGTCGGTGGAAAAAACGCGGTCCTCTATGCTGACCACACCGTTCTGCGAGTGGACCTGGCCGGTCAAAGCAACCGGATCGATGACCCAGACCCAGGAGACTCCGAAATGCAGGTATTCGCGGACCTTCTCCATGGTCTCAACCCCCGTGTCTTCGGCCGAGAGAATTTCGACTGCCAGATATGGCGGGCGGGTAACAATGCGGCGCCCCGGCTCGCCCGCCGGCTTCTCCGTCACGACACAGACATCGGGAACGCGATAACGGTCCCGGCGGGTCTGCACGCGCTGCTCAGGCACAGTAAAAAAGCCGCGGTTGCGGCAGACTGCCCACAACTCCCCGATCAGAAATCCCTGCATGGAAGCGTGTTCCCAGGTGGGCGCCGAGCGGTGGACGAGTCTTCCCTCCACAAATTCGGCATCATGCTCGAAACTCGAGTGAAAATACTGCTCGGCGCTGATGAGTTCGGCGACGGCCATGATTGTTTCGATGATAGCGGTTCACGCCCGTACAAAAGGACTACGCCTTATGAAGCTTATGCTGTGAAAGCCATGACTATCGACGAACTGCGATCGCTGGTTGCCTGTAATCGCTGGTTGCCTGTAATCGCTGGTTGCCTGTAATCGCTGGGCGCGCGGGTGGCTCAACTTCTGGCGTGGATGCCGATCTCCATACGCTGCGCCAGCCCCTATTGCAACTCGGCGACGCAGTCCCTTCGACCGGCTACCGCCCCCTCACTGAGTCGCGAGCCGGGAGTGTCACTTCCGCACAGGCGTCGCCGTATATTCCTGATCCGTGACCGGCTCCAGCCATGTGATCCCGCCGCGCGTCACGTTGTACTGCGTACCGCCCCGATCCGGCGCGGCCCCATGCCAGTGCGCGACTCCAGGAGGACACCAGATCACCTCACCCGTATGCAGTTCAATCACCGGTCCGTCCTTCTGCTGGACCAACGCCACGCCGTCCTCGACCAGAATCAACTGGCCCTTCTCGTGGATGTGCCACTTCGTGCGTGCTCCAGGATCGAACCGGATATACGTTATCTGGCCCGGGGGATTTTCCGTCAGCCGCGTTATGTTGCCGCCCGTAAAATTCGGGTTCGGCTGTTGCTGTGCGCGTACGACCCACAGGCCCGAAATCAAAAGCGCGGCGCTGCCTGCCAGCATGCCGACCCGCCCACGTGTCCGCAACTTGCCATTCATGCGGGCGAATCATATCACGTCTGTGAACTGGGGTCCTGATTTTCCGCTTTATTCGCGCTTGCCGCGATCGCGCTGCTCGAAATCCGCTCCGACAAATGAATGCGAACTAATCGAGGTTGCCTTGTTCGATCGTCACGTTTTCCCGTACGATCAGCCGATGCGGGGCGAGTTCGAATAATCGGGGAAGTACCCGTTTGACGTGCTCCTCGAAATCCACAAACACGATGATGACCGGAAGATTGCCCCCGGCCTCGACCAGGCCGGAAGTATGTACCCGGTTCCGGCCGTTAAAACCCCCAACAGCGTGCAGCGCGGTCGCTCCGGCCACGTTCTCGTTCCTCAGCATTTTCAGAATTCGGGCCCAGTCGTCGGATTCGTTCAGATACATTGTGACCTGCACGGCGGTTTTCATAGGGATTCTATAAACTCCTCGCAGCGACTGCGCCCAGCGCGACCGCGATGAAGCACACGGCATTCGTCGCCAGAAAGTTCAGGACGGCGAACGAAAACTGCCCCCTCTCAAAGAGGGCGAACGTCTCGAAGGCGTAACTGGAGTATGTCGAATAGCCGCCGCAGAAGCCAACGGCCATAAACAGACGCCATTTTGGGTCCGCCAGAACGCGTTCGGTGGTCCAGATCAGAAAAAATCCGAGAACAAAACTTGCCGAAATGTTGATGATCAGCGTGCCAAAAGGGAAACTCGAGGGCAGCAGCGCGGTTACATATTGCGCCACGAAATACCGGAGGTTTGCGCCGATGATTGCTCCCAGAGAGATCAGAAGGACCGTTTGCAATGCAGACTCCCGCCATCAGAATGGTAGGAGTCATCAGCCGGAAAGGCGGTTCTGGCGAACTCCATCGCCGTTGACACCAGTTTATCCCTTTTCGCGCGCCGTCTGGGGAGACCCAAACCAGCCTGACCCCAATCAGCCGCGCCGGATGGGTTCGAAATTTTCGCCGCCCCTGGTATCAGAACTGCTATCTTTTTTGTAACACTCACCCCGATGCGGCCCTTTGTCCTGGAACTCGGCGAACTTCAAAATAAGATCCTCGAAATGGGCGGGCTGGTTGAGACCTCCATTCACAACAGCATCCGTTCGCTGGTGGAGCGCGATGACGCTCTTATGGTCAACATCTGGGAGTCGGAGGAACGGATCAATCAGCTCGACATCGAGATCGACGAATTTGCCACCCGGCTGCTCGCTCTGTATCAACCGGTCGCCCGCGATCTGCGATTTCTGACCGCGGCCATCAAGATCAACAGCGATCTCGAGCGCATGGGCGATCTGGCCGTAAATATCGCGCAGCGGTCTATTTCGTTATTAGGCCGGCCTCAGCTCAAGCCTCTGGTAGACGTTCCACATATGTCGAGGACCGTGGAGTCCATGGTTCGGAAAAGCCTGGATGCGTTTGTCCAGCGCGACGAGACGCTGGCGCGAAGCGTGTTGCTTTCCGACGACGAAGTGGACGAACTGAAGGACTCGGTCTATTCGGAACTTCTCGGGATGCTCGAATCGGGCCAGGCGCCTGCAGGTACCGCCTTCGATCTGATCTTTATCGCACACAACCTCGAGCGCGTCGCCGATCACGCGACAAACATCGCCGAGGATGTACTTTTCCTCATCAAAGGCATCGACGTCAGGCATCACCACCTGAGCTGACGGGCGCGTACCGTACGGACCAGGTGACAATCCGGTCAATCTCGTAACAGTTTCTTCACAACATAGTCATCCAGTTTCCAATAAGCGTCCCTAGACTAAAAGCTCGCGTACATTCGGAGGGTCAGCGAGCACCTTCGCCCGGACCACGCCCGCCATTTATTCTGTCCGGAGTTCGTACGCGGGTGCTTCGCCCAGAGCGGTTTCCTGGGACTTTTTTAAAGGGAGAATTGAATGAAATTATGCAAGATGTCCGGTCGCCGGGCCTCGCTGCTGCTGGCGTCACTGCTGGCCGGGGCGGGTATTCTGAGCGCAGCGGATGACGCAACTACGAGTGCAGTTCCTCAGAGTCCAACCGCAGGCAGTGAAATCGCCGCGCAGTCGCAAAGCGACGAGATCGCACGCCTCAAGGCCGCACTTGCGGAGCAGCAGAAACAACTACAAGCTCTGCAGCAGGTGCTGCAAAACCAGCAGCAGCTGATCGAAAGAGCGGTGGGAACGTCCGCGACAGCGGCGGCGCCCGCAAGCCCGCAGCATGCAAGTCTTGGCACGGTGGCCAGCCTCTCACCGGTAATTCCGGCTCCGGCGCCGCTGCCGGTTTCGATCGCCTCGCCCCGGCCTCAGGCTCCAGCGGGTGGCGGTGGCAACCCCTGCGAGTCCGCTCCAGACACCAATGCCGTTCCACCTTATTTACGCCTCGGCAGCGTTTGCATCGTTCCGGTCGGCTTTATGGATTTCACGCCATTCTGGCGCGATAAGAATGCGGCATCCAGCATGGGTTCCAACTTCGGCAGCATACCTTACAACAACACTTCGGCCGGCAATCTCTCGGAATTCCATATGAGCTTGCAGAACTCGCGGCTTGGTTTCCGGGTTGACGGCGACTGGAAGGGCACCCACTTTATCGGCTATAACGAATTCGACTTCAACGGAACCGGCGGCGCCACGAACATGGCCACCAGCAACGGCGCCATTGTGCCGCGGCTGCGCCTGTTCTGGCTCGACGTTCGTAAGGGTCAGTGGGAGTTTCTCGCCGGTCAAAGCTGGAGCATGCTGGTGCCGAACCGGGTTGGAATCTCCGCATTGCCAGGCGATCTCTTTTACACGCAAGTCATAGACATCAATTACATGGCGGGTCTCACATGGACTCGTCAGCCGGGAGCGCGCATCCTGTGGCACCCGAGCGACAAGTTGACCTTCGGATTCTCGGTCGAGCAGGGCGATAATTACTCGGGCGGTTCGGGCGGCGGCGGCGCCATCACTTTGCCTACCGCGCTTGCCGGTCTGGTACCGGGTCAGCTTGACCAGAACACAAACATTGGAACCAGCGGGGCCGGTTATCTTGCCGCGCCGGCATTCACCCCGGACTTCATCGCCAAGATCGCCTGGGACCCCAGCTCGCGCTTTCACCTGGATGTCACCGGCATTGAGAGCAACTTCAAGACGACCTCCCTCTCCGCGCCCTTCATTTCGCACACCACCAACGGCGGAGGCATTCAATTCGGTATGAACGGTGAAATCTTTAAGAATTTCCGGCTGATGACCACCAATTTCTGGAGCGATGGAGACGGCCGCTATCTGTTCGGCGAAGCGCCCGATTTTATCGTTCGCGCCGACGGTTCTCTGAGCCCGGTCCATTCCGGCGGAACCATCGACGGCTTCGAAGCCAGGATCAAGAACTACTTGCTCTATGGCTACTACGGCGGGATTTACGTCGGCCGCAACGTAGCCTATGACGCCAACGGCACCTCGCTGGTCGGCTACGGCTACCGCGGATCTCCCAACAGCCAGAACCGCGCCATCCAGGAACTTACCATGGGGTTCAATCAGACCATGTGGAGCAATCCCCGGTACGGCGCGATGAACTTCATGGGGCAGTACGAATGGCTCGAGCGCGCGCCATGGTATGTGGCCACCGACGCTCCGAAGGGGACGCACGACAACACCATCTACCTCGATATTCGGTACACGCTGCCGGGTTCGATGCCTAAGTTCTAATCGATTCGTAACCAGAATTGTAACTCTGGGGTGGGAAACTTAGGTTTCCCGCCCCTTTCTCTTCAAGGAAAGGGACGTAACTTTATGAAAAAATTAGTTGTAACGGGCCTTACATTACTTCCCGTACTCTTCGCGACAGCCGCGATGGGCGCGGAAACGATCAACGGGGCGGGCGCAACCTTCCCTGCCCCGATCTATCAGAAGTGGTTTCAGGAATACAAGATGGCGCACTCCGATGTGCAGATCAACTACCAGGCGATCGGTTCGGGCGGCGGCATGCGCCAGCTTGGCGCCAAAACGGTCGACTTCGGCGCGTCCGACGAGCCAATGACCGACGAGCGGATGAAGGCGCTGAAGGTGAAGTCCGCTGCACTTTCCGACTGTGATGGGCGCAGTTGTTCTCACGTATAACGTGCCTGAGGTCAAGAGCTGGCTTGAAGCTCACGCCGGAAGCGATTGCGGGTATCTATCTGGGCGAGATCAAGAAGTGGAACGATCCGAAGATCAAGTCCACCAATGCGGGAGTGAATCTGCCAGATAAGGATATTCAAGTGGTTCATCGGTCGGATGGCAGCGGTACGTCATTTGTGTTTACGGATTACCTCTCGAAGGTGAGCCCAGACTGGAAAAGCAAAGTAGGCGCAAACGACTTCGGTCCAATGGCCGATCGGCCTCGGCGGCAAGGGCAACGACGGCGTTGCCGGGCTGGTCAAGCAAACGCCCTACTCCATCGGGTATGTGGAACTGTTCTATGCGCTGCAGAACAAAATGGCATTCGCGGATCGTCAAGAACGCCTCGGGCAAATTCGTGACTCCGAGCCTTGAGGGTGTGACGGCCGCGGCGGCGAACTCGAAGGAAATGCCGGAGGATTTCCGGGTATCCATCACGAACGCGCCGGGCGACAAGTCATATCCGATCTCGACCTTCACCTGGCTGCTGATCCCCAAAGAGATCCAGGACGCGACGAAAAGAGAGGCGATCAAAGGCTTTCTCGCCTGGATGCTGACCACCGGCCAGAAAGACGCGCCGTCTCTCAGCTACGCGCCGCTTCCCAAGTCGGTTGTCGCGAAAGAACAGAAGCAAATCGCGCTGATTAAGTAAGCACGCATGGCAACCACATCCGCCGCCGTTCCCTCAAGTACCATCCCCAAACGCCGGTTCGGCGGCGATGAGGTCGCCTATGGTTTCACGCTGCTCTTCGCTCTCGCCATTCTGGCGATCACAATTCTCCTGGTTTACGAGTTGTGGGTGAAGAGCGCGCCATCGAGAGCGGCATTTGGTTTCGGGTTCGTCACATCGTCGATGTGGAACCCGGTCACGGATAAATACGGCGCGCTTCCGTTCATCTATGGAACCGTCGTCACCTCGTTCGTCGCTCTTCTGATTTCCGTCCCGCTGGGCGTCGGCGCGGCGATTTATCTGTCCGAACTTGCGCGCTCGAAGGTCTCCAACACGCTCACGTTTCTGGTTGAACTTCTGGCGGCGGTACCCAGCGTCATCTTCGGCCTGCTTGCGATTTTCACGCTCGTTCCTCTGATGCGGGATTATATTCAGCCCGCGTTGAAGGCGGTGCTCGGGCCGATTCCCCTCATCGGTAATCTCTTCAACGGCCAGATCTTCGGCGTCGGGTACCTGACCGCGGGCGTGATCCTCGCGATCATGACCTTCCCCTTCATCATTTCCGTATCGCGTGAGGCGCTGATGGCGGTGCCGCGCGAACAGCGAGAAGCGGCGCTCGCCCTCGGCGCCACGAAGTGGGAGTCGACATGGCAGGCGGTGCTTCCGTTTGCGAAGCTCGGTATCATAGGATCAGTATTTCTGGCGCTGGCGCGCGCTCTGGGCGAAACGATGGCGGTTACGATGGTGATCGGAAACGATCCGGCCATCCACGCATCGCTTTTCGCGCCGGGTTATACGATTGCGGCAGTAATTGCGAATGAATTCACGGAAGCTTCGGGAAATATCTATCTTTCCGCGCTCGTCGAACTCGGTCTGGTGCTGTTCGCTCTGACGATGGTTATTAACGGCCTGGCGCAACTACTGATCGTCCTCACTACAAGCAAAGGATCCCGCTAAAGCATGACGGCCCGTAACAGCCGAAGAAACGCGGTCAACAACCTGATGCTGACGTTGTGCGGCCTGTGCGCGATTCTCACGGTCTCCACGCTGTTCCTGATTCTTGGTTATCTGATTTACAACGGCGGCAAGTCGGTTAATCTCGACTTTTTCACCAAACTTACCGCTTCCCCCTGGCCAGGTCGGCGGCGGCATGGCTAACGCGATCGTCGGCAGCGCGGAGATCGTGCTGTTCGCGACAATCGTCGGGCTTCCGATTGGTTTTTTTGCCGGTATCTATCTGGCCGAGTTCGGCGGCAAGACATTCCCGTTCATCATTCGATACACCGCGGATCTGCTGAACGGCATTCCTTCGATCGTGATCGGCATCTTCGCGTGGGGCGTTCTCGTCGTGCCGATGCATCACTTTTCCGCTCTCGCCGGCGGACTCGCTCTCAGCCTGATGCTGATTCCGATCACGGCCCGCAGCACCGAACAGTTCCTTCTTGAAGTGCCGCGAGCGATGCGTGAAGGCGCGCTCGCTCTGGGCGCCAACAAGTGGCGCACCATCGCCACGGTGATCGTGCCCGCCGCGCGCAAGGGAATCATGACCGGCATGATTCTCGGCGTTGCCCGAATCTCCGGCGAGACAGCGCCTTTGCTGTTCACCAGTCTTAACAACCAGTTCTGGAGTACGGGTCTTTCCGAACCAACCGCGGCGCTTCCCGTAATGATTTTCAACGATGCCATCGCGCCTTACGACGACCTGCACCGCCAGGCCTGGGCCGCCGGTCTGGTGCTTTTGGCGCTCGTTTTGCTTGCTAACGTTGCAGCGCGAATGGTGATTTCGCGGGGAACGTCCCTGCCCCGGTAAACAGGGAAAGAGAAATGACAGAGTAAACCATGAATGCTCCTCAGACGGCTGCGAATCAGCCAAGGATTCAGATGCCGCCGACAATAAGCGAACCTGCACAAGTCGCGGCAACCGCGACGCCCAAAATGCGCGCCTCTCACATTAACTTCTATTACGGCGCGTTCAAGGCGTTGCACGATGTTTCGCTCGAATTCGCGACGAATAAAGTCACCGCGCTGATCGGACCTTCCGGCTGCGGCAAGTCGACGTTCCTGCGAAATCTGAATCGCATCAACGAGACCTTGCGCGACACCCGGATCGAGGGCGAGATCACGCTCGACGGCGAGAACATTCTCGATCAGGATGTTACGGAGATCCGCCGCCGCGTCGGCATGGTCTTCCAGCGGCCGAACCCTTTCCCCAAGTCGATCTTCGAAAACATTATCTACGGACCGAGGATCAACGGCATGCTGGGGAAGAAGAGCGCGGCCCAGGTTGTCGAAGAGAGCCTGCGCCGCGCCGCGCTGTGGGACGAGGTGAAGGACAAGCTGAACGACTCGGCTTATGCGATCTCCGGCGGCCAGCAACAGCGGCTTTGCATCGCGCGCGCGCTTGCGGTCGATCCCGAAGTGCTGCTGCTCGACGAGCCCTGCTCGGCGCTCGATCCGATCGCGACCGCCAAGATCGAGGACCTGCTCGTCGGATTGAAAAAGCAGTGCACGATCGTGATCGTGACGCACAACATGCAACAGGCGGCGCGCGTGGCCGACACGACCGGCTTTTTTCTGCTGGGCAAGCTGATCGAGCACGACAAGACGGACGTCATCTTCAAGAATCCTTCAAAGAAGGAAACGGAAGACTACATCACGGGCCGTTTCGGTTAGGAGAAATCATTGCGCCCATTCGAGGAAGATCTCGCAATATTGAACGATGCGCTGCAGGAGATGGGCGCGCTCGTGGCGCACGCGATCCAGCGGAGCGTTCTCTCGCTGGTGGAGAAGAACGAGGACTATGCCCACCAGGTGATCCGCGACGAATCGCGGGTCGACCAGATGGAAATTCAGATCGACGATATGGTCGCCAGCTCTTATCGTGCGCGAACAGCCCGTTGCGCGCGACATGCGCCTTGTTGTGGCCGCGATCAAGATCTCGACCGATCTGGAGCGGATGGGGGATCTGGCGGTTCACGTCGCGGAACGGTCTCTTTCTCTCATGGCGCAGCCGCCCCTGCCGGAACGCGTGGATTTCGATGAACTGGTAGGGCTGGTGGAATCGATGGTGCTCGGCAGTCTCGATAGTTTTGTGAAGCGCGATGCTCAGAGCGCCCGCAGCATTCTGGAATCGGATGACGCCGTCGACAGCGGCCGCACCCGTATTCAGAATCAGCTCATCTCGCTCATGCAGCGGGATTCGACGACCATCACGCGCTCTCTCGATTACCTGATCATTGCCCGAAAACTGGAGCGTATCGCCGATCACGCGACGAATATTGCCGAAGACGTGATCTTCCTTTCTCAGGGCATCGACGTCCGGGACCACTCGGCTCTGGAAGTCGCCTGAATTCGCCCGGCTGAGGATCGGGTTGACGTAAGGCTCCGCGCCGGCCAGAAGGCCGACCCCAAGGCAGAAGCCACGCAGAAGCCCTGCCCCGCGACGGGGCTGCGCGCTTCACGGGAACCTTCGCTCTCCTGCTTCCAGCATATCGCGCACCGGGGGCCTTGCGGCAAGACCTGGGTCTTGCTGTAGAGTCGCGGGAGTGCGAGTATGCTACACGGCCGGATGACCGAGCATGCGGTGGTGATTGCCGGGGGCGGTCCGACGGGGCTGATGCTGGCGGGGGAGCTCGCCCTGGCGGGTGTCGACGTGGCCATCGCCGAGCGGCGCACGACCCCGGAGCTTATCGGCTCGCGCGCGGGCGGACTGCATTCACGCACCATCGAGGTTCTCGATCAGCGCGGAATCGCCGATCGGTTCCTCTCGCAGGGACGGGTTGCGCAGGTCGTGCGCTTCCACATGATCCCGATTGACATGAGCGACTTTCCTACCCGGCACAACTACGGCCTCGCACTATGGCAGAACCACATCGAGCGCATCCTGGCCGAGTGGGTCGGCGAACTGGCGGTGACGATCCATCGCGGACGTGAAGTGACAGGTTTTGCGCAGGACGATACCGGAGTTAACGTCGCGCTCTCCGACGGCCGGTCGCTGCGGGCGGAGTATCTGGTCGGGTGCGATGGCGGCCGCAGCCTGATTCGCAAGACAGCCGGCATCGAGTTCCCCGGGTGGGATCCGACGACGAGCTGGCTGATCGCCGAAGTCGAGATGGCCGAGGAGCCAAAGTGGGGTGGGCACAGCGATGCGGCCGGCAGCCATGGCATCAGCCGGCTGGAGAATGGCGCGACCGTGCGGGTCGTACTGACCGAAGGGCAGATCGGGCTCTCCGGCGAACCCACATTGAGCGATCTCAGCCAGGCGCTCATCGCGGTCTACGGGACCGACTACGGGGTCCACAGTCCCACCTGGATCTCCCGGTTCACCGACATGACGCGTCAGGCCGCAGCCTATCGCGAGAGACGCGTCCTGCTGGCCGGCGACGCCGCGCACGTGCATCCTCCGGTAGGTGGACAGGGCCTCAACATCGGTGTGCAGGACGCAGTGAACCTGGGATGGAAGCTGGCCCAGGTGGTAAAGCGGAAATCACCGGAAAGCCTCCTCGATACCTATCATGCCGAGCGCCACCCGGTCGGCGCCCGCGTATTGCGCACCACGATGGCGCAGATGGCGCTTCGTCGTATGGACGACCGCACCAGGGCACTGGGCGACACTGTCTCCGAGTTCCTCAGCGTGGACGAGGTCCGCAGACGACTCGCCGCGGAGATGTCCGGTCTGGGCATTCATTACGACCTCGGCGAGGGGCACCCGCTGCTCGGTCGCCGCATGCCCGATCTCGACCTGGTCACCGCCAGCGGTCCGCTCCGGTTCTTTAACCTGCTTCACGATGCCCGGCCGGTGCTCCTCAACCTCGGTGAGCCCGGTGCCTTCGACATCACTCCATGGGCGGATCGCGTTCGGTTGATCGATGCCGGATATGCGGGTAGGTGGGAGCTTCCGGCGCTTGGGGTGGTCACTGCTCCCACCGCCGTTTTGGTTCGACCCGACGGATATGTGGCCTGGGTGGGAGACCTCGCCCGGCGAGGGCTCGCCGACGCGCTGACCACCTGGTTCGGACCGCCTGCAGCGGTGTAGCGCACCTTGACCACAGCACGACGATCTCAGCACGACTCCGAATTTACCGATGTCCGTATAGCTGCGTTCAAGACTTATCGCGAATGTCGACAGCGGCGCCCGCGGGAATGAAGTGAAAGCGGATCAGATAGACGTTGTCACCGGGACCATGCTTCGCAACCTTGAGGAGATCGATCACGCCGAGAAAACCTGACTCAATCGCCAACGCATGAGTAATATCCTGAATGGCGATCTGCTGGATGGAATCGACCTCGATTTCACCTCCTTCGGTCTGATAACGGCCGCCCACCTTGACATGCGGGCGTTTCCAGATTCGAACGCTGCAGGAGATCGATCCGTCGCGCACGCCTTCTCGAAGCCGCTTTGTAAAGACCATGGGAAGACGTCTGTTTCGCCCTCTATTCGTAAAATTCCGGCGCGATCTTACGCTTTATGCCGGCGGTGTAATCGTGCTGTATCCATAACTGGGCGTTATTTTTCTTTACGAAGTCTTCGATCATGGCCCGACTGCGCGCTGTTTGTTCTTTGTCGGTGTCAAACGACGGGATGCGTTTGTACGTGATTTCTTCGGGATAGTGATAGAGATCGCCCGACAGCAATACCGGTCCGGTCTTCGCCAGTTTCAGGAAAAGCGACTGGTGACCAGGCGTGTGGCCGGGCGTGAACTTAATGACCACGGTACCGTCGCCAAACACGTCGTGATCCTCGCCGTTCAGCAGCAGGGTTTTGCTTTTGGCCAGATTGGTGAAATAGGCGGGGTCGCCAACCGCACCTAGCTTCTTCTCAGCGTCGCGCGGGCCGAAGATAGCATCCCGGTCGCCTTTCTGCACGATCCAGGTAGAGCCGGCGAACGCATTCGCATTCGCCACGTGGTCACCATGGTAGTGCGAAAGCGCCAGATAGGTTATATCCGCCGGGGTGTATCCGATAGCGGCGAGCTGGGGCAACAGCGGACGATCCACTGTGAAGGCGCCCGCCGTTTGCGGCCTCACACCGCTCTTGAACGCGCTGTCGGGGATCTCGCCTGTGTCCCACATCATCGTGCCACGGGGGTGGACGATCAGGAAACAGGGGTGACCATATTGGACGTGGCCAGTTCGCCCGGTTTGAACCCCATCGAGCTTCCGTTCGCCACAGTGATCTTGCCGCAATCCAGAACATAAAGACGCAACGACCTGGGCGGCGCGGGCCTGCGGGTTTGAGCGCTCACGGAAGGCCAGACTGCCATAGCGACCACTGCGGCGGTGGCAAGGGCAAGATTCATCGTTTGGCGGATCATGCGGGGAAGCATATCACCGTTTACCCGGTGACGTGGCTCGCACTCGACTCGCCGGTTCGAGCGTGTGTGAAACGCTTTTCTCGAACGTAATGATTTCATCCGGCAATCGGGCGGTGCAGAATATAAGCCTGTGGTCCGAGCACTCCAGCACGCACCCGAAGAACTCACTCAGGATCGTCTGAAACGGCTGGGGGAAGGGATCGGAAAAGTCGTTTACGGGTCGAAGCATTGGGTCGTCAAGCGCGAGAGGCCGCCCACCGAAGTGGTCGCTCTGATCATTCTTTGGAAACTCCTGCGCCGCTGCGCGCACGCGCTTCCTTTCGGATGGGGCAACCACCTGATGAAACGGCCGTCCCGAATTCTCCGCGTCATGCGAGTCGTGACCCAGGCGGCAATGGTCGTATTGCCAAAGAGCTTCTGGTTCACAACTCACATAGCGCAGGTCCTGCGCAACCACCACTATCATGACCGGCGCGGTGAAAAACTCGCCCGCGCCCATCTCACGGGAACGGGCCTCGTGCCCGAGCGCATCACGTTTCCCCCTTCGACTATATTGGTGAGCGGCTGGCCGGGCTGGTTGACCGTCGGAGAGGCCGCCGAGCGCGTGGAGGATACGTTGGATCGACGGCTGGCAACACTGGCGGCAGCCCGAAATTTCGAATCGATACGCTTGTGGCTCAATCGGTTTCTCGAAGCGCGCCAGGCTGGGTGGAGAAAGGGTCTTTTCTCTGTTGATGCGCACCTGAACAATTTCGGAATCATCGGCGAGCGGGTCGTTCTTCTGGATTCCGGCGGACTGACCGACCGATGGAACCATGTGGCGGCGCGACTGGAGAGAGACGAAGGCGTAGCCGAACCACACGTGCGGTTAGGGTTGGCCGCGGTGCTGTCGGAAGCGCCCGAGCTGGCGCGCGAATTTAACGAGCGCTGGAAAGCGACGGTGAATCGCGACACTGTACGGGAGCTTTGGCCCGAGCGTTGACGGCAATCCTGTCCCCTCTGTGTCAGGAGACCCGCGATCGCCTCCTCCTTCTGGCTTCAGGCCAGCTTTCCGACGCGCAGACCGAAAGTACTGCGTTTCGATCCGCTTTTCGCTCCCGCCCCGAATGTGCTTAGAATGTTCCCAGGAGATGAGCAACGATGAAGGGCTTACTTCTTCCAGCATTTGCGGTGCTTGCGCTGCTCTCGGCTGCAATCCCCGTTTCCGCGCATCACTCATGGCCAGTCAAATCTGACCGGCTCGTAACCGTAAAAGGGACGGTTATCCAGTTCGAGTGGGCCAATCCGCACCCGATGATCACTCTTGAGGTTCAGACCAACGCTGGCCCGGAGAAATGGCTGATCGGCGGACCCGCCATCAACCGCATGGAGGCCAACGGCTGGACCAAAACCACGGTGAAGCCTGGCGACGTGATAACAGGTATTGGGTATCAGTATACTGACGGCGAAAAAATCGTCAAGCTTGAGCGCGTGATACTCCCCGACGGGAAAGAACTTCGCGTCTACGCCCGGTAAGGCCGATATCCGGCCGAGCGCTCTTTCGTGCACGTTCTTGAGGAAAACGTCCGGTACGCTGACCGTACGCCAGCCGGCGTGAATGGTGGCTGGAAACATCGCGAGCGTCTCTACCTGCTCGCGTTCAGATCGGCTTGCATTGGTTTCGCGCGACCGTTTTCAAAATCTACAATCTGGTAAGGCTGCCCGGATTTGAACCCGCACCTCCTGTGCCCCGAAACCGTCGCCGGCGCTTCACGCAGAGTTTCGTTTTTCAACCGTTTACAATTCAGGAACTCCAGGCAGGGAAGTTGACGAGACGATCGTGGTGAGCCAAACGTATCTCGAGAGTTAGCCTCCTTTTGGCGCCCGGTACACCGGAAAATCGGTTCATATTTTTACACGCGCGGAAGTCCCGCAGACATTGGGTTTTTTCTGCATTGGTCGGACGCCGCTCGATGCGAACGTTGAGCCGCTTGTTAATCTATGCGGCTCTCGTCTGCCCGTACAGCTCGGTCGACAAGGCGCGTCACGACGGCAAACAGGAGACCCGCCGAAAGCCCACACATGAGCACGCCGGTCACCGCTTCGACAGGCCCAAGCTCCGCCACATCTGCGGGGAGGACGAGATCACCGCCGCCGACCGTGGAATAGCTGGCAGTCGAGAAGTAGAAAGCGAATCCCCAACCGGGAAAACACATCCAGCGATAAAATGCCGCCCACACCAGAATCTGAGCGAGGTGCAACCCGATCATCAGGCTGGTGACCCGAACCATGAGTACAGTGGAGTGCACCAGGCTGAGCCGCTGCTTGTGGGCGAGGTATGCGAGGCCCCAGTTGATCAGCGTGGCCATTCCAGCGCACTGAATCCAGAGGCTGAGCGCTACCAGAACCGCTGCGGCGATCGTCGGGCTGACGAATTCCATTGCTGTGGTCTCACTTCATCGGACGAAGTCACAGGAATCGGCAAGACTTACTCGGCATGTTGAACAAGGTCATTCACCGGAGGGAGTCGATGTTTCGACAACGGCAACGGAATCGAGAATCGTCTCGACCACAACACGTCGCCCAGTGACGAGTTGATCATGAGATGGTAGATCTCGCGGAAAGGCCACTCGACTTTGAAGTATTGTTTGATGTACGCGGCCCGGTCCTGGTCGACTGTCTCGGCCAGCAGGTGGGCCTCTTCCTCGCTCTTGCCCATGCTGCGTAGCCGACGGATTTTTTCTTCAAACGGCGCATAGACAAACACGTGAAAAGCGTCCGGGTTGGATTGAAGATAATAGGCCGATCCGCGTCCGACGATTACACAATTGCCTTCTTCAGCCGCCTCGCGCACGACTTTTTCGGCGGCTTCGCGAATACGGTCGGCATCCACCATCTTCACCCGCTGAGCATTCAATGTGCCTTCGAAGCTGCCGCGCATGAACGCCCTGAAGAGCCTGTAGTGCAGGGCGTCGCGGCGCTCCTCACGCTCCTCCACCGCCGGGCGATCGCAGCCCGGATGCGGGCGATCTCGATGGTGAGCAGTTCATCCCACAATTTCCAACCAAGCCGCGCCGCAAGTTTGGCGGCGATATCCGCCGCTCCGCTACCGTATTCGCGATCGATTGTGATGATTTTGATCATTGAACATACTCGTCGGACACGTTACCGAACTAACCCACAGCCACGCCACCAGCCTTGGGATCGTTCTTGCGAACGATAAAGGAAAGCAGGAACATTATGCTCGCCGCGACGGTGAGCACCAGGAAAATGTCGATGTAAGCGAGAGTCCGAGCTTGTCCTCCCACAGCTCGGTAAAGCAGACCGTAAGCCCACTTTGGAGCGTCGGCAACGCTAACGCCGGAGTGAACCAGCCGCACGCTCAAAGCTTTGACCTCGTTCTGAAGCGACCGGATCGAACCTGGTAGTATGCTGCGACAGCGCCACCTGATGAACTTGCGCGCGCCGCGCCAACAGCGTCGTGACCATGGAGGTTCCCACGCTGCTGCCGATATTGCGCATGAAGTTGATGATGCCCGCCACGCTATTAGCCTTTTCAGCGGGCATCCCGATATAGCCCGCCATTGTCACGGGAACAAACAAAAGGCCGAGCCCGACCGATTGAATCAACCGCAGGATGGTAGCCGACTGGAAACTGATCAACGTATCCAGCCGCACCGTGGAGACATACATACCAATCGCAAGCGCCAGCCAGCCCGCGGCAATGATGTATTTGGCCGGATATTTTCCGGCAAGCGTGCCCACGATGGGCATCAGCAACAGCACGACAAAGCCGCCGCCCGAAAGAACAAGGCCGGCATTTTCCGCCGTGTATCCCAGGACGGTCTGGAGAAACTGCGGCATCGTCACCAATGCGCCGAATAGCAGAACGCCGAAAATAAACATCATGACGTTTGCAGTGGCAAAGTTGAAGCTCCTGAACAGATGCACGTCGATAATCGGGGTCTTATGGCGCCACTCCCAGATCACAAGACCAACCAGACAGATCACCGAGACGATCACCAGGCGGCTGATAAACGAGGAGCCGAACCAATCGTCCTCCTGTCCCTTATCGAGCACCACTTGAAGCGCTCCCACGCCCAAGGCAAGCAGCGATATGCCAATGTAGTCGACAGTCACACCTGCCCTCTTCGTGCGCCGAAGGAATGGCGGATCTTCAACGAGGCGTATGACCAGGAAAATCGCCAGAATTCCTACGGGCAGGTTAATGAAGAAGATCCAGCGCCATGAGTAGTTGTCGGTGATCCATCCGCCGAGTGTCGGTCCGATGGTCGGCGCCATGATCGCGGTGATTCCGTAGAGCGCAAACGCGAGGCCGCGCTTCTCGGGCGGGAACGTATCGGCGAGGATCGCCTGCGCCATGGGCTGAAGTCCGCCGCCACCGGCGCCCTGGATAACGCGAAAGAGGAGCAGCATGCTCAGGCTGGCGGCGCTGCCGCAGAGAACCGAGGCCAAAGTAAATATGGAGATGCAGACGATGAAGAAGCGTTTTCGTCCGAAGAGGCTGGCCAGCCAGCCGCTGATCGGAAGGACGATGGCGTTGGAGACCAGGTAAGAAGTGAGCACCCAGGTGCTCTCATCGTTGCTCGAACCGAGGCCCCCCGCCATGTACGGCAGAGCCACATTGGCGATGCTGGTGTCCAGCACCTCCATGAACGCGGCCATTGCGACCACCACGCCTATGAGCCACGGATTGTATTTCGGCCGCCAGGGGGGCGCTGGCTCCGAAGGAAGACCAGAGCTATCGGACATAAACCTTCGGCTCCACGGACATGCCGGGCCGCAAGCGATGATTACTGTTCTGGTTCGGATCGAGATCGATGCGGACAGGCAGGCGCTGCACCACCTTCACGAAATTTCCCGTGGCATTCTCCGGCGGGAGCAGGCTGAGGCGTGAACCGCTTGCACCACCAATATTGGTGACCCTCCCTTTGTATTCACGGTCGTAGGCATCCACACTAAACGTGACCCGCTGGCCCGATTTAATCTGGCGCAACTGGGTTTCCTTGAAATCGGCCGTGACCCAGAGATCGTCCACGGGCACAACTGCCATTAATTCCTGGCCCGGTGAGACATTGCTTCCCACCTCGACGCTCTTCTTTTCAACGATGCCGCTTACCGGCGCCACAATCGTGCAGTAGCTCAGATTGAGCCGGGCCTGATCAACGGCGGCGCGTTTTTGAAGCACCTGGGCTGCGGACGCTCTGGCGCGCGCCTGGCTGACGGCTACCTGTTGCGGCGCTGTCAGTGCGGACTGGATGGAAGCATCCGCCTGGGCGATGCGAGCATTGGCCCCGTCCACGGCGCTCTGCGCGACGCGGACATTATCTTCAGCCTCGGTGACCTCCGCGCGGCGTGCGTCCACGGTCGCGCTGACGGAATTGGCTGTGTTTAACGCCGTATCGTAGATCTGGCTGGCGATTTCGTCCTTGTCCACCAGTTGTTTGTACCGAGCAACATCGTCCGCATTCTTTTTGTACGTTGCCTCCGCTTCGCGTACATTCGCCTGCGCCGTAATCAGCCTCGCCCGGGCAGCGCTCAACTGGCGCTGCGTGCCGTCCAACGCTGCGACCGTGTCCACTTTGCCGGATCGCGCCGAAGTCAACTGGCTGGTTGTGGTGGTCGAAGTCACAGGTACATCGGTCCGAGAGCCCTGAAGGCTTGCCTCGGCCGCAGCCAGATCTGCCTCGGCTTGAGCCAGTGCGACCGCATAATCCCTGGGATCGATGCGGGCCAGCACCTCGCCGGCTTTCACGTAGCGCTCATCGTCGACGAGTACATCCGTAACGTAACCGTTGATCCGTGCGCTGATCGCGTTGATGTGCCCGTCAACCTCGGCGTCATCAGTGGATTCATAAGCGCTGAAATACTTCCACGCATAAAAAGAGCCGACGGCCACCGCCGCGAGGACGACCACCAGCAACATTACTCGAATGAGTCTTCCACGCCCTCTGCGTGGCGCGCTGGAGCGCGGGGGATCCGGCGGCCGGGTGCCTGCGGCCGGGCTTTCTGGTGCTTTGACATCAGGCATAACTACTTAACCTCCATGAATTGTTGAATCCGTTGCTCGGTGGACCCCAGGGCGCGCGCTAGTTCTACTTTGGACAGGTTGTGGGCATACAGGGCCCCAATCAGGTTGTCATTAGCCACAGCAACCGAGCCCTGGGCTTGCACAACCTCAATCGTGTCGGTGACTCCGGACGCGAAGCGGTCCTGGGCTTGCTTCAGGGTCTGGTTCGCGAGGTCGAGATTGCTCCTCGCGACTGTCACCTGCTCGGTGGCCGACTGGATGTCAAGCAAAGCCGCCCGGACTTGATAATCGATCTGGCCGCCAAGATCGGCCAGCTCATCCTGCCGCTGCTTCAATGCCGCCCTGGCCTGAATGATGTCACCGCTGATTCGGCCACCGTCGAAAATATTGAATCTGGCAGCAACCTGGAACGTGAACGTTCCATGGGAGTCGTTGAATGTCGTGCCGGTATCGCCGTAATCTCCGGCAACGCTCAGGTTCGGGTAGCGCTGGGCGCGAGCGGCACTGACCGAATCCTCGACGGCGCGGACGGAGGCCATGGCGCTCTGGTAATCCGCGCGCTGCTCGTAGGCTGTGTGCAGCGCTTCGTCGGGGGTCATCGCGGCCAGTGGCGAGTAGGGCTCTGTGTCGGCGATCACAAATTGTTGGCCCGCAGGCAGGCCAATCACTCGTCCCAAAGCCAGCTTGTCTTTGCCAACCTGATTCTCCTGCGTGATCAGTTGCTGCTGTTCCTGCTCCAGCTGCACGCGAGCGCGAAGCACATCGATCGCCGCGGCCGTGCCGGCGCTTTTCTGATCAGCGGTACGGCGGTAGATCGCCTGGTCGGTTTCCACCTGCGCCCGCAGGGCCTGAACCCGGGAAGAACCGGCAATTACCAGCAGATAGGCGTTGGCCACGGACTGCACCACCAGATCGCGAGCATCCTTGAGCGATAGTTGAGCGGCGCGCTCGCCCTCCTGGGCACTCCGATAGCTCTTGTGGAGGCTGTAATCGAAGACGCTGAAGGAGGCGAAAGCGCGCGCATCGGCATAATGGAACGGACCGACGATTGTAGGAGTAGAAAACGTAGGAAGGACAAAGTCGATCCCGCGGGTTTTCAGGTCTATTTGCTCGACGTTCTCGCCTACCGACCCGGTTACTTGCGGCAGGAGCGCACTCAGAGACCTCAGCCTCTCGCCTCGTGCGGTTTCGCTCGCTTGTCCGCTGAGCAGCAGACCCAGGTTCGCGCGCATGCCGCGATCAATCGCTTCTCGGAGTGTCAGCGAAAGGGCAGTGGGAGAAACCGCCCCCGTCGGAACGCTACCTTGAAACTGAACTTGTTGTGCTAAGAGCGATGAACCCGCGAACAGGGCTACACAACCACCGATGAGCCAATGAGTCCAGCATCTGTCCGTTCGAAGGTGAACGATAGGATTTCCGCCGTAATCCGCGGCGCCGGCGATGACGTGCCTGGCGTTAGCAAGACTGGTCATGATGACTCCTTATTCGTCATTCGTCCCCACCGGAGTCCAGCAGAGACGTTCATCGCCCGAGCGCCGGCGGACCAGACGCATACCCGACGGCGGAAGCTGTTGTTGCGTTTCATTTCAGAAGCTTCTTTTCGTTTACCAATGTGAAGCGCCTGACTCCCGGCGGCTAAGCGGCTTTCCGAGCTGCGAGCAATTCGGTCAGTGCCTTAGCCGCAGCAGTCGAAGATGCCGGATTCTGACCGGTCACGAGCCGGCCGTCAACTACCGCGAAGGGCGCCTTCTCGCAGGTTCCGCCGATTCGCTTCAGCTCATCTTCAACAAGGAAAGAGACGACCTGGCCCAGGTTGACCGCAGCCTCTTCGCCATTGGTAAAGCCGGTTACACGTTGGCCTTTGATGAGAGGCTCGCCCTGGTAAATTATGCGATGGAAGGCAGCCGGTGAATGACAGACAGCAGCCATAGGCTTGCCGGAGTTGTAGAAAGACTCGGTCAACGCGATCGACTCGGGATTATCGACGAGACCCCACATCGGACCATGTCCTCCCACACAGAAGACGGTGTCGAAATCCTCCGATTTCATGTCCGAAAGCTTAACTGTCTGCGATAGCTCCTTCTGTGCTTCCGCATCCTGCTTGAACCGTGTCATCGCGGGAGTTTGATTCTCCCGCAAGTCGCTCTTCGGGTCGATCATACCGGCATCCCTGAAGACAAAGTACGGGCCGCGAATTCCTCCGGCCAGAAGCCGGTCTTCCGGCCAATGTTGCCCAATTGATCGTGCGACGTTAACACCATCAGTATTTTCATGTTTGTTCTCCTTTGTGTTGGCATCCACGGCGACTTAGCCCACAAGTCCTGTTTTTGACCCATCACGCGACCCGTCTACGCATATCGCGTACCACAGCGAAGGTATAGAAACGAAAGAAAAGAGCGCCAGGAGTCGCGCTCTATTGTTGGCGGACCGACTCAGCGGGTCGACACGGTCCGACTTTCATCGGACTTTCCCGTTGAGCGCCGAACTATTCGCGTAACCTCTTCGGACCACTCACGTACGGATTGCCTCGCTCATAGAAGCGCAGTTTGCAATCCACGTTGCGTGTTATACCGACGCGTACACTCCCACCTATGGCGCCCGTTTTCAGCCGGCTCGTCGCGAGCCAGAGCGGACCGGCGGCGCACAGATCCAAACCATCCTGTCGGAAGTCAATTTGCATAGCTTGAGCTAGCCGCCCAGGCCCCGGGCTAAATCAAGCAGGCCTGCCCCGCCGCGGAAGCGTTGCATCCGATCGATTCCCTCGATCGGCTCGAGGGCACGCAAGAGAACTCCCGCCCCGACTCCAGCCGCCTCGCTCGTCACGTTCAGCATGAACGATGAACCATAAGTGAAATATACATAAGCGTACCCAGGCCCAAGAAAGAGTGAGGCATTGCGACGCGTCTCTCCGCGGAATGCGTGACCGGCGGAATCACCGACAGGATAAGCCTCTGTCTCGACGATGCGCCCACTGAGCCTGCCATCATCGGCATCATGAACCACTACTTTGCCAATAAGGTAGCGCGCCAGCTCCACGGTATCCACCGGAAGTTCGGCCCGACGGATACGCCGAAGACGATAACCCGGAATCGTCTCGCCTGCGCGTTTCATTTGCCGGTGCGCTTACTTCGAAGCGGCCGCTGTCTGCGAAAGCGGCTGAAGTTCTCCGAGCATTGTAGGGATGAGTTCCGAAACCGTCGGGTGAATATGCACGGCCCGTTGAATAACCGTATATGGCGCTTTGGCGTACATCACATCAAGGATCGAGTGAATCGCCTCGTCGCCACCGGTTCCAAGTATGGCGGCTCCCAGAATTTCCCGGGTCTGCGCATCCACGATAATCTTCATAAACCCCTGCGTTTCGCCCTTCTCAACCGCGCGCCCAACCTTTGTCATCGGCCGCCGCCCGATCAATGCGCGGCGACCGCTTTTGCGAACCTCTTCCTCAGTCATCCCTGCACGGCCGAGCGGGGGATCAATGTAGAGAGCATAAGCGGTGATACGATCGCTGACTTTGCGCGGGTCATTGTCCAGTAGATTCGCGCCGACGATTTCAGAATCGTTAAACGCTGTGTGTGTGAATGCGCCCTTTCCGTTGCAATCCCCTAACGCCCAGATTCCGGGAACGCTGGTGCGTAACTGGTCATCCACGACAATGTACCCGCGTTTATCGACGGCAATGCCTGCTTCTGTGAGACCGATGTCATCGGTATTCGGACGGCGTCCCACCGCAAGCAGGATATGTGACCCGCTCACCTCTGGATCGCCACTCACGCAGTCAACGTGAGCGAGAATCTCCTCGCCGCGTTTCGAGAAGCCGATACAAGTTGCATTCAGCCGAACCTTAACGCCTTCGTGCTCAAGAATCTCCCGGATGGCGATCGAAACATCCTCATCCTCGTGCCGAGCCAGTTGTGACGCTGTCTCGATAATGGTGACTTCACTCCCGAACCTGCGGTACATTTGCGCGAATTCCAGGCCGATGTAGCCGCCGCCCACGATGATCAGATGACGCGGAAGAAAGTCGACGTTCATGATCGAGCTGTTGTTGAGGTACGGAACTCCTTCGATGCCAGGCATCTGAGGCACGACCGCGCGGCCGCCTACATCAATGAAGATCCGATCCGCAGTGAGCCTCTCCGACCCGACGCTAACCTCCTTCGAGGACTCGAAGCGAGCGTGTCCCTGATACACGGTGCAGTTTGTCATGCCTTTCAGCCAGCGCTCGATACCGGTACTCGAATGCCCCGCAATCGCGTCTTTCCTCGATTTGACGAGCTTCATGTCGACACTCACCGGGCCCTTGTTAACGACCCCGAAATCCGCCGCGCGACGAACCATGTGAGCCGCATACGCGCTCGCGACCATAGTCTTGGTGGGTGTGCAGCCAGTATTGATACATGTGCCGCCGAATAATTTGCGTTCAATGATCGCAACTTTCATTCCCGCCCCTGTCAGGCGCTCCGCCAGGAAGGGACCAGCCTGACCGGTTCCGATGATAATCGCGTCGTAGGTCTTAGTCATTGAACTCCTTTATTCGCTGGCCTCGTGCAACGCCTTCTTTGCGCCGCAAGCTAAGTCTCTTTTGGCTCTTTGTTCCATCCATGGAACGCCGATAATTCGCCCGCATTCCAGGCCTCGCGGAGTCCAGGGGTGTTCAGATCCCAGTCGGGGCGGATCTGTCTCGTCGCGGCACGCAGATCGTTCCAGAGATCGCTGACCGACGGCCGGCCCCAGAACCAATAGCCGTTATAGATGCTGTAGATAATGAGTCCCGGCTTGAGCACGAGTGTGTGCGGAATCATCGGGTTGTGCTCCGGATCGGTATACTCCGCAATGTCAAGGTCCTTCTGAACCGTTCTTTCGGGATCGGACAGAAAGGTCCACTGGGCGCCCACCGACGCACGGAACTCCTGGAGAGTGTGGTGGTCATCGGTGGATATCGTGACAATCTGCGTGTATGCCACAGCGATCTTCGGATAAAACGCGGCGAGATCCAAATGCTGCTGGTGTTCTTTCGGGCAGTAGTGGCCGCGAGCAAGCGTCAGGATCAGCGGATCATCGCCCTGGAGTTCGCTGAGCCTGCGCGGTGTGTCCGTGTGATCGGGCAACTGGTAGTCGGGAAAAACGGCGCCGGGTACGAGGTCAGAACGCATAATCGGATTCCTTTCAGAAATGCGAGCGAATGGGGCGTCACGGCATCCGCTGAACCCATTGGCTCCGCCACGCCGGCGCATCGAAGGGGTCCGCGAAATACTGTGTTTCGTGCACGACCTTACCGTCGCGGAATTCCATAATACTCACTGTATATGCCGGCCGCCCCTGGTAAGTGATTGTGTATTCCGAGACCCAGAGATCACCATGTCCGAGAATTCGCTTGACGTTGAAACCCGACGGCTTGCCCGGATGATGACTCCGCAAAGCCTGCAAATTGCTTCTCCCGAGGATTCGCTCACCGGACTGAGGATAGTCACAAATCGCATCGTCGGCATAGATATCGTGTTCCGCATTCAGATCGCCGGCTGCTGACGCCTGCCAGTGTTTATTCAGAGCTTCACGTATTTGTTCTTCCTGCATGATCACCTGCCTTGCGGAATGAAACCAGGGCTACCGGTCTTCACTACTTCATTGAACCTCTGTCTCGTTTCAATTCGATTGATTTCATCAAAAGCATCTTCCGGAAGGGCGGAGATACTGAAATTCTCGCGCGCGCGAGCCGCACTCCTCGGCGTGGTAAGCAAAGCCGTGCCACGCTGCACTGCCCAGGCCAACAGCACCTGTGCCGCCGTTTTGCCAACTCGTGCGGCAACTGCCGAAATGACGGGATCTTCGAGGAGCCCTGGCCTCATTCCGTGGCCCAATGGCGCGAAAGCCAAAAACACGATGTCCTTCTGCTTGCAGAATTCCAGAAGTTCGGTTTCCGGCAGATACGGATGTGATTCGACCTGGACCACAGCCGGCTTGATTCTCGCGGATTCGTAGATGGGCAAGAGCCCGTCAAGGCCGATGTCAGAGAGTCCGATGGCGCGGCATTTGCCATGATCCACCAGGCTCTCCATCGCCCGCCAGGTCTCGAGCAAAGTCACGCCGCTGTCGTAAATGATATTGCCGTTTTGATCACGCGGATCCTGGTCCTCCCCCGGTTGAAACGCAAAGGGAGTGTGACTCAGATAGAGATCCAGGTAGGTGAGCCCAAGTCTCTCCCGACTCGCCTCGAAAGCCGGTTCGACACGCTCAGGCCGATGGTTGGTGTTCCACAACTTGGTGGTAACAAAGATGTCCTCACGCGCAATCCCGCCAGGGCCGAGTCCTGCCTGCAACGCCTGCCCTACCTCGCGCTCATTCCGATATCGTTCGGCACAGTCGAAATGTCGAAATCCGGCTTCCAGCGCGTCTCTGGTGGCAGTTATCGTCGCGGCAGCATCCGGAATGAGGGTGCCAAAGCCAAGTACGGGCATATCGCCGGCTCCGTGGTTAAGCGGAATCCTTTTCGTCCGAAAATCAGAAGAGTCGATCATGATGACACCTCGTTAGCAGCTTGCATTCAAAAGCACGCCCGCAGACGCGGCGTCGCCTCAACAGTTCGCGGCCGCATAGCACTGTTCATTCGGCAACTGCCGAATGGGGCGCGCTCCCAAAGATCGGCGTGTTTCAATTCCCAGCTTTCGCATTTTGTAAATCAGCGTCGTCCGCGGCAATCCAAGCCGATTGGCCGCGCCGTCCTGCCCTCCGATCAGCCAGTTGGTCTGGTTCAATGTTTCGAGGATGTGCTCCCGATCGGCGTCGGCAAGCGTGCGTGAACCGCTCTCCGGGCTCTGCTTCAACGTCTGCTTCAAATCCAGCGGCAGGCGCAGCACCGACCCGGGCGAAAAGAGCACAGCGCGCTCAATGAAATTCTGCAGTTCGCGAATATTGCCTGGCCAGTCATGCGCTTTCAGGACCGCAATCACTTCATCGGGAATCAAATCGATGGGCTTGTTGAAACAGGTGGCAAATTTTGCCACGAAGAACTCCGTGAGCGGCAGGATGTCCTGAACGCGTTCACGCAACGGTGGCAGGCAGATTGGAATTACGTTTAGCCGGTAGTATAAGTCCGCACGAAACAGCTTCCTGTTCACAAGCTGCCCAAGATCCTGGTTTGTCGCCGCCACCACGCGCACGTTGACCCGGACGGTCTGGGCGCTTCCCAAACGCTCAAACTCCCGCTCTTGCAGAGCGCGTAAGAGCTTGGGCTGAAGTTCCAGCGGCATGTCGCCAATCTCGTCCAGAAACAGCGTGCCCCCATCCGCCATCTGAAATCGCCCCCTGGTTTGCGCCCATGCGCCTGTGAATGCGCCTCTTTCGTGGCCGAACAGTTCGCTCTCAAGCAAAGCAGCCGGAATCGCTGCGCAGTTAAGGGCTACGAAACGCTGGTTACGGCGAGGACTGGACTCATGAATGGCTCTCGCAATCACTTCCTTTCCGGTGCCCGTTTCGCCCTGTAGCAAGACGGCGGAATCCACTGGTGCGACCCTCGCCACCTCTGAAAGCAACGCCCGAAACTTCGGGCTCGATCCGATCAAATCTGGAGTAGTCATAGCGTTGTCCCTTGTGAATGTAAGATTTGTGCCGCTCTCTAACTGGATCAAAGCCGGCGTGCGCTTGCGCGAGCGCGGAACCCGCATCGCGCTGCGCCGCGCTGAATGCTTCTGTTCACTGCCTTGCATCCTTTTGTGATCGCGGCTTGAGTTGATTCATGACTCGTCCGAAGAAGTCGATCAGTTCTTCAGGCGCTTCGAAGCACGTGCTTTGTCCGGACATCAGGTGCTCTGCCCGTCCGGCCAGGCGGACTGGACCTGGTCCGCTTGATTCGCGAAATTGAACGACGAACACCCGTTCCGGCAGGTTCTTCGTCGACGGATCGGGTTTCACGGTTCTTCCTTCCGCCGGTTTTTCGATCTTTTGTCGCTCGTGCCGTTCAACATGTGCTCAGAATAGGGCTGAAGTCAGTTTCAATCCATAGAACGAGCGTGGAACTTCCGTAGAATTTCCGTTAATGTAATATAAGGGCTGGCCATCGAGGGCCATTGGCACACAGTGGCGTCGAGGGCTATTTTTGTATTCCCCCCGTTTCGGCTGGACGCCGCGAACGAACAACTTTGGCGGGATTCCAACCTTGTAGACCTGCGACCGAAGACATTTGAAGTTCTGCTCTACCTCGTACAGAATTCTCAACGGTTGGTGACCAAACGGGAACTGCTCGACAGCGTCTGGGCCGGCGCCAGCGTAAGCGATGAATTGCTTAGAGGATACATTCGGGAAGTGCGCGACGCGCTGGGCGACGATGCCAGGAAACCCCGTTACATCGAGACGATTCCGACGCGTGGATATCGCTTCCTGCCTAAGGTGAACGACGAGTCCCCCGTTCAAACGCCGCATTCTGAGCTCAAACCTGCGCCGCTTAAAGCTGCGAAAGCCACAAAGGAATTGCGGGTGGGGATCCTCCATTCCCTGACCGGCACCATGGCGTTGACAGAAAGCCCCGTGGTTGACGCCACTCTGCTCGCGATCGAGGAAATCAATGAGCGCGGCGGCGTCCTGGGCCGTGAAATTCAGCCCGTGGTGATCGACGGCGCCTCGGATGAAAGAGCATTCGCCCGTCAGGCTTTCTCCCTGATCGCCGAGGCGAGGGTTTGCACTATATTTGGTTGCTGGACTTCCGCCAGCCGCAAGTCGGTGCTTCCGATCGTGGAGCAACGGGACCATCTGCTGATTTATCCCACGCAGTACGAAGGCATGGAACAGTGCTCCAATATCTTCTACACAGGCGCCGCGCCTAATCAGCAAATCATTCCCGCAGTGAGCTGGGCAGTAGGCTTTCTTCGAAAAAAACGCTTCTTTCTGGTGGGATGGAACTCGGTTTATTCGAGGGCGGCGAATGCGATCATCCGGGACGAAGTGGAAGCCTGCGGCGGCGAGATTGTTGGAGAAGAGTATGTGCTGCCCGATAGCACGGAAGTAACTCGAGTCGTTCGTACGATCGCTCAAACTGAGCCCGATCTCATTTTCAATTCGCTCGTCGGCGATATGAACCTGTTCTATACGCGCTTGCTGCGCGCCGCGGGAATCACGCCCGAGAAAATTCCGACCGTTTATTTCAGCGTCGGCGAAATCGAGTTGCAGAGTCTGTCGGCGAGAGAAATCGTGGGCGACTACGCTTCCTGGAACTACTTTCAAAGCCTGGACCGTGCGGAGAACCACTCATTTGTAAAGAGGTTTCGCTCTCGCTATGGCCGCCAGCGCGTCGTTGCCGATACGATGGAGGCGGGATATCTGGGAGTGCATCTCTGGGCGCAAGCCGCGCAGGCCTCCGACCCTGATGACGTCGCGGCAATCCGCCGGGCGCTCCCGAACCAGAGCTTTGAGGCTCCTGGCGGGCGCGTTCGAATTGATGCAGAGAATCAACACACCTGGAAAACGATGCGCCTGGGCAGGATCGTGGAGGGTGGCCAGTTCGAAGTCGTGTGGAGCTCTGAAAAACCAATCCGCCCGGAACCCTGGCCAGGTTCACGTTCTCCGGCTGCCTGGAAGGAATTTCTGAATAAGCTGTACGACGCGTGGGGTGGGAACTGGACTAAATCGCAGAGTGCCCTTTCCACGGGTTGACGGCTGCCATTCAGCGGAATGACGGAGGTCAGGAGGTTGTTATGGTTGAACACCTTGTCGGCCGCGTGGCCGAATTGTGGCGCTATCCCGTGAAGTCGATGCTGGGAGAGCGGAGAAACCAGCTGCCGATTACGAACCGTGGGGCTCTGGGGGATCGGGCGTGGGCTCTTCGTGAGCCTTCGACTGGAAGAATCGCCAGTGCAAAGAGGTTCCCGCAGTTGCTCGCACTTCATGCCCGGTATGAGGTGGAACCAACATTCGCGTCGCCGGGGCGCATCCAGATCAGTTTTCCGGACGGGCGAACGATCTGCCCCGACGATCCGGAGGCGTCTGCGATCATCTCGGATTTCCTCGGACACATCGTGCGCCTGGAGAATCAACCCGCCAGTGACGAAAAAACGGGCATTGATCGCGCCACGGTGTTCGGCGACGTACCGGTGAGCACGATGAAAGCCGAGTGGACCCCCGAAACCATGCCCGACCATTTCCAGCTGATGACGGGTACGTTCTTCGAAATTGGCGCAGTGTATCTGCTGGCCAGCGGTTCCGTGGACCACCTGCGCAAGCTCCAGGGCGGTACGGCGCAGATTGACCGGCGACGATTCCGGCCGAACATCTACATCGAGTCGGAGGCCGAATGCGAGGGTTTTGTTGAGGACTCCTGGCTTGGGGGCGCGATCAATTTGGGTGAAACGGTCAGGGTGGAGGGTTTCCAGCCTACGCTATGGTGCGTGACCTCAACGCTCGCCCAACAAGATCTCCCGCGCGACTTGAGTGTACTTCGAGCCACCGCTCAGCACCATCGTGGCTGCCTCGGGGTCTACGCGACCGTGACCGGATCAGGGTTGCTCCAGGTCGGGGATGCGGCGTTCCTCGTAAGTCGAGCGACCGATATAGCGGGCTCCAGGTCTGCGTCCGCCTGATCGCGCTCTGAGCGGCCAGGCCCGGCTACGCCGTCACCAGGGTTGCTTCGGATCCGTATTCCTTATCGGCCTCGTTGTTTTTGCCCAGCAGGCGAAGAGCGGCAGCCGCGACGTGTTCCGGTGTGAAGCCCAAATGCTCAAGAACTTCCTGGCCAGCCGCCGACGCTCCAAAGCGCTCCAAACCAATAACCGTACCCTCGTCGCCCGCCCAGCGATGCCATCCTATTGGTGAGGCGGCCTCCACGGTGACGCGTTTCCGGATGCCTCTCGGAAGGACGCTTTCCCGGTAAGACTCCTCCTGTGCCTCGAACAGGCTCCAGCTCGGCATACTGACTACGCGCGCCTTCACTCCGAAATCCTTCAGCTTCTCCCGCGCCACTACACAAAGACTGACTTCGGAGCCGGTGCCGATGAGGATCACATCCGGAGAACCGCCTGCGGCGTCTGCGAGCACATAGGCGCCGCGTGCGACACCGGGGTCTTTCGCCCCGCTGCGGTCAAGATGTGCGACTGTCTGCCGCGTCAGCACCAACAGAGTCGGACCGTTATGTTGAACTGCAAAAACCCATGCCTCCGTGGTTTCGTTCGGATCGGCAGGACGGATAACCGTAAGACCCGGAACCCCGCGCAGCCCGGCGAGCTGCTCGACTGGCTGGTGAGTCGGGCCATCCTCCCCGAGCCCGATGCTGTCGTGCGTAAAAATGTAGATCGCCTTGAGATGACTCAAGGCGCCGAGGCGGATGGCAGGCTTCATGTAGTCGGAAAACGTGAAAAACGTCGCACTGAAGGGAAGCACCCCGCCGTGTGCGGCCATTCCATTCACAGCGGCGCCCATCGCGTGCTCACGAACGCCGAATGCAACGTTACGCCCTGCATAGCTCCACTCCCCGCCGACAGCGCCAAGCGTTCCGGGCCCTGACACTTCAGGCGATTGGAAATCTCCCAGACCCTTAAGGGCCGTCCTGGTCGACGGGTTCAGGTCCGCTGATCCGCCGATCAGGTTGGGAATGTGTTTGGCCAAAGCATTCATCGCTTCGCCGCCTGCGGCGCGAGTTGCGATCGGTTTATCGGTGGGCTTCCATTTGGGCAGATCGACGTCCCAGTCTTGCGGGAGCTTGCCGCTAACGATGCTCTCGAACTCGGCGGCTTCCTTTGGAAACACCTCCTTGTATGCGTCGAACTTCTTCCGCCACTCCTCCTCCATTTGCGTACCCTGAGGAACGGCCTGACGGAAATATTCCACCGAATCTTGCGGCAGGTAGAACTTCTCCATGCTTGGCCACCCCAGGGCTTTCTTTGTAGCTTGTAGTTCCTCTTCTCCGAGCGGATCCCCGTGGGCAGTGAAGTTGTCTTGCTTATGAGGGCTGCCGTAGCCGATGTGAGTCCGCGCCAGGATTAATGATGGCCTCTGATCCTCGGCCTGAGCTTCGCGGATTGCGCATGCCACGTCTTCGGTGTCGTTGCCATCCGAAACTGCACGAGTGTGCCAGCCAGACGCTTCGAAGCGTTTTGCCACGTCCTCGGTAAAATCGATTTCGGTCGCTCCAGCGAGGGAAATGTGGTTCTGGTCGTACAGATAAATGAGTTTCCCCAGATGAAGGTGTCCGGCCAATGAGGCAGCTTCCTGACTGATGCCTTCCATCAGATCGCCGTCGCCACAGATCGCGTACGTGTAGTGATCGATGATCTTGTGTCCAGGCCGGTTATAACGCGCCGCAAGCCACGCCTCGGCAATCGCTACACCTACGCCATTGGCGAATCCTTGCCCGAGCGGTCCCGTGGTGGCCTCGACCCCGGGCGTTAGACCACGCTCAGGGTGACCTGGCGCTTTACTCCCCCACTTCCTGAAATGTTTGATCTCATCGAGGGGCAAGTCGTAACCGCAAAGGTACAGCAAGCTGTATAGCAGCATCGACCCATGTCCCCCGGACAATATGAAACGATCGCGATCGAACCACTGCGGGTTCCGGGGATTATGTTTCAAAAACTGCGTCCAGAGAGTATAGGCCATAGCGGCTGCGCCCATCGGCATGCCGGGATGACCGGCGTTCGCGTTCTGGACGGCGTCGGCCGACAGTATTCGGATCGTATTGATACATAGGTCTTGCAGCTCTCTATTCACTTTCAGATTCATTTCTGCCTCCACTGACCGGCGTCACGCGCCAACGGTGAGGCAGGTCCCGCGCTGCGAGTCCGGTCCGTTGAGCCTCCTCGCGGGACGTGACAACCGTCATCGCCACGTGTAAGCGCAATCGCCGGACCATTTGGATCGCGCCGCCTTTTCAGGTTCCTGGATGGCACACTCTGTTGACAGGAGTCGATCCGCCGACACGGAAAGAAATGGGATGGTCAATGGACGAATCATTTGCAGCAAGCCCTCGGTACAGCGCCGAAACCTGCAGTCCCCGGCCATTCCCACCTGTGACCTTCGCCAGTTCAACGAATCCACATTTTTTTCATCAATAATTTCAATACCTTACCGCCGCCACCCCACCGCATCCCCAATATCGCCAGCTATGCTGAACGCGGAGACAGATCAAAACCTATGGCCACAGAAGCCCAGATCGCCGCCAACCGGCGCAACGCCCAATCCTCAACGGGTCCAAAGACCGTCGAAGGCAAAGCGCGCGTGTCCCGCAACGCCGCCCTCTTCGGCATCTATTCCACCGGCGACGTCGTTCGCCCCGAAGAAGAACCCATCTATCAGGTTTTCTGCGAAGGCTTCCAGCAGGACCTCGCTCCCAAAGGCGCCATGGAAACCACCCTCGCCGCCGAGATAATCCATGCCGCCTGGCGCTTGCGCCGCTGTACGGAAGCCGAATCCGCGATCGAATTTCCAGGTGAAGGTAAAGCTGACGCGCAGAACTCGATCGACCGTGCCCGCACCCAGGCCCTGCGCCACTTTCAGCGAGCCACTGCCGAACTCCGCCGCATCCAGACCGAGCGCCAGATCCGCAACGAGACCGTTCCGGAAGACTTCGACGCCTCCGCGCTCGGCCTCGCCAGTTGCAAGGACATGGCGCCCATACTTAAGAGCGACCTCCGCCGCCAGTTGCTCCTTCACAAACTAGAAGAGACCGAAATGGCCACCGCCGTAACCGAAGCGATCTATGCGCCCCTGCCGACGGCAACACGAACCTTACCCGTCGTAGCCGAATCCGCGCCTATCCCGCGCGGCGCGCCATGTCCTTGCGGATCCGGAGCCAAATACAAACGCTGTTGCGGCCCGAACGCTCCCGCCGTCCTCTCCCCCGCGGCATAAACGACGTCGGCGGTCTTGCTGCGGGCGTATTTACCAAAGCAACCCGTCCTCGCACCCGCGGCATAACGGTAGCGCCGGCGGTCTTGCCGCCGGTGTATTTACCAAAGCAACCCGTCCTCGCCCCGCGCATAGCGGTAGCGCCGGCGGTCTTGCCGCCGGTGTATTGATCAAAACCACGGAAAGGTCTTGCAGCGCCGAAGGGGGTTGCGGATTCGATCCACAGATATTTGCCTCGAAAACACTTTCGGGGTGCAGTACAAAAGCTGATCTCCCTCGTCGCAAGGTGTTCGGAGAGCAGCTTTACCGTTCTTTGACATCTTTGAATAACGGGTTCGCAGCCCGTACCACCAACCGCCCGCGCAGGTCACCCATTTTCATCCACAGGGGTGGCCCGCCGGGCCAAAGGAGGTTGAAAATTTAAAAACTCAAGCGGTCGATTGCCGCGAAGCACGTCAATTTGGGTTTGATTTGCAAACTGAGGCCTCGGCTCATTCGCATTGAAACGTCAGGCGAAATCGTGCCTCGAATACCTCGGCCGTTAACCCACCGGGGCGCCCTTTCCAACAAACGGCCTCTCGCCGTCGGGAAACAACGAAGTCACTTTCCAGTGGAAGGATTATCGCTGACCACTGGCGCAGATCATGGTCAGCTTATCCAGGATAAGTTGACAGTTGACCGCGTGTCTTTGCTTCTGGGTCAGCATAAACAGAAGTCCCGCATGATGACGCTGGAAGCGGACGAGTTCATTCGCCGCTTTCTCATCCACGCGTCGCCGCCTGGCTTTCCACGCATCCGCCACTATGGTCTTCTCGCCAACCGAAATCGCTAAAGAAGATCCCGCCTTATGCCGGAAACTACTCAGTCGTCCCGTAACCGAACTATTGCCCGGCGCAGACGGGTGCCGCCTGCTCCTCGAGGCTCCGACCCTCCGACCGCCACTCCCGCGCTCCACAGCCAAGGTGTGTCAGCAGACCCGATCTGGCATCACTTTCGGCTTCAAACACCACGCCTCTCCAGCGAAGGACAGTCCATGCGACCGGGAATGGCACTCTCGGAGGAAGCCACGCCGTGCGCTTCGTCAACCCAGTCGTGCCCTCGCGCGGAGCACCACAGCCTGCCCGAAAATACAACGCCCATAACCGAACAGAACAATTGGGACGCAACGCCGAACACTCCTGACAAACTTCGTGGCACTTTACACAACGCTTTTGCCAGACGAAGCCACCTGCCGGCACTGGGCTGATATTTTCGGCTGAGAGCCTGGAAACCGCGCGATCCATGGGTACAGGGACTTCGAACATATCTACGGCATAACACTGCTGCCTCGTTGGATCATGGGCAATTCCTTCGCTTGCCTCGTATAAAACCATCAAAGTTGTCCGGCCGGTCCCACTTCGGACAATGGAATCGTCACCGTGCCGATTTTTCCCGTCGCCATGTTGGCGATAAGAATCCTGAACTGCACCGCCTTTGGAGGGATCTTCAGCTCATGGTGATAAAGAAGGCCGCGTTGCGTCACATCGTCATAAGTCGGCTGGGTAAAGTTCAAGTCCACGGTTTGGGCAAGCGCCGGACGATCGCCCGCGCTGCTTCCGTCCGCAGCCATGAACTGACCAACCACCTCGAGTTTTCCTGCCCAGCGATTCTGGATCGGAGCCAAATCGAGGCTGGTCGCGTCGAGCACGGCGTCAAAGCTCAGCCGCTCCTGTTTCAGGCGGTCGTGATTTGTCTGAACCTCGACGCGCCGGGCCGAGGCCTGGATCGGAATGGCCAGGGCGTCTGCCGCGCCGTATAAAGCTCGCACCAGATCTGCCGCCCTGGTGGGACCGGGCGTGTGCGGCGGTTCCGTCTGGTAGGTATTCCGGTAGCGCAACGTCACGCCAGGGCGAGTAACGTGTACCGCAACCTGGTGAACTTGCGACGCATGATCGTCCCCGGAGGAATAAAAGCCAAGCGTGTAATTCGATCGGCCGTCGTCGATGGCCTCGCGAATCGCCACGTCGAGATCGTCACGATCGTAATAGGCGACGCCGCCCGTCGCTGCTGCGAGCGCCCGCAGGGGCCAGTCGGCGAACTCTTTTTCGCTTTTGAGGCCTATCACGGAACCATGCGCATCCACCGGATAAACCGCGACATCCGCAGCCTTAAGCTTTTGCAGCACGGGCGGAGCAACCGGAAAGTGGTAGGCGACCCAGATCAGATTCTTCCGTCCCGGGATAACCGCGACATGACCTGCGATCTGCTCGATCTCCTGGCGCAGCACCTCGACTTTGAGTTCCTCCGGGAGAACGTCCATCGCCGGTCTCCATTTCCGCAATGTTTGCTCCAGCGATCCGCGATCCTGCGTGAACTCCCGGATCACCCAAAGCTTGTATCCGGTCGCGTAAATCGCAACGTTCTCGCCCGGAGGCAGAGAATGCAAGGCTTTGAGCGCCTTTTGAATGGCCCAGATGGTGCCGCTCCCACCCTGGTTTTCGTCGGCGAGGAGGGTGAGCAGCGTGTCGAGAACAATCACCGAATACCCGCTGTGCGCGCCGCGCCGGGAGACACCTCTGTTGGTAAAGGTGCCGGGCGGTGGCGGCGGGGGTGCGATGCTCGAGCGTTCCGATTCATTCAAAAACAGCTGAATGTCCCGCGAGACGCCGTTATCGAGAAGCTGAAACTCCTCCTGGCGAAGATCGGTGACCGGTTTGCCCTCCTTGTTCTCCGCGATCACCCCAACTTGAACCAGTTGAACGCCCGTCTGAAAGGTCGCGGGTGGAGGCTCATCGGGCGGAGTTTGTGCTGCCAGCGTAGCCTGCACCGTCAGCAACGTAAAGATGAATTTGACGATACGTCGACCCGACCGCGGTGTACCGGTTTCAGCCAAATTGCGATTCTAACTGAAAATGAAGGCCGAAGAGTCTTACCCAAATTCCTTCATCGTCTTCTGGTCTAGCTTCAGCGCCGCCGCTTTCACATTCTCTTCCAGATGTTCCACATTTGAAGTGCCCGGGATCGGAAGCATGACCGGAGACCGAGCCAGCAGCCAGGCCAGAGCGACTTGCGAAGGCGTGGCTTTCAATCGCGCCGCCACCTGGCTGACCGAACTCTTGCTCCCCGATAACTTACCCGCCGCCAGCGGGAACCATGGAATAAAACCGACCTTCTCTTTCTCGCAATACTCCAGCACTTCCTCCGAATTGCGATCGCTGATGCTGTAGCGATTCTGAACGCTAACGATCGAAACGATTTTTCGGGCTTCCCTGATCTGCCGAACGCGTACTTCGGACAAACCGATGTGTCCGATCTTGCCCTGCGCCTGCAGGTCCTTCAGCGCGCCCAACTGGTCTTCAGCCGGAACCTTGGGATCGATGCGGTGCAACTGATACAGATCGATCCGATCCAGGCGCAACCGCCGCAAACTCCCTTCGCAAGCCGTCTTCAGATGTTCCGGCTTACCGTTTTCGACCCACTTGTTCGGACCGGGCCGTTCAAACCCGCCTTTCGTCGCAATCACCAGCCCCGCCGGATAAGGATGCAATGCCTCCGCAATAATTTCCTCGCTCACCCGCGGCCCATAGGAATCCGCAGTGTCGATGAAGGTGACGCCCAGTTCGACCGCGCGCCGCAGAACCCGGATCGCCTGCTTCCGGTCCGCGGGCTCGCCCCAGATCCCGTCGCCCGTGATCCGCATCGCGCCGAATCCCAACCGCGCGACCGGCAAGTCTCCATCGATTCGGAACTCCCCCGCTTCCGCGGCCAATTGTTGTTCTGCACTGTTCGTCGATGTATTGCCCATGGTGTCTTGATTGCCTCGAAATAGCTCTCGATTCCGGAATCCCGGTATCATCGTTATGAAGCGTACCGAACATCAACGCATGACTCTCAAAACGGCGGCTTTCCTTGCAATCATCGGCACAGCCCTCTGGACCGTTCTCACGGCTTTCACCATGGTCCGCAATTTAACCGGCTTCGTGGATGGCTACATCCCCGCTGCCGCCTTCGCCACATCGCTGATCGAATTTCTCGCGGCGCTGAGCCTGTTGATCTTCGTCGCCACGTTCTACCGCTCGCAATCGTAAGCCTGAAGTTTCACGGTCACAAATTTCGAAAATAAATCTGGCCTGTTTGCGAGCTGAAAATAAAGCACTTCCACTCCCATCTTCCAGGCGTGTGCACGCATCACCCGAAACGCGTGGTAACTTTCAGATCGAAAGAACCTCGTCGCACTCATTGGCGTACGGGGGCACTAAACCACGCGATTCCTCGAGGCTCCGTGTGGCATAACGTCGAAACAAATGGGCCTGCAGGCGTAAGCAGGAACTATGCGCTCCCGGTCTCGTCCGGGACACCAAAAACGACGTTTGGGTCTGAACGACATCAGACCATCGTCCGGACGATATCAAATAATGTGGGCGCCCCAGTTTTTTTAAAGCGAATTAAGATAGTTCGAGTATGAACGAACTCTCGAACGTCGTTACTCGGTTGCCAGAAGGTTTTGCGGCCGCCGTCCAGCCGGTGACGGCCACAACCATCACCACCGGGTCTACAGGTCTCATTACAGGCGAAGTGTCGATCCCCTCGGGGGATATCCATATCCCCGCGTACCGGGCGATGCCGGACCACGGCATCCTGTTCCCCACCGTCCTTGTGATCCATGAAATCTTCGGAGTCCACGAGCACATCAAAGACCTCTGCCGCCGTCTCGCAAAAGACGGCTATCTCGCGATTGCGCCCTATCTGTACGCGCGAGAAGGCGACGTGTCGAATCTCTCGGATGTCCAGGAGCTCTACGCCAAAGTCGTGTCGCATGTTCCCGACGCGCAGGTGATGAAGGATCTCGATGCCACAGTAAATTGGGCCGGGAAGAACGGCAGCGACACCAGCCGCCTCGCCGTCATCGGGTTCTGCTGGGGCGGACGCGCCGTCTGGCTTTATGCGGCGCACACCGACGCGCCGCGCGCAGGCGCCGCATGGTACGGCAGGCTCACCGGCGCCCCGAACCCTCTGCAGCCGAAAACGCCCATCGACGTCGCGGGCGACCTGCAATTTCCCGTGATCGGCTTTTACGGCGGCAAGGACCACAGCATTCCCCTCGACGCCGTCGAAGCCATGCGCACCGCCATCGAGGCTGCCGACAAGCCGGCCGTCATTAACGTCTATCCGGAAGCGCAGCACGGTTTCAACGCCGACTACCGCCCCGCTTACGATCCGGCCGCCGCAAAAGACGCCTGGGCGAAAATGCTGGCTTTTTTCAAAGAGCACGACGTTTAATAAAGTAGAAACAACACACATGAAAACGATTTCTCTGATTGCGTGTGCGGCAATCGTTTTGACCGCCTGCTCTGCGGGAGCGCAGAAAGTCACCAACGAGCAGGCGCCCGAAACCTACCGCGTCAACCTCGATACGTCACGCGGACCCGTCGTGATCGAAGTCACTCGCGCCGACGCGCCCATCGGAGCCGACCGCTTCTACAACCTCGTCAAGGCGAAGTACTTCGACGGCGCCCGCTTCTTCCGGGTCGTCCCCGGTTTCATGGCCCAGTTTGGACTCGCGGCCGACCCCGCCTCCACCAAAGCCTGGGACGTACCCATTCAGGACGATCCCGTCGAGACCAGCAACGTGCGCGGCGCCGTCACCTTCGCGGCCACCAATTCTCCGAACTCCCGCTCCACGCAGTTATTTATTAACTTCGCCGATAACGCCCGCCTCGACAGCCAGAGATTCGCTCCGTTTGGCAAGGTGGTGAGCGGCATGGAGAACGTCGACATGATCTATTCCGGATACGGTGAAATGCCGGATCAGGAACAGATCGAGGCGAACGGAAACAGCTATCTCGAAAAGAACTTCCCGATGCTGGATTACATCAAGACGGCCCGCATAGCCCAGTAACGCCGGCGATCTTGTCGCCGGTGACTTTCGGCATCCGCCGCAAACCGCGCCCGGCGCACTACTCTTCTTCGATCGCAGGAGCGCTCGCCGCGACCGCGTCATCGATCCGTTTCTGTTCGTCCAGCGCCGTCATCCACTCGCTAATCAACCCTTGAGGATCGCTCGCCAGATCGACCTTTTCCTTTCGGATCTCTTCCCCCGAAAGCAGGAAGACCGCCGCTACGCCATCCGGCACAGGCCGCAACTCCAGCCGATGGCCCCGCGCCTCCAGGCGAAGCGTCGTGCCGATCCACAGCAGGTTCACCTTCATGCGGCGCTGGTGTCCGGCAACAGTTGCCTGCCGCATCAACGCGGGCACATAGGGTCCGCTTTTCAGGCGCTCCGCCCAGGGAGCAATGGCCAGTGACCGGCTCCGGTCACGATCGCGCCGGCGATCCTGATCAAGACCACCTTCTTCACGTCCCTCAAGGGCCTTGAGGTTGCTTTCGAGGTTATCGAGAAAACTCACCATACTATTCTCACCTGTCACCCCGTCGCGACTAAACTGGACGTTATACGAGTCGCCCGCCACCTTCTGATCTTCGTTGCCTGCGTCGCTTCGGCCCAGACGTTCGATCCCGTCGCGGAACTGAACCGCAACATCCTCGCCGGTAAAACGAAGCTCGATTTCGACAACACAACCGGCTATCTTCGTTCCGTTCTGAAGGCCCTTGATATCCCCCTGGAATCGCAGATCGCGGTCTTTTCGAAGACCAGCATCCAGTCGATGCGCATCGAACCCGCGAGCCCGCGTACGCTCTTCTTCAACGATTCGGTCTTCGTGGGTTATGTGCGCGGCGGCTTCATCGAAGTCGCCTCACAAGATTCCCGGGGAAACATGAACTTCTATTCGCTCGACCAGAGACCGTGGGTTCATGCCGAACGGGCCGAGCCGTTCTTCGCTCGCCGCAAAGACTGCCTGAACTGCCACGCCTCGGGCACCCTGGTCCGCAGCGTATTCACCCGCCCCGATGGCGTCCCCCTACAGCAACCCGCCGGATACGACACCGACCAGCGAACTCCCTTTGACAAACTCTGGGGCGGCTGGTACGTCACGGGCAATAGCGGATCGGCGCACCACATGGGCAGCCCAATCCATTTCGACACCACTCGCTATCTCACCCCATACAGCGACATCGTGGCGCTGATGGTCTTCGAGCACCAGACGCGCATGATGAACCTGATCACCCGCATCGGCCAACCCGGCGCGGATCTCACCGCCGCCGCAAAAGACCTGGTGGACAACCTGCTCTTCCTCGATGCCGCGCCGCTGCCCGACCGCATCGAAGGAACCTCCGGATTCACCGAAAAGTTCTCCGCCCTGGGCCCGCGCGACCGCAAAGGCCGGTCTCTGCGACAGTTCGATCTCCAAACCCGCCTGATGCGTTATCCCTGCAGCTACATGATCTTCACCGCTGCCTTCGACGGCCTCCCTGCCCCGGCGAAAGAAGCCGTCTACCAGCGCATGTGGCTGGATCTGTCCGGCCGGGTCGCGGCGCCGCGTCTCTCGCCGGAAGACCGCGAAGCCATTGTGGAGATCCTGCGGGACACGAAGCCGGACCTACCGGTATACTTCACAATTCCCGTACACTGAAGATATTCCCTTCGACTTTTTGCCGGGGGTGTGCGTCTTGTCACCAGGAGCCGGAGTTTGATCTTTCGGGCCGTCGAAGACGCGGACCTGATTTCACGCGTTCGCCACGGCGATGTGGAAGCGTACAACCTTCTCATATCGCGATGGGAGAAGCGTGTCTTCAATTACCTTCTGCGTCTTTGCGGTAATCCGGACGACGCTCTGGACCTGACCCAGGACGCTTTTTTGAAGGCCTGGCAAAGCATACGCAAACTCGACGATCCGGCGCGATTTGGCCCCTGGCTGTACCGGATCGCGCATAACGAGGCCTATTCGCTCTTCCGCAAACGCCGGCCCGAAACGGCGCTGGAGGATGCCGAACCAGGCCTCGAGCGCGATCGCGCGCCGGGATTCCCGATGGATCTTTCTCTCGCGGTAACCGCCGCGCTCGACCGGCTCAATCCCGATCAGCGCGAGGCCGTGGTGTTGAAGGTCTACGAGGGATTCAAGTTCGAAGAGATGGCGGAGGTGCTCGGATGTCCGGTCTCGACCGTGAAGTCGCGTCTGTACACCGCGCTCGACCTTCTGAAAGCGGAACTGGGTCCGGCAAGAACGAGAGGTAAGAAATGAGCGGCGATTCATTTTCCCCGTGCGCACAAAGCGATCTTCTGCGCGATTACGCATTCGACGAACTTTCGGCCAGCGACCGGATAACCATGGAGCAGCACCTGGCCGATTGCGCCGACTGCGCCCAGGAACTCGACCAGCTTCGGCTGACCACCGCGGCATTGCGCATGCTCCCGGACCGCGACATTCCGCAGCGAATCGCGTTCGTCTCCGACAAAGTCTTCCAGCCTTCGCCCCTGGCTCGATTCTTCGGCGCCCGTCTTGGCTTCGCCTCCGCCTGCGTGCTGGCGGCCGCGCTTGTCGTGTTTGCGTACCACAGACCCGCGCCGCAGCAGAAGGCGGTGGCAGCGCCGGTGGTCAAAACCCCCGATGTCTCGAAGCAAATTGATGAGGCCGTTGCGAAGGCGGTCACGCAGGTCCGGCTGGAGGACGCGAAAATGACCCAAGCCGCGCTCGCCGCGTATGATCAGAAAAATCGCGCGCAATGGGTAGCTCTTGAGGAAAGCTTCAGCGTTCTGCAGAAGCGGGTCAATACCGATACCATCCTGGCGTCAAGCAGCATGCCCCTCTCAGGAGCCGGTCAGTGAAACCGCTCCTCATGGTCGCGGCGTTCGCTGTGCTCTGTTACGGGGCCTTCGAATCTCCGGTCTCCCGGGCCTCCATAACAGCTGTCGAAAATAGCATCAACGATAAGTTCCGGGGCAACTCGCCCGATCCCTATCTGCTTCTCGGAAACGCACGCGGCACGTATCTGCAGGGCTATGGAGTTCTCTTCACTGTCGAGCTGTCGCTGGTGACCGTCACGCCGCCCAACCCGTTCCGGCCAGCCATCACACCGGAAGAAATCGCGTCCATTCAGGACCGCAAAACAAAGAAGCTTCCCGTCATGAAAGACGCCATGCGAAGCCTGATGACGAACGCCAGTTCCACGCTGGAAGGGCTGCCCAACAGCGAACGCATCGCGATGGAAGCGATCCTGTTCAACTACAGCTGGGAAAATAATCGGGGACCTCGCCGCATTTTCATGACCGCAGGCAAACAAAAGCTGCTCGACGCGAAGGCGCACCATTCGTCGCCTGCCGAGATCGCCTCATTGATCGACGAGCAGGAGCGATAGCGTGGTCGCAGCAGCCGCCCCACTGGGACAGATCCTCATCGAGCGCGGCCTGATCGGCGCCGAAGATCTCGAACGCGCGCTCGAACTTGCAGCGCGAGCGCCGGGGCGAGAAGCTCGGCCGCATTCTCGTCGACATGGGCTACATCGCCCAGCGCGATCTGCTCTCACGCTCTTTCCGAACAACTCGGTCTGCCGATCGCCCAGCTCGGGGCGCCGGCCGCCGCCCCGGAGCTCGAAGGCCTGTCTCCGCGCTTCCTTCGCCAGTCCTGTATCTTTCCTGTCGCCATCGAACAAGGCACGCTATCGCTCGCGATGGCCGACCCGCTCGACTTCGAAACCATCAACGCGGTCCAGGGTTTTTCGCACCTTGAAGTCAGCCCCCAACTGGCGAACGAACAGGACATCCTCGACGCCATCGACCGCTACTTCAGCGAAGGCGAACGTCAGGCCGCTTCTGCAGAGTTCGGAACGGGCGATGAGGAAGACCTCGAACACCTGCGCGACATGGCGAGCGAAGCGCCGGTCATTCGGCTCGTGAACGCCATGATCGCCCAGGCGCTCGAAAAGCGCGCCAGCGACATTCACATCGAGCCGTTCGACAAGGAATTTCGCATTCGCTATCGCGTGGATGGAGTCCTGTTCAATCAGGAATCAGCCGCCGCGCGAATTGAAGGCCGCTATTACTTCGCGCCTGAAGCTGATGGCGAAGCTCAACATCGCCGAACGCAGGCTCCCGCAGGACGGACGCATCAAACTCCGCATCCTCGGACGGGAGGTTGATCTTCGCGTCTCCACGCTTCCCACCATGTTCGGCGAAAGCGTCGTAATGCGTCTGCTCGACCGGTCGGCGGGCGATTTCTACGATCTTCGCCGCCTCGGCTTCGACGATCACATGCTCAGCCGCATGGAGCATTTCACGTCGTTGCCGCACGGCATCTTTCTCGTGACCGGCCCCACCGGCAGCGGCAAATCGACCACGCTCTACTCCGCGCTGAAGCGCATCAATCTGCCCGACAAGAAGATCATCACCATCGAAGACCCGGTCGAATATCAGATGGACGGCATCAACCAGATCCACGTCAATCCGCAGATCGGCCTGACTTTCGCCGCGGGATTGCGGCACATCGTGCGTCAGGATCCCGACGTCATTATGGTCGGCGAAATCCGCGATCGCGAGACGGCGGATATTGCCATCCGTTCCGCACTGACCGGACACTTCGTCTTCTCCACGCTCCACACGAATGACGCGCCGAGCGCGGTGACGCGCCTGATGGACATGGGCGTCGAGAATTATCTCGTCACATCCTCCGTGGTCGCGATCCTCGCGCAGCGTCTGGTACGTCTGATCTGCAGCCAGTGCAGGACAAAGGGCGGCCGCGCGATGACGCCCTTCGGCGAGGAGGTCGAAACCTTTCACGGCGCCGGCTGCGAAGCATGCAACGGCTCAGGCTACAAAGGCCGCGCGGGTATCTTCGAACTGATGGAGTTGAATGACGAACTGCGCCACCTGATCATGGGGAACGCCGACGCCAGCCGCCTGACCGAGGCCGCGCGCCGCAACGGAATGAAAAATCTCCGCGAAGACGGCTGGATGAAGGTGCAGCAGGGCATAACCACGGCCGAAGAGGTAACGCGTGTTACGCAGGAGTTCTAGTGCGTGGTGCCAGGGCTTCCGCCCTGCTGCCGAGCTTCCGCTCGGCGCGGAACTTTACCTAAGCCGCGCCTTCGACGGAGCGTCCGCCTGATGGCCTCCGCCACCTTCCACTACCGTGCCGTAGCGCCGGACGGCAAACTCCGCACTGGGGTCATCACCGCCGAGAGCAACAAGACGGTCACGAGCGAACTTACCCGCCAGGGCCTCACGCCCATCTACGTCGGTCTCGAAGAAAAGAAATCATCCGCGTTCAAACTGCCCCAACTGAATTCGGGACGCCGCCGCGACGTCCTCTTCTTCACCCAGGAACTCTCGACGCTCCTCAACTCCGGCGTACCGCTAGACCGCGCGCTCTCCATCACCAGCGAGCTGACCACCCATCAACAGTTCCGCACCATCGTTCTCGACATCCTGCGCTCCATTAAAGGCGGCAAATCGCTCGCCGATTCGCTCGCCCTCCATCCCGCGTACTTCTCGGACCTCTTCATCAATATGGTGCGAGCCGGCGAAGCATCGGGCAGTCTCGGCCAGATCTTCGAACGCCTCTCGGAATTCGAGCGCTCGCGCGATGAACTCCGCAGCTACATCATCTCGTCGATGATTTACCCCGGCCTGCTCGCCTGCGTGGGCGCCGGTTCCATCTTCGTAATCCTGAACTTCGTCGTCCCGCGCTTCGCCAGCATCTTCGACGACAGCCGCATGAAGATCCCGCTGCCGACACTCATCATGCTGCAGGCCAGCCACATCGTACAGGCCTGGTGGTGGGTGGTGGCGCTGGTCCTGGTCACAGCGGCCGCGGGCTTCCGCTTCTACATCGGGACGCCGAAAGGCCGATTCTGGTGGGACACCGTACGGATGAAAATCCCCATCCTCGGTGATGCGCTGCTGAAGGCGGAGACGTCGCGCTTCGCGCGCGCCATGTCCACGCTGGTCGGCAACAGCGTGCCGCTGGTGCAGTCGCTCCATATCTCCGCCGGAATTCTGTTCAACAGCCGCATGGCAAACTCACTGAAGGAAGTCGCGCAGGGAGTCAAACGCGGCGAAGGCATCTCCCAGCCGCTGGCCCGGACCCGCATGTTCCCGCCGCTGGCATCGCACCTTCTGACAGTCGGCGAAGAGACCGGCAAGCTCGATCTCATGTTCGCGCGCATGGCGGAGATCTACGAGGAAGAAACCAGAGCCTCGATCAAGCGCTTCACCTCCATCTTCGAGCCGCTGGTCATCCTGGTTATGGGCATCGTCGTTGGTGCGTTGATCCTCAGCATGCTGATTGCGATCACCAGTATTAACGAGGTTGCCATCTAGTGTCATGTCTCAGATAATTCTGTACAACTCATGGGTTGGCCAATCGTGGCCACAGCCGCCTGGCCGCAGACGCACGCATCCCACTGGCAACTTTTATCCGGGACAGGGCAGTAGAAAGCCGCGATTTAGGAAAATGAATATCGACATGAAGCAAAAACATAATCCGCGCGCCGGCGTCACGCTGATCGAAATGCTTGTGGTGGTGGTCATCATCGCGGTCTTCGCCGCGGTAGTCGCGCCCCGCCTGCTGAATCAGGGCGACAAGGCCCGGGTAGTCGCGGCCAAACAACAAATCGAAAACTTCCAGCTCGCCCTCGGTCAGTACCACCTGGACACCGGCGGCTATCCGAGCACCGAACAGGGCCTGAACGCCTTGCGCGTACAGCCGAGCGGCGTCGAGCAGTGGCACGGGCCGTATCTCCAGAAGGATGTCGCCAACGACCCCTGGGCCCATCCTTACGTTTATAAGTTCCCCGGCGATCACGGAGATGAGCCCGACGTGCTCTCTTATGGAGCCGACGGGCAGCCGGGCGGGTCGGACCTGAATAGCGACGTCGTCAGTTGGAAGTGAAATCGCAAAACCAATCCGGCGTCACGCTGATCGAAATGATGGTCGTCGTGGTGATCGTCAGCATCATCGCGAGCCTCTCGTTCCCTGCCCTGACGTCGGGGCTCGCCGGCGTGCGACTGTCATCCGCCTCGGGTTCCGCGGCCAGTTTTCTGATCTCGGCTTTGAACAGCGTGGAGCGGCGCGAAGAGCCGGCGGCGATCCTGGTTTCACCCGCCGGGAATCTGCTCGCCGTCTATACCGCCGCCTCCGGAGACAAGCCGGAGCGCAAGTTTGACATGCCCGCGGGAATCACGATCGAAGGCGACGCGCCGCACCGGTACATCCTCATGCCCGGCGGCACAGCGCCGCGCCTCACCCTCGTGCTGCGCAACGAAAAGGGCGCGCGCCGGTCCGTGCAGATCGACCCCACAACCGGCGTTCCCAAAATCCAGCGCATAGGTGACGGCAAGTGAATCGGCGCGGCTTCACTTTGCTCGAAGTCCTCGTCGCGACCACGATCATGGGCATCGCGGTGGCAGGGCTGATCGCAGGACTTTCGCAATCCGTCAGGAATGCCTCGCGTCTGACGGATTACGACCGCGCTGCCATGCTCGCGCGCACCAAAATGAACGATCTACTGCTCGACAGCGGTGTGCCTTTCGACGGAACGCTCACGGGCGAGTTCCCGCTCGATCAGTCAGGCGGCGTCCCCAGCGGCTGGCAGGCGTCGTTCCGTCCCTTCGAAGCGCCTCCTCGTGCAGGGCCGGGGACCATGATTGTGCAGCGCGTAACGCTCGACGTCTGGTGGCAGCCGCCGAGCGGAAGCCGCCGCAAGATTGATATCGAAAGCTACCGCGGCACGCCCATCCCTCAGCCTTCCGGTCCTTAGCGCATGACAAGAGATCCCCGCTCCGGTCTTACCCTCGTCGAGATGCTGATCGCCGTCTCGCTGCTCAGCCTGCTCTCGGTGGGCATGCTGGTGACGATGCGGCTGGGGTTCAGCACCATGGACAAGCTCGATACGCATCTCATCGCAAACCGCAGGGTGGCGAACTCGCGCGCCATTATTGAAAGCGAGCTTGACGGCTTCGTTTTCACGATGGCGAACTATCGTAACCAGTCGAACTCGTTTCAGCCCGTCCTGTTTTTCCAGATGGAGCCGCAAATCATGCGCTTCGTTACCTCTTACTCGCTGCAGGACGGATGGCGCGGGAGGCCGCAGATCGCAGTCCTGCAGGTGATCCCGGGAGACGCCGGCGTTCGATTGATTGTCAACGAAACTCCCTACACAGGACCCGATCAGGCCGGTCAGAATATTGCGGCCATCGAGCGTGAGGCGGAGGGTCCGCAGACGGTGATCTACACCCCGGTCGCGCCGGGATCGCAATCGTTTGTTCTGGCCGACCGTCTCGCATACTGCCGCTTCTCCTATCTTGAAGAGCGTGTCCAGGCTCCGCTTCTGATCTGGCGCATTGCAATGACGGGTCCGCAGCGACTGCCTCGAGGAGTGCGCATCGAAATGGCGCCGATCGACACCGCTTCCTCCGACCTGCACGTCACCACCGTGACCGTGCCGATGAACGTGAACCGCAGACCGGGACAAATCTATGACGACGAGTTTTAGCGCTCCGCCCGCTGACGCCGTTCGGGCCGCCAACGCGGACGAAGATGCAGGCCGGCCGATGTGGGGTCAGCGCTTCGGCGCTGCAGCCGAGCTTCCGCTCGGCGCGGAACTTTACGCCAGCGCCGGTAACACCAGCGATCTTGTCGCCGGTGCTTATACAAACCGCGTCTTCAACGGAGTCACCATGGCCCTGCGGGCCACAGAAATGCATGAAGACGCGGCGCGGGAAAGCACGAAGCCGGTGGCGCCGGCGATCTTGTCGCCGGTGTTCTTCAGCCGTCCGAACCGCGTCTTCAACGGAGTCACCACGGCCCTGCGGGCCACCAAAATGAATGAAGACGCTGGAGCGGGACACCACGAAACCGGTAGCACGGGCGACCTTCTGTCGCCGGTGTTCTTCAGCCGTCCGAACCGCGTCTTCAGGGGAGCGGCAAGCAGCCGTTCGCGCGGCTCGGCGCTGTTGCTGGTTCTCTGGCTGACGGCGGCGCTCTCCGCCATTGGCCTCGCGGTCGCGAACAATGTGCGCGGGGAGACCGAGAGAACCGCAACCAACGTTGACGATGTCCGTGCTTACTTCATCGCTCGCGGGGCCATTCAGCAGGCTGGTCTGCACGTAATGTGGGGCTCGTCTTATCGCAACTCGGACGGAAACCCGATTTATCACGTTCCCGGGGATCCATCGATGAACCTCTCGTATCCCTCCGCCGAGGTCCACGTGGACGTCATTCCCGAGGCTTCAAAGCTTAGCCTCAACGGCATCCGCCCGGAAGACCTTCTTCGCCTTCTTGCAGCTCTGGGAGTTCCCGAAAGTCAAGCCAATGAGATCACAGCGGCGATCATCGACTGGCGTACCCCACCCCCTCCCACGGAATCCAGCCCGTTTGATGCGTATTATTTGAGCCTCTCTCCGTCTTTTATCCCGCGCCACGCGTCCTTTCTGGAGAATGAGGAGTTGCTCCTGGTAAAAGGGATCACCAGCGACCTGTACTACGGGACGTCGCTCGACAAGTCTCACCCCGGCTTGCGCGATTGCCTGTCGGTCTACGCGTCGTCGGGAGCGGTCGATATTAACACGGCGCAACTGCCGACGCTGGAGGCGATTGGGCTGGCTCCGGAGGATGCAGCGACGATCGTCAGGAGCAGGGCCGGACACCCGATTCTTGCTGGTTCGGAACTGACCGCGATCGCTCAGTCGCTGGGCCCGGCTGGTTCGCGCCTGACGATCGGCGGACAGACTATGTACACCTTGCGCGCGACGGCGCGGATGAAGGGGCCGGACGGCAAGCTTTCCGATCTTCGCCGCACGGTTGCGGCCCTTGTGAAGTTCAATTTCACCGCCGCCGGCAGCACGGCGATCGGCTTTGAGGTTCTTCGCTGGTTTGACCGGGCGTGACGGACCGAGCATGACGGACCAGGCATGAGCGTTACCGAGCAGGAGGTCGACCAGCCCGCGCCCGCAACCGCACGATCACAATCCGCCGCACCCGGCTGGCAGCGCGCGCTGGTGCTGGGAACCGGATTCGGCATCTCCATCGGAGAGCGCAATCTGGAAGCGGCCATTGTTCGATCCCGGCCTTCGGGCGCAACCCTTGTGGCCGTCACCACCATTGCCGATTTCCGCAACCGTCCCGCCGCGGAATGGGGCGCCGAATTGCGGGCGTTCCTGGAAACGGCGCACGAAAGACAGCTTGCCGCCACGGTGCTGCTGCCTCGCAGCGAAGTCATCGTACGGACACTGATGCTGCCCGGCGTTGCCGACAAAGACGCCGCGAACGCGATTGAGTTACAGCTCGACAGTTTGCATCCCTGGAGTAACGGGGGGGCCGACGTCGAAGTGGCCTGGGGGTGGTCGCGCGTCGGGCGCGACGACCTCATTGTCGGGCTGGCGCGAAAAGACGTTCTCAATTCCTGGGAGACTCTTTTTGCGGAAGCGGGTATTCCGATGGCGGCCGCCACCTTCTCCGCGGCCGTCATCCATGCCGCGCTCCGAGTCTGGAGCGCGGCGCCCGCTTCTTTTCTTTGCTTCAACACGGATGAAGCCGAACGCACCGAAGTTTACGGCGAGAGCGAATCGCGTGCAGTGTTCTCGGCCGAATTTTCGGGAGCCCCCGAGCGCGCGTTCGCTCTGTCGCGCGCCGAACTGCGAATGTCGCCTTATCGCGCCGCGGTGCCGCTCTCTGAAGTACTTCCCTTCTCCACTGACGAAAGAACGGCGCCATCGGCGCTCGCATGGGCCGCGGCCATCGCAGGCTCGGTTCCGCGCGTTGCGAAGTTTGCCAACCTGCTGCCGCCGGAACGGCGCGCTTCGCATGACCGGTTGCAGTACGTGGTTCCGGCGATTCTTGGAGCGATTCTGCTCATCGGGCTGCTGGCGGTCTTCGTGATCTTCCCCGCCGTCGAACAAAAGCGTTATCGTGCGGATCTCGACCGCGCCGCGCGGCAACTGGAGCCTTCCGTGCTGCGCGCTCAACGGCTGCAGAAAACGATTGAGACGGATCGCCAGAAGATCGCGGCTCTCGACCAGTTCCGCGGCCGCCCGCAAGCCGATCTGGACGTGCTGAATGAGCTGACTCGATTGCTTCCGGCGCCCGTCTGGACCAGCGCGGTCGAAATCTACCCCGATTCGGTCATCATCACTGGCGAAGCCGAGCAGGCGGCTCCGCTGCTCAAGATCCTCGATTCCTCACCGCTCTTCCAGAACTCCGAGTTCGCGCTGACCGTCGCGCGCAGTGGCGAAGGGGAGCAATTCCGCATCAAGGCCATGCGCCGCGGCCGCATCGGGAGGACCACGCCGTGAATCTTTCGGAACGCGATCGCCGCGCCCTGATCGTGATGGCCGCAGTCGTGGTTGTCGGCCTCGTGCTGCACTTTGCTTTTTCGGACTCCGCAGCCAGCAGCTCTGCCAGCCTGGCCGACCCGAGCAAGGACGCCATTGCGCTCGCCCAGCAGCGCTTGACGCGTCTTCGGCAAATTGCGGCGACCGGGCCCTCTCGTGAAGCGGTGTTGAAGCAGGTATCGAGCGACCTTGCCGACCGCGAACACGGGATCATTCAGGCGCCTACCGCCGCCGAAGCGCAGGCCACGCTGCTCGAGATCGCGCGGCGTATTGGCAAGGACGAACAGATCGACGTGCGCGGCGGTGAACTTGGCGCGCCGAAGGCTTTTGGCGATTACGGGCTGGTTTCCGCGACCATTACCTTCCAGTGCCACATCGAGCAGCTGGTCAATTTCCTGGCGGATCTGTCGCATGTGCCGGAACTGATTGTTCCTTCCGAGGAACGCATCACGTCCGGGACCGCCAAAGACAAGACGATGGGCGTGCGCATCGTGCTGACAGGCGTAATTCCGAAGAAGCTTGTTCCGGAAAAGAAAGGTCTGACGGCGTTTTGAAACCGAAGCTCATTGCGCTGAACGTGTCTCTGATAGTCGCCATAGCGGCTATTGCATGGCAGGCGCGCGTCCGCTGGGACGCCGCGCAGGCGCAGCGGCAGAACCATTTGCGGGCCGTGATAAAACCGGCAGCGCCGCCGCCTCTGAAACCCGCGCCGAAGCCGGATCCGGCGCCGGCGGCCAAGTATCTGGACGTCGCAACCAAAGACTTGTTTTCGAAAGACCGCAATCCGAACGTGGTCGTGGAAACGCCCAAGGTGGAACCACCCAAGCCGATGCCGCCCCTCCCGGTCGTGTTTGGCGTCATGGGGCTGCCCAGCGGGACCAAAGCGATCATGGCCGAAAAATCCGGAGCCTCCAGCAGAACGGTTCATGCGGGCGATACGATCGGCGCATTCAAGATCGTTGCGCTGGACACGCAGAACGTCACATTCGACTGGGATGGCAAGGATGTCTCGCGCAAGATCGAGGACCTGATCGACCGGTCCGCAGCGGCCCCAACCGCAAACGGACAGCAGGCTTCGGGGGCGGGAGCGCCGGCCGCGCCGGCGCCGAACAATCCCACGGCGCCGACGCCCGTAGCCGCCCCGACGGCCGCCAAAGATCTGGGTGTGGAGGTCGGCGCCCCGGGGCAACCGTCATCCCGCGCCTGCGCACCAGGCGACTCTTCGCCGGCAGGCACAGTAGTTGACGGTTACCGGAAGGTGATCACGCGATCGCCTTTCGGGGCTGTCTGCCGGTGGGAACAGATTAAATGATCGGAGATTTTTTTATGACAAAAGTTAACGCCCCCGCCTTCATAATGGCGGCCGGCCTGGTGGTAACGGCAACATGCGCCCTTGCGGCCACGGATCAGGACAAGGCTTCGACCGCAAAGACCGGGCCGGCGAAAACCGTTCAACCCGCCACCATTCAACCCACCACCATTCCGAAAGATGCCGTTCCGAACGGCGACGGAAGCTTCACCTGGACCGACAAGAAAGGCGCAAAGTGGCTTTACAAGAAGACGCCATTCGGGGTTTCAAAAACTGAGGCGATTAAACCTGAATCGCAGGCTGAGGGTCAGCCTCAGCCGAAGACCAGGGAAGTCGAAACCGACAAGGGAGTCGAGTTGCAGCGCGATACTCCTTTCGGCACGACGAAGTCGCTGACGGATACGAAAAGCAGCCCGCCGATAAAAGCCGTAGAGGTGGGCGACGTCGTCCGATTTGAACGGAAGACTCCGTTCGGCACTTCCAAATGGGAAAAGAAGAAGTCCGAATTGACAGACGATGAGCGCAAGATCCTCGCGCAACAGAACGCGAAGCCCGCCGATGCGCATGAAGGTCCGGAAAAGTCGCAATAAGAAGATGACAAAAGTCCTCCTTCGACGAACCTCCATCGCGTGCGTGCTTTTGCTGGCAGTCCTCTCGGCGCCCGCTCAGCAACCGCCGCCGCCCGCGGCGCCCCCGCCGGCTCAACCCGCGGTCACTGTACCCGGCGCTTTCAATCTCAACAATGCATCGCTGCTCGAAGTCATCAACGCGCTCGCTCAGGACCTTCATATCAATTACATCCTCGATGCCACAATCAAAGCCGGCAGCGTAACCATCAACACTTACGGGACGGTTCGCGATGTCGATCTGCGTCCGCTGCTCGAAACCATTCTTCGGATGAATAACCTGGCGATGGTTCAGGTAGGCAATGTGTATCGCATCATTCCCGTCGCCAATATCGCGAAGCAGCCGATCAGCCCGATCACGCAGACGGATCCGACAAAGCTACCGGACGACGAGCGCCTGATCCTGAATCTTATTTTTTTGCGCTACGCCTCATCTTCCGAGATGGTCAAGATTCTCCAGCCCTTCGTCGGCGACGGCGGCCAGTTGAATAGTTACGATCCAGCGAACCTGCTGATTATCCTGGATAACAGCCGCAACATGCGGCGAACGCTGGAACTGATTTCGCTATTCGACAGCGATACGTTTGCGGGCCAGCGGGTGCGTTCCTTCGAAGTCAGAAACGGCCGTCCGAGCGATATCGCGAAGGAACTGGATACGATCTTCAAGGCCTATGCGCTATCCGATAAGAACAGCGGAGCGGTTCGGTTTCAGCCTATCGACCGGATTAACACCATTCTGGCGGTGGCGCCGAATCCGGGAACATTTACGGAAGTCGAGAAATGGATTCAGAAGCTGGACATTCCGGCCAGAGTAACCGCGGGATCGATCGATAACTATGTTTATAAACTCAGATACGGCAGAGCTGAAATTCTGGGGTCTGTGATTACGCAGTTATACGGCGGCTGCGCCTCATCGAGTATCTATGGCGGAATCCCTGGTAACTCCACTTATCCCGCCAGCGGCTATGCGGGCGCGCCCGCGGGTAACTTCGGTATCGGCCAGTCACCCTACGGAGTCCCCACTGCCGGCGCTTCGCAGTATGGCAATAACGGCTACGGGAATACAGGCTTCGGGAATGCGGGTTTCTCAGGCGGCGCCCCCGGCACGGGATTCGGCCAGCCCTGCATCCCGACGGGCGGCTACAGCGCCTATCAGACGGTAGCCGCGGCGGCTCCGGCGCCCGCGGCTCCAACGACGCCGGCCCCGGCAGGCGCTCCCGCAGCAACCCCGGCCCCCGTCGACCAGACAGGGACCTATCTCTCTTCTTCGCCCGCAATTGGCAGACCGGGCGGTCCGAGGATCGTCCCGAACCCTTACGACAATACGCTTCTCGTGCAGGGCACGCCGCAGGAGTGGGAACAGATCCGGAGCCTGCTGGAAAAGCTGGACGTGCCGCCGCGCCAGGTTCTGATCGACGCCAAAATTTATGAGATCGACCTGAGCGGAGATATGACGTTCGGAGTGGAGTCCTTTCTGCAAAAAGCAGGTACGACGAACGGAAAGGTTCCGGCACATCAGTTATTAGGCTCGATAGCGCCGGATAGCACGGGAACAGTTCAGGGAATCTTGACCGCGGGAACTATGGTGGGACAAAGCCGCCAGCTTCTCGCCTACCTCCAGGCAAATGAAACCAGCAGCAAAACCAAGGTGCTTTCGTCGCCCAGCGTAATCGCGACCGATAGCATACCGGCATCCATCACTGTTGGGGACTCGGTGCCCACAGTAAGTTCCATCGCCACTTCCAACGTTCAGCAGAATGGGAACTCGCTGTTCACAAATTCGATTTCAAATACGAGCACGGGTATCGGTCTCAACATTCTGGCGCGCGTCAACGCGAGCGGCATCGTCACGATGGTGATTAATCAGAACGTCACGGCGCCGATTCCGAATCCGCTGGCCGCCAGCGGCAGCGCGGGCAGCGATATCAATTCGCCTTCGTTCTCACAGCGGAACGTCAGCACGCAGGTGACGGTGCAGGACGGCGATACGGTCGCGATCGGCGGCATCATCACGGACAATGCGACGGAGTCCCTGAACGGAATTCCCTTCCTGGACAGGATCCCCTTCATTGGCTTCCTGTTCGGCACGAAAACCACCACCAAGCAACGGACCGAGCTGATCGTTTTCCTGACTCCCCGAGTGATCTATGACACGACTCAGATGGTGGACGCAACCGAGGAGCTGAAGGAGAAGCTCCAGGGCTTGCAGAAACTTATTAAAAACGACAATTAAAAACGAATAGCGGTAACCGGGCCAACAAAGCGGTAGAATAAGCCGTTCGTGTCAAAAACATCGGAGCCGGCGTCCCGGGATGAGTGGACGCTGGTCCGAAATGCCCGCCAACTGTTGACGTTGCGCGGGCCGAGCGGTCCCCGCCGCGGGAGCGCCATGGCTACCAGCCTGAACGTCGTGAAGAACGGCGCTTTGCTCATCAGGAACGGCGTTATTCAGGACGTCGGGCCCTCCCGCCGGGTGGAGAATCTGGCGGGCGCCAGGAAGGCGCGCGAGATCGACGCTACCGGAAAGCTGGTCATGCCGGCGTTCGTGGATGCCGACATGGCGCTGGTGATTCCCGCCCCGCTCCAAAAGCAGAGTGACGGCTCGACCCGCGATTGCGCTTCCGCATTGCGGATCATGTCGCGTAAGCGCGTCCAGGCCGGCGCGACAGAGATGGCAGCCGAATGGGCTCGCTATGGGTGTCTGACTGTGGGGGCGCATACCGGCTGCGCCTCCGACCTGAAAAATATCGGCAAGGTCCTGCGGACTCATCAGGCGCTGCAATCGAAGCCGCTTCGCATCCGGTCGATTTTTTCTGCCCCGATCCCGAGGGATGCCGGAAAATCCCCGGCTTCATCGGTGGAGACGGTCATATCCAGGTGGCTGCCCGCGGTTCGAACGAAGAAACTGGCGTCGGTCGTAGAGATAACGATCGGGAGGCGGGATTCGACGGGCCAGGATCCCGTGGACGAGGATCCGGCGATCGAGAACCCTTTGCTCAGAACACTGGCGGTCGGCGCGGCGGGTTTGGGTTATGCGATCCGGCTTTATTCCGCCACCCGGCTCGAACCGTTTCATCTGCAACTGGCTCTCTCCGCCGGCGCGATCGCGATTGTTGCCCCGAACGATTCTCTGCGCGCTTTTACCGGACCGCTCGGGGCGATCGGATGCGTGCGCGTGATTCCCGCGACGGAAGGATTCGAAGACGGCGCAGGGGCCGCGCAGGACATACGCAGAGCGATTGGCGATGGGGCGGCGATCGCGCTTTCCTCCAGCTACCGGCCGAGCGGCCCGTTGTCGTTCAACATGCAATACCTGCTCTATATGGCCGTTCATCACCTCGGCATGAGCGCGGAGGAAGCGATCGTCGCGACCACCTGGAATCCCGCCTGTTCATTGCGGCTCTCGCATGTTGTGAGTTCGCTCGAACCGGGAAAGCAGGCGGACCTGCTTGTCATGGAAGTGCCCGACTATCACGAGCTGCCGCGCCGCGCCGGCCATCACGACGCCAGTCTCGTCATGAAGAGAGGCCGCGTGGTGTTTCGAAGCGCTCCATTAAGTCTGGATTAAACGCCGGAACTGGGGGAGGGGGGAGAGGCGTCTTCTGATGCACGAGAAAATAATGCGCCCAACGAAAACAGGAGTCGAAGAACTCAGAAGTCGAAAGTCAGGATGGGTGCGGCCACAGCGTCCGGCAACCCTTGCGGTTGTCGTCGCCTCCACGCTGCTGGCGATCCCGGCCTTTTGCCAGACTTACGGCCAGGGCTACTATGATCGCACTTCCTCCGATCGCCCTTATGGAGACCGGGATTACGCGCGACAGGACCGCGCTCTATTCGACCGGGCACGGATGGATCTCGATCGCGCCAGCGCTTACCCTTACGCTTCGAAGGGCGATCGCAAACGTTTCGACGAAGCCCGCAGCAGGCTTTTCGATTTCGAGAGCCGATTCGACCAGGGCCGTTATGAGAAGCATTATCTGGGTGAGGCGATCGACCACATCCAGCATCGTCGTGTCGTCCAACTCGCTCGATCCGGGTTCGCGGGGCGCACTTTCGGAGGATCTCCGGCGTATGCGCGATTACCGGGAGTTCCGGAATCACCATGGGGAACGGGAGTACTGAGAAGTTTCGGGGGCCGGGGCGCTTACTGCAAGGGTTCAGTCGGCGCCCCGGGGAGGAGCATTCGTGCTTCTTGACTATGTGGTGCGATCCCGAAGGTAAGTTCTCAAAATCGGCCGGCAACGTGGTATAGGACCGCGAAGATGGTAACAGGTACCAGCGCCAGCCCCAGATAAAGCGCGGCGGTCCTGATGAGCGGCCTGCGGCGCCAGTCCCAGTCCAGCAACTCCGGCCGGTCGGTGACCTCGATCTCATCGAGATGTTCCAGATCGTATGCGAAGCTTCCGGCGCTGGGATAACGAGTGGCCGGGTCCCGCCGCAGCGCACGGTATATGACCTCTTGCAGCGCGGGAGATATTGCCGGCTCGAGTTCGCGAGGCGGAATGGGATTGTTCAACAAACGGTCATTCATGATTGCGAACGGATTGGAACCGCGAAAGGGCGCTTTCCCCGTCAGCATTTCGTAAAGCATCACTCCCAATGCATAGATATCGCTGCGGGCGTCGCCGGGCGCGCCGGCGACCTGCTCCGGCGAGATGTAATCCGGGGTGCCCATGACCTGGGACGTCGTGCCGAAGGTCAGCCGCCGCGAGGCCGGCCGCGATGCGATTCCGAAGTCGATGAGCTTCGTGCGACCTTCGCCGTCGATCATGATGTTCTCGGGTTTGAGGTCGCGATGAACGACTCCGGCTGTGTGGATGTAATCGAGGGCTCGGCAGATGCGGATCGTGATCTCGATTGCGCTGGCGGGGGCAAGCTTGCCGCGCTGCATGAGGTAACGGCGCAGTTCGCAGCCTTCGACCCACTCCATGACCATGTAGAGGCCTGGGGCGGCGCTGTGCGTAAAGACCTTCATGACTCCGGGATGATCGAGATCGCCGCCGATCTCGGCTTCCCGCTGGAAGCGGGCGAGGAAGACGGGATCGTCCTCCATCTCGGGATAGGGAACCTTGATGGCCACCGCCCCGCCGTTGCGTAAGTCGACGGCGCGAAAAATGGAAGCCATTCCACTGCGCGCGACGACCGATTCGATGAGATAGTGATCGAGCCGGTCTCCGGAGTGGAGTTCGGATGTGGGTACGGCAGAGGCCGCGGGCAAATGCCGGGTCATGCAGCTTTGAGGTTAAAAGAGGCGGCATGAAAGAGGCGTAAGCGCGGGATTAAAAGTTTATAAGTGGAACGCCTTGACATTCGAGGCAACATATCTTATTTTGATATCTCGAATGTCTAGGCATGAGGAGAAACACGCAGGCGACGCCGAATTGCTTCAAGGCACGCTTGACATGCTGATCCTGAAAGTCGTAGCCATCCAACCGATTCATGGCTATGGCATCGTACAGCGACTGGAACAGTTGTCGAGAGACGCTCTGCGCGTTCGACAGGGTTCCCTTTATCCCGCGCTTTATCGGCTGGAAAGTAAAGGATGGTTGAAGTCGGTCTGGAAAATTACCGATGGCGGACGGAACGCAAAATACTACAGCTTGACCAAAACAGGACGTGAACGGCTGGACGCCGAACGAGCAAGCTGGGATCGCCTGTGTGAAGCGGTGTCGTTCGTTCTCAAATCGGCAGAATAGGCGCCACCGCATGAGAGCTTTCGCATGGTGGAGAGGACGGCAGTGGGAGAGCCGGATGGACGAGGAGTTCCGATTCCATCTGGAGAGCCGGATCCGCGACTACGTTCGGGATGGGTTCAGCCGCGACGATGCCGAACGGCGTGCGCGCCGGGAATTCGGAACCCTGGAGCTTGCCAAAGATGAATGTCGCGACGCGATGCCGCTGGCCTGGCTGGATAGCGCCCGGCGGAGCCTTCGGCTCGCGATCCACAGTCTTCGCCGCAACCCAGGCGTCGCCCTTACCGTCATCCTCACGCTTGCGCTGGGGATAGGCGCGAATACGGCCATTTTCAGCGTCAATTACGCGACGCTTCTCGCGCCATTGCCTTATCCACACCCGGACGAGTTAGTGATGGTCTGGTCCAGACATAAAGGCCAGAGCCGCGATCTTGTTTCAGCCGCCGATTTCATCGATTGGAGGCGCGAGAGCTCCGTTTTTCAGGATCTGAACGCCTGGGCTCCCGACAACTTTAACGTTGCGACGCAGGGTCGCCACCAGTTCCTGGACGGTATGGAAGCGACGCCCGGCTATTGCGCAATGCTGGGATATCCGCTCTTCCTCGGGCGTAGTTTCCTCCGCGAGGAGGGAGAGCCCGGCAAAGAACACGTCGTGATCCTTACTCATCGGCTGTGGGAACGTCTGGGAGCGAACTCAGGGATAGTTGGCCAGAGGCTTCGGATCAACGGCTCCCCTTACACGGTGGTAGGCGTGCTCGCGGCTGGGAGCGCGGATCGTCGGGAGGAGGAGTTGATCGTGCCACTCGTGTTCACGACCGCGCAACAGCTCGATCATGGTTCCCGATATTGGGCGGTGGCGGGCAGACTCAAGTCTGGCGTCACTATTCGGCTGGCCCAGACCAGTCTCGGCTCGGTTGCGGCAAAGGAAGCTGAGGATTATCCGAAGACCAATCGAGACTGGGGCGCGCTTGTGGAACCGCTTAAGAACGACTTCTTCCCGACGGACAGACAGTTTACGTTGTGGATGCTCTCCGGCGCGGTGGGATTCCTGCTGCTGATCGCGTGTCTGAATGTGGCCAATCTGCTGCTGGCCAGGGGAATTGTGCGGCAAAGGGAAGTGGCGATTCGCGGAACCCTGGGAGCAAAGCCCTCGGCGATCTTTGCTCACTTTTTGCTGGAAAGCATCCTGCTGTCCTTGCTCGGCGGCATACTGGGCATCGCCGCAGGATGCGCAATGCTGAGAGCCGTGGTGGCCTTAATTCCTCCCAATACTCTGCCCGCGGAGGCAGATCTGCGGCTAAGGGCTTCGGTCATGCTCTCTATGTTCTGTGCCGCGACGCTGTGTGGTGTGGCATTTGGTTGCGCCCCTGCGTGGTACGCCGCTCGCCTGGGTCCCGCCGGAGTTCTCAAGGAAGGCGGCCGGGCGGGCATTGGCGCAGGCCGCCACCGGCTTCTCCGCCTGCTGGTGATCGCAGAGTTTGCGCTGGCTTTACCGCTGCTTGCGGGCGCCGGGCTGATGATGCATAGTCTCTGGAATCTTACTCGCGTGGACCTCGGGGTCCGCACCGACCACGTTCTCGGGTTTTACCTCGACTCTCCTTCAATCCCGAACAAGCGGAAGGAAATCAACGCGTACTATCGGCGGATTCTCGCCAGCATCGGATCGGTTCCCGGCGTGACTCATGTATGCGCTTTGCAACATCTGCCGCTCGATCGTCTGCACTTCGCTGTGCCCTTCAGTATCGCCGGCGAACCCGCGAATGCGGACACATCGTCGCACCCCAGCGCGGACCTGCAGACCCCCACGCCCGACTACTTCAAGACCTTTGGTATTCGAATCATCCGGGGACGAGCATTCACCGATTATGACAATGAAGCAGGTGCGAGGGTCGCTATGGTCAACGAAGCCTTCGCGAACAGTTTTCTGAAGAGCATGGATGCTCTTCACCAGCGGGTCGTGATGGAAGAAGACGACCCCGGCAGCCCGAACCGCACGCGCGTGGAGTGGCAGATTGTGGGCGTCTTTCATACAGTGAAAAGCCGGGGAGCAAGGGAAGATTTTCCGCAAATTGCCGTGCCCTTCTGGCAAATGGGTCCTGCTGTCGGCGGTGTCGGCGTAAGCACGGGGCCCGACCCGGCAGGGATGATTCAAAGCATTTCGGCAGCCGTGAACGCCGTGGATCCGGAGGCGGCCCTTGCGCTCACACGGACCATGCGCCAAGTCCATGATGAGGCCCTGGCCAACGACTGGTTCATGCTGGTTCTTTTCTCGATCTTCGCTATCCTTGCGCTCATATTGGCGGCGGTCGGTATTTACGGAGTGATTTCGTTTACGGTCGGCCAACGCTTCCAGGAGATTGCCCTGCGGCTGGCGCTCGGCAGCACCCGCAATAGCATTGTTGTTTCGGTTGTGCGTGAGGGTTTGCTGCTGTCCGGCGTGGGTCTTGGCCTGGGTTTGATCGCGGCTTATTTTCTGGCGCGGGCGATGGGGAGCGTCGTGTTCGGTGTGGGCGCCACCGATTTTGCCGTTTTGGGCGCCGTTGCGCCCACGCTGCTTCTGGTGGCGCTTCTGGCCAGCTGCATACCGGCAGTCAGGGGCGCGTCAGTGGAGTTAATGCAAGCCCTCAGGGTGGATTAGTCGGAACGCGAACTGACGCCCTCTTCGCAGGCGGGAATGCGTAAAAATTCCTTGACGAAGTTTCGCCTTGTGTGTACTGTATCAGTAGACTAGCACACTTTGATATTTCGCCTGAATCAGTCTTCGGGAATTCCCCTCTATCTTCAACTGATGGAGCAGGTGAAGCACGGGATCGAAACGGGCGCGCTGCGGGAGGGCGAGCAACTCCCGACGATACGGAAACTCGCCGAGGACCTGGTCATGAATCCCAACACTGTGGTGCGCGCCTATCGAGAACTGGAGCATGAAGGGGTGATCGAGTTACGGCATGGTTCCGGAGCCTTTATCAAAGAGTCCGAAGGAGGACGCATCAAGGTGATTCACCGCGGACAGGCACTCCTGCAGACGGCTCTGGAAAAGCTCCTGGCGCTGGGGCTTTCGGAGCCCGAGATCCGGAGGTTGGTAGAGAACGAACTGGCTTCGTTACGGATGGAGAGATTGCCGGGAGGCGGTAGTGAGTAACTTCATAATCGAAGCAAGCGAACTGCGGAAGTCTTATAAAGGCGCCATGGCGCTCAACGGCTTGAATCTGGCGGTGCGGCCGGGCAGCGTCTATGGCTTCCTTGGACGAAATGGCGCGGGCAAGACCACGACAATCAAGCTGCTGATGGGCCTGCTGCGACCGGACAGCGGCAGCGCTACGGTATTCGGACTCCCGTCCGGCGGCGATACGTCTATCGAGATTCACCGGCGCACGGGATTCGTCACTGAAGAAAAGGACCTTTACCCCTACATGACCGTGGAAGGCATGATCCGCTTCACGCGGCCGTTCTTTCCGAAGTGGCGCGACGATCTCGAGAAGCGCTATTTGCAGATGTTCGATCTTCCTCAGCGGCGCAAGACGGCGGATCTCTCAAAGGGGATGCGATCCAAACTGATGCTGCTGCTCGCAATCGCGCGCGGCGCGGAGCTTTTGATTCTGGACGAACCGAGCGACGGCCTCGACCCGGTGGGTGTGCGCGACATGCTGCGGGAATTGATGACGCTCATGGCAACGGAAGGAACCACGATCTTCTTCTCATCTCATCAGCTGGACGAGGTGGAACAGATCGCCGATCACATCTGCATCATCGACCACGGCCAGGCCGTAATCTCGGGATCGCTCGACGATTTGAAATGCAGGTACCAGCGGGTGCAGGTGGTTCTGGATCGCGAGCCGGCGGCTCCGGTGCGCTGGGTGGATGGTGCGGAACACGTGCGCCAGGAAGGCCGCACCGTTTCCATACTGGTCAACGGAAATATCGATGGCGTTGTGGCGCAGGCGCAATCGCTGCCCGGCGCATCAGTGGAGCGGTTCCCGGTTACCCTGCAGGAGCTGTTTATGGAACACGTGAGGAGTCATTGAATGCTTTGGTATAAGAACTGGCTTGAGACGCGCTGGCGGCTCGCGTTCGCCGTCGCAATCTACAGCGCGGAGCTTATTCTCATGCGCGGGCGCGTAATCGCCGCGACGAACCTCGTCATTGCCCTGGGGGGCCTGTCTTTCCTGTGGATCTTCAGTTCCGTCATGTTCGCCGGTACCGGAATCAAGACCCAGTCCGCCGGCTTGTCGACGATGAAAGGGCTGCACGGGTCCACGTATTTCACACTCTCGCTGCCGGTCAGCCGCTCCACGCTCTTTGGGGTGAGAACGATTCTCGGATTGACTCAGCTGGGGCTGACGGTCGTTATTGTTCACGTGGCGCTGTGGGCAGATATCCCGATCCTGCGAGCGGGTACGACGGCCACCGACGCATTGAGATATGGCCTCGCGACGTTTGCATGCTGTCTGGTATTCTATTGCCTCTCCGCGCTGCTTGCCGTTTATCTCGATTCAAGCTGGCAGCTTTACGGAAGCATGCTGGCGATCGGAGGCAGCTGGTGGCTGACGCGGAATTTTCAGAGCGACTTCAATCTGTTCCGGGTGCTCCGGGAAGGAAATCCGCTGCTCACGCATCGGATTCCATGGCCTGCAATGACTATCTCGTTCGCCATCAGCGCGATCCTGTTGGTGGTGACGTTAAAAGTCATTCAGACGCAGGAGTTTTGAGAGAGCGGCCGTACCGAAGCCAGAAGGAACATCCGTGTCTCTCAACGCCTTGCATGGATGGATGGTCCCAGATTTCCCTGATAATCGCGCTGAGTTCGGGGTCGCCGCTGACAAAGGCGTTCGCAAGCAGGATTTCAAGCTTTTCGCTTCCGAACAAAAGACAGCACGCCAGAAGATACTGCTCGGAGTAGTAGCGTTCGCTCCACTCCGGAGGATAATCCGCAGGCAGAAAAATATCGTGAAAATGAATCAGCACGCCCGGTTTCAGCCGCTCGAGAATATCCAGGAAGACGACCGTGACGTCGGAATTCGTGAACACGCGGTGCGAAGAATCGACGAATAGAATGTCTCCGCTTTCGAGCGAATCGAAGAGTTCGAGTTCCACGTCTTCAAGCGGTTTCCGGATGACTCGATCGGCGACGGACTGAATATCCGCCCTCGGCATCGGATCGATTGAAACTATCTCTGTCAGGAGATTTTCGTCCCGCACCGCGCGGCGAGCGAATAGGGTAGAGTGGCCCGATCCGATCTCGATATACCGCCGGGGCTTGTTCTGGCGGATCATCACATACAGCGTCACTGCGTCGAAGGCGGAAAGAAAGCCATTGATCCAGAGGGGCTCCGCAGGATCTTGAGGCGGCTGCCTGCCGATCTCCCACAGGGAAGATTTATGTCGGGGGAACCCCGCCAGTAACCGCCTGTAGTCCTCACGATGCGCATCAATGATCCGGTACAAGCTTTGATGGGGATCTCTTCCGTACCCATAACGCGCCTTCGGTTGAATCTTGTATTCGAGGCTGATGAGCGTTCGCGAGGCGCCGGAGTTCGCGCAAAGCAAATGGCAAAGCCTCAAAATTAATGCCGAAAGCGCCTTGCGCAATCCACGTATCTTAACACCGGCCGCCAGAGGCGATCCAGCTTCCAGCGTTTCACGCTCAGGCCTGAAGCACTTTGTCGACTTCGGCGAAGAGTTCCGTCAGCGGTATTTCGGTATCCTCGCCTGCGATCAGCTTACCGTCGGGGTGGATCCAGATGCCGTCCGGATGTTCGCGTGTGACCATCCAGGCGGTGCGTTCGACCGGATTGACGATCCAGATATACTCGACACCCCAATCGAGGTATAGCTTGCCTTTTTCAATGACCCTCTTCAGGCGGTCGTCGGGGGAGAGGATTTCGACGCAGATCTCAACCGGAAGAGCCGGATATGGCCCTTCGACTTTCCGTCGGGTCGCGATCACGTCGGGAACCAGCTCCAGATCCGGACTCATCTTCAGAGTCACTTCCGTCGCCGACCTCCAGCCTCGGCGCAGTAACAACGCCAGCAGAATGCCCTGAAAAATTCCGTGAAGATAAGTTGCCACAGGCTTGGGCACGGCTTCGCCGAACCAGTACTCGTGGTTCGGTTTCACGCCATCGTAGAGCCGGTGAAACTCGTCCAACGACAATCGAGTTGCAGTCGCCATGTCTTTAGATTATGACGCGTCAAGAAGACGAAGAGCGGCGGGCAGTTCGTCGAGTTCGTTTATTACTGCGTCGGCAAAGGGACAGGCGCCCCAATAGTCGTCGCGTTTCCAGATGGCTCGCATGCCTGCCTTCTGCGCACCTCGTATGTCGATCTCCGGATGATCGCCTGCGAATATCGCCTCCTCCGGCAACGTGCCGAGGCGCCGAAGGACAAGATTGAAAATTCGGGGTTCGGGCTTGCTCACGCCCTCAGCTTCCGAAATCGCGATGGTGTCAAACAGATGTTCGTTTCCCAATGCGCGGATCGCAGTCGACTGGAGAGCGACAGGTCCGTTCGTTACAATGGCGAGTTTCAGACCGCGTTCCTTGAGTGTAGCGAGCGTTTTAAGCATGTCGGGGAAGCCGACGCAGAACCTGGGGTATGTCTGAAAATAGTCATCCGTTAAAGTCGCCGCAAGTTCTTCCCGGAGACCCAATTCCAGCCCCAGAGCTTCGTAGACGTCCCGTCTCGGCACGTAACCGCGTCTGTCGAGTGCGCTGAAAAGCGATTGAAACTTGTCCAGACCTGCAGAAGGAAGGTAATCCCGAAACTTCAGGAACTGGTTTTCGATGCAATTCCGAACACACGTCTCGCGATCCAGCAGAGTCCCGTCAAGATCGAAGAGTACCGCGCGAAGCATATTGCGCTTGCCGATATCACGTCTCAAGTAAGCGGATCAGCTTCGATCGGAGCGTATCGGCGGCGCCTGAATCGGAGCAGATCACCAGAACGGTGTCGTCGCCCGCGATGGTACCCACCACCTCAGGCCATTCCTCGTCGTCGAGCGCGACCGCAACGGAACTGGCGTGTCCAGGGGCAGTCTTGAGCACTACCTGATTCTGAGCGAGGCGCACATCCCGAAGGAACTCGGTCGCAAGACTCACAAATCGGGAATTCGGAACGTCCGGGCCCAGTTCGCGATAGCCTTCGGAAGTCTTGACCAGCCCTAGCTCGCGCATGTCGCGGGACAGAGTAACTTGCGTGGCATCGATTCCGGTGGCTTTCAGCGCTTTCGCCAGTTCTTCCTGCGTGAAGATACTCCGGTCGCGGACCAATTTAAGGATCTGGCCGTGGCGGAAACTCTTCGTCATTCGAGGTTCGCGAGGCGAACGCGGGCGGTGATCAGAGCCGCCGCTACCGTTTCGGGGCCGGTGCCTCCTTCGATCTCGCGCGTCTTCATGCCTTCGCGCGGATCGAGGAGGAGCGCCATTTCAGGCTTGAATTCCGGTGCGAAGCGGACCAGAGCGTCGCCGCTCCAGTCGGAAGGCTTTTTGCCGTTGCGAACGCTTTCGAGAACCAGACGGCCCACAATCTGATGCGCCTGGTGAAACGGCGTGCCGTTGCGCGCGAGGGCTTCGGCGAGATCGGTAGCCACGGTCCAGCTTTCGTCCGCCGCGGCCGCGGGGATTCGTTCGCGCAGAACCACAGATTCCGCCACGGCGCGCGCCATTTCAAGGCAGCCGCTCACCTGATCCGACGCTTCGAAGAGCGGCTCTTTATCCTCCTGCATGTCGCGGTTATAGGTCAGCGGCAGGCCCTTCATGGTAAAGAGCAGCGAGTTCAGCGCGCCCAGCACACGCCCGGATTTGCCGCGGATCAGTTCCAGAGAGTCGGGATTCTTCTTTTGCGGCATGAGGCTGGAACCGCTGGTAACGCCATCTCCCAGTTCGATCCAGCCGAACTCTTCGGAGGAATAAAGAATCCAGTCCTCGGCCAGTCGGCTCAGGTGAATCATGGTGAGCGACGCCGCGTAGAGGTAGTCCAGCGCAAAGTCGCGGTCGGCCGAGACATCCATGCTGTTGCGGGTAACTGCATCGAAGCCGAGATCGCGGGCGATCGCCTCGCGGTCGTGAGGAAAGCCGCTGCCGGCCAGCGCGCCCGAACCCAGCGGCATATAGTTGGCGCGCCGGCGCGCCTCACCAAAACGCTCGTGGTCGCGCGCGAACATTTCGAAGTAAGCGAGCAGATAATGCGGCCACAGGACCGGCTGGGCCCGCCGAAGGTGTGTGTAACCGGGAATGACGGCGTTCGGATATTTGTCCGCGAGGTCGAGGCATGCTCCCATCAGCAGACGCAGCCGTTCGCACGCGCGATCGCACTCATCCCGCAGCCAGAGGCGAGTATCCAGCGAGACCTGTTCGTTGCGGCTGCGCCCGGTATGGATCTTGTCGGCGAGGGCGCCGACCCGCTGCGCAAGCTTGCCGATGACGAAGGAGTGGATATCTTCGTCGGTGGCGTCCTCGAAGAACGACGGCGATTGCGCGTCTTCGAGAATGGAATCGAATGCCGTCAGAAGTTCTCCGCATTCGGCCGTGGTCAAAACGCCGGCGCGCGCGAGCGAGCGCGCGAACGCCTGCGAACCGCGCACATCGGCCTCAATCAAGCGCCGGTCGAAATGAAGGGAGTTCGAGAACTTCTCGAAGATTTCCGAAGGGCCTGTCTCAAAGCGCCCGCCCCAGAGTTTCATTGAAGGTTTTCCACTTCAGGACAACAGCATCAGCAGCAGCGCCTTTTGCGCATGCAGCCGGTTCTCCGCCTGGTCGAATACGACGGATCGCGACGATTCGATTATGCTGTCCGTCACTTCCTCGCCGCGTTTGGCGGGCAGGCAGTGCATGAAAACCGCATCGAGTGTCGCATGCTGGAAAAGATTGTCATCCACCTGATAATCCGAGAATGCGGTGCGGCGCTCGGCGGCTTCATTCTCGGCCCCCATGCTGGCCCAGACATCGGTGTAGATAACGTTCGCTCCGGAGGCGGCTTCCTCGGGACTGTGCGTCACCAGGATCGATGTACCTGCGAGCGCGGCCAGATCGCGCGCTTCGGCGATGCGTTGGGAGGCGAGGTCGTAGCCCGGGGGAGTGGCGATGGCAAAATCCATGCCGAGACGCGTCGCGTCAAGCATCAAAGACGTCGCCATGTTGTTGCCGTCACCGATAAAGGCGAACTTCAAACCCCTTGTGTCGCCGAAGTGTTCGCGAACGGTCTGCATGTCGGCGAGCGCCTGGCAGGGATGGTAGAGATCACTGAGTGCATTCACGACGGGTACGCTCGACCAGCGCGCAAGCTCGTCGATCGTTTTCTGTGAGAACGTGCGAGCCACGATGCCGCTGAACCAGCGCTCGAGATTGCGCGCCATGTCTTTGAGCGGTTCACGCATGCCGATCCGGCCGTCGTGAACAAGCGCGAAGCCGCCGAGTTCCTGAATGGCGAGTTCGAAAGTCATTCGCGTGCGAAGCGAAGGCTTTTCGAAGAGCATCGCGATGGATTTCCCCGCAAGAGCCGACCGGTATTCACCAGGGGAGCTTTTGACGTCGGCGGCAAGGTCGAGGACCGCCAGAAGTTCGCTCGAAGCGAGATCGAGATCCCTGGTCAGATCGCCGGTGGCGATTCGCGAGAGGATCGGAACTGCCGTCATGAATTTTTATGCACTCTACTGAATATTTAAGCACCCGGCAAGAGCGCTCGTCAACCGGCAGAGCGGGATGATTACGTCACACAGACGGCTTCGTACGGCTGGCGCTGCCGGATGGCGCCGGTGCGCTCGAAGACGTTGAGCGATTGCTCATACAGATCGCGCGGAATTTCAGACCCACCATCCCATGCGCCCATGCTCTGATAGCCGGCAATTGCGGATGCGAGCGCGCCTTGACTGATGCCCGGAAACCAGGGAGCTGAGGCGGCGGCAATCTCCGCCGCGGGCGCGGTTCGGACCCATTCTTTGGCTTCGGCGAAAGCTTTCGCGAACGCGTGGCACGCATCGGTCGCGATGAAATCCTTCGAAGCGCAGAGCGAGCTGAAAGCATTGGGCGGCATCGATGCTCCGACCGAAATTGCGGTCCATCCCGCACCTTCTTCTTCAAGCAATTGCGGCAGGGGGGCCTGGACGTGAATGTAATCGCCCTGGCCCGCACGAAAGGCCGGCATCATCCGCTCCGGGCCACCTGCATTGATGAAATTGATTTTTTGCCGGTCGGCGCCATTGTGGTCGACGGCATAGCGAAGCATCGTGAGGGGTTGTGACCCGTGGTCCGCGAGCACGGCGCTTCCTTCGAGTTGTCTCCACTCGAAAGCAGATTCCTCCTTTTGGCGGGAAACGAGGAAGAAACCGTCGCGTCGATTAATCAACGCAAAGTGAAAGGGGAAACCAGTCTCACCCTTTTCCATCTTCGCCCAATTTGTTGAGGGAGCGGACTGCATGACATCCGTCTTCCCTTCCCGGATCATGCCGGCGGCAGTCTCACCGGGCGCCAGAACGGCATAGGTGTATTCCAGGCCGTGCTTGAGAAGGAAACCGCCCGCCATTGAGGAAATCAGCGGGCTATAGAAAGCGGAATGGCGGCTGGCGGTGATTCGAAGGGAGTGCAAAGTCAGACGGTGTCGGTGTGAATCGCCGTCGGTATGCGATAGCCAAGATAATCAAGATAAGTCAGGAGGAGGATGCTCTTGTGAGCGCGGGCATCGGGGTCGCGCCATCGTTCATGAACGGCGGGATCAAAAAAAGCCGACATCAGACGGTAGTAATTAGACCTTCGTCCCTGCGAGTATTCCGCTTCGAGGATACACGCCCCCTGAAACTCGGCGAGGCACTCCAGTTCATCACGAGAGAGACCCCGGAGGAAATCATAGATAGTATGCCGATTTGCCGGGAACGCATTGCGAAGAAGCGCACCAACCAGGGAAGAGCGAGAGGCGACAGCTGCCAAAATTAGCTCCGAGGGTACGGATAATTACCCACTACCCCCATTATCCCGGACCTGGTACGGCAAAAGCAAGGGGGTCGACTGCGGTTTCCCCTCCTTCGGTCTTCAGAGCTAAGCTTCAACGGATTGCCGGGCCTCAGGAAATGGACCCGGCGTTCATTTGTTTGCGGTCAGATCCGACCCATGAGAAGCAGGATTACAACGATCAGGAGAACTAATCCGAGCCCACCGCTTGGATAGTAACCCCAACCAGAACTGTAACCCCATGTTGGCAGCGACCCCAGCAGCGCGAGGATGAGGATGATCAACAGAACCGTTCCCAGCATTTAAAAACTCCTTTCGATTAAAGGGGATGCAATCCATGGACCGATGCCCACATCGCACGAGACGTTCAGGCCGTTTTTTGATTCAATCTGTGTGCGGCGATACGTCCGAGAACGAGCAACGCGCCGGTTGCCAGAGAACGCCGATTCGCGAAGCTCCAGCCCGGTCTCGAATGTTTATTGTTACGACCCTGCGGCAGAAAAATGTTGGCGACGGATCCCAGAAGGTCCTGAGTCACACCCGGAGCTAGCGCATAGGCCCTTGCCAGAACGCCTGCCGCAGCCGTTAATATTTTTCCAGCATCGCCTCTCTTCACCGTGGAGACGATTTGCCGCGCCGCGCGACCCGCGCTCATTGATAGAAGAGGCAAGCTAGAGCTCAGGCTGAACCACTCGGATTCCGCTTCCTGGTCGCCTTTGAAAAGGGCGGCATTGAAAGAGCCCGTGCGCATCAAACCCGGGCAGATGGTCGTCACGACGACACCCGTACCGGAAAGTTCGGCGCGAAGACCTTCGGAGAATCCAACTACTGCATTTTTTGCCGAGGAGTAGGGAAGCAGATGCGGAACGCTGACCTTGCCACCGATGGAAGCAATATTGACAATCTGGCCCCGGCCGCGAGCCAGAAATCGCGGCAGCAAAGCAAGGGAAGTATAGACCGTGCCCCAGAAGATCACGTTCATCGCATCTTCGAAGTCTTCGATCATCATTTCTTCCACGGGACCAACCTGAATCACTCCGGCATTGTTGACGAGAATGTCGACAGAACCGAAATGCGCGATGACTTCTGCGATCATCTGCTCGACTTCGGACCTCTTCGTGAGATCGCATGCAACGGCGAACACGTCGGCCCCACGCCTCAGCAGATCTTCTCTGGCGCGTTCGAGTTCCCGGGAATCGCGGGCACAAATTGCAACCCGGCATCCCTCGTGAGCGAACCTGCGCGCCAGCGCCAGTCCGAGGCCCCGAGAGCCCCCTGTCACCAGGGCGACATCGCCGCGAATATCGCGCTCACGCGATTTGTCGAAGAGTCCACGCGCCACCAGACCGGCTGCCGTGCTGCCGGCTGCGATCGCGAATTTCGTTGTATTCGTCATACCAGCCCTTCAGGGCTTGAGGACAACCTTGATACAGCCATCCTGCCCGTCGAATGTCGAATAACCGACGGCGCCCTGATCGAGCGCCAGGCGGTGTGTGATCACGAAAGACGGATCGATCTCGCCCATTTCGACGCGATCGAGCAAGGGCTTCAGATAACGGTGAACGTTCGTCTGGCCCATGCGGAAGGTGAGTGCTTTGTTGAACGCGATTCCCAGCGGAAACTTATCCACCAGCCCTCCGTAGACGCCGGGGATGGAAATGGTGCCTCCCTTACGGCAAGCGTATATCGCCTGGCGCAGGGCATGCGTCCGGTCGGTCTCCAGTTTCACCGCGGTCTTTGCATAGTCGTAGATGGCATCGAGCGAACTGCCGTGCGCCTCAAGTCCCACAGCATCGATGCAGGCGTCGGGCCCGCGGCCCCCGGTCAGATGCCGGAGCTGCTGATCCACATCCCCGGAATCGTAGTTGAGAGGTTCCGCTCCGCCTTCCTGAGCGAGGTCGAGGCGGGACTGGATATTGTCTATCGCGATCACGCGCTCGGCGCCGAGAAGAAAGGCGCTGCGGATGGCGAACTGCCCCACCGGGCCGCAACCCCATACGGCAATCACATCCCCGGGCCGGATGTTGCAGTTCTCGGCGGCCATGTATCCTGTGGGGAAAATATCCGTCAGGAAGAGAGCCTGCTCATCGCTTACGCTGTCCGGAATCTTTATCGGCCCGACATCGGCGAACGGTACCCGCACATACTGCGCCTGCCCTCCCGCGTATCCGCCAAACAGATGCGAATAGCCGAAAAGTCCGGCGGCGCTTGATCCGTAGACTTTTTCCGCCATTGAGGCGTTGGGATTCGAGTTGTCGCACTGCGCCGTCATTCCGTTCTCGCAAAAGAAGCAATGACCGCAGGCGATGCAGAAGGGCACGGCGACGCGGTCGCCCTTTTTCAAATTTGGTACGTCGGTACCAACCTCGAGTACCTCTCCAATAAACTCGTGTCCCAGGATATCGCCCTGTTCCATCGACGGGATGACGCCGTGGTAGAGGTGCAGGTCGGACCCGCATATCGCCGTCAGGGTCGTCTTGATGATGGCGTCCCTTTTCGTCAGCAGCTTGGGTTCGGGGACGTTTTCCACCCGAACGTCTTTTTTGCCATACCAGCAGATTGCTTTCATTTTCAGGCCCCGATCTCGGATTCGAGTGGTTAGTGCGTGTAGGCCGGCGCATCGCTGGCCGGGAAGGATTGCTCCGATGACATCCCGACTTCATCGCCGCTGTGAGGAGTATCGCGCCAGACCTGTTGTCTTCCCACTGGCTGACCATCCGTCGAAAGCAAAACGCCTGCTTCCAAACGGGTCTTCAGCCGCCTCAGATCTTCCCGAATCTGGCTGGAAGCATCTTCACCAAACGCGCGGGCAACGAACGCGCCCACCGCGCCGCCCGGGGGGGCGTACTGGAGTTCCACGTTGACTTGGGTGCCGCGGCCGCCGGGGAGGTCTCTAAAATGCACCGAGCCGGCATTTGGTATGTCGGCTCCGTCGAGGGACCTCCATGCGATCACTTCGTTTTCTTTGTCGTTGATAATTTCGGCGTCCCACTCGATGTATTTTCCGTAGGGACCCCTTGCGACCCAATGGGAGCGGTTCCCGCCATTCCCAGCGGATACCGATTCCACGTTTTCCATGAATTGGCTGAGATTGGAGAGATCTCGCCAGAAGCGATAGACCTCTGCCCGCGGGCGGTTAATCGTAATCGCCTCATCGACGCGAACTCCCGACTCGTGCTTCACGCTCGATCGGGAATTATCTGACTCCGCTGTATTAATTCCGAGCGCCCGCCTGGTGTACGAAAACCCGGTGATGCCGTGGCGCAGGAGGGCGACGCCCACCAGGCCAGTCGCCGCGCCGGTCCAACTCTTTTCCCTGGTCAGAGCGCGGCTGACGAGGAGCGCGCCCGCAATCAGCGAAGCAATACGCTCCGCCGTACCCATGTTTGGGACATGGTATTCGTGACGAATAGTCTCCATGTGCAAATGCTTAGCATTTGCAACGCCATTGTCAAACGCCTTGTTAACCCAGCCTATTTGATGGAGACTGTGGTGGCGATCTGAGCGGGATTCGCAGGATTCGAGCTTGGAATGCTGTTCATCACAACTTGAATGGGGACATAATTTCCGGTTTGCGCGGTGGCCGGGATCTGGATGTTGATCTGCCAGACACCGACCAGATAAGGAGCCAGGCCCGAATACTGGATGGAGGAACTCGGAACGTATACGCCTCCGAGCAGAACCTGGGGATTCAGAGCCGTTGGAACCGGCCCGGTGGCAGGTTCGCCGTCCGGTGGCGCGTTTGAAACAGGGCCCTGTCCGGTCGCGTAGAGGGTGAGATATTGTCCCCGCGCAACCGCATTGGTCGGGGAGTTCACGGTGTTGTCGACCGCGTTTAAGGAAACTGCCTGGCCTGTGCCCGTTCCACCGACGGTGAACAGTCCCGGCGAAGCGGTCGCCATGGGGACTTCCGCGCCGCCGTAGATCTGGCCAGTCGATTGACGAATCACCTGCAAATCGACGGTTCCCGTCGTCGGCAGGCTGAGAGAAAGCGGCAGATTGATCTGTCCGGCGGAGACGTAAAAGAGCGCGGAGGGAGTGCCGTTCACTATGACTTGGGTATCAGCGAGGACAGGCGGCAAGGGGAACGTAGTCGCGCTCCCTGTGCCGTTCGCGATCGAATTCGTGCTCACCTGAGGGAACACCGCGGCGAAGGTCCCCGGCGCCAGCGCACGGCCGACGATGTAATTCGCGGCGTTAACAACTGCCAGCTGCGGCGCGAAAAAGAGGACTCTGTTGATTCCGTCGGCCACCAGCAGATTGTTGAATTCATCCACGAACGCCGATCGCGGGGATACCGCCGGTGTGTTCGCGTCGGAGGCGTAATTCTTGATGGGCAGCTGATCGATCGAGGGAAAGTGAAGCAGGTCGTTCTGGCTCGCGTCGGCCACCCAGAATTCTCCACTTGAAGCCATGCCGATCGAGTCCGGCTGGTTAAGGCCTGAAGTCAGGGGGAAGGACGCTCCCGCGCCGTTTGCGAGGCCCGCCGCAGTCCCGAATACCTCGACACGCGCATTCCCGGTATCCGCGACCAGAATGTTGTCTTGCGGGTCAACAGCTACGCCCCGCGGCCCCGACAGTCCGGCGGCAGTCGAGCTTGCAGTTGCCGACGTGAAGTTAGCCTGTCCAAGAACAACCGAGGCGCTCATTCCGATCGAGAACGGCTTCTGGAACAGGAGAACGCGATTTTGAGAAACGTCTGAGGCCACCAGCCATCCCGAGCTGGCAACGGAAGCGTTCGCTCCATCTTTGGTGAACGCCAGACCTGCCGGCGCGCGTAAGGTCTGCGAGGTGGTGTCGGTGACGATCGAGGTAAAGCTCGTCTGACCGAGCACGAGATCCGCAGTTTCCAGCATGGTGCTTCCCGACGGCGGTTTGAATGGAGTGGGGAAACGCAGGATGCGCGAGTTCAAAGAATCGGCGACGTAAAGATTTCCGGCCGAATCGACGACGAGCGCCGAGGGCTGGTTGAGGCCCTGAGCATTGGGCGTGCTCGCGTTGTTCGTGGGGTAGTTCACCATCGTGCGAAACAGGTCCGGCTGGCCGATCACCAGGTCCGCCGCCTGTCCGTTCTGCATCGTGTTGAAGTTGTTGAATCCGAGAACGCGATTATTCAGAGTATCGGCAACGTACAGGTGCGGCGGGGTGGCGCTGTAGTCCAGAATTGCCGAACCGGAGACGAAACCACTCGCGCCGGTGATGCCGAACTCCTTCCCTTCCACAAGATTCAATCCATAGTAGGGAAAATCGAGCTGGCCGATCACGCGTGTTGCCGCCGTGGCTACAGAGTTCAGTACGTTTGAATATACGAGCACGCGATTGTTGCCGCTGTCAGCCACATAAAGCTCGTTGTTGGCCACCCCGAACTCCGCCGGCTGGTTCAAAGTACTCGCTGATGCGTCGCCGTTACCCTGGTTCGCTTTGGCGCCTGAGAAATCCGTCTGCCCGATAACAGCGGTGGCTGTGGGCGAGAACGTGGTCGTCTCAGCGGGCCAGGAGTCGACCGCACCGAACACCATAACCCGATTATTCGCAACATCCGCCACGAGAATATTTGTCCCGGAAACCGCTACCCCGAGCGCGGAGCCCACCGTGACATCGTTAACCGGCGGCAGAGCGGATTGGCCGGAGGCGGACCCGAGAATTCGCGCCGCGGTGGCATTGACGCCGATCCCGGCAGGGTACACAACGACCCGCTGAAGCTGGTCGGCGACCAGCATCCTGCCTGTGCTGTCGAACGCTACGCTCGTGGGATGCGACAAGCCGTTTTTCGCCATCTGAGAGGTAGCGGCGGCACTGGATACCAGATCGGGCTGCCCTGCGGCGAGATCGGCGGAGGGTCCGTTCTGATTTGCGCTCAGGACCCCGGCTGGAAAGCGCAGCACCCGGTTATTTCCCGTATCGGTGACCCAGAGATTGCCCGCGGCATCGAACGCAAGGCCTGTCTTTGGGACGAATGACGTCCCGCTGGTGAGAAGGAGGGTGTTTGGTAACACGCCGCCTGCATTCCCTGTGTATCCGGAAAAGGAGGTCTGGCCGATAATCAGGCTCGGGAATTGATTGCCCGCCGGCTGGGAAAAGGGTTTGGGGTAACGCAGCACGCGGTTATTTCCCGAATCGGCTACATAGAGATTCCCGGCAGTATCCACGGCGACACCTGTCGGATGATTCAGGCCGGTGGAAAGTGAACCGTTTGGAGGGCCCTGGGTCAGATTGCTGAATCGATTCAGTTGTCCCAGCACGAGATCCGCGACCGAACCGGGTGCGAGTTGCGTGGTGTACTGATAACCCAATACCCGGTTGTTGGCGGTATCGGCGATGTAGACGATCGGCGGCGAAACCGAATTGTCGACCGCCACGCCGAGGGGTTGCGATAACTCGCGTCCTTCAACCACGTTCGGCCCGTAAGAGTCGAAAGTAAGAGGATTTGCAGCAGTCCCAATGAAATTGGGATCGCCGAATACCTTAACCGGTTTATTGAACAGCGCCTGAGCCGAGAGGCCGGAGGCGAAGAGGGCGGTAGCAGCCAGAAACGAGAAACAACGATTAAATCGCAAGCTGAACCAGGATATCACGCGGAATTAATTTCCGGTGAGCGGAAAGGATGCCGGAGGACGCTCACCGGAAATTCCCAACATCCGGCTCGGTTATCCCGCTTTCCGGGTTTTCGGGGCTGCGCGGATATGCGCGGCGTCCTTGTTTACGCCCATCTCGGCCAGGCTGTTGAGTTTTTCGTTTGTTTCTTTCTCCTCAGTAAGAGTCTCGTCTAGTAGTCTGACTGCGTTAGCGTGCTCCAATATTTCGGCATGGGCGCGCGCGCTGCCGTACCCGGCGATTTCATAGTGTTCGACCTTCTGAGCGGCTGCGATCAAGCCCGCATCGCGAACCGCGGTTTGTTCCGTGTCGCCTGCAAGCTCGTCGCCTTCTTTGATCAGGCCAGCCATGGCCGCGCATTTTTTGCCCGAACTGTCCTGGGCGAGGGATTCAAAGATCTCTTCCAGCCGCTCCACATGCCCTTGGGTCTGCTCCAGATGCTCTTCAAATGCCTCTCTCAACTGCTGCGAAACGGCCGCTTTCGCCATCTTCGGAAGGGCCTTCGTCAGCTGTTTCTCCGCGTCGTAAAGATCCCTGATTTCGTCGAGAAAAAGATCGTCCATCGTTGCCATTTTCGACATTTTTATTCTCCTTGCTCGTCAATGCTTCTGGCCAGCGGTGTAAGTTGTCGACGGCTCGTATTCCGCGCTTCGATCGGAACGCGGGTTGTCGCCCATATAATCCCCCGCTTCGGTCGTGTGATGTTCGTAGTAAGGCGCCGCGCCGAAGTGACCGTATACCGCGGTTTCAAATGCGGGATTGCCCATGTCCGGCCAGTTGTCTTTGTCGAATCCCGGTGCGTTCTCGAGAGTCTGGCGATCGACGTTCAGGACGAACTGGTGCTGTGTCTCATCGATCCTTAATGAGCTCCACGGTACGGCGAATAATTTGTCGCCGATGCCGAGGAAGCCTCCGAAAGAGAGGACCGCATAAGCAATCCGGCCGCTCGGAATGTCGAGCATGATCTCTTCGATTTTTCCGAGATCTTCGCCGGCGGAATTCCGGACCGGGTCGCCCGCCAAAGTACTCGCCGAGAGCACCCTTCGCAGGCGGGTGGCGGCCCCGTCGCGAACGTCGTCGCGGGAAATCGCCTTCGAGTCTTCAACATCCTGAAAGGTCGAGGGATACTGCGCGTTCTTATTGAATGTCCCTTGCGCTACGCGGCTGTCTTCGAATCCGTTTGACGGCATAATTTATCTATCTCCTGTCCTGAACAAAGCAATCGCCACGCCAGGGTGGTTAAATAGACTCCCCAATTTCGGGCCTGGGCCGCGCCGTTGTGGGGGACGGCACGCAGCGCGCCCGAATTCTTCTGTTGCTTTCCAACAAGAGCTATGGCATGCTTGTTTTGGAATCCCACAGGAGTTGACGGCGTTATGGGCGACAAGAAAGACGTCTGGCAGGGAACGCTGGCGCTGATGGTGCTGAAGACGCTCGATGTCCTCGGGCCGCAGCACGGTTACGGCATTGCCCGCCGCATCGAACAGATCAGCGAGAATCTTCTGGCGGTAAACCAGGGAACCATCTACCCGGTGCTCATCAAGCTGGAACAGGAAGGCGCGATTTCGTCCAGTTGGGGAGTTTCCGGCAATAATCGCAGGGCGAAGTTCTACACGCTGACGAAGTCCGGCAAAAAGCAACTGCAGGCGGAATCCCAGCACTGGCAGCAGACCACCGAAATCATTGCGCGGTTCTTCGCGCCGCCCGAAAAGGCATAGGAGGGCACGGCGGTGGACATCGAGCGAAAAGGCGTTGCCCGAAACAAGCTCATCCGACGCGTGATCTGGCTGATGCTGGCAGCCACGGCGCTCGCGGTCGGCGGCTGGCGAATCAACCAGCTGAAACCGGCGGCGCCGGCGGTGGAACGCTCCACTCAGCTGATCGACTCGGTCAAACGCGGTTCGCTGGTGATCGATGTACGGGGCATCGGGACGCTCGTGCCCGAGGACATCCTCTGGATTCAGGCTGCATTCGACAGCCAGGTCAGTAAGATCCTCAGCCAGTCGGGCGACGAAGTCAATCCCGATTCGGTCCTGCTGGTCCTGACCAATCCGCAGATGGAGGCGGATGCCAACGATTTCGAATGGCAGACCAAACAGGCTGAAGCAAACTACGCCGATCTCAAGGTCAAACTGCAGAGCCAGACCTTTGACGAGCAGGCCGTCGTCGGAACCGCGGAGGGCGATCTGAAACAGGCTCAGATCACCAAAGAGAGCGAGGACCAGCTCTTCGCGGCGCATCTGGAATCGCGGCTCAATGAAAAGCTGGCAGCGGCGAAGTGGGAACAGGCGGTGAATCGCTTTCAGACGGAGAAACAGAAGCTCGGCATTATGAAGGAATCGGTTGATGCGCAACTGGAGGCGCAGAACGTTCAGATCGAGAAGCTGCGCGCGACATGGCTGCTGAAGAAGAAGCAGGTGGACGATCTCACGATCCGCGCAGGCATCAAGGGTCGCATGCAGGAGATGACGCTGCAGGTGGGTCAGCGCGTGAAAGCGGGCGACGTGCTGGCGAAGGTTGCCCAGCCCTGGAAGCTGATGGCCCGGCTGCAGATTGCTGAGACGCAGGCCAAGGACATTCTCCTGGGGCAGAAGGCTTCGATTGACACGAGGAACGGCATTGTTCCCGGCCATGTCAGCCGCATTGACGCGTCGATAGTGAACGGTACTCGAACCGTGGATTGCAAGCTGGATGGTCCCCTGCCCTCAGGCGCAGTGCCGGATTTGAGCGTCGACGGAACGGTTGAGATCGTGCGTCTGCCCGACGTGATCTATGTGGGACGGCCTGTATTCGGCCAGCCGAACAGCTCGGTGAGTCTCTTCAAGCTGGACCCGGACGGCAAAGGCGCTACGCGAACTGTCGTGAGACTCGGCCGCGCTTCGGTGAACAGCATTGAGATTCTGGACGGCCTTAAGCCCGGCGATCAGGTAATTTTGTCCGATATGTCGAATCAGGATGAACGTCCGGGTATTCGATTGAACTGATTCTGAGGAGATTCTTTTCGATGATGGAACCTTTAGTCCACATGGAAGCGGTGAGCAGAGTATTCGTTACGGATGAGGTCGAGACGCATGCCCTCGCCGGCATCGATCTGGAGATCCAACGCGGCGAATATGTTTCGATTTCGGGCCCTTCGGGGTGCGGGAAGTCCACGCTTCTGGCTATTTTGGGATTGCTTGACTCTCCTACGGACGGATCGTATGTCCTGAACGGGCGGCCTGTGCAGGATTTGAAGCTGAGCGAGCGCGCCCGCATCCGGAACCGCGAGATCGGGTTTGTGTTTCAGGCGTTTAATCTCATTGGCGATCTTACCGTTTATGAGAATGTGGAGCTGCCGTTGACTTATCGCGGTATGGGCAGCGCGGAGCGCAAGCGCCGGACTCAGGAGGCGCTTGATCGCGTGGGGATGGCCCATCGCATGAAGCATTACCCGGCGCAGTTGTCGGGTGGCCAGCAGCAGCGTGTTGCGGTTGCGCGGGCTCTGGCGGGCGATCCGTCGATACTGCTGGCCGACGAACCTACCGGTAATCTCGATTCGGTCAACGGCGAGGCGGTGATGGGTCTGCTGACCGAATTGCATCGGAACGGCGCGACGATTTGCATTGTCACGCACGATCCGCGCTATGCCCGGTTTGCCGAGAGATCGATTGATCTGTTCGACGGCAAGATCGTTGGGGTGAAGTCAACGGCGTAAATATTCAGTCGTGAAAGATCCTTCGGCCGGAACTTTATCAGAGGCGGCCTGTTTCAACCCTTATTGGGCCACGAATAAACACGAATTCACACGAATAAGACTCGTCAGGCGGCCGCGGCGAGACGCTTTTGTGGTTTGTAACGGCTGGAATCGGTTTGATTTGCCCGGTTCAGGCGGCGCTCTTTGTCTACCGCGGCTCGGATTTCGGCGTTTGAAAAAACGAAGCCATCTCGGATTGGTTCGTAGGGTACCTTTCATTTCGCTTAGCTGCTGGAGCTTCGTTGCCTGCTTCACTTCGGCTTCGCGATTGGCCAGGCGAGCGGTCTGGAGTGGATTTCCGGGTCTTTGGTTTCAGTGTCATCCGATTTCGCGTTGTTGCCGAGGGCGAAGAGGTTGTCTTCGACGGCGCTGAGTCGGTTCAGGCGCCAGCTATCGGTCGCGATGCGCTGGGCGAGTTGAGTCTCCATCGCTCCTTCGGGCGCGAGGTTCTCCACGATGGCGGCGGAGAAGGCGTCGTGCATGATTCGATCGGCGTCGGTCATGGCGGTCACCTGGCCGGTGAGGTTGTGGCGCCGGGCGTTCAGGGCAGCGACCCTTTTGCCTTCCTCGGTCCGGGGACCCGTGAAACGCTGTGCGTTTCGGCGATTGGCTTCGAGCTGCTTTTCGGAGATCATGTTCTGTCTAATCCTCGATCAAGGTAAAGCACACGAATTCAGGGTTCCGATGTTAAGTTATTGATTCTATTGAGCAACATTCTTGAACTGAGAAAATCGCTTCGGCTAATTTTCTGTCGGGCGTTCCAGACGATTGATCACCAGGACTTCGACCTGTCCGCGCGCGGACTGCAACTTCAATCCCAGCTGTTCCTCAACCGCCGTCGGCAGCGAGGGTCCGGGGGGAGTTGTGGGATCGTTCGCCAGGTCCTGATCGAGTGTATATTCCAGTTCAGCGTTCCAGGTTCCCGCCAGGCCGGTGCGGTCTACAACCACCCGTCCTGCGGGCAATGTCAGCATCTTGCCAAGATTCGCTGTGGGGTAGCCTCGCATGATATATCGACCTTTGAAACCGAGGAGGGCACAAGCAGCCCCGTCCAGTTCCGGCATCGCTTTCAGCGGCGGACCTTCCGGGCAGCGCGCAGCTCCCTTTTCGCGGCAGTCACAGCCGGATTGCTGGAGATTCGGTCCCAATTTTCCATCCCGCCGCGAAAGCACGAGTTCATAGATCGGCATGTCACGCATCTCCACATGTGCGGTCATTCCGAACCGGTCTTTGAGAAACGCGCGCAGCATGGTAGCAAGGTTGGGCCCCAACGGAACACCGTCGGGGGCTTTTGCGGCAATGTCATAGCCATCGGTGCGAGCCCAGCCCGGAGCCTTCAGAATTCTCTCCTCCTGGATGTCGAAGGCAGTCTCGAGAAGTCGAAGAACGGACGTGTTGCTCGCGGTGAAGCGTTCGGGGCCGATTCGCCCCCGTGCTGTCTCCCCGTTGCGGCTCTGCTTCACTGTTGCAGCTTCAAAGGCCACTGCTGTGGAAAGGTCGATTTGTGACAGGAGCGGTGCCGCGAAACACAGCCCCATCAAGCCTCCAAGGGCGGCGAGCGCCGGCCACTTACACGCCTGGGGCAGAGATTCTGAAGTGTTCATGACCAATGTCCCCGCAAGATTACATGACGCGCAACGGTGACATCTCGTGCGCCGCGATCTTATCTACTCAATTTTCGTTTTCTGCAACCCTGCCGGCTGCCGGGCTTCAGCGACGACCCGACGGGTGGCCTCAACGATGGTCTCCGGCGCCTGGTAAATCAGGTCGTCGCGACCCTGATCAACGGTCACAAGCTTCCCCCGCGTCGACAGGTGGGCGAGTTCGGCCTGCAGCTCCATCCAAACGCTGTGGTATCCCAATGTCGCGGCGGTGTTTTCCCCACTGAGCACGATGAATGGACGGTCCCGAAAACTCCCCGCGGCTCTCGCTTCGTCGATGCTCCGTTGCCAGGAGGCGACTTCCTGCAGCAGTGCGGAACGCGCTTGAGAGGATCGGCTCAGATGCCATACGGTGTTCCATTCCGAGAGCGTCAACCCTGCCGGTAGCGGCGCGGGCGCCATGTCATTCGGCGGACCAGTCCGGTAAAACCCCAGGTGGTTGAACACCTGAGCCATTTCATCCTGAGACTGATTGACAAACTCCGGTACCCTCGCCATTCTCGTGCTGCCGGGTCGTGTCCTGCTGAGGAAATCCGGAGGGACGCCGTTAACAAATACCACACCGGCCACCTCCTCCGGCCAGGAGCCCACATATACGTGAGCATCCAAGGCAGCAGACAATTCCGCCACCAGCACATAGGGAGGCGCTACCCCCGCCGCCCGCAGGAGAGCGTGTAAATCGCGAGCCTGGGATGAACTGTCGCGCGGGTAAGGACCGAGGCCGCTCCAGCCGGATCCCGCCCGGTCGTACCAGCAAGCCTTCGTGGTTTTTGCCAGCTGACGCTGAATCCATACCCAGCTGTATCCGGGGCGCGGCGCGCCGTTTTCGAACATTGCCAGCGGAATATAGAGGGGCCACGGGGCGCCGCTCTCAAAGATGACTGCGGGCTGCCCCGCGCCGGAGCAATAAATATTGAGTGTCCGGCCGCCAATGTCCACGGAGCGGCCGACTTGGGGGAAGAGTTCCCGGTCGCGCGCACGCTGCGTCTGCTCGTGGGACAGCCTGGAGACGAGCGCGATTGCGATGGCGCCCGCTCCGATGATCAAGCCCGCGAAAGCTACGGTTCTCAGTTTCGTATACATGCGTATTTTGCCAGGGACTGCGGGGTGGTTTCGGAGGTTAATGAACCGGCAAGATCCTGCCAAATCCGGCCCATCGACCGGCACGCGAGAGAAAGGCGCGAAATCCAACCGGCGGTCTCAGTCAATTCACGCCGGCACCCCAACCCTATGTAGCAAACTACTCTTGCACTGTCAAGCTGGTAACAGTGGAATGCCCCACGGTGCGATCACGGCAGTGAGCACATGGGAGGCCGGCCGTTTCGCAAACACGACGGATCAGTGGCCGCGTAACCGGTCAACATCGCTATCACCTTTCATTGCGGGAACGTTGACGGCGTTATGCACCTTTTTGAGGAACGCGCGCAACCAGACCGCAGCGTGACCGCGTGCCTGTTACCCGAAGAGTACTGACGCTTCCCTGACCCGCGTTGGCCAGCAGGGCGGCGGGGGCTACGCTCGACCAGCCACAAGCCGCTCACGAATCGTGACAAAGAACTGCTTCCAGTAACGCAGCTCTGGTCGCCAAACGAAGTTGAAGCCTTGCATCTGACTACACCATGTAGTAATCTCTATTGAAACTGTAGTTGTACCGAGAAAATGCCTCACCCAAAATTATCAAGGCTCGAACTTCAGATCATGGAAGTCCTCTGGAATCGCGGCCCCTGTTCGATTCGCGAGATTCAGGAGGCCTTTCCCGAATCGAAGAGGCCAGCGTATACCACCGTGCAAACGACGGTTTACCGGATGTTCGAGGGGAAGAAAGCGGTCAAGATTGTCAGAAGAATCAGCAACGCTAACGTCTTCGACGCAGCGATAACTCGCGACGACGCCGGGCGGAGGTTGATGGATGAGCTGTTGGCGCTGTTCGGCGGGCGGACAAAGCCGGTCATGGCGCACCTGGTAGAATCCGGCAGACTCACGCTGGAAGACGTGAAGGAAGCCGAGCAGGCGATTCGAAAGCTCGCTAAACCCAAGTTTGCCAAACCCAAGCTCGCCAAAACAAGCAGCCCGACAAAGGAAGGTGGCGCGTGATTTCGCAGCTGGGGAATCATTTGTGGCAATCAACGGTCTTCACACTCGTGGTGGCCGCGCTGACACTGACACTCCGAAGAAATCGCGCGGCATTGCGGCACCGGCTCTGGCTGACCGCGTCGGTAAAGTTTCTGATCCCTTTCGGGCTGCTGATCAGCATAGGCGGGAGAGTTGAATGGCGCACACCGGCTCTGATGGCGCCGCGTCCGCCTGGGGTTGTGGAGCAGATCAGCGAGCCCTTCGTGCCGCAGCCTTCGAAGCCACCGATTGCTTCGATGCCCAAGCCAACCAGCCGCCTTCCGGCTATTCTGTTCGGTTTCTGGCTGTGCGGATTCGCCGCACACTCGTTTGCCTGGTGGCGCCGCTGGATGCAGGTGCGAACGGCCTTGCGGGCTGCATCTCCGTCGTCTCTGACGTTGCCCGCCAGAGTTATGTTCACTCCGACTCAGCTGGAGCCGGGCGTTTTCGGAATTCGTAAGCCCGTTTTGCTGCTGCCGCAGGGTATAACCGAGCGTCTGACGCCAGCGCAATTCCAGGCGATTATCGCGCATGAATTGTGCCATGTCCGGCGGCGCGACAATCTGGCGGCGGCGATCCATATGCTGGTCGAAGCGTTGTTCTGGTTCCATCCTCTGGTGTGGTGGATCGAGCGCCGGCTTGTCGAGGAACGGGAGCGGGCATGTGACGAAGAGGTTCTGCGAATGGCCACCGATCCCCAGGATTATGCCGAAGGGATTGTTAGCGTGTGCAGGTTCTATCTGGAATCGCCCCTGACCTGCGTTTCAGGAGTGACGGGAGCAAATCTCAGGCGAAGAGTAGAAGCGATCATGACGAATCGCAGCGCGTCCCCATTAACTTTTGGGAGGAAACTTTTGCTGGCCGGCGCGGGAATAGTGGCCGTCGGGGGGCCCGTCACACTTGGGATGCTGACTGCGTCCCGAATTCATGCCCAGGCTACGAATGCCGCGCCGAAATTCGAGGTCGCATCGATTCGGCCTTGCGAGAACAACGGTCCGGTTCCGGGCCTGAGAAACGGCGGGATCGGCGTTTCGCCGAACAGGTTGCACGTGCGTTGCACGTCGGTCGGGTTTCTGGTCCAGGCGGCGTATGTCTCCTTCGGGGTATCCGCCGGGGAGTACGGCTATGCTCAGGTAACAGGAGGTCCTGCGTGGATTCACTCCGAACAATTCGATATCGAAGCGAAAGCGACGGGGAATCCGAGCGCGCAGACTCTCCAGGGGCCGATGCTTCAGGCTCTTCTCGAGGACCGCTTCCAGTTGAAGATCCGCCGGGAAGTAAGGGAAGTCTCCGTCTACGATCTGAACGTTTCGAAGGGGGGTTTCAAACTTCAACCGATGAAAGAAGGCAGTTGTATTGCCTTCGACTTTCTGAATGCAGAGGCAAATGCCAGAGCTGACTTGAAGGCCACGCTGGCCGATCTTTCGAGATCCTGCGGACGTGGTGGATTCGATAAGACATCGAATCCCGAGAAGGCTGAGTTTCATGGAATGACGCTTGACAGGGTAGCCACATACCTTAGCCGGCCCGCAAGCGGCTTGGGCCGACCGGTCGTTAATAAGACCGGAATTCCGGGTATGTTCGATTTCGAGTTTGAGTTTTCGCCGGAAGAGGCCGTTCAGGCGCCGGGTGATGCGCCTTCGGAGCCCTCCGGTGCTCCGTCAATCTTTGCGGGATTGGAGAAGGCAGCGGGCCTGAAGCTGGATCGTGCGAAAGGGCCGGGCACGTTTTTTGTGATCGAAGCCGTCGAACGACCTTCAGCGAACTGACCGTGTGGCCGTGCGCGATGCCCTGGCGCATTTCCAATATTTATCCGCGTTACGCCGGACGCTACTAATACAGGCCACGGATGTCAACAACCCATGCCCCTCGGCAACAGCTTCCGCGATTTACCCACGTGGATTGTGTCAGGCGATTCCGGAACAACCTGAGCGCGGACCTTTCCGACAGGCTGGCACTTGCCACTATTGGCTCGATGTCCTGTTCGTGGCGATTGTTTGGTTAAGAACGGCGGGCCGAAAGAGGCCGGGCCGCAAAAGGCGGCGTGGACGAAGAATGCGCGTTTCGCCGGGATCTTGCTCCCCAGGATCTTACTCCCAGGGATACTTCAGGGACGCATACCAACTTCCCCGCCCCTTTGGGGTCAAATCCAGCATGTTATAGATGGGCGTCAGGAGATCGAGTCCTCGCTCGCGGATGTCCTCTGCCATTGATGGATGCGCGGTGTAGAAGTGCCGAACCGATCCCTCGCTATCTTTCGTAAATACCGACATCGTGGAATCCTGCCGCCCTTCGGCGTCTTCGCTCTTCAGATCGCGCTTGAACGTGTTGGTTCCACAACTCAGAAGCCGCAACCGGTTCCATCGGCGGTTCCGCGCGTGCGCCCGCAGCGCCGGCAGATCGGCAGCCGCCGCAATCGCCAGGTCGACGTTTTGCTTCAGATGATGAGCGACGCCATTGTATCCGTCGATCCACATCGTACACATCGGACAGGGATTGGTCTGCGTCTTGCCGTACATGAGGTGATAAATGACAAGGGGGCGATCTGGCGCGGAGAACAATTCGCTCAGCCGCACTTGCCTGACCGGTTGGTCGCCGGCGCTCAAATCCGAGGGACCTTCTTCGAAAATATAATCCTCGACGGTTGTTCCCGGAGGCAGGGCGCGCCGCATCGCCGCCACTCGCTCCCGCTGCCGCATCAGTTCAATTTCGGCAAGCCGGAGTTCTTCGCGTTTCTCCTGGTATTCCTCGGACTCGCCTCTCAGATTGGTTTGCTGAACGAGATTTGTTTGAAGAACCATTGGCCAGTACTCCTCAATTTCCTTGCTACTTCATTCAGGATGGGAAGCGCAAGGGAGTGAGGTGTTGAATAATACTCGTGTGCCCTGATCGTCATTCTACGGGTTCCAGGCGGCACATTCGCCGCGAAGGCGCTCAAAACGATGATTGCAGTTGAATGATTTGCGGTTGCGCCGGATCTCGCGCCAAGCGCGTCGCGTACACGGTCCTTTGTGCAACCGCAGCGAGTCGCCGGGTAACCGCCAAAAGCAAGTTCCGGAATCAAATTATGCGCCGGGAGAGTCGGACTCCCGTGGGTGAAACGGACGCACCTCGACCGACGCCCGACAGGCGACGGCGGCCTTGCGACCCCAAGCCAGCGCTTCGTCCAGGTCAGTTGCTTCGAGCACCCAAAAGCCGCCAATGTGTTCCTTGGCCTCCGTATACGGCCCGTCGGTGACGATCACCTTGCCTGCGGGCTGCAACCTCAGCGACCTCGCGGCGCTTTCCGATTGCAGGCCGTCGACGAAAACCCTGACACCGGCAGCGATCATCTCCTCGTTGAGCGTGTCTATTTCGCGGCCCATTTCTTCGTCCTCTGAGACGGCCGGGTCGTAGTTCTTGGGGCGGTAGATAGCCACCAGATAATGTGTCATGATTTCTCCTTCACTTGACCGACGAATGGCCGGAGCGAGATTCGACAAATCATTCGGGAAAGTTTTCCGGCCGCTGCTGCGTTGAAGGAGTGCGGACGGGCCGTACGGCACAGCGGGCCGAAGGTTCGGCGACGTTGAGCCGCAGGGTCCGGACTGGCGGGCGCGTGTGCTTCACGTCTCACAGGGACCGTTTCCGCCTCAGGTGTAACGTACAACATATATGTCCACCCAGGAGTCCCAATTGGCAAACACACGGATGCTCATCGCTGAAGCCTATTCTGCTTTCAACCGGCGAGATATCGATGGGGCGCTGGCACTCATGAGCGAGAACGTGAGCTGGCCCAGGGCTTCGGAAGGCGGTCGTGTGGTCGGGAAACAAGAGATTCGCGCCTACTGGACGCGTCAGTGGAAGGAGTTTGACCCTTACGTGGAACCGGTGGAAGTGATCGACCGCGAGGGAGGCAAAACAGACGTGAAAGTCCACCAACTCGTGAAGACCCTCGGTGGCGACGTTCTTTCAGATACGGACGTGTGGCATGTTTACACCATCGTGAACGGACTGATTGAACGCATGGATGTGAAAGAAAGCGACCCAGGCTCGCAGGAGACTCCATCCGCCGCGTTTTCCAGGCTGTAGGATCGGTGGGGGATGCGCGGCTTTCGCCGTCGGCGGCACTCGAGCTGTGCGACGTGCCCGGTGGCGTTGAAAAGCCACTCGCGAGCCTGCGTGAAACTTCGCGGCGGATGGACACCGGCGACAAGTTCGCCTGCCACGTTCTTTCGCCACCGTTGTCGGCCGCCGACGCACACGGATCAGTAACGCTGGACTAATTGTCGGTGGGGACCTTCTCCAAATGGTCGATTACCAGTATCTGGACGGGGACTTTCCGGCTCTCGAGTCTGAGCCCAAGCTGCTCCTGTAAGGCGGTAAAGATCGAAGGGAGAGGCGAGTTAGCGTCGCCCTCGGGCGCCCAGGTCAGCTCTATTAAAGGCGCCTTCGATCGAGGTCTGATCGACGACCGGTTGGCGCAGAGGACGTGACAAACCCCACGCGAGTGCCTCCATCGACCAGCTCCCGCTGCGAAGACCTCCCGGGTAGATGATGGGCGGAGCGGGGTCTCCGGAACTCTTTCGAAGCTTTGGCCCACCTTTCGCCACAACCAGCGCGAACCCCGAAACCTCTTTTGTCTCGCGGTGGAGGGCAAGCTTAAAGCGGTCCTCCAGCAGTTTCCGCAGGCGCGGCTGAAGTTCTTCCTGAGTCAGCCGGATGCCGTCTTCGGCCTTTGCTACAACGTCGTACCGCTCGGGCCCGAGCCAATGGCCGCCAGAGATGTGGCTGTCGTCCAGGCCGAAAGCCATCTCGATCAGAAGTTCGAGCGATGCGTTGGTCGCTGCAAACCGATCCGTGCCGTTGGCGACGAAGGAGGTAAGATCGTCCTGGGTGGTGAGCAATTTTACTGACGCCGGCTCGAAGCCCTTCGGCTGCGCCAGCAGAACGCCTGCCATCAGCAAGGGGATAAAGCAAGTCGCTGCTCGCATCGGGTGATCTCGCTGGCGACAATTCTATTACGACAATTGAAAGATCCCACCCCGGACATGATTGTTGCTGATATGCGCGGCTCGGCAACGCCGCCAGCCGTTTGTCAGGTCCTATATACTTTGCAGCGGACGGGAGATAAGACCTGTGAAAAAACGCTCTGGAACCCTGCTGCTGATTGCGATTTCGGCGAGCGCCCTCGCGCACGCGGCGCAATGCGACCGCGGTTGTCTGGACAAGCTTGTGGATTCGTATCTCGCGGCGATGGTGGCGCGCGATCCGGCGCGTGTTCCGCTTGCGGCGAACGTCCGATTCGTCGAGAACACGGTTCCGATGAAACCGGGGGAGGGTCTCTGGAAAACCGCTTCGGCGGTACCCACCACATTCAAGATCTATGTGCCGGATCCCGTCGTGGAACAAGTCGGGTTTCTGGGCGTGATGATGGAGGGCGGCAAGCCAATCGAGCTTGGCCTTCGTCTGAAGCTGACCGACGGAAAGATCTCCGAGGCGGAACATCTGATCGCGCGCGATCTGCGAGAGACAAGCCTTGCCAATTTGAAGACGCCGCGGCCCGGTCTGCTCGCGACCGTTCCGCCGGCCGAGCGGGTTCCGCGCGACCAGATGCTCAAGATCGGCGCATCCTATTACGAAGCGCTTGTCACGAGCAATGGCGACGCCGCGCCTTTCGCCGATGACTGTCTTCGTCGCGAGAACGGCATGCAGACCACCGGCAATCCCCCGCCGAAGACTCCGGGCTTCGCCACTATGGGCGCGATGGGCTGCCGCGCGCAACTTTTCACGCGATCCCTGAGCTATATCAAAGCGATTGAGCCGCGGCGCGTGGATATCGCGGATCCTGAAACGGGGCTCGTGTTTGGGCTGTCGCAGTTCCGGCATCCGATGAAGGAAAAAACGCTCAAGATCGTGGGCGTTCCGGGAGTCGAGACAATCCCCATGAACTTCATGCCGTTCGATCTTCCCGCCGCTCACATATTCAAAATTCGAGACGGCAAGATCCACGAGATCGAGGCGATGGGGTTCGTGATGCCGTACAACTCGAAAACCGGCTGGGAGTGAAGCGAGACAAGTGCTTGTTTCGAAAGCAGTTTCTACAGGTGAAGTTGCCTCGGAGTATCGGGCAACACACACCATATAGAGATTTCGGTTGACTGAGCACTACATATTGGGGCAATATTGCAAATGCGCCACAAGCGCATGGAGTGCAAGATGGCTCAGTCTGCTACAGCGAATGCGATAATAAAAGAGTTGCAGGTCGAGAGCTCTTTAGAACAAAAACACGCCGGGATCGAGTTTCCCCGATACTTTACCGCCCGTCTGGAGAAGGAAAAAACTCCCTATGACGAGGTTCAGTGGGAGACCCGAAACGCCACTATCGGGAACGATAAAGGCTCGGTGATCTTCGAACAACGCGACATTGAGGTGCCGGCGGACTGGTCTCAGACAGCCACCAACATCGTCGCAAGCAAGTATTTCCACGGCAAGCTGGGCTCGCCCGAGCGGGAGCGCAGCGTGGCCGAGCTGGTGCATCGCGTCGTCGACAGCATCGCGGACTGGGGCCTGGCCGGCGGTTATTTTGCGGCGCCGACCGATGCCGAAAATTTTCGTTGTGAACTCGCACACCTGATGTTGCATCAGAAGGCGGCCTTCAATTCGCCGGTCTGGTTCAATGTGGGGGTCAAGGAATCGCGCGGCTATGGCTGGTTCTATGACACGGCCGGCGACAAGATCAGGAAACTGACTTCGGAAGCGAAACCGCAATGCTCAGCGTGCTTCATCGTTTCGGTCAAGGATTCGCTCGAGTCGATTCTCGATCTCGCGAAAACCGAGGGCATGTTGTTCAAGTGGGGTTCGGGCACGGGCTCGAATCTTTCGGCATTGCGTGAGGAAGACGCCATTCTCTCCGGTGGCGGGCGGGCCAGCGGACCGCTTTCCTTTATGAAGGGATTCGATGCGTTCGCGGGCGTCATCAAGTCCGGCGGCAAGACGCGGCGGGCGGCGAAGATGGTGATCCTCAATGTCGATCATCCCGATATCAAACGTTTTGTCTGGTGCAAAGCGAAGGAAGAGAAGAAGGCTCATACGCTCATTGAAGCGGGCTACGATTCTTCGCTCGACGGCGATGCCTACAGCTCGATCTTCTTTCAGAACGCCAACAATTCCGTGCGCGCCACGGACGAATTCATGCAGGCGGTCGTGGAGGATCGGGAATTCTGGACGAAGGCGGTCCATACGGGCGAGAAGAAGGATCGGGTTCGGGCGCGCGAATTGATGACCGAGATCGCGGAGGCCACGTGGCAGTGCGGCGATCCGGGCATGCAGTTCGATACGACCATCAATCGCTGGCATCCGTGCAAGAACACGTCCCGGATTAACGCGTCGAATCCCTGCTCGGAATACATGTTCCTTGATGATTCTGCGTGCAATCTTTCGTCGTTGAATCTGATGAAGTTCGTGGGGCCGAACGGGCAATTCGACGTGGAAGGATTCCGCCATGCGGTGGACACGCTGATTGTGGCGCAGGAGATCCTGGTTGACAGCGCGGCGTATCCGACGGAAATGATCGCAAAGAATTCGCACGATTACCGGCCGCTTGGGCTGGGATTTGCGAATCTGGGCGCGCTGTTGATGTCGTTCGGCATTCCTTACGACAGCGATCGCGGGCGCGATTTTGCGGGTTCCATCAGCGCGGTGATGTGCGGTCAGGCTTATTTGACCAGTGCGCGCATTGCCGAGTCGGTCGGGGCGTTCCCGGGTTACGCGAAGAACGAAGAGCCGTTTCTTGAAGTGATCCGGATGCATCGGGATTCGGTGCATGGAATTAATCATCGGAACATTCCGAGCGATTTGTATGCGGGCGCGAAGAGCTGCTGGGATGAGGCGTATGAACTGGGCGCCCGCGCCGGGTTCCGCAACGGGCAGGTGACCGTAATCGCGCCTACCGGTACGATCGGCTTCATGATGGATTGCGATACGACGGGCATTGAGCCCGATCTCGCGCTCGTCAAATACAAGAAGCTGGTGGGCGGCGGGGTCATCAAGATCGTCAACAACACGGTTCCCGCGGCGCTGATCAAGCTGGGATATACGCCGGAGCAGGTGGAGGCGATCGTCAGCCATATCGATTCCACGGGGACGATCGAAGGCGCGCCAGGGCTGAAGAATGAGCACCTGCCCGTGTTCGATTGCAGTTTCCGCCCGCAGAATGGTTCGCGCTCGATCCATTACATGGGCCATCTGAAGATGATGGGCGCGGTGCAGCCATTCGTTTCAGGCGCCATCTCGAAGACGATCAATATGCCGGAAGAGTGCTCGGTGGAAGACGTCATGGACGCCTACATCGAGAGCTGGCGTATGGGCCTCAAGGCGGTGGCGATTTATCGAGATAACTCGAAGAAGGTCCAGCCGATGAATACCGGGGCTGGGAAAACGGCCGAGAAGAAGGCCGCGGCGGCGACGAAAGAAGTGGCGGCGGTGGCGGAGAAGGTGGTTTACCGCCCGGTGCGGCGGAAGCTGCCGGACGAGCGGCAGTCCATTACGCACAAGTTTTCGATCGGCGGCCATGAAGGTTACATCACGGTGGGGATGTTCGAGGATGGAACGCCGGGCGAGATCTTCGTCACGATGGCGAAGGAAGGATCGACCATTTCGGGCCTGATGGACAGCTTTGCTACGTCGGTGAGTTACTGCCTGCAGTACGGGGTTCCGCTGAAATTCCTTGTGGACAAGTTCGGCCATGTGAGGTTTGAGCCGAGTGGTTGGACCGGCAATAAGCAGATTCCGTATGCGAAATCGATTCCGGATTATATTTTCCGGTGGCTGGCGTCGAAGTTCCTGGGCGCCGAGTATGCCACGAATGAGGCGGGCGAGTCGGTCGGGTTACGGCCGACGGAGGTGAGCCCGCAGGAATCGCTGCCGTTCCCGGCGGTCGCGACGGATGCTCCTATGTGCGCGGAATGTGGCGGAATGATGACGCGCAACGGGAGCTGCTATAAATGCGAGAACTGCGGCGGCACGAGCGGCTGCAGTTAGGGATCGTTTGAGGTAGTTCGAGCGATTCGGCGTGCTATAAGGGAGTAAGCACGTCGCGCCACCCTAGCTCAGTTGGTAGAGCGGCTGATTCGTAATCAGCAGGTCGCCGGTTCGATCCCGGCGGGTGGCTCCAGCTTTCGATCATCAGGTTCCAGGCATCTCTCCAAGATAAAGTCGCGATTGAAAAGCTTCTGGAACGCCATATTTCCCGGAGATGAAACTGTCAGCGCCGGCACATGCGAGCGACTCTTCATATCATCGGAGATGCCGCCCCGATGCCCCATCTCCAATGAAATAAAGAAGCCGAAGATCTTGTCACTGAAGCCATGAGAAGTGTTCGCCCTCGATATAGGCCTTGATCGTTGCCTCGTTTACCGCTGCCACCGTCGCGCAGAAGTAGCCGCGCGCCCACATGTGCTGCCCCCAGTATTGTTTCCTCAATTCCGGAAACTCCGTCTGCATCAGCCTTGACGATCGCCCTTCGATACCTTGCGCCAGTTTCGGCGGAGCCAGGATCGGCGGTGCCGACAGCGGCAGATGAATGTGATCCGGCGACACCGCGCCTCTGATAATCGACACCCCTCTCGCGGCACACGTCTGCCGTATCAGGTCGCGCACACGCTCCGCTATCCGGCCCCTGAGTATCTTCTTTCGATACTTCGTGCACCAAATCATGTGGTGCTTCAGGTCGTAAACCGCATGTGCGCTTTGCCTGTATTCGGCCATTCGCCGAGTGGCAGCTGAATTCGGCGCTCGGAAAGCCATGCCTGGAACGGATCCAGAGCCTTGACGGGAAGCTCCCTGCCCTCCGTGATCTTGTGGCTTCGAACGTATTCCGACACAAACGATGTGAACGATCCCGAAGCTTCCAGCACATGGCGGAACTGATCGAGGCCTTCGGGCGAGACTTCGTCGAGGCCTGGTTTCTCGGCGGCGTAGCCAAAGCGCGCTTCGGCTGAGAGCCAGGGATTTGTTTCCTGTTCGTGGGACAGTATCGGCATGGATAATCGATCTCGACTACATTGTCGTCCCCGAATAGTGTCGGGGAGATCCGAAGCACAGATCCTTTTGAATGCTCGCTTCCGCTCGGGGCTCGGAATCGGGTGCGGCGTCAAACCGGGTGCGGCGTGAAACACAGAATGCGCTAGAAGACGAACTTTGCCGCGACCTGCAGGATGCGCGGGTCCATTGCGGTCAGGATTTGCCCGAATTGCGCGCTGTTGACCGTGGTCGTAACTCCGGTACCGCCAGATGTCGTCAGACCCGAAGGTACGCCAGCCCGGAAGCTATTCGTCAGATTGAAAGCGTCGGCGCGAAATTCGATGCTCTGATGCTCGCGAATTCTGAACGCCCGCGATAACGACATGTCAATTTCCCAGAAAGTAGGGCCTGGAACGATAGACCTGCCGAGATCTCCGAGCGTGCCAAAGGCCGGTTGGGCAAAAGCGGCGGGATTGATCCAGCAGGAAGGCCTCGGGTTGGCGCACAAGGGATCGGGCAGAACCTGATTCGGCCTTTGGCCGGTGCTTCCGCTGAGCTGGATATCCGTGGAATAAGTTGGGGTGAGAAATACCTTCGAACTGGCTCTCCAGCTTCCTGCAAGAGTCCAGCCGGTTCCTACCGCGCGCATCAGAGCGTTGGTGAAGTTCGGCGATTGAACAACGGCTGTGACGTTGACGATTTGCCTCCGGTCAAGCCCGAAGTTGCCTCCGAGCGTGGACGTCTGACAGTTACCGCGATCGAAACGCCGGTCGTTCGGCTCCAGCAAACCCGACTGCGCGCCACCGATGGTTGAGGCTTGAGTCGCATCACCGATGCAGTGGGACCAGGTGTAGTTCGCATCGAGGCTGACCCTGTTTGTCAGCGTATGGTGCGCCAGCAGGATAAGGGCGTTGTAACTTGCCGTGCCCGAGGAATCGAACTGATCTACAGGCCCGTAGTAGGTGCCGGCCGCGGGATTGGACAAGCTGATCACCCGCCGTTGATTTGTGTTAGTCGTGGAATTGCAGCCTGTCGTCACGCCTCTGGGGCACGTCCCGAGGGGCGTGCCATCCGTGTTGGGAACAATCGTGGCGGGATTTAACTGATAAGTCACCCATAAGTGGGCGGTTTCCGTGCCCGCATAGGTTGCGGATATGAACCAGGTCTTAGTAAGCTGCCGCTGGATGGCGAGATTCCAGCTGTAAACTGTGGTCGCCTTCAGGTTCGGTTGAACGGCGACATAAGTTCCGGCCGGAGTAAATGGCGCGCTGGCACTGAAAGCTACGGGGAAGAAGTTCCCGCCCGGCTGATTCGCAAACGGGGTGGCAAACGGCTCCGGACCCGGAACGGTAATCTGGTCGCCGAACGGAGGCGCGGTGGCTTCCGTTGAATAGATCATTACGTTGGGGAAATCGTAAGACATGCCGAAAGAGGCCCGGATAGACATCTTGCCGTTCCCCTGCGGATCGAAGGCGAGTCCCACGCGCGGCGCGAACTGATCGTACCGGTTGTTGATGCCCGATTTACCGGGGAAGCCAGGATCGCCCGCATAGAGCAGGCCCGGAGGGGCGTTCTTGAAAACGGTGCTTGTAATGTCCTGATTCAGCCGGCTGAAACTGAAGCTGTAAACCGCGCCGTTGTTCACTGCTTGCGGCAGGTACGGCTCCCATCGCAGACCCAGGGTTGCCGTCAAACGCGGCGACATCTTCCATGTGTCCTGTCCATAAAGTCCCACATACCACTTGGTGACAAATAGAGTGTTGGGCACGCCCTGAGTGAAACTGTCCAGTTGTCCCGCAACAAAGTCGGCCAGACCCGCGCCGGTGGCGTTGCCGTTGAAGGCGAAGGAGCCGGCGGAGTAGACGTTCGCGTTCGAGCTCGACTGGTAGCGGAAGGCCGTTCCTCCGAAAGCAAACTGATGAGATCCCCGGATCAGAGTCACATCGTCCCCGATGGTCCAGGTGGTGGGGATGAAAGAGGCCGCAATTGCGGTTGCAATCCCGATGCTCGGGCCGCCGGTGACAGTTACGACGGTCTGGTGCGGGATATAGCAGTACATCTCGATATTAAGATCGCAGCCCGAGAAGTAATCGTTGTTTATGCGATGCACGCCTACGCGATTGAAAGCCAGCCGGAAGGAGTTGATGGTGGTCGGGCTGATGAGATATGTGTGGCCGAGTGTCGCCGATTGCGCGAGATCGTCCAGCCCGCCCTGTGTGGACGCGAGGATATTCTTCGTGAGGCTGTAAGCCGGCGGCTGGAAGTACGTAGTCGCCATATAGCGGCCGAAAAGCGATTGCTTCGGGTTGATCTGATAATCGACGCGGCCGAGCACCTGATGCTGATTGATCTGTGTGACCGCTCCGTAGGTGACCTTGCCGCAAGGATCGGCCGGGTTATCGGGTGTGGGGAGCATCTTCGCGATCGCCAGCGATTGCGCACTGATCAGCGATTGCGGCAGCATGTTGTTTACGTATGGGGCCGCGAGAGTCTTGTTTCCGTTGCAGGCCGTCTCCCATGTGGTGAAATTTCCGGCCAGCATCTGGGCGGTGGGTACAAAGGTTGTCTGATCCGTCGGGTCCTGACGCGTGATCGTGCCCTGGTAGCCGGCGAAGAAGAAAAGCTTGTTCTTGAGGATGGGGCCGCCCACGGTTCCCCCGAACTGGTTGCGCTTCAGGGTGTCGCGCGTCGCCGCGAAGAAGTTGCGGGCGTTCAGGTCGCCGTTGCGCAGAAAATCGAAGGCATCGCCGTGGAAGGCATTCGTTCCCGATTTCACAACCGCATTGATGGCCGCCGCGGAATGCATGCCGTTCTGCGCAGTGAGCGTGCTGGTCTCGACCTTGAATTCTTCGAGAGCATCCGGGAAGGGGAAGGGAAGATTGGTGGCGTCAAACGGATTGTTATAGAGCGAGCCATCCAGAAAATACCCGACACCGGAAAGCAAACCGCCCGCGATGGCGATGTTCTGCCCGCCCGGGAATCCCGCCGTGCCGTTGACTCCGGCAGGAATCGCTGCGCCGGTGAGTTGGATCAGATCGGTCGCCTGGCGGCCGTTCAGTGGAAGATCGATGATGCGCTGGTTCTCGATTACGGTGCCGACGCTGGTGTTCTCCGTTTCGACGCGGGCGGCGTTGGCTTCCACCTGAACGGTTTCGGAAACGGCGCCCACACTCAATTGCACATCGATGTTCGGACTCGTGGCAACCTGCAGAACGATGCCGGATTGCACGTATGTAGAGAAGCCAGCCTTCGCGACATCGAGGCGATACGGCCCGATGGCGAGGTTGGAGAGCACGTAGCCGCCATCGCTACCGGAGGTTGCCGTGCGTACCGTTCCGGTATCGGTTTGTGTCGCTTTGACCTCAGCGCCTGGAACCGGCGAGCCGGAGGCGTCTCTTACGACACCTTGAATCTGCGACGTGGCCTGCGCAAAAACTGCGGCGCAGCTGACCGTAAAAATGAATGCGAGACGGAGCACTCCTGTTACCTCCCCTGATCTGTAAATACGTGCAGGTGAGTATATAAGACCGGAAATGCCGCCGTCAATGTTATTGAAATATCAGAGGGCCGGTTTCAGAATCGCCTGAAGCGCTTTCTGAATTTGCACATCCGATTTCGCCTGGACCTCATCGCCCTTTTCCACGCCGAGGGCGAAATTGTAGATCTCCGTCTTCAAACGCGACTGAATAAAATCGCGATTCTGGGTCCATTCGCCGAGCGAGGGTTGAATTCGTCGTGCGGAAAGCCATGCCTGGAACTGATCGAGAGCCTCGCCGGGTACCTCCCAACCGTCGGTGACTTTGTTGTTTCGAACGTATTCCGACGCAAACGAGGTGAACGATCCCGAAGCTTCCAGCACATTGCGGAACTGATCGAGGCCCTCGGGCGAGACTTCGATATCCGGCACGATGCCGCCGCCTCCCGGCACGGGACGGCCACTGTCGGTCTTGAAATCGGTTCGTTCGTTCGGGTGTGTGGCGGTCGCGCCCAGATCGAAATCCTCAGCCCCGAAAGCCCTTTGGGAACTGAAGGTCTTCTGGATGGAACGGCCGCTGGGGATGTAATAGAGCGCGGTCGTTAGCGCGAGGCCCGTGCCTTCGGACAACGGATAGACGCTCTGGACCAGCCCTTTGCCGAAACTTGGCTCGCCGACGATGACTGCCCGGTCGTGATCCTGCAGGGCTCCCGAAACGATTTCCGACGCACTCGCGGTTTTTCCATTCACAATTACCGCCACGGGGAATGTATAAGGTTTGTTATCGGCGGGAACCTTCTCGACGGCCTCGGCAACATTCCGGCCTTTTGCGGACAGAATTACCTGCCCGGGCTTGAGAAAAAACGAAGCCGTTTCGAGCGCCGCCCCAACGAGTCCGCCCGGATTGTTTCGCAAATCCAGCACCAGGCCCTTCAAATTACGGCCGCCCAGCTTCTCGATACCGTCGCGGATCTGCTGCCCAGTCTTTTGTTCAAAATCCGCCACCCGGATATACCCGATACCCGGCTGCAATTCAAAGACCCGTTCGACGCTCGATGTCTGCATCTCGGCCGGCACGAGAGTCAGTTCGACCAGCCGCGCATTTCCAGGCCGGCGAATCACCAGGTCGGCCGGTTTCTGTTTCGATTCACTCAGCAACTCGACAATCTGATCGGGATCGAGCCGGTCCAGACGGTAATTATTCACCGCCAGAATCTCATCGCCGGGAGACATTCCGGCTTTCTCTGAGGGCGTGTTCGGCAGAGTCTGGAGCACCACAACGCGCCCCGGCAGGACCGAAACGACGGTGCCAAAACCCTTCCGTGTCGAGGTCTCCATCTGCTTCAACTGGTCGAACTGGGAAGGTGCGAAGAATACCGAGTGCGGATCGAGATGGTGCAGGAGGCCGGGTACGGCGCCCTGATAAAAGGCCTGGTCGAGATCGAAGGGATCGGCCGAGTTCTGCTGAACGATCCGGTACGCGTCGATGAACTTCTTCATCAGGCGGGCGTCATCATTTGCCGATGAGTCTTTTGGAGGCTCGGCAGCGAAAGCGAGACTGACGCAGGCAAACAGAACGGTGAGCAGTCTCATCATATTCTCATCGGCTGGCCGAAACCATTATCGCGTGAACCTTGTCGCCTTCTTCGCAGCCTGCCGCTCCAGCGCCAGTTCAATCAAGCGCCCGACCAGTTCACCGAACGGAATCCCGGCATAAGCCCACATCTTCGGATACATACTGATCGCCGTGAATCCCGGCACCGTATTGATCTCGTTGACGTAAAGTCTTCCCGTCGCGGTTTCGCGAAGAAAGTCAACTCTTCCCATTCCTTCGCAGCCCATCGCCTGAAAGCATTCGACGGCCAGCTGCCGGATTTCGGCGATGTCGCTCTCCGGCAGATTCGCCGGAAGTACGGTTTTCGCCAGGTTCAGTTCGTACTTGTCTTCATAGTCGTAGAACTCGCGCGACGGCAGGATTTCGCAGGGCATTGACGCTTCGGGATGGTCGTTCCCGAGCACTGCACACTCGAACTCGCGCCCCTCGATCCCTCGCTCGACGAGAATTTTGCGATCGTATTGCGCCGCCAGCTTGAGGGCGGCCTTGAGTTCCGCACAATCATGCGCCTTTGAAATCCCTACCGACGATCCCAGATTGGCGGGCTTCACGAACATTGGAAAAGGCAAAGTCGCACTTTACCGTTCCCGCCTCGGCCTCCTCGCGGCTCGGCGACCATGTATTCGACAATCGGTAGTCCGCGATCGCGGCAGAGGCGCTTCATCACGTCCTTATCCATCGACGCCGCCGAAGCCAGTACGTTTGCGCCAACGTAGGGAATGTCCGCAAGTTCGAGCAGACCCTGAACCGTGCCATCTTCGCCGAAGGTCCCATGGAGCACGGGAAACGCCACATCGATGCCCGGATTTGCGCCCGGTTCGGGCAGAATCGGGCCGGGATTCCAGCGGCCGTCCTTCCCGATCAGGTAGGGGACAACTTCGTACCGCTCGGGGTTCATGGCGGCCATCACGGCCTCGGCCGACACCAGCGAAATTTCATGCTCGCCGCTGCGCCCACCGTAAAGAACTGCAACGCGCGTCTTCATTCTCAGAGAATCTTCTTTCCCATCGCGGACAAAATCAATTCCACTGCCAGGTCTGCCGTGCGGTTCACTTCATCGATCACCGGGTTCACTTCGACGACCTCCATCGAAACCATCTGGTTCGAATCGGACACAACTTCCATCGCAAGGTGCGCTTCCCGATAGGTGGCGCCGCCGCGCACGGGAGTTCCCACACCAGGCGCATACTGCGGATCCACAAAATCCATATCCAGCGAGAGATGAAAGCCGGCGGTTCCGTTCATTGCAATGCCGATCGCTTCGTCGATTACCGCATGCATCCCGCGCTCATCGATTTCGCGCATCGTGAAGGCGCGCACGCCGGTGCCCCGAACGGTCCCCCGCTCCAGAATGTCGACGTCGCGGATTCCGACCAGAGCTACGTTGGCCGCATCGACTTTGGGGCAGAAGCCGAACATGTGCGTCAGGGATTCCGGGCCGACACCGACGCAGCAGGCGAGGGGCATCCCGTGAACATTGCCGCTCGGACTCGATTGCGGCGTATTCATATCCGCATGCGCGTCAACCCAGATCAACCCGACCTTCGCATTCGATTCGCGGAAAAAACGGGAGACGCCCGCCACGCTGCCGACCGCAATCGAATGATCGCCACCGAGGACGATAGGGGTCTTCCCGGCGCTGAGCGCCTGGGCGACGAGTTCTCCGAGACGTTCGCAGGACGCGGCGATCTGCGGAAGGAATTTCGCCTCATCCGGTCCCGAGTCGCCGACGCTTTCCGCCTGCGCGACGTGGACGTTTCCAAGGTCGGTAACATCAAACCCAAGCGCCTGCAAGCGGCCACCGAGCCCGGCTACGCGAACCGCGGAAGGCCCCATGTCGACGCCCCTGCGGCCAGCGCCAAGGTCGAGAGGCGCGCCGATTACCGCAACCGCTGGCTTCATTACGGACACCCTTCTTATGGACGCAGCCGGTACAGCATTCGCGGGAACGCGATGGTTTCGCGCACGTGCTCAAGGCCGCAGACCCATGCTACGCAGCGCTCAATTCCCATGCCGAAGCCGCCATGGGGAACCGTGCCGTATTTGCGGAGGTCGATATACCATTCGAAGGCCTCGCGCGGCAGTTGATGTTCTTCGATCCGGCGCAGCAAGAGTTCGGGGTCGTGAATCCTCTGTCCTCCGCCGATGATTTCGCCGTAACCTTCGGGCGCGAGCACGTCCACGCCAAGCGCCACTTCGGGGCGGTCCGGATCGGGCGCCATATAGAAAGCCTTGATGACCGTCGGGAAGCGGTCGACCATAATCGGCCGGTCGAACTGCTCGGTCAGGATGGTCTCGTCGGTTCCCCCGAAGTCGCTGCCCCACTGAATCTCGGAGCCATGCGCCTGCAGATTCTTCACCGCGTCGTCGTAGCTGATGCGCGGGAACGGCGCCTGCACCGCTTCGAGTTTCGAAACATCGCGTTCGAGAACCTTCAGTTCCTCGCGTCTTGCGTCCAGCACGCGGCCGACGATATAAACCACCATTTCTTCGGCAACGCGCTTGATCTCGTCCAGATCCGCATAAGCCATCTCCGGCTCCACCATCCAGAACTCCGTAAGATGCCTCCGCGTCTTCGATTTCTCCGCGCGGAATGTCGGTCCGAAGCAATAGACCTTGCCGAACGCCATCGCGGTGGCTTCGTTGTAAAGCTGCCCCGATTGGGTCAGGTAGGCTTTGTCGTCGTCGAAGTAATTCACTTCGAAGAGCGTCGTGGTGCCCTCGCATGCGGCGGGAGTGAAGATCGGCGTATCCACCAGCGTGAAACCGTGGCTGTCGAAGTAATCGCGCACAGCCTTGATCACCTCATGCCGCACGCGAATGATGGCGTGTTGCCGCTGCGACCGCAGCCAGAGATGCCTGTGGTCCATCAGAAACTCGACGCCGTGTTCCTTTGGCGTGATCGGATAAGGATCGGTTTCCGAGACCTTCTGGAGGACTTGCGCGCCCTGGACGTCCATCTCGTAGCCGCCAGGAGCGCGAGCCTCCTCGCGAAGGCTGCCCCGCACAATGAGCGACGACTCCTGGGTCAGATGTTTCAGTTCCTCAAACAGCTCTTCGGGCAGTTCGTTTTTCAATGCGACGCATTGCAGCAGTCCAGTGCCGTCGCGAAGTATCGGGAAAACGATCTTCCCCGACTTGCGAATGTTGTAAAGCCAGCCCGCGATTTCGACGATCTCGCCCACGTGACGGGCGGCGTCGGCAATAGTAATTCGTTCAGGCATCTTTTATCAGGCGTGTGTAGCGTTGGGCTTCAGTGAATCCAGCTCATCAAATACACGCGCGATTTCCTCGAGCGGATGCTCCATTTCGGGCACTTCCTTCAACTCGAGCAGCAGCGGAAATTGTCCCGGGCACGAGCGCAGCAACTCCATCGTGGGAGTCCACTCGATGGAGCCTCCCTCGCTCATCGGGAAAAGGTGCAGGTCCTGCTTCCCATCGTTATCGTGCACGTGCAGCGAGCGAATGCGTGGCTTCATAATCTCGAACTCGTGCTCGATGCCCGCACCCAGATGCGCGTGTCCCACGTCAAAGACATAATTCAGCTTGAGATGAGTCATGGTATTGAACAGTTGAAGGCGCTCGCCGGTCGATAAAGCGTTCGGTATGTTTTCGAGCAGAATTTCGACGCCCCGCTGCCGCGCGAAAACCATCAATTCTTCAAGCGAAGAAAAGGCCGCCTCCACGGCGTGCTCGGAAAACTCCTGTTCTTCGACGCCCAGGTGCTGAACCAGATACTTGAACGGGATGATTTCCGCAACCTCCAATGCGCGCTTGATCTCATCCACCCACCGGATACGTTCCGCCTTCCCGCGTTCGGTAATGTTGATGTGCGTGTGGGGGCCGGACCGGCCCCATACATCGTCGGTATACATGGGCGAATGCAGCGAGTGCAGCTTCATCGCGGAATCGCGGAACCAGTGCCCGAGTTCTCCGATCTGCGACTTGTCGCGGTAATCGAGATGCTGCTGCGCACAGAAGATCTCGACGGCCCCGATCCCGGCTCTCTCCGCCCGGTTCATCCAGGCCGTGGTCAGGCGATGGTTACAAATAACATGCGTGGATAGAACCCTGTCCATGAAAATTCAATAGCCCTTCGCGGTCGCCTCGACTCGTCCGTCGGCGGCGCCTTCGATCCATTGTCCGTCAATCCTGATTCCGGCGACCTCTCCCATCTGTGGAACCACGCGAACGCTGTGACCGCGCTGCTTCAACAGATCAATGGTATCCGGTGAGAGCGCTTTCTCCACACTGAGCGTGTCCGGCATCCACTGATGATGAATGCGGGGCTGGTCGACGGCCTCCTGCATGTTCATCCCGAAATCGACTACGTTCAGTATGACCTGCAGCACGGAATTGATGATCATGGGACCGCCCGGCGAGCCGAGAACCATGTAGAGTTTGCCCTCTTTCGTGACGATCGTCGGCGCCATTGAGGACAGCGGCGTCTTATGCGGCGCGATCGCGTTGGCCTCGCCCTGAATGAGCCCGTAGAGGTTCTTCTCGCCAGGTTTCGCGGCGAAATCGTCCATCTCGTCGTTGAGCAGGAATCCAAGACCATGGGCCGTTACTCCCGAACCGAAACTGGCATTCATCGTGTATGTGACCGAAACGGCGTTGCCCGCGCCGTCAACGATGGAGAAATGCGTGGTTTCAGTGCTCTCGTACGCCGAGATATCGCCGGGATGAACTTCGGCGCTGGGAGTCGCTTTGTTCGGATCGATACTCTCGCGCAGCTTCGTAATGTATGCGGGATTCAGGAGCGCGGAAACCGGCACTTTCTGGAAGTCAGGATCGCCCAGCCGGTCGGCGCGGTCCGCGAAGGAGCGACGCATGGCCTCCGCTTCATAATGGAGCGCCCATGCCGAACCAGCGCCTTCTTTGGCGAAATCGGTTCCTTCGAGCATGCCGAGCATCTGCAGAATCCCCACTCCACCGGAACTGGGCGGCGGCGAGGTGAGGATGCCATAGCCCTTGTATTGGCCCTCAAGAGGTTTGCGTTCGATGACTTTGTAATCGCGCAGATCTTCGAGCGTGAGCGGACCGCCATGCTCCTTCATATCGGCCGCCAGCAAATGAACGGTTTCGCCTTCATAGAAGTCTTTCGCGCCATGCGCGCGAATGCGCTCCAGAGTACGGGCGAGTTCCGGCTGCCTCAAAAGATCGCCGGGCTGATAGAAGGCCCCATCATTAAGAAAGATTCGTTTCGAATCGGGGAATCGGCTGAGTTTCTCGCTTGCAGCTTTCGCTTGCAGGCTCTGTGAAAGCCCCCAGGAAACCGGGAATCCATCGTGGGCCAGTCGAACGGCCGGTTCGACCAGCTCTTTCCATGGCTTCCTGCCGTATTTGTCATGCGCAAATTCGAAGCCACGCACGGTGCCGGGGACGCCCGATGCGCGATAGCCGATGACCGAATCCGGCGTGACTCTTCCCGTCACCGGGTCGACATACATGTCGCGCGAGGCGGAATTCGGGGCACGCTCGCGGAAGTCGATGAATGTGCTGCGGCCGTCTGCGAGACGGATCAGCATGAATCCGCCTCCGCCCAGGTTCCCCGCGGAGGGATGAGTGACCGCAAGTGTGAATGCGACAGCGACCGCGGCGTCGATCGCGTTCCCGCCGGCTTCAAGTACCGCTTCTCCGGCGTTGGTAGCGTGCATTTCGCGCGCGACCACCATGCCATGTTTTGCGTGGACCGGCTGCCTGGCGGCGAGTGGCTGAAGTGAGAGAATTGCCACAAAAACGCAGGACGAGCGCATAGGGCATTGTCTCATCCGGGACGCGAATCTGGAGGGTCTAAAACTGCTATATCTGTTTTCCGAAGATGCGGATATTTGCCTCGACTGGCGATTGTGGTTCCATGTATAACATCTGGAAATAAATAATCGATCCAGGTTCTACTCAGACTAATAGCTCAAGCGGACCACCGACGAAGATATGTCAGAGTTACTCGGGCTCACCTCGCACGCTGAGTAGTTCTCAATGCATAAGATCCTTCTTTGGAAAGCAAGTCATGTAACTTCCGCGCGATTTGCGATTGACTTTATCAAAGCCTTATAGTATCGTCGCAGTCGAACCGCTTTAGGCTTCTTTGGGGTAATGTTAACTGGAAATTCAGGGGAGGGCAGAAGTATGCGCCGAAATTTATCTTTACAACTTATTCTACTTTTCCTGGCGATAGCGTCACTGTCATTCGGCCAGGTAGGAAATGGAACCATCACCGGCACCGTTACGGATCCTGCAAACGCGGTCGTTCCAGCAGCGGCGGTGGCAGCGACCAACACACAGACGGGGGTGGCTTACTCCGCGGTATCCACCAACACCGGCAGCTATACGATCACCGATCTGCCGGTCGGCACCTATTCGGTTACCGCTAAGGTGGAGGGCTTCAAGACTTACACCCACACGAATCTCGCTATAGCTGCGACGCAAGTCGTGAGAGAAGACATACATCTGGAAGTAGGCAATGCCGCAACTGAAAGCGTGACTATCAGTGCCGAGGCCTCTCTTCTGAAAACAGAAAGCGGCGACATAAGTCATAACATCTCCATCGACCAGCTCGACGAGCTTCCTCTTCTTGGCATCGGCACGGCAAACTCCGGTACCAGCGGCGTGCGCAATCCGTACAACACGCTGCAGACGTTGCCGGGAGTAAGCAGCTATGCCAGCAGCGGCCAGTTCACTCTGAACGGACTCGGCGGCACAATGACGGAAACAATGCGAGTCGAGGGCCAGGACGCCACGTCCCGCATTTTCGGCACCTACGATTACACCCAAATGGGGCAGCCCAGCGCGGATTCAATCCAGGAGATTGCGTATCAGACCAGCAACTACGCGGCTGAGTATGGCCAGGCGGGCTCCGTGGTGATCAATATGACCATGAAGTCCGGCACGAACCAGTATCACGGCACTGGTTACGACTACTTTGTCAACGAGTTCCTGAATGCCGGCAATCCTTTCAGCAGCAATATCAATGGGCCCGGGAAGTTTCGGCCTGTAAATCGCCGCAACGATTTCGGCGGTACGCTTGGCGGGCCGGTCAGTATCCCCAAACTCTATAACGGCAAAAACAAGACCTTCTTTTTCTTCAACTACGAGCAGTTCCTCGAAACCACGCAGTATGGTTTTACCGATACCGTGCCGGCGCCTGCATATCTCGGCGGTAATTTCGGCGCCATCTCACCCAACGGGACGTGCAGCCTCTGCGCCGCCAACGGCATTCAGACAACGCCGATTACGATGGATCCGCTCGGCAGACCCGTGTTTGCCAACGAAATTTTCAACCCGGCCACTCGGTCCACCACGGCGACCGGTCTTGGCTACGCGAATCCATTTCAGGGGAACATCATTCCCCAGAGCATGTTCGACCCTGTCTCGCTGAAGTTTATGGCATTGTTTCCGCAGGCCCAGAACTCCAACCTCGCTGGCAATAACAGTGCAAACATAACGGGCGGGCGGTACTCGGCCATCCCGTCGATTAAGATCGATCAGAATATTTCCCAGAAGGACAAGTTGTCGTTCTTCTGGTCGCGTATCAATACTGAAAGCCAGATTTCCGCGCCTCTGGGCAACGCGGATGGTCTGCCCATTGAAATTGGAGGGTACCGCGGCACGTTCATACCCACCTACACGACCCGGCTGAACTACGATCGGACCTTGTCGCCTACTCTGCTGCTGCATCTCGGCGCCGGCTATTATCACACGCGCTTCTCCGACAAGGCGCCGTTCCTGAATTTTGATCCTGCCGCATTCGGGCTCAGTAACTTCCTGATTAACCGCCAGTTTCCGAGTGTTACGGGGATGTGCGTACCTTCGCCCGTTTTCGGCGCTACCGGATGCTTTGGAGCGCTCGGCGGTATGCAGAACATCGGAACATCCGGCCAGATACAGTCGCTGAACTATGAGGAAAAGCCCACGTTTACCGCGAACACAACGTGGATCAAAGGCCAGCATACTTTCAAGTTTGGCGCTGAAATGTATCTTGAGCAGACCTACACTGGAAGCTTCGCAGGCGTTACACTGGCGACCGGCACTGGTCCGACATCCGAGCCCTTCACTCCCACAGGAAGTCTTAACGGCAACTCGATGGGTTTTGGCTTCGCCAGCTTCCTCCTGGGGGACTATAGCTCTACGACGCAGACGCCGCAGCTGAATTACCGCGAGGGCAGTCAGGAATGGGGACTCTATGCCCAGGACACGTGGAAGGTCAGCCGGAAGCTTACTGTGAACTATGGGCTGCGGTGGGACTATTCGACCCCGGAGCACGAACAATACGGCCGGCTGGGTCAGTTCAGCGCGACTGTTCCGAACACTAATGCAGGCGGCGCTCCGGGAGGCACGATCTACGCCAACACCTGCAATTGCCAGTTCTATCAGAAGACCTATCCCTGGGCATTCGGGCCACGGCTCGGTGTCGCCTATCAGCTCGATCCAAAGACCGTACTTCGTGGCGGCTGGGGAGTGAATTATCAGTTTCAGGCCAACCCCGCCGGCGCGGTTGTCAGCTCGCCCGGAGTTTATCCTCTGGCGGGCGTTAACCCTTACGTAAACATCGAGACTCCGGGCTCCATCGTTTCGCCGACATGGCCCGTGACCAATCCGAGCATCTATCCGATTGCAGGCACCGTCGGTATTCCGGGTACTTCGACTCCCTATGTGCCGGACGGAAACGAAAACCGTCCGCCCCGCGTGAACCAATGGAGCATCGGCATCCAGCGGGAAATCACGAATAGTCTTCTTATAGACGGGTCTTATGTAGCCAATCGGGGAGTGTGGGAGCCAGGTGGACCGCTGGGCTATCTCAGCCAGACCTCAGCGGCAGCCTACGCCAGGTATGGCCTGTATCCTTACCCTGGAACGGGGCCAGCCGGTTACAACTTTTCGATTCCGGGCAATCCGTGCGTACCCGGCAACGATTGCGACCGCGCTCTGCTCAGCCTTCCGCTCAACAACCCGGCCGTGGTCGCGAAGCTGGGATCCGTTGGTATTAATAACTTCTCACCCTATCCCGGATTCCCGGGCACCACGCTGCAGAGTGCGCTTTATCCTTACGCTCAGTTCGGGGCTCTGGAACCCTCGAATTCCCCGACCGGCAACTCGACCTACAATTCTTTGCAGATCAAGTTGACGAAGCGCTTCTCGCATGGTCTACAGGCGAACGGCGCGTACACCTGGGCCAAGGGCCTTACCCGCCCCACCCCGCAGGACTTCTTTAACGCCGCGGGCAGCCAGTGGACGTTACAACAAATCCCGCCGCAGGCCCTGACGTTCAACATCACTTACACTACACCGCGGGCCGCCTTTCTGCCCAAATGGGCGAACGTGATTGTGAAGGATTGGCAGGTGGGTTTCTTCGCGCAGTACCAGAGCGGAATGTTCCTCGCACCACCGGTCAGCCCGACGGCCAATTTTCTGACCAGCGAAGATGTGCGGAACCCGGGTGTACCACTCTACCTCGTCAACATAAATGACATCCACAGCTACAATCCACAAAGCCAGGTCGTGCTGAATCCGGCGGCGTGGTCCCCGTGCCCCACCAACACAACCTGTGGTTCGGCGTATATCGGTGCATTCGGCATCCCCACCGCGGCCCAACTTTATTCCGATTTCCGCGGCCCGCGCACACCACGGGAGAACGCCAATCTGGGACGTCATTTCCGCATCAAAGAGAGAATGGACCTGTACATTCGGGCTGAGTTCGTCAATGTCTTCAACCGGACGATTCTGCCCAATCCGAGCACGTCGAATCCGCAGCTTGCTGTCACTCACGGCGCCGGCAACGGCACCATCCTGACGACCGGATTCGGAGTGATTAACGCCTACAATGCCCCTGGCACCGCGCCTGCAGTAAGCGCCGGAGCTGTAACTTTGCTGGGCCGCACCGGTACTCTGATCGCCCGGTTCTCCTTCTGATCGGAGCCGCTTTCTTACGTTCGGTCTTATGTGCTTTGCTGGTCGCAGGGGCGACCAGCAAAGCACTTGCAGTCGAACGGGAGTTCATGCCCTGGTCGAGCGTGGAATCAATCCTCTCCGGCCAGGGCATCGGACTGCCTCCGTACCTTGTAAACGCAAACGAGGGTGCGTGGAACAGCTGGACACACAAACAAGACAAAGCCGTACGCGCTCGTCTCGAACAGGGCGATCTTGATTCGATGGTGAATCTGCTGCTGTTCGGAACATCGTTCACCATACAGCCGCGAATCGGGATTGAGAACATCACGGAGGCGGCAAGAAAAGGCGCCCTGCGGGCGCGAGTTGACGACCTGATTAGCGGCTTGCGGAATCCTGGCGGCAACGAACGTCTTGCCTTCCTGAATGCATTGATGCGGAGTCGGGGTTTAGATCCAAATGGGTCGTCCGCCGATCTCGGAGTATTCGTTTACAGCAATCTTGAGCGGGTACTTCGGGAGCGCCAGACTCTCGCCGCGCGCGCCGCCGAAGCCAGGCGTGATGCTGACTCCGTTCTTGACAGGTCGTCGCTATTCCGCGACCGCGGCGTTTCGCTCGACACCAGCATCTTCCCCGATTTCTCGATCGAACAAACTCTGCGCGATTTGAAGACGCGGGGTGTGTTGCGGGAAGGGCAGGTATCTCGCGTGGCCGTGATCGGGCCCGGCCTCGATTTCATAGACAAAAACGAAGAATCCGCGTACGACTACTATCCACCGCAGACCCTCCAGCCTTTTGCGTTATACGATTCTGTTGTGCGTCTTGGGCTTTCGAAGCCGGAGGCCCTTTCAGTCGCGATTCTGGATATCAGCGCGCAGGTGCTGGATCACGTTAAGCGAGCTCGCGAACGCGCGCGAAGAAATCTGGGATACGCTATCCAGTTGCCGCGCGACGTAGCGCGTCCCTGGCCGCCGGATCTGATCAGCTACTGGCGGGCGCTGGGTGATCGAACTGGAACCGCGATCGCGCCGATCCGCGCGCCTGAGATATTCAAAGGCCTCGAAACGCGGGCGGTGCGAGTACGGCCGGAAGTCGTGCTGGCTTGCGAGCCGCTGGATCTCGACATTGTTCTCGAGCGCCTCAAGCTGCCACAGGCGGAACGATTCGATCTCGTGATCGGCACCAATATTTTCCTCTACTATGACAATTTCCAGCAGCTCCTGGCTTTGGAGAACATCGGAGCGATGCTGAAACCCGGAGGCCTGTTGCTGACCAATGACAAGCTGCCCCAGCGGCCCGGAAGTTCAATGCGCCAGGCAGGCATGACTGTTGTGCGATACAACGGCGATGATCCAGGCGCGATCGAGGCCATGGGCTGGTATCGAAAGAACTAGCAGGAAACGCCTGCTGACGAGAGCGGCTCGGAGCGTCACATCCCTTGACAGCTTAGGAGAGCCGCGCTATCCTTCCCTCAGTAACTTAGGAGAGAAAGCGAAATGCCGCCTGCGGAACCATCCTCAATCCTGCCGGGAACGCTCGATCTCCTGATCCTGAAGGCAGCGTCGCTCGGCGTATTGCACGGCTACGGCATCCTGCTGCGCATCGAACAGATTTCCGGCGGGACAATCCATATTGAACAGGGCGCGCTCTACCCCGCCCTTCACCGTCTGGAGAAACAGAGTCTGCTGGACGCCACCTGGGGCACCTCCGACAACAATCGCAAGGCTCGATATTACAAGCTGACCACTGAGGGCCGTAAGCGCCTGCGGGATGAGGAGAAAAGCTGGAACAGGCTGGCTGCGGCCATGGCGCTCGCGTTGAACTCGAGGCCAGGAGAGTCCTGAGATGCGCCGTCGGCTCTCCGTCATCTGGTGCGCGCTCTTCCGGCGTTCGAATATCGATCGGGAAATCGCCGACGAGCTTCTGTTCCATATCGACAGTCGCGCGGCGGATCTCGAGCGGTCGGGCCTGCCCGGCCACGAAGCGGCACGGCGAGCAAGACTCGAGTTCGGCGGCATCGAGAAACACAGCGAAACATGCCGCGACGCTCGTGGATTTCCCTTTCTCGACTCGTTGCTGCGTGACATACGCTACGCATTACAGGCGTTCCTTGGAAATCCCGGCTTCACGGCGGCCGCGATTGCGATGCTTGCCGTGGGGATCGGAATTAACGCCACCCTCTTCACGGTGACGAACGCTGTCCTTTTCAAAGGTTTTCCTGGCGTTGTCGGAAACGACCGCATCCTCTACATGACCACGGGCCGCGGCTGCTGTGTTTCCTGGCCGGATTTTGAGGACTGGCAGGCCCAGGCCAAATCATTCGAAGGTATGGCCCTTGTGCACGGTATCGGCGCAACGTTCAGTGACCGGAACGGCTTCCCCGAGCGTTATGATGCCACCGAAGTGACTGCGGGAACCTTTGGTTTGGTTGGTGAAAGGCCAATTCTGGGGCGCGATTTTATCCCTTCGGATGAGATTCCGGGCGCGGCGCCCGTTGTCATTCTGCGCTATGCCTTCTGGGAACGCCGGTACGCGAAAGATCCGGCCGTCATTGGTTCCACCGTACGCCTGAATGGTGTTCCGACCACTGTAATCGGTGTGATGCCCCGGGGCTTCTCCTTTCCGCAAAACCAGGATCTATGGGTCCCGCTGGTTCCTTTGCCGGAGCTTTGGAAGCGCGACAAGCGCGACACCTGGTTCGTCTTCGGCCGCATGGCCGCCGGCGTCACGCTCAAAACCGCTCGCGCGGAGATGGAGACCATCGGACGCAGACTGGCCATCGCGTACCCGCTGACAAACAGCGGGGAAAACATGATTCCCCGCGTGTTGAATTTCCGCGGATTTTTTATCGGTCCGAATGCAACTCTGACTTACGCCGCTATGCTGGGCGCGGTCGGCTTTGTGCTGCTCATCGCCTGCGCCAATCTCGCCAATCTCCTGCTTGCCCGCGCCATGAGCAGGTCCCGCGAGATTTCCGTCCGCATCGCGCTTGGCGCCGGCTGCTGGCGAATTGTCCGGCAACTCCTCATCGAAAGCATCATGTTGTCGAGTCTGGGCGGTTTCTTCGGATGGCTGATCGCCCGGTGGGGCGTGCATTTTTACGCGCTCGCCCCCAATGGCTCGGGCATCTCCGATCAGATTTTCGGGGGTATCTGGTTCGATAACATCCTCGATTATTCGATGGACTATCGCGTCTTCTCTTACCTGATCGCAGTCTCGATTGGGACGGGGCTGATCTTCGGGCTGGCGCCGGCACTGCGGCTCTCGAAGCTCGATCTCAACGCGACTTTGAAAGATGGCGGCCGCGGTTCGACCGGCGGATGGTACGGAAGGCGTCTTTCCTCCCTCCTGGTAATCGTGGAAATGGCTCTTGCGGTGGTGTTGCTGATCGGCGCGGGAGTTATGATCCGCAGCTTTCTCAACGTCTATTCCGCGCCGCTTGGTTTCAGACCGGAGAACATTCTCACGGCGCTCATTAGTCTCCCAAAGGCGAGATACAGCCAGACGAAAGCGCAGACCTTGTTCTATGACCGGCTTCGGGCGCGTCTCAAAGCCACGCCTGGCGTGAAATCGATGGCGATAGCTTCCGCGCTGCCGGGCCGGAGCGCGTCGGCGGTCCCCTATGAAGCTGCGGAGGCACAGACTGCAGCGCAGCCCTCGGGCGATGAGCCTGGCCGACCGACGGTCACAGCGCTGGTCGTCAGCCCCGCTTACTTCGAAACGCTGGGCGTTGCAGTCTCGTCTGGGCGTGGTTTCGGTCCTGCGGATGAATCTTCGAATGCTGCTTCGGCAATCGTGAATCGGCGGTTTGCAAGCCTGAACTGGCAGAACGAGAACCCTCTGGGAAAGCGCCTTCGCCTTTTCAAGGCCAGGCAACCGGCGGCATGGCTGACTGTTGTCGGCGTTGTGCCGAATATCGCTCAAAATGGCGCCAACTGGCAGGAATTCGATCCTGTAGTTTATGTGCCGTACCTGCAAAGCCCCGCGCCCGAGATGTGGGTGATTGTCCGAACCCTCGTTTCTCCCGGCACTCTCACTGTCGCTGTCAGGCGTGAGATCCGGGCGCTGGATCCCGATCTGCCCATCACACTCGGTCCCACGCCTCTGGCCGAGCGCCTCGCGCCGGCATGGCAATACCGAGGTCTTACCGCGGCTTTGTTCCTGATCTTTGCTCTCATCGCGCTCCTGCTCGCTTCGATCGGCTTGTATGCGGTCACCGCCCATTCGCTGAGCCGGCGCACTCAGGAGATCGGAATTCGGATGGCGCTTGGCGCAAGGGCGAGCGACACGCTCAAACTCCTTCTCGGACAGGGCATGCTTCCCGTGTTGACCGGTCTGATCATCGGACTGGGCGTTTCGCTTCCGGTCAATCGCGTTCTGAAATCCGCTCTGGTCCTGGTTTCACCCTCCGACCCGGTCGCCATCGCGTGCGGGTCTGCCGTACTGATCCTCGCAGCCACCCTCGGTTGCCTGATCCCGGCTCGCCGGGCCTCGCGCGTCGATCCCGTGGTGGCGTTGCGGCACGAATAACCTCAATCGTGCCGCAAGGCAATTGTTGGTTCGACATTCATAGCCCGCCGTGCGGGAATCCGGCAGGCAAGCAGCGCAACCAGGATCAGGACGACGGGCGCGGCAGCCATCGTGACGGGATCATACGGCGACACCCCGACCAGCTGCGACTGCTAAAATTCGATTCATGGCGAGCGACGCTGCAAGGCCGGCGAGAATACCGATCGCCACCGGCGACATGCCATCGCGAACCACCATTTCGCGAACGTCCGCAGCGGCTGCGCCGATCGCCATGCGGATGCCGATTTCTTTCGTGCGCTGGCTTACTGAATGCGCGATCACGGCATAGAGGCCGACAGCCGCCAGGAGAAGCGCCATCACAGCAAAGATGGGGGCCACCGCCGCGTACTTCCCTATCTCGCTATGCGCGCGATCCATGCGGTCGGGGTCAAACCCGAAGCTGGCTTTCAGGGTCGTGAACTTTCTCAGGATCACGTCGGGATCCACTTTCTGTATCTCGGCCCGTACGTCTTGTGCCACTCGCTCGGGAGGCACGCCCGTTCGCAGCAGAAAATTCACGCCAGGCGCCGTCGGTGCTTGCCGGAAAGGCAAATAAACCAGAGGTTTGAACTGCCGCCGCGTGGCGTCTCCCTGCATGATATTCGGGACGACTCCCACCACGGTCAGCCATTCGGCCGGCTTCTTGCGATCGATGTAACGAAGCCGCTGGCCGAGGGGTTGTTCCCGAGGCCAGTACCTGGCGGCGAAACTCTGGTTCACGATTGCAACCGGTAATGTCGCCGCGCGATCTCCGCCGTTGAAGTCGCGGCCCGATATCGCGGATGCTTCCACCACTCGGAAGTAGTCCGATCCGACGCTCAGGAACTGGACAGCCTCTCCCCCTTCCGGCGGGTTCGGCCTTCCCTCTATCTCAAACGTCCGCTGATTTCCGCTATTCACGGGAATGTTGCTCGCCACGGACTCATCTTCAATCCCCGGAATGGCTCTCACCTTCGCTTCGAACCGGTCGATATACCCAAGAGTGGCTGCGGGACTCGGGAATTTCTCGGACGGCAAACTTAACAATCCAACCAGTACGTGTTCCGGATCGCGTACGCCGGTATTGGCGCTCACAATGTTCATGACACTCCGAACCAGGACGCCTGCGCCCGATAACAGCACAATGGCGAGCGCCATCTGGCCTGCCACCAGTACCGCCGCCAGGTGTTTGCCGCGCAGACCCGGCGTGACGCCCGGGGCGTCGCTTTTCAGAGCGCTGTTTACACCAATCTGCAAAACTCTGCCCATCGGAGCCACGGAAAACAAAATCGCCGCAGCGAGGGAGATTGCAACCAGATAGGCCAGCGTGCCGGAGTCCAGCGTATAGTCGAGTATCTGGTAAATGGAGGCGGTTTCGACAGCCCACGCGCGCACGCCCCATTTAGTGATCCACCAGCCGAGTACTCCGGCCATGATTGTAAGCGTAAGGCTTTCGACGAAAATCTGGCGCATCATCCGCCCCCGGCCTGCGCCGAGCGCAATCCTGGTCGAAAAATCGCTCCAACGCCCAACGGTTCGCGCCACCGTGAGATTTGCCAGGTTGGCGCAGGCGATCAGTAATACGAACCACGCCGCGACCCAAAGCGAGCCGTAGATAACGGGCGCATCCGGGCCGATGTTGTATTGCGAATAGTTATTTACTCTGGGGACAACACCGCGATTCGTCGCCGGATACGCCGTTTCCAGGCGGCGATTGATAGCTTCGAGCTCCGCACGGGCCTCTTGCAGGTTGGCGCCGTCCCGCAGTCGCCCAACCGCCATAAAGGCTTCCGGAGCCCTTTGGTTCACCTCGGGGCCGCGGACGAATGGCATCCAGGCGTCGTACTGTGTCGGAAAGGCGAAACCTTCGGGCATCACACCGATGACGGTTGCAGGAGCTTTGTTCACAAGAACGGATGTGCCGACAATGTCCCGCCGCCCTCCAAACTGGCTCTCCCAGAAGCGGTGATTGAGGATCACGACTGGAGCTGCTCCCCAGGCTTCGTCCGCAGGCACAAAATCCCGTCCGAGGGCCGGCTTAACTCCAAGCAACCCGAATGCGTTCGTGCTCACGGTGAAGACAATAGCGTCGACCGAACGTCCCTCCCCATAGCTAAGACTGATATTCTTTTCCCCGACGAATGCCATTCCCTCGAAAGAGTGCGCCTGAGCGCGCCAATCCTCGAAATCGAGGTAAGTGATGCAGCACGTTCCTGAGGGATACTGCTCCTGGATATAAACCAGCCGGTCGTTCTTCTGGACGAGCGGGTAGCCCCGAAACAGCATCGTGTTCATAACGGCGAACACCGTGACGTTCAACCCAATGGCGAGCGCGAGCGTCACGATTGCCGTCAAAGTAAACGCGCGGTCGCGCCGAAGTCGCCGCAGCGCAAATCGCAGATCGTGGAAGAGCCCCTCCAGCCAGGGCAGTCCTCTCGAGTCGCGATGCGCATCCTTTGAGGCTTCGATGGCTCCAAATTCCACCCTTGCCCGGCGTTCCGCTTCGTCGAGTGGCATGCCGCGTTTTGCGTAGTCTTCAGTGGCAAGGGCGATATGCGAACGCGCTTCAACGTCAAACTCCTCATCGAGGTCGCCCTTTTTGAAGATGGAAATAAATCGGACCAATAGCAGCATCACTGCGTTCACTGCTTGCCCTCGTTTGACGCCGCGAGAACTCTGCTCATCACAGCAGCCAGACGCTCCCATTGGGTGCGGTCTTCTTTCATCCGGCGTTTTCCCGCTTTGGTAATTGAATAAAACTTCGCCTTGCGATTGTTCTCGGAAACGCCCCACTCAGTCGCGATCCAGCCCCGCTGCTGCAATCGCACCAGCGACGCATAGATGGTGCCCTGGTTTAACAGGACCTCGTTTCCGCTTAAGTGCTCAATGCGGCGAGCGATGCCGTAGCCGTGGAGAGGTCCCAAAACATCCAGGGTCTGCAAGACCATGAGGTCCAGCGTTCCCTGCAGCAGATCCAGTTTGGATTCGGACATGGAGTGGTATCTGTGGTGATACCACATGAGTATGGCACAGGTTCAGTCGGTCTTGTTCTCGTCCAGAATCTTAACCTTCCGGCCTTCTATGAGAACGCGCCCCTCGACAATCCATTGAAGAGCCTTCGGATAAATAATATGCTCCTGCGAAAGGATGCGCGCGGAAAGCGACTCAACCGTATCCTGATCCAGAACCGGCACCGCCGATTGAAGAACAATCGGCCCGGAATCGAGAAACTCATCCACAAAATGCACGGTGCACCCGGTAATCTTCGCTCCATATTCCAGCGCTTGCCGTTGCGCGTCCAGCCCGGCAAATGCCGGCAACAGCGACGGGTGAATATTCAAAACCCGGTTAGGAAATGCCTTCACAAAGTCTGTGCTCAGCAGGCGCATGAAGCCCGCAAGGCAGACCAGATCCACCTTGTGGGTTTGCAGTTCTTCAATCAACAACTTGTCGTAGGTCTCGCGCTCGACGCCGGCCGACGGAATGACTCGCAGTGGAATTCCGTGCTCGCGGGCGATCTCTATACCGGGGGCATTGGCCCGGTTACTGATAAGGACTGCAATCTCAGCTTCCAGTTTTCCGCGCCCGATGCTATGCGCGATAGCTTCGAAGTTCGAGCCGCGGCCGGAAATCAGAACACCGAGCCGCACTCACCGATACTCCACGCGGCCCTTGCCGCGCCGCTGCTGAATAACTTCGCCGATGATCCAGGGTTTCTCGCCGGTCCGTTTCAATGTACGGAGCGCCGAATTCACCCGCCCCGACGGAATTACCAGAATCATGCCGACCCCCAGATTGAATGTACGCCGCCAGTCTGCTTCCGGTATCTCGCCAATCGCGCGCAGCATGTCGAAGAGAGGAGGAGGGCGCCAGGAATCGGTATGAATAGCTGCGGCAAGGCCTTTTTGCAGAGCGCGCGGCAAATTGTCGGTAACCCCGCCACCCGTAATATGCGCCGCGGCAGACAGCGAACCCGCCTTTAGGAGCGCCGTTATCGGTTTCAGATAACTGGCATGGACTCTTAGTAACTCATCCGCCAGCACAGTTCCAGTCTCCGGGAGGACCGAATCGAGCTTCAGATGTGCGACATCAAAAAAAAGTTTTCTCGCGAGTGAATAGCCATTCGTATGTAATCCCGAGGAAGGCAGAGCGATCAGTGCATCGCCGCGCCGGACCTTTGCGCCAGTCATCATACGCGATTTTTCCACGATGCCCGTAATGCTTCCCGCAAGGTCATATTCCCCGTCGCGGTACATCCCAGGCATTTCGGCGGTTTCTCCGCCGATCAACGCGCACCCGTTCGCCTCGCAACCCCGCGCGATTCCGCCGATTACCTGCACCGCCACATGCGCCTCAAGTTTACCGACGGCCAGATAGTCGAGAAAAAAGAGAGGCTTCGCTCCCTGTACGGCAATATCGTTTACGCAGTGATTGACCAGGTCCTCGCCGATTGTGTCGTGGCGTCCTGTAGCAAAGGCGATCTTGAGCTTGGTTCCGACGCCATCCACGGAGCTTACCAGCACGGGTTGGCGCATTCTCGGCAGGGCGAAACAGCCGCCGAAAGAACCTATTTCTGTAAGGACGCCTTTTGTAAAAGTCGCCCGCGCCATTCTGCGAATCGCGCTGACGGCACGCTCGGCTTCGTCGATGTCGACGCCGGCATCCTTATATGAAATGGCCTTGACCAACGAACAGTATAACTAACTCTCAAGCAACAGAGTGACCGGACCGTCATTCACGAGTTCTACCTGCATATCCGCCTGAAAAACGCCCGTTTTCGTCACTAATCCCTTTTCGCGAATTCTCTGTACCGTATACTCATAGAGCTCGCGTGCGCGCGCCGCGGGAGCGGCTGCGTCGAAGCTCGGCCGCCGCCCTTTTCGGCAGTCTCCGTATAGAGTAAATTGTGAAACCAGCAAAAGCTGACCGCTGATATCCAGGGCGCTCAGGTTCATCCGGCCCTCACTATCCGGAAACACCCGCAGATTGACAAGCTTGTCCGCGAGATAGTCGGCATTCGGCTCGGTGTCGGTGGCCGATATGCCTATGAAAACCAGCAAACCGAAGGCGATCTCACCTTCTAAGTTGCCGCCAACACTGACGCTGGCTCTTGTGACTCGCTGCACGAGAAATCGCACTCTCTTATAGTTCTTTCCTTGAATCTCTTTCCCTTAAGACTAATCGACTAAGCTGAGTGAGTCCATGATATATTACGTTAGGAGATTTGATGGCACGAGCAAAAGCAGATCAAAATGCGGCGATTCTCGAATATGCGCTGCATCATCTTGAGCGGGAACGCGATGAAATCCAGGCGAAGATCGATCACGTGCTTGGTCAACTCGGTGGACGTACAAACTCCACTGCTCCCGTAGATACCCCCAAACCTGCTGTTGCCGCGCCTGCAGCACGCAAAAAGCGCGTGTTAAGCGAAGCGGCGCGGAAACGCATCGCCGCAGCTCAAAAGCGCCGATGGGCCGAACATCGCAAGGCAAAAGCCAAAGGAGAGTAAATCGAGGAGAACTAGAGGCGAAGTTCTCTTGCTTCGGGCACCGCGCGAAGTTGCGCGTCCTCGAGGTGTTTGGTTTCCTGCCACGTGTAAATCATGCGGTGAATCACCGTCACATTTGAGAGGATAGCGATTACCCAAAGCACCTGGGCCATGCGGTTGAAGAGCGCGCCAATGATTATCAGCACCACCCGCTCGGGCCGCTCGAGAAATCCAACCTTACATTTCGGAATCGTATTCTCCGCGCGAGCCCGCGTGTAACTCACCATCACGGTGCCGGTCATCACGATCGCGGTCAGGACCACATAGAAAAAACGATTGATCGAGGCGTAATAGACCAAAAGTCCTACCAGTACGCCGAGGTCGGAATAGCGATCCAGCACGGAGTCGAAGAAGCCTCCGAAGCGCGTCACGCGGTTGGTTTCACGCGCCACTCTCCCATCGACCATGTCGAATAAACCCGCGCCGAGCACCACGAAACCGGCCGTCCTCAGCTTACCCGCGGCGAACAGGAATGCCGCCACGACATTGATCAGTAACCCAATAAATGTCAGAACGTTCGGATGGACACGCGACAACGCCAGCGCGCCCACGATGGCGTTAATAATCCGGCCGAAGAACCAGCCGATGGTGCGCGTGATTGTCATGCTTCTTACTTTTCGAGCTCGTGAATCGTCTGAAGTTTCAGAATCTCGAGCTCTTTCGTTCCACCGGGCGCCTGCATTTTTACCACATCGCCCACCTCTTTGCCAAGCAAGGAACGACCGATCGGCGAACTTGTGGATATTTTCCCGCTCGGGGCGTCCGCTTCTTCACTTGTGACGAGATAGTAAGTAATTTCCTCGTCCTTCTTTGTATCCAAAACAACGACCCGAGAGCCCAATCCGACGCGATCATGCGGGATTTTCGTCATGTCGATCATGGAGAAGTCGGACAGGCGCTTTTGCAACTGGCCCAGCCGGGCGTTCACGAACCCCTGACGCTCCTTGGCAGCATGATATTCGGCGTTTTCGCTCAGATCCCCGTGCGCGCGGGCCTTCAGAATCTCTCTTGGCAGCTCGTTGCGCAGCTCATATTCGAGCGCGGCGATCTCTTCCTGCAGTTTCTTTTTGATATCGAGCATGGGACGTCAGACTGGAAAACCGGGAGATGCCTCTTCGTCATTATACCGACATGAAATCCCAAGGCGGCTTTCAGCTTCGCATGCGTAACATCAGATACAGCCCGGCGATCGAGAACAAAGTATCTGGCGCCCAGGCCGCTACAACCGGGGGCAGCAGATTCACGTTACCGAACTGGTCGAACAGCAGGCCGACCGCGAGATACACCATCGCGACGCCGATGCCGACGCCTACTCCGGTCATCGCGCCCCGGTTGCCGACCAGAAATCCGAATGGCACGGAGATCAAGGCCATGATCAGGGCGAAGACCGGAACGGCGAATTTCTTGTAGTACTGTACGTGCAGCTTGACGGTATCGAAGCCGCTCTCCTGAAGCTCTTTCATATATTGAGAGAGCTCGGAGTAATTCATCTGCTTATCGAGCTTGACCGCCTTCAGGAAGTCATCCGGAGTTTCCAGAACCTCGGGGAAAGTGGCGGCTGTGAAGTTTCGGACGTTATGTTCATCAATTCCGCTGATATCTCGCGATACTCCCTGCTCCCAGACCCACGTGCCCATGTTTGGCTGCCATCGCGCGCGGCTGGCGCTGATTTCCCGGACCAGCTGGAACGTCTTAGGATCGAGCTCAAACACGTAGGGATCGAGCATGACTTTCTCGGACGGGTCGAAGTACTTCACATAGAAGATGCGGTGATCGTGGATAATCCAGCGGCGTTCGGGATGAAGATAAGTCTGGCCGGGGCGCCCTTTGATCTCGTTGAGGATGGCATCCTGGATCTGGTTGGTCTGCGGAATATAAGAGTAGTCGAAGGCGAATAAGAGGGCGCTCAATGCGCCGCTCATCAGCAGGACGGGCAGCCCCAGACGGCGCACGCTGATTCCGCAGGCCTTGAATGCGGTCACTTCGTTGTTCTTGGTCATGACGCCGAAAGTGACGAGGACCGACAACAGGACGGAAATCGGCAAGGTGTCGTAGATTAGTTCCGGCGTCAGAAAGAGGTGGTATCTGAGGACGTGGGCCATCGGGACGTTGTTCTTGACTATGTCGCCGAGCAGATCGAAGAAGGTGAAAATCTGCGTCATCGTGATGAAGCAGGCCAGCCAGACTACGAAGTAGAACAGGAAGCTCGAAAGAACGTAAACGTCGAGTATCTGAAACAGGACGAATTTCATTCCGCCGGCGCCCAGAGCTTCGCGACGAGAGACGGCGCGACGCGACCGAATTCGATCGGACGTCGACTCGAACCAGTGGGTGATCGCACGAATCAGGTCGCCCAGGCGATCTCGGTCCCCAGGCGTTTCCATGCGGATGATCATGAAGACGCCCGCAATACCAAAGACCGCGTTCGGCAACCACGAGGCCAGTTCGACCGACATAGAGTGAGTACGGGCGAGACCCGTGAGGGTGATGTAACCGGTGTAGTAGCAGAAGAATGCAAGGAAGATCGCCCATACATATCCGGCGGAGCGGCCGCCCTTGCGCGACGACACTCCGAGGGGGATTCCGACCAGAGCCAGCATCAGGCAGGCGATGGGCAATGCGAAGCGCCGGTGCAGCTCGATGCGTGCGTCGGTGTAGTCCTGGTTGGACTTCGGCGTGATGTGGATGAAGTGCTTCAACTCCCGGGTGGTCATCTGGTCCGTTTTCCGGGCCTGCTGCTCCTGCTGCGGTTCGGGCTGCAGGGCGGTCGCGTAAGTCGGGGCGCTCTGGTGATAAGGCGCTTCGTGAAGCGCTTCGTCGCGGAGCATGAGTTGAATGCGGTTGTGTTTGACGTCCGGAACGGCGATGGCCTGGCGCGCGACGGTGACGCGCGGGCCGGGCTGAGACGCTTTCACTCCCGTTTTGCGGTCTGCGGGCGGAGTGAGGTCAGCTATGAACACGCCGTCCCATTGGGCGACGGAGCCACTTTGCGATTTGACGTCGTCGACATAAAGGACGGTGTTGTCGCTGGTGAACTGCTCGACGAAGACGCGCGGCTCGACGTCCGCGGTGAGCTGGGCGGCGGCTACGGCGTTCACGATCTTGTACTCGGCGCGGACCGCGAGCGGGTTTAGCCATATGGCGCAGGCTCCCGAGAACAGGGTGGCAAGGACTGCGAAGGTCACGACGGGCGCGACGACGATTCGCGCCGAGACGCCGCCGGAGCGTAAGGCGACGATTTCGTTGTCGCTCGACAGGCGCCCGAGGCCGACCAGAATGCCGACCAGCACTCCGAAGGGAACGGCAAGGAGAAGGATCGGCGGCAGGGCGAGGGCAAAGAGCTCGATCACTGCCGGGCCCCTGGCCGAGCGGACGAGAAGCTCGAAAAGGCGGCCTATGCCTTTCAGGAAAATTACGAATGTCGCCAGCGCCGTGGCGAGGAAAGAGCTCGTCAGGATTTCGCGAAAGACGTAGCGGCTTAGGAGCTTCATGCGCGAGGACCGGCGACAAGATCGCCGGTTCTACCAGTACTGCTGTGGAGCTCGGCTCCGAGCGAAAGCCCGGCGGCACCCTCGAAGACGCACCCCGAAGTGACTGGAAAGCTCGGGGCCGGGCCGAAGCCCTGGCCCCACATATCGCGCCGCGTCACGGGTGGGGCTCGGCGGCTTTCGCGGTCTGCGTGGTTAACGCCGGCGACGCGACGATCGGGAGCTTTGGCATTTCGTCGTCGGCCTTCGCCAGTTCGAGGTCGTCCATCAGGATCGACGGCGCAACTACGGAAACTTCGGCGGCTCCGGAGCCATAGCCCAGCAGGGCGAACGGCGCTGCGTTATCGAGATAGTTCAATGTCGCGGTGTCGTCGCCGGCGGCGAGAATGTCCTTGAGGGAGCGGGCGTTAATCGACTTGAAACGCTCGCCGCGAATCATTTCCTCGTGACCGTCGGGATAGAGGCGATAAATGTAGAGCGGAATGCTGACCGGATGGTCCGAGCCACCCCCTGCTCCAGCGGAAAGGATCTTCCGGGCTTCATCGAGCGAAGCGGACGACGGAAAATCGAGCTTGCGAACGATGATGCCGTAGGGAAGTCCGCGCTGCTGGATCAGGTCGATCAATTTCTTCTTCAGATCCGCAATCGAACTGGTTTCTTTGGCCGTGATCAGCAGGTTTGTGGGGAGGGGCGTCTCCGCCCCGTAGCTTCCGGGGATGCGGGCGCGGCCGTTCGACTCGTTATAACCGCGCACTGGCTGGCGGGTGCGCAGGAAGTCTTTCAGCACGCCTTTTTCGACCAGCGAGAGAGGCTTCTCGGGGACTCCTTCCTCATCGACTTCTTCCTGGCCGAGGAGAGGTTTGGTGGGGTCGTCCACGACATCGAAAAACTCGGGCATGATGCGAACGCCACGACGGCCCTGGAGTTCGGTTGTCCCCGTCGGAGCGGCTCCGCCGGGAGCAGCGAGCGGTTTGCGCGCTATATAAAGGTTGCGTCCGAGGATCTGCGCCAGTATCTGCGGAGAAGCAACGCCTTCGAAGAGGACCGGACCTGCATAATCGTCACCGAGGGGCGCGGCGGCCATTTTCAATACCTCTCCGCCGACATTGCGCGCGGCCGTCGCCAGATCGGCTTCGGGGAACATGCGGACGATGTCGCGGGTGTAGAAGAGGTCGCGATCCCGAACGATCATGCCGTCCGGCGCCTGAGCGGAGGCGCGGATCTCGACCGTGCCGAGCGTTTCCGGCTGACGGATTTGTGTTCCCTCATTGTTGATGAAGCGGTGGAGAGCGTCTATCGCGCTGAACTCCACTGAAGATGCCCGAAGCGCCGGGAAGTTATCGAAGAGGCCCGACAGGCGGCGAGTTCGCTCGACCCATTCCTTCTGATCGAACTTCACGGGCGTGTAGTCGCGGATGAAGACATACGGCTGCGCCGGGGCGAAATCGGGAAGGACTTCGTTGAGGGTTACGTTTCGCAGGGCGGCGCGTTTGCGGGCGATCGACTGAAGAGCGCCTTTGAAGGCGGAGTCGGTGGCGAGCCAGAGGAACTGGCGGAAGACGAGGGGGTTCTCGTCTTCGATCGGGAAGCTGCGGAGGTCGTAGCGGGGGCCCGCGGCGCCGGCGCCGGTCCAGTTGGTGTTGTCGAACTTGTAGTCGCCGACGCGAATGCGCACTCTGGGTATTCGATAGTCGTTCGTGGAGGAACTGAGCAGGCCCCCGAGAGTGGCGGCGGCGGACCAGGTGTGCGTGTCGTCTACTGAGTAGCTGAGATAGTAGGGCTTATCGAGCTGGTTCAGAGTCAGCGTCATGGAACGCTTGAGTTCTTCGCGCATCGCGTCCATGACAGGGTCGTTCTGGGCGGCCAGAAGTACGCCGCCGAGGGCTACAGGAAGGATGAGAAGCGCACCCGATCTGGCATGATGTCGAAAGAAGCCAGAAATCGCTGCCCTGAAGACGCGATTTGGACGGCTGACCAACACCGGCGACAGAAGATCGCCCGTGCGACCGGTTTCGTGGTGTCCCGCTCCAGCGTCTTCATTCATTTTGGTGGCCCGCAGGGCCATGGGGACTCCATTGAAGACGCGGTTCGTATAAGCACCGGCGACAAGATCGCTGGCGCTACCGGCAGGACGTAAAGCTCCCGCGCCGAGCTGGGGCTCGGCGGCAGGGCGGAAGCCCTGGCCCCACAACGGCTTTGCGATCCTCACCGTACACCCGCCATCAGAGGAGACGGGAGCAGGGGCAGGAGGTCCTGCGAAGCATCTTTCTTTTCGATTTCGATTTCGGAAATCAGGATCGCGGGCGATACGGCCGACACGGGAACGCTGCCGGATTCGGCGCCGCAATAGCCGTTAAAGACTTCCTGTTTGTCGGATGTGGCCAGGATGCGCGAGAAGCTGGCCAGCGGGGTGCCGACGATATCGGCGCCGCGAATCAGTTCGTCGGGACGGCCGTCGGCATAAACGCGGTATACGATGACCGGGACCACTTTGAAGGCCTGCACGCCCGCGCGCTGGGTGGTGGTGACGCCGCTGGTGATGTCCTCGAAGTAGAGACCGTAGGGCTTGTTCTGGCGCTTGATTTCGTCGATCAGCATCTGGCGCAGCTTTTCATCGCTCACGGCGCGAGTGCTGCTGACCACGAGGTTGGACTGGCGAGAAACCACTTCCAGACCGGGCTGGCGGCGGCCGTGCCCGTTCGAGTGATCGAAGCCATCGATGGGGGAGCGCGACATCAGGAAGTTTCGCAGGACTCCGTTTTCCACCGCGACCACTTTGCGGCCCTTCACGCCTTCATCGTCGTACTCATAGGTGCCATTCAGATCGACACCGGCGATCCTTTTAATGGTGGGATCGAAGGTGACGGAGAGGAAATCGGGCAGGATCTTTTCGCCCACGCTGGCGGTGAAGGTCTGGCCCTCCGATTCGTCTTTCTGGCGATGGCCTTCGATGCGGTGTCCGAAGATCTCATGGAAGAAGACGCCCGAGGCGCGCCCGGAGAGGATTGCCGGGCCGACAAACGGCTCGGCGGTCTTCGCGGTCATGAGCGCTTCGACGTTGCTGCCCACCTTTTTCACGGCGGCCTGAATGACGTCCGCGGCGGGAAGATCCTTCGCGTCGGCGGCTTCAAAGGAGGCGAAATCCGAGACGTCCATGCCGTCTTTCGCCTTGGCGCTGGCGGTTATGATGACGCGGGCGTAGTCACGGCCCTGCTGCACGTTGGTTCCTTCCGTGTTCGCGAAGTAGCGATTGTCCGACTGAACAGAAACCTGAACGTCGGACGAGAGCAGATCGTGGTACTGGAGGAAGTTCTTCGAGAGCTCGCGAACGTCTTTCTTCCAGCGGTCGGAATCGAACGAGACTTTGGCGGGCGCCTCCCAGTGGGCGTAGCTTTCCTCGGAGGAGAAGTCGTTCGACTTGTCGCGATCGGCCGCTTTGACCTGCTGGTTGGTCTTTATCTTAATGAGGCGCTCGGCGGAGGCGCGATAGACGCGGTCGGTTTCGAGCCACATGCGCTGTTTGAGCGCGGCGGCATCGTCGCCAAGAACGACGGAGGTTCCGGAGGTGAACTGGACGCGGTCGCCGCGGACGCGACGGAAGTTGTCGAGTTTCGGGTCGCCTACGCGGACCGTGACGTCAAGATACCGGTTGTGTGAATCACCCATTTCGTTCAACACTCCGAGACTGGCGCTGACCGAGTGAGTAGCGAGGTCGGTGATCTCGTAGGACATGAAATAAGGCGGGGGATCGGCCTTCTGTTTCAACGTCTGGAAGTTGCGCTGGAGCTCTTCGGTCATTGTGTTGAGGACCACACGGTCCTCGGCTCCGAAGGCTACTGCGGAGACGGTCAGCAGTGCCACGACATGAAGGATTTTCACAATGCTTGACGATAACATGATTCGGCTGGGGCTCCGGGGAGGATGGGACTGGAGGGATAGATGCGCTCTCGGGCGGAACGGTTCCAGCGGGGATGGGTTTTGGGGCCACGAATGAACACGAATGAACACGAATGGGAGATGGTTGCGGCGGCGATTGTGTTTTCGACGGGTTGCTGGGTTCGTTTGGTTGATTTTCGTTGGGTTCGGGTTGGAGGGCCACGAATGGACACGAATGAACACAAATGGGAGTTGGTTCCGGCGGCGATTGTGTTTTCAATGGGTTGCTGGGTTCGAAGGTTGGTTTTGAGGGGGCATTGCAGCGACGCATGTCGAGGAAGCGCTTGTGGGCTCGGAGATATTGGCGGTCGCAGAGCGCGTCGTAGCGGATGATCAGGTCGAGCGAGCGGGAGTCGCCGCCGAGGGTCTGGAAGGCAAGGGATGCGCGAGTCGCGTTGCTTTCGCCGCGTCCGACGGAATCGGCCTGCTGGCGGACCTGGTATTCCATGGCGGCCTTTTCCATGCCCCAGAGGCGGAGCTGCCGCCAGCGGGCCACGGCCATTTTTTCGACCAGCGCGTGTTCGATCGGGGTTTCCGGCTGGAGTTCCTGGTCGATGTCGGCGATGACTTCGAGGAAGCGTTCTTCGAGTTCGCCTTTCAGGACTACGGTTTCGGCGAGGAGACCATGTTTGATGGCGTTGGCGGAAGAGTTGCGTTTTCCTTCGGGCGTTACCGGCCCTTGGGATTTGGCTCCGTTGACACGGGAGGCCTCGATCTGACGTTCGGTGCGCATTTTCGATTTTGTTTTCTCATGGGTGGTGGGGGATGGTGGTTGGATTTTTGGTAAATGTATTGATTTTATGGGAAATATAAAGTTTTTTTACGTGTCACCGATAAAGGTTTATGGGCCACGAATGAACACTAATGAACATGAATCCGAAAGGATTCTGGAGGCTATTGTTGGGGCTTCTTATGAGGTTTCGAACTCCCTCGGCGCTGGATTTCTGGAAAAGGTTTATGAGCGGGCTTTGTGCCGGGAGCTGATTTTACGGGGGCTGCGGGTTGAATCCCAAGTTTGCTGTCCCGTGCTCTATAAGGGACAGCGGGTGGGGGATTACCTGGCTGATGTGGTGGTTGAAGGACGGGTGCTCGTGGAGTTGAAGTGCGTCGAGCGGTTTTGCAATGAGCATCTGGCTCAATGCATCAATTACCTCAAGGACTTCCGGGCTTCGGCTTGGTTTGATTGTTAATTTTCAGAAACCTCGCGTGGAGTGGAGGCGGGTGGTTTGGGGATAGACTACCTTGACTGAAGCCGAATGCTTCCTGCACAATCGAGATGCCAGTGTCGCTATGCTCCGGTGGCGTTCCGGTTCATCCCGGAATGCCGATCGGATTCCCTGCCGAATCCGCGTTCAGCTTCGCCGGAATCCTCATGAAAGCGAGAATATCGATGAATCCGCTGCGCTTCAGGCAGGTTGTTGCGATGGCCACGGCCCTCTTCCTCATTCCGGCTTCATTCGGGCAGGGAGGCGACAAAGTCGATCTGGACGCCCTGGCTCAGATCAAGACCGAGGCTTTCCAGCACTCGCAAGTGATGGAAAACCTGTTCTGGATGTCCGAGGTGTACGGTCCGCGCGTCACCAACAGCCGCAATCACAGGCTCGCCGCCGAGTGGGCTATGAAGCAGATGAAAGAGTGGGGGCTTAAGAACGTCCACCTGGAAAAGTGGCCCTTCGGCTATGGATGGCAGATCAAGCATTTCTACGCTGCGATGGAGACTCCGGTCTACGCTGCGTTTACCGGATTCCCGCTGGCCTGGACGCCGGGGACGAACGGCCCGATTACTGTCGAGCCGGTGTGGGCGCCGATCCATTCCAAAGCAGATTTCGCCAAATACCACGGCAAGCTGAAGGGCAAGGCGCTGCTGATGTTTGACCCGGCTCCGCTCACGCTCCATACGCGGGCGGACGCGCAGCCCTCACCAACGGATGAGGAAGTTCTGGCACGCGGAGGCGCGCGCGAGGGCGGCGGCGGGCGCGGAGCTGCAGCCGGCGCTGCAGCCAATCGGGACCCGAGCGGACGGGGCCGTCCCGGAGAAGGCGAGTGGGAGTACACGCCGACGTCGTTGGCTCTGGCCAATGCCAAAAACGGGGCCCTGCGCAACGAGGTCAACACCTTCCTGAAAGAAGAGGGCGTGGCCATTTCCGTCACGCCGGGTTATAACGGAGACGGCGGCACGATCTTTTCCACGTATGGCGGGTCGGAGAATCCCAATGATCCCGTTCCGCCTCCGATCGTCGCGATTGGGGCAGAGCAGTATAACCGCCTGGTGCGCCTGGTGCAGCACGGTATTACGCCGAAGCTGAACTTCGATATCGCTGTCGAGTATCAGAAGGAAGACCAGAACGCATTCAACGTTATCGGCGAGATTCCGGGCGCCACGAAACCGGACGAAGTCGTTATGGTCGGCGGTCACTTTGACAGCTGGCAGGGCGGCACCGGCGCCACGGATAACGGCACGGGAGCGTCAGTGGCGATGGAGGCAGTGCGCATTCTGGCTACGCTGCACAAGGCTGGGTTGATCAAACCAATGGCGCGTACGGTTCGCGTTGCCCTGTGGGGCGGCGAAGAGGAGGGCGTCTACGGCTCAACCGCCTATGTGCAGCAGCACTTCGCTCAACGCACCACCATGGTGAAGACTCCCGAGTACGACAAGCTGGATGTGTACTTTAACGACGACGGCGGCTCCGGCCGTTTCCGCGGAGTCTCGGCGGGGGGTAGTCCGCAGATGGCGGCCATCTTCAAGTCCTGGATTGAGCCCATCAAGGACCAGCATATTGTTGCTGTTTCCGGCGGGGATCAGTTCAAACCCACCGCGAACCCTGGTGGGACGGATTCGACTGCCTTTTCGTGGATCGGCCTGGACGGGATCGGTTTCCAGCAGGATGGGTTGGAGTACGGCAGCCGCACCCACCACTCCAACGCGGACACCTATGACCGCGTGCAGAAGGACGATGTGATGCAGAGTTCGATGATTGAAGCGTGGTTTGCTTACAATGCAGCCACCCGCGCAGAGATGCTGCCGCGGATTCCCACCCCGGCCCCTGACCCGAAGGCGAAGAGCCGGGAGTAGCGCGCAGGCTTGGATTGAAAGCATAAGGGGGAGGCCTCCGGAGTCTTACCGTTTGTCACTGCAGCGGGTGCCTGGCGGGGTGCTGAAAAAGCTGCAAAACGCTTGCTTCCGCGCGCGGCTCGGAAGGTGTATCCGCACAGATCGATTTGTCTCTCAGATCGGTTCTTCGCCGCGATGGTGTTCGTTTGACGATGCCTCGGCCCCAGGCGGTTCACGGAACGGTTCCACAAGAATGCGCTTGTAACACACTTCCAGGACCATCAGGTATTCTCTACCGCCCGGGGCTTCGAGAGCAACGCGGTCCCCTGCTGCCGACTTGAGCAGCGCGCGCCCCAGGGGCGACGCCCAACTGATGTGGTTGCGGTTCAGATCGACCTCGTCGGTGCCCACAATGCTCACCACTCGTTCCGTTCCTGCGGCATTGGCAAATCGGACGGTCGCTCCGAAGAATGCTCGCGTCGCCGCCTGTCCCGCTCTCGGGCTTTCCGGGTCCACCACTTCCGCGGCTTCGATTCGCTTTGTGAGAAAGCGAATCCGCCCATCGATCTGACGCAGCCGCCGCTTGCCGTACTGATAGTCGGCGTTTTCACTGCGATCGCCGTTGGACGCGGCCCACGCCACCACCTTCGTCACGGCCGGGCGTTCCCTGGTGAGCAGAAACCGGTGCTCCTCTTTGAGGCGCTGCAGGCCGCTCGGCGTTATGTAGTTCTTGCCTCGCGTCGCGGGGTCGTCTGGTCGTGGTTTTCGCGTGAACCCTTTTCGCATAGGGAAGTCCTTCCAGTGTGCCAGTGGGCCCGACGAGGCTCTCAGGAAACGGATGGTGCGATGCCTGTTCATACGCTGCGATTGGGCCCGGGCCCGAGAAATACTCCTAGAACTGCAAGAGATTACCGGCGCGGCATCTGAGCAACCTATGCGCTTCCCGGAAACTGAATCTTAATCGGAACTCGGGCTCAGCATTCACATAACCTGGCCGCCGACGTCTAGATCGTCACGATCCAGAACTCCGGTTCGACGGAGGAGATTCAGCAATGCTGCCGGGGTTAGCTTTCCTTCCCATATTCTGAGGACCGCTTCGCACAAGGTAACGTGCGTTAACAAGAGAATTCCGCCGCTCGCCGCTCGCTGGATCGGCAACCTATCGAAGGCGGGCTTGCCCAACGTGATCATGGAGATTGGGTCGAGATGCGAAGACTTGGCGATCACTGAAAACGCGTCATTGAGTCCGATGGTTCCCTCCGTGGCACGCTTCGCTTTGCATTCAATCACAAAAAGGCCATCCGCCGTTGGTAGTGCCAAATCGGGTTCAGAATCGCCACCAACATCCTGTTCACGGGCGTCAGGAAAGACCGTCTGAAGTAACGCAAGCGCCGCGCGGTTGAAGGCGAGATCAGTGGCATCGTAGAAATCGTTTATCAGACGCGCATCTCTTCCGACCGCAATTGTACGGTTCCCGTGGCCGACGAGATTGTGCCGGGAGATATCGGCCGAGATACCGGACAACGGCGTCCCTGAGTGCCGAAACGCGCGGGTAAGAGTCGACGTGTCTCACGATTTCCCTAGGATCGGCTGACAACAAGGTATTCAGGTCGTGAAATCCATTCTGCGCGAGTCTTTCGGCGCGGGCGCGGCCGATTCCGCGCACATCCCCAAACCGGGCAATCTTCAGCAGATCAACGGCCGTATCGCTGGCTCCATACTGCAGTCGGAGCGCCATCCGTGCAAGCCATCTGCGAAATTCGCCGTTTGTGGATCCTTCGCGAGCGTCCTCAAGCCGGGCAGCCGTCTGCAGCATCCATGAGCAAAGGCCCGCAATCCTTCTCACAGTCGCGGAAGTCGCGTACCCGCCGAGTTCCTGGATCTGCGGATAAGAGTCCATGCGGATGTAACGGTAAGCAACCAACGCGGACAGTAAAGAACGATCAATGTTCTCCGCATCCGACTGCGCTGCGAGGCCCGAAAACTCGTCCAAATGCGATCTAAGCTGCGAAACGTTGTCCCTTCGATGAATAAAGATGAGCGCGCCGTCGACCGTTGAAGGCGCAAGATCCGGACACACGGTTGACAGGAGCAGCACCTGCCGCTCAAGTTGCTCCGTACGACCCGCCTCGAAAGTCGCGCTTGCGGTTCTTAGGCGTTCAAAAAGAAGAGCCCCGGTGTGCGGTAATACGCCGGTAGCGGCCACCCGCGCTCCCAGACGGGTTATGATCAACCGACCTTGTGCGTTTTGGTCGAGTAATTGGTCGGTCCTCAAACGCCCGATGGCTGCAATTGTACGAGCTTCCATCTCGGCTGCCGGAAGCGCCTGCTGAAAACCATGAAAGGAACAGGCGAAGAACGCCCTGACGTCCGCCGCCGAAGTCGCGATGCGCCCGGCGATTGCCTGAAGCACCACTCGGTCCAGATTTCCACCGACAAGGGCGCTCCGGACGCGTTCACCGCTCCCTTCCAGATATCTTTTGAAGCGTTCGAGTTCGGCGCCGCTGCGCGCAACCAAAATACTTCGGCCAGACTCCTGGTACCCGCGTCTGCCCGCGCGTCCGGCCATGTTCAGATATTCGGTCGTGGTGATATATTCATTCTCCCACCGGCGGTAGCAACTATCGAATATCACGGTCTTGACGGGCAGGTTAACCCCTGCGCTGAGAGTTGGGGTAGCGCACAAGACGTCAATTTTCCGGTCTCGAAAGGCCGACTCCACAAGGCGGCGTTCGTCGTGATCGAGGTTTGCATTGTGAAACGCAATGCCTTTGGGGAGCATTTGACGCAGCTGGCGAATTGTCGGATTGGATTCCGCCACATCGTCGAGATCATTGACCAACATCTGGCACTCGGGCCTCGGGGAACGTAATGTCGCAAGCCGCACGGCCAAGTGTTCGGCATCGTCCTTCGTCACACAGAAAACAATTGCCGGGACGCCCGACACCGCCTCGATGTCGTGTACGACCGCCTCAGTCGATAGGTCTGAGTTTTGGTGGGGCCGAACGGTAAGGCCCGCGCCGCTGTCGCGGTCTATTCCGACAATGGTGGTAGCCGTCCAGATTTCCTCAGTAAGCGGTACTGGCCGCCCTGTCACGCTGACCAAGGTTGCACCCAGCCATTCCGCGACTTCGGGTGCATTCGGAAACGTGGCCGAAAGACCGATGATCTGAGTGTCCGGAGCCTTCATTCGCACGAACGTGATCAAGGCCTCAAGTTTGTCGCCACGGTGAGGGTCGCCGAGCATCTGCATCTCGTCTATGATCAGGAGCGACTTAGTCCGGATCGAAAGAGGGCGCTCGACCAGCGTGTAGTACCACTTTTCATAGGTGGCGACAGTTAGCGCCACATGGTCCGCAGCGGTCTCGTCGGTTACTTCATCTCCGGTAGCGATGCTGGTATGGAAGTGGAATCGTTCACGGCGCGAGTAGCTTTCCCGAAACGTCAGGTATTTCTCGTATGCGAGTGCCTTCAGGGATGTCACCATCACTGATCCCGAACGATGGGTGGCGTGGTACGCGGCGGCAAGCTCAGATACGAGTGTCTTCCCCGACGAAGTCGGCGCCATTATCACCAGGTTCTTACCCTCGAAAAGGCCCGCGCGGACCGCCTCTTTCTGAAGCGGTTCAAGGGTAGCGATTCCGCGACCGGCAAGTTCCTCCGCCGCAAAGGCCGGCAGACCGCGCTCAATTAATTGTTCAACCCGCATCTGCGCTGACGGCTCCCGGAAGTGCAATTCCAGCGGCACCGGACGACGGCAACGGTCAGCGGCGACGCGGCCCGGAAACGCGTCTTCAGGGTAGCGCGAATCACAGAACGCATGAGCTTTTGGTAAGCTCAAGCTTCACAATTCACCGGATTTTCGCGGAAAAGGACCGCGCACGCTTGACCAATTACGCCGATACCCTCGTCAGTTTCATCTGGGACGTTGCCGATCTCCTCCGCGGCCCCTATCGGCCCCCCGAATACCGCAAGGTCATGCTTCCGATGACGGTGCTGCGCCGCCTCGATTGCGTCCTCGAATCCACCAAAGCCAAGGTCCTTGAAGAACAGAAAAAGCTCAAAGGACAGAACGCCACGACTCGTCGATAAAATGCTCCGTCGCGCCGCGAAGCAGCAGTTCTACAACACCAGCAAGTACGACTTTGCAAGCTCGTCGCGGACCCGGAAGGCCTCGCGCAAAACCTCCTTCACTACATCAAGGCTTTCTCGCCCGAAACCCGCGCTCTCTTCGACAACTTCGGCTTCGATCAGCAGATTGCGAAACTCGACAAGTCCAACCGGCTTTTCAAACTAGTCCAGAAATTCTCCGAAGTCGATCTCCACCCAAACGTCGTCTCCAATCTGGAGAATGGGTCGCAGTTTCGAGGAACTCGTCCGCAAGTTCAACGAGGCCGCGAACGAGGAGGCGGGAGATCACTTCACCCCGCGCGAAGTCATCCGCCTCATGGTTGACCTCATCTTCCTGCCCGATAACGACCTCCTTCGCAAGAAAGGCGCCGTCCGCACGCTGTACGATCCCGCGGCAGGTACCGGCGGTATGCTCTCCGAAGCCGCCAAGTACCTCCGCGAACTCAACCCCGACGCCAAACTCGTCATCTTCGGGCAGGACTATAACGCGGAAGCCTACGCCATCTGTGGTTCCGACATGCTCATAAAGGGCGAGGAGATCGACAACATCCAGCCCGGCGACTCCCTCGGCGACGGGAAAACGTTCGATGCTTTCCCCGGCAAGAAATTCGACTACATGCTGGCCAATCCCCCGTTCGGCGTGAAGTGGGAGTCGGAAGAGGATTACGTCCGCAGCGAGCACGAGAAGCAGGGCTATGAAGGGCGTTTCGGGGCCGGACTCCCGCGCATCAACGACGGTTCCTTCCTCTTCCTTCAGCACATGATTTCGAAGATGAAGCCGTACTCCCACGCCGACCAAACCGGCTCCCGCATCGGCATCGTCTTCAACGGCTCTCCCCTCTTCACCGGGGACGCGGGTTCCGGAGAAAGCAATATCCGCAAGTGGATTATCGAGAACGACTGGCTCGAAGGCATCGTGGCGCTGCCCGATCAGCTTTTCTATAACACCGGTATCAATACTTATATCTGGATTGTTACCAACCGCAAAGCCCGCAAGCGCAAGGGGCAGGTGCAGTTGGTCAACGCCGTCGATCTCTATTCGAAGATGCGCAAGAGCCTCGGCAACAAGCGCAATGAGCTGACCGATAACCACATCGCCGACATCGTCCGTATCTACGGCAGCTTCGCCGAATCCGAACATTCGAAGATCTTCGATAACGACGACTTCGGATACCGCAAAATCACCGTCGAACGGCCTCTGCGGCTCAGTTTCTCCGCCATACCGGAACATCTCACTGCGTTTGAAGCATCGCGGGCTTTCGAAGGAATGGCGACCTCTCGCAAATCGGGCAAGGAAGGAAAGAAGGAGGTCGAACGCGGACGGGCTTTACAGGTCGAGATACTCGCGGGGCTCCGCACCCTGCCGACGGACCAAGTGTGGATGGACCGCGAAAAATTCACAGCCGCGCTCGATAATGTGGTCAAAGGGCAGTCGCTGAGCATCTCCGCGCCAGGTCGGAAAGCGATTCTCTCGGCGTTCAGCGAGCGCGACGAAAGCGCCGCTGTCTGCATGGATGCGGACGGCAACCCGGAGCCTGATCCTGAATTGCGCGACACTGAGAATGTTCCGCTGAAAGAGGACGTTCACGATTATTTCGATCGTGAAGTCAAGCCGCACATCCCGATGCGTGGATCGACGAGGATAAGACGAAGATCGGCTATGAGATCCCGTTAACGCGACACTTTTACAAGTACATGCCGCCGAGGTCGCCGGAGACCATCGAGAAAGAGTCCGAGAACTCGAAGGGGAAATCATAAAGTTGCTCGCGACGGTTGCAGATGAAGTTCCGAAGAATCAAACTGAAGTATTGCTGCTCCCTCAAGGGGCGGATTGGCTGGCAGAACCTCCGGAGCGACGAATTTACTGACGATGGGCCGTTTCTCATAACTGGTTAATGCATTTTGCACCGACGGAGGCGTTGACTGGGGAAGTTGTTTCCACATAAGCCCGGAACGATTCGAGGTGGACCACAATTTCCATGTCAAAGAAGGTGACCTGTTGATTACAAAGGTACGCCCGGCTCCAAAGGCAACACTTGCATATATCTCTTCGCTCCCGGGGCCAGCGTGTCTAAACAGCCATCTACCGATCATCCGTCCGAAGAACGGATTCCCTTTTTCCCGCTTCCTCTTTTACGTTCTGAGTCCGCATCCATTCCAGCGATGCATTCCGAACAGCATGTCCGGGACGACGTTCTATGGCTTTCTCGAGAGAGCATTCGTCAAGAATTTCGATGCTAGGTTTTCCAGGATCGCTGGGAACCAGCGTGGACTATTGCCGACTTCTTGATACGCCACCCTCGAAATCGATACGCTTGATCGCGAAGAAGGAGCAGCTTATCCACTTGCTCCGTGAAAAGCGGCAGGCCCTAATCGGCCATGCCGCTACGCGGGGGCTCGACCCAACCGTCCCGCATGAAAGATTCAGGAGTCGATTGGTTTGATCAAGTACCGGCCCATTGGCGGATTGTGGCGCTGAAGTGGGTTGCCGATACGCGGAGCGGAGGAACTCCCCTAACATCCGACGAAAGTCTCTTTTGAGATCATGCACTTTGCCGCTGGTAATACTGATGAACGTGGGAATGTTACCGTGCAGGTCGGGCAACGTATGCTCCTGACCGCGCCTTGTTCTCGCGGAACCTGGCCCAGGAAAAAGCGAAGGCACAGGTCAATAGTGGTCGAGTCCAACGCGTACAGGCCGTCCAATTCGACCCCGATCGGAGCGGCGACGTAAAGCGGTCGCGCCAGGTGGATCAGAACCTGAGCGAAGTCGGCGAAGATGCGCCAGTCGTGCGAGTCGTTGGCATCGGCCAGAGTAGAGCGTGACACCCTCCCGGAAAGCCCGTTAGGCGAGTCGTACATGAGTCAGCAGCTCGCTCTTTGTCGCGCAAACCATCTCGGTAATAAGCCGGTACCCATTCGACGGTGGTTGGCCTACGAGCTCTACTTGCATTACCGATGAAGAGTCAGTTCGAATCAGTTGATGTATGGGGGAACTAAGGTCCAGCTTGCTCAGTACGGTCGACCCGTAAAGAACATTCTGAGTTCCCGTGTTTCCATCAGACGAGCAGCAAATGATCGCCCAACATCTGCGATGAACTCACCGGAAGGTATGCGGAAGCGCAGCATTCGATAACGTCTGCCATTGATCTTCTTCGCGAATACCGCTCAGCCCTCATAACCGCTGCCGTCACCGGGCAACTTGACCTCCGCGAACACGAAAAGAAAATGGAGGCGCTGGCGTGAAACAGCCCGTGAAAGCCCGATGAAGCCGAAAGTCTACCGCGAAACCACTATCCCGAGCTATCTGACATCACGGCCCAGCCGCGATCTTTTGGTTGCCGCACACCAGCAATTGACGAGCGACTGGTGGAATGACCATCGCCACAGGTTCAACCTGTTCGTCTCGCCGCGTGTTCTGGCCGAGGCCGCATCGGGCGATTCCGGCGCGGCCGCGCGGCGCCTCGCGGAACTGGAAGGAATTCCCGATCCTTGCATTCACGCCGGAAGCAAGACTTCTGGTAAGGCATTTCCTCGGGAACGGACTGATCCCGGAGCGGTTCGCGGAAGACGCCGCGCACGTCGCCATTGCAACGGTCCACGGAATGGATTTCCTGCTGACATGGAACTGCCGCCACATCGTCAACGCCGAAATCATGAGACGCCTGATCGCCGTCGCCGCGGCGGAGGGCTACGCGCTTACCGGTGCTTTGCACGCCGGAGCAATTAATGGGAGAGTAAGATCATGCTGGATCCTATCGTGGAAGAAATCCGGAAAATCCGGGACGAACACGCTGCGCGGTTCCACTACGACCTGGACGCGATCTTCGACGATTTCGAAAGAAATCAGAAGGAACTCGGCCGGCCGCTGGTCACGCTGCCTCCAAACCGGGTCGACGAGGCCGGCCCCCGCGTGCGACCGGCCTGGCGGCCGGGCCGCGTAGACGCTGAAAATGGCGGACCACCGCGAAATCGCGTTCGAATCCGCCGTCGAACACTCCCTCGTCACTGCCGGTGGTTACGAAAAGGGCGATCCGGTTCTATACGACCGCGCCCGCGCTCTTCATCCTCATCTCGTCCTCGACTTCGTTCAGACCACCCAGCCCAAATCATGGCAGGCCATCGCCACCTACTATGGCGCCAATGCCTCCGAAGCGTTCCTCGCTGAACTCGGACTCGCGCTCGATGCCCGCGGCACGCTCGACGTGCTCCGCCACGGCCTCGATTTCTTCGGCCAAACCTTCCATCTCGCGTACTTCGCTCCCGCCAGCGGCCTCAATCCCGAAACCGCAAAGCTCTACAAGGCCAACCGCCTCACCGTCACCCGCCAGGTTCATTTCAGCCTGCAACACGAGCAGTCCGTCGACATCCTTCTGAGCCTCAATGGCCTTCCCGTCGCCACCGCCGAGTTGAAGAACGCCTTCACCGGCCAGACCTTTCGCAACGCGGTCCAGCAGTACCGCGATCGGGATCATCGCGAACTACTGTTCGCCTTCAAGAAGCGTGCGCTCGTCCACTTTGCCGCCGATACCGACGAATGCTATATGGCCACCCGGCTCGAAGGCGCAACGACGCGTTTCCTGCCCTTCAACCAGGGGCAACCACAAAGGCGCGGGCAATCCCGAAAACTCCGACGGCTACCGCACTCACTACCTTTGGGAGCAGATCTGGAAACGCGATAGCTGGCTCGATCTTCTCGGCCGGTTTCTCCACATTGAGAAATCAGGCAGGGAAGAAGCCCTCATCTTTCCCCGCTACCACCAGATCGATGCCGTCCGTAAACTTGTTGCCGACGCGCGCGCGGCCAGCACCGGAAGGAACTACCTCGTCTGGCACTCCGCCGGAAGCGGCAAGAGCAACAGCATCGCGTGGCTTGCACATCGCCTCTCGACGCTGCACGACGCGCAGGACCGGAAGGTGTTCGACAGCGTGATTGTGATCACGGACCGGCTCGTGCTCGACAGACAGCTTCAGGACACGATCTATCAGTTTGAGCACAAGACCGGGGTCGTGATGAAAATCGACGACGATTCCAGGCAACTCGCCGACGCGCTCCGCAATTCCGTCCCGATCATTATTACGATTCTCCAGAAATTCCCGCACGTCACGAGGTATGCGGGAGACCTGCCCGAGCGCCGTTATGCCGTTATCGTCGATGAAGCCCACAGTTCGCAATCGGGGGATAGCGCGGCCAAGATGAAGGCCGTTCTCGGCGGAGAACGCATCCGCACCATTGCCCGCAAGCGCGCCGAAGAGGAGCAACTTCCCGACTACGAAGAGGAAATCATTCGCGTTGTGGAAGGCCGCAAGAGGCAGCCCAATCTCAGTTTCTTCGCCTTCACCGCAACGCCCAAGTACAAGACGATTCAGGTTTTCGGTCAGCCCGATGGGAACGGCGATCCCCAGCCGTTCCACGAGTACAGCATGCGCCAGGCTATCGAGGAGGGTTTCATCCTCGATGTGCTGAAGAACTACACGGTTTACAGCGTCTATTACCGGCTTTTGAAGGCCGCGCAAGGAGATCCGGAAGTCGAGAAGAAGAAGGCGGCCAAGGCGCTCGCCCGCTTCATGAGGCTGCACCCACACAACATTGCGCAGAAGACGGAGGTGATCATCGAGCACTTTCGGCAGAGCGTTCGCCATCGTATTGGCGGTCGCGCCAAGGCCATGGTCGTTACCGGCTCAAGACTCGAAGCCGTGCGGTACAAGAAAACCGCAGACGCTTACATTCGGGACCACGGATACAACGACCTTCGTACTCTCGTTGCGTTCTCCGGCAGCCTGGTCGACCCGGACGACCCGACCGAGGAAGAACTGACCGAAGTCAAAATGAACGGCGGAAAGATCAGCGAGAAACAACTTCCCGAAGAATTCAGGAAACTGGAGTACGGCATTCTGATCGCGGCCGACAAATATCAAACAGGCTTCGATCAGCCGCTCCTTCACACGATGTACGTCGATAAACGACTGGCCGATGTGCAGGCCGTCCAGACGCTTTCGCGGCTCAACCGGATCTTTCCCGGTAAAGAAGACACATTTGTACTCGATTTCATCAACGATCCGGAAGAAATCCAGAAGGCATTCCAACGCTATTACGACACGGCGCCTGTCATTACTGGAAGGCCGGATCCACGCCAGCTTTATACGCTGCGTTCCGAACTCTATGCGTCCTTCATTGTTCAAGAATTGGAGGTCGAACAGTTCGCGGCCGTTTGGTTCAAACCGCGCCGTAAGGAGACTCCCACCGACAACGCGCTGATGAACTCGATCATCGATAAGGCGGTCGGCCGCTTCGAAGAGGCGTCGGAAGACGGCAAGGAAGAGTTGCGCAACCGGCTGGATGCGTTCCGCCGTCTCTATTCATTCCTGTCGCAGGTGATCCCGTTTGGCGACAGCAAGCTGGAAAAATTTGACTCCTACCTCCGGTTCCTCGAAACCAAATTGCCGGTCCGCCCGGGCACGGGGCATCTCGATCTGGACGATGATGTCCGATTGAAATTTTACCGGCTTCAGAAGATCAGCGAAGGTCGGATCGCGTTAGAGCAAGGCACACCCGGAACGCTGAAAGGACCGTCTGACGTCGGTACCGGCCGTGTTGAAGATGAGCAGGTTCCGCTATCTCGCGTCGTTGATGTGCTCAACGAACGCTTCGGAACCGAGTTCACCAGTTCGGATGAGCTCTTTTGGGAACAAGTCCGCGCCGATGCCAGTGCAGACGAGTCTGTGCGCAATGCCGGAGAAGCGAACACCATTGATAACTTCGCCCATGTTTTTGACCGCAAGCTGGAGGAGCTTGTCATCGGTCGCATGGACCGCAACACCGATCAGGTTGTGCGGTTCCTCGACAACCCCGAGATCAGGGAAGTCGTGACGCGCCTCATGCGCAATCAGGTGTACAGCAGTATTCGGAGCGAAGCGAAAGACAGTGTTGTTAAGCCTTAATCGAGCAGTTCCAAACTACTGCCTCTCCTGCGGGAAGCGGCAAATGTAGCTCAGATGCCTCCTTGGGGGCGGCCGCCGTAATTTACGCGGCCATCGTTTTGGCACCTACTGGCAACGCTCTGTGGGCGGCGGCAATTTCGGTCTCGATGTCTTCAACCGAGACTGGCGTCTCCAGAATCAGAGGAACGCTTTCGGGGATCAGGTCGGCGACTTCCTGAAACGCGAGAACCGACGCGTAGGACAAGCGGTCGTGTTTGCTGCTCGTATTGACCTCGCTGATGTGAACCTGCCGGAGCTTTGCTCCGAATTCGCGGAGGATCAGCCAGGACTCCGTCATGGTCGGGTCGAACTGGCGCGCATGGCCGATATCGAAGCAAAAAGTTGCGTCGGGGAGTTGCGTGAAGACCTCCACCAGTTCGCGAGCGCTGCGTCCGCTCGGCTTACGTTTGTCCATGTTTTCGATGCAGACGGACGCCCCGAGTTGCCGCCATAATCCGAAGTCACTGATGGCGTCCGGGTGAACCACGATCGCCCATTCGCGCGGTACTTGTGTCGCGATCTTCTCCCACAAGGCCGATTCGCAGTTGGGGTCGAATTGGCTGGGCGCGTGAATTGAAATGTATCCGAATCCGGCGAGGTCGAGCGAGGGAATTGCCTGGAGCAATGGAATCAGTTCGGCCTGACGGAGTGCGGACAACTCTACGGCCCGAACCGGTTTGCCTTCGATCATGCGCAGGGCCCTTCGGAAATCGGCATATGCCAGGGCGCCTGTTGAAAATCCAATCGGCCGCATCAAAATACCCCGTAGTTTCTGGTCAGATCGTTCATTCCGCTTTGTTCGTCGAAAAAGAATTCCAGCAGGCCTTGACGGAAGTCGTGGCTGACCTGGCGCGCTCTTTGAAATATCTCGTCATTGTCGGCTTCCTCCTCGCGGAGGGTATCGAGTCGTCTTCGTTGCGTGTCGTCGGCCAGGATTCCCAGGAATTCGTCGTACGCTCCGAGGATCTTTCGCGCGGATTCATCAAGGTGAGGATATCGCAGCAGGACTCCGGCCACGATTTCCAGCGGCGTCTCCTCGAAGGTCGACTGCAATCGCTCGATCACTTCGCTTTCCCGGCGGGAATCACCGTAGACTCGGCGTCGCTCGTCATCCTCGTAATCGAGGTGGCAGCGGAAGCAGGCCAGAAGACCGGAGACATACAGCAGCTTTCGCGACATCCGAAGTTTGATATTGCGGATGGCCCATCCCTTTCCCGCACGATTCCGCAATTTGTACGCAAAATCAACGGTCATGGTGCGCCAGTACCTTGCGAAGTCGTTTTGGAGAAATCGAGGGACGCGGTGTCCGGATCCTTTCCAGAAGCCGCGGTCTTCAAGCAGATATCGATCGAGGATTCCCCGGACGACCCGGTTATAAGCTTCCTCGCGTCCCACTGTCCGCGATTCCAGGAGAAGCAGAAGGCGGCGCGTGGTGTTCCGATTGGTGTCGTCCTCACCGCCAATTTCATGAATCAGCCCGTGACTGAACACCATCTTGCCGAACGTGCCTTCGGGGCCAGGCTGCTTTGGCGCCAGGCCGTCGACTACATTACCGATCTTCCGGAGCAGATCGTAGTGTTTTGGGTCTGCGGAGCCGTCGATCAGAACTGTCCAGTCGATGTCACTACCGGTGGTGAATTCGTCGCGGGCCAGAGAGCCGGATACGACGATGCTCGTGTCCTCTGAATCGAGACCCGTGGCCATCCGGGCGATTTCCTGGCGGGTGGCGACGGAGACGGCGCGGGATTTGCGGAGGTGAGACCAGTCGCTTCTCAGCCGTCGTTCCAGCTGTATCAATGGACCATCGCCGGTCTCCATCAGCATCGCCAGACTATTGTAAGTTGCGACCTCACCGATTGAGGGATCGAGCCGCCGGCGGCAAGATCACCGACACTACGATCCGATATACCGGTCTCTCGCTTCCAAGTTGCAGTAAGAGCTTGCAAATCCATTGCTAACACATGCTTACAAGGCCACGCTTAAAGCTTCCCGGAGCGTGTTTCGAAGTCCATTCGACGGGCAGGAACTCCGTGAAAACGGAGGGATGCGAACGTTGGAATGTGGGAGGATGTAGCTGTTTATGAAAACCATAGGCATTATCGGCGCCGGGCACATCGGCAGTCAGGTCGCCCGGCTCGCTCTGGCAAGCGGCTATAGCGTTGTGATCAGTAATTCCCGCGGACCGGAGACTCTGGCTGGGCTGGTTGCGGAACTCGGACCTGACGCCCGGGCGGCAACTGCGTTCGAGGCGGCGCAATCCGGAGACATTGTTGTGGTCTCGATCCCGTTGAAGAACTACCGCAAGGTTCCCGTCGAGCCACTCGCGGGCAAGATCGTGATCGACACGAACAACTACTATCCCGGGCGCGATGGCCGCATTCCGGAGCTCGACAATGAATCGACTACGACGGCCGAGCTCCTGGCGGCACACCTGCCGAAATCCACGGTTGTGAAGGCCTTCAATCATATCCATGCGGCGGAACTCACTACCCATGGACAACCGGCAGGGAGCAGGGGTCGTCGCGCGCTTGTGATCGCTGGTGACGACAACGAGGCGAAGGCCGTAGTCACGCACCTTCTCGACCAGTTCGGTTTCGACACCGTGGATGCGGGCCTTCTGAAAGAGGGCTGGCGCATCCAGCGCGATACTCCCGGTTATGGGCCACGCCGCAATGCGGACGAATTGCGAAGGGATCTCGCGGCGGCTAAACGGTATGCCGAGCAGTAAAGGCTGGTTCCGTGTTGAAAAGCGCCTTTTCGTTGACGCTGACGCGCGCGGCTTATACGAACACCGGCGACGAGATCGCCGGCGCTACCGGCTGACGTAAAGTTCCGCGCCGAGCGGAAGCTCGGCTGCAGCGCCGAAGCGCTGCCCCCACGACGTGCTACGCAGCGTCTGCATCGCCTTTGGCGGCCCGCGGGCCATGGTGACCCTGCAAGTTGGATAGAGTCGTCGCACGCGAGGAGAAGATTATGCGATCAGGTCTGATCAAGGAATACGGGGATCGGAAGGGCGAGATCGTGGGGGGGCCCGCACAAGAAGGTGCAGGACGTTCTCTGCGTTCTCTATGTTGCGAATACGTCCCGCTCGCCCGTCAGGCAGATTCTCTCGCGCAAATTGGAGAAGGGCAAGGCGCCGGTCAGTGAATGGCGGTATTACGGCTTTTCATTGCTCAGAGATCGTGTTTGCGTTCGATAACGTGGGGCAACCGCAGTCGAGGGTTGCTACCGCTGGGACAGCGGCCGGGCTGGCTTTGCAGGATCGGGTTGCCCAGGCCTGGATTCCTTTTGCTCGTTGCAGGTAATCCGAATCAGCCAGGGCTTGAGTGGAGGCCCTGGACGGCGGCGGACCCGCAGGCGATGGTGTTCGATACGGTCAGGGAATCCCGGGCTTTGCGGGATGAGCGGCTTGTTTCGTTGATGACCGCTCCGGCGTAATTTGGGGAGAGTGCGGGCTGGTGAAGACACCGGCGACAAGATCGCCAGCGCTACCGACGTAAACTTCCGCGCCGGCCGGAAGGCCGGCGGCAGCCCGGAAGGGCTGCCCCACAAAAGCCCGGTCACAGGTCTGAAAAATATTTATAAATCTATTTATGCGAATGACCTGGGCGGGAAAGTTAAAGTCCGTCGGGAGCGTGTTTTTTGGTGCTGCTGGTATCTGAAGATGTGGTCACATTCAACAAACATGAACTCTGGGAAGACGGAGAGATACGGGTGGAGGCGCCGGAGGTGCTCGACTCGGTGGAATTTGCGCGGACGCGGTTGAAGTTTGAGCCGGACGAGCGGCAGATCGAGGTGCTGCGGTCGGAGGCGAAGCGCGGGATTTTGAATTGTACGCGGCAGTGGGGGAAGTCGACCATTGCCGCGGCGAAGGCGGTGCATCGCGCTTTCACGCGGCCGAAGAGCCTGGTGCTGGTGGCGAGTCCGACGGACCGGCAGAGCGGGGTACTGATCCAGAAGGCGGCGGAGATGGTTCGGACGCTGGGCATCAGGCCACGCGGGGATGGGGATAACGAGACTTCGCTGCTGCTTCCGAACGGGTCTCGCATTGTCGGGCTGCCCGGGACCGAGGGCACGGTGCGCGGGTTCTCCGCCGTTTCGCTGCTGCTTATTGATGAGGCTTCGCGGGTGGACGACGCGATGTATAAAGCCCTGCGCCCGATGCTGGCGGTGGGACAGGGGGATTTGTGGCTTATGAGCACTCCCTGCGGCAAGCGCGGGTTCTTTTATGAGTGCTGGGAGCATGAGGGCGCGGACTGGTTCCGGGTGTCGGTGGCGGCTACGGAGTGTCCGCGGATTTCGGCGGAGTTTCTGGAGGAGGAGCGGCGGGCGATTGGTCCGCTTTGGTTCGCGCAGGAGTATATGGGGGAGTTTGTGGATAACGGGACGGCGGTGTTCGGGCGGGATCTGGTGGAGCGCGCGGTGGATGACAGTTTTGGGCCGATTGAGGTTTGATGTGGCGAGGGAAGAAAGAAACCGGCGACAAGATCGCCAGCGCCACCGCCTTGCTCGCGGGCGCTACGGGGCCAAGGACTGATGTTTTATTTGGGTTTGGATCTGGGGCAGCGGCATGACCCTACGGCTATCGCGGTGGTGCAACGGATGGACCTGCAGAGGCCCTATCAGGGTCCGGTGTTTCACAGCGTGCGGGTGCGGTATCTGGAGCGGGTTCCGCTGGGAACTCCGTATCCGGGCGTGGTGGCGCGGGTGCGGGAGATTGTGCGCGGCTCCGAGATCGCGGGACAATGCGCGCTGGTGGTCGATGGCACGGGCGTGGGCGCGCCTGTGGTGGATATGCTGCGGGCGGCGCGACTGGGCTGCAATATCGTGCCGGTGACGATTACGGGCGGGGAGAAGGCGCATCGGTCGGGGTCGGCGTGGAGCGTGCCGAAGCAGGATCTGATGGCGGCGGTGCAGGTTCTGCTGGAGAAAGATCAACTGAAGATCGCGCGGGGACTGCGGGAACTGGGGGCGCTGATGCGGGAACTCACCGACGTGCGATCAACGACGCGAAGCAGCGGCCGGGTGAGGCTGGGCGCGGACGGATGCGGCGAGCACGACGATCTGGTGATTGCGCTGGCGCTGGCTTGCTGGCGAGCGAAAAGCCAGCAGATCGGTTTTGGCCCGGGTATATTGCCCGGGTTTTAGATTTTTTGGAGACAAAAACGATGAGTATCGCAAATGATTCTGGCAGTGGACATCCGCGAGGGCGGGTAGAAACTCCGAATGCCGAAGAGGCTTCGCAGGCGGCGAAGGAACGGCTTCGAGACTGTTCGATTCCGCCTCTGAAAGAGCCCGCGAAGGAGGGGCTTCGGGAGCGATATTACGATATCGACGATTACGATCCCGTGCTGCGGTATCACTGCCGGTTGTAGTTATATAAAGGATAACGACTGGCTTTTCTGGCTGTAGAAATTCATTGGTCGAGTCTCCTCCGGGCATCCATGTTTTCAGGCGTTCGTTTTCAGGCGCTCACCAGCTCCGGAGCCGGTTCTGTTGCCGTTACTTTTATCGGCAAAATGCCTGCTTCGTTATTTGCAATCGACGTTGCCTTCGAGATCGAGAAGTTCGCGGAAGGTCGCCTCGATGGTTCGCACGGCGTTGCTTGATTCGGGGAGCCAGTCGCCCCAGAACTGCTCGATCGAAGGTACGTCGCGGGTTTGATGAACTCACGCAGGATGTCTTTCCGCGGCGCGGGGAGGTCAAGACCGCGCAGCATGCAGAGCCGACGTCGGTGAGGTTGATCCGGTCGTTCACGTCGACGCAGAAGAGATCTTGCGGAACATGCGTTCCCCACTATCCTTGCCGGTAAGTGACGCACGCTCCTGGAAGGTGAGGGCGCCTGAAAGAACTGTTGCGTGGTTCGTCATCTGCCGGAGTGTGCCGGAACATCAGTAAAGAGAAACGCCAAGACCCTGGTTCCAGTGATTCCGCGCGAGGCTGCTGTGGAATGGTGGAAATATTATGTCCGGGCCACTTCGGATAGCCGGCTCACAATCAGGTCTTTGCTTAGCCCTCGCTCGCGGCGTCAGCCGCGTCGCCAACCTTTCTCAGATCGATTCTTCGCCGCGATGGTGTTCGTTTGCCGATGCCTCGGCCCCAGGTGGTTCACGGAACGGTTCCACAGGAATGCGCCGGCAACTCGCCCCTGAGCCTCGGCGTGCTCGCCGCGTGGTCAAACGCCGGCGTCCCGGTGAACCGCCAGGCCACGCTCCCAAAAGATGCGGCGTGGGTGCGAGATCGCTCTCGGGAAGTAGCGGTCCCGGGTTTGGACGGACTACGATTGTCGACGGGAGTAGTTCTCCGACCCGCGTTTCACAGGAGGAATCCTCAGCGCTACGGCGTGCGGCGAGTGCTTTCGGCTGAACCAATGTACGAGTGGCGCGTGATGCGCCATCAACTGGCTTTTCCACAAGGAAAGACGGTTCACATTCCGATCAGGCCGTCACGCCTGGATCGCATTTGAGAATCCTCGCAATTCGTCGTGTGGGGATTCGACCGCACTTTCGCCTAAACGCGGTGTTAAGCCTTTCAGCGCCGACGATAACAGAGTCCCGCTGAGACTGCGGCGTACGCGGCCTGTGCCCGGCCACCAGATCACGAGCCCGCTCACGCATAGAAGGACCACAAGAATCGAGATGACACCGTTGATCTTCCGGCCGATTTGCCCGGCAAGTGGTTTTCGGGTGCTTCTCTCCCTTGCGATCCAGCCAGACCTCGGTCGCTTCGTTTGGCCGTTTCGAATCGAAGATGTAGCTGATGTCGTACTGCGGCAAGGCTTTATGAATGGCGTTCTTCAGCGCATCGCGTAAGAGCCGTGGCCCGGAGATCGGTACCAACTTCCGGCCGGTTGAGAAGGATTTGTAGAGTTCGTTGCGGAATACGATGGCGCTGCCGCTGACGCTGATCAGAACGACGTAAATCCCGAGACCAATGCCGGTCCACAGATGAATCTGGAAAATCGCCTTGCGGAGCCAGAGACTCTGCGGCCGACGCAGACACCCATCCCGGAACGTCATTTCGTTTACAGATAATATCGCTGACTCGCTGCGGGAAACATCAGGCGCTGCCAGAAAATGCCTGCAAACATCTCTCAGTACAGCTTTGTGTACTCGCCGTTCGTCCGCTTCACTTCCACTTTCTTTTTAGCGGCCCGCACGGTCGCGGAAGTCATGTGGTTCACGCCGTCCGGGAGGGGTTCAAAGAGGGCGACCAGCGTAACGGGGTCTTCCTTGTTTCCTCCTAATGTCGTAGAGACGGTGACCTTACGCAACACTTTCGTGATGGGATCATAGGTGAACACCATCGAGTCTCCTGGCTGAAGGTATTCTTTGAAGCGCATTGCCGAGGCGCCGTTCTCGCCGGGCTCGAGCGAGGCCTGGCCGCTGCGCAGCATGTAATCGATCTTCTCTGCCTTCGGGGGCGCATAATCCTGGATAGTGTTCACTGCCCGTTGGATGTAGTCGTTCTTTTCCGCTTTTCTGCGCTGGCTCCCGCGCCTGGAAACCGGGTTGCCGTTGTCCGCCAGTTTGGAGTGAAGCGGCGTCCTGACAATGTGGCCATCTTTGTCGAAATTGACGCTGAAATCGGTGGACGATCTTAAATCCCCGTTGACCCTTACTTCCGTGTGCTCGACCCATACGTACGGTTGCAGACCGTTGGCGCTGCGATCGAGCTCCGCACGGACAGCGGCAACCTCAGTCGCGAGATCGGCATTGGCGGCCTGCGCGCGAAGGCCTTGCGAGGTCATCAGGTTGAAGAGCAGCCAGGTAGCCGCCAGTGTCAGTCTCGTTTGCATGTGTATATTGTCGAACATGCTCGCCTTCCTCGAATCCGACTTTCACTCGCGGCCGTCGAAAGCACAATGGAGGATTCGCTCGCTACCGAGTCCGTTCGCATAGTTGAAGAACTCCCGTGGCCCGATTTGATGCGACAAGGCCTTGCGCTCATGAGTTATCGGTTACTCACAACGCCTTCGGGTTCTTGTACGATCGGGAATGCGCGCAAGGCGTATCCGGGCACGCGGGAAGGTTGAACCCACTTGCTCACAGACTGCTTTTGAAGCACTGAACCTTTATGCAGCCGGTTTTGCGGGTCTTCGGCAATTTCTTGCATGGAGGTTTTGAATGCCCCGTTTACCGGAACGCCCCAACATAGACCATCTCAAAAAGCAGGCGAGGGAACTTCTCCGCCTGTACGAGACCGGCGATCCCGCCGCCTTCGCGCGCTTTCGCAACTCCTTACCCGCGGCGGCAGATAAGGATGATGCCGCAATTATCGCGCTCGAATTGAAGCTGCACGATGCCCAATCCTGTGTTGCTCGCGAGTACGGCCTCCTTCCTGGCGGAATCTGCAGAACTACGTGGATTGAGCGAACAGCAGGTTTTCACAGGCTCGAAAGGACGCAGTGCCTCTCTGGCTGCATTGCGTCTACGGTCATGAGAATGATCGCCCCCGCCCCGCGCTCGCGGCAAAGATGCTGGCAGAGCGGCCGGATCTCGGCCCGGGAGAGCTGTTCCTGGCTTGCGCGATCGGCGATGAGACTGCCGTACGCAAGTTCGTCCGTGAAGATCCGACTCGCATGAATCGAGTCGAGAATCAGTGGATTTGCCCCGGCTGCAAGAATCCGCTGGGGATGCTGCCACTGGTCGCCGTAACGCATTCCGCGTTGGTGCGGGTTCCAGAGTTTCGCGACCGGTTGCGGCGCTGTGCGCGCATCCTGTTGGATGCCGGGGCGGATCCAAATCAGTCGTGGTCGCATAAACCCAGCGGTGATCCGCTCAGCGCGCTCTACAGGGCAGCGGGAAAAAATCACGACGCCGAATTAACCGGCATTGCTGCTCGATGCGGGAGCGAGTACGAATGACAACGAATCGCTGTATCACTCGACAGAAGCTCGTGACCTGACCTGCATGCGGCTGCTGCTCGAAGGCGGAGCGAGGGTGGAAGGCACAAACGCGGTTCACCACATCATGGATCGTGACGAGTTGGAAGGGCTGAAACTGCTACTTGCCAGGGTGAAGGACTTCGACGCTATGACCAGCATGATCGGAAATCCATTCATCCGGGCGATCCGTCGGCACCGCTCCCACGCTCATCTCGAAGCTTTACCTGCTGCTGGCGCCGATCCCCACGTCAAGACCGCAAGGCGTTTCTGCGTATCGCTTCGCGCTGCAGAACGGATTGCCCGACGTAGCCGACGCATTGGCCCTGGCGGGAGCGGGTCCGTCCGCGGGAGAAACGCTGAGCATCGAGGACCGGTTCGTCGCCGCCTGCGCGCGGGCCGATGAAACAGAGGCTCGGCGGATTTTAGCCGAGCGGGCCGATATCTTCCAGTCACTTTCAAATTCACAGCTGAGGCAGCTTCCCCAGTTGATGGAAGCGCGCGAGACAGATGCGGTAAGAGTCAAGGTCAAACTCGGATGGCCGAATGCCGTGCGCGGGGGCGACTGGAGCGCGTCTGCATTGAATCTCGCCGTGTTTCAGGGCAAGGCGGAAATGACGCGTTGCCGGCGCCTCTGGGTGGACCGTCGGCCACGCGGAGAAAGCACTGAGCGAGGTTGCGAGGGATCAGTCCCGTGAAGTCGCGGTCTCGGATTTTTAGAAGCTCCGATACCGACGTCGGTAGTTTCTCCGACCCGCGTTTCCCGGGACGAATACTACTTCGGCGTTTCGCCACACGAGTCCCCGGACGCATGTCGAATTGTCGAGAGTAACCTGCCCGAAGGCTGCATCTCCGGAGCGAAAACGGTTATCCGATCGCCAGAATTGCCGCAGTGTCTATCCTCCGGTCATCGTCCATTCCTGTCGTATAAGGAATCTCCTCATCGGTGTGCCCGAACCAAACATAGACTTCCAGCGATGCCGGCTTGCGACGACGCATTTCCGTGAGCGGCGTTGTATCGACAAATCCGATTTGCCGGCATGCCGCCCAAGGGCAGCGAGACGTGCTTAAATCAAAAGCATGTCCAAATCGAGACTCCTCGCTTTGGCGGCTCTGTCCGCTGCTTGTTTGTGTGCCCAGCCTGGTCAAGGCAAGGGGCCTGCTCGTGCAGCCGCGAAGCCCGTTCCGCCTCAAGACGTCACCAGCACAGCAATTCAAGGTGTAGTTGGCGCAGGCCAGAAATGGAAAATGGCATGGCAGGGTGAAGCGACTGCAGACGGGATGGCAGGCACCGATGACGGGGGCCTGATCTTCGCACAGGAACAGTCGAACCGCATCATCAAGATAGATGAGAAGGACAACGTCACCATTCTCCTCGCGCGTTCACACGGACCCGGCGCATTGTCGATCGCGGCCAACGGGGCGATCTACGCTGTGGAACGCAGTTGCACCGATCCCGACGCGGTAACGCGCGCGGCCTGTACGGAGGCGACGGACATCGCGGTGCTAACGCCGGACCGAAAGGTGTTGGCCGATAAGATGGCCGAGGGCGCCGCGGGGCTGGGACGCATCAACGACCTCTCGGTCGCGAAGAACGGTTGGGTGTACTTCACGGGTACTGGCGCGCTGGCGATGGACCCGTCGGGCAAGGTGACCCGCATTGATAAGAATCTGCGCACGAACGGCATCATTCTCAGCGCCGATGAGCAGCAACTGTACGTTACTAACGGCAGCACGATCGCCGTGTTCGACATCGGCCCGGACGGGAAAGCGACGAATCAGCGCGAGTTCGGCAAATTGGAGGGGCAGGGTGCGAACGGCGACGGCATGACGATCGACGCGGAAGGTCGGCTGTACGTAAGCGTAACTGCTGGTTCGATGCGGGGTGTGCAGGTGTTCAACAAGACAGGGAAATACCTGGGGCTTATTCCAACTCCTCGCCCGCCGATCACGGTGGCGTTCTCCGGTCCGGACAAGAAGATGCTGTACATCGGGAGTATGGGCGCGACCAGCCTCGGCGGCGAAGAGATCCAATTCGGCCAGGGTGTGCGTGCGACCTCGATGACGGTGTATAAAATCCCGGTGCAGACGCAGGGATTCAAAGGACGCCCCAAATAGCTTCAAAACCGGAGCCGCAAGAGATGCTACTTATCCCTCCGAAACCAGCGTAAAGTCGTCTCCACGGATCAGTCCCGAGAAACGCGCAAGGATTCGGGATGCGCCGGAGCGCGAACCCGCGAGGATGCCAACTTCCGAGGACCTTTCTCCGACCGGGGTTTCACAAGACTAATCCTGTACGCCCGGGAGGCCAGCCCGAGCAAGCCGTTCTCCGAGTGGCGTAATCCGACCGAAGATCCGTACGCTCCCCACCCAAAGAAGGCCCTCTGTGACGGAGCGGGCAGGCCGCGCTGAGGTCGAAGACTTCCAAGGCTGGAATCATTGGCGCCGCCGTTTTCCAGGTCGGTGACTGTGCGCGCCGTGACGCGTTCGTAATCCGATTGCAGCGGCGACATCGTCCGGGAGGTTATGAAATGTGGAAGTACATTGCACCTGTCGAGTCCCAGGCCTGCGGTCGTGGCGTTTGCGTCGGCGATTCGACTCAAACTGCAGACACACGACTATCGACCGGCCTTCTGAGACTGGAATTTGAGCGATTTAGAGAGGGCTATTCAATTGCACCCCAGGAGGGTCAAAGGAAGAACGGTCAGGACATGCCTGAAGCGACCTGGGAACCACACGAGAAACCCGGACGGCTCACGACGGAGAATGAGCTGCCAGCCAGCGCTTATGCATTTCCCAAACAGCGCAAAGAACCGCTGACCGACGCAGAGCACGTGCGTAACGCGGTCGCGAGGTTCGATCAGGTCATCGACGTCCGATCAAGTCATCGACGTCTCCGATGAAGATCGTGATTTGGCGTTGGCGAACATTGAGGAAGCTCGACGGCACTATGGTGTCAACCTCTCGGGAGGGTCGTGGTACGATCCGGGCATCCACCGGCGGAAGAGAAGAAAAGCGCCGCTAGACGCGCTGTGACGTGAACCGCGGAGGCATGAAATGAAGGCAATCGTCGTCCACAAGTATGGCGGTCCGGAGGTTCTGAAGTTCGAGGACTATCCGGATCCGGTGCCAGGTGCAGGCGAAGTGCTCGTGCGAGTCGCCGCCGCGAGCGTGAACCCCCTCGACATCAAGCGGCGTGCCGGGTTAACGGACGATTATTATCCGATCCATTTCCCGGGCCTCATAGGGGTCGATATGGCGGGAACGGTATTGAAGATCGGGCCGGAGGTGGAAGGGTTTTCCGTCGGCGATCAGGTCTTCTCGATGGCAGACAATACTTACGCTGAGCTTTGTGTCGTCAGTGCGGCGATCCTGGCGAAGGTCCCGAGCGGGCTCGATTTGATCCAGGCGGCGGCGCTGCCGCTGGTGACGATAACGGGCAACCAGCTCCTTTCGGCTACGGGAATCAAGGCGGGGCAGACGGTTTTGGTCGCAGGCGCTGTGGGAAATGTCGGGCGTGCGGCGGTATTCACCGCCAGGGAACGTGGAGCGACTGTAATCGCAGGAGTCTTGAAGAGACAGCTGGATGAGGCGAGGGCTGCCGGCGCGGACCAGACAGTCGCAACCGACGACGAAGCAGCGATTGCGAACCTTCCGCCGCTCGACGCGGTGGCGGATACGATTGACGGACGAACCGCCGAGAAGCTGATCGCCAGGGTCAAGCCCGGAGGAGTGTTTGCCACGGTTCTCAAGGCGCCGCAGAACGCCGCGAAGTACCCGGCTGTGAAGGTGGCGCCGGTATTCTCGAAATTCGACAGGAAAACGCTCGAGTTCATGGCCGCAGCCGTGCGAGACGGCAAACTGGTGATCCCGATCAGCGAGACCCTGCCACTGAGGCAAGCGGCCGAGGCCCAGGCAGCGGCAGAAAAAGGCGCCGCCGGGAAGATCCTGCTGGTCGCCTGACATTACTTTGCGCACAGAGGTTACGAAAGGAAAATCGGAAATGAGCAAAGAGTCGCAGTCATCAACGAGCAGCGTACAAATCGAACAGAAGAGCTATGAGATGCCCCCGCGAGAGGGGATCAGCATCGCGCAGTTTCTCACCGTCGCCGACATCGAGCGATCGGCTCGCTACTACGAAAAAGTCTTCGGTGCTCGTATCTTGAGCCTGGGTGACGGCAACGCGCCCGCATACCTTCAGCTTGCAAATATCTGGATGATTCTGAACCTTGGAGGCGGCCCGACCACGGATAAGCCGACTGTAACGCTGAGCGTCCCCGACCCGAATCACATCAACAGCTTTATGAATTTCCGCGTTGCGGATATTCACGCGTGCTACGACTTATGGAAAAGTCGAGGGGCGGAGTTCATCACGGCGCCGATCCCCAAGTACGGCGAGATTCGCTGCTACATCCGCGATCCCGACGGTTACATTATCGAAGTCGGACAGAGCACGGATCTCACGTACGGCTGATGTTCGGATTCCCGCAGCCATAACCTGCATCGACCGCGGTGGATTGTGCAACAGCTTGACACGCGACCGACGTGGGATCTGATGGACTTACTCGCCCATGTCGCAAACAGATTGATTTCAAAAAGGAGAACAAAATGACAATAAAAGGGAAAGTTCTGGTGCTGGTCTCGAGCGGCCACGGCTTGCCATTGAAAGACGGCAAGGTTTATACCGGCGCCGGTTACTATCTCAACGAGTTGACGGTTCCGACTCGCGCCCTTATGAAGGAAGGCTACGAAATCACTTTCGCCAACCCTAAAGGCAACACACCGCAACTGGACGTCCATTCCGCTGTCCCCGATTTCTTCGGCGGAGACGAGGCCAGGCTCCAGGACTATTTAAAATTCCGCGACAGCCTGACTGGGCTCAAGAATCCAACTCGCATCTCGGATGTCGTCGCATCGGGTCTGGATCAATATGATGCTGTTTTCGTCCCCGGCGGTCATGGCCCGATGATCGATCTTCTCGACGATCCCGATGCCGGCACCGTGATGAGACACTTTCATGAAACATCCAAGCCCACGGCGGTGCTGTGCCATGGCCCGATTTCACTTCTCTCGGCTCTTCCGAATTCGAAGGAGGTGGTGGCAACTCTGGCCGCGGGCGATGCCGCTGGAGCGCATGCAAAGGCTCAAGGATGGATCTATGCCGGATATAAGATGACCATCTTTTCGACCGCCGAAGAGCAGCAACGGGAGCCGCTCGAGATTGGTGGTAAGGTCCTCTTCTACCCGGACTTCGCGTTGCGCACCGCGGGCGGTGACGTAAGCGTGCTCGCCCCATGGGCGAGCTACGCCCTTCAGGATCGCGAGTTGATCTCAGGTCAGAACCCGTTCTCGGACGAAGCGCTTCTGAAACTTCTTTTACCGGCACTCGAGGGGAAGAGGAAGTCGGTTTCAGCGGCATAGGAATCGGGGACGCCAATCGGTTACACGATCCTGTTGGCCGTCCCTGGCTCCATTGGAAGTTCAAGGAAAGGAATTGCCGATGAACCTCGTGGCATTTCGCACCATTCAGATCGATGGCCTATCAATTTTCTACCGGGAAGCTGGTGCGAAGAATGCCAGGACTCTTCTCCTGCTCCACGGACTTCCATCGTCGTCGCGTATGTTCCAACCGCTTTTCGCGCGGCTATCGGACCGCTACCATTTGATTGCGCCGGATTATCCTGGCTTCGGACACAGTGACTGGCCGGACCCGAAGAAGTTTGCATATACGTTCGATCACTTTGCCGAGATCATGGATCATTTTACTGAGGAGTTGAGAATCTCGCGTTACACACTCTATATGCAGGACTACGGAGGCCCAGTCGGCTTTCGCATGACACTCGCGCATCCGGAGCGAGTTGAGGCGCTGATCGTGCAGGACGCCGTCGCGCATAACGAAGGCCTGGGAGCAAACTGGAATACGCGTCGCGCGTTCTGGGCCGATCGCGCTGCCAATGAGAGCGCGCTGCGCGCGAATCTCTTGTCGCTCGAGACCACGCGTGCACGACACGACGGAAACGATCCCGATGTGGAGCGCCACGATCCCGACCTCTGGACCGACGAGTTCTATTTTCTGAATCGGCCCGGCCAGGCCGAGATCCAAAGCGATCTTTTCTACGACTATCGAACCAATTTGGAGTCCTATCCGAAGTGGCAGGCCTGGATGCGCGAAAGACAACCGCGGCTGCTCGTGATCTGGGGCAAATATGAATCATCGTTTGACCCGAGCGAGCCGGAGAGCTACCGCAAGCGATGTGCCGAACGCCGAAGTCCACATTGTCGACGGCGGGCACTTCGCCCTGGACACGGCTGCCGATGAGATTGCTGATTTTGTGAAAGGCTTTATGACGCCTGCCCGGAGGTGAAGCCTGATAACTCCCCCTCGGACCCGTCATACAAAGGAGCACGAGATGAAACTAAGGAGACCCCGCCGGTGAGTGCCGCCATCACGTCGAGCACGCTCGGCGTCAACGTTTTTACCGCCCCGGGAAAGGTAATGGTGGGCGAGCGGCCAAAGCCTTTCGGCGAACCGCTCGGCTTTGACCCGATGACGTCGACTCTGATCTTCGGCGAGTACGATGCGGTGCTGGTAGACGCAATGACGACCGTGGCTGAAGCGGAGGTGGTCGCGGATTGGATTGCGCTGCACAACCGCAACCTGGAGACCATCTATATAACGCACGCCCATTTCGACCACTTCTACGGCTTAAGCATTCTGCTCGACCGTTTCCCGGGCGCTCGGGCGATCGCAACACCCAGGACGGTGAACGCCATGCAGATGTCTTTCACTCCACCAGTAGAGCGGTTAGCCCGCCGGTTATTTCCTGGGCAAATGGCCGCTAAATTCGTTGCGCCTGAGCCCTGGGAGCACAACACGTTCACTCTCGAGGGGAAGGAATTGCGCATCATCGAGCAAGGCCACACCGATAGTGCCGATACGACGTCTCTGTACGTTCCATCGATCGGCCTGGTCGTCGCAGGCGACGTAGTGTATAACCAGTGCCACATGTACGTCGGCGACACCACACCGGAGAGCCGGAAGAACTGGGTCGCGGCGTTGGACCGGTTGGCGGCGCTCGATCCGTCGATTGTTGTTGCCGGTCACAAGAAGCCCGGCGCGCCCGACTCGCCGTCGGCGATCGAGGATACGAAGCGTTATCTGCTCGACTTTGATCGGCTGCAGAAAACCGCGACGTCCGACGAAGAGCTGTTCAACAAGATGACGGAGCTTTACCCCGAGTGGGTAGCCAATCAGTCGTGGTTGATGTTCGGATTCCCCGGCCCCTGAGGGAACGCTCGCTCGCGTATTTAAAGATGGCCGCAACCGGCCCTGAGGCGGTGATGGCACTCCGTCCGGGTCGTCCATTCGGAAAATGGACGCCGTGCGCGTGGTTCGACATTAGTCCCGTGAAGTCGCGGTTACGGTAACTTAACGCAGAACACCTTGGCCCTGGAATTGGTGTCTTCATTGGCGCAGTTCCAAGGATCGGGACTGACAAATGCGTATAGCACAACCCATCAGGCCCGCCAGCGTATCGGATGCCATCCGCAGCACTTTCCACTGACGTCGCCTCCGTGTGACCGGGCTGGTTGCGGAACTCGGACCTGACGCCCGGGCGGCAACTGCGCTCGAGGCGGCGCAAGCCGGAGACATTGTCGTGGTCTCAATCCCGTTGAAGAACTACCACAAGGTTCCCGTCGAGCCACTCGCGGGCAAGATCGTGATCGATACGAACAACTACCACCTTGGGCGCGATGGTCATATTCCGGAGCTCGACAATGAATCGACGACGACGGCCGAGCTCCTGGCGGCACACCTGCCGAGCTCCAAGGTGGTAAAGGCCGTAGTCACGCACCTGCTGGATCAGTTTGGGTTCGACACCGTGGATGCGGGACCCCTGAAAGAAGGCTGGCGCATCCAGCGCGACACTCCCGGTTACGGGCCACGCCGCACTGCGGACGAACTGCGAAGAGACCTCGCGGCGGCCAAACGGTACGCCGATCAATAAAGCCTGGATCGTCTGAACTAACGGGTTCCTTAAAAATGGTATTAAATTTTCAAAAGTAGCTCACTACCGGTTACAATACGAGCCTGGCCCAGGGGGATAAGGGGGTATATGAAGATTGCCAAGCTCGTAGCCTTTCTGGCCGTTTTCACGGTTCCGAGCGCCTTCGGCGACGTTATCGACTTTGAGACCGGCGCTCCGTGCTGTTTCGTGGATACGACGCCTCTCACTACCTTGTACTCCGGATTGGGCGTGACGTTCGGTGGTAACCCCGGAGGGTCGATTCTGGACCAGTCCGGGATCTTTGGAATCAATGCACACAGCGGCAGCGACTTCCTGGGCTTCAGCACAGAGGCCTTCCCGCCCGCTTTTGCAACCGGAAATTCTGAGTCGATTTCGTTCGCCGCGCCCATCTCCGACGTCGGACTCTGGGCCGGCGGGGCAATCGACGGCACATCTTACACACTGCAAGCCTTTGATTCAGCAAAAAGTCTGATCGCATCTGTTAGTGTTGATTTAGCCGAGGGAGTTTGGGATCAACTCGTCATCAACGGCGATGGCATTTCCTCATTGGAACTGACCTTCAGCAACAACCCCTATGGTGCCGGCGTCGTCGATGATTTAAGCTGGAGCGGCAATGCCACCGCAGCAACCCCCGAGCCATCGACCCTGCTGCTGACCGCAGCCGTGTTGATCTTTGTACTCTCTTTTCCGTTTGGCTTCGACATCGTCGCCAAAGCGACGCCCGCCACATCCCGAGAACAGTCGCTACCCTTCCCGTCTCGGCTTCGTGCAGGTAATCCGAATCAGCCGGGGCTTGAGTGGCGCCCTGGGCGGTGGCGGACCCGCAGGCGATGGTGTTCGATACGGTCAGTGAATCCCGGGCTTTGCGGGATGAGCGGCTTGTTTCGTTAATGGCCGCTCCGGCGTGTTTCGGTGAGCGTGCGGGGTGGTAAAGACACCGGCGACGAGATCGCTGTCGCTACCTCTGCCGTAAAGGTCCTCGCCGGCCAGAAGGCCAGCGGCAGCCCGGAAGGGCTGCCCCACAAGAGCCCGGTCACACGTCTGAAAAATATTTATAAAGCTATTTATGCGAATGACCTGGGCGGGAAAGTTAAAGTCCGTCGGGAGCGTTTTTTCGGGTCCTGGTATCTGAAGATGTGGTCACAGTTTTGGGCCGATTGAGGTTTGATGTGGGGAGGGAAGAAAGACACCGGCGACAAGATCGCCGGCGCCCCCGCCTTGCTCGCCGGCGCTACGGGTCCAAGGACTGATGTTTTATCTAGGGTTGGATCTGGGGCATCCGGTGCTTCGGTATCACTGCCGGTTGTGAACGCAAGTTCGATTGGGCTCAAAAAGGCGGTTTGAACAGCACTCGCATCCGAGCCAGCACCCCTGAAGGGGATGCCGGGGTCGTGGCTCGGAAAGTGTGTGCAGGCATGCGGAGCAGATTTTAAGAATCGGGTTGTCAATTAATCCATTGTCAATCGGAGAAAGCAAGAGGCAAAAGGAGACGGAGTGGGCACGCGAGCGGCAACACCCTCGACTACTGCCAGAAGCGCGCCAGGGATCCCGTGGCTAGTGCCACTCACATTGTGCATTCCGCTCATGATGGCATTGCCTCCCCCCGCCGACGCGTATGGGGTTTTGACTCACCATCAGTTGATCGATCAGGCGTGGAACACGGTCATCATACCGATTTTGTTGAGCCGTTTTCCTTCGCTCACTGCCGCACAGCTGAGAGAGGCACATGCCTATGCGTATGGCGGGTGCATCGTTCAGGACTTCGGGTATTATCCCTTTGCAAACGCCTTCTTCTCGGATTTGACTCATTATGTTCGCACCGGGGACTTCGTGCAGGCGCTCTTTGAGCACGCCAAAACGGCGGACGAGTTTGCCTTCGCGATCGGCGCGTTGTCGCACTATGTGGGCGACAGTATCGGACATGCCCAGGCAACGAACCCATCGGTCGCCACGACGTTCCCGAAACTCGCCGCCCGGTACGGTTCCTCGGTGAATTATGCGGAGGGGAAGCACGAGCATGCCGAGGTGGAGTGGGCATTTGACGCCGATCAGGCGGCCAAGCTGCGGCTGGCCCCGGCAGCCTATGTAGAGGACATCGGCCTGAAAGTGCCGCGCGAACAACTCGCCGCCGCGTTTTATGAAACCTATGGAATTCCGCTTCGAGAAATCGTAAACGGGCCGCTTCCGGCGATGAAAACGTTTCGTTTTGGCGGACGGACCTTCGTGCCCCATTTCACCTATGCCGAGGCGGTGCTGCATCGAGGAGGGTTTCCCGCCGATACTCCTGGTCTGGAACTCGAACAGTATGAGCGCCAGATCGGGCAGCTTCCGAAGGAAGAGGGGTGGGACCACTACCGCAGAAAGCCCGGCTTCGGCATTCACGTGTTGTCCGGACTTATCGTGATCCTGCCGAAAATCGGGACGCTCAAGATGCTCGCCATCAAGGGCCCGACCGAGGAGACGGAACGTGCGTACATTGCGAGCGTAAATCTCTCGACCGCAGCACTCGCCGTTTACCTGCAGCGATTGATGGGACAGGAGATCGATCTGGGCCTCGCAGACCGCGATCTCGATACCGGACAACCGGTAGTTCCCGGCGGGTATCTACTGACGGACAGGACGTATGCTCAGCTACTGGCGAGGATCACGAAGACCCCAACGGAGATGATTCCAGCGGGCTTGAAGCAGGACATTGTCGCTTATTACTCCGATCCAGCGGCAAAAATTTCAACGAGGAAAAAGCCCAAGGAGTGGGCGGCTGTTCAGGAGCAGCTGCTGGTGCTCGGCGGCATGAAGACAATCGCCGAATCGGGGCGTGTTCCGTCTTCGGTTGCTTTCTCACCGGACTAGTGCAGCCGCCTTCAGGCGGCGGGACAGGCTTGGGAGCCCACCGGGGCCGGCTAGCGGATGTTGCCGTGATGCTCCTGCGTGACGTAATGCCCCGCGACCCTGTCAACGCAGGACGCCGCTTCTTCCAGCGCGTCGGGTTGAAGCGTCAGGGTACGCGACAGAGTCCACGGTTTCTGGAGAACTTCGGGGTCTTCCGCGGTCACCTGGTATTGGATCGTGTCTCCCACGCGCCGCAACCGTTCCGTGACGTGCAGCTTCCGGCTGTGGAACAAACCGTTGTCTTCCAGCCAGGTTTCGTCGGTGAGCCGGGTTACATCCACAACAAGCGTGTCGCCTTCCCAACGGCCTACCGAGTCGCCGTTATACGTCGCGGCGGTTTCGGGATTGCTGCTGTGAGGGCGTCCGTCGAGCGGAATCACGCCCCACTGGTTGCCGGCGTAGAGAAAGACAGCCTGTTTGGCGGTGTGCACGATCTGGTGCGGAGGTCCCGGGCGGGGGACGCCCGGCGCCATGCAATGCAGGGCCAGATCTTTACCTGATTGTCATTGAGCGATTTGACTTTGGCCACGAACTCGGGTTTGTACTCCGGTTTGGCGTCGGGCGCCGGAGTGGAATAGAGCGCGGCCGTTTTCGGACTGAAGGCGCCGCCGACCACGAAACTGTCACCGACCTTCTGAATCGTGCAGATGCCGGCGCAGGTGTTCGCTTGCCCACAGCGAGTGCGTACCCGCTGTGGGCAATTAGCATTGGCTCGGTGCCCGCGAAGCGCTTCGTTAGAGCTCCGGGTGCCGTTTTAAACCGACCTTCCTTGATGACTTCTCCCTCATCGTCCGGCGGCTAATGATCGCCCAGACCGATACCGACCGTCCATCTTTCCGGCGTCGCTTGTGCCTCCTTCGACTGCTTCATAATCCCGTGTTTCTTTCTCATACCGCGAGTTTCTCCTTTTCGAGACCATCTCATCCCGTCCAACTTAAGAGCTCCACAGACGCAGTTGACCGTATCCGACTACGAAGCCAGTTTTCAGCAACGTTGTTTTCTGGCCTCAACTACCGAGTAGCCGACCGTCCGAACACGATTCCTAAACACTTCCCCGACTTGTTAGCGATCCGTATCGGAACTGAGTCTGTCGCTGACTTACCTGAAAATTGATTTACCTTCGAAAAGGACCCATCTATCGATTCGCCACAAGGGACATCCATTCATCGGTTTCGAAATCTTGTCACTTGTCATTCTTCTTCAGAAGAAAGCCGTGCGTGCCGCTGCCCACGCTGTCAAAGTAAGTACCGACAATGTCGCCTCGCTCGTCGATCCCATACGGGAAGGTGCACGGCGAGTTGGGAAGAAAAGAATCGATCGTGGAAAAGGCGCCGTGACTCAGAAGAAAGCCGCAGGCAGGGGTGCTGAAGAAAGTTGTCCCAACGATATCACCTTGAGCATTCATCCCGAGCGGCACTGTCTGCGACGCGCCAGGTACGGCGACATCGATCATTACGCCTTTCCTCAGCAGAAATCCATGAATGTTACCTGTGCCTACGTCGTCAGTCCACTCACCCAAGATATTGCCCGCCAGGTTGACCGCTGACAGCTGAGTAAAAGCGGCTCCGGGCACATTAATATCTGTGTAGCTTCCCTGCCTAAAGAGAAAGCCCCGCGCTGATGCCGTTGCTGTCCGTGTAGAATCCGACGATATCTCCTTCCGGATTGATACCTGCGGGCTCCGTTCCAGCGTTTAATGTTTCAGCCGCCGGTGCGTCGATATCCGTGTAGATGCCATTCTTCAGTAAGAAGCCATGGGGTCCAGAGTCGTTGAAATAACTGCCGACGATATCGCCGTTTGAGTCTATTCCTGCTTGTGTCGCGAGATACGCGATGGGGTTGAAGGGCGAGGTGTCCGGTGGACCAACGGGCTTGAACTCCCCATCCACAAGCACAAAATAGCGGGCAGCAAGATTGCTATTCAGATAAATACCGACCATTTCGCCGCGGGAATTTATCCCTTCGAGAACGGTTCCGGAACTTGTGGGGACATCGAAGCTGAAGAAAGTGTAGGTCCCCTGCGGGTTTGCCATCGGCACTGGGGTCTGCCCTTCCAGACCTCCTGACGGTTTGGACCGGGCTTCCAGGGCTTTCGACCGGGCGTCCCGTAGCGTTAATTGCTGTGCGTTCAATTGCGTGCCGCAGACGAGAAGCAGCACGGTCGCTGCTCCCAAAAGTTCGTACATTTTGCACTTTGTCAGCATAATTTTGTTCCTTTGTTGTTCCTTCCTGCATTCTTGTGGATTCTGGATGGCGGGGGAAGTCGGTCCCATGGTCATTTGTGCCGGCCAGATGACTTGGGACATTCTGGAGGGGCTATCGGGCCCGGAGTACGACTCCAGGCGACCAACGAGTCTTCAACGGCTTAAATATGGCGCAGCTTTCCATGGGTTACCTGATATTTCCATTTGCTTTTTTCATTTCATCTTTTCTCCTCACCTCTTTCGGGTTAGGGACACATAAGCCCATGGCTCGCTGACAAAGCACCAAAGTCCCTTCGTTTTTCGCGCTAGAATTGATGCGGTCGCTTACGACTCGAAAGGTAGCACTGATTCCCGCCGGCTAGCCCGCTAAAAGCTGCGGATTTTTTCCGAGGAAATTCCTACGACCCCCAAACCACCGGAAAACAGCGGTTTGTACCTGTTTGGTCAGTTTCGTCTGGACCGCACGGAACGCCAACTCCTTCGCGGCGGAGTGCCGGTTGCCCTCCAGCCCAGGGTTTTCGACACCCTGGTTATGCTCGTGGAACGCCCGGGAAAACTGATTGGAAAGTCAGAGATGATGCAGGTTCTCTGGCATGGCACTTTTGTCGGGGACAGCGCACTCACCAAGAACATCTCCGATTTGCGGAAGGCGCTAGCCGGAGACGATGAAGGCGCGGAATTCATCGAAACCGTTCCACGAAGCGGCTACCGTTTTGTATCTCCCGTCGAAACCCTCGCTGTGGCAATCCCCGCCATCGCAGCCCCGGCACTCACGGGCGAAACCTCCACGAAGGAGCCTGCCGTCTCCCGCCCCGTTCGCGCTCGAGGCCGGCTTTCGCGAATATTGTTCCTGACGGGAATTCTGGCCTGTGCGATTGCCGTCTGGCTGTTGATACCCCGCACGGCGCCCTCTGCCAGCTCCGGTATCCAATCCCTCGCCGTCCTTCCTTTTGGGCCGTTGAGTTCTCAGCAGCGCGACGAATACCTCGAACTTGGCATGGCCGATACGCTGATCTCCCAATTGAACGGAACGGGACGCCTGGTGGTCCGGCCCGTGAGTTCGATCTACCGTTTCGTGGCTGCGAGCGACCCCGTGTCGGTGGGGCGGAAATTGCAGGTTGATGCCGTGCTGCAGGGCCGCGTCCAGAAGATCGACGGCGCCCTGCGAATCAACGCGCAACTGATTCGTGTCCGTGATGGCGCCCTCGTCTGGGCCGGATCGGTAGATGGCCCCTTCACAACCCTATTCACCTTGCAGGATTCCCTTGCCCGTCAGGTGATCGCGGCTCTCGCCTTGAGATTGACGCCGGCCGAACAAATTCGGTTTGCCAAACGCGCCACGACCGACCCCGACGCCTACGAGTCGTACCAGAAGGGGCGCTACTTTGCGGCGCGCCGGACTCCGGAGGGATTCGAAAAGGCAATCGCCTGGTATGGGAAGGCAATCGCGCAAGACCCTCGCAATGCGCTCGCGTGGTCCGGTCTGGCGGATGCCTATATGCTCACGGCGTGGTACGATTTACGCCCTGTCAATACCGCCCGATCACTCGCGAAAAATGCCGCTGTTCGTTCCCTTGCGTTGGACGATTCGCTCGCCGAGGCGCACGTTTCGATGGCTCTGGTCCTCGAGAGCGGCGACTGGGATTTTCGTAGCGCGGAGCACGAGTTTCAACGTGCCCTGCAGCTTAATCCGAATTACGCCACGGCGCATCACTGGTATGGAGAGTTCTTAGGCCTGATGGGACGCCCCGACGAAGCACTTTCGCATCTGCGCCGCGCCCACCAGTTGGATCCGCTTTCGTCGATCATCGGCGCGGATACAGCGAGGGCTCTGATTAATGCGCGCCGATATGACGAGGCGATCGCCGAGTGCCGCGACACGCTGGAACTCGACCCCGAATTCCGCCCGGCCAGTGGCTGGCTCGCAACGGCATACACCTGGCGCGGGATGTATCGCCAGGCGGAATTAGAAATCGACCGGTTTGAGGCTGGAAGGGAAACGATGTATGGGACACTCGGGAAGGCCGTCGTCTACTCGGCCGAGGGCGATGGACCAAGAGCCTACGAGGCCCTGCGCAAAATCCAGCGAATGTCGGCACAAACTCCGCTGCCTGGATGGCAAATGGCGACCATCTATCTAGCGATCAAACCCGACAAGGACAAGGCATTCGAGTGGCTCGCTAAAATGCGTGAAGAGAAGAATCCATTCATGCTCGCACTGAAGGTCGGCCCTGAGTTCGATCCCATTCGCGCAGATCCACGCTTTCAGGAACTGCTGCGCGGGATGAATTTTACGGATTAGAGCAATAGCGCTCGTGTATTCGATGGTTTGCGAGACGGCCTGATCAGATCGTCCACGGCCCACCAGGCGAAGGCCTGGAATCGTTGCATGAATCGTAATCGCGTCAAGATCACCTGGAGGATCAGCAGATCGATCTGCGTCTGGCAGACCGCGACCTCGATACGGGGAAACCGGTGCTTCCCGGCGGGTATTCGCTTACGGACAGGACTTATGCCCAGCTACTCGCCCGGATCACGAAGGTCCCTGGGAAAACCATTCCAGCCGGACTGAAGCAGGACATTGCCGCCTATTACGCCGATCCGGCGGCGCCGATCTCAACTAAAAAAAAACCAAAGGAATGGGCAGCCGTTCAGGCTGAGCTGCAGGTACTCGCGGGCATGAAAACAATCACCGAATAGCGTACCCGATCGTTTCCCGGCACGTTCTATCGGATGTTGCCGTGATGCTCCTGCGTGACATAATGCCCGGCGTCTCTGTCAACGCAGGGCGCCGCCTCTTCCAGCGCATCGGGTTGAAGCGTGAGGGTGCGTGACAGAGTCCACGGCTTCTGGAGAACTTCGGGGTCTTCCGCGGTCACCTGGTACTGGATCGTATCTCCCACGCGCCGCAGCCGTTCCGTGACGTGCAGCTTGCGGCTGTGGAACAATCCGTTGTCTTCGAGCCAGGTTTCGTCAGTGAGCCGGGTTACGTCGACAACCAAAGTGTCGCCGTCCCAATGGCCCACCGAGTCGCCGTTATAAGTGGCGGCTGTTTCGGGATCGGTGCTATGGGGACGTCCGTCGAGCGGGATCACACGCCATTGGTTGCCGGTGCTGTCGGCGTAGAGAAAGACCGCCTGTTTGGAGGTCTGCACGATCTGGTGCGGAGGTCCCAGCCGCGGGACGCCGGGCGGCATGCAATGCAGCGCCGGATCTTCCTTTACCTGATTGTCGTTGAGTGATTTCACTCTGGCCACGAACTCGGGTTTGTACTCCGGTTTGGCATCGGGCGCCGGAGCGGCATATAGCGCGGCCGTTTTCGGACTGAAGGCGCCGCCGACCACGAAACTGTCACCGACCTTCTGAATCGTGCCGATGCCGAAGAAGTGGTGCCACACGCCGTTCAGGTCGGGGTGTCCGTCCGCCATGCGCGGCGTCGGCCGGGAGGCTGCGCCGGGATTTTTGGCAGCTTCCGCGCCGTAGTTGGTTTGCGCCCGGGCGCCTATGGGCGAGGCAAGAATGACTGCGGCGAGCGCGGCCCGCGTGATCATTCGGTGGTTCGCAAGCTGGGATACCATAATTTCCTCCCTACTTCTGCGTCTTCCTCAGACTGGGGTCGGCATCCTGGGGGGACATGCTGAATACATGACCGTCCGGATAACTCAACTTTGTCATGAACCCGTAGGCCGGCGTACCGTCCTTGGCAGGGTTTGCCGTGACAGTCACTTCCTGCTTGCTGCTCAGCATTACATCCTTGCTCAGCCCGCTGCCTCTGAAGAACAGCGGCGGGAGTGATTGCAGCTGCCAGGTGGTGGTCTTTCCGGCATCGTCCTTCACGTCCAGATAGACGAAGATATGCGGATTGACCCAGTCGACTCGGGAGATGGTTCCGTGCAAGGTCACGATTTTGCCCGAGTCGAACTCCGCGGAAAAAGAATGATGCGCTATAAGGGGCAACGCGCACGATAGCGCCACGACGGCGGCCCATCGCAATCGATTTGTGGATCCCATGTGATCCTCCAGTTGTTTCGAAAGTATATACTCGCGCCCCGCCGCGCACAATCACCCGTGTGGCGCGAGTGCGCCATGTGCGCCGATCCGTAGGATTACCGGCGCAAGATCGCGGTGCTACCGACGCGGGAAATCCTCGTTTTCAATTCTTCGGAAGCGCGAACACCATGTAGGCGCTGGGCGGCGGGGCGGCCTCCGGGCCTCGTCCCCGGCCGCCCAGACTCAGACCGTCGCCTCCAGCCACGCAAAATGCGATGTACTCGCGGCCACCGACCTCGTATACCGCCGGAACGCCGTCCGAGCCCGTTGGGGTTTCGTACTCCCACAGCACTTTCCCGGAGTCCGCATCCCAAGCGCGGATCTTGTGATCGGAAGCCGTGGCGGCGAAGATCAAACCGCCGGCAGTGACTACTGGTCCGCCGCGAGGGTCCCGGGCGCCGGTACCGGTGTGTCCTTCTTTTTCGAGTGCCGTGACTCCTCCGTTGGGAACCTGCCATCGGATCGTGCCCGAGTTCAGATCGTATGCCGTAAGAGTCGACCAGGGCGGACCCATCGCCGAATATCCGCCGGTCTGGCTCATGAAATTACCGGGTGCAGTGTAGTGGATGAAGCTGGTGTCATCCGCCACGGGAGTCGGGACGGAAGGTCCGCGGCCGCCTCTGCCCCCGCGACCCTCCCCCGGCGCCAGCAGCTTATCGAGCGTCGGATGTTCTTTGGTAATGACATACAAGAGACCTTTCGCGGGATCGACTGCGACCATACCCCAGTTGGCGCCGCCGTTGTGGCCGGGCGATGAAATCGAGCCCTTCAGACTGGGTGGCGTGAACAGTCCTTCGTTGCGCGAATTCGCAAGTGTCTCACGAATGGCAGCCTGCTCCGCATCGGTCGCGAAGGGATTGATGTCCTTTTCCGTGAAGGACTGGCGCGCGAAAGCCGGAGGTTTCGTGGGGAAGGGTTGGGTGGGTGAACTCCACTCGCCCGGAACGTCGGATTGCGGCACCGGCCGCTCCTCAATGGGCCACAGGGGCTGGCCGGTTACGCGATCGAACACGAAGAGAAAACCGAACTTTGTGGCCTGCGCGACGACGTCGACGTTCTTCCCGTTGTGCTTCACGGTGAGCAGTTTGGGCGCAACGGGGAGATCGTAATCCCACAGATCGTGATGAACCAATTGGTAGTGCCAAAGGCGTTTCCCCGTGCGCGCGTCGAGAGTCAGAAGCGAGTTGGCGAACAGGTCGTTGCCCTTGCGGTTGGGGCCGTAAAAATCGTAGCGCGCGGTCCCGAGCGGAATATAGGCTATGCCGCGCTTCTCATCGATGGTCATCTCATTCCAGTTGTGAATACCGCCGACTGTCTTCCATGCCTCGGGAGGCCATGTGTCGTAGCCGAACTCGCCGGGATGCGGAACGACGTGAAACGTCCAGAGAGGTTTGCCGGTGCGAACGTCCCATGCGTGGATGTCGGCCGGATTCGAATCGTAAGTCGCGCCGCCGGCGGGGAGGGGCGTGATGATGACGTTATCGAAAATGCGGCCGGGGTTGTTGGTTTGAAGCGCTCGCGGGGGATCGCGGTCGAGTCCGTTGGCGATGTTGACGCGGCCATTGTCGCCGAAGCCGTTGATGGTGGTTCCGGTGCGGGCGTCAATCGCTGTCAGGAAGCCAGCGTTGATAAAGAAAAGGCGCCGGTCGGAATGATCTTTGCTTTCCCAATAGTTCATGCCGCGCGTGCCGACCGCACCGGTGTTGGGACGAATCCACAGTTCTTTGCCGGTGGCTGCATTAAGTGCCGCGATGACGTTGTTCTGCTTCAAAACGTACATCACGCTATCGACGACGATCGGATCGAAGACGAATGTTCCCGGACCTGTGGGATAAGTCCAGGCAACCTCAAGCCGCGCGACGTTCGATTTGTTGATCTGCTTCAGAGATGAGTACTGCGAAGAATCCGGGCCACCGAGATACTGACTCCAGGTGGTGAAGGGGTGATCGGCGGCCCATGCGGAGATTCCACTCAGGATCAGAAACACGCGGACGAAATTGCGCCTCATGAACGACCTCCATCGGTCGAGTGTACACCGGTAACTGCCTGGACATTTGAATCCCTGGAATCCATCCTAAACAAACGCGGAAGGATATCCGGGCTTTAGCGGTGAAGACCGGAGTCCATTGACTTTAAATCCGGGCAAAGCGCTCCCGTTTATCCGCCTGCCCGGCAGGCGTGTTGATAGCCGTGCTCCTTCCGGTTTTTGGCAGTAGCGCCTTTTTGCGCTGTTCAGTATCGTAACGCGGCGTATTCTGGTTACCTGATGAGCACAGCGCACCGCGGGGTTGCCGCGCGAATCAATTCGCCGCGCCAGGTTCTGTTCGCGAGCCTGATCGGCACGACGATCGAGTTCTTCGATTTCTACATCTATGCGACGGCGGCTGTGCTGGTTTTTCCCAGCCTGTTCTTTCCGAAGGGGAATCCGGCTTCCGCAATGCTGGCTTCGCTTGCGACGTTCGGCATCGCGTTTGTCGCGCGCCCGGTAGGTTCGGTGCTCTTCGGTCACTTCGGAGATCGCATCGGGCGCAAGACAACGCTCGTGATTGCGCTGCTGACAATGGGCGTATCGACGGTTGGGATCGGCGCGCTGCCGGGCTATGGCACAATCGGCATCGCGGCGCCGCTGCTGCTCGCGCTGTGCCGCTTCGGCCAGGGGCTCGGGCTGGGCGGCGAGTGGGGCGGCGCGGTACTGCTCGCGATCGAGAATGCGCCGCCGAAGAAACGCGCCTGGTACGGGATGTTCCCGCAACTGGGCGCGCCCATCGGGTTCTTTTTCTCCGGCGGTATTTTTCTCGCGATCTCACACTGGCTGACGGATCGGCAGTTCCTCGCGTTCGGCTGGCGGCTGCCTTTTCTGGCCAGCGCGGCGCTCGTGTTCGTCGGGCTCTATGTGCGGCTCACGATTACGGAGACTCCGGTGTTTCAGGAATCGCGCAGGCGCGGCGAGCAGCTGAAGGCGCCGCTCGCTGGGGTTTTTCGCAACCACACCAGGGCGTTGGTCGCGGGCGTCATGTCGAGCCTCGCGACCTTTGTGCTGTTCTACCTGATGACGGTGTTCGCACTCTCGTGGGGCACGACGGCGCTCGGTTTCAGCCGGGAGAAGTTTTTGCTGATGCAGTTGTTCGATGTGTCTTTCTTCGCGTTTTTCATCCCGGTCTCGGCGATCCTGGCGGAGCGCGGGCGGCGCAGAGTCATGCTGTGGATCACGGTTGGGATCGCGGCTTTCGGGCTGGTGATGGCCCCGATGTTCACGGCCGGGACAACCGGCGCGGTGCTGATGATGGCGCTCGGGCTGTCATTGATGGGCCTCACCTACGGGCCGCTGGGTACGGTCATTTCCGAACTCTTTCCCACGCCGGTGCGGTATACAGGCAGTTCGCTGGCGTTCAGCCTGGCGGGGATTCTCGGTGCGTCGCTCGCACCTTACATCGCGACGTGGCTGGCGACGACGCGGGGACTCGCATGGGTGGGCTACTATCTTTCGGGTTCGGCGGTGCTCACGTTCCTCGGGCTGCTTTCGATCCGCGAAACGAAGGACGATGATCTGGTGGCGCGGATTTGAAAAAGCGGACAGATGATGGCTGCCGACGTTCGAAGGAGAGAATTCCCGGCGGCCGATCGGTCACCGCGCAGTTCGTTCCGCGAACCGCCGTTCTACTTGAAGCCGGCGATTCTTGTACGAGCGAGCGATAAGATGCAAAGCATCGATTTGGTTCCAGTGTGGCGAGTTTAGTCCTGATTGGCGCCGGCCTGATGTTTGTGTTTAGTCCTGCCTGGGCTGTGAAACTGCCTGGATTTCGCGCACAGGTTTTGGGTGACCGCGACATCATGGCACGGTGGTTACGTGACAGGCCGCCTGAAGTCAGCGGGTACATCGTGCCGGATGTCGTTGCAAAGTCGCCCGGCTTGGAGCTTCGCTACAGAAATGGAGGCGCCTGATGATTTTTCGGGGCGTGTTGCTCCTTTTTCGTGCGCCTGGAAAGTGAGAACAAGCACTCGCGGTGGATTACTTTGCATCTCGCTCCACAACCGCCCCGTCTTCTGGTCATATGAACGTCAAAACAACGTGCGGCAGCGTTTTATTTCTTCGTTCGGAACGAACGCTCCACCGTATCGTGCGGGTCTACCGAGACTGGCTGGTCGCGCCACAACCACCGCATCATCTCCGGCAACATTGCCCCACCCATGTTGTGGCTGTGCACCCCCATGCCCCAGGAGTAGTTGACGTCGTAACCTTTCTGCACCAAAGCATCCTTTAATCGGACGTTCTGCATGAACCAGTCCCGATGTGGATCGTACTCGCCTTTGTCGTTAAGCCCTCGATTATCATTGCGGCCGTCGACCATGAAGATCCGGATCGGCTTCTTCTCGCTCGCCAGAATCTTCTCCGGATACACGTACCCGCCTCTCAAGTCGACGAAGGTCCCAATCGCATTCAACACTTTGTGAAACTGATCGGGCCGCTCCCACGCCACCGTGAAAGCTGCGATCGCACCCGAACTCCAGCCAGCGAAACCGTGGCGGTCGGGGTCGCGCGAGATCTTGTAATCCTTGTATAGCGCCGGCATTAACTCATCGACGATCACTTTCGAATACCTGTCTGAAAGAGTGTCGTACTCTTCCGCGCGGATCGACGCTTTGGTCGCGACAACCGTACCGGGATCAATGAACGCCCCAATCATCTCGGGAATATCACCGCGGAAGATCAGGTTGTCGAGAACGTTTTGCGCGCGATACAAGCCGTCCTCCTTCAGGTAAACGGAGCCGTCGTTGAATACCATCAGGCTCACGTCGCGCGATCCGTCGTATTGCGCCGGAACGTAGACGCGGTAGGTGTGTTCGACACCGGGGAATGCTGTGCCTGGCAACTGATACGGGCCGAGGATCTGGCCACGGGGCACACCGTTACGCGGCAGGGAGTCCGGGCCCAAAGTGTAGAAAGTATCAAATTCCGAGGGCGCCGCTGGACCACCTGGCGCGCGCTGTGCTACCAAAATCCAGGTCCCTGACAGCAGCAACGCTATCAGTATCTGTTTCTGTCTTCTCATACCTGCCCGCCCTGCCGCTCATACACGGCCGTAATCTCAATCAGCCCGCAGCGTTTAACAATATATCCAAATACGGAGAAAGACACTACCGATCAGTTATTGCGATCATTTATTGCGACGCACCGGTTATGAGACAACGGGACGGACGCCGATAAAGGCTCGCGCCGGGCCCGGCTGTAATCGGGCATCGATTACTCCGTGCACTCCCGAGGAGAAAGCAAATATGAGCGGTGACTGGCGTTTTCTCGTCATTATAGGGCTCGGCCGCGCTCACATTCCTGGGCCCGGCTTCGATCCGCGGAACGAAGGACGCTGTTTTTGCGGCGGAAGGATAACAAACCGTACATTTCGTTGGCGTCGACGTTACATGGGAGGCCGCTAGTGTCCTGTCTCAGATAATTATTTACACATAACGCTGGTTCCCGTTACACTGGGACATGCCTATTCCGGCGCCAGCGCTCGTCCTGAACAGCGGCCAGAAGTCGGAACTCGAAGCTTTGTCTCGCAACGGAAGCACACCGCAAAGGGTGGCGATACGCAGCCGCCTGCTGCTCCTCGCGCATCAGGGCGTTCCCAATCAATCCATCGCGGAGCAGTTAAGTCTGTCGCGTCCCACCGTTGTGGCGTTGCGGAAAGCGTTCGTCAGGGTGGGAATCGCGGCCGTGACCGGCATTCGCAAGCGGAAGCGTCGAGCCGGGGTGTTGACGCCGGAACTGGAACAAAAGATCCTCGACACCACTTTGAAAACTCGCCCCGGTGATGGCAGCACGCACTGGAGCGTGCGGATGCTGGCCCGGCACCTCGGTATATCGCGGACTATCGTGCACCGGATCTGGCGACGCCACGATGTGCAGCCGCATCGGGTGGAGCGGTTCAAACTCTCCCGCGATCCGCGCTTTGAGGAAAAAGTGAGGGATATCGTTGGTCTCTATCTGAATCCGCCGGACCGTGCCCTGGTGTTGTGTGTGGACGAAAAGAGCCAGATCCAGGCGCTGGATCGCACCGCGCCGATTCTTCCTTTACGGCCGGGACTGCCGGAACGTCAGACGCACGATTACAAACGCAATGGCACCACGACTCTGTTCGCTGCCTTCAACATTCTGAACGGCAAAGTCATCGGCACTTGCCAGCCACGCCACCGCAGCCGGGAGTTCGTGAAGTTCCTGAATCATCTCGAACAACAGCTTCCCGAGGATCAGGAAGTCCATCTCATTATGGACAACTACTGCACCCATAAGAGCGCCGAGGTGCAGCGCTGGCTGAAGCCGAAGAAGCGGAAAAGATTCCACTTCCATTTCACCCCCACCAGCAGTTCCTGGCTGAACCAGGTCGAACGGTTCTTTGCCTTAATCACCGGACGAATGATCCGCCGCGGAACGTTCCATAGCGCCCAGGAGTTAGAACAGGCAATCTACCGGTGGCTGGCAAGCTGGAACGGCGACCCAACCCCATTCGTCTGGAAGGCCTCCGCCGACGTTATCCTCGACAAAGTCCGGCGCTGTAAAGAATTATCCGAGACAGGAGACTAGGTCTCTGCCATCAAGCGGCCTCGGCGTCGTTGTCAAACCAGGCGGGAAACTACTGAAGGACGGGCGCCTCGCGCTCAGCTTGCTGGTGATGATCTGTGTGAGGTCATCCCCGGGACCCTCCGGAAGTCGCATTGATAGCTGTAACAGGCCGATCTCCGGGCCGGTAAGGATTCCTACTCCCTTAATCGGGCTGGAACTCTTCTTCATCCGGGAGTTTGTTCCCAACCCTTGCGTGCCGGCCGGAGTCTGGAACTCGACAATCTCGCCGCTCTTATAGGTGAGTTCATCCGCGGGCCAGGGTCCGAACGGAACGGCGCCGGCATCATCGATTCCCTTCACGATTCCTTCGGTGATGACCTGATCGGCAAAGGCTCTGTGAGCCGGGAAAACTCGCGCGACCACTCTCGCGACCTGGAATCTTCCTGAAGTGCCGCCGTCGCTGAGGGATATCTGAATGGCCGGTCCTGTAAAACCGCTCCAATTCGCCGAGAACAACGCAGCGGGAGCGATTGGATCGGGGCTTACATATAGCGAAGCGCCGGCCGAGCCGTACGTGCCAAAGCAATACCAGTCGCGCGGAGCGAGGACACCGAAGCCTTTGGCAGCTTTGTAATATGCAAGCTGCCGGGCCGCACTGGCGGGGATTGGAACGGCCCTGGTTGTCCCGGCTGGTGCGTCGGCGGGTCCAGCCTGGCCGTCCGATTTGCAGCCGACGAATGGAACGGACGCCTGTTGTGCCCAAAGTGGCGCGGATAGCATAAACAGGATCAGAGAACGGGCTGAGGCGCTTAATTCATCCGGCCACCGGTCGACGTGACGCCTGCTCCATCGCATCGTTCGGATCGGTCGATACCGGACCATCGCGCGATGAGCATCGTATCACTTCGGCCGCCGCCCCGAGGCCGTGGCGGTTCATGCTGCTGGAGTAGCTCGCGTCGCAGGCTGTTCGAGCGGCCCGAGCGCATAACAGTCGGGAGGCTCCGGCACTTGCGAGGAGCCGGGCGCCAGACATCGGTCGCTGCGAGTGTCGAACTTTTAACAAATCAGACATATAATGGCTGCCGACGTTCGCTACTGAAATTCAAGGGAGAGGCGTTCGATGCGGATACGTGTGATTGCTTTAACGGTGGTGCTGACGGGAATTGCGATCGAGGCGCAGCAACCGGCTCCCGCAGGCGCCGGGCGTGGCCCAGGACGCGCGCCCACCGCGCCTCCGGGCATCAGCTGGGCTTCGCCGCCGCTTCCTGACGGGCCGATCGTTCTCGACACTGGCATCCAGCACCAGATCCGGCTGACGGTCACGAAGGGATTGGTCCATCCGTTCAGCATGGCGTTTCTTCCCGATGGCGCAATCCTGATTACGGAACGGCCGGGGCGTCTGCGCATCGTGCGGAATGGCGTGCTCGATCCCACGCCGGTCGCGGGCCTGCCGCAGATCCGCGCCCAGGGGCTGGGCGGTTTGCTGGATCTCGCGCTCGATCCGCGCTTCGCCGAGAATAAGCTGATCTACTTCACTTATGACAAGCCGGCAGCAACGGGAAACACGGGAGTCAGAACGCTGGCGCGGGCTCGATGGGACGGAGCGGCGCTGGTGGAAGTGCGCGATTTGTTTTCCGCGATTCCGAGCGGCAATGCGTCGCGGATCCTTTTCGGGCGCGATGGGATGATTTACATGACGATCGGAATTGGCGATAACGAAGCGATGAAAGCGCAGGATCTGAATGAGCTTGCGGGCAAAGTGCTGCGGCTGAAAGACGACGGGACCGTGCCACCGGATAATCCCTTCGTCAATCGGGCGGGTGCGCGGCCGGAAATTTATACGTACGGGCATCGCAACGGGCTGGGCCTCGCGCTCGAACCCGAAACGGGCAGGGTCTGGGAATGCGAGAACGGGCCCAATGGCGGCGATGAGGTCAACATTTTGCAGGCCGGGAAGAATTACGGGTGGCCGGTGGTGAGCAATGGCCGGTTTTATCTGGGACCGCGGGTGAGCGTGGGCGATTACAAGGAAGGCATGGAGCCGCCGGTTGTTTACTGGGTGCCGGCGATCGCGGTTTCCGGCCTGACGTTTTACACCGGCGATAAATTTCCCCGCTGGAAAAATAATTTGTTCGTAGGCGGGATGCGGCAGGGAGAAGTGCCGCGGTCCGGCCAGCTGGAGCGAATCGATTTCAACGATAAGTGGGAGGAGCTTCACCGCGAATCGATGTTCCACGAGTTGCAGAACCGCATTCGCGATGTGCGGCAGGGTCCGGATGGTTTGCTGTATGTGCTCACGGAGGAGAATGACGGCGCGCTGCTGAAGATGGAGCCCTGGGCCGCGCCGGGGCCGGGCCGGTAGGTTATTCGGAGATTGTGCCGGGCCGGCACGCGTGGCGGTTGCAACCACCCGGACACCCGACTGCTCGCATTGACGACAGCTTCCCTGCTATCGAACGAAATGCTTGACGTCCTTGTTGTTGTCCTGGCAAATGAAATCGATCATCTCGGTATCGACGAGGGACCTCATGTGCAGGGCTACGGTCCACGGGTGAGTAAATACCCTGGCGTCATTCACGGTCACATCGACATCGAGGCTGCCGAAATTCGGGTCGGCGGATGCGCTCCGTGACGTGCGCCGCGTTCGAAAAGAAATTACCGGCGGTGTCGAGCCATGAATCGTCGCGGTACCCGGCGGATTCAACCACGAGCGTGTCGCCTTCCCAGTGGCCGACCGAGTAGCCGTTCCACGTCGGAAGCATGTCTTCGGGGAGTTTACGCCCGTCGAAAAAGATCTGCCGGTAGCTGGCATTGAACTCGTGAAGGATCACAAGCTGGTTCGGCGTCTGGAAAATCTTTTCGGATTCGGGAAAGGCCCAGGCGCGCGGGAAGTTGGGAGGCATGCAATACACATGGGGATCGAGGAATGCGACGTCTTTGGCGCGGCTCTTGACCAGATCGGCTGCCCAGGGCTGGTACGGAAGGCCGTCTTTGAGGCCCGCCGCAAAATTCAGAAGCTGCGGCGTCAGGGGAAGTTCGGTGCACTGCACCCCCCGCTCTTTCGTGTTGCAGGTCAAAACATCGCGCGGGACCCACATGCCTGAGAAGTCGGGCTTGCCGCCGGAAGTCCTGGGCGCGGGAGCGGAGAGGTTGGGTTTATTATCAGCCGTGCGCGGGATTCCAGGCGTAGGCAGGTTGACCCACTGAGCGGCTGCGGGAACCGCCAGGAAAACCATGAGTTCGATGACGCGCATCGGTGTCATGATACGCGAAGGGAAATCCCAATGCCAACGGGAGTGCCGGCGGCATGAAACGGATCAAAAGCGCAAGGACTCGATACCCGGGCCGCTGAATCGCACGCAGGTCGGCCGAGGTAGTTTCGTCCACATGGACCGCGACTTTAGCGGCATCACTGATGAGGATATCGTCCAGTTGCGGCGCGCCACCGGGTCCCGCGAACGCCAGCGCGTGATAATCTCCGGGGCGCACAGCTGTAAATTCGTATTGGTCGCCGGGATCGCATCGGGCGGAGCGGAAGAATCCGAGCGACTGCAGGGCCGGGTCTTGCGGGATCAGGAGCACCAGTCCTCCGGCGTATTTCTCCGCGGCGCCGCGGACCGAGCCGCCATCGGTCTTGTACACGATCGTGATCGGAGTTGGCCGGATGAAAGGTCCATTTCCGCGGTAGTCAGGCCGGCGTCGCCGAAACGAACCGTGGCCATGTAGTAAGGCAGCTCGGTGGACCACCGAAAGGATGTAGGCTCCTGGGTTCAGTTGCAGCTCAAAATTTCCCGCGGTGTTGGAGGTCACGGGCCGGTCCGTGCGTCCGATAACCTCCAGCCTGGCCTTGGCGATACCGTTACCATCGCCATCCACCACGGGGCCGGAGATTCGTGGCAGCTCTACCATGCGCCCTTCCAGCTTTACCGGACTTACATCACTACTTACCCGAACCTGACACCGGGGAGGCATGGGGTCGCTCGACAAATAGCCGGGCGCGGTGTGCCGAACCGGTAAGTGCCGGTCCTGACAGCCTTCAAAAGGAAGTGGCCCAGCGCGCCCGTAACCGCGGAATAGTCCGTCTTCCCCGAGTCCGGCATAAGGAAACCTCCAAGGCCGCCACGCCATTGCCGGTGACCGAGTTGACAACCGTACCCTCCACGGTTTGCGCTGGGGCATACGCAGCCAGAACCATCAAGCCGCAGACAGCGTTTCTCATGTTCTGAGTATGACCTTTAACGAGACACGATTCCAGCGGCTACTTGCCGGCTGATCGTAGTCTTACTCGATATGGCTATTGGTTTCAGGCACACCCGCAGGACGCACCTGCGCACCCATCCGCTGTCTGTATTTCCACGTATAATCGATCGTGGAATCCATCGGGCGGGGCGCCTGAAGCGGGAGGGTTTATGAGACTGCTGTTCACCGCGCTGGCCACACTTGCTTTTCCTCTGCTGAGCCATGCCGCAATCGCGGGAGACTGGGCAGGTGTTCTTACTCTTCCCCAAAGCACCCTGCGTTTTGTGATCCACGTTTCGGGCCCCGATAACGCTCTCAAGGCAACCGCTGACAGCCCCGATCAGGGCATGACTGGAGCAAGTGTTGACTCGATCGCTCTCTCTGGCTCGACCCTGAGCTTTGCGATCCCATACCTCGACGTAAAGTTTTCCGGAGACGTGAATTCCAGCGGACGGATCATCGGTACTTTCGTGCAGCGTGGTACGGGCGTGCCTCTCGCCCTCGCGCGCACCACCGCCGCATCCGACCCTCCCCAATTACTGGTCCGACCCGCGCTCCCGGTGACGGGAAGTGTCTTCCACCACGACAGGTCGGGCATCGACCTCACCTTACCCGCCGGATGGTCGGTGCGCCAAATGGAAACCGCCAGCAACGACCCTGGGGAAATGGCCGTTCTGGCAGATCCGGATCATAAAGCGATTTTTGCGTCTGTATGGATGCGGCGGACCGAGACTCATCCAGCCGACATCCCGAAGTTGCTCGATGCCGCGCTGACGCGGAAACTTGCTTCCCGCGCCGGCAGGACGGGAGCTATCGACGAACAGGTTGTGGAAGACTTCAAAATCCGCTCCGGCAGCGTGGAGCACACGGTAATCAATGGTCAGCAGGCTCTGCGCGCCATTGGCGAATACCAGCAATCGGGACGGCCGATTACCGAACTCCTCGTCTGGGTCTACACTGAACATGCCCGGACGTATTTCTTCCTGAGAGCTCAGCCGTCACAGATCGAGACGTTGCAGCCGGCATTCGAACAGCTGATTCAATCCGCCAGAATCCCTTGAGAGGACCTTTCGTCAGTTCGCGGACGGCTTCTCTACGTGATCAATGACCAAAACGTCGGCCGGGGCCCTGGCAGAGCTCAGCCTTAGTCCAAGCTGTTGCTGGAAGGCGGCAAAAATGTCAGGGGGCGCATCCGGATTGTCGGTCGCCGGGGGTGGCGGACCAAAGCCCGCCATCTGACCCGCATCGGGCGTAAACTTCAGCGTGAAATCGTATTTGTCGGTGAGTCCGGTCTGATCGACCACCGGCTTGTCCAGAACGGAGCCTTGCAGAACGTTTGCGACTTCCGCAATAGTTGCGTTCCTGACATTAAAGTTCAGTCCCGGCGAACCTCTTCCGAAGAACAATCCAGGAAGGCTGTTCGGATCCGCCTCGCTCTTTGTAAGTTTCGCCCCGGCCTTTGCGACTGTGATTGCATAAACCGCGAGCTCCTGCTTGTCCCGATGAAATTTGAGCTGGAAGCGGTCCGCGAGCAGCTTTTGAATGATTATCTTCATCTGCTTGACGTTAGGCTGTCCAGGCACGTCAGGCTTGATTTCCAGATCGTACTTATCGGATTCGAGCCAGGATGGGGCGCCGGTGATCTGCTTGACATGGATGTCATAAGCCATGGTGATCAAATCGTTCAGCGTCGTATTCACCGTAACGACGTTCTGACCTCTTACGGTAAATAACTTGCCGGGCCTGCCGGGCTCAGCCGGCTTGATCGTCGCCACCTCGAACCCTGGATTCGCGTTGCCGGACATTCGCACAGGCGGTGGCGGAGGTTCGGGGATGGTCCAGGCGGTCTCAGGTGTTGCGCGCGTAAGGATCAGGGGCAACGGCGTGCCCTGCGACCATGTGCCGGTTATCGTTTTTGCGTCGGAGCTAAGCCGGCCTTCATAGGACCCGTTCAGCGCGGCGATGGTCATTTTCAGGTTCGAACCGCTCGCGGCTATTGTAGTAGCCGAAATCGGCTGCCCACCCTGATCGATGCTGTAGAACATCGCCCCCAGTTTGTCGGCATCCGTTGTCGAGATCTTGAGAACGATTCGCAACTCGCCGTTCGGCGCCTGCGGAATTTTGAGGGCGCCTTGCCATGTACCGGCAAATGTCTGGCCGAACGCGGCGCCCGCGTGCAGAGCGGCCAGGGCGAACGAGCATACCAGCAGCTTCATCATGAGCTATCTCCCGGGAACGGGGCGGGATCGGTTTGCGGATCCCGGTCTGTGGCGACTTGATTTCGTCGCAATTGAGAAGCGCACAAACGCGCGCACGGCCGGCACAGCGACCGCAGTAGCAGTGAGCGGACTCGCGTGACGGCGCATTTGTATCAAGGATCAGGATCTCTTGATGACCGCCTCCAATGATACTACTGGAAATCAGGAAGCCGATATTTGTGAATAGCGTTCGCTGGCCGGCTGTGGGACCCATGCGCAGACTTGCCGCTGCCGGATTGGCCGCAGATCAGGGCGACTGCGCCGAAGGGATTCGACCTCGTTGACCTCGAGCATTGCTTCGGCGGCCTTTCCGAGCAACATCGTTGAGATCCGTGCGAATGAGGTGTTCGACGAGTTCGGTGACGCCGTCTCCGCGAGCGGCTTGAGTGACGAGATCGGCTTTCCTTTTGAGAGAAGGAATGGCGTTCGCGACAGCAACGGCGCACTCGGAGCACCGCAAGAAAGGCATGATCGTTTTCGGCGTCACCCACAGAGACGACGTTGTGGCTGGAGATGCAAAGCTGCTTGAGGGCGACCATCTGTCCGCTCTTCTTATTGACGCTGGGCGGAAGCAGCATGACAGCCTCTTTGTTGAAGATGATCTGGGTTTCGAGTCCGACTTCGCGAATCGCTTCGAGGGCGACCGTCTCCTGAGGACGCCAGAGCGCAATGGTGACCTGGCCCACGCTCAATCCGGGAAGGTTAGCCACGCGCAGTCGATCCATGAGTGTTGGTGAAGGTGAGGGTGCGAGGAGGCGTGTTTCCTTTGTGGCCGGGTTGTGAAGAAGCGCTCCATTCTCGGCGCCGACACGGTCGAACAGGCCAAGGTGGGGAAAGACGGACTCGAGGTGCGGTAGTTCGCGGCCGGTAACAAGGATGAGCTTACGGCCGGATTGGCGTACACGCTTCAGAGATTCGAGCGCGCCGTCCGGGACGAGAGCGTCGTGAGCGAGAGTACCGTCGTAGTCGGTGGCAAGCACGACATAACGCATCGGCGTTCGAACGGCAAATGAGGTTCCATATTACGGACATCCGCCGGGAAGAAGCAACCCGCCGCCCGCGCGATGGTGCGCGGCGCGAGTGCGCAAATGGCTACGGATATTCGTTGTGGATATCAGGCGGTTACCAATGCCATCTGATGAACGGTCGTGCGCCGCGGATCTCTTCGAGCGACTGCGAGGTTGCCAATGGCATGGCAGCAATCAAGTCTGCAACTTCGTCCTTCACTCAAGAGGATGCCGGGGAATCGCTTTCACCCAACGAAAAAGCCGTTTCGCCCCATAAGCTGAACGAATTCAGACCCGCGCCGTATCTCCCGTCAGGAGCACGAATTACGCGGCTCTCTAAAGGAGAAGTGAACCATGAACGTTCCAATCGCGACTGCCGCAATGGCCGGTATTCTGTCACTGATTCCGGGCAGTCCGGCTTTCGCCGGCAAGATTGTAAAGACCCCCGCGTCCGGGTCAATTTCGACGGTGAACTCACGCGACCTCATCATTCAGGGCGCATCCGAAACCGGCCCTGTCCAACTCCATTTCGGGGGCGCCGAACGCATCGAACTCGGGCCTCCCGGTGAATTGATTGTTATGCGCCACGAATCGCGTCAATATTACCGGCCCGAGGCTTATCAGATCGTCGACGGAAAATGGCGGCCTCTGACGCTCGGTTACACGCTCAAAGGCGGCGATCGGGTTACCGTAAACTTCGGGAATTTCGACGAAAATTCTCCGGTATTCCTCCGCTATGGCGCTGTGACGGCGCAATATCGCTAAGGCGCCTTCCGCGAAACGCGCTTGCGTCGAGGCTCGTGAGTTGAGGTGAGGTGACGAGCCGTCGCATAACCGGTGTCGTGGCAACACCGGTTATGCTTTTGCGCATTTTCACAGTTTCTATGGAGCGGTTCCAACGGCTGCCCGAAATCGGTAGCGCCGGCGATCTTGTCGCCGGCTCCCGCTCTCGATAGCGTTCGCCGGTCGAAATCAGGTTCCGGGATGGGACCGGCAGGGAGCGAACGCCACCGTATTTGCGGAAATGCTCCAGCGCCGAAGCCGATCCTCGAAGCTGCCGATATGCTGAAACGTTTTCCGCCCATCAAGACGGGTCGCGCCCGGCGATGCGCCAAATCGCCAGCGTGGCCACCGCCTTATCGCTGCCGATGTCGGGCCTTATCTCCAGTTCAAGGGTCGAGACGGCGTCGAGGCTGAGCGCATAATCTTCGATTTCCACCGTGGACCCTGCCGGGCTGAAATTCCACTGCTGGCGGACGATCTCGCGGCTGCCGCCCGCCGACGGGCACCAGCGCAGCGTGAATTCCTGGGTCCTCGTGTCTTGTGTCTCTTCAAACCGAAGGCGAATCCTGCGGACTGCGATAGGCTCATCGAAAAGGATGCGAATGACCTGCGCCCCCGCCTGTGATGCGCGCCATCCCGGACCGCCGGTATCCGCGAATACCGCCTCAATGGGAAACCCATCCTGCTCCGAACTCACCTCCACCGTTGCGATCTCACTCAGATTGAGCCAGCCCCCATCCGATGGGCTGCTGGTCCGGGCGGTCGGTACCCCTGTGATCCTTTTGCGCATATGGATTCATTGTCCTGCCAGGGAGGACTCCTTGTCCCGTCGCGAGTTCTCATAACCGGGCGGGTCGGCGTTGCGGGTAGAGCGCGCGACTTTCACAGAACAGGTCCACGTTCTTTTGATTTCAGATGCCACGTGATGTGCAACGCGACAGGGCGTGCGTTTGGTGGACCGGTCGCCTTTCCATCGGAAGAAGTCGAGGCGGTCCTCGGCGCCGTCGGGTCGGCAAATGGAACGCCTTCATGCGCCGCTGCCGTCTCTCGATGCCGACTGGACGAGGCGGGGCATGGATGCACCGTCTGATAAACGCCCGCACCTTTCAGAGAGGCTTGATCGACGATCTGCCCTCCTGCTTTCGCCGCCGCGTTCGCAGCACCGCATGCTTGCGAAGCGGCCTTCCGAGTACTAATCGGGCTGCGGTGCTGCCGCGACCTCTTCACTCAGAACATTGGTCGGCTTTTGGCGCTACTGCTTCGCGCCTGCGGACCCCAATGAATCGTCGCGCCTGCTGTCGCGGGCGACGAGCCGAGACGTTAGAGCGGGGCGGCGTGCGCTATGGAGTTTTACGTGGCGCGATCACGAGATTGATGAAAATCCCGGACGGATACGATCGGGGCATGACTGAATTGCCCCAGGCGGAGCAAGTCCTTGTCTTCGCTGATGATAAAGTCCGATTTGGCGGCGGCTGCGCATTCGAGAATGCGGTCGTCGTCGGGATCTTCCTTGATGACGTGTAGTGTTTCGGTCGGGACAACGTAATTGCCGGCCGCCAGCAACTTGCCCCGCGCGTCCTGGAGCGCAGAGCCATCCCACAGGAACTTGTCGCGGAGCACGCGGATCGTCTCGGTCAGTATCGCGTCCGAAATGTCGATCCGGATGTTCCCGGCCCGCGCGTGGCCGATGATTACGGTCGCCGGGCCACCGAAATGCAGCGCTCTGATATAGACGCTGGTATCGAGCGTGGCGCTGATCACTGTCTGGTTAGACTCAATGGCTGCGCTGCTCAGTCCGTGATTCGGCAATCAGACGATCGACGTCAGACTCTTTGATGCCGAGTGCTCTCGCCCGCTCCGCGCCGTAGTCCAGCAGTTTCGTCCACGAACGCTCTTCGACGTACCGCTTTACGGCGTCGGTGAGCACTTCATCGACGCTGCGGTGTTCCGCCTTCGCCGCGTTCTGGATTTCCGCCAGCAGGGATTCAGGAATTGAGATGTTGATTGCTGCGTCCATGACCGTTCCTATTCTAGCTGTCTTCGGGGATTCCGGGTGCTCCTGTCAACGCACGTGCCAGCTTTTTCCCGCTATGCGGGGCGGTTATCCGTGCACGATGATGCAAGTGAAGACACCATCCGTAAGCCTATCGGCTCAGGGCTTGTGCGTTCCGCGCCGATGTTCATTCCAGAGGCTCGCAGGAGCCCTTGAGAAGCCGAAATAACGCAAATTCGCTGTTTCTCGTCACAAAGGTTCCATTGACCGCGCAATCGTTGCGTTCGGATGAAAGTCGGGCGAGTACCGGCAGGAACAAGCACGGATTATGGCTGAGCGACGGCTTCGGGGCCGCTGACGGCTAGTACATTTACCCGGGTATCCGGTTGCTCGAACTCACGCGAAACATGCATAGGCTGTTCGAGAAGCAACCAGCCGCCGAAAAACGTCGAGTGCTCAATTTCGTCGTGCGGAACTCGGTTTGGCAGGAAGGAAAGATCGTTCCGGTTTGGCGTCAACCGTTTGAAATGATTGCTGTGGCGAATGAATCGCAGCAAGCATCGGATTCCAGTAATGGGCCGAAAAACGGCCTGAATGAAAACTGGCTCCGCGTAATGCCGAATCGAACCAGATAACCGCAACACAACATTGGTGGGATGCGAAATGCTACTCGGGTCGCCTGTTCCTGCCGCAGCACTGCAGGCCGAGCAGCCACGAGAAGGCGGTTTGATCGGCTCCCATCGCTCCACGCGACATCAAAGGCGTGATATCGCAACGGCGATGGGATTCAAACCGGCCTCCTCCAGCCTGATTTGCTATTTCGACTCACTCCCAGCGTCGCGTTTGACCGGTTTTCCATAAACCTCGATCCAGGCGACGTCGGAGTAACCGCCGGAGCCATGACCGCTTCCGGGACTCAGATCGGCAAAACCGACCGCGTCCACTTTACTGAGATCCACCTTGTCCAGCAGCGTCCCTTTGGTCACCACTTTGGGCATATCAACTTTGAGCCAGCGCACCTGGGATGGATAGAATTCGCTTTCCTGGTAGTCGAAAGTGTTCGCATCCACATGGTCCCCGATGAGCCACGTTCCGTCGGCGAGTTTCAGAACGGGCCGAACCTCGTGGAACCCTGAAGTCTTGGTATACCAGCGGATTTTTGCCTTGCCGGTCAAATCCACATAGCTGTCTTTATGACTAAGCGCGAGCGCGCATGACGTTGCGCAGAGTCCCGTCCAGATGTGAGGCACATCGCCCTCGCTGGTGACGCCGAAATCCTGTTTGCCGGTGCCGTAAAGAGTCACCTGCAGATCGGGGTTCACTACAAAATCCTGCGTCATCGGCACATTGCCAGGCGCCTGCTTCCACGTTTCTTTAAAGAACAAAGGTGGCGGTTGCGCCGCCGGCCCCCTCCCGCCGCCGCGCCCCGCCGGTTGCTGGGCAAACGCGCCTGCCGTCATGCACAACAGGAACAAAGTGAAAATTTGTCGTTTCATAAGAACCTCCCTGTTAATGTACACAAAATCAGGGCCGATCAGTAGCGTCCGAAGTTTGTCGGCGGCGTTCTTTCCGCTCTCCTGTCTGCTGGCGCATGAACCGATACTTCCTGCCCCGAGTCGTCTTTGCGGCTTGGCGACTTGGCGTGAGACTGGTTTTCCCACTTTCTGGACATGAGCCGGATAACGATCACACCGGAGAAACGTTACCACATGTCACCAGTTACTGTCGCAGAACCGAAGTCGAAGTCCACCGGTCCACGTACCGAGGAAGGCAAAAAGCGCTCTGCCATGAACGCGACGGTCACGGACTCACCGGCCGCACCGTCGTCAAGCCCTACGAAGACATGGACCAATACCACATCTTCTGCCGGCGCCTTAGCCAGACCCTCGCCCCCGAGACCCCACTCGTAGAGCAATATGCCCAGACCTTCTGCGACACCCAATGGCGCCTCAACCGGGCACGCTCGCCCGAAGACGCCATGCTCTCGCTCGGCCACTCCGAAGAAGCCGGCGAAATCGAAACCGAACACGTCCAGGTCCACGCCGTCCTCACCGCCGCGCGCGTCTTCCGCGACGACTCCAGATCCTTCCTCAACCTGAGCCTCTAAGAACAGCGTCTCCAGCGCACGCTCGAAAGATCCCTGCGCGACCTCAAAGCCCTCCAAGACGAACGCAAAGCCCAGCGCCAGGCCGAACTCGACGCAGCCGTAGCCCGTCGCCAGTTCCGTCTGCAAGACAGCGAAACCGCCCGAAGACACCACTATGACTTCGACAACTACCGCCGATTTGCACCAAAATGGGCAGCCTGACGCCCAACCCGTGCAAGGATCCCAACTTTTCCCGCGCCCCTGAAGACGATCGAAGAACCCGGCACAGCCGAACTGCGCCCATCCAACCCGCCACCTCCTCGCCAGCCCATGCTCCAGAATAAAGAGAGCATATGGACACTAAACAGCTTTCCGATGCCCTGAACGAACTCGCGCTCGACCTCCGCTGGTCCTGGAACCACGCCGCGGACGACCTCTGGGCCCAACTCGATCCCGACCGCTGGGCGCTCACCCGCAACGCATGGGTGGTTCTCCAGACCATGTCGCGCGACCGCCTCCAGGCCGCGGCCGCCGACCCGAAATTCGAGACCAGACTCAACAAGCTGGTCGAAGAAAAGCGCGCCCTCGCCGGAAACCAGTTATGGTTTCAAAAGGCCCACCCCAACTCGCCTCTCAAAGCGGTCGCCTACTTCAGCATGGAATTCATGTTGAGCGACGCCCTGCCCATCTACTCGGGCGGCCTCGGCAATGTCGCCGGCGATCAGTTGAAATCCGCCAGCGACCTCGGCGTTCCCGTTGTCGCCGTCGGCCTCCTCTATCAGCGCGGCTACTTCCGCCAGCACATCGACGCGCAGGGCCGCCAGCAGGCGCTCTACCCGTTCAACGATACAAGCCAGCTCCCCATCACGCCCGTGCGTGAAGCCAACGGAGAGTGGCTGTGGATCAAGCTCGAACTCCCCGGTTATCCCCTGCGCGTTCGCGTCTGGCAGGCGCAGGTAGGAGGCGCCAAACTCTACCTCCTCGACACCAACGATCCCGTGAACCTCCCCGAGCACCGCGGCATCACCGGCGAACTGTATGGCGGCGGCTCCGAAACGCGCCTGCAACAGGAGCAGGTCCTGGGAATCGCGGGCTGGCGTCTGCTGCGCAAGCTGGGCATCGACCCGCAGGTCTGCCATCTCAACGAAGGCCATGCCGCATTCGCCGTTCTGGAGCGAGCGCGCACATGGGTGGAGGAACAGAAGCGGCCCTTCGCCGAAGGCCTGAGCGTTACGCGCGCGGGCAATCTCTTCACCACCCACACGCCCGTCGAAGCGGGATTTGACCGGTTCACGCCCGAGCTCATGGAAGCGCATATGAAGAGGTACGCGGAAACCGAACTGGGAATCTCCTTCGGAGATCTGATGGCGCTCGGCCGCATGAACCCCGGCGATCTCAACGAGCCCTTTAACATGGCATACCTTGCGGTCCACGGTTCCGGCGCGGTAAACGCAGTCAGCGAATTGCATGGCCGCGTGAGCCGCCACATCTTCCAGGTCCTCTTCCCCCGCTGGCCCACACGCGAGGTTCCCGTCGGGTACGTCACCAACGGTGTCCACGTTCCCACATGGGACTCCGAGGAAGCCGACGACGTGTGGACCGCCGCCTGTGGCAAGTCCCGCTGGCGAGGCGACCTGAAAGAGGTCGACGAAGGCATCCGGGGCGTCGATGAACTCACCCTTTGGAAGATGCGCAGCAACGCGCGCAAGGGACTGGTCGATTATGTCCGCCAGCGCATCGTACGCCAGACAGCCGGGCACGGCGCATCGGACGAGGAGACGCGCGCCGTCGAAAACATTTTCGATCCCGAGACCCTGACCCTCGGCTTCGCGCGCAGGTTCGCTACCTACAAGCGCCCGAATCTGCTGCTTCACGATCGCGATCGCCTGCTGCGAATCCTGACCAATCGCCAGCGCCCCGTGCAACTGATCATCGCCGGCAAAGCGCATCCGCAGGACGCCGCCGGTCAGGACATGATCCGCCAGTGGGTCGAATTTATCCGACAGACCGCGGCGCGGTCTAACGCGGTCTTTCTGAGCGACTACGACATGCGGATGACCGAGCAACTGGTCCAGGGTGTGGACCTCTGGCTGAACACCCCGCGCCGCCCGTGGGAGGCCAGCGGCACCAGCGGAATGAAGGTGCTGGTCAACGGAGGCCTGAACCTCTCCGAATTGGACGGCTGGTGGGCGGAAGCCTGGACGCCGGAAGTCGGTTGGGCGCTCGGCGATGGACGCGAGCACGGCGAAGATCCTGCATGGGATGCGGCGGAAGCGAACAAGCTCTACGAACTGCTCGAGAACGAAATCATCCCGCAGTTCTACAACCGCAACGAGCACGGCATTCCCACCGCCTGGGTCGAGAAGATGCACGAAAGCATGGCGACGCTGACGTCCCAGTTTTCAGCGAACCGGGCGGTGCGCCAGTATACCGAGGATTTCTATCTGCCGGCCGCGGACCGCGTTCTCGCCCGGCTCGAAAACAAAGGCAAACTGGGGATCGAAATTCTCAAATGGAGGCAAAACATCGCGGATCATTGGCCCAGGCTGCGCTTCGGAGAACTGAAGGTCGATTCCAACGCGACCCGCCACCAGTTTCACGTGCCGGCATATCTCGATGAACTGGATGCGGGATCTGTTCGCGTAGAACTCGTAGCGGATAGCAATGAACCCGTAAGGCATGAGATGACGAGAGGTGACCTTCTGCCGGGCTCAAGGAATGCTTATATCTTCATGACAGAGGTTCCCGCCACGAGGCCCGCAAGCGACTACACGCCTCGGATCATACCCTGGCATCCAGATGCCTCCGAGCCGCTCGAAGCGAATGAAATCCAATGGTACCGGTAACGCCGGCGATCTTGTCGCCGGTGATCCTCCGTTACTCTCCAACCGGACGCTTGATATGCCCTTGCGATAAATCCCGGTTATTCTCTTCGCAGGAGTATTCCATCAGCTCAGAGCCCGGCTTCATCAGAGCAAAGATGCGCGTATTTTTCCAGGGTCCGGTAAACGTCTTCGGGTCGTCCACCATAATCTCCATCTTGAGCCGCTGGCCGTCGAGCCGGGTCAACCTTTGGATGACGTGCATGGCGTCGGAGTGAGGATGTCCAAGCGTATCCAGCCGAGTCTTGCCGTTGAAACCAATAGTGTCGATCACGAGAGTATCGCCATCCCATTTGGCAACCGAATCGCCAAACCACGTAGGATTGACATCTTTCGGATGGTCCCGATTGAGGTAAGCGATATGAAACCACGTGCTCTGCTCAAACAGAAACGCAATCTGCTTCGGCGTCTGAAAAATCTCAATCGGATAAGGAGCGTTAAACGAACGCAGATACCCGAAAGGCAAACAAGCGCCGGTGTAATCGCCGTCCTTATTGGGGTCGTAATTGTCGAAAGCGGCCTGCGCCGCGGGAGTAAAGGGAAGCTTCCCTGGACCCTCCTGCGACATCAACGGTCCGTTCTTTGTCGTTTTGGCCATGTCCGGAACATAAGGATGGTCCCAGACGCCGGTGAGATCGGGTTTCCCGTCCGCCGTACGCGGAACCTTGCTGGACAACACCGCCGTCGCCGACCCGGGTTTCGGCTCCAAAGGGTCATGCGTCTGCGCCAGCAAGGGAAGGGCGACGGCCGAAAGGATGAACGACAGTGCTGAGACGTTTTTCATACGGGAATCTCGCTCGCATGAAGTATATCGAAATTGAGAGTCTGACACGGGGCATCCCGGGCTGTTGACGGCGGCGCTCAAAGAGCGGGTCTCCACCATTACCGGCTACCAGATGAATTCCCTGGCCTTGTCCCGCTTGTCGTACCCGTCGAGCACGTGCACGACCCGTATCTTCTTCATCGTGACCGGCGATAACTGCCCGATCGGGATATAAACGATTGTCCGGCCGAACCGCGCCGCAACGTTCCGGAACACCGAGCGCGGCGGTTTCATCGCCACGTACACCACATACTTCTGGATTGAATAATCCAGCCCCGCAAGCAACAACCGCTCCGCCTTCGTCTCCGCGAAATCGTAATCCGGATCGGCCCAGACGTCGTACATTCTGCGCGCCGGCAGACTCATCAGAAATCCGCCGTACTCGGCCCGCCCGATGCCCGGACCAACCAGATGTTCGAACGGATAAGTTGAATAAAACGCCATGTCCGACTCGTTCTGGTGTTCGCCCAGCCACGTGGTCATGTAGTTATAACGGCCGTCGCGGTCGTCGTCGAAAATTACGATTACCGACCCGACCTCGCCGTGAATCTTCTGGATATTCCTGACGAAAATCTTGCCATCGTGCCAGTTGCGAATCGTTTCCCGCAGATCGATGCCATCGAGGAGCGACGCCGTGAACGGTTCTACGGTGGCGCGCTCTTCCGACAGAACGCTCTTCCCCTTCTTCTTCAGGAACCGCCCGAAATCCTCGATGACCATGTCTTCCGGCGGGTAAGAGCAGATACTCGCGCCGTTCAGTTCACTGGCCCACTCGCCGGGAAACTTCTCCTTGCGGCGGGGCTTGAGTCCGAGATTTCCCAGCCGCCGTTTGGTGCTGGGCAGCCTGCGCCGCAGACGCATTCGCCGCGTGTTCAACCAGACTTCATCGCCGGAGATCCGAACGGTTTCGATGTCGCTTAGAGTCTGCTGGTAGGAGTATCGGGACGCGGTCTCCCAGACGTCCCACGCGTAATTCTCATCCACGATCGAGCGGGCCGAGATCGTGAGATCGAACAGCGGCGCCGTCAGATGGTGGTTCATCAGCGCAAGGTTCCTGCTGTAACGCGCAAGCAGACGGCGCTGCCAGGCATGCATTTTCTCGCCCGTATTCAGGGCGTAGGCGTGCTCGGCCTCCTGAAAAACGGCCATCTGCACCCGCGGACGATCCACCATAGCCGGATCGCGCATCTCCACGCGGAACATTTCATAACGCTCCTGGAGAAATGGATATTCCGCCGTGATCTCGCCCAAACACTCCGGATGCGCGTTAACCAGTTGCAGATTTTCGCGCCTGCGGCGCTCAGGTTCGGGTTGCGGGATTTCCATCGCATCCAGAACCGGGTCAAGCAGATTCAGCGACAGAACCACGAGGACTCGCGCAAGCGGGTCGGCGCCCTGCAGCTTCCACGCGATTGCGCCAGCGAAGCGTTCCAACTCCGGGGTGCGTTCCTGCGGATAAACGCGATACGCCTCCACATACTGGCTGAGCGGAATCGATGTCAGCGCGTAAGAGTCCGGGTAGGTGTCGGGAAGGTGGGGACGTTCACAGGAATCCGGATCCGCGAATACGATCTGTGCCCCGATCTCCTGCGCGCTGCGAATCGCCTCTACAAACGGATCGGCCGGCTCGACGGGCACGTACACAGCCTGCTCGGCTTCTTCCTCGCTCCGATGAGCCTTGTCCTGGGAAGAGACGTCGTTATAGAAAACGATCGAAACCTGGGGCAGCCTCTGAATCGCGTCGAGATAAAAGCTCTCGAGCGTATCGGGCAGTTCGATGGCGACTACCTGTGGACGCTCGGCGAGTATCCGCCGCCGCACCTCGATCGCAAACTCGAGACGGCCCGGTGCTACGGGAAGATAGCCAAACCGGCCGCGTTGGAGGCTTGAGAACTCAACTGACGACCCGCTGTCGCCGGACATAGCGCAAGGCCTCCTCGCCCAACGTCTCGAGAAGCGCCGTTTCGAGCGCCTCCTGTTCATGCTCGCGGCCTGTCGCGAGGCTCTTCAGCTTGATCGCATAGCGCGCCAGGTTAATGCCGTCTCGCACGCTATAGCGCTCGTCGGCCGCGTGCGCCTGCTGCAGAAAGTCCGTCACATATTCCAGAATGCGGCCCTCCGCGAACGGCAAGTTTTCCTTGAGAATGAGATACTCTTCATCCTTCTCGGGGAAATCGATCAGGATCTGCGGCTGCAGACGCGAGTGGATGTACTCGGGCAGTTCGAACGTCGAAGAATCGTCGTTCATCGTCGTCACCAGCCGGAAATTCGGGTGAGCCTTGATCTTTATGCCCGCGACAATGCTCTCCACGTAGCGGCGATTATCCAGCAGCGGCGCGAGGCTTGCCCAACTTTTCTCGCTCATGCGGTTGCCTTCGTCGAGAATGACGATGCCGCCCAGAATCATCGCGCTTACCAGCGCAGAGGCGACATAGCGAAGGCGGCCGGCGCCTTCGATTACGGGGGTTACAAGAAGATCTTCCGGGCGAGTGTCGAGCGTGGCCTGCATGATGAACACGTCCCGCCCCATCCGTTTGGCGGCGGCATAAGCCAGCGTCGTCTTGCCGACACCTGGTTTGCCGATCAGCCGAGGGCTCATCGGAACGTCGTTTTCCGTTACCACCATCCATGCGGCCAGCAGGTGCCGCATTAATTCTTCCTGTCCGACCCACCGGACGGGCAACTCGTCGGGATGGGCCAGGTGAAGGGTAACTCCTTCGATCTCGACTGTCATGGATAATTCAATTGTAGCGGGATTGCGACTCTATCTGTGGCCGAAGTGTTGCTGTTTCATCATGCGCAAGGACTTACAGCCGGTGTACGCGCCTTCGCCGACAAGTTGAGACAGGCTGGTCATATCGTCCACGTGCCGGATCTGTACGAATGGCGCACGTTCGAGGATCTCGATGCCGGGGTGGCGTTCGCTCAGGCGATCGGGTTCGAAACCATCATCGAGAAAGGTCTCCTTGCCGCCGCAGCCTTACCCCATCATGTGGTTTACGCCGGATTCTCGCTGGGAGTCCTGCCTGCCCAGAGGCTTGCGCAAACGCGAGAGGGCGCGGCGAGTGCACTGCTGTTTCACGCTTGCGTGCCTGTGGCCGAGTTCGGTGATTCCTGGCCGGCTGACGTGCCCGTTCAGATTCATGGGATGGAATCCGACGAGTGGTTCGCCGGCGCCGATCTTTGTGCCGCCCGTGAGTTGACCGCGGCTTCTGAGAAAGCCGAACTTTTCCTGTATCCCGGTAACCGGCACCTGTTCGCAGACAAGAGCCTGCCCGCATATGACGCGGCCGCCGCTGCCCTGCTGACCACGCGAGTCATCGGCTTCCTCAACGCTCCTGGCGCCGTTAACCTCGAACCAAAGCATTAAAGCGCGTGTAACCGCCCCGGCTGACCGGAATCTTCGAACCGTCCGACAGCACCGCCAGCCAGGTATCCTTCGTATTCGGGTCGATCCGCGTGATTCTCTCCAGATTTACAAGATATGACCGGTGCACCCGCACAAACCGCTTCGGATCGAGCGCCGCTTCCAGACTGGCAATCGTCTGCTGCTTCAGCCAGGTCCTGCCTTCGCTGCGCAGCCCGACATAATCGTCCTGGGCTTCCGCGTAATCGAGCTTACCCGCCGGGATTACATGAACTCGCGCCCCGTCCTTCACCACAACCCGCTCGAGATATTCGCCGGCGGGACGTGCCGCATTCTTTAAATCGACCGGCAGCGACGCCGGCCGCTCCTCGCCCACGCGCCTCGCAACCTTTTCCATAGCCGCGCGGAAGCGCTCCATGCCGAAGGGCTTGAGCAGATAATCCACCGCCGCCGCGTCGAACGCGCGCATTGCGTACTGGTCGAACGCGGTCACGAACACCACGGCGATGCGCGCATCGATCAGCTCCAGTACCTCGAACCCGTCCAGCTTTGGCATCTGAATATCGAGAAAAAGCACGTCCGGCTTACATTCGCCGCACGCCTTCACGGCTTCGAAGCCGTTCGAGCACTCGGCTGCGATCTCCATTTCCGGGCATTCGCGCAGCAGATACTCGCGGACTATGCCGCGCGCCAGGTCTTCATCGTCTGCAATTACGGCCTTCATCAAGATTCCCTTGAAGGCAATATCAATGTAACGCGATACACGTCGTCGCTCGCCTCCACCTCAAGCTTCCCCGCGCTGCCGTAGCGCGCTTCCAGACGCTGCCGAACGTTAGCCAGCCCAATCCCGCTTCTGCTCGCCGGCGCCTGCGGGTCGTAGGGGTTTTCGATCGAAAACAACAGACCCTCGCGCACGCGCCGTCCCAGCATCAGAATTTCGCCGCCTTCATCCAGCAGCGCGATTCCATGCTTCACGGCATTTTCCACCAACGGCTGAATCAACAGCGCGGGCACCTCGCACTCGTCGCAGGCCGGTTCCAGATCCTCATGCAACCGCAGCCGCTTGCCGAAGCGCACCTGTTCCACGTCGAGGTACATACGCGTTAATTCCATCTCCTCCCGGAAGGGTATCGAAGGGCGTTCACCGAGACGCAGCGATGTGCGCAAAAAGTCTGCGAGGCGCACGCACATCTCTCGCGCACGGCCGGCGTCGCTCGATGTCAACGCACTGATCGAATTCAGACTGTTGAACAGGAAATGCGGATTTACCTGGGCTTTCAACGCACGCCATTGCGCCTCGCGCGCCAGCAGTTCCGACCGGCGCGAGGTCTGCGCTTCGATCACCACGTAATGCATCGCAATCGAGAGCAGGTAGATCATCGCGACCATCACGCTCAGTACCGGTTGGGCCGCCCCGAAACGCCGGTCGAGCCCAGGGAAAATGCCGGAAAAGCCACTGGCTGAAAGCCGCGCTACCAGCAGCACTCCCCCGGCCACAACCATCGCTGCCAGCACGTGCTGTCCCAGGAGACGGGGAGCGCCAGACGTGCGCAATGGCAGCGCCCGGCAAACGTACCACGGCGATAAACAAATGAAATCCAGCACCACAATTACCGGAACGATGATGGCCGCGGTCTCCATCGGCCGGAGCGATCCGGCAACTGAAATCAGCATGCCGAGAATTGCGCCCAGGGGAATCCAGACCGAGAGATACAGCAGGAAAACTTTCCAGTTCTGAAAGATCGGATGCATTCGGCGTCGGTTCCTGATCGTCAATTCTTGATCGTCAGTTCTTGATAACGACGGCTCCGAAGACCGCGTCGCCTCGAATGACCAGAGTTGGCGGTTCGATGCCGGGCTCCGGCCTGGGCGGAATGGTCTTGTCTTCGAAAGACCCGAAGACGGCGGAGCCGATTCGCTCGACACGCCACGTTCGCGGCACAGTGATTTCAATCCCTCCGAACACCGCGTCGGCCCGAAGCACGGCACGCCGATCGGGAGTGGTAATGGTGGCGCCCGTTAAATCCAGGTCGATGCCACCGAAGACTGCTTCCACCTTGCCGCCCTCAAAGCCCTGGCTTTCCACGCGGCGGTCCGCGCTGCTGAAGACAACCGATTCGGCTACCCGGTTCCCGAAGAAATTACCCTCTCGATGCGCCGACGCCCACTCGCGCATACGGGGCCGCCAATCGGCCGATTGCCATCGGCACTTTCCCGTCAGCATGGTCAATCCGAAGGCGATCAGCAGCAGAGGCCAGATTACGCCCGCCGTCACATGAATGATGTGCAGATTGCCGAGTATCAGGAGAATCCCGGCCAAAATCACCACGGACGACCAGATGAGCGACTGCGGGTCCCGCCGCCGCTCGATCATGATAACGCCCCACACCACCATCCCCAGCGGCCAGTAAGCTCCAATATTCCGAATCGGGAGAATGTCCAGGTTCTCAAGGAAGAGCAGCGCTCCGACGACGATCATCGCCAGCGCGACAAGCGAGCCGCGCCGGTTCCTCACCGGTTGTCTCCCGACGTCGCCCACAGGTAAAGTTCTTCGAGCCCGGTAGCGATCAATCCGATTGGCCACAAGTTCCAATATCCCGCAACCGGCAGCACACCGAATCTGGCGATCAGAGAAAGTACGGCGAAGAGAACCAGCACCAGGGGAAGCGCCGTTTGACCCGGGTAAAACAATCTCATGGACCGATCTTAGTTTCGATCGGCAACGAAGCTCACTCGATTTTCGGCAAAGCCCGCTTTACTACCGGTGAACGGCGAATTTCTACTTGCCCACCAGATGCGGAAGATCCTTATTATTTTCCTCGCAGACGTAATCGAGCAGTTCCGTGTCCGCCATGAGGTCCACCGGGTAGGACGCGGTCCAGGGTTTCTTATACGCTTTGGGGTCGTCAACGGTGATTTGAAGGTCCATGTGGCCAAAGTCGCGGCGATGGTATCGCTCGGTCACATGCAGCGCGTCGGAATGAGGGTGTCCGCCGGTATCGATCCATGTGTTGTCATTAAAGCCGGCCGTTTCCACCACCAGCGTGTCCCCTTCCCATTTGCCGGTCGAGTAGCCCATCCAGGTGGGGTTTGCGTTCACTGGAATGGGACGGCCATCGGTAAAGATCTGGCGAAAGGTCTTGAACGCCTCGAAAAGAATCACGACCTCGCCCGGAGTTTGAATCACTTTCCAGGGATACGGCACCGCGGCCATTTGCGGCACACCGGGTAAAAGGCAGTGGCCGACCGGGTCGTCTTTACTGAGGGTGTTCTGGCGCTGGTAGTAAAGCTCCGCGGCCCAGGGCTGGAGTTGCACTTCATCGGGCTTGAGATCGGCCGCGAGGTTTACCGTGTACTTCACGCCGTTCGGCTGCTTCCAGATACCGGAAAGGTCCGGCTTGCCGTCGGCGGCTCGCGGCGCCGGGGCCGTCAGGTTCGGTTTGCCGTTCGCGGTCCGTGGGATGTCATGGGAGGGATAATTCAGCCATTGCGCGGAAAGCACTCCCGCAAAGGCAAACGCGCCGACCAGCGATTTTCTGTACACGGCGATTTCTCCGACCGCGATTATACAGCCGTCGCGCACCGAAAAATAACCAAACGGCCGGACGGCGGTATTCGTCAAAAGAGAGACTTGATGAAGAAAACCGCTCTGTTGATAATGACCGCAACTCTGTTGCCGGCGCAGGCGCCCGTTTCGGAACCGCTTTCAGACAAAGCGCCTGCCTTCGAAGTCGCGGCGATCCGGCCCGCGAAGGACGACGGCAGCCACGACAACGATAGCGACAATGGCCTGGTCAAGATTCACAACTTCACCTTGAAGCGGCTGATCTCCCGCGCCTGGGAGCTCGATATGAGCCAGATCTACGGCGGCCCGAACTGGATCGATTCCGAGAGCTACGACATCAATGCGAAAATTCCCGCGGAGTTCGCGCACGCCTACAATAAAGTGCCGCAGATGATGCAGAACCTGCTGATCGAACGGTTCCGGCTTGTTGTTCATCGTGAGCCGCGCGAGGTGTCCGGATATAACCTGGTGCTGGCAAAGAAGGGGGCCCGAATGGAGAGCGCAAGGCCGGATCAGAAAGATTCCAGCAGCATGAACTCGAATAATTCGAGTCTCAAAGCGCAGAACGAGACGATGGAAGCATTTGCGAGGTATCTGTCACGCAACCGGGACGTGGGCAAGCTCGTGGCGGATAAAACGGGACTGACGGGCGGTTTCAACTTTGAGCTGGAATGGACGCCGGAACGGATCGAATCCAATTCGGAGCCTTCCGCCGACGATCATCCGTCGATATTCACAGCCATGCAGGATCTTCTCGGTTTGAAGCTGGAAGCGGCCCGGGTTCAGGCGCTCGCTATCGTAATCGACCGGGCGGAGAAGCCCGACGCAAATTAAACTGAAGTTTCATTTCGCCGGCACGATCGAATCGACCTGAATCGTCTTGCTCTTCGCGTTCAGCGTTCCCGTCACAGTGACCCGTTTGCCCGCAAACTTTTCGGGCGTCTTCTGATCGCTCAGCGTCCAGCTTTCTTTGCCGTCATACAAGACGTACGAAGCTCCATGGGAGGCGACGCAGGCAATCACGCATTCGCCGTTCGTCGGCCCCATCTTCATATGAGAATGATCGCCATCGGAGCATTCACTGTCTGTGATGACGCCCGTGAACTTGCTCGGCGCGGCGACGACCGCCGCGCCGAGCGCAAGGCCGAAAATCAGAAGCCTCATCAGAACGCTTCTCCGGCGTTGTTATTCGCCCGGAGTCATGAGGTGCGCGGTGGTTGTACCCGCGTTCATGATCCACACGCCGCCCTGCTTATTGTCTTCCGGCAACCCGATTGTTTTCGTGGTAGCGTCGGGGACCGCAATCGTCAGGTGCGCGCGCAGGTGCTCCGCGTCGGGCCCGGATGCGTGGTACCAGACAGATCCGTACTCCGGTTTTACACGTGTTCCGTCCTTCTCGGCAGCATCGAGCACCCCCTGAACGGTCTTTCGGTCGCCCATCGCTTCAAACTTGAGGTTCTGAGCAACCCGAGGAAGGTTTCCGAGGTTGGTGCATTCCGAAGAGACTGGTTGCCGCTGACCCGGTTGTCCGGAACGGTCGTAGCAGACCAGCTTATTTGTGCCCTTTCGCAACGTGTCGTAAGTGAAATCGGCCTTCCACTTGACCACCGTAGCGTCTTTACTCAACTGCGCCGGCGCCGCAAGCAGTGCCTTCTGAATAGCGGCGTCGTCTTGCGCGAACGCGCCCGCCGAAACCGCCAGTATGCCTAAGAGAACCTGTACCGTGCGTTTCATTATGTAACCCCCAGTTCGCCTGGATCTTCTTTGTCCCGAGTCTCGGCGATCAGGGTTAGTATATCGCGCTCTCCACAATCGACACCGAATAAACATTGGCGGAGCCGTCCCGACGGTGTAAGCCGGACGTTACTGCAATGCCGCAGCCTGGATACTCACATGACCTGCGGCTCCCGATGCCAGCGTCCATGTCACCGTAAGAGTCTGTCCCGGGCTTCCCGCGTTGTAAGTCAGCGTATAGTTGCCGTCGTACTGCCCGGTCGAGCCAGTCGCCGTGTTTGTGAAATTCGCGGCGGACCCGTCCGAGAGGTGCGCTGTCAGCGTACCCGCGCCATTCCATCCCGAAACATGCACCACCAGCTTGCGCGTCGTCGTGCCGGCCGGAGCGGTAAAGGAAAACCCGTCGCCGATGCCGTAGACGAAAACATCGGCCGTGTCACCGGAAGCAGTGGTCGTGGGAGTTCCATCGATCCAGCTCACAGGCCGAAGATCGGTAGAAGTGATCACCGGCGCTGTCCCGATTGTGGTGTAAGTGCTCAGTTGAGCCGTCACGCCCGATTTACGGATCAGCGCAGAGTCGCCCCAGTGGACCCAGTCGGCGGTTCCCTCCGTCGTAAGATTCACGGCTGTGCTGGAAGTGGTCGCCGAACCAGTCAAAGAACCTACGCCTGAAGCGGTTAACGCCGCCCCGGTCAAAGTGACATTACCGTTGGTTCCCGAAGTCATCGTCCACGTCACCGTAAGAGTCTGTCCGGCACTTGCCGCCTTGTAGGTCAGCGTGTAGGTATTGTCATACTGCCCGGTGGCGGAACCCGCCGCAACGTTTGTGTAATCCGCCACGGATCCGTCCGACAAATGCGCTGTCAGAGTGGCCCCGCTCTCCCATCCCCCGACGTGGAGCGTCAGCGTTCGGCTCGTTGTATCCGCGGGAGCCGTTATGGAAAACCCGTCGCCGACCCCATAGAGAAAAATTCCATTCTGGTTATTTGTGGCCGTGCCGGTGGGTGTGCCGTCGCTCCAGCTTATCGCCCGGGGATCGCAACAGTATTGCAGGACCGGCGCCGTACCGATCGCAGTGTAGGTGCTCAATTGCGCCGTCACACCCGCTTTACGGTTCACCGCAGTGTCTCCCCAGTGTATCCAGTCGAGTGTCCCTTCCGTGGTGAGATTCACCGAGGCGGTGGAAGTGAACACCGATGCTGCCAGCGAACCGCTGTTGGCTGCTGCCGTGTTTGTCAGGCTGAAACTGGCGGCCGTTCCTACGCCTGCAGCAGTGGCCGTAACCGTGTAACTGCCGACCTGAGCGTTCGCCGTGAATGCGGGCGCCGCGGCCACTCCGCTGGCATTGGTGGTAACCGTGGCTGTAGCCGATCCGCTGAAAGTTCCACTGGCGCCGCTGGCGGGCGCGGTAAAGGTGACTGTCGTCCCGCTCACCGCGTTGCCCAGCGAATCCGTGACTTTCGCCTGCAATCCCGTAGCAAAGATCGTGCCTGTGGTTGCGCTCTGCGGCGTGCCCGCGCTGGCGGTTATACCTGTGGCATCAAATGACGCCGCGCTCACGGTGATATTTCCGGTACCGGTCGTCATTGCCCACGTTACCGTCAGCGTCTGTCCGGCGCTGGCCGCGCGGTATGTGAGGGTGTAGTTGCGATCATACTGACCCGTCGCCAGCGTTGTGGTATCCGTGAAGTCCGGAGCCGAGCCGTCTGAGAGATGCGCCGTCAGTTCGCCGGCGCTTTGCCATCCGCCCACGTGCACCACCAGGGTCACGGAAGCGAGGCCGGCCGGAGCGGTAATCGAGAGCGACTGCGCGACGCCAGAGACAAATACTCCACCCTGATTGAGACTGCTGGTCGCCGTGGGATTGCCATCGGTCCAGCTGACGGCTCGCGGGTCCGGCTGGTAAGTGGTCGTCGCGATCGTCGATGTGAGGGATCCCAACTGAGACGCAACTCCCGCCTTCCGATTCAACCCTTCGGGCCCCCAGTGCTCCCAATCCGAGCCGCCCTCCGTGGTCAGGTTAACCGTGGCCGTCGAACTGTTTCCGACGCCGATCAAGTGGCCGCCGGTGGCCGACGCGAGCAACCCATACACATTCAGCACGTTGTCCCAGGTGGGCAGGTACACGAAACCATTTGCGATCGTCGGAGGGTTCCACTTGGCCCAGCTTCCGGCGTAGTCGCGCGCCTGATTCTGGTTGCTGTCCCAAAGTTCGGTCGCTATGTTGGAAGCGTCGAACGCGCGCAATATAGCAGGATGCGGTTTCCCGTCGTTCCCGCCGGCAGTCGGGTATGTATAGAACGCCCACACGATTCCGGTGCCCGCCGTATTGCCGTTCCCGGAAACTGATAGTGCCGGTTCTTCGGAGTAGTCGTCGGGAACGACAAACAAGCCTTGGGTGGGGGTTGTGTTGAAAGTTGAACCGTTAAAGGCCCAGGCTTTGAGAACGTCTCTTCTGCCCCATGTGTACAGATTGGAGTTATAAAACGCTGTTCCGCCGAAGATACCTCCATCGGCAGTCGTAAGAAAGTCGTAGGTTCCCTGCCACTCCTGCACAACCTGGTCGCCGGCAGGATTATACTTTCCCAGATTGTTTTCGTTCCAGAGATAGAAGGTACCGTCCTTCCCGGCGCCGACCGCTAACGAGGTGCCCGGAATCAGAACCGGTCCACTGGAACCGAGATCGGCGTCATCCGGATCCATCGCCAGCTGATTTGACGGTGCGAAGTAATCGACAACTCCGAGCGTTGGACTTAACTTCAGCATGCTGTCGCCGTAATCGGAACCGCCGGCGCTTGCGTCGAAAACTCCCTGACCGGCTTGCATATAAATGAAGCCGTTCGCATCGGCCGCGGGAGCCACCCCCCCTTGCCAGACACCGCTTGTGGCTTTGTTGGGGCCAAGGCATTGAATCGCCGTCTGTTGAAGTGTGCTGGCGCTGTAGGCAAAAATCCAGCCCTGATACGGCAGGGTGTCTTCGTGCGAACCGAAGCCCACGTAGACGTTGCCGTTCGCGAGGAGAAGGCCGGGCCGTTGCAGGTGATTGGCGGCTATAAAGTTCAGGACGCCGTTGGTGCTGCTGGGCGCAGTGCCGGCTACACTACCCTGGATCACCACAGGCCCGTTAAACTTCTCCGCACCCGTCGCGACATCGAGCGCATGCAAGCGGTAAATCGCGACGCCGCCTTCATAAGTCATGGCGACTGCATACAGAGTGCCCGTCGACGGGTCAATGACAGGCGTTCCCGTGATGCCGACCTCGGGGACGAGGCTGTAAGTAATTCCAATCGCAGCGATCGGTACTGACGGTCCCAGGCTCGTCTGCCAGAGTGGAGCAGCCGCCTTGGGATCGTCCGCGTCGAATGCGAAGACAGTATCGTGCTCCGTAGCCACGTACACGATATTATGTACACCTTTATTCGGGACAATTACTGTCGAAAGATAGAGCGGCTGGGCGTAGATTTGTCCATCCACATTTCGCGCAAATACCTTGCCAAATGAATTTGAATTCACATTGGAGGTATTCAGTACTGTTTCGCTGGTATTAGCACCGGTACGGTTGACATCGTTATGTTGTGTAGTAACGGCCACCTGGGCCATCAGAACAGACGGACTAAGTAGTAATCCTATTTGAAAAAGATTAACTTTCAAACCCCAATAATCCTTCCGTAAAAGATATCAACTTCCGTGGTCGGATTTCAAAGTATAACATCGGGCGGCTGTTTGATTAAACCCGGCCGCGTACCAAACTTTGTGGGGATAATGTGAATGAATTGTTAAGAAAGCAAAGAAGAGGGCTGATGCTCAGAATCGGCGACGCCGAAAATCCAGAATGAGCCGCATTACCCGCTGTTCCAGGTCGCTCCTCACAGCGCGGTAGACATCCATCGGGGATTTATAAGGATCCTGTATCTCCCACTCGATCAGTTCTTTCGGGGCGGGCCCGGGCAAACGAAATCCGGCCATATTAACCACCAGATCGTAGTTATCTATAGTTAGCAAGTCGTAGCGCCTCGGCACGTGGCATGAGATATCGACGTTCAGCTCCGACATTACCTCCACCGTCTCCGGCATCACGGACGGTGTGGGAGCCAGGCCGGCGCTTGACGCCTTCAGAACATCGCTGCCATAGAGATTGGCGAAACCCTCCGCCATGGGACTTCTGCACGTATTACCAATGCAGACAAAAAGGACCTGCGTCAAAGCTTGCTCAGGAATAGCTTGTGAACCCTCGTATCCAGTGTAAGCTCTGGATGAAAAGTTGCCACCATATGACGGCCCTGCTCTACTAGTACGGGATCGCCCTCATATTGCGCGAGTACTCGTACGCCTGGGCCAGTGCGGCGGATGATCGGCGCCCGGATGAAAACCGCTTCCACGTCTCCCTCGCCGGCACGCGCCTGGAACTCGGAACCCGGATGAATGTTCGCCACCCGGCTGTCGATCTGCCGGCCATAGGCGTTGCGCTCCACCGTCAAATCGATCATGCCGAAGCTCTCCTGCGCAGGATTCTGTACTTCCTTCGCAAGCAAAATGGCCCCCGCGCAGGTGCCGAAGACCGGTTTCTCTCGCGCGAAGTCACGCAGAGGCTCTTTCAGATCCATAAAATTCAGGAGCTTGAGCATGGTCGTGCTCTCGCCGCCCGGAATCACCAGGCCGTCGACGCTCTGTAACTCCGCGGCAGTGCGAACGAGGACGGGTTCCGCGCCCGCGCGTTCGATGGCTTTTGCATGCGCCTCGAAATCGCCCTGCAGCGCGAGAACCCCAACCCTCTTCTTCATTACCAGCCCCGGGTCTGCATCAGCTCTTCTTCCGGCAGTTTCGAAATATCAAGACCGGGCATCGCCATTCCGAGATCCTCGCTCGCTTCAAGCAGTTTTTCCGGGTCGCGGAAGTAAGTCGTGGCCTTTACGATCGCTTTGGCGCGAGCCTCCGGATCCTCGCTCTTGAAAATGCCGGAACCGACGAACACCGCTTCCGCGCCCAGTTGCAGCACGAGCGCGGCGTCAGCCGGAGTCGCGATGCCGCCGGCCGAAAAATTCGGCACGGGCAATTTGCCGTGCTCGGCCACCCATTCGACCAGTTCGAGCGGCGCGCCGAGATTCTTCGCCTCATGCACCAGCTCTTCCTTGCCAAGGACCGTGAGCTGCCGCATCTCCTTAATAATCGTTCGGATGTGCCGCACAGCCTCAACGATATTGCCCGACCCCGCTTCGCCCTTGGTGCGAATCATGGCCGCTCCCTCGGCGATACGCCGCAGAGCCTCGCCCAGATTGCGCGCGCCGCAGACGAACGGCACTTTGAAATCGCGCTTGGCAATGTGGTGTTCTTCATCGGCAGGCGTCAGCACTTCGCTCTCATCGACATAATCGACGCCCAGCGCTTCCAGAATCCGCGCTTCCGTGAAGTGACCGATGCGAGCCTTGGCCATCACCGGAATCGAAACCGCGGCCATGATCTCGCGAATCTTGCTGACCGGGGACATCCGTGCGACGCCGCCCTCTTTGCGAATATCCGAAGGCACTCGTTCGAGCGCCATCACCGCTGCGGCGCCCGCTTTTTCGGCAATCAATGCCTGTTCCGCGTTGACGACGTCCATGATCACGCCGCCCTTGAGCATCTCGGCCAGTCCAACCTTCAACCGGAATTGTTCGTCTTGAAGAACCATTACTCTCTCCTGATCTTCTCTGTTCCCAACTCACACCAGCGCGAGCGCGGGATGCGAATCCCGATTGTCTCTCGCATCGGCAGCGTTCTGGATTAACGTGCCTAATATTTCGATTCCTTTGCGGATCTCATTCGGATCGACACCCGCAAAACTCAGCCGCAGCCCGGAATCGAGGGACCGCGAAACGGAAAAATATCGGCCGGGCAGATAATCGATACCCGCCTGCTGCGCGAGTCCCCGTAAAGCAACCGCATCCAGGTCGCCCGGTAAATTGATCCACATATTCATACCGCCCGAGGGAACCTTCCACTCGCACATCGGCAAATACCGGCGGCAGGACTGGTCGAGCGCTCGCAGCTTTTCTTTCGCCGCGGCGATGACGATCTCCTGGTGCCGCGCAAGCTTACCCGACTCCGCGAATCGCAACAGAAAGGCCTGCGAAAGATGGTCGGTGTGCAGATCCGCAAGCTGTTTCAGTTCCGTAGCCCGGGCTATTACCGGACGCGGCGCGATAATCCAGCCCACGCGAATTCCTGGAAACGCGATTTTCGAGAAACTCCCCAGCAGAATCACGTTGGGATCGAGCTGTTTGAGCCGCGGTGGCTCGCTCGAGGAACAGGCCAGTTCGCTGTAAATATCGTTTTCGATCACGACCGCACCGGCGGCGCGCGCCAGACCGCAAATCTCCGCCCGATTCCGTTCCGGAATTGTCGCGCCGGTCGGATTCTGAAACGAGGGCGTTACCACCACCACTTTGGCGCCCGCATCGAGAGCGCGTTCGAGCGAATAAAGATCGATGCCTTCCGCGTCTGTCGCAACGCCGATCAGCTCCGCGCCCGCCTCGAGAAACAGGTTCTTTAACCCGGGATAGACCGGCTCTTCAACGGCGACCTTCTCGCCCGCTCGGACCAGCGCCCGCCGCAGGAGATCAAGCGCCTGCTGACAACCATTGGTGACCAGAAGATCGTCCGATTCCCGCGCGATCCCGTTGCGAATCGCCTGCTCCATAAGGTAGCGACGCAACGGTTCATAACCGCCTGGCGAACCCAGCTGCATCAGGGTTTTGAGATTTTCGCTTTCGAGTACCTCGCGGCAGGACTCCCGAAACTCGCCGAGGGGGAACAGTTTCTCCGATGGCCGCGAACTCGTGAAGTTGATGACGCCGTTCACCGGACTTCCGGCGCCTGTGGACGCCGACGCCGTCAACGTGCGGGACCAGTTGAGGGAACCCCGGTTCGGTTCAGGAACTCCGCAAACATAGCTGCCGCGGCCGACTTCACCTTTAACCAAACCTTCGGTTTCGAGAATGTCATAGGCTGCGGAGATCGTAGTCCGATTCAAGCCGAGCTTCAACGCAAGTTCTCGAGTGGGGGGAAGGCGGTCGCCGCGATGCAACTCGCCGGTTTCGATCAGCCGCTTCAGATATAACCCGAGCTGCCTGTAGAGCGGGTTCTCCGAGCCGGGATCGAGTTTGGGCCGAAACTCCATTCGAAACCTCACTATACCAGATTGGACTGGCAAATGGACTGGCGAGAAGATCATCCAATCCGTCATTGGACGGTCCGATAAAATGCGAGACAGGCTATGGGAACTCGGCGACTCGCGATTCTGCTGATTACGGTTTTTCTGGCGGCAGGGATCTCGGCGAAAAAGAAAAATCCCGACGACATTACTCAGACGCTCGATCTTCCGAAAGATCCTCCGCTGGTCGCGGTCGGCGAAACGAGCCGTCTGACGTTTCACGTTTCACCTCTTTCGGCGAAAGGACTTCTTTCACAGCAGACGCGCGAAGCTCTGAAAGCGATTTTCAGGGAAAACGGAGGCGCTCAGATTATCCACATCCGCGCATTCGTTGCGGGAAGCGGCGACCTGCGGCGAATTCCGCAGATCGTGAGCGAGGTTTTCACTGCGAAGAAGATGCAACTGCCGTCGGTAAGCGTTGTGCTGGCGGGCGCTTTGCAACTACAGGATGCCCAGGTTGTGCTGGAAACCGTTTCGGAGGCGAAAAAAGAGGTGAATCCGGAAGGGCTCCTTTTCATTGAAGCCCAGCCGCCGGATCAACTGGCGACGCGGCTTGCGACCGCGACCGCCCTTCAGGTGACGTGCTTTGTCAGTTCCACGGATAACACCGCATCGCTCGCCGCGCGCTTTCCTTCCGCTGCGGTCGATATCGTGCAAGGCCAGCGCAGCCCTTCGCACCCCGGGACAAATTGTGAAGCCATCGCGCGGGGGCGCAAGCCGGGAGCTGCAAAACTCGCATTTACAGGCACCCAGATCGCGTTCGGAGCGGATAAAGCCGCGGCGAACCTGGCTTTTGAACGCCTGAAACGCGATCTCCAGGCGGGAGGCGCGGATGAGTCCGGAATCGTCGCGACGAACGTCTACGCGCTCTCCGATCGAACGCGTGAGTTGATCCCTTCGCTACCGGGCATTCTGACGTTCGCGCCCGTTGAAGGCGTTGCATCCGCCGATGGAACTTTCGCCGTGGATTCCATCGCCGCGGTCCCTCGCTGATGATCATTCGTGACGGTAATATGAAACGTGTTCAAACGGGTGATCTGGATCGTGCTGGACAGCCTTGGAGTGGGCGAAATGCCTGACGCGGCCGCTTATGGCGACACCGGCAGCGACACTTTGGGGAACATCGCTCGCATCCGCGGCCTTAACGTGCCGAATCTCTGCAAACTCGGTTTGGGAAATCTGAAGCCTATCCCGCAGCTTCCGAAAGCGGACGCGCCCGAGGGCGCCTACGGCCGCTGCACTCTCGCATCGCCAGGAAAAGATACTACGACCGGTCACTGGGAGATGGCCGGAATTCATCTGGCGAAGCCGTTTCCCTTGTTCCCCCATGGTTTTCCTCCCGCCGTTATGGACGAGTTCGAGAAACAGGTGGGCCGTAAGGCGATCGGGAACAAGGCCGCATCCGGCACCGAGATCATCAAGGAACTCGGCGAAGAACATATGAGGACGGGCTCGCCGATCGTTTACACTTCGGCCGACAGCGTTTTTCAAATTGCCGCCCATGAAGAGGTAATCCCGCTTTGGGAGTTATACAGGATGTGCGAGATCGCGCGCGCCATCCTGCGCGGGCCTTATGAAGTAGGCCGCGTGATTGCGCGTCCGTTCGAAGGCGCTCCCGGAGAATTCAAACGCACCGCGAATCGTCACGACTATGCCGTTCCGCCCCCAAAAGGAATGCTGCTGGACAAGCTTGCGGATCGCAAGGTCGAGGTTTACAGCGTCGGCAAGATTTTCGACGTGTTTTTGGGGAGAGGCATCGAGGATCACGTAACCACGAAGAGCAACGCGGACGGTATGGCAAAGACTCTCGAAGCCATGAAGGAATTGGACGCAGGACTTGTCTTCGTGAATCTTGTCGACTTCGATCAGCAGTACGGACATCGTAACGACGTTGAAGGCTATGCCGGCGCGATCGAGGAGTTCGACCGCTGGCTTCCGCGCTTTCGGTCCGCGCTCGAACCCGGTGATCTGGCGATTCTTACCGCCGACCACGGTTGCGATCCCACGACGCCTTCCACCGATCACAGCCGCGAATACACGCCGCTGCTGGTCTTCGGTCCGAAAGCGCAGGAAGGCGCCGATCTCGGATTGCGCGGAACGTTAAGCGACATCGGCCAGACGGTTGCCGAGAATTTCGGCACATCGATTGAAAAAGGGACAAGCTTCTTGAATGCCGTTGCGTAAACGGGTCACATAAAAAATGGGCAGACGACGGATGATGGCCGGCAACTGGAAAATGTATAAAACGCCTGCGGAGACGCACGCGTTTTTCGAAGCCTTCAAACCGCTGGTCGCCGGCGAAACGCGCTGCGAAATTGTGATCTGTCCGCCCTTTCCCAATCTGCCTGCGGCCGTCGAGGAAGCGCAGGGCAGCAATATCGCTATCGGCGGTCAGAACCTCCATTGGGGCAAGGAAGGCGCGGTCACGGGCGAAGTCTCGGGCCACATGCTTGAGGCGGTGGGCTGCCGGTTCGTGGTCATCGCGCACAGCGAGCGCCGGCAGTATTTCGGCGAAACCGAGCCTGACGTTGTCCGAAAGACGCAGGCGGCGATCGAGTTTGGGCTGGGTCCCATCGTGTGTCTGGGGGAACGGCTCGATGAGCGTGAGGGGAATCGGACCGAGGAAGTACTCGGAGAACAGTTCGATGGCGGACTTGCGCCCCTGACGCCGGAGCAGTTCGCGAACGTCATAATCGCGTATGAACCGGTCTGGGCGATCGGAACGGGAAAAACGGCGACCCCGGCGATCGCCGCCGATGCGCACCGTTTTCTGCGCGCGAAAGCGGCCGCCCGATTTGGAGATGAGCTTGCCGGCGCCGTGAGAATTCTTTACGGGGGCAGCGTCAAGCCGGACAATGTGAAGAAGTTGATGGCGGAAGAAGAGATTGATGGCGCGCTCGTGGGGGGCGCCAGTCTCGACCCTGCCTCCTTCGCGTCTGTCGTTAAATATTAAGCGTTAAATATTGAGCGTTAAGTTTAAACAAACATGCTGGAAGAATCCCTTCAAACACTTCAGGAACAAGTAGAGGCATCCCTTCAGAACGTCAATGCGTTGACCCGGCGGCTCAAGAAACTCAGCGCCGCTGCGCATACGGGAGATCTTCGAGAGATCGATAAAGGTTTGGGGGACATCAATACAATCGCCGCTGCCGCTGCCGAAGGCGTCGCCGGGCTCGAGTTCGGCTTTGACGAGGAGACTTACTTCGAGGACGGGTTTCTCAAGGAGATCGTCGAGGCGGGCGCCGCGGCTGGTATGAGCGTGTTTGCGCTCGACGGCAAGCTGTATTGCTATCCGCTGCTGGTGCGCGTAAAGCCGGCTGAGCGCGCGGTGCAGATCGGCAAGAAAGTCGAAAGGGGCATTCGCCCCTCGACTCTGCTCGCGAAATTGCGCGCAATGCAGACGAAGCCGGCGCGCTTTAAGCCCGAGGCCTTTCTCGAACTTCTCTTTCGGGTCTGGAAGCGGAGCGTCCGCGACGAGAGGAAGGTCGTTCTCCTCAATGAAATTTACGATCTCCTCACGCTGATGCCGGGCAGCGCCCGAGATTACACTCGAGAGGAGTTCGCCCGCGACTTGTACCTGCTCGACCGCAGCGGTGTGAACCAGACGCGCGAAGGGTTTATCGTCAGTCTTCCCGCCAGCACGGGAACTCGGAACGCCGCGGCGACTTTCGTTTGTATCGCGGAAGACGGTTCGGAGAAACGATACTATGGGCTCGCCTTCAAGCGCGCTTCGGCGGAGGCGGCTGGATGACTGAGTGGCTTCAGGCGATCGATCGCGAATATTTGGGCGATTACATCCTCGCGGGCGGCGGTTCCGTAAAATTTGGGATCGGCCCACCGGAGGGCACCCGCGAAGCGTTCGATGAGCTCGAAGCCGCAGCGATCCGGCGTGAGTTCGTCTTTATCGAACTGGGCGCCGCCGAGACAAAGCTGAACCGCAGCGATCAGGTCTTCTTCGATATCGCGAAGCACATCGATTGGGAAGGCCTGGCGCGAAACTACATTGTTTCGGCTTTTGAAAAGCGCGGCGTATCGATCGCGTACTATGGGAATCCGATCGATTTGACCGCGGCCGCGGAGCCGCCCGGGCTCGAAGAATCGGTACTTCGCGGCTATTTGAAAGAAGCGCTGCTCGAGCTGTATCAGGACTATGCGATGAGCCAGGAGTTCCGCCTGGCCATGATGCAGCTCTGCCGTGCGGAGATCTCAAGCCTTGAGAATTCCGCCGAAGCTGTGAAGCGGTGGCTTCGGGGAGAATTAAAACGAATCTCTGAGGTCAAGGGTGCGAAACTGTTTCAGAAGATCGGCCGGCAGAACGCGCGCCTGATGCTGCAGTCGCTCGCCTGGTGGATGCGGCGGAATAGCGTTCCGGGACTCGTACTGACGATCGATCTCGCGCGCTGCCTCGAAAATGTGAAAAAGGCCGACCGCGGGCCGGGTTACTACTATTCACCCGCCGCCCTGACCGAAGTGTACGAGATGCTTCGACAATTGATCGACGGATCTTCGAGTCTCGAAGGAATGCTGATCGCGGTTCTGGCGCCCGCCGCCTTCCTGTCGGATGAGAAGCGCGGTGTGGACCGTTACCAGGCGCTCAAGATGCGAATCTTCGACGATGTCCGCACCCACGGGAGCCAGAACGTTCTCGCTCCCCTGGTGCGCTTGGGCGAGAGGGGATGAAGAGGCTGCGCAGCGGTTGTGGGGTCAGGGCTTCCGCCCTGCCGCCGAGCTTCCGCTCGGCGCGGAGCTTTACGCCAGTGCCGGTAGCCCCGGCGATCATCTTCGACAGAATGGTGTTCAAATAGTCTTTTCCCGCAGCCTGCTGGAAGGAAGTAGAAATGTCGCCCGAAAAAAAGACGATCGAGAAATTCGCCGCGAGAAGCGCGATCGAGGCTCTCCGCGCCGGAGTTCCGAACGCTTACGGCGTGCGTGCGTTGGGTTGCGATCAGCCGAAAGTGGAGCAGGAGTTTATACAGCAGATCGAGGGCGGGAGCGGGGTCTTTGGGCATTCGGGAAGGGGGTTGCTGATCCAGGGAGATTTCGGAACGGGGAAGTCGCATACGCTTGAATTCCTGCGCGAAACAGCGCTCGATCGGAAGTTTGTCTGCAGCCAGTTGTATATCAGTAAGGAAACACCTTTGCACGATCCCGTCAAGCTGTTTCAGGCGGCGGCTGAGAGTGCGGTTGCGCCGAATCGGACCGGATCGGCCTTCGTTGAAATTGCCAATCAGCTGGTCTTTAATTCACAGCTTTACCGGGCTTTTGAAAGGTGGGCAAATCAGGCGGCGACGGCACTCGATCCACGCTTCCCGGCATCTCTATTATTGTTCGAGCGGTTTCAAGCCGATCACGAGTTCCGCGATCAGATTATCCGCTTCTGGGCGGGCGGGAATCTCAGTGCGGCCGAACTCAAATCGCGGCTCAAGCAAATCGGGGAAACCTCGGCGCCCGGCTTCGCAAGCCAGCGGGATCTCGCGATTCAGCGATTCCGATTCGCCAGCCGGCTGGCGCGCGCAGCAGGGTATGCGGGCTGGGTGCTGTTGATTGACGAAGTGGAACTGATCGGAACCTATAGCCCTCTTCAGCGAGCCAAATCCTACATCGAGATCGGGAGGATGATAACGGCCGCCGACGATCCCGGCATGGCTGCGATTCCCGTTCTCGCCGTTACGGAAGATTTCGCAGAGGCCGTCTTGAAACAGAAGGGGGATCTGGAAAGGATCCCCGTGATTTTGCAGGAGCGGACCCAGTTCGCGGGTACGGCCGAGGCGTCGCTTGCTTCATCGGGCATGAGAATTCTGTCGGACAAAGGCATCTCGCTGAAGCGGCCCGGGGAAAGCGCGCTCGATGAAACTTATGGAAGGATCCGCGCACTGTACGCGCAAGCTTTCGACTGGGAGCCGCCGGTGCCTGCCGATTATGAGCGGGCCGCGATTCGCCGCGAGCAGAGTACTCCCTTGCGGGCCTACATCCGGCGCTGGATCACGGAATGGGATCTGCAACGGTTGTATCCGGACGCGATGGTCGAAATTGAGACCGCGAAGTGGCGGACGGATTACAGTGAGGATGCTGTGGAAGAGGGGCCCGTCGACGAAGCCCCGAGCGATCGGAGCTTAGTCGATGATCTTATAGGGGATATTTAACATCGACAATCTGTGAACTGCCGCTTCGGGTCGATTCGAGGGGACGGCGGCAAACGGTACGATTTGGTTGGTTCGTTATGCCTTCCTCCGCCCCGGCATGAGTTTTGATTGGCTCCATTCCGCCGCGACGCAGCCCCGCTTCCCGACCTGCGATACTCAGGAACATTAACCGTAATGACGCCTGAGAGCCAATCCGCCGATTTGCCGCAAGCAGATTTGCCTCAGGCATCCTTCGTAAAAGGCCTCGGCCTCGTCTCCGCCACCACGCTGGTCATGGGCTCCATGATCGGCTCCGGCATCTTCATCGTGAGCGCCGACGTCGCGCGCCAGGTGAAGTCGCCCGGCCTGCTGATCCTCTGCTGGCTGATCGGCGCCGCGCTCACGATCATCGCGGCTCTCAGCTACGGCGAACTCGCCGCCGCCATGCCCCACGCCGGCGGCCAGTACGTCTATCTGCGCGAAGCCTTCGGACGCCTCTGGGGATTCCTCTACGGCTGGACCCTCTTCGTCGTCATCCAGACCGGCACCATCGCCGCCGTCGCCGTCGCCTTCGCCAAATACACCGGCGTCTTCCTGCCATCCATCTCCGCCAGTAACTACCTGCTCGGATCCGGCAAAATCGGCCTCACCACGCAGCAACTGCTGGCCATCGCGGTGGTCGTTCTGCTCACCATGGTCAACACGCGCGGCATCCGCACCGGCGCGATGGTGCAGAACGTCTTCACCTTCGCCAAAGTGGCCTCGCTCCTCGGCCTTGTCGGACTCGGCTTCCTGCTCGGACGCAACCCTCAAGCCATCGCCGCCAACTTCCACGACTTCTGGCGCGGCGCCACCTGGAGCTGGGCCACCGTCGCGCTCGTCGGCTCCGCGATGGTCGGGCCCGCTCTTCTCCTCCGACGCCTGGAACAACGTCACCTTCACCGCCGGCGAAGTCCGCAATCCGAAACGCAACCTGCCGCTCTCGCTCGGCCTCGGCGTAGGTACCGTTTCGATCCTCTATATCGCCTGCAACTTCGTCTATCTCTCGGTGCTGACGCTGCCGCAGATCCAGACCGCGCCGGAAGATCGCGTCGCCACCGCCGTGGTCTCGGTCATGTTCGGCCCGGTTGCGACGAAGCTCATGGCCGATCGCGATCATGATCTCGACCTTCGGCTGCTGCAACGGCATGATCATGTCCGGCGCGCGCGTCTATTTCACCATGGCGCGGGACAATCTGTTTTTCCGCCGCGCGGGCGAGCTCGATCCGCGGCATCACACGCCCGTTTTCGCCCTCTGCATCCAGTGCGTCTGGACCATGTCTGCTCACGCTCAGCGGCCAGTACAACGATCTGCTCGACTATGTTATCTTTGCAGTGCTGCTGTTCTATATCCTGACGATCGGCGGACTCTTCCGGCTTCGCCGCACTCGTCCGGATCTGGAGCGGCCCTACCGAGCCGTGGGCTACCCGGTCCTCCCGGCCCTGTATATGCTGGTAGCGGGCCTCATTGAGATTTTGTTGTTGGTGAATAAGCCCGCCTTCACCGTGCGAGGGCTGATTCTGGTATTGCTGGGGGTGCCCGTTTATTTCTTCTGGCGCCAGGAAAGAAGGATGACGGTCAATCTTGAACCTTTTCGCAACCAAACCGCATCGCCCGCATCCTGCGCGAAAGCGAGGGCGGCGCGCACCAGCTGAAGCGCACGCTCGGCCCGGTGAATCTGGTCGCGCTGGGTATCGGCGCCATCATCGGCGCGGGCCTTTTCGCGCTCACCCCGAAGGCCGCCCACGAGAACGCCGGACCCGCCGTCGTCTTCTCGTTCCTCGTCGCCGGCGTTCGGATGCGCTTTCGCCGGCATGTGCTACAGCGAATTCGCCACCATGATTCCCATCGCGGGCAGCGCGTACACCTACGCCTACGCCACCATGGGCGAACTTCTCGCCTGGATCATCGGCTGGGATCTCGTACTCGAATATGCTGTGGGCGCCGCCACCGTATCGGTCAGCTGGTCGAAGTATCTGATCCGCCTGCTTTGGGACCTTCGGCATCACCTTCCCGACGCCCTGACGAAGTCTCCTTTCGAGGGCGGCATCGTCAATCTGCCCGCCATTTTCATCATTTGCGCCGTCTCGATTGTGCTGATCATCGGCATTCAGGAATCGGCACGTTTCAACGGCTGCATCGTCGCGCTGAAAGTCACCATCGTGCTGCTCGTCATCGGGCTGGGCTTCGCATACATCAATCGCGCCAATTACGTCCCGTTTATTCCGCCCAATACCGGCGAATTCGGACACTTCGGAGTGAGCGGCGTCATGCGGGCCGCGGGTGTGATTTTCTTCGCCTACATCGGTTTTGACGCCGTTTCCACCGCCGCGCAGGAAGCCCGAAATCCGCAGCGCGACATGCCGATCGGAATCATCGGTTCGCTGGCGATCTGCACGCTGCTCTACGTCGGGTTCTCGTATGTGCTCTCCGGGATCGTCAACTACAAGGACATGACGGATACCGCCATCTACGAAGCGCTTCACAACATCGGTTACGACTGGCTCGGGACCGGCGTCGTCGATCGGCATCCTGGCCGGCTACACTTCCGTCATCCTCGTCATGCTGCTGGGACAGAGCCGTGTTTTCTATTCCATGTCCCGCGACGGTCTGCTGCCCAAAACTCTTCTCCGACATTCATCCGAAATTCTGTACGCCCTGGCGCTGCAATCTGATCTTCATGGTCTTCGTCAGCCTGTTCTCCGGCTTCGTTCCGCTTTCGAGCCTGGGCGACATGACCAGCATCGGCACGCTGCTGGCATTCGTGATCGTGTGTGGCGGCGTCATGATCATGCGCCGCACGCATCCCGATCTGCCGCGACCTTATCAGAACGCCGCTTCGTTCCGCTCGTGCCGATTCTGGGAATCGTCGTATGCTTCGCCATGATGGCTTCGCTCGACATGGCGACCTGGATCCGCCTCGTCGTGTGGCTCGTCATCGGACTCGCGATCTACTTCACGTACAGCCGTTACCACAGCCATCTGGTGACGGACCCCGAGTCGGCACACACGAACATACGAAGCGGCCCGGAAATTGTGACGCAAAAGGTCCGCAGCTGAAATCGTGGCCGGCGTTATCACCACAACCAGCCTGCCCGGCGTCGAGCGGGTCGCGAGCGGGAAAGTCCGCGACGTCTACGCCACCGGTAACGATCTCCTGATCGTCGCCACCGACCGCATCTCGGCCTTCGATTGCATCCTGCCGCAGGGCATTCCGGGCAAAGGGCCGCGTGCTCACGCAGATGTCGCTCTTCTGGTTCGATCTTCTGCGCGACATCGTCCCCAACCACCTGATCACCGCCGACGTCGACGCCTACCCGCGCGCGCTCGCGCCCGTATCGCGATCAGCTCGAAGGCCGCTCCATGCTGGTGAAACGCTGCCGCATGGAACCGATCGAATGCGTGGCGCGCGGCTACGTCTCCGGCTCCGGCTGGAAGGACTACAAAAGCACCGGCGCCATCTGCGGCATCCCTCTGCCCGCCGGACTGCGCGAAAGCGATCGTCTGCCGGAGCCGATCTTCACGCCCGCCACCAAAGCCGAATCCGGCCACGACGAAAATATTTCCTTCGAAGCCGCCGCGAGCGCAGTCGGCCGCCGAGACCGCCGAACGGCTGCGCGATCTGACTCTGCGCATCTACGCCAAAGCCGCCCGCCATGCCGAATCCCGCGGCATCATCCTCGCCGATACCAAATTCGAATTCGGCTGGCACGATGGAGAACTGCTGCTGGCCGATGAAGTTCTGACGCCCGATTCCTCGCGCTTCTGGCCGCGCGACGACTATGCCCCGGGCGGACCGCAGAAATCCTTCGACAAACAGTTCGTGCGCGATTATCTCGAAACGCTCGACTGGGACAAACAACCGCCCGCGCCGCCGCTTCCTCGCGATGTCATCGAAAAAACGGCGGAGAAGTATCGTCGAGGCGTATACCCGGCTCACCGGCCGCACGCTGTAAGCTGGTCGCAACGTGGCGCTGAACTGGCTCGATATCGTTCTTATTGCCGTGCTGCTCGTCTCCATGGCGATGAGTGCGCGCAAAGGTTTCTCGCGCGAAATCATCGGCCTCGCCGCGGCACTTTTTGCATTGGTGCTGGGTATGTGGTTTTATGGCCTGGCCGGATCGTTCGTGGCGCCCTACGTGAGTTCCCCGCGCGTCGCCAATCTGCTCGGCTTTCTGCTCGTCGTTTTTGGCGTTCTGACCTGCGGAGGTCTGCTCGGATGGATCGTAAACCGCTTCCTGCGCACCGTCGGACTCTCGTTTTTCGACCGCCTTCTGGGCGCCGTATTCGGCCTGGCGCGCGGCCTGCTCGTCGCCATCGCCTTGCTCACGGCGTTCATGGCTTTCGGGCCCTCCGTCGATTCGGGAATGGTTTCTTCGTCAATGCTAAACTCGCGAATTGCGCCCAGGCTGCTGGACGCGTCGCGCGCCTTCGTCGCGATCGCGCCCATGGAGCTCAAGTCGAGCTTCCTGAAAGAATACGCTCAACTTCAAACTGCTCTGGGGCGGCACGCACCTGCGAGCAATAACGAAAGATCATCGGACACCCATGAAAGAAAGTTTTGACGCTCTCGTCGATCATTTAATGGAAGCCGGATTGTTTCTGGAGCAGGCGGTCGAGATCCTGGAAAAAGGCATGATCGAACGCGCGCTGGCGCTCACCGGAACGAATCAGTCGGAGGCGGCGAAACTGCTCGGAATCCACCGCAACACCCTTCAGCGGAAAATGACTGTTGTACAACATCGACGGCAAACGGCCCCGCCGCAAACCCGTGGGACGGGCGCAGGGCAGACAGATGCGCCGCGCGCACACAGCCGGCTGACAGAATGCTTCTGATCTTCGACCTTGATGGCACGCTGATCGATTCGCGCCTCGACCTGGCGCACGCCGTGAACGCGACCCGCGCCCAGGCCGGGCGCGGTCCGCTGCCGCATGAGCAGATTTTTTCCTTCGTCGGCAACGGCGCGCCGGTTCTGATCAAACGATCGATGGGACCCGACGCCTCCGACGAGGAAGTCCGGAACGCGCTTGAGTTCTTCCTCGATTACTATCGGCATCACGCGCTTGATTACACGGTGCTGTACCCCGGAGTCCACGACGCGCTCGACGTCCTGCATGGCTCAGGCGCTTCGATGGCCGTACTGACGAACAAACCGGTTCGCATCAGTCACCGGATCATGGAGGGCCTCGGCATCGCTTCGCTCTTCTTCAAGATCTACGGCGGCAACAGTTTCGAACACAAGAAGCCGCACCCGATCGGCATCGACACGCTGCGCGCGGAAGCGAACGCGCTCGGCCGAAGATACCTGGATGGTGGGCGACTCTTACGTCGATGTGCAGACGGCGCGCAATGCCGGCGTGGCATCCTGCGGCGTGACCTGGGGATTTCAGCCCGAGACCTTTCAGGAATTTCCGCCCGACGTTCTGGTCGATCGCCTGGAAGATTTCGCCGATCGCTTCGTGCGCCCCTCTACCCAGTGAAAGACTGCCTCTTCTGCGAAATCGTGTCGGGCGCGACGCCTGCCGAGATCGTCTGGCGCGCTCCCGATTCGATCGCATTCCTCGACCACCGGCCGCTCTTCCCCGGCCACGTCCTGCTGATCCCGACGCGGCACGTAGTAACGCTCGCCGATCTCCCCGCGGAAGAAGTCGGACCGCTCTTTCAGGCCGCGCAGCGGCTCGAGCGCGCCGTCGAAACAGCGCTTGACGCCGAAGGGACCTTCATCGCGATCAACAACATCGTGAGCCAGAGCGTGCCTCACCTCCACGTCCATCTCGTGCCGCGTCGCAAGGGCGACGGATTGAAAGGCTTCTTCTGGCCCCGGCACAAGTACGAAAGCGACGAACACCTGCGCGGGATCGCGGCAAAAATCCGCGCGGCGCTAGCCTGATTTCACTCGGGTACGCCGACAAGCGAAAAGTAAATCGTGGCCCCGTCGCCCGGCCGCCCTTCCGCCCACATGCGTCCGCCATACCGCTCTGCTATCCGTTTGCAGATGGCGAGTCCCAATCCGGTTCCAGGATACTCATCCTTGTGCAGCCGTTTGAAGAGGCCGAAGATTCGCTCGGCGTACTGCGGCTCAAAGCCGATGCCATTGTCCTCCACGGATATGATCCACTGGTCGCGATCCCTCGCCACAGAAACGCAAATTTCCGGTGCCCGATCCATCCTCCGGTACTTCAGCGCGTTCGACAGAACGTTCTGAAAGATGTGCATCACCTGCGCCGTATCGCCGCGGGCCAGCGGAAGCGGTGGCGCGGTAATCACCGCGGCCGTTTCCTCGATGCGGTCTTTCAGTACGCCTATCGCTCCGCTCAAAGCGGCCGTCAGATCGGCCGTCCCGATCGGGAGTTCTTCCGCATGAACGCTGCGCGAGAACGTGAGCAGCCCATGGATCAGCGCGTGCATGCGGGCGACGCCCGCCTGGACAAAATGCGCGTACTGATTCAGTCTTTCGTTCTCTTCGCCGACAGTCTTGAGAATGAGCTGGGTATAGATATTCACCATTCGCAGTGGTTCCTGCAGGTCGTGGCTCGCCGCGTAGGCGAACTCTTCCAGTTCGCGGTTGATTCTGCGCAGTTCCTTCTCGATGCGTCTCTGTTCCGTGATATCGGTGTTCGTTCCGAACCAGCGAACGACGCGGCCGTCGCTGTCCCTGACGGGTTCGCTGCGCGTGAGGAACTGCCGGAATGAGCCGTCCACGGCTCTGAGTGGACACACCATCTCGAAAGGCGTTCCGGTTGCGATGGTTTCATCCCACAGTTTGAGAACCTCCGGAAGCACGGCTGCATCGTGGACGCTTTTCCACCCTCCGTCTTTCACTTCATCGAAAGTGGTTCCCGTATAGTCGTACCACCGCCGGTTGTACCAGAAGTGCTTGCCCGTCTCATCAGCCATCCACGCCAGATGCGGAATCGTTTCCGCCAGGGTTCGAAACTGCTGTTCTCTTTCCTCTACCTGCTTTCGAGCCACTACCATCCCGGTAACGTCCGTGATGTGCGCGAAGATTCCGTCGATCTCGCCGGCGGATTACGTATCGGCAGGTACACGACGTTAACGTAAACATCGCGAAGCTTTCCGTCCGCCCCGTTCAATCGCACGAGCCGCTCGTGCCCCGAGAAAGGTTCTCCCGTTCGATACACCCGGTCAAGGACCTCGAGGTAGTTTTGAGGCTCCAGCTCGGGTATGGCTTCCATTACGGTCCTGCCCAGGAGAAATTCGGGGGACCGGTCGACCAGCTTTGAATACTCGGGATTAACCCACCCGATGGTGTGCTCGGGCCCCCGAAGCCGGACGATCGCAGCCGGTGTTTGCCTGAGCAGATCGCGCCACCGCGCACGGTCGTCTTCGATTTGTTGCCTGACCTGGTTCTGTTGCGTAATATCATGCGCAGTCCCGGCGACAGCTCTGACCTGGCCGGCGGCTCCAGGCACCGGGACGAAGATGTACTCGTAGTACTTCGTTTCGCCGCTGGGTCCGGTGAAGGGAGTCTCGCCTCGAACCGGTTGCTTCGTGTCGATCACCTGCTGGACCTGCCGCTTGCAGACTCTGCGCAAGATCCGGCAGGTATCCGAGATCGGAAAAATTCTTCCCGAGCACGTCCTCGAGAGGCCTTTGCCAGAGATCGAGCAGCGCCCGATTTACATAAGTGAAGCGGCCGGCAAGATCCAATGTGTATGCGAAGTCGGGCGTGTGCGAAAGCGCTGTATCGAAGGCGTGCCACTGCTCCTTCAGTTTGGCGTCAGCCCGCTTCTGGTCTTCGATATCCGTGCAGGTTCCGAACCATTGCAAAACGCTTCCGTTTTCCCCTTGAAGCGGAAGGGCGCGCACCAGGTGCCAGCGCCAGTTGCCGTCGCGGCCGCGTTTCGCGCGGAGCGCCATTTCGTAAGGCTCCCCCGTTACAAGCGACTGGTTCCATCGCTCCCTCACCGCGTCCCGTTCATCCGGATGGACCCATTCGAGCCACGCGGCCCCAAGCAAAGCCTCCTCCGGCGCCCCGAAATACGAAGTGCACCGGCCGTTCACGTAGTCGATCATGCCGTCCGGCGTTGCCGTCCACACCATTTGTGGAATGCTTTCCGCGAGGAACCGGTATCGCGTTTCGGCGCGCTTCCGTGCGGTAATATCCTCGACGATGGCAACGACCTGGGCGGGCCTTCCGTGCTCGTCGCGGCGCATGGTTGCCGACGCGGAAGCCCACACAAGCTCGCCGTCCTTTCGGATATAGCGTTTCTCGATTCGGCCCCTGCTAGCCCGGCCCTCCCGAAGCAATGCGAAAAAATTGCGGGTTGGCCCGGCATCCTCCGGATGCGTGAACGGAGAAGAATCGCCTGAAGTCAGCTCCTCCGGGGGGTAACCGAGCATATTCGAGAACGCCTGGTTCACCTCGACGATCCTGCCTTCCGGAGTCAGCAGCGCCATACCGATCGGCGCCTGCGCAAATGCCAGAGCGAAGCTTCCCTCCGCCGTATCGGCAATGCGATGAATAATAAATCCGGCGTCGCCGTGGCCGCCTGGCGCCAGAGAACTCACGGCGCTGCGCACGCAGCGGGCAGGCATGGAATCGCTTGTTTTTTTCGCCAGAACCCGCCGAAGCGATGCCAGCCGCTCCCCGGACTCGTCAGGAAGGATTTCGAACAGATTGCGTCCGACGATCTCGCCTTCGCGTGTAAGAGCCAGCCTGGCGGCGGAATTTGCTGCCGCGATGGTATAGATCGGGTCGTTCGGGCGGAGGACGAGACAAAGATCGGGCAGCGCATCGAAAATCGTCAGAAAATCACACTCAGCCAAACTCACCCACTCCCGTCGACGCGCCGGCCCTACCCGGGCACGTCTTTGCAGACATTATTTATAGCAGTATCGCGAAGCGGCGTGGATCGGGTACGACCGTAAGACGCTGGGCAACCAGGGTGGGGACAGGCCTTCGGTGCCGCCGGGCTTCCGCTCGGCGCGGAGCTTTACGTCAATTCCGGTAGCGCCGGTGATCCTGCCAACGGCGCCCTGTCAGACAGTTCTCACCGGGAGCGAGACCACGTCATCGACCCGCATGGTCTCTTTGACCACGAACGGTTCTCCGTACTTGACCCCGATCAGATTTCCATAGAAACGCGCAATCGCGGAGAGCCGCTCCCGAATTTCGCTTTCATCCGGAAAAAGCGTCGCGCCGTCTTTTACTTCACCGTATTGGGAGCGATAGGCGAGAAGAGACTCCATCCGCCGGTCGAATTGTTGCGTTATATCGACCACAAACGAGGGCGTCACATTCGCATAGAGCGAAGAGTACAGGATCTTGTAAGGCCGATGCGGTTCGGTATATTGATCAATCTTTTTCAATCCCGCAAGAAAGCACGCCTCATAGCCGAGCTCCGCGGTGCGGTAATGATCGGGATGCCGGCCCTCCCAGTAAGGAAGTATGACGGTGCGAGGCTTGAGTTCACGAATTCGCTGCGCAAGACTCATTCGCGCCGCCACCGAATTTTCGAGGCGAGCATCGGGAAAATGCAGGTTTTCCCGATGCGAGACCTTAAGTATCTTCGCCGCATCGTCCGATTCCGAGACGCGAATCTCAGGCGATCCCCGGGTCCCCATGTCCCCGGCAGTCAGGTCCATAATCCCCGTGCGATACCCGGTTTCCGCCATGCGCAGCAGGGTGCCGCCGCAAGTCTGCTCGACATCGTCCGGATGCGCGGCGATCGCGAGAAGGTCGAGCATAGTTACCAGTAGATGTCCCGGCGCGGAAAGTATCTGGTGCGGGTGCCCATCAGCTGAATCAGAATCATGCCCGTGATGAACCCGCCGATATGCGCGGCATAAGCGACGCCGCCGGCCGTTGCCTCGGTTCGCGCAATAGACCCGTACTCGCTGAACAACTGGGTAATAAACCAGTAAACCAGGATCAGAGCCGCGGGGATATCGGTCGTCGTAACGAAGAAAATCAAAAAAATCAGCGTATGGATTCGGGCTCGCGGAAATTTAACGAGGTAAGCGCCCATCACGCCCGCAATCGCGCCACTCGCCCCGATCGTGGGCAGCGTCGTATCGGCGTTAAAAAACGCATGAGTAATTCCCGCCGCGATGCCGCAGATCAGGTAGAACATCAGGAACTTCGTATGCCCCATCGCGTCTTCGAGGCTCTTGCCGAATGCCCACAGGAAAAGCATATTGCCGATAATGTGGCTCCAGCCCCCGTGAAGGAACATCGAGGTCAGGAGCGTAACAGGCCGCAGATGCGCCGGCACAAGGCCGTACAAACTGATCAGATAATCCCGCGAATATTCATCGAGCGACAACTCGAAAAAGAAAACGAGCGCGCACGCCACGATCAACAGAGTGGTGACGATGGGAGGAGAGTACGTCGGCCGGTCATCTCTCAGCGGGAACATTCAGCGAGCTTCGACCCGGCCAGCGATCGTCGGATGCCGGTGCCGAAGGACCTCGAATCGCCGGCCGCGTTCGACAAGATTGGCAACCTCATCGATAGTCGCGATGCCGCCGCGCGCGCCCTGCGCCATACAGTTCAGAGCGGCCATCGCGTTGGAGAATTCGAGAGCGCCCTCAATAGGCATTTGCTGCAGAACAGAATAGCAAAAGGCGCCGTGGAAAACGTCTCCCGCGCCCGTCGTATCGATGCATCGAACCGCGAATCCCGGCGAATAAGTGAAGCGGCCTTCGCCGTATGCCAGAGCGCCATATTGCCCCAGAGTCATGGCGGCAACCCGCATTCCCGACTGCCTCTGAATTGCCGCAAGCGCTTCCCGTGGATCCTCGACGCCGGTCCACGCCGCCGGAAATTCCGAGCTTGCGATCATATAGTCGACCAGAGGCAACACCCGCTCGAAGCCCGGGTAGATGGTGTCGACATCCAGGGTCACCGGAATCCCATGCGCCCGCGCGATTTGCGCCGCGTGCTCCACTGCCGCCGTATCGTGCCCGTCGATATGAAGTAGCCGCGCGCACGTAATCTGGTCGGGATCAATCTCATCCGGAGAGATCGTCAGGCACGCGGGACGATGCCAGAACACAGTCCTCTCACCAGTCGAACCATCCACCACGATATATGCCGACTGGTTGGGGCAATTCACCCGCTGCCGCACGTGCGCGATATCGATACCGGAAGTTCGCAGGCTCTCCATCTGGATGCGCCCGCGCTCGTCATCTCCCACCGTTCCGATGTATTTCGTCCGCAGTCCCAGGCGCGAACAAGCAACCATGGCCGTCGCCACCTGGCCGCCGACGGAATAGAACTCGCGCGTAAACGGCGCCTTGCCGCCTGGCGCGGGAAATTGCTCCACAGTGAGCACGGTGTCGGTCGCATTCAGCCCGACGCCGACGACGTCGAAGGGAGACTCGAAATCAGCCACCAGCCGTTCTCTTCGGCAAAAGATGCTTCTGAATCTTCCCCATGGCGTTGCGCGGCAGTTTCTCCACGGCAATGAACTCTCTCGGGACCTTGAACGAAGCGAGTTTTTCCCGGCAACGTCTCTCGATCGCCCCAGCGTCGAGTGTCTCGGTCGCGACGACATAAGCCACAGGCACTTCGCCCCGCATCCGATCCGGAAGCCCAACTACCGCGGCTTCCGCAATCTCAGGCTGTTCCTGCAGGAACTCCTCAATCTCCCGCGGGTAGATGTTGAACCCTCCGGAAATGATCAGATCGCTCTTACGCCCCGTGAGCGTAAAGTAGCCATCGGGAGAGCGTGTCGCCAGATCGCCCGTTTTGAAGTACCCATCGAGAAACGCTTCATGGGTCGCCGTTTCCCGTCTCCAGTAGCCCGCGAAGATGTTCGGCCCCCGCAGATAAATCTCCCCGGTTTCCCCGTAATTCGCCGGCTGCAGTTCATGATTCAGCAGCCGCACCGAAATCCCCGGTAGGGGGAATCCAACGGTCCCGGCGCGCCTCTCGCCGGCATAGGGATTGCTTATATTCATCAGCGTTTCACTCATCCCGTAACGTTCCAGAATGGTGTGGCCGAAGAGGTCCCGAAACTCTTCCAGCACCTGAGCCGGAAGCGGCGCGGAGCCGGAAACAAAGAGCCGCATGAAGGAACCGATCTCCCGCGCCCTTTCGCGGTCGGTTTCGAGCAGACGGACATAGATCGTAGGTACGCCGAAAAACAGCGTCGGGCGAAAATCCAGAAACGTGGCCACCGCGCTCTGATGCTCGAAGCGTTCGAGAAGCCGCATACGGCATCCGCTCATGAGCCAGCAGTGAATGCCGTTCCCGAGGCCGTGTGCGTGAAACAGCGGGAGCGCGAGAAGAAAGCGGTCGGCGGCGCTGATCTCCCAGCACGCCAGAAGATTCACCGCATTGGCGGCAAAATTATTATGTGTGAGAATCGCGCCCTTCGAAGTCCCCGTCGTACCAGAGGTGTAAATAATTCCCGCGGGAGCATCGCCGTCAAGATGGACGTGCGGACGCGTGTCATTCATCGCCGTCGCGTCCCGAGTCAACGCCGCGGCTGTCCAGACCGGAATATCGGTAGCGATTTCGACGTCCGACACAAGGGCGCGAGGTTCGGCATCGTCGAGAATATGCGAGATTTCGCGGTCTCGGTACAGGATGTTGATGGGAACAAAAATAACGCCGAGCTTGACGCACGCCAGAAAGATATCGATCATCTCGACGCAGTTCGCAAGATAAACGCAAAGCCGGTCACCGGCGCGCATCCCCCGGCTTTCGAACAGCCGGGCGAGGCGATTGCTGCGTCCGTCAATTTCGCCAAACGTGAACGTGTCGCCGCGGAACTCAAGTGCGACCGCATCGCGGCGGCCCAGCAGAGAAAGGTCGAACAGATCGCGAAGATTCATCGGGAGGTTCTTCCGAGAACGTTATCACGTCATGCGATACTGCGGTTTCGCATGCTCAAGAGGGTACCGAAGATGTGGGGCAGGGCTTCGGCCCTGTCCAGATGGACCTGCGGCCCACGAGCAACCACGAAAAACCGTTCGATCCGTCCGCAATTTCGTCGTGGGGCAGCCCTTCGGGGCTGCCGCCGGGCTTCCGCCCGGCGCGGAGCTTTCCAGTCACTTCGGGGCGGTTTTTCAATGGTGTTTGCTGGCCAGCCCGCTGGCAAGGATAGCAATGAAAACACATCACTTCGCCATGTGTTTTCGAGGGTGCCGCCGAGCTTCCGCTCGGCGCGAGTCTTTACGTCACCGGCCCTGCTGTTTCTCTTCCTGCTTCTGGCCGGATGTCAGAAACACGATGTCGGGATCCCGGGTTCCAGACTCAAAGTTCTGATAGGCGCAACGACCATTACCGCGCCCGGTGCTTCGCCGATCGAAGACTCAATAGTCATCATTTCCGGCAGCAAGATTCAATCCGTCGGCGCGCGGAAGGACGTACCCGTTCCTCAGGCGTCAGATCGCACGGACCTGACCGGCGCATGGATCATACCCGCGAACGGCTCACGCATTGAACGCGGAGAAACCGCGAATCTCATAATCCTGCATCACCCACCCAACGGAATCGATCCCTCGAACGCATCGGACGCCAGTTCTCGAATCGTCGCGGGCGAGTGGCAAGTGGCAACTCCGAAATAACCGAGTGGGCAGACGCCTCGTTCGTTCCGGACCCCCGATCCGGTTCCGCGAACAGCGCGAAAAAGTTTCGGCCTGTTCATCTTCTGCGTCGCGGCCTGCCGCCTGATCCGCCGAATCGCCTCTTGACCACGTACAGAACCCGCATCAGCTTGCCCGGGCTTGTTATTCCATACGGAAGAAAGCCCTTCAGTTTGTGCTTATCGAGCAGCGAATGAAGGAGCTTGTACCAGGTTGGACGGAACCGATACGTTCCCCTGGGCATCCTCGGCACGCACAAAATAACGAGAGGGGTTCGGCGCGGGCGGCGTCTCGTGAAACGCAGGACCGGTTACAACGCCGACTTCCACCCAGGGCGGCGGAAAAGCTACCGTGGGATTGTTATAAAAGGCGAGGAGGAAATCCAGCAGACCGCAGGTGAGGCTGTTGGGGTTACTGTTCGAGTCGCATGATTGATTCAGATACGCGAAGATGTTCGAAAGGGCCATGGTCGGCACGAAGTTGAGGACCGGCACCAGGTTGGACCGGTATACGTGATACTTAACCGCACCTGCGGAAGCTGTCCAGGACAGGATCGCGTTGCCGGCGGCAGTTGCACTGCTCACTGATTGGAGATTCGTCGGGGGAGCAAGAGGCGAAACGGCTGCAAGGGCCTGTGGACTCGAAGTCGCACATCCCGGCTGCGTGCACTGCGTTACGAGGATGTCTTCGTCAAGCATGTTGATGACACCGTCCTGATTCAGATCGCGCGGATCGGCGGGTCCGGACGCGAGTGTATTCAAGGCCGCGTTGATAATGGCCACATCCCGCTGGTCGATCACTCCATCGCCGTTCAGGTCCAGACTCCCCTGATTGATCCAAACCTGAGCCCCTCCAAACGGCCTTGTCGTACCGAGGAAAAGTCCGACACTTGTCGGCACAAAGGACCGGATCCCGAAGTTTGCAGGGTCGTTGAGCCCGTTATGCGAAAGGGCCGTCCAATGGATGCCGTCTGGGGTCTTGTAGAGATCCGTTCCGTATTCGTACAAGAACATGGGATCGAAGTACGGAAGCGGCTGCAGGGAGTCGGACCAATCCCAGGTGCCCAGGTACAACTGGTTGTTGTAAGCCGCCATTCGATAGAAGTGGCCCGTGAATGTGTTTCCGAAACCCATGCTCATGCCGGACAAAGGGTTTTTCATCCCTTGAGGCGTGTCACGCGGGGCGCCGACAACCAGGTCCCAGGAATCATCCGGGTTCAGTCGAACCATTTCGGTGGGACGGTCGGTACCGACATAGAGTTGATTATTGAAAATCGCCATGCTGAGCGCATCATGAGCCCGCTGACCCGCCACCACTCCGGCGCCATCGGTGATGATTTGGGTAAACGAACTGATATCGGTAGTAGGATTTGCCGTCTTATAGACGAAGTAGCCGTCTGGAATGACAGCCCCTCCATCCGGGTTTGGCTGCCCCACGCGCGCGTCCCCGCCCCCCACATAGAGATAGTTGTTGAAAACGAGCAGCGTGCGCACGGGCATTGTCTCCGTGGGCGGACTGACCGCCTGCCATGCGTTATTGCCGGCACTGGGGTTTGAGGAGGCAATGATCGAACCGGTCCCAATGAAATCGGTGGCGGTTGCGTACATGACGCCGTTGTACACGACCAGATCCCGGAAGCCGCGCACTTTGAACTCAGTAGTCGAATTCGCCACGATGCTGCCCATAAACGTCCCAGGGTCCATAGGAATAGGCGTGAAATTGATCCCGTCGGTGGTGCGCAGTATCCGTGGATTGGGATAGCCTTGAGTGTTATAGGGCGGGATCATATCGAAGGTAGCAGAGGCTGAGTTCGCCGCTACATAGAGCGCCTGCGTGCCGTCCGCCTCGGTAAACACGGCCATGCCTCGATAGACTATATCCTCCGCCGCAAGGACTTGATTGCCGGCCTGATCCGTCCCGATTGGTATGTCGGCGGGAGACTGGTAAACGCGAACCCACGTTTTCGTTTGCGGAGTGTATTGCCATATTTCTGCCTGAAGCGAGAGGTCCTTGTAGTCGGCAGGGCAACCCGGAATCGGATACGCGGTCGCCAAACCAGTCTGTACCAGATCGTCTGCATGCGCATAACAATTCACGTCACGTCCGGTTCCCACGTAGAGTTTTCCGTTAAACCACTCCATCGACCACATGAAGGTATTGTGATCGTCGCCGAAGCCTCCGGTCGCAATGCGGCTGAATTCCGGCGCCGCGATTTCCTGAGCGTCAATTCGCGACTTGATATATGGGAACGACTCGCTGCCCTGGATAGCGTCGAAGTGGTCGGTGGTCATCTCGGCGATCTCCGCGGCGTAAGCGTCGGAAAGTTGCGACTCCGGCACGGTGACCAGGCCGTCATTCGGCGTTTCCGGAACAAGTCCCCCGAGAACCAGTCCCGTTAAGTCGGTGATAATGTTGCCGAATGGGGTTTTGCCGGATAGAGTGTAAAACTGAACCCCGGCAGTCGTGAAATAGGGATCCGCAGTCGCCCGGAACTGCGCCACATTGGCTGTCGTCATGGACTGTAACGCCGGTCCATCTAACTGAAAGTACTGGGCGGCTGCGTAGCACAGAGTACCGGGAGGGCCTTGCGCACAGTCGGCCAGAGCTGTCCCCTGATTCGGGGAATCGATGGTAAATACAGCTTTAGCCGCACTAAGTGTCGCGGGATCGAGAAGTGCCGACTGGATATCGAGACCGCCCTCGGAATGCCCGATGAAGTATACCTGGCTCACTCCGTAGTGGCTGAGCACTGAGGGGAGCAGGGTTCGGATGACAAGCCCGTTAGTCCCGAAGTCCGAATCGTTGCGCGAATTATCTGCGTTCATGCTCATGAACGCCGTGCGATAACCCGAGGCGTACGCCTTCGAGTACATGTCGTTGTTGATCCACCAGTTCGACGCTGTTGCCTTAAAGCCAGGCACAAACACCAGCACCGGACGAATTGCGTTAGTGGTCGAAGGTAACGCGCCGTAGAACAAGTTAGGATAAGTCGAATCCGGGACCGGATCTGGCGGTGTGGCCGCGCTCTGGGCAAATAGGGATGCGGCGAGGATGATCCCGAGCGCCAGGACCATAGGGACGCGTGCACCGATGCCCAAAATGCCTTTGAGCAGGGTATTCAGGTGACGAGACATGGTATAACTTATCACTTCGCGCGTTTGTGCGTCCATTAAAACCTGCAAGCAGCGCCTTTTCGCCGAAATTCACCTGCGTTTGTCTGGATTACGAAGTATGGCGTCCGGCGGTGCAATGTTAAGTGCCACTACGCGTGCGGGAATCATGAAAAAGGCATTCATGAAAGATAAAGATTATGTGCACCTGTTGATCTCGCCGCCGCGCCAGTGACGATCACCCGGTTGCTGCAGTTGCCGAAAGGGCGGACCGTGCACCCATAGTGCCGGTCGAGTTCCCGCGCCTTAAGAAACAATTAGTAACGGCATCTGTAAGCGCGAGCTGTTTCCGCTGCAGTTCCGGGAATGTGAGTCCATCTGCTTCTCGAGGGCCGCCTGGTGTAAAACTCATTTTGCGGCCTCTTGCCGGAACAGGGCCTGCAGCCCCTTACCAGAGCGACCGCCTTGAGGCGGCGTTTTTCACTCGAGATTCGGTAAGACAGTAACTGAGTTAGAGGAGAGTTACAGGACCCTGACCTGCGTGATACGGTTTGTGCCAGTTGAAGACCGTGTCGACGTTCAACCGACAGGTGTGTAATACCCGCTGTCGATGGCTCTTCCTGGCGCGCCTCGTCTCTTACGCCAATAGACTCCAATCGTGTAGCGTGCTGCCGCGCGGACGTCAGCAGGACCAATTGATTTCGGCAGATCCCGATGGGTTTCTCCCACCGCCAGTAACGCGCCGCTCGATTGAGGATGGGGCAGTCTGGTCGGCGCCCCTTGCTCAGCCGAATTGTGAGGCGCCCGAGGTACCCAAACCGGTATCACCTTGCTTTGAGCATTTTCGCAATTAAATTAACCCGACTTTCGCACTTGGAGGGTATTCGAGTGCATAAATGCAATGGAATGAGTGAAGGGTAGCGGAGGTCTCCACCACAAAAGCGGAATTAATTAGGGCGTGTTCACACTACGCGTAGCGCTTCGACGATGAGTGCGAACGAGAGGAACCCCAGGAATAGGACGTCTAACTTCTCGAAGCGTACGCGATCTGCTCATCAAAACCAGCGCGGAACTTCGATCACCGCCGGAATACACTGACACCTGAACCCGGCCGAGCGCGGCCGAAACCTGCAGCCCCCGCCATTCCCACCTGTGACCTCGGAGTCAGTTCAACGAATCCACATTTTTTTCATCAACAATTTCAATATCTTACCGCCGCCGCCCCGTCGCATCCCCAAAATCGCCAGCTATGCTGAGCGCGGAGACAGATCAAAACCTATGGCAACAGAAGCCCAGATCGCCGCCAACCGGCGCAACGCCCAGTCCTCAACGGGTCCCAGGACCGTCGAAGGCAAAGCGCGCGTGTCCCGCAACGCCGCCATCTTCGGCATCTATTCCACCGGCGACGTCGTTCGCCCCGAAGAAGAACACATCTATCAGGTTTTCTGCGAAGGCTTCCAGCAGGACCTCGCTCCCGAAGGCGCCATGGAAACCACCCTCGCCGCCGAGATCATTCATGCGGCCTGGCGCTTGCGCCGCTGTACGGAAGCCGAATCCGCGATCGAGATTCAAAGCGACGCGCAGAACTCGATCGACCGTGCCCGCACCCAGACCCTGCGCCACTTTCAGCGAGCCACCGCCGAACTCCGCCGACTCCAGACCGAGCGCCAGGTCCGCAACGAGACTGTTCCGGAAGACTTCGACACCTCCACTCTTGGCCTCGCCAGTTGCAAGGACATGGCGCCAGTCCTCAAGAGCGACCTCCGCCGTCAGTTGCTCCTTCACAAACTTGAAGAGACCGAAATGGCCACCGCCATAACCGAAGCGATCTATGCGCCCCTGCCGGCGGCAACACAAACCTTACCCGTCGTAGCCGAATCCGCGCCTATCCCGCGCGGCGCGCCATGTCCCTGCGGTTCCGGAGCCAAATACAAACGCTGTTGCGGCCCGAACGCTCCCGCCGTCCTCTCCCCCGCGGCATAACGTAACGCCGGCGGTCTTGCTGCAGGTCTATTTACCAAAGCAACCAGTCCTCGCCCCCGCGGGCATAACGGTAGCGCCGGCGGTCTTGCCGCCGGTCTATTTATCAAAACCACGGAACGGTCCGCCTAGCCGAAAGGGGTTGCGGATTCGATCCCCAGATATTTGCCGCGAAAATACTTTCGGGGTGCAACACAAAAGCTGATCTTCCTCGCCGCAAGGTGTTCGGAGAGCAAGCTTTACAGTTCTTTGACATCTTTGAATAACGGGTTCGCGGCCCGTACCACCAGCCGCCCCGCGCGGGTCACCCATTTTTCCTCCGCAGGGGTGGCCCGCCGGGCCAAAGCAGGTTGAAAATTTAAAACTCAGGCGGTCGATTGCCGCGCAGTACGTCAATATTGGGTTTGATTTGCAAACTGAGGACTCGGGTCGGCTCATTCGCATTGAAACGTCAGGCGAAATCGTGCCTCGAGGGGTGAACTGCGATCATGCCCTTGCCCATCCGTGAGAGCTTTGACCGGATAGCGATTGTTAGAGCATTTTCAACGCCGGTTCCCGCGCCTTGTACCGTCCGCCGGCCGAGATCGGATTCCGAGGCCGAGCCGCGGCCGGGAGGGAGCGAATTCTGCAGTATCTGCGAAAATGCCCCAAAGGGTTGTTGGTCGGGCTGCCGGGATTTGAACCCGGGACCTCTTGCACCCCAAGCACGGCATCGGCTTCCACAGGTTCCGTGATTTTGGTTGTTTTCTACGGGTTGGATGGATTCGGGGCGTCTGCTTCCGCTCACCGCAGATGACTGGAGAATCAATTTAATACACATTCTCGGGCACACTGCGCGAACGCGATAGCATCTATGCTTCACACACAGCGCGGCCCTCTCCAGCTTCTTTCAGTCCTTCATGCTTCCAATATTTTCAACCAGTTGGGGAGTCTGCTTTTCGCTCAAAGCTAACCCAGTGGTTGGAACACGAATGGTTTTGACACGGTTTTGCCACGGTGTGATAGGTGCCAGGTCACCGGAAGCTTTCACCCCAAGCCACCCCTTCGCGGGATCGGCTATGAAAGTCTCTGAAGAGGTCATAGGCACTCAATTTTGTGCGGAGGTTGGCTGCGCGAACTGAGTGACGCGCTCTTACCCGGCGGTCACTGTGCATGGCTGAGCCTCCTCTTTGGCAGAAATGTACCGTGATTCTGAAATGCGGCGCCGGGAAAGACGGATGTGGTCGCCACATCAAGTCAGCTTGCCGGCGAAAAATCTGTCATTGGAAACCGAAGGTCTTTGCCTTTCGCCACGGCCGCCGCTGAAGTGAATCAATCTGTCCCGTAGTTGCTCTGAGAGTGCCTCTATGAGCAAAGTCTGAGCCGTTCCCCGGCGGCCACGTCCGAAGGTGACCACCACAAGGGACGAATTTCCAGAACTGACGTCATCGGATAACGATAGAGCCACGCTAACGCGTGGATCGGAAAATGCGGGCCCCAGAGCCTCTTCGAAACGTTGCCCATCAATATGCATCGAAATATAATCGAATTCCGCTTGTCTGCAGGTGTCTCTGAGAACCAGCCAACACTCCTCAGTTGTTTTTGTCCTCGCGAGGCGGTCCGCGAACTTCCTGAGCAGAATTCGGGCTCGGAAAGCGACCAGCCCCCCCCCTGGGAACAGGAACTTCGTCAGGCTGGAAAACTCGGCATACCGGAGGGCTCCAAGGCCATGATATGCGGCCAAAAGCAGAACCAGCAGCAACACTATCGTAAATGGGGCCGGAAAGATAATTTGCAGTACCGCCACAACGGCCAACGTCGCGGCAACGCAGTAGAGCAGCAGAACCGCATCCCGATGACTAAAGCCGAGCGAAAGGAGGCGATGATGGAAATGCCTTTTATCTCCGCCGAAGATCGGGCGGCCACGCAGGAAGCGCCGGAAAACAGAAACGACCGTCTCACAAAGGGGGAGGAATAGCACCAGAAATGGGGCAAACTTGTCCCTGGCGGTCGTCGCATGCTGATTCCACATCAATGTATAACAGCCCAATAAGAAGCCGATCGCAAGACTTCCACAGTCGCCCAGGAAGACGGAAGCCGGATTGAAGTTGTAATAAAGCAAGCCCAGAAGAGCTCCGGCCAGTGGCGCTATAACAAGCGCCAGACCTGTTTCGTGACGAAACGATGCTCCTGCGAGCAGGCCCGAGGCAGCGATCAGCGCGACTCCCGCGGCCAGACCATCCAAACCGTCGATCAGGTTAAAGGCGTTTATGCACAAAACAAGCCAGAGCACTTGCACCAGATGAGTTACAAGTCCATTGTTACCAGGAAGCGCCGCCCGACTGAGGATTTCCACCGCCAGCTCCGCAGCGACAATCTGGCCGGCGAGCTTGCCTAAAGGCGACAATTTCCGGACGTCGTCCCACAGGCCGATCAGAAAAATCAGTATTATCGCCGGAGAAAGCCGAAAGATCAGCTGGACTGACGAATCGTTGGGATCGAACCGTTCAAGGGGAATGAAACCCACGAGATAAGCCAGCAACAACCCAAGCCCACCGATCCGCGGAACGAATCTGACGCTTCTTTCACGGTTGTCCTCCGGCGGGACACCGACCCAGCCAAAAATATTCAGCAAGAACGGTGTGAGCACGGCGCAGAAGACGCAAGACAAAACGATGGCCTCAGCAAAGAGACCCCATATTGGTTTCGAAATACATAACGACCATAGCGCCAGGCCGAGACCGCCACATCCCATCACCAGGAAAGTTATTACCGCATAGATGATTGCCGCGTGGCAGAGATCTCTCCATAGCGATCGGCCGGCGCTATCCAGGCCGAGCGTCGGAGTCATCGAAATCTCCAGACCACTCTCCACACAAACAGGAGAACCACAGTCAGCTTTCCGAGATCGAATACCCACCTGACGGGAAGTTGCTCGAAAAACCGCACATCAGGTCCGCTCACCAGCCCGAGGAGCTTGTGGCTTCCCGTCAGGACCAGAAGGAGAAGAAATGCCGCGAATGCCTCGGGCAGAATGTCGCACGCTACCTTTGACAACCTGGCTGGAAGTTCTGAAAGCGTCCGTTCAGATCGCCGCCGCGCTGGGCCGATTGTCTGTGATCCAGCCGGGTTCGTCGACTCAGGCGCCATCTGGTGAACGCTGGAAACAGCTGAATAAAACGTTACCACAAATGTACGAATTGGGCCATTTGAGGGTGCATTTTTAATAAAAAGCAGAGGAGCCTGATCAGATCGGGGTAAAGATATGGGTCTACGACCCGGCGACGCTTGTCTGAGACCGGAGACATTTACCCAGATGCTGGATTGTTGAATTGTACGTAATCGGGAATGTCTTCGTTTCCGCCACCCTTCAAAAAGGAGTTGTACTCCGGGGAATCAAAAACTGAGCAGCAATTTGTGACCGGGCGAACAGTTCACGGAGCGAAATACTGGAGTAATAGCCTCGATCTGCCGATAAGCTTCACAGAAGGTCTTATGGGACTGAAGACATGCTGCTTGCTGATAATGTGTGCCGCCGGGCTTTTCGGAGCCAATCAGCAGACGATCAACGTACGGGACGCAGGAATCGTGGGGGATGGCGTCCATGACGATACAGCAGCGCTTAACGCTCTGTTGACGTCGGTTCCGGACTTCACTCAGATCGATTTTCCTCCGAATGAGGTCATGCGTATCACCGCGACCCTTGCGATCAGCGGCAAGAACGGGCTAAAGCTGATCGGTGGGAGCGGCATTGGGAACTCAGCAGCGCCTTTGACCGGGGCGCCGCAGTTTCTTTGGGACGGGCCGGACGGCGGAACGATGATGTCCATTGACAAATCGCAAGGATTAATTCTGGAACAGCTTGCGTTCTTTCCCCGCACCTCATGCGGGTCATCGGGACAGGAGGCGGACATTGCTGTCGACGTCGATCAGTCCAGCCCGAACCCGGGCGGCATCACGACGGATATTTTATTCCGGCGAATCTCGGTTGCAATGTGTAATACCCAAAGACCGTCATTCATCGGTATGCGCTTCTCGCACACGTCGCTCCAGAACGTGGAACACATGCGGATAGAGGACTCAACGTTCTATTGTTCAGGGTCCGGAAACAGCGGTGTGGCGATCGAAGTCGGGCCCAGCGCGAACGCAAAGAACTATAAGATAATGCGCAACGGAATCTCGAACTGCCAGTTCGGTGTGAGGCTGCTGGGGGGAAGCGTGGAGGCCGGCGGTAATATGTTCGGCTCCAACCAGATCGATATTTACGCCCCGAATTACGTTGATAATTTAACGGTCCATGATAATGTCACCGAGCATAGTCAGCAGTTCCTCGTGGCGGCGGGCATCGCCCCGGTTGAAGTAAGCAATAACAAAATCGCCACCACCAACACGCCTGCAGGACACGGCATGATCGAAGTGACGTATACGCAGTTAGTGGCGAAAGGCAACAAATTCGATCCCACCACGGACTTTACCGCCTTTCAGGGACATTCGGGCGCGGGTCTGGTGTCGCTGGGCAATCAATATCCGGCGAACTCCTATGCGAGCACGGGCTGGTCATCGTTTGAGAGTGGGGTGGTCACGATCCAGGATAAGCTCATCGATCCGGCCACCAACGCCGCCCGCCCGACCGGCATTTCCATGTCAGGGGCTACCAACTTCGTGCCGATCCCGATGCCCGGGCTCGGCATCATCTATTACGACGCGGACGCCAGGAAGTTCAAGGTCTCAGAGGACGGGAGCTCGTTTGTTGACCTTGTTCCGACATCCCGCTCGCCCATCGGCGTGAGTGCCCTTCGTTAAATGCCAGCGCGTCGGACCGGCCGCTCCCGGCACGATGGTCGACGCGGCGGTGAAGAGTGAATCGGGTTCGCGACCCAAAGGCCCGGCGGGCCACCAGAACTCCCTCCCGAGTGCGATTGAGAACCTGAGAGTCCAACCCGGTTGCCATTCCACCGAGCCACGCCATCGCCATTGCATTGGCTGGAATGTAGAACGCGAAATCGATGAACGCGTGAATCAGAACAGCCGCCATCGATCCGCAGCAGCCGATTGCCAATGCCGTGCGGGCCTCGGATGTCTGATTCGCAAGGACGTTCGCCAATTCTTTGCAGATCCCCAGCACGAGAACGCCGATCAAAACAACGGAGACGGCTCCTCCCTCGGCCCACACTTCCAGATAGTCGTTGTGGGCGTGATCCACGCGCAGGGGAATCACGAGGGTGTCGTACTTCGCGAAGACGGATTCAAAGCAACCCCAACCACATCCGAAGATGGGGTAGTCGTAAATCAGGCTCAGTGAATCGCGCCAGTACTCCTCCCGCTGATCGTAAGGTAAGCCCGACTCCTGGCCGGAGATGGCAAAGCGATTCACCAGTTGCAGCGGCGCGAGACTGACAATCAACAGGATGATTCCCAGCGCCGTCAGGGCGATTGCGGCTTTCGGTCTGCGGCCGGAGTTTCTATAAACGAACCAGATGCCGGCGACGAACAGCAGGCAAATCGCGGCGATGACGAATCCGCCACGCGAAAGCGAATCCAGGATAGCAATCAGGATGACTATGGTCAGGGCGGCGGAGGCGCATATGCGCAGCAGGTTTCCCAGTGTGTTGAGACGATTCGTCTCCAGCCGCCGAAAAGCGTCCACACACAGCATCGCGGCCAGTGGCAAGGTCATTTCGAGAAGTGCCGAGAAGTGATTCCGACTGACCCAGGTGCCGGACACAGAATTCCTCGGGGATCGGTTCACGTTCTGCATAATGCCCACCAGACCCTCGGCGCCGGCGCAGAACAAGAGCGGCGCCGCTACCAGCCATGGATGCCGCGCGAGCCGCAGCGCGATGGCGCGGATCGATAGAAAGACAAGTGAGCAAGTCGCGAGCCTCAGGAACTGAACAAGGGTAGCCGAAGGAACTACGCTAAGAGGCCGAGCTATTGTCGCAAATCCAAGAAAGGAAAGTTGATCGGAAAGCGCGGCGCGGGCGGGTGAAAGGACTCTCAGCAAACCGATCGGCAATGGGATGAGTTGGATTGCGGCAAAGAGAGGAACGAGGAACAAAGGATATACGAGTGAGCGTGGAGCAGGCTGGAGCACATCTCCTTTGAGGATCCAGAACAGAGCGGAGCAGATGGAAACCGCTATAGCCGCGATCGCGATGTCACCGGGGAGAACTCCGCCCGATCGGAAAGCGGTGAAACAGAGGACGGCGCCCAGACTGACCAGACAAAGATAATTCGTATCCAGGATCTGGCGCGACATCCGGATACTATCGACGGCGCTGCCGGTAAAAGGCGTCGTCCCCGGTTGCGGCTGCCGCCATCTGTTTCAGGGGGGCCGGTCCCGTGACGCTTGCGACCACGCGCGCCAGCCGGGCGGTCAAAGAACGCTGCGAAAACGCCGCAGCCACGTGGCGCTCAAGCGCCGAACTCACCGCACTCCGGCGTTGTGCGTTGAGAACCGCGGTTTCCACTCCAGGAATGTCTCCATGCGACGCAACGTGCGCCCAGTTGTGCACCGCAGCGTGCGGAAGCAGATCGGTAATGTGGCTGGGCGAAGGTCCAATATAGAGCAGGGGAATCCCCAGCGAAAGAATGTTGTAGATCTTGCAGGGGTGAACCATGCCGACATAGGGGTTTCCCATAACCACAACCTGGAGATCGGCCGCGGATAACGAAGCAGACAGCTCATCGAGCTTTCGATAGGGCAGGCAGATGATATTAGTCAATGAGTGCCGTGTGGCAAAATCCTGAACGCTTTTGAACTTGCTCCCGCCGCCCACGAAACAGAACGCGATGTCGGAATTGCTTCTCAAATTGAGCGCCGTTTCAAGAAGCGTCTGGAGGGGGTGACAGGGACTGTGATTTCCGGAGTACATCACAACATACTTGCCGGTGAGCCCATGTGCGTCGCGGAACGACCGACGTCCGACCTCGTTGTATTTGACCGCTTCGTCGTGCGCCCAGGGTGGGATCACGTCGATCTTCTGCGGCGAGACACCCAGAAGGACGATGCGATCCGCCATATAGCGGTCAAGCGCCACAATCCGATCCGCCGTCCTATAAGCGAACCGCGCCTGCGCCCTCATCAGCCGTGACAACACGGAGCGCTCCTTGAGCCAGCCGGCCGCGATTGCCTGCGCGGGATTCAAGTCCAGCGTCCAGCAAACCAGCTGGCCGCCACGCAGGCGGACGAACAGTGCTCCGGCAAACGCGATCAGCGGCGGAGAGCTGAGCGCGACTGTGATGTCCTGGCGTGCGAAGAACATGAGCGTGGCGAAATAACCGAGAAGAGAACTTGCGAAGTCCACCGCCCGGCGCCATCGACGGGCCTTGCCGAACGTCGTCGAGCCCACGCGATAAATGGAGATGCGTTTCCATGTCTCCCGTTTGGGAAAGGAAAGGGCCGGATTGTCGTATCCCCGGCGACTTGCAATGACCGAGACTTCGTGTCCTTCAGCCGCGAGGGCCAAAGCCAGATCGCTGGCGTGCTGGCCGCTGGAAACGAGGTCCGGATGAAATGCCTGATTCAGCAGAAGAATCTTCACGCTCTCTCCACCGGTCTTCCCATCAAAGCCGTAAGGCGATCGTCGACTCGCATGGCCGGTTGATCCTCTTTGGCGATCAGGAACCGGCCCATGACCAGCACATCCATCTCAGTCCGAAGGAAACAGGCGATTGCTTCGGCCGGTTGGCACACGATCGGTTCGTTCTCGTTCAGAGAGGTATTGAGGAGAACCGGCACTCCTGTGATCTCTCCGAATGCGCGGATGAGCTTCCAGTAGAGAGGATTCGCATCCCGCGCCACCGTCTGCAGGCGACCGGTCCCATCGACGTGCGTTACCGCCGGGATACGCGAACGCTGCTCCGCTCTGACGCGGCAGGCGGTCACCATGAACGGAGCCGGACGCGCGTCCTCAAAGAACTCCCCTGCAGCCTCTTCGAGAATCGAAGGGCAGAAGGGACGAAATGACTCCCGGCGCTTGATCTTCCAGTTCAACACGTCAACCATCTCGGGTCGTCTTGGGTCCGCCAGAAGGCTGCGGTTGCCGAGAGCTCGTGCTCCGAACTCCATACGCCCCTGGTACCACCCGACTACCTGTCCTGCGGCGATGCGATGGGCCGACTCATGGATAAGTTGATCTTCCCCGCAGAGACTGTAAGTGAGCCCGGCTGCATCAAGCGCTTGTTCGATCTCATCCTTGAGGGGCTCCGGTCCCAAATACGCATGACGAAGAGGCTCACATCGCGCATTGCCCAGGACGTGGTTCGAGACATACAATGCCGCGCCCAGAGACGTCCCGGAATCGCCAGCCGCCGGCGGAATCCAGGCGTCTTGAAATCCGGTGCGATCGAAGATTTTTCCGTTGGCTGCGCAGTTGAGGGCGACGCCACCGGCAAGACAGAGTCTGCGCTCGCCGGTGGTGGCCTGCACAAAGCTCAGCAGGGATAAATAGCGGTCCTCGAGTACGGCTTGTACGGAAGCGGCGAGATCCATGTGCTGGACGTTAATGTCCTCACCGGGCTTTCGCGGAGGTCCGAACTCCCTGCTCAGGCGGTCGGAATAGACACGGCTTAGTTTTGGTTCCCCAGAATCCCACGTCATCTTCACACCGGATGAATGGTGAAGAAAATAAGACAAGTCGAGTTCCAGCCGCGGAGCCGTAAACGATACGATCCTTCCGACACGCTCACGGAAAGTGGGTTCTCCGAAGGCAGCCAATCCCATCAGTTTGTATTCGTCGCCGTAATTGGGGAAGCCAAGATATTGCGTAAAGGCCGTGTAGAACAGTCCCAGCGAATGAGGAAAACGCACCGAGCCCAGAACTTCAAGCTTCGAACCTTCTCCGATGCCCCACATTACGCTGGAGAAATCGCCAAATCCGTCGATGGAAACCACGGCGGCGCGCTCAAACGGAGAGGTGAAAAAGGCGCTCGCCAGATGCGCGCGATGATGTTCGACGTGATGGATCTCAGGTCTGGAATCGTAGGGGAGAAGTGGCTCCAGCCTGTCATCCAGACCCGTGGAGACGCGCATGCTGTTGACGGCTCGCGAGAACAACTGGCTGGACGAGAAGCGGCCTCGCAGAACTGCGGCTACCTTCCAGAGCGTATTGGCGCGGGGGTTGCGCGAGATGGCAACGCGATCAACCGCCTGACCTTCGAGATAGCGGAGGCAACTTTGCGTGGCGAACGTGGGAAATCCGGCACAATGCTTGAGGCGGGTAAATCGTTCCTCCTCCACGGCAGCCGCTATTCTTCCGTTCATGAGCAGCGCCGCTGAAGCGTCACCGTGGAAAGCGTTGAGGCCCAGGATATTCATGGCGTTTCGTGAGAACGTCTCAGAATGCAGTAGATGTTGCAGTCGATCAGGAAACGGAACCAGAATCCCTGGAGAAAATGAAAGATCAGACCTTCCTTTCCGTCCAGAAATCCAAGCCGCAAAAAATAACGATAGAACCAATAACCAAAGGGCCGGAAGAAGAGCGGGCAACGGCGATAGACCACCTGGCGCATCCAGCGTCTCCACTTTCTGCCGTCTTCAAAAAGAGCCGCCTCTGCCATGGCCGCGGCGCGATCTCTGCCCGCGATGTCCGCCGCTTCCATTTCGGCCCAGCGCAGATGCCGCATGGACCAGCCGCTGAGATTGGAAGGCAGAACATCGATGAAATCATTTTTCAGCTTTGCGGTCCTTCCACCAGTAATAAAGTGCTGGTCATAAAGCCGATCTTCACAACGCGCCATTCCGCGGCGGAACAAACGTAAGTGAAAGACCGGATAGTGCGCTCCGTGCCTGATCCATCGTCCGAGGAAAATAGTTCGGCGAGCCAGCAGGTATCCGCAAACCCCGGCGGATTCGCTTTCCGCAGCTGCATTGATCTCATGAACGAGCTCCGGAGTGAGACGTTCTCCCGCGTCCAGGTGGAGCAGCCATTCCGCACGGAGAGGTAAATGCTCCTGCGCCCAGTTGCGTTGCAGAGAATAGTTCTCAAAGGGATGGTGAACGACGGAGGCGCCGGCGGCCTCGGCGATGCGAACCGTATTGTCCGTGCTTCCGGAATCCACGACAAACGTTTCACAGGACAGACCCGTGAGGCTGGCGAGGCTCAACGGAAGGCTCTCTTCCTCATTCCACGTGAGGACAATCACGGACACTTTGGGTTGCGGAGCTTCCATCATTCCCTCGCGATGCTACCGGCGTACTCACGTTTGAGTTGCTTCCCGATTGCTGCGGGTGACAACTCCGACTCGACGGCGCCCCGACCATTGGCGCCCATTTCACGCAGCCGTGACGGATTCTGGAGAAGCGATACCAGTGCTTCCTCAATCTCCTCTGCCCTGCATGGAACGGTACAACCCGCAGCGTATGACCGTATGAGCGGAGAGATCCCCACCTTATCGGAAGCAAGAACCGGGAGGCCGTGCGACATAGCTTCGGCGGCAGCCATCCCGAAGCTCTCCGAGTAAGAGGGCAGGACAAACAAATCGGCTCTTTGGAAGAGTTGCTCCTTTCGCGGCCCATCCACGAACCCGGCCCATTCGACCTGGTTCCGGTTGGGAAGACTATCGGCCATCGCGCGGAGACGCGTTACGAATTCCGATTCACCGGTTCCGGCGACAATCAGTCTGGCTGCAGGCAAGCGATGGCAGGCATGCGCGAATGCGGGCAGCAGGAGATCAAGACCCTTGATCGGGTCCAGCCGCGAGAGAAAGAGGATCGTCTGACCGGCACGGGACTCCCGCAGATGGCGCGGCGGCGCGATCACCGGGTTGGGGATCACCCGGCTGGGCGTACTCATCTTCAGCCAGCCGGCGTCTTCTCTCTCCAACTCGGTGGCGAAGTGTACCCAGGTCGCTCCCCTGAGGATCCGCCGTTCCACCGCCTCTACCGAAAGCCTCTTCAGCCAGCGATGCCTCCGCCGGATGCCCCGGAGGGTCAGCGATCCCAGCGGACGAACGACGTAAGGCACTCCCCGTCGCCGCGCCCAATGTGCGGTGACTGTTGTGGGGTAGGAGAACAACGAGTGAATATGTATGAGGTCGAAGTCCTGGACGTGCTGGCCGAGCCACAGGCAGAGAGGTCTCGATACCGTGTACGAGCGCAACTCCCGTGAGAAATGCCAGAATGTTCCATCCGGTAGACAAAGAGGTTCGTTCAATGCGCACGAGGCGCGGCCAGGACCATCGTCGTCCGTGGTGGCGACATGCACCTCGACTCCGGCCTGCACCAGTCCTCTCCCCATCAGCCGTATCGTCTGACTGGGTCCGCCGCGCTTTGGGCTGACGGAGGGAATGACGTGAAGCACCTTCATGCGCACATCCCCAGCGCCCCACGCAGGCGCTCGGCAAAATGCCGCTCAGTGAAGGTGGATTCATACCTTTGACGGGCGCGGGTCGAGAACCCATCCCAGGCAGGCCCTGGAGTCAAAACGCGAAAGATGGCGTCACTCAATGCGACCTCGTTGGCGGGATCCGCAGCGATGCCCCCTTCCTCAGGACCAACGACCTCACAGCCGGCGTCGTTCATACCAACCACACACGGCCGGCCAAGACGCATACTCTCCAGATAGACGAGGCCAAAGCCTTCCGCGCGGCTCGGGAGGACCAGCGCGCGCGACCTTCGGAGGCGGAGTTCTTTTTCTTCGTCGGTTACGAAGCCGAGAATCTCGACAGAGTCACCCAAACCGCCGGCGCTTGCAAGTTCGCGAAGGCCGTCACCCCCGTCACCCGGTCCAATCACCCAAAGCCTGGCATCGGGAAGGGTGCGCAAAACATATGGCCACGCACGCAGAACCTCGTGGTGTCCTTTGTAGGATTCACTTCGTTGAATTCGTCCCAACATGACGGCCGTGGGACGCGCGTCGGGAGCCGATTCCGTGGTGCTTACGGGTTGGCCGCAACCAAGGTGAACCGTCTGGTGTGCCGCCGACTCATATTCGGGATGAAGGGTCAAAAACTGCTTCCAGGTGTGGTTACTGTTGGTCAGGAACAGGTCGACGCTGTTCAGCAGTTGACGCACCAGCGGATTGCACCGCTGCCACGCTTCCGTGCCATGCAGGAAAAGAATAACTTTGGCGGAACCGACGCGTAGAAGCGGAAGAAGCTTGAGCAGGCCGATGTGCCAGAAGAGAACGACGTTAACAGTCCATTTCCGGCGGAGCGCGATGCTCACCGCAGCTGCTTTGGAACGTGCCTGCACAGCAGGAATATGCGGCCCTGGCCTGCCATAGCAGAGGAATTGGGCGCGGTCTCCTCCCCACTCCCGCAGCACACCGCAGGCGGTGCGTCCGCTGGCCTCGATTCCCCCCACCGAATCGAGGCCGGAAAACACTCCGAGGATGGCGCATCGAGAGGGAGTCATCCGATAGCCGGCTCCGCGAACCCGGTGGTATCCGATTCCAACAGCGGCTGACGGCGGTAAGTCCCAGCCGGAAGCAGGATCAAGAGCGTCAGGAGGATGTGCTGGGCAAGCCCGCCAAAATACTGCACGACCTGGGATTCAATCGTAATGAGCGGGGTGAGCAACGCGATTCCCAGTGAGGTCCAGAGCAAACCGGACTCCTGGGAAAACAAGGTCCTCTCGATCAATCCCAGGATGACGCCAACGAGAAACATGATTCCAGCGGCGCCGATCCAGCCAAAATTCATATAGCCTTCGGCCAGGATGCCCGCCGAAATCGATACTCGTCCCAGACTTCTGACATCCGACAGACCGTAGCGGATCTGGTAGAAGCGGTTGGCTTCGTTGACGTCGGGTTTCTCCGGCCACAGAAAGCGCGGGATCAGAGTGACAACCATGTAGGCGTAGGTCTGTCCCTGCTGAAACGGCACTACGGAAGGCGTGAGTTCGACAACATTTCCCGCCTGGATCAGCAGAGAAGCCCGGTCAAGAGTCTGCCGGGCGTAAACGAGAGCTTGTTCGTCGTTACCACTGGTGAGAGCGTCAGCCCACCGGGACCAGGATTCTTCGACCCAGAAGTTGATCTTCTCAAAGGTCCCACCCTGCCCGGTCCCATACCAATATGCCTCCCGGAAAGTAGTCTTGCCTACCTGGAAAAAGACCAGCAGCGTGGCCGCGAGCACCAGGGCCACCCAGGGAATTCGCCGTCTTACGGAAACATAGACCGCGGCACATACGACTCCGACCTTTGCCAGGGATCCAAGCCAACCAGAAGCTACGCCGAGAAGCGCACTCGAAACGACAAACGCGGCGAGCAATAAAATATCGCGCTGCCCGGTCTGGCCGCTCAGTGCCTGCCGGAACAACATGGCAAAAATGGTTGCAGGCACCACGGTTTGAAGGATCAGCACGATCTGGCGGCCGGCTTCACCAAAAAGATACGGAGACACGAGAAAGCTCATCACGATGCTGAGAGCGAGGACCAGATGCAAGTAATCACGACGCCCACCCTCGATCGGGATGTCGGGAAGCCGCTCGGGAGAAATGAAGGGAAGCCGCAGATGCATGCCCAGCCATAAGCACCCGAGTCCCAGCACGGTCAGCTCAAGCACGGAGGTTATCGCTTCTTCGGAAACCCTGCGCTGGATCAGGGCATCGACGTAGCGGCCTCCCCAAAACAAAGGTACGGCGAAGAAAATCCAGTGCACCCAGGCGACGATGGCGAAGAGGGGAAGACGACTGGTTCCGTTGCGCACCCACGCCGCGTAGCCCCAACAGGGAATCAGCGCCAGCAGGAAGCCGAGAGCAACCTGCCACAGCGACGGCTCGTTGCGGCTGGTTATCCACAGGACAGCCGTCACCGCGAAGGCGGGAAACAGCATGGGTGGATGTGGCCGCTCGCCTGTCATGCGGGCTCCAGTCTCAGTAGAGCTTTGATACCTATGCTGCCGGGAAGGTAATTTACAAGTTCTGTCAACTCTTCGGCGGCAACCCATCGAAGAGGTAAGAAGTAGAGAAGGGCCAGCAGAATTCCGGCAATCGGCAGGAATAGATAGGGATTGTGAGCCTGCGAGAAAAACGGAAGAGCGAACCGCCCAATGATCGCGATGCAGGGAATTGCCAGCAGCGGATAAGCAAAGGCGGATCGAATCCCTGACCAGGCGATGGATCGGCTGCTCCACAGCCAGGAGATCGCAAAGACACACAGCACCAGTTGAACGCCGGCTAATCCTCCGAGGTAGACCACCAACCCTCGCGACAGCAGAAAGAGCAGGGATAACCCGACGCCAGTGAGGCGCAACAGATCGATGACGAGGGCCTGTCTCGTCCGCAGGCCCGCGAGCAGCAGAAAATTGGAGGTATCCGCCAGCGACGTGATGGCGGCGGCGGTAAGCGCCCAAGGCAGGAGCGGCGCCGCCGACAACCATTTTGCTCCGTAAAGGGCACGGATGATGGGCACACCGAGCAATGCGACGAACATCGCCATGGGGAAAGAACTCCAAACCACGCAACGGAGAATGAGTGCGCTGGCACGTCGCATCTCCGGAGAGCCGGGCTGCAGCCTGGTGAGCATCGGAAACAGAGTGATAGCCGCCAGGCTGGGGAGTTTCAGGCAGCAAATCGCGGCGAGGCCGACGGCTCTTCCGTAAATGCCGAAGGAAGCGTAGCCGATTGCCGCGACCAGGCAAGTTCCTTCCAGAACTTGCTGCCCACGGATGACAAGGGCGCTTCCCATGCGCGCCAGCCCGTAACGCCATGCTGGCCGGAACTCCGGAAAGTTCCAATGCGCTTTGGGACGCCACCGCTCGACCAGGAGCAGGTCGACTATAAATGGAACGGTCACGAAAAGACCAGGCAAAAGCAAGGCATACACACCCGCTCCTCCCAGCGCCATACCAATCGCGGCAACGGCATTCAACACCGCTCCAACGCCTTCCAGGAGCCGGAGCCTGCGCCAGTCGAGCGACCGCTCCAGCATTTTCACACGCAGCTCACCGACCCAGTCGAGCAAAAAGTACACCGACATGACGTGAAGCAGAGGAGCGACCGCCGCGTAATCAGGCAATCGCCTCAGCACCAATGCCGTCAGGTTCATCGTCACCAGAGCAAGTGCCTGGAACAACGCTCCGATCGTGAAGTGCATGTCGTAGTCGACACGCTCCCCAGGACGCATCTGGAGTGTGTATTCCAGACAGCTGCGGAACGAGAGGATGCTGAAAAATCCTACAAAGGCAGTGACCAGCGAAAACTCCCCGTAAGCCTTCGGGCTGAGGATCCGGACCAACACGACGGTCATAAGGAATTGAAGACCGTCTCGAAAGGCCGTGATGCCGGTGATCCAGAGAATTCCCGACTTTACCTTGCCGGTGGTAATCGCCTGCGCGGTGATTTCGGGGCTGGTATCTACTATGGTCGCGTCAATCATTGTCGTGAGCCCAGAACGACCAGCGCCATTGCCCGCGACCAGTGCAGTCTGCCGTGTTCGAATTCGGTCCACAGTCGTCCCGCGTGATCGGCGTCGATGGTGGTATTAGCCATAACGCAAGACCGGAGACCCTTGTTCTCCCGCAACCACTTCTCGATAGGCAACACGAAGCCGCGCTTCCTTCTACCCGCGGCGCGCGTCACCACGGGATCGTTGACCGCGTGAACGAGCGCCGGCTTGTTCAGGGCGGCGGTTGCATTGTTCAAGTCCGGCGCCTGGAAAGCACAATTTACCAGGTTATGGTCGAGATACGGCACGCGAACTTCGATGGATTGCGCCATGCTGAAGACGTCCGTGTCGCGCAGCAGCTGGTCGTGCATATAGCGGCTCATCTCGATGGCGTTGAAGGCATCTTCTATCGGCAGATCGCCGCCGCCTGACAGGCAAGCCGCGGAATAATCGCGGAGTCTGGCTTCCGGTATCCCAGTAAGGAGACTGACCTCGCGAAGCGGGAAAAACCCGCGAAACATGGCGTAGAGCGCCGGCGGATCGACCGCGGCCGCGAGGGAGCCCAAACGCGACCATTTCTCGCGTCCGAAAAACCTTCCATATCGATCCGCCGCAGCCACAGCCGCGGAGCGCATTCCGGCGGGTGACTCGGCAGCGAGCCGGAGGAGGCGACGGCTGCGCGATAACCAGCGATAGTGCCGGTATCCGCGAAATACCTCGTCGCCACCGACCCCGGAGAGGACTACTTTTAGTCCCGCCATCCGGGCCGCCCGCGAGATGAGAAATGTGTTCAACCCATCGACAGTAGGTTGATCCATGGCGCCCAGATACTCGGGAAAAGCGAGGGAAAGATCGCTTTGGCTGATTCGAATTTCCCGATGGTCTGACGCAAAATGCCGGGCCGCTTCGCCGGCATCCGCGGCTTCGTTCAATTCGTCATCGTCCAGAGTAACGGTAAGTGTACAAATGTTCTGCTGAACCCGTTTGGCAACCGCGATGAGAGCCGTTGAATCCACGCCGCCCCCGAGGAAGAATCCGATCGGCACGTCGCTGTTGAGGTGAAGCGCAACCGAATCCTGCATCGCATGGGCGAGTTCGTTAGCGTCGTTTCCGGAGGCACCCCGCGGAGTTCTATCGGGAGCCCAGTAGCGATGTAACGACCAGGTTCCGCCGGAACAAAGGAGATAGTGGGCGGGGGGCAGGCAGGCAACAGCCTTGAAGGTAGTTCGCGGACTGGGCGTCGATCCGAAAAGGAGGAAGCCGGCGATGCCTTCGATATCCGCAGTGCATCCTGTAAAACCACCTGCGCGCAGGGCCTTGATTTCTGATGCGAACGCAAGGGCCGTTCCCGAACTGTTCAACGCATAGTAAAGCGGCTTGATCCCGAATCGGTCCCTGGCCAGCACCAGAGTGCGCCGCCGCGAATCGTAAAGCGCAAAGGAGAACATACCGGAGATTCGTTCCAGCAAACCGTTCAGGCCCCATTGCTCGTAACCATGGACGAGGACCTCGGGATCCGTGAGTGAAGAGAAATGATGATCGCGCGCCAGTTGTCGGCGCAATTCTTTGTAGTTATAAATTTCCCCGTTGAATATCGTGCGGATGGCGCCGGACTCGTCGGCGATCGGCTGGCGCCCGGCGGTAGACGTGTCGATAATTGAAAGCCTGCGGTGTCCGAGCGCTACAACGTCATCGCGGAAGAAACCGGAGTCGTCCGGGCCCCGATGGACCTGCGCTTCCACCATACGCGTCACCGCATCCCCTTCCGCGGGACTGATCGACCCCGACAATCTGAAAACCCCAGCGATTCCGCACATGGTTTTCTGTTCCGGCCGTCATAGATCTGCGTACGAGCGGTAATAATTCTTGTAACTTTCGTATCCGTAGTAACCGGTAAGCCTGGGATTCCAGTCGTTGAGCACTGTTCCGACTACGCGGATACCGTCATCGGCCAGACTGTGCTTCGCGGCGAGAGCGGCCTCGCGGGTGGTCGAGCCGGACCGGACGATCAAAACCACGCCATCCGTATGAGTGCCGATCACTCGGGCGTCCGAGAGGTGCAGTATCGGCGGAGTATCGATCAGGACGGCATCGAACTGGCTTCGGCCCATGGCAATCAGTTCCTTCAGGCGCGATGAATACAGCAAATTTGGCATGGCCGATTTCCGTTCGCCGCTGGGCAAAAGGAACAGCCCCGGCACGCCCGTAGGCCGGATGTAAGTCTCGAGATCGCTCCGAGATAAGTCGCTGCGTTGGAGCAATTCCAGTAAGCCGGGTTCTTTGGTGGTGGAAAAAATTTTATGAAGGCGGGGTCTTCTCGTATCGGCGTCGATCAGAAGAACGCGCCGGTTGATCTCCGCGAACGCGATGGCGAGATTTGAGACGACGGTCGTTTTTCCATCGGATGCCGCGGGGCTGCTGACCACCAGCATGTGGCCGCCATCCCGGGCGGGGCTGGTTGCCAGCAGCGATGTGAGTGTCCCCCGAAAAGACTCGGCGAGCAGCGAGTTGCCACGCTCGTAAGTGATTCGGTCGAGTTGATCTCCGATTTCGCCGTTCCGCTTGCCTGCCATTTGCGCCGGCCACGGACCTTCCGGAACCCGGCGTCTCCAGATGCTCACAAAGCCCGGGCCACCCTCCAGAACCGACTCGCTCGGGATGGTTCCCAGCTCCCGCACTCCCAGACAGAGGGCGGACTCGCCCGGCAGGCAGATCGACCGCTTCGACTTCTCGAGGATCAATGCCAGAACCGCGCCGCCCAGAAGACCGGTGACCATGCCCAGGCTTGCATCCCGGCGGGGTTGGGGCCGAAACGGAACAGTTGGCGTTTGCGCCGGTTCGACAATCCGCACATTGCTGGCGCGCATGGCGGACGCGACACCCGCTTCTTTCACTTTCTGAGAGAGCGATTCATAGAGCTGCCGATTCGTTTCCACCTCGCGCTTCAGAACGTTATAGTGAATCGACTTTTGACTTTGATCGGACAGGACAGTCGCCTGGGCATCGTAGCTAGCCCTGAGTAGCGCTTCGCGGCGTGCAGCTTCGTCATACTCATCGGAGATGCGCCCGAGTATCCGCTGGCGCTGCTTTTCCTGCTGGGCTTCCATCTCGGAAACCTGCGCCTGAGCGCGTTTCACCTTGTAGTGCTCGGCGGTGTAAGACGACGATAGCTCAGCCAACTGGCGCCGCAGATCATTGAGCTTGTCGTGGCCGGCGCGCAAAGAGTCATCGTCCAGAATGGCGGGAAGCGAGTCGAGGGGCGCCTTCGACGCCGACTCGAACTGGGATTGCTTCGCGATCCGCTCTGTTTCCGCCTTTTCGAGGTCGGTCTGCAGCTGACGGAGTTTGTCCTCCGCGATGTTAGTGTTTTCTTTGTCTCCCGAGAAGACGAGATTCATCGACTTTGCGTACCTTTGCAGCTCGTCTTCGGCCTTCTCCAGCTTTACTTTGAGTTCATCCAGCTGTCGACCCATCCATTCGCCCGTGTGCTGCGCGGACTCCCAGCGCGCTTCCAGACTCTGGTCGATAAACTCGGACGCCATCGTATTGGCGAAGGCCGCTGCAACCTGCGGGTCGGTCGATTCACAGGAGATCTCGACAATTCGGGAAGTCGGGGAGGCCCTCACCCGTACGCCGCCTGTAGCATCGCGAATCAGATCGAGACGCGTAGGCGCCGCGGGCTGGGGGATGTGCAAGGCCTTCTGCCACTGGGTGAATCTCGATTGCGGCGCCACCGGATGCAGGTCCGGTCTGCTGTCCAGTTTCTTCACAACTCGCTCGAGCAGAGGGCGCGCCTGAAGCAGGCGCACCTGCGTCATGAGATCCATCTCGGGGTAAGACGAGTTTGAGGCGCTGACAGGATTGACGTCGCGCGCGTAGAGGAAATCCTCGTTGGGAGCTTGAATCTCGACGGCCGTATCAGCTCGGTAAGTCGCCGCCTGTGGCAAAGCTATAAGCAACCCTGCCACGGCTCCCACGAAGCCCGCGATTACGACAATGCTTTTGCGGCGGCTTACGATGCGTAAGTATTCAATGAGGTCCGTCGATAAGTGAATATCGATTGACTTCCCGGTTCGACTCACGAAGGCCACACCGGCGCCCTTTGCTTCGCGCGGCGATGGCAACTGACGTGGCTCTTGTCCGGGTTGGGGATTCTCGTAGTTCACGGTGGGTGACTAAGGGCGGTAGATGGCCAGACCCGTTCCAATTTGCATGACCGCGTCAAAGGCACGGATGCCTGCCTTCTTTGCACCACTGACGGGAACGAACAAAATGTCGCTGGCCTGGAGGGGCATGTCCGGATCTTTTCCCGCGAGGATTCTCCTCAGATCGACTCTTAGCTCCTGGCGATTGTCCGATCCGCTTACAGTGCGTAAAATCCTTGAATCCTGTGAAGCAGCCGCCTGGTCGAGGCCGCCGGCCAGCGACAATGCCTGCAGCACGGAGATCGACTGATGCTCGCCGAGTACATAACCTCCGGACTTCTTCACCGTACCGATCACATATACCATTTCAGCGGTTGGTACTGAAATGACATCGTTAGGCATAATATCGACGTTATCCATCGGATCCTGGGCTTCGAGCAAACTCTTCAAAGCGACTTCTCCGACAACGTGCTGATGCGACGCGTCTTCAAAAGTGTTCGGTAAGGGAAGAGGCCCGGAAGATATAAGTCGCGTGATCTTAACGCGATACCCCGCATCGGGTCGTAATCCGCCGGCAAGGGACAGAACTTCGATCAAAGTCTTGTGTCCCTCAATCTGATGTACGCCGGGCGAATTAACCGCGCCGATTATCGAAACAGGCTGACTTTTTGTCTCTTCGATGGAAACCGAAACCCGAGGAGCCTTGATAAGCACCGACAATTTCTCAGCGATGCTCTGTTCCAGTTGCCGCGCTGTAAGCCCCGCGGCATGCACAGAGCCCGCGAGAGGCAGGTCTACATTCCCGTCGAGGTCAATCCTGATCGGCCGATCGGGAATTTCTTCCGCTTCCGTGACCCGGACGACAATCGAATCGCCCGACCCCAATATGTAACCCGAAACGGCTTTTTGAGCTTCTGTTTGACTACCGCTTTTCTCCGCGCCAGCCAGATGAATAGTCGCGAAGAGAAGGATTACCAGGCTCGCTGCGTGATTCTTAAGCCGCATCCTGAGAACCCCCCGGCTGTACAGCACCGTAATTGTATTCCTGGCTTCGCACCGCGTCAACAAAATGACAATGATGATTTCCGCGACACGACTCAATTTCGTTTCGACATATGATAAAAAAGCGTGACGCGGTTGGCAGTGCTCGTGCTCTCCGGGATGGCTGCAACCGGAGGAGTGATCTCTCTCGATCCGGACCTGGGCAACAGACTTGGGTTCGCCTCGCCCGCCAGTTTCCAGCGCGCGGGCTACGCGGCTTCCTGGTCCGCTGGTTCCGATAATGCGATCGACTCACTAAGGAAAGCACTTAGCGCGGATGAGGCTTCACCTTATGCCTGGGCCGACCTGGCGGAAGCTTTTGCGGATTCCGGCAATAATGTTCTCGCGACGCGGGCCTTTTCACGAGCCCTGGAGTTGGGACCCGCTATCCCTTCGATTCGCATGCGTTTCGCAAACTTCTTGTTCGCGAGCGGCCGGACCGAAGATGCCTTGGGAGAATGCGCAACAATATTGCGATCTACGGTGGCCTTCAACGACGAAGTGTTCAGTTCGCTGGCGCGTCTTGGGGGCGATGCGGAACGGTTGCCTGGCTTGGGTATTGGAGAAAACCCGGGCGCGGCGAACGCTTTCCTTGCCTTTCTGATCCAATCCGCAAAGAATCGCTCCGATGCAGTGGATCCAGCCTGGCGATGGTTGACCGCGCATTCCTGGCAGACCACGCAGAGCGGAATTCTCTATGTAAACTGGCTCTATCACCGGCGGGATTATGCGCGCGCAGCGGCGGTTTGGGCGGCTACGGGAGAACATCGCGAGGCCGACTATCGCGTTTCGAATTTTCTTTATAACTCGGAATTTGAGTCTACACTGGCTCCAGTGCCGTTCGACTGGTCGATACCTTCGGTTGAGGGTGTGGGCGCCACTCTCGACAAGTCAGACCTGGCAGGTGGACATTGCCTAAGATTCGAATTTCTCGGCGATTCCAACCTGAGCTTCCACGGGGCCTTCCAGCAAACGTGGCTTGAGCCGGGGTTCTACCGAGTCGTAGCAAGGGAGCAAACTGACGATCTGACTACTGACGAGGGAGTTGGCATTCGCGTATTTGATCCACGGTCGCCCCGGGATCTGGACGCCACGTCGGCGAGTCTTACCGGGACTAATCCATGGAGCAAGCTGACGTTCGAGTTGACTGTTCCACCGCCCTCGCGGCTGGTTCAGGTGGAGTTCGTCAGACGCCCGTCGTCGCAATTCAATAGCCGAATCAAAGGAGTTGTGCGAATTGACGATGTTACGTTGACGCGAATTCGTTGACTTTCCCTCTGATTTTCATCAAACTACCATCAGATTCATGAAGCTGAGATCCCTCGCCGCGATTAGTCTGCTGGCAGGCGGTTTAAAGGCCCAGCAAGCGCCCGCGCCGACGGTTGCACCGGTGGGCTCGATTAATAGTCAGAGTCCCGTTGAGATCAACGGAACGCCGATGCGTCCGGATGGCGCCCCTTTTTGGCCGATCGTCATTGGGGACAGGATCTTGGTCGGACAGTCGCCGGCGTTTCTTAAGCTCGCGGATCAGAATCGTATCGAGTTCGCTCCTGGCTCGCAAGCGGACATCAAGCGTCTCAACGATGGCCGCGTATTTGTTTTCCTGCGCTCGGGCGACGCCCAATTTACGGTGAACCCCGCAACGCTTGTGTTGTGCGCCGCCGATACTGAGTTCGTTCCCCGAGCGTCATCCACCGGTGACGTTGACCTTCAGGCTAATAAGCGGCCCGCATTGCACGCCGCTCGGGGTACGGTGGCGAAATATGGCGCCGGGTCCTGCGACGAAAGTGGCTTGCTGCTCCAGACAAGCGCGGCGCCGGCATTGATTGTTGCTCCCGTTACGAAGCCGGCATTGATCGTTAGCATCGGCGTTGCCGCCGCTGCTGTTGGTCTCGTGACCGCTTTCGGCATTTCGCCGGGGCCCGTTATGCCAACTCCGGTCACCCCAAGTCAACCGTAAACCCCGGGAGCCGGATGGGCACGCCTGAGTTCAACCTGATCCGAGCGTTGGTTGGGGTAGCTCTGCGGCTAGATGCTTGTCATGAAAATGAAGCGGCCCTCGCCGCATTATGCGTCCGGGATTGGCGGGCTTGTTTGCGCCTGGCCGAATCCCACGGCGTGCTTCCGCTGGTGGGAGACTTCCTGAGCAGAAACCGGCTGGGTCTGCCGGGAGCGCTTCAGAAGAGCCTCGATGAGGCGTTGAGGCTCCAGATCAGAAAAACTCTCGTTTTGACTGCAGAGCTCCTTCATATAAAGAATCTGTTGGCGCAACGGGGAATCTCTCTGCTGGTGCTCAAAGGCCCGGCGCTCTCGCAAATCCTCTATGGCGCTCCCGATCTGCGCTGTCCCAATGACCTCGATATCCTGGTGGGCCCGGAGGATCGGACTGCAACCATCGAGTGCTTGCGCAAAGAAGGGTACGAGCCGATGAGCGCCACAGACTGGTATTGCGAAGCGCCACTGCGCCGCGGCGCGAATGGACCCATCGTCGACGTACATTGGTCTCTGTCGCCACGTTTCTTCCCTGCCCGATTCTCCCCGGCTTTTTGTGCTCCTTCGGTGGAGATCGATCTGTGCGGCGAACCCGTATCTGTTCTGTCGCCGCCGATGCATCTCTTGTATCTGTGTCTGCACGCAGCCCGCCACGGATGGGAGTCTCTGGACCAGATCGCAGGGATCGCCGGACTTGCCGATCGTCTCTCCACTTCCGATTTTGAGAGCCTTTTTGCCCAGGCTCGCGCCGCAGGGGGTCTCCGGATGTTGTGCTGCGGATTGAACGTTGCCGGCAGAATTCTTGGAACACCGGTGCACCCCTTTGCCGAGGAAGTGTCTCGCATGACGGGTGGCGAAGCCTGGGTGACGTCCATCAGCGCCTCGCTTGTAAGCGAAACATATGCTGTCCCTATTACTTCGCGCACTCTCCTGTTGATGCACTGCGGTCTCAGCGATCGCCGGGGCCGCGCGCTGATCTATGCTCTCGCGGTGATTTTCCTGCCGACGGAATCCGACGCCCTGCCAGCGCGGTTAACCGGAATATCAACGTGGTTTCTTATCCCCAGACGTTGCCTGCGGCTCGCATGGCGTTACAGTCTCGGTTCGCGTCCGCGAGTCGAGATGCTGCCGCCGCTCTCCGCGGCGTTCGATTGAGATATGTTCGCCACCGCGCTCACTCGTGTCGGACGCTCGGCATTCACCCGGCCGCTGCGTAATCTGTTGCGTCCGGCGCTATCCGAATGGACGCGGCCCATTCCGGCCCGGCTCCAGTCCGGCGCAGTTTGCTATGTGGATCTTCGGTCAGCCATCGGCCGTGGCGTGCTTGTGACGGGCTGCTTTGATCCGGCCCTGACAGATTTCTTGCAGTCTGAGCTCAGGTTGCGGCGTGGCGCCTTCATTGACGCGGGCGCTAATATCGGGTATTTCTCGGTGGTTGCGCTGGAGATGAATGTCCCGGAGGTGCATGCATTCGAAGTCGATCCGCGTCCCCTGCGCTGCCTGCGCCTTACCCGATCGAGAAACCGATGGGAGAACCTGGTGATTCACGAATGTGCATTGGGTGACCAGGATGGCTTCGTGCGGCTGGCGCCTCAACCGGAATCCGGGCATACTTATGTCGACCTCAAGCGACTTGAGGGTCCTTGCTTTCCGATCAAGCGCCTCGATTCATTCCGCGATGAGCTTCGTTCTCCTGCCGGTTTGGTAAAAATCGATGTCGAGGGCGCCGAACTCGCGGTTTTGCTGGGAGCGGAGCGTATCTTGCGCGAACATCGGCCGACGGTCGTATGCGAAGTCATCGCGAAAAACCTCGCTCGCTTCGGGCACACGGAATCGGATGTTATTGCCTGGATGAACGCTCTCGGTTACTCGTTCCAGGAACTTCCCGGCACTGCCGATCGCACTCTGATTTTCTCCGCTTCATGAAGGTTTGCGTCTGCACAACATACGCGGCAATGGCTGAACCTCGGGCCCGCCGTTACGCGGCCGCATTAGCACGCATTGACCGCAATGTGGATGTTCTCTTCATCGACTGCGCGCCGCGGGGCACAGTATGGCCGGCGCCTCCCGAATTCGAGGGGATTCGAAATCTGACGCACGAGACCCACTACTATGCATACCGGCGGAATGGCATCCTCCGCCTGGTTGGGGACAAGATGGTCTCCCTCACTGCCCAGGCTGCCTTTCTCCTGACTGGTATTCCGAGCGCCGAAGCGATGTCGACGCGCACCATTGGATTGACAGCCCGGCTCGCGGCGGCGCGAGCCGATATTTACCTCGGCCACAATTCGGACGCGCTCATCCCCGTTTGTGAAGCCGCCAAATTGCACGGCTCGCCTGTCGTCTTCGACTCGATGGAGTTCCACTCGGACATGGAAGGCCAGGCCCGGCTGGAGCGCGCGCTCATCTGCGCGGCTGAGAGGAAGTACCTTCGAGGCTGTTCGCTGGTATTGACCCCCAGCGTTCCGTTGGCCAACGCCCTGCGAAGCACTTATGGGGTCAATCAACTGCTGGCGATCTACAACGCAGCCCCGATCGAACGAGCTCTTCCGCCGAAGACGCCGCACGGATTTTCGTTGTATTGGCGCAACGCAGTGGTGAATTCCGGACCGAGGGTGAACGACATTCTGCGTGCGATGCGCTCGCTTCCCGCGGACATTCATCTGACCTTGCAAGGCAAGTTGCCGCTGGATGGGGGCGCCGCACTGCGCAAACTGCTTGCCGATCTGGGAATTATGGAACGGGTAACGCATCCAGCCGCCCTTCGCCCCGGGTGATGCGGTCCGCAGCGCCGCGCTGCACGACGTCGGACTGTGTCTGGAACCTCGCGCCTATCGTAACTCCGACTTGACCGTATCGAACAAGATGTTCGACTATCTGATGGCGGGACTTGCCGTGATCGCCAGCGATACCGCCGGGCAAAGCGAAATCATCCAGCGTTCTGGCGCGGGCAAAACTTACCCCGCTGGCAACTCCGACGGTCTCGCGGCGCGAATCCTCGATCTTTATCACGATCGTCGACTCCTCGAAACCATGCAGGCGAAAGCCCGTTCGTTTGCGCTCTGCGAAGGAAACCTGGAGCACGAACTCGATAAGTTGACTAACAGTTTTCGGGAGTTCCTGACTCGATTGCCGGTAGGGAGCGCCGCGGCGCGTCAGTGAAGACCGTCGCTATTGTCGCGCCCGATTTTCCACCCAGCAGCCTGCCGCCGTCCGTGCGGATACGACTCTTCGTCAGTCACCTCGCCGAGTTCAACTGGCAGCCGATCGTTATCACGACGCACCCCGATTACTACGACACGCCGCTCGATCCGGACAACTTGAGGTTGCTGCCTCCGCAACTGGAGTTGATTCGGACTCGCGCGCTGCCGCTGCGGATGGCGCGGAGGTTTGGGTTCGGGGATCTGGGGATGAGAAGCCTCTGGTATCACTGGAGGGCGCTGCATTCGCTATGTGCTGCGAGGCAGGTGGACATCGTCTTTATCTCGGTGCCGCCTTACTACACCATGCTGCTGGGGCGGATGGCGTTCGAAAGATTCCGGATTCCTTACGTGGTCGACTATCAGGACCCGTGGGTCAACGACTACTATTGGAGCCTTCCGCGTTCGCAGCGCCCACCCAAATGGTGGTTGACCGACGCCCTTTCCCGAATCCTTGAACCGGTCGCGATTCGCCGCGCGGGGCACCTCACCGCCGTCTCCCAGGGTACGCTCGATCGCCTGATGCCCAATAGTCCCGGTCGCCAGATCGAGACCAGCGTGATCCCGTTTGGATTTGAGATCGCCGACTTCGAATATTTGAGAAGTCACCGCCGCGCAAATTCGATCTTTCAGAAGGACGATGGTTTCATCCACGTCAGTTACGTCGGCGCATATGCAATCGCCATGGAGAATACGTTGCGAGCTGTCTTTAAGGCGATCGGCTGTCTCCGGCACCCGAAGCTTCGGCTCCATTTCATCGGCACCACTTACTCGGGCGTTCCCGCTCCCCGCGTTCTGCCAATTGCTCGGGAGTGCGGCCTGGGGGACATTGTGACCGAATCGCCGGAGCGCGTTCCCTGGCTCGATTCGTTACAGTTAATGCTGGATTCCGATCTCCTGCTGATCATGGGGTCCGAAGAAGCGCATTACATGTCCTCCAAGGTGTTCCCCTGTCTTCTATCGAGCCGCCCGGTTTTGGCTGTAGTCCATGAACAGAGCGATGTTGTGGCCATTCTTCGGGGCATTGAAAGAGCGCGGACAGTAACCTTCAATGGAGCAGTGCCTGCTGCATCCCAGGTGGACGAGATCGTGTCCAGTATCCGGGAACTTCTCGACGAAACCTCTCAGTCGCCGGATGCCGCCGAACTGGCGATCTCACCTGAACTCACCGCTCGTTCCATGACAGAACGCCTCGCAAAGGCTTTCGACCGTGTGCTTTCCGAGTCGCGGCCGTGATGCCGGGGACTGGCACAATTCGAGTGCTGATCCCCTTCCACACGGCTGCACTCTACGGGATGGAGAAGGCCGTAATCGAGACGTTCGATTGTTTGCGGCCAGAGGTGGAACCCCTTTTTCTGGTGTCGCGCACAGCTGAAACGCTCCGGATCCCGATGCTCGATGAACTGCGGCAGCGCGGCCTCTCCTTCTCTTTCTATAGCGACCGCGGTGATTGGCCGAGAATCGGACGGCCTCAATCCGTCGGCCATCTGGTGAGCATGCTCGCCGGTGCGTTGAGGGGGAATCGGGATGTGCTCAAGGCTTCGCTGGGTTGCGACGCGATTTACCTTCCCGCCATTGCATACGCAGGTTATTCCGTGGCGGCGATGCTCCTTTACCGGGCGACGGGAAAGCGGGTATTCCACCACTTTCACGAACTGCCCACCCGGGCCTACCGGCGCATCTCACTGCTCAATTGGCTGACCTCGGATCATCTGCACAACACCGACGCCGGACTACGTATCGCCGCAGGGGTAAATCCCGGCTTGCTGGCCCGCCGGAATTATGTGCTGCCACAGCGAATCGAGATCGCGCCGGAATCCCACCGCGGCGGGCTGGTAATCCAGGAACCGGTTGACGCCCGCAATCTCCTCTTCGTAGGGCAGGTTTCCGCTCACAAGGGTCTCGATCTGCTTCTAGAGGCTTTTGATCTGGTTTCGAAAGAGATTGACGGTATCCGCCTGAACATCGTCGGCGGCATCCTGGACCAACGTCCCCGCATGAACGGCATGTCGGGGAACAACCCAATCCTGTATTGGGGTTACCGCAAGGACATCGCGGCATTCCTGCAGTCCGCTTACCTCTACGTTCACCCCAGCCCTCCATCACGGTTTGCTGAGTCGTATGCGCGAAGCGCCATCGAGGCACAGGCATTCGGTGTTCCGGTGGTTTGCTTCGCGAGCGGCGTCCTGCCTCAGATCATCGAATCAGGTGTGAGCGGAGTGGTATGCGATCGCGAGTCGCCGAAGTGTTTAGCCGCTAATCTGTTAAAACTCTTGCGAGATCCCAAACTGAGAGAAACCATGTCTCGCAGCGCGCGCGCGAAATACAATGCCAGTTTCTCGCGCGAGGCGGTCCGAAGCGCCTGGCTGGAATGCCTGCGTGGCTAGGGGCGAAGCCAGCGTGCGGCGCCGGCTCGGAATCGTTGTTTCGCATCCGATCCAATACCAGACTCCTATGTTCCAGGCTTTAGCGAGACACCCGGATATCGATCCCCTGGTTCTTTATTGTCATCGCGCACTTCCTCGCGAACAAGCCGGGGCCGGATTCGGTGTGCCGTTTGACTGGGACATCCCTCTGTTCGAAGGGTACCCCTATCGTTTTCTTGATAACGTTGCGCGCGCACCGGACCTGGGTTCCTTCCGCGGACTCGATACTCCAGGCGTCGATGAGATCATACGGCGAGAAGGTTTCGATGCGGTCCTCGTTTCCGGCTGGCACTTTAAAAGCTACTGGCAAGCCATCCGAAGCTGTTGGAAGTCTCGAACCCCTGTCATGGTCCGCGGAGATTCTCACTTACATGTCGAATCGTCGCCTGTTCGGCGGCTGATCAAGGGAATCACCCATCGCTTCCTCCTTCCGCGATTTGACGCCTGCCTTGCGGTAGGCAAATGGTCGGCGGAGTACTTCCGTAATTATGGCGTCCGGCCCGATCGTATTTTTTTGGTGCCGCACGCTCCCGATCGCGAACGAATTTTAAGCGGCTGGCGGCAAGCACGGGCACGATTCTCACAAATTCGAGAGAGTTGGGGGTTGCCTGAAAATCACGTCATATTTCTATTCGCGGGCAAGTTCATCGCGCGGAAGCGCCCTATGGATTTCATCGAAGCTATTCATCGCGCGGCATCGCGTGGCGCCGCTGTCTGCGGGCTGATGGTGGGTGACGGGCCTCTGCGTGCGGATTGTGAACGCGAGGCCGTCCGGCTGGACGCGCCGGTGCAGTTTGCGGGCTTCCTTAACCAAACTGCGATCCTTCAGGCATATGCGTCAGCCGACGTGCTCGTCGTGCCGTCGAGTTCGGAAACGTGGGGACTGGTGGTAAATGAAGCTATGATTTGCGGACTGCCCTGCATGGTCAGTGACCGCGTCGGTTGCGGTCCGGATCTGATTCAAAGCGGCGAGACCGGCTGGGTATTTCCCGCGGAAGACGTTTCGCGGTTGGCGAACGCGATGGAAGACGCGGCTCGCGAGCGCGCAGCCACTACAGCGATGGGATCCATGGCGCAGGTGCTCAGCGCCGGCTTTTCACCCGAGATCGCGGCAGATCAGGTTGCGCAAGCCGTCCACTCTATTGCGGTCCGGCGCAGCTAATCTGAACCAGACTTTGAGTGGATGAAACGGACGCGTCCATCCGCATCATGTTGGCGGAAGGAACCCCCGTCCGGACATACGATTTTTCGCAGTCCGCAGTCGAAGGGCCGCGCATGTTCCCCTCCATATAGGCGAGACCGGGGCAGCGAGTGCATCCGCCCATGTGATGGCATGACGAACATACTGTGAGATGGCGCGCGCGGATGGAGCGCACTTCAAGCAACTGTGGGGAACTGGCCCAGATCTCCTGAAAGCTTTGGGTCCGAACGTTGCCGCAAGGCAAAGGAAACTGGACGCAGGGATATAAAGTTCCGTTCGGAGAGACGTAGCACGCGGTGTGTCCGGCACTACAGGGAATTGCGTCGAGCAGGTCTTCATCGACCGGCGAAATCGCGCAAAACGCCTCCACGTCTCCCACCATGCTGCCGCTGTGAAAGACTTCCGAAAGTTGTTCCCGCTGAAGGCCCAGCGCGAGTAGCGAACGGTCACCGGTGAAATGAGGCGTAATGGTGGGATCGATGGTGAATTGAGCGTCCAGCTCGGCGGCCAGGGACTGGACCCCTTCCTGATCCCCGAAGTTCGCACGCATGAGCACGCAGGCGACTACAACCGGAATCCCCTGCGAGCGCAAAAAGCGAATCGCCTGGACGGTACGACGGTGTGACCCGCGAACCTTTGTGATAGCGTCATGCACTTCCGGGCGATGAGAGTAGAGACTGATCTGGACGTTTTGAACGCCTGACTCCCGAATGCGTGCCGCCTGGGGCGCGCCGATCATGATGCCATTGGTCTTGAGCTTCACGTTGAATCGCATGGAGCGCGCATGCTCGAGAATCTGAAAGATGTCTTTGCGAAGGAAGATTTCTCCGCCGCTGAGCGTCAGGATGAATACGCCTGCCTTAGCCATCTGGTCAAGCAGGTCGCGAATCTCGTCGAGGCTGAGTTCGTCGGGAGATTCATGATCGAGATAGCAATGGGTGCAGCGCTCGTTGCAGCGCCAGGTCAGGTCCAGATGAACGCTTAACGGAACTCCCAGGCGGAGCGCGCGTTGGTTGACCTCGGCGAGTAAGGCGCTCACGTCGTGACTCCGGCGGCAGCGATTGGTTCGGGCGAAACCAGGAAAATCGATCGTTGCGCGAGCGACTCTACCAGTTCTTCCGCATCGCTCAAAGCAACCTCCAACTCTACCTCAAAGAAGGCGCAGAGAGACGATTCCACGATTTCCCGTAAAGTGGCCCGGCCATCCGCCGCGCTCCAGATCGCCGTCGCCGTTTCATTCAGGCTGAACAAGCTGGAATCAGACGGGTCCATGATGATTGCCTCGCCTCCAATGACGCGGGCGGCGAGTTTTGGCGCGCGACAAACAAACTGGTCCCTTACGGAAATAGTTCCCATACGGATGCCTCCGGGCGGAAAGAAAGTCTGTAGCCAGGGACGTTCGAGACGAAATCGCAGGCGTTCTCAAAAACGCGCTCCACCAGTGCCGGATCCTGAGCAAAGAACAATATATTGCGGAGCAGTAACCGTAACGATTCCGTTCCGGACAACGGTGTCAACCGGTCTTCCTGAGCATGCTCCAGGAAGCATAGGGTCTGGACAGGTGCGGAATGGTTCTCGCCCGCTTTGGCCAGTTCTCCCCAAAACGGAGTCCCGCACGCGAAGTAGGTTGCCTGTGAACGCCGGACGTAGGAGATCTCATCGGTCAGGAGTGTCACGCCGGGCGGCGCAAGACGGGCGATCGTTGTCTTGCCCGCTCCTGATTGGCCGGAGAAAATGTAAGCGCGGCCGTTCCGGATCCCGCTGGATGCGTGTAGAAGAAATCCTGATTCCGGTACCAGCGCTAACGAATGAAGTATCCGCAAAACGGAGTCAACGCTGTAGCGGTTGGGACTCTGGTGGATCTCGCCGCGGCGGAGACGGGGATCGTACGTACAGCGGAAGTCACCTCGCTCAAGGATCCAGTTCCCCGCATCGAGGCTCACACGCAACTCGTCGTCGCCTGTCACCGGCGAGCGCGGGCCGAGCCGGATAGCGAGCTCAATGGGCGGATGTTCCGAAGGCTCATCTTCGCAGAAGCCGGCGTAATGGCCGCGCAGGAGCGTCGCGAAATTGTGATCGCCACAGCTCAGGCGGATCGGCAGTCCTCCCACTACAATATTCACCGCCTGCGATTCGGCGGCGGATATCAACCTGCGACCTCGCGTGCGCACAGCGCGATCCGCGTCAGCATCGGGGATTTGCGCAAAAACCAGGCAAGAAGGCGACTCTGTCCGCTTTTCTTTTCGACCGCCTCAGCCACACCTAGAAGCCGGGACGCCGCAATGGGTGGATCACAGTGATCATGGTGATCGCCGCGCGTTTGCAATTGCCCGCCGTTTAAGCGCACTAATCTGTGCAGCCGCAACCCGGCGCCGCTGGCGGTCAAGACAATGTCGCCAATCGAAACCTCATCCGTGGAAGCGCGGCGGATTCTGACCTGAGCTCCTGGCCAGATCGCCGGTAACATGCTGGTACCGGTGACTTTCAGGTGGAGCGTTCCAGCCTTCTGCAGAGTCTCTATCGTGAGATCCTCACCCAGCTTGGGATCCACGAGTCTCATACGGCCACGGGGCCTATTGTAGCGCGCGAGACGCGCCATCGCCTTGTCGTTGCGTGTCTGGAGCGTTATATTGAGGAGTCGGAATCGGAGGGCACCCAGAATGTTCCTGAGTTGGCGGACCGGAACCGTCGCGCTTCTTGCGCTCTTGATTCAGCCCGGGGTATTTCACGGCGAGGAAGCGCGAGTCGGGCTTCCCTGGGACTGGTCTAACCGTCAGGTTGTTTTCTCCGCTCCTCAGAGTTACGCGGCGGCGGCCGCCGTCGCTCTCGATCCGCGCTATCGCCTGATGCTGCTGCAACGTTCACGCGTGTTGCGGCTTCCGGACGATCCCAGTCTCCCCGACCTCGCGCATGTTCTGCAATTCGGCAAAAGGCACCGCGACTGGGGGCAATCGATGAACAATGTTGCTGTCCGCCAGGTCGGCCTCGAGTCCGGCATTTTCCCGGCCAAGTACTCATTTAACGCCTCCAATCCGACACCCAATTGTGTCAGCGACTACGTCGTGTTCACGGTCGACTCGAGCTCCTCGTCGGCTTTCAATATTGTTGGTTTCAACAATTTATACGTGAACTCCGCCGGAACGGGTCTTTGTTCGGGCATCAGCAGCCCAACGCCGGTCTTCTCCTATAACGGCTCGCAGAACGCAGGGGCCATTGCGAGTTCTCCGACGCTTTCTCTGGACGGGACCCAGATCGCTTTTCTGGAAGCGTCGAGTCCGGCGCGATTCACCGTCCTGAAGTGGAAGTCCGGCAACGTCGTGGCCGCCAGTTGGCCGACGCCTTTCAATAGTTCGCCTCTTCCCAGTTGCGCAAGCTCGGCCGCGCCTTGCGAATACAGCGTGGCGCTGAGTCATTCCGTAGATGTGGGCCAATCGGCCTTCATCGATTACACCGGCGACGTAGCTTACATCGCCGATAACCAGGGATTCGTTTCCGCTGTCTCTCCTGTATTCAAGGGGGGGCAGCCGGCCGTACTCTGGTCTATCAAGGTGGGTCAGCAGAGCCCTTACACTTCGCCTGTTTACGACTCCGTCTCCAAAAATGTCTTCCTGGCCGACGGCCTGTGCAAAGCCTATTTTGTGCGAACCACTTCAACCTCACTGGGCTCGTGTAGTACCGGTTCAGCGCCCTGCACCGGTAGCGTATCGCCTGTGCTGTCCGCACAACCGGGCGGTCTGACCACCACCCCCATTGTCGATTCCACCACGGCGAAAGTGCTTTATTTTTCTGCTAATGCGGACGGCACAAATGCCAAACTCACTCAGTTCAACACGACTCTTGGTGGGACCGCGTCCGTGAATATGGGCCCCCAGACGAGTCAAAGCATTTTTTCGGGAACGTTCGACAACAACTATTTCACCAGCGTTGCTACGGGGAAGTACTACCAGTGTGGCATCGGCTCCAACAATAGCCCCAATCTGTTCGCCGTCGGATTTAACGCCTCGGGAACGATCTCCAGCACAGTTTCGGGGCCGCTGCCACTGACAAGTCCCCCCCAGGCGACGCCTTGCTCTCCGATGACGGAGGTGTTCAATCAAACCGGATCAACGGACTGGCTGTTTGTGGGCGTAGGCACATCGTGCTCCTCGACACTAAACGGGGGCTGCGTGGAAGCGATGAAGATCACGAGCGGATTTCCCACCTCCTTTGTAAGTCAGGTTTCTGAGTCAGGCGGGATCTCGGGAATTATCGTGGACAATGTCCAGAGTCCCAACGCCGCCGCCACCAACATCTACTTCATGACCTTGTCCGGACAGACTTGTCCCACATACGCAGGAGGGACCCACACGGGTTCGGGTAATTGCGCAGTCAAGCTCACGCAGAGCGGACTGAACTGAGTTCAGGAGACTTTACGATTCAGCTTGCACTGCTGCTGGCTGATATTCACTTTGCCACAGGCGAGCGCCATCGTCTCAAAGGCTCGCTCCCACTCGAACGCCGGCTTGCGGTAGGGTTTTTTAGCCCCTGCTTTTTCCTCGCGAGGTTGGGTGGAAGGTTTCTCTGACATGGCTCCAGTGTCCAGTAAGTCAGTATATCCGGAACGTCGCGCTCCTTTCACACCGTGCGATGTTCTTCCGGATTCGCCGGCAACCCTGCCGGACGGATTTGGAGCGGCCCCGTATGGGCCGATCGGAAGATGGAAACGCCGGCGGCTCTCGATCAATCGCACGTGAAGCCAAGGCCGGAGCCCGAGCGCCGTTTGCTCACTACTTCATGGGATCTCTGGCACTCGGAACATTTCTGGTGTTTTGGAACCGGCGTGATTATCTCGCAATTCTGCTATCCCCCAGAAGAGGAGACCGGAGGGTCAGCTTGAAACGTGACGGCTGAGAGCGGCCACTTTCTCACATGGCGAGCTTTTCTGAGATTGTGGTTTTCCGTTCACACAAGAGTGTCGCCAACCACCGCCAGGAGGCGTCAGGAAGCGAGTACCTGTTCCCCAGCCCGAAGCCGACTGCCGCCAAACCGTACGTGACCAATCTGCGCAAGGCTTGGGCGGCGACACTGAGGAAAGCGGGCGTAGAATATTTTGCCCCGTACGAACTTCGGTATACTCTTGCCACTCGGCTCAGCGCAGGCGGCGTCGCCGATCACATGGTGACGCAGATGCTGCGGCAAAGCGACGCGGAGGTCTTCAAGCTATACAGTCAGGCCAAGCTGGGCATGATGCGCGAAGCGCTCGCGAAACTCGACCGGCACGCCAACGAACGCGGAATTTCAGGCACACAGAACTTGAACTGAACGATTTTATGCACATTTTCATGCACACTCATCTGACGTTCACGCCTTTCGGGAGGAGGGAACAATGATTCTAAAGGGGTAGTTGGTCGGGCTGCCGGGATTTGAACCCGGGACCTCTTGCACCCCAAGCAAGCGCGCTAGCCAGGCTGCGCCACAGCCCGAATAGACCTAGTGTACACGCACCGGTCTCCCGGCGCTCACGCAACGGGAACGGGTTCCTCCGTCGTGCCCCCATCCTCGAGCACAAACCGGTAGCCGATACGCGGTTCGGTCATGATGAACGTCGGCTTCCCTCCCGGAGGCTCGATCTTCTTCCGCAATTGATTAATGAACACTCGCAGGTACTCGATCTGGTCGCTGTATTCCGGCCCCCAGATCGCCTGCAACAGCCGCCGGTGCGGAACAGGCTTGTTGGCTTGCGACACGAGATAACGGAGAATATCGAACTCCGTCGGAGTCAGCCTCACCGGCACCCCTCCGGCAACCACCTTTCGCCGCTCGAAATCGACTTCCAGGCTCGGCAGTGACAGGCTTTTCGGCGTGGTGTCAGTCGCAAACCCGGTGCGGCGCAGCGCGGCTCTGATCCGCGCCGCCAGTTCGTCCATGCTGAAGGGTTTGGATACGAAATCGTCGGCGCCCGCATCCAGCGCTTCTACCTTGTCGCGATCCGAGTCGCGCACCGACACGATGATAATCGGCACGTCCCATCCGGCGCGAATAGCGCGACAGGTTTCGAGGCCGCCCATCCCCGGCATATTCATATCGAGAAGAATCAGGTCCACAGTCTTCTCGCGCAGCAACTCGAGAGCCTCCTCGCCGCTCTGCACATCGAGCACGTTTCCCCATTGCGCGCTCAGGCTGGTTCGCAGAACCCTCCGGATCTGAGGCTCATCGTCAATGAGCAATATAGTGCGGTTCTCTGTCATGAATCTCCCCCGTCGCTTCAAATGGAAGCGCGAAACGAAATGCCGGGCCCTCGGGCTCCATATCGAGCCAGATTTTTCCCTGGTAAGCCTCCGCGATCGTCCGTGCGATCACCAGGCCCATCCCCGTGCCCTCGACAACGCCCCGATCCCGGCTGCCCCGGTAGAACTTGTCGAAAATTCGCTCGCGCTCCTCCTCCGGTATTTCACTTCCCTCGTTACAAACGGTAAGGACAATGTTTCCGGCCGCGAGAACACAGGATATCCGAATCGGCGTACCCGGCCGCGAATACTTCCACGCATTGTCCACGACCTGAAGCAGCATCTGCTCCAGGAGAAAACTATCACCCGTAATCGGAGGAAGATCCTCCGGTATTTCGATAATAAACTTCCGGCCCCCCAGTTGGCGCGTCATTCTTGCGGTCACCCGATCCACGATTCCCGAAATCTCGCACTCCTCTGTGGCCGGATGGGCGCGCCGGCCTTCCAGTTTTGCCAGATCGAGCGATTCGCGAATCAACCGCGCCAGGCGGTCGGCTTCCTCGTCGATCACGGCCACAAGTTCCCGTTGATCGGCGGGAAGACCCGCGCCCGACACCCGGAGCATCGACGCGGCCGCTTTGATCGAAGTCAAAGGCGTCTTGAAGTCGTGCGCCAGCGCGTTGAGCACCGTGGACCTGAGCGCCTCGACGCGCCGGATCGCCTCACTTTCGGCGCGCTGCTCGGCGCTTCTCGCCCTTTCCAGCACAAGCCGAATCATGCTGGCGAGCGCACTCCGGACTTCTTCCGACAGCCGGGCTCCGTGCAGTTCCAGGACATCGGCGCGGGACTCCTGACTGAGAGGCACGATTGAAATCTGGTCCGCGGCGGCCGCCGGCCTGAAATCGCCGGACAGAAATGCATCCGGCACTCCTTCGACGCGCAGTGCCGCTCCCCTGAGCCCGAACAGTTCCACCACCTCCCGCACCGCATGGGCCGCGGCTTCGGCCAGCGTATTCGCGGCAAGCAGGACACTGCCGAGTTGGTTCAGCCGCTCCATTTCTTCGCGCCGATGAATCGCTTCCTGCGCCAGCCGCTGGGCACGCACCGAGAGCTGGCTTCCGATCAAAGCCGTCATCGCCATAGTTCCGAATGTGATCGCGGCCTCGATGCCGGTAAGACGGCGGGCTCCCGCCCGGTCGATGAAATACAGCGTGTAAACCGTGGTGGCGACGATTGAGGAAAAAAGCGCGAGTATCCAGTCGCCAAGCGTCGCAATGGCGAGAACCGCCAGCAATTCGACCATTGCCGCGATTACGCGGTTGGTATTGATCCGATGGGTAAAGGCGCCGGTCGCCCACAACAGGAACGTGGATCCGGCGGCCTGGAGAATGACGCGCAACCGCGGGTTCATTTCTGTGAACCCCGCATAGCGTCGCTGGAAGAGGATCTTCGGCTGGTTCATTTGAGGAATACAATCGAGGTGAATGACACCCCAGCTCGCCGTAAAACGCCGCCCCGCGACGACGATGCCTATATTCTCACGCATAACCGGCACTTGCGGGGAGAGGCGGTGACACGCCGCCACGCTATCACCGCTCTCGGCGCCGCGGCCCTTCTGAGCCGCAATGCCGGGGCGCAGGAAGCGGCCGAAAAGAATGGAGGACCGAAGGCGGGCGTCATCCGTCCTCCGCGCACAACCCCGCTGGTTTGCACGTTTTCGCAGAATCTGATCAAAGTGCCTTATCCGGAACTGGGGATGATCGCCCAGCAGATCGGCTACGACGGCGTGGATCTCACGGTGATGCAGGGTGGTCACGTCGACCCGCACATCACCAACGTCGATCTGGTACGCGCGTTCGAAAGCGTTCGCGGAGCCGGACTCGAAGTGCCGATGATCACGACCACGCTGACTACGATCAATGAGCCAACGTCGTATGCGATCCTCGCCATCACCGGGCACACCGATGTGCACCTTTACCGGCTCGGCTTCTGGCCGTATAGCTTCAGTCCGCGTATCTCGGCAAGCGATATTCCGCGGCGCCTCGCCGAAGTTCGCTCCGATCTTACCGGATTGATCGCCTATGGTCAGCGCGCCGGTATGACGGCCATGTTTCCGAACCGCGCCGGCAGTTATGTCGGCGAAGCGATGTGGGACGCGCAATCGATCATCGGCGAGATGGACCCGAAATGGATCGGCTACTACTTCGATCCTTCCCAGGCTACCGCTGAAGGCGGCGTTTCTGGTTGGGATGTTGCGCTTCGTCTTGCCCTGCCCCGGCTGAAGGCTGTGGCCGTTCAGGATTTCACCTGGGTGAAATCAGGCGAGGCCTGGAAGATGCAGATGTGCCCCATGGGTGAAGGCATGGTCGACTGGACGGCCTTCTTTCGGGTACTCGCGCAGTCCGGTTTCGCCGGTCCGCTTTCGATCCACATGGAATATCAGAAACAGGACGAATTGGGCGCCATGACGAAGGATCTGCAGTTCGTCCGCAAGCATATCGAGCAGGCCTGGGGTCATCCCAGCTGATCAACCACTAACGCCAGATGGTAATTCTTTTTTCCCGTGCGCAGCAGCATCGCGCCGGGCCAGCGCAGGTTCTCAGTTGTGACCGACGTATTCCCCCCGGACTGACGTTCGTTGTAAAGGTAAACTCCGCCGCCCTCAATAAGCTTCCTCGCCGCGCCTCTGCTCTCCGCGAGGCGAGTTCGCAGGAGCAGATCGATGAGACTGATCCCCTCCTGGAGTTCTCTCAGATCGATGATCGTTTTTGGCACTTCGCTCGCCAAAACATCGATAGTCCAGCCATCTGGAATCTCGTCCGAACCGAACAAAATACGGCTTGCGGCTTCTGCGCTTGAGGCTTTCTCGCCGTGAATCATCCCGGTGCAGAGAAAGGCGAGCCGCCGTTGCGCCTCGCGTTTTTCCGGCTCCGATTCGACCTTCGCGGCGAGTTCCTCGATCTCCCTCGCCCCCAGGAAGGTAAACAACTTGAGATACCGGATCACATCGGCGTCCGCGGTCTGGAGCCAGTATTGATACATCTGGTAAGGGCTGGTGCGTTTTGCGTCGAGCCATACGGAACCTTCTTCGCTCTTGCCAAATTTCTTCCCCGTCGACGTCGTCAGCAGAGGGAACGTGATTCCCTCGGCGCGCTCGCCCAGAACGCGCCGGATCAGTTCCTTGCCCGACAGAATGTTTCCCCACTGATCGCTGCCGCCCATCTGAATGGTGCAGCCGTGATGCTGAAACAGGTAAAGAAAGTCGTATGCCTGCATCAGCATGTAGCTGAACTCGGTGTAGGAAATGCCGTAATCGCGTTCTTCGAGACGCGTCCTCACGGAGTCCCGCTTGATCATCTCGTTCACCGAAAAGTGCTTGCCGATGTCTCGAAGAAAATCGAGGAGGTTCAACTGCAGCAGCCAGTCCGCGTTATTCAGCATGTCCCTCTCGGGCAGCTCGAAGAAACGGCTCAACTGGGTTCGAATTTGCGCGGCGTTCGACTCCGCCTTTTCCTTCGTCAGAAGCGTTCGCTCGGATGTTTTCCCGCTGGGATCGCCGATCAGCCCGGTGCCGCCGCCGACGAGCACCAGAGGCCTGTGACCATGGCGGTAGGCGTGCGCCAAAGCCATGACCGGAATCAGATTGCCCAGATGGAGACTATCGGCTGTAGGGTCGAACCCAACGTACATCGTGCGGCCCGGTCTGGTTCCGGATTCGGCTTCCGCCAGATAGCTGTCCAGGTCGTCGCTGGTCGTCGCCTCCAGGAATCCGCGCCAGCGCAGCTCTTCAAGCAACGTACTTTTCGTCTCGTTTTCCATGTCTGAGGGATTATCTTTTATCTTCCCATTCAGGAAATGAGCTGTCTGAACAGATTACGGCCGCAACTCCGTCCCGCTGCAGTACGTTGGAAGACTATGTGCTTCTGGTTCGTTCGACTTTTCAATAGATAATGGAACCTGGAAATTAATGATTGCAAATTACATAAAGATCGCACTGATCTCCTCATGCGCCGTGGCGTCCGCCGCGGCCCAGAGCTTCGACACCAGCGGAAACGCCACATTAAAAGGGGATTACTTCCTCCGCGAAGTTTTCATGACCGGGCCCGGGGACGGTTCCGTCTCAACCGCCAGCAGCGTGATTGGCGTGGCGACTTTCGACGGGAATGGGAATTACACCTTCAAAGGACAAGGCGCGACGCTCGCCGGGGGCCTGAATTCCGCGGTTTCTCTGACCGGAACCTATGCCGTGGCCGCGAACGGCTTCCTCGTGATTGCGAGTCCGGCGGGCTCGCTCGCGGGAATTACCGATTCGGATTACGGAGGGGTGTCCGCGGTTGGTCCGTCGGCATTTGTAGCCAGCGCCACGGAATCCTCGAACGTCACCAGTCTGATCGCGATTCCCGCGGCGCCGGGGGCGACCAATGGCAGCATGAAGGGAACGTTCATGGCTGGCAGCATCGATTTTCCCGGCGCCACGATCACTTCCGTGCGTCAGGCAATGCTTACCCTCACGGCCGATGGAGCGGGCAATCTGGGAACGGTCCCGGTCACGGGAGTGGGCGCCGATCTCGGGGGAACGAGCCTCAGCCAGACGGTTCCCGGCGCGACCTATTCGCTTTCGGGCGAAGGTAGCGGCACCATCAACCTCGGCGCGGCTTCCAGTTCGCAACTCGTAAGCGGCGTCAAGACTTTCTACATTTCCGCTGACCACAACATCGTCCTCGGCGGTTCACCGGGCGGCTTCGACACGATCGTCGGCATTCCCGCGTTTACCAGCGGCGCCTCGAACGCAACCGCCAGCGGCATTTACTTTATGGGAGGTCTTGAAGAGCAAATCGACACCACCCAGACGCCCGCAAACGCGGTCGATGCATTCTACGGCTCGGTGAATGCCAGTGGCGGCGGCTTGTCCCTCTTCCACAACCGTATTCAATCGGTGGCGTATCCGGTCTACGATTACACGTTCGACAGCCAGTACACAGTGGGTTCGGACGGCACCGTCCCGGTCGGCGACGTCCCGTATCAGTTCACCTTTGGCGCCGGTGGCAGGTCGTTTATCGCGCTCGGAGACGCCGCCGACAGCCCGGCCCTTTATTCCCTCAGCCTGGGCCTTGCCACTCAGACCTATTCCGGTGGCGGGGTCTTTCTGAATCCCCTCGGCATCGTCAATTCCGGGAACTTCGCGCCCGTTACCAATCCGATCGCTCCGAACGAGTTCATCACATTGTTCGGCTCCGGCATGGCGGGCAGTCCGGCCACCGCGCAAAACCTGCCTTTGCCGACGACCCTCGGAAACGTACAGGTCCTGATCAACGGAACGGCCGCGCCGCTGGACTTTGTAAGTCCGACTCAGATCGTTGCTCTTGTTCCTTCGTCGATCACACCGCCCAGCGCATATTACGCAACGGTTCAGGTACTGAACAATGGATCTCCCTCAAACACAGTGACGGTGTACACGAACTACACCGCGCCGGGCGTATTTGCGCAACCGACGGCTGTCGGTCCGGCCGCCGCACAGCATGGGGATTACAGTTTGATCAGTTCCACCAGCCCGGCGAATCCCGGCGAGGTCATAACGCTTTACGCCGCCGGCCTGGGTTCCGTGACGCCCGCGATTGTGCCCGATGGCGGCGCGGCATCCTCAAATCCGCTGAGCTACACGGACGAATCGGTTTACGTGGATTTCAGCGGCGTGGTCGCTCCAACCGTCGATTTCGCCGGGCTTACACCCACGGCCGCGGGTCTGTATCAGATCAATGTCGCCATACCATCCGGTACGAGCAACAACCCTTATGTCGATGTTTCGACGCCGGAGGCGGTCACATCTCAGGCGACTCTGAGCGTCAACTCGGGGACATCTTCCGCGGTAGCGAAGAAGAGCGTTTCGGCAAGAGCGGCCGGAGCAAGGCGGGCTCGGAGCAAGGCGCGCTCTGAAAAGCGCGAAGGGCTGAAACAGAGGGATTCGGCGGCGCGGCCGGCGACACAGAGCCACTAGAGACAAGGCGATCTCATTCCAGGCCGCCGCCGTTCACAGGCAGGCGGCCGGTGCTCATCGCTCTCGCTCCGCCGCGAAAATACCAATCCCGGTAATAAGGGATTAACGGTGACCGTAAACGTGAACCACTTCTTCGGCCTTGATTGTAGCCACCGCATCGAGTAGGTGCGGAAAGAGAGGTCGATAGAAAGTAATTTTCCAGCGAGATCGAAAAGAGTCCGAACGTGACGACTCGGGAACGCTTCGACGAGCCGCGGATCGACGAAGGCATCTATAACGATGCGCATTCCAGTTGATCAAAGGCGATATCACGGCTTAATTCCAGGAACGAGAAAACGTGTTGCCGGAGAATGGCGGGATAGACGGCCAGGGATTCGACACGCTGCTGAATCACGAATCCCATCACTGGAACGTTGTGGAGCTTAAATGAAGGAGCTTGCCGTTGATTGCCTCGGCGTCGGGCGCAGACCCCTCGCCGGCAAACGGTAAGTCGTCTGCCGTAATCGCGACGGTACGCCCCTGGACAGACAGCGCGAATGCGATAACGCAGAGAATCGTTCGCACTACTCCGCCGAAAAGGCCAGCAGCACGTTTCCGGAGTTGTTGCCGGTGATCCCGTAACCCGAACCGATGAACATCATGCCTCCCGCCACTGTGGCTCCGGCCGAGCCGATGCCGCCTCCGTGCGCGGGCACCTTGTTCACGGTATCGAACTCGTGCGCCGTGTCATATTCCCAGACGACTTTGCCATCCGCGGTCGAGAGGGCGTGAATTTTGCCATCCGTCCCACCGACGAATACAACGCCCGGAATCTCGGTCGTGGCCGCGGCGTTCGAAACACGCTTGCCTTTGGGCGCGAGGCTCGTTAACCAGAGACGTTCGCCCGTCGCGAGTTGAACTGCGACCATGGCGCCGGCGCTGAGGCCGTAGTATGCGGCCTTCTCGTCGGCCGCGCCGCCCCAGACGATACCGCCGAGGCGAGAGGCGCCGCTCGGCGCTACGTTGACGTGCCACACGACTGCTCCATTTTTGTCGGGATCGAGTGCGATTATATTGCCATCCTTGGTCGCCGCGAGAAGGATTCTTTTCCCGCCCGGCAGCGTCTTGAGGATCGGCGAGTTGCCGATGTCGAGGTCGGGACCATTCTCGGACGGGCAGTTGTCCGTCTTCGAAGCGCCGTTGCAGCCTCCGAGGAACGCATCGTTGGCTTGCGCCTGGTAGTGCCAGAGCGGCTTGCCGGTCTTCAGATCGACGGCCATGATGGCGTCGGTTGTCTCAGGTGCGGGCTCCGTTTCCGAGTCGCCGGTGCCGAAGTAGAGCGCGTTCTTCTTCACGTCGACTGTCGGCGTATTCCAAACGGAACCGCCGGCAGGTGCGTAGTTCTGTACGCCTTTGGAATTCTTCTTCGTGGGTTTTGGCTCGGAGACCACATAAGTCTTCCAGATGACCTTGCCTGTATTTGCGTCGAGCGCCGCCACACTTCCGCGCGAGGTGCAGCAGGGATAATCGAGGGTCGCTGCGGTGAATTCCTCGGACGATGAGACGGGGACATAGACGCGACCGTTGTAAAGTGCGGGCGCGGCGGTGATGCGGGCCACGAAGTGATCGTCTATTTTGGTGACCCAGAGTTCGGCGCCGGTTTGCGCATCGAGGCCATAGGCGTTCGCGTGCGCGTCGCCGAAGAAGACGCCGTATTTCGTTGCGCCTCGGCCTTTCACCGGGCCTACGTTGATCGCATTTCGGACGGAGCCTTTCGTCTTATAGGACCAGTAAACGCAGCCGGTCTTCGCGTCGAGAGAGTAGATGTATCCGGTATCGGCGCCGACGAAGACGCGGCCCGATACAACCGAGGGTTGTCCGAATGCCGAAAGGCCTGTGGGATAGCCGAAGGCCCACTTCAGTTTGAGGTTTGGCACCTGCTCAGGTGTGAGCCCGGCCGCCTTTCCGGCCTGGAAACGTGTGTTGCCGGTGTTGGCGCCCCAGCCATTCCATTCGGGGCTTGCGGAGGGATCCGTCATGGGTGGGTTACTCGCGCACTGGTTCGGCATGCTCTTCGCGTCGCCCTGCTCCTCGCTGCCGAGTGGCCGGCCACTCATGAAGGTGGCGAGCATACGGCGCTGGTCTTCCGTGAGGGCGGACCCTTGGCCTTTCATGACGCCCGTGGTTAGAGCCTCGTAGATGTGTTCCGGCGACATCTCGCGGATGACCGCCGGCGCGGGCGCGCGCTCTACGGCGGGATTGCCATGGCAACCCATGCAGCGCGTCTGGAATACCGCGAAGCCGGACTCGGTGCCGGCGGAGCCCTGCGGCGCACGCGCCGCAGCCGGCGCCTGGGCGAGCGCCAATGCGGGTAATGCAAGTATCAGTGCAGCGGAGCGGATCGGTCTTCTCATTGGAACGTCAATATGATTTCACAACCGAAAGCGTAATTCAAAGCGCGTATATACTTGACACCAGCCCGCTGATGACGCCTGCCCCGCGCATCGACTTGCCTGCCCTCATCGACAGCCGACCGGTTGGCGCGTTGCAGTTTACGGTCGCGGCCTTGTGCGCAGGCGTGATGCTGCTCGATGGGCTGAATACGCAGGTGATCGGATATCTCGGCCCGGCCCTGGCGAAGGACTGGCACCTCTCCCGGGCCGTTCTCGCTCCCATATTTTCGGCGGGCCTTGCGGGCCTGATGGTGGGTCTTCTGGCGATCGGCCCGATCTCGGACAAGCTCGGCCGCAAGCCGGCGATGATTCTCTCGGTCCTTCTGTTTGGCCTCTTCACGCTGCTGACCGCAGCCGCTCGCGGCGTTGATGACCTGCTGATCTATCGCGTGATCGCCGGCATCGGACTGGGTGGGGCGATGCCGAACGCGCTTGCGCTGACGGGCGAGTATTGCCCGACGCGCAGGCGGGCAACGCTGGTGGTCGTGATGTTCTGCGGATTCTCGCTCGGCTCGATTCTGGGGGGCGGCCTCACTGCAACTCTGATCACCCGGTATGGCTGGCGCGCCATCTTCCTGATTGGCGGCTTTCTGCCACTGGCGCTTGCGCCGATTCTGGCCGCGGCGTTGCCCGAGTCGCTCTATATTCTCGCGCGCAAGCCCGACGGGCAGGCTCGGCTTGCGAAGCTCGCTCGTCGGATCGACCCGAGCGCCCGTTTTCCCGCTGACGCGCGGTTTGTCGCTTCGGCCGAGTATGCGACCGGCGTGCCTGTCGCTCACTTGTTTTCCGGCGGGCGCGCAGCAGGCACCATCCTCCTTTGGATCGTGTTCTTCATGAACCTGGCAGAGTTCTTCTTTTTGCAGAACTGGCTGCCGACGACCTATACCGATTGGGGCCTCTCGACCGCAACCGCCGCATGGATCACCACGCTGATTTCGGTGGGCGGCATCGCGGCGGGCGTAATGACGGGTCCGCTGATGGATCGGGTGGGTCCGTATAAGGTGCTCGGCAGTTTGTATGCCTTCGGAATGCTGGCTGTGGCCGCGATCGGACTGGCGTCGGGATCCCTGCCCGCGCTGATCGCCGCGACTTTCTGCGCCGGCTTCGCAGTCAGCGGCGGGCAGAAGACGGTGAACGCGGCGGCGGTGCTTTTCTATCCTGCGGCGGTGCGATCCACCGGCGTCGGTTGGGCGCTTGGAATCGGCCGCGCGGGAGGCATTCTGGCGCCTTTCGCCGGCGCCTGGTTGTTGACGCGGGGATGGTCGAACGCCGGCATTTTCCGTCTTGCGGCCATTCCGATGCTTTGCGCGACTGTTGTTATTCTGGCGATGCCCGATCGAAGGAGCTTTTGAAATGACAAACCCATTGCTTGAATGGCCCGCTGAAGGAATTACTCGGACGCCTTATCGCGTGATGTCGGACCCGGAAATTTATGCGCAGGAGCAGACGCGCATCTTTCGCGGACCGGTCTGGCAGTACCTGTGTCTCGAGGTCGAGGTCTCGGAGCCCAACTCTTTCAAGACCACTTATGTGGGCGAAACGCCCGTGATTGTTACTCGCGATGCGGCGGGTGTCGTCCACGCGGTGGTGAACCGGTGCGCCCATAAGGGCTCGCTGCTGTGTCTCGAAGCGCGTGGTAACCGCCCTGTTCTTTCCTGCGTTTATCACGGCTGGAGCTATAAGTTGAATGGCGACCTGGCGGGTGTCGCGTTTCAGAAGGGCGTGAACGGCAAAGGCGGTTTGCCCGATAGCTTCAATTTCGCCGACCACGGCCTTGAGCGGCTGCATATCACTATTTTTCAGGGCTTGATCTTCGGCACGTTCGATCCCTCGGTGGAACCGATCGAGACCTGGCTCGGGCCGGGCATGACCGCTCACTTCCGGCGGGTGTTTCATAAGCCGGTCGAGGTGCTCGGTTACTGGCATCAGGTGATGCATAACAACTGGAAGCTTTATATGGAGAACTCGCGGGATCCTTATCATGCGACGATCCTGCATGCGTTTTATACGACCTTCAAGCTGAATCGCCTGACAATGGACGGCGGGTTAACGGTCGAACATGGCGGCTGGCACAGCATCAATTTCTCCAAAGGCGCGACCTTCAAAGAGGGCGCTTATGAGGGCTCGGGAATTCGTTCGGTGATCGAAGATGTGGGTCTTGCCGATAAGTCCCTGGTGGCTGCGCGCCAGGAGTTCGAAGACGGGATTACGGTGGCGATTCAATCGATCTTCCCCAGTTGCGTGCACCATCAGATTTATAACTCGCTGGCTATCCGTCAGCTTGTGCCGCAAGGCCCGAACCAGTGCGAACTGCACTGGACGCTGTTCGGGTACGCGGACGACGACCCCGAACTGCGTGCGATGCGGCTCAAGCAGGCGAATCTGGTAGGGCCGGCGGGGTTTGTTTCGATGGAAGACGGCGCCATCGGGGAGTATGTGCAGCGGGGGATCGGCGGGACCGGTCGCGATGCGAATGCGGTGCTTGAAATGGGCGGCAGTGAGATCGCGTCGACCATGGGTTCGCGGGCTACCGAGACTACCATTCGCGGATTCTGGACCGGCTATCGCCAGCTGATGGGACTCTGATACAGACATGACTGACGAAGCCGTACGCCACGCTGTGGAGAAGCTTCATGCGCGCTATATTCGCGTGATCGACGACGACCGGATTGAAGAGTGGCCGGATTTATTTACGGAACCTTGTTTATACCGGATTACTACGCGTGAGAACTTTGAGATGGGATTGCCGCTCGCGGTGATGGAGTGCAACAGCCGAGGGATGCTGCAGGATCGTATTACGGGGCTTCGGCGCATCAATGTTTATGAGCCGCAGCGCTATCTGCATATGGTCAGCGGGCTGGCGATTGAGCCGTTGAGTGACGGGAGGGTTAAGGCGCGGTCGAATTATATGGTGGTGCGCACTCTTGGCGATGGATCGATGATGCTGTTCTCGGCAGGGATGTATGAGGACGTGGTTCGGCTGGACGGAGATAGCGCGAGGTTCGAAGAACGCGTGGTGATCCAGGACTCCCGGCGTGTTGAGACACTTATCGTGATTCCTTTGTAGCTTTCGCCAGAACACCGGCGGCTGCGACCACCGGTGCTACCGTCCACAACAATTTTGGGGCGCCCAATGCCGTCTGTTTTGACGATGAACGCAGACGCACTCGTGAAATTGTCCCCCGATAAGTTGATCGTATGACTTCTCCACGGGACCGGGAGCGCATAGTTCCTGCTTACACCTGCAGGCCCGTTTGTATTCGACGCTATGCCACCCGGAGCCTCGAGGCTTGTGACCGTTTCCCTTTGCCTCGATCAGAAAGACGATATACTTCCGAGCGGATGCGCAAGTGGATTGTGTTTTCGCTTTTTACGGCGATTACCGCTGCGGCGCAGGATAATCGTCCGGAGGCGACGTTCCGAGCCGGCACGGAGTTGGTGCAGGTAAGCGTCGTCGCACAGGATAAGAACGGCAAACCGGTCGCGGATCTGCGCCGCGAAGATCTTCAGATTTTCGATAACGGCGCGCAGCGGGAGATCCGATTGTTTCTGGCGGACAAGCCCGCTCCGGCGCAGGATCGAGCGACGCCCGCAGGCGTTTTCACGAATCAAATCGCGACCGAAGCGGGTACCGGCTATTCGGTCCTGCTCTTCGACAACCTGAATATCGATTCCGGCAGGGCTGTCTTCGCTTTTACGGCGCGTGCAAGACAAAAGGCCCTTCAGGCGCTCAGGGCAATACCGCCAGGCGACAGGATCGCGATCTATGCGCTGGGGTGCCGCTTTCGGGTTTTTCGGGAGTTTACATCGGATCGGGATTTGTTGCTCCAGCGACTGGAGACACTTGCACCCGCGCCCGATGCCTGCCTGGACCCATCGAATGAAGGACCGGAACACGCGTTAACCGCACGCGGCGGCAGCGTGCGCGCGCCGTCAATTTTTGAAACCCACGAGCAGGAGGGTGCTGCCGACGTAGCGGGGGCGATTGAAGCCGATCTCGGCGATGCAGAAATCGAGCAACTGGCGGAACACCTTGCCGGGATTCCCGGGCGCAAGAACCTGATCTGGCTTACGACAGCTTTCCATCTGAAACCGAGCAATCTGCAAAGGCTGATCAACGCGAACGTGGCCATTTATCCGGTCGACACGATGGGGTCGGTGATTGGCCTGGAGAGAGATAAGGAGATGTCATACGCGCCGATCCGCGCGCTCGCCGCACTCACGGGAGGCATTGCCTATGTGGATCGCGACGATCTGGATGTCGCAATCCGCGAGGCATTGAACGACGGGCGCATCAGCTACACGCTCGGCTTTTATCGGCCCGACGAGAATCGGAACGCGACCCTTCACCGGATCGAGGTCAGAACGGGCCGCGAGGGTGTGGTCTTGCGCTACCGGACCACCTATTCAGCGGAAGCGCCGCAGCCCAAGCGAGCCAATCCGGTGCAGGCCCTGGTGGATGCGCTCGATCGACCTGTGAACGCAACCGCAATCGCGATGATGGCCGCGGCGACGCGGAGCGGGAACAAGCTGGTTCTGGCTCTCACGTTCGATGTTTCGGCGCTGGACCTGCAACAGAAGAACGGGCTCTGGGAAGGCCAGGCGGAGCTGATTGCGCGCTTCACGGGAAACGACGCGAAGATAGCGGGAAAGGTAATACCGTTGACGCTGAGCTTCCACCTTCGGCCCGTGACTTATGCGGCGGCGCTGCAGCGCGGATTTCTGTATCGGACCGAGATCGCGATTCCGCCGAAAGCGGCAGACCTGAATCTGCTGGTCGGAAATCTGGCCTCTCGCAAAATTGGCACCCTCGCGATTCCTTTGTCGGAGGTGAGGATGTCAGAGGCGAGTAGCGGCGCGGCGAAGTAGCCGGGAGCGTCCGCCGACCCATTGTTTCGAGGTTATCTGCGCTATTGCTTTCCCATAGGAAACGTGCGAGGCTAACTATGGGTTTCCCATAGGAGAACACATGGCGGAGAAGACCGATATCCGGCAGGGGACTCTGGCATTGATGATTTTGAAGACGCTGGAGACGCTTGGGCCGCTGCATGGCTACGGTATTGCGCGCCGGATCGAGCAGACGAGCGGCGGAAAGTTGACGCTCAATTACGGGACGGTGTATCCGGCGCTGCTGAAGCTGGACCAGGAAGGCTTTATCGAGGCAGAGTGGGGAGCTTCGGAAAATAACCGTAAAGCCCGATATTACCGGCTGACGCGGGCGGGGCGGAAGCAATTAAAGAAAGAGGAGCGCGAGTGGCAGGAAACCACGGCCATTATGTCGCGCTTTGTCGGCCCCGAAGAGGCGTCATGAGCGGACTGCGCGCGCTTTTGCGGCGCTTGTGTGGTCACTTCGGTAAAGCCCGGCGGGAACGCGAGTGGGCCGCCGAATTTGAGTCACACCTCGAAATGGATATCGCAGACAATCTGCCCTCGGGGATGAGTCCGGAAGAGGCCAGGCGGCAGGCGCTGATCCGGTTCGGCGGCGTCGAACCGGTGAAGGAATCGATGCGCGATCGCGCCAGCCTCGGGTGGGTCGATGAGGCCTGGCGGGACATCCGGTACGCATTGCGCGGTCTGCGCCGCAGTCCCGGGTTTGCGGTCATCACGCTCTTGTCGCTGTCGCTGGGATTGGGCGCAAGCCTTGCCATATTCACCATTGCCGACAACCTGCTGGTGCGGCCACTGCCGTATCGCGATGCCTCGCGGCTGGTGATGATCTGGGAATCCGACCGGAAGATGGCCGGCACGGAACACAACGTCGTTTCGCCCGCCAATTATCTGGACTGGAAGTCTCAAAACGACGTCCTGGAGGACATCGCCGCCCTGTCGCCGGTGCGCTCCGCAGTGCTGATCGAGAACGGGCGCGCCGAGGAGTTCGACGCACAGAGCGTGACCGCGAATTTCTTCCCGATGCTGGGCGTTCGACCAGTGCGCGGACGCCTGTTTACTGCCGACGAAGATCGGCCCGGCGATACGAGTTGTCCGGCGCTCATCAGCTATCGTCTGTGGCAGAACTGGTTCGGGGGCGATGAGAACATTGTCGGCCAAAAGGTGCTCATCAATGCGCAGCCGAGCACGATCGTCGGCGTACTTGCGCCCGATTTTCATTTCCTCAGTCGCAAGACCGACATCTGGGGATGTCTTGGACTCAATCCCGCGCAGGATTATCGGAAGACTTCAGGGCGGTGGCTGTTGGTGGCCGGGCGGCTTCGGCCTGGCGTGAATATCGACGAGGCGCGAGCTCATATGACCGCGCTGGCGGGGCGTCTGGAAGCGGCCTATCCGGCGTTCGACACGAACTGGACCGTCAATATCGAATCGATGCGCGACGCGCTGTATCCCGAGACGAAGGCGCCGTTGCTGGTGCTCCTGGCGGCGGTCGCGATGCTGCTCGCTGTGGCGTGCGCGAATGTCGCGAACATGCTGCTGGCACGGTACGGCGCTCGCATGCGGGAGATTTCGGTACGGACGTCGCTGGGAGCGGAGCGGCGGCGCGTGATCCGGCAATTGCTCACGGAAAGCCTGGTATTGGGACTTGGCGGCGGTATGCTCGGCGTCATGCTGGCCCGCTGGGCAGTGGCGGGGCTGGTTGCTTTGGCCCCGAAGGACCTGGCGCAGTCCACCGCCATTCATGTGGATCTGCGGATCATGGGGATCGCCTTCGGGCTTTCGCTGGTTACCGGGATATTTTTCGGAATCGCTCCGGCACTGGTAACGACGAGGATGGATCCGGCGACCGGCCTTCGCGGAGGCGCTTCGGGACTGCGCGCCGGAAGACACTTGCGAATGTGGCTGATCACGGGGGAAGTGGCGCTCTCGGTGATTCTGCTTGCGGGGTCCTTGCTGCTATTCCGCAGTCTGATGGGTCTTGAAAGGGTCAACATCGGCTTCGACCCTTCGAATCTGCTCACCTTTCGCGTTTCACTGAACGATTCCCGCTATATGAAAGATGACGCGCTGCGGACACAATTCTTTCAGCAGGCGATCGATCAGATCGGCGGGTTGCCGGGAGTGCGTGCGGTCAGCGCGGCCAGTTTTCTGCCCTTCAGCGGTCCGGGCGCCGGCACCTCGGTGAACATTGAAGGCCGACCGCCCGTCAAACCGGGAGAGGAACTCTCGGCAACGATTCAGGTGGTGATGCCCGGATACTTTCGCACGCTTGGCATCCCGTTCCGCAGCGGGCGCGACTTCAGCGAGACCGATAACACCGTGAACTCACCTTACCGTTTCATCGTGAATGAGGCGTTCGCGCGGCGATTCCTCAACGGCGAACGGCCGCTGGGCAAAAGAATCAGCGTATACATGGACACTACGAATCCTTTCGGCGAGATCATTGGGGTAACGGGCAACGCGCAGGAATGGTGGGTTGACCGCGAGCCGCCGCCGACCGTTTACTACGTTCATTCCCACCTCAACTTTCCGCGCATGGTTTTCGTGGTGCGGGCGGATCACGATGCGCTGAGCCTCGCGGGCCCCGCGAGGCGAGTGATTCAGCGGCTTAACCCCGTCCAGCCGGTTGCGGAAGTCCGGAGGATGGAGGATGTGCTGGGAGAGAACTATTCGCGCCAGAAATTCAGTGCGTGGCTCGTTTCCGGTTTCGCCGCGGTCGCGCTGCTGCTGGCCGCAATCGGGATCTACGGGTTGCTGGCTTTCTCGGTTACGGCGCGAACGCGCGAGTTCGGCGTGCGGGCAGCGTTGGGCGCCGACACCGGCCGCATCGTCGGATTAGTGTTGAAATCGGGCGCAAATCCGGTTCTATTCGGGCTGATGATTGGCGTGGCGGGAGCGTTTGCGCTGTCCGGTCTGCTGAAAAGTCTTCTGTTCGGGATTGCGCCGCGCGACCCGCTGACTTTTGCGATCGTGCCGTTGTTTTTTGTGGTAATCGCTTTAATTGCGGGAGTTGTGCCGGCGCGCCGGGCCGCCCGACTCGATCCCATGGAGGCCTTGCGCACCGAATAGAAGGGGAATGCCGATATTCGTTTTAACAGGGTTGTGAGGTGAGAATCGCGAGTACTGTTCGCACCGTGAAGTTCTTGAACAGCCGCGCGGCCGGCGTAGTGGTTCATGGAGAAGTCTATAAGCACTTCTTTGAGACGAAATCACTTCTGGATTTCCGCGCAATTCGCCGCTATTCGTGACCGGTGTTCCAACCTTCCGGTCGCTCCGTTTTTCGGGCTTCGCCGTTCTCCGTTCCGCTCGCGGCGGCCACTTCGCCGGAGCATTCGTTCGCAGTCGCATAAAAGGACCCTTTGGAGGACGGTACGGGAGATCACGAGTCACCCCATGGGCTATAGTTGTCCATGCCCAACAGTACATGTGAACACTGCGGCGGTTCACAACTCATCAGCGGTCTCATTGTTTCTGCTTCTGGTGGTGGTGGCGACGTACGTCCCGGCCTCCTCTGCAAAGAGAAAGAGAAAGGCTTTTTCAAACGATCCGAAAGGGAGAAAAGGGAGAGCCTTTTTGCTGACCTGTGCACCTCTTGCGGCACTGTAAAACGTTTATACGTGAAAGACCCGAAACGTGATTGGGTCGTATAACTTTGACGGTTTCAACCGGGACGGTCCCCGGCCCAATGGGCGCAAAGGACCCGTTTGTGAAACAGTCGGGATTAGCGATTGTGGGAACTCCTCACCATGCTTCAGAGCAAACCTGCGACGGCGAAGAGAACGACCAAAAAAATAATAGTTTTGCGCACGGCTAGTCGGTTTCAGTCGTGGTGAGACGGATCACCGCCAAGCTCGCGGCACACCCGTAGTCTCTCGATCTCTTCTTCGCGAACTCGTTGCCTTTGTTCATCGGAGAGCGCCATGATCGGGTTTAGATGCAACCGAAAGCAAGCGGCAAGACACCCCCGAAATCTACTCCTCTACACTTCAACTACTGACTGTGCGCCACGTTGCGCAAAGGACCCACTATGAAACTGTGCGCTCTGGCAGAACCGGGGTGTTAAAGCTTGGTGAGGTCAACATCTTCAGGGACAAACCTGCGGGAACCGGAATCGAGTCTGTATTTCTCGTACAAATCCGGGTGGTCTGCTTTGAAGTCATCCATATTGAAACCGGCCCGCGGCTGCCATGCCCACGACGCTATGCCGGTCATACCAGAGTTTTCGCCTATGGCGACCGCAATTTTGGCTTGTAGAACGTCTATGCTCCTCTCAAGTAAAAACAACTCGCGAGCTTCTTTCCGAAGCTGCCGGTAGACCTCGAACATTTCCGGCGACGGATCTACGAACGTGTCTTTGGGCGGTTCACCGAACTGCGAACTGATTTTTTGAGGGTTCATGACTCTCCGCCAGGAAGCGTTCCCATTCTGAACGCGATAGAGGATGGATCGCCTTCAGATTGAGCAGATCTTCGAGCTTGGGGCGGTAGGGATGGAACCATGAGCCGATGGTCTTGCATTCGAGGAAGTCGATGCCAAGTATCCGGCAGGCATAGGATATGTAGCAATCATCGCCGAAGAAGATGTGTTCTCCCTCCACGAATCCCGCACTGGAGAGCATTGCCAGGGCCGTTCGATTAAGCCCATAGATCCCGCCCTGGATATGCATGACGTGCTCCGGGAGCCGGAAGGTCTTTCCAAAATACCGCCCGGCAAGCTTCCAGAACCCGATAACGTCGTCGGTTCGACGAAATTCCGGGGTACCGGCAATGGCCGCGCAACCGGCGAGGAGGCCCGCGAATTCCTCATGCCATCCCGCTTCGACGATGTAAGCGTCGGTGTCCATCTTGATGACGTACTCGTAGTCCGCACTGAGTGCGATCATGCTGTCCAGAATGAAGCGGCTGAATGACGATTGATCCAGGTCTTGATCGAGGTCGCCGTGTACGCTTCGGCCTGAGTTCCGATACCTCCACCCGTTGCGCTCGCAAAGGCCACGGACTCGCCTCGATTCCAGCGGATTATAGTTGTCATCGAATACGTAGAAATCGATGCCGCGGGCCAGCTCCGGGCGGTCCGAGAAGCTCTCCTCAAGGAGGTTGGTATCGCGAAACGTCGGCACAAACACGCATCCCTTTCCCGTTTCGCTTTTCGCCCAGTTGTCAATCGTCCGGATGGAATTGGAAACGATCTCGAACCCGCCGGTCTGGCGATGCATGGTCTGCGCGTCTTCCCCTCCCCCGCGGCGCGGCTCGGTATTGATGGCCACCCCGGAAGGCCCAATGTCCTCCGACTTCCAGCCCTGCTGCCGAATCGCCTCGCAGAGGAACACGTCGTCGTTGCGCTTAATCAGCCTGATATCCGGCCAATTCAGCGCGCGCACGGTGGCCGTTCGGATGATCCAACAACCTCCTGTAATGAAAAACCAGCGGCCATCGCCTCCCGAGTGATACGAAGGAGGCTCTTTGCCGCGGTACCAGGGAGCGCCGCGCACAAATCCATCCACATCCGCCCCATAACTGAAGTCGCGTTCATGACCGAAAAAGAACTGATGTCCCCAGAGCACGGTTTCGGCATCGGCGCCACGGGCGATCTCAATCCGGCGCGCCAATGCGTGCTGGTCCGTTATGTACGAATCGTCGTCAAACCACCAGATGAACTCCGTATCGATTCCCTCGAACATGCGCCGCATCATCGGGGACTTGTCGATATTCTCCGCGCTCACGATCAGGGTATCGATCGATCGCTCCGACTCAAGGCGCCGGAGATAGTCGAGCGTCTTTGGCGCGACCGCGTTTGCGCCGACAATCAGCCGATACCGGGAGCGTTCGCAGTGATCGCGAATCGACCCGATCGTTCGTTCGGCGAGATCCGGATAGTCGCCATAGGTAAGGACGCAAATTGTGACCGGCGGCCGTGCGGTCGCATTTTGGACTGCCTTCCACTGGCTTGCATCCAGATAGCTGACGGCTCGGCCCTCGAAGTACATCCCGATTCTCCGGATCACGTCTTCCGGCGTAATCATGTCGAGACAACGCGGTAGTTTGCCCGCCACGTCGACGCAGAGATTTTCAGGGCGATCTTTCTCATCGCCGTCGCCGAGCGGCAACACTCGGGATTTCCAGCAGCCGCCGTTGTCGCAACAAGGCAGTGACCCGTTAGTATGAATGAACTGATGGTGCGGGTAAGCCTCCCACTGTGACGGCTCGCGGCCACCGGCGACGACGACGCAGGGCCTGTTTTTCGGGCGTCCGTTTTTCACCTCTACGGCTGCGGCCAGATGCATGAGCAAACTGACCGGGGTCAGGACACCTTGCGCGTGATAGACCAGTCTCACCAGTTGCCGCAGATCGGTCTTTCCGACAAGATTGATCACACCGTCGAGCGGCGGATGATGATGCCCGTCTTCACCGACCTGGACAAACAGGATCCTGCCCAGCAGGCGATCGACCACCTTCTGGTAACGCGCAGGATCCCACCATTTGGCCGTGAAATCGAACTTGCCACCGGAGACGATCAGCCAGAAAGGAAGGTCCTGCTTCACGATTTCTTCCATCTGGGACACCCATGATTTCTCAGCGGGCGAAACGTGTATGTCCCCTTTGAATTCAGTCGGGCGGATGTTCAAACCCAGGCGACCGTTCAGGAAGTCGATGAAGCCGTGAAGAAAATGATAGGGGGCCGTGTTGCTTGAGTGGATCAGCGGATACTGACATTCGATGGACTCTACGTCGGGAGAGCGTTCATCGAGCGGTGTGAGCCACGGATTGTTTTCCCACAACGCCGGGCTGCTGGTCCGCACGTCGGTAAGGAATTGCTCCGGATACGATCGATGCAGATCGCGCACGGCGGCGGTCAGCATGACGATGTCGCCGGGAGATTGGAAATTGCTTAATATCAGTTTCCTGACCATTAGCTGTCTGCCTTGCAAAACCGTCCGATTTAATCGCGCGGGCCATAATTTGTACCGGACGCCTTGCGATAGCGTTCGAGTTTACCACTACTGGAAAACCACATCCGACATTGAAATCGACCGCTTGCGGTTGCGCTTGCCGACCAGGATTTCAGGCTCTGTGAGCAAGTGTCGATTTGCGCGGGTTTGTTTCGCAGATCCGAACCGCGGGTCATAATTTTTGGGGATTCTCGTTCAGAGCCGCGCGCGTCAACGAGAGGTGGGCAGTTCAAGAGCCACTTGCAAAACTCGCATGGGCAGAAGAGGAATCAAAACAAAGGCCAATGACCGCCATTGCGGTGCGCGAGCGCTTTCCGGAGACGGCCGAACAGAAAGCCGCAAGACAGGAGGCAAAAAGACAGGAGGCAAAGGAGGAGCCAGGGAAAAGAAGAAGAAAGCGAAGAAAGCGAAGAAAGCGAAGAAAGGCAAGGCGGTGCGGCCGCAGAGATCCCCGGGGAGTTTCGCCCAAGCCAAAGCGGCGGATCGCGGGACACGCATGCAACGCCAGCGCCACCAGAAGTTAGAGCGCATGCTGAATGAGTTGCCCCGGCAGTGCGACATAGGCGCGAAGAAGAACAGTCAGGGGAACGAACAATACTGGCGGGGCTATAAATTACATCTGGATGTGGCCGACGGACAACTTCCCATCAGCGCGATTCTGACCAGCGCCAGCGTACACGATTCGCAGGTAGCCATACCGCTGATGACCTTGACTTCATCGCGAGTAGTCCACCTTTATGAACTGATGGACTCAGCTTATGACGCGGCATCGATTCACGAGCACAGCCGTCAACTCAATCATGTGCCGATCATTGCGGTGCTTCTACGAATCCACATTTTTTTCATCAATAATTTCAATACCTTACCGCCGCCGCCCCACCGCATCCCCAATATCGCCAGCTATGCTGAGCGCGGAGACAGATCAAAACCTATGGCCACAGAAGCCCAGATCGCCGCCAACCGGCGCAACGCCCAGTCCTCAACGGGTCCCAGGACCGTCGAAGGCAAAGCGCGCGTGTCCCGCAACGCCGCCATCTTCGGCATCTATTCCACCGGCGACGTCGTTCGCCCCGAAGAAGAACCCATCTATCAGCTTTTCTGCGACGGCTTCCAGCAGGACCTCGCTCCCGAAGGCGCCATGGAAACCACCCTCGCCGCCGAGATCGTTCACGCCGCCTGGCGCTTGCGCCGCTGCGCCGAAGCTGAATCCGCGATCGAAATTCAAAGCGACGCGCAGAACTCGATCGACCGTGCCCGCACTCAGGCCCTGCGCCACTTCCAGCGAGCCACCGCCGAACTCCGCCGCCTCCAGACCGAGCGCCAGGTCCGCAACGAGACCGTTCCGGAAGACTTCGACACCTCCACTCTTGGCCTCGCCAGTTGCAAGGACATGGCGCCGATCCTCAAGAGCGACCTCCGCCGCCAGTTGCTCCTTCACAAACTGGAAGAGACCGAAAGGGCCACTGCCATAACCGAAGCGATCTATGCGCCTCTGCCGCCGGCGACACAAACCTTACCCGTCGCGGCCGAATCCGCGCCCATCCCGCGCGGCGCGCCGTGTCCCTGCGGATCTGGAGCCAAATACAAACGCTGTTGCGGCCCGAACGCTCCCGCCGTCCTCTCCCCCGCGGCATAACGTAACGCCGGCGGTCTTGCTGCAGGTCTCTTTACGAAAGCAACCCGTCCTCGCCCCCGCGGGCATAACGGTAACGCCGGTCTTCCCGCCGGTGTATTTACCAAAGCAACCCGTCCTCTCCCCAGCGGCATAACGGTAACACCAGCGGTCTTGCCGCCGGTCTATTGACCAAAGCAACCCGTCCTCGCCCCCGCGGCATAACAGTAGCGCCGGCGGTCTTGCCGCCGGTGTATTTACCAAAAACAACGGAAAGGTCTTGCAGCGCCGAAAGGGGTTGCGGATTCGATCCCCAGATATTTGCCTCGAAAATACTTTCGGGGTGCAACGCAAAAGCCGATCTTCCTCACCGCAAGGTGTTCGGAGAGCCAGCTTTACCGTTCTTTGACATCTTTGAATAACGGGTTCGCAGCCCGTACCAGGCTCGGACCATCAACCACCCCGCGCGGGTCACCCATTTTCATCCGCAGGGTGGCCCGCCGGGCCAAAAGAGCTTGAAAATCAAAAAGCTCGGGCGGTCGATTGCCGCGAAGCACGTCAATTTGGGTTTGATTTGCAAACTGAGGCTCCGGGTCGGCTCATTCGCTTTAAAACGTCAGGCGAAAGTCGTGCCTCGCGGGGGTGATCTGCGACGATGGCGTTGCCATCCGTGAGAGCTTTGACCGGATAGCGAACGTCAGAGCATTTTCAACGCCGGTTTCCCGCTCCTGGTATCCGCCGCCGGCCGAGACCGGATTCCGAGCCGTTCCACAAACTTGAAAGTCCGAAGAAGGCCGACGAGGGCGTCGGCTCCGGACCTTGGGGTCCGCCCCACAAAGCCGCTGCGATCCCGCCGGCTTTGAGCGTGTGTACGAAGACCGGAGCCAGGGCGATGTCGTAACGTTGATGAATGGGGACTCTCTATCGTTACCTGCGAGACTACTGGGTGCTCGGGGTGGCCGCGCTCGTTCTGGCCGCCATCAATCAGGTCTTTTCCCTTCTCGATCCTCTGATCTTCCGTCACGTCATCGATTCTTACGCGACGAAGTTTCACGATTACACGATCGGGCAGTTTATTCGGGGAGTATCGTTTCTTCTCAGCCTCGCGGTCGGGGTCGCTTTCGTATCTCGCGTGGCCAAGAATTTTCAGGATTATTATGTCAATCTGATTACCCAGCAGGTCGGAGCGAGGATCTATGCTGACGGCATCCGCCACTCGCTCGAACTGCCTTACGCGTTATTTGAAGATCAGCGCAGCGGCGAGACGCTGGGGAAACTGCAGAAGGTCCGCGCGGATGTCGAGAAGCTCATTGCTATCGCGGTGAACCTGCTGTTCACGACGCTTATCGGCGTTATCTTCGTGATGATCTATGCAGCCCAGGTTCACTGGTCGATCGGACCGGCTTACCTGCTGACCATTCCGCTTCTGGGCGGATTGAGCTCTCTGCTGAGCCATAAAATCAAGGCGGTTCAGAAGGTCATCGTCACCGAAACCACGGCGCTCGCGGGATCGACCACGGAATCGCTGCGCAATATCGAACTCGTGAAGAGCCTGGGCCTTGCGCAGCAGGAAATCAACCATCTGAACGCGACTACGGACAAGATTCTGAAGCTGGAACTGAAGAAGATCAAGTATCTGCGCAGCCTGAGCTTTATTCAGGGCACGTTCGTCAACTTTCTGCGGACCTCGATCCTCTTCCTGATGCTTTACCTGATCTTCACGCAGCGGATTACGGTGGGGCAGTTTTTCTCGCTGTTCATTTATTCGTTCTTCATTTTCGGACCGCTGCAGGAGCTCGGGAATGTCGTCAATACCTGGCGCGAGACGGAGGCTTCGCTCGAGAATTTCGAGACCATTCTGGCGTTGCAGCCGGAGCCGCGTCCGGAGCATCCGGTCACGATCGGTCCGCTTCAAACGCTGCAGTTCGACCATGTGGAGTTCCAGCATCAGTCGGCGAACCGCCCGGCGCTGCAGAATATTTCGTTCGACGTATCGCGCGGGGAGACGATCGCGTTTGTAGGACCGTCGGGCTCGGGCAAGACTACGCTGGTCAAGCTGCTGGTGGGGCTTTACCGGCCTCACACCGGTCACATCTATTACAACGGAACGCGTGAGGACGAGATTGGGATCGACGGCCTGCGCGAAAAAATCGGATTCGTGACTCAGGATGCGCAACTGTTCTCCGGGTCGATTCGGGAGAATCTGCTGTTTGTCAGCCCGCATGCTACGGACGCGGAGTGCATGGACGTGCTGCGGCAGGCCTCCGTCGACAGCCTTCTTGCCCGGGCGGCAAAGGGACTGGATACGGTGATCGGAGAGGGCGGCGTCAAGGTCTCCGGCGGCGAGAAGCAGCGGCTTTCGATTGCGCGCGCTCTCTTGCGGAAGCCGCAACTGCTGGTTTTCGACGAAGCGACGTCTTCGCTCGATTCACTGACGGAAGAGGAGATCAGCCAGACGATCCGCGAAGTGGCCTCAAGCCGGGACGCGATCACCATTCTGATCGCGCATCGGCTGTCGACGGTTCTGCATGCGGATCGGATTTATGTGCTCGAGCGGGGGCACATCGTCGAGTTCGGCCGGCACGAAGAGTTGATCGAGCGCAAAGGCCTGTATTATGCCATGTGGCGGCAGCAGGTGGGCGAGGGCCGAATCGCCCCGACGGCTGTTGCGCGCGATATGCGCGCCGTCACGGCTTGACGATGTGCGACAGGTCGATGTTGTTCTGCGCGCATTCGTATTCCATGATGCGGTCGTCGCGCGGAGGATGGCGCAACTGAGTATCCACGACCTTCCAGGGCTTGGTCAGGACGTTCGGATCTTCGGCGGTCGCTTCGTAATGGATCGTGTCTTGCGGCGTGCGGGTATAGCGTTCCACAACGTGCAGAGCATCGCTGTGGAAATGTCCGGCTCCATCGAGCCACGTCTTGTCGTTAAAGCCGGTCACGTCGACGACGAAGGTGTCTCCGTCCCAATGACCGACTGAATCACCCATGTAAGTCGGATCGAGGTCCGGCGGATGGTTAGGGCGGTCGGTGGGGATGATGCGGAAGGCCCGCATAACTTCATAAATGATGACAGTGGTTTTGGGCGTCTGCACGATCTGCAGAGGCATAGGATTCATGGTGATGGCCGGAACACCAAGCAACATACATTGAGCGCTGGGGCTGTGCGCCGGATCGGCGAGCAGTTGTTTGATGTGGGGCAGCAGGTCGGGTTTGTAGGGAGGCGCTTCGCGTGGTCCACGGCCGGCGCCGCGGCCGCCGGCTCCGTTGGCCGGGTACGCGCCGCCGGGCTGAGCCGCTGTTTCACCGGTGAGGCTGACGCCGAGGGCCTGCCAGATACCGGTGAGATCCGGCTTTCCATCGGCCGTGCGCGGTATGGGCTTCGCCGCCGGTGTTTGGGCAGATGCGGGCGCCGGAGCCAGCAGGAGCAGGCCCGCGCCCAGGCCGGCCCCCATGCAAACGAAAGCAAGCGAAGTGAGAAAGAATGTGCGCATGGCTATTGGGCCGGTGGGCCTACGAAGAACTTCCGTCCGTCGGGCCAGCTGATCTCGCGGCCCGCGAACCGCTGACTCCCGTCTTTCGCGACCCAACCGGTGACGCTGATCGAATCACCGATCTTCAGCATTTCCCTTGAAAGTCCGACGCGACGCAGGGTGTTGGGTGGGTAACCTTCGAAGCCCCAGTTGACCACTTTGCCATCGGGGCTCTTCTCATCGATATAGATATAGACGTGCGGATTCATCCAGTCGATTTTTGTAACTACGCCCGAGTGAGTCACCGGCTTTGATGAATCGTACTCCGCGGCGAAAGAATGGTGGGCCGACGCGGGCACTCCATTCCACAAGAGTCCGAAGAGAACGAGACAGGAACCGAGGAAACCAGCCTTCATAAAAAAGCGCTTCTCCAAATGCGGTCAAAGACCTTATCGGGGATCAGTATATAACGTGTGCGAGCGCGCGGCAATTGCATCCATTTTGCCACTCATTGCATGCATTTTCATTTCTTTGACCATAAGTCGACCCTGATATATACTCTGCGGTGCACCTTCTCAAAACATAGAGGCTGGAACACACCTTGGGGGTATCGATGCACAAAGGATTCAGGCTGGTCGGTCTTTCTCTGCTCGCGATCTGCGCGCTGGCGCAAAGCGACCGGGGAACGATCACGGGCACCATTACAGATCCGGGGGGAGCCGTAATTCCGAACGCACCGATCGAAGCGAAGAATCTCTCAACGGGACTGGTCTATCCGACCGCAAGTACGGGCACCGGGAACTTCACGATCACCGAGTTACCCGCCGGTCAATATCTGGTAACCGCCAGCGCGCCCGGTTTCAAACAGTATGTGCGGCAGGGTCTGGTGGTGGCGGCGGCCGAGACCTATCGCGTCGATATCACCCTCCAGGTGGGAGCGGCATCGGAGTCGGTGACGGTGTCGGCTGAAGCGCCTCTGCTGAAGACGGAGAGCGGGGAACTGAGCAGCAACCTCAGCGGCCAGTCGCTGAATACGCTGCCGGTGCTCGGCATCGGCTCCTCATTCGCGAGTAACAGCGGGATCAGGAATCCGATGGCGGTTACTAATCTTGTTCCGGGCGGCATCTTTCAGGGTGACGTGACGGTACATATCAACGGCACGCCGCAGAATACACAATCCCTTCGGATCGAAGGACAGGAGTCCTCAAACGCCACCATGATGGCATTCGGATCCCAGAATCAGCCGAGCGTCGATTCGATTCAGGAGTTCTCGGTGCAGACGAGTAACTATGCCGCGGAATTCGGGCAAGCGGGCGGTGCGGTATTCATCGCGACGATGAAGTCGGGCACAAATCAGTTCCATGGCACGGTCTACGATTATTTCGTCAACGAAGCCCTGAATGCCAGCACGCCATTTACGAATGTGAAGCCGCGGGCGCGCAGGAACGATTACGGCGTCACCTTCGGTGGCCCGGTGCTGATTCCCAAGGTCTACAACGGCCGGAACAAGACCTTCTTTTTTTACAATTTCGAGCAGTACCGGGAAAATACATTTGTCAATAACGTGCCGCTCACGGTTCCCACACCCGCCTATCGCGACGGGAACTTCTTAACCGCACTCACCGGAAAGACCCTGGGCAACGATCCCATCGGACGTCCGATCATGGAGGGCGAGATTTACGACCCGACGTCGAACTTTACCGCTCCCTCGGGTCAGGTGCTGCGTAATCCGTTTCAGAACAATACCATCCCCGAAAGCCGTTTCGACCCGGTGTCGGTCGCGATCCAGAACCTGATTCCGCAGGCTAACCTGCCGGGGCTGAATAATAATTACCTTGAGGGTTACACGGGTATCCGGCATACGGATATCAACTCGATCAAAGTGGACCAGACACTTACGTCGAAATCCAAGTTCTCCGTGTTTTATACGCGGACGCATACTTACTCGCCTTACTCCCAGGTGCTCGCGGGAGATTCTCTGCCGAAGGAGATTACGGTCGGCCGCGGTAACTACGACTGGGTTCATACGACGCGCATTAACTATGACTATACGATCCAGCCGACGCTCTTATTGCACGTGGGCGCAGGCTATGTCAATCAGCATGGACCGAAGGACTACACCGAGGCGATGGACAGCTTCGACCCCGCGAGCATCGGCCTCAAGGGCACGTTTGCCACCGGAAGATTTCCCAGTATTCTTACGTTGTGCAACGCCGTGGTTCCAGCGGGGGCGTCGAATCCGGTCGGATGCGGAAGTCAGGGCGGCATGGTGAATCTGGGCCCGACCACCTCCGGCGGCTATCCCGGTAACATCACGGGAGGCGGAATTTTTTCGTTTCGTCCGACGGGGAATACCAGTCTGACCTGGATCCGCGGCAACCACACCTTCAAAGCCGGCACGGAAGTCATTATCAATAACTTCATGTACGCGCAGGACGCCTCGTCGTCGGGAGTGTTCACGTTCAGCGCCGGAGAGACTTCGCTGCCCTATCTGGCGCCCGGCAATTCGCTGAGTGGAGGAACGCCGGGATTCCCCTATGCGAGCTTCCTGCTCGGAGCCGTGGACAACGGAAACATCGGAGTTCCTACGGACCAGCATTTCGGCCAGAATTTCTTCGCGGTTTTTGCACAGGACAGCTGGAAGATCACGCGCAATCTGACGCTCGATTACGGGCTGCGATGGGATTACGAGACTTACCTGCGCGAAGGCGCCGGGCGCATGCCGAGCATCTCTCTGACGACTCCCAATCCAAGCGCGGGCAATCTGCCGGGAGCGACCCTTTACGACGGGTACTTGCCCGGACGCTGCCAGTGCAATTTCGCGAAAAATTATCCGTTCGCGTTCGGGCCGAGGCTGGGACTGGCCTGGCAGTTCATGCCAAAGACCGTATTCCGTGGCGGTTTCGGCGTAGTTTACGCCAAACCCTCGGCTTACGATAACATCACGGTCAGCAGTAACAACCCCTTTATCTCACCCGGGTTGTTTACGCCCGCCACTTATCTGGAGCAGGGAGTGCCGATTACGCCGAACCCGTGGCCCTACTTCAATCCCGGCCAATATCCGAACATACCGGGGCAGGTGGCGACGAGTAACATCCCGACCGTGGTGGACCCCAATGCGGGCCGGCCTCCGCGTCAGTTGCAGTGGAGCGTGGGATTCCAGCGCGAAGTTCTGAGGGACCTGCTGGTAGATGTGTCTTATGTGGGAAACCGGGGCGCCTGGTGGGCCGCGAATAATCTGGTCAACTATAACGCCCTGACGCCCCAGATCCTCGCTGCGCACGGGCTCAGCGTCAGCAATCCGGCCGATCTGGCGCTTCTGAACCTGCCGCTCAGCAACGCAACGGCGATTGCGCGCGGGTTCGGCACGCCTCCGTATGCGGGATTCCCGGTTAGCGCGACCGTCGCACAGTCGCTTCGGCCCTATCCGGAATATGGCACGATAGCGGCGCAGTTCGCGCCGCTGGGAGACACCTGGTACAACTCCATGCAACTGAAGGTAATCAAACGGTTCTCCCACGGTCTCGATGCGAGTTACAGCCTGGCGTGGCAGAAATCGCTCACGATCGGAGCGGAGAGCGAGGGCACGGGCGGGGGCGCAGTGAACGACGTTTTCAACCGCCAGAATGCGAAGTACATTTCACAGTTCGACCAGCCACTGGCGAGCTTCATCACGGTGGACTATACGGTTCCGAAGGCTAATCTCGGTAGCGGCGCTGCCGGCAAGGCCGCGTCCTGGCTGTTGCGAGACTGGACGATCGGAGCGCTGCTGCAGTACCGCAGCGGGCTGCCGATTCAGTCGCCGACCGCGACCAATGTGCTGGCCACAGGGGCGCCGTATTTCCAGGGGACATTTATGGACCGTGTGCCGGGCGTGCCGCTCTTCACGCAGGATCTGAACTGCCACTGTTTCGATCCGACCAAAACGTTCGTACTGAATCCGGCGGCGTGGACTAATCCTCCGGCCGGCCAGTTCGGCACGGCCGCCGCTTATTACAATGACTATCGCTATCAGCGGCGGCCTACGGAGAATATCAACTTCGGGCGCACATTCCGCATTCGCGAGCGGGCTACTTTGAACGTTCGCGCTGAGTTCACGAATATCTTTAATCGCACCGAGGTGAACAATCCGACGTCTTCGAATGCTCTGCTGACCCAGGCCCGCGGCGCGAGCGGCAATACAACGGGCGGGTTCGGATATATCAATACCGGCACCGTGTTTTCTCTGCCCCGGCAGGGAACAATCGTCGCGCGGATTACGTTCTGAGGCGACGTGACGTAAAGCTGTGCGCCAGGCGGAAGCCCGGCGGCAGAGCCGAAGCACTGCCCACCTTTGTTATCTGTTCCGGCCCTTGCGGACCCAGGTGAAGATGGACCAGGCGCTGCCCGCGATTGAGATCGCAACCAGGACCATTATGAAAATCTGCACTGCGGACGATTGCGCCAGCTGGATGATTCGGCGGCCATAAATCAGGGCGAGCCACCCCTCGATGGCAAAGCGCGCGGCGCGGCATCCGGCGACGATGACCAGCATTTTCTTTCGCGGATACTGCAACGCGGCGGCAACGATGATGAACGGCGTAAAGGGAAATGGCGGCGGCATGAGCGCGGCCGTGGCGATCGCAATGGCGCCGTGTTTTTCGACCTGTCGTTCAATATAGGCGACCTGGCGGCTTTTCTTATCGCCTTCGATTCCCTTTTGGCCGCCTTTCGCCGACACCCAGTGCGTGACGGCTACGCCGGTGACGGAACCAACCGTCGCCATGGCGACGTAGTAAAGCATTCTCTTGCCATGCGCCGCGGTGAGCGCCACGACCAGCAGGTCGTTGCCCAGCGGCATGAAGAGGAAACGAGGAGTCGAGAACGCCCAGCAGCAGTAATCCCATCCCGCCGAGAGAAAAGAAGAAGCGGGCGAAGGATTCGAGGATGCTGTGCATTTAAATCGGGAATCCCAGTGAACCGGTATCAGCAACACTTCGCCCGCTGATACTTCGCGCGGAATCGCTCGTCGGAAAAGCGGCGCCATTGTTCGCCGGAATGTACCACCCCGCGGGCCTGCAGGTATCTTGCGTACGCGTTCTGATCGCCGATCTCCCGGAGGATGGCCAGAAGACTTCGCAGCAGCTTCATCAGATTTCCTTTACCTCAAGGCGCGACAGCACAAATGGCGATTCGATCACCACAGCCTCCTGCGTGCCCCGCAAAATCGCGTACCAGAGCCGCAACGAATCGACAAGCACGACAGCGACCAGAATCATGAAGGCGCCGCAGACCGCGGCGTCGAGACGCGCATTGAAGATCAGGGCGGCCGTCTGTCCGGAAACCGCAGAGGGGGAAGCGGCGAGCTGGTTCGCCTGGGCGAGGAAGCCGACTCGGGGCAGCGGCGAGAAGATCTTCTGCCAGCCGGCGCTGAAGGTGACGAGAACCAGCCATGCCAGTGGGGCGCAGGTGATCCACATGAACTTCGGGCCGTGCATTTTCAGGATGATGGTCGTGGCCACCGAGAGCGCCACCGCGGCCAATAGCTGATTGGCGATGCCGAAGAGCGGCCAGAGGGAATTAATTCCGCCCAGGGGATCGCGCACGCCCTGGATCAGGAAGTAGCCCCAGGCGCCCACTATGATGAGGCTCGTTCCGATAACGCCAGGCATCCAACTGGTGCGCGCGAGGGGCTTCCAGGCGTGGCCGAGAAGATCCTGCAGCATAAAGCGCCCCACACGCGTGCCTGCGTCGATGATCGTCAGGATGAAGAGCGCCTCGAACATGATGGCGAAGTGATACCAGAAGGCCAGCACCGCGTCGCCACCGCCACCACGGGCGAAGATGTGAGCCATTCCGAGGGCGAGCGATGGGGCGCCGCCGGTGCGGTTGAAAAGCGTTACTTCGCCTACGTTGCGGGCGAGCGAAGCCATCTGCTCCGCCGTGACCGGAAAGCCCCAGCCCGAGATCGTCCGCACGGCCGCCTGGGCCGTTGTGCCGACGACGCCGGCGGGCGAGTTCACTGCGAAATAGACACCCGGGTCGACCACGCACGCGGCAATCATCGCCATGATGGCGACGAAGCTTTCGAGAAGCATGGAGCCGTACCCGATCGAGACCGTATGGGATTCCCGGGCAATCATTTTGGGCGTGGTGCCGGAAGAAATCAGGGCGTGAAAGCCGGAAACGGCGCCGCAGGCGATGGTGATGAAGCAGAACGGGAAGATTTTGCCCGCAAAAACGGGGCCGGTACCGTCCACAAATCGGGTGAAGGCGGGCATCTGCAACTCCGGCCGGATCGCGAGGATTCCGATCGCGAGCATTCCAATGACGCCGAGTTTGACGAAGGTGCTCAGGTAATCGCGCGGCGCGAGCAACAACCAGACCGGCAGCGCGCTGGCGAAGAAACCGTAAATGATAATTGCGATCGCGACGCCCATGGCGGTCATGGTGAAGGCCGGGGCATACGCGGAATGCGAAACCCATTGGCCGCCGAACACGGCAGCGATGATGAGCGCGAAGCCGACCGCGGAACACTCGAGCACCTTGCCCGGTCGCCAGTAGCGCAGATAAAGACCCATGAGCAAGGCGACCGGCATAGTGGCGCCGATCGTGAAGACGCCCCAGGGGCTGCCCGCGAGCGCGTTCACCACCACGAGCGCCACAACAGCGAGCAGAATGATCATGATCAGAAGGACGGTCACCAGCGCGACGAATCCGCCCACTTTCCCGATTTCCTCGCGCGCCATCTGCCCCAAAGTCTTGCCGTCGCGCCGCATGGAAGCGAACAGAATCACGAAATCCTGCACCGCGCCGCCGAACACGGCGCCGGCAATGATCCACAAAGTCCCGGGAAGAAACCCGAACTGGGCCGCGAGCACGGGACCCACCAGCGGACCCGGGCCGGCGATGGCCGCGAAGTGGTGGCCGAAGGCGATCCACTTGTTCGTCGGAACAAAATCGTGACCGTTTTCCAGGCGTTCGGCGGGCGTGGCGCGTTCGTCGTTGAGCGCCATGACACGCGCCGCGAGAAATTTCGCATAGAAGCGGTAGGCAATCAAGTAAGAACAGGCTGCCGCGAGCACCAGCCAGATGCTGTTAATCCGCTCACCACGGCTGGTGGCGATCGCGCCGAGGCAGACTCCCGCGCCGCACGCGACGGCGATCCAAAAAATGGCGGCGGCGATCCGAAAACCGGCGGAGCCGCGCTTGAGAAAGCTCATTACCTATAGAGAGTGTCAGAACGCGGGAAGCGAACGCAAGAGGCCAGAGGACGGCAGGAAGCGCGTAATGCCGGGCAGGGAGCGAAGAACAGGCTCCGCCGAGGAGCCGTCGCGGAAACGCACCGCGTCAAGCACGTTCCCGTGGGAGTCTATTGTCCCGATATAGCGGGCGGCTTCCTGCCTCGAACCCGCTTTCCTCGAACCCATGAGAATCGCGGAATAACGTCTCCCCGAAAAAGTGAGCGTTCGGAACAGCCGATCGCCTTCGGTCGCGGAAGAGACGGAGGAAGGAACTCCCAGTTTACGAATGGTGGAGCTGAAATCATCGTCCGGGCTCAATTGCAGCCAGGGCCGGTAACCCCTGAAAAGATCGGCGTGCTGGCGCAATTGGGACTGACCCGCGATGTTCGACACGATCGTGCAGGAGACCGCGCCGAGCACTACGGCAACGCCGATCCACTTCCATGCGCGCACTTCGGGCTTGGGCTCAAGGCGAATGCAGACCACCGGCGCAAGGCGCGCGACATCGCCGGCCGAGGGAGCACTGTCGGGGCCTCGGATTCGGATTGGGCAGAACGGGGAACTCGATTACACGCCGCTGGCGCGGCAGTATGGCGCCGCTTTTCCACTCCAGTTCGCGGTTCAGGCGAACCACCATCGCGGGCTCATCGGCCACCGGCTCATCGATCAGCGATACCTCGCCCAGGAACATGCGCGGTATCCAGACCTCTTCCCCCGATCGCGCATTCATGACGACGCACTCCGACCATGTGGCGCGCCGGAACAACCACTCGTTCGGTCCCAGGTTCCGGATCGGCGGATAGAACGAGAACCGCCGGCCGCCCAAATCGTGCAGAGGCGTTGGCAACGGTGCAATCGACATCTCGCCATAATGATAGCGGAATCGTTTGCGGCCGCGCAGGGAGTACCAGGCAGTACCGGTTCCGGCCCTCTCGATGCGAGGCGGTCTCGATGTGAGACAGTTGTACCGGGATACTTGTATTTGACATAGTGGAAGCAGGACAGATGAAACGCAAACCGAATATCAAGCCGGAACCGGTGATCTCACCCGAGATTCTTGAGCGCGCGAAGCGTAGTCTGTCGACGGACCGCAGCAAAGCGCCCGTCAAATGCGTTGTGTGCTCGGCTGAGACCGCTCCCGGTTCGGCGGAGCAGCTCTGCTGGGTGTGCCGCCGGCTGAAGATCAGCGCCTGGCGGGACGTGGAGCAGCAGATACCCGCTCAGGAATAGTCCCGCCTGTTGTAAATTCCCCCCTTCCCAAGGTCAGAGCATTTTCGCGATTAACGAACACCGGCGACGAGATCGCCGGCGCTACCGGGATTGACGTAATGTTTCCCGCCGAGCGGAAGCTCGGGGCCAGCATTGAAAAACCGCCCGCAAGCTTGCGTAAAGTTCCGCGCCGGCCAGAGCAGGCCGCAGGGCCGAAGCCTGGCCGAAGCCCTGCCCCACATGTGAAAATGCTCTAAAGAATTCTCCGCCCACAGCCGATTAGTCAGACAGCGACGTCGTTTCACGTCCATCCAGATGAATTCATCGTCTCCGTCTGTTCAAAATTGTCTCGAAACAAATCGCCGTCTTCAGCGGGAGCTGGAGCAGCAACGGCGCGCGGCGGAAGAATCGCGCCAGAGACTGATCGATTTCATTGCGACATATTCGGACCTGATCTGGGAAACCGACGCCGATCTGAGGATCGTCGGAACGCATCTTCCGAAGGACGTGACGAACACGTCCAACCAGAATCAATTATTTCTGGGGAAGACAATCGCCCAGATCGCGGACGCAAGCAATGCATCGGACCCGCATTTCGCCGCGCATCTCGAGGATCTTGAGGCACGAAGGCCGTTTCGTAACTTTGTCTGTTCCATGCCACATCCGGATGGAGGGCTTATGTGGATCGAATCGAACGGTATTCCCGTGTTCGACAAGAATGGAGAGTTTCAAGGTTATCGGGGCACCACCCGGGATGTTACCGCTCGAAAGGAACATGAGGCGCGAATCGCATTTATGGCTCGACACGATGCACTGACCGGACTGCCTAACCGCGTCCTTTTCCGCGAGCGGCTGGATCAGGCGCTCGCCTCGGCAACTGAGCGGGACTGCGTGGCCGTGCTCTACCTGGACCTCGACGGGTTTAAGACGGTCAACGACACACTGGGACACGCCGCCGGCGACAGCCTGCTGCGGACCGTGGCGGAGAGATTGCGCCAGTGCGCGTGGAACAGCGCCACGGTGGGCCGCCTGAGCGGCGACGAGTTCGCAATCGTGCAGCATGGCCTTGAATGCCCCGAGGTCGAGGCGCTTCTGATGGCGCGGCGGATTCTTCAGGTTGTCGCCGAGCCCTGCGACATCGATGGAGACCGTGCCTCCGTCGCGGTCACCATCGGTATCGCTTTCGGTTCGCGGGGCGAGAGTGCGGATCAGGTGTTGAAGAATGCGGACATCGCGCTGTGCCAGGCCAAACGGGACCAGCGAGGCACATACCTTCGCTTCGATCCTGAAATGGGAAGGCGCTTCGATGCGAGGGGCCTGCTCGAAATCGAGTTGCGCTCGGCTCTCGCGAACCGCGAGTTCGAATTGGCTTATCAGCCGTTCCACAACGCCAAAACGAGCAAAATAACGGCATTCGAAGCGCTCTTGCGATGGCGTCATCCGCGGCGCGGTATGGTTCTTCCGGATGAATTCATTCCCATTGCGGAAGAGACAGGCCTGATCGTGCCGATCGGAGAATGGGTGCTGCGCGAGGCATGCGCTGAGGCGAGCCACTGGCCGTCCGACATCAACGTTGCGGTGAATCTCTCGCCGGTTCAGTTCCGAAGCAGGAAACTGCTGCCTGCGGTGGCGGAGGCGCTGGCTGCTTCCGGCCTCCCCGCTTCCAGGCTGGAACTGGAGATTACCGAGACGGCCCTGATGCAGCGCGATGAAAATACTCTGAGAACTCTGGAGAGCTTGCGCACTCTCGGGGCGGCAATTTCTCTCGACGACTTCGGAACAGGGTACTCGTCATTCGAGTATCTCCGCAAATTCGCATTCGACAAGATCAAGATCGCCCGTCCGTTCATTCAGGAGCTGACGCAACCGGGGAGCACCACAGCTGTTTTCCACGCGATTGCGTCGCTGGGCGCCCATCTCCGGCTCACGACCACAGCCGAGGGTGTTGAGACTCCGGAACAGTTTGCGATCGTACAGGCGGAGGGGTGCACCGAGGTGCAAGGCTATCTCTTCAGCACGCCCCGACCGGCGTCGGAGTTCCCCATGCTGCGCGGGTCGCGCGACGGATTGCGGGACGAATCGCGAGAATGGCTCGATTCAATGCCGCTGCCCGATGCCTCGCTGCAGAGCCTCGCCATACACGTAGCCGGCAACAGCTATGTCTTCGAGAGCCAGGCCGTTTGATTTGAAGATCGTGATCTGAGCGGCATCGGTACGCCCCGGCGCCTTGCCGGCAATGATGTCGGCCATTTCTATCGCCGGAAATCGGGGCGCGGGAACCGCTGAAGCGCTTCGCTCCTGCAGGGGAATCAGCAGGTCGCCGGATTCGATCTTTCCCACTTCGACCGAGTCGACCGCGACGAGGGCATTGCGATCAAGAATCAGATCGGTTGGCAGTTCGCGGCGAGTCGCCCAGTTCGAACCAGCCGCATTGATGTGAGTACCCGGCGAAATCCATTCGCCGGCGAGCACCGGCTCCTTCGAACCCGTCATGGTCACAACGATATCCGCGCCTTCGACGCACTCGCGCGCTGTTTCCACGGCCCTGACGTTGAGTCCGAATTTCGCGGCGCATGATTTCGCAAATTCCGCGCGCTTTTCCGGCTTGCGACTCCAGACGCGAACTTCGCGGAGTTTGCGCACATTGGCGATGGCTTCGAGCTGGGTTTCGGCCTGGAATCCGCTGCCGACAATTCCGGCCACGGCTGCGTTTGCACGTGAAAGATACTTAGTCGCGAGACCGGTTGCGGCGCCGGTCCGAATCTGGCCGAGGTGATTCGCCGCAATGGTAGCCAAAGGCAGCGCGTCACTGGACTGGTAGAGAAGCACCTCGAAGTGAGCGCCGGTTTTCGGGTTTGCCGAGTAGGCCTTCAGCCCGAAGTACTCGGGCGTCCCGGCCGCCATGTAGTGAAGAACGGAACCCGTAGGAAGAATTACGCGACGCCGGGGATGATTGATCGCGGTTCCCTCGGCGAGCTGGCGGAATGCGATGTCGAGCAACTCGATCGCCTTGGGCATCGTGAGACAGGCGAGCACGTCTTCTTCGGAAAGGTAGAGCTTCATCGATTGGCCTCGAGTGTTTTGGAAACCTCTTCCCATTCGGTGAGAAGATTTGTCATGTCCTGGCGTCGGTTTTCAAGGATTCCCGCAATCTCGACGCTCATTTCGGCGCTCTGATAGCTCGACAGCGCCTGCTCGAAATCGGCGATTTCCACCTCAAGGCGAGTGATCTCGTCTTCGATGGCGCGCTGGCGGTCCTTCATCTGGCGCAGCTTGATGGGGTTCAGCCGCCGCGCTTTGTCGTCTTTTTCGGGCGCCGCCGGTTTCGCGACAGCAGGGGCCGGTTTCGTTTTAGCGGTTCCGTTAACCTCCGGCCCGGGCGTTTTGAGCGGCGGCGTGGCGGTTTTCGGAGCAGGGCTCGCGGCCCCATTTTTGCGCCAAAGATAGTCCTCGTAATTCCCAGGAAACACCTGTACGGCGCCGTCGGCCACTTCGATAATTCGCGTCGCCAGTTTATCGATGAAATAGCGGTCGTGCGAAACGAAGACAACGGTTCCGGTGAAAGCCTGGAGAGACGTAAGCAACACATCCTTCGCCCGCATATCGAGGTGATTGGTGGGCTCGTCGAGCAGGAGAAAGTTCCCCGGCATCATCAACATTCGCGCGAGCGCGTAGCGGTTTCGTTCCCCGCCCGAAAGAACTCCGATGCGCTTGAACACATCGTCTTCCGAGAAGAGAAAACAACCGAGAATGCTGCGAAGCTCGGTGTTGGTCGACCTTGGCGCCACTTCAGCAAGGTCATTGATAATGGTCGATTCGACGTCGAGCGCCTTGTACTGATCCTGCGCAAAGTAATCGACCAGCACGTTGTGGCCGAGAGTGTACTCGCCTGTGGTTACAGGCTCTTCGCCCGAGAGAAGTTTGATCAGAGTCGACTTCCCCGCCCCGTTAATGCCGACGAGCGCCACGCGATCGCCGCGCTCGATTACGAAAGATGCGCCGGAGAAGACCTGCTTCGCGCCGTAGCTTTTCGAGACGTCGCGGAACTCTGCCACAATGCGCCCGCTCGGCTTGGGCTGCGGGAAACGGAAATGGATGGTCTTTTCGTCGGGTGGGACTTCGATCCGCTCGATCTTCTCCAGTTCCTTAATGCGGCTCTGAACCTGCTTGGCCTTGGTCGCCTGATACCGGAAGCGGTTGATGAACGCCTCAAGCTGTTCGATGCGGTCGCGCTGGTTGGCGTAAGCGGCCTCAAGCTGCGCCCGCCGCTCACCCTTCTGCTGCTCGTATTTCGAATAGCCGCCGGTGTAGAAATAAACGCGCTTGTTCCAGATCTCCGCGATGCGCGAAACGGTGACATCGAGAAAGAAGCGATCATGCGAGATGAGCACAAACGCGTTCGGATAGGCTTCGAGGTAGGATTCGAGCCAGTTCCGGGCCTCGAGATCGAGATGGTTGGTCGGCTCGTCGAGGAGGAGCAGGTTGGGCTCTTCGAGCAGCAGCTTCGCGAGGGCGATCCTCATTTGCCAGCCACCGGAAAACTCTTCGACGCGGCGCGGCCAGTCGTCGCGCCGGAAGCCGAGTCCTGACAGAACGGCGCCGACGCGGGATTCGATGTTATATCCGTCTCGCGCCGCGAATTCCGATTGCACATGGTGGTAGCGGTCGGAGACCTGCTGATATTCGGGCGCCGATTGATCCAGATCGGCCATCCGGTGAGCCAGTTCCTGCTGTTCGGCTTCAAGGGCATGGATTTCCGCGAATACGGCCATGCACTCGTCGAAGACGGTGCGGCCGCTGAGAGCAATGCCGTCCTGCGGCAAATAGCCGGCCCGAATGCCCTTCATCACATTGATGGAGCCGTAGTCGAGCCCCTCGATGCCCGCAAGGACTTTGAGCAGGGTCGACTTGCCCGTTCCGTTCGCGCCGACGATGCCGACGCGCTCCTTCGGGGTGATGAGCCAGTTCAGATCTTCAAATAAGGTTTTGGGTCCGAAGCGCTTTCCGGCGCCTGTGAGCTGAATCATGAATAGTGAAGGCTACAACCGACATTGCCATTGTCCCGCATCAGCTCGGCTCGAAAGACTACAATGAGCGGAGCATGAGGATCCACTTCCTGTTACCGATAGCAACCTGGTCCATCACCGCTTTCGCTCAGCAAACCCCGCCGGTCAAAACGCCGGACGGACAATTGCAAACTCTGGGAAGCCAGCAGGGGGCCAATGCGGCGACGCCCTATGACCGCAAACTGCCACAGGGGCCGGCGCCGAGAACCGCCGACGGCAAGCCCGACCTCTCGGGCAATTGGGCGCCGAACGCCATCCGCGAGAACGTGGACCTGATCGGGACAGGCGTCGCCGTGCCGATGCTGCCGTGGGCGCAGAAGGTCTACGACGAACATAAGGGATCGTTAAGTAAGGACGATCCGGAAGCGCGGTGTCTGCCTCCCGGCGTTCCGCGTATGAGCACAACTCCCTATCCGTGGACGATCGTGCAGACGCCGAAAGTGATCGTGATCGTCTACGAAGGCGGCGCGCACATCTGGCGCAAGATCTTCATGGACGGCCGCGGGCACGATCCGAACGTGGCCGATACCTGGTTAGGCGATTCGATCGGCCATTGGGAGGGAGACACGCTGGTTGTGGAAACGGTCGGGCAGAACGACAAGACGTGGATCGACGAGGCCGGCATTCCGCATTCGACAGAAATGAAGGTAACCGAACGCATTCGGCGGCCCGATCTGGCTCATCTTGAGATCGAACATACTATCGACGACCCAAAGACGTTCAGCAAACCCTGGAAGTTCACCACGCATCCGACGCTACTGAACGGCGAATTGATCGAATACATCTGCCAGGAAAATAACCGGGACGTGGAGCATTTGCTCGGCAAGTAGGGTTTGCTGTTACACAAACCTTACACGCGGCTTTGTTCGAGGTTGTTATCGTCGGATTAGTGGATACTCCGCACAAGCCGTTCGTCCGCAAAGAAGGCATTAACTGGACGAGCGTTATCGCCTTCTCAATCTTTCATGCGGGAGCTGTCGCGGCGCTCTTTTTCTTCAGCTGGGCCGCCTTTTTCGCGTTTCTGGCGTTCTACTGGATCTCGTTGAGCTTTGGCATCGGCATGGGATATCACCGCCTGTTGACCCACCGGTCGTACAAGGTGCCGAAAGTGGTCGAGTATTTTCTGGCCGTTTGCGGCTCGCTCGCGCTGGAGGGCGGTCCGATCTCCTGGGTCGCCACGCATCGCGTCCATCATCAGTTTTCAGATAAGGAAGGCGATCCGCACACGCCGCGAGACGGCAAGTGGTGGTCGCACATTGTGTGGATGCTGACCGGCGAGGCGAGCAATTCGAACTCGGAGGATTGCGCGCGCTACGCTCCGGACCTTTGCAGGGATCGATTCCACGCCCTGCTGTCGAAATATCATTACGTGCCGCTCGCGCTGAGCGGCGTCGTGCTGCTGGCTCTGGGCGGCCTTCCCTTTCTGTTGTGGGGCATGTTTATGCGGGTCACGCTGGGGTACCACGCGACATGGATGGTGAACTCGCTGACCCATTTCCAGGGCAGCCGCCGCTTCGCGACGCGGGATGATTCGCGCAACCACGGGTTGGTCGCGTTTCTGACTTTCGGTGAGGGCTGGCACAATAATCACCACGCTCACCCGACGTCGGCTCGCCACGGACTCGCATGGTGGGAGCTCGACATTACGTGGATTTCCATCTGGACGCTGCGGCAGTTGGGAATTGCAAGAGCGGTTCGAGTGGCTTCGCTGCCTGCCCGACCGGCCGATCAGCCTGTTGTCTGACGCGCCTGCGGGCACCGATACCTGCCGAGGCCTGCGCCTGAGAGCAGTCCAGATCGCCTCCGTTGCGCGAGCGCATTCAACTGACACATCCAACCGAATCTGAACGCCATGCCAATTGTGTAACGGCTATACTGAATGGTTCCTGCAAAGGTATGAGCGACGCATCCCTCCCTCTGACCCTGCCGGCGCGATACTATACCGACCCGGAAATTTTCCGCAGGGAGCTTGAGAGCTTCTATTTCGGACGCTGGGTTTGCGGCGGACGCGCCAGCTCCATCCCCAATCCCGGCGACTACTTCCTCTTTGAGCTCGCCGGCGAAAGCGTCATCGTGCTGCGGGACACCTCGGGGGACGTGCGTGCCTTCTATAACGTCTGCCGCCATCGCGGCACGCGCATGTGCACGGAGCATCAGGGCTCATTCTCAAACCGTCGGATTATGTGTCCGTACCATGCCTGGTCTTACGGCCTCGATGGGGCGCTCCTGGGTGCGCCGCATGCCGAGCGGCCGGGCTTCTCGGCCTGCGACTATCCGCTCCACTCGATCCGCACCGAAATCTGGGAAGGCAACGTCTTTCTTCACTTTGGAACGCCGGAACAAAGCGTAGCCGAAATGCTCGCCCCGGTCGCAAAGAAATTCGCGAACTGGCATATGGCGGAGCTGCGCACCTACCGGCGAATCGTTTACGAGGTCAAGGCAAACTGGAAGCTTGTCATCCTCAACTACAACGAGTGCCTCCACTGCCCTTTCGTGCATCCCGAACTGAACCCTCTTACCGACTATCTCGGGGCCGATAACGAAGATCCCAACCCGGCTTACATCGGCGGCGTCATGTTCCTGCGCAACGGCGTGGAGACGATGAGCTTCGAGGGCAGCCGCAACGGCCGCTCCTGTCTTCCGGACCTCAACGAGGAACAACATAAGTGGGCGGCGTTTTACAGCATTTATCCGAATCTGCTGCTTGCCCCACATCCCGACTACCTGCTGACGCACACGCTCCGGCCCAAAGCGCCCGACTGTACTGAGATCGTCTGCGAGTTACACTTCCATCCCGATGAGATGGCGAAGCCCGATTTCCGTGCCGACGACGCCGGCGACTTCTGGGATCTGATCAACCGGCAGGACTGGCGCATCGTCGAGTTGTCGCAAGCGGGAATCTCCTCACGCGCTTACACGCCCGGACCCTATACCAGACGCGAGGATCTGTTACGAGCATTCGACCTCGACGTTCTGGCAGTCGACGGCGAATAAACGTTTCGATCCAGCCTCGCCGCTACTCCGGTTCCTTGTCCAGTTCGTCCAGTCTCAATCGACGCTTGCCGCTCTCGTCCGGATCGAGGTCGGCAAGGCGAATGAGATCGGATTCATCAGCCTCGCGCGAGGTCGCTTTAAGTTCGTCGGGCGTGTCGATGGATTTCCAGTTGGAGTTGGTCTTCGATGTCCGCTTCTTCGGAGTCATTGCCCCTCGTCGAGCTCAATCTGAATATATCAATCCAGCTTTTTGCGGAAACTTAACGCGCTCAACAGCATGATCGCAGTTCCATAGAAAGCGAGAATCGAGAGTTGAGGCCAAAGGGTTGAGAGCCCGGAGCCCTTCAGAAAGATGCCCCTGACGATTTCCAGAAAATACCGTAGCGGATCGAGATACGTGAGGTATTGAATCACAACCGGCATGTTGCGAATCGGAAACGCAAAACCACTCAACATGAAGGTCGGCGTCGCGAAGAGAAAAGCCGACATAATCGCCTGTTGCTGAGTTTGAGAGATCGTCGAGATAAACAAACCTACGCCCAGGCTCGTGAGCAGGAACAGAACCGAACTCGCGATAAGAAGCTCGAACGATCCGCGAAACGGTACATGAAAGATCAGCAGGGCGCCCGCGGTGACGATCCCCATGTCGAGCAAACCGACGACGGCGAAGGGCAGCATTTTTCCGATCATCAGTTCGATCGGGCGAATCGGCGTGACCATCAATTGCTCCATGGTCCCAATCTCCTTTTCGCGCACCACCGCCATCGCGGTCAGCATCACCGTCACGATCATGATGATATTCGCTACCACGCCCGGCACGAAGTAGTTCCGGCTCACCATATCCGCGTTAAACCACACTCGAGTCTGCGAGGCCAGAGCCGGAGCCTTGAGATTGAGCTGACCGGACGTGGCATGAGCCATGATTCGCGGCGCCTGCTGGCCCGGCGCAACCTTCGCCGAATAATGCGCAACGATCGAAGTGGCATAGCTGGAAATCAACGACGCCGAGTTCGAATTGGTTCCGTCGATCAGAATCTGCACCGAGGTGTCTCGCCCGCGGCGCACGTCACGGCCGAAACCCGGCAACACTCGAATCACAACCTGCACCTGTCCCCGGTCGAGCAGATTCTGGACTTCCGCTTCCTGATTTGGCAGAGCGGTGACGATGAAGCGCTGCGAACCCTGGAAATCAGCCAGCAGTTCCCGGCTGTCGGGCGTCCGGTCCTGGTCCATCCAGGCCATGTGGATGTTATCGACGTCGAGGTTCACCGCATAGCCGAAGATGATCAGCTGAATCAGGGGAGGCACGAAAAGCATGGTCCGCAGGCGCGGATTTCGCAGCACCTGGCTGACTTCTTTACCGACCATCACGCGAATCCGTTCCCACATAAAATCCCGCCTTGCTCTCCCGGTCAATAAGGCCCCGATTCAGGCCAGCTTCTGTTTCAGCCTCCAGGTCGCCAGTAGAAACACCACAGTTGAAAAAATCACGAGAAACAGCAGATCGCCCCAAAGAACCGCGGGCCCCACACCCTTCAGAAAAATCCCTTTCAGGATGGTCACGAAGTAGCGCGTCGGCACCAGCCGCGTGATCGCCTGAATCACCGGAGGCATGCTCTCAATCGCATAAATAAACCCCGAAAGCATAAACGAAGGGAGAAACGAGCTGAGAATACCCATCTGAAACGCGAGCAACTGGGACTTCGCCACTGCCGATAGCAGGATGCCCCAGAACATTGCCCCGACCAGGAACGTACAGCTCGTCACGATCAGGAACCAGATGTTGCCGCGAAAGGGGATATCAAAGACGAAAATGCCAACCAGCACCGAGGCGATCGTATCCACCGCGCCGATCGCAAAAAAGGCCAGCATCTTGCCAAAAACGATTTCCGACGGCCGCACCGGAGTGGACATCAACTGCTCCATCGTGCCCATCTCCCACTCCCTCGCAATCGTCAGCGAAGTCAGCAGTGCCGCGATGATCATGAGAATGACCGCGATCAACCCGGGCACCACATAGTTTTTCGATTCGAGCGTGTCGTTGTAGAGAACACGCACCTGGCCGGCCACCGGGTTGCCAGCTTTGAGGCCCGCTTTGAGATTTCGCCCATCGGAGCGCAGTTGCGCCGCATAGGTGTTCACCACAGATTCCGCGTATCCCAGCGCAATCGACGCAGTGTTCGAGTCGCTGCCATCCAGCAGAATCTGAACGTTCACCTTGTCGCCCGCATTCACCTTGCGCGAATAATCACGCGGGATCACCAGCGCCATCAGAATCCGGTTGCGATCGACCGCCTTTTCGATCGCATCGTAGCCACTTACGAATCCTTCAATCTCAAAAAAGCGGGAACCGCGAAACTGCTCGATCAGACCGCGGCTGGCCGCGCTCTGGTCGCCGTCGTACACGAGCGTGGGGATGCGGTCGACGTCGAGATTCAGCGCATAGCCGAACAGCAGCATCAGAAACATAGGGAGCACGAGCGCCATGATGAGACTCCGCACATCGCGCAGGATGTGCCGGAACTCCTTTCGAAAGACCGCTCGGGTGCGCCGCAGGTTCATGCTTTCTTCTGCTCTTCCGCTTCGACCAGGGACACGAACAGGTCCTCCATCGAGGGTTCGATCGCTTCGAGCCTGTTCACGGATATGTTGCTCGCCGCCAGAATCTCCCGGATACGGGCCGCCGAGGAAACCGCATTTTCAACCGTCACGTGCAAGCCTGCGCCAAAGACTGCCACATCGAGCACGCCCTCAGCATTTTCGAGCGCGCGCATCGTCGCCGGCGTATCCGAGCTGTCGAGCCGTAGCAGCGCCTGCGAATACCGCTCTTTGCGGACCGTTGCCGGAGCGCCCATCGCAATGATTTTGCCCGCGTGCATTAAAGCCATGCGGTGACAGTACTCGGCTTCGTCCATGTAGTGAGTAGTCACAAACACTGTGCGGCCGGCCTCCGAAAGCTGGTAGATGAGGTCCCAGAATCCCCGCCGCGCAATCGGGTCGACGCCCGAGGTGGGCTCGTCCAGAAAGAGAATCGGCGGATCGTGCACGATCGCGCAGCCCAGCGCAAGCCTCTGCTTCCAGCCTCCGGCGAGGAGCCTCGTCAACGTGGCACGCTTTTCTTCGAGCCCGGCCATGCGCAGCACGTAGTCGCGCCGTTCCGCACGAAGGTTCTTCGGCACTCCATAAATACCGCTGAAGAACGCGATGTTCTCGTCGACGCTCAGATCGTCGTACAACGAGAACTTCTGAGACATATAGCCCAGGCGGCGGCGAATCGCTTCGGGCTGCGTCGCAACATCGAAACCAGCCACCGTGGCGCGCCCGGCGGTGGGCGTCAGCAAGCCGCAGAGAATTCGGATGACGGTCGACTTCCCCGCCCCGTTGGGACCGAGAAACCCGAAAATCTCACCTTTGCCCACACGGAAAGAAACATGGTCGACCGCGACGAACTGGCCGAACTTCTTGACCAGATCCTCCGCCTCGACACTCCACTCGCCGTTAGTCGACGGACCCGGCATATTAATTCGGGCCGCTGCCCGCTCCCGAAAGCCGGTCCATCGCAATGAAAACGTCCTCGAGCGACGGCACGATGCGACGGCACGATGCTGCGCCGAGGCCGCGCCGCTCAAGCTCCGCAACCAGCGTTTCCGCCGAGGTCCGCGACGTATCCATGAACAAATGAAGCACCGAGCCGAAGAATTCGACGCTTGTCACACCGTCACTTCGCTGCAGAAGCTCGCGCGCCGCGCGCTGGTCGCCGGCGCGGACTTCGTAGCACCCTTCTCCCAGCTTCTGCCGCAAAGCATCCGGCGACGCGCAATCGATCAGCCGCCCATGGTTCATCAGGGCCACTCGATTACAGCGCTCCGCCTCATCAAGGTAGGCCGTGGTTACGAACACGGTGATGCCGGACTGAACCAGCTGATAAAGGATCGACCAGAAGTCTCTTCGGGAGACCGGATCCACGCCATTCGTCGGTTCATCCAGCAGCAGAATCTGCGGCCGATGCAGGAGAGTGCACATCAAAGCCAGCTTCTGCTTCATGCCGCCCGAAAGGCGGCCCGCCTGCCGGTTGCGAAACGGCTCCATGCGCGTCATGCGCAGAAGCTCCGGCATCTCCCGCTGGCGGTTCTTTAGCGGGACGCCGAACAGGTCGGCATAGAACGCCATGTTCTCGTCCACCGTGAGATCCGAATACAGACCGAATCTCTGCGCCATATAACCGATCCGGTCCCTCACGGCTTGCGGTTCCCGCTGCACATCGCGTCCCGCGAGTGTCGCCTCGCCCTCGGTCGGCTCGATCAGCCCGCAGAGCATCCGCAATGTTGTGGTTTTACCCGCGCCGTCCGGACCCACAAGTCCGAAGATCTCGCCGCTCGAGACTTCGAGGCATACGCGGTCCACCGCCGTCAGCTCGGCCCACCGCTTTGTCAGATTGCGCGTGCTGATGATTGCCGGCATCAGTTCCCGAGCACGAGTTCCCCGTCCGCGGGCATGTTCGATTTCAGTTCATGCTGCGGGTTGTCGATCTCGACCTTGATCCGGTAGACCAGCTTGACGCGCTCCTCGCTCGTCTGGATCTGCTTCGGCGTGAACTCGGCTTCCGGCGAAATGAAGGTGACGCGGCCCTCGTACGACTTGCCCGGATACGAGTCGGTCGTAACCTTCAGCTTTGCTCCCAGCTTGACCCGCCCGAGATCCTTTTCGTCGACATACGCGCGCAGCCAGGGATGATCGATGTCGCCGATGGTGACAACCGAAGTTCCCGGAGCCAGGACCTCGCCCTCATCGGCGGACTTAACCATCACCACGCCATCGATCGGCGAAGTGACAACCGTATCCGCCAGTTGCGAGTCGATCAGCGCGATCTGCGCGCGAGCGCGATCGATATCCGCCCTCCGCACCGCAATCTCCTGCTCTCTTCGCTCGGTCTCGATACTGTTCGCCTCACCCACTTTAAGGCCGGCCTCAGCGCGCTTCACGTCCGCGCTGGCGGTCTGGATCACCTCGCTGCGAGGACCGGCGGTGATCAGCGCCGAGTGCTCCTTGGCCTGATTCAGATTGGCGCTCGCCGCGTCGAAGCGATGCCGAAAGTCATCCCGTTGCGACGTTGAAATGTCGTCGTCTTTATAAAGAGTCTGCGCTCTCTCCCAGTCCTTACTGGCGCGGTCGTATTCCGCCTGGGCCGCCGAAACCGCGGCTTTCGCTTCATCGATCTCCTGCGGGCGCGATCCGTTCTTCAGTTCCGTCAGTTTCGATGTCGCCGCACTGATTTCCGCGCGGCGGAGATCGAGGTCGGCAACGCTCGTCGCCTGCTGAAACCTCAATGACGCTTCCGCTTCGGCCAGCGTGGCCTGCGCACTGGCGAGCGTCGCTACCTGCTGCGCCCGTTGGTTCTTCAACTGGTCCTGATCGAGGCGGGCGATGACATCGCCTTTCCTGACCTTATCGCCCTCTCCGACCTTGAGCTCCACGAGCCGCCCCGCAGTCTTAAAGGCGATATCCACCTGAGTCAGCTCAATGTTTCCCGAAACGACGATCCGGTTGTCTGTTTTCGGCTGCATGTCACGGTAAATCAAAAACGCCGCCCCACCCAGAACCGCGATCAACACAACCGCCAGAATGACTTTCTTCATAACATTCAGACTCTCGATCTCTCTACTGAATCATTCGCTGCACGTCGCCCATGGACTGACCCAGGTCGATGCGCGCAAGGTTGTAGTTGAACAGCGCCGCGATCTGATTGGCTCGGGCCCGCACCAGCCGCGTCTGCGCGTCGGTGACTTCGAGTCCGGTCGCGACCCCCGCCTGGTAGCGACGGCGCGCCTGGGTCAACTCGCTGTCGGAAAGCGCCAGTCCTTCGTTCGCGACGTTAACCTCGTCCACGGCCGAATTCAGATTGTCGATCGCTTCGCGCACCTCGAGCTCCACCTGCTCCCGCAAATCCTTCGTGCGCACTTGTTCCGCGCGATACTGCGACGCCGATTCCGATCGCCGCGCGTCCATCCGGCCCCCGTCGAAGACCGGGACGTTCAATGAAACCCCGTATTCCCGGGTCGGCTCCAGAGGCTCTCCGGGACCCTGCCCCGTCGTGCCGTAGTCGGCGAATCCGGTGATCGACGGCAGCCGCTCGTACTTCACCGAACTGGCAGTCAGCCGGGCATTGTCCTCATTCCGGACCTGCGCTTTCAGATCCTGACGAGATTCGAACGCATGCGCCAGCGCTTCGTCCACCGTGATCTTCTCGACCGGAAGGTACTCCAGCTTGCTGGTCAGATCGACCTGCGTCGCGAGCGGCATCTCGAGCGTCCGAAGCAGCTCCAGCCGCGCTTTCCGGCGTTCATTGGCCACGATCAATGAACGCTGCTGGTTATTCGACAACTCGACTTTCTGGCGTGTCACTTCGATACCGGTGCCTGTGCCGATATTCTTCTGATCCTCGGCTTGTTTCAGCACTGCCTGCGCAAGCGTGACATCCGCCTGGGCAGCTTCAAAGTCGGCTTCGGTACGTAACGCCTCCAGATAGGTGCGGGCCACCGTCGCCGCAACGGTGTTGGTTGTGTTTCCGCGGCTTGCCTCGGCTGCGCGAACGCTTGCGCGTGAAGCCTGATAGCGGCGAATCGAGCTGAAACTGAACGTATCGTTCGCCGACGCGCGAATGTCGACGACATCATACGGCCCCACGATCGCGGGGATCTTGAGTCCAAAGGGAAGGGGAATCTGCGTGACTCCCAGCCTCCCCAGGCTTTGGACGAGATTGGCGTCGCTGGCAGCGCCGCTCAGATTCGGCAGGAATGCTGAGCGTGCCTCGGCGGATCGCGCCTTCGCCTGCTTGTACTGCTCTTCCGCCAGTTTTACGTTCGCGTTTCCTTTGGGGGAGATCGCGATTTCGACGGCGCGCTTCAGACTGAGCGGCATCGCATTCGGCGCTGCATTCGACACTTCGCCGGCCTGATCTGCGCCTGCTGCAAATGGGCTCACTGTGAAGGCGAGCAGAGCGGCGAGCAGGGCTCTCGGTGCAGGTGTTCTGCGCATTATGTCTCCCGTGCGGCGACGGCTCTCGCTACCGGCGCCCGAAATGCGGCTGTCAGAAAGTTGATAAGCCGTTGCAGGATCAGTTCGGCATCCGCCGAATCCTTCCGGGCCCGATCGAAAACTTCCCAGTCTTTCTTTCCCCTCATTGCCTGAGCGGTTGCGCCCATGGCAAGATGCACTCGCCAGAACAGCTCGTCTTCGGGTACGTCGGGAAGGGCTCTGGTCAAAGCGGAAGCGAAACGCGTCAGCAGCGGAATGAAGTGAGCTGCGGCGAGGCGTGGCAGAATGTCGCCTTCGGCATACAATCGCCCGATCAGGGAGCGGAAGACCGGGCCGCCTTTGGCTGGGTCGTACGCCGCTCGGAAGGCCGGCACAACGAAAGCCTTGATGATTTCTTCCAGGTCGGGCGGACCGTCTCCGGCCTGCAGTTCGCAGCGCTCCAGCATTTGCATCCTTTCGGCATTGGCGGGTTCGGTTCGCCTCAGAAGCACTGCTTCGAGGAGGGCTTCTTTGGACCGGAAATAGTAGTGAACCGCCGCCTGGTTTACATCGGCCTCGGCGATAATCGCTCGCAGCGAGGTACCCGAATAGCCATGCTCGGCGAAAAGCCGCTCCGCCGTGTCGAGGATCCTTTCGGGCGTGTCGTTCATCACTTTCGAATCAAACGAATAGTTCAATCATACGCTTGAATCGAAAAAAGTCAACAATTTTAGCCAAGGCGGGTACCAAACTTTTGGACAGATCGTTTCGGGATTCTATAGTTTCGGGAAAAGGACTCGAAGCGTACGGAGCTAATCGATTTCATATGCCTGGAGATTAAGAAGGACATGCGGCACCTGACGGAAAAGTGACAGGCGTGGCAGGTCGTGTTCTTCGAAACGATCATTGACGTTCCGGGCGCCAGTCGGGCGTCATCTGACCAGGCCGCCGTCCGACGTTTCCAGATCCGGACCTAACCCGCCAGCATCCAGAAGCAGCGGAACCAATGGCGATCAGCCGGGGCGAGGCTGGAATCAGCAGAATGCGTTCGCGGTCAGAAGCGCAAAGGGCGCTGTCCCGCGCCGCCAGGAAACGGAAGGAACACACATCCCGGTGGCGGCGCGGACGCGACCCGTTTTGCGCGTGTTCCTTAAATTGATCAGCTTTAGCGCCAGATTGCGGCGATCACGGGCGGCGTTCTGGCCACCGGCGCCCAGGGAGGCGTTTTTCCGGGTTGGACGGAGAAAACAAGAGGGGATGCCGGATTTTGGACCTGATTTTGGGCGGACCTTTCCCCGGACGCCGCAGGCGATTCCGGGAACCGATTGCGCGGCATTGCGGTACGAAACAAAAAGCCCCCGGCCTGAGCTTCAAAGTGGAGACCCGGGGGCTCTTGCTCATGTAGCAGGGTTCAGCCTACCGGCTGACCTGGAGGCTGGTTCCACCACCAGGGGCGCCGGTGCCGCTGTCACCGCCGGAGACAACCTTGACCCAGAGTGCATCCTTGTCCTTGTAGTACGAGGTGGCGCTGGCCTTGCGCAGCGCATCCAGGCTATCCTGCGGCGCACCCGAGGCTGCGGTGGTGAATCCCGGCAGCTCAAAGATCACCCACGAGCCGGCATCCAGTTCCGTCAGGGAGAGGGACACGGTCGGCCTTTCGGTGGTCACCTCGATCTCGGTACCGGCTCGTACGTTGGTGCCCGTTACTTTGTACTCCTTGCCATTGCGGCTGAGAACGACTGGCGGCTGAGCAGGTCCACCAGCGCCTCTGCCTCCTCCTCTGCCGCCAGCGCCACCACCAGGACCGCCGTAGACTGCGCCAGGACCGGCACCTGCGCCACGAGCGCCGCCGCCGTTACCCGCACCAGCTACCGCAGCCCCGCCTTGACCACCGCCGGGACCGGCGCCTGCGCCACGAGCGCCGCCGAATCCACGTCCTCCTCCGGCGCCGCCAACATTCAGGCGCCCAACATCGCCCTTGCACACGGCAGCGTTCCAGGTGGGCTTGATCTCACAGTCGCCTGCGTCGGCTGCGATGCTGTCGTTGACGCCGTCATTGATGAGAACGTAGGAATTGGGACCACCGCCGAACGAGCCGTCCTTGTCGCGGATCACCGCGGTCTTATAGGCCGTACTGCCTCCATTATCGTTGCCCCACTTACGCTCCATCGGCGGGAAATACACCGGCTTGGCGTTGACGAATTTCACGTGCTCGACGGAGTTGTTGGAGCTGACCCCGAAGCTGGTATACAGCAGGTAAGTCATCGCTCCCGACTTGCGAGTAGCGTTGTCCTCGAAGTTCACAAAGGTGGTATTCACCACGTCATGACGGTAATCGTAGAACTCGTAGCCGTGGATCGGAAAATCCGGTATTTCGGGCTTCGGTAAGCTGCGGCCGTAAGCCTTTTCCGCGTCAGTCCTGGGGTTGCCGACGTTCTCGGTTTCGCCCACGAACAGCGAGTCAACGACCTTTGACGTGAAGGCGTAACGGCCGAATTCCCCAGACGCGTGCGTAAAGCCGTTAGCGTTGTCGGCCAGCTTGACGTTCCTGAATACGTGCATCTCACCGCGGCCCCAGATGCCGCCATTCCGGTTCTTGTAGGCGGTGAGATCCTCGAAGACCGATTCCACCGCCTTGCTGTTCCCGTCAGCAGGATTTTCATGGCCTGTATGCGAGCTGCCGGTAACACTGAAATGGCCATTGGGCGAAACGTTTCGGTCGAACATGAACGAGTCGTAGTTGGAATGGGCGACGTTGCCCTTGAACTCGCGGAATGGCGTTCGACGCGGCCAGGTCTTCGCACTGATCTCCGTGCCTTCGAACTTACCCGTCGGGTGCTCCGGCAAGGACATCCAGAAGCCGGTCGCGTCGGAACCCGCCGCCACGTTATCCCGGTAGATGTTGTCCGGGTTGGTGATCCAGAAAGTCGACGCCGTGTTGTCCGAGGGAATCAGGATGTCCTTCGCATTCTGGCCATTCCCTCCCGCCGGTCGACTCTCTCCGGCTGCGGCGAGGTTTGTCGGGACGCACGGCGCGTCAGGATGACACTTAGTGAGGATCCCCAGGTTGTGTACAAACTGGTTGCCGTGCTCCACGCCGTCTTCGAGGAAGAAGCAGTGACCAATGTTGTTGTAGGTCACGTTGTTTTCAATGTCCAGGTCATTCGTGCCATGCACGGTCACGCAGCGGCTGTAGGTGTCGTGAATCGCCGAATTCCTGATGTACTGCCCCTGCGCATCGCCGATCAAATGCCAGTGGATCGGATACCGCGCCAGATGCATGTTCTGACCCATGCGATTGAGCTCTACGCCCTCGACAAACATCTTGCTCCCGCTCATTGCCATGATGTGGCCGCCAAAGAGCGTCTGGTCTGCGTCAGGCGAAGCCTGGATCAGGATATTGCGCGACAGCATGCCGACTTCGCCGCGTTCATCCACGTCGAAGGTGATCTTGCCGAAGTGCATGTAGTCCAGTTTCTTGTCGAGCGTGATCGTATTGCCGCGGATGGCGGCAATGGTGCGCCGCTCTGCCTGATGGGGATCGAAATCCGTGGACGCGAGGACAATCGCGTCGCCGACCCCCCAGCCAGCGGCGTTCAGGACTTCAATCGAGTTGCTGCCTGCCGCGGCGGTGTTGGACAGCTTCGTCCAGGAATTCGTCCGGTTACCGTGCAGGTTCAGGGTTCCACCCATCATCATGATCCCGCGGTCACTGCGGTCATTCGTTCCACCGATTCCACTCATATCTTCGTCTTTGACGTTGTCGGTGAGGGTAATTGTGGCCTTGCGCGTATGGGGTTTGGCTTCGGTGCCGATTTCCAGTTCCCCGTGCACCATGATCCACTCGGTGGTCAGTTCCAGATCTTTTTTATCTGCGAAGCTCAGTTTGCCTTCGATCGTCAAACTGCGCAGCGGCATCGGACTAACATCGAGGACAACATTCATGTCCTTTCCGATGGTGACAGCGGCGTCTTTGCCGGGCACCTTCTTATCGGGCCAGATGGCTGCATCGGACCAGCGCTTTGCACTGGCTGGCGTAGAAGCTTTTTGCTGGGCCTTAACTACGGCGTCTCCGCCGAGAACTAAAAAGGCTGGAACCAGCAAGGAAAGGAACAAGAGTGTGTGTTTTCGCATCGTTACACGTCCATGAATCGAGGAACCGGACTAAAGTATCAGGTTCCAGAAATGCTCGCAACGGGGGGTACCGAGCGTCGATTGCTCCAGACCGTTGTAGAGAATGCCACCTGGAAGTGTGGCGTGTTGCAGACGAAGCTGTTCGAACCATTCGAAATTCTGCGCCATTCGAACGATCCGCTACGCCTGAAGTTTCATGAAATCAGACCTGGATGATCGCCGCTGCGGGATCCAGACGCCGCAGGTCATGAGGGTCGCTCGTAACGATGGGATCTCGCCGCTTCCTTGCCACGATCACTACCGACGCGGCGATGATATCGGACGTGTTGGCTGCGCCGCAGAGTTCTCCACAGGAATGCGCGAGCTGGTCGTCAAGAGGAATAATCTCAACCTCCTCGCTACGCAGAAACCGCGCTAATATGACCTGAGTCCGGCCATCCCGCCAGGCCTGCGCGAGAACGGCGGAGGGCACTCGAAAGGCGAGCCCTTGCGCCAACGCCTGATGGAGCAGGGCGATCATTCGCTTGTCACCGCGATCCAGCGCAATTAGCGCGCCGGTATCCAACGTCATCCCGGCCGTCATCGCGGCCGTCATCCCCGGCGCGGGGGTGCGAGCGCGCGTTTTGCCCATTTGATGTCCTCTGCCGCCGGCTCGCCGAATTGTTGGATCAGATGACGGAGCAGCACCCGAAGCGATTCGCGCGTTTCCTGTGCCGCGAGGACTCCCGCAATGTAACCGGACACCGAATCCGCTCGTCCGGCTCGGATTTCCCGGTGGACTCTGGCGAGTTGATCCGTGGGCAAAGTGATGGCGAATCTTCGCTCTTGCCATACGGATTGTTCAGAACCCAACGCTCCCGCGCCGGGTAGCTTCTATTTGTCGCCGCCCTCGCGCTTTCCGCCGTACATGTGTCTGACGTCGCGGTTGTTGTCCTGACAGATGTATTCGTACAACTCGTCATTGGGCTGCCAGGTGATGAGCCAGCCGCCGGTCCACATCTTCGTGTAAGCGCCCGGGTCATCAATGGTCGCTTCATACTTGAGCGTGTTGTAGTCCGTGCGCGTAAACCGTTCGATCAGGTGGAGCTTGTCGGTAAACGGAATTCCCTCGCGGGTCAGCCAGAACTTCTCGTTAAAGCCGACGGAATCGACGACAAGCGAGTCGCCTTCCCAATGGCCCACTGAATGACCCGAAAAGGTCGGATCGAGGTCCTTCGGATGAGGGCGGCCGTCCATGTAAATCGTGCGCCACGTGTGAGGACCGCCGACGCCCACGATGATAATTCGCTTCTGATCCGGCAGATCCAGAAACTCAAACCCATAGGGAGTGTGGAACATGCGGGGACCACCCGACGGTTTACATCGGACGTGCGGGTCGTCCTTCGTCGTTGTGCTTTGCCGGTAATCGTAAACGGCCCGCGCCCACGGCTGGAACGGAACATCGGCGATCTTGAGATTCGTGGGCAGATTCATCCTGGGGTTATCGAGACCCTTGACATTCGTCGCGAGGGTTGCGCCCGCGTTGCCTTCCCAGACTCCCTTTTCGCCAGGAGCTGGTCCCAGGTTCACCCGGCCATCCGGCAGGTGCGGAGTCGGCTTCGAGGGCGGCTTAGGCCCCCTCCCCCGGCCTCGTGGGGCGCCATTCAGGCCTCCCACATTCAGGTCGATGTTTCCCTGGGCTTGCCCAAAAACCGGGACGGCCGTCAAACATGCCAGCGCGACTATTGCGAGGCGGCGCATCAGGGTATTTTGCCTTCGCTCGATGCCCCACCCAGCTTCTGTCCCGTGGACGCCAGAGTAACGGATCGCGCGTTCGCCTGATGGCTGCCGTCTTTGGCAAGAGAACCATCCACGATGACTTCGTCGCCGACCTTCATCGTGTTCCGCGTCCAGCCCGCGCGCTGTAGTCCATTCGGCGGGCCCATTTCGAGCGCCCAGTTCGTCACTGCCCCGTTTTCGCCTTCGACGTCGAGATAGAAGTACACATGGGGATTCGCCCAGTCGATCTTGGTGATGATCCCCTTGAGCTGAACCGGTTTCTTGGCATCGTATTCCGCCGCGAAAGAATGGTGCGCCATCATCGGCATCGACAGAGCAAGCAGGCCGAGCCCCGCGGCGAGCAAACGAATCGTGCTGTTCTTTATTGTCATCCGCTAATTACTCCCGATACGTTCTGAATCCCTGTTGTATTCGTCGCAAAAGTACTCGTCGATTTCCCGATCCGGAACCCATTTCATGGTCAAAGCAGTCGACCAGGGCCTTGTATAAGCGCCCGGGTCATTCACTGTAACCTCATATTTCAGCGTATTGAAGTCCGGGCGAGAAATGCGTTCCGTCAGATGCAGGTTCTCGGTATGTGGAAGGCCGCCGTTCATAAACCAGAACTTTTCATTAAACCCGATCACATCTGTGACCAGCGTGTCTCCCTCCCAGCGTCCGACGGAGTCGCCGTAGTAAGTGGGAGTAACATCGTCCGGCTGATGGGCACGGCCATCAAGATTGATCAGGCGCCAGTTACGATTTCCCCCGCCGGACATGATGAAAATGCGTTTCCGGTCAGGCTGCTCGACGATTTCTATCCCGTTGGGCGTTTGAAACTGCCTTGGGCCACCGGGCGGAAGACAACTCGCCATCGGGTCGTCCTTCAGAAGCGTACGCTGGCGGTATTCGTAAAGACCTTTCGCCCACGGTTGAAAAGGCGCGATCTTGCCGGCGTCCGCGATATGCGAGAGCAGGCCCTCTGCGTTCATCATGACCGGCGAAGTCACATTGTTCTCGTAGAGATTCGGGGCCGCGGGGGCGCCCCAGTATCCGGTTTCGCCCGGCACAAAGCCCAGGCGCGGATGGCCGTCAGGCCAACGCGGAGTCGGTTTTGAAGGCTCCCGAGAGTCCGCCTGTACCGGAGCGGTCAGAGCCAGTCTCTTGCCGTTGGCGAGGATCACAAGTTTTGCGCCGGCCTCCTTGCTGCCGTCTCTTGCAGAGGCGCCATCTACCGTCACGACATCGCCGACTTTGAGGCTATCCTGGGTCCAACCGGCCGCGCGGAGCTGGATGCGGCTCGGAAATTCGACTCCCCACGACGTAACGCTTCCACCTTGACCGGGGACATCGATCAAGGCAAAAACGTGGGGGTTTGTCCAATCGAATTTCGTCACGGTTCCTTTCAGCGTCACCGGCTTATCACTGTCGTACTCGGCCGCCATGGAATGGTGGGCAAACAGGTTCGTCGCGCTCACTGCGAGAAACAAAAGCCCCGGAATAAGATGCCTCATATAGTTTTAGGGAGTGTCGGGTCCGAAATGAGTCGTCAGATACGCAACGACCACATCGACCTCTTCGTCGGTCAGCGCAATTCCTTCCGAAACCATCCCCGCGATCGTGCCTCTCCATTCTTCACTTGTAAGTCTCTGGCTCCTGACTCTGTCCAGCGTGTGACACGCCGTGCAGGCCTCAACGAAAAGCTTTCCCGCTCTGTCACTCGTTACTCTGTGACTGCCGGGTTCGGCGGCGGCGAATGCCGTCACCGCGGAGAAAACGATTATCGCCAGTTTGGCGATCTTCCTTCCACGCATCGTGTTCAGTCCCGGGTCACCTTGAAATTTCCCTTTTCCGCGCCTTGCGTCCAGGTGCCTGTGATCGTCCGGTTGTAGGACCCGATGTTATCGAGTTTCCCGTCGGCGGAGATTTTCTCCGGGCGGCCCGCCGCGTCTTTCGTTTCCCCCTCGAAATGCACGGTCCAGTTCTCCGCATCCAGGGTCGCGACGGTAAGCTTTACGGCTTTCGGGCCGGGGTTAATCGAGCCGACGATGTTCTTCGTGTCCCATTTCATAAACAGGACGAGATGATTTTCTTTCCCCGGAGCAGGGCTCCACTGGCCGTGCCAGGTACCGGTCAGAGGATGTCCCTCCTGAGCGATGGCGGGCGCCAGACAAGAAAGACCCGCGAGGGTAAGGACCATGAAAACTGCGCGCATTCGCTTTGCAGTATATATCAGTTATCGCCTCCGGAATTGCATGCATTTGTAACGCGATTGGTCTGGTAATCCGGGTTCGCCGAGGGCACACCGCAAGGATGTCAGAGGTGAGGAGCGGCGCGGCGGCCGGGAAGAAGCAGGTTGCGTCGAACCGCAACACCCGGGCGGGGATTCGCGGACTCAGGATGCTTCCGCGAAAGAGATGAGCGGCCGCGGTTCGATTCAGCGGGAACTTTGCCTCGGAGTGACCACGATCGGCTGCGTCACCCTATAACTGAAGCGGGTTTCGGAAGCGATCCCTACGCCTTTACCTGTCATCATGCCTCCCAGCGCTCCCGCACCGGCTCCGATTCCCGCCCCGATTCCCGCTCCCACCGCGCCGCCCGCGAGGGCGCCGATCCCTGCGCCGACGGCGGCCCCGCCGGCGCCGCCGATCGCGGTTCGTTTTGCTTTCGATCCGCTTCGGGAATCGACGTTGTCGGTTGTTATGTTGACCCGGCGCCCGTCGATGAGGATCGCGGCAAGGGTCAGCGACAGAGTCGCATGGCCCATCCTCGGATTTTTTACTTCAGCGACGCGTAACAGAGCGCCGGTATTCGCGGGGATCGCTGTGACGCCGTCCACGATAACCGGGTCGTCGAGGCTTCCGGCGTATTCGTGGTTCAGCTCGGTCTTTTTCGAGTCGATGCGATCGATCGTCCGGACGGCGATTTCAGTACCACCGGGAATCGTGATGTCCTGCGGAGGGGATGATCCAGCGGACTCCTGAGCGTCCGCGAAGACATTCGCGCCTGTGTGCAGGCAGAGTTGCAGGATAATTACGAGGAAGATCCATCTCATAGGTGTTTTTCGAATCCGCGAGGGTCAGGGAACAATGCTCCAACGCACCGTGCAGCGCTTCTGCGGTCCTGTTCCTTTGTTTCTGAGAATCAGCCGCTGGGTGTCTCCTTCGCCTCGCGCCACCCGGACGTCCCAGATCTTTGCGTTGTAGTCGAGCTTGAGTTTTCCTGGCGGCACGTTACGAAAAACGTATTCGGCGTTTTCCGGAATCGGGGCGCCGACGCACTGCAGCGTACCGGATTGAGCGCTCACGGGAGCAACTGGAACAGGCGGCGTGTTCGGCCGGATCAATGTCGGCCGGATCAATGTCGGACGATCCGGCTTTGGGCGATCCGGCGTAGCAAGCTCCGGGCGTTCCGCTGTCGAGGCGACCGGTGAGTCGATACTCGGTGGCAGGCTTTCCGCGCCTTGCGATGTGAAAGCGGGGCGTCTGCCCGGGAACTGCGTCTGGCTGACCGGATCGGGCGAGCCCCACTTCAGATCCGCCAGCCAGAATCGGGCCGCTGTGCTCTTTTCACCGTCGCCTCCATGCAGATCCTGTGTCAGAAGGCTCTCGGCCGCCGGGCGGTAATGAGGAAGGATCTGCAGCGCGTCCCGCCTCCAGGTTCCCAGATCCGGCATGTCAATCAAGATTCGGCAGACCGCCTCCGCCTCCGCCGGCGACAGATCGGGCAATTGTCGTCCGTTTCTCGCGGGATCGAGCAGATCGTCGAGGAAGGGCTTCGCGCTCGCCGGGTACCGCGCCATCAGCATTCCCAATGTCGGCACGTACGCGGGAATAAAAGTCTCCTCACGCCGCTGGCGCCATGAGAACTCGACGATCCCGGACGCAACCTGGGCATCGGCGAGCGACTCCAGTATCTGAGGCAGCATCGCCCTTCCTTCGCCACGCCAGGCGGTAATTATTTCCTCATCGGCCAGATCGCGGTACCAGACAAGCAGACCCGAGATGGTGTCGACCGTCTGTTTGCGGTTGGTGGAATCGACTTTTTCGAGCAGCGTCCGGATCTGCTGACGCGCGACTGTAGCTGAAACCGGCGGAGGTCCGACCTCCTTGAACTGTGCGTGCAGCGCCGTAACTGTAAGAGACAAGAAGAGGGAACCAACAACCGAGGCCCGAAGCATTATTCTCCCGAATTGTAGCTTAACGTCCGAACCTCCAGACGCGGGAGTGAAGATCACGTTCGGAGCCCATCGAAAAAATGCGCCGGGTTCCTGTATTGGCAGCGGCGGGGCTATCGATCTATCCCCAGGACAGGGTTTTCTGTCGGTCCACAGAAGCGCGAGGGCCGCCGGACGCGGCGCCAAAAAGTGGAGGAACTCGCCCGTCCAGCCGCGATTCGGCGGCCATAACTTGCGCGTGTTCCTCAAGAACGCTGCTACCGGGCGCGCAGACTGCAACTCAGAAGATTCAACGTTTCTGTACCCTTGGGCGGGGGCACACCTGACGTGGCGGTCGCGAGGGCCTGCTCATCCCGGGCGATGTTCTCCCGCAAGGTCGCAACCTCCGCAGTCAACTGATCGAGCTTGCTCAACCCTCTATGACATTCGTTTACCAGAAATTCCTTCTCCGCCGCAGCCTGCTTCGGCGCGGAAGAGACAAGATCCTGCCAGCTCCTGTACTTGATACCGAGTTGCTTTTTTCCGTCTTCCAGACAACCGAAATAGGCGTCGAGAGCCGAACCCACCGTGCCTTCTATATCGGCTCGATCCGGAGGAGAGGCATTCTGCATTAACCATTCGGCGCCCAAAGACCTGGCGTCAAGCAGCCCGAAAACCCGGAAAGCCGATTCTGTGGCCGCCGACGGCAATTCAATTGCGTTTTCGAAATCCTTGATCTGTGGATCGTAATCCTTTGAAGAGGCGGCCCATTTCATCCAGTCACTGTCAAAAATTGTGGCCTGTTGTTCGCGAACGGCCAACTGGTTATCCGCTCCGGCGGCGCCCTTCAATTCGCCGAGCAGCGGTCCGGTCGCGAGGGGGACGAGTCCGATGCTATAAATCGCCCGGAAGAGTCCCGCTGCCTTTTCGCGATCGTTCTTTTTAACCGCTTCGCGCACCTTCGCCAGAATCAAATCGCGGTACTCCATACTTTTCCAGCTTCGATAGATGCAAACGCGGCGAGCGACGGCATCCTGTTCGGCGGGTGCGACGACGTCGTAAGGTTTGATCATCGGCTGCGCCGCTCCCGTTGTGATCGCATCGCATTTTTCGTTTGTGCTCCACCCTCGATCCAGCACCAATTTCCGCTGAGATCCGAGCTGCTCCACAAACACCGCAAGATTTCGTTTTTCGGTCTCCAGCCGGAGTCGAACCAGACGCGCGGCACTCGCGCTAACCACACTCTTTGACCAGGAGTCATAACGAAAGCGGGCGGTGTCGCTCGTATCGCTGGTGGGCGCTCTTACCGGGAGTAAAGCCCGCTCCCCTGAAGGATGCACGTAGAGACAGACCTCGCCTTCCGGTGCGCCTTTCAAGACATCCGGCAGCGCAAAGCGATAGCTTCTGTCTTGCGGCGTTGCCGAAGCGCGACTCACGATTTCCGAGACTATCTCGCCATTCTGCTGTCGGTACTCGGCCACCAGTTCGGCGCCGCGTGCCGCCAAAATGGCATCCCAGGGGTGCTTCTTGTCCCAGTTAACGACGATCGAATTCCCAGTCCCGATGACTTTGGTCCAGACCGTCTGCTTATCCTGAGCAAAAAGGCTGATCCATACGAGAGCGAGAGCGGCTCCAGGCAGCCAGGGAAAACGAAGGCCGCTCCTCATCACTGTGTCCCTGTATCGAAAATTTTAGTTACATAGCCCATTCCGAGAAGCGTTTCCGGGCTGACGTTGTTGGTGTCGGAGATGCGGCTCGAGTACATTGCAGACAGCATATTCAGAGCCGGGTTGGCGCGCGGACCCAACTCTGAAACAATAGCGCGCAATTCGCCGATGGCCGAATTCATGGAGTCGCGTTCAATTCTCTCGAGTATCTGTTGGGCGGCAGCGTCGCCCTCGGAGCGTATCCCTTTAACATCCGCACTGAGCGCCGGGCTGTCGATATAGGTAAGCGCAGGCGCTTCCACTTTGAGCCAACGGTTCAGGCGCGCGGAATTCGCCGGATCCATGCCAGGATGAAGAAGTCCCTGCTGAAAGACCTGGAACAATTCCTTCGCCAGCTCGCGCGCATCCTTTTGTTCGTCAGCGGCAAACCTCTCTAACTCGCCCTCTGTATCGGCGCGAAGTCGCTTGGACATGTCGTCGGGAACACCATTAAGAAAATCGGAGGCGGAGTGAACCTGATAAGTTGCGCCTTTATCGACGAACCGGAACAAACCGCCCATGAAGGCCACGGTGCAGGAACTGATGCAGTCTGCGCCGGCCGGCACGCGGACGGTCACCTGGAACTGATGAAACAGGTTCGCGATACCGATTCCCTCATCGAGACTTCCCCCATTCGAGAATAACCAGACCTCCTTATACGACCGCTTCTGCAGAGCACGCTTAACCATTTCGGCATCGCCCTGCGAAAAGTGTTGCTCATTTTCAGCGCAACCCCGACCGAGTCGTTTGGCGTCATCGTCACGGCAGTCGTGTATCAGGAGTACAGCTTGTCCTTGAACGTCAACGGCTTGAATGAGCAGTCCGCACACTGGTTGGGTGGCTGCGAGGAGTCCAACAACCAACGGAACCGTGAACCGCATGCGAACTCGTATGGAAACCATAGAACCGCCGGGAATCAGGCGGACTGGACTTTCCACATACCGTCGGGCGGAACGCGGCAATACTTTATTAATGCGCTGTCATTCTGGCTGCCATCGGCCAGGCTGTCTTCAATGACTTTGCATTCCTGATTTCCCTGGGTGGTGGCCATTTCCGGCATCAAGGTACCGTTCAGCTGAGGATTGTCGGGGTCTTTGTACATATGCGGAGCCGGCGCTTCGTCCATGAGCGCGGACTGCAGCTCTTTGTTTCGTGCGTCTTGCCCGTGTTTGCTAAGTTTGGCATACGTCGTGCCGGCGACTGCCTGTCCCCCACCACAGAGGGCCATAGCTAGTCCAATTTCGTATTTCTTGCGCTGAGCCGCTGCCTGGGCGGGCGGAAGTTTCAGCCGCTTCGCCTCGGAATCGGCGAACTTTTTGCCAATTTCCGCTCCGAGCAGCGCGCCGGTGCCGCAACCCAAACTCGTCGGAATCGATTCCTTACCTATTTTGGGGATCTTGAACCCACCGGGCAACTGCCCCGAAGCCGTGTTGATTAACGCCGGGTGGAATGTGATGAATGCTGCAAAGAACAGGATCGCTTTTCGAAATAAATCTCTACCGTCGTTTTGAGGCACATATCCTCCCTACGGATTGGATCATTTTAAGCGATTTTCGAAAAGGAGTTCAAGTGCGAAAGTTAGCCCTGGACGCAGTACTGGGTCCCGCAGTCACGGCAGCGCAAACACAACCACCGATTCCTCACCCCGCTGATCGGGATCGGTGACTCCCGCGCCCCCGTTCGCCGCCGTGATCGCCACATACTGCTTGCCGTCCTTACCCTGATAGGTCATCGGAACCGCAATCGCGTTGTACTCGAGCTTCGTCTCCCAAAGCTGCTTCCCGGTCCTTGAGTCGATTGCGCGGAAGCGCTTGTCGTTGGTGGCGCCGATGAAAAGAACGCCGCCGGCGGTTACGATGGGGCCGCCGAATCCGATGCGCCCGGTGTTTTTCTTGCCTTCGGGCAACTCATCCGTCACGCCGAGCCTTATCTGCCACGCGAACTCGCCTGTGGCGGCGTTGACGGCGGTCAGGCGGCCCCATGGTGGTTTCTGGCACGGCCAACTCTGTGCACCGAGCGTAAGCCCGTTGGCGTCTTTCTTCAAAGCCCAGAATTTCGAATTAAACGGGTTTCCCAGAATACTGGCCTGCTGATAAGGAACCTTCGAAGTTTCCGGCTCCTTCTGAATCCAGCCGATGCTGCCGTACTCATTCGTGAACACAAAAACATAACCGAGTTTCGGATCGGACGCCGTACCGCCCCAATTTGCCCCGCCAATCGGCCCCGGAAAAATCACGTTCGATACCGGAGGCGCGCCCGGAGCCCGCCAGGCATAGGGCGTAAATGGCCCTTCATTATTCGCCCCACCGCTCTTTTCCACCAGATCCCGGCACGCCGCCGCGTGCTCCGCGGTGGTATCTTCCGCGGTCACCAGATCCTCCATCTTGAAGCTCATGCGCCCGAATGGCGGAGGCTTCAGTGGAATCTGTTGTGTGGCCGAAAGCTGCTCGCCCGGCACCTGGCTCTTCGGCACCGGAGTCTCCTTGACCCCGAACACCGGCTCGCCGGTCACCCGGTTCAGGATGTACATGTATCCCACCTTGCCGGTCTGCGCCATGATCGGCACCTTCTTGCCTTTGATCGTGACATCGATTAACCCGGCGGCCGGTGGCAGATCGAAATCCCACACGTCGTGATGAACGGCCTGAAAGTACCACTTCATCTTGCCCGTATTCGCATCCAGCGCAACCACGGAGTTCCCGAACAGATCGTTCCCGATCCGGTCGCCGCCATAGAAGTCGCTCGCCGGACTTCCAAACGTGGTGTACAGCAAGTCGCGTTGTGCATCCACGCTCATCTGGAATCCCCAGTTGTTCACGCCCGTGCGATCCTTCCAGGCGTCGGGCGCCCAGGTGTCGTTGCCCACCTCCCCAAGCCGCGGCACCGAGTGAAACTCCCACATTTTCGCCCCGGTGCGCGCGTCATAAGCGCGCGTGTCGCCGGGTAAATTCGGAGCGTTGATCTCGGGCACATTGGCGCCGACAAACAACATGTTCTTGTAAACCGTCGGCGGCGCCGTATACGGAACGACAAGATCCACCTGACCTTCCTTACCGAATCCCGGATCCAGCTTTCCCGTCTTCGCGTTCAATCCCACCATCATGTGGCCCGTCGTAAAGATGATGCGCGGCGGATTATCCTTGTCCCCGGGCCAGTAAGTCACGCCCCGATTGCCCGGCGAACCCGCAGGCAGTTCGTACCGCCAGATCTCTTTCCCCGTAACCGCATCCAGCGCCACCACACGCCCCGCGGCCGGCAGATACATAACGCCATCGATCACAATCGGCGTTACCTCCGACCCGCTCGATCTCGGCGCACCCCGGCCGGTTGCGCTCGACTTGAGCCGATAAGACCAGGCCAGCTTCAGCTGCGAAGCATTCTTCGTATTAATCTGCGTCAGCGGAGAATAGCGCGTGCCGGCTGGGTCGCGGTTGTACATCGGCCAGTCGGCAGCGTCTTTGGGACCGCCCGCCTGGGCGAACAGGCCCGGTAACGCAATAAATAGACTAGTAGCGGAGACGAGGATCACCAGATAGCGAGTCTTCATGAATTTCAGGCTTCCATTCTATGGCAACGGCAGCGGTCCTCAGGATCGACCCGAACATATCAGGTCCCCAGGTTGCCAAACATGCCTGACGCACAAAAAAACCGGCCTTCCCCGGGTCGGGAAGGGCCGGTTTTGCAGGATGCGCCGGATCAGAGCAGACTGTCGCGGAAACCGCCGTCGCAGGTTACTTCTTCGTGGCCACCAGCGAAACGTTTGTGGGTTTCACCCCGCCTTTTTTGGCGCGTTTCTCGGGAAGTGACGTCGTAATAAAGTATCCGCCGACCCCTGCGATCGAGATGTTCTTGAGTATCAGCTTGTCGCCATACTTCGCAAACATCACGTCTGTTTTACTCGGAATCTCTTCGTGCATGTCGGCCTCGAACAGGACGGAGTGCGAACTCGACGTGGATGCGCACTCAAACAGATTGTCGTCCTGATCGAGTAGCCGAATCTGGTAGGTTCCGGCAGGAAGAGTCGCGGCGTCCACCGCGAATGGTGTCTTCGAAGTAAACGTGATGTTGAACGGCTGCGCAAATACGGTAGCCACAGTCAGGAGCAGCATCGCACCGCCCATCAAAATTGTTCTCATGTTGATTCTCTCCTCAAGTTGCCATTCGAATAGAAGGTCGCGCCGCAGGCCTTTACCACGTGCCGCGCTCAAATAGCTTCCTCGGGCTCTAATGAGGGCTCGGCGGCTATGACTCAAAATATTCGTTTTGGCTATGTTTTCCTCCCGCACGAGGACCAGAAATCAAATGAGGCCGGGCTCACTGTGATAACGCGCTGGGACAAAGCCGAAAGTAATGTAAGTCGCGGGACTAACGGAGTTGTTTGTCAGCCAGGCGGGGCCGGCAAGGACGAGCGCGTCCGTACACAAAAGCGGCCATACCTCAGACACAGGGGAACGGGGTCTGACCAGGAAACGTGATCGCGGTCGACACATCCGGACACAGGTGTATTACCGGACAGACAGGTTCAACCGGTCTGGCCGCGCAAGGCCCCACTCAAACAGTCCCGGCTGGGGAAACCGCTGCGGTCGACGTCTGTGTGGCGGAAAATACATACGCCATCATTGACGAGTGGCTGTTCGGTCAGCGATTATTTCCGACCTGAGGGAATAGTTGACTGAGCGTATCGTCGCATCGCGGTACTTATGCAGCCGGCGCTCCAGCGGGGAGCTAAGTCGCTGGCGACTTCTCCGGTATGGGGCGGCAATCTCGTGTGTTATCATCTGCCTTTAACATGGGCCGCTGGATCGAACCTGCGTCGCCTTTGTGCATCTTAACTACTGACAGTTGAATATATCTGATGGCAAAACGAGCGCTGATTACGGGTATCACAGGGCAGGACGGTTCTTACCTTGCGGAGTTGCTGATTGAGAAAGGATACGAAGTTCACGGCATCGTCCGGCGCGTAGCTTTGGAAGACCCCGAGCATCGGCTGCTCAGGTTGAAGGCTGTACGAGACAAGGTTAAGCTGCATGCTGCCTCCGTCGAGAGTTTTCCCAGCCTTTTTCAGGTGGTGTCCGCTGTAAATCCCGACGAGTGTTACCACTTAGCCGCCCAAAGCTTTGTGAGCTATTCGTTCGACGATGAGTTTTCCACGTTTGACGTCAATATCAATGGCACTCATTTCCTTCTGGCGGTGTTGCGGCAGATAGCGCCGAAATGCCGTTTCTATTTCGCCGGTTCGAGCGAAATGTTCGGGAAAGTGGAAGAAGTGCCTCAGCGGGAAACCACCCGCTTTCATCCTCGCTCGAGCTATGGCATCAGCAAGGTTTGCGGTTATGACCTTGTCCGGAACTACCGCGAAGCTTACGGTATGTTCACGCTAAGCGGCATCCTTTTTAACCATGAGTCTCCGCGGCGCGGATTCGAGTTCGTGACCCGGAAGATCACATCGGGTGTGGCGCGCATCGCCGCCGGGGAAGCCAGCGAACTCAACCTCGGCAATCTTGAGGCCAAGCGCGACTGGGGTTACGCGCCCGAGTACGTGGAAGCCATGTGGCGCATGCTTCAGCAGCCCTCCCCGGACGACTATCTGGTCGCTACGGGGGAGACCCATTCGGTCCGGGAATTCTGCGAACTGGCTTTCGCCGAGGCCAATCTGGATTACCGGGAGTATGTCAAGGTAGATCCGAGCTTCTACCGCCCCGCGGAAGTCGATCTGCTGGTCGGCGATGCGTCCAAAGCTCAAAAAGAGCTCGGATGGAGCCCCACGACTACTTTTCGGGAACTGGTCGGGAAGATGGTGCGAGCGGATCTCAAAAGTTACAAGGTCCTCGGAAACCTTGCCGGTAAGACTTCGGAATAAAGAGTCCTTCAGCATCCGGCGGTCGCCGGCACAGACGCGCTGTCGGCATACGCCTCAATAACCTGCCGGATCGGACCATACCTCATTACCCGGCCATGATCCAGCCAAAGACCCCAGTCGCATAACATTTCGAGCGTCTTCGGCGAATGCGATACGCAGATCATCGATTTGCCGCCGTGCCGGAAATCCAGTATCCGCTCGAAACACTTCGTAAAGAAGGTATGGTCTCCCACACCCAGAACTTCGTCGACAATCAGAATATCCGGATCCACGCTGATCGCCACCGAGAACGCGAGCCGCATAATCATTCCGGAAGAATAGGCGCGCAACGGCTCGTTGATGAAATCACCAATTCCGGAGAAGTCGACGATCCCGTCGAAGCGCTCGCGTGTCTGACGCCTGGTGAGGCCCAAAAGGGCGGCGTTGATCCGCACATTTTCAGCGCCGGTAAGATCGGGATGGAAGCCGGAACCCAGTTCGAGGAGCGCAGCGACCCGCCCGTTAACCTTGATCACGCCTTCACTGGGAGGGCATAAGCTGCTGGCGATGTTCAGCAGAGTGCTCTTGCCGGCGCCGTTATTACCCATAATGCCCAGACTCTCGCCCTGCCCGATTGCGAAGGAAACGTCATTCAGGGCATAAAAGCGCTCTCGCGGAGAACGGCGCAGCAGGTGTGCCAGCCGGTCGCGGATCAGCATCTGGCCTGCATGCAGATGGAAATATTTGGATACTCTATCGAAGCTTACCGTTTGCATGGATCAGATGTGTTCGTAGAAAGCGCCCTTGCCGCGGCGGAAGATCGCAAGGCCAACAAGAAAAGTGGCGCAGGAAACGGCGGCTAATTTGACGAGTGTGGCATTGCGAGGAGCCTCGGCATGAAGAAGGATGGCTCTGAGACACAACACCATGGCGGCGATCGGATTCATCTGATAGATCTCCGCATATCGCGCGGGGATTGTGTCGAAAGAATAGAAGATGGGTACCAGCCAGAATAAGACGGTGTTGATGGATTCAACGAGATAACGGGTATCGCGGATGTAGACATTCATCGCAGATGTAATGAGCGCAAGACCGGAGACAAAAAGGATCTGAAGAGCCCACAAAAGCGGCAGCCAAAGCCACTGAATATTGACAGGGTTCCCGAAAATGCGCACACAGAAAAGCAATAGAAAAATCTGGATCAACAGATGAAGACAATTGGAAAGCACCGAAGCGATGGGTACGATTTCGCGGGGCATGGGAACGCGTTTCACCAGGCTTGTGCTGTCCACAACAGACGTAGTGCCGGTGAGCCATGCGATCGAAAAGAAGTTGTACGGCACCATACCGCAAAGAAGGAATACCGGGAATTGCTTCGACGGATTCGGGAAAATCTTCGTGAAAACGAAGGTGAGGACGCCCATCATCACGATGGGATTCAGTAACGACCAGAGAACTCCCAACGACATGTTCCGATAGCGAATGCGGAAATCCTTGAGGACGAGGTTTTCCAGAAGAAAGAGCGAGTCACCGCGCCACATGGTTGAACGGGTCTCCGCCACGGCGAATATTGCGACTGAGCATTTTTCAATTGTAAACAAGAGCTCCAGCGAATTGCAGCGAGGCAAAACGCAGAGAGGCAAACGTCAGCACGAACGAGACATGGGAGTGCCGATTACGTCACGCGCCGGGCTTGAGCGAATGCGTGTCGCGCGTCCGCAGACCGCTCCACTGTTCGCAAAGGACGATGGAATTCACGGGATTGCGCGAGTCGAATTTGAGCGTTATGGGACCGAGAAGCGACATGGGATCCCGCGGCAGCATTGCCCGCAGTTCCGTCGCATCCTGCGCTGCGGTGTAATTCACGCCCGCCACGCTGTAGGACTACACGAGCGAGTTGCCGTTGACGTCGATGATCTCGCCGTCTCCCATCTTTCCACCCGCCTGAATGGCGAGCCGGCGTCGGCGATCGATCTCTTCATGAGGGGTACCGCAAGAATTCTTATCGATGGCAAGGAGCGGGGAGAAACCGAAGCAGGCGGGGCCCTTTGAGGTCGTAGCCGAACTTTCCGGAGCAACGGCGGAGCCGTTCGACGTCGAAATCCTGTTCGACAAACCTGCTGCGAAGACGGCGGAGGATGATCGCGATCTGGCGTTCGTCCTGGTCGAATTGCGTGCGCGCCACCCGCGCTGAGGCTGAAACTGAACCGGCTGCCTTCGGGTTTGATGGTGTGCCCCGTCGCGCGGGTTTAATATCACTGATGTGGCGGATTCGCCCACGAAGAGATGTTCGTAAGAATTCCTTTCGCCGCTCTGATCCTGCTGGCGGTACTTTGTGTCGTTATTGCGGCGGTGATGCCGGTCTCCAGAAGGAAAGGCCAAATGCGCCTGCTTGCTTCGTTGTGTTTAAGCGGAGCCTTCCTCTTCGGTTCGATAACGCAGATCATAGCTGAAAACCGTTTGTGGCCCGCTTCGTTCGGCCTGTTGGCAGGCCTGGTTCTCGCCTGGATAGGATTCAGGAAACATCGAAGAGACCCGGACGGGAGGACTCCCTCAGCTACCATTCTTTGAATTTGACGAGACCGGTGGGTTGGGCGCAACGATACTGTTCGGTAGAACGAGTCACAGAGTCGGGATCAGATGCGGTTACGCGCCGGGTTTGAGGGAGTGCGCGTAGCGCGTCCGCAGACCGCTCCACTGTTCGCAAAGGACGATGGAATTCGCGGGATTGCGTGGGTCGAATTTGAGCGTTATGGGACCGAGAAGCGACATGGGATCCGGCGGCAGCATTGCCCGCAGTTCCGTCGCATCCTGCGCTGCGGTGTAATTCACGCCCGCCACGCTGTAGGTATACACGAGCGAGTTGCCGTTGACGTCGATGATCTCGCCGTCTCCCATCTTTCCACCCGCCTGAATGGCGAGCCGGCGGCGGCGCTCGATCTCTTCAGGCGTCGGACGACCCCTGCGACGCAGCACCAGGAAGCCGGCGATGAGTGCCACCAGCGCGACCGCGAGTAATGCCGGAATGGAGGGGAAGCCCGCCGAGAAATCGGGCATGGAATAGTTACCTTAGAGTGCCCGCGGGCCGAACTGGATCGGTGATGCCGAGGAAAAGCTTTCATCCAGACTTAGTATACCGAGGCCGATCGGGAATTACGGAATTACCGCATCCGCCGCCGGTGACTTAGCGCTCTCATTCCCAGCTGTATCGACCGCAGTAACCTGGTAAGAATATTTCAGTTTCGGCTGAACGTCCCGATCGCTGTAAGACGGAGCCGTTACGCCATCGGCAATCTTTTTTCCGTCGCGGTAGATCCGGTAACTCGCAAAGTCCTTTTCCGCGTTGCGATTCCAGACAAGCTCGATGCTGCGTGTGCCAGGGACGGCTGAAACTCCCGTGGGCACGGCCGGCGCAAACTTGTCGGCCGGCGTGAAAGTCTTCACATCCGAAAGCTCGCTCTCGGCATAAGCGCCATCAAGCTTTTGGATGGACTGAATCATGTATTGATAAGTCTTGCCGTAGTCGATCATCCCATCGGTGTACGACGGGGTGGTCGAAGTTCCGATCTGCGTCCAGTTCACTTCCGCGGGAAGTTTGCGAAAGATCCGAAACTCGGGCGCCATCGCACGCCATTCGAGATGAATCGCATCGGGCGCGTCCTTCGGTGTGAGGGCTTCCGGCGTGGGGAGCGCGGGAATCACGGGCAGGATGATGAACATCGACCAGCCCATTGTTCGTCCCCGGGGGCCGTGGACGCTGACCGCGATATAAACCGTCTTGTCGTAATATTTCGACGCCGGAACTTCAACATGCGCCAGCGGCTTGTCCTGCGGGACCGTCACACGGTCCGAGGTACGCTCCCACGTTTCCGTGTTCCAGGGAATCGGGGGAGGCCCTACACGAAGTTCGACGTCCCTGTCCTTGTTCCTGATCGTCAGGCCTTCCGTGGTGACCTTCGGGATCGTGAATTGAATCACGATGTTCGATCCGTGTTCGACCGCGGCGAGGTCCCGCACCAGCTCCGGACGATTCAGCGCGGGAGGCTGGGTATCGCCGATATAACCGCACCCCGTGAGCCCGCATCCCGCCAGCGCACATCCCAAAAAGACGAGAATCAGCAGGGTACCACTCGCTGATGCGCCCAACTCGGTAACTTTGCCGGATTCGACGCGCATGCCTTGCGGCCCGGGCATCAGAGGATATACCGGCTCAGATCCTGGTCCTTCACGATATCGGCAAGCTGCTTGCGCACATAAGCCGCGTCTACTTTGACATTCTTTTTGCGCAGGTCGGGCCCTTCGAAGGAAATCTCTTCGAGCAGCTTTTCCATGATGGTGTGCAGCCGCCGCGCGCCGATGTTTTCGGACGATTCGTTCACCTGCGCCGCAAAGCGCGCGACCTCTTCCAGCGCGTCGTCGGTGAGGTTCAGCTTGATGCCTTCGGTATCGAGCAGCGCGACATACTGCTTCGCCAGCGCGTTCTTCGGCTCTTTGAGAATGCGTACGAAATCCTCGACCGTGAGGGACTTCAGTTCGACGCGAATCGGAAAGCGGCCCTGCAACTCCGGAATCAGGTCGCTGGGTTTTGAAACGTGAAAGGCTCCGGCCGCGATGAACAGGATGTGATCCGTGCGTACGAAACCGTGCCGGGTGTTAACGGTGGTTCCCTCAACAATGGGCAGGATGTCGCGTTGCACGCCTTCACGGCTGACGTCGGGGCCGTGACCGCCTTCGCGTCCCGCGATCTTGTCGATTTCATCGAGGAAGATAATGCCGTTCGATTCCACCCGGTCGAGCGCGATGCGGGTCACCTGGTCCATGTCGATGAGCTTCTGCTCTTCTTCCTGCACCAGATAATCCATCGCGTCGGCCACGCGCATGTTTCGCTTCTTCGATCCGCGCGAGCCGAACATGGCGGGCAGCATGTCCTTGATGTTGATGCCCATCTCTTCGAGATTCACGTTGCTTGCGATCTCGAACGTCGGGGCGCGATCCTTGACATCGACCTCGACCATTCGCTCGTCGAGTTTGCCTTCGCGCAGGCGCTCGCGCAGTTTCTCGCGCGTTTTGGCGTTGTCGTCCGCGTTTTCCGGAGCGGGCGGAACAAGAAGTTCGAGCAGCCGGTTTTCGGCTGCGGCCTCCGCGCGATCGCCGATCTCGTCGAGCTTCTCTTCGCGGATCATGTCGATCGCAATATCGACTAGATCGCGGATCATGGATTCGACATCGCGGCCTACATAACCCACTTCCGTGAATTTGCTCGCCTCCACCTTCATGAACGGCGAATTGGCCAGCTTGGCGAGGCGCCGGGCGAGCTCCGTCTTCCCGACGCCGGTAGGGCCGATCATCAGGATGTTCTTCGGCATCACGTCGTCAGCCATTTCGGGCGGAAGCTTCTGGCGCCGCAGACGATTACGCAAGGCGATGGCAACTGCGCGCTTGGCGGCGGGCTGCCCGATCACGTACTTGTCGAGTTCCCGAACGATCTCGCGGGGTGTCAGTTCGTCGAGCGCGGGCCCTTCTTCAACCGATTGGCTGGGCAAATAGATCACCATTTCAGGCCAACTCCTCGTACGTCACATTGTCGTTAGTGTAGATGCACGTTTTGCCCGCGATCTTCATTGATTCTTCCGCAATTTGTCTCGCGGAAAGTTTTGTGTGACGCATCAGGGCCGTGGCCGCGGAGAGTGCGAAGGGGCCGCCCGATCCGATGGCCGCGACATCTTCGTCCGGTTCGATCACATCGCCATTTCCGCTGAGGATGAACGTGTTCTTTATATCCGCGACCAGCAGAAGCGCTTCGAGGTGCCGCAACACCTTGTCCGTCCGCCAGTCCTTGGCCAGCTCGACCACGGCGCGTGGCAGATTGCCGTTGAACTGCTCGAGCTTGGCTTCGAAGCGGGCGAAGAGCGAAAAGGCGTCGGCGGTAGAGCCGGCAAAGCCGGCAACGATTTTGTCGTTATAAAGCCTTCGTAATTTACGGGCTGTGGATTTCAGCACTTCGGCGCCGAGTGTTACCTGGCCGTCGCCTGCCATGACAACTTTGCCCTCCCGGCGCACACAGAGCACCGTGGTGGAACGGATTCGCTGCTTCATTTGTATTGAAATTTCAGTGTAACCCAGTGGTTCCGCGAAGCTTCTCGATTTTCCGTTGCGCGGCCAACGGGACCGTGTACACTGCAATCGAAGGGGCAGCGACGGAACAAGTCCGGCGGCGGCCTGCGGCGGCCACGGACTTGCTGGTTGGGCACTGGTAATTGAGGCAGAGGAGATATGGCGCACCTGGAAAACTTCACCACCGCGCGGGGTTGGTCGTTAAATCCGCCCAAGCGAAATCCTGACGATTTGAGCTTCGACGAATTAGTCGACGATGACGAACTCGACGAGGATGAAGACGACGACGAGGACGATGAGGACGATGAGACAGACATCATCGATGACGACGAGGATGTCGATGAGGACGAGGAAGAAGACGAGCTTGACGAAGATGAAGATCTAGACGACGAAGATCTCGACGAAGACGAGCTGGACGAGGACGAAGAGGAAGAATAAACTTCCTCACTCGGCTCAGACTGCCCTTGATTGGCGCGGCGCAACGGAAAAGCTCCTTTGCGCCGCTTTATTTTTGCGGAAACTGATTCTTCCGCGCCTGCTCAATCCGCGTCGTCAGCATCTCCTCGAACTGATCCGGAACGAGGCCGATCAGACGGCTCGAGATATGCCCGGCCGGGTCGACTACCAGAACAGTCGGAATCTCGCTGATTGTCAAATTCCGCGCCAGGCCGCCTTCGAAATAGCCGGCCTCCTTCCATCCCTGTTCCTTCACGAACGGGCGCACGAGCGACTGATCCTCGTCGGCGTCCACCGCGATAAAGACGATGTCCTTCGCCGCCGCGTACCGCTTCATGACGTTTTCGATCATCGGCTTCTGTGCACGGCACGGGGCGCACCATGTCGCCCAGAAATCCATCACGACCGTCTTGCCCTTCAGGGATGACACCGCAAGCGCCGGTTCGCCGTCTCCGATTGCCGGCAGAACGAAGTCCTCAAATGTTTTCGCATCCACGTTTGGATCGCGCATCTTGAGCTTCGCCATTCGCGCACTCATCAAAGCGGCGGTCCGGTCGTAAGCTTCGAGAACGATATCCCCAAGGCTCTTTGACGGCGCGTTCAGCTTTGCATAGAGCTTCGTCAACTCGGCGCGGTCTCTGGCACGGTCGCTTGACGTGGTTCGCGAATCTTCGAGCGTGAAAGCATTCGCGTAATACTCGATCGCCTCAGCCGTGCGGTCGAGCCGCATCAGCCAGAGAGCCGCTTCACGTGCGCCCTCGCCTGTCGGGCAAGCGGTCCAGGATTTAAGCGCGATCTCCGCAGCCCCGGCTGAATCGCCGAGGTTGCCCGTGGCCCTCGCTTCGAGCGCCAGAGCCCGCGCCTCCGCGACATCCAGTTCGTCGGGCCACTTCGCGGAAGAGTGTCCTGCCGGAGGCGGTTGCCCGCGCAGGGCGGTGACGTCCGCCTCATAACGGTGCGCATCTGCAACGGCTTCCTTGTTCTGTGCGGGATCCTTCGACTCGATCAAAGCGCGGATCACGCGGTCGAGCAGTTGCGTATCGTCGCTTGCTGCACCGGCCGCCGCAGAGCCCCCTGCCGGTGTGGCCTGCAAGACTTTTTCGCCATAGAGAATGATCCGGGGGGTGTCGTCTGAGTCGACCGCCGCTTTTGCGAGCGCCCTTTCGATCTCGGCGCGCCGCTGCGTTGCGGGATACTTCTTCAGAAATTGCTCGAGCCCGCGGATCAGGTCGATCGCGCTGCCTCCCGCTTCCCCGACCGCTTGTGCAAGGTCGTGCTCTTCGTTGCCCTCCGGGGTCAATGCGGGCGCCGTTTGCGCCATGAGCGAGACGGTGAACAAACTGGCAAGCGAAATTGCCAGTGCGAGTTTCATTTCGGCAGCGCCCGGATGCTGTCGGAGAGGGCGGCAGCCCTTTTGCGGGCGATGTCCAGATAGCTCTCGTTCTTCGCTACGCGGTCGAGCATTGGTAAAAACTGCTGCGGCGATACCAGCCGCTTCTGATCCCGAATCACTTCGATCCGCAGGATCGCATCCTGGACTCCAAGTTTGTCGAACCGCACTGCCGTTTCAAGCGTGATCAGACCACGCTCGGAATCCGCGATTTTCTCAAACCAGTCGGTCAGCGCCTTCGCGTCCAGGTCTTCGGTGTAATTGAATTTAGCCTCGCCCGACTGCCCGCCCGACTCGTAGCGAAGCGTCTTCATTCCCATATTCGCCACTTTCAAATGCGATTCAAGTGGATGGGAGAAATGATCCAGCTTGTCGGCAAGACCGAACATCTCGCCCTTCTCGGCGTCCGTAAGCTGAAACTTCAAAGGGTCTTCGTCTTTGGGATCGTCCTTGTAGAGACCTGCGCCGCTGTTATCGACCGTGATCTCCTCCCAGGCGGGATTGCTGCCGGGGAACGATTTCGAGTAGATCAGCCGCGGCGAGCTGTCCGAAGGAGTGCCGTCGGGCGCCGCGGCGAAAACCGTCCCCGCAGCAAGGAGGAAAACGGTCAGACCTCTCAAGCGCGAGCCTCCAAAGCGATGAAGGGCGCATGAGTAGCGTGACAGATCGCGATCGCGAGGGCGTCGCTCGCGTCTTCCGACGCCGGGGGCCGCGCAAGACGCAGCAAGGAAGCGACCATCTGTTGCACCTGCGATTTTTCAGCGCGTCCGTAGCCAACCACGCTCATTTTGACCTCGAGGGGAGAATATTCGGCCAGCGCAACCGACGCTTCCGCGATCAGAAGCAACGCCACACCGCGCACATGGGAAAGCTTCAGCGCGCTCCGGGCATTCACCGAGAAAAAGACTTCTTCGACGGCGGCGGAATCCGGGCGGTACTCCGCGATCAGAGTGCGCAGCGAGCTCGCAATATTGCGCAGGCGATGCTCAAGAGGGTCGCGCGTCGAGGAGCGGATGCAGCCGGCCGTAACCATCGAATGCGCGCGGCCATCGCTGTCGATAATGCCGTAGCCGGTCCGCTCGGTTCCGCAATCGATTCCCAATACCCGCATCCCAATACCCGATTTGGGGGCGTCCGCCTTTTTTTGATTTATGCCAGAGCCTGTTTATGCCAAAGCTTCGACTTCTTCTTCGCTTACGTCGAAGTTGGAATAGACGTTCTGGACGTCGTCATGCTCTTCGAGCGCGTCGCTCAGCTTCATCATGCCCTGCGCCGATTTGCCTTCCAGCTTCATCAGATTCCGCGGAACCATTGCCACTTCCGCCGACACCGTTTCGATCTTTGCGTTCTGGATCGCCTCCAGCACCTTTTCGTGCATCGACGGATCGGAGATCACTTCCCACGAATCGCCGCTGTCTTTCAGATCTTCCGCATCGGCCTCGAGAATCAGATTCATCAGCTGGTCTTCGGTCGCGTTTTCCTTATCGATGACGATCTGGCTTTTGCGATCGAACATCCATGCGACGCTGCCCTGTTCGCCCAGGTTCCCGCCATTCTTGGAGAACATATGCCGGATTTCGCTCACGGTCCGGTTTCGATTGTCTGTTGCGACCAGAACCAGAACCGCGGCTCCGCCGGGACCGTACCCTTCGAACATGACTTCATCGATCTGACCGCCTTCCAGTTCGCCGGTGCCGCGCATGATCGCTTTCTTGATGTTGTCCGAAGGCATGGAGACGTTCTTGGCGGCAAGGATGGCGGTACGCAGGCGAGGGTTGCCGTCCGGGTCGCCGCCCGAACGCGCCGCAATCTGGATTTCTTTGATGAGCCGCGTGAACGTTTTACCGCGTTTGGCATCAAGGGCGGCCTTTTTGTGTTTGATCGTCGCCCACTTGGAATGACCTGACATTTGAGAAACTCCGGGAGAATAAACCGGCGCGTAAGCTCGCGGACCGGTGGAAAACTTCCTGACAAGCCAGCATACCAAATCGCGCTGGCGGCCGATTCTGTAGGGGTCGGGCTACTCGCGCCGCAAAAATTGCCCGATCGATCGGGTGGCCTGCCGCGTACGGTGCTCGTTCTCGATGAGGGCGAAGCGTACGAAACCCTCCCCCATCGGCCCGAACCCGATGCCAGGCGAAACCGCCACGAGCGCCTTTTCCATAAGCAGCTTTGAAAATTCGAGCGAACCGAGAGTCTGATACCGTTCGGGTATCGGCGCCCAGAGAAACATCGTTCCGCGCGGCGACTGGACCGGCCAGCCGGCTCGGCAGAGCCCGTCGACCAGCACATCGCGCCGCTTCCTGTAAACTTCGCGGATCTTTACGGATTCATCGTCACACTCGCGCAGCGCCACGATCGAGGCGATCTGAATCGGTTGAAATACGCCGTAGTCCAGATAGCTCTTGATGCGCGCCAGAGCGGCGATCATCTTCGCGTTTCCCAGACAGAAGCCGACCCGCCAGCCCGCCATGTTGTAGCTCTTTGACATCGAGAAAATCTCGACCGCGACGTCCTTCGCGCCCGGAACCTCGAGAATGCTCGGAGGCGCGTAGCCGTCAAATCCCAGATCCGCATACGCGAAGTCGTGGACGATCAGCGTACCGTGCGCCTTCGCCAGATCCACGATTTTCGTCATAAACGGAAGATCCACGCACGTTGTCGTCGGATTGTGCGGGAACGAGATCAGCAGCATCTTGGGCGGTTTCGGCGACTCGCGGTAAAACTCTTCAAGTCGGCCCAGGAACGTCTCGGCGTTGGGCATCGGAAGCATGCACGCGTGTCCCTCGGACATGATGACGCCGTATTGATGGATCGGATACGCGGGGTTCGGCGACACAACGATATCGCCGGGTCCGATGGTTGCGAACATCAGGTGAGCAAGCGCGTCCTTGGCGCCCATCGTGACGATGGCTTCGGTGTTCGGATCAAGATCCACGTTGTGGCGGCGTTTGTAGCGCTTGACGATCTCCTCGCGCAGATGTTCTATGCCGCGCGAAACGGAGTACCGGTGATTGCGGGGATTGCGCGCCGCTTCGATGAGTTTGTCGACTACCACGGAAGGCGTAACGCCGTCCGGATTGCCCATCCCGAGATCGACCACGTCCAGCCGTGCGGCCCGCGCCTTTGCCTTCATCTCGTTGATGACGGCGAAGACATAGGGCGGCAGTTTCTGGATGCGGTAAAAGTTCTCGTTGGTATCCGACATGGAAACTTCATTTTAATGCGTCGCGTGCTGCGGCGGAAAAGTCCTGCTGACCGCAACCGAAAGGGAGTCACCATGGCTCTGCGGATCGCCAAAGCGAATGAAGACGCAATACAACCGGTGTGGGGCCAGCGCTTCGGCGCTGCCGCCGAGCTTCCGCTCGGCGCGGAACTTTACGCCGGCGCCGGTAGCACCAGCGATCTCGTCGCCGGTGCTCATACGAACCGCGTCTTCAACCGAGCGTTTCCCGCAAAGCGGATAATTGCACACGCCGCCCGGCGGGAGGCCGAAGCCCGGCTGCGTGGTAGATTGGAGTTTTCGTTGCCTTCCTCTGGTCCCCATCGTCTAGAGGCCCAGGACATCGCCCTTTCACGGCGGTAACGAGGGTTCGAATCCCTCTGGGGACGCCAATTCCAAAACCGGGTATCCGTACGTTCTCTAACGCACACCGGCGCCTCGTGCGCTGACCCGCGGGCACGTAGAATGGGGCCAGATATGAAAAACGATGTGAAAACCGACAAGCCCTTCCTCACGGACGTTAAGGAACTGCGATCCCGGGCGCGCGCCAGTCTGGATAAGGGAGCCGTAACGCCCGCATATCTGGGCGACGTCAAGCAGACCATCGATATCCTGCAGAGCGTTCTTGCGACGGAGATCGTGTGCGTGCTGCGCTACACGATGAACGCGATCGCGGCCACCGGCATCTCCAGCGAGGGCGTCAAGGACGAGTTCAACCAGCACGCGAAAGAGGAGACGGGGCACATGAAACTGGTTGCCGAGCGCATCAACCAGCTTGGTGGGACCCCGAACTTCAATCCCGAAGGTCTGGCTTCCCGATCCGCGTCACAATATTCCGAAGGCGGGAATCTGGTGGAAATGATCAAGGAAAATCTGGTAGCCGAGCGCATCGCCTGCGAGCACTACCGCGAGCTGATCCGTTTCTTCGCCGACAAGGACCCCACCACACGCGTAATGATGGAAGGCATTCTGACCAATGAAGAAGAGCATGCGAACGACATGCACGATCTTCTTGTGGCGCATGAAGGCAAGCCGATGCTCGCGAGCAATGGCTAATAACGTCGCCCGCGGGCGGCGAAATTGTTATCACGCCGCCAAACTACTGTTTCACCGTGTGGCTGACCGATCCGGCTCTCGGGCCGATCAACCACATCGAATTTTGCGACTCCTGGTTACTATTCTTTCGTGTAGCTGAATTTATTGACCCCGCCGCCTTTTCGTCCGTTTTGTGCGGCGCCCGGGGCCGGGGTGCTCGACATTTCATCGGTGTAGTGCTTGCCGTCTTCCGAAATAGTCCAGACATCGTGCCATTTCGTGCCATTCGCCTGGGTGGTGTCCACGGTGAGGACCTTCCCGTCCATCGATCCGATTGCCGTGGAGCCGGCCCAAAAACCTTTATCCATCGACACCGTACTGCCGTCGGTAGGGTATTTGCGATTCATGATCGTTTCCGGGGCGCCGTTGCGGCCGGGGATATGCTCCGTCATCACGACCACTTTTCCCTCGAGCGCCAGTTCACGGGTCATGGTGGGGGTGCCGGGATCGCTCTTCCATGTGCCCACGAAGCCTTCCGGTTCCGGGCGCGCGGCAAATAGAATCGCTGCGCTAACCAGCAATAAGGCCGGATAAATCACTCTCTTCATAACTGTCTCCTTCGGGTCGGTCAATTTGGCTCAACGCACCGGCCTGTGGTCGTACGAATGGCTCCGTCGTTACCTGCAGTAGTTATCTGCAGTCGTTACCTGCAGTCATTAACCGCAATCTCACGTGTGATCGCGCGCCTCGAGGCCGCAGTGTTATTTGTATATCACAAAAGACCCTTGTGGCGGTTCGGCGCGCTGCAACGCGCTTGAGCGGCCCCGGCTGCAGGCCGAACGATCGCGCCTCCGCGAGAGCATATCCTTCTACTGAAATACGACCTTTCGTTCCCGCCCGCTCACGCGCCCGTCTTGGTAACTTCTTCGGATTCAATGTGAAGAACCCACCTGCGCAGCCGAAAGACCCCCGATGATACACTGTCGAAGATCTTTATATAATGTTGCTTCCCCGGGAATTCGTAACGTACCTGTCCCGTCAGATCGTGCGGCGCCTCTCGCCGGGGACGATAGAAACTCATTCGCCAGAAACAGTTGTCGAGCTGATTCACAACCTGATTGCCGACGAACTCGACGCTGAAGACAAGCTGAACGACGAAGTGCGCGAAAAACTCGAAGAGTATAGCGATTACATGCGTCGCGAGGGGATCAGTTATCAGGAAATGTTCCGCAAGGCGAAGAACGCGCTGGTGCGGGAGAAGAAAATCGTAAAGGCATCGGGACGCGACACAGGTGATGCGATGAAGCTCTCGCGCGACAAGATTACCGATATCTCGCACAAACTGATGCCGGTTTTGAGGAAATCGCGGGACCTGCGGATCAAGAAGGATCTGAACGATGCGCGCCTTGAGATCGTGAAAGCCTTTACCGATATTCTTCAAGTGGAAGAGAGGGCCGACCGTGCCTCGCGAGACAAAGTCCGGTCGATCAAGCGCGACGTTCCCGAAGGCAGCGAGGAGTGGGACATCCTGCAAAAGCGCTACTACAGCGAGGAACTCAGGAAATTCGGCATCGATACGAGCAAGTAAGCGGCCTTGCCAGACAGAGCGACGAAATAGAGTAGAAGCGTGGGTCGTATCCGGGTCCTTTCGGACCACGTCGCAAACAAGATCGCGGCGGGCGAGGTCGTGGAGCGGCCGGCGTCCGTCGTCAAAGAACTGCTCGAAAACTCGCTCGACGCCGGTTCCAGCAGCATTCGCGTTGAAATCGAAAACGGCGGCAGGCGGCTGATCCGGATCGCCGACGATGGCTGCGGCATGCTGCGCGACGATGCCTTGCTGGCATTCGAACGCCACGCGACCAGCAAGCTGCATGACGTCAAAGATCTGCTCTCGATCGCCACGCTCGGTTTTCGCGGCGAGGCGATGCCTTCAATCGCGTCGGTGTCGCGCCTGCTGCTCGAAACCCGATCGCTCGACGAGCAGACCGGCACGCGCGTCGAGATCGCGGGCGGAAAGATTCTGAGTTGCGACGAGATCGCGCGCGGCGGTGGCACCACGATCACGGTGCGCGATCTGTTCTTCAATGTTCCGGCGCGGAAGAAATTCCTGCGGTCGGAGCAGACGGAACTGGCGCACATTGCGTCGCTGGTGACGCATTACAGTCTGGCGCATCCGGACAAGACGTTCGAGCTGTGGAACGGCGGCGCGACGCTGCTTCATGCCACGCCGGTCGAGACGCTTGCGGGAGCGGGTGTTTCAGGTTTTCGGCAGCCAGTTGCTGGAAGATCTGATCGAACTCGCGGACGCGCAGCGGAACGATTCAGACGCCGGATCCCGACGAGCCGCCGCGCACCTATGCGGTTCGCGGTTTCGTTTCGCGGCCGCAGGTGCAGAAGAATAATCGCAACTCGATCTTCGTGTTTGTGAACGGGCGGCTGATTCGCGACCGGCTGCTGCTGCATGCGCTTTCGGGCGCTTATCACAATCTGATGCCGCCGGCGTGCTATCCGTTCGCGCTGCTGTTTCTCGATTGCGACTGCGAAGAGGTGGACGTGAACGTTCATCCGTCAAAGACCGAGGTGCGGTTCCGGCATCAGTCGTGGGTACATGATTTCGTGCGCGATGCGGTGCGGGAGCAACTGATGCTTTCGCGTCCGGCGCCAAGCTTCAGCCCGGGAGCATCGAGTCCCGGCACGCAGCCGGGCGGTGAACTTCCGTATTCGGAGTTTTCGCAGATGCTGCAGAATCAGACCGGCGGCGCTTCGTTACCCGCGACGGTACCCGGGGAAATGCCCGAGTACGTTCTGCAGCCGCAACATCCGCCTTCGGCCCGGTTCGATTTCGGAGATGGAGGTATCCGGATCAACGAACAACCGCAAGCGCAGGCCGAAGAACCGCTGAAGCTGCGGGTCCCGGATACGCATGGAGCTTTCCCGTACGATGCCGCGCCGCTCGAACACGGCATGACGCGGGTGGGCGAACTTCGGCCGCTGGGTCAACTGCACAACAGTTTCATCATTGCGGCGGGTGCGGACGGCTTGTGGATTGTCGATCAGCACGTGGCGCACGAGCGGATTCTATTCGAACAGGTGCTCTCGCAGCAGGCCGCGGGGCGTGTCGAGGTGCAGATACTGCTGATGCCCGTGATCCTGCAACTCACGCCGGAGCAGCAGATCGAATACGCGCGTATTGCCGATGAGCTGCACAATTCCGGATTCGAGACGGAGCCGTTCGGGAATCGGACCATCGCAGTGAAAGCTGCGCCCGCGGCCGTGGGACAGGCGGATCTGGAGCGGGTGATTTTCGAGATTCTTGAAATCGCCGAGCACGAGCTGCGCAGCGTGTCGATTTCGGATCTGCGGCGCGGTATTGCGGCGTCGATCGCGTGCCGGGCAGCCATCAAGATCAATACGCCGCTCGACCAGCGCAAGATGGAGTGGATGCTCAGGAGCCTGGCGGCGACGGATTATCCGATGGCTTGCCCGCACGGACGGCCCGTAGCGCTGCAGTACAGTACGCGGGACATCCTGAAGTCTTTTCATCGGATTTGATGTATCGGGGTTTCCCGCCGTTCGCACCGATTTGTTACCGTAACTTTGTTACATCAACCGGGAAAATTCCACCATTACTGCTATCACAAGGCGATGCCGACCGAAAAAGAACTGATCGAACGAATCCGGCAACTGGAAGAACAGAACAGCGCGCTGCAGGACAAGCTGGATATGATTTACGCGATCCTCGCGCCGGATTACGAGGAGCCAGAAGACGAAGACGCGGACGATGTGTCCGGCGATCACTTCGTACAGATCGACGGCTTCGGGACGCAGAAGAAGTTCGACTAGAGCATTTTCACAGTTTCTGTAGAGCGGTTCCAACGGGTGCCTGGAATCGCTAGCGCCGCGATCTTGTGGCCGGCTTCCCTCTCGGTTGCGTGCTCCATGGCCCGCAGCGGACCGCCAAAGAAGATGAAGACGCTGCCCAGCAGCTGTGGGGTCAGGGCTTCGGCCCTGCCGCCGAGCTTCCGCTCGGCGCGGAGCTTTACGTCAGCGCCGATAGCACTGGCAATCTTGTCGCCGGTGACCCTGCCAACCGTGTCTTCGACAGAGCGAACTCTACAGTATTTAAAATTTAAATGCGAACTTGCCCTGGGTGACCTCGCCTGTGTAGCGTTCAATCCCGGAACTCGCTCTTCTGGCTTGCGGGAGTCAGTTCAACGAATCCACATTTTTTTCATCAACAATTTCAACATCTTACCGCCGCCGCCCCGCCGCATCCCCAAAATCGCCAGCTATGCTGAACGCGGAGACAGATCAAAACCTATGGCCACAGAAGCCCAGATCGCAGCCAACCGGCGCAACGCCCAGTCCTCGACGGGTCCCAGGACCGTCGAAGGCAAAGCCCGCGTGTCCCGCAACGCCGCCATCTTCGGCATCTATTCCACCGGCGACGTCGTTCGCCCCGAAGAAGAACCCATCTATCAGCTTTTCTGCGACGGCTTCCAGCAGGACCTCGCTCCCGCAGGCGCCATGGAAACCACCCTCGCCGCCGAGATCATTCACGCCGCCTGGCGCCTTCGCCGCTGTGCGGAAGCCGAATCCGCGATCGAATTTCCAGTGAAGGTAAGCTGACGCCCAGAACTCGATCGACCGTGCCCGCACCCAGGCCCTGCGCCACTTTCAGCGAGCCACCGCCGAACTCCGCCGCCTCCAGACCGAGCGCCAGATCCGCAACGAGACCGTCCCGGAAGAATTCGACGCTTCCACGCTCGGCCTCGCCAGTTGCAAGGACATGGCGCCGATCCTCAAGAGCGACCTCCGCCGTCAGTTGCTCCTTCACAAACTGGAAGAGACCGAAATAACGACCGCCGTAACCGAAGCGATCTATGCGCCCCTGCCGGCGGCAGCGAAAACCATACCCGTCGCGGCCGAATCCGCGCCCATCCCGCGTGGCGCGCCGTGTCCCTGCGGTTCCGGAGCCAAATACAAACGCTGTTGCGGCCCGAACGCTCCCGCCGTCCTCTCCCCCGCGGCATAACGTAGCGTCGGCGGTCTTGCCGCCGGTGTATTGAACAAAACAACGGAAAGGTCTTGCATCGCCGAAAGGGTTGCGGATTCGCTCCACAGATATTTGCCGCGAAAATACTTTCGGGGTGCAGCACAAAAGCTGATCTTCCTAAGCCGCAAGGCGTTCGGAGAGCCAGCTTTACAGTTCTTTGACATCTTTGAATAACGGGTTCGCAGCCCGTACCAGGCTCGGACCACCAACCGCCCCGCGCAGGTCACCTATTTTTCATCCGCAGGGGTGGCCCGCCGGGCCAAACGAGGTTGAAAACCAAAAAAACCCAGGCGGTCGATTGCCGCGAAGCACGTCAATTTGGGTTTGATTTGCAAACTGAGGCCGAGATCGGATTCCGATCCGCAGCCTGAAGGAGGGAATTTTACAGTATTTCCGAAAATGCCCTAGCCGATCCGATTTTTACGCCGGAGAACCCACCCGGCGAGCGCAATGGCGGCAATGACGGCGACTGCGATGACAGCGCCGCGATTAAACCTCCGTACCAGGTTTTCCCACTCCGATCCCAGATAGTAGCCGATCGAGATGAAGCAAACCACCCAGACCAGGCCGCCGGGATAAGCGTAAAGCATGAAAGTTCGGACTTTGACCTTGCTCATGCCCGCCGTAAGGGCCGTGAAATGGCGTACGCCGGCGATAAAGTAACCAAAGAACAGCGTCCATTTTCCGTAACGCTCAAACCAGCCTTCGACCTGCGGGATGTGACGGCCGACCCAGCGTCGCAGCGGCGGGAAACGTTCGAGCGCGTAGATGGCGCCGGTGCGTCCGAGAGTATAACTCAGGGTGATGCCGCAGAGGCTTCCCGCGAAGGCAACGGAAATTGTGGCATTGAGGCGCAACTCTCCGCGATGACACGCGATGCCCGCCAGCACCAGAATCGTCTCGTCGGGAATCCAGGGGCCGACAATACCGAGCGTCAGCAGCCCGAAGATGGCGATAGTAACCGTAGTGCGCGAGAAATAAAGAGACCTGTTCCACGCCCTCAGGACGCCAGTTCCGAGTGAATGACGGCGAGAGCGGCGACCGGGTCGGCCGAACGCGTCACCTGACGCCCGATGACGACGTAGTCGGCGCCGTCGTGGACGGCTTCGGCGGGGGTTGCGACCCGCTTCTGATCGCCGGCGGCAGCGCCCCGGGAACGGACGCCTGGGGTGACGAGGATGGCGTCCGGGCCCATTTGTGCGCGAATCGTTCGAGCCTCAAGCGGCGAAGCGACGAGGCCATCCACTCCTGTCTGCATGGCGAGGCGGGCGCGGCGGCTGACGAGTTCGGCGAGCGAGAATTCGTAGCCGAGTTCCTGGACGTCCTTCTGATCGAACGAGGTGAGAACCGTGACCGCGAGAAGTTTCATCGGGGAATCCGCGCGGCCTTCGATTGCGGCGCGCATGACCTGGCCCACGCCGTGGACGGTCAGGAACGCGGCTCCGGAACGCGCCGCGACCGCCGACGGCGCGGCGCACGGTTTCACCGATGTCGTAATACTTCATGTCGAGAAAGACCCGCTTGCCGCGATCGACGAGAGCGCGCACGTAATCCATACCGGCGGCGGCGTAGAGTTCCATTCCTACCTTATAAAAGGCAGCGGAGTCGCCGAGCGCGGAGACCAGTTTGTCGGCCTGGCAGGCGGAGTCGAAGTCGAGGGCGATGATGACGGGGTCGTTTTTCATCTTTCGTTTTTCATGTGGCGCAGTTAGTCTATTGTCTCGCGAGGGGCTTCTCTCACGCGCGGGGAGCGTAGAGTAGAGGCAATGAAGGTTGGGCGGTGAAGGTTCAACCCAGCGGGGTAGAAGGTCTCGATTTGATCGGGCCGGACGCGGCGGAGTTCGATGGCGCGATCGAATCCCTTCTGGGCCGGAAACCCGACGAGGTTCTGAAGCCGGCGCTGCGCTATTCGGTAATCGCCCGGAATAACGATCCGCGGGCAGTTGCGCTTCTGGGCGTGCGGTTCGACATGACGGGCCGGAATGCAAAAACGTATTCCGTGGTTCATTACGCCGATACCCTGAGACATCCGGAGCAGGCGGATCTGACTCCAGGGGCGATTCGGTTCGTCTGCGCAGAACCCCTTTACACGGATCTGGTGTTGCGCCGCGGACGCGAAGTGGATCGGCGGGGCCGGATGAATCTGGAGAATCTGCGGCGGATGGTGCGGATGCGGGCGTCCATCGACTGCGCCGTATTCGCGGACGGGCAGTTCGCGGGTCCGGATTCGCTGGGCGCGTTCGATCGGCTGGCGTGCGAGCGGAAGGCGGAGAGGGCGCTGGTCGAGGAGATCCTGCGGTCCGAGCGGCCCGCGGAAGATGTGCTGCGGGAGTCCATGGAGGCGGGCGCGTCACGAGATCATGCCGTGCTCGCGCGGCGCACACTGGCGCGGAGGCTATTTGCCGGGTTTGAATCAGGTGGAAAAAACGAAGCCATTGAACAGGCGCGGAACCATCGGCTTCGCTTGAAGCTCTGGAGACGGGAGGATGTGTGAGCGATAGCGCGCCGGCAATCGATTTCGGCCGCACAGCAAAGGATTATGGCCGGTATCGGCCGGGATTTCCGGCGGACTTTTTCGCGCGGATGACGGCGCGGGGTATTGGCATCGCGGCCCAGCGGGTGCTAGATCTGGGCACGGGAACGGGATCGCTGGGGCGCGGATTTGCGCGGCGCGGTTGCCGGGTGATGGGTCTCGATCCGTCCGCGGCGTTACTCGCTCAGGCCCGGGAATTGGATCGCGAAGAGGGGCTGCAGACGGAGTACGTTCAGGCTTATGCCGAGGACTCGGGCTTGCCGTCCAGCAGCTTTGATGTTGTTACGGCCGGCACCTGCTGGCACTGGTTTGAGCGGTCGCGCGCGGCTGAGGAAGCGCGGCGGGTTTTGCGCCCAAACGGCGTTCTGGTGATCGCGCATTTCGACTGGCTGCCGTTACCGGGATCTGTGGTGGAGGCCGCGGAGGCCCTGATACTGGCGCATAACCCGGCGTGGACGATGGCGGGCGGTTGTGGAATTCACTGGCGCTGGTTCGCCGATCTGGAGAGGGCGGGGTTTCTCGCGATCGAGTCGTTCAGCTTTGATGTGGATCAGCCTTATAGCCATGAAGCGTGGCGCGGGCGGATTCGCGCGAGCGCAGGCGTGGCGGCATCGCTGGACGCCGGTGCAGTGGCGCTCTTCGATGCGGAACATGCGGCATTACTGTCGGAGCGATTTCCCGGCGAGCCGCTGCTGGCGCCTCATCGCGTGTTTGCGCTGATGGGGCGCGTCAAGGCGAGTTGAAATCGCCGGGTATTACTGCATTGCGTGTTCGGCCGCGTTCCTGAGCAGCTCGGCGAGACTGAGCGCGGCGTGCGGGTCGAGGGAGATGCCGATGTCGAACGATCCCGTCAGCTTACCGGTCTCGCTACGGTCAGTTTGACGGATACGCGGCGGCCGGTCCAGACCGTGTCTGTGGCGGCGACGTCGGCACTTTCCAGTTGAAGCACGCGTCCGAGGCTGGGCGCGAAATCGGGGATCGCATCCCGAAGCTCGCGGGGGAATGTAATCCAGTTGGCTGGAGTGCTGCTGACTTCCGTCGTCATACGTCTTTGTACTCCTCGTACCACGCCATTTGAATGGCTTCGAGTTTTCCTTCGGTCGATTTGGCGGGATCGTCTCCGAAGTCGTCGAGCGACACGATCCATTTGTGCAGGTCGGTAAAGCGGATCGTGAGCGGGTCTACGCCGGGATGCTCGTCGAGCAACGCCAGCGCAATGTCTTCGGTGTGGTCCCAGGTGAGTCCAGGCATCAGGAACATGGTAGATCATGCTATCGTGACGGTGAAACGTGCTATCGAACAGATCGGCTATCGTTTTCCCGCTGATTGCCGCTCTTTTTTTGATTGGCGGCACAGCTACTGCGCAACTCACCCAGCAGCAGACGGCCGCTAATCTTCAATCCTTTGAATTGGTGTGGAGCACCGTTCGGGACCGGCATCCTGATCCGAAACTGAACAACCTCGACTGGAAGGCAATCCACGATTCTACGCGCCCGGCTGTTGAGAAAGCCCGATCGATGACGGAGGTCCGCAGCATCCTCACGGGTATGCTGGCGAAGCTGGATTCCTCGCATTACGCGATCATTCCGGCCGGGGAGTACGAGTCCAATACTCACCTCGACCCTCACAAAGACGCCGTCGCTCCGCCTGCGGAAGCAGGTCAGTCTCCAATGCCGGTCACGAAGGGCAACAAGCAGGAGCAAGCGAAGAAGGTTGAACCTGAAGCCACGCCCGGCGCTCCAAGTACCCCTGCGCCGTCGCAAGACTCGGTAGTTCGTTTTGCGAATTTGCCCGAGATGCGAATCTCTTTTAATTCGCGCAGGCTTGAGGATGGCGCGGGCTATATCAAATTCAATGAGTTCCTTGACCCGGTATCGATCATGCCGAAAATTGAGTCTGCGCTCAAGAGTTTTGCTGGTGCTCCTGGAGTGATTCTCGATCTTCGGGGTAATCCGGGCGGCATCGGGATCATGGCGGCGGGGATCGCCGGGTTCTTTATAGATCGGTCGGGCCTGAAGCTGGGCGAAATGCGGACACGCGAGAATACGATGAATTTCGTTATTTTCCCCCGGCCTCAAACCTGGTCCGGGCCGCTGGCGATTCTGGTGGATGGCGGCTCGGCTTCCACTGCGGAGATTCTGGCTCAGGGACTGCAGGATCTGAAACGAGCCCGCGTGTTCGGAGTTCGTTCGGCCGGGGCGGCGCTTCCTTCCGATATTATCCGTCTACCCAACGGCGACGGCTTTCAGTTCGCGGAAGCCAGTTATACGTCGGTGGGCGGGAAAGTGATCGAGGGATCGGGCGTGACGCCGGACGTGATCGTCAGGCAGACGATCCAAGCGACTCAGTCGGGCCGCGATCTGGTCATCGAGGCGGCTGATGAGTGGATTCGATCCTTGCGCAAATAAGCCGGTGCGCTGGCGTCACCGGGCTGACGAGTCCAAGGCTTCCTGAACTTACGAGGGATGAAAAAGCCACAGTCTACTTTCATAACCACGCCAGATCGGCACTGATCCACCGCCTGCGCTTGTCATTAGTCAGAAATACGTCGAACCCGGCGCGCTCAATTGCGTCCAGCGGCTTACCGTTCTTTACGCCCTTCCAGCCCTCAGTCCGGACGGTCGAGATTTCATGTCCGGGCAAACACCCAGCCAGAGGTTCGGGCACCCCCTCGTCGAAGAGGAGTTTCAAGGCTGCAACTGCTGCTCGTAGGCGGCTTCATACGCGAGGACGGCGCGCAAACCGCCAGCGCCGGGGATCGTCGGGAAGGATTCGATCGTCGCCTTTATTGCTTCCTCGTCCGACAGGCCTTCGAGTTCGCGGAACGCGTAATAGCTCTCGATTGCGGTCTCGACGGGCATACGAGTATCGTTGAAGACGGGTTCGCCGTGAACGACCTCCGGGTCTACGCTAACGAGCGAGCAGTCTGACCAGTCGATTTGCATAGTTCAATTTTACCGGACCTGGTAAACAGGCCGAACGCTCCAGCCTGCCAAATTCAATTGCGGTTGTTTTGAACCCCCGCCTGACCGGGTGTCGCCGTGTCCCGCGACGGCTGATCCGAGGGACCTGTTGAGTAGACGACACTTGCCTGGGTTGGAATCGCGAGCGCAGTACCTGCCGCGGCGATTTCATCAAGCACGGTAAGAAGCAGCTCCTGTTGGGCCTTGAGGAACTCGTCTCCGTTTTTGGTGCGGATGTAAACGAATATCTCGAGGTCCAGCGAGTAAGCGCCTACTCCGACGAAGCGAATCGGCGTCGTTCCTTCTTCAACTCTGGGGTCGCGACTCAGGTTCGCGCCGATCGATTGCAGCAGAGCGCGAACCTGGTCCGGCTTCGTGTCACGGCGCAGGTTCAGAGTAATGTGGAAGAGCATTTTATCGCGCCGCGCGATGTTTTCGATGGTCATTGAGGAAAACATTCCGTTAGGCACCGTTACGAGTGTCCGGTCATTCGTACGCACCCGAGTGGAACGAAGGCCAATGTCCTCCACAGTTCCCTCTTTGTCACCGAACTTGCAATAGTCGCCGATGGAGACAGGCCGGTCGCTGATGACGGCCACGCCTCCGAACAGGTTTTCGACCGTCTTCTGCGCCGCGAGAGCGATGGCGAGGCCGCCCACGCCGAGCCCGGCAAGAATCGTCGACGTGTTGTAGCCCCAGTTATTGAGGACCGCCATCAAAGCCAGCAGCAGGATCGTGAGCTTTACGACACGCGAGCCAAGCGGGATAACGGAATACGATACGGCGCTGTGTCTCGCGATCAGGTGCTCGCGAAGCCGTGCGCTGAATACGTCTACGATCCTTGCACAGAGCCACGCGATCCCAAAAAAAAGTAGAACCACCAGAGCCCGATCGAGGTCGAGGCGAAGCACGGGCGACGGGCCGATAGGCGTGAGCAGGGCGCGAAACACTACGACCGGAAACAGCAACTGGAGAGGAGCGATCAGGGACTTAAGTAACGTGCTATCCATGTTCGGCGCGACGCGAGCAAGCACCTGATCGGCCAGATATACCGCCAGCCGCGAGAGCCATCTCGAGACTGCAGTGAGGAAGATCAACAGCAGAAGCATTGCGATCCAGCGCCACAATGGGGTCTGTACGAGGGTCCAGTTCACCAGAACCGGAGGCAGGTGCTGTTCGATGGGCGAACTGCTGCTCAGGACGGCGAGTTTCGGTATCAAGGCGAGGCTTTTCTGAGAAAACAGCCAGACCCTGGCGCCGGAGCGCAGCGTGACGCGCTCCAGTTCCAACGGTTCGGATTTTCCATCAACCGTAAAAGTGTCGACGATTTCCAGATCCGGGGACAGGTTGTCCTGTTCGTCGCCGCCCGGGCTCCGGCTGAGCGATCCGATATCGAAGTCGACGTCGCGATCAAGCACTTGCGCAAGCTGTCCGACGAGATCGGCTCCCCTACTCGCGCGTTCGTTCCGGGAGACGTTTCGAAGGTCGAGGTATCTCCGGGCGCGCGTGTAGTTTTTTGCATGAGCGGCTTCGAGAAAACTGAAAACCGAGCTCTGTGGAGTATCGCGTTTCCACGGATCCTGCGGCGCCGCGGCGGCGGCCGCCGGCGTTTGGGGCGCAGCGCCGGGGAGCGGAGTCTGCGGGGTGGCCGGCCCGACGCCGGCCAACAGCAACAGAACACACGCGAATCGCGAACGAGAAAAATAATAACGCATCGTGCAGCAGGAGGCACGCGAGTCTCCATCCTGCGTCGGCGACGTCTGCGAACAAGCTTTCAACGGTAGCTGGCGGCTTGTAACTCAAACATTTGAAAGTAGCGGCTGCCTTTTTCCATCAGCAGCGAGTGGCTGCCCTCTTCGGCTATTCTGCCGTCATCGAGCACCAATATCCGGTCCGCCATCCGAACTGTCGAGAAGCGATGGGAAATAAACAACGCCATCTTGCCCTCGGTTAAATCGGTGAAACGCTGGAATACCTCGTGCTCCGACCGGGCGTCGAGCGAAGCGGACGGTTCATCGAGAATTAACATTCGGGCATCGCGCATATAAGCGCGCGCCAGCGCGATCCGCTGCCACTCGCCGCCGGACAAGTCGACTCCGCCCTCGAAACGGCGGCCCAGCATCTGGTCATACCCGTGAGGCAAGCGGTCGATGACATCATCCGCCATGCTCTTGTGCGCGGCGTCCTGCAGTTTTGCCAGGTTATCGCGATCTTCTATGCGCCCGATGCCGATGTTTTCCGAGACCGGCAGTTCGTAACGCATGAAATCCTGACACACGACGCCAATGTGGCGGCACAGGTCTTCGACATCGTATTCCCTCAGATCTGTGCCATCGAGAAGGATGCGGCCTTCCGTCGGATCATACAGCCGAGTGACGAGCTTGACGATCGTGGTCTTGCCCTGACCGTTCTCTCCGATCAAGGCGAGCCTTTCGCCTGGTTCCCAACGAAAGTTCAGACGATTCAACACCCGGCTCGTTCGGCCCGGATAGGCGAATCCGACGTTCCTGAATTCGATGCCCTTTCGAATGGAGCGAGGCATGGGCAGAGCATCCGGTTTGCTGCGGATGGTGGGTTCGACGGCGAAGAAGTGCGTCAGATCGGTCAGGAAGAGAGATTGATCGGCGATGCTGGAGAAAGCGGAGAAAATATTCTGGATATTGGTGCTTGTACCTGCGATGGCGCCCGCCAGAAAGACCATCGTCCCGATGCTTTGACGGCCTTCGACGGTCAGATAGATCACCCACGCATACGCCGCATAGTATCCGGCAGTGCTCAGCAGGGAAAGCAGAGTGCCGTTGAGCAGGCGCCGGCCGGCGAGGGATCTGTTCTCGTGGTAAATCTCGTCCGATAATTCGGAGTAACGGCTCGTGAAGAAGCCGCTGAGCCCGAAAAGCTTCAATTCCTTGGCGGATTCCTTACTGGCTCCCAGGGTGCGGAAGTAATCCATCAGCCGCCGGGTATGGGTCTGATGAGTGCTCAGCGAGTAACCGAGAAAGGCAAAGTGGCTTTCTCCCAGGAAGGCGGGAATGATGCAGACAATTAAAACGACCAGCAGCCAGGGTGAGAAGACCAGAATACTCAACGACAGGGAGATTGTTGTGATCGCCTGCTGGACCAGCGTGCCAGCCTCGCGAATCATCGAGACCCGATCCGTCGCCTGCAGGCGGGCACGTTCCAGCTTGTCGTAGAACTCCGGGTCTTCGTACGAAGCAAGATCCAGCTTCGACGCCTGATCCATGATGCGCACGCTGACGAACCGCGTAAAGCGGTCGGAGATCAGGCTATCGAAGAAACCGATCGTGCGGCCGGAGACGCTCGATAGCGCCGCCAACCCGAACTCGGCGGAAACGACCCACCAGAAGATGCCTGCCAGGGGATGACGGCCGGACGATGCAGCGGTGACGGCATCGATAATCCACCGCGACACCCAGAGGACGGCGAGCGGAATTACCGCCGCAATTACACGCAGGGCCATCGTCGCCGCGACCACGTGAGATCCGGACTCCCAAACCATGCGAAGGACCGGCGGAATATTCCGAAGCGCATCCAGGCGCCGTTGCCACCCGTTCCAGAAGCCGTGTTCGGCTGCGACAAATCTGCGAAATCGCTTCAAGATGCAAGGTGCCGAGCAAGCTTCGTGCCTATGGGGTCTTCTTAACAGATTGAGAGCCCGCGGGGCCAGGCTTGTTTTTTTCCGGTTGCTTTGCCGACTGTGAAACGGAGTAGGGCTTGAATCCGGCTCGTTCCATTCCGCGCTGGGCCTCGGGATTCTTCATAAAGGTTTCCCAGACAAAACTGCTCCGGACATTTTCAGCCATCAGCATGGTGATGCCAGTGTCGATGCCGATGACGTCTTTGTCGTACCAGTTCTTCAATGGATTGAACGCGTTGACGAATCCGTAACGGCTCCAGGCATTGCCGTAACGCTGGCGGATTGTCTTCAGGACGCGCAAGGCGGGGCTCTGCAGGAAGGGCAGCGAGCCGGCAGCCGCGCTTGGCGCGATTGTCCCGTCGATCGGCCCGGTCCGCGGGGGGCCGCCCCAGACCTGATAGCCGTGGTCGGAATCGGATGCAGTGATGCCCCACAGATCGTCACTGTAATCCGGAAATTCTTTCGACAAATCCAGACAGAACCGCCGGTGAACTTCGGTGGCTATCGCCGAATTCTCGAAATAGTCCGCATAGCGGTCCCGCTTGCCCCGGAAATCGAACCACGCCTGCGAATACTGATTAATGAACAACGGCGCGAAAGACCCGATGTATCGCATACCGGCGTACTCGAATGTTGTTCGCTTCCAGACGTCCCACGTTCCCGGGGAAAGCTGAAAAGAATTGGAGCCGATCCCCAGCAGATACATCATCATCAGTTCGCTGTAGTAATCCCAGCGGTAAGGAAGGAAGCCGACTTCGGGCGTCCACCCGTGAGACAGCAGCGGCGTATCTTCGGAAAGCCAGTTCCACTCAACCCGCTCGAAGATCTGAGTCGCGGTACTTGTGATTTCATCGTCCGCAAAATGAGCGCGGCAGGTGAGAACGCCACACAGGAGAATGGCCGTATCAACCGAAGATACTTCGGAATCGAGAACTCTTTCCCCGGTGTCGATGTTGACCCAGTGGAAGAAAAATCCGCGATGGTTGGGTTGCCAGTTCAGAAGGGAGCGAAGCGTGAGTGCAACCCGATCGCGAGCATGAGCGTAATCGATGTAGCCGCGTTTTTGGCCGATGCAGACGGCAGTCAGACCGAACCCGGTGGCGGCGATGCTCGCCAGCACGTTCTGACTGCGCGAACTGGTGCTGGCGCGATCCCGGGTCAGGCCGGTAAGCGGACTGGATTGTTCCCAGAAGAAAAGAAAGTTGGCATATTCCAGATCGTTGAGAAAGCGATCGTCGTCCGGCGCGAGGTGGTTTTGGGGTGTCGGAGCCGATTGGGCGGAAGGCCGGCTAATTTCCGCGCCTGCGGACACTCCCGCGGATAATAGGTAAGTGAAAAGCCTGCGGCGGGACAGCGCTGTGGAACCTGGAATCTTCACTGGCGTGCTGTTTAGATTGTTAACGATTCGGACGCCAGGCCGCTATATCCGCGAGCAGTCAGAGTACGGTTTGGAACATCGTTTGCTCCACCCGAAGGGCGGAATCCTTTAATTGCCCGACGTCCTGGTATCGACAAAACGGATCTCAACAAAACGGATTCCTGTTCGGGCTATCTCGTTAGCGGCCGTTTTAGTGGTTTTGGCGGTTATCGCTTTCATAATCATTTTGCGCCAGCGGCCGATCACACTGCGGGGAGCGGTAGTTCGCCAAAGCGACGACCCCAATAAAGAAGTTCCGATAGCGGGGGTTCAGATCAAGGCGCTCGACGACTCGACCGAGGGAACAACACGATCCGACCCTTCAGGCGCGTTCGCCATTCAGGTGCGACGCTCATTGATTCGCCGCCACGCTCTTACTCTCAGCTTTCACCATGCGGATTACAAGCCGCTCAACATTCCAGCGCCTTCTGGGAACGAGCTTTATATCGCAAAAATGGTTCCTCTGCGGAAGGAAACGGTGGTTGACCTGACGGGGCCACGGATCAACGTCGGCAACGTCTCCGTGCGATACACGATGAGAACCGAAGAAACCGTGGAGATCGGGACCGGCGTGAAAACATTCGAGATCGTAAACAAGGGGAATGTACCGTGCGGCGGACATCCGCCGTGTTCTCCTGACGGCAAGTGGAAAGCTGCAACCGGCTCAACCTTTCTGGATGCGGGCGAGGAGAACTCATTCCGCAACGCCCGCGTCTCCTGCATTGCGGGCCCCTGCCCTTTTACCGCTATCGAGCATGACGGCTTTTCGAAAGGCGGCCGACGGATTTCCGTAATGGTGCGTAACTGGTCTGACACCACAACGTTCCTGTTGCAGGCGGAGGCTGTGCGCCACATTCTTACCGACGCGGTCCGAAATTCGTACCCGGTGGTCTTCGACCGTACGATGAGTTTTTCCGTACCTGCGGCCGCGGAGGGAACATGCATCGAGGCGGAGATCGGCGGCGCCCCGATCGTGTTTCCAATCGATCCAAATCTGTCATTGAGCTGGGCCGACTGCGAAAAGCAAGCCGGTTCCGGAAATAGCAGGCTGTATCGATGCGGGCTCAAGCCGGGATACATCTTTCATTAGGAGCGCAACGGCCGCATTTCATTACGAGGGCAGGGCCGCGGTCGCGACGCCAAAAAGTGAAGGAACCCGCCCGATTACGGGTTCACGAACCGAAACGACAATTCCGTTTGACTGGCGACGGCAACGCCGTTGCGCAAAGCGGGTTCGAATCGCCACTGTCTGGCGGCCTGTTCGGAGTTGGGTGCGAGCAACCGCCGAATGCCCGCGTTATCTCCGGACGCTTTCGCAGCAGTGACCTTACCGTGAGCATCGACGTTAACAACGACTGTCACGATGACCGCTTCACGAAGCAGTGAGCGCGCCCTGAATGGTATGACCGGAGCCACTCGCTTCAAGGGTACCGGAACGCTGAAGCTCACCGATGGGGGGGCCGGTGGGGCCGTTCGCGCGGGCGGAGTCACTGGCGGCGCCGGAGGTTTCAGGGCCAGCAGGACAGGGGGCAATGCCGCCGTAATCGGCGCCTGGTTGCCCTGAACCTCGGGCGGCTTCTCTATTACCGGCCCCCGGACCCGCTCGGTCGCGGGAGGCGGGACAAAGGGTGCTCGGTCGTTCTTCACCACAAACGTCTCTTCGGAATCGGGATCCGACTCCCGGGCGGAATCCGCGTCATAGTCGGCCGCAGGCTTCGGGGGCAATGCATCCGCGGAGGCGGGAGTCGATTGTTGATGCGGCCCCGGAGTTGTCGGTCCGGAATCCGCCGCGGCCTTCAAACGGATGGTCTTCGTCTCTCCCACAAAAGTGTGGTCGGGCTGATAGAAGGTGATCTCGCAAAACAAGTCGCCTGTCGCGTGCGGATATTCATAATGTCCCTGATGCACTTGCGCGGCAGTCAAGTTCACCTGGGAAGAATTGACGTCGTCCGTGGTAAACAGGGCGCCGCGTATGGCTCTTTTGACGGCCGGGCTGGAGACGTTCCATGTGATCTCGACCGTACTTCCTTTATTCGAGATCGCCAATCCTGTGGAGGCCACGGCTGAAGGGGTGCGGGCGGCGGCAATGAAAATCGCCAGCGCGAGGGAGATCAGCGCCAGCGACACCAACCAGATCTTTTTTGTCGATTCTGAAGCTGCCCGCGGCCTGGTAGCGGTTTCCGCAGAATGCGATACCGGACTGCGAAGGCTTCCGGGAACCGCCGTAATTCCGTTACGGGACTCGGCGACGACAGATGTGGCTCTTTTTGATGCGATCGGGTTTGACGCGATCGGGCCTGATGCGATCCGGCTTGATGCCGCCGGGTTTGATGCGGTTTTGTTTGAAGCCGCTCTGCTTGAGGCAAATGGGGGGGCCGCGGCCGTCTCCGGAAGCTCGCTCCGCTTTGATTTCTCCACTTCGGGTCCGCCGTCGCGAAGCGAAAACCGCGCGATAGGGAGCGTGTCCAGCGGGGTTCCCGCAGCGCCGAAGCTGAATACGCTGACCTCGTCGAACATTGGCTGGATCAGCATAAAAAATCCTCCGCGCTCGCCCAGAAGCACATTCATGAGCCATCGGTCTTCCTTGCGGATCTGGAGATCGACGGCCAGATGGCTGCGGAAACAGCCCACCACGCGCGAATCGGTCTCCCCCTGCTGTTTGGCCATCGCCTTTTCGAAAATGGGGCGGTCGGCCGCACAGGCACGGAATCGAGGGCCGTATTGATACTGAATTTCGACGGGCACAAAATCGAGCACTGTTTCCGTCGAACCCGGCGCCACGGACTTGGAAGCAACACACAAGCCGCCGAACTCAAGCCCGGGTTGCTGCGGGATCGCCCGCACGCCTTCGTACATCAGTCGGCGAAGGCGCCGAATGGCGTCCCTCCTGATCCCGAGCAGGACGCTGCCGTCGGGCGTCAGCAGTTCCTGAACAGCATCTCTTTCCTGCGAAAGTGGATGGGTCGGAGTGGACATTTTCCCAGTACTCCAAAAACTCACACGCGTGCCTGACCGCGGCTGGCCCGGCGGCCATACTCACTGGAATACCCGGCTTCAACACCCTGAATTTCCCGGATCGCCTCCAGAGAAATTGTGAAGGCCTGACTGGAGCGATCACCGCCGCGAATGCCGCCCGAAAATGGTTCTTTGGAATCAGATCCTTCTCCAGCGTCGCCGCCGGTCAACAGGCTGGGCAGCTCCTGGAATCGCCTGACGCCAACCGGGAGATTATGGATGATGTTTTCATGCCGTAGTTCAGATGCCGAAAGTTCTCTGACAGCTAAAGTGGCGGGCTTGGGGAGTTGCTGGTTGTCGTGATTCGCGTTACGACCAAGCCTTCGATAGATAGAGAGGCTATCTGGAAAGCCCCGGCATAAGTTGGTACACAGTACCAACATAGACCCGTCATTCAGATTATGGCAGCGGTAAACGCCCGAATCGCCCGCTTTGCGAGGAGCCTGAGGTATGTAAGTGTATTCAGGCGCTCATCCGGCGATTCCGGCGCTTACTTTAGATAGGTGTTGCGAGTTACAGAACCTCATCTGTCGGGCAACGCCGCGATCGACAGAAACAAAATGTTTCTCACAAAATATCTCTCAACGATACCCGCCGATTCTGAGGGCGGGAGATCACGAAGCTTGTCAGTTGGAAGGCGGATGATACATGTCCGGCAGAAGCCACGCCCGGTAGCTTTCGGTAGCCGCCATGTTATACACCTGTGTCCCGGACGGTGTTACCTCGATGGTTTGGCTCAAACTGCTGGGACTCGTGCCCGCCTGGAACATATGGTTCCCGTTTGGCAACAGTTGCGCGCTTCCCAATGCGGCGCTGTAAACACCCAGGTCGGCGTTCAGCACCGGAGTAACCACCATATTCGTCTGATCCACCATTAATTCCTGCCCCCTGCTGTTGCCGGACCCCAATCCGACAGGGGGCGGAGACACGCGCGTGTTCCCATCGTCGTAGACTGTCAGGAGCGTAGTTCCCGCATTCTCGAAACTCGCGTTGTGCTGGTGTGAGAACCAGGGATAAGGGTCGCTGGAATTGATGGCGAAATCGCCGCCCACACCCATCCGCCAGAGGACGTTTTTGGTGCCCGAACCGTTGTTGTAGTCGATCTTGATCAGCCAATCCTGATGGCGAGAGGAATACAGCAAATTGCCCTCTGAAGGAATGTAATCCAGACTGTTGCCGTGAAGCCAGTCATTCGCGATGGAAGCAAGTAGTACTGGCGGGCACCCGCCCTGGCTGTTGGTGCAGGTCTCGCCGAGCACCGCCCGCCGAGTGGTATCCAGGTGATCATAAGAGTCCCAGAACCACTTAACCTGCCAGTTGGAGTCCAGAATCATAATCATGTCGCCAAGGATATCCACCGGCCCCGTTGACCCCTGCGTTCCCGCCGGAAAGATCTTTTCCGTGGCTCCGATGACCATCGTGTCGCCGTCGGGGAGGATTTGTACCTCATGGCTGAATGAGTTAATCGGATCTGTGCCCATGGCCACGAGTTGCTCGGAAATGCGGCCGGCGTTGGTCTCTCGAAGGGTATTGCCGGCCAGGTCGATCGCGCGTATGACCTGATTTGAGGTCGGCGTGGGAGTCGTGCCCTCGCCACTCGCAATCATGAACATGTCGCCGCCGGCGAGGGGGCGCGTGATCAGTACAAGTTGGCCGGTGTCCGCACCCTGCTTGTAATACCACAGGACATTTCCCGCGACATCAGTCGCGAACGGGAAGGTCGTCAGATAGGCATGAAGCACCACCTTTTCGCTGGAGTCCGCCTGGGCTGTTTCGGGCACGACGACCTGGGTGAGAGAAAACGTCTCTGTCGGTGTACCGGTCGTAAAAGACAGAGTTGGCCCGACTTCGAAGACGGCGCCTCCCGATTCGACTGCATAGTTCATGAGGTAGGTCGCGTTGGCGCGCATGCCGGCGATAAAAATGTTATTGCTGAGAATCCCGCTACAGGCGACCCAATTCGTCAGACTGAAATTGACAGTGTTTTTCGGGTGAAAGTACACCGCGATGAAGTCACCGACCGGGCACGCCGGAGCGCTGAATAGCGCTACCAGCGGATTCGGCGTGGCCGTGACAATTGATTGCCCGGCGACCACCCGCGACTGGATTGCGTAATTCACCGTGGATGTCGCGGTCTCACCCGACGCAAGGTCGCGCGCCGTAACTTCAATGGTGTAAATACCCTCCGTGATGGAAGGCGTCCAGTCAAATGAGTTGGTAAGCGCGAAATCCCGCACGATCCGCGGGGTCTGGCCCTTGTATCCCTGGGTGAACTGATAGGTAAGGGGTCCGGGATTCGTATCCGTTGCGGTTGCAGTCCACGTAACGGTCGTGCCGACGGGCTGCGGTGAAGATGCCGACGGAACGAACTGAGTAATCCGAACCGTTGCGTAGAGTTGAGAAGCCAGCAATGCCGTGGTTGACAGGGCCAGTATCCGGAAGTGTCGCATAGTCTCCTTAAAATCAAGTCGCCAGTCGACGGCGAAATTCATTAGAATCGCGTTCGCGAATGATCAACGATTCGTCAAGAATGGTACGCCTTAAGATAATATAAAATCAAGAGCAAGGTATCTTTCGTCACAGTACTTTAATACTAGTGGTCCCAGTGCTGATCGCGGGCGCCTGCGAACCCAGCGCTTGTCCGCCGCGTATCTCTCATACGACATCCCGACGCATATGACACTTCGAGGCATTCTCAGCGAGGCCGCCGCCGCTCTCAACTTCAATCGCCAGCGCAGTCTCCTCACCATGGCGAGCCTCGCCTGGGGCGTTGCCTGCTTCGTAATCCTCTACTCGTACGGCGAAGGCTTCGGCGTAGCCCTCCGCACCTCGTTCCAGGCTGTGGGTCAGGACCTGGTACTAATGTTCGGCGGCCAGACGTCGACGCAAGCCGGAGGTGAAAGGTCGGGCCGCAAAATCAAGCTCGAACTGACGGACGCGGATTTGATTCGCGACAACGTTCCCCTGGTCGCCGCGGTATCGGCCGAACTGATGTTGCGGGATTCGAACGTCGTGCAGGGCGCCCGTCAGCAAAGCATGACGGTGCGGGCGGTAGAAGTGCCTTACGGAAAAATCCGGAACATGTCACTGACCTCGGGACGGTGGCTGACAAATGAGGATTACCAGACGAAACAGCGGGTCGCGATCCTGGGCGCCAAAGCGGCGCAAAAGCTCTTTGGCGAGATTCCACCCGATGGAGAAACGATCTCAATCAACGGGTTGCAGTTCGAGGTGGTTGGCTTGTTGAAGACCAAGACCCAGATTTCGAATTACAACACGCCGGACAACGAGTGCATCTTTATCCCCCTTTCCACGGCGTCGCTCCTGCACGACATTAAATATCCCGATGACATCGTCTGGATGCCGGCGAATCCGATGTTCCGGACCCAGGCGGTCAAGGAGGTCCGCGCTGTGCTCGCGCGCGTTCACAACTTCGCGCCGACCGATGAACGCGCTCTGGAGCTGATCATATTCAACGAGTTCATGAAGATCATCGACGTCATGTCGGCTGCGCTGCAGGTGCTTCTGGGGCTGATTGGCGCGCTCACGCTGGCAATCGGCGGAATCGGGCTCGCAAACATCATGCTGGTCTCGGTCACGCAGCGAACGCGTGAAATCGGAGTCTTGAAATCGATCGGCGCGACGCGGGGCGCCATTCTGGCGCAGTTCCTGGCCGAGGCGATGGCGATCGTGACCGTCGGCGGTCTGATTGGAGTGCTGATCGGCTGGGGTGTGACTTCGGGCATTCAAACGCTCCCCCTGCTCGGGCCGCTGTTTAAGGACACCAGCGGGACGGGCGACATTCACCTGCAAGTCTCCCGCTTCGCGATTATTGCTTCGACGACGGTTCTCGAAGCCATCGGGCTGTGCGCAGGGCTGCTCCCGGCACTCAAGGCGTCGCGTCTTGATCCGATCGAAGCTCTGCGTTACGAATAGAGTGGATGTTACCTCGGATCAACCTTGCCAAAACAGCTCCAGGCGCCCTTGAGGCGATGCGCGCACTGGAGCACTACATAAACCAGTCGTCCCGCCTCGAACCCTCTCTGCGGGAGCTCGTGAAGACCCGGGCGTCGCAGATCAACGGATGTGCGTATTGCATCGACATGCACACGAAGGACGCGCGCGCGGCTGGGGAAACCGAGCAGCGTCTGTATGCGCTGGATGCGTGGCGGGAAACGCCGTTTTACACCGATCGCGAACGGGCCGCGCTCGAATGGACCGAGGCAATCACGCTAATCGCCGATGGCCACGCGCCGGATGATGTTTTCATGCGCGTGCGGCAGTTCTTCAGCGAGGAAGAACTGGCGAATCTGACGCTTGCTATCGTGTCGATCAACGGATGGAATCGCTTGATGATCGCCTTCCGGGCCGTGCCGGGGACTTATCAGCCGAAAGCGGCTCGGACCGGGGGCAAAGAATCCTGACGCCTGGGCGGTTGCGTTCACCGTTTGAATGCCGGACACTTGAACAACAGGAGTTTTATGCCATCGATCCAATTCAATCTGAACGGGAAACCGCAAAGCGCGGACGTCGCTCCCGGAATGCCGCTGCTCTGGTACTTGCGCGACACGCTGGGAATGACCGGCACCAAGTTCGGCTGCGGCATGGCGCTCTGCGGCGCTTGCACGGTGCACATCAACGGGCAGGCCACTCGCTCGTGCGTAACGCCCGTTTCCAGCCTCGCCGGGAAGAATGTCACCACCATCGAGGGCCTTTCCCCGAATGGCCTTCATCCCGTGCAGGCGGCCTGGATTGAAGCCGACGTGCCTCAGTGCGGTTACTGCCAGTCGGGTCAGATCATGGCTGCCGCCGCTTTGCTGGCGAAGAAGAAGCAACCGAGCGATGCCGATATCGACGAAGTGATGCGCGGCAACATCTGCCGATGCGGAACCTATCAGGATATTCGCCACGCGATCCATCGCGCGGCCGAGATCCAGGCTGCGGGAGGCAAAGCATGAGTGCTCTGGCGACTGTTCCCGAAAAACGATCCGGCCCCAGCCGGCGTGGCTTTCTTCAGGCGGGCGCGTCCGCAGTCGGGGGACTGCTCATCGGATTCGCGCTGCCCGAGAAGTCCCGACTTGCGGCGCAGACGGCAGATACTGCGAATGCAGCGACAAATGCCGCTCCCATAACGCTGAACGCGTGGATTCATATCGCCCCTGACGATACGGTGTCGTTCATGATCCACAAGGTGGAAATGGGGCAAGGGACCGTGACCTCTCTGTCTCAACTTCTTGCGGAAGAGCTGGAGTGCGATTGGGGCAAGTTCCGGACCGAATTTCCTCCCGTCGACAAGATCTTCGGCTTCCAGGGCGTAGTCGGAAGCCAGAGCATCCGCACGTCCTGGGATTCACTGCGCAGAGCCGGCGCCACTGCGCGCGTCATGCTGGTGCAGGCTGCGGCCCAGCAGTGGGGCGTCGATCCCTCGCAATGCGCCGCCGAAAATGGCGTTGTCACTAATAAAGCGACCGGTGCGAAGCTCAGCTACGGAAAACTAGCTGGTGCGGCCGCAAAAGTTCCCGTGCCGGCGAAAGTGGCGTTGAAGGACCCGGCGCAGTTCCGTTTCGTTGGCAAATCGATGAAGCGGCTGGATACGGCGGCGAAATCCACTGGCCAGACGAAATTCGGGATCGATACGCGCCGTCCGGGGATGGTCTATGCGGCTGTTGCCCGCTGCCCTGTCTTCGGCGGCAAAATGGCCAGCTTCGATGCCACGAAGGCGAAGGCGTTTCCCGGTGTGAAACAAGTGGCGCCGATCTCGCGTGGCGTGGCAGTGGTCGCGGATAACACGTGGTCGGCAATCCAGGCCTCGCGGCTGGTCGAAGTCAAGTGGGACGAAGGCCCGAATGCGGCACAGAACAGCGCGGCGATCAGCAAACTTTTCGCTGAAAAAGTGCAGAAGCCCGGCATCGAAGTGATGAAAACGGGCGATCCCGAGAAGGGCATGGCGGGCGCCGCGAAGAAGATCGAAGCGGCCTATGAAGCGCCCTTTCTGGCCCACGCCACTATGGAGCCGATGAACTGTACGGCGGACGTGAAGGCCGATTCCTGCGACGTCTGGGCTTCGACTCAGATGCAGACGATGGACCAGGCAGCGGCCGCTCAGGCGTCGGGCGTGCCTCCCGAGAAGGTGCGCATCCATTCGCAGTTCATGGGAGGTGGATTCGGACGCCGGGGCATGACTGATTTCGTGATCGAGGCCGTCGAGGTCTCGAAAGCGATCGGGGCTCCCGTGAAGGTGACGTGGTCGCGCGAAGACGACATGCACCACGACAACTATCGGCCCGCATCTTACTCGCGCTTCACCGCGGGGCTCGATGCCGACGGGTGGCCCGTCGCATGGACAAACACCATTGCCTGCCCTTCGATTCAGAATTCGTCGGGTCAGGCTCCGCGTAACGGCGTCGACAAGACGAGCACCGAGGGTTCGCACGACATCGAGTACGCGATTCCGCATAAGCTGGTCGACTATCACTGGACGGAAGTCGGAATCCCGGTGACTTACTGGCGAGCCGTCGGCTATACGCAGAACACTTTCTTTGTCGAGAGCTTTCTGGACGAGGTAGCGGCGGCCGGTGGTAAGGATCCGGTCGAACTGCGCCGGAAGCTTTTGGCCAAAAGCCCTCGCATGCTGAACGTGGTCGAAATCGCCGCGAAGCAGGCTGGTTGGGGAACGCCGCTGCCGGCCGGGCGATTCCGCGGTATTGCAGTGGTGAATAATGTCGGCAGTTACACGGCTCAGGTTGCCGAGATCTCTATCGAACAGGGCAAGGTACGCGTGCATCGCGTGGTCTGCGCGGTCGATTGCGGACACGTGGTGAACCCCGCCATCGTGGATCAGCAGATCCGTAGCGCCATCGTCTATGGGCTCAGCGCGGCTTTGAAAGGGCAAATCACCATCGATAAGGGACGTGTGCAGCAGGCGAACTTCGATTCGTACGATATGGTTCGCATCAACGAAGCGCCTGCGGTCGAAGTCTATATTGTCCCCAGCACGGAAAATCCCGGCGGCATCGGTGAGGCCGGAGTACCGGCGATTGCGCCGGCGGTATGCAATGCGGTTTTCGCCGCTACCGGTAAAAGAATCCGCAAGTTACCGATCCGATCAGCGGATCTGGTTTGACTTGGCCCATTGACCCATATCGCCAATTGCGGTAGTATGGGTGCATGAAGGCGACAGTGGAAATCGCGGATGCCCTTCTTCTGGAGGCACGCAATATGGCGGCGGCGCGACATACAACTCTCCGGCAGGTAGTCGAAGAAGGCTTGCGCGCGTTGGTCAATGCCCAGAAGACCGCGCATTTCCGGCTGCCTGACGAATCCTTCGGCGGCGAGGGCCTGCAAAAGCACGATTGGGCGGAAGTGCGAAAGGCCATATACGAAGGCCGCGGTGAATGACTAGCCCCATGAAATGGGCCCGGTGAATGATAGGTGTCGATACGAATATTCTTGTCTACGCTCACCGGCGTGATTCCGAATGGTTTGAACCAGCTGCGGAGGTTGTCAGAGGACTGGCGGAAGGCCCGGAACCATGGGCCATTCCGTGGCCCTGCATTCACGAGTTCCTTGCGATCGTAACTCACCAGCGCATTTACAAACCACCGACGCCGCTGGCGAAGGCAATCGCTCAGGTCGAAGCGTGGATGGGTTCACCCACACTTCGCCTGATCGGTGAATCAAGAGAGCATTGGCGGGAACTTTCGGCAACCCTCACTGCGGGAAAGATTCAGGGCGCGCAAGTGCACGATGCGCGTGTCGCTGCAATCTGCGCCCAGCACGGTATCCGGGAATTCTGGTCCGCAGACCGCGATTTCAGCCGGATCGCATCGATTCGCACCATCAACCCGCTGTGTTGAACGGCCGTCAGTAGGACTTCGCGATCACGACGCGCCGGTCGACCTGCGCACCCGTGACAATACACTTCCCTGCCCCGTCGTATTCATCCACCAGGGGAATATTGCGCACGGTCGCCTTGAACTCTTTTAACCTGGCATCGCACACCGGATCGTCGTTCAGGTGCGCCATCACGAATTTACCGCCGCCTCTCTCGGCGGTAACATCGCGAAGAATTTCCTCCACCTCTTCGATGGAATTCGCAAGCACCGTGTTCGATTTGAGCCGCGTCTTCGCCGCACAGTAGAGATCGGTCTGCATTGCTTCCAGCGCGGCGGTCAGGCGCGAGGCGACCTCGGACTGCGCGACGATCTCTTTCGTGCCGGTATCCCGCCGCTTCAGGACGATGTTTCCCGACGCCACGTCGCGCGGTCCAAGTTCCAGCACCACAGGGACGCCGCGCCGCTCCCAGTGAAAGAACTTCGCGCCCGGCGACTGGCCTTCGCGGTCGTCAATCTTCGCTCCGATTTCTTTCGCGATTCGATGCGCCGTCTCCAGCACACGCGCCTTTTCCTCGTCCTTGCGATAAATCGGAACGAGAACCGCCCTCACCGGCGCCATTTTGGGAGGCAGAACCAGGCCTTTGTCGTCCGAATGGCTCATGATCAGGCCACCGATCAGACGCGTGCTGACTCCCCAACTCGTCTGCCAGACGTAATCAAGCTGGCCCTCCTTATTCTGGAACCGGACGTCGAAAGCCTTTCCGAAGTTTTGTCCCAGATCGTGGCTCGTACCGGCCTGCAGGGCGAGTCCGTTCTGCATCATCGCTTCGATCGAGTAACTCCGGAGCGCGCCGGCGAACTTTTCCGTGCGCGTTTTCATGCCCTTGATCACCGGCACCGCCATAACATCTTCGGCCACTTCGGCGTAGACGTCGAGCATCCGCAGCACTTCTTCGAGCGCCTCTTCATGCGAGGAATGCGCCGTGTGGCCCTCCTGCCAGAGGAATTCCGTAGTCCGCAGGAACATACGGGTGCGCAGTTCCCATCGGACCACGTTTGCCCACTGGTTCAGCAGCAGCGGCAAATCGCGCCAGCTCTGGATCCACTTCGCGAAAAAGTGGCCGATGATGGTTTCCGAGGTGGGGCGGATTACGTAAGGCTCTTCAAGCTCCTTGCCTCCGGCGATGGTGACCACCGCCAGCTCGGGCGAGAACCCTTCGACATGTTCCGCCTCTTTCTTGAGGAAGCTTTCGGGAATCAGCAGCGGAAAATAGGCGTTCTGATGGCCGGTCGCCTTGAAGCGCGTATCCAGTTCGCGTTGCAGGACTTCCCACACGGCGTAGCCGTTCGGCTTGATGACCATGCACCCTTTTACGATCTCGGCGGGCTCCGCCATGTCGCCCTGCAGTACGACGTCCTGATACCACGCCGCGAAATCCTTCTCGCGAGCCGTTATGGGTGATTCAGCCATTCCTATTCAGGTTAATGCATCCACTCCGCGGACCGCGGCGGTACGTTTTAGAACAGACGAGATGAGATGAAGGCTATAATAGCGCGTAGACAATACCCTGACGAGCTCCAAACAGGGTGTTTGGGTGTTTCTGATCACTCCGGGCGCATCTCGAATCCGCCGGGACGGGATTCCAAAAAAGAGGGGAAAATGGCAGACGAGGACGTACAGGCAGAACTTGCGCGGCTGAGAGCCGAGAACGAGGCGCTCAAACAGAAGCGGAACACTTCCGTATCGATGAAGGTAAGCGAGAAGGGCGCCGTTTCGGTTTACGGCCTTGGCCGCTTCCCGGTAACGCTCTATCAGGAGCAATGGCAGAAGCTGCTGGCGCTGGCCGATGAAATCAAAGCGTTCATCGAGGAAAATCGCTCGAAACTGAAGGTCAAAGAATAAGCCAAATCAGGCGGATTTGATTTCGGTCCACAGACGATCCCGATAGCGCTGGGCGGCGGAAGGCAGCGCTTCGGGCCATATCCCGCGGCGATAGATTTCGTCGGGCGGATAGAGCACGGGATCGCTTGGAAGCAGCGCCTGCGCCGCCCCGTTCGCCGTAGCGGTTTCGGCCGCACGCGCATTGGCGGCAGCCACGTCCGGTTGCAGCAGGAATTCCAGAAACTCGTGGGCCAGATTGTAACGCTTGCTTTCCCGCAGAATCACCGCACAGTCGCAGTAAAACGGGAACCCTTCCTCCGGATAGATGAAGGAGAGCTTGTGGTTTCCCTGGATCGCCTGCGCGGCCGTGGTGGACCATATCTGCGCGGCGAGCACATCGCCCGAAACCAGCTGATCCCGTACTTCTGCGTTGAGATAGGCCCGCAGTAACTTCTTCTGCGCGATCGCCGCGGCTTTGGCATTCTGCAACTGGCGTTCATCCGTCGAACCGAAGGGATCGCCCAGCTTCAGCAGGCACGCGCCGATGGCATCTTCGGGATCGTCGAGCATGGTCATACGTCCCTTGAGTGCGGGGTCCCAGAGGCCGGCCCAACCAGTGGGAGCGGCTGTTTGCGCAGTATTGTATGCAATTCCGGTAGCGTTCCACATATAAGGCACGCCCCATCGAAGCCGCGGATCCCAGACGGGATGCTGAAACCGCGCGTCGAGGTTTCCCAGCGACGGCAGCCGAGCGTGGTCCAGATTTGCGATCAGGCCGTTTCTTGCCATCGGCGCAAGGCGGCTGTGAGTCGGAAAAACAACGTCCCAACCCGAGTTTCCGGTCATCGCCTTCGCCAGCATTTCTTCATTGCTTTCGTAAGTGGAATAACGCAGGCGAACGCCCTTCCCGCGTTCAAAGCGCGCCAGCATCGCGGGATCGATGTAAGTCGACCAGTTGTAGACATTCAGGCGCGGACGATGGTCGCGCGCACAGGAGAGCAGACCGCCGGTGGCTGCAAGCCATCTCCGTCGCGTCATCGTTCCTGCAGCCTTTGCGAGACCAGGATGATCGCGCCGAATGCGACGACGATCAGGGCCGAAACCGCATTCACGACCGGGCTCACTCCGCGGCGCGCCATCGCGTAAATTACCATCGGCAGCGTTTCCGAATCGACGCCCGCCACCAGGCTGGTAATCACATAATCGTCGAAGGAAACGACCAGCGCGAGGAGGCCCGCCGCGGCGATCGCCGGCGCCAACATCGGCAGCGTCACACGTGAGAAGGCGTGCCATTCGCTGGCGCCGAGGTCCATCGCCGCTTCTTCGAGCGTTCGGTCGTAATTACGCAGCCGAGCGGATATCACGATGACCACGTAGGAGATCGAAAACGCGACGTGCGCAATGATCACTGTGTAAATGCCGAGTTGCAGGTGCATGAATCGGAAGACCCACTGGAAAAGCGCCAGAAGCGAAACTCCCGTGACGATTTCGGGCGTCACAAGCGAAAGATATAACGTCCCGGAAAGAATGCGCGCGGTCTTTCGCCAGATGCCGTAGGCCGCCAGCGTTCCGATCACAGTCGACAGAACCGCGGCTGTAACGGCAATGATAAGGCTGTTGATCACGCCTTCAGTCAACTGAGCGTCATTCATCGCCGCGCGATACCAGCGGAAGGAGAATCCGTCCCATGCGGTGAATCGGCCTCCATTGAAACTGAAAGCAATCAGAATGAGCAGAGGAAGATACAGAAACGCGAAAGCTGCCGCGGCGTAAACCGGCAGAGCGCGCCTCCTCATATCAACTCTCGGGCGATTCGGCTGCGCATGAGCACGGACAGAATCAGCGCGCTGGCCAGCATCAGCACCAGCGACGCCGCGGAGCCGAAGGGCCAGTCGCGCGCTGTCGTGAACTGGTTCTGGACCAGATTACCCAGCATCACGGACTTCCCGCCGCCAAGTAAATCCGGCGTCAGATAAGCTCCAAGGCATGGAATGAACACAAGCACCGAACCCGCAACAAACCCGGGCGCCGACACAGGAATCACTACGCGCCATAGCACGGCGAATGGGCGTGCGCCGAGATCGGCCGCAGCCTCCAGCAGCGCCGGATCGAGGCGCTCGAGCGTTGCATACATCGGAAGAACGAAGAAGGGCAGAAAGTTGTAAACCAGCCCGAGCAGTACTGCGCCGTCGTTATAAAGCAGCGGCAGCGGCCCCTCAATCAGATGAAATCGCGTCAGCAGCGTATTGATGAGGCCGGTATCGCGAAGGATGAAAAGCCACGCGTAGGTGCGCACCAGGAAGCTGGTCCAGAATGGAAGCAGTACCAGTTGCAGGTAGAGATTCCTGTGCCGGCCGGCGCGGGAAATAAAGAGCGCGAGCGGAAAGCCAAGCAGTGCGCAGAGTGCAGTTGCGAGGGACGCAATCCACAGCGAGCGCCAGAAAATAGCGAGATAAAGTGGGTCGGCCAGACGCGTGAAGCTTTCAACGGTCCACGGCCGTTCGACGCCACCATAATCGCCGCGCGTCAGCAGGCTGTAGGCGCAGATGATAGCCAGCGGTGCGGCGAAGAATAGCGCCATCCAGAGGCGCGCGGGCATCAGAAACCAGCGGCGCATCTCTGCTTATACCTTAATCGAATCGAAGTTCGTCGGCGGGCGCCCAGTGAATCCAGACAATCTCGCCCTCCTGGAAATGGTTGTCCTCACGCGGGATCTCTGCAATAGCGCGTCCGCCCTCATCGAGGGTGGTGTTCAAGTGGACGCAATTACCGAGGAACAATGAACTCTCGACCGCGGCGCGCCGGCACGGCAATCCTTCCGGCATTTCGCGCGTCACCCGCGTCGATTCCGGCCGCACACCGGCTTTCCCGAACCAGTTGATCGCGCCGAGAAATCCCGCCACGAAAGCCGTCGCCGGACGCAGATAAATGTCCTCCGGCGTCCCGAACTGCTCGATTCGACCCTGATTCATAACCGCAAGTTTGTCCGACAAAGAAAGCGCTTCCTCCTGGTCGTGCGTGACAAAGAGGAACGTGATGCCGGTCTTGCGCTGCATAGCCTTCAATTCTGCGCGCATCTGCTTACGCAGTTTGGGATCAAGCGCGGCCAGAGGCTCGTCGAGCAGCAGCAGTTGCGGTTCGAGCACGAGCGATCGGGCAAGCGCAACGCGCTGCTTCTCGCCGCCCGACAGCTCCGCCGGCTTGCGGTCCCGTTTATCGGAAAGCTGCACGAGCTCAAGCGCGCGCAACGCCCGGCCCTCCCGGTCGGCGATGCCGCGCTCTCGCAGCCCGAACTCGACGTTGCCAAGGGCGGTCAAATGCGGAAACAGCGCGTAGCTTTGAAAGACGGTGCTGACATCGCGCTGCCACGGCTTGAGTTGGTTGACCGCCGCGCCATTGAGCACGACTTCGCCGGAGGTGGGCCTGTCGAACCCGCCGATCATACGAAGCGTGGTGGTTTTTCCGCAGCCTGAAGGCCCGAGGAGTGAGTAGAAGCCGCCCCGCGCGAGGCTCATCGAAATTCCGTCGACGGCGCGATGGCCGGGAAAATCTTTGACCAAATCGCGGAGCTCAAGAACCGAATCCAATCACGCCCCTTCGGCGCGCGCCGCGATCCCCAATATCCGATCGCCTTCGAGCCGCTCGAACTCCTGTTTCGCCGACTCATGTTGCGCCTTCGCCCGCTGTAGCAGCTTCGCGAACTCCGGCCTGTTCCGAACGGAATCGAGCCACGGATCGCTCGCCATTGCGGGATAGCAAAAGAATCCGCCTCGCACGACGCGCTCGAAAAGCTCCAGTGCCGCTTCGATCTCCCCCAAATGCGCCAGATGCCGCGCAAGGTACAGAAGCCCCTCGGGATCGCCGAACGCGGAAGCGGAAATTCGGCCAATCGCCGCGATACTCGCCGCCGCATCTCCTTCGATCAGCACCCGCGCAGACACCATGAAGTCGCGCATTCGCGTCTTGATCTTTTCTTCCAGAGCCCGTAGAACCGGCAAAGCCTCGTTCCCGCGCCAGACCTCCGCCAGTGAAAGCGCGACGATATAGGGATTGTCCTCAAGCCTCGTCGACGCGACGCGCGCATAATCTCGCTGAAGGAACCATGTGTGCACCACGCTCGTGCGGATCTTCGACTCCAGAGCGAGTGCGCGCTGGTGAGCGGCCGCCGACGCCTCCAATAAGCCGCAGTAGCGCAAAGGGCTGATCAGAGCGGCGAAAATCTCGGGATCGGCCGCGCCCTGAGCGCGCGAAAGAAGGCGCGTCACGGCATCCGCCGCGCGGCCCAGATCCACCTCCAGTTGGGCGTAGAACTTGTGCGCGATCGCGAGATCCGGATTCAGGTCCAGGGCCTGCCGCAATGCCGCTTCCGCCTGATCCAAACCTTCTTTGGCCCCTGTAGTCAGATACTTCGCCATCACGTGGTGAATCCGCCCAAGCCGCGCCCACGCCGGCGCATAGCATGGATCGGCTTCCACGCATTTCAGATACAGATCGCGTGCAGCGGCCCACTGTTTCGAATCGTGGCTGAACTGATTGCCGCGCAGATAATATTCGTACGCCTTGGGGTTGGAAGGAACGTCCTGCCGCAAAATGCGTTGTTCCTGTGCCGAAAGCGGAAGGGCAAGCGCGTCGACCACGCATTCGGTGAGTTCGTCCTGTAAGCGAAAGACGTTACCGATCGAGGTCTGCGTCGAGTGCGAGCAAAGCAGCGTGCCATTCGCCGCATCCGTGAGCTGCGCGCTCACGCGTATTTCCACACCGGTGGAAAGCAGCGTACCAGTGAGAATCAAGTCCACGTCGGCCTCGGCCGCGATGGCCTTGAAGTCCGGAGCACTTGCCGAAAACCGCGACGCAGCCAGACTGGAGCGTACGATCACCGATTTCAAGCTCGACAACGAAGTGGTCAGCGCATCCGGCAGGCTGAACGCAAGGAACTCGGTCTCGGGATCCGGACGAAGCATCCGGAAGGGCAGAACAATCAGGCGCCTGATCGCCTTCGGCTCCGCTCGAACCTGCATTTCCAGGGGGTGAAGAAAACGGTATCCGCGCCGGGGCAACGTTTCGATAAACCGGGGCGCATCGGCCGTGTCGCCCACGGCTTCCCTGATCTGCCGAATGCAGAAATTCAAGCCCTGCTCGAAGTCGACGAACGTGTCGTCGCGCCAGATGCTCTCGCGGATCTCGGAGCGCGACAGAACCTCACCACTACGCCGTACCAGGAGTTCCAGTACCCGGAAAGGCTGCGGTGGGAGCTTGATACGGTCACCGTTTCTTCTCAGCTCTCCCGAGCCTGTATCCAGCTCGAATATATCGAAACGAAAAATTGTCTCAGTTTCACTCATGGAAAACTCATGTCGCACTCATGGCGCGTCCATGGAAGCCCCGCCGCCATTCTGTCAGATTGTTCCTATCAGCGTATCGCAAGCTTTCAAGAGCCGCTGAAATTGCCGAACGAGGAGATTTCTACGATGTTGCGAATCAACGATGTAGCACCGAACTTCAATGCTGAGACCACCCAGGGTCCGATCGACTTTCACGAGTGGCTGGGCGACTCATGGGGCGTGCTCTTCTCGCACCCCAAGGACTTCACCCCCGTTTGCACAACCGAGCTCGGTTACATGGCGGGAATGAAGGCCGAATTTGAAAAACGCAATTGCAAGATTATCGGCCTGAGCGTCGATGCGGTTACGGATCACGGGAAATGGGCTGCCGATATCGAAAGAACGCAGGGCCACGAAGTCACCTATCCGATGATCGGCGATTCCGACTTGCAAGTCGCCAAACTCTACGGGATGCTGCCGGCGGAAGCGGGCGATACATGCGCCGGTCGCACCGCCGCGAACAACGCCACTGTTCGCGCCGTGTTCATGATCGGTCCGGACAAGAAAGTCAAATTGATGCTGATCTATCCCATGACCACAGGCCGCAACTTTGACGAAGTCCTCCGCGTGCTCGATTCCATGCAACTCACTGCCAGACACCAGGTCGCGACGCCAGTCAACTGGAAGCCAGGTAACGACGTGATCATCGTCCCCGCGGTGTCCAACGACGAGGCGAAGATGAAATACCCGGACGGCTGGAATACGGTGCTTCCTTATCTGCGGCTCGTGCCGCAACCCCAATAGGCGGACGTGTTTCTCCAGGAGAGCGGCATGGAACCAGTGCGGATTGAACCAGTGCAGGTTGAACGATTCTATCTGGGATGTCTGGCCCACGCATCTTATATGGTCGGGTCGGAGGGCGTTGTGGCCGTCATCGACCCCCAGCGGGATGTGGATATTTATATCGACGCGGCAGCCCAAAAGGGTTGGAAGATCGCATCTATTATCGAGACCCACGTCCATGCCGACTTCGTCTCCGGACATCTGGAACTGGCGAAACGAACCGGCGCGCAGATTTATATCGGCGCCGGATCCGGAGCCGAGTTCCCCCACGTGGCAGTCGCGGACGGCGACGAGATTCGGTTCGGACAGTGCTCGCTGAAGTTCCTGCAAACTCCCGGACACACCCTCGAAAGCATCTGCATCCTGATGAGCGATCGCGGCGCACCCGAACGGCCTGCTTCCGTCTTCACCGGCGACACTCTCTTCGTAGGCGACGTGGGAAGGCCGGACCTTTCGCCGACCCACACGCCGCAGGAACTCGCCGCAATCATGTACCGGAGCCTTCAGGAAAAGCTCCTGACGCTTCCGGACGATACTGAAATCTTTCCGGCGCACGGCGCGGGCTCGCTGTGCGGCCGGCAGATGAGTTCGGAAAGTTCCTCGACGATCGGTAAGCAGCGTCAGTCGAATTACGCGCTGCTCGCACGGGACAGCGAGGAATTCGTGCATCTGCTGACCGACAATCTTCCCGCGAGACCCGAATATTTCGCGCAGGAAGTGGATATGAACCGGCGCGGCGCGGCGCCGTTATCGGAACTGCCGCCGCTCGCGGCATTGATCCGCGCCGGAGGTGCTCAGCTTGCAGAAGGAGGGCGCGGTTGTAGTAGACACCCGCCCGGCAATGCAGTTCGCGGTGGCTCACGTTCCGGGGTCGATTCACATCGCTCTCACCGGTCAGTACGCCTCGTGGGCGGCGCGCATTCTCGGGCTGGACACGCCGTTGATCATTGTGGGAGAGGATCCCGAGCACATACGCGAGTCGGAACTCCGTCTCGCCCGTGTCGGCGTCGAGAATGTCGTTGGCTACCTCGACGATGGCGTGGCGGGCTGGATCGAGAGCGGGTTCGAGCTCGACTACATTCCACAGATCACGGTTCAGGATTTCGCCGCACTCCGCGCGAATGAGCCGGAACGGATCGCCGTGCTTGACGTCCGCGAACTGGGGGAACTCAGCGGCGGCGTGATCGAGAACTCGGTCTGCATCCCGTTGGGAAAGCTGAGATCGCGGACGGCGGAACTGAGTCCGGACAAGCTTGTCGTGGTGCACTGTAAAGGCGGATATCGGAGTTCAATCGCCACCAGTATGCTGCGGCGCGCCGGGTTCCGCGATATCGCGAACCTGACTGGCGGCTTCGACGCATGGAAGGCAGCCGGCCTCGCATGCGCGACGTCCGTAACTGCCTGAGCCGCACGCACCATCCGCGGCCGGGTGGCGCGAGGTAACCTGGCCCTGTTCTTATCAGCGTTCCTCTGCCGTAAGGTCCGCCAAAATTTTTGCAGGAACAAATTCTCTTGCGCGAACTGGAGCAAGATCGTATTCTGGCCTTCGGGAGAAATCGTCACTTGGCCTCGTTCAAGATCGGAATCAATATGGCGGGCGCCGTTTCCGCAGGCGCCTACACGGCGGGGGTTCTCGATTTTCTGACCGAGGCCCTCGACGAGTGGTACAAAGCCAAAGCCCGCGGCGACCTCGTCCCTTCGCACGATGTTTCGATCGAAGTATTTTCCGGAGCGTCGGCGGGCGGAATGTGCGCCGCAATATCCGCGGTCATGCTCCCACAGGATTTCGATCACATCAGCGATACGACAAAGACGAATACGACGAACCGCCTGTACGAGAGCTGGGTCAATCGTATCGATATCAGGGAGCTCCTGAAGACCGACGACCTGAAAACGGCGCCACCGATTGTCTCGCTTCTCGATTCCAGCATCATCAACGAAATTGCCACCTTTGCGCTTACGCCCGGCACTCCCCTGCCCGCGCCGCGCCCGTACGTCTCGCCGAATCTCACCCTGTTTCTCTCGCTCACGAACCTGCGCGGCACCCCTTACTCGCTCAATGGGGCAGCGCCCGGTTCAACGGAAGAGTCTACCTTTTTCTTCGGAGACCGCATACAGTTCGAAGTAGCCGGACCGGGCAAAACAATACCGCAGCAGAGAGCTCACCTGCTCGATTTCAGCAAACCCGGTTCAGCGGGCGGATGGGACGTCTTGCAGACTTCGGCGATGGCCACCGGAGCGTTCCCGATATTTCTCGCCCCTCGCATCCTGAATCGTAAAACAGCTGAATACACGCCACCCATGTGGGAGTCCGTCACCTCAGCCGCGATGGGTACTCCGCCGCCGATCAGTCCGAACTTTCCGCCCGGAACGTCCGATCCCATACAAACTCTGAATGTCGACGGCGGCATCACAAACAACGATCCGTTCAATTATGCGAACGATTATCTTGCTCAGCTTGAGCCACCCCTCTCCGTCAACAAAGCTCCCAGCACCGCCGGCGGCGCCGATCGCGCGGTGATCAGCATCGCCCCTTTTCCGACGCAGGATAAGTTCGATCCCGCGTATCAACCCGCCAAATCCTCGAATGTTTTCTCCGTTCTCGGCAGGCTTTTTTCGGCGCTCATTTCGCAGTCGCGCTTCTTCGGAGAGTCTCTCGACAAGGTGATGAACGGGACCACGTTCAACCGATTCGTGATCGCCCCCTCAGACTACGAACTCGCCACCCAATACGCCAGTGCGCCTCAGAATCAGCCGCCGGCGCTTCAATGCGCCGCGCTCAGCGCCTTCGGCGGCTTTTTCGACCGCGGATTCCGGGCACACGATTATGCTCTCGGCAGGCGCAACTGCCAGAAGTTTCTCTCCGACTCTTTCGTTCTGCCGAAGGACAACGTCGTCATGAAGGCGGCGCTCGACCTTCTGGACCCTGCCGCGGCAGACGCTATCATCCAGAAGTTCAAACGGTCCGACCCGGGGACCTACTCCGCTGCTCCACTACCGCCAGGTCAGACCACCGACGCGAACGCGTGGCTGCCGATCATTCCTCTTTGCAGCGACGTGGTCCGGCAGCCGATCGGACCCGTCCCACGCCACAAGATGACCGGCAAGGACCTCGATCTGGTTGTTGGCCTGGTCATGGGAAGAGTGAAGGCCGTAACGGCCCCGCTCATCGCCACCGTGCCGTCCCGCCTGTTCCGGATCTTTCTGCAGGCTGGTCAGCCTTTCATCCGATTGCTCGCCCGCGCGCCATTGAAGGACGCGCTTGCAAAGATGCTCGGCGACTCTTATCAAAAGTAGTTCATCAAGGAGTCACGGCCGGATATCGATAGTCTGCATCATGCCCTCATCTTCGTGAGACAGGATATGGCAATGCAGTACCGCGCGTCCGGTAAAGCGCTGATAGTGCGACCTGAGCGTAACCCTGTACTTCGGCCGCACGAGAATGGTGTCTCTCCAGACGTACTCCTCCGGGGTGACGGCCTGTCCTTTTTCGTCGAGAATGCGCATGACCTTGAAGGGATTCACGTGGATATGGAACGGATGTGCATAGCGGCGGGCGCCGGGACTGGCCAGGGTCTCGTTGCCGAGCACCCATTCGTCCGTAGTATTCAGCTTGATGCGCTGATTGATGGCCCCGGGCAAAGTCGTGTCTGGCTGAAACTTCGCGCCGTTGATGCTCGGCCATACCGGCTGAGCGGTAAAGGTGACGACCCGCTTCTCGCCCGTTATGGTGTCGATATTCGGCAGCGCGGGCACGAAACGGCTCATCTCGGCATCTGACGGCAGCATTTGCGTAGCCTCGCCCCGAACCTCGACATCCGCCAGTTCCTGCGCCTCTTCGGCGTTGCCGCGAAGACTGCGCGAAGCGGGCACACCCAGCTTCACAAGCTTGTAGTTACCCGCCGGAAGCTTCACCAGCAGGTCAATGCGATATCCCGGACCCATCTCGAGAGAGTCGAGCGTATCCACCTTCCCCGTTGTAATTCCATCCACCGCGATGCGCTTCAGAGGAATGTTTTTCCCCATGGAATCCTGCAGAGCGAGATCTTCCATTTCGGAGATCCCCGCATGGATCAGGCGCCAGCGCTCGGCCTTCCCCTCGATCACGATCTTCGGCTTGAGTTCGCCATTAATAAGAGTGAAGCGGCTGAACTTGTCGTGGAAGACGTTCGGCCATTCGACCGTGGCCGGGATGTTCTGCTTCTTGTCGTTGTCGTACTTAAAGCTGTAGGGAATCTGCTGAAGGACAAGAATGCGGTCGCCGAATCCCTGGCCGTTCAGAAAATCGTCAAGCGGCCCTTCGATGATAATTGCGCCGGCCATCCCGCTGCCCAGCTGCACGGCGGAAGAGCCGTGCTTGTGCGCGTGGTACCAGAACGTGCCGTCCGCATGGTCGTCTTCAATTTTGTATTCATAGGGAAATGCCCCACCGCTTGCGATCTCGAGAAGCACGTTGTCGGCGTTGCCCGACGGTGAGACGTGAAGGCCGTGCGTGTGCAGGTTCGTGACATTGATGTCGTGCGGCCGGTTCATGTCGTGCGACATGGTGGCCGCGGGAAGATCCGCCGGCAGACAATTAAGGATTCGCACTTTCAGCATGTCCCCGCGGTGGACGCGGAGTGTGGGCCCCACCAGAGAGCCTTCGTAGGTTCGCAGGTACACCAGATCGCCGTCGATGTAATGATGCGAATATTGCACCGCAAGAGTGGTGTCAAGCAGGCCGTTGCGCGACCGCCGTTCCTCAGGCTGGCCCAGCACCTCCGTGGACGGCCTGTCGGCCAGTTGTACGGCGCCCGGGTTCTGCGCGCGAGCGCCGGTAACTGCCGCGGTCAGAATTCCGCCACCCAGCGCGCCCTGGAAAAATCCTCTGCGAGTTGCTCTCATGAGACCTCCTGTAATCCCCGGAATTATGGCAGAATGCCATATTTAATTCAATGAAAAAGCCGGAGCACTCCTATAGCGCCCTGCCCAGCCGTATCAAATATTGCTGATAAAGCCGGTGAATATGCGTCATCCGGGGGGCGGTGGATTTATTTTCAAAGGATTTTACCGACGTGACAAACAGGTGGTGCGAACCCAGGTTTTCAACCCGTTCCACGACAAGTTCGCGCACGCATAGAGCCCGCTCCGGAACTGGAATCCGAAACAACTGCGAGGGCGTCGTCTTCAACGCGAGCTTGCGCACCTCCCGATAAGCCTCGCGGTGATTCTTGCCAAGTCCGTAAACGGCCTCCTTCGCCTGCATACCGGCATCTCGCTCACCGCAATTTTTCCGACATCTCTGAAAATCGGGATCGCGGGACTCGAAGAGTGCAGACCCAGGACATAACAACGATCGGTCAGCGGGCCGACCAGATCCATCGGAAACAAATTTCCCTTTTCCTCCGAACCGTAAGACACCGCCACCACCGGCCGCGGCGCGTCATGCAGAATCCACATCGCGAACATATCGGAAGGCGTCATTCGAATGTTGCGCGGATTGCGATCACGCGCCGCCTTCCACGTTTCGTAAGCCCGAATCACCGCGCCGCGCAGACGCGAGACGCAAAAATTGCGGCTCGCGCCGGTTTCGAAAAGTGCGATCCGCGATCCGCAAACCTCCAATGAGCGCGTCAACGTGACCTCGATACGACCAAGTACGCGGCCAGCCAGCCCACACTCCCTTACAACAATCACGCCTGCGCCGCCGATGTGGGGCCAGGGCTTTGGCCCTGCCGCCGAGCGTCCGCTCGGCGCTCTCAACCCAAACTGCGTCTCCCGGGAAACGTCACCCACCGCCACGGTCAAAGGCGCAAGCGCAACCATACGGTGACATCGCGAAATATCAATCTCTCCCCCAACGTACTCAAGCACAACCCGAACCTGGTCATCGGGATCGCGATGTCCCACACAAACCCACCCAAGCAGCCCGTTCGTTCTCAGAACAGCTTCTTCAAACCTCTCAACCAGACGCGAGATCAAAAGATGAGCTTGAGTCCAAACTGAATCTGCCGCGAAGTCGTTACTGTGTTCGTGATCAGACCCGCCGAGGGACTCGGCGCGCCGCTCGCGAACATAATCGCGTTTGGGGTGCCAAAGTTCGCATGATTCGCGAGATTGAAGACCTCAGTCCGAAACTGCAAATTCACTGTCTCGGCCAGCCGAATATTCTTGAACAGCGACATATCGAGTTCGGCCAGCCCGGGCCCGTTGTACACGCCCCGTCCGACGCTTCCCCATGTGCCCGCGGTCGGAATAAGAAATGCGGCCGGATTGATCCACTGGTTTGGATTGCCTGTGATCACAGACCCGGTAAACGCAGGGTTGAGGTTGGGCCGGTCCGGATTTCGCGTGTTGCCATCGCCCGACCGGTTCGAACCCACCAGCGGCGTGATGGGAAAGCCGCTCAGGAGCGTGGCGATTCCATTCAACTGCCAGCCGCCAATGATCCTGTCCATCACCGTTGTGCCTCTGCCGAAAGGCAACAGGTAACTCGCCGATATACTCGCCTGCTGGCCGACGTTAAGCGCCGACGGTCCATAGTCGGTCTGCAGATCGTTGCGATTCATAACCATTTGCGATTCGTTGCTGGCCTGCGCGCCGGTAAGCGCGGAGTTCATATCCAGGTTTTTCGAGAACGTATAGTTGGCGCGCAACTGCAGACCTTTTGACAAGCGATGGATCAAATCGATCTGCAGGGCGTTATAGCTGCTGTTGCCCTCGGTGTACCAGAAGAAGCCCGCTCCCAGATACGGATTCGGCCGCGTCGCCTGCACCGGGATATAGACCGCTCCCTGCGGCACGGTACCCCTGGCCGTGCCATTGCCGCCCGAAATACAGGTTGCGCTCTGACACGTTTGCGCCGGAATCGTATTTGGATCGATGCTGACAAAGCCGTGGTAGCCATGGGAACCCACATAGCCCACCCGAAGCGCGGTGTTCGAACTCAATTGTTGTTCCACTCGCACACTCCATTCCGCCACCGCCGGCGTATAAGCATCCGGCTGAACGCCCTGAGGCGCATAGGTCGTGCAGGGTGTGGGTACGCCGGGCCCGCAGGAAGGCGGAGGCTGCACGCCCGGCGTTACCGGAATCAGCGGCAGCAGCGGGCCGGAATAAGACGCCGATCCATTTGCCGGAGGCAGCGCGTTCAGCAGAAAGCTAAGGTCGTCGATCAGCGAGTAGTAAATGCCGAACCCGGCTCGGACCGAGGTCTTACCCTTTCCCGAAGGGTCCCAGGCGAGGCCGACCCTGGGCGCGAACAGCTTCGTCGCATTATTCTTCGTGAAAACCGAGCTCGAGATGCGTGGTGCAGTCTCCAGCACGCCGTTGGCGTCGGTGATGTAGTTCGCCGCCCGGCCCGACACCTCATTCCAGCCGGTCGTGAATTCGTCTCGAAGCCCAAGATTCACAGTCAGGTTGCGACCCAGACGGATCGTGTCCTGGATATACCAGGCGCCGAAGTAGCTTCTCCAGCCGAGCGCGTTGGGGTCGGGCACTACCTGAAAGGTGCTCACCGTGCCCGCAAGGAATGTCGCAAGCGTCGAGAACGTGGCCACGCCGAGTGTTCGGGAGGCGGCATTCTCGTTATCCTGCACGCGTTGCAGCCAGACCCCCGCGCTGATCTGATGAATTCCTTTGGTGATCTGAATATCATCCGAATAAGTAAAAAGGTTTCTCCGGTTCCATACGTTCGCGGCGTTGTTCGGACCCGCGGATGTGATCGTGGCTGCGCCCGTAGTCGTCGTTCCGCCGCCGATCACAATGCCGCCCGGGCCGCCCCCCGTGACGAACGAGAGGTCCGGGCTGAATGTCGCCAGTGAAGCGGGGTCCAGATCGTACGCGGCGCGCGAGAAGCCCGCGCGGAACACATTGAGCATCTGAGGCGAAAAGATATGCGTCTCCTGGATGCTGGCCACCTGATTCCGCAGGATGGAATAGGAGCCGAAAAGCGGGTCGGGCTGCGGCGTGAGACTGTCGCCGTCATCGATCGTATAAGAGCCGGTGAGAGTGTCGCGGTCGCGGATCGCGTAATCCATCCGCGTCGTGCCGAAGTCTTCACGGACGTCGGAGCGGGGATGGTTGTAAGACAATGCCGCTCCGCCGCCCAGCTTGGGGCCGTTCGCCGCCGGCCACATCGCAAGATACTTCAACATCCCGGGATTGATCGTCGTAACCCCTGTCGCCGTTGACAGGTCTGGAACTACCGTGACGTTGCTCACCGCAAGAGCCTGCCGGAATCCCTCGTAATTTCCGAACAGGAACAGCTTGTTTTTCTTCAAAGGACCGCCCAACGCCCCGCCGAACTGGTTCCGGCGAAACGGAGGGATCGCCCCCTGGTCAAAATAGTTCCGCGCATCCAGAGCGCTGTTGCGGAGGAACTCGAAGACGGTTCCGTGTAATGCGTTGGTTCCGGATTGGGTCACGACATTTACCTGCGCGCCCGATCGCTTGCCATACTCGGCGGAATAGGTGTCCGTGAGGACGTTGAACTCGCGCACCGCATCGATTCCCAGGAGTTGACCGCTCACCCCGCCGGGAGTAATCGCGAGTTGGCTGGTTCCCGTGTATTCAATTCCATTCATGAGGAAGATATTCTCGGCTGGGCGGCGTCCGTCCACCGAAAACGTGTTCCCGTTACTGGTGCTGGTGTTTGCGCTTTTCAGGTTGTAAGCCACTGCGCCCGGATTCAGTGTGATCAGATTGTCGAAGCCGCGGCCATTGAGCGGAAGGTCTTTGATCTCCCGTTCATTGACGAGACCCGAATTCTGGGAGGTGGTCGTGTTCACAATCGGATTTTCTTCCGAAATTGTTACCTGTTGAGCGATCTCGCCAATCTGGAGGCTCACATTGGCGACCGCTTCCTCACCTACCTGGAGATTGATCCCGGTTCGGACCACCTGCTTGAAACCCGTTTTCTCGACCGTCAATTCCTGAGCGCCCAGCGGCAGCGAGAGGATCTTATAATCGCCGGATTGATCTGTCGTAGTGGTTCGCGTCGCTCCCGTCTCGAGGCTTTTTACAGTAACGCTCGCGCCACCGACACCCGCGCCTGTCGCATCGTCAACGCGTCCCGAAAGCGACGCCGAGACCTGTGCCAGCGCGGGCGTACCGCCTGCAACCAGCATGAGGAACGCCATAAGAACGCTCTTTCGCCAACGCGGCGCCCGAGGAGATCCACTAAGCCTCTGAATTTTCACGCAACCCTCACTGTTTGTTTAGGGTATTACATCAGACTCGACAGCTCAGCGGCCGGCGCCAATATAGTAGAACCGCACCAGAAACAGAGCGGTGAGCGCGTAAACCATCCAGTTCACCTCGCGGAAGCGGCCACGGAAGATACGGATCAGGGTCCAGGCGCAGAACCCAAACGCGAGGCCGTTAGCGATACTCCACGTCAGCGGAATCGCGGTCATCGTCAGGAACGCGGGGATCGCAACCTCGGGGTCGGACCAGGGGATGTCCGCCGCCGCAGTCATCATCATGCTGCCGACGATGATCAGCGCGGGCGCCGTCGCCGCGCCTGGAATCGCGCCGGCGAGAGGCGCGACGAAGAGTGCGACAGCAAAGAGAAGCCCGGTGACAATGGCAGTGACGCCCGATCTTCCGCCCGCCGCGACGCCCGCCGCACTTTCCACGTAGCTGACTACCGTGGATGTCCCCGCCAGCGAACCCACGACCGTCGCGACCGCGTCGCTGAAGAGAATCCGGTTCATCCGGGGAACCCCGGCGGCATGCTCGAAAAGCCGCGCTTTTTTGCCGACGGCAAGCAGCGTGCCGACGTTATCGAACAGATCCACAAACAGGAACACAAAGACGATCTCGACCAGCCCGAGCCGCAAAGCCGCCGGTATATCGAGTTGAAAAGCCGTCGAAGTGATGTCGCGGACGCTGTATGGCTGCGGCTGCCAGTGTGCGGTCCCCGTCGCGATCGCGAGGAGCCACGTTGCCACCACGCCGATCAGGATTGCCGCTTTGAGACCCGCGCACAGACACACCGCGATCGCAAGGAGCCCGAACAACGCCAGCAGCGTTTCAGGACTCCGCAGGTTCCCTAATGTGACCGTGGTCGAAGCGCTCGGCACGACGATGCCGGAATTGCGAAAGCCGATAAGAGCGATGAACAATCCCACACCAGCCGCGACGGCGGAATAAAGCTCCGAGGGAATCGCGCGCACGATCATTTGCCGCACGCCCGCCGCTGTCAGCAGAAGAAACGCGATACCCGATAGAAACACCGCCCCGAGGGCGACATGCCAGTCAACCCCCATGCCCTTGACAACGGAGTAAGTGAAGTACGCATTAAGCCCCATTCCGGGCGCGAGGGCAATCGGGTAACGAGCCAGCAACCCCATCAGAATGCTGCCGATTGCCGCCGCCAGACAGGTTGCGGCAGTCACCCCCGCGATCGGCATCCCGGCTTCATGAAGGATCGACGGGTTCACGAAGATGATGTAGGCCATCGTCATGAACGTGGTGACTCCGGCGAGGCACTCCGTCTTCCAGTTCGTTCCGAGCGCCGCGAACTCAAAATACCGCTCGGCGCGCTGCAGCAGGGGCATGAAGGATTCTAACAGGATGCGGTTCTTATGATTCCTGTGGAGCCAGGCCTTCGGGCCCGCCGCCGAGCTTCCGCTCGGCGCGGAACTTTACGTCAACCCGCGTAGCGCCGGCGATCTCGTCGCCGGTGTCCGCATCAGAGCGAGTAAGGCCTGCCTGACGACGGCCCGCCTCACACTTTTGTCAGGAACTGCAACAACTCCCGCAGCGCTTTGCCCCGGTGGCTGACTTCAAACTTCCGCGGTCCGTCCACTTCGCCAAACGAGCACCCGAACGGCGGATAGTAAAACAACGGATCATAACCAAAGCCGCCGGGTCCGCGGCGTTCGGAGAGTATCTCTCCTTCCACCTCACCTCGAAAGGTGCGCTGGGTTTCACCGCCCTCGGCGAGCGCGATCACACAGACAAACCGCGCCGTGCGTCGCGGATTGTCTCCCAGCCGTTCGAGCAGCAGGCGATTATTCGCCTCATCCGCTTCCACGCCGCTTACGCCCGCGTACCGCGCGGAGAAGACGCCCGGTTCACCGCCCAGCGCATCCACGGACAGTCCCGAGTCGTCCGCAAAAAGAAGCCCCGGCGCAAAGCGGCTGTAATAGGCAGCCTTCAGCGCAGCGTTCTCCTCAAAAGTCGCGCCGTTCTCCTCCGGCGCCTCGATCTCCTTCAATCCGGCCACAGGTTCGATATCGATACCGAGCAACTCGCCCGCGAGTCTGAACTCGCGCAGCTTTCCCGGATTGCCGCTGGCGCAGAAAACTTTCACGCGACTTCGATCGCGGCTTTCTGAATGGCAACGAGTTCCGCGATCCCGGCCTTCGCCAGGCCAGTCATACTGGCCATCTGATCGTCGTCGAAGCTCTTGTGTTCGGCCGTTGCCTGAAACTCAACGAAGCGCCCGGCATCGGTCATCACCACGTTCGCATCCACATCCGCGCGCGAATCCTCTTCGTAGCAGAGATCGAGAATCGGCGTGCCCTGAAACATCCCGACGCTGATCGCCGCAACCGCGCCCGTCAGAGGCGACTTCGAAAGCGTTTTATACTTCAGCATCTGCTTGATCGCCAGCGCCAGCGCCACATAAGCGCCCGTGATCGACGCCACGCGCGTGCCACCATCGGCCTGCAGAACGTCGCAATCGAGAATAACGGAACGCTCCCCGAGCAGTTGGAGGTCAATGACCGACCGCAGCGACCGTCCGATCAGCCGTTGGATTTCGTGCGTTCTTCCGCTGGGCCTTCCCTTGGCGACTTCGCGCGCCGTACGGGTCGAAGTGGCTCGCGGGAGCATGGAGTACTCGGCCGTTACCCAGCCCTTGCCCGTGTTGCGCAGAAACGGCGGAACCGAGGTCTCGACGCTCGCCGCGCACAATACCTGCGTATTCCCGACCGTGATCAGCGCCGATCCCTCCGCTGTTTTCAAATAGCCGGTCGCGATTTCGACCGGGCGCAGTTCATCCGGCTGACGGCCGTCAGGACGCATTTTTCATCACCTCATAAAGCAGGATCATGGTCAGAATCATTCCCAGAATCAGAAAAACAATACATGGAACTCCCGCCTTCATTTGCGGTGGCGTGTCTTTTTTGGTACGCGCCGGCTTATATTTACCCATTCGTATTCGAGGCTTTGATTTTCAAGCGAGGCTGTTACTCTTACGGACGTGATTTGGAGACGACAAACCAGTTTACTATTCGCGCTGATTGTGGCCGCCTGCGGCTCGGGCCGGATAGCAAAGCCGGAACTTCCGCAATCGGTTTCGCCGGGCTGGAAACTCTCTTCGTTTGATCGTGCCGCGGCGCCCGCGGGAGTTCCGCCGGACGGGTCGCCCGAATGCTGGAAGGGCGATTACGGCGGACCGGGTTCCGTACGCGTCTGGCTGTGCGGGTACAAAGTGCGGGAGAGCGCGTTCGACGCGCTGCAGCGCGCGCGGACCGAAGCTCAGATGGTGAAGTTTCAGGAAGGTTCTTACCTGGTGCTGGTTCAGTGGAACAATGTTTCGAAGGAGAACCTGACCGCGCTCGTACGCGCGGTTCAGAAGGCGGCACAACCCAAATAAGGCTCCTGAATGAAGCTTTTTACCATCGGCTTTACAAAGAAGTCCGCGGAAGTTTTCTTCACACGTCTGCGCGACGCGAGAGTGAAACGGATCGTCGATGTCCGCCTCAACAATGTCTCGCAACTCGCAGGCTTTTCGAAGAAAGACGACCTGCGCTATTTTGCGAAGGCGATTTGTAACATCGACTACGTCCACATACCCGACTTAGCCCCAACCGCCGAAATTCTCGATCCTTATAAGAAGGGAAAGCACGCTGACTGGGATCTCTACAACAGGCAGTTTCTCGAACTCATCCACGCCCGAAAGATCGAACGAACACTCTCACCCGATCTGCTCGACGGCGCCTGCCTGCTCTGCAGTGAGGAGAGCCCCCATCATTGCCACCGTCGACTTGTAGCCGAATATCTGCAGCATTACTGGAACAATGTCGAAGTCACGCATCTCTAACAGGAAGTAAGGAGTCAGAATGGCCTTGCGAGTTTTATTGTTGCTGCTGGCTTTCTCTCTGAGCGCCTGTTCGCTGGGCGTCCAGACGTCGGGCTGCCCCGCGTACGGGGTGGCGTCTCCGCCGGACGGCCCGCTCGGGCCGGGCGACTACGTTGAGCTCCAGCGAGGCCCTTGTTTCGGATCCTGTCCGGTTTACAGCCTTCGTATTTACGCCGACGGACGGGTCAACTGGAAAGGGGAACAGAATGTGCAGGTGGCGGGCGAACAAACAGCCGCTGTACCGGTCGCGGGCGCGCGCGCTCATCGAGAAGTTCCGGTCTTCGGGCTTCCAGAAGCTTTGCGATCTATATTCGCGGTCGGTTACGGACAGGGCGGCGATATTGACAACGGTCCACCTGGGAAACACGCAAAAATCCGTGTCAGACTACGCCGACAGCGCGCCGAAATGGCTGAGCGATCTTGATTTTGCAGCCGATGCGCTCGCAGACTATAGTGGTCCCAGGAATTCAGACCAGGCAATAAGCTAAGATTTCGGCGAGTCGTTAACCTTAAGGAGAGGTTGATGACGACGACGAGGAAGCAGTACAGTCCGACGTTCAAAGCGCGGGTGGCGATCGAGGCGATCCGCGGCGAGAAGACGCTGAGCCAGCTGGGCTCGCAGTTCAAGGTGCATCCGATCCAGATCGCGAAGTGGAGGAAGTCGGCGATGGAGCAACTTCCGGAGCTTTTCGTGGATGGGCGGAAGCGGAAGGGCGCAGGCGGCGGACGCCGGGAACGACGCGCTCTATGAAGAGATCGGCCGGCTGAAGGTGGAACTGGACTGGCTCAAAAAAAAAGTCGGGATGCTCGACTGAGGATCTGCGGCGCCTGGTGGATCGAGACCATGCGGAGATCAGTGTGCGGCGGCAATGCGAGTTGCTGGGGCGTGAACCGGTCGGGCCTTGTATTACGAGCCGTTGGGCGAAAGCGAAGAGAACCTGGCGTTGATGCGGTTGCTGGACGAGCAGTACACGCGAGCGCCGTTCTACGGGAGCCGGAAAATGGCGGAGTGGCTCGGAACGCAGGGGTTCGAGGTGAACCGGAAGCGGGTGTCGCGACTGATGGCGGTGATGGGAATCGAGGCCGTCTATCCGAAGCCGAAGCTGAGCCTGCCGGGAGAAGGGCACAGGATCTATCCGTACCTGCTGAGAGGGGTCGGGGTGGATCGCGTCAACCAGGTGTGGAGCACGGACATCACGTACATACGAATGGCGCAGGGCTTTCGCGTACCTGGTGGCGGTGATGGACTGGTTCAGCCGGTACGTCCTGAGCTGGAGATTGTCGGTGACGACTGGAACTCGACTTCTGCGTCGAGGCGCTGAAGTGCGCCCTGCGGCGGGGCCGGCCGGAGATTTTCAACACGCGACCAGGGGTCGCAGTTCACCAGCGAAAAATTCACCGGCGAGTTGGCGGAACGGGAGATCGCCATCAGCATGGACGGGCGAGGACGATGCATGGACAACATTTTCATCGAGCGGCTGTGGCGGTCGCTCAAATACGAGGAGGTCTACCTGAAAGACTACGAGTCAGTGGCGGAAGCGCGGGCCGGAATCGAACGATACTTCCGGTTCTACAACCAGCGAACGGGTGCACCAGAGTCTCCAGTACCGGACGCCGGCGGCGATATGGCTGGCACGAGGCTGAATCGCGATGACCGAACCGTCAATAAGGAAAGGATCACTGTTGAAGTCGGGGACTCCGTCCCCGAACCCTTGGGATTTAGCGCTTTCCGGCCAGAATGGCTGGTCTTATACTGGAGGCACTCGAACGGAAGACAAGGCTCCGCAGGGATGCGACCTGAGCGCCGATTCGAGCGCCGGAATGGCAGGGGCGGCTTCGATGCCGACGCCGCCCTCAACTCAAACTCAGACCCGTCGAACATTAGCTTATTGCCGGCCGAAAATGGTCTTGACAACGGGGTCCACTTTACACACTATCGCTGGATACATGGGGATCCGCGGCTGGAAGTGCTGTTGTCCTTCGATAAAGGCGTCATCCGCGCCGAAGGAAAAACCCACGCATTCTCGCGGGTTTCGACCGCCGCCATCCGCCAATTCTCGATCTCCGCCAGCACGCCTTCTGATAGCGCGGCCTGCCGGGTCGAGTTATTTGTTTTCGGGGGATCGATCTTTCGCCGGTATACCCGTTGTCGGATATCCGCGTGGGTTGCGGTCAACCGGCCCCATGTCAGGGCGAAGATTTCACCGGGACGCATCCCGGCCAATCTCGCGAGTTTCGCGATTAACCGCTCCGGCTGATCGAGAGCGCCAAAGCATAGTTGCACCTCCTTCATACTCATGACCTGATCGACTACCGAAAACGACAGCCCATCCTTATTGACCTTCAGGTCGAGCAAATCCTGAAGCTCATCGCGGCGAAAGCCGGAAAGCTCCCGATGCCCGAAAGGCGCAACCAGATGGACCGAAACCCTGTTCACGTTGTTTTTCCGCGTCGAGCGCTTCCATTTCCGGCTGTAGCAGGAAGAATTTACACCGTCGGAACGCCACACATCTCGTGCTTTCACACATGAAAGTCAAGCTTCGTGTTTTCACTCGTGGCATCGGGTCTTTCGTGCTTTCACACGCCAAAATCCTCATCGTGTATCTGCACATAAAACTTCGTGCTTTCACACATAATCTTTCGCGCTTTTACACAAGCACCGTTCAGAAATTGCGTTGCACTGCAATGGCTTGCGCACCGGGTTCGGCCCCTTAACACGACTCTGACTTCATTTAACACACACTCCAGCCTGTTGATAACTTTTATCCAAACAATCAAAACAAAAGGGCCGCTTCGCGGCCAATCGGCCTTCGGCGCTAATGCGCCTCAGAACCATGGGAAAGGGCAGTAGGAGAAAAATAATTCGTGGCGGTCTCTCAGTTGGCAGCAAGAGGAAAAACGCACCCAGCGTGATCTTTCGCAGAACGCCGTGAGGACTGAGGGCACCATGGAATGGCTAACCGGGTCTCGTATGTGAATACGTTTAAGCCGCCGCGTGGTTCTGGTGTATGCTGTCGGCGCTAAAATGAGGGGAGTCCCATGACAGTGTTGACCATCGAAATTCCCGAAGAGCAGAAGGCGTTACTCGCGGCCAAAGCGCAAGCGAAAGGCCTTTCCGCCGAGGAATATGCTCAGCAAGTGCTCGAACACGATCTCGTGCCCGAATGGCTCTGCAAATCCTGGCAAACCTCCAAAGACGCCGGTCTCGATGAGCTTTCGACGGAGGAGATCGACGCGGAAATCGCCGCCGCCCGGAAGGCGCGGCGCGAACCCCGGTTGCAATCGGGGTCATGATCCGGGTTGTTCTCGACACGAATATTGTCGTCTCCGCTTTGTTGCAGCCTCTCGGGCCACCAGCCCAAATATTGACGCTGGCCATTGGCGGCTCTGTTCAACTCTGTGTCAGCGGTAGCGTTTATGCGGAATACGAAGAGGTCATCCACCGCCCCCGTTTCCGGCGCAGCGAAGAAATCATTGCCGGAGCGCTTCAGGCCATTCGCGAGAAGGGGCTTGGGGTGCGCCCGACGGAACGCGTGACAGCTTGTTCCGACCCAGACGATGACATTTTTCTGAAGTGCGCGCGAGCCGCCAAGGCCGAATATCTGGTGACCGGAAATCTCAAACACTTTCCCGTGTCATGGGCAGGAAGCCGGATCGTCACCCGCGCTGGTTGCTCGACAGCCTGTCAGCACAAAAACCGGAATGAACCGGGAACCATTGCGCGAGGAGGGCAGGGGGAGTGGCTCCGCGTGAACACCATTTGAACACCGGTAAGCTTCGCCCGGAAGTTCAGACTGAAAACTGTCTAAACTCTATCGCCAGAAAGAGATCAACAAAAACGCTATGCTCTTTGTTATCGTTTGACAGTCGTTTTCCCAAGCTGGACATCGCGGGTTCGACCACCGTCTCCCGCTCCATCTTTTCCACCATTCGACAGATCTGTTGCAAATCGCAATTCCGGGAAAACGGGTTTGAGCGCCGCGGGCTGTTGAGACCGATAGCCCCAATGCCAGACTGATGCTCTTACTCGAATCTCGGATGCCCATCGTCGGTAACGATTCAGCACCGGCCCGGTCCGGTTCCGCCGGGTGACCAACCTCTACCGACCTCTAGTTCTCTCGATTGTTCACGACTTATAGTTTGCCGCCGGCGGAAAGCGCTTCATTATTAACGGTCGCCGATCTGGCGGGATATGAAATGGGAGGTCGACGGAATTTTTGGAGCGCACAAAACGCAAAGTCTGAGTTATGAGTCGAGTTATGAGTCGACTTGAGCGGATTCAATCTGTGAGCGATCCTTGAATTCGTGAAGGAACGTACTACGGAATGCATAAATACTCAAACAAAGGGCGTAGCACAACGGCCGTAATCCGCACATAATATAATCCGCGCGGGAATACCTGCAATCAATATGAGCCACGCAAGGAATCCCGCAAAACAGTCCGGCGGCTCGGGACGCGAGACCCCAACGGCGAGATCCAAACCGGCTCCCGCTCCAGCCTCCTCGAATTTCGAGCACATCGTTTTTCAGCTTGCGAGTGGCGCCCAGGGCGAAGGGCGGCAGGAAAGCGACGCAAATACCGCGGCGGCGGGCGCTGTCGCGCAAAGCGCGCCCTACGGAATTATCATCGAGGACGGTCTGCCTGCCGGGGATGGACAGGTGAATCGGACCGAATTCATGGACCGGCTCGCCCCGATGATTGAAAGTGCCGCCGAAGAGATCCTTGCGCCAGCGGGCCGCGTTGCGCGCGATTGCCCCTACCTGAGCTTCTGGCTCACTTACTATCGCGGACAATCGGCGATCCATATTGAACGCGCGATCGCCCATTATGTACGCCCCGCCAGGAGAGATCGCGCAGGCATTGAAGAAGCCATTCTGAATCAGGTACGCCAGGCCGTTCAGGCATGGGTGGACCGGCGCGAAGTTCATGTTCCCGATCCAGTGGATTGGCGAATAGCGGACGACAAGATATCTTCTCCGGCGGGCCCCCCCGGGCCGGCAGCCCAAAAGATGGGTGAGGATGGGGCAGGGGCGCCTGGGCAACCCGGAAGCGCGGCGGCGATTCGCAGCCGCCTGTCGAAGGGAAGGCCCCTCGAACCATCGGTCCGGAGCCGCATGGAGCGCGGCTTCGGCGTCGACTTCGATCAGGTCAGACTCCATGACGACGCCCATGCCGCCTACGTGGCGCGAGACTATCGGGCACGGGCATTCACCGTCGGGCAAGATATCGGTTTCAATGCGGGCCAATACCAACCCGGTACCGCTCGCCGGAGATCTGCTGCTTGCACATGAACTGGCGCATACGATCCAGCAACGCGGCGCGCTGATGGAAGCGCCCGCCGCGGGAGGGATGGAATCCGATGCCACGCTGTCCGCGATCGGAGTTGTCCTGCCGGGATCCGGATTCGAAGCAGCCCCGGCCCTTCGCGGCGGCCTGGGACTGCGGCGCTGCGGCACGGGCGAAGAACCGGCTCCTTCCACGGTAAGCGAGGAGGAATACACAAAGACGATTACGGAACTGCGGCAGGCTTATAAACGCAGGAAAGCACTTCAAGACGGCCAGGGCACGCCGGCAGAACTTACGGAAGTCGACGGCAATATCACGAGACTGCTCGCGAAGGTCCGAGGATGGGGCGTTCAGCTTTCCGACAGACAACTGCAGCGGGCTGTGGAATCCGGGGATGACGTCCGGGAAAGCATAGGAAAACCGCTCGAACTGGTGGACCCCGAAGACATGGCGGAGCGCGGATTCTTCATGGTCACACCGCCCGGCGAACCAACAGTGGGCAGGACATATGAACTAACCGCCCAAGGTCCGCTACAGATGCTCTCGGATGGTTCAACCACCAGATCGTATGGCGGACATTGGTACGTTAAAAAGCCCGGAGAATCTGCTATCCACGGTCTGGAAGGCTGGACCGGAGCAACCCATAGCTGGACTCTCGACGCCGCTGGCGAATGGGAATTCGTGGTTCAGGTTCACCTCGGTGGCCAGGACACCGGTTGGCTTTCCAAAACCGTCACGGTGGTCGACCCCGCGAAACTGGCCGAGGAAAAACTCAACAAAATCAATCCGTCCGATCTGACTCAGTTCTACGCGGGACTTGAATATCAGCATCTTCTAAACATTCATGGCGGGGTGGTCGACCAGCAATTCGGCACGGGGACCGCCTACATCTCGCTCGAGGGCGTCAATCCGGCCGACTACAAAGGCACCAACATACTCGATATCCCGAACAATATCTATACGGCTCATCCCGCGACGGGAGTTACCGCCACCGCCTGGCAATGGTCCGCGGTTCCCGCAGACTGGTCGCCCTACGCCACACACGAAAACTTTTCGGGGACACGACGGGTGGTTCGTGGCCGGGAAGCAATCGATCTGGGGACTGGCACCACAGCCAGGTGGTTGCCTGTCTATTCCGGAATCGTCGAGATCTATTGCGCCATGACCGACGCGACAGGCGCGGTCACCGAAGCACGCTATCGCCAGGTCGGTCTGACAAGCTCGGAGTCGGAAAAAAACAAGAAATTTCAATCGTACGCGAGCGACGCGCGCGACGAATTGAAGAAGATTCGCGAGGATACCGCGGTCTATGTGGCAGGCGTTCATGTGGCGAAGGACACGGGCACTCCGACCGAGTTAACGCTGTTCCTCGGGACGGAAGCTTCCGGGAGCGGGATGAAGTTGCTCGATGTCACTCCGGCTGTGCCGCGACGGGATTATGGGGGGGCCGACTTCGCGGCGGCCCTGCAGTCGTTCAACAGCGGCAATTCTTATCCCGAAGGCAATATCCGCCTGCGAATTCCTCAAAACAAGCTGGGCGTGACCGTCCAGGACTGGACCCTCGAAACACATGGCGCCAGTATGGCGACGCGGCTTTCCACCGTTTGGGGTTGGGAATCGCTGGGGCTCGCCGGGCTTGGCGTACTGGCTGCAATCGTACCCGGTGCGGAGCCGCTGGCGCCCGTGTTCTTTATGGCATCGGCCGGTCTGGGAGCCGCTTCGGCCGGAGCTGCCTTATACCAGCAGTCTTTCGAGCCTCATCCGGATGGACTTCAAGTCGCGATCAACGTTGTGTCGCTTGCCGGTAGCCTGCTTGGGTTGGCAGGCGCGGCCAATATTCTGCGCGCTGGCCCGCGGCTGGCGGCGCTGACAAAGGTGGGACGCTTTGTCCTCTACACCGGATTTGTGACAGACGCGGTTGGTGGAGTACTCATCCTTGCCCAAGGGGCGGAAGAAATCGCTGCGATACTCGATGGACCGGGAAGCGCCGACGCGAAATCGGGAGCGATCACCCGCATCCTGGCGGGTCTGCTGCTCAACGGCACGATGCTGGCCTGGGGAGCGCGCGACCTGGGCAAGACGCGGCGAGCAGTCACCGATGTCCTCGGAACCACGGTGAGTTCGGGAATCTCCACGACTGAGATGCACATGTTGAGCGTGCTGGAGGGCCCGAGTCTGGCTCGCCTGCGCGGTGCGCCCCTCGAAGAGGTACAGTCCGTGGCCGCGCTGATCCGGGAGGATCCCGTGCGGGCGTCATCTCTGGTGGAACGTTATGGCGAGCAGTTCGTTATCGGCGCCCGGTCGCATCCGGGCAGTCTCGAGGAACTCGCGCAGGCGCTGCAAGTCGGCGCGCCGGAAGCGGCAGGCACGCGTGGCACGTATGGACCTGCGGTCGCCGGCAAGCCACGACCGGCTTACGAAGAAGTACCGTCCATCGGCAAGTTCGGGTCGCTGAGCCCTTCGACTCTCTCGGATCGGGTTGTGCAGACTTTTACCAAATCCGGCTCCCCCGAGTTTATTCCTCTGGCGAAAGGAGCAAAGCTTCGTCCCCTTCCCTCGGGGGGAGGCAAGCCGACGAATTTCGAACTCGTGATTCCCGCGGAAGGACCCAGGGCGGAGATGATCGTCCCAGTCAGTATCGAGACGACGGCGACCCGTCCGACCAGCGTTCACGGCGCCGAGACCGGTCCCGCGCGCATGGAGATTCGATCCCGAAAAGACAATGCGGGCGTCACTCAATATGATGCAACCATCGAGGTTCACGAAAATCTGGCGAAGACGGATGTTGGATTCGCGGTGGGGCATGAACTCGACGAACTTGCGCTGATCGCCGCTTCGGGGAAGACGGGAACCGACATCACCGCACAAAAACGCGCTTCATTGCTACGCGCGCAAACCCTCGACCCTACGGCGCCCGTCCCGGCCACAACCTTCCATGACACCGCCCAGGCAAGAGACTTCAAAAACTTTGTGGATAAGCGCGTGCCGGCCGGCGGCCGCGCTCCCGGCTTTGCAATGCCCGATGACGTGGTTACCCGCGCGTTGGACATGGGCTTCGGCAATACAGCGTTCCTCGAGGAGAAACTCAGTCTGCTGCGCTCGGCAGGCGTCGATCCGGATATGCTCGAAAGGCTCCGCACCATGGCGTACGGCGCCGAAGCCAGTGCGGCGATCCCGGCTAAATCGCCGCTCGCCAGCAGCAAGCTCATCGGGCATCTCCTGCATGAAGAGGGCGGCAGTAATAAGTCTCCGGTTGGAGGACTGCATCTGGACTCGGCGGTACTCGCCCATCAGGCTGAACTGGTGGCGAAGAACGAGCCGATCCACCTGCTGTTGACCGCGGATTCCCCGCGCACGGCAGGCGGCGTCACCTACAAAGCATATGAACAGTGGGTCTGGAAAGGCGGCGGAGCACCGGGACCTCGTCCCACAGCTCCAGCGGGAGTGGCTGGCGCCAACGTGGGAGGCTGGGTTCTGGCGGTCGAACCCAAAACGACATTCAACAGCTTGGTCCCGTTCGTGACCGAGGCCCAGGCGGCGTGGGATGTCTGGCGAGCTGCGAATCCTACGGCGAGTGGAGCTAACGTCGCATGGCAGGCGGCGGCCGGATCCGGGAGACAGACGATGGGAGGATATGTCGATTTGAGCGGACCCAATGTAGACATGAGGAGCGCGTATCCTGTCCGGACGGGAGGTCTGGCTTCGTGGTAGAGACGCTGAATATCGGACCATACTCGATTCGCCTGCTGCCGCTCTACGACGGTCCCCTTCCCAAAGCCGACGCCGGCTCGGAAAGCGAAGCGCTCGCGCTCCTGCTCAACGATGCGGTAGTGAACCCGGGAGCCGAAGCCCTTGCGGAGGCCATCGAACAGAGCCGGGAAGGCGGGGACGAGATTGTTTCCGTCACCCCGGATAGCGACGACCCAGCGTTGGCCCGCATCGGTATGATGGGCCGCCGGGACACCCTCACGGTAACGTGGGATGCCCTGAGAAAAGGACTGGCGGAATTGCGCTCAATCCGGGCAGCATGGCGGCCGGAGCCCGGTCCGTGGCTGTTCCTTCGCCAGGGCAGGTCTCCGTTCGTGACGCCGCAGGATCATGAACGAATCAAAAAGCTTGAGGAAGAAGCTGCGGCTATTGACGCACTCGACACCGAAGCGGAGGTGGGCGACGAGCCACAGGAATTGATCGGGCGGCGGAGGCGATTCCTTCTCGATTGCGAGGATGCGGGCCTCTTCGCGACCGATTATTCCGACGAGCGGGAAAAGTGGTTGGATTATTGGTTCGCGAGCCGTCTGCTTGCCTTGCGGCGGGCGGCACTGAAGCTTCGCTTATGGGGTCTGCTTGGCGCGAGCGAAGATCCGTCTCGGGGCCGCGTGTGCCTCGATTATACGCGGCTGGAGCTTTGGCCTCCGGGTGAGAACGGGCAGAAGTGGGGAGAATCGGCGCTGAAATTGATGAAAGCACCCACCGCGGGCTTGCAGGGCGCGATTATCGAACGCGTTGGGGGCAAAACAACCATCAGGGTATGGTGGCGGCGCGATGGGTATAACCCAATGCTGCTCGCCGTGGCGAAATGATCCCGATCAACAGTGCGCGATAGACCAGGCCCGTCTGAAGCGAAGATGGGCTACGGACGATGGGTTATCCGGCCAGACGCGGCGCGCGCGTGGGGTTGCCGGCCAGATATGCTTCGATTCGGGCGAGCACATGGATCATTCCCACGCAGCGAGGAGATTCGCCGGCCATGTCGGTGCAGATCCGGGCGAGGGCGTCGTGTTCTTCGCCGTCGCCGAGAGCGCGCGTGCGGGTTTTCGAGCATCCGCCGGAGACACAGCAATGCAGCATTCCCCGTTGTGAAAGAAATTGATGGAGGGATAGGTCTCCAGGTACGGGATGGATGTGACCTGCTTCGCCGACCTGAATGAAGGGGATCAGGCCGAGGAAGCGATCCACCACTTGCTGGTAGCGATAAGTTACCCGCCATTCAATGGTGAAATCGGACTTCCCATTCGCGCTACCAGTCAGGACGGAGGGTTGTGTGTGCGCGGATCGAATGGCAGATCCCAGGAGATTTCTCGTCCTCGGCAGATCGATGTCTCCTCGATATGCAGTGGGCCGGCTGGCCGCCAGGGGCGTGCGGTTGGGGCATGGCGTTCACGCGTCGAAGAATCGGCTTTGCGCATCAATGCATAGCTACCCCAGCTTGAGGTTGAGGATGGCAAAAGAGGGCGAGATCACTTTAGCCGCCGCTGCGGGCTGAACCGCTATGGTGACCACGTACGCTTCCGTGCTGCTCGGAACGGAAATGACGGTGTTGACCACCAGATTCTGAACGGTAAGGGTCTGTCCAGCGACGAGCGTGACGTTATTGAACTGCCAGCCGGCGCCCGAGGCGAGGAGCGAGGGTATCGCGCCGGCGTTCAAAGACGACGAGTCCAGTAACGTGGGCAGAGTCGGCGCGGGTGGCTGCGCCGCGACGGCTTTAGGGGGAATCAAGAGGACCTGGAGGACCGCCCCATTAACGCGCCCCGCAGGGGGCCCGGCGACGGTGATGACGACATTGCCGGCTGCGATGTTCGGCTGCGACTGGTTTTGTGTCGCGGTGACAGGATTTGGGCATGCCGCAGATACGGTAAGAGCGCCAGCAGAAATGGAAGAACTCGACGAGGAGGAACTACTCGAGGAGGAACTGGACGAGGGAGCGACGATGATGTCTACGGGAACCGTGGGCACCGGGATAGAGACGGACGCCGGACCGCTTATGGCGACGAACGCATTGAGGGTCCGCCCGAAGGGCAGACTGGCGGGAACGATGGTCTGCATCTGAGAGATCGTGATCACAAGACCGTTACTCAAGCGAACATTCTGAAACTGATAAACATTCCCATTGCCGGAAGCCGTCGAACTGTTCAGGCCCTCGTTGTCGGTGAGAGTCGCACTGGTAGCCGGCACCGGCGTGTCCAGCGTAACGGACAGATTGAAGAGACCGGAGGCGTTTCCCGAGATGGCGATCTGGATGTTTCCCGCGGGTTCGATGCCCCCCGGGGGAATCGGCAAAGGAGTTGAGGTGACGGTTGCGGTGAACTGGAGTGGGACGAACGAGGAACTCGACGACGAAGAGCTGAAGGAAGACGAGCTGGAGGAAGAAGAGGACGACGAACTGCTGGAGGAACTGGATGACGAACTCGAGGAGGTGGGGGTCCCGGTCTGGAGAATCATGATTCCCTCTACCGCGCCGGTGTTGATGCCCGCAGGGAGAGTGGCGAGGATCCTGTTGTCAATGGACTGAGAGATCGGGGTAAGCGAGGCCACGGCGCTCTCGACGCTGTTCAGCCGCCCCAATGCCAGCGCGTCGCCATCCGCAGCGGCGTCGCACATGCTGTACACGCGGCCCGCAACAATGAGAGTTCCCGTGTTGGCCTGCTTCCATTCGGCGAGCAGTGTCGGGACGGGAGAGTAAATCGCGGCGGAATCGCTGGTGAATTCCACGATGCCGACCTCGGTGAACGAGGGAGCGCGGTGGAAGAGGCTGGCCGACTGCTCGGCGGCCGGTGTCGCGAGATAGAGGCGATATCGGCGCGTGACGACGGTGACGGTCTCGCAGGTTCCGCAGTCCTTCTGACGCCGCCGCTGGAAAAGCACCCAGCACGCCGTGCCGATGACATCGGGCGACTCCGCGGCGAGGAGCGAGGGAAAGAGCTCATTGATCGACGCAACCGAGAATCCGGAATCGCCGAGTTCGGTGGCCAGACTTCCTATGGCGTCCACGGCCTCGATATGGAAAGGGTCGGTCGGTTTCACAACTGCGGCGGATTGCAGAAGGGAGCCTTTCAATACCTGGAGTGTGTTGCTGTTCTGGTCGGGGTTGGTCGAAAGCGCATCGACGGCGAAGGCAACTTCCATTGGTGTTTGGGAGTTCCATCCGGCCCCGAGACGAATCGCAAATGCGCCATTGGAATCGGTGAACGTAAGAATGGCTTTGGTGGCGGCGCTCACCTGATCAATCTCAAATGCGACTGCAAGGTTGACGGCTCCGGCTTTCGATTGTTGGGTCTGGCCGTTGTTGAGATCGAACGCTACGGTGCCCGTTGCGGTAAGGCGGCCGAGGATGCGGGTGAGTGTTCCCGTGCTTCCCTGTTGGGCGCCGATGGTCTGGACACTGTCCATTCGGAAATCACCGCGGACCTGGAAATCGATTGCAAGCTGTGGCGTCGTCGATATGCCGAGGACCATTCTCACCACGATTGGCGTGCTCTGGCCCGCGTTAAGAGTAAAGACGTTTTTATCGCATCGTAACTCGGTCCAGAGCTGGAGTGCAGGCGCGGGCGCCGCTCCGCCGTATCCGGTTGTGTCGCGTGGGAAGGCGGAGGTCTCGTAAGAAGAGAAACTTGCAGCTGTGTCGAATGCCTGACCTCCGAAGTAATTGCTGTAACTGGAACTTGAACTGGAAGATGAAGACGAGGAACTTGCCGAGAGTGTGGTTTCCGCGGCCAGGTAGAATGCGCCTCCGCCGGTATCGAGCAACGCCGTTCTCGCGGCGCCGCGCATGGAGATCGACTGATTGCTACGAATCAGTTCGGAGAGCCACTCGAAGGAGTTTCCCTGCTGGAAGAGTCCCTTTTGGGTCTGCAGAAGATCAAGGAGGAGGACCGATGCGAAGCTGACTCGCGAATAAAACAGATTGTTGTCAGGAGGAACGCAGGGTTGCAACTGGCCATTCGGGACGAGGATATCGACGTTGGGTTTCTTCGCAGAGTCGTCCAGCCCCTCGATGAGCGAGATGCGCTCCATGTGCTGCGCTTCTTCGAGCGCGTGCTGTACGTAATCGGGCGTAACGATGCAGTAGCGCAGATTTACGCCTTCGCCCATCCATTGCAGAACCTGCTGATTCACGGTAACCGCGGAGCCCGGCGTCACCGGCAGATAGCCGGCGCTGGGCAGTTCGATGATCCCCTGATTGATGAGAAGGCGTGAGGGTGTCTGAAACGTTTGCGTGTTCTGGACGAGGGCGAGACGCGTTAACAGATCCGTAAGATAGGACTCTCCTCCTGGGACCGAAAGAGTCGCCGCGGGAGTGAGGTTCGCGTTGGTCAATTGCGCGCTGACCGCCTGATAGTAAGAATTGAGGGCACTCAACGCCGAAGCCGCCTCATTCGTGAGCGTTTTGGTGGGCGCGCAGGGATCCGACCCGCCGGGAGTCTGGCCGAGGCCGTCCTGTAATTGACACTGAAACTGAAGAATCTGCGCGAGGAAAACGTCCCACGGACGCATTTTCATGCGCCACTGCCAGTAGCGTTTCGCCGGGGTGTCCATGCGCTCGCGACGCGGGGTCCATGCGTCGAAGAACGAGACAGAGGAACCGGCAACTCCTACGACGCCGATCGGGATGCAGCACCCCGTCGGACCGTCTGCGCCCATGCACCAGATGTCGGATTTGATGCACGCACCCGAAATAAGGTCTGAGATGGCATCGCGCTCGTCTTCGAAGTAGGCCGAGGCCACGCGCGATCGCAGATGCTGCGAGCCAAGGGCGACGGCGGTGGAGACCGGCAGGGTAGTGGCGAGAGTGAGCGGGACGAGTTGAACGACGATGCCTTCGACGGCCCAGGGACGGTCCGTAGACGTGACGCAGGCTTCCTGGCAGAGCTTGCCGTAGACGTCTTCCTGGCCGCACAAGGTTTCCGCGTGACAAATCACCAGCAGGTAGAGGCTGGCGGCAGGCATGGTGGACGGACCCGTGCTCGAAGACTGAGGGCAGTCGCCGAAAGCCGAATTCCCCGCCCCGGCGCTTCCGGCGGCCGAAGCGGGCGGAGCGAGGAGATCCGCAAGATTGACCGGCTGCGGACCAGAGAGCAGAAGCAAGCGGCCTTTGGGATCGATCGCGAGGCCGTCGGCGATCTGGAACTGAGTGCCCGAGTTGAGAGAGACGCTGTAACCCCAGGCAACACCCGCGCCGCCGGCCTGGTTGGAGATGGCCACGAGATTCCGCAGATAGCTCTGTTCGGCTTGCATGTCCGAAGCGCGGAGGAACTTGCCATCGAAATAATTGAGGCGCGTCAGCGGGGAGCCGGACGCGATCAGCGATACGCCTGCCTGACCGGCGGCGGTGGAGCTCGAAGTACCGGACGATGTTGTACTGCTTACCGGAGTGAGCGTCAGATTCTTAATCGGCATGGCGAGCTAGATCCCCTTCATCCAGACGAAGTCCTGTCCATCCGCGCTCGATGAGTTTCCACCGAGCGCGATCGAATTGGCGCCCACAAGGGGCATAGGCCCGGAGCCTCTCGCGATGAGACGCAGCAGACCTGTGCCGGGCGCCGTGGCGAGCGTCAGCGTAACGGTTTTGCTCGGCGCATCCCATGCGGCGGTGGGCCCAAGATCCGTCCACGGGCTGGTTCCGGCAGCATCGAGAAAGGTAACTGAGAATGCGCCTGCCGCGACGGTGGCCGGTTGCAGGTCGCTATCGGTGGTGAATTTGATGGTGTTGCTGCCGGCCGATGCCGTAACCGACGCTGTCGCTACTTGCGGACCGAGGGTGCCGGGCGCCGGTTCCGCAGAAAGAAAGCCGGCGCCGCAGAGGAGCTCTTCGATGGTTGCCGTCGCGACGTGAGTCGCACGAACCGCGACGTCCACCTTTCCGGCGGTGAGCGCAAGCGTTCCGGCGTTGTTGGTTAGAGTGATTCCCTTGATCTCAGCAAGGAGAACCACTGTGTCATCGGAGGCGGGAAACAACAGGACGCCGCCGCCCGCGGGCGCTGTGGCGGGCTGCAATTCGATTTCGTCGTGCGCGGCGAAGCGGTGGAAGGCATGCAGGTATGCGGCGGGCTGGTCGCCGATGGCAAGAGTAAGGATGTGAGCGCGGGCGTCAATTACTTCCTTCTGGCCTGGCGTAGGTGTTCCCCCACTGGGAATGGAATCGAGCCCAAAGAGAAGACGGAGACGCCAGTACGGCTTCTTTGCCGGCCCCGCGGGGTCCAGCGGAAGCAGAGAGAGCGCGACCGTCTCGTTTACCCTCGAATAGGCCGTGCCGTTTGGACCCGAGCTTTGGCAGGGGTCGAGAAGGGCCGGGACCTGGCGGGTCAGGCAGGCTTGAAATCCGATCACGACACGCGCGTCAAACTGGACTCCGCCGCCGGCGACGGGAGTCGAAGTAAAGCCCGGGTCGGTCTTGTGGACGCCGTACCATTGAGTAACATCCACGCAGGCCGTTGCGTCCAGATGAAGCTCGTGTCCCGCGGCATCCAGCGCAAGGCCCGGCGTCACTTTGATTTCATTGCGGGCGGCGTCGAGCTGAACGTCAAGGCCCCAAACGACGCCGTCGCGATGCAGCCAGGCGTTGTGAAGACGCGTCTTGCCACGGTGGTAAGCCTGTTCCGTCTCGAAGTCGTCTACACCCAGCAGCATTCCGTACTGGTAGCGGAGGCCGTAGAAGGGATTGACGGGCGTGAGTCCGCCGTCTCCTCCATTCGAAGACGAGATGCAGGATGCCAGATCAGGGGTGCCGCTCATTGTGTGCTCCTTGTGCGCCTTAATGTTCTCCGGTCCGGCACGATCAGAAGTCCCCGCGCAGGGCGCTGAACCGCCTGCTGTCAGCCGCGGTCGTCTCGTAGGTCGCGATGGTGTTTCGTTTCGTGGCATCCGCCTGGAGGGCGGCCGCCGTCGCGACGCTCGTGTCCGAAACCAGGAGTTGTTTCACGAGGTTCTGCTCGGCGGTATCAAGCGCGGCCGACAGTGCAACCGGACCGGGAGTAGTGAGCCAGTTCAAAGTGAGCTGGGCGTTCTCGTAGGACCATAACAACTGCCATTCGGAATCCGGTACGCGAACCTCCCAGGCGACCGTTTCCTGCTCGCCGCTTTGAGCTCCCGCGGGCATGGCCGGGATCGCCGTAAAGGCGGCCTCCAGTGTCTGAAGCTGATTTTCGGCGTTGGTCACATCGATCTGAGCGCCCTGAACGCCGGCGTCCGTTGCCGGGTCTACGTGGTTTGCGATAGCCTGCCGGGTCTTATCGTCGAGGACCTGTTGTTTCTGGGCAAGCAGAGCCACCTGATCGTCCACCGCTTTCTCAAGCGCGGCTCCCGCCACGGCGTTGGCGACTGTGGTTGCATCCTGAATGCTCGTTGACTGCGCGGGCGACAGGGGCGATACCGTGGGATCGGCAACGCTCGCGATGGCGGTTTTAGCCATATTGAAGCGATCGCTTGCGGTGGTTACATATTGGTTCAACGAATCACTGGCGCGCGTGTAGACGTTCTGAAGAGCCGCCAGAGCACCCGCGACTCCACCGTCCGAAGTCCATTGCGTCTCAAGCGCCGTCTGGGCCTGAAGATACTCGCCGCTGTTGGCGGCAGAGCGGGCAATTTCGTCTTTGAGGCGCACCTCGGCCTGAGCGAGCAGGGATGCCGGAAGATCGGCTTTGAGCCGGTTGGTGGCGTCGGTAATTTTAAATTTCCCGGCGGCATCGACCGCTGCGGTTCCGGCAAGAACGGCGCCGGCATCAGCCACTATGGTGGCGAGCGGCGGGGCGGCAAGAGCGGTGGCAAGGGCAGCGCGCCGGGCCGCTTGAGCCTTCGCGGCGGTGAGCGCGGTATTGGAAGCGGCGAGGGCCGTGGTTAGCCGCTGCGCCTCGCCCGTGGCGGCGTCGCCTTCCGAGCCTGCGACCGTCACATTCAACTGGGCTATGGCAATCTGACCGGTCGTCTGGCGCGAATCCGTGATATCGGTCTGAAGTTTCAGCAGCAGCGCGGACCCGTCCTCCGGGGTAACCGCAGCGGCCAGTTGTGTCCGTATCGACGCCATGTCCGCTGCGATACTCGCCAGTTGCGTTTGCAGCGCTGTGAGCGCGGCTTGAGCGGCCGAATACGTTGCCAGTTTGGTCGTCAGGTCGGCCTGCGCAGTTTTCAGCGCTGAGACGAGATTGTCGTTCTGCTGCTGCGTGAAATCGATTACCGTAGTCGGGTCAGCCATACTCTCCTCCTCAAATCCTCATACCGGCGGGCCGGCCCGGAAAAGCCTTTCCCGCTTTCTCGTACTCACGCTGGATGGCGTGGATGAAATGGTCGCGGCCCAGCGGCATCCCCTCGGCGGCGGCGCGAAAGGCCGCTGCCACGGCCGCATTGCGAATCACTCCGCCCACGACCGGGTAGAGCGCCGCCAGTTCGTTGTAATTCACGTCGGAAGCGATGGGTGCTCCGGCTGGAATATGCCGCTTCCACAGTTGTGCGCGCTGATCGCGATCGGGCTCGGTGTAATCGATGACGAACTCGAGACGCCGCACAAACGCGGCATCGATATTCTGGCGGAGATTGGTGGCCAGAATGGCGAGCCCTTCAAAACGTTCGAGGCGCTGCAGAAGGTAGGCCGTTTCGAGATTCGCATAACGAGCATGTGCGTCGGAGACCTCGGTTCGTTTCGAAAACAGCGCGTCCGCTTCGTCGAAAAGCAGCACGGACTGGGAATCTTCGGCGATGTCGAAGACGGCAGAGAGGTTCTTTTCGGTCTCGCCGACCCATTTCGAAACCACGCGCGAAACGTCAACCACGAGAAGGTCCGAATCGAGCGCATGGGCAACGACTTCGGCGGAGAGCGTTTTTCCAGTGCCGGGCGGCCCGGCGAATAAGAGCCGCACGCCACGGGACCCGGTTCGGTGGGCAAGGAAACCCCAGTCGTCGAGGACGCAGGACTGGAGAGTGAGGCGATCTACCGCTTCAAGAAGCTGCGCCTTGAGGTCGGGCGGGAGCACCAGGTCTTCCCAGGAGGCTTGGGGGCGAATCAGCTTTACGCCGGCATTGAGGGATCGATGGGCTCGGGATCGCAGGCTTTGGGCGACGTCGGCAAGACAGACAGGGCGGCGTTCGAGAACCTGCAGCAGGGTAAGATCGCGAGCTGTTTCCGCGACGCGGTGAGGTTCGAGAGGATAGCGCGCGGCGAGATGGTCCGCCGAGTCGGCGAGCGAAGGAACGAGCGCCGACCACATGATTCGGCGGTCAAGAAAGCCGAGCGGTTCCATCGGAACGGAGATCAAAGGCCGATTGCGTGCGAAGAATCCGGGGGACGCCGTGCCTGCCACAACGAGGCCGCCGGGAAACGCGATCATACCGGCATCTTCGGCGGCGGACGGGCCATCGGCGGGCTGCAGGTTCAGAACCGGGACGGCGTCACGCAGTACGGCGTGGATGCCAAGGAGTCGGCACCACTTGGGGTCCGGCGCGGCGGGGACGGCGAGCGGGGCGGGACGGAATCCGGCTTTGTTCACGAGAGCTACCGCGCGATGGAAAACCCCGATAGCGTCGTCGCCCGTCACGGTTACGGTACAGGTGGCGCGGCTGCTAAGAGATTCTATAGCGCGGCGCGCGGGAGCTGAAGAAAGCCATCGTTCGAGGCCGTCGGTCACCCCGGCCGACGGGATGGAGGTGAGGTCAGCCGGCCAGACATCGATTCCGTGCAGTCCTGCCCAGAGGTCTTCCGCCGGGACGAGGGAACGATCAAAAAGAGCCGCGTCACGGGCCAGGAAGACAGCGCCGGAAACGAACGCGGCACTTTGCTCCAGCGCCTGCCGGCAACGGTCGCGTCCCTGGCTTCCCGGGAACAGCAGTTGCGCCGCGAGTCCGGCGGTGGGCCGGGATTCGCCACGCGGGTGAAGCGACCTGAGGACGGCGGAGTAGCCTTCGTGGACGTCGGCCATGGTCGCGAGGAGCAGGAACTCAATGTCAAGCCTGGTGAAACGGAAACGGTGTATCAGCCGGTCGATGGGTTCTGCCGGTTCGTGATGCGAGTCCAACAGATTCTCGCTGCATGAGTCCAGCGATTCGCCGTTTGCGATGGCTTCAAAGGACGACCAGAGGAAGCTGCTTCCCTGTTCCATCGCCTCGTTGGGCTGATCGGAAAGACGTGAGAGCAGACGTGCAAGACGGCCCGCGAGGATGCCGGTGGCGCGTGCGATGCGGCCCTCGCAGCTGGTTTCGATACTCCGCACAGCGCTACTCATAGACAAACCTGATCACCATGCCCAGCCAGGGGACGTAGTTGGGATCGAGATCGAGGCCGGCGGCTCGGATCGGCGTGGAGACGTCCTGCAAAGCGAAGCGGAATTCGATCCAGCCAGGGTCGGCGATGACGCGGGCGTATCGCCGGCAGACGAACTGTAGTGTGCGTTCCGGCAGGTGGGATTCTCCAGAAGCTTCGGCGAAGATTTCGGCGAGCGAGGCTCGAATTTCATCGGCGAATGAATTCAGCAATAAGTGCTCTTCGGGCGAGGGTGGCGGCACTTCTTCAGAGGGCGGCCGAGCTTCCGGGGTCAGGCCGCAGAAGGCAAGGGCCGCAGCGTCGTCTGGCGGGAGTGGCTGGAGTATCAGGGCGAGCTGGTGCAGCATCCAGCGCAGGCCGCGTTCCGCAGCGATGGGTGTCGCCAGCATGCGGGCGGGAATGTTGAGCTGATCGAGGATGCGGAGGAGGAATAATAATCCGCCGAACCTTGTGAAGGGTTCTCGACGTGGTGCGGAGTCCGGTCGCGTGAGGCTAAGGGCCGACGCGTCATCGGCCGAAGAAACCGTTGATGACGATGCGATAGCGGCCGCGGCGTCGTTGGCCGGGGAATCGGATGCGGAGGAAACGGTTGATGTCGACGTGGTGGGCGCAGGCTCGATGTTGTCCGGCGAGTCGGATGGTGAGGAGCGGATGGTAGCCGGAGCATCGTTGGGAACGAAATCGGATGAAGATGCAGCCCTTGGGGCATCACTCTGGAGTTCAGCTGCCGGTTTTGAGAACGGAAGAAAGGCAGCCTGGAGCTCGTCCGATGGGCCAGCCGGGCCCGGCGAGACGACTGGTTTGGCACGCTGCGGCGCTGGCAGAGTCGTATCAGCGCCCGGGAGATTCAGCAGGTGAACCGCTCCTATCGACTGGGTGATCGCGGAGGGTGTGGCAAGAGCGAGCGATGGTTCGCATTCGAGAGACGCAATGAGGTACAGAGCAGTCTTCGAGGGTCCTTGCATGGCGATGCCCGCAGCAGACGCCAAAATGCTCGATCGCGTGACGACTTGCCACGCGCGTGTCCCGGTACGAGAGGCTGGGGAGGCGCCAGCTGCGTCGACTCGGGATTCGGAATTGAGCAGCACCTCTTCGATCACGCCGGCCGAGTGGCCCGCCAGGGCAAGCACTGCAACCGCGACATTCACAAGCCCACTCCCCATATGCTGGAGAACAGGGCGAAGACTGCCGTTGCGCGCGAGCGCGATCAGAACGGCTAATGCAAGTTCGGGCTCACGTTCGAGCGTGGCCGCGAACTCGGCGGCGGCAACTGATGGAGAAGGCGTATCGAGAGCGGGTAATCGCCAGAATCCGAGTTGCCTCCATGCCCACGCATTGTGGAATCGGCGTTCGGAAAGATGAGTACCCATTTCGACGAGGGCGAGCGGTCGCGAAGAATACCGCAGACCTTCCGCCGCACCGCCCACGACCGCTTGGGCAAGATCGAGCGCCCATGCCGCGAGCAGCTCTGAGTCCGAGCGAGAAAGCCGCAACCGAACGGGCACTCGGATGCGCCGAATGCAGACGAGTTCTCGGGAACCGATACCGGCTCGTTCGAGAGCCAGTTCGAGCGGTTCGCCCAAAAGTTGCGGAACGAGCCGATCCAGACGGGCGCGTGCCTCAAGCTGCGAGGATCGCAACCGGTATGTTGAGGCGAAGCGGCGAATCTGAACCGTTTCCGTCATGGCTATCCGACCTGACTATCGCGGCCGAGACGTGTTGCACCCGGTACCGTTCCCGCTAATGCCTGTCCCAAAACCGTTGCACGTCCGAGGAGGCTTCCTCCCACCTGAAGTTTCTTGAACCCGCCCGTTGGGCCGATGATCGACGTGAGTCCGACCAGAAGTCCGCGGCCGACACGCATGCCCGCGCCGAGGGTGCAGACTTCCACCACGGTGTGCGCCGGCCGGTGAACATCCAGAAGATGCTGCACCATATCCTGCTGGTCCTGTGAGAGCGCGCTCTGGATAAGGACGGTGAAGCGGTGGGCGTGCGTTTCGAAAGCATCCCCGCCGGTATCGGAAATCGGGTCGAGCGTGTTATCGCCCACCGCCCCGCCGATCTGAAAACCGGCTCCGAGTATCGAGGAATTAGTTGTGGTGTCTCCCAGAACTGCACCGCCTCCGCCGCGCAACCGGTAGTCTTCGACGATCGCGACCGGACCACCGGTGCAGATTTCAAGGAAGCGGAGGAGACCGGGTATCGTCCCGCGGAAACGAAAAAGCCACACAGCCGCCGCGATGAGTTGCCGGCGCACGGCTACGCTCCAGCGCTCGTCGAGCGTGAGACCGACGAAGCCTGCCAGCCACGGGAGAATTTCATCCTGCGAACTGGTGGATTCGATCAGGGTACGGCGGGCGTCGGAGCGACCCTGCCAGTCGTTCAGCTCGCCTTCGAAGGTGCCGAGGTAGCGAAGCAGGAACGAGGCGGCCCGGGCGTCGCGCGAAAAGGTTCTCGGCAACTTTCGCAGGTAATCGTGCCAGGGATACTCGGCGCGGATGGCGCGGAGCCGAGGCGTGGCGCGAGTGTTCCCGCTCAACTCGACGGTTACCCAGAGATAGCGACCGGGATCGCTCTGAATTGGCGCTTCATAAGTTCGGAAGTTATCGTTTGCTGCGAAACGAACCCACGGGGTCTCCGGCCCAGTATCGCGGCGGTACACAGGGTCGCTCACGGTTGCCGGGACGTAGGTGAGAGGAATCATCGGGGGTGAGAGGTCGGGCCGCGGAACCACCATCACGCCGACATTGGCTGGCGGGGTGCGCGCGAGTACGGCGCCATCCGGAGGGTCGTCGGTCGCGATGCAGTTTACGCGAAGATCCGTGCCGGCCGGGATGCAGGCATCAATGAAGATGCGGCCCCAAGTGGTGAAAAATTCGCCGCAATCGAGCTGGAAAGTGGTGACTCGGCCTTTATCGAGGTAACGCAGGCGCGCCGCAACGGCGTTCCGCAGCCCCTTTGGGGTCCAATATCCGATTCGGCCGGAAGGCGTAACGACGATCCCGCGGCCATCGTAAAGGGTCGCGGTGAGGGGCGGCATCTCATCGCTCGCGGTCTCGCTGATGAGGTAACGGAGGAAGTCGTCACCCGGCATGCGGGCTACCACGAGAATGTTGCCGGTGGGGTCGTCCAGAAATGCAAGGTCCGTTGCGAATGGGACCGAGAGCGACTGGCTGGGATTGTGCAGCGGAAATACAGACGCGGCGGCAGTCCCAGCGGCGGATAGAATCCAGAGCTTGCCGTCCGGGGTGAACGCGAGACGCACCGGCGACTGGTAAGCAGAGGGGAGCGTTATCGCCACGGGATCGCGATAGGCGTCCAGGCGGACGAGGCCCATGGGGTTTTCAATCGCCGCGCAGACTTCCAGATCGCTTACCGCAAGGCTGGCGGGGTTGCCTCCGCACGGGACGGCGCGCACCAGCCGGCTGCCAAAAAGATCGAAAACGATGATGCGGCGGTTGCCGTATTCGGCTATGAAGAGGCGATCTTCGGAATCAACGCAAATTCCGCGCGGGTCGGAAACGGGCGGAGCCGGACCGGTAGTGGACCCGAACTCTCCATAGTGAACGGGTTCTCCGGGTCCGAACAAATCATAAGATTCGGGCGGCGTTGCAGAGGGACGAAGCGGGTCGCCCTGGGCCCAGAGGATGCGGTCGATGCGATTGCCTTCCGGAATGCTGTGGTAAAGGCGGCACTCGCAATCGAATGCCAGGCCGGCGCCGACCGGAGGGGAACCTCCCGACGAGCCAGCCGACTCGGTATCAATCCACGCAAGCTGAACTACGTTATCTTCGAGGGCGGTGTTCTGAAAAGCGGCGCGCCGCCACTGATCGGCGGTGGAGAGCAGGGCAAAGGGGCGCGGCGCCGACATCAGCAGACCTCACGGATGATCGGAATGGGCACCGGAAGTTTGGGGGGCGTGATAGGGCCGACGGCCTGACCCGGCGTGAGTTGCGGGCCGTCCACGACTGTGATTTCCGACAGTTCAGGAACCTCCCACGAATTCAGATCCACTTCACCCGGGATCCAGGTCTGGCTGGCGTCATCCCAACCAGCGACATCGAGCCCTTCGAGATAATCGACACCCTCAACCTGAAGCGCAGCGGCCTGCAGTTCGGGTCCGAACACCCGCCGGCCGAGCGGCCAGCCAGTGCCATCGGGACCGTAAGGCGGCAGCGGGGCGAGGTACTGGCGAATTACAAGCTCCACCCAGCGACGAACCGCTTCGATCCCGAAACCGGGTTTGACCTGGATGCCGACGGCCACGGCCACCTTGCGATAGGTGGGCGGGATCACGTACAACTCGGTGGTTACCAGGCGGCGCTGATCGAGGTATTGGCACACCGACTGAAGCAGGTTCCGGTCGGGCAACGGCGCGTTCGGATTCTGCGGGTCGGACTGCGGCCACACCACCACGCTCACGACGCCGGCCTTTCCTTCGAGCTGTTGAGGGGCATAGAACAGCGGAAGACAATCCGCCCGTCCCACTGCCGCGCCGGGCGTTTGCTGCGCAAGTTCTTCAAAATCGGAGGCGGTGACGGCGCGGTCGTGACGTCGGAACTCGCCGGGGATGCGATCGAGCGCGGAGGCGATTGCTTCGGAATCCGCTCCTCCATGCAGAGCGAGATCGTTGTTGACCTTGACCGTAGCGGTGGAAGGGATCTTGTTGAGGGCGCCGGATGCGACGTTGCCGGCCGCACCGCCGCCGTAGCGATACTCTGTGGCACGAATACGCTGGCCGATCTGTGGCGCCATGCCCTGCACACCGTTGCCGAATGTGACGGTCCCGGCTTCTGGATCCAAAGTGCAGTCTCGCGAATCGGAGGTGCTGGCGTAGAAGCCGTCGACCACGTTCCACTGCACCCAGCCGCTGGCTTCTTCGACCTGAATGATCAGGGTGCCATCGAGCACGGGGCTGTTTACGAGGGAATAAGCCTGGCCGCCCTGCGCGGTGCCGGTGCCCAGATACTCGGGGTTCGCTTTCCGGCTATCCCACACCTGGGCAGCGTTGGCGACCACATAAGTAACACTTCCAAAGCTGGTGCCGTCCTTACGGAAAGCCCGGATCCAGAAGAGAAGCTGAGCGGCGCGTGTGTCGTCGAGAACCGGTGGAAGGTCACGCGTGCCGGCCTGGTTGGGATCCGAAACGGTGAAGTTGCCCCAGCTCGATGGGCTCTGGGGAAGGCGCAAACGCACAACGCCTTCCTGCGTCAGGCCCTGAGTGCTGTCGGCTTCCGCCGAGATTGCCTGATAAACGGGATTGCCCGAGCCATCGAGAGTTCCCGTGGAGATCTGCCACTCAACCGACGGTGCAATGGATGCAGGTCCCGCACCGGGACAGGAAGATATCTGGCTGATGGGGGGCGCCGTGGGATCCGGCGAGAAACCAAGGTTTATCAGCGCATTCCCCATCTGCGTCGAGTCGGCGCCATTGCCCGCCAGAACGGCGACCCACAGGATGCCATCCACCGCGGAGTTGAAATCGACCGGAAGACCCTGCCCATCGAGGGGTGTGGCCTGATTCTGGTAGTAAGCCGCGTCCTCGTTGGTCGCCAACGGTGCGGTGGCTTGAAGTGCCCGCACCGCGAATTCGAAGACTTCCGGCTCGGTGGTCTCATCCGGCGCGGCCGTGGCGATCTTGCCCACGCAGTAGAACGAGACGGGCCAGACCACCGCCTCCGTCAGCGTTTCCATCGACATGCTTCCGGCTCGAACTTCCGTAGCCTGCGAAACCAGCGATCCGGAAGGGATCTGAGTGGTGAAGTTGACGAGACCCCGAGCCGGTACGGCTGGTTGCAATGGAATCTGCAGCAGCTTAAGGAAGGCGAGTTTCGTGGTCTCGGGGATCTGATTGAAACGGAACAACAGGTTCTCGCCGTGGAAAGCGAAGAGTTCAATCAGAGTGATCCCGGGATCGCTCGCGTTAAAGTCGGTCCATTCGGGAGCGTAGACAGGTATGCGCCGCACCAGCTCGTCGCGAAGCTGCTGGTACGAGCGATCGTCGATTATGGGGTTAGGAAGCGGCATCGGTCCCTCCCGACTCAAGATAGAAAGGGTAGATCAGACTGTCGGCTCTGCGGTCCGCGGTATGGATGTATGCGACCTGTATGAGTACGAGCGAGGGATCATCGCCAGGACTGACAAGCACGCTTTGCACAGTGATACGCGGCTCCCAAAGCGCCAGCCCCTGCTGAACGTCATACTGAATGAGCGCGCGAGTAGCCGAGGTGTTCGGTTTCATCAAATAGCGGCGCAGGCCGCATCCGAAGGTGGGGCGCATAATGCGCTCGCCGGTTTCGGTATCAAGAATGATCCAGATGGACTGGCGGACTTTATCGGGACCCGAAAGGTAGAGCAGACCACCGCTTAGCGGATCAGACGCTACGGGGAAGTTCCAGCCGGCACCCAGCAATTGCGAAGGAGTGATCATGCGAGCGGCACCTCCGGCAGATACTGCAGGTTGGCTGTGATGGAGGCCTGTCCCGCGGGCAGACCCGAGGGGACTGGCGGCAGCTCGGCGACGAGATCCGGCGGAAGGGTGGCCGAATAATCGGTCCCGAGGGTGGCCTCAAACGATGCCTGCGCGCCCGCGGAATAACCGCCTTCGATTTGCGAGACGGCGTCTCCTCCGAGACTGGCCGTGAGGTTCGTCGAGATATCGGTTTTCACATCTGCCGCGAACGATACATCAAGGTCCGCATCGGCATCTACCGAAAGTTTTGCGGCTACTCCGGCGCTGATGGAAAAACTCGGCGGGATGCAGAACTTCAGCGCCAACATCCACCAGAGCTGAAAGAGAAGCACCACAATGGGAAGGAACAGCTTGAAGACGAAGCTGGCAACGATCGTGATCAGCGGAATCGAGAACGAACAGATGGATGCGCCGGGGGCATTCGGGGTGAGATTGGGAATCTGGCCGCTGGTTTCCAGATTTGATGCCTTCGGCGAAACCATTCTGACGGCCGCTTTTCTGCCGATGGTCGGATCAGCTGCCACCTGTGCCTGCATGGCAGGCAGATCCGGCAATTGAATCGTCACCGGCCGGTTGCTGCTGCCTGCCAGATCGAAGTGCGAGGCGAGTTGGTATTGCTCCGTCCTGCCACTCCAGACAAGCGGGCCGTTGCAATCGTTGCGCGTGATCAGTTTGGGACATGGGAGCCTGTGGCGTCGCACATAGCAGCGGATCTCGTAAAGGTTGCGGTCGTCGAATTGCGCGTTGCCCATGTCGTCGGTGTTCGCGCTGCCCGTTGGGACGACCCCAAAATAAATGGTGCGGCCCTTTCCGGCATGCTGGGTAAGACGGGGGTCGGGAATCAGCGGATATAAAGGATAAATGATCTCCGTGTTGACGATCGCGGGCTTCTCTTCAACTTTCTGCCAGCTCCCGATGCGATCGAAGGACGATGGAATCCAGCCCTGCAACTCAGAGACGACGCCGAATTCTTCTGCGACAGCCTGAACTTTTTCCGCCGAGCCGCGTTCGCGTACCACCTTACGCAGAGGCTTCTCCGCTGACTTCGGAATTTTGACGTAGCGGCGCCGCACCACGAAACCGGCCTCGCATACTTCTCCGCGGTCCACCTGGGGAAAGCCTGCGACATCGCAGTGGAGTTCGCAAACCACGAGGTAGAATCGCTTCTGCGTATCCAGGAACAGTTTTCGAATCCCGGTGCTCTGCATGACGTTATCGGAAGCACCGGAGGGACTGCTCGCCGTCGAGACCGCGAAGTTCGAGACCTTTCCGCCGACCATCGGCAGAGGCGGCACGCGCGGCGTCACCTCAAATACCCGGTCTTCGTTCTCGAGAAATACTAAAGAGTGCTGAGGGTCCTTGAGGAATTCGTTGACGAAGTCTGACGTCTCGTATTTCTGCAGGAATGGAACAGATGTGCGTCCGCTCGAAGGCACGCCGGGAGACGGCCAGCGATACCAGGGACCAACCAGCATCCAGGGATGCGTTCCGTTCACCATATGTTCCCTGCCCCCGGCGTATAGGAAGGTGAGATCACGCCCGCACTCGCGTTCAAAGTCGTGCAGTTCACCATGCCGTCAAAAGTGGCTACCGGCGCGTGTACGTTAACGGCGGAAGCGGTAACTTCGACGGTGGCGTTAGCCTGGATCTGAATCTGGCCGCCGGGATTGAAGGTGATGACGCAACCGTTAGCGTGCATTAAAGTGACCTGAGTACCTCCGTCGTCAAGCAATAGAGTGTGCCCGCTGCTCGTAGAGATAGTGATCTTCGATGCGCCCTGCGTATCGTCGAATTCCAGCAGGCTTCCGGAGCGTGTCTTGATCAGACGCTTGTTGTTGGCCGATTCGGGCGACTCGGGAAGGCTCTCCTTGCCGTTCCATGCCGAACCAACGATGTAAGGGCGGCGCAAATCACCCGCCTCAAACGCAACCACCACCTGGGTGTCTACGGAAGGCAGCATCTGAAAGCCCTGCTGATCATCGGCATAGGGTGTAAGGAGCGTGGCCCAGGCACGCACCGGATCACCATCGGTTCCCAAAGTGGGGAATTTGACCTGGATGCGCCCCAGGTTCTTCGGGTCTACGATATTCGTGACCTGGGCGGGATACACACCGAAGTACCGGAGCGCATCTCCGTCGGGGCGGAAGTCGTCGATCACGAGCCCTCCTGAATGGTGGCGCGTTCGGCGGTGAAATGGGTTCGAAATCCGTCCTGGAGATCGTAAGTGTGCATGACGTAAGTAGCGTAGTAACCCGCACCTTCAAATGGCGTTCCCACACGATCGAGCGAGATCTGGCTTCCGACGACCATCTCCGGCGTGCCGCTGGTGACGCCCGATACCGTGACAAAAGCGCGCGCCCGCCGCAGCATCTCGGCTTTGGCGAATGCTGTGGCCTCTACCGTCGTCAGCGGAACTTCGCGGACGCGATAAGACACGCGTGCCCCGAAAGCGCGCTGCAAGACCGAGACACCGGTGCGTCCTCCGGTAACTTCCGCGTCCACTACGGAGGTATCTGCATCCTCCGAGATTGCGTCGCGGTTCGCGGCGTCATATCCGCTCACGGTGATTTTGGTCCGCTGGTGGGCAAGGTCGGCGCGCGCGTCAATGGAGATCAGGGTATTGCCCTGCACCAGCTCGATTTGCGTTCCGGCACGGCCCGAGCGGCTTTGGAAGTGCAGGGTATCATCCTTAATCCAGACCTCCGCCTGGATAAGGCGCCCGCGACTGCGCAGGAAGGCGAGATCGCTCTGGTTCCATTGCTGAACGACATCGTAAGTAGGGCCCTCGGCGTCGGCTTGCGCGGAGATGGAATTTTCGGAGGCAATCTGTTGCGCAATATCCGCGTCGCTCATGTTCTCCCAGGTCTTCATGCGGCGGGTGGTGCGCAGACGCATCAGGCGGTCCTCCGCAAAAACGACGACCTCTGGTTCGGCCGCCTCGCGGAGGGAAACCTGCAGACCACTGACAAAGCCATCGAAGATGGTGCGGGCCGTATCCTCGGGACCAATGGAGACTTGCAATCTTTTGCCGAAGTCGAGGATCGCGCCATCGAGGTAGAGCAGTTCCTCTTCGGGCTTGCCCTGATCGGGCCCCTGCGCGCCAAGGTGCAGGCGAAGTTTCTTCATGCCGCCCGTGTCTTCTTCGATCTCGAGGCGGGTTACGTCGCGGGCTAACTGCGCCGACGCCGCGCCGTCCACGAGGAGGACGGGCACCGTTGCGACAAGAAGCGGATCAGCCACGGAGGGACCTCCGTTTTTCGTCGCGATTCATCGGTCCGTTGAAGATGCGGCCAGCAGGGCCAGCGGCTCCGACGAAAAGCTCCGCGCCGAGCGGAAGCTCGCCGGCGCCCTCGAAAATCCACCTCGGGCCAGGCTCGGTACCGCCTGGCTCGAAGCCCATTTTCATCCCATTTCTTGCCCGCACGCGGGCAAATCCAACACCATTGAAAAACCGCCCCGAAGTGACTGGAAAGCTCCGCGCCGGGCGGAAGCCCGGCTGCAGACCCGAAGGTCTGCCCCACGACGAAATTGCGGGCGGATCGAACGGTTTTTCGTAGTTGCTCGTGGACCGCAGGTCCATCTGGACAGCGCCGAAGCGCTGGCCCCACATCGGCTGCGCGGCGTCTTTACGGTTGCAGCTCAGAATTGGGTCCGATGAAACCAGACGCATTACCGAGCGACGAGCGTCAGCAAGCGGTCCCGAAAGGGCGTGTGTCCCCATCCGGCTAGTCATCGAAACCATCCGCGGCGGTACGCTGCATATCCCGGCGGATACATGCCACAAGGCGGCGCGTTTGCGCGGCCTGTTTCCACTCCGGCTCGGTCGGCGCGCCTCCGCTGGCCGGCTCGGGCTCGGGTTGCACGTTCGAAACGATCTCATCCACATTAACGGGCATAGCAATTAACTGGCACGATAGCGGTCCTGAATTCTTAACGACATCTGCATCGGCTGCCGCCCGAACAACCGCATCCACATGACGGCTGCGGGCGCTTCTTCATCTGAATCGCGCCCGCGGTATTCATGACAAACTCTGAAGCGGGCAGAGCGATCCACGGCGGAATAGTCGGGTTGGTGGTGCTGGGGGGATCGCCGGTGCCGACCTGCGATCTCAAAGTCGCGCCTCCTGCTGTGAGATCGACGCGCTGATTCGACGCAAGACCCAACTGCGATCTGAGCGGAACTCCGAAGCCGAAAGAAGTAGCTCTGGGATCGGCACGCGGCAATGGGGGCGCGGACGGAGCCGCTGCCTGCTGAGACGGTGTAGGCAGCCCGGTCTGAGTCAGCGGCGTGCGGGATTGCGGCGGAGGGCCAAGCTGTGCGGGCGGGGGGCTCACAACCGCCGCCGCCGCTGACGCGCTTACCGCCGACGATGCGCCAGCAGGCAGGCTTTGACCGAATGCCTGCGCCGTCTGATTCACGGCGGCGGCCGCGGATGCGGAACCGGCTTGTGCAATGGCTGCGCTGACCCCTCCCGCAGCCGCAACCGCTATTCCAGCCGACACGCTGGCGCCGAAAGACGCCGTTGCGGAGACTCCGACGCTGGCGCTGACATCCAGACCGACCGAGGCCTCTATCGAAGCCGAAACACCCGCTTCGAAGCCGACGGTAACTCCCAAGCCTGCGCTGACGCTAAGATCGGCGCTGAAGCCCACTTCGAGCCCTGCATCGAGGGAGAGCGACGCGCTCGCGCCGATGTCGAGCCCGCGCCACGCGGACGGGTCCAGACCCATGCGTGCCGCGAAATCGGCAGCCGACTCCCCGCCAATCGCAGCGGCGCTCTGAGTGGAAGCGCCGGGTCCACTGCCTGGCTGGCCCGCAGGAGGCTGCCCCGGTTCGGGAGGCGTCTGCGGGTTGGTCGTCGCCGGAAACAGATATTTACTGTCCTGCTCCTTGAGGCTCAGACCTACCTTCGCGCGCAGGGGAGTTCCATCTCCAGCGAAATGATCGATGTCGATGTTGATGCTATCGACCACACCGTTCAGGATGAAAGGGCCCCACTGGAACCGAAGCTGCGGAGGAGCCTCTTTGGCTTCACCGGTTGACGCCGGCAGGACGTATTTTTCGATGATGGCAGTTCGGTCCCGAACCGATCGGGGAGCTGAAGTCGTGCCCTCGTCCGCAGTGTCGAAAATCAGATCCAAAGTCAGTGTCGTCGAACTCTTGCCCAAATGCTGGCGCACCTGGCGGCCGCGGGACTCTCCGCCTTCGGTAGCGTTCGAGATCTGCAGTCGCATGGTCGCCGGGTTGAATTGAACCTCGGTCCCGTTCGGATCCTTCAGGCTTCCATCGGGGTTGAGTTCAAAGAGCGTCGCTTTCTTGAGGTCGCTCATGTGTTCACCAGGCGCAGACCTTCATGCGCGATAGTCAGTTCTTCGATAGCGACTTCGCCGGTCTTCGCGTTCAGTTCGGGGCCGCGAAGCTTGGCGGGAAGGCCGCGGTCGAAGGTCCATGTCGCGGCTACCGTATCGCCCACGCTCATCACGAAGATCGTTCCGTCGTAGCGTGTTACGGGCCGTTCATCGCTCGCGATGCCCTGCAACCACAGCCAGAGATCCTGATTGACGCTGCCGGAATCGCCGTAGAACATTCCGCGCTTCAGGACGATGTTCTGAAACTTGGCGCGGCCCACGCGCCTCACCACCGCATTGTTGCGGCCGCCTTCGTAGTATTCCTGAACGTCCAGATCGAGCTCGAGCCCGGAACATTCCTGAAACGCGCCATCGCCCAGCGGAGTGCCGGTGGGAATATCAGAGCCGTTGTGGCCCCCGGGCGCGCTGACTTTGAGTTGGATCTTAAACCGGAACGACCTCAGTAGAGTATCGGCCATATTGGTCAGCCCTGGATGGAAAGCGTGCCGTCCCCGTTGAGCGAAAGACGCACCACGATGAACTCGATGGGCTCGGAGGGCGCGACGCCGATCTCGGCGATCATTTTCCCGGCGTCGGTAATGTAGGGCGGGTTGTTGGTGTCGTCGCAGCGCACAAAGAACGACTCGGCTTCGTTCGCCCCTGAAAACGCGCCCTGAAGGAAAAGTCCCCGAAGGAAGGTGGTAAGCAGGAGCCGGACTTCCAGGCGCAAGCCTGCGTTATTCGGTTCGAACACCGCCCACTGCATCTGCTGATCGAGAGTGAGTTTGAGCAGCGTCATCAGCCGGCGGACGGTCAATTGCCGATATTGCGGATCGCGGCTCAGCGTCCGTGCGGCAGTCAGGCGAACACCATCGCGATCGCGAAGATATACGTTGATTCCCAGCGGGTGCAGTTGGTCGTGGCGAGCGGGCGATACCACATCCGCTACATCGACCACCTGAGCGGCAATGACATTCGCGGGACCGGTCGGCACGCCATACTGGATCGCTGTGGCGGCTATGATCCCGGCGGCCGGAGCCGATGGAGGGATCAGAACCAGATCGTTTTCATTGCCGTTACGGACTGATATCTGCAGCCAGGGATGGTAGCACGCCGCGTAGGTGGAGTTGAACGCCGCTCGCCAGTTCAGGATAAGTCGCTGAGTCAGGCCCGGGGGGACGTCAAGCAACGCTACAAATTGGCCCACCTGTTCGGCGTACTGCACGACTTGAAGCTGAAGACTGGTGATGGTCGCCCGATCGGAAGGATCCAGGGGATCGAGGCGAAGCCCTGTGAGATTGTACGAGCCGGTCCCCTGAGGCGTCTGAACCGGAAGATCTACGCAGGTCGCGAAATCGGGCCCGGCGAGTGAGGGTGGATCGAGGATCCCGAGGAGCGGCACGAGAGGCGCCGGCGAATACAAATCCGAAACGGCGAGCATCGTCAAATCCGAAAGCTGAGCCAGCGACGTCACTCCCTGGCCAGGGTCCTCCGAATCAACGGTCCATGTGGGATCGAAGAAATCGTCGGGCGTAATATCGGCCCAGCCGTCGATGCCGCCTTGAAACTGCGGCATGGTCGGCTGCGGAACAGTCAGTTCGATGGAATCGGGAACGATTTCAAGCAGACTCCACGAAGCATCCGGAAAAACCAGCGCGGACTCGTTGCAAAGGACTGTTGCCATCCACCGCGGATGTCCGAAAGAAAGACCCAGGCCAGTGTGCTGTTCCGAGTTGCCGACGCCATCGATAACATTCAGGATTCCGGTGATCACTTCCGCTGCCTGTGGAACACCGGGCAGCGGATTTTCGAGGATTGCAACAAGCTGCGACCCTGGTTGACTGGGGTTTGGCTGCGTCACCAGCGCCGAAATGGCACGGAACAGGCGGGTTCCGTCGGATAAGGTCAGACGCAGGGTTGCGGCGGCGACGATATCCGCAGTGACGTCGAAGATCAGCGACGACAGAGTCGCACTGTCGAAAACGATGGGGCTTGCGGCGAAACTTAGTTGGGCCTGAAGAAGATTCCCCCACGAGCCCTCATTGTTGGCACGCAAAAACAAGGGCCCCGCGGACGTCGTTGCGCCGGGAACGATTCCCGATGCCACTCTCTCCGCGTTGCGCGGATCGCCGGCGCCATAATCGTGGACGATCCGGGCGACGTACGCACGTTGGCCGCCCTGTTCGAAGAACGATGCGACGGCGTAGGGCAGCAGACCCGGCCCTTCAAACGATCCATAGAGCTGCTGATAAGCGGTAAAGCTCTCGACAGCATATGCCTGAGTTCGATTGATTGGCCGGTCTGGTTCCGTTTGCGGCACATCATCCGGCCATTTTTCGTTCACCACGGGAATCCGGGAGGGCCCGCGCGGCGCCACTCCGCAGAAGGCGCACACATCCATGCGCACGCCGGTCAGCGCGTACATGGGCGTGTCCGGGTAGGGGTAAACTCCCGGTGCGTGCAGCGGAATGTTGGCCAGCGTCGCCATTGCTTAGCGGTTGCAGACGGTTACTTGAAGTCGATGCCTTCGTGAACGAAGTGCAGCTCTTCCATCGCCACTTCCCCGCCCCCTTTGGCCGCGAGTGTGGGACCCGCCCACTTCTTGGGTTGCGCATTGCGCAGCACCCAGGTAGCGACCGAATTGCGCGCTTCGTCGAGCAGCGTGATGGTGACCTGCCGGGGATCGGCCGTTCCGTCGCGCACCCCGCTGAGCCATGTGAACAAATCGTCGGAGCCCACGACGCCGCGCTTCAGCGTGATGTCGTCGAGCTTGTGTGTGTTGGGAATCTTGCGCGCAGTATTGAACTTCTCGCTGCCGTTGCGGTATTCGGAATAGCTGATGTCGATGCCGAGACCGCTGACATCGGAGAAGCCACCGATGATCGTGCCGATAGACCCGTCGCCCTGATCGCCGCCGAGCGCGACCAGATAATTAAACGCGCCGTAAGGATTATCGCGATACGTTGCCATGGTTTCCTCTCGCTACTGAGTTGAATCCGCCGTCCATTGGCCGATTCGGAAGATCACAAACTCCGCCGGTTTGATCGGCGCTACGCCGATGAGGCAGATCAGACGGCCGTTATCGAGATCGTTCTGCGTCATCGTTGTGCGGTCGCAGCGCACGAAATAAGCCTGCTCGGGTTTGTCGCCGAGCAGCGCACCGTCGCGCCACGCCACGAGCAGAAAGTTTTCAATAGACTGCTGAATACTCGCCCACAGCCGGGGGCCATTGGGTTCGAAAACGGCCCACTGGGTTCCGTTGTCGATCGAATGTTCGAGATAGATGAAGAGCCGCCGGACGTTGATGTAGATCCACTCGAGATCGGAACTCATGGTGCGGGCGCCCCACACGCGATAGCCTCGATCTTCGAAGAAGCGGAAAGCGTTGATGCCTTCGGGATTCAGCACGTCCTGACGGGTTTTGGTTATGTTGACTTCGAATTTCGTCAGGCCGTTGACCACCTCGTTCGCGGGCGCCTTCCAGACGCCACGGGCATCGTCGACGCGCCCGTAGATGCCGGCCATAAAGCCCGAAGGCGGGAGCGTGATGCGGGGAGGCGGAGCGCCCTGCGTCGGCCGCTGCGTGGGATCGAGCACTTCGATCCAGGGGTAGTAAACGGCCCCGTATGTGGTGTCGAACTGCGCCCGGAAAGCGCGGATTTCGCTGAGCGAAAGCTGGTCCGGCGGATCGACGATCGCGAACCGGTAAGCGCCCTGGGCTTCGGCCGCCTCAATCAACACTTCCGCGGCAACCTGGGAATCTACCGGATCGTCATAAGTGCCGCTGTCCGGAAGCGCAATGATAGCGATATCGCGGATCTCCGAAAGAGCCGCTAACCCGGTGGCCTTGATGCTCGAATCGTCCGGGTCGGCATCCTGCCCCTGCAGGCTCGTTCCGTCGCCGGAGTCTTGCGGCCCAGGCATGGTGCCGTCGTGGCCACCGGCAAGCCGATTATTGGTCGCGCTGGTCAGAGCGACCATCAACCGGGCGGCAAGGAAGGGATCGGCCGGACTGAACGTTGTGGGGTCCCAATCGAGCCAGACGACTGCGTTTTCGTCCTCGGGATTATCCGCCTGAAGAATTTTTGCAATGTAGCGTTTCTGCGTGGGATCCGCGCCGAGCGTGGTGTAGACATCGGTGCGTTCCGTTGTCACCGAAACCGTGACCGTCAGTTCCACCAGCTGAATCACCGCGGTCGTGGACGGCGTCACGAGGCCACCCTGGCCAGTGAAGGTCTGGGGATCGACAAGGTCGTCCGTCAGCACGGCGAGCTTGCTGATATCGAGCGGCGCGTTTCCGACGGGCGGCGCAACGCCATCGTAGATTTCCACCACGGCGCCCGTTTTCGCGCGCGTAACCTGCGTGATCGCCGGTCCCGGGAACGCGTTGCTCTGGTAGGCGATATTCTTGCTGCGCGTTACCGAAGTCTGGACGGTGACGTTGCCGTAGAACCCGGGCCACCGCGCGCGCCAGACCGCAAAACCTGTCGAAACCGGGATCGTGAGGCTGGCTACTCCCCAATCGATCGGAGGCCCCGCCTTTGGCGCAAAGACCCGGGATATGTAGAGCTGCGTGCCCCCGTTATCAAAGAAGGACTTGGCCGCCATCCCCATGTAGCAAACGCGCTCGCCGGTGTCCGGCTCAAGCGGCGTCAAGTCACCATAGACGCTTTCGTATTCGGTGAGACTGCCCAGCAGACGCGGCTCGCTCGTCTTCGGGCCATTCGGATACTGAACGGGACCGTACTGCGTCATCCCCGCAAATCCCGTTGTGCTGGTGGCCACGCCCTGGATGCTTGCGGATCGAAAGCTGACCTCTTCGACGTAAACTCCAGGCGACAAATATTCAGGCATCGGCTCTTTCCCTTTCTAATGCGATTCGGCGCTACGTAATCGTGAACGCCGCCAGACCGCTGCGGAGTTCCCCCAGATTGAAATCGACGTTCGTGGTGCTGTTTGCCGTGTAATTAACGGGGAGTGTTTCCCCGCTGGAAACCATATCTGTGACTCCAGGGGCGGGCGGCGTTTCAAGGGGCAGGTCCCAAAGTTGATCCTGCATCGCAAGAGCCGGGGGCATCGGGACGGGTATGGTTGCAGGCCCGTGAACAGTCACCTGGAGCGTGAGGGGATTTACGAGATCGCCAATGGGAATCGCATTGGTTCCGATCAGTAACAGAAATTCACCGCGGTCATCGCCGTGGGCTCGGCCTACGACCGTGGTTGTATTAGGCAGCGTGGCTTCAATTCGCGCCCAACGCATCGGCTGACCGCCACGCAGTACCCGGCCGCGAATCCCCGTCGAGCACGAATCCGGATCGTACGCTGCGCCGGGATATAAGAAAGGTCTCCGGACGCGATCGGTATAGACGAAGTTGTCCACTGTGGCTGCGGTATGCAGGGGAATCGTGAACCGCCGGGGGACAAATTCGCGAACACTTTCATAAATACGAATGTCTACGGTATCGACCAGCGCCGGGTAATAGAGGAGAACATGAAGGCAAGAAGAATGACGGTCAAGCCTCACCTGGGGCCTTTGCTTCGCCGGTTTCACGCCGATGGCATATGGGTTCAGCGCAGCCGGGGGCAAAACAACGGCTTTGGGTGGCCGCTCGACGTCGATGGACAACGGACGCGCTACGCGATGCAACCGTTGTGCGTCGACAGGTTCGAGCCCGAGAGCCAGCCGATCGATTCGTTCGATATAGCGGTTATCCAGAACCTGATTCAAGACAGCGATCCCACCACACCAGTGATTGCAGTGGTCACTGGCGTTTCAAGAATTCTCTTCGGACTATCGATTCGAACCATGCGTGCGATGTAGGGGATGCTGAGCCGGTAATCGGTAGGCAGTGAGTCGAAGGTGCGCATGACCGCTTCTGTCGATATTTCTTCCAGCACCAGGGACACTGTTTCCGTGGGAGCCCATTGACCGGAGGGATCAAGCAAAGGTCCGCCAAAGACGGGAGTCGTTTCGAGCGCCTGCATGGCGCGGCCGATGATGCTGTGCTCGTGTTCCGCGTTATCCGCCCACGCCGTGAGCAGATAATGCAGATCGAGAACGAGGTGCCCCAGACCGTCCTGGCTTCCTACGCCCGACCAGGAAGCGCGCATCGTCTTATTGAAGTCCGCCCGGTAAAGATAGACCGAGAGCGCAGGAGAACCAATGGCGTTAGCGATGTTCCTGCTTTCGAAATCGGTTGTTCTTGTCAGAACCGCGTGGGTAACTTTTCCCGAAATCGGGGGGATATCAATAAAGGCAGCGTTAAGAAATCGCTCAATGCTCTTCCCCGCCGCGGCAATAGCAGCAAAGCCGGCCAGAATGTCCTCCGTTGGACTCGACAGAAATCTGCGCGGTCCGTCCCATATATTCCTGACTTCTGAGCTAGTATAGGCGGCGAGATTATTAAAAACAACTAATTTTTTTAGCTGAGATCAGAGTTTGATCGAAGCTATTTCGTAACATGCCTGACCGATTTTTCGACAAGTTGTCGAATCGAGATGTCGGGATCGCGAAGCAGGCGCTCCCGTTCGTTAGCATCCAGGCACTCGAGATGTAATGCAGCCTGGAGCACATGATAACGAACGTTAGCATTCGGGTGATTGGCCGCTTTCAGCAATGCAGGGCACGCCGTTTTCTCGCCGCGCGCTTTATCTCCCAGCATGAAAAGCCCGTCCGCGGCTCCGATGACCGTCTCAGGGTTCGGTGACGAAAGCGCTTCTGTAAGGACTTGCCTGGGTTCCTCGCCTTCTGAATATCCCAGCGCCTGGCCCGCAGCCCGGGCCACGGACTCCTGGCCGCTCGCGAGGATGCGAGCGAGAATCGGAATGCTATCCGCGCGTTTGAATCGGGGCAGCAGTTCAATCAGAGCGGGCGCGTTCAGACCGAACGGCGCGGATTCCAGTGCACCGATCAGGCGCGGATATGCGGCGTCGGCGTGTTGCAGCAAATACTGAATAGCGCGCTCCCGAATACGCCCTTCCGCATCGCCACCCACCGGATTCAGAGCCATGCTTAACTGGCCGTCCAGGTCGTCCGTCATCGATTGCATTCTCCCGAGCGTGATGACAAGCCCGAGCGTCGCCTGAAACAATACGAAACGTCTCGACGTGCCATGCTTCACTGTAAGATCGTGCCCGCTATCGATGCGTCCGCGCCCGTGTAATTGGCTTGCACAGCGCGTTCGAACGCATGCAGAGCCGCGGCCGAGATTCGCGGATCGAGCACCAGCCTGCGATAAAGCCCATGCAGCAGCGCCTGTCCCACATGCGGCTCCCACTGATCTTTGATCGTTTTGACGTGCCATGTGGTCAGGACGTCGGGGTTGACGATATCAGGCAGCTTGCCGCTGTCCGCCGCGGAGGGTGAAACATGGTAATTGTACGAACGCAGCACCGAATAGATCTCCGTTTCCTGATACGCGTACGCATCGAGTTCGCTGCGCCTGCCTTCACTGCCGCCAGGCGGTTGCGTATAGCCGGGCATCTTTGCCGCAGCCGCATCGTATACGCTCAGTCCCAACTCGGTTCCCGCCGCGCCGTAGGGTCCGTATTCGATGTGACCGTGGAGTTCATGAACGACCACAGACAACACGTAACCCGGATTGGCCTGCGAGTAACGCGCGAACGTTTCTCCGACCCGCGCCACTGCTTTTCCTCCGACTACCTGCTCGTCGGCGATAACGCCTTTGCCTCGTAGTTCGATTCCAGGCACGTCCACGATGAAATCCGCCTTCGAGAGATGCAGTTCCGGATGATGCGCCGCTGCGTAAGCGACCACGCGGTCGATCTCCACATTGGCCGCCGCCGTCCACTTCGCGATGTCGGCCGGGCTCATGACGGCAACGCCCGGAGGGATAGACGTTTGCGCCACCTGCGTCGTCTGTTGGGCAGCGACCTGGGCTTGAGTAGGAGGTGGGCCGACCGGATTCGCGGCTTTTGCGGCGGCTTCGTTCCGCTTTTGCATTTCGCCCGCCTGCGCTTGCGCCATCTGATCGAGGCTGCCCATCCCGCTGGCTTTCGCTGCGGAGAGCGTAGCGGCAAACTGGGCTTTCTGGGTAATGTCGCGAATCACATCCGCGTAGCTGCCGGCCGTATCTTCCGGCGTGAGAGCGGCCAGCATGGTTTGATAGACGCCCGTGGGATAGTAGCGGTCGAATGCTTTCTGACGATCCGCGCTGGACATTCCCCGGTATTGATCAAGCGCTTTGCGGGCAAGGTCGGCTGTCCAGGGCTTGGTGCCTTCGAGTGCGCGTTGCACATCGCTTTTGCCGCATCGCCGGAGAGAAAGCGCCCCCCCGCCCAGCGATGCGGGAGAGACCATGTTGCCCGCCATCCGGGAAAAAGCGGTAGCGGATGCCCGCGTGGCTTCTGACTCCGAGTCACCCTCGGTTTGATTTCCGTTTCCTCTTTCCTGCTGCAGCGCGTGGGCGGCTTCGTGCGCAAGCAGGGCATCCCCGCTGAAGGTGCCCGGCCTGAATTCTCCCGAACCAAACGCGATGTCCCGGCCGTAGGTGACGGCGCGCGCAGACTCGCGGCTGGCCAGACTGGCAGCATCGGCGCCGGTATAGATTCGCAAATCCGGAAGGCGCGAGCCGAGGCCGAGTTCCAGTCGCGAGCGAACATGCGAGTCGAGCGATCTTGCGTTCCCCAGCCCCAAACCGTTTCCGGTGGAATCGGCGGCTGTTCTGCTATGTGGTGACGGCGCAAGGGTGCGCCCCGGGCGGCGATGCTCGGATGAACTGTTATCCGTGCCCTGAGAACGCTGAGACCGTTGCGATTCCATCGCGCATCACCTGGGAAGGAGGGAAACTCCGGACCAGTCTAAAGCAAAACCGGTCAGACAAGTACCGTAATATTGCACTAAACTTCGGCGACCTGGCGCGGGATTGCACGAAGGTTTTGTCAACCAGCAGGCGTCAATTCGAAACGGATTTCGCTTCTTCCGTCCGTCCCGAAACTGCCGCAACCGGTAAACCTTTGGCCTTCATGATCGATTCCAGTAATGCCACGGTTTTGGGAAACGCATCTGCTCCACCGCGAGCACCACCTGCGCCGCGGGCGACATCCAGGGGCGTGCGGCCGTTCGCGTCCTTCGCGGTCAGGTCAGCGCCGTTTGCGACGAGGAATTCTATAAATTTGTCGAATCCGTGTTCCGCGGCGCCGTGAAGAGCGGTTTGATTTGGCACGGCGTTCGCGCTCGGCATCTGACTGCCGCGGCGGAAGCTCTGCGCGATGCGCGCGGAGGCGCTCTCGCCTGCAGCGAAACCGACCGGACGATCAGCGGCTGCGGCAGGCGGCGCGCCGCCTCTCCCCGCCCCCCTGCCACCACCGCCCCGACCGCCTCCAAACGCGTTGCGGTCGAGAAGTGACCGGGCGTTCACGTCAGCGCCGGCCTTGATCAGCAGGTTCATTGTGGCGAGGACTCCCGCGTCGGTACGGTTACGTCCGCGGGTCACTCGCGATCCATAGTCCACGCCCGCCGCAGCCATCAAAGGAGTGATTCCTTCCTTGCTCGGCAGATCGACCAGCGCATGGTACTCCAGCAACAGAGCGACGAACTTATCGTCGCCGCCGCGCGCCGCGCGAAGCAACGGCGTTGCGCCCTGCGCGAGCATATTATCGCCCCCGCGATCCTGCGGGACATCGCGATAAGGTGGCCGCCGCTTCAACTGAATGTTCGGATTCGCGCCGCGTTCGAGCATCATGCGCGCGACATCGATCGCAGTGAGTTTGTCCGTGCTCGGAATAACAGCCACAGCCCCGTTGCCTTTCATAGGCAGCGTGCTGACATCGGCCGCCATATAAACTGGCGAGCGGCCGAAGAGGTCCCACTTGTCGAGATCCGCGCCGCCTTTGACGAGCACGGCGGCCGTGTCGAAATGAAGGTTCTCCAGCGCGAGCAGCAGGGGCGTCTCACGGTCGGGATCTTCGGAATCCGGATCCGCATGCGCCGCGAGTAGGTTCGCGACACAGGCGACGCAACCTTCACGAGCCGCATAGTGCAGAGGCGTAAATCCACCCTTATTCATGTCCTTAGGACGTGGTTCCTGAATGATCTTGCGTTCCCATTGATCGACCTTGCCGTGGTCGTTCAGAATCGCGTCCTTCGACGCGAGGAACTTCACCATGTCCGCCTGGCTTTGCGCCGAGGCCCACATGATGGCGGATTGTCCGCCCCAGGTCTCCTTCGCGTTGATGTCAGCCCCCCCGGCGAGCAGCAGCTTTGCCGCCTCAACCCTGCCGCTGCGTGCGACAGCCATCAGCGGAGTTTCGCCATCCGGCGTTCGGAAGTTCGGATCGGCGCCCGCCTTGAGCAGCGCGTCGATCACCGGAGCGGACCCAATGATCGCGGCCTCGGTGATCGCCGACGTTCCCAACTGGTTCGCCAGTTTCACATTCGCGCCGGCTTTGATCAGCGCGCGCACGAGTTCCAGGTCGTTGTTCGCCGCGGCGTACATGATGGCGGTGGTTCCATCGGGGCCGGCGGCGTTTACGTTCGCGCCTTTGACGCTTGCGAGGCGAATGGCCGCGGCATGGTCGCCCGATTCCGCGGCGTCAAACAGCCCCACGCTGGCGGCAGATATCAGCGAAGCGTCTGTCAAAGAACCGGCCAGCAGGACTGCAATTGCAGCCACAAACCTGCGCATGCCTAAACCTCCGAAAGACCGTCGACGCCGTCGCCGATCGACTTCACCGGGATCTCATTGCGCTGCAACAACGTCAGGAGAAGTTCGCCGTGACGCGAATCCTGCGGATACTTCAGATGCTGGCCGCCTTTGATCTTTCCGTTGGCGTGTCCCAGGATGGCGGAAGGCAGCGGGTCATTGTTGTGACGGTCGCTGTTGCTCATGTCGCTGCCGAAGAGGATGGTGGAATGATCGAGCACGGTCCCATCGGCTTCTTTGGTCGCTTCGATCTTCTTGATGAAGCCGGCGAACTCTTCCGTGTGATACCGCTGAATCTTTACCAGCTTGTCCATCTTTTCGGGGTTGTTGCCGTGGTGAGACAGCGGATGGAAGCCCTCGGCGATGCTCAGGTTGGTGTAGGTGCGCATGCTCGCTTCGTGATCCATCGAGAGCGTGATCACGCGTGTGATGTCTGCTTGAAATGCGAGGGCCATCAGGTCGAACATCAGCTTGAAATAGTCTGTGATATCGTTCGGCGTTCCAACCGGCGCGTCCGGAATGGTCAATTCGCTGTTGTGAGACTTTTCGGCCATTTGAACGCGACGCTCGATCTCGCGAACAGAGTCGAGATAGTCGCCGACTATGACCCGGTCTTTTACGCCCAAGCTTGCCTGCAGGCGCTGCGCCTGTCCCTGGACGCGATCGAGGATGCTGCCGGTCTCCGCGAGGATCTGGGCGCGCTCCTGATCGGTGTCGCCCTGCCCGAAAAGCTTCTGGAAGACCGCGCGGGGATTGCTCTCCTGCGGCAAGGACTGGGTCGGCGTTCGCCACGCGATGCGGGCGCTCCCCTGGCCGACACTGAGCTCAAGCGACGGGAGACGCGTTTCCTGGCCGACATAGCGTACGGCAAGCTGGTCGGCGCTCACGCCGGAGTCCGGGCCCGCTTTTCCAAAATCGTAGGGCTTCACAGCGGTAAGCCAACCCTGTTCGATGTAGGCATGCGGCTCGGGCGTTTCCGCGGGTTTGTTTCGCAGTCCGGAGACAATCGTCAGATGCTTGCGAAAAGGCTCAAGAGGCTGAAGTATCGGCGATATCGCGTAGCTCGCGCCGGTTTCCTTCGGCGACCAGCGATCCATGATCGCGCCATGCGGGAAGCCGACAAAGGCAAAGCGCTTGGGAGTCTTCCCCGCGGGAGTTGCCGCCCACGCGGTTGCGGCGGGAATCATGGCCTCCACCAGAGGCAGCCCAATGGTGACGCCGACTCCCTTCAGTACTGCACGCCGTCCGATGTGTCTCTTCGATAAGAACATGATGTCGTCTCCTCGCCTTCCTTGCGCCTATTTCCTCGCACTCTGCACCGCTTCGGGCTGCGGTACGCGGCGCATCCTGAACTGATCGCTCCTGACTATCGCCTGAACAATTGCCGAAAATCTGTAATCCTTCGCCGCCGTTTCACGCACGATCTTTCGGACGGTCGGCATGTCGTAGTAATCGCGCGGCCGCCCCATCGAGTAGGTCAGGAGGTTCTCGACGAACGTTTGCACAAACTGTTCCGGATTGCGTAAAAGCGCGTTGCGCAGATCGTCGGGCCCGTTGATCTTCGTACCATCGGGTAACTCGCCGGCGGAATCGATGGTTGTGCCTGCAAAACGGTCCTTGTCTCGCCACATTCCAACCGCATCGAAGTTCTCCAGCGCGAAGCCGAGCGGGTCCATGATCGCATGGCACGACGAGCACGTCGGACTCGCACGGTGCTTTGCCATCAGTTGCCGGACGGTGAGCGCCTTGGTTGTGCCGATGTCTTTATCGTCAAGGGTCGGCACGCCCGGCGGTGGATTGGCCGGCGGCACGCCTTCGATGTAGTTGAGGATAAATTTCCCGCGCAACACGGGAGATGTCCGGTTCGGATACGCGGCCGCCATCAGAACGGCGCCTTTGCCCAGAAGGCCCCAGCGGACCGAGTTCTTCAGCTCAACGCGGCGGAACTCATCGCCTTTTACATCGGTGATGCCGTATTGCAGCGCGAGGCGCTCGTTCAGGAACGTATGCTTCGCGCGCAGTAAATCCACGACGTTGCGGTCTTCACGGAAAATACTGTCGGAAAACAACATCAGCTCGGTGCGGAAATCCTGACGCGGGTCCATGAAGCCTGAGGCATAGGGGAAAACGTCGCGGTCGGGAACAATCTCGTCGAGCTTGTTCATCTCCAGCCACTGAAAGACGAAATCGCTCGCCAGCGTCATCGATCGCGGATCGGCAAGCATGCGTTTCACCTGCAGGTCCAGAGTTTGCGGATCGCTGAGCTTATTCCTGCTGGCGAGATCGATAAGTTGATCATCGGGAATCGAATTCCAGAGGAAGAACGAAAGCTGCGACGCCAGTTCGAGATCCGTAATCGGATATTTCTCGCCCGGTTTCAGTCCGGCGGGAATCCGCTCGCCGCGATAAAGGAAGAACGGGCTCGCCAGCATGCCGGTGACGCCCTCACGAACGCCGCCCTCAAAACCACCCTGCTTCGCGCCATCGGCATAATACTGCATCAACTCATTCACGTCGTCGGTTGTCGCCGGCCGGCGGTAGGCCCGCTTCGCCAGCACAGTAAAGATCTCTTTGGCGCATGCTTCCGGCGTTTTGCTCTTCTCGCTATTCGTAACGCGCGCCGGGTTACAAATAAAGATCCGATCCCGGCTCGGCGTGGAACTGATGCCTTTGGCGTCGAAGGGACCCAGAAGCTGGAAGGAGCTCACGCGATAAGAACGATCCTGACCGCCCCCGAGCGCGGCGATCTCCAACTGGTCGTCGGACTCGGCGAAGCTCTTCCGCCGAAAAGTAACGCCGATCCTGTGCGGCCCGGCGGAAGCCTGGAACTTGATGTTCTTCAGGCGCGCATTGACGCGATCGAGCGCGCCGCTCTGCACCTGATCGTAAAGCTTCATATCCTGCTCGCCCCCGATCGTCGTCTGATAAACGATCTTGTCGTCGAGGGTCACTACCAGCGGGTTCTCGTACTCCATGCCGTTGCCCCAGATGTGGGTGGCCATATCGGCTATATTGATCCGGTATTCGCCGTCGGCGGGAAGATCCACTTTCGCCAGAATTCCGCCGCGCGTTCCCAGCGGCAATCCCGGAACGTGGGTGAGTTGACTGCCGGACGAGGCTTTGAACGTCCAGCCTTGCGGCCGGGACTCGCCGTTGCCGAACGCCTTCACAGCGACGTTGTGGGCGGCAATTACGTATTGCTCAATGAAAGAAGGTGAGACCTGGAGCGCGGAGGCGATGTTGTCATAGCCCTGTGCGGTGTCGTCCGGTGGCAGCAGTTCCGCGCCGTTGACATCGACCAGAAGCAGATCGCGAACCGCATTCGCATACTCCTTGCGATTCAATCGATGCAGAACGATCTGATCGCTGACGTCTCCCGGCTCCGGAACTTTATCGAGAGAGTCTTCCAGCCAGGTCACCAGAGAGTTAACGGCCTTACTGTCCGGCTGCTTCGCCCCCGGAGGCGGCATGACGCGTCCGCGCAGCTTGCGCACCGCTTTCTCAAAAAGTTCGGGTTTTTGGGCAATACTTTCCGCTGTGACGCCTTGGAAACTGACACCGCCGATTTTCGTTTTGTCGTTATGGCAGCCGACGCAATATTGCTTGACCGTGGCAAGCTGCGATTCTCCCGAAGCAGGCGCAACACTCGCGGGCGCCGCTGCAATGACTCCCGTAAAACCAAGAAAAACGATCGGCGGAATCAAGCGTTCAATATGTCGCGTATGTCTCATTGATCCTCAAGCGTCCGGCGAAAGGTACGCCCACTGACTCTCGAACGCCCGACGAATAAATTCATCGGAGTTGCCCATCTTCGCTTCGAATTCCTTCGCCGGCTTCGCCTCAACGGCTTCCGACGGCCCGCGCCCCTTGTTCAGCATTTGGTTCAGCCGATCATGGATCGTGCCATACATGTCAAGCTGCCCGCTCAGGTCGGAAAAGCTGAGTACGGGACCCTGGGCTGGAACAATCTTCGTATCCTTGTTGGCGACGCTCTGGATGCGTTGCAGTCCGCCGACGATACCGCCAATCCAGCCCCCGGTCCACCAGTCCATCACCGGCCAGCCTTTCCCGTACGCGGCGTCGCCTACCGCTAACACGTTCTGCTTCGGGAAATAGACGTAAAGATCGCCGTCTGTGTGCGCCGCATCGGAGATGTATCCATATCGAATCCCCGAATCCAGAGCGCCTTTCTCATAGAAGGTTTTATTGGGTTGAGCGATCTTCGGAAGTTTCTTGAACTTCTCGCCGTTCCACGGCCAGGTGATGTTTTGTTGGAGCCAGAGCCGCGTATTCTCGTGGGCGATAATCGTCACCTCAGCCGTACCCAGCGCCTCGTTGGAGCCGGTCTGCTCGGGATGCCAATGAGTGTTGAAGAGCGTCCGGACTGGACCGCTTCCGGGTAGTGCGGCAACGGCTCGTGCCAAGGCGCCGGCATTCGATGCCAGCCCCCCGTCAACCAGTACGATACCGTCGGATCCCGTCTGTGCGACTACGTTCGCGCCGGCGCCGCCCAGCAGGAACAATTTGTCGCCCAATTCGGAGCTGGTTACTGCCGCTGGCGTTCCGCCAGTTTGCGCAAATACTGACGAAGCAGATAAGCACGCACCAGCGGCCTTGAGAAACGTTCTACGCGTCGAAACCGACATGGGTACTGTTGCATCAGTATACTCCCGCCCAGCCCCGAAAGCATGCCCCCTTAGGGGCGGGCATTACCGTTGCAATTCGTCTACTGCAAAACGCGAAACTCGCTTTCTACGTTCTGCAGTTCGCCCACTGCGCCCTCGAGTTCCTCGCCTCCGATTCTGCCTCCGATCTTGCCTCCGATCTTGATGGATGCTCTGAACAATGCCCCGACCGGAATGATACCGCCGATCCGGTGCGCCGCGATTGCCGCGAGGCCCATCGATGCAATACATCCGCAGGACTCGCAGTCCGGTTTTCCGCCAAACTGACAGGGAGTAATTTTGGTAGTCAGGTCGGCCGACAAAGTTTGCGTGGTGAGAGCGAACACGCATTCCGAAGGGCTGTGCGGAGGCTTTGCGAACTGGCGGATCAACTCGTCCGGCATTTCCAGTTTGGGAAACGACTTCCGCAGCGCCAGCATATCGGTAATCGTCCGCTGGCGTTCCTCCCGGCTTAGCATTTCTGGAAGGGAATCTCCGATTTGCGGTGTGAAAAGACTAAACCACACTCGAACGACCTCGGGCCGCGGCGTCCAGAATTCAAGGAACTCCCGGAGATACCCAGGACGCTTCATCATCTGCCCGGTGATTGTGCAATGGATTGTGATCTTCTGCCCGGCAATGTTCTTAAGAATGCGCTGATAAGTGGCGGGCGCCCGGCGAAGGTCATGCTCGGGCTGTAGTCCGTCAATTGAGACAACCGTGCTGAGGTTGGGCATCGCTTCCCAGCCTGAGGGCAATGGCCGAAACGCGCTGGTCACGACCTGGACATGAATACCCCGCCCCAATAGCAGCGGCATCATTGTTTCCAGTTCCCGATACCGGACCAGCGGATCCCCACCGACGATCGAAAGATGTAACGGCTTGACCCGGTCCACCACATTGAGGACTCCGTCAATCAGATCCTGGCCTTTTCGATCGTTCAAGCTCCGCAACGTCACCCCTCCGCCGAGGTGCTCGGCATCATAGGCGTAGCAACCCGGGCACTTAAGCGGGCATTCTCGGGTAATCTCGATCGACAGCGAAGGCCGTTCGCCGCGCAGAATCTTCTTCCAGGCCCCAATGATCTCCGACGTCCTCACCGGCTCGTTCCTGGAATTTGCAAAGTGAGATCAGCAAGACTCATCATGATGATTCGATGCATTTGTAATCACCAGGGACGGCACGAACTGACCGTCAGTTTCAATCACATGTCATCGATCTGACGTTATAACGGCGGGCGAATTGTCACAGCCTGAAGCGTGCACTCACCTACACTGGTAGTACATGCTCTGGGCTTCAGACCTTTGTCGAAGCAGACCCTTTCTTCCTCGAAAGCCCCATGCGGGCAAGAAGTTCTGAAGGCCGTGGTCGGAAAGGACGGATTAGCTGCGGAGAATTGCGATTCGATTTGACCCGCGCTTTCGCGAACCACGCTCGTGAGCGATGTAAGTTGCACGGGAATTTGAACGGCGGAGCGAGTCTGCGCAATGGACCTGAAATAGTCGAATGGCATAAGGCCGGTGCAGCTGCCGTGGACGGTCCATTCATGCTGAATAAGACCGGGGCTCGGCATATATTGCAATGCGAAATTCACGACAGCTTTCGCTACCTGGCCGGCGTTTCCGCAAGATTCGGGACTTTTGCTCGTGGCCGCTTGCGGCCAGAGGCCGTGGACGACAAATCCGATGGCCTGGCCAGACGCGCACTCGCCTGGGTTGTGGGATGCTTCGCCGGGTTTGGCGCAAAACGCGGGAGCCCACGACAGCGAAAGTACGTAATAGTCAAACGACGCCGCAGTAGCTGCTGAACGCCGGGAAGATTGCGCCAGTAACGCGGCCGCGAGTCCGAGGACGATCAGGGCTTCTCGAATTCGGACGGAATGATTACGCAACACGCACATAGGACGGTGCCCGGTCGCGTTGACGTTTCTTTTTTAGCCATTGTCCGGCTCGGTAGATCATCAGCAGCACGAGAATTGCTCCATACATCACCGGACGCCGAATATCGGACTTCACGAGCCAGTAATAGTGAACGACGCCCGCGGCCGCGCTGAAGTAAATGAGACGGTGCAATAATTGCCACCGACGAAAGCCAAGGCGGCGCACCCATCCCGCCGTCGAAGTGACAGCAAGGGGAGCCATCAGCAGAAGGCCCAGCATTCCAATGGTGATGAACCTCCGTTTTATGATGTCGTCCCACATTTCACTGGCGTCGAAACCCTTGTCGAGCCAAATCCACGTCGTCAGATGGAGTAATCCGTAGAAGAAGGCGAACAGCCCGGCCATACGGCGGAAACGAATCAGTTGCGGCTGATTGAATATTGCGCGCAGCGGCGTAATTGCAAGCGTGATCAGCAGGAATCGCAGGATCCAGTCACCCGTGTAATGAGTGATGAACTCGATGGGATTCACGGTCAGATCCAGGCGGAACCCGCGCCACAGCAGGTTGAGCAGGGGAAGAAGGCCCAGCATAAACAGCAGGACTTTCGTCCAGGCGCTGAGCCAGAATTTTTTCATGCCGCTAGTGGTACTTGTGAAGATCCATACCTGCGTAAAGGCTTGCGACCTGGTCGTAACCGTTAAACATCCGCGTCCGGATGTGCTCGCCGAAAATGCCGACACCGAGCCGGTCTTCCGTAGCCTGACTGTGGGTCGGATGGTCGACCTTCGGGTTTACGTTCGAATAGAAGCCATACGCTTCGGGCCACGCGAGGTTCCAGGTCGTTGGTGGCTGCTTTTCCACCAGGCGGATCTTCACAAGCGACTTAGCACTCTTGTAACCGTACTTCCATGGGACAGTCAAACGCAGTGGCGCGCCGTTCTGCGGGGGAAGGATTTCACCGTAGAGTCCGACGGAAATCAGCGTCAGAGGATGCATAGCCTCGTCGAGGCGAAGGCCCTCCACATAAGGAAAGTCGATCCGCGCTTCGCGTGACGAGATCATCTGTTTGGGATCGTAGTAACTCTGAAACACAACGTACTTCGCTTTGGCGGTGGGTTCAACCTGCTTGAGCAGGGCGTTGAGGGGAAACCCGATCCACGGAATCACGAACGACCACCCCTCTACGCAGCGATGCCGGTAAATCCGCTCCTCAAGAGGAGCGAGCTTCATGACGGCGTCGAGATCGAGAACTTTGGGTTTCGTGACCTCGCCTTCGATCGAAACTTTCCATGGCGACGTCCTGTAGTTCCTCGCGTTCTTCACCGGCTCGTCTTTGCCGGTGCCGAACTCGTAATAATTGTTGTAGGTCGTGACTCCCTGATAGGGCGTCGGCTTTTCATCAGTACTGAAGGGGCTCTTTGTGTAGCTTCCGATCTTTGTTTCGGCTCGAACGGCAAGCGGACCGCACAGCCCGCCAGCCGCGAGACAAGCGGAGGCGAGGAATCGCCGCCGATTTATATACATCTCACGCGGCGTGACATCGGAGTAACGCAGGGGCATGGTAATGCCTTAATGTTAACTCCGGGGTTGGTGGTATTGCGACCGAGGTGGCTGAAATACACCATCACTTTGACGTCCCCGTCTGAGTGCAAGCCGGTAACCTACTGATTCTTTAGCCTTTCCAGGATGGCGACGCGATTGCCTCATGCCCCGCAAGGAGCGCCATCAACTTGTTTGGAACACAAATAGGGAGTTGGGTTAGACTGACAATCGCGGCAGGCGGGTTGTTGAGTATCTATTTCGGCTACAAGCTCTTTTGCGATGTCCCCTTTCGAATGGGAAGGACCTTCCGAACGATTTTCGTACTGAACCTTGTTTCAGGCGCCGGGCTGGCTCTTTTTGGTGTCGGCGTCTTAACCGCCGATCTCCGCGGCATTCGAACCAACGCCCCCGCGGTTCCCCAGAGAAAATCCGCGGAAGAAGGATCCTTCATCGCACCGAGGGTCCACCGCGATCAAATGATCGGGGATCAGCCCGCATAAAGCTCTTCAGAAACTCATCTTGTCTTTGGCGGCCTCGAGTTTGCGTCCGTCAACCCCATAAACCACCAGCATCTCGCCCCATTCCCGGTAGTCGCCGTGTTTCTCGCGGTAGGTGACGAGAGCTTTCGCCTCATCCGGCGTCAGTCCAATCGCCGCCACAATCTCGTCGGCGGTCGCTTTGTTCATGTTGATCTTCGACGTGTCTTCTTTCTTCGCGAAATTTTTGGCCATGTATGCCGCGATCGCGTCGTACTGTTCCGTCGTGCCTGGAACACCCTTCTGAGCCATCCGCGACACGGTCAGTTTCCAGTCCGACTCGGATTTCCGCTGGCTCAGAAGCATTGATTGCTCGTGACACTGCAGACAGATTTTGGTGACGTACTCCTTGGCGGGGCCGTCGGGGAAATCGGTCTGCGCGAAAGCAGGCGAGATCAGGGCCAAACCGACGAGAGCGAGCCTGATCATTCGGGTCGAGACCTCCACAGCCGGATATTCTCTCATGAATCGGTATAGCATAGCGGGTATGCGAAGGTATCTCACAGTGACCGCCGGGGCCTTTCTAATCACGGCTCTCGCCGGAACGGCCGCAGGCCAGCGCTACACGAGTCCGCCGGCGACGGCGAGCGTAAAGATCCGCAATAAACAGATCAGTGTGGATTACTACTCGCCGTCGATGCACGGCCGCCGGATCTTCGGTAGCCTTGTGCCGTACGGGCGCGTATGGTGTCCCGGCGCAAATGTTGCGACCGGGCTGACCACCGAAGCGGACCTGCGAATCGGGACCCTGAAGTTGCCGAAAGGAGCCTGGAGCATTTGGGCGATTCCCGGCGAACAGGAGTGGACTCTCGTGATCAACAAGGAAACAGGCCAGCATCATCTTGACTACGATCCGGGTCAGGACTTCGCGCGCACAAAGATGAATGTGAAAAAGCTCAGTTCCCCGGTCGAGGCCTTCAAGATTGACCTGGTTTCGGAAGGGGAGAATAAGGGCAGGCTCGCTTTGGTGTGGGAAACGACAGAAGCATCGGTTCCGTTTACCGTGTTGCCGTAAAAATGCAAAAAGCCCGACCTTTTCAGATCGGGCTTTTCTTGGAATTAACCGGGCGACTTCCTAGTCTCCCACACACCTGCGCGTGCAGTACAATCGGGGCTGAGAGGCTTAACTTCCGTGTTCGGGATGGGAACGGGTGGGTCCCCCTCGCTAAGGTCACCCAGAACTTGCCGGTCCCAGCTTCACGCCGGAACCAAACTCATTCAGAGCTTTGATCTTGAATATTTGACGGGCCACTTTACCAGCGAAGTACATCTGTTACTTTGTGTGAGAAATAAATTTTATGGTCAAGCCGAACGAGCAATTAGTAACGGTAAGCTCAACGTATTGCTACGCTTACACATCCGTCCTATCAAACTGGTAGTCTTCCAGTGCTCTTCTTACTTACGTTGGGAGATCTCATCTTGGGGAAGGTTTCGCGCTTATATGCATTCAGCGCTTATCCTGACCGAACTTCGCTACCCAGCTATGCCCCTGGCGGGACAACTGGAACACAAGAGGTTCGTCCACCCCGGTCCTCTCGTACTAAGGGCAGGCCCCCTCAAATCTCCTACGCCCACCACAGATAGGGACCGAACTGTCTCGCGACGTTCTGAACCCAGCTCACGTACCGCTTTAATAGGCGAACAGCCTAACCCTTGGGAGCTTCTACACCCCCAGGATGCGATGAGCCGACATCGAGGTGCCAAACCGGAGCGTCGATGTGAACTCTTGACTCCGATCAGCCTGTTATCCCCGGCGTACCTTTTATCCGTTGAGCGATGGCCCTTCCATACAGAACCACCGGATCACTAAAGCCTACTTTCGCATCTGCTCGACTTGTTGGTCTCACAGTTAACCTGGCTTATGCTTTTGCACTCGTCGGCTGATTTCCAAACCGCCTGAGCCAAGCTTCGCGCGCCTCCGTTACCGTTTAGGAGGCGACCGCCCCAGTCAAACTACCCGCCTTCCATTGTCCTTCTCCCGGATTACGGGAGTAAGTTAGAACCACAGAACCATCAGGGTGGTATCTCACCGTTGGCTCCTCCGAGTCCGAGAACCCGGAATCAAAGCCTCCCACCTATGCTGCGCAGATCGCCCCATAGTTCAATGAAAAGGTATAGTAAAGGTGCACGGGGTCTTTCCGTCTAGTGGCGGGCACCCGGCGTCTTCACCGGGACCACAAGTTCGCCGGGCGGCATGTTAAGACAGTTCTCAGATCGTTACGCCATTCGTGCAGGTCGGAACTTACCCGACAAGGAATTTCGCTACCTTAGGACCGTTATAGTTACGGCCGCCGTTCACCGGGGCTTCAGTTCAAAGCTTCGCTTGCGCTGACCTCTCCCTTTAACCTTCCGGCACCGGGCAGGCGTCAGCCCCTATACGTCGTTTTCGACTTTGCAGAGACCTGTGTTTTTGTTAAACAGTCGCCTGAGACTATTCACTGCGACCCACGTCTTCGGTGGGCACTCCTTCTCCCGAAGTTACGGAGCTAATGTGCCTAGTTCCTGAACATACCATCACCCGAGCGCCTTAGAATATTCATCTCGTCCACCTGTGTCGGTTTGTGGTACGGATACCTGACTCTCCTTAGAGGCTTTTCCTGGCAGACGACCCGGCGGATTTGCCTATCCGGATCTCCCTTCACCTGGCTTTGAAACCATTGCGCCACCAGAGCTTACGGTCTGCGTCCCCCCATCGGTCTTGATCGAGTTTCGGTAGTGCAGGAATATTAACCTGCTGTCCATCGGCTACGCCTTTCGGCCTCACCTTAGGCTCCGACTAACCCTGAGCGGATTAACCTTTCTCAGGAATCCTTAGACTTACGGCGACCAGGGTTCTCACCTGGTTTTTCGCTACTTATGCTGGCAGAGTCTCTTCCCAACGCTCCAGCCGTCCTTTCGGTCGACCTTCACTGCTGTTGAGAATGCTTTCCTACCGTTCGTATTGCTACGAACCCGTAACTTCGGTATCGTGCTTGAGCCCCGTTATATTGTCGGCACCGGGCGACTCGACCAGTGAGCTGTTACGCTTTCTTTAAAGGATGGCTGCTTCTAAGCCAACCTCCTGGCTGTCTGAGTCTCCCGACTTCCTTTCCCACTGAGCATGAATTTAGGGACCTTAGTTGACGGTCTGGGCTGTTTCCCTTTCGACTATGAAGCTTAGCCCCCACTGTCTGACTCCCGCGCTACACGTTCACGGCATTCGCAGTTTGGTTGGATTCGGTAACCTGGGAAGGCCCCTAGTCCAATCAGTTCTCTACCACCGCGACGGACCACGCGAGGCTAGCCCTAAAGCTATTTCGGAAAGAACGAGCTATCACGGAATTTGATTAGCCTTTCACCCCTACCCTCAGCTCATCCAAGCTGTTTTCAACCAACACTGGTTCGGACCTCCATTCGCTGTTACACGACCTTCATCCTGGCCAAGGGTAGATCATCCCGCTTCGCGTCTATTCCCAGCGACTCATACGCCCTATTCAGACTCGCTTTCGCTTCGGCTCGCTTTCGCTTAACCTTGCCACTGAGAATAACTAGCCAGCTCATTATGCAATAGGCACGATGTCAGGCATTCGCCTTGCGGCGCATAGCCCTCCAACTGCTTGTAAGCGTGTGGTTTCAGGTACTATTTCACTCCCCTCGCAGGGGTTCTTTTCACCTTTCCCTCACGGTACTTGTTCACTATCGGTCGCAAAGTAGTATTTAGCCTTACCGGATGGTCCCGGTAGATTCCCGCAGGGTTCCACGTGTCCCGCGGTACTTAGGAGCCACTTGAAGGAGGATTGCATTTTCACTTACGGGGCTGTCACCCTCTATGGCCGGCCTTTCCAGACCGTTCAATTAACACTTTCCTATCCCTCGTTGTAACCACCGGGCTCTCATCGCTTTCCGTGACGCGACCTGGTAGATTATTGTGGTCCTGCAACCCCGAACTCTCCTTTCGAATCGCCCGGTTTAGGCTGTTCCGATTTCGCTCGCCACTACTTTCGGAATCACGGTTGTTTTCTTTTCCTTCAGGTACTGAGATGGTTCACTTCCCTGAGTTTGCTCGATCACCCTATGTATTCAGATGAACGTAACGGGTGTTCACACCCGTTGGGTTTCCCCATTCGGAAATCCCCGGATCACAGACTGTTAGCGGCTTCCCGAAGCTTATCGCAGCTGACCACGTCCTTCATCGCCTCTTTGCGCCAAGGCATCCACACGCACGCCCTTAGTAGCTTGACCATAAAATCTATTTCGAACACAAAATGTTCGAATGTTCTATTCTTGCGCTTGCTACTTCCCTCCGGCATGCCGCCTGTCACGGAAACACTACGCCTTCGGAAAGCTGCAATTACTTGTATTAAGTATTGCCCGTCAAATATTCAATTGTCAAAGATCAGACTTCTTCGATGCTAGTCCGAAGACGTCGAAAATCAGCTTTCCGTATCAGTCGGAAAACTCACCTTCGGTTTCTTCGGTTTAGATGGTGGGCCTGGGTAGACTCGAACTACCGACCTCACCCTTATCAGGGGTGCGCTCTAGCCACCTGAGCTACAGGCCCAGTGCTGCCGCGATCTTGCGAGCGCTCAACTGGTGGAGCTGGTCGGGATCGAACCGGCGACCTCCTGAATGCAAATCAGGCGCTCTCCCAGCTGAGCTACAGCCCCGACAGCAGAACGAAATTAAATCGAGGCCAATTGGATGCAGAGCCAGTCGAGCACCAGGCCGACTACCACTCTAACCACTTCAATGAACTTTAAGCAAGAGTCCGGAACGTACTTCCAGCTTCCGCTCATCCGAACCGGAAAACCGGACTTGCAGAGCTTCGAACTGGTATTGGACTGGAACGGCTGCCACTCGCGCGTACACTCAGACGCGACTCCAGCCACGGTCTCTTTAGAAAGGAGGTGATCCAGCCGCAGGTTCTCCTACGGCTACCTTGTTACGACTTCACCCCAATCATGAGTCATACCTTGGGCCGCTGCCTCCCTTGCGGGTTAGCGCGCGGACTTCTAGTACAACCCACTTTCGTGATGTGACGGGCGGTGTGTACAAGGCCCGGGAACGTATTCACGGCGGCGTTCTGATCCGCCATTACTAGCGATTCCAGCTTCATGCAGGCGAGTTGCAGCCTGCAATCCGAACTGAGAACGGTTTTTTGGGATTGGCTCCCCCTCGCGGGTTGGCAGCCCTTTGTACCGTCCATTGTAGCACGTGTGTAGCCCTGGACATAAAGGCCATGAGGACTTGACGTCATCCCCACCTTCCTCCAGGTTATCCCTGGCGGTCTCCTGCGAGTTCCACCTTTCGGTATGGCAACACAGGACAAGGGTTGCGCTCGTTGCGGGACTTAACCCAACATCTCACGACACGAGCTGACGACAGCCATGCAGCACCTATACTACGGTCCCTTGCGGGAAGGCCGTACTTTCACAAGCTGGTCCATAGCATTTCGAGCCCAGGTAAGGTTCTTCGCGTTGCGTCGAATTAAACCACATGCTCCACCGCTTGTGCGGGCCCCCGTCAATTCCTTTGAGTTTCAGCCTTGCGACTGTACTCCCCAGGCGGCATATTTAACGCGTTAGCTCCGGCACGGATCAACTGAATGACCCACACCAAATATGCATCGTTTAGGGCGTGGACTACCAGGGTATCTAATCCTGTTTGCTACCCACGCTTTCGTGCCTCAGCGTCAGTTATGGTCCAGAAAGCCGTTTACACCACCGGTGTTCCTCCTGATATCTACGCATTTCACCGCTACACCAGGAATTCCACTTTCCTCTCCCACACTCTAGTCCCTGCAGTTTTCAGCGCACCCTCCCAGTTAAGCCGGGAGATTTCACACCATACTTAAAGAGACCGCCTACGCACCCTTTACGCCCAGTAACTCCGAACAACGCTTGCTGCCTACGTATTACCGCGGCTGCTGGCACGTAGTTAGCCGCAGCTGCTTCTGCAGGTACCGTCATAATCTTCCCTGCCGAAAGAGCTTTACACCCCGAAGGGCTTCATCGCTCACGCGGCGTCGCTGCATCAGGGTTTCCCCCATTGTGCAAGATTCCCCACTGCTGCCTCCCGTAGGAGTCTGGCCCGTGTTTCAGTGCCAGTGTGGCCGTGTGCCCTCTCAGGCCGGCTACCGATCACAGCCTTGGTAGGCCTTTACCCCACCAACTAGCTAATCGGCCGCGGACTCCTCCTTCAGCGCATTGCTGCTTTCCTCTCTCGAGCTTATGCGGTATTGTCGCCGGTTTCCCAGCGGTATTCCCCACTAAAGGGCAGATTATCCACGTGTTACTCACCCGTACGCCACTTTACTCATGGATTGCTCCACTTTCTCGTTCGACTTGCATGTGTTAGGCGCGCCGCCAGCGTTGATTCTGAGCCGGGATCAAACTCTCATTTTAAGTTGTGAGAATTTATCGCTCCGGTTGAACCCAAAGTTCATTTTAGAACGTACGCGAAACAGGCTTTCACCTGCACCGCGCCGTACTGACGAAGTAAATTAGTGCATCCAATCAGATTGTCAAAGATCTGTGCCAGACCTCCCTACCCCTTCGAAGGCGCAGAAATTACCGGCAGGCCTCGAAACTTGCCGATCAAAACTTGGGTAATCCGCCGCGCAAGGCGCAAGAAGTTTTTACACCCTTGTCAGACCGTTTAAAATTTCAATTCTTGAAAGAACTACGAGGAAGGTTGTTACCACCGCAGGCCGACATCAGGAAAATTCCCCGATCTACCTCAACAGCTTGTTACCTACCTTACGAGAGTCTTACTATTTCTACCACTCCGTAGACCGTTTTGCAAGCGCGTTGTTTATCGCCCCTATAAAACTTCTGAATCGGAGTCGAGTTCAGACTCTTTCAGTCACTTCCTGCGACTTTAACACATCGCATTCCGCGCTTGCAACCGGCCTCGCTACTTTCTTCCAATTTCGCGACTAAATCCTCGAAATCAAAAGTTAGTTTTGGAAGGCGCGAAACAAACTCGCGTCACCGGCAACCTCTAAAATGTACCATTACGGCACGCGGCGCGCAACTATATCGTCACAATTGTTGTGCATGAGGCGAATCAGTTCGTCCAGGCGCTTTCTTCAAGTGAAAGCGCCGCGAGACTCGTCAAATGGCGAGGTACAAAACTCGCAGCCGACCATCGCGTTTCATCGTAGAGGCGGATTCCCACGAAATACCCGTAATCCCTGTAAACGCAATACGATACGTGGCCGAAAAACCGCGCCTCATCGGCCGACATGGCCGCAATCGAAATGCCGGTTCCCGGCGGGATGTGCTCCTCAACCTGGACGCACGCCCCCAACGGAGAAATATCTTCAAGAACCCCCTCGGTGGTCCGGCAATCGTCTTCGCCTTCCAGCCAGTCGACTCTCACCAGATCCGCACATAAAAACCTGCCCTCAAATCGGCGCTCATTCATGCACCTGATATCGGCAGTTTTTTGTTGCAAGTTTAGTTCGACTCCCGCCCATAGAACGCAATATCCGGCGGTCTATCCCAATAAATGGCCCATTTTCGCCTGTTTCGTTGCCAGATAATTACGCCGCGATTCATGTACCGCCGCAATGCAGGGTACGCGCTCCACGACCTCGATCCCCGCCGCATCGAGTGCCCGCACTTTGTCTGGATTATTCGACATCAGCCGGACCCGCCGAATCCCCAGACTTCGCAGGATAGCGCCAGGAAGCGAATAATTGCGCAAATCGCTTTCGAAGCCTAGCTGCTCGTTCGCCTCGACGGTATCGGCGCCCAGATCCTGCAGCTCATACGCCCGCAATTTATTCATCAGGCCGATCCCCCGGCCTTCCTGATGCTCATAGATGATCAGCCCCCGCCCTTCGGCCGAAATCTCCTTCAACGCGATCTCCAGTTGTGCCCGGCAATCGCATCGCAAGCTGTGAAAAACGTCGCCGGTCAGACACTGGGAATGGATCCGCAGCAAGGGAGGTGGTTCCGCCTGCATGTCACCCATCTGGAGGACCACAGCCTCTTCAACCCGACTTGGGGTGCGGCCTTCAAAGCCGAAGATTCGGAATAATCCGAACTCTGTGGGAAAATTCGCCTCGGCGGCCTTGGTAAGGACAAAATTCGCAGGATCTTGCATGAAAATAAGTGGACGAAATAACTCCATTATAATGAGCGCTTGATCTTATGGTGACGCAATGAGAGATCACCGGACGCAATCGGCGCCGCGTGCAACGGACGGGTAGCGAGCGGCGAATGGAGCCACCACAGCCACTCGTCCCTTTGCTCGTCCGGGTCGGCGCCGCTGCGTCGATCGCGAGTTTCGGCGTCCGGAGCGAGGCCGTGAAGCGTATGCTGTTGCGCGAGGAGCGTACTCTCGCACAGCGCAGCCGCCTGGCCGTCTGGTTCGCCGTTATGTTTCTTCCCGGAGTGGCGATCCGGGTCTTCGCCCCGGCATATTCCGCGCTGGACCTCGCGCTCGAGGGCGCTTTTCTCGCCGGCATTACGGGGGGGTATATCTGCGGGTGGTTTGCGGGAATGATGATCGCGATCCCTTCGCTGCTGATCCCCTCCCCGGGAAAAGAACTCCTCACACTTCCCTTCCTTGCAATGATCGGACTGGGCGGCGGCATGCTCCGCGACGTCGCTTCCGATAAAGAGGACATCTGGCGCTTCTCCCCTTTTCCCGACGCCAACTTTTTCCGCCTCATCCGGCAGCCCGTCAAGTTCCGCGCCGCACTCTTTCAACTGTTGTTTCTGGTGGGAATGCTCGCTGCCGAATTTTTGCGCGAGGAACTGGGCACCGTCTTTAACCCAGGCTTGTTCACAATCGCTCGCGCCCACGATCCTTTGCCTCTCCGCCTCGCCGCCTACGCCTCCACCTGTTTTTGCATCACCATTCCACTCAAGGTCTGGAACAACACCCGCAATGAAGTGAAGCTCGAAGAGCAGAAACACCTGCTCATCCAGGCCCGTCTCGACGCGCTCGCCAGCCAGATCAATCCGCACTTTCTCTTCAACACCCTGAACTCCGTATCCACGCTCATCCGGATCAATCCCGAGCAAGCCCGAGCCATGATCGTGCGCCTTTCGCGTATCATGAGAGGACGCCTTCGGAATCAGGAGCACTTCGCTCCCCTACGGGACGAACTGGCTTTCATCGAAGACTATCTCTCCATCGAACTTGTGCGATTTGGCGATAAGTTACGAGTCGTGAAACACATCGACCCTGCGACATTGGATATGCTGATTCCGAGCATGTTGCTGCAGCCTCTCATCGAAAACTCAATCCGGCATGGCCTTTCGAGTAAAGTTGACGGTGGCGCCATAACCATTCGGACCACCCACGGCAACGGGCGGTTGTCGATCGCGGTCGAAGACGACGGGGTCGGCATACCGGAGGCCGAATTAGCCGGAATTTTTAACAAAGGTATAGGCGTGAGCAATGTCAAAGAGCGGTTAAAGGTTTTGTATAACCAGGACTACCGGATGTTGATCGACAGCCAGCCCGGACGCGGCACCCGCATCGAAATCGAGGTACCGGAGACGCAGACCCGTCTGGCGGCGGTCTCCTGATGGCTCCTTTCCGAATGACGACACTTACAGCCCCACGCCCGCTCAAAGAACGCATCAGGATCGACAGGAATGGGTTTCACGGCCTGCCTGGCCCTACCCGCCGGATCTACGATCTGGTGTCAGGCGTTTATCCCTTGTCCACTCTGTTCTTCCATGAAAAGGCCCACAAGGTCGCCCTTTCACTGGCAGGCATAACCGACGGAACGCGCGTGCTCGAGGTCGCCACCGGCTCCGGGGAGATGTTCCGGCGTCTCGCCCGAATCAATGCGACCGGCTTGACCTGCGGCTTCGATCTCTCGCCGAACATGGCGGCGCGCACGCAGCGCCTCGCCCATCGCCGTCTGCCTTCGGCCCGCGCCCACTGCCAGGCAGTCGACGCCTGCAACATGCCCTTCCGCGATGGCGCCTTTGACGCCGTTGTCTGCTGCTATCTCCTCGAACTTATGGGCTCGGAAGACATCAGCCGCGCCTTGGCGGAGATTCACCGCGTATTACGCCCCAACGGATGCCTCGCGCTGGTGTTAATCGGGCAGAATGTTCCCGCCTTCAACGCCCTCTATCGCGTGGCCGGCGGACTCGCGCCCGCCTTCTGGGGCCGCCAGGTGGAAACTGCGATTCCCGACGCCATCCGGGACTTCGAATTCGAAATCGAGCACGATTGCAAGGTGCAACAGGGGTTTTATCCCTCGCGCGTCATGATCGCACGCAAGTAACTCCGGTGGCCCGTCAAGTGCTGGCTGCGGAAGGGAGGTTCTATGGCTGACGAAACCAAAAAGTGCGCACACCCGGCGTGCCTCTGTCCCGCCGCGCAGGGCAGCAATTACTGCAGTACGTCCTGTGCGGACGCGAAAGACACGCTCGAAATTTCCTGCAACTGCGGCCACCCCGGCTGCGAGCTTTAGCGAGTAATCGGTGGCGCCGGCGATCGTTGTCGCCGGCGCCTTTGACTCTCTTACCGGCTTCCTTCAAGACTGGCAATCAGATGCGTATGTTTGTACTTCCGCGCGAGGTCGAGAGCCGTAAATCCCTCTTTGCTGACCGCGTCCGTACGCGCCCCGGACTTCAGAAGTAGCTCGATCATCTTCGAATCGCCGAAATCGATTGATGCCGCATAGAGTAGCGGCGTCATTCCCGAACGTCCCACCCGATTCACATTCGCGCCATGCTCGATCAGCAATCGCGTCAATTCCAGTTGATTCGAAATCACAGCCCGATCAAGCGCTGACGCGTCCGACGCGTCCGTTTCGTCCATCGGAGCGCCGAGATCGAGAAGCGCGCGCGCCGCCCCTGTCTGCCCGGTTCGCACGGCGGCGAGCAATGCCCGGCCGAGACTCGCGCCCGCATCGTGCAACGGTTTCAGCGCCTCAGCGTTGCCGATTCCCGCCGCAAGCACCAGCGGAGAGGGCGTACCGCTCACATCGCCGCCCCGCGCGAGTAATAGTTTTATGGCCGGCGTCCCGCCTCTGTACACGGCAGCCACCATCAGAGCGGAATACTTTGACTTTGCGCGGGCATTTACATCCGCGCCGCGATCCAGCAGCAGCTTCATCTTCTCCGCGTCGGGCGCAGCCATCATCAGCGCGGTCGTTCCCCCCGCCCTGGTAGCCGAATTCGGATCGAACCCTCCGTCGAGGAGCCTTTTCAAATCGGTGACCGACCCGAAAAGAACCGTCTCCACCCACGGCTCTACATTCGGCAGATCCTCCGTCCATGACGGAGCCGCCGCTCTGCGCCCAGACCCGAGCGCCCCCGATAGCGCAATCACCGCCAGACTTGCCGCCGTCGCCGAGAGATATTGATCGTGGGCGTAAGGATAACCGCTCTCGAAGTAAGCGGGACTTACCTGTGCCGGGGGATGGAGACGCGACGCCACGTGCCAGGATCCGTCTGGCATCTGCGTCCGCACGAGATAATCGATCCCGCGCCGCCACGCCTTGTCCGACACGGAAACGCCACCCGCATCGTGCAGCGCAACCAGAACCTCACCCGTCGAATAAGCGTCGCTCTCCCGTCCGTCGAGCGAATTCCAGCCGCCGTCGGGCCGCTGCAATGCCAGCAAAGCGCGAACCATTGGCGCCCGATCTGCAGCCGGCGATCCCGCCCAGGCAAGCCCGGTCAACCGCCACGTTCGCTCCTCGGTATCGCGCGGCGTGTGGCTGAGCAGCCACTTCCTCGCAAGAGCCACGCGAGCCGCGACTTCGGCCCTCTGACTCGGATGGCTGTAAAGCTCAATTGCGCGCAGCCCGAGTGATGTCTGCGTGAACCGGCTGTAAGACTGCGGTGGACGCTGATGAATATCGTCCCAGTTCCCCTCGGGGTCCTGGCGCCCCGCGATCGCCCGTGCGTACGCCTGCAACGCGAGATTCGCTCGCAGCCCGCTCGCATTCGCGGCCACCAGTGCGTACGACAAATCCATCGTGGTTTCGACCACATCCCGGAACTGGACCGCGGCGTCGAGATCGGTGTAAGTGAAAGCCTTCAGCGCGTCGGCGCCCGCAATCGCTTCGTCCACCGGAACGCCATGCTCGCGCGCGGCCTGGAACGCCAGCGCAGGCAGAAACTGATGGTGGCAGGAGTGGCAATTGATCTTCGAGTACCAGGTCTTCTGGCTGGTCTGCAGCAGCGCGAGGGCGCGCGTAGCCGAATCGCGGATCTGCGCCGAAGAGGCGTCCCCGCCTCGTAAAACAGCGGCGAAACACAAAAAAACGATGCCGGTCCGCATCGCCGAAACTATATCAGAAGCCTTACGCGCGTTCCGCCACGATCGCGTAGTCGCGGGGTCCGTACAACAGATCATTCAAGGTTGCGGCGGCCTCATTATTTGTCCCTAAGTCGATTCGAAAGCTTTCGGGAAACGGGTGCAGCGGCCGGATCTCCGCGCCGCAGAAACCCCGGGACTCCACCAGAAATCGCAGCAGGTCCGCCGGAATCGGCCGTATATGCGTGGGATCGAGATAAAAGGTGTGAGCTCCCACAATCAGGTTCGCGGGGTTCGGAGTCTCGAGAATCAGCAGGCCGCCTCGCTTGAGAACGCGAATCGCTTCATCGAGAAGGTTCATCAACGCCGGGATCGGCATATGTTCCACTACGTGGAAAGCCGTTATCGCTCCCTGGCTTTGTTCAGGAAGCTGCGCCAGAAAGCTGATCGCGTCCGCGCCACGGGCCGTCAGACCTCGAGTAGAGCACTCGCGCACGCACGATTCGTTGGAATCCACGCCTGAGGCCGTCATACCATTTTCCGCAAGCACCTCGAGCCATTCCCCGCGACCGCAGCCCAGATCCAGAATCGGCATCTCCGGCGTGCCGATTTTCTTGTCGGTGACGGTTGGCAGATATTCGGAAACACGTTCTTTAATGTCGGCTCTCGTTCCGCGAAACTGGTTCTCAAACTCGACATACATCTCCTCGAGTTCGGCGCATTTTGTATCGTCGGCGCCCTCGGCAACGCGCGGCGACGAACTGGCGCCTTCACCATAAAATCGCCGCATCAGCAGCGAAATGCGGCTTTCCTGCGCATACAACTGAGCCCGAGTCTGATGGATGAGCAAGTCGGCCTTGCGCCACGATTCACGCCCGCTGAGAAGCCTGGCATCCAGATCGGCAGCTTTCGCATTCGCCTCGCCCAGCCTCGCCTCCAGATCGGCAACCTTCGCATGAGCCTCCGTCAGCCCGCCCAGCCTGGCATTCAGCTCCGCAAGATTTGCATTCGCCTCCCCAAGCTTCAAATCCGACTCGGCAATCTTCGAATTCAGCCCGGCTTGCATCAAAACGCGCTCTTTTGCGAGCCGGGCCTCGAGCGACGCCCGCTCCTCTGCAACGGCAACCTGCAGCAGCCTCTGGAAATCCCGGGGCAGGCCGTCCCGAAGAGCCGTCATCTCGCGGCGCGCGCCGCTGAGAGCGCTCTCCAGCTCGGTCGTATCCGTGTGCAGCGTTTTTATCGTCTGATTTAAAGCATCAACCTGGCGTGCGACCTCCGCTTCCCGCTGGCGCTGTCCTGCTCCCTGGCGCTCAAGATGCGAAATTCGTTCCGCAACCTGCCGAAAGAGCCTCCCAACCTTCCCGAATATCTCGTTAATCTGGCCCGTATACCAGAAAAGCGTCCGCTTTACGATTCGAACCAGCGACGCGCCGATCCGCCCGCGCAACGTAGGCGGCTCCGGCGGCATGTGGCCCACGGCATGATCCGGATTCGAAATCGTCCGCAGAAAGTGCTCCACTTCCTGCGAAAGCGTATCGTTGAAACTTTCGGCCGTCTCGATAGGCCGGGGGCGCTCGAACCTTCCATTCGCATCGCGCGGTTCTCTCAAACTTCTGAGTTCACGCGCAACGGCGTTCAAAGTCTCGGGCGTTGCTGCCGGAATCGAATCTTTACCGGGCATGAAGAATCAGACGGTACTCGCGGCAGCCAGTGTACAGGAATCCATCACTGCCTCGAAGTCCCGCGCCACATGACTCCAGTTGAGCTCGTCCACATACCGGCGTTGCCGTCCTTCGAAGCTCCGCAGCAATTTCAAATCTGTCGATAGCTCGATTAGTCGATTCGCCAGCGCCACCGTGTCCCCCGCGGGATACAGATGGACCATCCCGGCAAATTCCCGAAACAGCTGGAGATCGGAACACAGGACCGGTGTCAGCGAAGCCAGCGGAAGCCGGATCGCGGCGCTCGAAGACTCGGTCGAATGCGTGTAGGGCAGAACCACAAGATCGGAATCCGCCAGTTCGCGCACAATCTCGTCCTGCTCCAGAAAACCCGTCGACAGCAGCACGCGGTCCGTCAGTCCCCGATTCCGCAGCAATCTGACGCATTCGCTCGCATAAGCGTGCGATTCGGGTATATCGTAAAGCGAATTGATCAGTTTGAGGCGCAAACTCGGATTTACGAAGCATGCGGCCGAAAACGCCTCGAGAAGTTCGTAAATGCCCTTGGGCGGCAGAAAAAACCCGAAGCACGCCACTGTGAAAACGCCGTCTTCCGAACCTGCGGGAGCCGCGCGTTGTAACTCCTCCGCGACATAGATTCCCTGGCGCTGCACGCAAACGCGTCCGAGGCCCGAAGCCAGCAAACGCTCCCGCTCTTCCGCCCGATGAACCACAACCGCCTGCGCGTTCTCGAGAACCGAGACCAGCCGGCCGTATCTCTCGTTCGCGGTCGCATGCAGGGTCACCGCCGTCGGGATTCCCTTCTTTCTCAACCGCCGCATCAGCCCGTCCACCGTCTCCGGAGAAAGCAGGCCAAAGTTATATTGAATCGAAACCGCATCGCATCCGGCCGCGCAAATCTGTCTTGCCAGTTCGTCGATTTCGCCCTCGGGAATGGCGTCAATACTCGCCGTCCAGCAGCGGCCCACGTTCGATTCATCCTCCCGAACAGGCGTCGGAATATGATTGGCAAACACGGAAAATCTTCGTTCGGGCGAAAGATTCGCGCTCAGGAAGCGAGTATATTCGGCAATGCCGCAGCGGGCGTTCCATGTGCTGACGAAGCCGATATGGCGCCTCGGAACCGTCCCGCTTGTGGCGCGCGGCCGGGTCTTCTCCAGCGCTCGATCACATGCCTGAGCATGACGCTCCGCAACCTGGTCCCAGGTAAAACGCGCCGCTATATGCGCGCGAGCCCGCTCCGTCTTCCCCCGAACCGCTTCGCGCTGACACTCGAAGACCTCGCGCATGCGCGACCGCAGCGAGGCCCCGTCGGGCTCCGCCCAAACCGACTTGCCCTCGCTCAGGTGTGTTCGTGCAGGCTGTAATTCGAAATCGACCGGCCAGCACCATTCCGGCGAACACAAATCGGCGTGCCCCCCGTGGATCGTGGCGATCACCGGCGTCCCCAGCAGCATCGCCTCGGCCACAGGCAATCCGAACCCCTCGCCCCGGCTGGGCGCGACCAGGCAACTTGCCCCTTCGAGCAGCGCGCGCATCTGCCCCGGCGAATAAGAATCGAAAACAATTTCAATCCGCGCGTGGTCCGGGAATCGGCGAAACGCCTCCGCGACGATCTTTTCAACCTCGTTGTGCGGATTGGCGAAAGTCTTGATCACCAGACTTACCTTTTCGCCGCGCCGGAACTCTCTGCAGAAGGCGTCCACCAGCACATCCGCCCCCTTGCGCGGAAAGCAGGAAGAAACATGGACAAAGTGAAACCGGTCCCGCTCGAAGCACGAAACGGATTCCGCCCGCCCCTCCAGAATGTGATCCGCGCCAAGTCCGACCACTTCCACGGGCACTGTCACGCCATTCTGAACCAGCACATCCCGCACGTAAGTGGACATGACGGTGATCACATCCAGATCCCGGTTAAACGACGCCACATATTCCGCGGGAAATGAAGATTCTTCCCACCCATAGCAATGGATCGCGTTCACGGCGCCAATCATCCCGTCCGTATAAGGCGGGTAAATATAACGCGAATGCACCGCCTCGCGGGATTTTGCAGGCGACGCGATAAAACGCCTTCCTAACTCCGGAAACGCCGCGAGAAATTCCGGCCCAGGCGCGTAATCCGTGGTATTGTCCCGGTGATGAAGCTCGATCGTATGTCCCAGCCGCGCCATCGCCAGCGCCAGCCGGCGATTGACGATCGCCAGGCTGTAATCGGTTTCGAAAGGCCCCTCGATTAGCATAGGGATAACATCAGCATCGAGATAAGACCGGACCCTCGCATCCGAACCCGAGTTGTTCCAGTCGGGTCAGATATCGCCGCCGCACCGCTTCAACGCTATATTCGCGTAACATCAGCGCCTTCCCGGCGCAGCCCAGCCGCAAGCCCTGCTCGCGGTCCTCGGCAAGCATGCGCATATACTCTGCTGCGCCATTCAGATTCGGATCCGCCCACTCGTAGATTTGATCGGCATCAAGAAACGGGTACTCATCCGGTTTCACCCGAATGAGTTCATAATCCACCAGCTTCGCGGTTTCCGGCGTACAGAAGTCGCACACTCCCGAGTAGTTCGTCACGATTACAGGTTTGCCCTGCGCCATGGCTTCAGCCGGGCCGAACCCAAAACCTTCTGACCGGTGCAGCGAGACAAAGCACTGGCACATTCGGCACAAACCCGCGAGCTCGTCGTCCGTCATTGTGTGTTTCACCACCTTGATGCGGTCGTCCTTTCGAATCCGATCCTGCGCCTCGGCCCAGTGTTTCCGGTCTCGCGGCGTCTGCAGGTGTTCCAGATTCCGCGTTTTGATGATCAACCCCACGCGTTCCGTTCCCCGCGGAAACGCCTTCTGAAATGCTGTGATCGTTCCCAGCGGATTCTTTCGTTCGACCACCGATCCCGCGTCGAAAGTCGACAAAAACAGGTAAGCGTCGTCGCCGAATCCAAACTGTTCCGCCTTGAGCGCCGCCGCCCCGTTTACCGAGACCATCAATCCCATGGTCGCCACCGGTTTACTGGTCGCGGCGCCGTAAATACGAGTCAGATAATCGCTCGCCGTCCAGATCTCATCGACCAGCGCGATTCCCGGCTTGTGCACTCTCGAAACGGCTGATAATTCCCAGAAGAACTGCCCGATCGTATAATCCCCCGCGCCCATTCGCGCCAGATTACAGTAACAGCAATCGGCAAGATACTCGGGATTAAGGTTGAAAATATGCGCCTTCCGGCGAGCGTTAATCCAGTGCTTCCGGTTTCGTTCCGCTTCCGTATCCAGTCTCTCGCGGCCCAGAGAGAAGTGCAGATCGAAAACCGGCACTCCATTTCCGGGCAGCGCAGCTCCCATGCTTGCGCCCGCCTTGCTCAAGCCGGCGACGGTCACATGGTCGCGGTAAATCACGATCGCCCGGTCCTCGATATGGGTAACCGGCTCGACGGCCCCGGCCAGACTCGTCGGCGGACCGGAAACCAGGCCCGAAATCACATTCCTTCCAGACCAATGCCTGATCCCCGCCTCATCGGAGGGGGCGTCGTCTGCCGCGCGCGCCGCAACGTATTCGAATGCGGTTACGGCGCCGCTCGCGAGCGGCCGCTGATTCCAGAAGCCGGAAACCGCTGCCGGAATCATCCGCGGGTCGCCCAGTTCCAGCAGCTCTTCGAGCGCCTGAAAGGAATGCGCCAGCATTCGTTCCCGTCCACTCTTACCGGGTTGCCTGTACTCTTCCGGATACCTGCGCCTCAGGTACAACAGCATGCCGACCGTAAGCGGGAGATCCTCGTCGCCGGCAGGCGCGTTCAGCAAATCGATCGCCGCTTGAGGCAGTAACGCCCGTGGCGCATTCAAGCGGGGCAGCGTTTCGCGCGCGAACATCTCCAGAAACTCGTAATAGTTGTCGGAATCTTCAAGTGAGGGAGTGCGGCCGGCCTGCTCCCAAATCAAATACATGAACCGCGAAACGGGCTTGAACGCCCCACATGTGACGGAACCTTCAAGCGTGGGCCGCCGTTCCACCGCAGTCGTGAGATCCAACTCGGTCGCGTTCAGCCACTTCAGCAACGCCGGCGGCAGGCCGAACCGGTAAGGTTTACGCCACGCGTACCAGGTGCTCACGAACCACAACAGAGCCTGCGCGGCCGGAGCAAACCGGTCGTCGGTGGAAGGGTTCGGACGCCCGTGCTGCGTCCAGATGTCTTCCATCCAGCGGGGCAACGGTGGATCCCCGTGCTCCCGCTCCGCCGTCCATATACGCCATGGCGGAGTTGACTCGGAATCGGTATCCATGTGAAATTGCAGGGCGTCAGAAATCAGGGCGCCTGTAGCTCTCGGAACGCTGGCGCATCGGTTATCGGCGATTTGCTACGATCTTAGCACTGCCATGTTATACCAACCGCTTCCCGCCGGGGTCGATGCATAGCTTCACCGATCTGCAGTCTCTGGACGAATATCTCGCAGAACTGGACGCCGCAGCCGCAGTCTCGGATGATCGGTTGCGGGCGATGTTTGACAGTTTTGAATGGCGGCGACAGCCCACCCCCGAGGAAGATCCGTACTCAGCTGGTTATAAAGAGTGGCAGATGCGTTTGTATTCCACTCTCGCCGGAGTTACTCACTACGATACGGTAGACGAACGCTCTCACATTGACGTCGATCAGGCGGTCAGCCGTCCCTTTCCCTATCGCACGGGGAGCGCTTCGACAGTTGGCGATCACCTCATGGGCATCGGCTTTCTGATCAAGACCGCGGGGATAGGGCCAGGCGCCAGGGTGCTGGAATTTGGCCCGGGCTGGGGAAATACCACTCTCGCGTTCGCACAACTTGGTTGTCATGTTACTGCGGTCGATATCGAGCCCAATTTCGTCGGTTTGATAGGTCGGCGGGTGCGCGCCGTCGGTCTTGAAGTCGAAGCGATCGAGGGGGATTTTAACCTCTTCTACGATTCCGACCGGCAGTTCGATGCGGTGGTCTTTTTCGAGAGCTTTCATCACTGCAGTGACCATTTACTGCTTCTTCACTCGCTCAGGAATCGCGTCCCTGCCGGCGGCGTGGTCGTGTTTGCGGCGGAGCCGATTCTCGAAAGCTTTCCGGTGCCCTGGGGAGTCCGTCTCGACGGCATGTCCGTCTGGGGCATACGCAAGTTTCGCTGGCTGGAACTGGGATTTCAGGAATCTTACTTCATTCGCACCATGATGCGGCTGGGATGGGTCGTGACCAAACACTCAACTACCGCCACCTCAATTGGCACAATATTTATCGCGCGGCCTTTTCAGGGAACTTATCAGATGGGCGACTTCCTCTTACCGCCGGACGAAGACGCTTCCTGGGCTCTCAATGAGACAGATCCCAGCGCTAAGGTTCGCTACGCGGGGCGACAGTGTCGAATAACGCTCGATGACAATCCGATGTGGACATCGGTCGAAGTCGACATATTTAACGGCGCGCCATTTGCTATCGATCTCGAGTTGGATAGCGGTCTGGAAAAGATGCGTCGCAGGCTGAGAGCCAAAGAAAGTTTATCCATGACGCTCGCGCTCCCGACCGCGCCCCGCACTCTGAGTCTCCGCAGCGGCACCTGGTGCCCGGCCAGGGCCGGTGTCAACAAAGACCAGCGGCGTCTGGGCGCCTGCATCCGGAAAATTGTAATGCACCCGCAGCGGAATGCGGCGATGGGGGAACGCGAAGGTATTCTATGACAATCCGTCTTCTTGTTGACAGCGCGAAACGGTTTTGCCTCAGCCCGATCGCCTTCTCTGTGTGTCTCTGTTTGGTCGCCTCAGGCTGTGGCTCGTCTCCTGCCCCGGCGTCGAAAGAAACCGCTGCGCCCTCTGCTTCGAGGCCCGGATTCACCGACAACAAACTGGGGAGTTTCGGCCAGGAAATCACGACGACGGTCAAACAACTGACTCTGAAACCCGGGGAAAGCGTTAAAATCCCCGTGACTGTCCGGAATACCGGGAGTGAGCCCTGGTCCTCCTCCGGAAAGGCGCCAATCACGTTCTCCTACCGTTGGTATCTCGATGGCAAAGATAGCGTGCTGGTGACGGCTCGCACTCTTCTGAAGCAGCCGTTGATGCCCGGCGAGTCGGCGATGCTGGACGCAACCATCGACGCGCCATCGAATCCCGGTAAGTACACCCTTCGGCTCAGTATGGTTCAGGAAGGCATTGAGTGGTTCATCAATGCCGGCGGTCCGGTAACCGATATTGCGGTTACGGTGAAGTAAGTCGCGATCGGAAGGCCGAACGTTCGCGCTGTAAGTCGGTTCCGGTCGGGCAAATGTTATCGTGTGACAAGGTTGTTGCGGCAAGGGTTGTTGGGTCTTCGGCGAAAACGTCGAAACTTACCCTGCTTCTGCTCGACCCCAGAACTTACTGCTGGTTCGCATTGCTGGTGTCGCTCGCATGCCTTTATCGGCGGCTGCCTTCCATTCCCGATACGAGCGACTGGATCTCGAGCGATTCACTCTGGCCGGTGAACCTCATCACGGACATTTTTGTTGATCGCTACCCGCTTAGCGGATGGCAGTTCTCTGTCGCTCCGTGCTGGTTTCCGGACGTATTTCTGGCCGGATTCATGTACGCCCCGACTCGCAACGTACTCGCTGCGACATTTCTCGACGGATTTGCTCAGTTCATCTTGCTGATCCTGTGCGTTTGCCTTTGCTGGCGAGCGCTCCGGCTTCCCCGAGCGCTCGCCGCCGAGGTCGCCACCCTCGTGGCTGCGATCGCTCTCACCCTCTATGTAGCCACCCACGCGGACAAACCTTACGGAGCCTGGCACCAGCTCTTCCTTCCGCAAACTCACGTTGGCAACCTTGTCAATCTGGTGCTCGCTACCCTGCTCTGTCTCCATTTACTTCGCGATCAAAGCCAAAGGGCGCATTACTGGACCCTTGCTGCATTCCTTTCTCTGTGTGTTCTCGCCTCAATGAGCAACCTGCTCTTCCTGACGCATTTCCTGGTTCCCGCCACCCTTGGAGTCGGTTTTCTTGTCGCCCGCGGCGATCTTACCCTGCGCCGCGCCCTCCTCGTCGCGGCGGGCTGGCCAGCGGCTTTTCTTGGACTCGCTGCAAACCGGATCCTGTTTAACGTGGCTGACGTCGGGGGCCAGTCTTCCATCGGCTGGAAACAGTTCGAAGCGGCGCTCGCAACCTTCATCCGCGGGGCGCGGGAGCAGATAGCGGCGGCAGACTTTGAACATCTTCTGGCACTGGCCTGGCTTATTGGTTGCGCCGCCGCCCTATGGCGCCTGACAAACGGCCGGTCAAAGACTCCTGTAGTTATTCTCAGAACGTTTTTCTTCATCGTCGCGGCCGGCGCATCCTTATTCAGCGCCGCCACCATCATCGCGGGCGGAAGTCTCTCTCTGACGACGTTGGACATGTACGAATGGTCCTTGCACTACATGCATCCCATGTTCCTCTTGCCGCTCTTTGCGTGGCCTGTCTTCATCGGTCTTCTCCCCCTTTCGAGGAGAGGCGGAAACCTGGCCGGCGCCGCGGACGCAACTGGCGGACGCGGAACGCGGCAGGTGGCGCCTCTGCCCATGCTCTCCGCGCTGGCGTCGGCTGTCGTCGCCGTGATCATGCTGGCCGCAACTCCAGCTCCCGCGGTTCCACTTCATCGTTATGTACCCCCGTTGGTGAAAGCAATGGATGCGTACGCCCAGGGCCGCCATCTCAAATACGGCCTGGCGTCTTATTGGCAGGCGAGATTGATAACCATGCTCTCGACTACGGGGCTGCGCGTGTATCAGGTCGGGGCCAATCTGCAGCCCTTTCGCTGGGTAAATAACATCGATTGGTACACCCAATCGGTCGAAAACCGTGAAAGGGAGCCCCTGCCGGCTTTCGCCCTGCTCGGCGCGCCGGGCCCACCGATAACAAGGGGTGATGTTACTGCGGTGTTGGGTGAGCCGGAGGAAGAACCGGCTGTCGCCGGCGTTCCCTTTCTCGTCTACTTGCGCAACACTGAGGAAGCGCGGGATATTTACTGTCCTCTGGACGTTTCGCTTTCTCGGGCGGCAGCTTCCGGTGTCCTCGACTTTCCGGGAAGCTGTCTTTGGGGTAGCGTCGGCCGTGCCGGCGCTGCTGCGTGGATCGTTCGGGAATCGGATACCGCTGGATCCGTTCGCCTTCCTGAGCTCCCGCTCACACCGGGCGTCTGGTCTTTGCAGATCGATTACCAGGCCCGCTCATCGGACAATCGGGTCATTGTCGACGTGGGCTATCCCAATGCGGAATCCTTCCTCTCCTCGGAACTCCCGGCAGGAGCGTCACGATTCGATGGCCGCTTCACAATACCGTCGCAGCGAATCCCCAGTAAAGTTGCGTTGCGAATCTTTTTCGAGGGTTTTGGAGAGGTCGAAATTCGACGATTGATCCTCCGCAAGCAACCCTGACGAGGCTTCCGCCCGCACGCGAGCGAAAGACGTAGGAAATCGTCTTCAACTGGGCTGGTAGCGCCTGCGATCTTTTGCCGCCAATGGGTTTCATCCTGTTCGGAGCGTCTCAGCAGTCTCTCGTGAGCGCTTGGAGGCGGCCTGCTCTCTGATGCTACAGTGTTACTTCCTGCAATGTCCGTCGCAGCAGAAAGAATCCTTTCACCCGTCGCAAAGAGTTCGAGATTCGCCCGGTTATCGCTTGATCCGAGGACTTATTGTTGGCTCGCACTGTTCATTTCGCTTGCATGTCTTTACCTCCGTCTTTCATCCGTCCCCGATCTCCACGATTGGATTAACGGCGACTCGCTATGGTCGGTTAACTTATTCACGGACATCTTTGTCGATCGTTATCCGCTGAGGGGATGGTCTTTCTCCATAGCGCCATTCTGGTTTCCCGACGTATTTTTTGCCGGCGTAATGTATGGCTTGACGCGCAATGTGCTTGCGGCTGAGTTCCTGGATGCATTTGCGATATTCTTGTCCCTCATCCTGGCGATATGCCTGTGCTGGCGCGCGCTCCGGCTTCCGCGAGCGCGCGCAGCCGAAGTAGCCACCCTGATCTCGGCGGTGGCCTTGACTCTGTATGTGGCGTTTCACCTGCCGGCCCCTTATGGCGCGTGGCACCAGTTCTTCATACCGCAGATCCACGTCGGGAGTCTCCTGAACGTCGTGCTGGCTCTCTTCTTCTCGCTTCGCCTCCTTCAGGACCCGGACGGAAGAGCCCGCTCCTGGACCGTTTGCTTGTTTCTCGGCCTCTGCGCCCTGGCCGCCATGAGCAACATCCTCTTTCTGACGCATTTTATGCTTCCGGCGACCATTGGCATCGCATTCCTTGTAGGGTTCCATTATGTCCCTCTTCGTGGGACTCAGGCGATACTTGCAGGGTGGCTGGCTTCGTTCGGGGGACTCGCAATGGGGCGGCTTCTTTTCACATCGGCGCCCGTCGCCGCCCAATCGTCCATCGGCTGGCAGTCTTTCAGGAAAGCCCTCAATGTGTTTATTGAGGGTGCCGCCAACAAACTCGGGGCGGCCGACTTTACACACGTACTCGCTCTGGTCTGGCTGATTGCTTGCGGAGTTTCGCTCCTATGGCTGACCGGGGTTCGCCGGGATCGATCGAAAACGCCGGCCGGCGTTCTAAGAATTTTTTTCTTTGTCGTTGCGGCCGGTGCATCGATTATGAGCGCCGCAACCATGATCGTGGGCGGCAGCACATCCCTCACCGTTCTGAATTTGTATGGCTGGACGATGCATTATATGCATCCCATGTTTCTTTTGCCGCTCCTTACATGGCCCGTATTTATTGGTTCTCTCCAGGCTTCCGGAAAAAACGTGGGATCTGCCTCGCTTGCGCTTCTGCTGCCGGCGATGGCCGCCGCCGTAGTAGCCGCCACCCTCACCATTCGAACACCTCTCCCCGCAGTTCCTCTTCATCGTTATGTCCCGCCCCTGGTACGTGAGTTGGACACCTATGCCACCTTGCACGGCCTGAAATACGGTCTCGCGGGTTACTGGCAGGCCAGATTAATAACTCTCCTTTCGAGGACGGGATTGCGAGCGTATCAGGTCGACGGTCACCTGCAGCCGTTCCATTGGACTAATAACATTGATTGGTACACTCAGTCGCTTGAGAACCGCAACACGGAACCGCCCATCAGCTTTGTCGTGCTGGACGATCCGGCGGCTCCGATGAGCAGGAGCGACGTTACTTCGATTATGGGAGAACCTGACGAGCAAGCCACTATCGCTGGCGTTCGCGTGCTCGTGTACTCGCGGAGTGCAGCGCGTACCGCTCTTTGCGAGTCCCGGGCTTCCGCTTTCGCCGGCACCGCCTCGGGCCCGCTCGATCTTGCCGGAGGTTGTCTCCTCGGAGCCGTCGGTCATGCGGATCAAGACACGTGGAAGGCGTCGCAACCCGTTGACACTGCCGGATCCGTCCATGTTCCGTCGCTTCCCTTCCCCCCAGGGACCTACTCCATCCACATCGACTACTCCGCGACCTCATCTGAAGACCCGACCGTCGCCGCGCTGAATGTTGATTATGGGAATGCAAACTCTTTGCTCTCCGCTGCCCTGGTTGCCGGCGCGTCTGGTTTCGACGGTCGCTTCGCGGTCCCCCCGGCATCGGTGCCCGCCAGGGTCCATCTGCGGATTTTCTTTCAGGGCTTTGGGACTATCGAGATTCGGTGTTTGACCATACGGAGACTAGGTTGAGGGGAAGGGCGCCGGATTTGCTTTTCGGGGAGAGACCGATATACCTTGCACTCGCTTTGGTGATCTGCGCTTCATGCGGCAGTTCGGACAATAAGCCGCTCGATACGCCGCTTCTGTCCTTTGATCAGGATATTACCTCGACAATCACCCGTTTGCGTTTGCGTCATGGCCAGACCATCCAATTGCCGGTCACGGTGAAAAATACGGGGAAACGCACGCTGCTTACGAGTGGCATGTTTCCGGTGACCGTGTCTTACTCGTGGTTGACTGACGGAATCCCGCATAACGAGAACTCGGCGCGTACGCCTCTACCGGCAGCGCTTCCTCCAGGGGGACAGGTTCCCGTCACCATGAAAGTCGTGGCTCCGCCCGCGGGCCGCACGTCGCTTCTTGTTGTAACTCTGGTCCAGGAAGGAGTAGCCTGGTTCGCAGATCGGGGAACCGCGGGCCTTCGCATTCCCGTCGAACTGACCCCGGAAGTGACGACCGGAGCTGACGCCGCGGCCTTGCGATCCGACGAGAGGCTCTCGGCTTTTGCCCAGAAGATCACCACGCCCGTGAAAGCGTTGAGCCTCAAACCGGGTCAAGCGATCAGTATCCCCGTCACGATTTACAATCCCGGACCCGACTCCTGGAGTTCTTATGGACTCGCGCCCGTCACATTCTCTTATCGCTGGTATGTCGGGTCCGAAGATAGAGTTCTTGTGACCACCCGGACGCTCCTGCCTCAGCCCCTGCTCGCCGATAAATCCGTTTCCCTGAATGCTGCGATCACGGCCCCCTCTGCTGCGGGCCACTATACCCTGAGACTTAGTATGGTCCAGGAAGGGGTCCAGTGGTTCCTCCAGGCTGGTGGCAAGGCGACGGATATCCCGGCAGAAGTACGCTAGCCCGTGGTTTTAGCTGCCAACACTTGCCAGGTCCGCGACGCTCTGCGGCGGATTCCAGTAAAGCATCCGCTTGCAGCTTTCACAAACCATAACTGAATCCCCGCGCTTCAGTTCCTGCAGGAATTGCGGCCGCAGCAGGATATTGCACTTCGAGCAGCGCCCCTGGACGGCCTCGGCGATCGCCACACCCGCGCGTCCTTTGCGAATGCGCTCGTATTCGGAAGCAATCCGGGGATCCATCTCCGCCAGGATCTTTTTGCGGTCCTGCATCAGCATTTCGATCTCCCTGCGATCCTTCGACGTGCGCTCCTGCGCTCTCGCTTTTTCGTCGTCGACCTGTTTCTTCTCCACCGCGAACGCCGCCTCGGCGGCTTTTACGGCTTTATCCAGCGGATCGGACTCGCCCATCAATTCCAGAATGCGGTCTTCGTGGCGGCGAATTTCCTGCTGGCAGAAATCGATTTCGTGCTGAAAGGCGCGGTATTGATCGTTATTTTTCGCCTCCATCATTTGCGCCTTGAGTTTCGAAATCTTTTGATCGTTTGCCTGGATCTCTCCTTCAAAACCCTTTCGGTCTTTCTGATTCGCGACAAGCGCGGCGCGATCGTGTTCCAGCCGGCGCTGATGCGACTCCATTTTCTTCTCGATTTCGGCAATATGCCGGGGCAATGCGGCGATGCCCTTTGTCAACTCGGCGGCGCGGTCATCCAGAATCTGCAGCTGAATGGCGCGGGCGATGTCTGGAAGCATGTTCAGTGCGATTTTATCAAAGGCTTATCCAGCCGGATCGGGTTGCCCAGGTAATTTGCGTAAAAGCGCATCGCGCGCCTGCGCCAGTTCGGGCACCCCGAGGATGGCCGCAGCCGCATAAAATACCGCGGCTCCCGCCGGAACCCCCACTATGACATCCACAATCCTCGCCGCTCCCGGAGCGTGCACCAGCGCATGCGACGCGGCGACTACTTCGTGGCAGACCACGCCCATTACCGTAGAGGCAGCCAGAATTTTCACAAAATCCGCCCGCATCCTGCGAACCTCGAGACCGCCGATGCGGGACTGGATCAGGAAAAGCAGCACGAGAGCGCTGAACGTCGACGCCACGGACGTCGAAAACGCCAATCCCGCATGGCCAAATCCGACGAGCCGCACCATTGTAAATGCGGCGAGCCCGTTTATCAGCACCGCCGCCATGCTGACCATCATCGGTGTTCTCGAATCCCCCAGCGCGTAAAAGGCCGGGGCCAGCAGCTTTATCGTGGAATAGCCCGCCAGGCCCACCGCGTAGCACGAAAGCGCGCGAGCCGTCTGATGGGTATCCGACGCGAGAAATCTTCCATGTTGAAACACGATGCCGATCATGCTCTCGCCCAGCGTTGCAAGCCCGACAGCGGCGGGGATGGTCAACAGCAGGATCATCGCGATCGAGCGCGAGAGCGTCTCCCGGAACTCCGCGAAATTCCGGTGCGCGGCGCTGCGCGAAAGGTGGGGAAGCGCCGCCGCCGCCACGGAGATTCCGAACACCCCCATCGGCAGCGCGAAAAAACGGTACGCGTACGCGAGCCAGCTGACCGGTCCGTTCATCACATGGCCCGACGCATCGCGCAGACCCGCGGCAAAATTGGTGTTCACCAGAACGTTGATCTGGCCTGAAGCGTTGCCGATCAGGGCGGGCCCCATCAGTCCCAGGATGTGCCGCACTCCCTCGTGCCGCGTGTTCCAGCGCGGCCGCCATGCAAAACCCAGACGCCACACGGAGGGCAATTGAAACAGGATCTGCGCGGCCCCTCCGATGATCACGCCGAGAGCCATAGCATGCACGGGATCGATTCCAAGCCGCGGCCCCACCACATACGCGAGCGCCAGCCCGAACGCGACCGAGCAGATGTTGTAAACAGCCGGGGCGATCGAGGGAACCGCGTAGCGGTGGCCGGCGAAAAGGATACCCTGCGCTTGCGCGGCCAGAGCCACCAGCAGCAGGAATGGAAACATCGTCCGCAGCAATGAAACCGAAAGCTCCCACTTTCCGGAAATCGCGTGATAACCCGGTGCGAACAGATCCACGAGCGCCGGGCTGAATATCATGCCCAGCGCGCAGACGCCCCCCACGATAACCATCACCAGGGTCGCCGTCGTATCCGACAACTCGCGCGCCTCCTCGTGAGACTTTGTGGCGAGATATCGCGTAAACGTAGGCACGAACGCGGAGGAGAGTGCTCCCTCCGCGAACAGCTCGCGGGCGAGCGTCGGGATCCGGTAGCCGAGAACGTAGGCGTCGAACGTCGCGCCCGCCCCGAACATCCAGCTCAGAACGCTTTCCCGCATCAGACCGGTAATCCGGCTCGCGACCACCGCCGCGGAGATGATACCGGCCGATTTCAGCAGGCTGGGGCCGCGGTCCGGTCCCGAGTCGCCGGAACCTTCGCCGATCACGTTTCGATCCGGCGCAGTTCGACGTCTTCGCGAACTTCCCGCGTCTGTTCGACCGTCGCGAAAGTAACGCCGGGTAATTTCGCCGAGGCGCTACCCGCGGCGACTCCCCATCTCAAAGCGTCGGGAAAACTGTCGCCGTTTTCGAGGGACCACGCCATTGCGGCGGCCAGCGCGTCGCCCGCCCCGATCGGGGAAATCGCATCAATCCGGGGAGGCGTCGCTTCCCACATCTGCGATCCGGACGCCCCAATCGCCCCGCGGCTGCCGAGAGACAAAACCACCGACTCGGCGCCCATCGACTGAATCTTCCTCGCCGCCGCCAGCGAATGAGATCGGGTCAGTAACACCGTATGAAGCAGGCGTTCCGCTTCCTGCTGATTTGGCGTGACGATCGTCGGCCCCGCCTCCACGCCCTCCGAGAGAGCTTCGCCATCGGTATCAAGCAGTGTGCGCACGCCCTTTTTCGCCGCGCGCGCCACGAGCTGCGCGTAGAAATCCGAAGGCACTCCCGGCGGAAGGCTTCCGCAAAGCATAAGCCAGGATGCGCGCGCCAGTTGCGCCTCGACGGTGCCTTCCATGCTCGCCAGTTCGCCGCGATCGAGCCTCGGACCAAGCTCATTCAGCTTGACCGTCAGGCCGTGACGATCCGTAATTGTGAGATTCAGCCGGATGTCATTGCGGATAGGAACCGTCGCGACGGGAAACCCACAATCCTGCAAATAATTCTCAAAACGCGCGCCGCGGTCTCCGCCCGCCGGAACGATGGCCAGGGTCTCGCCGCCAAACGAGTGAATCACGCGCGCCGCATTGATGCCTCTTCCTCCGGGGGAGTCCTTGCTCGAAAGAATATATGCCCGGTCGTCGAAAGCAAGCCGGTCCACGGCCATCGTACGGTCGATGGCCGGGTTCATGGTCAGGGTAACGATCAATTATTTAATGGTGGCATATCGCTCGAAAAAAGCGATATTGCTGATTTTTGTGTTATTTATTTCACAAATGTCAAACGTATAGTGTAAGATTTAGTACATATAATGCAGATATGTCTGCTGATGGTCCTGATTGGCGTAAGCGCTCTCAGGCTGTCTGCCGGAAGCATTGATGTCGTTTTTAACGATAACCGTTTCGGCACAATTGATGACACTACAGGAAGTTTTTCACAGGTATCTACCCTCCCGATTTCCGCGGCGGGTGGAATCGCGGGCATTAACGGACAGCTTTATCTGGACGATTTCGCGAATAATGTGCTGACGGTAGACCCCGTTACGGGTCAGTCCGCCTACATCGGAAACACAGGATTGACCACGAACGTTGCAGCGTTCGGCGGAGGATCGGCCGGTCTCTTTGAAGTCGATTACAGCTCGAACCTCTACTCGATCAACGCCACAACCGGACAGGCAACTCTGGTGGGCGCAACCGGGCTGGCTCCCAACAACGGCTTGCAGGACACCAGCTTGTCCCTCGACGGAACGTCCCTGCTCTATACAGCGGGGAGCTTCGGTCAGAACGACGAGTTGTACCTCCTCAACGCCGTAACCGGGATCGCGACCGATCTGGGTAGTACCGGGGTCACCGGGATTGCGGGTTCGGCATTCGTCGATGGCACGCTCGAGCTTTACCAGTATGGTCAACCGGTCAACAATATCTTCGCAGCAGCGCCTGGCGGGTCCGTCGACTTCACGCCCGTCGCACAACTGGGCACGCAGATTATCGACGGCGGAGTTGCCGCGGACTTCGGGACGGACGACGCTATATCGAGAGTCGATCCTTTGACGGCGCGCACACCGGAACCGGCGACGCAGGCGCTGATCGGTGTGGGCTTGACTGCTCTCGGTATGCTGCGCCTGAGGCGGCGTCCGGCGAGACAGACGTCGCGTTAAGTCCGAAGGGACCGAGGCGCGCCTCAGCGAGCGGTAGATTAAGGGTTGGTGCTTGCGTTGCTTCTCGCAGCTGCCGCTGCCCCCGTTCCGGCGGCGGCTCCACCCGTGTTTACTAAGGACGTCGCGCCGATTTTCTACAAACACTGCGCCGTTTGTCACCACGAGGGTGAAGTTGCGCCTTTTCCACTGATCACGTACCAGGATGCGAAGAAACGCGCCCGCCTGATCGCCGATGTTACGCGCTCGCGCCAGATGCCGCCATGGAAGCCCGTTCCCGGTTACAACGATTTCGCCGGCGACAGGCGCTTGAGCGATCGGGATCTGCAGATCATCCAGCGCTGGGTGGCAACGGGAGCCCGCGAAGGCGACCCGGCGAAGCTGCCGCCGGCTCCTCAATTTCCCGATGGCTGGAAACTGGGCAAACCCGACCTGATCGTCCAGCCGAGCCAGCCGTTCGAGGTTCCCGCGGAAGGACTGGACGTTTACGAATGTTTTATCGTCCCGATGAATTTGCCGAGGGACCGGTTTATCCGCGCGGTCGAATTCCGTCCCTCGAATCGCCGGATAGTCCACCATTCGTTGATGTTCACGGACACCCGCCAGAGTTCGCGCGAGTCAAGATATCCCTGCTTCGGAACCATGGGGTTTTTCCCGACCCTCGGAATCGGTGGCTGGTCTCCGGGGATGGCTCCGGTAAAGCTGCCGGATGGAGCCGCGGCGCCGCTTCAGGCAGGCTCAAAGCTCGCCGTCCAGGTCCACTACCACCCCGATGGTAAGCCCGAACAGGACCAGTGGCGTGTCGGAATTTATTTCACCGACCGGCCGCCGGTGCGCCGCGTAGTGGACGTCGGACTCGCCTCAAACCGGATCGACATTCCCGCGGGCGACCCGCACTATGTGGTCCGCGCTCACTTCACGACCCCGATCGCGGTGGACGCCGTAGGCATCATCCCGCATGCGCACCTGTTATGCCGGGAGATGCGCGGCTGGGCTATCCTCCCCGACGGCCGCAAACAGTGGCTGCTGAACTTGCGCGACTGGGATTTCAACTGGCAGGACCAGTTCCAATACGCTCATCCGATCCGCATTCCGGCCGACTCGGAACTTTACATGGAGTTCGTTTACGACAACTCGGCCGCGAATCCCCACAACCCGAATTCGCCCCCAAAGCGCGTCACAGTAGGTCCGGGAACGAATGATGAGATGGCCGGACTACATGTCCAGGCCATTCCGGTTCATATGGAGGAGCTCCCCGAACTGGGCCAGGCGCTCTGGGGTGCGGTCATGCGGTCGGTCGGCGGAAGCTTCTATCGGCTGCCGAAATAGCCACCAGTTCCGCCTGATCCCCCCGAAGAGCGGCTATCGGGTCAACCCCGCTCGCGCGCACCGCGGCCGCGAAGCTCGAAATCAGCGCGGCGACAACCAATGCGGCGAACAGACGCGCACCGACGCCGCTACCGATCATCGCCAGACTCTGGCGCAGCACCAGCACTTCACGTGCGCCGGCGCCGAGAGCCATGCGAACTCCAATTTCCGGCACGCGCCGGTTCATCAGGTACGCGAGAAACCTTAAGCTTCGACTAACCTCAGTTCCGGACCGATTCGCCCGATGTCGATCGGATCGCTCGTAATAACAATCCGTCCAGCCCTGCGAGCACAAATCACGACGTGGGCGGTCGACAATATCCGCAGTTGCAGTTTGCGCAAGCAAAAGCCGACGGCGGTTGCATCTGCCGGGACAGCCGCGCCTGTCTCGCGAGATTACGAATAACCTGAGCGCGCGCATCGAAGGTAATGCCGCTCATGCGACTTTGTTCTTACCCTCGCTATCCCCGTTGTGCTCCGGTGGACGAAGCTCCGGTGGACGAAGGAAGGCATCCGCCCAATCGCGCTCCTCTTTTGTTACGGGCCCTCCGGTCTCGCGGAGCGCCTCGTCCAGCATCGTATGCCATCCCGCCGCGTCGAACAGACTTACCGTAACCGCTTGACGAAGGCGCACAAGCTGGTCTCCTTCCCGGCCACCAATTCGCGGATTGAATGAACCTGATCGTCCGGCAGCGTAATGGTAATTTTGGTGGTCGCCATACCAGAAACCATACTACGAACGGAGGTTCTGGTCAGACAGCGGCTTACCGGGCGGAGGTCAATACCGGCTTCCATTCGCCGGCCGACTTTTTCGCCCGCGACACCGCGTCAGGGCTGAGATTAGCCGCCAGCGCCTGTGCGCGCCGCTCCGCATTCTTCTCATTCTGACGGGCTGCAAGTGTGGACCAGAAGTATGCCTGCTCCGCGTTCGCCGTCACGCCCTGTCCTCGGGCGTACATCTCACTAACTTTCGCTTGGGCGTCGGCAAAGCCCTGATCGGCGGCTTTCTTGTACCACTGAAATGCCTGGGCGTCGTCCCGTTTCGTCCCCTTGCCCTTCTCGACCAATTGCGCCAGGTTGTACTGCGCGGGGGCATATCCGTTCGATGCGGCGAGCGTGTAATAGTGCACGGCAGTCTTGTAATCCTGCTGGACACCGAAACCGTCCTCATAAAGCGATGCGATTCCCGCCTCGCCCGCCACGTCTCCCTGGTCCGCGGAGCGTTGATACCATCTGGCCGCATCGACGAAATCCTGCTGCACTCCCCAGCCCTGCGCGGATCTTACTCCAAGTCGGAATTGCGCCTGCGCATTTCCTTGAGCCGCCGCCAGCTGGAAAAGCTCCCACGCCTGGCCGATATCCTTTTCCACGCCCAACCCACGGGCGTACATGATGCCCAGATTGAACTGCGCATCGGCCTCACCCCGGTCAACGCCGGCTTTGAATTCACGAAACGCAGTCGAGTAATCGTGGCTCTTGAGGGCCTCGACACCCGCAGCGGTATCCGCGAAGGCAAACCCGGATACTCCGAAAAATAGAATCGCTCCTACGGTGCGCGAAGCCGATAACTTCATTAAATTCAGCATGTGCCTCCCCCTTGAGGACAGCTCCTACGCCCGTACAATACGCCCGCCGGAAACCGAATGCAAGCCTTTTGTAAAAAAATGTAAGAGGAACTTGACGATTCCTGCAGGTCTTGGGCCGCCGCCGACAAGCGCACCCCTATTTGGCGTTTTTCCCGGCGTTCGCGAAAACCGTTCTCGCCATGTTATTGACAATCTTGGCTTCGTTTCGCGCGGACTCGTAGTAGGCCGTTTTCAGCAGCTGATCCTTGCGGCTGAGCAGCGTCTCCCGGATCGACTGCTGCACGCGCGGATCGCTCAAATCGCGCTGCCCCGCCGGTTCCCTGGAAATCATTTTCAGAATCTGAAAACCCGACGGGGTGCGAATCACCGGCGACATCTGACCCGGTTGCAACGAGAGCACCAGCTTCTTCAATTCGGGGCTCACCTTATCGAGCGCCGATTCTCCCATGAATCCCAGATCGCCGCCGTTCGGCGTAGTTGTGGGATCTTCCGAATAATTCTGCGCCATCATCGCGAAGTCCTCACCCTGTTTCAGCCGCGCTTCGATCGCCTGCATCTTGCGCCCGGCTTCTTCTTCGTTCTTCGCCTTATCGTTCTTCAGATTGTGTACGTTCGGGTCGGCCTGCGCCGTCACCACGATCTGCGCCATATGCACGCGCGGTTCCGGAAGATTGAAGCTGCCCCGGTTGGCATTGTAAAAGCTCGCCACTTCGGCGTCGGTGATGTCGATCTTCGATGTGATGTCTTTGTTGAACAGCTTCTTGACGCTTTCATCGCGCCGGATCTGGGCCTTCAGCTCTTCGAGGCTCAGCCCCCAATCTTTCAACTGCTTGTCGAATTCTTCTTTGGTATAGGGCGCTTTCAGCTCGTTCAGACGCGCGTCGACATCCGCATCGGTCGCGACCAGACCGGCCTTTTCGGCCCGCTGAAGCATCAGTTCGTTATCGATCAGAGACCTCAGAATTTCCATCCGGCGCAGTTGTACCTGATCCTCATTCTCGCCTTCCACGCGCCCTGGAAACTGCGTTTTATAGGCTTTATCGACTTCGGAATAATAGATCGGCCTTCCGTTCACCGTGGCCGCAACGTCGGGTGACGCCGCGCTCCTGCAGCCGATGAGCGTCAGCCAGCCGCATAACAACGCGGCTACGGCCGCACCTCGGGGGTTTATCATTCAATCAAACCCTTATTATAATGACGTCGATCGACCGTCACCAACTGGCCGCGATCAGTATCGTTGGCAGTTTCCTCGACGTCCTCGGGGCTTTGTACCTTGCCTATGACATTCTGGGCGGCACACGCGGTCCGCTTCGTACTCTCACCCGCGGCGTGACCTACGGAGTGATTTTCGGAACGGGGTTTGGCTTGCCGCTCGGCCTGCCCTTCGGCCTCGCTTGCGGAACCGCCGGTGGCCTGACCCTGGCGCTGGAGCTGACTCGCGCTGCGCAAACCAGGCCGCACTACCCGCTGCATTACGAGTGCCTGTTCTGTGCGATCCGCGGCATTGGCTTCGGCGTCGGGGCTTCTTACATCTACGGCGTTGAGTTCGGAGTGGTTTTCGGAGCTCTCAGCACGCTCGGCCAGATTTTCGCGTACTGCCGCGGGGTTCGCCCTTCGCTCGATTACCAGCCGGGCAGGGCGCCGCGTATGACCCGGCGTCAGATTGAAGCGGCTTTGATCCGCACCGTGGGATATTCGGCCGCCGGATACATCGCCGCCGCGGTGGCGCATCGGCGGATGTACGCCGTCATGTTCGGCCTGCGCGCCGGCCTCACCATCGGCATCGTAACCGCGCTCGTCAACGCCTTCATGCCGTTCGTCGAATGGATTACGGAGACGATGCCCGATCGGCGGTTCGGCGTCTTCGGTATTGTTCTAATCCTCTGCGGATTCGGGTTGCAGTCCGTGCAATATTGGATGGCGCTGCTCGATGTGGCGGTCCGCTGAGGCCCTTTTTGTCGCGCGAGTGTGTCGCTCCGGGACAAAAGTGTCGAAGCTTGCGGCACAAAAACGGCAGAATGAGCGATTTTCTTGTTGGTTGAACAAATGCACTCGCCGCCGCCATGTTCCTTCGAATAGCGGCTCTCCTGTCTCTGGCCGAGATAACCTGCCTTGCCGCAAATTCGAACCCGACGCTTCCGCTGGCGTTCGAGGATCGCGGCGGAACCTGGGTTTGCCGTGGCGCCAACTATTCACTGCTGATCGCCCCTTCCGGGGAACAGCTGAATCTCGGAACTGCGGTGGTGGCGCTTCGCATGATTCGCGACAATCCGAACCCCCTGATAACCGGGACTGGCAAGCTTATCGGCAGGGCCAATTACTTTCGTGGGGGCGACTTGCACGAATCGTTCACCCTTTACTCGAGCGTGCGAGTCCATGACATCTACCCCGGAGTTGACGTCGTATTTCGCGGAGAACAGGAGCATCTGGAATACGACTTTGAGATCTCCGGCGGCCGTGATCCCGGCGTCATTTCGATGGCTTTTGAGGGTGCCGAGAGTATCCAGGTCGATCAGAGCGGCGACCTCATACTTCGCGCCGGAGGTAAGGAGATTCGGCAGCCCCGGCCCGTCGCGTGGCAAATCAGCAACGGTCGCAAACAGTTTGTAACCGTCTCGTATCATATCGATGCTTCGCGGCGGGTCGGCTTTCGAATCGGACACCACGATCCGAATAATTCGCTGGTCGTCGACCCCGAGGTTGTCTTCGAAAACGTTTTCGGAGGTAGCGGAGACACCAGTGCCGCGGCGATCGCGCTGGATCCCGATGGCAACATATACACGGCCGGACAGACTAATTCGCCCGACTTCCTCACTCAAAACCCCATCCAGAGCAAAAAGCACGGTGCGTACCAGACCGCATTCGTGACGAAATGGAGTCCGGACGGCACCCAGTTGCTTTATTCCACCTATCTTGGCGGCAGCGTCTCTGACGCCGCTACTGGTCTCGCAGTAGACAGTTCCGGCAATGCCTACATTGAGGGAATCACGTCTTCTCCGGACTTCCCGGTGACCACGAGCGCTTTCCAGCAAAAGCTCGCCGGCCTATCGAACGCATTCATCGCCGAACTCGCTCCCGACGGCTCACGGTTAATCTATTCCACTTACCTTGGCGGCGGATCGGAACAGGTGGGCGGCATCGCCGTGGATGTCGGCGGTGAGGTGGTGGTCACTGGCCAAACGAACAGCGCCAATTTTCCCGTTACCTCCAATGCGGTTCAAACTGCACTGGTCCCCGGATGTACGCTTAACCAGGGTTTGCCTCTCGTCGGTGTTCCCAGCGACGGAAGCGCTTTCATCACAAAAATAGCCTCGGATGGCGGCTCGCTGATTTTTTCAACTTTGTTCGGAGGAACCTGCGGCACTGTCGGCCAAGCGGTCGCGGCGAAGCCCTATGGCGAGGCGTGGATCGTCGGCGAAACCGCAGCGCCGGATCTTCCCGTAACCGCCAGTGCGCTTCAGTCGCAATTCGGAGGTGGTTATGTCGATGGGTTCATTGCCCGGTTTAGTGCGGATGGCGGCCTCGCCTACGCTTCTTATCTCGGCGGTAAGTACTATGATTCGATCGACGGGATCGCCCTGGATACCAGCGGGAACCTTTATCTGGGCGGCGTCTCCGCTGGTCTCTCACAACCCGCATCAGCCCGGAGCCTTCCAGCCCAACACCGATTTGGCGTGCTTCTACCTCGGTTTTGGCCCTTTGCAATTCATAGACGAAGCAGTAGCGTTCGTCGCGAAACTGAATCCTGACGCGAGCGCGATCACAGGACTTACCTATCTCGGAGGAGGGTGCGCGAGTGGAATCAAAGTCGCCGTGGACGCGACTGGCGCTCCCTGGTTCGCAGGTTCATCGGGAAATTTCCCGACCGTCTCTCCCTTTCAGATCGGAGCTGGCGGCGGCGTACTGGGAAAACTCACTCCCGACTTTACGCAACTGACCTTTTCGACATATTTCGATGACGTCAACGGACTTGCTCTTGATTCGAATGGAATGGGCTACATCGCCGGAGAGACCCTTCCCGCCGGATCCGGCAACCCGGAAAGCGCTTACGTCGCGCGAATCGATCCCGCACCCTTATCCATTTCGCTTGACCAGGTACTATTTTCCGGGATCGGACCAAATGGAGGCGATTTGATCGTCGCCCCCGGTGCGGTCGTTCGTCTGCTCGGAAAGAACCTCGGGCCCGCCGCGGTAACCGCCGGAGTCATCAACACCAATGGCTTCGTCGCCACCAGCGTAGCGGGCGTTCAGGTCAGCTTCGGCGCGATCGCCGCGCCTCTTCTATCCGTGAGCGCCAGCGAAATCGACTGTGTCGTTCCCTTTGAAACGGCGGGGCTCACCACCACGATCAGCGTGCAATACAACAACGCACAGTCCAATCCCGTTAAGATGTCTGTTGCAAGTATCGCGATCCAGGTCCTCGGCGTATTCAACGAAGATTTCAGTATCAATTCCGCATCGGATCCGGCCGGTGCCGGCTCGATTATGTCGTTGTATATCGCGGGCGTGGGTCAGACGATGCCTCCCAGCGTCGACGGCCAGGTCAATCAGGCGCCTTTCGCCGCTTCCGGGACATCGATCCGGGTGATCGACCAGAATACGGGCCAGGATCTGCCGGTCACCTATATGGGAACCGCGCCCGGCGCGATCGCCGGCGTTCTGCAGGTAAACTTCTTTGCGCCGCCTCAAGATTCCATGCTGACCGTCGTGGCCGGCGACCGCGGGAGTAATTTCAACGTGTCGGTTCAATGACCGTCCGGGCGTTGGGACAACGATTCGCTAAGCTCAAAAGTTGGATCACACACGCTCCCAACAACTCTTCGAACGCGCTCAGCTCTCCATTCCCGGCGGCGTAAATTCCCCAGTGCGCGCTTACCGCAGCGTAGGCGGCACACCGCCCTTCATTGAACACGGCGAAGGCGCCCACATTTTCGACGCGGACGGCAACGAATACATCGACTACGTCGGTTCCTGGGGGCCGCTCATTCTCGGCCATCGCCACCCCGTTGTTCTCGACGCGCTCAACCACGCGATCTCCCGCGGCACCAGCTTCGGCGCACCAACCGAGCAGGAGATCGAACTCGCCGAGACCGTCCGCGAAATGTTCCCGTCCATCGAGATGCTCCGGCTGGTGAATTCCGGCACCGAAGCCACGATGAGCGCCTTACGCGTCGCCCGCGGTTTCACCAACCGCGACCTGACGATCAAGTTCGAGGGCTGCTACCACGGGCACGTCGATTCCCTTCTCGTCAAGGCGGGCTCCGGCGTGGCGACCCTCGGGCTGCCCGATTCTCCGGGCGTGCCGAAGGGTTTCAGCGACACCACCCTGACGGTCCCCTACAACGACGTCGAAGCGGTCGAAGAAACCTTCCGGGCGCACCGGGATAAAATCGCCGCCGTGATCGTCGAACCCGTCTGCGGAAACATGGGATGCATCCCACCCAACGGCGGCTTCCTTGAATCCCTCAGGCGCATTACAGCCGACAACGAAGCGCTGCTCATCTTCGACGAAGTCATGACGGGATTCCGCGTCGCCCCGGGAGGCGCCCAGCAGCTTTACAACATCCAACCGGATCTCACCACCCTGGGAAAGGTAATCGGAGGCGGACTTCCCATCGCCGCGTATGGCGGACGCCGGGACATCATGACCTTCGTAGCGCCGAGCGGCCCGATCTACCAGGCAGGAACTTTATCCGGAAATCCACTGGCGGTAGGCGCGGGGCTGGCGGCGATCCGCCACCTGCAGACGCACCCCGAAATCTATGACCATCTCAACCGTTCTACCGGCGCGCTCGCTGCATGCGCGCCCGCCAACATCACCGTCAACCGCATTGGCTCGATGATGACTTGGTTTTTTACCGACCAACCCGTAACCGACTCCGCGACAGCAAAGTCAAGCGATATCAAAGCCTTCGGACGTTTTTTTCATGCAATGCTTGAGCGCGGCATTTATCTTCCCCCATCACAATACGAAGCATTGTTTGTTTCGGCAGCGCACACGGAAGCCGACATTGCTCGCACCATCGACGCTGCTCGCGAGAGTTTTGAAATCGCATTGTCATAATTTCGTGCCAACGTAGGAGCTTTCCATGCACGAAACGATAATCGAAGCGCGGAAGCTCGAAAAATTCTACGGAGAACCCGGCGAGAACATCATTCAGGTGATCGCGCCTACCGACATTTCCGTTCATGCCGACGAAATTCTGGCGGTTCTCGGGCCCTCCGGATCCGGAAAATCCACTCTGCTCCGCATGATTACAGGACTCTCGAAACCGTCCGCGGGCGAAGTTCTATGGCACGGGAAACCAGTCGCAAATCAGTCGCCGAATGTCTCGATCGTTTTTCAAAGCTTTGCGCTATTCCCATGGCTGACGGTCCTCGAAAACGTTGAAGCCCCGCTCAAGGCCCGGGCTGTCGGTGAGATCGCGCGCCGCAAACGCAGTTTGAAAATTCTCGAGACGGTCGGGCTCGACGGCTTCGAAGGCGCCTACCCGAAGGAACTATCCGGCGGCATGAAGCAGCGCGTGGGTTTTGCTCGCGCGCTGGTGGTCGAGCCGGAAGTCCTCTTCATGGACGAACCCTTCTCCGCCCTCGACGTCCTGACCGCGGAGAACCTCCGCAGCGAACTGCTGGAGCTCTGGGCCAACAAATCCATCCCCACCCGGGCGGTCTATATCGTTACGCACAACATCGAAGAAGCTGTCCTTCTGGCGGACCGCATCATTGTCCTGGGAAAAAATCCCGGCCGCATCCGTACCGATTTTCAGGTCGGCTTACCCCAACCCCGCGACCGTAAAGCGCCGGCGTTTCTCCAGATCGTCGACTACGTCTACAAGGTCCTCACGCAACCCGACATTGCGCCCAAATACGCCCCCGAAGCCGAGGCAAGCGTTGCGAATTCGAACGGACCTGCCCCGCGCGCGAAATATCCGATGCTTCCCCACGCCCGCCCCGGCGGCATCAGCGGCATGATGGAAATCCTTTACGATCGCGACGGTCACGACGATATCTACCATCTGGCCGACGACCTCTCTTTCGAAATCGACGATGTCCTGCCCATCGTCGAAGCTGCTTCCATGCTTGGCTTCGTGAACGTCGCGGAAGGCGACGTCGAACTCACTCCCGAAGGACGTCTCTACGTGGACGCCGATATCGCTGAACGCAAAGAGATCTTTGCCCGCGCCTCTCTCGAGCGGGTGACGCTGGTTCGTCAGATCAGGCGGACACTGGAATCCAAAGCGAACCATACCGTCCCTGACGAGTTCTTCCACGACACACTGGACGAGCATTTCAGCGAAGACGAAACGGTCCAGCAGCTGGACACCGCCATTAACTGGGGCCGCTACGCCGGTCTGTTCGATTACGACTCCGCGACGCACAAATTCTACATCCCGGAGGAAGAGGAAGAAACTCCCGAGAACGCCGAAAGCGAAGCCCCGAAAGGCGAGGTGATGAAGCATTGACTCCCGGCGGCCAGCGGCCGGTGCAGCAGATGATCCTCGACCGCACCTGGCCTGTAGTTCTGGACATATTGATCTTCGGAGGGATTCTTGCCATCTTCTACGGCATCCTGACGATCGCCCACTACTGGCTGGGACAGGCGGTGGCGGTGACCGAGATCTCACGATCGCCGTGGAGTCTGCCGCGCTACGCCTTCTACTCCGCTGGTTCGAATGGCCCTCGCTTACTTTCTCAGTCTGATGTTTGCCATCACTTACGGATATATCGCCGCATACAACCTCAAATTGCAGCCGTTCATGGTCGCAATCCTCGATATCCTGCAATCGATTCCCGTATTAAGTTTTCTGCCTGGCGTCATGCTGGCGATGGTCGCGCTGTTTCCCAGCAAACAGTTGGGGGTCGAACTCGGGTCGATCATTCTGATCTTCACCGGCCAGGTCTGGAACCTCGCCTTCAGCTTCTACTCTTCGCTGAAATCGATTCCCCGTGAATTACGCGAGGCTTCGTCGATCTACCGCTTCGGCAAATGGCAGCGATTTTTCCAGCTCGAACTGCCATACGGCACGATCGGACTGATCTGGAACTCGATCGTCTCGGTGGCAGGCGGGTGGTTCTTTCTCATGGCCTGCGAAATGTTCCATCTGGGCAAGCGCGACTTCCGGCTTCCCGGGCTCGGCTCGTATCTTCAGACGGCCGCCGACAACGGGGACACCACGTCGATGCTGTGGGGCCTCGCCGCCATGATCGGCGTCATTCTCCTGATCGACCAGCTCATCTGGCGGCCTGCAATCGCATGGTCAACCAAATTCAAGTTCGAGCAGGTCGAGAGCACTCAGGTTCCCACCTCTCCGCTGCTGCATGCTCTGCGGAACTCCCACGCGCTGGAGGTTGTTCGTGAGAAGGCTATCGAGCCCCTGGGCGAAAAACTCGACCTCTACTTCGCCCGCCATAAGCCAGCGCCCAGGAATCCACGCCCGCGCACGGATGGCTAGAGCCGCTTGGGTATGCTCCTGGCTGTGGCGGCGGTCGCCGGCGCAGGATACGGCGTTGTGCGTGTTCTGGCTTCGCTGAGAGGACTTAGCGGATCGGATATCCGCGCCGTACTGACCGGCGCGGGCGCGACGATCCTCCGCGTCAACGTCTCGCTCCTCATCGCCTCCGCATGGACCATTCCGGCGGGCGTCGCCATCGGTTCTCACCCTCGGCTCGCGCGAATCCTGCAGCCGGTGACGCAGGTAGCGGCATCCGTTCCCGCCACCGCGCTGTTTCCCGTTCTGCTGCTGGCCATCGTCCAGCTCGGAGGCGGACTGGGCGTGGGTTCGGTCGTCCTGATGCTGCTCGGCACCCAATGGTACATCCTGTTTAACGTGATTGCGGGCGCGAGCGCGATTCCCTCGGATTTAAAAGAAGTCGCTGAACTATTCCATTTCAGCCGCGCCGATCGCTGGCGGATTGTCATTCTCCCGGGCATCTTTCCTTACCTGGTAACGGGCCTTGTCACCGCGTCGGGAGGCGCATGGAACGCCAGCATCGTCGCCGAATACTTCCACTTCAAGGATCGGGTGCTGTCTACCGTCGGACTGGGCGCGCAGATCAGCGCCGCAACAGATGCTGGACGCTTCGACGAGCTTCTTCTGGCAACCATCGTGATGGCGGCGCTGGTAGTCTGTACGAATCGCCTGGTATGGCGGCCTTTGTACCGTCTGGCAGAAACAAAATACCAGCTCGAAACCTAGTATGATGCAGGTCAGTGCCGGTGTTTCAATACGGCAAGCTGGCTGTGGGGCAGAGCTTCGGCTCTGCCGCCGGGCTTCCGCCCGGCGCGAAGCTTTACGAAACCCGCGGACACTCTTACCGAGCCGCGACCGGAAGGGAGTCTCCGTGGCCCGCGGCGGGCCGCCAGAGCCGATGAAGACGCGAAATGGCGTTTACGTAGAATCAACAATTTGGACCGCGTCTTCGACAGAGCGTTCTTTCCTGCCTCGATTACAACCATCATGTCCAACTCAATCCGCTGCGTCCTTATCCTGCTCTTTTGCTTTCTGACGGCCCCAGTCCTTCTTGCCGCCGACCCGCCAGGTTGTGACAACGCCACCACTACCGCCGCCATGCAGGCCTGCGAAAGCGCCCGCTACACCCAGGCGAACCAGAAACTGAATGAGGTCTACGCCCGCTTGATGAAAACGCTGGCCCCATCCAAACGCGAAAAGCTGCGCGTCGCGGAGCTGGCCTGGATTCAATTCCGCGACAAGAACGCCGCATTCATGGCGACCGCGGCGGAAGGAGGCACACTCGCCCCTTTGATCCAGCTCACAACATCAACGGCAATGACGGAAGCGCGCGCAGCGGAGCTGGCGAAGTTCGGCCAGCCGTGAACGATTTCGATTTTTCGATTTCGATTTTTCTTGCGCAGGATGGGCTGTCCGCTTATACTCCCTGAAGAGATTTTATGGCTAATTTCGAGCTTTTCCTTCCCATAGTTCTGAAATTCGAGGGTGGCTTTTCCGACGACCCCGTCGATCCCGGCGGAGCGACCAACAAGGGCATTACTCTCAAGACATTCTCCGGCTCCGCGAAGAAGCTGCTCAACGTCGATCCGACTCTCGAAAATCTCAAGGATCTGACCGACGCCCAAGCCGGGACAATTTACCGCGCGCTGTATTGGAATCCGGTTCGCGGCGATGAGACGGAGCTGCAGGATCTGGCAAACATCGTCTGCGACTTTTATGTCAACGCCGGAGCCAATGCCACGAAGCTCCTCCAGCGGGTCATGAACGATCTCGGCGCCTCACTCACAGTCGATGGAGGTATCGGGCCGGCTTCCCTGGCAGCTCTCGCGAGTCTCGACCAGACCGACGTCTACCGTCGCTATAAGTCTGGCCGTATTACTTACTATCAGAATCTCGCTCAGGCTCAACCTGATTTGAATAAATTCCTGAAGGGGTGGCTGAATCGGGTGAACGCATTTCCCGATCTGTGAGCTGCATGACCGCGCCGCCTGAGCATGCCAGACCGCTTATTTAACTAACCGCTGTCCATTACACTTGGACGCATGCGAAAGCGTCCTGCCTTGATAGTGTCGAGGTGCCTCCTCCTGGTTCTGGCCTGTAAAGTGAGCTGCGGCGGGATCGTCACCGACATCTCTGGCGGGGCGGCAACTTCCTCCCAGGCCGATACAGTAAGCGTAAACTTCGGAGTCCCTACGGCCGTGAAGCCCGCCCTGGGTTTCCTCCTCGGATTCGACGCTGCCGCAAACGGATCTATCGGGCCAGACCCGTCGAGCAATGTCATCCTGCCTCTCGACCCGCAATATTGGCGTGGCGACCCGCACCTCGCTTATTACCAGCGAATTCGGTCCTTCGCTTCCGGAATTCCGATTGACCTTGTAATGAGCAATGCCTGGGGATACCCTCTCAACAACTGGAACAACAACGGGCCTCCCTGGCAAAATCCAACCGCATATCGAAGCTCCTTGCAAACCCTCCTGGCCAGCTACGTGCCGCCCCCGGCAAATGTGATCTTCGAGCCATGGAACGAACCGAATGACGGATGGGCTGCTTCAACCTGCGGATGCGGATACCAGCGATACTGGAGCGGAACCGCCCAGCAGTTCTATCAGACTTACCTGTCCGCATTCCAGACAATCCGAAGTTCGCTTGGACCGAACGCACAGATCGCAGGGCCTTCTTTTTTCGATTACGATCATCAGGGCATCCAGGATTTCCTCGAATTCTGCCTGGCGAATGGCTGCGAGGTGAACTCCCTCACCTGGCACGAGCTGAACGATGAGTCGAGCGTCGCTGAACTTACCCGCGGATGTTCAGGACGCGCGCACCTCTTTTCTGCAAAACCCGCGCTACTCGCCGCTCAAAATCAGTCACATCGATGTGAATGAAATCGTGGGGTCCACGTTTACGCTTCAGCCCGCGGGCACTCTGGCTTATTACAGCGCCCTTGAAGCCAGCGGAGCCGATCATGCGGCTCACTCTTGCTGGCCCGACAGCACGGGCGTTTCCGCGTGTATCAACGGCACGCTTGACGGGCTCCTTACGAACAGCACATTCCAGCCACGCGCTGCCTGGTGGCTGCACAAATCGTATGCGGACGGAGTTGGTGCGAGAGTCCAGTCGGTCACGGGGAACCCTGGAATCGTTGCCCTGGCGAGCAGCACGATCACCGGCGCCGCCACGCCCCAGATTCTCATTGGCAACTTCAATTTCGAGGACACCGTGTCGAACACGGCTCTTCCGGCCAACGTCACTCTGTCGATGACCAATCTGCAAGCCCTGGCGGCGGCAGGCGCGGCTACCAACATCGATGTCCAGGTGGAGCTGATCCCGAACACGGGCGAGGCCGCAGTGAGTCAGCTGGCGCAGGTTGCGGAAATGAATGCCTCGATCAAAGGAGGCGCGGCTCAGGTCCTCCTTCCGCCACTGCAGGTGGGAGAAGTGTTTCGTGTGACCCTGGTCCCGCCGGCGCCGCAAGTGGCGACGATTACCTCTGGTGGAGTGGTCGATCCGTGGAATTACGCGCCCGGGGCTGCTCCCGGCGACTGGGTCACCATCTTTGGAGTAAACCTCGGCCCAGCCGTGCCCCAATCCTGGAATCCGCCGCCCGGCGCGACGCTGCCAACGAGCCTGGGCGGCGTCTCCGTCGGCATCGCTGGAACACCCGCTGTGTTGAGCTATGTGAGTTCCTCTCAAATCAATGCGCTGATCCCGGCAAACACGCCGCCTGGGACGAATCAGGTAGTAGTGACCGTCAACGGCGTTGTCGGGAATCCTTACGAGCTCCAGGTGGACCCAACCAACCCTGTGATCTACTCCGTGCCCAGCGCTGCCCAGCCTGGGAACTTCTATGTGACCGCCGCACTGGGCGGCACGGCATATTTGATCGGAACTCCGGGAGTGGACCCGGGAGTTACTCGCGGCGCATACCCGGGAGATCTGGTCGATCTCTATATGATTGGGCTCGGAGCCACCCAGGATCCCGCACTTTTCATAACCAATCAGCTCTTTGCGGAGGCCGCGCCGATAGCCGCGACAGTTCAGATCAGCCTGGGCGGGCAGATAGTATCTCCTACCTTTGCAGGCTTGATATCTCCGGGGCTGTACCTCGTGCGGTTTAACGTTCCAACGAGTACGACCCCCGGCGACCTTCCGATTTTCGTCTCCGTCAACGGTAACTCAACCCATGGGAACGTCTATTTCACGATTTCGCCGAACTGAAATTGAAGTCGCTAACGTCCTTCGACTCCGTGCCGATGTATTGGCATTTTATTGAACGACTATTGCGTCAGGTTACCCAGCACCATGACACCCCCCGACGTATCCGGGATTACGATGTCCGGCAAGCCAGCTACAGGAGATTGTCCGTGCAGATTTTCCACCAGTATGCTGCCGGGCGAGGGACCTGTTCCGACGACGAGCGGGTTTGCGTATGTCCCATCCCCGACGCCGAGGTAAATGTACAGAGTGTCAGACCCTGTGGCGAGGACATCCGGGATTCCGTCCCCGTTCACGTCGGCGACGCATGTCGTTCCGAATCCAATGTACGACCCCACAATGCCGGGGAGGGTCGTCAAAGAAGTCGAAAGCGTGAATGTTCCCGCGCCGTCTCCCAGATACAGACTCACGCCGCCTTCCCCCGTGATAATCAGGTCCGGATTTCCGTCTCCGTTCAAATCCGTCAGAATGGGTTCTATGCCCCCGGACAGCACGCCGCTGGAAGGCCCCGCCGTGAAGCCGCCGTGCTGGTTATTCAAAAGCACTGTAGCTTCGTCAGAGCCTTGCAACAAGAGCAGATCGGGCCAGCCGTCGCTGTTGAGATCCCCGGATGCGATTCCCGCGAATCCGCCGAACGGTAACGGATTGACGAGCATTCTTAACGGCTTTTGAAAAGTACCGTCGCCTTTTCCGAACGCGAGGAGATTGCCGGAAGCTGCGAAATCAAGTTTTCCGTCGTGGTTAAAATCGGCGGCTACCAGGAAACCGACATCGGGCGCCGATGTGATGCTGCGCAACACAAAATTGCCGCGACCATCCCCCAAATAAGCGGCCACGAAATCGGTGGAGCCGGCGGCGCCCGGAGGAGTTATCGGCGCCAGCAAGTCGGGTATTCCGTCGCCGTTGAGGTCGCCGGCGATGAGGCAGCCTGCGCCGGCCGCGACGATCGGCGTCCCGGCTTCGAAAGGCAAAGCGGCGTATCCGGTTCCGAACAAAATCGAAATGCCTGTCGGCGTATTCACGGCGAGATCGGGTTTGCCGTCGCCGTTGAAGTCTGCGGAAGCGCCGCAGCTCGCGCCTCCGCTGAGACCAGTCCATACGCCGTCTTCGATATTGCCTTTCCCCGCGTTCAGCAAAACTGAAATGGCCGCGGCGCCGGAAGCGACAATATCCAGCCGGCCATTATTGCGGAGATCGGCCAGAACCGAATTGCCGACGCCGTCAAATCCCTCAATCGGCAAGGCGACAGGTGCGCTGTAAGTGCCCGCTCCCTCGCCGTAAGCGATATAAGCGCTATCCTCGGTAGCGAATCCACCGGTGCTGCCCGCTGAGACCAGATCGGGAATCCCGTCGCCATTCATGTCGCCGATAGACAAACCATTGCGGTAGCCGGCAGGCAGGTCGACAACTGTGGGGCCGGAAAAGGCGCCTTTGCCGTTCCCGAAATAAAGGTAAACAGAATTACTTCCGCTCCAGTTCACCGCGATACCCGGCGGACCGCCTCGAGTAAGACGGCCTACCGCGAGTGCCACGGGCCCCTGATCCTGCGTAAACACCTGAGGCGTTCCGAACGTACCATCGCCGTTGCCGAAAAAGATGTCGAATCCGCCGCCGGCGGCCGGCACGGTTACTACGAGATCGAGTTTGCCATCCCCATTCAGATCGGCGGCCGAGATGTTGAAAGCGTTCGGCAGGGGGATCGCCAACTGAGCCGGGTGGAACGTTCCATCACCAATCCCCGTCAGTAACGAGACGCCGGCGCCTCCTCCGGATGCGGCAAGATCCGGAATGCCGTCGCCGTTAAAGTCGCCCACAGCCACATGGTTGAGGGCGGCGTTGTCCATTGGATATTGGACGACCGGTTGAAAAGTACCATCGCCGTTCCCCAACGCCACAGCAATGTAGCTGGACAATTTGAGCACTGTAGGTAGCGGATTGGGAATGACCGCATCGAGTTTGCCGTCGCGATTCAGATCGGCCAGCACGAACGTCGTCGCCTCGACTGCGGGGGCTGTCCTGCTGCTGGGTCCGGATCGGAAAGTGCCGTCCCCATTTCCGAACCAGACGCTGAGACCGTAAGCGCCAAGATTCACCAGGTCGGGGATTCCGTCGCCGTTGACGTCTCCACCCTGCACATAAGTAATGTTGTGCTGGGCATAGTCGTTCCGGGCAAAGAAGGCCGCCGCCTTCGGGCTTGCAGCAACGGCTGTGGCATCAAAGGCCACGAGACAAAAGGAGATAAGCGTTGTCAGTTTCGTCGTGGTGTTCATTTCGTCACCTCGCGGCAATCAAAGACGCACGCTACTCCTGCGTAGTTCACACCTGCATGGCCCTGACTTGTTCTGGATCGATACCGATATTAGCGCAAAATGCCGCCCGTTCGCATGGATTCCGTCAAAGACGCGGAACAGGAAGTGCTCTCTTCGCGACTCGCCGTTAACATCGGGCGTCCGATCCATTAATATCGAAGGTCAGACGGAAGGAAGCGAAGCATGAAACCAGGCACGCTATTACTGTGGATATTGACTGCCGCCAGCGTGTGGGCACAGCAGGCTGGTTATCCGATCACGGTTGTCCCACCGGGAAAAGGGCCGTACCAGTTTTCCCAGGGGTACCAGACGCCCTGGGACAAAATCGAGATGCTGGTTACCGAGAAGCTGGGGCCGAATCTCTATTCTCTGCACGGTTCAGCGGGTCTTGACCCGGCACATCCCGATGCTGCCGGCGGCAGGGTCGCAGTGCTCTTCGGCGCCGACGGCGTGCTGATGGTGGATACCGAAGACCCGCAGCTGGCGAGTAAGACACTCGACACAATTCGGACATTTACCAGCGCTCCCATTAAGGTTGTGGTCAATTCCCACATTCACCCGGACCACACCGGCGGTAATGCATTCTTCGCAAAGCAGGGGGCGGTGATTTTCTCCCAGGAGAATCTGCGCGATGAAATGCTCAGCCCTCCGGGCCAGGGCAGCGCCGATCGCGCGCGCGATTCCGCCGGCGTTCCCACTGTTACCTACAGGTACGGCTCACCAGGTGTTCCCGCGGTCACGATCCACATGAACGGTGAGACCGTGGACTTTATACCGATGATGCCGTCCCACACCGCGGGCGACACCATCGTGCGCTTCAACAAGGCGAACGTGATTTATATCGAGGATTTCTATCGCAACTTTGGCTATCCGTTCGCCGACCAGGCCAACGGCGGTTCGATCAAGGGCATGATCGAAGCCATTGACCTCATTCAAAAGCTGGCGGGCCCGGACACGACGCTCGTCCCCGGCCACGGAACGCTGGTCACGCGGAAGGACCTGCTGGGCTACCGCGCCATGCTCGTCGAGATCCTGGGAAAGGTGCAGAAACTCCGCGATGAGGGCAAGTCGCTGGATGAGGTTCTGGCGGCGAACCTGACTGCACCCTACGATGCAACCACGCTGGGCGACACGAAGCAGAGCAAGGACCGCTTCATCACCGAGGTGTACGACGAAGTTAAGGACTTCCCGCCTCTTGTAAACGGCGAACGGAAAATGCCGCGGAGGACAGGCCTCGGGAGGTAGAGCCGCCGGTTCGAAGTACAGGGCATCACGTGCGATCGAAGCCGATGTTGTGAGTACACCCAGGAATGCGAGCGCCTGAACTTCTAATTCTGCCGCTTCTTTCCCTTATGAGCGGCCTTGGTCTTACCCTTCGCCGGCCGTCTTACCGGCTCGACGATCGAAAACTGAAGCTTGCGTTCCAGCGGATCGGCCCGTTCCAGAATCACGCGCACTCGTTCTCCAATCGAAAACTCGCGCCGCGTCCGCTGACCGATAATCTTGCGCACATTTTCGTGATACGTGTAGTGGTCGGCCGGCAAAGTATCGATCGGAACCAGGCCTTCCACAAACAAATCCGCGAGCTCTACAAACAAACCGTACCGCGCCGTGCTGATCACCAGGCCGTCGAACTCCTCGCCCACGCGGCCTTCCATAAACTTCGCCTTCTTCCACTCCACCAGCTCACGCTCGGCGTCGGCCGCGCGCCGCTCCGTAAGCGAGCACTCGTCCGCAATCGACTTAAGTTCGGTCTCGTTCGAGTACGAAACGCCATCGAGCGACGCGGTCAGCAGCCGGTGAACAATCAGATCCGGATACCGCCGAATCGGCGAAGTGAAATGCGTATAGTGCGTGGCGGCCAGAGCGAAGTGCCCGACATTCTCTTCGCTGTAACGCGCCTGCTTCAAAGACCGAAGCATCAGATAACTCAGGATGCGCTCCTCCGGCTTGCCTTCGATCTTAGCCACCAGCTTCTGATACGCGCGCGACGAAAGCTTGATCTCTTTCGGAATAATCACGTCTTTGTAGCTGGTGCGCCCTTCCGATTTCCGCTCCTTATATCGAAGCCGCGAAACCGGAATCGCGCCAACGCCCAGCGAATACCCGAACTGCGCCGCAACTTCTTCAAACTCCATAATCGCGCTTCGGGTCCGGCTGCTCGTGCACGCGATAAATTGCCGGGTGGCCTGTCTGCTCCAGATGCGCCGCTACCGCTTCGTTCGCGGCCAGCATGAATTCCTCGATGATCCGGTGCGCAATGTTGCGCGCACTCCGCGCAATACCGGTCATCACGCCAGATTCGTCAAACTCGATCAGTGGCTCCGGCAAATCGAAGTCGATCGAACCTCGTTTCTCGCGCTTGCGCTGCAGAATCTCCGCCAGCTCGCGCATGAGCTCGAATCGCGGAACGAGCGGCGAGTAACGCGCCGTCTGAGCCGGATCGCCTTCCAGCAGCAGATGCACATTCGTGTAGGTCATGCGCTCCGCGCTGCGAATCACGCCCCGGCAGAATTCAAACGCCAGAGGCTCGCCATGCCGGTCGAACTCGATCAGCGCAGAGACCACCAGCCGGTCCGCATGCGGCACCAGCGAACAGATATTCGTCGAAAGCTCGAACGGCAGCATGGGCACGGCGCGATCGGGGAAATAAACGCTCGTGCCGCGCAATCGCGCTTCGCCGTCGATAGCGCTTCCGGCCGTCACGTAATGGCTGACATCCGCGATATGTACCTGCAATTCGTAATGGCCGTTCGCAAGCTTGTCGACAAGCACGGCATCGTCAAAATCGCGCGCCGTCTCGCCATCGATGGTCACGATCGGAAGATCGCGGAAATCGCGCCGACCCGCAATCTCGGTAGCCGCGATAAAAGCAGGTATCGATTGCGCCTGGTCGATCACATCCGCCGGGAAACGATTCGGCAAATGATGCTTCCGGATCACGATCTCCACGTCGATCCCGAAATCGTCCGGCGACCCCAGAATCTCGATCACCCGCCCCATCGGAGGCCCCTGGCGGTCGCCGTAATCGAGCACCTCGGCATTCACGATCAAGCCGTCCATGGCGCTGATGTCCCGGACCTCGACCGGCTTCGGCCCGATTCGGTCAACCTGATCCGCCGCCGGCGGAATCGCCATGTCCTCGGGGATTTCAATCCACTCGGTCAGCCGTTCGTCGTGCGGCGCGACGAACAGTCCACGGCGATTGATCCGGAACTGGCCGACCACGGTCGGGTGCGCGCGCCGCAGAACCTTCCAGATCTCGCCCTCCGTGCGTCCGGCGGCCCCGGAGTGAGTGACATGCGCGATCGCCCGGTCGCCATTCATGGCGCCTCTCGTGCTGTCGCGCCCGATATAGATATCGCCCGACACGCCGGGAATCGGATGATCGGGAATCAGAAACCCGTAGCCATCGCGGTGCATGCTAACGCGCCCGGCAACATAGTCGCGATTCCGCGAAGTGACGGCGTAATGAAGGTTCGGAAGTTGGATCACGTCGCCGCGAGCGGCAAGGCGGTTGAGCGCGGATTCAATGGCCGCGCGGTCTTCGCCTTTGGCGCGCAATTCCTTGAAGAGATGTTTGAGCCCGGTTCTCCCCCTCGGCTGCTTCGCGATGTGATCGAGCAGCGCCGAATCCGTCATCTTCTTATATTAAGAGCCACACGGGCGGAGGGCTATTCCACAGGCGTATTTGATTGGCATAATATTAGGTGATGCGCTATCTTCTGCTTTTGCTGCCCGCCCTCCTCGTTGCAGGTGAAACACCGGCGGCCCACAAGACCACTTCTCCGAACAAGCCCCTGGCCGCAGTAACGGTCCAGAAGAACTTCAAGGAGAGCGGCTCGCCGACAGCCCCGATCAAGATGGAAATCTACACGGACTACGAGTGCCCGGCCTGCCGCGCCCTGTATCTGGACACGCTGCCCTCTCTGAACGCCGATTTCGTGGCTACAGGCAAAGTCGAACTCCTGCACCGCGATTTCCGTCTGCCGCAGCATCAGTTCTCGAAGGTGGCGACGCGCTATGCCAATGCCGCCGGAATGATCGGCAAGTTTGACCTCGTCGTTCATCAGCTTTTTGTGACGCAGCCGGAATGGTCGCAGAACGGAAACGTGGATGGCACAGTGGCGAAGGTGCTGTCGCCCGCCGACATGGAGAAAGTCCGCAATCTGGTCAAGACCGATTCCCATCTGGATGATTCGGTAGTCGCGGATGAAGCAATGGCCAACAATCAGGACCACCTGACCGAAACGCCGACGCTCGTGATCATCGCCAAAGGGAAGCGCGAAGTGATTGGCGGCGGAATGCCGTACGCCATTCTGAAGCAGTACCTGAATCAGAAACTTCAATAGAAACTGAAGCACAGAAACTGAAGCATGAAGCGAGGTCTTCTCATTGCCGGGCGGCTGATCATCGCCGGCATATTCCTCTACGCCGGTTACGAGAAATTTCGCGAACCGTGGATTCAATTTGCGGTGTCGGTCGCGGAGTTCAAGGCCGTCCCGGACAGCTGGATTCAGCCCATCGCCCGGATTCTGCCCGTGGCGGAAATCGCGCTCGGAATCGCCCTCGTCTCAGGCATCCTGGCACGCTGGTTTTCCCTTATCGCGACCCTGCTCCTGCTCCTCTTCCTCGGAGTCGGAATTCGTGCATATGCCCTCGGCCTGGCGGTCGACTGCGGATGCTTCGGAGCGGGCAAGAGCGGAGGGATCGATGCCATGTGGTTCGTCGAGCACGGCGCGATGGTCGCGCTCGCGCTGGCCGTCACGATTGGCGCGTTTCTCATGAAGACCCGAATACGAAAACCCGAGCTCGTCTCCGCATAACGCTACGGACCTGCGGCCCACGAGCAACTACGAAAACCCCTTGTGGGGCAGGGCTTCGGCCCTGCGGCCGGCCTTCGGCCGGCACGGAGCTTTAAGTCAGCCGGTAGCGCCGGCGATCTTGTCGCCGGTCCTCGCACGACAGAGCGTTTTACAACCCCCTGCCCTTCCCCGCCGAAGCCTTCTGCTTCTGCTGCACCGCCCAAGCCAGATTATTCCGAGCCAACTGATTATCCGGCCGCAGCCGTACCGCTTGCTGCGCGGCGCTGATCCCCTCATCCCACCTCGCCTCTGAGTTATAAGCCGCGGCGATGTTGTTCCACGCATCCGAATAATCCGGGCGCAGCTTGAGCGCCTCCCGCGCCGCCGCGATCGACTCGTCGAACTTCCCCTGCCGATAGAATTCCAGCGATTCGTTGAGATACGTTTCCGGCGTCGGTTTGAGCGAGTCCGCCCGAGCCATCCAGGCCAGCGCCTGCGGATCTCCGGGAAATCGGGCGAGCGTTTCCTTCGCCGTCCGCTGCAGGAGATTCCCGTCCAGCTCCTGGCCGTAAATATCCATCAACAGGTGCGGAGCATCGAGGTAAGAGGGATTCTCCGCAATCGTAGTATCCAGCTGCCGGATCGCCTCGTTCATACGGCCTCGCGATCTAAGCCAGACAGCATAATAGTAATGAGAGGTGGCCTCCCCCGGCGCAAGCTGAATGGCGCGCGCAAAATGCCGCTCGGCCTCCGCGTCATTGCGCAAAGCACCGTTCGCAACCCCCAGGTTCACCTCGAGAACGGAGTAGTTGGGATTGTAAACAAGCGCCCTCTGGAAATAATCGAGGGCGCGCGCGGTTTTGCCTTTGGACATCTGGGTGAGACCGTAATTCATGAGCCCCCGCCCATTGTGAGGGCTTTTCAAGGTGACGTCGTACCAGAGCGACTCCTCCGTGCGCCACACCCGGTTCCGCTCCCAGGCGCCGACTGCAAACGCCAGCAGGATCAAGCCGCACACCGCCGCAACCACTTCCCGCCGGACCGGCCGCGATCGCAGCCACAACGCGGCAGCCCAGGACACGCTCAGCGTAAGTCCCACGAACGGGAAAAACATCCGGTGATCGTTCTCAACTTCGGCCAGCGGAAACACCGACGTCGGCAAAACTGCCAGCAGAAACCAGAACAATCCGAATGCGACCGGCCGGGTTTCGCGGCGGCGCGCAGCCCACCCCGCGGCGAAAATCAAAGCCAGCACGAACACGAATCCGAACAGAGCGTCGCTGTCGAAAATACTGTCGAACGGCACGCGATCGGAGTCGGCGCTCAGGCCCGTCGGAATGAAGAAGGTGCGGAAGTAGCGAAAAATGACGATCGGCTGAGTAATTCGGTAGTCATATGCGGAATACGCTCCCGGCGTGAAGGTCGCGGGCGTCATCGCGGAACTGAGCCACGCGAGAACCGCAACCGTAAGCAGAGCAGGAATCGAACGCCGCGCCGCCATCCCGGGCGTCTCGTCCTCAACCAGCCAGACGTAGAGGAACAGGATGGCGGGAAAAACCATCGCCGGCGGCTTGGAAAGAATTGCGGCCGCGAGAGGCAAAAGATAAAGGCCGAACTTCCGCCACCGCGGCAGAAAGGCCCACACGGCCACGCTCGCCACCACCCCCAGCGTGGAATACAGATCCGCGCGCTGAATGATGTAGTTCACCGTTTCGGCAATCGCGGGATGTACGGCGAACAAGGCAGTGGCAAACGCCGCGGCCCACACATTGTCGACAATCTTCCAGAACAGCGCGAACATCAGCGCCATCAGCGCCAGGAACCAGAGGAAGGTCGAGAGGTGGAAATAGAGCGGCTTCAAGCCGCCCCCAAGCCAGTAATCGAACGCAAGCGACGAAGTCACAAGAGGGCGCCAGGAGCGATTCGCGGGCAGGACGCTGCTGGTTTCCGCATCGCGGAAAAACCGCGGCGCATTATGAATGTTCTGAATATAAGGATTCTGGACGATCGTATGAAAATCGTCGAAATGGAATTCGTTCCGGAAGTGATTCGAATAGACCGCCGTCACCAGCACGGCGAGACAAGTGAAGATGGCGAGGATTCTACTTCGATCGGCGCGCAAAGACGAAATCCCGTTGAATTGTAAAATTCGCGAAAAACAAAAGCGTCTCAACCGACACCTTGGCCACCATCACATTCACGAAGAGCATCCTGGTCAGGAACGAGATCAAAGAATACGAAACGCAAACATTGGCGACGGCGAGCAAAAGATAGCGCGGCAACGCCGTGTGATGTTGCGCGCGGGAAAGAAACACCGCGCGGCGGACCGCCGTATAGTTGAACGTCAGCGCGATCACCCGGCCTCCCAGTAAGGACGCAGACAAGATCCCAGTCGAGCGAATCAGCAAATAAAAGACGACATTATCCAGCAGAGAGGTCGTCATCGAAAGCAGCGCGAACCGCAGCAGGACAAAGTAAATTCGCATCGAGTCGCGCAGCGGTTCGAAATGCGAGGTCGGATTCCCCGCCTCGTAGATCGTCCGAACCGGCTCTTCAATCACGCGAACACCGAGGTGCTTCGCCGCCATCAGCATCTCCAGTTCGAACTCGTAACCCGAAGCCGGCACGCTAAGCATCCGCTCGACCAGCCCGCGCGGAATGGCGCGCAGACCGGTCTGGGTATCCAGGAGTCGCTGGCCCACAACCAGGCGCATCATCGCTCGCGTGATCGAATTGCCGAGGCGGCTGCGCAGCGGAACATCGCCCGCAAATCCGCGCGCCCCCAGCACGAGCGCGCCCGGATTCTCGGCAAAACGAGCCCCCACCCGGCAAATATCGGCGGGATCATGCTGGCCGTCGGCATCGGCAGTTACGATCCCTGCCAAACCCGGATGCTCGACCAGCGCATAGTTCATCCCGGTCTTGAGCGCCGCCCCTTTCCCGAGATTCACGGCATGCCGGACAACCTTCACCCCGGCAAACTCCTCAAGCAGGTCAAAAATCCACTCAAATTCCGGCCCGCTCCCGTCGTCCACCACGACAATGCCGGTGAAACCGGATTCGGCCAGCGACCTGACGACTTCAATCAGCGCCGGTCCCGGCCGGTAGGCGGGAATCAGAAGCGCGATGGAAATAGCCGGAATTCCCGCATTTATCCCTCGCGTTGCGGCCGAAATGGTCTCGATTTTCATTCGCAACCTGAGTGCCTATTTTATCCGCTCACGAGCCATGCGAAGCGCCTCCTCCGTGGTAGAGATCCGTCCTTCGAGTTGCGCGTCTTCGATTTCATGCAGAACGGCGCCGAACGCGGGCCCCGGCCGGTATCCCGCCGCGATAAGGTCCTTGCCGGTCAGAAGGGGCGCGGGCTTAAGCTCTTCCGCAGGTACGTCGGTCTGTTTCCGCCGCACGAACTCGTAATTGTCGAGCCCGCCATGGCTGGAAAGGCAATCCAGCCGGTGCAGCGCCATGTGCTCCTCGAAATCCGGCATTCGCATGAACCGCTTGAGCGTGCTTTCGCGCATTCGAGGCACTTCCATAAACCTCATATGATTCGCGATCAGCGCCTCCACGCCCTCGATCACCTGATTCGGAAAGCGCAGACGGGTCAACAACGCATGCGCGATCTCGACGCCCTTCTCGACGTGCCCGTCGAACCGGATTCTCTCCGCCACGCGGAACGTGGCAGGCTTACCGACGTCGTGCAACAACACGCCCAGCGCCAGCGTCAGCGACGGATCCCGCAATCCGTCGAGCATGATCAGCGTATGGGTCCAGACGTCTCCCTCCGGATGAAATTCGGGCGGCTGCTGAACGCCCTTCATAGCTGCAACCTCCGGCAGAACCTGCTGAAGCAGTCCGGTCGCATCCAACAATTCAAACCCAATTCGAACGCCGCCTTCAGTAAGAATGCGCGCGATTTCATCCCGCGCGCGTTCCGGCGAAACACTTTGAATCAAAGACGTTAGCCGCTGGATGGCCGCAAAACTTTCGGTTTCGATCTCAAATCCCAACCGCGCGGCGAACCGAACCGCGCGCAGCAGGCGGAGGTGATCCTCGCGGAAGCGGCGTTCCGGGTCGCCGATAGCGCGAATCAGCCGCGCATCGAGATCCGCACGGCCACCGACGAAATCGAGTATCTTGCCGTTCGCGGGATCCAGCAGGAGCGCGTTGATCGTAAAATCCCGGCGCAGCACGTCCTTCCGCGGATCGGTTTCAAACTGGACCCCAACGGGATGCCGGCCATCGGTATATTCGAGATCGCTGCGAAATGTGGCGACCTCCACCTGCTCGCCCTCCTCCCGGACGAGCACCACCCCAAAATGAGCGCCCACCCGATCCGCCCCCGGGAAAAGCCGAAGCAATTCATCGGGTTGCGCGGAAGTCGTAACGTCGAAATCCTTCGGAGCGCGCCCCAGCAGCAGGTCGCGGACGCACCCGCCCGTCAGGTACGCCGCATGGCCATTCCGGTGAATACGATCAATGACCTTGCTAGCTAAAGATAGGGAGGTATGGTTCGAATTCGCCATGAGATCGGTACTGGCACTCACCCTTTCATGCTAATCTGTTGGGGCTGAGTTCTCCGTTTCGAACTCCACGGCCCGTCCGTCTGGATACAGGCAGATTTTACGCGACTGGCCCCCACGCTCGCCGGTGCAGGGACCCGGAGGGCCGCCAGCAGGAGCTTCTTCTTTGACCGATTCACAACCCATGTCAGGGCGCTCAACGACGAATAAAGTTGTCGTTGCGACGACCGTCATGTTGTCGTTCATTTCGTTCTGGCGCGCCGCCGCCATCGTCTTGAGCGATCTCGCTTCCTCGGCATATTACGTCGGCGGCATTGCCGAGACCGCGATCGGCAAATCGGCGCCGTGGTTCATCCTCGGAATCATGCTGTTCTCGTACGCGGTACGCGCCGTGTACATCGAAAGCTGCAGCATGTTCGTGCGCGGCGGCGTGTACCGCGTGGTCCGCGAAGCCATGGGCGCGACTTACGCGAAATTTTCCGTTTCGGCGTTGTTGTTCGACTACGTGCTTACCGGGCCGATCAGCGCGGTCAGCGCCGGCCTCTACCTCGCGGTCCTGCTCAACGAATCCATCGACTATTTTCATCTCCGGGCCACTCACCTCAATCCGGAATACTTCGCGGCCGGATTTGGCGTACTCGTAACCATCTATTTCTGGCGCAAGAACATCATCGGCATGCATGAGTCGAGCGAGAAGGCTCTCCGAATCATGCAGATTACGACCGTCATGGTTGTGATGCTGATTGTCTGGTGTCTGATCACGATCGTCGTTCACGGTTACCAGCCGGTTCCCTTCCCTTCGATGCATAACATCCATATCGGAGATGAATCGCTCGGCTGGCTGAAGGGCACAGGCGTGGCGAAGATAGCCGTTTTCGCCGTTCTTATCGGCGCCGGTCACTCGCTTCTGGCCATGAGCGGCGAGGAGAGTCTCGCCCAGGTCAACCGCGAAATCGCCTCCCCAAAACTCAAGAACCTGGAACGCGCCGGTTTCGTGATTTTCGTCTATAGCCTCGCGTTCACGTCGCTGGTCTCGTTTTTCGCAGTCATGCTGATTCCCGATGCGGACCGGCAGAAGTATCTCGACAATCTCATCGGCGGACTTTCCATGTTCCTCGCGGGGCCCTACGGGCTGCGCCTCGCCTTCCACGCGTTCGTCGTTCTGGTGGGCGTGCTGATTCTTTCGGGCGCCGTAAACACAGCGCTCATCGGGTCGAACGGCGTGGTGAATCGCGTGGCGGAGGACGGCGTTCTGACCGAGTGGTTCCGCAAACCCCACCATCATTTCGGCACCACCAGCCGCATCATCAACATCATTGCCGCCCTGCAGCTGACTACGATCGTGATCAGCCGCGGAAATATCGAGCTGCTGGGTGAGGCTTATGCCTTCGGTGTGGCCTGGAGCTTCGCCTTCAACGCTCTTTCCATTCTGGTGCTGCGATACAAGATGCCCGACGCGCGTGAATGGAAGGTGCCGTTGAATTTCCGGATCGGCGGCAGGGAAATCCCGCTCGGTCTGGCGATGATCACGACCATGTTATTCCTGCTTGCGGGAATCAATGTGCTGACCAAGAAGGTCGCCACCATTTCGGGCATCGCCTTTACCATCGTCTTCTTCCTCGTCTTCGAATTTTCCGAACGCTACAACAAGCGGCGCCACGCCATCGCGGCCCACGTGATGGGTCAGGAGCACGAACAATTCCGGCTGCATTCGACGGACGAGATTTCGCCCGAGACGCTTCATATCCGGCCGGGAAACATTCTGGTCGCAGTTCGCAATCCGCACCATCTCGAGCATCTGCAGAAAATCCTCGAGAAGACCGACACCCGCCGGCAGGACATCGTGATCATAACGGTCAAGGTTGTGACTCAATCGGGTTCCGGTGAGCACGGACTCGAGCCCGATCAGGTTTTTGCCGACCAGGAGAACGAAGTGTTTTCCCGGGTAGTGGGTATTGCGGAGAAGGCAGGCAAGCACGTCGAACTGCTGACCGTCCCGGGCACCGATCCATGGCTCGCAATTGTCCAGACGGCAAACATTCTCAAGAGCTCGCGCCTTGTCACGGGCCTCTCGCCGAACATGACTCCCGCGGAACAAGGCCGCCGCGTCGGCACCGCCTGGGAGGATCTTCCCGCGCCACGCCCGTCCCTTTCGCTCGAGGTCGTCATGCCCGATCCAAACGAGTCGATGTATTTCAACCTCGGCCCGCATCCTCCCAGGCTGTGGCCTGAGGATGTGGACCTCACTCACGGACTTTGGCTGGAACTGATCGCCAGGGGAGCAGGCGACGAGCTTCGCCACCGCGACGTGGTCAGCGTGGCATTACGCCGATTGAAACACGAATTGCAAACGGCCGAGAGCGACGATGTGTTGAAAGACGTTGTGGATACCGTCAGGGAACATGGGCCCGACAAGGTTATCGTCCCAGTCGCCAGGCCAAATCACCACCACCGGTGATGACTCCGGACGCCCGTATTCCGCTGTGGGGCCAGGGCTTCGGCCCTGCAGCCGAGCTTCCGCTCGGCGCGGAGCTTTACGCAAGCTGGTAGCGCCGGCGATCTTTGGGACTGCACCCCTTGGGTGAGACAAAAGAATAACCGACACTTCGCCGTTGGCTGAAAATCAGTTTACAGCTTAGCGGCGTTGAAAGATGCTGGCAAGTGGCAAGGGAAGCGGAAGCGGGCTCTGCTGGAGAGCAACCCGCCGAGGAATACCTTGCCGGAAACTCATCCGGACGATGAGACAGCGGAGTCGGGTCGATTCCGGCTCCGCTGGTTTGCGGGATCGAAGACATCATCGGATGGATAGATTTCCCCATGCCTTTAAAACTCATCCTGCGGAGCTTTCGTTCCGCTCGCGGCGGAGCCGGTTTCCAGTGCCCGCTCGAATTCGGCGGGCGAGCGGTAGCCGAGCGCGGAGTGCAGCCGCCGCTGGTTGTAGTATTCCTCGATGAAAGCGGCCAGCGAGCCGCGTGCTTCCTCCAGATTGCGGTATTGCCGGCCATCCACCTGTTCCGCCTTCAAGGTCCGCATAAAACTCTCCGCTTTGGCGTTGTCCCACGGCGTGCCGATCCGGCTCATGCTGATGCGGATTCCGGCCGACCGTAACCGCATCGTATATTCCGCGCTGGCGTACTGCACTCCCCGATCGGAATGATGAATCAGTTCGGTGCTCACCTCCCGGCTGGACAGGGCCTGATCCAGCGCATGCAACGCCAGGCTGGACTGCAGATTCTTCTCCACCGCCCAGCCGATTACCCGGCGTGAGTACGCGTCCAGCACGATGGCCGCGTAAATGAACTCCTCGCGCAGCCGAATGTAAGTAATATCCGCCACCCATAACTGATTGATTCCGTTGATCGCTGTCTGGCCAGCCAGGTTCGGATACACGGACAACTCATGACTGCTGTTGGTGGTGGGGGTGAACCTGCGTGCCCGCAACGACAGCAGGTTGTCTTCCCGCATCAGCCGGAGCACCCGCTTGTGATTCACATCCCAGCCCTCCCGTTTCAGCAGGGCCAGAATGCGCCGGTAACCGTAATGCCGGTGATCCAGCGCCAGTTGCTGAATGCGATCGCGCAGGGCCGTATCTCTTTCCAGCGGGTGGTGATCGCTCTCATACCGGTGAAAAGCCGCGCGGCTGACGCCTGCCATCCGGCACATCTCTGTCAGGGAAAGTCTGCCTTGCTGCCGCATCATGGCTTCGATGAGCTGGAAGATGCTGGCGCGCCACTGTCGTAGCTGACCGGGCGCGACCGGTTGACTTGCCGCAAGGCTTGTTTCAAAAAATCGATGGCCATCTGCTGCTGCCCCACCTTCCGCTCCAGCTCCGCGATACGTGCGCCGGCTGCTTCCAGTTCCGTGGCATGCGGCGCCGCAAGCGCCGCCTTTGCCGGAAGTCGCCCACTTTCACTAAAGGGCAATCCCGTTTCCGCGCGGTCCTTCCATTGATACAGTCGGCTCCGCTCCACCCCATATTCACGAGCAAGCGCCGTTACTGATTCACCCTTCGCCATTCGTTCCACGGCGAGGCGCCTGGCCGCCGCCGAAATTCGCCTTAGCTTCCTTTTCATAACCTCAGTTCTCCATTCGCTGCAAAACTGTCGGTTATTTATTTGTCTCGCTTTAGGGGTGCACTGCACTTTGTCGCCGGTGTCCGTCCGCCGCAAAGCTGTACGCAAGCCGTCAACGCCGAGACTGAGGGCGGCGTTTCCAAAGCAGGTAGATCGGACCCGAGGCCTCATCGATCTCCATCTGCGCCTCGCCGGAACTATCGGCCTTCAGTTCCACCGTATTGCCCATCAAACCGCTCAACGAGACCAGATTGTCCTTTGTGTACCGGATCGTTTGTCGCTTCCCTGCCCGGTCGCTCCACACGATGAACAGTACATCATCCTGCCCGTCGAATCGCATGGCGTGCATCCCCGATGGCGCGTGTTGAATCATGCCGGCATATCGACGTCCCCTGACCGCAGCCATCATCGTACGCAACGCCTGCATCGCCGGCTTCGCGGCGCCGTTCCCGTCAAGCAGCCCGTAATTCTGCTCAGGATTCCCGGCGTCCGCCCCGTCGTCCTGCAGGTCGTACCAGACGCCAAGTGGAAACCCGGCGCTCCACACCGTCAGCATTTCGCGAACGGCAAGGCGCGCTTGCCGCAGCCGTCCGTCGTCGCTATCACCCTCTAACAAAGCCCTACCGGTAGAATTCGCCGACGAATATCCCCATTCCGTGTCCCAGATTTCGAGACGCTCTCCAAAGGACCGGCGCGCCCATTCGCGCACTTTCTCGATCTCCGGCCCAATCTTTTCCGGGGCCCCTTTTGGATAAGGATGCACCCCGATCGCGCTCAACCCCGCAGCCACACCAGGATCGATAGCCTTCCGCAGAAACTTCAGATCGAATCTCGACACTCCTCCGCTCACTACCTTCGCCGCCGGATCGGCCCTGTGGATCGCCGACACCGCCTCGCGCAGAAGAGCCGCATATTCCCGGGCATCGGGCTTTGGGGGCCAAAACTGCGCAATATCCGGTTCATTCCAGATCTCATACCGCACATCGCGCCCCTTGAAGTGCATTGCCACCGCCTCCGCAAAACGGCCGAAAGCGGCGATATCCTCGGCTGTTCGCGGAACCTTGCCACCATGATCCGGATGCCCATAATCCAGAATCAGCAGCGCTCCCATTCCCCGCGCTTCGAGCGCGTTCATCAGCGCATCATAGGCGAGAAAGCGGTATACGCCGCGCCGTTCCACTCGCTCCCAGAGCAAATCTACTCGCGCAAACCGGAATCCTGCTTCTCGTGCCGAATCCAGGGCGGCGTTGCCCCGGAATCGGTGCATATTCACGCCGATAATCCCAAATCCGCGCGCGCCGGCCGCAAGAGCGCCGTCTGCGCCTCTGGATCAATACGCAGAATCTCAGCGGACCTGCCCGGCTGCCCTGCCGCCAAAGCGATAGCGACCAGAAACCCGAATTGGCGCACCTGTCCATTGTGAGCCTCTCCGCCCAGTTCACAGGAGCCTGGCGTATTCCGCTTTGGCTTGCTGAAGAATCGGAAGGTCGCGGTCGGCGTCCTTCCATAGTTCAAAGAACTGCTGAAAGGCCTTCTGACCATTAACCACGTCGCCGGCGAGAGCAGATCCGCGCGCCACACCCAGCCAGGAAAGTGAATAGAACTGTCCCCAGTAGGGATCTCGCCACGCACTCGCCCAACTGGCGCCCTCGTGATCGGTGATCTTCCGGAACTCCTCCGCCGCATCCGCGCCCCTGTTCATGCGCAAGTAAGCAAGACCACGCAAATAAATGATCTCGAGATAAGCGCGCTCGTAAGGCAAGGCGGACGCCAGCAGTTTCACGCTCTTCGCAGGTTGGTCGTAGTTGAGGGCAATAGCAGCGCGAATCCCTGGCAGTTGCACGGCATTCCAGATGGTTCCCGCCGGGAAGGCCTTCGAAGTCTCCTCCGCGAGTTTTTCTGCCCGGACAGCATCGCCGCATATTGCTAGCGCGATGGAAGGACGCCCCAGGCGGCGCACCGTCTGGCAGTTGCCCGCGAGTGCGTCGGCGCGCGCATCCGCTTCATCGAATCCCGCGGCGGTGTCCAGCAGCCCTCTCCGCAGCGCCGCGGACTTGGCTCTCTGAAAGAGGGCGTGCGACTGAGCGCGCTGGCCATGTACATTCGCCTTGGCGGCCTGCAAGCCAAAGCTGAGAAATTCCTCCGGCTTGCCTTCGAACCAGTGAATCTCGCTTGAGATCGCCGCCTGATCATCCTCGATAAAGGCCATCTCGAGGAAGCGTTGATGGATCCTCGCCCCTCCTATACCCTGCGCCTGTAGTCTCTGCTCTAACTGCCTGGCTTCCGGAAGACGATCGAGGCAGATGTAAGCATCCAGCTGACGGCGATAGGGAGGTTCGGCATCAGCCTGTAATCGCGTCGCTTCCAGGCCTTCCTTCAGGGCGTCTTCATATCGCCCAAGGTCGATGAGGAGCGTGCTCAAATTATTGTGCACTCCCCACCATCGGGGATAATCGCGAATACCCACCTGATAGGCCTCAATCGCTTTGTCCGACTCGCCAGTGGCCATGTAGTGATATGGCGCGATCTGGTCGCGTTCGTCCTCTGAAACCCTGTCGATCAAATGGAAAGCCTTTTTCGCGTAATCCCTACTGCGCGCCATGTCCCCAGCTTGCTCAAATCCGACGCCGAGGTAAAAGTAAGCCATCGCGAACTTCGGATCGATTGCGATGGCGCGCTCAAACAATGGAACGGCGGGTAGAAACTGACCGTGGATCATCGTGGTGAGACCCGTGGTGTAGTTCTGAAGAGCTTCCAGCGACGGAGTGGTGGCCTCCTCCAGGGGAAGATTCAGCTTCTGGATCGAGTTGAGCGATTCTCCAAGCTTCCCCCGTATACCGCTCGCGGCGATTCCCACTGCCGTCAAAACGTGTTCCTTATCTTTGGCGTCAATCTGTTCCCGCGCCAGGGTTGCGCCATTCTGGCAACTGACTGCCTGGACCGTCACCACGTAGTCTTTTCCCACGGCTCGCGATTGCGCCGTCGACAGTGGCTGCAGCGCCCTGGCGGACACAGACTTCGTGCGCAATTTGATCGGTTATGGGGACGCCCGGTAGAAGACTCATCCGGCGAGCAACGCGCTGCACCTCGTCGTCATCCATTATTTTCAGAAACGGCGATTGTCCCAGCTGCATGGCCAGGCCCTGTCGAAGCGTGCCATCGAAGATGGGATCACGAGTGTGGTTGGCGAAACCGGCGAGGACAATCGTATCCTTGTCTGTGAGTTTCGGCGGCGGCCGGAAATAGAAAAATCCCGCGCCTGTAACGGCAAGCGTCACCACAATCCCGGCGGCGGCTTTCATCCAGTTCCGCCGTCTTTCGAGGCCCGGCGCTGCTTCGAGCGCAACTGCGAGTTCAGCGGCGGTTTGCCATCGTTGCTCCGGGTCCGTTGCGAGACAACCGCTCACGATCCTTTCGAGCGATCTCAACGGAACCCGTGTCCGCTCAGGCGTGGCGCGCGCGCCCGTCAGCATCTCATAAAGGACGCAGCCATAGGAATAGATATCGGCGCGCGCATCGGCGGGTTTCCCTTCGCGCTGCTCCGGTGCCATGTAGGCGGGAGTGCCCATCAATGTCCGGCTTGCGACGTGGGTTTCATCGCCTTCCGAAGTCGCGAGTCCGAAATCGAGCACCTTGACGCCAGACCGGGTGAGCATGATGTTGCCCGGCTTGAGGTCGCGATGCACGATCCCGCGCCCGTGCGCTTCGGCGAGGGCATTGGCAATCTGCGCCGCAAAGCGTAACGCCTGCTCGGTGGGCAGCGGCCCATTTTTTAATCGGGCTGCAATGGTTTCGCCTTCGAGCAACTCCATAACGAGGTAGTTGGGACCGACGTCATACAGCGTACAAATGTGGGGATGATTCATCGCCGAAATCGCGCGGGCTTCGCGTTCAAAACGGGCGCTGAACTCCTGGTAAGCAAGCTTGATTGCGACTCGCCGGTCGAGCCGTGTATCGACGGCCCGAAAAACCTCGCCCATGCCGCCCTCTCCGAGTTTGCTTTCGACCCGATAGGGACCGAGAAGAGCGCCCGCTTCCAGCACGGCGAGAGTCGGGTCGGCGGTCAGTTGTGCAGACCGGTCAAGAATCAGATAATCGTTCTGGTGTGCGAGGAGAGACTCGACTTCGCGCCGCAGTTCCGGATCGGCCCGGTCGAGCAGAGCGGCTCGGTCATCAACCGATGCCTCCCACGCCGAGTGATACAGTTCTTCGATCTGATCCAGACGGTCCGGCGTCATGATTGGATATCATGATCCCAGAAAATGTGGCCCGGCGACGGGACTCACCTGCGCGGAGCACAGCTGATTAAGAATGGAGTTCGCGGGCGAGCCAGACCCGCGCGAACTCCCAGTCGCGGCGAACCGTTCGAGGTGACACTTTGAGGACTTCGACGATTTCCTCCTCCTTCAGTCCTCCGAAATAGCGGAGCTCCACGACTTTCGCCTGGCGCGGCGCGATTTGCGCGAATGCGGCGAGCGCGTCGTCAAGGGCGACCATCGAGCGGTCAGGCTGCGGAGACACAACTGCGCCTTCATCGAAGTCCACCTGAACTTCCTGCTGGCCGCGTTTGTGCGAGGCGCGGGCGCGCGCGGCATCTACCAGAATGCGGCGCATCATCTGCGCCGCCATCGCGAAAAACTGCGCGCGCTGCTGCGACTCTACCCGAGTAACGCCCACCAGACGCAGATAAACTTCGTGCACCAGAGCAGTTGTCTGAAGCGTGTTGCCCGGGTGTTCGTTCCTCATATGGCGGCGAGCCATCAGCCGCAATTCGGCGTAAACATGATCTGACAACTGCCGGAGGGCGGCTTCGTCGCCACCGCTCCAGGCGTTCAGCAGATCGGTGATCTCCCCGTCCAAGAAAAAATTATTGCACCCATGGCCGGATTCAGGCCGCGCTTCCGCCCGTATTGGCGACAGGAACAGCACGGAAGCTGTCCTGTCTGGAGAAAATATGAAATCGACGAAACAGATGGCAATCGTGGCGCTCGTGCTCAATTTCGGCGTCGCAGGTATTTACGCGCAGCAGAAGCCCGTCAAGATGACGTTTTCCGGAACTGCTGAGGGCAGCGCTTTCATCCTGGCATCCGGCGCAGGCAGTTCCGAAGACAATTTCACCGGGTCCGGGACCCTGGGATCATTTACTTTTCGTGATTTAGCGGCGGAACTACCTTCCACGCCGCCGCCCGGCGTTTGCTCGGGTCCCAACATGCTCTATGCCGTGAGGGAGGTTACCACGGGCGTATTTCGTTTCCTGGATGGCAGCCTGTTGAACGTCAGCCTCAAGCAGGGCTCCGACTGCATCGATCTCGCGGCTCAGCAGGCGCATTGCAACATAACATTTCAGATCAACGGCGGTACAGGCCGGTTCAAGAATGCGTCCGGCACGCTGACCTTCATGGAGACGGTAATGCCGGTGCTGGCCGACGCTTCGGGCAATCCGGTCTTCTTCACCTCTACGGGGACCTTTACGGGAATGGTTTCCGGCGTGGCCGCAGACGCAGAATCGCAAGACGAGCCCCAGTAGCCGCAGCGGTGCGGCGACCGCCAGGCTCTCAAGTTCGAAGGATAGAAAGCCCGATTGCCGCTGCACCGCCATCACCGGGGCCGCCGAACCACCCTGATCTTCCCGCTGGCGCCTCCGCCGCAATAGAACTGATCGCGACCATCGCACTCCAGACCCGTTACGCTGCAGCCGGGCGGCATATCAAGCTGCTCCAGGACCTCACCCGTACGAGGATCGATTTGCCTCAGATCGCTTTCATCGCCTTCCAAAGTGCCGTGCCAAAGCTCGCCGTCGAGCCAGGTAACCCCTGTTACGAAGCGGCTGCACTCGATGGTGCGAAGAATCGCTCCGCTTTCGGGATCGATCTGATGGATCTTGCGGTCCCGATACTGGCCCACCCAGAGCGAACCTTCGGCCCACGCGAGCCCCGAGTCGCGGCCGCCACCCGGCGAAGGGATCGTAGCAAGCACCTCGCCGGTTTCCGGATCGATCTTCCGGATACGATCCTCAGCGATCTGAAACAGATGTCGACCGTCGAAAGCGGTGCCGGCATCCGAGGGAACATCGATCGAACGGAGGGTCTTGCCGCTCGACGGCTCGAGAGCGTTCAGTTTGCCTCTGGAGGCAAACCAGATTTGCCGGCCGTCATAAGTGACGCCGTCCACTCTCTCGATCCCCGCAAAGGGCCCGTATTCGCGAACGATTTCAGCCGCGAAGTGGGGCGGTCCCCCTGGACCGCGGCCGACGCCCGCGTCGGCCTTTTGCGCAGTTCGCACACGCTTACTCATGCCTCAATCCTAATCACTCGGAAGCGGCGCCGGGAGTAACAAAGTCGTCGTGAATCCCGGCACAGGTGGAGTCATCCAGCGGCGAGCCCGGGCGCGGCCAAACGCCTGCACTCGGCCCGCGGCCGCGAGCGAATCGAGCGCCCGCTGCACACTGCGCTGGCTGGTACCCATTGCCAGCGCCAGGGCCGAGCTCGACCAGGATTCACCATCCGCGAGAAAAGCGAGCACACTCCCATGCTCATGTTCGACGGGCCGTGCCAGCACAACGACTTCGCGTGCCCGGCAAGGCGTCAGGAGAAACCCGCTCCTCGTCGCACTTACCCTGGCGACTGTCAGAAGCATCCTCCGCAACCGCCCCATTTCGACACGCAACCGCGCGCGGTGCGATTCGTCCGCGCCTTTCGCTCCGAATGCGCGCGCCACCAGGACCTCCCGCGAAACGTCTCCGGGCCACGCTTCGCCCAGCGCGCGAACGAGTTCAAACAAAACCGGACGGCTTGCAAGCGACACCACCTTACCCGAGGCACGCACAACGTAGCGGCATGCATCCACAATGAGCGCTTCGGAGGCCTGCAGCGCTTCGACATCCTCCAAAAGCAGGCTTCGCTCTACGCCGCCGGCGATCAGGCGCGCGGCAGGCATGTTCAGCACCCGCGAGGCGCTTTCCACCTCGGCAGTGAGCGCGGGGATACCGGCCTCACTGCAGCGAACCTTGCGCGGCGGAGCGCGTCGTTGGCTGCTTTGGTTTGCAGGCGCCGCAACGCAATCCCGGCGGTGGCCAATTCGTGTACAGCCTGGAACATGGGCGGGAGGTTCGTGGGATCGAGCCGTGCGAGCGCGTGCTCCGCGTCATCGAGGCGGCTGATCAACAGGAGGCGCCGCACCTCCAGGTACCGTGCGTGCGCGGCGTTGAGCCGGTCGCCGTGCGCCTCGAGCGTCGCGCGAGCCGCTTCGAGGCTCACGGGCCGGCTCAGATCGCGCGAGGCGAGTGCGATCTCGGCTTCGGCGACCAGGCACCTCGCGCGAGCTACGGCCTCTCTCGGACTGAAGGCGCGAGCGGCGCTTCGCAACAGCGCCTTGGCCCGCACCAGATCGCCAAGCTGCGCCATCGCAATACCGCGAAGCGCCAATGCAGGCGCGTCATCGCGCAGGGAGACTCGTTGCAAAGCGCCGAGTGGATCGCCGGCGGCCAGCGCGCGCGCCGCAGCCGTAATCAGTGAATCCATTATCGATTCAATCCATATCGATCAGAGACCGCCCATTAGAGTATCCCGCCACACTTGTCACTCCCGGCGTTTCAGGATTTCAGGCTACGTTGATCTCGTGAGCAATTAAAGATTCAAAGGAGGGACATATGTGCCCGGTATGCATCGCAAGCACAGCAGTGATGGTCGCCGGCGCCGGATCCACCGGAGGAATTCTGGCGGTGAGCATCGGCAGGTTCAGGAAATTTTTCAAAGCGAATCTTTTTTGGAAAGTAAAGGAGCACTAACATGACAACAATTAATGAGATCGGGATGAATACTCCCCCGATCGTGTCGCAGCGGGAGTGGGAGACTGCTCGCCAGCAGCTACTCGTGAAGGAGAAGGCGTTGACTCGCTCCCGAGACGCGCTGGCCGCCGAACGCCGGCGGATGCCCTGGGTGGCTGTCGAGAGCAAGTATGAGTTCGACGGACCCAGGGGCAAAGCGAGCCTGCTCGATTTATTCGAAGGCGGCCGCCAGTTAATCGTCTATCGCGCCTTCTTCGAGCCTGGGGTCTTCGGCTGGCCCGAACACGCCTGCCGCGGCTGCTCCCTGGGCGCCGATCAGGTCTCCCACCTGGCTCATCTGAACGCGCGCGACACCACCCTGGCCTATGCCTCGCGCGCGCCCCAGGCGGATATCGTGCGACTGAAAGCGCGGATGGGCTGGGAGATGCCTTGGTACACCATCACCGACAGCTTCGATGCGGATTTCGGAGTGAACGAATGGCACGGTCACAACGTGTTCTTCCGTGAAGGCGAGCGGGTGTTCCGCACATACTTCATCAACAACCGCGGCGATGAGGCGATGGGGACCACCTGGAGCTACCTGGACATCACGCCGCTCGGCCGTCAGGAGAACTGGGAAGACTCGCCAGAGGGTTACCCCCAGACACCGCCGTACAAGTGGTGGAACTGGCACGATAACTACGAGCCCTCGGCCGCGCCGGACCCGAAGTGGGTCCAGGTGTCCGACGTCGGAGAAGCCGCCTTCCGAAAGGAAGAGTAATCTTCAGTGGGGCAGAGCTTCGGCTCTGCGGCCGGCCTTCTGGCCGGCCCGGAACTTTACGTCAGCTGGTAAAACCGACGATCTTGTTACCGGTGCCGGTCCGGCCCGAAGCTTTACGCCAGCCGGTAGCGCCGGCGATCTCTTTGTCGCCGGTGTCCGCCCCGAAGCTTTACACAAGCTCGCGAGCGCTTTTCGAAAGCGCCGCCGAGCTTCCGGCTGGCGCGGAGCGATGCCGAGCACGGTAGCGCCGGCGACCTTGTCGCCGGTGCCTCTTGGCCGAAATCAGGCGCTATTTCGTGCCCAGAACAAAATCGATCAGATCGCGCATAGTAACTGCGTTGCTATTTGTAATGCGCGACTTCCATTTCGGTTCAAACCGGTACTCATCGTCGTAGTAAATCGCTCCGGCGAGAACCTCTGCGACCAGCCGGCTTCCCAGTGCTCCCAGCATCTCGCCTTTGCTCATCACTTCGGCTTCTTTGAGGATGTAATACCAGAGCGGAGTCTTGAATTCGCCGTCGTGAGAAAACAACTGCGCTGCCTGGGGGTTCGCCGTCAGGTCGACGATCTCGGACGGAGTCATCGCAGGCACCCCATAGAACCTGGCTAACTCCTCGCCGCAGACTACGCCAACCATACGGCTGCGGATCAAATTGCGATGCGGCAGATTGCCGATGAACTTGATGTCGTCCGGAATAGCCGTTTCGGGCAGATCGAAGACCGGCGGAGTAACCTTCCCATCGATCAGCAGCGACTGATGCTCGTCCTCGGGTTTCAGCGGATAAAACTCATTCCAATCGATGACGTGGTCTTTCGAAAGCGGGCGGCTGCCGCGCAAGTCGTCCGCGCCTCCCGTATGCCGATTGTTGAATAGCAGCACTGTCGTGGTGGCATTCAACTTATACTCGGGCCGCAACTGGCTATGGCCGAAGCGGAAACCAATGGCGAACTCATGGGGCATACGCACGACATTGCTGCCATCCACCAGATTGCGGTACGGCTTGTGCTTCAGGGCTCCGTAATCCTTCTTCGCGATCTCACCCAGAACGAACCGCAGAGTCTCCGGCTGTATGACCCTCGGCAGATAATCGTGGAGAATAACACTCTGGAAGTTCGCCACCACCTCCTTGCGGACGGCAGTGATCAGATCCTCCCGCGACTGTCCTGACGACGACATTTCTCCGACCAGTTTGTTGTGCACCCGCATCAGCAGGATGTGAACCTGGAGAATCAGCTGATTTTCGTCGTTCCGGCCATCGATAATGTAAGCCGGTTGCAGGCCGTCGGAGTTCTTCTCCTTCGGCCGCGGCAAATCGTACCCGTTGCCCACTTTAACGAGCTTGAACGTTCCGTCGGGGTTGAAGATATCGTATGGCTTCCCGCCTTCGCCGGGCGCTGCCAGGGCGTTGTTCAGGGTCGTCCGAGGCCCGTAGATATTGTCCAGGTCGATGGTGGGAGACGCGTTGTCAACGGTAACGTTGCCGCTCTGGTCGAGCGTCAGGTTGACCGCGTTCATCGTAAGGTCATGATCGATGAACTGCCCGACGAACGTGAATATCGCGGGAATTCGTCGGTTAATGTGCGGCGTATTTTCATAGGCCGCGCCTTCATGCGGAAAGGCGATGAACGACATCAGGTCTGAGTTGATGGTGTATCCGCTGAGAGGACAAAGCCTGTAAAAGAAACTCTCGGCGATCGACTGTACCTGCTGCACGGTCGTCTGCATCTGCGGGCCGTTCGCGCCGCTCATCAGTGGTGTCAGTCGCGCTGTGGTCAAGTCCTGATCGAGGAGAGTGTATAAGCCCCCATGTTTCATCAGAGCGGTAAGCACCGAGCCATGGGGAAGTTGGGAGTGAGGCGAACCCAAACGGGTTTTAACGGCGCGAAGTCCTGCCTGGAAAACAGCCTGATCGTGAGAATTGAACACTGCCATGGGATCGCTCTCTGTATGTGGATTTACAATCGTCGACCATTCCGCGAAAATCTCGCCACGATATGGTCACAAGCCGGGTAACAAGGGATTATAGCCGAAAAGCGGGACAATCGCCGTAAAGAGTCGGCGGCCTCGAGTCTTACACCAGCGCCGTGCTCTGAAAATGTGCCGGCTTCAGGCTGCCGGGCAATCCCAACCAACGTAAACGGCAACCATACGGAACCCCGGAATCCGATCACCCGGCCGAACGGATCGGAACCCGGCGAAGTCCCTCCGGATACGGTGACAAATTACGAAGAAAATTTTTCAGAAATCGACCGCTTTAAATCAATAACTTACAGAGATTGCCCCTGCAGCGCTGCACGCATCCGCAAAAACGCATGCTAACTTTCAAATCGAAAGAACCTCGTCGCACCCATTGGCGTACGGGGGCACTAAACCACGCGATTCCTCGAGGCTCCGTGTGGCATAACGTCGAAACAATGGGCTGGCAGGCGTCAGCCGGTAATATGCGCTCCCGGTCTCGTCCGGCGAAAACAAAACGGCGTTTGGGTCTGAACGATATCAGGCCATCGTCCGGACGATATCAAATAATGGGGCGCCCCACTTTTTTAAACGAATAACCGCAAACTTCTACGGCGTGGGCGTAGTATAGAGTCCCATGCGCTGTTTCACCAGGTTCACGGTCTCATCGGCAATCGGAGTAACAGCTTCGGCGCCTTGCCGCAGTATCCCATCCAGATAACCACCCTCAGAAATGATTTCCCCATAACGCCGCTGAATGGGTTCGATTTTTGAAACCACCATCTCCGCGACCTGCTTTTTCAGATCGCCATAGCGCAGCCCGCTGAAACGCGCTCGCATTTCGTCGTCCGTTGATTCGGAAAATGCCTGAAATATGCTGAGCAGATTCGCGACACCCGCCCCCATATTCTCAAAATCCACAGCGGGATTCGAGTCGGTAGTCGCGCGCATAATCGTCTTGCGGATGCGCTCAGGCGGATCGAGCAGCGCCACCGCATGCCCCGAACCCTGCGCGGATTTGCTCATCTTCGTTGTCGGGTCGTCCAGTCCCATGACGCGAGCGCCCACGGCGGGCAGCTTCGTCGCCGGCATCGTAAAGGTCTCGCCATAGAGCGAATTGAAACGCTGCGCGATGTCACGCGTAAGCTCGAGATGCTGCATCTGGTCCTCGCCGACCGGCACGATCGCGGCCTGATAGAGCAGGATATCGGCGGCCATCAAAACCGGATACTGGAAAAGGCCGTCGCCCACGGATTCCTGCGCGGCCGATTTGGCTTTGAATTGCGTCATGCGTTCGAGCCAGCCCATCGGCGTGACGCAGGTCAGCAGCCAGGCAAGCTCCGCATGCGCGGGAACGCTCGATTGCACTACAATTCGCGAATGTTTCGGGTCGATGCCGGCGGCGAGAAACAAGGCGGCGAGTTCCCGGATCTTGCCGCGGAGCTCGTCGGGATTCTGATAAACCGTGATCGCGTGAAGATCGACGATGCAGAAAATGCTTTCATAGTCGTACTGGATTTTGACCCAGTTCGCCAGCGCCCCCAGATAATTGCCGATGTGCAGATTGCCGGACGGTTGGACGCCAGACAGTACGCGGGATTTCATGAATGTTGATGTGAAAGAGTTATCGTACCAGCCGGATGCGGCGGCTCACCCGGCGGGAGGGTCCCGCCGCCCAACTCACTCTAAATGAGAGGAAAAGCGGTGAATTCCCGATTACAAAAGCGTTGTATTACCCCACAGAATAGGTGTAATGTAAATACAATCGCTTGCGAGCGGGCGCCATTGCTTCCTGACTCCTCCAAATTTGGCGCCCGCACTTACTCCGAAATACGACCATTACCGCGATTCATTTGATTCGCGGGTCGGGATTTACCGTGACCGGCTGCGTATAAGACTGGCCGTCGACAGTCAGGCGCACCATATATTCTCCGGGTTGCAAGGCTGGCGCGCCGCCGCGTCCGGGGCGTTCCGGCGTCGCTCGGGCGGAACCGGCGCATGCGTCTGGAGCCGGGGCTGCTGCCGTTCCGCCCCGACCGACCTCGCCGGGCAGCGCAAAGCGATGCATCCCCGCGGCGGCTGAGGGCGGAAGAGGCGGCTGCTCCCAAATCGCCTGCACGTTGATCGCTTCTGTATTTACGGGACGAACCAGGGTGTCGCTTGCGGCGCACGCCTTCGCAGCGCCAGAGCTGTCCACCAGTTCCAGTTTGAGCGGCTGTCGGGCAGCGGTCTTGAGCGCGTAATAGACCACAACGCCGGTGGGTGGGTTCAGCAATTGGGGCTCATCATGCGGCAGCGGCGTGCCGTTCATGCCGCCAGGCCGCACCGCGTAAGTCTGGCCGGGCTTGAACAACCAGACATTCGAGGAGGTGATTTGAGCGCTGTGTTCGGCGATTTCGCGCAGTGGCGTCATCTGATCCATCACCCAGAATCCGCGGCCATGGGTAGCGATCGCCAGATCGTCGCCGTGCACCAGGATGTCCCGCACCGAGGTAACCGGCATGTTGTTCTGCAGCGGCTCCCAGCGGTCGCCGTCGTCGAAGGAGACGTAAACGCGCAGTTCGGTGGCGGCGTACAGCAGCCCCTTCGCTTTCGGATCTTCCTTGACCGAATTGACAAATGCTCCGTCCGGGATTCCCGCGGTCACGTCCTGCCAGGTTTTGCCGCCGTCGTGCGTTCGGTAAATGTAGGGCTTGTTGTCGGCCACGCGGTGGCGGTCTACCGAAGCGTAAGCGGTTCCGGCATCGAAATGACCGGCTTCGATTTGCGAAACCTTGCTCCAGGCGGTCATGGCCGGAGGTGTGACGTTGTTCCAGTTTTTACCGTCGTCGCGAGTCACATAGATCAAACCGTCGTCGGTGCCAACCCACACTGTTGTGGCCGCAAGCGGCGAAGGCCCGATACTATAAACCACGCCGAAGCGACTGGTCATCGGCTCGTCGATGTCCTTTGCCGTGACTGGATCGAGATTTGCCGGCGCCGGCGGGTTTACGCGAGCGAGATCCGGGCTGATCTTTTGCCAGGTCTCGCCGCGGTCCCGCGAGCGCATGACGAATTGATTGGAATAGTAGAGCGCATCGTCAGCCTGCGAGAAGACCTGCGGCAGCGTCCAGGTTTTGCGGTTCGGATCGGCCGGATCGGGGGGCGGCAATTCTCCCAACGGAACCTGCACGTTCAGGGTCTGATCGCAACGCCCGCTTCCGCCGCCGTAAAGAATGTTGCCGTCCTTCGGATCGGGAATGACCGTGTTGCTTTCGCCTGCCTGGCACGTGGGTATCCAGTCGCGGAATGAGAGCAGTCCTTCCGGCGACATGGTGCGAACGCCCACCCCGCCGCTGTCCTGCTGCGCGCCATAGAGCCAATAGGGAAAGCGATTGTCCGCCGCAACGTGGTAGATCTGCGCGGTCGGCTGGTTATACCAGCTGCTCCAGGTATTGCCCTGGTCGACGCTGACAACCGTTCCCTGGTCGCTGCTGAGAACCATCCGCTTGCCGTCTTTGGGATTGATCCAGAGCTGGTGATAGTCGTCACCGCCGGGTGCGCCTTTGAGAGGCAGGAATGTCTTGCCACCATCCGTGGTCAGGTAAGTAGCGGTGTTGATGATATACGCGCGGTCGGGGTTAACCGGATCTACGGCAACGCCATTAAAGTACCAGCCGCGGCTTCCCAGGCGGCTCTCGGCATTGGCCAGCCGCCAGGTCGCACCGGCGTTATCGGAGATGTAGATTCCGCCGGTGGGCTTTGCGGCGGGTTCGCGGTCTGCGCCGCGGCCGGTGCGGGGCGGCGGCACCGCGCTGCCAAGGTCGTCCACCACAGCCCAGAGGCGGTTGGAATTACTGGGCGCGATTGCGATGCCGATCCTGCCGACGAAATTATCGGAGGGCAACCCGCCGCCGAGACGCTTCCAGGTGTCGCCTCCGTCCGTCGATTTGAAGAGGCCTCCGCCCGGTAGGTTGCTGGGCGCGTACACGGACCACGGCGGACGGCGCGTTGCCCAAAGCGCCGCGTAGATCACGCGCGGATTCTTGAAGTCGACGGCGAGATCGACCGCGCCCACATCGTTCTGCCGATCTTTATCGAACAGGATCTTCTTCCACGTCGCGCCACCATCGGTCGAACGATAGACACCGCGCTCGGGATTCGGCGCATAGATGCTGCCGAGGGCTGCGACGTAGACGCGATTGGCATTGACTGGATCAACCACAACGCGGCCGATTTGACGGCTTCCCTCGAGGCCAATGTGGGACCAGGTTTTTCCCGCGTCGCTGGATTTGAACATGCCAATGCCGTAGGAGTTCTGGCTTCGGATATCGGATTCGCCAGTGCCGACGTAGACCACATTCGCATTCGAAGGCGCAACGGCAATCGCGCCGATTGACCCGATCGGAATGCCTTGATCGGCGATCGGAAACCAGGTGCGGCCGGAGTTCTCGGTCTTCCATACGCCGCCGCCGACCGAACCCATATAGAAGGTGTCGGGCTGATCGGGATGTCCGGCCACGGCGAAGGTGCGGCCTGCTCGCATCGGCCCCACGTCGCGCCATTGCAGCGCGCTCAGCAGAGTGTCGGGAGAACCCGATTTCTGAGCGAAAGCTGCGAGGCTCAGCAGGATAAAGAGAGACAATCTTCGGCGTGCGGCGATCATGCAATGACTCCCGTCCGGCGCGGCGACAGGGACTTGCCGAAAGCATCAATGTAGCATCTTGTAAGGGATTGCTAAACTAAGCCCATTCAGGAGAGAAAATATTGCAGCCTGTGCGCCGTCTTGCACTCCTGGGCTTCTCCGTCGCCGCCCTTGTACCCCTTGCTTCAGCACAAATTGGTTCAAAGCAAGCGCTCGATCTAAAAGTTTATGCCGAGATGCACTGGCGCCAGATTGGGCCGCCACGCGCCGGACGCGCCCGCGCGCTTTCCGGCGTTCCGGGCAAGCCAAATGTCTTTTACATCGGATTCGATAACGGGGGCGTGTGGCGCTCGACTGACTTCGGTTCCACATGGGTTCCTCTTTTCGACAACGAGCCGACCGGGTCGATCGGAGCAATCGCTGTAGCGCCGTCCGATTCCAATGTCATCTATGTCGGCACGGGCGCGGGAATCATCAGGCCCGACCTTGCAACAGGTGACGGTGTTTACAAGTCGACCGACGCGGGCAAGACCTGGACGCATCTGGGCCTGCGCGATTCGCAGATGATCGCGAATATCGAAGTGGATCCGAAGAACCCGAATCGCGCTGTTCGTCGCGGCGCTTGGCCACCCTTACGGGCCGAATGCGGAGCGCGGCATTTTCCGATCGGTCGACGGCGGAGCGACTTTCGAGAAGGTGCTCTATAAGGACGAATACACCAGCGGCAACGACGTGCGGATCGACCCGAGCAATCCCAACGTTGTCTACGCGGCGCTATGGCAGCAGCAGCAGGGCTTTTATGAAAACGGCGCTTTCGGCGGTACGGACGGCGGAATCTTCAAATCTATCGACGGCGGGTCAACATGGAAAAAGCTCGCTGGCGGCCTTCCGGACGATCATTCAGGCCAACCTCGCCATCGCTCCCAGCAATCCCGAATATCGTTTACGCCATGGTGGCCGTCCGACAATCCGAATCCGCCGCCGCGCTCCGGCGGGAGGGCGCGCGCCTCGCGGCGGACGCGGCGGCAACGTTTCCTTTTACAAGACCACCGACGGCGGAGAGCATTGGGCGCTGGCGACCGACGATACGCGGGTCTTCGAGACCGGCTCGACCGGGCGGCATCCGCCGGATAATCGCCCGCTCGGCCGCATCGGCGGCGGGGATCTCCCCACCATTACAGTCGATCCGAAGAACGAGAAGGTGGTCTACAGCTGCTCCACCGTTTTCTGGCGGACGGAAGATGCCGGGCTGACCTGGTCGGCTGTACGCGGCGCGCCCGGGCGGCGACGATTATCAGAAGAGCTGGATCAACCCCGATAATCCCGAACATCATTCTGCTGGTCAGCGATCAGGGCGGAGTGGTTTCCGCGAACCGCGGCGAGTCGTGGAGTAACTGGTACACGCAGCCGACTGCCGCTGATGTATCACGTGACCGCCGACAACGCTTTCCCTTATCGGCTTTGCAGCGGGCAGCAGGATTCGGGATCGGCGTGCGTCGACAGCCGGAGCATGGATGGCGAAATTACTTTCCATGACTGGCATCCGGTGAACATCGAGGAGTACGGCGAGGCGGCTCCGGATCCGAAGAATCCCGATCTGGTTTATGGCGGGAAGGTGACGGTCTATAACCGGCTGACGGCGCAGAAAGCGAATGTCGGGCCGCCGCAGCGATGTGCCGGCACCTCCGGCGCGGACGGTCCGGACACAGCCGGTGATCTGGTCGCCCAAAGATCCGAACGTTTTGTTCTATGCGACGGCCGGCGTCTGGAAGAGCTCGAACGGTGGACACAGCTGGACGCCGATCAGCGGCGATCTTACTCGCCAGACGTGGGACATTCCGGCCAACGCCGGAAAGTATGCGTCCACCGTTACGCCCGCCGCGCAGGGATCGGTGACGGCGCTCGCGCCCTCGCCGCTGGATGTCAATCGCCTGTGGGCCGGGACCGGCGACGGCCTGATCCAGGTCACGACCAACGGCGGCATGAAGTGGACCAATGTCACGCCGCCACAGATCAAACCCTGGACACGCATCTTCAATATGGAAGCCGGGCACTTCGACGCGAGGTACGGCTTACGTCGCGGCCAACACTTTGCGGCTCGACGATCTGAATCCCCACTTCTGGCGCACTCACGACGGCGGCAAGACCTGGACTGAGATCGATAAAGGAATCGCGCCGGGCGCCGCGGCGAATTCGATTCGCGAAGATCCGCGCAAGAAAGGCCTGCTTTACGCGGCCACGGATACGCAGGTTTGGGTCTCGATTGACGATGGCGATGACTGGAGTTCACTTCGTCTGGATATGCCTGCAATTTCCGTCCGCGATATCGAGGTCAAGGACGACGAGTCGTGTTTGTGTTCGGATCTGGTGGCGGGGACGCATGGCCGGGGTTTCTGGATTCTCGATGACGTCACTCCCTTGCGCCAGGCGGCGGAAGCCGCGGCGGCATCGAACGCGTATCTGTTCAAACCCGCTACCGGCATTCGCATTCGATTCGGCACGAACGATCCCACACCCTGGCCGCCTGAATTGCCCGCGGGCGAGAACCCTCCGCCGGGCGCTATCGTCGATTACTACCTGCCTTCCGGCGTCGATGAGGTGAAGCTGGAAGTCCTCAATGCTACGGGCAAGGTGATTCGGACGTATTCCAGCAGCGATCCGGTCCGGAAGCCCGATCCGGCGACCGATCCCGTTGCTTACAACAAGGTTTGCCAGGCGACGCCCAGTGCGCAGGATTGCGGCCTTCCTCTTTACTGGCCCGCGTCCGCCCCGGATTCTGAAGACATCGGCCGGGATGCACCGTTTTACGTGGGACATCCACTACGATCCGATCCCCGGGACGCCCGCCGCGCCGCGGGGGGGAGGGGCCGATGGCGCGGTTCCGCATCGGACGTATCCGGCCGTGAATGCTCCATGGGCTGCGCCGGGCGTTTATACGCTGCGCCTCACCGCAGGCGGCCAGAGCGTGACACAGCCGATCACGATTCGCCTGGACCCGCGCGTGAAGATTACGCCGGAAGTTCGGGAGATCTTTACCCTGACGACCCGCATTGAGAGCGAAGCGCGGAACGCGCTGAGCGCCGCGGCCACCACGAAGGACGAAAAGCTTGGCGGAGAGTTGAAGGAGATGGCAGGCCAGTTGATCACGTCGGTGATGGGCATGCAGGGCTCGGAAATGGCGCCTACCGCTTCAGAGCTTCAAGCCTGCGCGCGGCAAGAGGCCGCGTATACCGCTCTGATGAAGCGCCTGGTGAAGTAGCTATCTGGCTTCTTTCGCCCGGATCTCTTTTGCGGTTTCGAGGCTTTGCCGCGCTTCCTCGAAATCGGGCCGGATGTGAATGGCTTCCGAGAATTGCGCAATGGCTTCGTCCATCTTTCCCGACTGTGCGAGTGCGCTGCCCAGATTGAAGTGAGCCATCGCGTCGCCAGGACTGAGTGCGATCGCTTCTCGGAATTCCAGAGTCGCCTCATCCAGCTTGCCTTGCACCGCGAGCGCAGTGCCGAGATTGTAATGGCTCGCAGCATCCCGCGGTTGAAGGCGAATCGCTTCTGAGAATTGCGTTGCGGCTTCGGCAACGCGCCCTTCCGTTCCCAAAAGACGCCCGAGGTTATAGTGCGCTGGGGCATAATCCGGATCGATCTCGACCGCTTCATCCAGCTGCTGGAGGGCTTCGTCTTTCCGGCCCTCGTCCTCAAGAACCGATCCCATTCCCGTAAGAGCGGCAGCGTCCTGAGGGTCGAGCGAAAGCGCCGCGAGGTACTCCGCATGCGCATCGGGTAGTTTACCGAGCCGTTCGAGTGCGGCGCCCATGTTCGTATGAGCATCGGCTGATGGATGCAGACGGATGGCCTCCTTCAGATCGATCATCGCCTGGTCCGGATGACCAAGCAGGAGAAGCGCCTCGCCCAGGTTGTTTCGCGCGTCGGCAAAGTCCGGCTTGATTTCGAGAGCTTTCCGGTAATCCGACACGGCCTCTTCGATCTGGCCTCGATCTTTGAGGGCAAGCCCCAGCCCGGACCATGCTTCGTAATTTCCTTCGGTGACTGCGATTGCGTGCCGGAACAGCGATTCACTGTCGCGCCAGTAAGCGGCTTGCGCGGATGCCGTGACGATCCACGCCACGCATACGACAATGGCGGCGATTGCGGCCAACCGGGGTTTCAGCATGGCGTGCGCGCCCCACGCGAGGATCACCGAAATCCCAATAAGAGGAATGTAAGTGTACCGGTCGGCATGAGATTGCTCGCCGACCTGCACGAGTCCGATGACGGGCACGAGAGTGCCGAGATACCAGAACCATCCGCTGCAGAACCACGGATATCGTCGGCGCAATCGCCATGCGAAGGACGAGATCGCCGCGATCGATAAGACTGCGGCCACGCTCTCCGACAAAGGTAAGGCGCTGGGATACGGATAGAACGCCGCGAGCTTCGCGGGCCAGACAAACTGAATCAGATATGTTACGTACGAGATGAAAGCATTTTCGATTCGGGCTGAAAACGGGATCGTTTGAAGTGCCATGACCGCGCCGCCTTGCCGCTGAACTACAAATGTTATTAACGAAGCGCAGGCCGACAGCACGAACAACGGAATCTTTTCGCGAATCAACTTTCCCCATGGCTCCTTCCTCTGCAGCGGCCAGAAGTCGAGCAGAAGAAGAGCGAAGGGCAGCGTTACGATCATCGGCTTCGCCAGCAGCCCCAGGCAAAAAGTGAGGAGCACCAGAAGGTATCGTCCACGGCCCGGCCGCTCCACATAACGCGCATAATTCCAGAGTGTAAGAATCCAGAGAAACGCGCTGAGAACGTCTTTACGTTCCGAGATCCACGCCACCGATTCCACGTGCAGCGGATGAACTGCGAAGGCGAGCGCCACAAACGCGCTCGGCCACACCGCCTTCGTCATCCGCCTGAGAACCGCGAACAAAAGCAGCACGCTGGCGAGGTGGATCGTGACATTGACGAGATGATGCATGCCGCTTCGCAGCCCGAACAGCTGGATGTCCGCCATGTGAGAGAGCCACGTCAGAGGAATCCAGTTGCTCGCGTGAGCGGAGCCGAACGCCCATGCCACGCCTCTGGCCCGTCAGACCCGCCCGAACCGGAAAGTTATGCGTGACGTAGTCGGGATCGTCATAGTTGACGAAAGCGAATCGCGTCGCTTGCGCGTACACCGTCAGCGTGGCCGCCGCCAGCATGACATAAATCGGAAAATTGCCGCGCAATAACTTCAACGGCCTCATGACGTCTCACAAGCCTGATTCGTTTCCACGGCGCGGGAAACCTTTCATCTGCGCAGACGCCCCAGAAATCGGCATCGACAGTGGAATCGGCCGTCAACAGCGCGATCTTTGCCGGATGTCGTATTGAAACATCGCCTTCGATCAGCTACATTCTAGTAATTCATATTAGATTTACGCCGTATCGGAATTGACTTTCCGATTCGGCGGACGTTTACCCTGGCCACTGCTCTGTTGCGGTGGAAACCGAAAATCCGTTTTTTCTCCGGTTGCGATTTCGCTCCGCTCGCGAACATCTCGTCCTTCACAGTCGAAGTGTGTTTTCCCGCTTTCACCGCGTGTCACAAGGAAGGAAATCGAATGAAAAAACTTGCTTTGCTGTTACTGGCTATCATTGCTCTCGCAGGGATCGCGCTCGGACAAGGACTCACTTCGCTGAACGGAACGACGAGAGACCCTTCCGGGGCGGTAATACCTGGCGTCAGTGTGTCCCTGGTGCGGACGGATACGGGCGCCGAGCGCGCAGCGGTTTCCGACGATCAGGGCCGCTATAGTTTCGCTCAGGTGCAGCCTGGCACTTACCGTGTTGTCGGACACGCCGCGGGGTTCACGGATGTGACGCTCGAGGAGGTTCGCCTGCTGGTCAACTCTCCGTCAACTGTCGATTTGAGCTTCGACAAAGTCGGCGCGGTCGCCAGCACTGTCACCGTTACGGATACCACATCGCAGGTGAACACGCAGGACGCGTCGCTGGGAAATGCCATCGGCGGCGCGGTGATCGATGAGTTGCCGTTCGAGGCTCGCAACGTCATCGGACTGCTGGCAATTCAGCCTGGCGTCAGTTATCTGGGAGAGCCTGCTCCCGGCTCGGCTAATGATCCACGAAGTGGCGCGGTTGACGGAGGCAAGTCCGATCAGGCGAACGTAACTCTTGACGGGGTCGACGTAAACGATCAGCAGAACCACGCAGCTTTCAAGAGCGTTCTTCGCGTGACGCTCGACTCGGTTGAAGAGTTTCGCACCACGACAACCAACGCGGGGGCCGAGTACGGCCACAGTTCCGGCGCGCAGGTCAGCATGATCACAAAGAGCGGCACAAACAGCACTCACGGGTCCGCATACGAATTTATCCGGAATACCGATACCAGCGCCAACAGCTTCTTCAATAACGCGGCGGGTATTGGGCGCACGCAGTTAAATCGGAATGTCTTCGGCGCCGCTCTGGGCGGACCGATCAAGAAGAATAAACTTTTCTACTTTGGAAATTTTGAGGGCCGCAAAGACGCGAGCGCATCCACAGGGCTGCGTACCGTCCCGAATGCTTTGTTCCGCCAGGGCACCTTCACATACCTGACCACGACTGGCGCAAAGGCAACTCTGACGCCCGCTCAAATGGACGCACTCGACCCGGCTGGTAAGGGCGAAGACCCGGCGGCTCTCGCGACTTTTCAGCAGTACCCGCTTCCGAATGACAATACGGTGGGCGACGGACTCAATACCGCGGGCTTTCGTTTCAATGCGTCTACTCCGCTGAGCTGGAGAACTTACATCGCAAAGTTCGATTATGCCCTGAACTCCAAAAACACCATCTTCTGGCGCGGCAATCTCGACAACGATCACGAAACGACAACGAGCGGCATTTCGCAATTTCCGGGGGAAGCGCCCAGCAGCGTTTACCTGGAGAACAGCAAGGGTTGGGCGGCGGGCTGGACGTCTGTGATTTCGCCCAGCTTCGTAAGCACATTCCGTTATGGCCTGACGCGCGAAGGCGTTCAAACAACGGGTTCACTGACAGCTCCTTACGCTTACTTCAACAGCATCACTCCGCTTTATTCAACATCGACGGGGCTCGCTTCGATTGTTCCTACGAATGACTTCCACGAAGATCTGGTGTGGACCCACGGCGCCCATACCGTCAGCTTCGGCACCGAGATTTACCTGATCTCGAACCAGCGCGGCAGCACGTCCACGTCTTACAGCAACGCATTCGACAACGCACTGTGGCTGACGGGCGACGGCGCGTTCCTGCTTGCCCCGGGAGCCGCCAAGAGCAACAACTACGAGCGCCAGGCGGGCAACGTTATGGGATACCTGCCGGAACTGACGTTGAAAGTCAACTATGACCTGAACGGAAACGTGCTGCCTCAGGGAACGGTAATCAATCGCGACTTCCTCGAACGCCACTACGATATGTATGTGGAGGACACCTGGAAAGTGACACGGGGGCTGACGGTCTCGGCCGGCCTTCGATTTAGTCTGGTCCCGGCGATCACGGAGGCGAATGGATACAACGTGAATTCGTCTATTCCCGTCGCGAACTGGCTCGCAGATAGGGCTTACTACGCCAGCATCGGCCAGTCGCAGGCGAATGCCGGACCGTTGAGTTATGACCTTTCCAGCAAGACCGGGCAAAGCCTCTATCCCTTCCAGCAAGACTGGGCGCCTCGCGTTGCGATCGCTTATTCGCCGCAGCATCATTCATGGCTCACGGGCGATGCGGGACAAACGGCCATTCGGGCCGGGTGGGGAATGTTCTACGATCAGTTCGGCCAGGCGCTGGCGACGGCCTTCAGCAACAGCGTAGGATTTTCCACTTCGGTTGTGAGTCCGCCGAGCCAGGTGCCGGGCACAATACCCACATATACCGGCTTCTACAACGTTCCACTCGAGGCCTTTCCCACAGCTCCCCCCGGAACCTTTCCGCAGACCATACCTCTGGGCACGGAACTTCAGGGCACGACAGTCGACGGGCAGTTGAAAGCCCCTTACACCATGAATGCGAATCTTAGCCTTCAGCGCGAGTTCAAGAACGGCTTCTTGTTAGAAGTTTCTTTCGTCGATCGGCAGTCTCGCCGTTCGCTGATCAACGAGGACTTCGCGATGCCGACTAATCTGACGGATCCCGCCTCGGGGATGACATACTTCCAGGCTGCCGATCAGCTTGGACGGTACGTTCTGGCCAACACGCCGACGGCAAACATTCCCAACATTTCCTTCTGGCAGGACTTCTGGCCCGGCGCGGCGACCAGTACGCTCACAGCCACTCAGGCGATCTACAACGTTTACAAAGCATCCGGCGGCGACTGGACGACGGCGCTTTACAACATCGATATCGACTGCGCTCCCGCATGCAGCAAACTCGGAAAGAACGCTCTCTTCAATTCGCAGTACGTTTCTTTGTTTGGAAATCGCTCCGTCGGCACCGGCAATTACAATGGCCTGAACGTGACCGCCCGCAAGCGTTTGGGCAGGAATTATCAAGTCACGCTTAACTACACATGGTCGAAGTGCGAGGACACCGGCTCGTCCCCGGCAACCAGCAACGGCGGCACAATTATCAATGCGTTCGATCCCAGACTGAATTACGCAGTCTGCGACTATGACACGACCCAACAGATCAATGGTCTTGGCGTGGCGCAGCTTCCCGTAGGCCGCGGGCAAAGATTCCTGCCCAATGCGAATAAGTTCGTCGAGGGGGTTCTGGGCGGCTGGCAGCTCAGCGCCGTCTACCGCCAGACAAGCGGTTATGTGGTCAGCGTGAATAACGGCGTCGGATTTCCGACCGACTGGTGCTGTTACGGCAATGCCAGCCAGACAGGATTCGTGCCTCAGGGCGGAGGAACCTCGAACGCGCCTGGCGCCACGCCGACCGCGGCCGGGGGAGCCAACATCTTCGCCAATCCGGCGATCGCGCTCGCTGGGTACAGCCCCACGCTTGCCGGCGGGGTCGGGCAGCGAAATGGTATTCGCGGCGAAGGGATTTTCAACATCGACGTGGGTCTGCAGAAGAGCTTTACGCTTTTCTCGGTCCGGGATAATCCGAACAGGCTGATGATTCGCGCTGAGGCGTTTAATGTTACGAATTCGGTCCGATTCGATCCGGCGAGCGCTCAGTTGAACTATTCCAATCCGTCTACATTCGGGAAGTACACTCAGACTTTCGGGAGTCCGCGAGTCATGCAGTTCTCGGCGCGGTATTCGTTCTAGAAATGGCTAATGCGATGTTGAAGAATGCTTTTCCGTTAACGCTCCGTGATAGGCCCCGTACGAGCACCGGTGACATGATCGGCGGCGCTACAGGCACTGACGTAAAGCTCCGCGCCGAGCGGAAGCTCGGCGGCAGCGCCGAAGCGCTGGCCCCACTACTGCTGCACGAAAGCGGGGGTGCATTCCATGCGTAAGACGCTGCTGTGCGTTCTCGCGGCTTCTCTGGCCGTCGCGCTTTTCGCTCAAACGTCGCGCGATTCGGTGATCAAGAGCTTGAAGTTCCGGGAAATCGGGCCGGCCGTGATGGGCGGCCGCGTCGATGCCATAGCCGTGGTGGAAAGCGATCCCCGCGTCGCCTATGTCGGCCTCGCCAGCGGCGGGGTCTGGAAGACGGTTAACGCGTTCACTACCTGGGAACCCGTGTTCGACAACGAACCCGTGTCATCCGTCGGCGCGGTTGCAGTGGCGCCTTCGGATCCGTCGGTCGTCTGGGTCGGGACGGGAGAGCCGAATAACCGCCAGAGCTCGTCATGGGGCAACGGCGTTTACCGCTCGCTCGATGCGGGTAAGACATGGCAGCACATGGGCCTTGAGGATACGCACCATATCGCACGTATCGCCATTAATCCCCACAATCCGAGCATTGTCTATGTCGCCGCGCAGGGCCATTTGTGGGGTCCGAATCACGAGAGGGGCGTTTTCAAAACCACAGACGGGGGAAAAACCTGGAACCCCGTTCTCTACGTAAGTGACAACACCGGAGCCACCGATCTGGCGATGGATCCGGAAAGTCCGGACACGCTGTACGCGGCAATGTACGAACGCCAGCGAACCGTTGCCGGATATAACGGCGGCGGCCCGGAGAGCGCACTTTACAAGACTATCGACGGGGGCGCGAACTGGACCAAACTTACCAACGGCATTCCGCGCGGCGATCTTGGCCGTATGGCGATCACCATCTATCGGCGGAATCCGAATATCCTATACGCGCTGATCGAGAATCCGGAGGGCGGCGTTTTTCGCAGCAACGATAAAGGCGCAACCTGGATACGGATGGGTAACACCAATCCCCGTCCATCTTATTTCAGCCAGATTCGGGTCGATCCGAATAACGATCAGCGCGTTTGGGTGGAAGGATCGAGCCTGATGTCATCCGACGATGGCGGCAAGACCTTTCGCAACTCCACTCTGAGTACGTCAAATGGTGTCAAAGGCTCGATGCACGAGGATTTTCACGATCACTGGATCGACCCGTCCAACTCCGATCACATGATGGCTGGCAACGATGGCGGCATGCAGACCACGTGGGATGGAGGTGTCCACTGGGAGTTGCATAATAACGTTGCCATTGGTCAGTTTTATGGAATTTCCTATGACTTCAAGCGGCCCTACAACGTATGCGGCGGACTTCAGGACAATGACAGCTGGTGCGGCCCCAGCGCGTCGCTCATCATTCGCGGCATCAGCAACGATGAGTGGTTAAAGGTGGGCGGAGGCGATGGAATGTATTCGCAGGTCGATCCCATGGAACCTAATATTATTTATTCGGAGGGGCAGGACGGCAACATCACCCGCCGGGATCTTCTAACCGAGGAATCGAAAAGCATCAAGCCTCAGGAAACGAACGACAAAGAGCCACGTTATCGCTTCCAGTGGACTTCGCCCTTTATCATTTCGCATTTCGACAATAAGACCCTGTATCTTGGCGGTAATTACGTCTTTAAAACGACCGATCGGGGCGACAGCTGGACCAGGCTCGGAGATGATGTAACTACAAAAGCCGATCGCAATAAGATGCCGATCCTCGGGGTATTGCCGAGCAAGGACACGCTATCCCGCAATGACGGCGTTACTGCCTTCCCCGAAGTCACGACGCTTTCCGAGTCGCCGGTTAAGGCTGGCATTCTGTGGGCGGGTACGGATGATGGCAATGTCCAGGTGACACGCGACGGAAAGACCTGGAAGAATGTAGCCGGGAATATACCGGGTGTCCCCAAAGGCACTTATGTCAGCCGGATTCTTGCTTCACAGGTGGGCGAAGGCGTTGCTTTTGTCGCGTTCGATGGCCACCGCAGCAATGATTTCAATCCTTACCTGTTCATGACGACCGACTTTGGCGAACACTGGACGGATGCTTCCGCGGGCCTGCCGAAGAACACAGGCACGGTGCATGTGGTTATCGAACACTTCCGGAACCCGAACCTCATGTTTGCGGGCACGGAGATGGGCCTGTTCGTTTCCTTTAACCGGGGGCAAAACTGGCAGGAATTCAAGAACAATTTTCCGCGAGTGCCGGTGGACGACCTCAAGATTCATCCGCGCGACAATGACCTGATCGTCGGAACGCATGGCCGGTCGATCTGGATTCTCGATGACGTCACTCCGCTGGAGCAGCTTAGCGATGAAGTGCTGACTTCGGAGGTACACCTGTTCGATGTTCGCCCAGGCGTCGAGTGGCACATGATGGATGCTAAAACAGCCATCGGGCACGCCTTCTACATCGCGGATAACCCGCCTTATGGCGCTATCATCAACTATTATCTGAAGGCCCGCGCAGGGCGTAATGCCGCGTTGAAGATCGAAATTCTGGATAAGGACGGAAAACTGGTACGAACGCTCGCAAATCTTCCTGGCGATGCCGGTCTCAACCGAACCGCGTGGGATCTTAGAAGCGACGCCCCGGCGCCGGCGGAACCGCAGGCGGGCCGCGGTGGCGGAGGGGGCGGACGTGGAGGCGGGGGGCGCGGCATTCTTGTGCCGCCGGGCGAGTACACGGTGCGTCTGAGCCTTGGCACTGCGCAGCTTTCGAAGAAGGTAGTGGTTGAGGACGACCTCAGGGTTACTCTTAGTCCCGCCGATCGCGCCGTTCGAACGCAAACGATTACAGAACTTTTCAATCTGAGCAAAGAAGCCGACGGACCTCAGCGAGAGTTTACGACTCTGCGTACTGCGATCACTAACCTGCGGGCGGCATGGAAGACCTCAGGGAATGTTTCGGCAGCGGCAACGAAAGCGCTCGACGATCTGGAAGCAAAGATGGATGCGGTTGAGAAGACTCCCGAGGCCGATTTGACCGCAGGGACGCCTCTGGCACAATATACGGCGCCGCCCGTGTCGCAGCGGATCACCCGGCTGATGGGCGCGGTCGACGGTTATGCGCTTAAGCCCACTGGCGATCAACTGGCTGAGCTGAAGCAACTGCAGGCTGAATTGCCCGGAGTGAACGCGAAGATCAGGCAAGTGATCGATGTCGATCTTCCTGTGGCTAACAAGGCGATTGATGCGGCCGGCATACCGGCGCTTTCCATCACAGGGCAACCGGCTGGCGCGGCACAAAGGCGGCGGCGTTGACGAGCTCGATTTTCAGAGTCTTCGGAAACGGTCTAGCACCGGCGACAAGATCGCCGGTGCTACCGGCTGACGTAGAGTTCCGCGCTGGACGGAAGGCCGGGGGCACCCTCGAAAGGCCGCCCCGAAGTGACTGGAAAGCTCCGCGCCGGGCGGAAGCCCGGCGGCAGCCCCGAAGGACTGCCCCACGATGAAATTGCGGGTGGATCGAACGGTTTTTCGTGGTTGCTCGTGGGCCGCAGGCCCATCAAGACAGGGCCGAAGCGCTGCCTCACACGGATTGCGCAGCGTCTTCATCCGCTTTGGCGAGCCGAGGGCGATGGTGATTCCCTCGCGGTTGCGGTTCGGAAATGTGTCTGTTGTCTTCGTCTCGATGTTTTGCTTCGTGGTGGTGGCGCAGACGCCCGACGCCGCGTCCGTTCGCGGTCGCGTGGTCGATCAAAGCCAGACGGCGGTCGGCGCGGCGCGGATTGAAGTAACGAACTCGTTGACGAAAGGTGCTCGCTCGGCGGGGACCGACCAATCCGGCTACTTTTCTGTCGAAGGTTTGCCGATCGGTGGAACCTGGACCATCACGGCGAGCAAAGCCGGCTTCGCCGATGCGCGTGTCGAGGGTCTTGTGCTCGAAGGCGGCACGGCCGCCAACGTTACCCTGCAGTTAAACGTTGCGGGCGGCGAGACGCGCGTCACGGTTACCGGCGTCGCGGGCGAGGTTCGGACCGATGAGCCTCAGCTGGGCGACCGACTCGATTCCACACAAATGGAAGCGACGCCGCTTTTCAATCGCCGGATCACTTATCTGCCGCTTTTGAATGCCGCCAATCGCCCCGCTATCAATCAGGGCGACGTCTTCATGAATCAGGATCTCTTCACAACCAACGGCGCGGGAAGGCGCCAGACCTGGTTTGAAGTAGATGGCGTTACAGGTAACGACAGTTGGGGGCGGCAAACGATCTTTACCAACATCCCGCTCGAAGCCGTTCAGGAGATGACGATTCTCGAAAACGCGTTTTCGGCGGAATACGGTGGAAGCACCGGAAGCGCAGTCAACATTGTTACGAAGAGCGGCGCGGATGAGTATCACGGTGACGCGTTACTTCTTTATCGGCCCTCCGCGACGGGAGCGGCGCTTTCGGGGTTCAACGCCAATAACGCTACGAGCGGTAACGATCTCACCAAAGACACTCTAACTCAACCCGCGTTCTCGCTGTCGGGCCCGATTGGAAGCGACAATCTCACTCACTTTTTTCTGGCCGGTGAGTATAGCCAGGAGGACAAGGCTTCACCGGTTATCTCCCCCGTGGCGCCGGGAAACTTTATCGGCCGCTATCGCGATTATCTGGGATTCCTTCGCATTGATCGCGAACTGAACCAGAAAAACAATCTGTTTTTTCGCAGCCTCGCGGACTCGTTTTACGATACGAATCCCAACGGAACTGTGGGAGGCAACAATCTCCCTACAGTAGCGCGAACCTTCAAACGCCGGACTTACTCCGAGGAACTGGGCGAAACGGCGGTCCTCAGTCCGACACTGGTAAACAGCGCCCGCGTACAGTTTCAGCTCGCCTCGCCGATCACGGCGTTCGATCCGGTAACGTATGGAACCCAGTATTCCGTGCCGATCTCGACGGGGGGCACATTCACATCCGGGACTTCGCAGTCGGCATGGCTGGCGAACCGCCAGTATCAGGCAAACGACACCTTGTCCGCTATTCGTGGACGCCACCAGATCCGATTCGGCGTCGATACGATTGTGGCGCACACGGGCGGCAACAGCAAAGAGTTCGGCGGGCCGATTTACCTCGGGCAGTTCGTTTACAACACGTGTACTCAGGCGCTTAGCGTATGTGAGGGCGAGGCCTATCTCAGCAATATCGCTAACGTCAAGACTTATACCCAGAGTTATGGAAACGCCAGCTACACCGTGAACGACACGCTTTTCTCGGCCTTTGTGCAGGACGACTGGCGCGTACGCCCGAACCTGACGATCAATCTGGGTCTGCGTTATGAGTTACAGACTTTCACCGATTCCCGCAAGGACTTTGCGCCCCGGATTGGCTTTGCCTGGGATCCCCACGGCGACGGAAAGACGGTCATTCGCAGTGGCTTCGGCATCTATTACTCGCAGATTGTGGATAATTCCGAAGCCAACTACGCGCTGACCGGACCTACGGGCGTATTCAACTACACTGCCGCTCCCGGACAGGTCGGGTTTCCCACCAGCGTTGCTGATGCGCCGCTGCCGGCGTTTCCGGCGGGCGCGCCTGTCCCGCTGCGGAGTCTTTATGTTCGACCGGGCGACGCTTCGTACCTCAACCAGTTCTTCCCTGTTTCGACACTGCCCAATTATCCGGGACAGTTGCTGAATCCGTATTCCGAGCAGTGGACTTTCGGCTTCGAGCGCCGTCTCGCAGCAGGTTGGGTATTAAGCGTCGATTACGTCGGAGCGCACACGATACGTATCAATCGCCCGCTCGATGTCGACGCTCCGGCTTCATTCATTCGCACGGCGTCAGGACAGCTTCGCTCACCTCAGGCGGCCAATTGTACGAGGCCTTACTGGATCTGGTGGTACAACCAGCAGAACCTCACCTGCAACACCACGACAGCTACCAACCCGCAGCCGCCCTATGCAGTTATCCAGACGGACGTCAACGATGGATACGCTTACTATGACGCCCTTGACGTAAATCTGAGCCATCGCTTCAGCCGCCGCCTGTCCATGCTGGCCAGTTACACGTGGTCGCACACCATCGACAATGTCGACCCCGATACGACCAGCCAGAACCCGAACGACGCGAACTTCACTGGCCACATCGAGAATGGCAATGCAATCTTCGATCAGCGCCACCGGTTTGTTCTGAGCGGGCTGTATGTGCTGCCATTGAAGATCAACGTGGGCGGCATCTTGTCACTCGCTTCCGGGCTGCCCTTCAATATCGTCACGGGAACCACGAACAGTGGCGACACCGGAGCCACGACGGACAGGCCGGTGATCGATGGGATTGTCGTTGGACGTAATGCCGGGCACGGCCGGCCGATCTACGACGTCTCGCCCTTCGTCGAACGCTCGTTCATGCTGTGGCGGGAACGCCTGCATCTCGATCTGCGCGCCGAAGCATTCAACGTTCTGAACCACGCAAACTTCGTGGGGTACAGTGGGACGTACGGTAATGGCGCGACCGCCGGACCTGGATTCGGCGCTCCGCTTGCCGGAATTACGAACCAGCTTCCTGCCCGTTTCCTGCAGTTTTCGGCCAGGCTTGCATTTTGAGATCCATCGATGCGCGTTCTGACGTTCTGCCTGGTTGCAGCGACTGCCTCGCAAATCGCCGCTCAGTCTGTTGACGTAAGGGCGTTAGGAGAACTGTCGTGGCGATCTCTGGGACCGGCCTCGATTGGCGGCCGCATTTCTGCGATCGAGGGCGTATCCGGTAATCCCGGTATTGTCTATGCGGCGACCGGATCGGGCGGCCTGTTCAAGAGTGTCAATGCGGGAACGACCTGGCAGCCGCTCTTCGAGCGGCCGTCTTCTTTGATGTCGATCGGGATCTCGATCGGCGATATTGCGATCGACCCGAAGGACCCCGAGAAGGTGTGGCTTGGCACGGGTGAAGCGAACGTGCGCAACAGCGTTTCTTACGGGGACGGCGTTTACTTTTCCGGAGACGGCGGCAAAACCTGGGATCGTCGCGGGCTGGAGCGCACCATGACGATCTCGCGCATTCAAATCGATCCGGGGAACGCTCAGAGGGTCTTCGTCGCGGCGCTTGGCCACCCCTTCGGACCGAATGCGGATCGCGGGGTCTTTTTCACTCCCGACGCCGGAAAGACGTGGCAGAAGGTTTTGTATACGGACGACCGCCACGGCGCTTCCGACCTCGAGATTTCTCCCGCGAATCCCAATATGATGTTCGCGGGACTTTGGGCGTTCGACCGCAAGCCCTGGCGGTATGACAGCGGTGATACGGGTGGCGGCCTCTTTCGTTCGGTCGATGGCGGCAAGACCTGGAACAAGGTCACTCGCGGTCTCCCTGCCCTTATGGGCCGGATCGGCGTGAAAGTCGCTCCCGGTAATCCGCGGGTGGTATATGTCATCGCCGAGACTCGTGAAGGTACGCTGTTTCGCTCGAACGATGGCGGCGAGAGCTTTGAAGTTGTTTCGAACGATCGGGAGCTTGTGCGGCGGGGTTACTATTTCTGCGATCTGCGCGTTGATCCCAGAGATGAAAACCGAGTCTATGTGCTGGCGGATGCATTGATGCTTTCGAAGGACGGCGGTAAGACCTTCAATCGTATCGGTGGCTCAGTGCATAGTGATCTTCAGGCGCTCTGGATCGATCCTTCAAACCCGAGCCGGATGTGGCAGGGGTCCGATGGCGGCCTGGCGCAATCCTGGGATGCCGGCGCCACCTGGCAGCACGTTTCCAACATTTCGCTCGGGCAGTTTTATCATGTGTCCGCGGATGACCGGAAGCCCTTTTACTCCATTTCCGGCGGCACTCAGGATAACGGAACATGGACGGGTCCTTCACATACTCGGGAGCCTTCCGGAATTCTCAATGACGACTGGCGGATGGTCAGCCCTATTGTTGGCTTCAATGTTATTGCCGATCCGTCGGACCCTGATCTCGTTTTGACTCAGACGCCGGGCGGCACACTGCTGCGGACGAACCTGCGGACTCGGGAACAGCAGTCGGTGGGTCCGCAGGTGCGCAATTACGGCGGCGCTACGGCGGCCGAGATGAAGTATCGTTTCGCGTGGGACGCGCCACTGATTCGTTCACCCCATGGAAACACGATTTATTATGCGGGGAACGTTATTTTCCAGTCGGGCGACATGGGGAAGACGTGGGAGGCCATCAGCCGAGATCTGACCAAAGACGATTTGAGTAAGATGCAGCCGTCGGGCGGCCCTGTTTTCACAGAAAACAGCTCGTCTGAGACTTACAGCGCAATTACTCAAGTCGCGGAGTCTTCCGTTCAGCGGGGATTGATCTGGGCCGGCACCAACGACGGCAATCTGCAGGTTACGAGGAACGGCGGGGGCTCGTGGACCGACCTGACCGCAAATCTGCCCGGTGTGCCGGCGGCTTCTCCCGTATCTGCAATTGAACCGTCGCATTCACAGGCTAATGTCGCCTATGCGGGTCTCGATCGACACATGTTCGATGACACGCAGCCTTATTTATTCAAGACCGTCGACGGTGGTGTTTCCTGGAAGAAAGTCACTACGGGGCTTCCCTCGCAAGCGGTGGTCTGGGTGGTTCGTGAGGATCCGAAGAATCCGAATCTGCTCTATGCCGGCACTGAAGGGGGCCTGTTCGTTTCGTTCGACGCGGGCGACCACTGGGCGCCGTTTGGTCTTAAGAATTTGCCGAACGTGGCCGTACGCGATATTTTCGTCCAGCCCTCCGCCAACGATATCCTCATTGCGACCCATGGGCGCGGGCTCTGGGTCCTCGACGACGCGGGTTCGGTTCAGGAGCTGGCGCGCGCCGCCAGCCAGCCGGCATACCTATTCACACCGCGACCGGCCCTGCGTTATACAGTGCGCGCGACGCGGTCCGGAGGCGGCGATAGTGAGTTCGCCGCGCCTAATCCGCCTTATGGCGCAATTTTCGACTACTTCCTCCGCGAACCCGTAAAAGAGGCGCATCTGGAGATTGTTGATTCCACCGGCAAGACCGTCCGGCAACTCGCCGGGTTGCCCAGTGGGCCCGGCGTTCACCGAATCGCCTGGGATCTTCGGGTCGCCGGCGCCACTCGGAATGCGCGCGGCCCACAAGTCTTGCCGGCTACTTACATCGCGCGACTCACCGCGGGTTCGGTAGTTACGGAGCAGAAGGTCGAAGTCAGGCTGGATCCGGAACTTACCACCAACGCCTCCGATCTGAAGGCTCAATGGGACGCGTTGAATCAGATTGTTTCGATGACCCGGCGCGTCAACGAAATGCTTCGCGCCGCCGATACGCATTCCGATTCGGCCGTCTGGCAGAAATTCCGCGGGACACTGGCGCGTCCCAAGGGATTGTCGAACTCCGAAACCGGCCCCCGGCTTTCCGAGCAACTGCAATCGTTATTCGGTCTGATCGACGCGCCGAACGCCGCACCTACACCCGCAATGACGAAACTCCTCGCCGAGCTCGACGACGCCTTGCAGAAGGCGGAATCGGATTTCAAAACACTTCAGCACTTCAAGGCACTTCAATGATCCCCATCCTGTTTGCCACATACGGAGCTGTATTCGTAGCGGAAATCGTGGGCGACAAGCTGCTCTACACGACCGGAGTTCTCTCCGCGCGCTATAAGACCCGACCCGTTCTTCTTGGTATGCTGATCGCCTTTATGTTGAAGATGGCGGTCGCGGTCGCTGTCGGCAAGGCGATTTCGGAGTTGCCGCCGCTTTTCGTGGCGGCGCTCACCAGCGCGAGTTTCATTGGCGTGGCGATTGCCCTTTGGTTCAAGCCGGTCGACCGGCCCGACAGAAAACGGGAAGATACTCCGGCGTCGAAGGCCGCCATGGTTTCCTTCGTCGCAATCTTCTTTTCGGAGTGGGGAGACGTGGGACAAATCACCGCGGCAACCATGGCTGCCCGATTTGGAGCACCGGTTATCGTTTGGGTCGGGGCGGTGGCGGCCATGGCGACCAAGGGAGCGCTCGCAGCTTCCGTGGGGGCAGGAGTCCGGCAGTGGATCACAACCAATGTGTCGCCGCGTGTGGTGCGTTACGCAGGTGTGAGTTTGTTGCTTCTGTTGGGTGTACTCTCAGTCGTGGAAACACTCACAGAAGGCCATGCTTGACCGTATCCTCTGAGAAACGGGCCGCCGTCGGATTCATCATCTGCCTTGGTGTGGTCAGTCTGTTTGCGGACATGACCTACGAAGGCGCGCACAGCATCATCGGCCCGTACCTGAAGGGCCTGGGCGCCACGGCGTTCGAGGTTGCGCTGATCTCGGGCGTGGGAGAAATGCTGGGCGCGAGCCTGCGATTCTTTTCCGGACGCCTTGCCGACCGAACTCACGCTTACTGGGGCATCACTTTTCTCGGATACGCGATGAACGTGGTGGCGGTCCCGGCGCTGGCGTTCGCAGGCAACTGGCAGATGGCCGCGATTCTCGTCATCGCCGAACGCACGGGGAAGGCTCTGCGCGGACCGGCGCGCGATGTCCTGCTTTCGAGCGCGACTGAAGAAGTCGGCCACGGGTGGGGCTTCGGATTGCACTCGATCATGGATCAGACGGGCGCCGTGATCGGGCCACTGCTGATGATGGTCGCCATTGCCCGGTCGCATCACATCGGTTCGGCCTTTCTCTGGCTGGTCGTGCCGGCGATTGGAACCCTGGTCGCATTAACGACTGCGCGGGTACTTCACCCCTCGCGCGGCGTCGTTGCCAAATCCGGCTCGACGCAGGTGCTTTCTCAGGTTTTCTGGATTTACGTCGCGGCAGCCGGGCTGCTGGCTTGCGGAACCGTGGATTTTCCTCTCCTCGCCTATCACTTTGAAAACACCCGCGTTGCGACGGAAACCGAAATTCCTTTGCTTTATTCCGGCGCCATGGCGGTGAATGGCCTGACCGCGCTGCTCTTTGGACGAATGTTCGACCGCGTCGGGCTGATTGCTCTTGTGACGGGGATTCTCATCTCCCTCTTCGCCCTTCCGCTGGGATTCCTCGGCGGACCGGCCGCCGCGATTGTTAGTGTCGCCTGCTGGGCGACGGGCCTCGGCGCACAGGATGCCTGCCTGCGCTCCGGGATCGCCAGGGTGGTCTCGATGAACAAACGCGGCTCGGCCTTCGGTGCATTCAACGGAGTCTACGGAGTCATGTGGTTTCTGGGAAGCCTGACTATGGGATTGCTTTATTCGCGGGCGCTGTCTGCGCTGGTCGTATTCGGAATTTTCGCGCAACTTGCCGCCGCTGCGATATTCCTTCGGTTGCGCTCGGAACTTTAGTTAAGTCAGCGGGATGCTGAGAGATACCGGTTCATAGCGGACGGGCGAAGATCTGGCAGTCGATCTGGATTTCGTCCTTCACCTTGACCATTCCACCGGCTATGCTGATCGGTTTGATTCCAAAATCAGTCTGTTTTAGCACCGTGCGGGTGATCCAGGAATCGCCGCCTTGTTTTACGTTCAGGCTGACTGCCCTCGAAACACCATGCAGCGACAAATCGCCATCGACCTTCCATTGACCGTTGCCGGCCTTTTCGATACGGGTGGAGTGGAAGGTGATCTCGGGAAATTTCTTCGCCTCCAGCGTCATCTCCTCCATATCCGTCTGGATCGTGGCCTGAGTTTTCGCGTCAACCTTCGGATCCGGTTTCACCATCATCGAAGTCGCCCGAACCGTGAACTCGATGCGGGAAGTCGGGGACTCCTGAAGGCTGCCGGACGATATCGGCGCGCTGATCGTATGGTCGTGCGCAGCCGCCGAAAACAGGCCTGATTTTCCGACATGAATCGCGATTGTGCTGCGTTGGGTATCGATCGCTCTCTCCTGCGCCATGAGAGGCGTTACGGCCAGAAGCGCCGCGCAGACAGTGGTGGCTGTCCGTTTCATGCGAATAGACCCATCTCAGGCGCCGGAAGATCCGTCGCCATCAGTATAGTTGTCGTGTCTTCCCCGCCCCGCTTCAGCCCATCGGGCAGTTGCGGAGCAGTCGTCGCTGCAAGCTGGCTTCGATGATCTCCTTTGCCAGGTTCGCCATCGGAACCCGCCGCCGACGGCTGTGGTTGCGCATGAGGCGGTAAGCCTGTTCCTCAGAAAGCCTTCGGCGCCGTTGAAGGATTCCCATCGCCCGTTCGACAAGTTTCCGGTCGAGAAGGTCCTCCTGAAGGGACTCGCGCTCGCGCACCGCCGCCAGCAATCGGGCGGCGCGCTGGGCGGCTTCGAGCTCGAACGGATTGAAGATGGTCTCCTCGGCGCGTCCCAGCGTCAGCAAGCCCAGGAGCTTGCCGGCACGCAAAGGGACGACGGCGAGCCTCTTGAGGCGATACTGGAAAACTTCGGGAAACTTTTCGAAAAGACGCCCCTCTCCCGCGCTTCCCTGTACCGGACCGGCCAGAGACTGAATGCGCTCGCTCAGTTCGGCGCCAATCGTGAACGCGGCATTCTTCGCGCGGCTCGCAATGCTGGAGCGGGCGGCGATCGCGTTTAACCCGAAGGCCTCGGCCCGATACGCGTAGACCACCGCGGTTTGGGAACCCGTCTGCGACCGGGTTGCATCGAGCAGGAACGCGTTGTCCCGATCCGTTTCTGCCGTGCTCGCGTCGAGACGAATGTAGTCGATCGTTTGAATTGTGTTTCGAAAGGCTAGCGCTGCCATTTGATTCTCCTCTTGTCCGCGGAACTGTCGTTGTTAATTGCCGAGAGTAGCTTCAACAACAAAAACAGCGGAGGGAGGAGTGACAAAACAAAGCCAATTCGCAATCGCCCATCACTCTATCGAATTTATCGTGTAATTGGATTGTTTGTCAAGCGACACGACCTGCGGTTTCGGTTCGGATGTTTCCACAATACTTTTTGTACCGAATCAGGAATTCCTGCATTTAACAACTTCGGGAACATTCCGATGCATCGTATGGTGATTTCGTTTGGAGCCAACGGACTGACCTCGGCATGAAGGATCACGCCGAATTCGTTCTCAAGAAGTCGCTCGCGGGGCTGCTCGTCATAGCTCCGATTTATCTGGCTGGTCTATTGTTGTTGAAAGTGGCCGGTTCCCTGATGGGCCTTATGGAGCCTATCTCACAGATGCTTCCGGAGTGGATGCCAGGAGCCAGGGTCCTTTCTTTGCTGATGGTTTTGATTTTCTGCTTCGTTGTGGGACTGGCGGTGTCCACTTCGATGGGGCGGTCGACATGGGAGCGAATGGAGCATGCTCTTTTTCAGAAAATTCCCGGCTACGCTCTTTTTCGAAGCCTGACGCAACAAATTGCCGGAAGCACCGAGGAGACCGCGTGGAAGCCGGCGCTGGCCGAGATCGAAGAGGCCCTGGTGCCTGCCTTCATCATTGAACAACTGGAGGACGGGAGTTTTACGGTATTCGTTCCTTCCGTACCGACGCCTCTCGCCGGCGCCGTTTATGTACTTGCGGCGAATCGGGTGCATCCAATAGATGTTCCCTTTACCCAGGCACTGAAGGCTGTCTCCCAATGGGGTTCGGGATGCGGAACGCTCGTCGCGGCAATGCGGGAGGGCAGGCAGCCCGGTTTGGCGCGCGATGAGTCCGTTACCGCCCTGAAAGCCGGATCGGGAACGAATTAGCCTCGCCCGCGTCCGATCTACGATCTGTCCGGGTCAGCGCGTCATAAATCTGCCAGGCGGCCTGGTGTTAGAGTTCCGACAGCGGCGGCACAGCCAACGCGAGTACACGGGTCTGTAGCGGCAACGCGGTTCAGATCAGCGCGCCGACGGATCTCCGGTCGGAGGAGGCGAGTGATCCTCGCCAGCCGGCGCGCCAAGTAATTCCGTAAGGACCGGCTTCAGCGCATCAGCCCACACCTGATAGCCCTTGACCGTGGGATGAAGCTGGTCTTTGGCGTTCATCATCCCGTCGTACAGCTTGCCGTCTGCGTCCGCGAGCTTGTCATTGATGTTCATGTAGCGGATTTTCTGCCCGTCTGCCATCTTTGACAGGTTGAGGTTAACGCGATTGATCTCCGGCATCACCGCCATGTTGTCGTTGCGCGGAAAGATGCCCATCAGAATGATTACCGCGCCAGGCGCTTTGGCTTTCATGACTTGCAGGATGGCGGCAAGTCCCCTGGTCACGTCGGCGACCGTGGCGTCAGGGCCCTCGGGCGAGAGGCGGTTGCCCACATTGTTCGTACCCGCCAGCAGCACGATCACCTTCGGATTCACATCGTCGAGTTCCCCATTTTCAAGTCGCCACAGGATGTTCTCGACGCGATCCGCGCCCCAGCCGAAATCCGCCGCATTCCACCCGAAGAAATTGTCCTTCCAGTTGGCGAGCAACTGAGGATAATCGGCGGCGCCCCAGCGTCGCGTAATGGAATCGCCTTCGAAGTAAATGTCGATCCGGCCCTGCTTCCTTTTCGCGAGAAGCTGCTCGTGGGCAATCTGCGAATTCCGGTCGCTGCGCGGGAGCGGCTCATCCGCTCGCCTCGCCGCACCGGTCTGCGCCAGCGCTATCGGGATGAGAGTGAGAGCCGCGAACGCTTTCTTCATTGCCGGGGCGGCGGACCATTGTGGTCCAGAAATTTATCGGCCCACGGGATGAAATATTTCCAGTTCGGCGCGTCGGTGTGTCCGCCATCGTGCTGGCGCCAGGCAAGCTGGCCATCGAGCAGCCCCACGTTGACGGGCGGCATCTTTGCCGTGCGATAGTCCGCCGGAACGCCCAGATCCCGGGCGCCCAGGAGGCGGAAAACCGGCTCCGCGGCCACGGCGGCCATGTAGCTGCCCTGATGGTCAAGCCACTTTGCGTCGCCCTTTTCCGGCACGCCGTAGCTGATGAAAGTCAGCCGCGGCGCGCACAATGCAATAAGCTCGTTCGCGTCCACGGGAAGATCGCCGGCTGTCTTGCTGCCGAAGCTCGCTTCCGACGCTCCATATTTCAGGAAATTGCCGGCCATCCAGTGATACTCACCCGTGCCCGTAAGGTTCTCAACCGCTTCACCCCAATTGCGGCGATGCAGCTTTGCCCCGCCTTCGCCCGACGAGCCGATCAGTACAACGGCAAAGCGCGTATCGAAGGCCATCGTCACAAGCGCCGCCTTGCCGTAGCGCGACACGCCTTCGATGCCCACCTGCTTTGCGTTTACAGCCTTGTCGCTCTCGAGGTAATCGAGAGCGCGAGAGGCGCCCCAGCCCCAGGCTCGCAACGCGCCCCAGTCATCGGGTTTCCGCGGTTGCCCTTTATTTACCAGCCCGATGATGCCTTTTGTCAATCCGGCGCCATTGTCGGCCTGCACACTCACGGGATTCAGAGAAGCGAATCCCCACCCATCCGCAATAAGCTGCTCCATCGCCGGCGGATCGGCATTCGGAGGGGGACCCGGGGGTGCAGCGCCTCGTCCCGGCGCCGCGGCGCGTCCGGGAAAGACGGGCGCGGGAAACGCAACTTCAGGAATCGTACGCCCACCGAACATGATCATTACCGGCACTGGCTCTTTAGCGCCGGCGGGAACGACGAGGGTCAACTGAATGTCCACGGTGAGATCGGGATAGGAGGAATTGTCCACGTGTCCGATAATCCGCTTCCCGATAACCGGCCGCCCGGCGATCGTTGTCTCGGCAGTTTTCGTGACCTCCCACTTGACCTTCGGAACGTTCCGGGGAATCCGGCCCAACACTTCCCTCTCGAAATCCTCCACGATCTCGGGACGGCGCTGATTCCACCACTCAGCCGGCGTCGTGACCTTCTTGCCATTCCTGAGCGTCAGCGCGTCCGGCAACACCGGATAAGGATTCGCCGTCGCCTCGTCGTAATTCGCGTGGTTCGGCGCATTCTCGTTACCGCTCGGGCCAGGCCGGAGGGCTTTGATGCCGAGCTGGTCCATCATGTTCTGATGATCCTCAGCCGCGGTCCAGTTCTTCGTATCGGGCGCACTCTGGCCGAACAGGCTGAAGGGGATGAAGGCCGCGGCGAGGAACGTATAAATCGCCGCAGTGTGATTTCCGGGCCTCATGGTCTTAAAGGAGCCTCATGGTTATAAAAGAACACATTTTGCCAATCAGCGCATCCGAATGCACGAGAGACTCACGGTGGGGCTGATGCCCTCGTCAGCTTTTTCGCGCTCGCAGGTTGCCGAGCTTCTCCAGAAATCTGTTCCATGTCCAGCGGTGTCGTTGACTCCGCCGGCGAAGTTGCCGCAACCACATGCGCAGCACTTCGTGCCGGAACGCCTTCAGTCTCCGCTCGCTCCGAGGTACCGCGTGATATTGGAAGTATCCGCGAACCATCGACTGCAGCCACCTCACCGTGTTCCCGGTCGCTTCATGCAGCCTGCGCCGCAACTGTTGCCGAATATCCTTCAGCTTTGAACTCTTCCGCGTTCTGCTCGGTCAACGCCTTCCCTCCACGATCTCCTTTGGCCCTCCCCTGCCTTCGTTCGACCGCTTCATCGGTACATGCCGCTGTACGACTCCCCGCTGCCGTTCATGTGGGTCTTATCGCTCATCGCTTTCTCCCACCGATCCTCCACTTTGCGGCGATGGATGGTGGCGGGGTCTCCCGGTTCTCGTGCGTGAAGTTTCCATGCATGCCTGAGGTCTTCGACTCCGCAGCGCCTGCCTCCCGCTCGCGTTTTGTCGCGCGCCGCAGTGTTGCCTTCCGGTTCGTCCGACACCGTCGGCGCAGCTGGTTTTGACGTTTTCGGAGCTCACTACTTCGGGTTACTCCGCCTGCATGTGCCTCCTCCCAATGCTTCAAGTGCGGCCTTGCAGCCGCCCTCATATGGGTCGAGGTCAGGATGGTTCGCTACTCCTTTCGTGCATGACTCTTTCCTTAACTTCCATTCACTACTTCACGCCGGTTTATCCCAACGCTATCCCGACGCTGGCGTCCGCCCCACCTTCGACGCGCTTGAGCCGGTAGATAATAGTCAGGCGGAATGTACAGGCTCCTCTTCATCATGTTGATTGCCGCTCTCGCCAAAGCTGAAGTGAGCGAAGTCCGCATTCCCACCGGAGCAGGCGGCGTCGGATTTCTGCCGCTGCTCGTGATGGAAAAGTATCACCTCATCGAAAAGTACGCGAACGTCAGGGTGCGGTGGATCAACATTGGCGGCCCCGCCGTCATGAACGATGCGCTTCTGTCCGGTTCGGCCGACTTCATCACCGCCGGGCCGCCCGCCTTCATTACTCTCTGGGATCGAACCGCTGCTTCCGTGAAAGTCAAAGGCGTCTCCGCCATGTCTTCCATGCCGATGTACCTCAACACACGCGCCGCCCATCTGAAGAGGCTTGACGATGTCACGGATAAAGACAAGATCGCGGTCACCGCTATCAAGGTCTCCATCCCGTCAATCGTCATGCAGATGTATGCCAGACAAAAGTACGGGGAACCGGGGCGATTCGACAGATTCACAGTCACCATGACTCACCCCGACGCCGTGATCGCAATGCTTGCGGGATCCTCGGCCGTCGATGCCCACTTCACTTCCCCTCCGTTTGCGCAGCGTGAGAAGAAAGACCCGCGGGTGCGAACGATCATGGTTTCCGACGACGTGACGGGCGGATCGACCACATTCACCATGGTCTCGACCACCACAAAGTTCCGCGACCAGAATCCGATGGTTTACGCGGCGGTTCTCAAGGCCATCGGCGAAGCCAACCGGATGATTGCGGCGGATAAGAGAATGGCGGCCGATCTTCTGCTGGCATCGACCCATGACAAAGGTTTTCCGCTCCAGGAAATTGTCGACGTCCTCAGCGATCCGCATATCAAGTTCACGACAACCCCGGAGAACGTCATGAAATACGCCGACTTCATGCATGCCATCGGCTCAATCCGAAACCGTCCCGCGTCATGGAAGGACATGTTCTTCCCCGAGATTCACGGAGCGCCGGGCAGTTAAGCCACAGCCAATGGCAGCGCTGCTTCAGGTGAAAGGAGTCACGCTTCAATACAAGACTTCCCCATACAGGAGCACCGCCCGCATGGTCACTGCCACCTGGCGCGTCAGTTTCAACGTTCCACGGTCGGATCGATTCGTCATTCTGGGACCCTCGGGCTGCGGGAAATCGACGCTACTCAAGGCCGTCGGCGGCTACATCAGCCCGGTGGAAGGCAGCATCTCTCTCAATGGAAGGAAGGTCGTTGCGCCCGGACCCGATCGCGTCTTCGTCTTCCAGGAGTTCGATCAGCTTCTTCCCTGGAAGACCGTCAAGGAGAACGTCGCCTTCGCGCTGACGGCCAGCGGAAAATTCGCCCGGCGCGAAGCCGGCGAACGAGCGATGTATTTCATCGATAAGGTGAAGCTGGCCGAATTCGCCAACAGCTATCCGCATACGCTTTCGGGTGGGATGAAACAGCGTGTCGCGATTGCGAGAGGCCTTGCAATGGAACCGGAGATCCTTCTGATGGACGAGCCTTTCGCGGCCCTCGACGCCCTCACTCGCGCCCGCATGCAGGAGGAACTCCTTCGGCTTTGGGACGACACGAAGTTCACGGTGCTGTTCGTGACGCACTCCATTCCCGAGGCCATTCGCGTGGGCAGCCGTATCCTTCTGTTGAGCGCTCACCCCGGACAGGTGAAAGCCGAAATCAACAGTCGCGGGAACGACGAGGCACGCATCGAATCGATGCTGTTCGACCATGTCTGACTCGCGGCCCGATCTTACATTTGCCGTCGCCACCACCGGATTCGACGTGGCCGAAAAGCCATTGAGCCCGTGGGAAACGTTTTACAGCAACGCGGCTGCCCGCAAAGCCGTACTCCTGGCGGTGCTCGCTTTGATCTGGGAAGTCTACGCGCGATGGCTGAACAATCCCCTGCTCTTCCCGACTTTCTCCGACACCGTCAAAGCCCTGGCCACCGCGATCGCCTCCGGGGAGATTCCGCGCGCGGCTTCTTATTCGGTAGCGATGTTAGTCAAAGGCTATGTCAGCGGGCTGCTGCTCGCGGGCCTTCTGACGGCCTTCGCCAGCGTGGGACGAATCGGCTCCGACCTTCTTGAAACTCTCACCGCAATGTTCAACCCATTGCCGTCGATTGCGCTTCTGCCCCTGGCTCTCATCTGGTTTGGCCTCGGGGACGGCAGCGTCATCTTCGTTCTTATCCATGCGGTTCTGTGGTCTGTCGCGCTGAATATGCATGCCGGATTTCGCGCCGTGAGCCCCACGCTGAAAATGGTGGGGCAAAACTATGGCCTCTCGAAAACCGGTTACGTGGTCCGCATTCTGTTACCGGCGGCCTTTCCCAGTATCCTCACGGGTTTGAAAACGGGATGGGCGTTCGCCTGGCGAACCCTGATTGCCGCCGAGCTGGTATTCGGCGTCAGTTCGGGTTCTGGCGGACTGGGATGGTACATCTTCGAGCAAAAGAATCAGCTGCTGATCCCCAACGTTTTCGCCGGGCTCCTGACCGTGATTCTGTTCGGCCTTTTGGTCGAAAACCTGATCTTCAAAACGATCGAGAACGTAACGGTCCGCCGGTGGGGTATGCAGACCTGACGTTTGCGGAGCCGGAACATGCGGATTCGACGAGGTCTCCGGCGTCAACCAGCGTTTCGAGACGTCCGACCTGATCTGCCAGTTTGTCCCGCCTGGAGGCCGAAAGGAATCCGCTCGCATTCTCATCGAACTTCGCCCGGATCTCTTCGTACGTCATCGGATTCTCCACCGACCCGCGGTTATACTCTTCGACCTCGTGAAAGGTTCTGCCGTCCTTCAACGTGATCCTGACCTCGCCTTTGAAGCGGCCCGGCCCCGGATAAGTGGGGTCGACGTAATAACTCACACGCCGAGCGAGATCCAGAATATCGGGGTTCCGCAGGCTGGCGGCGCGATAGGCGTTCTTGTTCAACGACCCCTGAGTGAGCGCCTCGGCGAGAGTGTACTGTAAACTGACGCGGCCGTGCGAATCGGAAGCGGGCGCAAACTTCTCCTCCGCCGGCTCGCAAACGATGCCCACGATGAATTCAGTGACCCGGCACTCGATGCGCTCTACGTCCGGCGCCGAGATCCGATGCTTATCCCGCAGTCGCAGTATCGCGCTGATATAAGGATGGAGCACATGCGCCGCGGGGAACGGCTTGAACGAAGAGTTCCGGCTTTCCCAGTGCTTTCCCAGACCTGCGCCGATTCGTCCGTAATCGCAAGATGCCCCGCTGTCCTGCAAGTGCGAAGCGAACAAACCGAAGCGGCCCTCGAAAACCTCCGCCGGGCCCGTTGTTCCTTCGCGCGCCAGCACCGCGGCCGTGATCCCGCTTTGCGCCGCCCATCCCGGATGCAGAAACTTGGTCTGCGTTCCATCCACCCAGCACTGCAAGAGGCCGGAGGCAAAGCTTCCGCAAATTCCCGCCGCCTGCGCCATCTGGCGCCCATCGAGACCCAGCAATCTGGATGCAAGGTATGTGACGCCGAAAGTGGCGAACAGCCCTGTCGGATGAAACCCGCGCTTATGAAACTGGCCGGATGCCACGCTGCCGGCACGGCAGGAAACTTCGTTGCCCAATGCGACGGCGGTGATCAGATCGCGCCCTGAAACAGGAACGATTCCGGACAGCGCCAGCGCGGCCGCCACCGCTGGACTGCTCATATGAACGATCGATTCGTTGTGCGTGTCGTCGAATTCGAGTGCCTGCGAAAAAGCCCCGTTCGCGAAGGCCGCGGCAGTGACTCCGACCGTGTCTCCGGTCCCGAGCACTCTGCAGGGCCCCGGCGGAGAGAGTGCGATGGCCGCCGCGCGAGTGGAGCGTCCGAAGGGCGTTTCCGCGCCGGCCAGTGAAAGCCCGACCACGTCAAGGACGCGAAGCTTCGTCGCCTCGACTACGTCTTCCGGCAAGTCCTCGAAGTCAAGACTGGAAGCCCACATCGCAAGTTCCGTTGAGAGTGGCAAGTGCGACGATCATACCCCATAGTTAGTTAATGTGATTCCACAGCAGCCGATGGGCGGCGCCTGTATCGCTCGGGGGAGTGGCTTCGGAATCGTTCGAATCACCGGTTGTATCCTGCCGGCGATATCGACGGCGCTCATCGCTTCGGCCGGGAGGATCATGTTCGGCGCGGGAACGACACCAAACCGGAAGCGACCATCCACGGTCATCGTGACGAACGGGCCATTTCGATTCACTCGAAATCCTATGTATCTTGCCTGGGAGTTGATCCGTATCGGCGCCGGTCTGCCGGCCAGCCGGCCGAGTAAGCGGCCATCACAATCGCCTGCCCAAATTCGTCGGATAATACGTCAATAGATAGCAGGCTGCCTCAGATGCGGCCGCGTCATCGGGAGATTTTAAAGATGCGATTCCCCGGGCGCTCAGGTTTGATTCTTGTTATCGCAGGTCTGGTTTTCGGCCAGTCCGCCGATTCGCCTAAGTTCGAAGCCGCCGACGTGCATTCGAGTCCCAGGAGGACTAACGCGTTCCTTCGATCCACGCCTTCGCGCAATGGCCGGTATGAGATCAGGAATGCCACCATGCTCGATCTGATCCGAATGGCTTATGGCTTCACCGCGGAGACCATAAGCGGCGGCCCCAATTGGCTCGAGCTGGATCGTTTCGATGTCATCGCGAAGCTTCCGGCAGGCGCTGATACGGACCAGCAGAAGGCGATGATGCAGTCTTTGCTCGCGGAACGATTCGCCCTTGCCGTCCGCAAGGATACTAAGCCGATTGCGACCTGGGTGCTGGCAGCCGGAAAGCAGCCCCGTTTGAAAGAGGCCGACGGGTCGGGCGACACCGGATGCAAAGCACAGGGGTCGGGCGCGCCCGCCGAAGGCGGCGGCAGGCTGTTTATGAACAATCCGGACGGGACCTCAACCACGATCAATCTGGGAGCCGACGGGACCATCCAGTACACGTGCCGCAACGTTACAATGGCCGCATTTGCGGCCGGGCTCCGGACTATGCTGGGTGTGCAAGTGGGATCGGAACCGGTGGCCGATCAGACCGGTCTGAAAGGGACCTGGAATTTCGATGTCCGGTGGTCGTTTGCGATCCTCGCCGCCTTGCATCCGGGCGAGCGGATATCGGTTGCGGATGCGATCGACAAGCAGCTCGGACTGAGACTCGAACAGAAGCCGGTCGCAAAGCAGGTCCTTATCGTCGAGAGCGTCAATCGAATGCCGACGCCGAACCCGCCAGGTGTCGCCGAAGCGCTGCCGACGCCACCAATGCCCAAAGAATTTGATGTTGCCGACGTAAAACTCTCGGCGCCGGTGACCGGTTTTCCTCCTGGCGGCAGGATCAGGAATCAAATGCTGCCGGGCGGCCGCTTTGTGTGCGAAAACTTTCCGCTTCGGGTGTTGATCTCCCAGGCGTTTAACAACAGAGGGAATAACGATCAGCTGGTCGGAGTGCCCGCAGGGATCGATTCGGTGCGAGTCGATATAACGGCGAAGGTCCCGCCGGAATTTCCTGCTGGTCCCGGAATTGATATGGATAGCCTTGCACCGTTGCTACGCAGCCTGCTTGTGGAACGCTTCAACATGAAGTATCACGAGGAAGAGCGGCAAGTGACGGCTTATTCGCTGGTCGCGGTGAAACCGAAGATGAAGAAAGCCGATCCGAACAGCCGCATCTTTTGCAGGCGCGGCCAGCCGGCCGCAGGCTCCCCGCCCGGCTCGCAGACGCTGGTCTGCCAGAACGCGACAATGGCGCTTCTTGCGGAGCAACTCCTGCAGATGTACCCTGGTTTGAACTGGCCGGTTCTGGACACAACCGGAATCGAAGGCGGCTGGGACTTCTCGCTCACGTTCAGCACGCTGCCGACGGCACTGCTGAACGGCGGGGGACGCGGTGGCGGCGGAGGTCCGCTGGATAGCGTGCCCGCACCGGACCCAGGCGGCGGGTACACCATTTTCGAGGCAATCGACAGCCAGCTCGGACTGAAGCTGAAAGCGGGAAAACGTCCTGAGCAGGTGATGGTAATCGACCACCTCGACACGAAGCCAACCGATAATTGAGCGCTCAGTTGGCCTGTTCGGGCGCCGCCGCCGGGCGTCGGGGCGGCGGTGCGGGTGCGGGTTTCGGGAACTCCTGTTTGCCGTCGAGCGCAAACACGAACAGCATCGGCGGGAACTCGACCGTGTCGTTCGTTGCGCCTGGCACCGTGGCAGGGCGGCCCAAACCACCCATGAACGCGACGTACTGCTTGCCTTCGGCCTCATACGTTATGGGGGGAGCCATGCCGGTGCGTCCGGTTTTGGCCTCGAAAAGTTTCTCTCCCTTGTCGGCGCTATATGCGCGGAAAGTGCCGTCGTTCATGACTTGAAACACCAGGTTGCCGGCCGTGGTCACGGTGCCTCCGCCGATGCCGCCTCCACCATCCGCCCGCCAGACCAGCTTCTGGTTGACGGGGTCCCACGCCTGCAGTCCGCCATTGATGCCTGCGGGAGCGGTGGGTCCGAATGAGGTTTTCAGATGGCGCACGTCGCCCGAAGGCCGCAGATAACCGCTGCTCCCGGGTTTCAGTTCCTCTGTCGCCGAGTATAGAAATGGTCCGTAAGACGCGGGAATATAGACAAGGCCGGTTCGCTGGATTCCACGACATCGGAGACCAGTTGTGGGCCCCTCCTCCTGTCGGGAAGATCTCGACGCCATCGTCGCTGTCGTAGTAGGCTTCCGGGTTCACCATAGGACGCCCTCTCTCGTCAAAGCCCGTCGCCCAACTGACCTTCACGAAGGGTGTCGCTGAGATGAACTCACCCGTCGCGCGGTCCAGAACATAGAAGAACCCATCCTTTGCAGCCTGGGTGATGACTTTCCGTTGCTTGCCTTTGATAGTCAGGTTGAGAAGCATCAGTTGCTGGACGCTGTCGAAGTCCCAGTTGTCGTTGGGGACCGTCTGATAGTGCCATTTGAGCTGGCCCGTAGTGAGATCGACGGCGAGGATGGAGCAGGTATAGAGATTGTCCACGTGCTGGGCGCCGCGAAACTTCTGCGACCATGGTTCGGCGTTGCCTGTGCCCACGTAGACCAGATTGGTTTCGGGATCGTAAGCGACTCCGTCCCACACCGCGCCTCCGCCGCCATTCTTGTAGAATTCGCCGCCCCAGGTTTTGGCTGCCGCGCGCATCGCTTCGTTCTCGTAAGGTTTCGACGGATCGCCGGGTACGGTGTAAAAGCGCCACAGCCGCCGGCCGGTTTTTGCATCATAGGCGTCAAAGAATCCGCGGGTCGGCTTGTCGCCGCCGGAAACACCAACTATCACCCTGCCATTCGCAATACGCGGAGCCATGGTGATTGTGTACAAGTCCTGCGGGAAGGCGACACGGGCCTCCCAGACGGGCTTGCCGTTGAGCGCGTCGAGAGCGATCAGCCTGCCGTCGATCGCGGGCGCGAAGAGCACACCGTTATAGAGCGCAAGGCCGCGGTTGACGATGCCGCAGCAAATCCGCGGACGCACGGCCGGCTGGTTCACTTCCGGGTCCCATCGCCAGAGTTCCTTGCCCGTGCGCGCGTCGAGCGCGTAGACAACGCTCCAGGTCGTGATGCCGTAGAGCGTGTTGTTCCAGACGAGGGGCGTTCCTTCCTGATTGCCGCCGCCGGCGCCGAGCGACATACGACCACGTGAGTCCGAGCCGACTTACGTTGGAGGTGTCGATCTGTTTGAGGGCGCTGTAGCGAGTCTCGCTCTGTGAATGGCCATAACTCAGCCACGAGCCGGGCAGCGAGTCGGCGGACGTACCGGCGTTCTTCAGAACTGCGGCATCAACGCGAGGCGGCCCGGCGGGTTGCTGCGCGTGAATGACGGCGACGAATGCAAGCGTGGCGGTGGCGCCAGCCAGGGCGATGATGCGATCCAGTTGCGACATACGTTGAGGTCTCCCCGACATTCTATGTCGAATTGAAGCAAGGCGGTGGACCCGGCGCAAAACCAGGGAACATTCCCCTTCCCCGGAGCGTTATCACTCTCATCGACCGTTTTCAAAAAGATCTATAATCAACATGCCGCCGACAAGGAGGAAGCTCTGGTGATGCCCGGAATGAGTGTGCAATCCGCCGTTAGCGGCTCCGTTACCTTCCAACCCGGTGTTGAACTGCCGGCGCACTGATAACAAACGAGAGTAAAGACAAAGTAAGGAGGAGAGATCGAGATGAGACTACTCGTAATTGCGTTACTACTCGCGGGTTCCGTTTTCGCGGCGGATGTCGACGGAAAGTGGACCGGCACCATGTCAACTCCGAACGGCGACGTTCCGGTTGCCTTCACATTCAAGGCTGACGGCGCCACATTGAGCGGCACTACTGCGGGACCGGATGGCGCTGAAGTCAAGATTTCCGACGGGAAGGTGGATGGCGACAACATTACCTTCACGATTACTTTCGATTTCGGTGGAATGCCTATCACTTTGAACTACAAGGGCGCCGTGGCGAAGGATCAGATCAAGTTCAATATTGAGGTCGCCGGCATGCCGTTTGAGTTGATCGTGAAGCGCGCCTGACGCCAGGCTTCGCCGCGAGGCGGCATTGGTATATTCTTAGGCCAAATGCTGTCTTCGAAAGCGCTGGCCACCATCGCCTCAGTCATTCTGGGTGCGCCTCTGGTATCGACTCACCTGGCGGCTCAGTGGGTGAAGTACCCCACAGCAGGAGCGCCGCGAAGGCCCGATGGCGAGGTGAACATGTCTGCTCCCTCGCCCCGGATGACGAACGGCAAGCCTGATTTTTCCGGAATCTGGACCACGGCGGAACCGAACGGGCGCGCCAAGGGCGCGTCGAACGTTCTGTCGAGCCCCAAAGAGGCGCCGGGTCCTGCGGAAGCACGGCCTCCCGGTGACCAGGAGAGTCCTGGTGACGCCAGTGACATCAAGGCCTCGCGCCAAATGGCGTATATCGGCGTCGATATTCCGGGAGGGCTGCCTTATCAACCCTGGCTTGTGCCGATCGTCAAAGAGCGCACCGATAACCTGGCGAAAGACGACCCGCATATCAGATGCCTGCCGGATAACTTTATTCGGGCGTATGGACTGCCGCATCTACTGAAGTTCGTTCAGAAGCCAGGTCTCCTAATGGTGCTTAATGAAATGAACGCCGGATATCGTCAGGTGTTTACGGATGCGCGGCCTTTGCCTGTGGATCCAAACCCTTCGTGGCAAGGGTATTCGTCCGGAAAATGGTCCGGCGATACCCTGGTGATCGACACGATCGGAATACGCGACGATACCTGGATCGACTGGCATGGAAGCGTGGTGACCCAGGCGGCCAAAGTGCGCGAGCAGATGCGGCGCCCGGACTTCGGGCACCTCGAAATCCAGATCACCGTCGACGATCCCAAGGCTTATACGAAGCCGTGGACTGTCACGTTGAAGGAACGCATTATTGTCGATACGGATTTGATCGATGAGATCTGTCTGGAGAATGAACAGTCTCTCCAGCACATGAAGTGATTTTCCGGATCGGCCGGCGCCGGTTCGGTGAGCGAGCGCTGGCTGCGGTTTGGATTGCCCGGCCTCAGTTCTCCGAGGGCCGTTCGACGTGATCTATTACCAGCACATCGACAGGGCCTTTGCTCGATTCGAGTTTAAGTCCGGCTTGCTCGCGCAAGGCTTGTATGAAAGTCGGCCTCTCGGCTTCAGGCTCGGAACTTTGCGTGGCCGGCGGAGGAGCAGGCCCGGATGAGCCTTTCTTCGGAATCGCGCGTCCGCCTCCAACGCTTGCCGGGTCGGGTTTCCATTGGATCTTCAAATCGAACTTCCCGGCGAGGCCCGTTCGGTCGATGACCGGACGATCGAGGATTCCCATCCCGGGCAGATACCCCGCGATCTCGGTCATCGTGACACTTCGACCGCTGCCGACCCGTTGCCCGCCAGCGAGGAAGTTTTGCCCGACTATGCCGCAACCGACAGGGAACAGCTCTGGCGTCGGAGGCGCGTCGCAGGGCGGTCCCTGGTCGTGTGGGCGCAGGCCTGGTCCGGGTTTGCCAGGTTTGATCAGAGTCATCGCGAGTACGGGAATCTCGTGCCTTTCGAAGTGAACTGCCAGCTGAAAGCGATCCGCAAGCAGCGACTGCATCATCAGGCGCATCTGATCCTTTGTGGTGTTCGCCGGCGCGCGCGCCTGTATTTCGAAGCGGTCTGCGTCGCCCCATTTCGGGAGATGCGACGTCGCAGCGTCCAACTGCCAATGGCTGGCATACAGCTTGTACGCGAAGCTAACGTAGGCCAAGAGAGGAGCGGTGGCCCAGAAGCGCCCGTTGGGAGGCTGCATTTGAAGATTTGTGAACGCATCGCCGGAGTCGAGAGGGAAAGTCGGCGGGAAGAATGTGTCGGGTTTGCTCAGCTTCACGGACGCCACATCGAATGCCATGCTGCCTCCGACCCTGGTCTGCCAGTCTGTTCCGTCCTGAGCCCGAACCGCGGGCGCATTCAGGACACCAATAATGATCGGTGTCGCCATCAATACCATAGCGGCGGCTCCCAGGACGAGCTTTATTCGGCGACTCCGTCCCGCCGCACTTCGTTTCCTCGGAAGATCGTCGTTGTTCATCAAGGTTTCCCCAAAGAGATGACGGACGTTGAGAAATGCTTGTGCAGGCCGAATTCGCCTGGAGCGGGTTACGTAGTGCAGGTAAAGTGGTCACCCTTTCCCAGGATCCCCACCTTGGGAGGGCCAAGAGAGCCGTGAGGAGCGGAGCGGCAGTTGGTCGATTCGTCGCGAAGGTAGAGTTTGCAGACAGCGCGAGCAGATGCGGCGCCCGGACTTCGGGCACCTCGAAATCCAGATCACCGTCGACGATCCCAAGGCTTATACGAAGCCGTGGACTGTCACGTTGAAGGAACGCATTATTGTCGATACGGATTTGATCGATGAGATCTGTCTGGAGAATGAACAGTCCCTCCAGCACATGAAGTGATTTCCAGGATCGGCCGGCGCCGGTTCGGTGAGCGAGCGCTGGCTGCGGTTTGGAGGGACACCTGTAAGAAGGCGAACCCTCACAAGGTGAATCCGCGGACCGGGCGCGTTTGTGGGTATCAATTCGCGCAAACTCCCCAGCTCCGGACTTCACAGGGACTTAGCGCGGGCTTATCTGCACCGAGCTCATTGAACCAATGACGGTGAGGCGAACGCAAGGCGACGCAACCGCGATATAAAAAACGTAAGCTATAGTAGCGAAGGAGCGCCCGTCAAGGGATCCGGATCGCTGTTGCGGACCCCTCTCTGCGCTCCGGAAGACTGCGAGAATGGGAACCGCCTTGACCGCCGGAGGTTGTGATGGAAACGCTCGGAATAGAAAAGACTCTCTCCAGGACTGATAAAGGATTCGCAGTCAGATATAGTCTCATGAAGGATCGCCTGCTCGCCGTCGAATACGAACATTGGGCAGCGGGATTTGCCTACGGAAACAACCATGGAAGGAGCCACATCACCCGAGTCCTCGAGAAACTGGATGGTTTGGTCGGTCCGAAGCCGCTGACCAATATTACATCTTATGAACTATTTCTGGCGATGATGGCAATACTCTATCACGACATCGGCATACTGCGAGGTCGAAAGGACCACGCCGACAAATCAAAGGCTCTCCTGGAGGGAGATGACCACGATCAATACATCATTGACAAATTTGATAAGCGGATCATTGAGGCCGCTGTCGTCAGTCATTCGAGCACTAAAGACATCGACCAGGAATGCCGGGAGTTCTCGCCGCAGGAGATCGTAGGTAAAAACAAAGCACGCCCCCGATTAGTGGCTGCTCTGGTAAGACTGGCAGATGAGCTCGACGAAGATTATCGCCGGGGAGATCCCCTCTTGATGGAGCGGCTCGCGGTGCCGGAAGAATCGAAGTTCTTCTGGCTATTTTGTCAGCGAATCCCGGGCGTTCAGCCCAGGCTATCCGCTAAAAGTATTAATATGACCTTTGCGCCCGACCCCCAGGACACAGAGAGATGTGGCGCGGTTCCGGGCGGAACGGCGCGCCATTTCATTGCCTTTTGTGCGGATAAGTTCGAGAAAATTAACCGGGAGCGGGTGTATGTGAACAGGTTCTTGCCGGATGGTCTCCAGTACTCGGGGCTCCATGTCGACGTCAGACCGTTATTGAACCATCCGACCTGGCAGTCGCCTCGCGCGTTCGTATTCAACAACACCACCACATCCCTGATGTTCCTTCAGAGCTTTCCGGAACTCCTCTACCAGCCGGCAAAAGATGCGATCCGGAAGGTACTTACATTGATGCAACAGAACGAACTGTCAGATGCGGGGAAGGAACTTGATCGACTTGTTGCAGTTTTACCAGACCTTCCGCGGGATGTGCAGATGCCCCTGTTTTATGAGCGAGCGTGCCTGTACTCACTGAAAGCGCTATCCCAGCCGGCGGGCTCTCCCGAACGCGAATTGTCCCTTGATCAGGCCATGGAACACCTGATCACATGGTACGAGGAAGGCCAGAAAGGCGGCTTTGATGCAATTGGGCGAACCGCCAACGCAGAGCTTTACCGTATGATGAGCGACGGCGACCTGTCCCTGGTTCGGTCTAAGAGGGTGGCGGAGTTGCAGAATAAGATGCCGGCCGCCCCCTGGAAACCTGCCGGAACCAGCGCCGTGGGCGGCGGAGGGTGTGTTCCCTATGGGACCTTAATCGAGACGCCCGCGGGAAGCCGCGCGGTAGAGTTCATTCACCCTGGCGATGAGGTCACGTCACTTCGGCTCGGAATAACGAGTAAGAGGGCAAATGCAAGGGTTGTGAGCATAAAGACCGGCAGGGCGGACTGCTGTATCCAGCTTGGACAAGGTTGGATTGTGACAGGCAGCCAGCCCGTACGAACTGCAGATGGATGGAGGGAAGCTTCTGCGCTGAGGAGTGGAGACAAGGTGATGAACGGGTGCGGTGAGTTCGTAACTATTGAACCACCGAAAATCATTCATGCGTATTTTGAGGTGTTTGATCTCGCAATTGACGACCCATCGCATAATTACATCGCGAATGGACTCCTTTGCCACAACAAGTACCCGGACTGGATGCTTTACTCCGATCAGTAAAGCCCGGACTGAGAGGGCGTGAACCTGTGCAGCACGTTTGTGGCGGATCGCAAAGCCGACCCATCGCATGTGCCTGAAACGCTCAAACCGTTGATCTCACCGGATAAAGCAGGAAGGGTCGGTCGATAATTCACTATCTCCTTCTCAAAATGCTGTGTCGGAGGCTGCTGCTGTTTGCTGGCTAGCGGCAGGTTCCGGAAGTATACTTCTTCAGAGGATCAATACCGTATGAATCGAATTCTCCACGCAGTTCGGCGGGATTTCGTGCCCGTGGCGGGTCTGCTTGTATTGGCGGCGAGCGGAGCACAGGCGGCTGACTGCGATCGCGCCTGCCTCAAGAGCACGATCACGAACTACGTCGATGCGATGGTGGCCCACGACCCGTCGCGGCTGGCGTTGGCCGCGAACGTCCGGTTTACCGAAGATTCGCAGGACCTCAAGCTCGGCGATGGCATATGGAAGACGGTGACGAAGAAGGGCGACTTCCGGCAGGATTACATCGACGTGAGAAAGCAGATCGCGGCCTCGCACGTGATGTTGTTCGAGGAGAACGCGCAGGTCTTGTACTCGGTGGTGCTGCGGGTTGCGGACCGGAAGATTACGGGGATCGAGACGCTGGTGGATCGCATCACACCGAATTCGCGATTCAAGCCGGATTCGCTGGACAAGCCGCCGACGGGCATGAGCCAGGCAGTCCCCGCCGGAAAGAGAATGCCGCGCGCGGAGATGATCCGAACGGCGCTGTTCTATCCCGAGGGATTGCGGATCGGGAGTTTTGTGAATGCCAAAACACCGTTCGCCAAAGACGCGTACCGGGTCGAGAACGGGACCTTCATCGCGGGCGCAGGGTGTCCCCGCGCGAACTGCCCGGAGATCCTTACGCAGAAAATCATGGTGCATGCCGATGTGAAGGCGAGCGTTGCCGCAGTGGATGAAGAAGAGGGCATCGCGCTGCTGTGGATGAACTTCGGCGATACGAACTCGTACGGTCCGGGCAATGCGCTGGTGACTTTCGAGGCGTTCAAGGTCTGGGGCGGAGAGATTCACGCAGTCAACGCGTTCTTCCGGATCCTGCCTAAGGATACGCAGCGCGGCTGGCCTTCCGCGGAGTAGGGCGGATTCCCTCGGGAGCACAAACTGATGCTCCGACCGAGGAAGCCGACGCGAGGCGCCGGGGGCGGGACCAAGGCTCCGCCCCACAAAGCCAGTGGTGCTCACACCAAATCCCACCGGCGCGAGGCGTCAAATCACCAGCGCATAGGTCCGGTCCGAAACGGAAGCAGCGATCGAAGGCGCGCTTCGCGGAGGTAGATTCCCAGCCAGGCAATGATGCTTGTCGACAAGGGGACGAGAACCGGGTAGGGTTCTCCAATCCGCGTATAGGTGGCAATCGCCCCGCCGAGATAGCCGGTGAGCATTACCGCGCCCAGAATCGCCGTTCGCGGAATGAGGTACAAGACAATGCATCCAAGCTGCAGGAAGGCCAGGAGATTCAGGGAACTCTCCTGCCAGCCGATTCTCGCGAACTCCCCGACGTACCATGGGTTTCGGGTCAGCTTCCAGGTAGCGCTCATCAGCACAACAAAGACTGGCCAGAGCGAAATAACCCGCCCGGCCCACACCATCCAGCGCGTCGCTGTCGTCTCGCGCACTGGAACATCAACGGCATTCATAATGTAGCTTCTCCATCGGCCCGCTTCTTCCGGCAGAAGTAGTATATGCGAAATTCCTGCCGAATGACGGGATGCGGTCAGGTCAGTCCCTGCCGGCGATAGGTTGCAGGCGATACTCCGACCAGTTTCAGAAACCAGTGGGAGAGATGGCTCTGCGACGAGAATCCCGATGAGAAAGCCACCTCCGCGATCGGCGTCTGAGTATTGCGGAGCAGTTCTTTGGCGCGTTCGATGCGGCGCGCCAGCATATACCGCAGAAATGGGTGCCCCACAGGCGCTTCGACCGCGTCGAAAGGGGCTTCTTCCATGATCGCCGCGAACAACGACCGCCACCCGGCGTCCTGACTTTGGGCGATGATTCGGTTCGCGGGCCGGAGGATGCGGCCATGGGTCTCCCGGGCCGTGAACACGTCTTCGGGGGTCGAAATCATAAAAGTGGCGCTTTTGCCGGCTCGCGCCGATTATATTCCTTCTTTTGCCCGTGTCCTTCTGTGCGCAAAGCCGGGTCACTTTCCCGGTCAAGATAGCGGGCGTTGGGCGTCCTTTGCGGGACGATTACCGCAGCGGCCCCAGGCACGGAAGCAACACGAAAGCCCTGGAACACGAAAGCCTTGTCGCCAAACGCACGGCGATCAGGGATTACGCACCGATTCAGCTTTTGGCTCCGCTCGGAAAGCCGGACCATGGGTCCGGCGCAGACGGGCGCGTCTACCCCACTGCGTTGTTCTCCTGTCTCGGATAATTCTTTACAGGACCGGACTTAATCTATCGCGGAGCAGTTAAGGTCTGTCGCGTCCCACCGATGTGGCCTGGCGGAAAGCTTGAGACAGGACACTTGCCCGTCGCTTCACGGTTTCAGGCTTTTGTAAACGGTCTCGATGAACTCGTCGCCGGGCCCATAACGCGCGTCGAAGTCTACCGTGAAATTGGCCTTCTTTACCTGATCGAGCGTCAGCCCCCGCTTGATCGCATCCTGAACCCGATCGCGAATCATCGTAATCATGTCGCGATATTCCAGCACGTCGTACTCGTCGCAAATGCGCCCATGGCCGGGGATCACGTACGTTCCGCCTTCCTCTTCGTGCCTGGGAATGACGATGTCGAGAAGATTATTCAGCGCATCGATTTCGCCGTTGATGCTTCCGCCGTTCGCAAGATCGATCTTCGGATAGCCGGCCGTGGTGAAGATTTCGCCCGTCGCAACCACATCGGACCGCCGGAAAAACACGAAGCTGTCGCCATCTGTAATCGCCTTCGGCTGGTAGATGGCGGTGACCGGCTCCTCGTTGAAATAGACTTCCTTCTGCCCTTTGATATAGGTCTCGGTGGGCCATGCGTCCGTCGGCTCCGCCGGCTTTTTTCCGCTGGGGGCGCTCATGCGATCGAGCATTTTCTCATGCGCGATGATCTGGGCGCCAACGGTGGCGTCGGCGATCTCGGCCGTCACATTAGCGCCGGTAATCGTAACGCCGGCCTTGCGCAGCGCGGCATTGCCGCCGGTCTGTTCGCGGTCGAGGGTGGTGTTGAAAATGTACTGAATCGGCTTGTCAGAAAGCTTGCGGATCTCGGCGAGAACCTGGTCGGTGTACTTGCCGTTCCCCGTATCCGATACCAGGACGCCCAGGTCGCCCACCTGAACGGCGATGTTACCTCCCGCGCCGCCGATCATATAGACGTTTCCCTGAACGTGCTGAACCTCGATCTTGCCCTCGGGGGGGAGCGGGGGCGCCGTGGTCGGTCCTTTGGCCAGAGGCGGGAAAGTGTCCTTTTTGATGTCTTCGCGAAATTCGGGGTACATGCTCGCGGCGCCGCCGAGTTCGGCCTGTGTCGGAACGTGGATCTTTGCGGCGTATTCGTTTACGAACGGATTCTTCCCCGGCAGGTAAGCCGGCACTTCGCCTCGAGGGCGGTCGGCAATCTCGTCCACGTATTCGCATGGGTAAAGCCAGGTCTGACCCTCGGGCAAGGTGAGCCGGAAGGTCTGGCTGCGTACGAACGGCTCGGTCAAACTAAGAGGATCGCTGATGATCGATACATGAGCCATGATGTCGCCATAGCGTATAAAGTGCTCAACGAGAGTCGCTTCGTCGCTTTCCATCAGTCCGTTCCGTCGAAGCTCGCCCATTTTCAGGTGGGTGGTGTAAACGGTCAGCGTGTCGCCTTCCCATTTTCCCGTTGAAAAGCCCATCCACGTGTGAGGAGCGTAGGGACCGGGATGCGGGCGGCCATCCATCCAGATCGTGCGGTTCTGCTCGTACGTGCTGATGTATTGCCGAATGGCGATGACCTTCTGCGACTGCTGATCGCGTTCCTCCCAAATCCGGAGGTTGAGAGGTCCGCCATAAATGTAGCCTGCCAGATGGACCTGACACTGGTGCTCAGGCAAAGTTACGCGGGACGGGCTCCAGGCGAGGCCCCAGGCCAGCGTGCCTTGATTGATCGGCACACCGGCAAATTCGGCGATCGCCGGATCTCCCACCGATTCCTCATGCGCCACGGGAGACCAGTTTCCGCTGAGATCGGACCCTGGAGAGGAGGCGAATGCGCCCGCGCCAATGGTGCCGCCAAACTGGCCCCAGGCCTGGCCGATCAGGATGGCGGAACACGCCCAAATGAAACTCTTCTTCAACATGAAACTCCGTGTTGTTCAAGGTACCACTAAAGCCAGGTCTCAGCGAACCGTCGAATGAGTGTCCGAGCCGTGCCCGGAGCTCTCCCGCAGCAGATCCTCGATATCTCCCATCTGACGCCCGAGGAGGTGCAGTTTCTGCGAAAGACCCTTGATCTCGCTCTCTGCCCGGCGATTCACTTCGAAATCCAGTTCACCGCGCACTCTGTCCTTCTCATCCTGCCGATTCTGGCTCATCATGATGACGGGCGCCTGTATCGCGGCCAGCATTGAAAGAAACAGGTTGAGCAGAATAAAGGGATACGGGTCCCATGCTTTTGTACCCAACACGATGTTGGTGCCTGAATAAACCACCAATACCGCCCCGAACGTAATGATGAAGGACCACGATCCGCCGAAGCGCGCGACTGCATCGGCAATTCGCTGTCCGAAGCTCATCTTCTCATCGATGACTTCATTGGGATTACGCGCCGACCGTACCCGTACCAGTTCGTGCGCCGCGTGCAGTCGCCGGCCGGTGGCGACCAGCAGGTCCAACCCCGCGTGCGGCCTCTGCCGGATCAGCGCCAGAATGTCGTCGTTGTCCACCTCGATGCACACTGAATCTTCCGCCGCCGCCGCGTCGGTCTGGTGCGGCGTTCCGTCGAGCATCGAAGCGAAGCCGAAGAAATCGCCGGCCGCCGGCTCCTCCACCAATACTTCCTGATTATCCTCATCGATTGTGGTGACGCGGACGGCGCCGGACACAAGCACGTATCCGCGGCCGCCCGGTTCTCCCTGTTTGTAAATACGCTGACGAGCGGCGAAGTTCTTCAACTCCACCTGTTCCGCCAGAACGGCCCTTTCTTCGCTGTCCAGCAAACTGAACAACGGTATTTCTCGCAGCAAGTCCGGATTGCAGGGCATGTCGTCACCTTCCCGTTCAAATCGTTTTAACAGCAGCAGTCGAAACAAGTCATTTTAGGAGAACTGTCGCCGCAAAGTGTGAGGAATTGGTTTCATCCCGAATCGTCTCGAATTCCAGGTGTTTTCCGGGGACCAGGGTTTATCCTCGTTTGGGCCGGCGGCACGGGCTGGCGATTCACGTTTTTGTGATAAAAAACGTTTTTTGATAAAAAAGGACGGCTCCCTGTGATGAACATCCGACATCGTATCGTTGATCAAACGGTCGATCGAACGGTCGATCGAACGCAGGACCGCAATATCGTCAAGCGTCTCTTTGAGCGCTTTGATTTTGATCTTTGCGGCGGCCGCGCAAAGCGCCTGGGCGCAGACGGGGGTTGCGCCGATCGCTGGCGAACCAGATCAGCATCGCACGATGTTGACCACCTACTGCGTCACGAGTCACAACACGCGGTCGAAGAGTGGTGGCATCGCATTCGATACCCTGAAGCTCAAAAGCCCGGCGAATGATGCGGAGATCCGGGAGAAGGTACCCGGTCTTGCTTCAGCACGGCGCCGATGTGAACGGCCAGGTCACCGGCACGAAGACTTATTCGATGCGCATCTCCCTCGCGCCGTCTTCGAATGAAGGCATGACCGCTCTCCACATCGCGGCCCAATCCGGCAACGTGGATGTAGTGAAGTTCCTGATCAACAAAGGAGCCAACACCGGGATCGTCGATGGCAACGGGCGCAAACCGATCGATTGGCAGGCACAAGTCCATCGGGCAATGGTGGGCGGGGCGGAGTGCCTCCGGCGCCTCGCGCAGGCGAGGCGAACGGTAGTGCCCCCGCCGCTCCTCCAGCCTCCGGGGCGCGCGGCAAACGCTGCTGAGATCCGCGCCATGTTGACAAACGCCGGCTCCGACAGATAATCCGCCGTTCGCTGCCACTCTCTCCGAGCCTCACAGCCGGGAACGAATTTTCGTCTGCGACTCAGTCACACCTTTGTTCCGGTCGATCCGGTCAGCTAAAGTGTGCTTCATGGGCCAGGCGCCATCGCCGGATACCGCGATCGTTCGGTCGGGGGAGCGGCGGGCTCCTTCTCCTCCCCGTGTCTTTCGCCTTTACGCTCTGCTCCCGGCCCTCGTGAGTCTGACGATTGCCGGCTTGTGTTCCGCCGCCGGGATGACAAGGCTCGACGGGACCGTAGTACTGCCAGTAGTCGACAAACAGGACATCCATTTCGTCACGCTCTCCGGCCCCAGGGACGAGTTGAAAAATTGGATCCTGGGGATCACCCAGGATAATCAGGGATTCATGTGGTTCGCCACCGGCGGTGGCTTGTTTCGGTACGACGGCTATGCTCTGACGGCTTATTATCACAACCCCGGCAATCCGAATAGTATCGCCACTAATTCTCTCACCGCCCTCTATAAGGATCGGAGCGGAATCCTCTGGGTAGGGACTGCGGCCGGTCTCGACAAACTGGACCCGGCGCTCGGCATATTCACACATTTCCGCCATCAGCCTGACGTCGACGAGAGTCTGACGCACGATAACGTTCGCTGCATTTACCAGGACCGCGAGGGAACGCTCTGGGTTGGGACCCAGAGCGGGCTCGATAGACTCGATCCTTCAAGGGGAAGGTTCGTTCACTACAAGCACAATCCCGCGGACCCTGCAAGCCTGACCGACAACGAAATCACCACTATCTACGAGGATCGCCGCGACAATTTCTGGGTGGGCACTGCGCACGGCCTCAACAAACTCGATCGCGCTACCGGTCGCAGTTTGCATTTCGTTCACGATCCGGGGGATCCTCGCAGTCTTGGCCACGATTACATCCAGGACATAACCGAGGATCGGTCCGGCTCTCTTTGGCTGAGCTCGCTATTTGGAGATGGGTTGAGCGCCCTCGACGTTAGCACGGAGGAATTTACGCGTTATTCCGTGTTCCCCGAACAACCGGGCGATCAGAGCATGCGGGGCGTGACCCGGATTCATGCAGGCCTCGATGGGACTCTGTGGATGACGACGATGGATAACGGATTGCTCAGCCTGGACGCGCGGCGCCAGCAATTCAGTCGCTATCCTGGTGGCCAGACAACAAGGATCTTTGAAGACGCCGAAGGGGTGATCTGGATTGGGACAAGAACTCGCGGCGTCATGCGGTTTCCAGAAAAGTCGCGCGCATTCGTCAACTACCAGCGAACGGCCGGCCAGCCCGCGAGTGGAGCGGGAAACGAGATCCAGTCCGTGGGGACCGACAGCCGGGGTTACTTGTGGATCGGGATGTCCAATGGCCTTGAAATGCTGGACCGCAAAACAGGGCAGGTCACACTTTACCAGCACAAATCCAAAGACCCTGGGAGCCTTTCGGACGCGCCGGTTTTCGCGACGGCGGAAGACCGCGCAGGCAGAATATGGTTCGGCACGTATGGAGCGGGACTCGACCTGTTCGACCGGACGACCGGGCGATTCACCGCCTTGCGGCACGATCCGAAGAATCCCGACAGCCTGAGCAGCGACCTCATCGTTTGCACGCTCGTGGATCATGAGGGGATGGTCTGGGTGGGGACCAATAGAGGACTCGCTCGTTACGACCCCAACAATGGGAAGTTCATAAACTACTTGCCCGAGGAGTCAGTAACCACCCTGGTTGAGGATCATGCGGGCACTTTGTGGGCCGGGGGGGTCTACGGCTCGCTGAACCGTTTCGATCGTAAATCAGGACAGTTCCGGGTTTATCACAACGATTCCCGGGACCCCGGCGCTCCCGGCAACGCGCGCATCGGGCCCATTTATGAAGATCGTCGCGGAACGCTGTGGTTCGGTATGCAGACTGGTCTGTATCGGCTGAATCCCTCTGGAAGTTTCACGAGATTCACCACGCAGGACGGCCTGCCGGACTCAACGATCATAGCGATCGTCGAGGATCGCCATGGCGATCTTTGGCTGGAGACACACAACGGTCTCTCGCATTTCTCGCCGCAAACCGGCCGGTTTCGCAACTATTCCGAATCTGACGGCTTGCCGGGAAACATCTTCGGTCTTCTTGGGGAATCGGCCAGCCAGACTCCGGACGGCGCGTTGGTATTTGGCTCGTCAAATGGGGTGACGGTTCTCGACCCCGATCGACTCTCACCGAATTCCTATGTTCCTCCGGTAGTGTTAACAGATTTCCTCCTGTTCAACAAGCCAGTTCGTCCGGATGGAAAGTCGCCGCTTCAGAAACCGATCTGGGCGACCAATGCTCTCACCTTGAACCATAACCAGAACATCTTCACCCTGGAGTTCGCGTCACTCAGTTACACAGACCCGGACCGGAACCGGTACCGCTACCGCCTCGAGGGACTGGAGACGGACTGGAATGAGGTCGACAGCAAACAGCGGTTGGCTACCTATACCAACCTCGCGCCCGCGAAGTATGTTTTCCGAGTGCAAGGCTCCAACAATGACCTGCTGTGGAACGACGCGGGTGTGAATCTCGCGATAACGGTCCTGCCGCCATGGTGGGGCGCCTGGTGGTTCAGGATGTCTCTCGCCTGCTGTATCGCGGGCCTGATCGCGACCGCTCACCAATTGCGACTGAGAGCGCTGCGGTTGACCGCCGCCAGACTGGAATCCGAAGTGGCGGAGCGGACGAGTGAACTCAAGATCGCCAGGGACTCCGCGGAGACCGCCCGGGATGCGGCAGAGAGTGCGAATCGTGCGAAGAGCGCCTTTCTCTCTTTAATGAGCCACGAATTGCGGACGCCGCTGAACGCCATCCTTGGGTTCGCCGACCTGCTTCGCCGTGACAGCTCATCCGAAAAGCAACGAGGGGATCTGGAAATCATAAGCCGCAGCGGAGAACACCTGCTCGGCCTGATCAACGAACTCCTGGATCTCGCAAAGATCGAAGCCGGGCGCGGAACCCTCGAAATTGCGCCATTCGACCTCAGAGGCCTCATTCGCGACGTCACCGACATGGTGCGTATGCGGGCTATCGAGAAGAATCTTGAGCTGAAGCTGATTCAGGCCGCTGCCTTCCCCAGGTTTGTTGAAACGGACGCTCCCAAATTGCGGCAGATGCTCATCAATCTGCTCGGGAACGCAATCAGGCATACGGAGAGGGGAAGCGTAACATTGCGGCTGGATGCGCAGCGCATGGATGAGCCCGAACAAATGCTCCTGAGTTTTGAGGTTCAGGATACAGGTATCGGGATCGCGCTGGAGGACCAGGAACGTATCTTCGAGCCCTTCGTTCAGCTTGGGAAAAACCAGCGCCAGAAGGGCACGGGTCTGGGTCTGGCGATTACCCGCCAATATGCGATCCTGCTGGGCGGAAGTATCCGGGTCTCCAGCACACCGGGAGACGGATCACTGTTCCGGCTTGAACTGCCGGCAGCACGCACGGAGCCGGTAGCGGTGGCCGCACCTGAAACAGAGCGGGAGTATATTCTCGCTGCAGGCCAGCCGGAGTACCGCATCCTGGTGGTTGACGACGAACGGGAAAGCCGGCTCTTGCTGCAACGCCTGTTACAGAAAGCGGGCTTCGAGGTGCGCGTGGCCGAAGATGGCGATCAGGGAGTGAAGATCTTCCAACGCTGGAAACCGCATTTCATCTGGATGGATCTGCGGTTGCACGGCGTCGATGGCGCCGAGGCCGCGCGCCGCATTCGCGCCATGCCGGATGGACAGCAGGTGAGAATCGCGGCGGTAACTGCCTCGGAAAACACCCATTCGGCTACCGGCATGGACGATATCGTGCGCAAACCATATCGGATGCATCAAATCTTCGAGTGCATGGAACATCATCTGGATGTAACCTGGCGTGACGAACGAAGACCTTCCGAGCGTTCGCCTGCCGGTTTGCGGCCCGAGGCCCTGGCTGCGCTTCCGGAAGATCTGCGAACGCAACTTACGGATGCTGTTGTGACTCTCGACGCCGATCAGATTGCCGGCGTGATCGAGCGCATTTCCGGAGTGGATGCCGCGCTCGGCTCGGCCCTGGCATATTACGCGGACCGTTTCTCCCTGACCATGGTTTGGGATGCGCTTAAAGATAGCAAAAATATGATCAATCCCTCGCGGTGAACCTTACTCGCTCCCGAGGCGTTCAATAGCCAGCACCGTAACATCGTCGCTGAGGGTGTTTTTTCCGCGCCAGGACACGACTGCGTCGATCAGATTATCGATACTGCGCGACAGCGGGAGATCGCGGCCGGCGAGCAACTCGTCGTGGAGACGTTTCTGGCCGAACAGTTCGCCGTCCGGATCGCTTTCGTCGGCGATTCCGTCGGAGTAGAGGTAGATTCGGTCCCCCGGGAGTAGTTCGATTGTGTTCTCGCCGTACTCCACGTTGGAAAGCATGCCGATGGGAAAGTTCTCATTATCGATCCGCCTGGCTGACTGATTGCGGATCAGTACCGGTCCCGGGTGGCCGGCTGACACATGGCGCAAGACCCCGGTCGCCGCGTCGAGCACGCCATAGGCGAGCGTGAAGTAGCGTTCGTCCTGTTCGGTCATCTGGTAAAGGGTGTTGAGCCGCTGGGCAACGACCGACGGCGGATTGATTGCGCCCGTGCTCATGTCCATGACCACCGAGGGAACTCCGGGCCGGGGCACCAGGCTGTGGGTCACCGAGACCGCCAGCAGCGATGCGGCCACGCCATGGCCACTCACATCGAGCACATAGGCGCCGATATGACCGTCCCGCAGCGCGAACAAGTTCAGTGCATCGCCGGCAAGCTCTTCACACGGACGATAGCGCCAGGCGAATACATAACCCGCCAACTCCGGAGCGCTGGCGGGCAGTAACGCCCGTTGAACCTTTGCGGCTGCCTCGAGATCGCGCTTCAGTTTGAGATTTGCCGCAATCAAACCTTCGTTCGTTAGGGCGAGCGCGTGGTTCAACCGGCGCAACTCCAGATGAATTCGCACGCGAGCGATCACTTCGGCCGCGTAAAACGGCTTCGTAATGTAGTCTACGGCGCCGAGCTCCAGGCCATATACTCTCTCCTCCGTGTCGTTGAAAGCCGACATGAAGATAATGACCGATTCGCGCGTGTGGGCGTCTGATTTCAGCCTCCGGCATGCCTCGAAACCGTCGACTCCCGGCATCCTGACGTCCAACAGGATCAACGCCGGCTGCATCGCCCGAGCCTGGCTGATCGCCTCATCGCCCGACTGCGCAACCAGTAAATCGTAATCTTCGGTTCTCAGGGTCCGATGCAGTACCTGGAGGTTCGTCAAATCGTCATCGACGAGCAGTACGCGCTGGCGAGGTTCTTTCCGCGATTCGGACGATGCTGCCGGGGAAGAAGGGTCGGAGACTGTCATTGAGTCCTCTCATCCGCTTTCGGTCGCTCTCCCGAAACAGTGAGCCTGGGAAGAAGTGTTGCGTTTCCAGAGTGATGAATGTCCGATACGGTTCGCCGGACTTAGTATTTTTTGATCCAGCGTCAAAAAAATGAATCCGCCCAGCGCTCGACGCATTCACCTCGCGACAGAGTCTCCATCCGGTTGGCGTGGTGAGATGTAGTTTGGAACATCGTGGAGCGCGGTGCGGCGTTCATGCCTTTCGCACTCATGCCCTCTTTCCGATAATTGCGAGTCTGCTTGTTGCCGGTTCATGTTCCGCTGCCGGGATGCAAAGCCGCGAGGGGACGACCGTACTTCCCGTAATCGACCAGCAGGATGTCCGTCTGGTCACGCTCTCTGCGAACGGCGAAGCGTTGAATAAATGGATCAGAGGCATCGCACAGGATAATCAGGGGTACATGTGGTTCGCCACCAATGGTGGCTTATTCCGATATGACGGCTATAACGTTACGCCGTATTTGCATGATCCTGACAATCGGAACAGTATCGGCAGCGACGATCTGAATACGGTCTACAGAGACCGGAGCGGCATCCTCTGGATCGGAAGTGGTTACGACGGCCTCGACAGGCTGGACCCGATAAGCGGCGCCATCACGCATTACCGGCATCAGCCTGGCGTCGACTCGAGCCTCTCCAACGATAATGTGCGATCCATTTACCAGGATCGCAGCGGCACTCTTTGGATTGGATCTTTTGGCGGCCTTGATCGTCTCGATCCTTCGACCAGGGTGTTCCTTCACTTCAAAAACGATCCGCGGGATCCTGCCAGCCTGACGGCCGGCTCGGTGGAGTCCATTTACGAAGATCGCAGCGGCAACTTCTGGGTTGGTACGTCCAATGGACTCAATAAGCTCGATCGGGCGACGGGTCGAAGTACACGTTTTCTGCACAATCTCAAGGATCCCCACAGCCTCGGTTACGACTATGTCGCGAGTATCGTTGAGGACCGGGCTGGCATTCTCTGGGTGGGCTCCCCGTTCGGAGACGGGCTGAGCGCGCTCGACGTCAAAACCCGCCAATTTACTCGTTATTCGTTCTTGCAGGAAAAACAGGACACGGAAAGTATTCGGGGTGTGACCAGCCTGAAAGCGGATGCTGATGGATCCCTCCTGGTTGGCACCGTAGACAACGGACTGCTCAAATTGGACGCCGCGCGCCGGGCGTTCACCCGCTACACCAATGGGAATGCCGCAAGGATTTTCGAAGATGCCGAAGGATTGATCTGGGTAGGTACCCGGGCCCGAGGCGTCATGCGGTTTCAAGGTAAGTCACCCGCATTCGTGAACTACCGGGAGGGCGTCGACCTGCCTCGCGGGCTTCGCCAGAATGACATCCAGTCCGTGGGAACCGATAGCCGGGACCGTTTGTGGATCGGTACAACCGGCGGCCTTGAAATGCTGGACCGGAGGACCGGGCGAGTCACTTTGTACCATCACGATGCCAGAAACCAGGGCGGCAGCCTTTCGGATGCTCCCGTTTTTGCGATCGCCGAAGACCACGCCGGCAGAATGTGGTTCGGTTCGTATGGAGGCGGGCTCAGCTTGTGGGACGAAGCGTCGGGGCGATTTTCCACGTTTCATCACGACCCGAAGAATCCTGAGGGATTGAGCACCGACCTTATAGTTTGCATGCTCGTGGACCGTGAAGGAATGATCTGGGTGGGGACGCAAGATGCGGGATTCGACCGTTTTGACCCGAGTACGGGGCTATTCAAAACGTACACCGTCCAGGGCCGGGTCTACGCCCTGGCCGAGGATCATAATGGCACGTTGTGGATGGGCGGGGACGGGCTGCGCCATTTCAATCCGCGGTCCGGGAAGTCGATCATTTGGCATTACCACCCTGACGACCTTGCCGGCCTGAGCAATGAGACTGTGAACGTGATCCACGAGGACCGTCGCGGGATCGTGTGGGTCGGCACAAACGACGGTCTGAATCGACTAAACCCATCCGGGACGTTCACCAGATTCACAACAAAGGACGGGCTGCCGGACTCCATGGTCAAGGGGATCCTCGAGGACCGCCATGGAGATCTCTGGCTGGCGACCCCCAACGGCCTCTCACATTTCTCTCCGCGGACCGGGCGAATTCATAACTACTTCGAATCGGACGGTCTGCCGGGCAACAACTTTCGTCTGCTTGGGGACGAGGCCAGGCGGACACCGGGAGGCGAAATGGTGTTCGGATCGTCCAATGCCGTCTCGGTTTTCAACCCCGATCGACTTTCACCAAATCCCTACGTTCCACCAGTGGTGTTAACGGATTTCCTGCTGTTCAATAAGCCTGTCCGCCCGGGCGGGAAGTCACCGCTCCGGAAGCCGATCTGGGGAACGAACGCTCTTACCCTGAACCACAACCAGAATATTTTCACGCTGGAGTTCGCGGCGCTCAGCTACATGGACCCGGAGCGGAACAGGTATCGCTACCGGCTGGAAGGGCTGGAGAAGGACTGGAACGAGGTCGGCAGCAAACAAAGGTTGGCTACTTACACCAATCTGGCGGCCAGAAAATATGTTTTTCGCGTGCAAGGCTCCAACAACGACCTGCTGTGGAACGATGCCGGTGTGAGTCTCGTTATAACGGTCCTGCCGCCATGGTGGGAGACGTGGTGGTTCAGAACAACTCTGGCTTTCTGTATTGCGGGCCTGATCGCGACCGCGTATCAGCTGCGAATGAGAGCGCTGCGGTCGACTGCCGCACGGCTCGAACGCGAAGTGACGGAGCGGACGATTGAACTCAAGTCCGCGACGGATTCCGCCGAGGTTGCGAGAGCCTCCGCGGAATCCGCCAGGAAGGCGGCGGAGAGTGCCAATCAGGCTAAGAGCGCCTTCCTCTCGTTGATGAGTCACGAGTTGCGCACGCCCCTGAATGCCATCCTTGGGTTCGCCGACCTGCTCCGCCGTGACAGCGTATCGGAAAAACAACGCGGAGATCTGGAGATCATAAGCCGCAGCGGAGAACATCTGCTCGGTCTCATCAACGAACTTCTGGATCTCGCAAAGATTGAAGCCGGGCGCGGAGCGCCCGAGATTGCGCCATTCGACCTCAGACGCCTGATCCGCGACGTTACTGACATGATGCGCGTGCGATCTCTGGAAAAGAACCTGGAGCTGAAGCTGATTCAGTCGCCCGCGTTTCCGGGATTTGTTGAAACAGACGGCCCCAAACTGCGTCAAATGCTCATCAATCTGCTCGGTAACGCAATCAAGCATACGGACCGGGGAAGTGTGACGTTGCGATTGGATGCGCAACGCAAGGACGCCGAACAGTTGCTCCTGAGTTTTGAGGTCGAGGATACAGGGATCGGGATTGCGGTGGAAGATCAGGAGCGTATCTTCGAGCCCTTCGTTCAGATTGGAACAGGCCAACGGCAGAAGGGCACCGGCCTGGGGCTGACGATTACCCGTCAATACGCGAGCGTGCTGGGCGGAAGTATTTGGCTCTCCAGCGTACCGGGTGAGGGATCGCTGTTCCGGCTCGAGTTACCGGCAAAGCGTACGGAACCGGTCGCGGCGGATACGACGGAAGTGGAGCGGGAGTACATTCTCGCCGAAGGCCAGCCGGACTACCGCATCCTGGTGGTGGACGACGAACCGGAAAGCCGGTTGTTGATGCAACGTCTGTTACAGAAGGCGGGATTCGAGGTGCAGGTAGCCGAGGATGGCGCGCAGGCGATCGGACTGTTCCAAAGCTGGCGGCCGCATTTCATATGGATGGATCTGCGGATGCCCGGCGTCGATGGCGCCGAGGCCGCGCGTCGCATTCGCGCGATGGAGGGCGGACGGCAGGTGAGAATCGCGGCAGTAACCGCCTCGGAAAACACGCATTCGGCCGGCGGCATGGAAGATATCGTACGCAAACCGTATCGGAGCCAGGAGATCTTCGACTGCATGCAGCATCGGCTGGGCATCACCTGGCGTTCGGACGTAACCGATGACCGAAAACCTTTCGAGCGAATGCCTGGCGGCTTGCGCCCCGAAGCCCTGGCTGCTCTTCCGGAAGACTTGCGCGTGGAGCTCACGAACGCAGTGGTCACCCTCGACGCCGCCCAGATTGCCGCCGTAATCGAGCGGATTTCCGAAGTGGATGTCCCGCTAAGCCTGGCGCTGGCGTATTACGCGGACCGTTTCTCTCTTACCATGGTTTGGGATGCGCTCAAGGAGAGCAAAACCATCACCTCCGAGACGTAATCAATAGAGACGTAATCAATCCATGGCAGCGAGCCCGGGCAACAAGTATCCCATTTCCACCGTGATTGGTGTCCTGCATAGCCCGCTGGATCCAGTATTCGATCTGCATTATCGCGGCAGGGTGCGTCATCCCCGTTCCTTTCACACGTCTGCCCTCTTCCCCGCCATTGCGAGTCTGCTTACCGCCGGACTAATCCCTTCGGAAGTCATCGTTATATGATCGACTTCACGGCGCAATTGCTTGCGGACCGGCTGCGAATTAATTAAATCCGGGAGGCGATTCAATCATCACAACGCTCGTGGAGTCTGATCGGACGCGGTGTATCGAGTTCAAGCGTTTCGAACGATTCAATTTATGAGATGAGGATGTATCTATGCTAAAAAAGGCAACGCTGCTATCGCTCTGCATGGCTGTTTCGGTGATTTTTGGCGCGGATGACAAGATCACAAAACGCATCGACGAGTCTACCGCCGTTATGAGGACCATAGTCAACAAACAAGACATCCCCAAAGCCGTTCTCGACAAGGCCGTCTGTGTCCTGATTTACCCGGGCGTAAAGAAGGTTGGAATCGGGATTGGCGTAACCTACGGCAGAGGAGTGCTGGCATGCCATACCGGAAAGGATATGACCGGCAAGTGGAGCGCCCCGGCGATGTATACGCTGGACACGGGAAGTCTGGGAGCGCAGTTGGGCAGCACTTCAACCGATTTTTTGGTCCTGGTCATGACACAGCGCGCGGCCGACAAGATTCTTTCCGGCAAACTGAAGCTTGGAGCGGATGCCTCGGCCGTAGCAGGTCCGAATGGAGCTAAAGCCGTCGGCTTCAACGACCCCAATGTGGACGTTCTTACCTATTCCCAGGCAAAGGGCTTATTTGCCGGCGCCGTTATCGGCAGCGCGTCTATGGCCAGCGATGACGATGCGAATAAAGATCTGTATGGCAAACCTGTGGATGCCCTGCAAATCATTCGGGACGGGGCCGTTCCCGTACCGGCGGCGGGGACCGCTTTGGTGGCGCTGCTGAACAAAACTGCGCCCAAGCGCCTGTAGCCTCGCGTCTCGACTTGTTTTTCCGGGCCGTTTCAGAAGCCTGGCGCCGCAAGGCAGCGTATCCGCCGCGTTAGTGATGGTCAATAGTTTCTAACGTGCGCGGAAACGCTCTGGGTGACAGCCGCTGACCTCGCGTCGGCGACCGCTGAAAGAATGTTCAACCGGGTACCTGTAGCTGCGCTCGGCGCCGGCGTTAGACCCCCGGGTCAGGCGAACGCGCCCGTCCATGGCGCGTTACATGCGAACTGGGCCGTTCTCCTGCCATATAGAATCAAATCTAAGGTACTGGAGAAGCCATGCGTTCAAACGCGACTGCTCGCCTGAACCGATCCAAACAGCCCGTGCTGGCACAAGCGCTTGTGGGTCTGTTCTTTAGCCAGATCCTGTTTCTCGCACCCTCCAGCGCTCAGGAAGTGACCGCGGCGTTTACCGGTCAGGTAACCGATCCGTCCAGCGGCGCCGTGGTGGGAGCCAAAATCACTGCCACGGACGTCGACCGCGGTGCTATTTGGTCCACCATTACAAACGGGGAAGGCTTTTACACTCTGCCGCGGGTACCGGTGGGCACGTACGATGTGCAGGCGGAACATCCGGGATTCCAGCTCGCGATCGAGTCCGGCGTTGTTCTGGATCTGAACCAGACGGCGCGGCTCAATTTTCAACTCGTGGTAGGTAGTATTCAGCAATCGGTGCAGGTGACAAGCAGCGCGCCGATGCTGCAAACGCAATCAACCCAACTAGGCCAGGTGATCGACTCGCGAACGAGCGCGGACCTGCCCCTGGCTACGCGGAATTATGTTCAGTTGACACTGCTCGCCGCAGGCAGCATCAATCCGAATCCAGCGACTTTCAAGAGCGGGCTTACCACCTCCTCCAGCGGACGCCCGAATGTTAACGGCAACCGCGAGCAGGGCAACAACTTTCTTCTGGATGGCCAAAGCAATAACCTGTTTCAGAACAACACTGTGGGCTATACCCCGAGCGTCGAGGCGATTCAGGAGTTCAATGAAATAACATTGAATGCTCCGGCGGAGTTCGGCAGTTTCATAGGCGGCATCATCAGCGTCAGCATCAAGTCCGGCGGAAATCAGTTCCGCGGAAGCGCCTTTGAATTTTTTCGCAATAATGTCTTGAATGCCAACGAGTGGGCCAACAACTGGAATGGCGCGCCCAGACCCTCGGTGCGCTGGAACAACTTCGGAGGCACGCTCGGCGGCCCGATCAAAAAGGACAAGCTGTTTTTTTTTGCGGACTACCAGGGTTCCCGAAACGATACGCCGACTTCGGTCATAACGACCACCGTCTTCACGACAGCCGAACGTCAGGGCGATTTTTCGCAACTCCTGGCGCAGTCGAGGCCGGTTCAGATCTACAACCCCTTCTCGACGGATAGCGCAGGCGTTCGCGCGCCTTTCAGCGGGGATATGATCCCTACGTCGCTGATAAGTCCCGCGGCGGGAAAAATCCTGAGCTCATCTTTCTATCCCCTGCCGACCACCAATGGCCTGCTGAACAACCTGTCCTATTCCACTCGCAGCTACATCAATGGTGATCAGGGAGACATCCGAATCGATTACATTCCCTCCGACAGGGATCATATTTTCGGACGCTATTCCCAGAGCATGTACGCCAATCCCACTTTCCGGAGTTTCGACCTCTTATATAACAGCTATGGCTTCTTTCCGGCTCAGATTGGCGTTGCGGACTGGACGCACACGATAAGCCCCTCGCTGGTGAACGACGTGCGGGCCGGCGTCAATTACGTAATTTTGAACACAGGCGCTGCGGCCAATAGTCCCGCTAATCTTCCGGAGCAGGCAGGAGTGCCCGGCGTGCCGACGACGTTTCTCCCTTTGATGGGTCTTTCCGGCGGTAATGTCGCAAGCTTTGGCACGACCGACACCGTTACAATGGGCGCCGATACGGCGATACAGGCCGGAGACACACTAATCTGGTCCAAAGGGCATCACAACATAAAATTTGGTTTCCAGGGCTTTCGCTTCCGGCAGAATATCTTTTATTCGGGTAACAACGGCGAGGCCGGATCGTTTCTTTTTAATGGGCAGTACACGGCCGGACCGGTGGCTGGGACCAAAGCAGGCACTGTGAACTCGTCGGGAACCGCCGCCGGCCTCGCGGAAGCAGACTTTCTGCTCGGACTACCCAATGAAGTTCTGGGCGGCGTTAATGGCGGTACCTGGGGTCAGCGCAACAGTCTCTTCGCGGCGTTTTTTCAGGACGACTGGCGCATTACTCCGAACCTGACCATCAACCTGGGTCTGCGCTGGGAACTGGTTACACCCTTGACGGAAGTGAGGAATCGGCAGGCGAACTTCGATCTCACCACCGGCCAGCAATACATCTCCGGTCAAAGTTGTCCTTTTAGTAATTGCAATGCGCTCTACAACCAGTACAATGGTCCGGCCAATTTTCAACCGCGCGTGGGCCTCGCCTGGTCCCCCGGCGGCGGCAAATTTGTGTTGCGGGCCGCGTACACTCTCTCGAGTTTCCTGGAGGGAACCGGCGCCAACCTGCGCTTGCCCCTGAATCCGCCCTTCGCCGTAGAACACGACGCTCAATATACGACGGCGCAATACAACATTCTTCCGGGTTCCACGCTCGATCAGGGTTTTCTGCCTTTCCTCAGCGATCCGGGGGATCAGTTTCACAACGTTACGGTGCGGGTCTGGGACCCGAATGTCCGCCCGGCAGTTTCGAACCAGTGGAACTTCACCGTTCAGAGACAGATCACGCCCAGCACTACTCTGGCCGTCAGTTATGTGGGTTCGCGAAGCACGCATCTTATGGTGGCAATGCCTTACTTTCAGAAGGTCCTGAATGCGAACGGTACTGTGTCGCCGACGCAGTATCTGGCGGGAAACCCTTCATTGCTTGCCGATATCGGACAGATCTCCGGCACTGCTTCCGTCGCCAATCAGGACTATGAAGGACTACAGGTCGTGATGCAGAAGCGCCTTGCCTCGGGCTTTCAGTCTTCGCTGGCTTATACCTGGTCCCGTTGTATGACCAATAGCATCGGTTACTTCGGACAGTCAGGGCAGTCCGACGGCGCGGCGCCGTTTTTTCAGAACATTTACAACGCCGCCGCCGACTGGGGGCCTTGCGAATATGACACTGCTCAGAATCTGGTCGGAAGCGGAATATATGAACTTCCGTTTGGCCGTGGCCGCGCTATCGCCGGAAACGTGAGTAAGGTTGTGGACGCCATCGTGGGAGGCTGGCAGGCAAGTGGGATCCTGAGTCTCCACACGGGGTTCCCGATCACCGTAACCGCAGCCGACGCCTCCGGTACGCTCGGTCGGGCCCCGCGCGCGAACTGCATCTCCCCGGGAACGGTATTTGGCGAGCAAAATTCACCCAGGGGGGGCTTCTTATGGTTCGACCCGTCGGATTATACACAGCCTTCCGCCGGTACCTTTGGCAGTTGCGCAAACGGGACGTTACGCGGACCCGCCCTGACGTCATTCGATTTCAGTATGCAGAAGACGGTCCGTATCACCGAGAGGCAAAGCCTGGATATTCGGGGAGAATTCATAAATCTGACAAACACGCCGATCCTGAATGCTCCCAATCGTGGGATCGGGACGACGATCGGTCTTCTGCAGAGCTCGCAGGGAGCGAGGAACGTACAACTCGCGCTAAGATACCGGTTCTAAGACGTAAAAAGATCAACTTAATCGGCGCCGGCGTACCGGGCAAGGCGTGATTAACCGATCTCTTATGCCGGCATGTCTGCTTGTGGTCGCTCCTGCCCGGGACATGAGTTTTGAATTCCCGCCAAACCTCTGAGCGGAGGCCTCCCCCGGCAAACTGGACCTGGCTCGCCATGAAAGAACATTCAGCACCAACCCGGAAATATCCAGAGAGACGAATGGGGAGGAGAGATCTCCGGGGTCAATGGAATCCGGATTGCCCGCCTGCCCGCTCAGCGTCATGGTCTCGATCGCGAACTGGTAAGCGAGGAATCGGCGCGCAAAGAAGACCCACCGCTCAGAACGAGAAATAGAATACACGCATGAGTCTTCTCACCGTTACAGAGTCCCGGAATAGACGCTGTTGGTGTAGCTGACCCGCGCCCCGACGGCCACGTGAAACTGAACCTCGAAAACCATGCTGGCGCCCGGCGCGAGCGCGCGCACGTGAGTGAAGTAGGGCAGTACACCACCCTGAGAACCGGTGGCGTTGACGATCGTGACCCCGGTGGGAAGGTCGTTAAAGAAGATTTGAAGGGGACCGCTGATCGTCGCGGACGAGGTGTTCGTGGCCTGCACCAGGCCGTCGAAGAGGAGAGTGGTGCGATTCAGAACAAGCGGGGAAGCCTTGATCTGGACGGATGAAGTGACATCCGCGGCGGCAGGCAGGCTCAGATACGAAACTTCCGCGTCGTGGTCGGAAAGGCGCTCGGGCCGCGTGTAGTCGTAATGCAGGCTCTCCCGAAAATCGGCGTCGAGATGAGCGATTGCGAAACGGGTGACGCGCGGTAACGCAGCCGAACTGAGCAGGATGTGATCGAGCTGCTGCGCGTTGCCCGCTTCCGTATAAGACTGCCGCTGATCCGCCGGAAGGAACGCCGTCGAGAGTTCGCTAAGCTGGGGCGAAACCACGTTCGTGTCGGGGCGAATCACCTGGTCGGCCGTTGCCCCATCCCCCTTAAGAGCGCCGACAAGATCGTTAACGCCATCGTTGAACTCAAAGGAATTGAGGTCGCCCAGGACCGCGAGAAGGATTCCCGGATTGGCGGTCTGAAGGTTCTGGATCAGCTGCGCCAGTTCCTGCCCTTCGGCCTGTCGCTTTTCCGGAGTGCCGGTCGCGCCGAAAGAAGTCGGGTCGTCGTCCGGCAGCGCCTTCAGATGATTTGCGATCACCGTGATGGGAAGCGGTGCTTCACCCGGGTTCTTCGCAATGCCGGTCAGGAGCAACGGCGGACGATCGAAGGTCAGCGTCGAGCCGGAATAAGTGTCGCTCTTGAAGTACTGAGTAACCGAGACGTTGCTGACCCGGTTTGGGTTGACCAGGAAACCAACGTTGATACCACTAGGATCGTTGCCCTGTACCAGATACGCCCCGTACTGCGGGTCGGTCTGACCGGCGGCCACGGCATCGGCAGAAATTCTGGCGGACATCGCCTGCAGCACGCCGAGATTCTCGGCTTCCTCGACCTCCAGAATATCGGGACTCATGAGGACATTTCGGATCGCCATCGAGGCTTTGGCAAGACGGCCCTGATAAGTCGGGGTTGTCAGAACGACTTCAAAGGGCGTATTCACACCATTCAGCTGATCGTCGTAAAAGTGTTCCAGGTTATAGGTAGCGAGGGTAAGTTCGGAATGGCTCCCGGCAGGAACCGCCGTATAGGTCAAGTCGTTGCCGGATACCGCGGGTGCTGCGTAGCCGGGTACTGTTGTCGGATCCTCATCGAGTTCGAAGTCTCCATAGTAAACGTCCAGCACCCCGGAGAGTCCGGTCACAACGGCTCCCACCGAGACATCGATCACGCTGTCACCCGGATTGCCTGTGTAGATTTGAATGCGTTCAGGGTTACTGTCGAAGACAGTTACGTCTGGCGGAAGCAATCCATAGTCCGCGCCTGTGGAGTTTTCGACGTAGATCGGATGGGACGAATCAATGCCAGGTTCCCGGAACGGGCGCGCGGTTCCGCTCACCACTCCCCAGAAAGCGCCCGAAGGCGCGTAGGTTCCGTCCGCTTCCGCATTGCTGCTGATCGCGCTCACCCCTCCCGGCCCCGTCACCGTGAGGCTGGGAACCTGCACGCGCATCCCCTCGTATTTTTCGAGCTGATCAAAGGGGCCGGCGGGATCGGGATTCAGCGTAATCGCAGCGGGTAAAGGGTTGCCGGTCGAGATGACGGTTACGGTTACCGAAGAATACTCGGTAAGTGTGTTGTCCGTGTCGGTGAGAATCACCGAGCCGCCGTTATAGTATTCAGACACAAGGCCGGTAACACAAGCACTGTCGCCCAAATGGACCGGCGGCGCGGAACTCGTAAACACAAAGATCGCGTCGGACGTATTCACGTCACCGTCGCCCGCCGCCATCTGCATGAAGAAACCGTTCGATTTCAGGTATGTCACAGTGCCGAGCGAGGTGTACTTGCTGGTGGTACTCACATAGGCAGACCGGTCCCCGGAGCCCTGAATCTGCGCGATCGTCGCGGTCTCAGTGCACGATGCTGGACCGGAGACCGTCAGGGTAAGCGAGTTGGAAGTCGCTCCTGCCGAACTAACCGACACGGAAAGGGTTCCGGCGGAAACCAGGTAACTTGCCGGGACTGTGATCTGAATCGAAGTAGCCGAAATGTCGGCGGGGGCTGGCACAATTTGCGCCTCTCCGCTGAAGTTGACCACGGAATCGCTTCCGAAACCCATGCCGGTCAGCGTCAACGGCGTGTCCCCACTGCCGAAGGGGATGCTGCTCGGATTGAGCAAAGTCAGCGACACAGCGGATGAACCCGAGGAATTGCGGGGGTTGGGCGGGCTCGCGGTGGTGAAATCGGCGGAGTTATTGCCAGTATCGGGATTGCCGGCTATGCGTATGACGGAGGTGGTGGAATTCGGCTCGCCGGGAGCCTGCAATCCGTCGCATGCAGTTGCAGTCGAACCATAGGACACCACGTCAAGGACGTCTGACCCGATCGGGCACGTCACCGCGCCGATTGATGTGTTGTCGTTCAGCAGGGCAATCTTTCCCGCGGAGCCGGAAAGATTGATTGAGCCGTTCGCCACGTCCGGGGTCGGCAGCGCGACGCCCGTAGACCCGGTGGATTCCTGAATGAGGAAGTATCCATGCGCCGCGATGGAACCGCTGAAGATCGTTCTGTTTGTCCAGCTGGTTCCGGACGCGGAGGCGTATGCCACCTGCCAGCCCGACATGGTAACCGTCGAGCTGCCGCCATTATAAAGCTCCACGAAGTCGCTGTTATAGGTAGCGCCGCTGTTTCCGCCGCCTCCATAAACCTGGCTGATTACGACCTGAGCGCTGGCAGGGATCGACGCCGTCAAACCGAAAACCATCAACGGTGCTACAAGACAAAAAAGTTTTTTCATGGGGATAGAACTTGATACTTGACACTCAAACTAACAGAATCACGCGGCCCTTTGATGACTGCCGGGTTACTAATCTCGGAATGAATCAGCGGAAGGTGTTTTTTCGGACCTTCCGCTGACTCTCATCCGCACGACCTTGTTACGGATCTTACAATTACTTCAGATCAACCCTGCAGGGTAACAAGGCCTCCCAGAGCCGGATCCGAGAAGCTGTCCACTCCGGTCTCAACATGACCCGCATAGCGCATCGTTAACATCGGGTCTTCGGCAACCGTGACGATGAGGTCATACCACCCATGGAAGAGATCGAGCGACTGCTGATCGACGAACTGCCCCTGGGGCTGGAGGTGGTGCCTGGTAATCGCTCCTGTGTAGCCATTGAGTATGCTGACGTCGGCATCAAGGGCGCCGGCATTGGTGATTGTCAGCTGGATCGATCTGGCATCCGCCGGGCTGCTATAGCTTGCGCGAACATCCAGAGTTGCTGCCGTCGAGCCGATGCTGCCATTGAAATAGCGCGCGAAGCCATTGGGGCCGTAAACCGACAGTTGCCAGGGCGAGGTAACGTTCCACGTACCAGTCAGCGACTTGCCGGGTTCCACCGTATAGAACCGAACCGGATCCGCTGTGTTGCCGGAACGCACCTGAAACACCGCGGCCACGCCACCCGCGTTCAGGAACAGCAGTGAAACCGTGCTCTGCGAAACATTAACCGATGAGTGAACTCCCAACGTGTAGGGTATGGCGCGCGCCGGGCGGACACCTTTTTCCTGCGCAGGCACGCCGGGAATAACAGTGCTCAGCGTTGGCGTGAAGGTGGTGGTGTCTCCGCCCGAGAGTTCGGCCACGGGCGGCAGAAAGCCGCTGGTGTTCGGCAGCAGTGCAGGAGGCGTATTCGGGTTGGCGAAGTTGAAGACCGACGTCAGGTCACCTGCCACCGCGCGGCGCCAGGCGGAGATATTCTTCTCGAAGACTCCGAAACGCTTCTCGATGAACTGAATCACCGACGTGTGATCGAAGACCTGGGAATTGACGTAGCCCCCCTTGCTCCAGGGCGAGATCGCGAGGAACGGTACGCGCGTGCCGAGACCGATCGGACCGTTCGGCGTCGACGTCGTGACGATCTCGTTATCGATGCTTACCGTCGATGCCCCGGTATCCGCTGTCGGCGGCACACATGGCGGAACGATGTGATCGAAGCTGCCGTCGGCCTCGTCGTAGTTGATGATCAGGACGGTCTTACTGAACACGTCGGGGTGGGATACAAGGATATTGAAGACCTGGGAAATATACCAGGCGCCGTAATCGATCGGCCAGTCCGAATGTTCGGTATAACCGGCCGGCGCCACGATCCAGGAAACCTGTGGGAGTTTACCACTCTGCACGTCGCTTCGTAAGTCATCGAACAGGTGCTGGGCCCATGCTGTCCAGGCAATCGCGGGCGCCGACGCGCTCGGCATAATGCTTGCGAGGCTCGTACCCGTCGCCGCGTTATCGAACAGCGGTGTGCCCGGAGCGGCTGTCTCATACTGCTTGAAGTAGAGCATGGAATTATCGGTGAAGTTGCCGGCAAAGGAATTGCCTGTCCCGTCACCGAAATCCGGTCCGAAAGGTTGCCCCGCTATATCCTGGTAAATCTTCCAGCTCACGCCTGCCGCCTGCAACACTTCGGGAAACGTCTCCCATACCCAGTAGGCATTGTTCGGGCTAAGACCGTTGGATGTGGCTGGCCCGGCGCCAAAGCCGTCGGTGCCCCCGCTGCCCAGATAGTTGACGTTGCCGATGCAGCCCGTCCATAAGTAACAGCGATTCGGGTTCGTCGGTCCCATGATCGAGCAATGGTAGGAATCCCCGACCGTGAAGGCATCCGCCAGAGCATAGTGGTACGGAATATCTTCGCGCGTCATATAAGACATAGCCATAGGACCCTTCGTGGACGGCCACATGTCATACTGACCCTCATTCCAGGCGGCATGGGTCCCCGACCAGCTATGATCTGTTCCCGGCAAATAAGTGAGACCCAGGTTCGTCGGGCCCGTATTGACGCTTTCAGGATTCACGCGGAAGGGCGGGATCACCTCCACCCCGTCCGCGGGACCGCCCACGCTAGCCGGCGGTACACCAAAGCCCGCGGCGACGTTAGACGCGCCGGCCGGCTGCAAAAAGACCGATGCCGGCGTGGTGCCCGTCCCGCTCTGGAGCGGCAGATTGATGTTGACCGCGCGCGGATCGTTGAAACCGCGCACGCCTCTGAGGGTACCGAAATGGTGATCGAACGGACGGTTTTCCTGCATCAGGATGATGACGTGCTCAACGTCATTAATCGTCCCCGTTGTGTTGTTCGCCGGAATCTCGAGCGCCCTGGCAATGTTCGTTGTTAACGTACTTGTAATGGCGGTCAAACCCATCATCTGCAGGAATTGACGCCGATCGGTATGGCCCTTGTGGCTCATGAAGTACCTCTCTTTTTTGGAATGTACGGTCCGGAAAAAGCCCGTCGCACGCGATCGCTAAGCGATGCGCACCTGGCCAGCTATGAGACTATGAGAACTCTGTCGCATCCTGATGACGCCACCATGAATTGCCAATGAATCCCGTTTGAATGCGATACGAAAGTCTTATAACGCACGTATCATGAGCGGGTACGATGCAGGACGCCGACCGAATCCGCGACCTAAGCAAAGCCGGTCGCCATGCCGAGGCTCTCGCCGCCGCTGAAACGCTGGCAGATGCCGAGCCGCAAAACCGCGACGCCCTCTACCTCGTTGCCGCAAATCAGCGATCCCTGAACCGAACACACGACGCGCTTGAAACCTTGCGCCGCCTGGAGCGCCAACATCCGCGCTTCAGTCTCCTCTACCAGGAGCGCGGTTATTGCTACATGACCTTGCGAGATGTGCCGTGCGCGATCAACGCATTTTTGCGAGCGGTGGACATCAACCCAGCCCTGCTGGCGAGCTGGACGATGCTTGAGCGCCTCTATCGCGTCACGGGAGACTCAACAAATGCCATGGCCGCGGCCAAGCGCCTCTCCGCCCTGAAACAACTGGCGCCGGAGGTCGTCCATGCCGGCAGCCGGTTCTCGGATGGCGATTTGTCTGCCGCGGAGAGCATCCTCCGGCCCTATCTGCTCCAGTCCGCCGGCGATGTCGAGGCACTGCGGCTGCTTGCCAGAATCAAGCACCAGCTCGGTGTTCTGGATGACGCGGAATTGCTGCTTGAAACCGCTCTGAAGCTCGCGCCGAATTACGTTGCCGCGCGCATGGACTACGCCCGCGTTTTGATCGCCCGACAGAAATACCTTCGAGGGCGTGAAGAGATTCAAACTCTGCTCGAACTCGAACCGGACCACAGGGGTTATCTTGCGCTGCACGCAGCCGCATGCGTGGGCTTGGGAGAATACGACACCGCGATCGCGGAGTATCGCAGGCTGCTCGCCGCGGCGCCGATCCGCCGAGTTCTCCGTTTCGCTGGGCCACTGCCTTAAGACCGTCGGACTTCAGAAGGAGGCCGCGGAATCCTACCAGCTCGCGGCAGCCGCCCGGCCGGGTTTCGGCGATGCCTGGTGGAGCCTCGCCAATCTCAAGACCTGGCGCTTTTCAACGAAGGACATCGAGCAAATGCGCGTCCGAAGAAGCCGCGCCGGGCGCGAATCCGGCCGATCGCTATCATCTGTGCTTCGCGCTCGGCAAGGCTCTCGAGGACCGGAACGAGTATGCGGAATCATGGCAATTTTACGAGCGGGGCAATACCCTCAAGCGTGCCGAAAGCCGCTACCGCCCTGAGATCGCAGAGACGAACACACGCGAACAGATCGAACTGTGCACCGCGCAGTTCTTCGCCGCGCGCGCGGGTTGCGGCGTGCCGGACACAGACCCGATTTTCATCGTCGGACTGCCCCGGTCCGGATCCACGCTCATCGAGCAGATCCTCGCTTCCCACTCGCAGGTTGAGGGCACGCAGGAACTGGCCGAGATCCATCGCATCGTGCTTGAGACGCCATCGTGGAGCGAACTTTCGCCAGAGGATTTGCGCAGGCTGGGCGAGCGCTACATGATAGAGACGCAAGCCTATCGAAAGCGGAAGAAGCCGTTCTTCATCGACAAGATGCCGAACAACTTCCGCTACATAGGACTCATACACCTCATGCTGCCGAACGCCAGAATCATCGACGTACGCCGAGAACCCATGGCGTGCTGCTTCAGTAACCTGAAGCAGTTGTATGCCGCGGGCCAGGAGTTCACCTACAGCACAGAGGATATCGCGCGTTACTACCGTACTTACCTCGAACTGATGCGACATTGGGACGCAGTGCTTCCCGGGCGCATACTGCGAGTCTCCTACGAGGACGTCGTAAAGGATCTCGAAAGCAACGTCCGTCAGTTACTGGAACACTGCGGACTTGAATTCGAACGGGCCTGCGTAGAATTCCACAAAACGGAACGTAGTATCCGGACGGCAAGCTCAGAGCAGGTGCGCCAGCCGATCTACCGAGACGGGCTCAGCCAATGGCGGAACTACGAACCCTGGCTGGGCCCGCTAAAAAACGCCCTGACCCATTACCATCAACCTGGCAACCCCAGCTTTTTGTAGGGCGGACCCGAGGTCCGCAGCCGGCCCACCGGGCCGGCTTGTCCTCTCTCTGAGAAATTAAAAGCGCCAACGAACTCTAGAGGTATGACCTTTCACCGAAGGCGCCTCCCGCATTTCCATGAAATTGGCAAGCCCATATTCCTCACATGGCGCCTGCATAACAGCTTGCATCCAAACCGTGTTTTCCCCGCGGACGCGTCCTCGGACACTATCTCATGAATGCGTTCGTAGTGATGCCCAATCACGTCCATCTGCTGGGAACTCCCAATGTAGGATTGCCCAAACTGATGAAATCCTTGAAAAGCGTCACGGCCCGACGAGCGAACCGGATGCTGGCGTTGACAGGAACTCCATTCTGGCAGGAAGAGAGTTATGACCGTCTCGTGCGAGACGGAACCGAATTCGACAGAATACAGAATTACATCGAGCAAAACCCCGTGCGTGCCGGCCTGGTGAACGAAGCCGGTGAATACAGATGGTCGAGCGCAGCGTCGGACCCGATTCGATGTAGGCTGAAACAATCGGAGAACGAATGAAAACCTCGCTGCTGTTCGCCCTGGCCCTCGGAATCTTCGCAATCCCTTCAAACGCGCAGGAAGCCACAAGCGGCGCGGCGCTCTACAAGGAACAATGCGCCTCATGTCACGGCGACCGCCTCGAAGGACGCAGCGGCCCCTCCCTCACAGGCGCCGACTTCCGATCAAGATGGCCCGCGGCCGATCTCATCGGCAAAATAAAAAACACAATGCCGCAGGACAAGCCCGGCGAACTCACTGTCGTTCAGGCCGCCGATCTCGCAGCATATATCCAACAAACCGCCGGACCAGCCACGGCTTCGACCGCCCCGTCGTCACCCTTAACCCCAGCGGGTAATCTCACCCAACTGATGCGCGGCATCATGTTCCCGAATTCCAACATCCTCTTCACCGTTCAGACCCACGATCCCGCCGAGAAGAAAAAGATCGGCGACACCGCGGCCGCCGACGGTGGCTTCAACTGGAGCATGTGGGGCAGCGATCTCTATACCGGCTGGGAAATCGTCGACTACGCGGCGATCGCCCTCGCCGATTCCGCTCCCCTTCTCCTGACGCCCGGACGTCGCTGCGAAAACGGCAAGCCGGTTCCCGTAAACGACCCCGACTGGATCCGCTTCACGAATGAAATGGCAGAAGTAGGAAAAGCCGCCTACCGCGCCTCCCAAACCAGGAACCAGCAAAAGGTGAGCGACCTCACCGGCGATGTTGCCGACAGCTGTCTCCATTGCCATCAGGTCTTCCGCGATAAAATCCGGCGCGGCAGACCTGCCGGCGATCCTTCAAACAAAGAGTCGCGCTGCACAAAAAACTAGCCAAACGCAAGCGTGGGGTCGCGGTAGGGATGCCGGTTACCCGGTCTCCCGACCGCCGATCGGGTCATGCACGACGCCTTCTCCGCCTCAATCTTCGAAAGCCTCGCCCCCGAAGGAACCATGGAAACCCAACTCGCCCAGCGTATCGCGACCGACAGCTGGCGTCTGAACCGAATCAGCGCCGTAGAAGACAATCTCTTCGCCCTCGGCCACAACGCCAAATCGGACGAAATCGAAACAACTCCAGATCCCGACCCTTTATGCTCGGGCACTCCAGGCAAAGAAACTCCTCCAGTTCAATCAAATGAAGGGGTTGCCCAACGGTCCCGCCGAGATAAGCCAGAGATGGCTTCGTTTTTTCGGCCGCCGAAATCCTGGCCATCGTCGACAAAGACCGCCGCCTGAACCGCGCAAATCAAACCCAATTTCAGCCGCTTCAGAACCCAAAAACTACAGGCAGACACCGCTTGAGGGGTCTTATTCGCGTTAATTCGTGTTTATTCGTGGCCCAAACGATTTCCCCGCGCGAGCGTTCGAAACTCCGCCCCGAATCCGCCCAGTAGCGCGAACCCCTGCTTTTCTGTCACGATAGAGGTTCAGCATAAATGTTTCGCTTTGAAACGGCTGGGGAGTCCCACGGCGAGTGCCTCGTTGCGACCCTCACAGGACTTCCGGCCGGAATACCCATCGCACTGGATGCGATCAATCACGAACTCTGGCGCCGGCAGCAAGGATACGGCCGCGGCGGCCGCATGAAAATCGAAACGGATCGCGTCTCGATTGTTTCCGGCGTGCGCCATGGCCGCACCATCGGCTCCCCCATCGCCATGATCATCGCCAACGCCGACTGGAAGAACTGGACCGAATCCCTCCCGGTCGAAGAAGGCGACGCCGCGAAACACAAACCGGTCTCCCGGCCCCGGCCCGGCCACGCCGACCTCGCGGGAGCGATTAAATACAACCTGCCCGACGCCCGCTACATCCTTGAACGGGCCAGCGCGCGCGAAACCACGGCCCGAGTAGCCGTAGGAGCCGTAGTCAAGCAGTTCCTGGCGCATTTCGGCATCGAAGTCCTGAGTCACGTGATCGCCGTAGGATCAAGCCGCCTCGAACGCCCGGTCGCCTGGGAGGAACTGGTCGAACTCAGCCGCCGGCCGGAAGTCCTTCTCGGCTGTGTCGATCCGGCCGCGGAACAGGAAATGAAACTGGTCGTCGATGAGGTCTACCGAACCGGAGACACGGTCGGCGGCATCTTTGAAGTTGTGGCCCATGGCTTGCCGCCGGGCCTCGGCTCCCATATAACGTGGGATTCGCGCCTCGATGGCCGCCTCGCCCAGGCCATCGTCTCCATGCAGGCGGTCAAGGGCGTTGAGGTCGGCTGGGCGGAGGAGGGTTCCAGAAGTTTCGGTTCGAAAGTGCAGGACACGATTCATTACGATCGCGACGCTCGCCGGTTTTTCCGCGGCGACAACCGCGCCGGAGGGCTCGAAGGAGGCATGACCAACGGTCAGGATCTGCGCGTGCGCGGTTTTCTGAAACCGATTTCCACCCTCCGCCGCCCGCTCGAATCCGTAGATCTGGAAACGCGCGAGCCCGCCAAAGCCGCCTACGAACGCTCCGACGTCTGCGTCGTGCCGGCCGCCGGCGTCATTGGAGAGGCAATGGTCGCAATTGTGCTCGGCCAGGCGATGCTCGAAAAATTCGGCGGCGATTCGATCGGCGAAACCGAACGCAACTTCGACGGCTACCTCGATCAGGTCCGGAATTTTTGAGATGGTTTATAAGGTCGTACGCTATTTGAACAACCCAATCCTCGAACGCCCCGCCGCTCCGGTCACGGAATTCGATACGCCCGAACTGCATCAACTGGTTGAGGACATGTTCGAAACAATGTATGCTGCTCATGGCATTGGCCTTGCGGCGCCTCAGATCGACATGGGGAAAAGGATTACGGTAATCGATGTCGCCGCAGCCGAAGATGACCAGGAACCGGAAAGGATCGTTCTGATCAATCCCCAAGTCATCTCGAAAGAGGGCAAGCAAACCGGAGAAGAGGGCTGTCTCAGCATTCCCGGCTTTCGGGAACCGGTGAGCCGTGCCAAAAAAACCACGATCCGCGCCCAGGATGTAAAGGGCGAAGCCTTCGAAATTGAAGGCGAAGATCTCCTCGCCAGGGCCTTTCTGCATGAGATCGACCATCTGAACGGCATCTTGTTCATCAACCACCTGAGCGCGCTAAAACGCGACCTGATCAAACGCAAGATCAGGAAGCTGCAGAAGGCCGGCGAGTGGGAATAACAGATTTGTGCTGTAACTCTTATGGGGCAAGGCTTCGGCCCCGTCCAGATGGACCTGCGGTCCACGAGCAACCACGAAAAACCGTTCGATCCGCCTGCAATCTGGTGGGGCAGAGCTTCCGCTCTGCCGCCGGGCTTCCGCCCGGCGCGGAGCTTTACGTAAACCGCGTAGCGCCGGCGATCTTGTCGCCGGTGTTCTTCAGCCGTCCGAACCGCGTCTTCAGGGGAGCGTTATCTCTCCGAGGAACCCCATGCGCCTGATCTTCCTCGGAACCCCCGACTTCGCCGTCCCGACGCTCGATCGCCTCATCGCCGCCGGTCACACCGTCCTCGAAGTCGTCACGCAACCCGACCGCCCCAAAGGCCGCAAACAGGAACTCATCCCCTCCCCGGTCAAAGCCGCGGCCCAACGCCACGCAATTCCGGTCTGGCAGCCCGAACGCATCCGCCGGCCCGAATCAGTCGAACACCTGCGCGCCCTGAACCCTGACGCAATGGTAGTAGTCGGCTACGGCCAGATTATCCCGCAAAGCATTATCGCCATCGCCCCGCTGGGCATCATCAACGTACACGCCTCGCTGCTCCCGGAACTCCGGGGGGCCGCGCCCATCCAGTGGTCTATCGCCCGAGGCTACCCACGCACCGGAGTAACAACTATGCGAATCGATGCGGGCCTCGACACCGGAGACATGCTGCTCCGCGCGGAAACCGCCATCGGTCCGGACGAAACCGCACTCGAACTTTCCGCGAGGTTAGCCGAAGTCGGGAGCCGGCCTTCTGCTAAAAACATTAACCGGCCTCTGCAGGGGAGAAATTCATCCCGAACCGCAAGACAACTCACTCGCAACCTAGGCGCCTATACTAAAAAAAGAAGACGGGCGTATCGACTGGAGCAATCCAGCCCAACAAATTCACAACCTCATTCGAGGTTTTCAACCCTGGCCGGGAGCTTATACCTCGTTCCGTGGCCAGTCGCTTCACCTTTGGCGCTCGCGTCTGGTTGCGCAACAATGGAACCTTACGCCCGGAGCGCTGGTACACGAGCGGGGCGTATTCGCCATAGCCGGCGACGGCGCCGCGCTCGAACTACTCGAAGTACAACTTGAAGGCCGTAAGAAGATGCCGGCGGAAGTATTCGCCAACGGCCATCGTCTTACACAGACCGATCGACTTGGAGCATGAGACCTTTCGACTTACCATTGGGATTTAAATATGCCACCCACTACGCTGGCATCCGCAAACAGGAAAAGGATGACCTTGCCCTGATTGTTTCTGGCGTTCCTGCCGCGGCCGCGGCAGTGTTTACGACCAACAGAGTGCAGGCCGCGCCCGTGAGACTCGCGCGCGCCAATATGCGCGCCTCGAAAGGAGTTTGCGGCGCGATTCTCGTCAACGCAGGTAACGCGAACTGCGCGACGAAGACGGGAGATAAAGTTGCCGCCAACACCACAAAGCGCTGGCGAAGCTGCTCAAACTGCAGCCGAATCAGGTTCTGTCCGCCTCGACCGGAGTGATCGGAGTCGAACTGGACGAAAACCTGATCCTCATGAAGCTCCCCGAACTGGTAGACCGCCTCAACGACACCGGCTTGCCTGATGTGGCAAGGGCGATCCTCACGACCGATCTGCAGCCGAAAGGCGCCTCCCGCGAAGTCACCCTGCGGCGCGGCATCGTCCGGCTCGCGGGAGTTACCAAAGGCTCGGGCATGATTCACCCGCGTATGGCCACCACGCTCGCATTCGTGATGACCGATGCCGTGATCCCGCAGACCCTTCTCCGGCGGATGCTGGTCCGGGCCTGCGAGCTCAGCTACAACCGCATTTCCGTCGACGGCGACACCTCGACCAACGACACATTGATCGTTCTCGCCAATGGCGCTTCCGGCGTACGGCCGGACCCGAAGGAGATGAGCGTCTTCGAAGAAGCGCTCACGGAAACTCTGCAGTCCCTCGCCCGTCAGATCGTGCGCGACGGCGAAGGCGCGCGCAAGCTGATCGCGGTCGAGGTCCACGGCGCCCTGACCGACGCAGCTGCCGCCGCCATCGCCCGAACCATCTCCAATTCGCCGCTGGTCAAGACCGCCATCGCCGGTTCCGATCCCAACTGGGGCCGGATTCTCTCAGCGGCCGGAAACTCCGGCGTGAACTTCGACCCCACGCAGGTCGATATCACGCTTCAGGACGTCAAGGTCTGCCGCAACGGTCTCGCTTCTCCTTTCGACGAAAGCGACATGAAGATCCGCCTCGACGACACCGACGTCTCGATCGTCTTCCGGATTGCCGGCAAAGGAAAAGGCAGCGCAACCTTCTGGACCTGCGATCTGACCGAGGACTACATTCACATTAATGCGAGCTATCGCTCTTAGTGGTGGGGCAGGGCTTCGGCCCCGTCTCGATGGCCCTGCGGGCCACGAGCAACTACGAAAGACCGTTCTCTCCGTGCGCAATTTCGTTGTGGGGCAGGCCCCCAGACCTGCCGCCGAGCCCCAGCTCGGCGCGGAGCTTTCCGGTCACTTTGGGGTGGTTTTTCAAGACTGCCGGCGGGCTTCCGCCCGGCGCGGAACTTTAGATCGCTTCCGTCGGAGCATGGTGGCGCAGGCGCTCCTGTGCACGGCTCTGCTGGCGGCGGATGCTACTCCGACTGACAGCATCGTAAAGCTGGCGACGGCGCTGAGCGGAAACGACTCTTCGACTGCACTGAGCTATTTCGATTCGAAGATGAAGAACTATGGCGCGATCGAGGCGAACCTCGGGGCGCTTGCGGCGCAGGCCGATGTCGCCTGCGCCATCGACATCGTCACCGACGATGAAGAAGCCGGCGGTACTCACAAGCTCAGTCTCGACTGGTACATGACTCTGAAGTCGCAGGCTGACCCGATGCTGCAGGAGCGCCGGCGCGAACAGGTGCAAGTCGAGATGCGCCAGAGCGGCAGCCGCTGGAAAATCGTAAACATGTCTCCGCTCAGCATATTGGATCCAATAAAGATTCAATAAAAATCGGCGCGCAACTTTTGCTCTCGGAAGTGCGTTAAAAGAGCAGGTTGAAATTACTTTATAGATGCCGCTGTATCGTGATGATACTTCTGTGCTTTTTCTCTCTAAAAGCGCAGAATATTCTCACTGGGAGCTACGATCTGGGGCGTACCAACGCGAATCTGAGCGAGACCATACTTTCACCGTCGACGGTGCAGGCTTCGAACTTCGGCAAGTTGTTCTCGCTGCCAGTCGATGGGCAGATCGCCGTGCAGCCGCTCTACGAACAGAACGTAACGATTCAGGGAAAGGGGGTTCACAACGTGGTTTTTATGGAAACGCAGCACAACAGCGTCTACGCCTTTGACGCCGACACGCCGGCGGTCCCGTTGTGGACCGTCAATCTCGGGCCGTCGGTCTCCACGAGCGACTACAACTGGGCGGGGGACGGCCCTTATGAAGACATCACACCCGAGATCGGAATCCTCGGAACGCCGGTAATCGATCCCTCAACCGGTACGCTCTATGTGGTAGCAGCGACCATCGAGAACAGCGTCTACTACTACAGGCTGCACGCGCTCGACATATCAAGCGGCGCCGAGCGCTTCGGTGGACCGTCGGTAATCGCTGCCAACGGGTTCGAACCGCTTCAGCACATCCAGCGCCCCGCCCTGCTGCTCCTGAATGGGGTTGTATACGTAACATTCGGATCTCACGGTGACGGATCGCCCTGGCACGGCTGGATGATGGGCTACAGCGCCTCAAACATCCAGAAGCAGACAGCGGCTTTCAACGTAACGCCGACCGGCGACGGCGGCGCGATCTGGCAATCGGGCCGGGGACCGGCCGTCGACAGCCAGGGAGACATCTACATCGTCACCTCCAACGGAGATAGCGATAATGTCACCAATTTCAGCGACAGCGTCCTGCGGCTGGATCCGGGTAGTCTGGCGATCAAAGACTGGTTCGCCCCTTCCAACCAGCAGGCCCTGAACGACGACGATGATGATCTCGGCAGTTCAGGCGTTCTTCTCGTTCCGGGGACGAACCTTATGATCACGGGCGGTAAACAAGGCTACCTTTATCTGCTCAACACGGGCGACCTGGGGCACATAAGCGCCACCAACTCGCAGGTCCCCCAAACTCTGAACGCTGTCGGTTTCGGCATCTTCAACATGGCGCTGTGGAATCGAACAGGCGGTCCGATTCTCTATCTGATGGGCGCGAATCTCCCATTCACGGCTTATCAGCTGGTGGGGAATCAGCTCAATCCCGCTCCGATCTCGCAAAGCGCCTACGCTTATGCCGCGCCCTTTCAGGGGATGACGATCTCCGCTGACGGAGGCCAGCCCGGCTCGGGAATCCTATGGGCGACGACTCCGGACAGCTGGCCCCTGCCCGCCGGCGGAACGCTGCACGCTTTCAATGCGGACGACCTCTCCTCGGAGCTGTGGAACAGCTCAACCAACGACGCCGACACGCTCGGCAGTTTCTCGCGCTTCGCCAACCCGACCGTGGCGAACGGCAAAGTCTATGTACCCTCGCTATCCAATCAACTGATGGTTTACGGCCCGCTGGTTCCGGCCACTTCGAAGCCGGTGATTACAGGGCTCGTCAACGCCGCAAGCTATGCCGCCGGTCCGGTCGCGCCCGGCGAGATTATCGCTATGTTTGGACAGAATCTCGGACCGGCGGCGCTCTCCACCGGTTCTGCGAGCCTCGAACTCGCCGGCATTCAGGTCACCTTCAACGGCATACCGGCCCCGCTCCTCTACGTGTCGTCCAGCCAGTTGGCTGCGGTGGTGCCCTTTGAAATCGCAGGGGCGACGCAGGCGGCGGTGCAGGTGAGTTACGACAACCAAGCCTCAGCCGCAGAAACCTTCGCGGTCGCGGCGACCGCTCCGGGAATCTTTACCGACAACGCCTCCGGAAGCGGGCAAGGCGCCATCCTGAACCAGGATTACGGCCTGAATTCGATCACCAATCCCGCCGCGCCCGGCTCAATCATCATGTTGTACGCGACCGGCGGCGGAGTGCTGCAAAGCGATTCCCTGCTCGCTGCCCCGGCAACCGCAAGCGTCGGCGGGCAATCGGCGAAAGTGCTCTATGCAGGCGGCGCACCGGACGAGATCGCGGGCATGGTTCAGGTAAATATTCAACTGCCGGACGGCGTGACAGGTAATGTTCCGGTTGTCATAACCATTGGCGGCGTCAACAGTCAGGCGACTGCGACCGTCGCCACGCAAGCACCGCATTAAGTCCGCCGAACGCGAACGAGTTCGAGATGGCGTACTCGATTTCCGCTTCGCGCGCGCAGTTCGGAATGTAGTCGAGGTCGCACTCGGGATCGCGCTCGGTAAAGTTAATCGTCGGCGGAAGAATTCCGGTCGAGAGCGCCGTGATGGCGGCTATCGACTCGATCGCGCCCGCAGCGCCCAACGTGTGGCCGTGCATCGCCTTGGTCGAAGATATCGCCAGACGCGGAGCATGGTCCCCGAAGGCCAGGTGAAGCGCGGCGGTTTCGGTCGCGTCGTTCACGGTGGTCCCGGTGCCGTGAGCATTGACATAGTCTATCTGATGGGTCGAGATTCCGGCGTCTTTCAAGGCGGCCCGAATCGCCTTTGCCGCGCCTTCGGCCGAGGGCTGGGTGATGTGGTGGGCATCGCTCGACATCCCGAATCCGACGAGTTCGGCAAGAGGTATCGCGCCGCGGGCTCGGGCGTGATCGAGCGATTCGATAACCAGCATCGCTCCGCCCTCACCAAGAATCATGCCGTTTCGGTCCCTGGAAAACGGCCGGCAGACGGTAGGCGAAACGACGCGCATCGCTTCCCAGGCTTTGAGAATTCCGTAGCTGAGGGGCGCTTCGCTTCCGCCGGTCAGCGCCAGATCGGTCATGCCCGAGCGGACCATCAGAAACGCCTGACCGATGGCGTGCGCGGACGAGGAGCAAGCCGTCGCGATGGTGAAGGCAGGTCCGGTAATCCCGAACTCCTGGGAGATCGCGCTCGCACCGGCGTTCGCCATCGTCTTGGGAATCGTCATGGGGTGGACCCGCGGCCGTCCCTGCTTGTAAATGTTCCAGAAGCCCTCGTCTTCGGTGCTCTGCCCCCCGACGCAGGAGCCGGTCACAATGGCGGCACTTTCCCGCAACTCAGGGGTCCACTCGATGCCGCTGTGGCATACGGCTTCGCGCGCCGCGATCACGGCGAACTGGGCAAAGCGATCGATCATATCCGCCTCTTTCAGAGAGAAATGATCGGCGGGTTTATAGCCGCTGACTTCGGCGGCGGTGCGAAAACGAAGGTCGAGGCAATCGGCGGTCGTGATGGGACCGATGCCCGATTGGCCATGCTGCAAAGCTCGCTGGAACTCGCCCAGATTGCGCCCGATGCCGCAAATAACGCCGATGCCGGTTACGACGACCCGACGCACCTGCGTACCCCGTCGACCACGTCGCGGACGCTGTGGATGTTCTTCACTTCCTCATCAGGCACATTGATGTTGAACTCGTTCTCCAGCGCGAAGACGATGTTGACGCCGTCCATCGAATCGATCCCGAGTTCTTCAAAGGTGCTGTCCATGGTGATTTGAGAGCGGTCTTTGCGCTGGGTTTCGGCGATGATGCCGAGGACTCGTTCAGTCAGATCATCGGGCATGTCAATTGAGAAACGGTTTCAAAATGATATCCCTTCTCGAGCAGCGCCGGCACAATGCGGCGAAGCGCTTCGATGGTTGCGCTGACGTCAGGAGTTTCCAGCGTACCGCGCCCGTCGTGCAGACAGACGATCCCGCCGCCGCGGGCGCCGGAGATGACGCGTTCGGCGATGGCTGCGGCGCCCAGTTTCCAGTCGCGGCCGATCACGGTCCACATGACGCTCCGCAGCCCGAGTCGCTCCTGCATTTCGCGAAAGCCGAACCAGCGTACGCCAAAAGGCGGCCGCATCAGAGTCGGGGCTTCGGAGATGGTCTCCGCAATCGCGGCCTGGGCCCGCGCAAAGTCGTCCCGGATGAAAGAGGCGCTTTTGAGGGCGAAATTCGGATGAGTATGCGAGTGATTCCCGATTTCGTGACCTGTTTCGCGGACGGCCCTGCTGAGCTCGGGAGCGCGCTGGACGTTTGCTCCGCATTGGAAAAACGTAGCGGGAATCCGATACGACGCGAGTATGTCGAGAATTGCCGGAGTAGCCGGACTCGGGCCGTCGTCGAATGTCAGGGCGATCGCCTTGCGGCCGGGCGGCCCATGCCACACAGATGGACCGAAGACCTGCGATGACCGCCCGCGTACAGCCCAGGCCATTCCGGCAATCGCAGTTCCCGCGCCGAGCAGGGCCAGGGCGCCTGACTTCATCTCAGACGATTTCTTCCGCGGCCGGGTCCCAGCGTACCGTCCGTCCGGCGTAGTAACTTTCAATCGCCATACTGCAGGCGACCGAAACGCGGAAGCCGATTTCGAACGGGCAGTTCGTTTGTTTGCCGGTCTTCATACAGTCGAAGAAGTTCTGCATGTGCGCGCGAGGTGGCGTGGGAGTCTGGCCGAGCATCTCGACTCCATCGGGGCGATTCACTCTCTGGGGCAGATAGCGGATCTGCTGACCCTTCACGATGGTGCCATCGGTGCCCAGCACGTCTTCGGTAACGCCGAGCTGGTTATTGCCGAAGCCCGAATCCCAGGAGAACAACAGGTTGGCGCGCTCGCTTGCATGGTCCATCGTCACGTTCATCGTGTCGGGAACCTCACGGCCATCGTTCCAGCGATAAATGCCGCCAGTCATCGTGACGGCATGTGGAATATCGAGACCCATGACCTTGTACCAGAACGCGAGCTGCTGGGACATGCTCTCGTGGACGTTCCCGCCGGAGTAATCGTAGAAGAGCCGCCAGTTGATGTAGCGGTCGGCGTCGAAATCACGCGCCGGAGCGCCGCCAAGGAAGGATTTCCAGGCGATGGTTTCCGGCGTCATATCGGGGTAGACGGGGCGAGTCCACTGGGGCTTGCCGTGCGGCGTGTTGCGGTACATGTGCGCGCGGATCGCGGTGACGTGTCCGACAGCACCGCTGGCGAGGTAATTCGAGGCGTCCGCCACATGGCCCAGCGAGCAGGTCTGGTGGCCGATCTGAACAGCTCGACCGGGCGCTTTCTGCACGGCGGCGCGCATGAGCTTCGCCTGTTCCAGGTTGAATGCCATCGCCTTCTCGACGTAGACGTGCTTCTCCGCCGCGAGCGCTGCGATAACCGGCTCGGAGTGCAGATGCTGGGGCGTGGCGATGAGGACTGCGTCGACCGACGGATCGTCGAGCAGCTGGCGATAGTCGCTATAGGTCTCGGCGGCCGGAGCGAGTTTCGCAGCATCGGCGAGACGGCGCGACCAGATGTCCGCAAACGCAGCGAGTTCGACGCCGGGGCATGCGGCCGCTTCGCGCGCAAGCTGCGCGCCGCGATCACCAACGCCGATGACGCCGACTCGAAGACGATCATTCGCGCCGAGGACCCGGCCTGTCGCGAGGCTGCCGGCAAGGCCGGTCGCGACGTTGCCGATGAAGTATCTTCTTGTCTGCACGGGACCTCATCCGATTTTACCGCTTGTCACAAACTGCGGCTCGGCGGTGTTTAGTTAATGTGAACGCAACAAGCCAGATTATGCGCGATCCGGCCGCGGTTGAATCGTATTCCAGCTTTGAATTGCTCTTCTACGCTTATCACGAGCGCATCACGCGGATGATCGCTCGGATTATTCGGGACCCCGGACGCGCCGAAGAGGTCGCCGTCGAGGTCTTCTGGAAGTTCTGGCGCACGCCGAAAGCGCACGGGTCGATGGCGGCTGGATGGCTTCACCGCACAGCTGTCCGAATGAGTATTAATGAGTTGCGCCGGCAGGTTCGAGCGACGCGTAAAGAAGTGTTCGCGCGACTGGACGATGAACCACCGGATCCCGAACGCATGATGGCGGCTTCTCAGGAGCAGCAGCAGGTTCGAATCGTGCTGGCGAAGATACGGCCGCGCGATGCGGAATTGCTTCTTCTGCGGAGTTCAGGCCTGAGTTACGAGGAGCTGGCTGCCGCGCTCGATTTGAAGCCCGCTTCCGTGGGTACCCTCCTCAACCGGGCCCAGCAGGCGTTCCGGAAAGAATACGTGAAACGTTTTGGAGACACGCGCAATGAACGTTGAGGAATGGGTGGATGAAAAGCTCGCTCTTCTGGAAACGGGGTCCGGTCCACTGCCCGATACGAACAGCGTTCTGAAAAGACTGAATGCCCGTCAGCAAAATCGCAGACGCCAGCGAAACAGGCTGTTTCTGATCGGTTTGCCGTGCCTGATCGGGTGCGCGGCCACGGCAACGGTCATCTCGATCCGGCGCGAATCGGTTCCGACATTGCCGGTAGTCCTGCACATGGCCGCCGTGCCTTTAGCGGCGCACGATGAAGTAGCGATCAGCGCAGCCTCCTGAGCGACCTCGACCGGCAGTCAGGCTGCTGACAGCCCCGGGCAGGTTCAAGGAGATCGGTTCGCCTTCGGCGCCGATTGGCTGTGAAATCTATACGGATCTCGAATGCCCGCCCTGTGCGGCGTTCTATCGCGACACCGTGCCGCGGCTGATTTCGGAATACGTCGATACCGGGAAAGTGCGCCTGATCCGCCGCGACTTTCCTTTACCTCAGCACAAGTACGCGCAGCCTCGCCGCCCGGTACGCAAATGCTGCCGGATTGATTGGCAAGTATGATGTCGCGTTCAATCGGCTTATGGCGACACAGAGCGCCTGGAAACAAGACGGCGATCTGGAAACGCCACTGGCCGCGGTTCTTTCTTCCAGGGAGATGGAGTCTGTCCGGAAGTTGGTGAATGAAAACCAGGCGCCTGAAGAATCGATGTTGCGCGATCGCGCCGCCGGAGCGGACGACCACATTCAGCAAACGCCGTCGATCGTGATCGTCGCCGACGGGAAACGATACACGATTTCGGGCCTGGTTACATTTTCAGCAATCAAGAGCTATCTGGATGACATTCTGGCTCGACAATGATCCCGCCAGCCCTGCTCTCGCTCAGCCTTCTGTTCGCACAAAATCCCACGCCGCTACCGACGGCAAAGCCTGCTTTTGCGGTGGCGTCGATCAAGCCCAGCGAGACAGGCGAAAACGGTTATGTGCGCTGGTTTCCCGACGGACGGCTGCGGGTTGAGCACCTGCCGCTGCAGTTCCTGATCCGCTTCGCATGGGATTTGTCGGATGACCGAATCAGAGGCGGACCGAAATGGATTTCCGATGAATTGTTCGACATCGAAGCTACGCCTGACGCGCTGCTTCCTCCCGAGCCGGACAGTGGAAACCAACAGGTCCGCCTGATGCTGCAAGCCCTGATCCACGAACGATTCCACATGGCGACCCACTTCGAGTTGCGGGAACTTCCTGCGTATGTGTTAACCGTCGATAAAAGGGGGTTGCGCCTCAGAAAATCCGCTCCGGACGATGTCCTGCGCCTCAGCCTGACATCGAACGGTGGTCTCAGAAAATTTACGTTTGCCGCGGCGCCCTCCTCGTCTATCGCTCGGAAGCTGGGTGGTCAGTTGAAACAAACGGTGATCGACCGCACCGGGTTGCAAGGCGAATTTGATGGCGCGGCTGAATGGTCGGACGATCTCACTGACATCGATTCCGACGGTCCGTCGCTTTTCACCGCGGTGCGGGAGCAGCTCGGACTGAGATTACAGGTAGAGAAGACGTCGGTCGAAGTGCTGGTTATCGACAGCGTGCTAAAGCCCGATGAGAACTAGCGGGAGTTTACTACGCCGCAGACCCTGAAGGGAGTTAAAGTACGGGCATCAAAGGGGTTGTTGCGCGGGAATTCGTATATACGGAATAAAATTCAAGCAATGATTACGGATGGCATAAAAATGTATATTGGAAGACGATGTGGGGTTATGGTATATACGTAATTAGTGGCATCTCTCCAGGCCTATAACTCGCACGGCATACGGTATTACCGTATCGTCGAATCCTTCCGCAAGGAAGGCAAGCCCTCCATTCGCGTTCTTGCTCATCTCGGACGCGTGGATGAGATGCTCCACCGACACCAGCAGCACTCCGAAGTACCCGTTAAGATCTCTTCTGTTTCCGCTGGCGCCGTGACTGCTCTGGTTGGCCTGGCCAGGGAACTGGACGTGGCCGGGCAGATCGACCGGGCGATCGCTGCCGGCGGCGAAGTCCAGGTCCGTGCCGGACTCACCGTGGGAGAGTCGCTCGTGGCCGCCATGATCGCGCGCGCCTGTGCCCCGTGCAGCAAACGAGCCTTTGCCGATTGGGCCGGCACAACGTATTTGCCGGAACTGATGCAGTTCACCGCCGCAGATCTCACCAGCCAGCACTTCTGGGATCAGATGAACGTTGTGACACTGGAGAAACTGCCGGAGATCGAACAGGCTCTGGTCCGGGAAGTTGTTCGCATCGAGCAACTGCAACTGCAGGCTCTGGCCTACGACACAACTAACTTCTATACCCACATTGCCAGCACCAATCAGCGGGCAGAACTTCCGCAGCGAGGACATAACAAGCAAGGCAGGCACGATCTCCGGCAGATGGGTCTGGCTCTGGTTGTCGACCAGGTGACGCAGCTACCCCTGGCGCACGTTCTGTACGAAGGCGCGCGCTCGGATATGAAGACGTTCGCGGAGTTTCTCAAACCGGTCCGCAAGCACCTGTTGGAGTTAACGGGCCTGCCCGATCAGTTGACGCTGGTTTTCGATGCCGGGTCCTCCTCACGCCAGAATCTGGAAGACATGCAGCATTATGTGACGGCTGTCCGCCCGTCCAGTCATCGCGCACTGCTCGAACAGGCAGTCGGAGAACTCTGCGAAGTTCAGCTATCCAGCGGCGCCACAGCCCGCGCCTGGCGGACGAGCCGGGTGATCGCCGGAAAACGGCGGGAAGTGGTAGTGGTGTTCAGCGCCAAACTTCACGCCGGGCAACTCCAGGGTCTGCAGCAGACATTGTCAAAGTGCTGGCGCGAATTCGAAGAGAGGGGATCGTTTGCGCGGACGAATGCGGAAACGGCGAAACGAAAGCTTGAGAAACTCCGCAAACGCCAGTATCTCCGCTCCTTGTTCTGTTACAGGATCGACCAGGAGGGAACAGGGCCGATCCGGGTCTCGGTGTGGAGCGACTGGCTCGAATATCAGCGTCTGAACAAACGCTATTTCGGACTCCGCGTTCTAATTACGGACCGCACCGAGTGGACCACGGCGCAGATTATTGAAGCCTATCGCGGCCAGTCGAAGGTGGAGGCGGCGTTTCGCGATCTGAAAGATCCCCGCATGCTCGCAACCCGGCCCCAGTTTCACTGGACCGATCAGAAGCTGCACGTTCACGCTTTCATCTGCGTGATGGCTTATCTGCTCACCACTCTGCTGCACCGACGCGCCAAACAGAAAGCCAACTTCGACGGCGGTCCACGCCGCTTGCTTGCGGAATTGGCCGAAGTCCGCTGCTGCCGCTTAATCGATATGACAGGCCGAAAAGGAAGACCGCGTGTGCGTCTGCAACTCGAAGAAACTCGTGATGAACTCAGGACACTCGCAGAAACCCTCGGCGCTATACCCGCACTCCGCTGATTCCGTGGTATATACGGAACCATCTCGCTAACTGCCCTCTTCTGAATGGGTTACCACTCTATCCGTTCGGTTCTTCGGAAACTCCCGCTAGGGCTGAGAAAGTAACCGAGGAATGCGAGCGCAACAAGAACTTTAAAAAAAGCTAAAGCATAAAAGACGAATTGCAGATCTCCAAAATAGATTGCGCGCATTTTCTGGAAGCCGGCCAAATCAGCAGGGGAATATAAAGGAGGAGAAAGCGCTGGGTTCAACGCGAATGAGAACATGAACGCGGGCAATTGAAGGGCCGCATAGATGCACATCATGAAAAAAAACGGAGCTGCCCTCCATCCACATCGAACCAGAACGGCCCATCCCACTGAAACCATTGCCGCGGTCGAGAGCACTGCGGACGGACCGACAGCCACGATTCTGCCGGAAGCCCCGGGAAACAGATATGCTATCGCAGTTCCTATCATCGGAATTACGAGAATGAGTAAAAAGACGGGCAGCAAGTCCAACGGCCGGAAAGTACTGGCGCGACAATAAGCGATCGCTGCACCGACAAGCATCACATTTCCCAGGTCTGATGCCATTAACAGTACGAACAAGTACGCGGAACTGTTCAGAAAGAAATATATATGAAGACCAGTGACAGCCACCACACGGACCAGAAAGTGAAAGCCCATCCTGCACCGGTTAAGCGAGGATCGCCTTTAGAACGATCTATGATGTAGTTTTTTTCGTTGGAGAACCAAGCACGGGCGATCAATCCGATGGTCCATGCAAGAGTCAGAACGGAGATCGTCATATTTGCAAGGTCGTAATTTGTCATCTGCATGGTCCATCTACCTCCGCCAGTCCTTCGGTACTTTTAGCTCAATCACTTCGGGATCTTGGGATTTCAGTAATTCTACACCCAATTTGTACTTTCATGTACTAATTTCGCCTACGCAGTAGTCGCAATTCAGGGCGTGGCGCGTCCAGCCGGACCCACCCAGTGGAGAGAAGTTCATAGGCACGGCCAAACCGATACAACTCGCTCCCCAGGGGCCCACCACGGATACCCTCGCAGGCGTTGTGGGGTACGTTCCTGCTTCCGATCTCGCGGCCGATAGCGGAAAAGGAGTCGTCTATTTCAGCCTTTACCGGCAAAAGGACCCGATCTCCATCGCCTGGATTGTCGCTCGGACACCAGGGAACCCGGCAACCCTCGCGGGTCCGATTCGCGAAGCCGTGCGCGCGGCCGATCCCGCGCAGCCCGTCCACACCTTCAAATCCCTCGACGAACTCTGATCGGACTCTCTTGCTCCGCGCCGTTTCGTGAATGCGAATGCGGGGCTTCTTCGCAGCAATGGCTCTGTTCATGGCGGCGTTGGGACTATGGAGTGATCGGCTACTCGGTAACGTTGAGGAGTCGTGAAATCGGCATCCGCACAGCCCTCGGCGAGCAGTCGCGATCTGTTCTCGCCGGCGTGTTGTGGTGCGGTCTCCGGCTGGCGGGACTCGGCGTCGCCGCCGGCGCCGTCGGGTCGATCCTGATCGGTCATATCCTCCGCAGCCAGCTCTTCCAGGTAAATGCCTTCGATCCGGCGGTCTTCACAGCCATGGCGGCGGCCTTGCTGGTCACCGCGCTATTCGCAAGTTATCTCCCTGCGCGGAGAGCTGTCCGTGTCAATCCAATGAACGCCCTTCGCTCGGAATAACAGCGGCGTCAGTTCGCCGGGCTCAGCGGCGCGCGACCATCCCAGCCGCGAACCCGTCGCAAGACCGATTCGCGGCTTTTTCCTTTGCCGAAATAACCGGCTCCGGCAATCGCTGCTATCTTTCTATCTTTGGAGTTAGACATCGGATAACTCTTCTGCCTTCCTCACTTACTCCCGGCTCATTACCGTAAAATCAGCGATAAAAAACCTGTAACAAACGCTCTAAGTGGCGCACACAGCTATATACTGGGCCGGGATCTGGAAAGACACCGGTTCACTTACGAGATACCCACCTTACGGAGGAATGATGTCCAACGTAGCATTCGACCTCGAAGTACTCAAAAAAGTCGCGGCTGCAATCGCGCCGCCGGGCGCGTCTGCATCGCTGCCATTCGCGGCGCTCGGCTCTCTCGGCCCCGATCTTTACGAGTACGTTCCGATCTCCGCCAAACTCAGCGGCTTGCTCGTCAAGGCCGTTGAAAAAGCAATCAGCACGGAAACCCCCGCATCGGTTATGGCAGGCACTCTGCCTGCCGTCGATCTCAGCGCCATCAAAGCCGACGCGGCCCTGGCGGCTGAACTTTTCGAGAAGCCGATGATGGCGACTTATTCGGTTCTGTTCAGCCAGATCGTGGTCCCGTTCTGGCCCATCTTTCAAAGGGATGCCAGCCTTCTCGATCAGCTGCAAACGATCGCGAATAATCAGGACGGCGACGCTCTCAAGTCGATCGCAAGCCAGCTGGATCAGCTCACCGCCGACGGAACCACGCTTCAGATGCTTGCGCCCACGCTGCTTGCAGTCATGAGTCTGGCGCTGCAACTGGTTGCCATCCCGCCTTCTATCGAGGTCACCGGCGCGGGAGCCACGCCATGGGTGCCGTTGTTCGATCGTCTCTCCGAATTTCTGCGCTGGCATCGCACCGACACATTCGCCCAGAATCTGGACCAAAGCGCGAAGACGGATAACCAGAAGGCGTATGCGTACGGCTATCTCTCCCACGTCGCCTCCGCTGTTACCGGCAAACCATTCATCAACAACATCGTCGGAGGCCCTTACCGCACTCACTGGTGGCGCAATCGTCTGGTCTCCAACTGGGTGGACGCCTGGACATTCGGACGCTACGAGACGCCTGGCGCCACCATGGCCGGCGACACTCCCACTCCGCCCTACACCGCATGGGCTAATATCTGCAATTCGAACCTTCAGAATAAATTCAACGTTGCCGGACTGACTGAGCCGGCCGGGCAGCTTCCGCCCGCCATAAAAGCGATCGCCACCGGAGACCTGGGAAGTTTGCCAGGGCAGTTCCCCGCCGACGTGGCGGCTTTCATTCAGGCGGCGATCGATGCCGCTTATCCGGCGGCTTCGCGCCCCCCGGGCTTCACAACCGATGCCATAGGACAGGCCGCTGTCGGACTGTTCGGCGTGGTCTGGTTCATGACCTCCGGCTTCGGGCCAATGACACCCATTGTTTTAGGACCACCCCCGAGCACCTGCATGCATGAACCTATGTGGGCAACAAGCCACGGATCTCCGCCTTCGCCCCAACAGAGCGGCCCTTCAACCGGGGCCACAGTTTGCGGAGTGATCCTCGCCATTCTCGCCGTTCTCCTTTTCGTCTTCGGAGCCTTCACCGGCGGGTCCACCTGGACTGCGGGCGTCCAGGCCGTGATAGGCGCGGTTAAAGCCTTCACCTCCGGCGGCGGCATCGATTGGGACGTCCTCCAATGCGATATCTATTGGCTCCGCAACTTTCTACTGTCGGCCGAGACTGGGTTATTGAAAGCCCTGGTCGAAGGCGGACTCGCCTATCCATTGCCGTTCCAGCTCGGCAATTCGGGAGTAAATGGCGTTACCCCGGCGGTCGACCTCAGCGGAGCGCCTCTCATCAAGTCCAATTCAGCCGCGGTAGCGTCCGTCGGCATCGTGAACCTCTACCCGCATCAACTGGATAAGGCGAATCTTGGCGCCGCCGATCTCGATTTCGGCTCGTTCCCCAAATCCCCCGCCGAAACTCCAACCACGGTGAGTTTCCCGCACCCACCGGCCTACGCGGACAGCGTGGTCGATGGCTCGGGTCTTCAGAATGGCGGCATTCTGCACGGCGGGGCGTTTCCGTCGATCAACATGTTCTTCGGAGATGCTCTCGCCAACGCCAAACAACTGATTCAGGCGCATGCGAAAGGCCTCCCTCGTTACAACCTGGATGCCGACCGCGGTTACGGATGGCAGACGTGGAACCCGGCGGTGAACACATTTCCGGGTAACGGAACAGTCGTTAACCCGACGCCAGACGTCTAGGATCGGACAAAAGCCCGGAGGAAAAAGACATGAATACGACGACAAATCCAACCGGTGGACCACCCCCCGGAACGACTGGAACCAAGGGCGATCCGAATCGCCCCCTGCCCAATCCGCGGCCGTTTGACGACGGCAAAGGACCGCATTACACTCCCTGGCTCGTAGTTCGCTACGCTTCGGGGGATGACGGAAGTCGCTCTCTTGCGCCCGGCACTGTTTTCTGGGAATCACCCGACGTCTGGACGATGGGCTCGATGGGAATCAATCAGCCGGTAGCCGGCGAAGCCACTCAGGTATTCGCTCGCGTCACGAATCTGGGGCTCTCCGATGCCATTGGAGCCACCATACAGTGGGTGTGGGCGAATCCCTCGATCGCGATCAACCCGGCGACGGTGAATCCCATCGGTATCCTCACGGGCCAGACCATACCAGCGCAGAACTCGCTGATCTTTCAATGCCCGACGGATTGGACGCCTATCGTCCAGAATAACGGCCACGAGTGTCTGATCGCGCAGGCGTTCGTTCCCGCATTCGACCCTCTGACCAATCCCGACGACCCGGTTGACGATCGTCACGTGGGCCAGAAGAATGAGCAGCTCATCACTCTGGAGCAGGGCGAAAGCTTCCACTTCATCGTGGAAGCGCACAACAACGCTCGCGCCGCGGAGCAGGTCGTGGTGGAGGTGCGCCGGGGTGTGATTCCGCTGAATCTTCAGACGCGGTTCGGACGCCCCGGGCTCTTACCCGCGCAGCTTCTGGACCCCACCGTGTTGCTGCCCTTCTCCCTCTCGCTCCCGGCCGTAACGGTTGCTCCCGTTGCTCCCGTCGCTCCCGTCCAGCCGACAGCTACTGCCGTAAAGGCCATGGCTGCTGAACTCCTCCGGCCGGCGGCGACGGTGGCCGCAACGAACTGCTTGGGGCCTGCGCTGGCAGCCACCACACAACAACTAAAACCCGGCGAGGTGCGGAAAATAGCTCTGGCGGGTCAACTGCCTCCGACGGCGATGCCGGGAGAGGTCCACGTAATCCGGATCTCCCAGCGAGTTGGCCAGGTTGTCGTTGGCGGTTACACGCTCTATGTGACGCTGGCGACCCAGAAACCGCGCTGAACGAGCGGTGGGTCCGGCGGTCTTGCCGCCGGTGGCTTTATCCTCCCTCGGGGCCGCCGCTGATCGGGCGGCCCCGGCTCATTTCCCGCCAACCACGCGGTCGCCACTGTGCTCACCTCTGAAACATCGTGCCGATCGCCGGCTGTTCACGCTCGCCGCGTACAACGCAGGACCGAATCGCATCACAGACCTTCGGCGAAAGCATCTCGCTGATCGGACAGGCTTACGCCCTCGCGGTGCATGGTAAGCAGAAGCTCACTACTTCGCGACAAGGTGCGGGCTATCCGCAGGCCGCCTTTGGCGATCGAGTCCTTGATGGTCTGACGCATTGTTGACGATCTGGGCTGTGCCGGAGCTTTCGCCGACGCTCCTGCGCGCATGGCGCGGTTCCAGCGCGAGGCCGAAGTGTTGGCGTCGCTGAGTCACCGAATATTGCGCGTTCTTCGGCGTCGGCGCATTATAATCTGGTCATGAAGTGCATGGCGGGCCTGTTGCTGATGGCTTGCATTGGTCTTGCCCAGACTCCGATCTCTTTCGAGGTGGCATCCATCAGGCCGAGCAAATCGGCAGACACGCGCCCCTTCATCACATTCGATCCAGGGGGCCGATTCACCGCCAGGAACGCCAGCGTGAAAAGGCTGATGGGCCTGGCGTATGAACTTAAGTCGTTCCAGATTTCGGGTGGCCCTGGCTGGATCGGCTCAGAACTTTTCGACATCTCTGCAAAAGCCGCGAGTCCCCCGAATCCCGAGCAGCTTAAGCTGATGCTTCAGTCCCTGCTGACCGAACGATTCCAACTTGCGATGCACAAGGAGACGAAGGAAGGGAACGCGTATGCGCTGGCGGTGGCCAGGAACGGCCCGGAGTTTAGAGACGCAAGAGATTCGGATCCGAACGTGATCGACTTGAGCGGGCGTCCGGATCTGACGGGGCGCCCCGGCAGGCCTCGGTTCACGATCATACGTCGCGGGCGGTTGACGATCCAGGGCGGCAGCATCCCTTCACTCTGCGCGCAGCTCTCGGATATTCTGGGCCGACCGGTAGAGGACAAAACCGGCTTGATGGGGACATACGATCTGAAGCTCGAGTGGGTGCCCGACGAATACCAGGTCGCGATGTTTCAATCGATAGGAGTTCCAGAGGGTTTCGGCGCTCCGCCGGCGGACTGGCAGGGTCCGTCGCTGTTCACGGCGCTGCAAGAGCAGCTTGGTCTGAAGCTCGATTCGGGAAAAGGCCCTGTAGCAATGTTCGTAATTGACAGCGTTATGCGGCCCTCGGAAAATTAGTGCGTAGTCAGGGTCGACGTTCTTCAGCTAAGCAGCTGGTAGAAGGTTCTTTCGGCGCGGCCATCGCGCTGGCCGTCCCCACTATATGCCGTCGATTGAGACCGCCATCGCACTGATGGGAGGTTCTGTTTGGTTCAGACGACCTGGGTGAGCACGTCTCGAATCCTCTATTAGGGCCTGTTAATTTGACACTACTAAAAAATAAGTACGGAACAAGGCAAAAACTGCCCGGTGTGAGCCGAAATACTTCAAGTCGCGACCTTTCGGGGCATGTTCTTAATCGTAAGTGTGCGCCAGGTAGTAAGGCGGGTGTCCAGATCCGCGCGAGAACTCTGCTGCGGCCCAATTTGCGGGCATTCTTGCCCGCCAGAAGGCTGCGCGCGGCGCAGAATAGCCTATCAGCCTGTCGCTGGAACACATTTCGTGCGAAAACGACATAGTGTTAACAGGCCCTGGACAGAGCGCATCCACCTGTCCGTATAACGCGCGCTGCTCTGGACGAGTTCGAACTTCAGTAATTTAATGGATCGAAGTCCCGGTAATTGCGGCTTTACTGTGGTCTCCTGGTGATAGGAGCCGCGGCTATGATGGACGGCCGAATGCCTGTAGCGCCGTCCGCGCCGTGTTCCTTCCTCGCCTGGCCACCATCGATAATGGGACTGGAGGTGTCATGGATCCTTCAGGTGATTTACACGACCGAATTGAATTGCGCGCTTACCAGTATTGGGAGGAGCGAGGACGGCCATGGGGAGCACCGGAAGTAGACTGGTTTAAGGCCGAGCATGAGTTGACTACGGTGCCACCCGAAAGCGTCCTGTCCAGGATTGCGCGCGATGTGGGAGCCGCCGTTGGCACAGTGGTCGCCCTCCTCTCGGAACCCTGATTGATGCGAGTGTATCTTAAAGAACCGAACCGCCTTTGACAACCTATCCCGCGGGATGATAGAAAGATACGGCGTAGTAGCTTCGAAAGTAAGGTCCCCGGCGGAAAGTAAGGTGGCCATTGAAAGTAACACCCGTCTTGTTTTTCGCGTTAGCGCCGACGGCCTTTGCCGCTAACCTTGGCATAGAAATCAACGGGAACTGCGTTGCCGGGAGTTGCGTGCCACAGGCTCTCGCTTTCGGGGCCACGGCCGCCCTGCCTTTTTCCAACAGCGTCACACTCGCCAATGGAGATTCTTACAGTTTCACCGGCATTCTAAATACTTCCAACCCGGCAAGCGGAAGCTCCTTTTCTCTTACTTACGCCTTCGTAATTACCTATCTGGGCAACTCCGCCGGGGGTGTTTCCCAAACCGACGCGCTTAACCTGGATGCCTTCAGCGCATTCCAAAGCGATTCCCCTTTTGGTAACTTTTCCCAGGTGCTCACGGGCGCATTTTCTCCGGGTATCGCCTCTACCAGCCAGGCGCAGGTCTGCGCTGGCGACGTTTGTCTTGGTCCGGTACATCCGCCAGGATCCTTCAACGAGGTCGGCGGGTCCTATATGCTTGATGCGGTCGAAGAGGCGTTTTCCTTCGACAATACTTTCAGCACTACCTTCGGCGCGGGGTCGCCCGCGGGCTCGTATGTGCTCTACAGTTACCCCGCCAGTCCCCCTCCGAGCGTTTTCGCCGGCGGTGTGGCGCCGATATTCAGTTCCGCCAATACCATTCAGCCCGGCGAATGGATTTCAATATTCGGCCTCAATCTCGCTCCCGCCGCCGCCACGTGGAACGGAAATTTTCCCCAATCCCTTGGCGCCGTAAACGTGACCATCAATTCCAAACCCGCATATCTCTGGTACGTCAGCCCCTCGCAGATCAACGCCCAGGCGCCTGATGACATCACAACCGGCCCGGTGAACATAACTGTGACCACGCCGAGTGGCACGGCCAGTTCAACCGTTACGCTGGCGCCCTACGGTCCCTCTCTCAGCCTGTTGAGCAGCAAGTATCCGGCGGCGATCGTGCCGACGCCCGGCAGTCCCGGTAATAGCGGTGGGGGATACGACATCATCGGACCTTCGGGCGCTTTCTCGTATCCATCGCGACCCGCCCACGCCGGCGAGACGGTCGAAATCTACGGTGTAGGATTCGGACCGACTACGCCTGCCGTAATGGCCGGTCAAACCGTCTCGGTCGCGGCCCCGGCCGTAACGAACCCGACCGTGTCGATCGGCGGTGTTCCGGCCACTGTGAGTTTCGCCGGAATCGTCGAGGCTGGTCTCTGGCAACTTAACGTCGTAGTTCCCTCGGGATTGACCGGCGACCAGTTATTAACCGTGACCGTGCCCGGCGCTTCGACCCAAAACAACGTCTTCCTCAACATTCAGTAACGTAGTTTAGTGACATAGATGTCTCACCACTTCGATACGCCAACCGCCAGAGAAGATCCCCGCATCAACCTGTGCGACTTCTATCTGTTTCAGGGCAGTCCCGAAACGACAGTCATGGCCATGACGGTGAATCCGAATGCCGGGGTTTCCTCGCCCGATACCTTTCGTGACGAAGGCCTCTACGCGTTCCGATTCGATCTGAACGGCGACGCTCGCGAAGAAGTAACATTCAAGATTCGGTTCGGCGGCGTGGTTCACGCCGCCGAAGACAAACATTCGCATTTACAAAGTTTCGAAGTGCGCCGCGCGGCCGGCGAAGCGGCGTGCGGGGGCCTTGAAGGAGAACTTCTCATCACGGGCGCCACCGGGCAAATCGCAGACCACCGCCGATGGCGTGAAGGCCTATGCCGGTCTGGCGCCCGACCTTTTCGCCGCCGATGCGGTCGCCTTGCACAACTTCTTCAAAGGGATCTACCAGGAGAAACGCTTTAATACGGCCGCGTTTGAAAATCGTCAGAATTTCTTCGCCGGCCAGAACATTACCGCGATCGTCCTCGAAGTGCCGAATACAATGATCGGCGGCGGCTCCGTGCGCGCCTGGGCTACTGTATCGCTCTGCGGCCATGCGCCGGAAGTTCAGGTCTCGCGCTGGGGATTGCCGCTGATCACCAACATTTTTCTCTCCGATCCGCAGCTTAGGGATACCCAGCGGGAAGATTACAATCGAGCCGCACCCATCGAAGACGTTGTCCGATTCGCTCCACTGCTGAGCGATTTCGCCGCGAAGGTTACACGCCTGGCTGGCTCGGCCGGCGATCCGGAAGAGTATGCGAAACAATTAAGCGCTCGCCTGTGCCCCACGACCCTGCCGTACCGGCTCGGCACGGCGGCTTCGTTTCGTCCTGACAGCTTCAACGGCAGGCCGCTTGAGGACGATGTGATGGACGTGATGCTGACGCTGGCCAGCAACACGCCGCTTGCCGACGGAGTGGCTCCCGACAAAACGAAAATGCATTCCGATTTTCCGTATTTCGGCGAAGCTCGGAGTAATGACCGCAAACCCTGAGTGACGTCCGCGTCATACTCTTCGCGACCTTACTTAACCGCGCCTGTGTCGGGCATGTTCGCCGCGGCGGAGATATATTCGAAACTCCTGGGAGCAGGGCAGGTTTACTCCGCGAACTCTACCGCGACAAGCATTCTCCCTGCCCATTTCGGTGCCGGATCGAAGCCTTGCGGGTCGCTCCGAAGTAGCCGAAATGACGACGCGAACAAGACACCCTCCCGCTCACGGGCAAACCGGATTATGATGGCTCTGGAGGGAACATGACCGGCAGGAAAATCCTTTCCGTATTGGCCGCAGCCGGGATCGGCTTCGCATTGGGCTTGGGATTGCTCTTCCAGTTTTCTCCCCATGCCGTCTGGTTCGCCGCGAATACGCCCGGCCTCGTCTTGTCCTCTCCGATCGCACAACCGGGGAATTCCGTCTGGATGATTCCGCTGGGTAACGCCCTTGCCTACGCTGCGATAGCGCTGCTCTCAATCTTCACGATTGGCTTCGCGCGGGAACGCAGGGCACGAACCTCCATCTGAAGCCGATCCTTCGTCCTCGAGAGGTTCATGAAACGGCCGTCCTGGACGAGGTGTGCCAGAATCAAGAGTTGTTCATGCGGAATTCGCCGATGACAGGCCACAATCCGTCTGCGCCTGAGCTTCCGCTCCCCATCTTATGAATGTGCCCCAGGACTCGCAGCCAGCCTGGCCGCGCCTTTTCAAAGGAGCCGGGGAAATGGCCGCGCTTGTGGGTTCTCGGGACTGGTCCGAGACGCCGCTCGGACCCGCGGAATACTGGCCCCAGAGCCTTCGCACCGCCGTCAGCATCCTGCTTACGTCGCGTTATTCGATGTGGATGGGCTGGGGTCCGGACCTCACATTTCTCTACAACGACTCCTACCGCCCGACCCTCGGCCTGAAGCATCCCTGGGCTCTCGGCGCTCCCGCCCGCGAAGTCTGGGCCGAAATCTGGAGCGATATCGGACCCCGGATTCAAACGGTTCTCGCGAGCGGGCAGGCGACCTGGGACGAGGGCCTGCTCCTGCTTCTCAAGAGGGCCGGCTTTCCCGAAGAGACCTATCACACCTTCTCTTACAGCCCTCTTATGGACGATGCGGGAGACGTCTCCGGCATGTTCTGCGTCGTCACGGAGGAGACCGAGCGCATAATCGGCGAGCGCCGCATGGCGCTCCTGCGTGAACTCGCCTCCGATCTCGCCGCGTCGAACACCGAAGGCGACGTGATTGCCGCGGTCGTGCGTCGCGTCGGGGCCTATAGCCGCGATCTTCCGTTTACCATTACTTATCTCTTCGGTGATGACGGCGGAAGAGCCCGCCTTGCATGTGCGACCGGCATCGAGGCGGGCCACGAAGCGGCGCCTCCGATCATCGATTACGGCGCTTCCGGCGTGTGGCCGTCCGACTACGTTTTCTACGGCGGGGCGCCCGTTCTGATCGCAAATCTTCCGGATCGACTCACGCAGCCCCTTCCTTCCGGAGCCTGGGATAAACCGCCGGTTGAGGCGGCCGTGGTGCCCATCAGGCAGCAGGGCCAGGACCGTCCCGCGGGATTCATCATCGCCGCAATCAACCCATACTGTCGCTATGACGAAGCATGGGCGGGGTTCATCGCGCTCCTTTCCGGTCAGGTGGCGTCGGCTCTCGCCAACGCGCGCGCTTACGAACAGGAGCGCCGGCGCGCCGAGGCCCTGGCCGAAATCGACCGCGCCAAGACGGCGTTCTTTTCCAATGTGAGCCATGAGTTTCGAACGCCGCTCACGCTGATGCTGGGGCCGGTCGAAGACCTCCTGGCGCAAAAGGAGGACACGCCGTTCGAAAGCGCGCGCGAGAGCCTTTCCCTGATCCATCGAAACGGTCTGCGCCTCCAGCGGCTCGTGAACGCCCTGCTCGACTTCTCCCGTATCGAAGCCGGCCGCACCCAGGCGAGCTACGTTCCCACGGATCTTGCGGCTTTCACATCCGAACTGGCCTCGAGCTTTCGATCCGCCATGGAGCGCGCCGGCCTGCAATTCTCGGTCGACTGCCCCGCCCTTGCCGAACCGGTCTACGTGGATCGCGAAATGTGGGAGAAAGTGGTTCTGAACCTGCTTTCGAACGCGTTCAAATATACGCTCGATGGCTCCGTCGCCGTAACGCTTGCCGAGAGCGGCCTCTTCGCGGAGATGACCGTCTCGGACACCGGTGAGGGCATTCCTGAAGAGGAATTGCCGCGCCTCTTTGAGCGGTTCCATCGTGTCGAGGGTGCGAGGGGAAGAACGCACGAGGGAACCGGCATCGGCCTTGCTCTTGTGCAGGAGCTTGTCAAGCTGCACGGAGGCTCGGTAAGCGTTACGAGCACCCTCGGCAAAGGCAGTACATTTACCGTTTCGGTTCCTTTCGGAACCGCGCATTTACCTCTCGAACGCCTTGGCGCCAGGCAGTCGCTGACCTCGACCGCCTTTCATGCGGATGCATACATCGAGCAGGCTATCCGGTGGCTTCCGGGCGCCGGAGAACAAAACCGGCTGGTCGATTCCGACGCCGGGATGGAACTGTCCCACCGTTCCCTTGTCCGCGGCCGCGTCCTTCTTGCCGACGACAACGCCGACATGCGCGAGTACGTCCGTCGCCTGCTCCAGACCCGTTACGAAGTTACGGCCGTGTCGAATGGTGAAGAGGTCGTGGCGGAGGCCGTCGCCAACCCGCCCGATCTTGTTTTGACCGACGTGATGATGCCCATCCTCGATGGCTTCCAGGTTTTGAAGATTCTCCGGGCGGATGAGCGCACCAGAACGCTTCCCATCATTCTTCTGTCGGCGCGCGCGGGCGAAGAGTCCCGCGTCGAAGGTCTGGACGCGGGCGCGGACGATTACCTGGTCAAGCCGTTCACCGCTCGCGAGCTGCTCGCCCGTGTCGAAGCGCACATCTCGCTTGCGCGAATGCGCCGGGAGGCCGAACGCCAGCGGCAATTCAGTGAATTGCGACTGGGTCTTGCCCTCCAGGCCGCGAAGATGGCGGCGTGGGAGTGGGATGCCGCCAAAGATCAATTCTCCGGCACTGCGGACTTGAAGAGGATTTTCGACACCGTCCCCCGTCATCTGGTCGATGCCTTTGCAGCCGTTCATCCGGAAGATCGGGCGGCCTATCAGGCCAAAGTGGAGCGTGTCGTGTCCGAGGGAGGCTCCTGGTCCGCCGAGTTTCGTCTCGGGCCGGCCGGCCAAAGGGCACCGACATGGGTCGAAGAGCATGCGATGGCAATTTCGGACGATTCCGGCAGAGTACTTCGGATCGTCGGAGTGGATACCGATATCACGGGCCGCAAGGTAATCGAGCACGAGATGCGTCGCCGCAACGAAGAACTCGAGCGGGCGAACAGCGAACTCGAGGAGTTTGCCTACATCGCCAGCCACGACTTGCAGGAGCCGCTTCGCACCATCAACATTTATACGCAACTGCTGTTGCAGCGCATGAATCTGACGGAGGACGAGCGCGCCATTCAGTTTGCGCAGTTTATCAGCAGCGGCGTCGAACGGATGCAATTCCTCATTCGGGATGTGCTCGCCTACGCGCGCGTGGTTCATCGCGAACAGGAACCGGCCGGTCCCGCCGACCTCAACCGTTCGTTTGCCGAAGCGTTGAAAACTCTCGACGCTCTCGTGCGCGAGACCCGTGCCGAAATCAATGCCGGCGACTTGCCCGTGGTGCGGGGGCAGGAAGCGCAGCTCGCTCAGGTGTTCCAGAACCTGCTGTCAAATGCCCTGAAATACCGCAAGCCAACTGAGAGCCCGCGCGTGCTGGTATCCGCCGAGCGGAAAGACGGCGAATGGCTGATCAGCGTAGCGGACAACGGGATCGGCTTCGATCCCGAGTATTCCGAACGTATCTTCGGCCTGTTCCGGCGTCTTCACAAAGACGACTACCCCGGGACGGGAATCGGGCTCGCAATCTGCAACAGAATCGTCGAACGGTACGGCGGTAAAATCTGGGCCACGAGTCCGGGCGAGGGCCGCGGAGCGACGATCTTCTTTACGCTCCGCTCCGTTCCGTGAGTGCCTCGGCTTCGTCCGCCGCCTTCCGGCCACCCTGTCTTGCGTCCCGAATCGCCAGCCGAGCGGCTTCCAGCTGATCGGCTGAGACTTGCACCTGAAATTCGAGACTCGGCAGCACCTGCGGCCCAACTACGATCGCCGGAATGTTATTCGAATCGAGCACCCCCTTTACGGCCATCGCCTCCAGTTCCCCGTCGTGATTCGACGAACTGAACACCGGCACCATGCTCTCATCGGCCATAACTTCGTTATTGGCTTTCTTCATGACTCCACAATAACCGATTCCCGGCACCACATTAGAATATGTGCGAGGATCGAAACATCATGAAAGCGAACAATACTGAGGGCAGCGGTAATCTCGGATGGTTTCTGATTGGCGCGCTGATCGGCGTGGCGGGCGCGATCCTTCTGGCCCCGAAATCCGGCAAAGATACGCGCGACTATCTCATGAAAACGACCAGCGAAGGCAAAGATTCCATTGGCGAAAGCGGGCGCGATCTGCTGGAGCGCGGCAAGGATCTCTACGAACGCGGCAAGAAGATCGCCGAGGATGCGAGCGATCTCTTCGAACGCGGACGAAAGCTTGTCCAGGGCTGAAGCCGCGATCGCGGTCGGCGACTTCCGTATCACGCTGTTAAGTGCGGGATCGTACTGGTGGGACGGCGGCGCGATGTTTGGGGTAGTCCCGAAGACGCTCTGGTCGAAGTTCCAGCCGGCCGATGAGCAAAACCGGATCGAAGCCGCTTTTAACTGCTTCGTCGTCGAGGGCGGCGGGCGCCGGATTCTGATCGAGACCGGCGGTGGGGTTCGTCACGATGAGCGCGCGCGGGAGCGTATGCGCCTTCCCGAACCTCCGGTTCTGACAGAGGTTCTTGGCGGGCATGGGTTCGCCCCTGCGTCCATCGATATAGTCATCAACACGCACCTCCACTGGGATCACTGCGGCGGCAATACGTTGGGCGATCAGCCGGCCCTTCCGAACGCGATTTATGTTACGCAGCGCAATGAACTGAACCACGCGCGAGAGCAGCATCCGCGCGACGCCGTCAGTTATCGGGCGATCAACTACGAGCCTCTGATCGAAGCGGGCCGCATGCAACTGCTCGATGGCGATGCTGAAGTCGCGCCGGGCGTCGAGGTGCGTGTGGCTCCCGGGCACAACCGCGACATGATGATCGTGCTCGTGCGTTCTCACGGTGAAACCTGGTGCCACTTTGCGGATCTAATCCAGTATGCTTCGCAGGTGACGCCTACGTGGGTCAGCGCCTTCGACCTGTTTCCGCTCGAAACAATAGCCAACCGCACAGAATTACTTGAGCGCGCGGCGGCCGAGGGCTGGTGGTGCAGTTTCGGCCATGACCCGGTAGTTGCCTTTGCGAAAATCGAACAAATGGAGGGAAAGTGGCGAACGCATTCCGCAATGAGCCATACACCGATTTCGAGAAGCCCGAAAATCGCAAGCTGATGGAAGATGCGCTCGCGAAGGTGCGGGCGCAGTTTGGGCGCGAGTACGACATTCTGATCGGCGGCGAACGAATTCGGACTGCGGAAAAGCTGGAGTCGTTGAATCCGGCGCGTCCGGAGGAAATCGTCGGGGTTCACTATGTGTCGACCGCAGAACTGGCTGCCAAAGCCGTCGACACCGCCTGGAAGAACTTCGCCCACTGGAGCAAGACGCCGGCTGAAAAACGTGTCGCGATGCTGTATAAAACGGCGGCGCTGATCCGCGAGCGCAAGCACGAGTTCGATGCGTGGCTGGTCTTCGAAGCGGGCAAGACGTGGCCCGAAGCCGAGGCGGAAGTGGCCGAGGCGATCGACTTCTGCGAGTATTATGCCCGCGAGATGGAGCGGCTGGCCGGTCCGCAAGCGATGGTGCAACTGGCGGGCGAGCGCGACGAGATGCGCTATTTGCCGCTCGGCGTTGGGGTGGTGATTCCGCCGTGGAATTTCGCGCTGGCGATTCTTTGCGGCATGACCGTGGCGGCGCTGGTGACTGGAAACACCGTGGTGATCAAGCCTTCGAGCGAAACGCCAATCGTCGCGGCCGTATTCGCCGAGACGCTGCTTGAAGCCGGGTTTCCGCCAGAATCGTTCTGCTTCCTTAGCGGCGGCCCCGCTGTGGGCGAGGTTCTGGTGGCTCATCCGAAGACGCGTTTCGTATCGTTTACCGGGTCGCGCGACGTTGGCCTGCGCGTCAACGAAGTGGCTTCGAAACCTCAGAAGGGGCAATTCTGGATCAAGCGCGTTGTCGCGGAAATGGGCGGCAAGGACGCGATCATCGTGGATGGTGAGTGCGACCTCGACGCGGCGGTCGAAGGCGTTGCGGTTTCGGCGTTCGGTTATCAGGGTCAGAAGTGCTCGGCGTGTTCGCGGGCGATCGTGGACCAGCGGGTTTACGACGAGTTCCTCGCGAAGCTCAAGGTTCGAGCCGAGAAGATCGCCGCTGGCGAGCCGGACGATCCGACGTATTACATGGGCCCGGTGATCAGCGCGCGAGCGAAGAAATCGATCCTGAATTACATCGAGATCGGGAAGACGGAAGGCAAACTTCTGACCGGTGGAAACGGCGATCCGCGGGCCGGGTTTTTCGTTCCTCCGACGGTTTTCGCGGATGTTGATTCCAGGCCCGTATTTTCCAGGAGGAGATCTTCGGTCCGGTTCTGACGGTGGCGAAAGCTCGGGACTTCGACCATGCCATGCAAATGGCGAACGATTCGCAATACGGTCTGACTGGCGCAATCTATTCGACCAACGCTGCGCATTTGGCCCGGGCTCGAGATGAGTTCTTTGTGGGCAACATGTACATCAACCGGAAGTGCACCGGCGCTATGGTGGGCGCCCATCCGTTCGGTGGATTCAATATGTCCGGGACGGATTCGAAGGCCGGCGGCCCGGATTACCTGCTGCTTTTCCTGCAGGCCAAGTCTATCGCCGAAAAGGTCGCGTGATAGGATCGAAATACCCCGATTCGAAGGGGACTGAGAAATACCAACAATAGGGTCAATACTGATCGACGCGGCGAAACGGGGCCTTAGGGCCCCGTTTCTATTCCCAGCCTGCCTTTCGCCAGTGAACTAAACCGCTACGCGGTAAATAAATAAGAAGAGCCGGTCGTCTGCGGTCTGTCAGGCCAATTGCGCTATCATCGTGCGCGGCATACTCCGTGCCTGAATTGATGCGCGACACAGCGAATCTGCGATCCGGTCGACCGCACCCCCATATCCTGGGCTCTGTTTGCGCGGGAGTACTTCTTTACAAGATTAAGCCGCACTTCTTCGCCAAGGCCTCTTCGCAACGCACGCCTTTTCTATTAGTTACGGGCAATAAAACATTTCCGGCCGATTGCGATCAATACACCATAAAGCAATCGCCCCTCCAGACCTCCAGGGTTTAGTTCACCGGGCGGTCTCATCAGCTTGCGGCCAGACCGTAAGTCCGACCCCGCGCGTTTTTCTGCCGCAAAGCCGATGAGACCTTTTGCAGTTCCAAATTTCAAAAACTCTTTACCCCGCCTTTTCAATACCTTACAGCTCCCCAGCGTCAGATCCTCGTTTTCGCCAGCTATGCTGATGCCGGGAAAACGATACTCATGTCCACAGAAGCCCAAATCGCAGCCAACCGCCGCAACGCGGAGGCCTCCACGGGACCGCGCACGGCCGAAGGCAAAGCGTGCGTATCCCGCAACGCGACCACGTTCGGTCTCTATTCCGCAGGCGACGTCGTTCGCCCCGAGGAAGAATCTCTCTACCAGGCCTTCTGCGAGGACTTCCAGCAGCAGCTCGCGCCGCAAGGTGCAATGGAAACCACTCTCGCCGCGGAAATCGTCCATGCCGCCTGGCGGCTCCGCCGTTGCGCCAAAGCCGAATCCTCCCTCGAAACCCAAAGCGGTCTCGATCCGATGCTCGACCCGGCCACCGCCGCCGCCTGGAATTCCATCGACCGCGCCCGAACTAAGGCGCTTCGCCACTTCCAGCGAGCCACTGCCGAACTGCGCCGCCTCCAGAACGAACGCCACGCCCGAAACGACAAACCGAGCCTCCTCCCGGACCTCCGGCCGCACTTGCTCCCAAACAAGCCGCTCCCAAACAATCTGACAAAACAAACCCAATCCGAAGCGCTCCAGACGGAGTCGATCCCCCGAGGCGCACCCTGCCCCTGCGGTTCCGGAGCGAAATACAAACGCTGCTGCGGCACGAACGCCCCGCCTGTGCTTTCGCCTGCGGCCTGACGTCGCGCAGGCGGCATTCTTATGCCCAGGCCTCTCGGTTTCCGACAGCTCGGGACGAAATTCGCCTGAAACACCCGACTGAACAGCCGTAGTAACCGTACAATTGAAGTCATGATCCGGTACATCGCGAACAGCGATCGCAGGATTATGCTGCGCGTAAACCGCTGGCGGGCGCCCACCTGGATTCAGCGGTGGATGGTATACGCCTCCCGCGGCGGAGACGGCTGGCTGTGGAGCGCGGTGGGTCTCGTTCTGCTTCTCTTTGGCGGCCCGCGCCGTTATGAGGCGCTCCGGGCGGGCTTTGTCGCGACGGGCGTATCGCAGGTGGCCTTCTTCGTGATGAAGAGGTTATTCGGCAGAGAGCGGCCGTGCGCCACAGAATCTCACTGCTGGGCAACGCTGCTGCCGCCGGACCGCTTTTCCTTTCCTTCGGGCCACACGATGACGGCGTTCGCCATTACCTTCTCGCTGGCGTCGTATTACCCGAATTTGCTCGCCGGTTTGATCTTCTGCGCGATCAGCGTGGCGGCCTCGCGAATCATGCTCGGACTGCACTATTTGAGCGACGTACTTGTGGGAATTGTTGTCGGATCGGCGATCGGTGTCGCCTCGGCCCTTTTGCTGTCCAGTTGATGCGGCAGGTCTATAATTTCCGCATGGGGTATGACCCGCGTGACGCGCGAAGACCGCGCCGAACGCTTTTCCGCCTTGCCGCGGCAGCGCTCCTGGCGGCTAACCTGAGCGGTAACGCCGAGGCAAAGGAAAAGAAAGATCCGCAGGGAAGCGTGGAAGACGAGAGCGTTGCGATTACCGCGACGATCCTCAGCCCGGAAGAAATCAAAGACACATTCGGGACCGATTTCGACAACAACTTCATCGTGCTCAGCGTGAACGTCGCCCCGAAAGGCGGGAAGCCTTACGAGGTCCGTCTTGACGACTTCATCCTGCGATCGGAATCAAACGGCGAGCACAGCGGTCCACTGGTAGCGGGAGAGATCGCGGGTCAGGGCGCGCTCGTGGTGCAGCGCGTCTATGGAAACAGGCCCAACGCGGATTCGGCGCGTCCCATCGAAGGGACAAAAGTGCAGGTGAAAGAGGACGCGAAGGCGAATCCCGCGCTTGCCGCCTTAAAGGAGAAGATCCTGGCCGAAAAGAGCACCGACCAGCCGGAATTGGGTTTGTTATTCTTCGCGCTGTCGAAGGAAAAGCCGAGAAACTTGATTCTGAGCTGCAAAACTCCCCAGAGCAAGCTCCGCATGAGTTTTAAATGACGAGCTTAATAAATGACGAGCTTAAAATGATGCCGGGCGGGGCGGCATTTGGGATGCGCCCCGCCCTTTGCAACTGATCGAGAGAATGGCCCGCTCTTTCTAAGGGGGTTATTTTCCGGGGCTCGTGCTCGAACTGCTGAACGCGCCCGTCGCCGCCGCAATTCCCAGGCCCAACCCCGCCGCGCCGATTGCTGAAACGGTGACAATCGCGGGAGTGCTCCAACCGACTCCGCCCGTCGATCCGCCCGCAGCCGTGGCGCTGCCGGCAACCGGCGCCGGAGTCTTCGTGCCACCGGCCGCGCAAGCCCCGCCGATTTCCTTCACGCCGGTCACGCTGACCACCTGGGTCGCGGCGCCCGAGGGAGCTGCATTCGGTATCAGAGAACCGGTGATCTGAATCCGCTGGCCCGGAGTAATTTTTCCGCCGCGGAGTTGCGCCGTCACGTTCGAGGTCTCGTCCGTCAGAAGCAGGTCGTTCCCCGATTTAACCGCGCAGCCGGTAAAAGACGAAGGCGAACTGGCTCCCGCGTCCTGCGGCGTCAGGTCCAGAGCGCGGCCAGGCAAGAGATTAGCCACATTCAGTCCCGTCGCATTGAACACGCGAACGCTGCCCGTAAGGGCCGCGACCTCAATCACTTTACCCTTCACCGTCACGTTCGCCGAGGATCCACCTGCGGCTTTTACGCTGAGACCGTTCGCTTTGGCGGCGAAGTCCGAGATCTTCACGCTGCCGCGCTGAAGGTCGACGTGGTCGGTGAACAGTCTGGCGCGCGAATCCGCGTCAAGACGCAATTGAGCGCCGTCTTTGAAGTGAACCTGCGACGCGGAGCTTTCCGTCTGCAGCACGCTGCCATCGAGAATGGTGGCATTGCCGGGTGTCCGGGCGTCGTTCACGAGGATAGAGCCCTCGGACATCGCAACGCCAATCACCTGGGTGGCCGCGATTCCCGCCGGAACTCCGATCGAGAGCCCCGCGATCAGGATGGTCAGCGCCGGGGTTCGTGCCGTATGTCGATACATACTACCTCCAGGACAACTTGAATTAGGTTCAGTCGCGCGACCCGATGGGACGGAGCCGCCCCTCCATTTCGCGCTTAATCATAAAGATACCAGAAATGGATCACGCAAATGCAACAGATTATTTGAAAATGCCTGGGATTTAACGCATTAAATCCACATTTCGGCGCAAACCGTCGCCCGGATATTAATTGGAAGCGGGCACGGGACGCGGAACGTGGAGCGTCATCAGAACGACCGTGCCGTCGATCGCGCTGAACCAGTGAGGCGTATTCTCCGGAACGATGATGAAATCCCCTTTAGCGACCTTCCGCGACATCCCGCCCTCGATCGCCGTTCCCGTAAGATTTGCGGCGTTCGTGCGCTTTTCGTTGACCAGTTTTCCGCCGGTCATCATGGTCGCGGACCCTTCGATCACGTAAAAGAGTTCGGCTTCCTTTTCATGAACGGCCGCGGGGCCGACGGAAGCGCGGTATTCGAGATTCGCGCTGTACGGCGCCAGTTGCAGGATGTTTTCCGAGATCAGCGGTTGATCCTTCCGCTGGCTCTTCGCCTTCGCGAGAAGCGCTTCGACATCGGCGGCCGAAGAGAAAGTTTTTTCGGGGCGGGCACCCTGTCTCCCGCCGGGTTGCTGGGCGATTGCGGATAGCGCGGTCAGCGCCAAAGTCACGGTTATGATTGCGGTGCGCATATGGTTTCTCCAGTTCGTTTTTTCGGTTGGGAAAATGCTACCACGTTTCGGGGTCAACGGCTGTGCGCTATGGGACTCAGAGCGAGACCGTTTGCGTCCACAAGATCGGTTATGGGGGAGACCGCGAACGTGTCCAGATTCAACTCCACGACCCCACCCGGGCGAGCCGCGCTCCCCGCTGGAAGCATCGTGCTCGGAACCAGAACGTTTGAAATCCAGGCGGTGTGACCGTCCGCTGAGAACGCTGCTAACAAAGGACTGCCCGTCGAGATTTTCCGGAGTACCTTGCCGCTGTTGGCATCGAGAATCAAAACGACGCCATCGATAACCGCGGGCGCGAGAATGAAGCGTCCGTCGGGCGAAGCCGCCGGATAGAAGATCTGGTGCACGCCGAGGTCAGCCATGCGCTTTCGCAACTTCAGATTCGCGGGATCCAGAAACGTCAATTCTCGCTGGCCGGAGACGATCAGACTCGATTGATCAGCCGTCCAGGCAAGCCCCCGAGGTGAGACGGAATCGGTTTTCGCCTCCACGCGGCCGTCTTCCGAATTAAGGCGAAAAACCTGACCGTTCGTTGAAAAGGCAAAAAGGGACGATCCATTCGCGGAAAAGATGAAGTTGTGCACTCCCGCCGGAAGGGGAAAACCGCGTTTCACCTTTCCGCTGGCGACATCGAAAACTACCATCGCATCACCGGACTCCGCGTTGGTAAACAGTTCGGTATCCGCGGGCGGCCTGAGCTTCAGCCCGTGCGGCGCGGCGAGAAGAGAGGGACTAATCTTGAACCGGCGCACTTCCGTTGCGCGCGTGACGTCGATCACGGAGATGGTATTTCCCGGAGTCCCTACTTTGTGATCCGCCTCAAGCAGCCCGAAATTGCTCACATATGCAGTGCCCCCGTCGCGGGAGAGGGCGATCTCATGAGGCTTCAAGCCGACAGGGATTTCCGTTCTTTCAGAGGGTTTGGATACATTGAATTCAACCACCTTGCCCAGACCCTCCTGGACGACGAGGACAGTCTGGTCCGCGGCTGGGAGTCCGGTCGCGGCCAGGGCGGCGAACACCACCAGACGCGAGAAAACTTTGAATCGGGTGTCAGTCATCTGTTCCATTGTGCAAGGGCCTCCTCGTCGTGTCACGATAGGGATTACTCATGCAGGCGTTGAAGCCGGTTCTCGTCACCGGGGCCTCCGGGTTCGTGGGCTGGCAAGTCGCCCGATTGCTGCTGGAACGCGGTTATCGCGTGCGCGCTCTGGCGCGGCCTTCCAGCAGTATCCCCGAACTCGACATCGAACGGGCGACCGGAGATCTGCGCGACCCGGTCTCGCTCCAGAGAGCTGTGGCAGGTTGCGGACTGGTCTTCCACGTCGCCGCGGATTACCGCCTGTGGTCAAAAGATCCGGCGGAAATGTACCGCTCGAATGTCGATGGCACGCGCAACATTCTGTCGGCGGCGAAGGCCGCCGGCGTGGAGCGGTTCGTCTATACAAGCACCGTGGGCTGCATCGGCGTTCCTCCGGGAGGCATCGGCGACGAACAGCGATCGGTTTCCTTGCGGCAGATGGCGGGACCTTATAAACGCTCCAAATATCAGGCGGAGCAGGTCGCGCTGGAATTTGCGGCGGACGGGTTTCCGGTAGTTATCGTCAACCCCACGGCGCCGATGGGCGATCACGACTTCAAACCGACACCGACCGGACAGATTGTGCTCGATTTCCTCAGCGGCGCCATGCCCGCCTACATCGATACTGGCCTGAATGTTGTAAACGTAAGAGACGTCGCGATGGGCCATCTGCTGGCCTGCGAGAAAGGCAAGGTGGGCGAGCGCTATATCCTGGGATCCGAGAATCTGACCCTCAGTCAGATTCTGGAAGAACTGGCGCGGATCACCGGAATGAGGGCGCCCACCGTGAAGCTGCCTTATTTCGCCGCTTACACCGCGGGCATGATTACGACGGCTTGGGCCCACCTCACCGGGGTGCCCCCGCGCGTGCCTCTCGAAGCGGTGCGAATGGCGAAGACCAAAATGTGGGTCTCGCACGAAAAAGCCTCGCGCGAATTGGGATACGCGCCGTCTCCCGCCGAGTGCGCCCTGAAGGATGCCGCCGCCTGGTTCGAAAACTGGCGCGCCAAACGAGCCGCCTGAGAATCAGGACCGTGAGCATTCGGCGCGCAGCTTGGCGATATAAAGCACGGCGATATAAAGCACGGCGATATAATTGGTTATCGTTTCTGTGAGTCCGACGAGAATCTGACGGCGCTTGAAGAGGCGCTTCCCGCAGTCCGTCGCTTCCGGCCTGGAGGCGCCGGGATGTTCTCGTACTTGGCCCATGCTTGTTTCCGGCGGGTTCCTATATAGTTACTCTCGGCGGGTACTCGCCGTACGCGCGAATGCGTTTCGAATCGCCGCACAAACAGTGGATTCAGCGGTTTTGGCGGCTTCAATCGGACTCCCGACCGGGGAATGAAGGGACTGGTAGAAATATAACAAACTCATGGAAATAAAAGACAATTCGGGTTCGAAATCGTCCGATATCGACGATTCAAAAAATGAATTGGACCGCCCTCGCAATTCGCTCCTACACTACGGGTTGGCAGAGGAAAAAACATTGGTAACCACCATCGGCGAAAGTTCAAGTACACAGGTAGCGCTCCTTCACCGCATCAGCAGCATCGTAAGTTCCGATCAGGATATCGAGTCGATTCTCAACGAGATGGTCTCCCTGACGATGAACGTGACACGCTCGGATGCATGTCTGGTGTATCTCATCGACCACTCCACCAACGAGATTGTTCTGCGCGCCTCCCAGCTTCCGCACGACGCGGAAATCGGCAATGTACGCATGAAGATGGGAGAAGGAATCACGGGCTGGGTGGCCGCGCATAATTCGGTGGTCGCTCTGGCCCGGAACGCATCCGCCGATGCGCGGTTCAAGCCGTTCAGTTCGCTGCAGGAAGACACGTATCAGGCGTTCATGTCGGTTCCGCTCGTTGACAGCGGCGACATTATAGGCGTCATCAACGTCCATCACCGGGAGCCCCATCAGCATTCAAGCGATGAAGTGGCTCTGGTCACCTTTATCGGCGAGCAGATGGGCGGCCTGATCGCGCGCGCCAAACTGGCGGAACAATCGCAGACCGCGGTGCGCCGGATGGAAACCCTCGCGGCGGTGGCGCAGGCGATTTCGGCCGAAAGCTACCTCGAGCGCATCCTGCAGGCGATTTCCGAGATGCTGGCGGAAACGCTCGATTCGGCCGTTTGCTCGATTCTCCTCGTGGACGATGAAAAGAAAGAACTCACCGTAAGCGCGGCGCGTTGTTCGGCGCCCGATTACATGCATCGCCTTCCGATCCGGATGGAAGGGTCGCTGATCGAATACGTCATCCGGCAGGGGCACCCGATCATCATCCCCAACATTCACAACGAGAAGCAGTACCGTTACCCGGAACTGGCGCGGAAATCCGGACTGATGTCGCTGCTCGCGGCGCCGCTGACATCGCAGGGAAAGGTTATCGGCTCGATCAATATCTATACCCGGGATGAGCGAACTTTCAGCGACGATGAGGTCGGCTTCGTAAAAGTGGTGGCCGGACAAGCCGCGATCGCCATCCAGAACGCACGGCTGATGTCGGAAACCCTTGACATGAAGCGGACGCTTGAGGCGCGAAAACTGATCGAACGCGCAAAAGGTATTCTTCAATACAAACACAACCTCACAGAGGAAGAGGCATACCTGCGGCTTCGGAACGAAAGCCGCAGGTTGCGCCGTTCCATGCGGGATCTCGCGGAAGCCGTGATTCTCGCCGACGACCTGAACCGCAAAGACGGACCGTTGAAGGTCGCCGTGCGCGAAGACGAAGAGATCATGTAGGTTCTTCCATTGCGCTCCTGAGACAATAGAAGGCGCGCCCTATGCGTGCCTTCGAACCGATTTTAGAGAATCCAGACGTTCTGACGATCCTGGGCAACTTCTGGCCCAGGAACTTTGACTTTTCACCCTTTCCGGTCGAGGCTCGTTTCGTCCGCACCGATGAGGATACTCAGGTGCTCGTCCAGACGCAGCGCCCGGTTGTTTCCCCCGTCGGCGAGGTGGTGATGATTCACGGCCTCGAGGGCCACGGAGCAGCCGGCTACATCCGCAGCATGGCTTTCGCCGCGCTTCAAGCCGGCTTTGTCGCTCACCGCTTTCACATGCGGACGTGCGGTGGCACGCCGGAACAAAGCAAAACCCTCTATCACGCCGGCCTTACTTCCGATCTGCGAGTATTCCTGGAGGCGTTGCGAGGAGGGCTTCAGGGATATCCCGCGTCTCCTCTGCCCCTGTTCCTGGTGGGGTTTTCGCTGGGGGGCAACGTATCGTTGAAACTGGCAGGCGAGTTGGGTGAAGAACGTTCCACGGGACTTATCGCCGGGGTTTGCGCGATCTCGACACCGATCGACCTCGCGGCGGGTGTGCGGCGGATCGGACAACGCCGGAATCGTCTCTATGAGCGCCGTTTTCTCAAACGCATGCGCGCCCGGTTGCTGGCCACCGGCCGCTATTCGCGAAGGGAATTGGCCGCGGCGCGGACCATTTACCAGATCGACGACCGCATTACCGCCCCATCCTTCGGTTTCAAAGGCGCCGACCACTATTACGCAACGCAATCGGCTCAAAACTATCTCGACCGGATCCGTGTGCCCACCTTGTTAATTCAGGCGAAGGACGACACCTTTATTCCGTTTGAAATGTACCGCCATCCCGCCCTTTCTTCGAATCCCTGGCTGCGGTTACTCGTCACGGAACGAGGAGGACATCTTGGGTTCCTGGCCCGGCGCGGCGCTCGATTCTGGGTGGATGAAGTCGTGATCGAATTTCTCAAAACTCTGGCTGCGCAGCCGGGCGCCGCCGTTCCGGACGAGCGCATCACGCACGATCTCCATACACGCTAACATCACGTCTATGGGGTACATCGGCCGTTACCGGATCATCGGGGAACTCGGCCGGGGAGCCATGGGTGTGGTCTATCACGCCACCGATCCCTCGATCGGCCGTTCGGTCGCCATCAAAACAATACGGATCCGAGACATCAACGACACGCGCCACCGCGACAAATTAAGAGAGCGCCTGTTTCGGGAAGCGCGCTCCGCCGGCGTTCTTTCGCACCCGAATATCGTCACGATTTACGACATGGACGAAGTGGAGGGCCTTGCCTATATCGCGATGGCGTACGTCAACGGCCCGACGCTCGAAAAGATCCTTTCCTCCGATGCGCCGCTTTCCGGAGCGAACATGCTGCGTATCCTGCGGCAGACGGCTTCCGGTCTCGACTACGCGCACGGACGGGGAATCGTGCACCGCGACGTCAAGCCCGCCAACATCATGACGGATGAAGACGGCGCCGTAAAGATCACCGACTTCGGTATCGCGAAGATCACCGCGGCCGGGAACATGACCGAGACCCGCACGGTAGTCGGAACGCCGAACTATATGTCGCCCGAGCAGGTTCAGGGAATGACCGTGGACGGCCGTTCGGACCAGTTCTCGCTGGCGGTGATTGCGTACGAAATACTCACGGGCGAGCGGCCCTTCCAGGGTGAGCAGTTGAGCACCGTCGTTTACCGGATTGTCTCGGATCAACCGGCCGCCGCCCATCTCATCAATCCGACTTTGACGCCGCGGATCGATGCCGTGCTGCGCAGGGCTCTCGCGAAGAAGCCCGAAGATCGATTTGCCAGTTGCTCCGGCTTCGTGGGTGCTCTCGAAATGGCCTGCGCCGAGTCCCGCGGCTGGACGACTCTGACGGCCGGAGGGGCGGCGGCGATGCCCACCGCCGCGGTGGAACGGGAGATCGGGCCGCCCGCCGAAACCACCGGGAAACGCCTGGCGCCTCTGCCCCCTCTGCCGGCGAGAGCGCCGGCGGCGCAACGACCCTCTTTTCTGCTGCCGTTCCTCATGAGCGTGTTCGTCGTGCTCGGCGTTGCCGGTGTGGTTATATGGCAGGCCGGCTTGATCCCGGCGGGACTGCTGGCATTCGGGCAACACCAGGATGCGAATCCGAAAGCCGCCGCGCCGCCGCGGGAACGGCCGCTCGCCCGATCGGATTCGCCGCCAGGAGCGGTGGCGAAGCAGGCCGTGTCGCTGCCCGCTGCCGCCCCACCACCGGCGCCGCTGCCGGAGCCCGCGCACAAGCCGAGCCCGTTTTCCGCAGCCGCCCCCGTCAATACGGACTCGCGGGACGAGCCTCGCGAAGTTCTCAAGGTACCTGCCGCCGGCAGTCAGGATGTGTGGGTCATGACGAATCCCCAGGGCGCCCGAGCCGTCCTGGACGATAACTATTCGCAGGCCTGCCAGACCCCCTGCATGCTGCGCGGTACGCCCGGTCTGCATCATCTGACCATATCGGAGGCCGGGTACGAGAACGAGTATCGCGACCTTCACGTCGCCGACACTGCGCTGGATGTCCCGCTCATCACGCTGCGGCGCCCGAGCGGCACCCTGATGCTCATGACGAATCCGCCGGGTGCGAGCGTCCGAATTGACGGGAGGCTGATCAGGGACGTGACGCCGGCGCAAATAACACTCGCGCCCGGGAGTTATCTGATAACGGTGGAAAAAGATGGCCACTCGCGCACACAGCGGGTGGACATGCAGGAAAGCCTGATCTATCTCCGCGTTCCTCTCGACCAGTAGGATGTGTGTGGGGCCAGGGCTTCGGCCCTGCGGCCGAGCTTCCGCTCGGCCCGGAGCTTTACGTTAACTACCCGAGCCTCAGCCTTCAGGCCGAGTTCCCCTTGACCCAGGTGCTGGACCGCCCCGTCACGGGCCGGGTGTTCTTTGCGTGGCGGGCACAACAAGATCGCAGGCGACTCTGATTATAAACGGTTTTGACCGCACATCATTTTCACGCTATCATGGCCATGGGAATTACCATGGCCATGATAATTATCCTGGCCATGTTTGGCGCAGGGGAAAATGCACGTTACTGATCGCAATATCAGGTCGGAAGAGTTTGAGCAGATTCTCGCCGGCGCTTTTCGGAAAGCCGGCATGCGATTAAAACGCCGCGTTTCAACTGTAGATCCTGGTCCGGACCTGGTGTTCGAAAAGAACGGCACAAGGTACCTTGTGCAACTCAAGGTTTCTTCGGAAGGACGAAGTGATCGGTTGATCCCACTTCTTTCCCAGGCGATCCTGCAGGCGCGTGCGAACGCGCAACAGAGGGGAGACGGCACCCCCGTCGCCGTCGTGGCAGCTCGGCACATCCCTGCATCGGTTGCCGGCCAGATTCAGGAGTTTGCCAAACGTTACGCCCCGGAAGTCGGCGTGGGTGTTATTGATGCCGAAGGGCTCCGCTCGTTCATTGGCTTCGGCCTTGAAGCGCTTGACGCGAAACCGTCCCGCCGCCACGACTCGGAAGTCGCGCGCGCCCCTCGCCGGCCCGATTTGTTTTCCGACCTGAACCAGTGGATGCTGAAAATCCTGATCGGGCAGCGTCTTCCGGAGACGCTCATCACGGTACCGAGAGATCCTGTCCGGAACTTATCTCAGCTCGCCAGTGTAGCCGGCGTGTCCATCATGAGCGCGTCACGGTTTGTGAACCAATTGTCGGAGCGAAATTTCCTGCACAGACGTGATGACCTCCTTCAAATCGCCCGTATTGATGAGTTGCTCGATTTGTGGATCTCCGCCAACCGCGATGCGGCCGATGAGATCCCTGCCCGCTGGATCATTAAAAAGGGACCCGATCAGATGAAATCCGCTCTTCGCGATTATGCCGCCCCCCGTTCACCCAACAGGGTTATCAAGAGCGCGCCGCGATGCTGTCTCGCTCTGTTCGCCGCCGCGGATGCATTGGGATACGGATTCGTGTACGGCGTGCCGGCACACATCTACATGGAGAACCTCGCGCTCGACGCCCTCGGCCGTCTCGGTCTCGCGATCGATCATTCCGGTCGACCGCCTGATGTCTATATCAGAAGACCGGCCAACCGAGAGGCAGTATTTCGGGCGCAGGTAAAACGCGACGGAGTTCCCGTTTCCGACATTCTTCAAGTGTGGTTGGACGCGTCCACGCATCCCGCGCGGGGCAGAGAACAGGCGCGAGAGATCAGGCAGCGAGTCCTCAAGCAATTCTTCGGCAGGCGACCGTGATTGGCGGGCAAATTTCCGAACCTTTCGGACGCCTGTTAGCCGCCCTCGAACCATGGCTCGATCAAATTGTGATTGTCGGGGGCTGGGCGCATCGGCTCTATCGACTTCACCCGGATGCTCAGGCGCTGGCTTATCCGCCCTTGAGCACTTTGGATGCAGATGTCGCTTTGTCGCCGACATTGATGACCAGAGAACAGGGCATCCATGCCCGGCTTCTGGCCTTTGGCTTTTGAAGAGGAGTTCTTCGGTGAGACTCGGCCCCCAGCGGCTCATTATCATTTGGGCGGCGAGACCTCCGGATTCTATGCTGAGTTCCTGACGCCGCTCGTGGGGAGTAAATACGACCGCAAACAGAAACGCAAAGCGGTCATGGAAGTCGCGGGCGCCTCAACTCAGCAACTGCGACATATTGAGCTTCTCTTAAACGGTCCGTGGTTGATCCATGTCGAACACGCAGAATTTTCGGGTCGGATTCGACTCGCGAACCCGGTAGCCTTTTTAGTTAGTCCAGAAGATCCTGATTCACCGGAGGCGGGAGCGTCAGGATCGAGCAAAGGACCTTCTGTATATGCGCGACACTCTTGAGGTATTCGGCGCACGGCTCCCGGGCGGACCGTCGGACGATATTTCGCCTGAGCCCGTGCGCTCGATCCGCGAAGAGGTTCGGCAAACCTGTTACTACGGTTTCACCGAAGTATTTGGCGCGTGATCTAAATCTCACTCTGTTTGTCTGGCGCCGACCCCGCTACCGCAGCGTATCGCGATCTGCGATGGAAACCACAAGAAGTTCATAGACGTGTCGCTGAAGCACTCCACCGCCAGCAATATCCGCGAGCTGACGCAGGTAATTTCACGGGTTGCGACGCACTTTTAATGCGGTGGTCGCGGGTTTGGAGCCCGCCAGGCTCACCGGATCTTTCGGCAATGCGACGTAGCCGTGGTTGGTTGGTTCGCTCGAAGGTGATGGTCAATCAGCTATATATTTTCTGCGTGGACCGCGGCTTCTGTCCCATCTTTTCATGGGCGGACCTTCGCAGTCGCACCGGCGATTCTCGTCGACGGTTTCGAGGCGCAGCCAAAGTCACGATCGCGCCGCCGCGATAAACTCGCCTGCCTCCACCAACTCCGCATCTGAGATCTCATGCGGGCGGCCATGATAGATCCGAACCCGAACCTCCGCCCCGAAGCATTCGAGCGCGCGAGCAGTCTCATACACCCGCCCCTCCGGAATCCAGTCATCCGCATCGCTGCCCGTGATCAGCACCCGCGTACCCGAAAGCATTCCCGGAGACCCTACCCACTGCGTTCCCGGCGGACCGAACAGGCCACCCGTAAAAATCACCATAGTCGCGCACCGCCCGGGATGCCGCAGCGCATATTCGGCCGTGAGACACGCGCCTTGCGAAAAGCCGAGCATAACGAGGTGTTGCGCCTCGATCCGGCCGGCCTCGCTGGCGCGGTCCACGGCGCTGTCTATCTGACGGATGGCTTGAGTGAGGAAGGGTTCATTCGACGAGACGGGATCCATGAACAGGGCTGGGTACCAGGTCCGATCGCGTCCGGCGGATGGCGCAATCCAGCGAATGTTATCCAGATTCAGGCGGGAAGCGATCCAGACCATCTCTTCCGGAGTGCGGTAGCGGCCATGAATCAGGACACCGCCCAGTTCCGCCATGCCCTGCGGACGGCCGGCTTCAAGAAAGCGCGCCAGCCTGACCGGGGGCGGAGGCTTCACGATGGCATTATCCCCGGCAACGAAGACAACACCATCGCGAGCCCGCGCCCGAGGTCGGTCGCATAGCGCGGAGTCAATTCTTGCTGGTCACGAAGGTCGCGTCCGTGCGCCGCGACACCGGAACGGCGTGTTCCACCTTTACGGGACCATTGGTTTCCGGAACCGTGATCGGCTCCAGCATGGCCACGATCTCATCGCGGCGATCCTCGAACCACGGCGGCAGCAGCAGGTGCTGGCCGAGTTCGGTGTAAGGCTCGTCGCGCGTGAAAGCGCCTTCGGCCGTAGCTGCGCATTCGGTCAGGATGCCGGCTGGAGAGCGGCAATAAATCGAGTGAAAGTAGTTCCGGTCCTTGATCTCGGAGCAGTCGGTGTATCCAAGCTCTTCATAGATCGCCTTCTGCTCGGCAAGTTCCTCGTCGGAACCCACTTCGAGGGCCATATGATGCCCCGTACCTGCGCCGAATCCCCAGCTGCCCTGCGCTTTATCCGGCTCGTGAAGCAGAACGATCGTCTTTGCCGCGCCGCCGTTTCCGATTTCGAAACGATGCGCATTGCCGTCCACGCCGGTCTTCTTCATGCCCAGCGCGTCAACATAGAACCGCTCCTGCTCGGCGACTTCGCGCACCGAAAGAACCGGGCCGTAAAACCCGCGCACGGTAACGTCGCGCGAAATCTCGTCGGTCGTCCAGCCCTTCCGTTTGTCGTTGGGATCCTCGACAACTTCCAGTTCCAGACCCGACGGATGCTGGAAGCGGATGTACGCGTGCCCGAAGCGCTCCTTCTTGCCGCTGTGGGGTACCTTGTGCCGGTCGAGATGCTCAACCCAGAACGAAATAGTCCCCTTGGGAACCGTATAAGCAGTCGCTTCAATCTGTCCCGAACCCTTGCGGCCGGACACTCTCTTGTACGGGAACGTCGTCATGACCGAGCCTGGCTCGGCATTGGCGTTCGCGTAATACAAGTGATAATGCGCGTAGCGTCCGTCGAACAGGATCGTCTGTTTAATCAGACGCTGGCCCACTACCTGAGTAAAAAAATCCACGTCTTCCTGGGCGCCGCTCGCACACACGGTAATGTGGTGCATGCCCGTCACGGGGTAATTCATCTTCTTGCCTCCAATAAGTCCAAACTCCGGAATCTCCGCGTTCGCAGCATATCATGAGAAGCAGTCCGGAATGCCCGCCCACCGCCTCCCGCTTTGTCCGTCATTTTGCATGCAATTTCAGACCGGAATAGTGATGATATAGTACGTTCGCGCGGTGTTTCCAGCGGCGGAAGGCATTCGCGCCACGCGGTTCCGTCGAGCGGAAGCGCGTTACGGAGACATCTTCAAGAATGAGTCAGTTTTTCCTTTCCAGATCGGGTTCTCTACTGTTGACGGCTGCAGCCGTGCTGAGCGGCCTGGTTCCCAAACCCGCGTCGGCTCAAATGGACCTTTCCGGGAATTGGGGCGCGATGTTCACCGAAGACCAGCCGGAGCGCATCCCCGGACCCGAACTGGGCGATTATCTCGGGCTTCCGATCAACGATGCGAATCGGCTGAGAGCCGACAGCTGGAGCCCTTCACGCCTGACCATGCCCGAGCAGCAATGCCGCGTTCACGTTTCGCCCTACATCTTCAGAGGGCCGACCAACCTGAGAATCTGGGAGGAAAAAGATCCCGACACTCAGGCGCTCGTCGCAATCCACATTTACAGCCAGACGTATGAGCAGAACCGCACCATCTGGATGGACGGCCGTCCACATCCGCCCGATTACGCACTCCACACGTGGATGGGTTTCTCTACGGGAAAGTGGGAGGGCGACATCCTCACCGTTTACACCGATCACATCAAGACGGGCTGGATCCGCCGTAACGGTCTGGTCGAAAGCGACCACGCCACGCTGGTAGAACACTTCATCCGTCATGAAGATATCCTTACCCACGTCAGCATGGTGAGCGATCCGGCTTACATGACCGAGCCGCTGGTGAAAAGTCAGGATTTCCTTCTGAACACACGGTACAACGGAAACTGGCTTTATCCGTGCGAATCGGTGGAAGAGGTCGTCGGCAGGCCCGAGGATCAGGTGCCGAATTTCCTGCCCGGCAAGAACCCCTTTCTCACCGAATACGAGAAAAACCATCCTATGGTGCCGTATGATGCGGCGAGGGGTGGTGCGGAAACGATGTATCCGGAGTATCGCTTGAAACTGAAATCGGAACTTGCCGCCCAGCCTGCCGCTACGGCGAAGAAATAGACTTCACCATGACACGACAGATTTCGAACTTGCTGTGGGTTGCGGTCTTCGGAACGACCCTTCTGGCCGGCGTCGCCGCGGCTCAGACCGATATGGCTGCGGCCCAAAGCCACGGCGGCCTGAATCAGGACTTCTCAAAGGCCGAGATCCACATCCTGCCGGTGCAAGGCAACGTCTATATGGTTGTGGGAGACGGCGCCAACATAACGCTGCAGGCGGGCAAGCAGGGCCTGCTGCTGGTCAATACCGGCTTCGACAAAATGTCGGACAAACTAGTCGCAGCGATCAAGAAATATTCGGACAGACCTCTTCAATACATCATCAATACCAACTTCTACTCCGACGGAACCAACGGAAACGATCTGGTGAAGAACTCAGGAACCACGATCACCGGCGCCAATGTCACTAACGACATTAAAGATTCCAGAGACGGCGCACAGATTCTGGCGCACGAGAATGTCCTGACCAGGATGAGCGCTCCTACCGGTAAGAAGTCTCCGACGCCTGAGGAGGCGTGGCCGACCGACACGTTTCTGGGCAACGAAAAGCCTCTTTACTTCAACGGCGAATCGATCGAAATCATCCATCAGCCCAACGCGCTTACCGACGGCGACAGCATTGTCTATTTCCGCCGATCGGATGTTATCAGCGCGGGCGACCTGTTCAATACCGACGGGTATCCGGTGATTGACGTCGAAAAAGGCGGCACGATCGAGGGTGTCGTCCTGGCGCTGACTCACATCGTGAACAAGGCGATTGTGGAGCATGAAGAAGAAGGCGGTACGCTCGTGATTCCAGGCCATGGGCATCTTTGCGATCAGGCCGAGGTGGTGGAGTATCGGGATATGGTGGCGATCGTTCGCGACCGTATCAAGGAAATGATTAAAGACGGAAAGACGCTGGAGCAGGTAAAAGCGGCCAAACCGACGAGTGACTACGATCCGCTTTATGGGCATAACAGCTACTGGACGCCGGATATGTTCGTGGAAGCCGCCTACAAAAGTCTGGCCAAAAAGTCTTAAACAGCGGCGAACCTTCAATAGGCCGGCGGAAGTCCTATCTTCCTGATGATGGCGCGGTAGCGCTCCTCGGCGTGCAGAAAATCAAAAGCCGGGTCGAACTGAATTTCCAGCAAAGCCGGTGAATGCTCCGCATAAGCTCGCTCCAGAAGAACCGGCGTCTGTTCCCGCTGGCTGAGTTGCGCGGTCAGGGACGCGAGGGAAACGGGAGAGACATATCGGCTTTGGGATATCTTCTTCCGCTCGCCGAGCCACTGCCGTACCAGGGCGCGATATCCGTCCTCGTGAAAGATCCTCGATGCCCGCGCTGCGGCCTCTTCGTCGCCCCGAGCGCGAAAGGACGCTTCCGCAGTCCGCACGGCTTCACCTTCCATACCTTTGCGCCGATAAGCCTGGCTCAGAAGATACAGAAGCGTGACGTCCGTTGCGTTGGATTCCGCCCGCGCCTTTCCTTCCGCGATCGCGGCGTCATATCGCCTGGCGTTGTTCAAAACGAAAAGCAGTCCCCAGGGACGGGCAAAAGGGTTGATCTCCATTGCGTTCCGCTCGGCCTGGACTACTTCGTCGTGGCGGTTCAAGGCTCCCAGGATCTTTGCCCGCATGTGCCAGGCCTCGGCCAGTTCCGGATCCAGTTCCAGTGCCCGGGCGCATTCCTGAATGGCGGAAGGCCCGTTCCAGTCTTCAAAGAAAATCAACGCGCATAAAGACAGATGCGCCTGAGCCAGGGAATCGTCGAGCGCAACCGCTTTGCGCGCGGCTGCCGCGGCTTGCTCGAGAGAGTCCCGCGGACTCATCTGCCCATCCACTGCGCCTGCCGCGTAATAATCCGCGATACCGGTCCAGGCCAGAGCGTAATCGGGCTGCAGATCCACGGCTTTCCGGAAGTATTGCCCGGCTTTGCCGTTGTGATTCGTAAACCACAGATACCGGCCGTGCAAATAGGCGTCGTGCGCTTCGGGGCGAACAGGACGGGCGGCAGGCGTGGCTCCAGGCATTGCGCGATTCAGCCGGGCCGCGACTGCCCGCGCCACCTCTCGCGACAACGATTCATAAGCGGTCCCATCCTGATCGAAGCTCTCCGCCCAGACATTCGCGTCTCTTCGGGCATCAATCAACTGAACCGTCAGGTGAACGCCGCCGGCCGGCCGCGTTATCGATCCTTCGATAACTCCGTCAACCCCGAGGGCCTGCGCGATTTCGGGCAAGCGACGCCGCGCACGCTTGTACTGCATGACGGAGGTCCGGGACACAATCCGCAGGGTCGAATTCTGGACGAGCATCGTGATCAATTCGTCCGTCATACCGTCGGCGAGATATTCCTGGCTCGGATCGCCTGACAGATTGTCCAGAGGGAGCACGGCCAGAGAGCCGATCTCCGGCTGGCGCGCAAAACGCGCCGACGCCGCGGTTACGGCGAGCGCTACTCCCACAAGGCCCGCAATCGCCCACCAGATGCGCATCCTGGCGAACCAGGAAACTTTCGCGGGCGGGGAGGAAGAAAGCGGAAGAGCGATATCCCGTTCGGGTTCGGCCGCCGCCCCATTTTCATTGGCAGACACAACTTCCGCCAGGAATCGATAACCCTGCTTCGGGAGCGTCTCGACGTAGAGAGGATTAACCGCGTTATCGCCGAGCGCGATGCGAATCTGCCGGATGCAGTAATTCAGTCCCTGGTCAAACTCCACATACGTGGCGCCGCCCCAGATGTGGTTACGGAGTTCCTCACGGGAAACAGTACATCCGGGGCGTTCGATTAGAAAGCGAAGGACGCGCAACGGCTGCGGCTGGATCCTGACGGGTTGCCCGTCACGGAAGAGATGGCCCAGATCCGGGTCGAACTCGAAACCGCCAAAGCACATCCGCCCCTTACCGTTCGCCGTCAAGGGTACTCGCTCCGGTCCACCAAAATAGCACGGCTTTGCCTCGCGTCCATAACATACTGAGGCGCTTTGACATATACCTCCTCATCTGAGATGAGGAAGTTCTCACGGGATGCTCATGCGTAGTCTCTGCGGATTCCTGCTAACTTTCCTCTCGGCGCGTTCTTTAACCGCACAGGAATGGCGAACGCACCGATCAGAAAGGAAAACGGAATGGAAAGAAATCTCATATACAGACTCGTAACAACCATCGGACTGACGTTCGCGGCGGCGCTGTTTCCCGGGATAGCGAGCGCCGGCTGTGGCATCCCCATTCGTGGCCACGCTCTTCCCGCTATTGCGGAGGCGACCACCTCCCAGCAAGCCTCGGCCGGGGACGCCGACACAGACGTCCCTCAGGACGCGAACGATCCCATCGTGGGAATGTGGAAGGTCACGTTCACGGCAACCGATAATTCCGGTTATACGGATTTCGGATACAGCCAGTGGCACGCCGACGGCACCGAGTTTCTGAACTCCGGCTCCCGCGCGCCGGACACCCAGAACTTCTGCCTCGGCGTGTGGAAAAAGACCGTCTTGTCCACTTACAGGCTGAACCATTTCGCCCTCAGCTACGATGGGTCCACCGGAGTGCTGACCAACAAGGTCAATATTCGCGAAGAGGTGAAGCTGGGTTCCGACAACAACACATTTGCCGGCGTGTTTACAATCCTGCTCTACGATCCTACGGGAACCACGATGGTCGCGCAGATCACGGGTACGATAACGGCGGCCCGTGTTACCGTCGATACCGTTTTGCCTTAAACAAGAACCGGATCTGCTAATTGTAGTTCGTGTTACGAAAGTTCATTTGTGGGGCCGGGCTTCGGCCCGGCCGCCGGCCTTCCGGCCGGCGCGGAACCTGGAACCACGCGCTTACAACCCTCCTGATTCTCGCTTCCGCGTTCCACGCCGCGGGCGAGACCCGGGTCTTCAAATCCGAGCCGGTTTCAACAGCCCTGCTCGAAAAGATCCGCCACACCACGTGGCATCAGGGTTGCCCGGTAGCGCCCGAAAATCTGCGCCAGCTGACGCTCACCTATCGCGATTTCGACGGTAAACAACAAACCGGAACTCTGGTCGTAAACGCCGCTCTCGCAAACGAAGTGATCCGCATCTTCGAAGATCTCTTTCAGCATGACTTTCCGATCGAGCGAATGGTTCCGATCGAGGAATACGGAGGCGACGACGACGCCTCAATGGCCGCAAACAACACGTCGGCCTTCAACTGCCGCGATGCGACCGGCAAGCCCGGTGTTTTCTCCAATCACAGCTGGGGCCGCGCCATCGATATCAACCCGCTGACGAATCCCTACGTCAAAGGCGACAAGGTCCTGCCGCCTGAAGGCCGCAAGTACCTGGATCGCACGAAGGAATTCAAAGGTTCGATCCTGAAAGACGGCTTCGTCGTCCACGAATTTGAAAAGAACGGCTGGACTTGGGGCGGCAGATGGCCGGACCGTCAGGACTACCAGCACTTCGAGAAAAAAGCCAAGCCCTGAAACCTAACGGGCGTGCCGGCCCACGAAGCGCTTCATCTCCTCGGCCAGCGAGGGCACGCAGATGACATAGTTTCCGCCATAGATGGTATCGTTGCCGTCGAAATCGAACGCGACGCACCCGGCTTCCTCCGCAATGATTTTCAACGGAGCCAGATCCCAGGGCTGCGCGCGCGCTTCGATCCACGCGTCAGCCCGTCCGCTCGCGACAAACATGGCATCGAGACACCCGCCCATGCTGCGAACGGCCCAGAATTCCGAAAGCCATGGAACCAGCTGGTCGGAGAAGGCATACCGGTTCATATAGCCGATCCCGTTGCAACAGATCAGAGCCTCGCTCTTCTTCTGAATTGCGGAAGCCTGGATCAACTGTCCGTCCCGCCAGGCTCCTTCGCCACGCGCCGCCGAAAAAATTTCGCCCGTAGCCGGAAAATAAGTGATGCCCGCCACGATCGAATCGTTCTCTTCCAGACCGATCAACACGCTCCAGGCATCCGTGTCGCGAATGAAATCCTTCGTGCCGTCGATCGGATCGACGATCCACTTGCGGCCGTTGCCGGATTCGCGCGAGGCGCCTTCCTCTCCGAGCAAACCGTCCTGGGGAAACTCGCGCCCGAGTTCTTCGATGATCAGCTCTTCGCAGGCGCGGTCCGCGATCGTGACAGGAGTATCGTCCGCCTTCGTCTCGATACCGATGTCGCCCGCGCGAATTTTTAAAGCCAGATCGCCGGCCTTGCGCGCGATCGCCGCGCCGAGGGCGAGTTCCCGTTCATAAGCCATGTTCCTTCCAGACTACACAGTCGGCATGAACAAGCTTCTGTGCGACTGTCAATTTGCGGAAGGTCTTTCCACCTTGTCGATGACGAACACGTCGACTGCAGCCTTCGTCGGTTGCAATTTCAACCCCAGTTGCTGCTGCATGGCGGCGAAAATATCCGGGGGCGTATCCTCATTGCCAGGGGCCGCGAGCCGTCCGGCCACGTTGGATAAAGAACCGTCGGGCGTCCACTTCAGGACGAAGTTGTACCGAGCCGGCCCCAGGCCCGTCTGGTCAATCACGGGCCGGTCAACAGCGTTGTTCAGAACAAAGTTGATGAATTCCGGGATCGTCGAATTTGTAGCGATCACTCCGGCAGGCCTGCGGTTATAACCCGGATTGCCATTTGGATCGGTGTCATTCAGCGAAAGCCTGGCTCCGCTCTTCGCCACTATGACCGCGTATGCGGGAATTTCTTTCTTCTCGACATGGAAAGCGAGTTGGCAGCGATCGGCCAGCAGCTTCCCAACCATAACTCTCATCTGCTTAAGACTGGGTTGGCCGTCCTTATCGGGTTTTGCCGTCAAATCGTACTTCTCCGTCTCAAGCCAGGCCGGGCCATTCATTATCTGACGCGGATGAACTTCATAGGCGAATTTGATGAGATAGCCCAAAGACGTAGCCGTCGCGATAAGCCTTCCGCTCGGCGTCGGATGAATCGAAAACCCCGTCCCATCCCGGGTCGGTTTGATCGTGGCTACTTCAAACTCCGGGTCGGCATCCGCCGCCATCTGCTTCACCGGAGGCGGAGGCTCTGGAATTGTCCATGCGGTTTGAGAAGTTGCACGCTCCAGATTGAGAGGTGCTGGCGTGAGTCCCTGGGTCAAAGTGCCGGCGATCGAATTTCCGTCCGTGCTCAACTTTCCTTCATAGCCGGCTCCAATTGCCACAATCGACATCTTCACGATAGAGCCCTGGAGGGTGATCGTTGTCACGTCGAGGCCGCTCCCGCCTGTCTCGTCGAGGTTGTAGAAGATCGCCTTCAGCTTGTTTGCCTCGGTTGTCGAGACCTGTATCGCGATCCGGGATCCATTGGCAGCTTTTGGAAACCGCAGTGTTCCCTGCCAGGTGCCGGCCAGATTTTGTCCGGACAAAGCACCGCCTTGCGCCAGCAGGCCGAGAGCGATGACCCAGTACGTCAGTTTTTCCATCACGAACTCCCAAGTGTAGTGCGTGGTTAAATTCGAAAGTACATGTTTCACCGCTGCATGTCGAGCGCGTTCTCACGCACGAAGAATACGACAGGGAGAATTTTTGATTCCGACGGCTACTTACGGAGAGCTACTGGCCGAAGCATGGCCCGCTGTCATAGAAACCGAAGAGCAATACAAACAGATTGGGAGGCGCTGCGGAGAATTGCTCGGAAAGGGAAGGTCAAGAGCGCCTGAAGAAACGAAGCTGATGCGCATGCTCGGTCTTCTGGTGGAGGATTACGACCGGCAGAACGGAGTGCCGCCGGACCACAGCACTCCCGCCGAAATCCTGCGGTTCCTCCTCGAACATTCAGGCAAAACTATCGGGGATCTCTTGCCGGTATTCGGACAGCGCAGCCGCGTACGTGACAACGTAAATGAGGCGCTCAACGGAAAAAGGCCAATCAGCGCCGATCAGGCGCGCAAGCTCGGAAACCTGTTCAGCATGAGTCCAGGCCTTTTTATCCGCTGACCCACGCAATCGCAAATTCTTCGGTCCCGCGCGCGGCTGACATCCGGTGAGGCCTATGGGTTACTTCTTCTGTGCGCTGTCATGCTTCATCTTGTCCATGCTCTGCATCATCGCCATCTTCTTATCCGAGGGCATTTTATCGAAGATCGCGGCTTTATCCTCGGTGGACATTTTGCTCATCATGTCCATCGCGTCCGCATGTGACATCTTGCTCATGTCGTGACCCGCCATCTTCGCGGCGGACATTTTGTCTTTCTCACTCATGTGATCGAACATAGCCGCTTTGTCTTCCGCGGACATCGCATGCATCTTGTCCATCTTCTGCTGCTGGGACATTTTCGAGTCGCTGGACTTTTCGTCCGTCGCCTGGGCTGACGCGGAAACGGCCAGAAGGCCGCCCATCATCCCGATTGTGATTGCAAGGGTTGCTATACGTTTAAACATTTGCTGGTATCCTTTTTTTTGCGCAAACCTTGTCGCGCATACACCCTGTTCGCGCACAAGCGCCGGAAAGTTACACGCGCCATACTGAACCTTCAGGCGTGACTTTTTCACCCCGACAAACGAAACAGCCTTCGGAAGCGATGAACGATGTGACCCGGGCGGCCACGGAGAAAGGCGGCTTCCGTGCCGAGATGGATCGATTAATGGAGCTTTATCAGAAAGGAGACGATTCTGCCACAATCGCTCTAATTCAACAGGTCAGTCCCATGCTATTTCGATTCTTTCTGCGCTCTCCGGGCAATCGGGATCATGCTGCCGATCTGCTGCAGGAAACATGGCTCCACGTGCACAAAGTCCGCCACACGTATCGTCCCGGCGAGCCGGTTTTGCCGTGGCTTTATGCTATTGCAAGGCATGTAGGAGTGGATGAATATCGCAGGCGCAAGCGTGTCGCCTCGAACGAACGGACCATGAATAAAGTACCTGAACCGCAAGTCAGGACAGCCGCGGTCCCAGGCGCCACACCCGATTTCGCGACTCTGATGGAAGTCTTGCCGCCGAATCAGCGTGAAGTGGTAACCATGCTGAAAGAAACCGGCATGAGCCTTGAGGATGTTGCGCGCGCGACGGCCTCGACCGTAGGCGCCGTAAAGCAGAGAGCGCATCGGGCTTACCGGAAGCTCCGCGAGGTCCTCGAACGGCTTCCGCTCGAAGAGGAGCCTGTTCGAAAGTGACCTGCAAAGAGCTGGACGCCCTCAGGCTCCGGACAAATAACTCGCCTGCCAGCGTCGAAGAACACTTGCGCGAGTGCGCGACCTGCCGGAGGATCGAGAAGTTACTAGGCGCCGCAGCCGAGGGCCCCGAACCTCCGGCGGAGCTTGTCGCGAGCGTCACAAACTCCGTTCTCGCCCGGCTTCAGCCCGTCTCTCCATTGCCCTCCGAACGGCTCCAGTGGGTTGTGCTTCTTTGCGCGGCCCTCGCGGCGGTCGCGGTCGGCACATTCGTGCTCGGCGGCGCGGGCTGGCGCGCCATGGCGCCCTGGCAGGCGTCCGTCAGCTTTCCGTTGCTGGCCGCCGGCCTTGTCGTGATGTCGCGGCTCGTGATCGGAAACCTGGCGCCAGGTGCATTGCATACGCTGCCGTCAACCATCGCAATTCCGGCAATTGCCACAATCCTCCTCGCGGATCTTATGGGTCTGTTTCCGTACACACCCGACCCTCAGTTCATTTCTCGTGGGCTGAAGTGCTGGGAACTCGCCCTTTTGGCCTCCGTATGTGCCGGAGCGCTCTTCGCGGTAATCCTGCGCCGCGGCGCATGGCTTTCTCCTATCGCCCAGGGCACTGCCACGGGATTTCTCTCGGGACTGGTCGGCCTGACTGTTATCGAGATCTACTGCCCGTTGCTCGATCGCGCCCATCGAAGCGTCTGGCACTTCGGAGCGACCCTGACGGCTGCTCTTCTGGGAGCGGCTTCGGGTGCTGCAACGAACGCCCTGAGAAGACGCGGATCTTATTTCGGATCGCAGGCGTAACTTTCTCCCGTTTCGCAGCGAATCAGGCTCGCGAATGACCAAGGAGGTTCCCCAAACGATGTTCAACTTCTCACGCAGTCTTTCCACGTTAACTGCCGGCCTTGTACTGGCATCCGCTCCCTTGATGGCCCAGTCCGGTCCTTCGGCAACCATTTACGCCATGACGAATGCAACGCAGAACCAGCTTGTGGTTTATGACCGCTCGGAATCCGGCGTCTTAACCGAGAGCAAAAGGGTCAGTACCGGCGGGTCGGGAACCGGCGCCGCTCTGGGTTCCGATAATGGCATTCAGATTTCGCCGGGCGGCAGGTGGCTGTTTACCGTCAATGCGGGCAGCAACAGCATCGCTGTCTTCGATCTCCGTGCGGGAGGCCCTTTCCTCGTGGATGTTGCGAATTCCGGCGGTTCCATGCCGATCAGCGTCGCGATCGCGGGCGCTAACGTGTACGTCCTGAACGGCGGTTCGCCGGCCAACGTTGCCGGATTTAGGTTCGGTGTCGACGGCCGCCTGCGTCCGATACCCAACTCGACCCAGCTGCTGAGCACGCCGGCGCCGGTAGCGCCCCAAATCGGCTATTCCCGGGACGGCTTTGTCGTAGTAACCGAGAAGGCGACCAACAAGATCGACGTTTTCACGGCTAACTTCGATGGAAGTCTCTCGGCCGCGAATGTTCAAACCTCGTCAGGCCCCACACCGTTCGGTTTTCTATTCGATCACTTCGGTCACATGATTGTCGTTGAAGCCGGGGTATCGGTTTCCGGAGGAGACACGGTGTCTTCTTACGACTTCTCAAATACCGGCACGCTCGAGACAATCAGCGCTTCTGTCCCGAACTTTCAACTGGCCACCTGCTGGATCGCCTTGTCGGCCAGCGGCCAGTTTATCTTTACCGCGAACACGATGAGCGACAACATATCGGCCTACAGCGTGTCTCGCTATGGGCAGCTTCAGCTTTCAGGAAACGGGATCGCCGCCACTGTCGCGAAGGGAAGCAAGCCCGCGGATCTGGCATTTTCGGGCGCTGGCCGCTTTCTGTATGTCCTCAACGGAGGTCTGGGAAACATCAGTGGATGGATCGTCAACTCCGACGGATCGCTGGTATCGGTAGGAACTTTCGGCACATTGCCCGCAAGCGCCACCGGCCTGGCGGGACTGTAATTTCGATTTCGCTTATAGGCGCTGTCCAGATGGATCTGCGGCTCCTTGTGGGGCAGGGCTTTGGCCCTGCCGCCGGGCTTCCGCCCGGCGCCGGAACTTTACGTCAGCCGGTAGCACCGGCGATCTTGTCGCCGGTGTCCGTCGCCGCGAAGCTTTACGGTCACTTCGGCCCGGTTTTCAATGGGTGCCGCTCTTTCCGGAACACGCCCGTGCTCGCAAGCTAAAATATCGATGATGCAAAACTTCCGCGATTTCGAAGTCGGTCCCGACCCGTTCGGCCAGACCTGGCACGCGCAATTCAAATATCTGCAGACGGCGATCTCGATCCGGCACAGCGACTCCGTGGATGTCCGTTACAACCTCGAAAGCGGGTCCGAGCGCACGCATAAGACGGTTGTGATCCAGAACGCCGATATTCGCGCCTACGCAAAGCGCACTGGCCGTCCCGTCAGTGACGCCTGGTGCTCCCGCATCGCCATGTGCAAGCTGAAGCAAGTCATCGAGACTGCGGAAGATATCGACAAGGACTACATCCAGGTCACAGCCGCGGAGATCGAAGAGTACGACTCCCAAATCAAAAAGTGGGAAGAAGACTGGGGCAAGACGAACGCTGCCTGACCGGTCGCTATTCCTGATCCTCGCTACACTGTAACTATCGAATGAAACTCAGTCTGCGGCTGTGCGCAGGATTGCTTTGTCTTTTCGCGCCCGCATCCGCCGTCGACTGGAAGGCGCTCAAGCCCCAGGGTTACGTCAGCGATTTCGCCGGCGTCGTCGACGCCCAAAGCAAAGCCGCAATCGAAAGCTATGCGGGCCGCGTGCAGCAGGCTACGGGAGCGCAACTGGCGTTCGTCACGGTCAAATCCGTCGAAGGCGAGCCCATTGAAGACGTGGCAAACGACCTCTTTCACGCCTGGGGAATCGGCCAGAAGGGCGAGGACAACGGCGCGCTCTTTCTCCTTGCCATCGCGGATCGCAAATCCCGCCTCGAAGTCGGCGGCGGCCTGGGCGAAGCGGTTCCGGATGGCATGGCGGGGCTGCTGCTGGACGATATGCGTCCGGCGCTGCGTCAGAATCAGTATGGCCCTGCGCTCCTGACTGCGGCCGAACGCCTGGGATCGACAATCGCGCAATCGAAAGGCGTTACCATCCCGCCGCCAGCTGTTGCATACCGCGTCCGCCGCTCAACGGGAGACAGCATTCCCTGGCCTTTAATTCTTTTCGGCATTTTCATTTTGCTGCTCCTTCTGCGTCGCGGCGGCGGAGGTTACCGGGGCGGAGGCGGTGGGGGTGGTGGATTCTGGACCGGGCTCCTGCTCGGGCAGGTCCTCAACTCAGGTCGCGGATGGGGTGGCGGACGTGATGGCGGCGGCTTCGGCGGGTTTGATTCGGGCGGCTCAGGCGGTGGTTTTGGCGGCTTCGGCGGCGGCGATTCAGGCGGAGGCGGCGCATCGAGCGACTGGTAGGCTCCCGGCGCGCCCGTTTCAAGACAGGCAAGTTAGAATAACAGAGCTATCGCATGCCAGACGCCCTCGACCAACTCGTGGAGAAACTGCGGAATGCGCTTGGCCAGGATCTTGTCTCGGTCGTTCTGTACGGTTCAGCCGCGGTCGGCGACTATCATGGCAAGTTTTCCGACTACAACGTGCTCTGCGTGCTGAGCCGCGTCGCCCCAGTCCAGCTGGCGGCCACTGAAACGGTCTTCCGCTGGTGGCGGGAAAAAGGCAATCCTGCGCCGTTGCTGCTCACGGAGGATGAGGTCCGGACGTCGACCGACTGCTTCGCCATCGAATTCCACGACATCAAAGAGCACCATCGCATTCTCTTCGGCGCCGATCTCGTGTCGTCGCTGGCCGTCGACCGGTGTTTCTACCGGGCGCAAGTCGAGCACGATCTGCGTGCCAGATTGCTGCGCGTGCGCCAGAAATCCTCCGGAGTTCTCTCCGATAAAGATGTTCTTTGCCGCCTGCTTGTCGACTCCGTCTCGACATTTTGTGTGCTCTTTCGGCACGCCCTGATCCTGCATGGCGTCGACGCCCCGGCGCGCAAGCGCGACATCATAGAGAGGGCACGGGAGCGCTTCTCCATCGATCCCGCGCCTTTTAATGCCCTCCTCGATCAGCGCGAAGAACGAAGTAAGCCGAAGGAGATTGATCCGCAGTCGCTGCTCGCCGTATACCTGAACGAGATCGGCAAGGTGATCGACGCCGTCGATCGACTGGAGAAGGAGAATTACGCATGAAGTCCGGAGTCATCATACTCATCGTCGTGGTGCTGGCGCTTGTACTGGGAGGCTGCGAATTTGTGGGAGTGCGCAATAACCTCGCGAAGGAGAAAGAAGCGATCAACGGCCAGTGGAGTCAGGTTGATGCCGACCTGCAGCGCCGCGCCGATCTGATACCGAACCTCGTCGAAACGGTAAAGGGTTACGCGAAAGAAGAAACCTCGGTCGTTCAGTCCGTTGCAAACGCGCGGGCCGCGCTCGGCGGCGCCAGAACCCCGGACGAAAAGATCGCCGCCAATAACCAGCTCGACGGCGCGCTGGGCAGACTTCTGGTCGTGGTCGAGAATTACCCGAACCTGAAAGCGGACCAGAATTTCCGCCAGTTGCAGTTCGAACTGGCCGGAACCGAAAACCGTATTCTCCAGTCGCGCCGGCGCTATAACGAAGCCGTGCAGAAGTACAATACGGACCTTTCGTTATTCCCGGCCAATATCGTGGCGTCCATGTCCGGCTACCAGCGCGAAGACGCCTATTTCAAGACCGCGCCCGATGCCCGCACGGTCCCGAAAGTCCAGTTCTGAATACCGGAACGCAAATTGCTCGCCTTTCCGGCGAGGAGATGACACAATGCCGGGTAAAAAACACCTGAAAGGCGTCGGCGACAAGGAACAGCGGATGTACGAAGATATCAAAAAGTCCGCTGAAGCAAGCGGCCGCTACGGAAAGCGGGCCGAGGAAGTGGCGGCACGAACCGTCATGAAGCATCACGCCGAAGAAGGCCACAAGAAAGGACAATGACCTTGGCCACAGAGCACCCGCTTACGCGCATTCCCCTTCAGGTCGGGACGGAGCTGAGAATCCGCCACGACGGGCTCATCAGCGTCGACAACCCGGAGCTGGAACTGGGAGAAGACCTGGGCGCAGCCGATGCCGTCCTTTCGTACCGTTACGATGCGAAGACGGGGGACCACGTTCTCCGGCTGCTCGACCCTGTGGCAGATCACAGCCACATTCCGCTGCACCATCGCGGCGATTAGATAATGTATACAAAACATGCCTGCCGCAGCCGTTGTCTGTTCCGAATGTAATGGCACGGGATGGAAGATCGTGGAACGCGAAGAGGTTTCGGGCGCCGTCCGCTGTGACTGCGCAGCCGCCGAGCGGGCGGCGCGTCTCGAATCCGGGGCCGATATTCCGCCCCTTTACGAGAAGGCCTCTTTCGAGAACTTTCTTCTTTCGCGAGATAACCCGATAGGCTACAGGGAACTGACTGAGGTCTATCTCGCCGTTCGAGGCTATGCTCGCGACTTCCCCCATGCGAAGAAACCGGGCCTTCTTCTCATGGGGGAGCCGGGCACGGGGAAGACCCACCTTGCAGTCGCTGCTTTTCGCGCCGTGATGGCTAAGGGTTTCGGCGGCCTGTTTTTCGATTACCAGACTTTGCTTGCTCGTATTCGTTCCGGCTACGACTCCTCCTCCAATTCGACCGATAAAGAAGCGTACCGGGTCGCCATAGATACCGACGTCATCCTGCTCGACGATCTTGGTGCGCACCGCGTCACGGATTGGGTCGAAGACACCGTGACTTCGATCATTACCTCGCGCTGCAATCAGCGGAAACCTCTGATCGCAACCACGAATCTGATCGATCCGGAAGCCGGATACGCTACTTACGAGCGCTCTGCCGAAGGTAAGGTCGACTATCGAACCACGTTAACTGAGCGTATCGGTCCACGCGCCCGCTCGCGTCTCTTCGAAATGTGCCGGGTCATCAAAATGCCTCTGGTCGAGGACTTCCGCATGCGAAAACCGGCTGGCCCCAGGCCCGAAGCATGATGATCCGGACGGTTCTCGTCCTTCTTTTCTCTGCGGCGCTCTCGCCCGCCTGGGTGGAATCCGTCGAATTTCCGTGGGACGCCTACCCGAAGCAGCTTTGGGAACGAGAACTGGTCTGGTTGAAGAATATCGGCGTCACCCATGTGAGCCTGCCGCCCGCGCAGGACGTCTCGCAACTGAAGGAAGTTCTCCAGATCATTCGCCGGCTCGGAATCGAGGCCGATCTCGAAGGTCCAATACCGGAATCCCTCCTGCCCCTCAGTCGTGCTCACGGTGGCTTTCTTACCGGTCCGCTGGCGGGCCCGGTTTCCCGAATTTCGATCCTCGCGCCCGCGGCGGTCACGCATTCGCGGGAACTGCTGACTTCCGGGACCGCGGCTCTGCTCTGGACCGACGTGGAAGAAACGCTGGGACCCTCGGGGTATCGGCCGGGCGCCGTCAACTTCGCGGGCGAGGAGACGCCGGCGACCGGCCCATTACGTCAAAGCATTCAGCTTTCGTCTTATTGGAGTAAGACGTTTCCGTCTCTCCGTCACATACCGGGAGCCGGCATAACGCTTGCCGCCACGCCGACCGCGAAGCAAGACGCCGCCGGTCCCTCAGTACGCCAGTTTGCGGGCGAAAATAACATATCTGTCGTATCCGTCGTGAACAAATCGCCTACTCCGTGGACGGGTGACCTCAAGGTGTTCTATCCCACGGCGAAACGCTCCATCAGTGTGCCTGGCGTCTCGATCCCCGCGCATGAGGCGCTCTGGCTGCCCATCGATGTTCCGCTCACGGCTGGACCTTTATGCAAGGATTGCAGCGCCTTCTCCAACGCCGATCGGCTGGTTTACGCGACCGCCGAACTGACCGCCATGGAATACGAAAACGGCATTCTGGCCATGGAATTTACCTCACACGGCAAGGGTGAAGCCGTTCTGCAACTCGCACGCGAGCCGTACGGACCCCTGGTTGCCGGTGGCAGGCCGGTCGACTTCGATTGGGACGAACATACGCAGCGCGTCCGGCTCCCGATTCCTGCCGGTAAAGGAACCGCCAGCCACGTGCGAATCGGAATCGCGATCGAACCCCCGGACGCCACGGCGTTCTTCGACAGCGCGCATGTGCTGGTCATCGGCGAAACCAATAGCCTTACCGCGCAGTTTTCATCCGATGCGATCGCGCAGCGCTCCCGGCTTCGTTCCGCGCCGGCATTCGAAGCGGAACAGCAGCCGGGCAGCGATCCGCTCAATCGTGTTTATCGGATTAAAGTTCCCGATACCGCTTGTTAACGGAGATCATGCGGATCTGGCAATTGAAGCCGACGGAACGCAGATGAGCCATGCGCGTCCTCAGTTGCTGGTCCCTCTCGGAATACGGCTTCCAGATGCAATCGTTGTCCATCTGTCCGCCGCCTCGGCGTTACCGCTGTTTCCCGCGACCGTCGCGGTAAATCAGCGCGCCGGACGCGATCTTACGATCAGTCTGCGTAACAACGCCCCGGAAATCCGCAACTTCCAGGTAGAGCTGAAGGGCGACGGGATCGAGTTCTCACCCGAGAAACTTCAGGTGACCGTGGGCGCGTCGGTTGCACGTGACATCTCGTTTCGCGTCTTCGCCAGGGATGCGGCCCCGGGACTGCATTTGGGTTCCATCAACGTTTCGGGTGCTGCTTCTTCCAGCGAACCGGTTCAATTCGCGGTATTTCCGGAGGGCGGCGCAGTGGCGTTTTCCACGGCCGGCTTTTCGCTGATTGAAAGCGCGAAATTCCAGGCGTCGTTCATGCCCGGCCGGTGGCTGGAACTCGTCAATAAGGAGAATAATCAAAACCTGCTGGTGAGCACCGGAATGCCTTTCAAGCCGGGGTCGATTGAAGTTCGCGGCGACGCGCTTGCATTCCAAAGCGGACAGCAAGTACTGAAACTGGAAGATCTGCAACAACTTGCACCAAAACCCAAACGCTAACCTGGACTTCCTGACCCTGACCAGATACAATACGGATAAATACGATGCTCCAAACATCATCCGAAATCACCGGCGAAGCGGTTGCTGCTCTCGGTCGCGCGGACGCGATGGGCTTGCTACCGGCCAACGAGCCGATCGACACGGGCAATCTCCCGGCTGCTCTTCTCCGCATGCTCGACCATCTGCACCGTGCGGGCATCGGCCGAACGATACACGCCATGGCGAGCGGGAGTCTGGCGGAAAGTCCTGTGGAAATGGAACACCTTCTTCGGCAACTGAACGCGGCTCTCGAGGAATCTCCCGTCCCCGAATATGAGTGGAAGCAGGTTGGCCGTGTGCTCGGTCCCGAACTTCTCGCCCGGCTTGTGGGCATCTCCGCAATTAGTCTGCGCCGTTATGAAGCCGCTGCCCGGTCCACGCCGGACAAGGTCGCGGCCCGGCTTCACTTTCTCGCGATGGTTACCGGAGATCTCGCGGGCGCTTACAACGAGATGGGCGTGCGCCAGTGGTTCGACAGAAAACGAACCCAATTGGGGGGCAGGACGCCCTCCGAACTGCTCAAAGGCGATTGGACGCCCGATATGGATGGGCCGTCGCAGGTGCGCGGACTTGCAAGGGCGCTGACCGCTTCTTTCGCCGCGTGATTCTTTATCGCCACGCCGACCCGCGTTTTCCCTTTCTTCAGGAAACCGCCAACCAGCCCGCCGCTCGCTGGCACGATGCCGGCGAGGGGCCGGTTCAGTATCTCGCCGACACGCCGGACGGCGCCTGGGCAGAGTTCCTTCGCCACGAGGAAATCACGCTGGAGGAGGAATTACGGAACATTCGGAGGGCTCTCTGGGTAATCCAGGTTCCCGACTCAATTCGTCCGGCAGAATTGCAAATCAAACCCAAAATTGCAACCGGAGGGCTGGAGACATACCAAGCCTGCCAGGCCGAGGCCCGGCGATTGCGAGCCGAAGGCGCAAAAGAACTGCGCGCGCCCTCGGCCGCTCTTATCGAAGGAGGCGCAGGCGGCTGGACCGTCAAAGACGGCCTTCGGCCCGTGCCGAATCAAAATGGGTTTGTTTTTGCGCTTTTTGGCCGGCGGCCAGACTTGGTCGGCTGGGCCGCCACCGTCGCGGGACGACCCAGCCGGGATCTGTTAATCCGGGTTCGTTATTTCACCAGTTAGACTAGAGAACTTCTTCCGACCAGTTCTCCAGCACCGACTTCACCTTGCCGGTGAACTGATCGCCCAGCGCGCCATCGATCAACCGATGGTCGAAGGTCAGCGCAAGGTAGCACTGCGAGCGGATCGCGATGGCGTCGTCGATTACGACCGGGACCTTCTCGACCGTGCCCACGCCCAGAATCGCGACCTGAGGCTGGTTGATTACCGGCGTCGCGAATACGCTGCCGAAGCTGCCGAAATTGGTGATCGAGAACGTGCCGCCCTGAATTTCATCGGGCTTCAGCTGGCGCGCCCGCGCCCGCGCCGCCAGATCCACGATCGACCGCTGGAGGCCAAGCACGTTCTTCTCGTCGGCATTCCGGATCACCGGCACGATCAGGCCGCCGTCGAGCGCAACCGCGATGCCCAGATTGATCTCGTTGTGGTAAATGATATTCGTGCCGTCGATCGACGCATTGACGATCGGGTAAGTGCGGAGTGCCTCCACCGCGGCGCGAGTAACGAACGGCAGGAAGGTAAGCGACATGCCGTAGCGGGCGGCGAAATCCTCTTTGTGCTTCGCACGCATCTTCGCCACCCGAGTCATATCGACTCGATGTACAGTGGTCACATGAGCCGATGTACGTTTGCTCATGACCATGTGCTCGGCGATCTTGATGCGCATGTTGCTCATGGGCTCGATGCGCGTCTTTGCGGTCGGCTGAGCTTGGCCCACCGGAGCTGAAGGAGCCTGGACCGGAGGAGCGGCCGGGGCGGGAGCCTGGACACGAGCCGCCGCGGCGGGCGCGGCCGACTGCTTCATATACGACTCGAGATCGTCTTTCGTGATCCGTCCGCTGAGGCCTGTTCCAGAGACTTTCGCAAGATCGATATTATTTTCGCGGGCAATTTTACGAACAAGCGGCGTCAGCGGGCCGGAGGCCCCTTTCACTTCTTCAGCCACAGGTGCTGGCGGAGGTGGTGGGGGAGCAGCCGGAGGTGCGGCGGCGACAGGGGCCGGGGGCGGAGGTGGTGGCGGTTCTGCTGGGGCAGCCGCCGCTGGAGGTGGGGCCGGAGCCGCAGCAGGCGCCGCAGGCGCTTCGGCGCCATTGTCGTTGATTCGCGCGACTACCGCGTTCACCTGGACCGTCTGGCCTTCCTGCACCAGCAACTCACCCAAAGTGCCAGCCGATGGCGAAGGGATCTCGGTATCTACCTTATCCGTCGAAATCTCGAACAACGGCTCATCGCGCTCCACTTTGTCGCCGGTCTTCTTGAGCCATTTGGTCAAGGTTCCTTCAACGATGCTCTCGCCCATCTGGGGCATCACGACGTCTGTCATCTTTTCTCCTCTGCGCAAACAAGCACAGGCTCAACCTGCATCTCAAACTCAAAAACCTGTCCAAAGCGCCGAGTCAGCGCGCTCTTCACGCTCTCGGCGTCGGCCCGAATTCCCAGCGCCGCCATCGACGTTACCGGCTTCGTCAGACCGCACGGCACGATGTAATTGAAATATCGAAGGTCGGTCGAAACATTCAGCGCCCAGCCATGGGTCGAAACCCACCGGCTCAAATGCACGCCGATCGCTGCAATTTTGGCCTCGCCCACCCAAACCCCGGTCAACTTCGCGATGCGTCTCGCCTCGATGCCGAAGTCCGCGAGCGTGTCGATCAAAACCTGCTCGATCCCACGCACGAACGCGCCCACGTCGCGTTTCCACTCCCGGAGATCCATGATCGGATACGCGACGATCTGGCCCGGGCCGTGATAAGTAACGTCGCCGCCGCGGTCGCTCTCATGCAACTCAATGCCGGCCCGCTCCAGAACCGCGGGCGACGCCAGCAGATTTTCCTCGTGTCCGTTGCGGCCGATCGTAATCACGTGGGGATGCTCGACGAACAGCAAATGGTCCGCGCCGAGCCCCTGTTTCCGCTCCGCCGCGATCCGGTGCTGAATCTCCAGCGTATCGCGGTAAGCCATACGCCCGAGATCCCGCACCACGCACTCTCGCATCATCTGTAAAACCGGCTATGCATTGATAGCCAGGCCGTACACGTTGTTGAACGCTTCGCCGACGGCCTCATAGATCGTCGGATGCGCATGAATCGTATGCATCATCGTCTCGACCGTCGCCTCGGCCTCCATCGCCGCCACGGCTTCCGAGATCAGCTCATAAGCCTGGGGACCGATGATGTGGACGCCCAGAATCTCGCCGTACTTCTCGTCCGCCACAACCTTCACGAACCCGTCATGCGACCCGAGAATCGTCGCCTTGCTGTTCGCGATGAACGGGAATTTCCCGACCTTCACCTTGTAACCGGCTGCCCGTGCCTGCGCCTCGGTCAACCCCACGCTTCCGATTCCCGGCTCGGTATACGTCGCGCCAGGGATGTGGTTCCGGTTAATCGGCTTCGCCGGTTTACCCGCCATCTTCGCCACCGCCACCATTCCCTGCATCGAAGCCACATGCGCCAGTTGCGGCGTTCCCGCGACCACGTCGCCGATCGCATAAATGCCGGGCTCCGCGGTCTCCTGGTAGTCGTTCGACCTTGATGAATCCGCGATCGGGCACGATCTTCGTATTCTCAAGCCCGATCTTCGCCGTATTGGGCGACGCGCCCCACCGCGACCAGCAGTTTCTCCGCTTCGACTTCCTCGACCTTGCCGCTCGACAGCGTGACCTTCATCTTCACGCCGGTGGCCGTCTTCTCGACGTTCTCGCACTTGGCGCCGGTCTCGACGCGGATCTTGTTCTTCTTGAACACGCGTTCCAGTTCTTTCGAAACCTCTTCGTCCTCCACGGGAACCAGCCGCGGCAGCATCTCGAAAATACTCACCTGCGAGCCGAACCGCTGGAACATCGACGCAAACTCGACGCCGACCGCGCCGGCGCCGATAATCATCAGCGATTTCGGAATCTGCGTCATGTTCAAGATTTCGATATTGGTCAGGATCCGGTCCGCGTCCGGCTGCAAACCCGGAAGCATTCGCGCCTCCGACCCGGTCGCAATCAGGATGTTTTTGGTTTCGAGGACCTTCGTCTCCTTGTCGCTCTTAACCTCAACCCTTGATCCCGTCCGGACGAACGCCTTTGATCGTCCCGAATCCCGGAACCACCTCCACCTTGTTCTTCTTCATCAGAAAATCGACGCCCTTGGCGTGTTTCTGAACAATCCCGTTTTTCCGCTCGATTACTTTTGGATAATTAAGAACGGGCTTCTCAATCGTGATGCCTTCTTCGGCGGAGTGGTTGGCAAAAGTCCACAATTCCGCCGTATGCAGCAGAGCCTTGGTCGGAATGCAGCCGACATGAAGACAAGTTCCGCCCAGCTTCGCATCTTTTTCGATAATGGCGGTCTTCAGTCCGTACTGCCCGGCGCGCACCGCTGCCGAGTAGCCGCCGGGGCCGCTACCAATCACAATCAGGTCGTATGTCACGTAACTCCATTCTACATGGCACGTCTGTATACCATGGTTGGAGGAATGGCGCGCATCTCTTTCGTTTTGTTGCTGTTTGCGGGGGTTCTGCCCCTTGCTGTAACGGCCCAAAAGACGCCGAATCAGAGCGCCGCGCGCGATTTCCCCATCGATTCGATTACTGTTGAAGGCAATCGGATTCTCACCGCCCCCGCCATCGTCGCCGCCTCCGGTCTGAGGAAGGGTCAGAACGGCAACAACGCGGTTTTCGACGAGGCGCGCGACCGCCTGATCGCCAGCGGATACTTCGACATGGTCGCTTACCGCTATAAACCCGCGGCATCCGGCGGCTACCAGATCACTTTCGAAGTCCAGGAGCTCGAGACGTTATACCCCATCCGCGTGGACGGGCTTCCGGTCTCTGCAGAGGAGGTCACAGGTTATCTGAAAACCCAGGATCCTCTCTTCACCGGCAAAATGCCCGGCACGCAGCAGGTCCTCGATCACGCCGCGAAGCAGATCGCCTTCTACCTCGAATTGAAAGGCCATCCAGGGGAGGTTGCGGGAAGGGTGATCGCAACCGCTCCCGGACAACTCGAAATCGATTTCACGCCACCGCGCGGTCTGCCGGCGGTTGCGGCCGTGACATTCGAAGGCAGTAAGGTGATTTCCGCGATCGACCTCCATAACAAGATGAACGAAGTGGCTTTCGGCCAGCCTTTCAGTGACACCGCGTTTCGCATGCTCCTGGAGAGCCAGATCGTGCCGCTGTATGAGGCGAAGGGCTACCTGCGAGTCAGATTCCCGAAGATTTCGGCCACGCCGTCAACGAACGTTACTGGCGTCGATGTAAAGGTGGTTGTCGATGAAGGCCCCGAATACAAGCTCGTGCGGGTTGCGGTAGCGGGCAAGTCGCCGGCCGAGAGCGAGCGCATTCTGAAGCGGGCCAAACTGCCGCAGATGACGGTCGCGAACTTCGACCAGGTGCGCGAGGCCGCGGAAAGCGTAAAGAAATCGATGCGCGGGCAGGGCTTCCTTGATGCGGATGTCACCACCGATCGCAAGCTCGACGACGAGAAGAAGACCGTCGAATTCTTTCTCGTCCTGGATGCTGGTCCGGAATACACCATGGGGAAGTTGACCGTCAACGGCCTGGGCCTCGATGGCGAGGCGGCAATCCGTAAAATGTGGAGCGTAAAGCCGGGTGACGACTATCCGCAAGGCTACGCCGAATACTTTCTGACGAAAGTCAAAGACGAGGGCATCTTCGACAATCTGGGTGATACCAAGGCGAGCCCGGATGTCAACCTTACGATGCATCGTGTTGACGTGACTCTTGACTTCAAATTCGCGCGGGACCAGCCCAAAAAGCCACTTGGACCGGGCGGCTTCCCGGGTCAGATACCTTGAGCGTCTGCCGGCCGACTCGCCGCTCCGTTTGTATGGCGAGTGGATCGGCTATTGGACCGCGATCGTGACCCCGGGTTGACTCGAATATGTCCCCGCCTTCCACGTGACGGGAACACCCGCGCTACTGCTTATGCCGTTCGGAATCACGGCATTGATCTGGATTACGCCGGATACCAGCGACGGCGCCTCGGCCGCGTAAATGATTTGTGCAGGCTGCCCGCCGATGTCCACGGTAATCGGCAGCACCGGGACGGGTTCAGGCAGCGTAGTAATCGTTCCATCGGCCGGAACAGGCTGCACCAGTCCCTCGCCGGTTCCGTAAAGTACGATTACCTGTCCCGCACTGGCCGGATTTGAAAACGAATTCACAGTTCCATCCTGGTTCAGCGCCGACGCTTGTCCGGTTCCCGAAGAGTTTGCCGTAAACAGCGCGGGAACCGCGGGCACAACGGGTACGCCGGCCGTCGCCGATCCGCCCGCAGTTTCAATCGTTATCGTCGTCGAGTTCTTGCCGGCCACCTCGTAAGGCACGACAACGCTCGACTGCATTCCACTGACATAGATGATCGGCGCCGCGGTACCGTCGAACATCACCGTCGTCGATCCGGATTGCGTCGTAAATGCGCCATTTTGAACCTGTCCGCTCGAGGATGCTCCGAGATTGAATCCGAACAGCGCTATGATTTCGCCTGGCGAGACGCCATTCGATGCATAACTTGCCGCGCTTGTGACCCCGGCGGACGAAAGAAACGGCGGGATTAACAACTCGAACACGGCATCGAGATTCATCGGTCCGGTTGCAGTGAACGTCCGCGGATTGTCGGTACTACCGTCCGACCACTGCTGGAAGATCGCGGGATATCCGCCGATGTTCGTCGCCTGGGGCGAGGGCCACGTGATCTGGAACTGGGTGTTAGCCGCGACATAAGCCCCAGAACACAGTCCGGCCGGAGCTACGACGGCGGAACCGCTAATCGCACACTGAAGATTGGGATTCGAGCCGGAGTTCGAAAGAGACGACCGCACGGTGATCGGAACCCCATTGTCCAGCGAGATTGCCGTCGCCGTGTTGTTGTTTTGGTTTACGTCTGAAGTGGAGGTCGAAACCACAGCTGTCGCCACCATATTGTCTGGAGCAACGTAGGTGCTGAACGTAACGGTCACCGTCACGCTGGCGCCCGGGGCGAGAGAATCGAACTCGACTCTCGGCGCCTGTATAAATACGCTTGTCGGGTTCTGACTGGCAAGCGAGCAAATGCCCGAACCAGTCGCCTGGCATGATGTGAGGATGGCGTTCTGCAGATTCTTCGCGGGTATCGAAAACACCACGTCCTGCGCCGTCGAAGGCCCATTGTTCTGAATGTTGAAGACGGCCGTCAGGTTGCTGCCTGGCACGTAAGTCGGGGGAATGGACTGGACGGTTACCTGAAGGTCACACTGATCGGGCGCCGCATTAACTCCAAGCACGTACGCATGCGACGATGCCGACGCAATATCGTGCGGCTCCGGTATCTTGAGACTTGCGCTCGAGCCCGCAAGATAGGCCTCGCCATTGGAATCAACGGCAAGCCCGACAACCGGAGCAGAGACGTACGGGGGAGGATCGTTGATCGTCGGGATGGCTGAGTAATAGACCAGAATCGAGCCGCTCGGATCGATTTTCTCGATGTTGACTCCGGCGGTGTTCAAATAATCCGATGTGTTGTTGGTACTGCCGCCGCCAGGATTGAAGACTCCCGCCGCATACAGGTTTCCAACGCTGTCGAGAGCGAGAGCGGAAACCGAAACGCCGGGCAGCAGCGCACTGAAGCCGGCCGCATCGCCCGCTGGATCCACCTTCATTACGAACGCCGTGCTGATGTCGAGCGGCACAGCTGGTATCCCGAGCAGCGTTCCCTGAATACCCGGCATCAAGACTGTCTGGCCATTCACATTCGCGTTCAGGCTGAAGGTATAGCCACCGACGTAAGCTGCGCCGGAAGCATCGACAGTAAGCGCATAAATGCCGTCTTCCTGCGTCCCGGCGATGTACGTGCTGTAAATGGGGCCGCTGCCGTCAGCCTTGATGCGCATAAGAAAACCATGGGGGCCAGCCGCGGCCGCGCTGGTTGGCATGGTTGTCATCGCGCCAGGAGTTGTCGCCAGACCGCCTTGTGCGGTGGTTCCCGCGATGTAAATGCTCTCGTCCGGGCCTACGGCTATGTCTGCAATGCCTTCCGGATACTTGCTGAATACCGTCTGGTAAGAGAACAGCTGGCTCATACCGGTGGGGTCGATTTTGGACAGCGACAGCGTGGAGTCACCAGAGGCGACATAGGCGTAGCCGCTGCTATCGATTGCCAAAGCGACTGGCATCGTATAGTCGAAGCCGGGTTGTACCTGCGTCGCATAAATCAGATGATCCCCGCCGGGTGCAACCTTATAGACTCCGATGATCCCATTTGGGTCGATGGGCGTACCAGTCACCGGCAGAGGGTTATTGAAGATCATCGCCGCCAGATAAACATTTCCGGAAGCATCCACGCGCATTCCCAGTGGGTGATTGGAATTGAATACTCCGAGGCCAAGGTAAGTCGAGTAAATCGGGTTTACGCCGCCTGGCGAGAGCTTTTGAACAAACACCTGGTTTGAGCCGCCGCCGCCTGGAGATTGGGATGGCGCCGGGAAAGCGGCGCCGGGAGTGGTCTGAAAATCCGGGGACTGCGTGAACCCTGCCAGATAAACGTTCCCCTTCGCGTCGACCGCGACTTGAGTTCCGTAGTCGGGACCGCTCGCCGCAATCACGTATGAGAGGTCAATTACCGGATCGATCAGAAGCGGCAAATCATGGCGATACGGGCCTGTTTTCAAAGCGATTTTATGGCCATGCAAGGCATAGGCACGGTACCGGTCGCCGTACTTCTCCTTCCTGCTGCCAGGCGCTCGGCTTCTCCCACACAACCTTCATGTCTCCGGACCGGATGAGCAGGCGGCCGTCTGGAGTAGTTTCTCCGGCAGCTTCCTGTCCCAGTTCCAGGGCGATCCGCGAAGGGTTTGCGCCCGGAGCGATTTCCCAGTCATGCTCAAGGGACGACCCGGACGTACGTATAATCCAGTCGATGCCCGGATACAGATTGCGGCACCTGACTGATAAGTACTCGGGCACGTGCGTGATCGGAGGTTGAGCGGCAAGGTAATTGGACTCGCCGACCATTGTCGAGTAAGGCTGGCAATCCGACGGATTACCGCGGACAAACCTTAGCGAGAGGCTGTTGCCATGCCGCTCGAACTCGATCCCGGTCGCAGTGACTGCCGTGAATACTCCCCCGGATTTGGCAACATAGCGAATGTCTTTGGAAAATTGTCCGCGATTTTCCTCAAGCGGAGACCAGGCGAGAACAGGAACGCATATGGCCAGGAATGTGCAAATAGTCGATACAAGACGGGCTCTCATCGGTGTGAGTTATATGTGACAGGAAACAAGGTTATCAAAACCGATAATCCGGACTCCGAGAGGTACTCGACTTCCTTCTCATCCGAGGCGCCCTCCTGTCCACGACGGTCCCAACTACGATTAGTCTCCGCCATTCCGAAACGCGAAATCTGCAAGCCGGCAGGAAGAAAATGCTGAGATACTTTAGCCTGTGCGTACCGCCCTCGCCGATCCGATCGCGAAACAGCACGACACTGATCGAGGCCATCCGGGCCAGGCCGCCCGCTGGGATGCTGCGGGCGGCGTCCCGGGCCAGATGGCCCTCGCGAAAGAACGAATATCGTCGGTCTAACCGGGAATTGTTTTTCTTTTACTTGAGCAGGATTTTGCCCAATCCCACCGCTCCCGTCGTCGCGCCAGTTGCAAACACGCCATTCAACCCCAACGGAGCATTCGACG